>JAMLHK010000009.1 GCA_023957155.1 Chitinophagaceae bacterium | reverse complement strand
AGTGATGACGATTACAGCTTGGGCGACTTCTACCATACGTTTATGGAACTTAAATCCCGGAAAATAAACCGTACTAAATTCCTCGACAGCTTGCGTGATACCTTGATTAGAAAAATGGATGAAGAAGACGAAGTCTAATAAACTTTCTTACAACACGCCTCTTGGCAGATGAATACCTTTTGTCCGTACAATACTCTCCGAAATATTTGGTGTTTCTTTCTGTTTTTCGGTCTGCACCGCAATTTCTTCTTTTTCAGGAGCGATAGATAATTGTATCTTTCGTTCCACGGCAGCCAGTTCCGTTTTGAGTTCGCTCAATCGGCTTTCTTTAGACCACGTACCGCCCACTACTTCCTGAAGTATAGGCAGGTCTTTTTGAATTTCCGCAATCTTCTTTTGTTCCTGGTCAATATAGCCGGGCAGTTTTTCCAATGCCCTCAAAAAGTTCAATGATGCGGTTTCGGGTTCTTTCGCCATTACACCATTGTTGTAGGTGTATTTGATATTGCCCTCTCCCTGTACTAAAAAGCGGTTTACCCGAATATCCACACCCTCTTTTTCGGACATTTCGGTTTTAACCAATAAGGTAAATCCGTACAGGCTTCCGATTTCTTCGTACTGCCCCCCGGTACGGGCTTTATCCGCAAGCTGGTTGAGTTTCGCTCCGATTTGTTTTATATCCGCATTGGGCTGTAAGCCGTCCAACAGAACAGGATTTGCAATAGTGCCGTCAGAACGCTTTTGTATGCGTTGCTGTAAATTTTCCCAATCAAGGCTCATTCGGTTTAACCTGTTTTGGGAGGCTTCCAGCAATTCTGTAAAGTCCTGCAGCTTGTATTTAGCACTGAATTTAGAACGATTGAACGCCTGTTTTTCGCTTTCCAATCCGGCAATCTGTTTTTCTAATTTGGCTTTGTCCAACAGGTCTGTATTTCCTGATAGGATAGCCACATATTCCGAAAAGTTCATTCCCGATTTTTCGTCCATACTGCCTTCATCAATGGTTCGTTTGCCGAGATTATTGGTTTTTAATTGGTCAATAAATAGCTGTTTATTGTACAGCAGGTTGAACTTATAGCTATCCAGTGATTTTTCAACGGCATAGATGATTACATCTACTTTGTTATCTGCAAAAAATTTGGCAATTTCATTGCCCTTACGGATTGCCCGACCGTCCCTTTGGGCAAGGTCGCTCGGTCGCCACGGCGTATCTAAGTGATGAACCGCCACGGCTCTTTTTTGTGCATTGACACCTGTACCGAGCATACTTGTAGAACCGAACAGCACACGGATTTTACCCTCGTTCATTCCTTTGATAAGTTCCTTACGTTGCTTATCATTCTTGGCTTCCTGTATAAATCGGACTTCGTGTGCAGGTATGCCGTGGTCTTCCACGAGCTTGCGTTTAATTTCGGAGTACACATTCCATTCTCCCGGCTTATAGGTTCCCAAATCGGAGAAGACGAACTGCGTTCCTTTCTGTGCGTTGTATTGGTTGTAATACTTGGCAATGTTTGCCGCACAATGCGAAGCCTTGTTATCGGGGTGGTCTTCGTAGCCACCGCTTACCATACGCATATCGAGCGACATCTTACGGGCGTAATCCGTAGCAATGAGCATCTTTGCTTTTTCTTCGCTGGCACTTAGCTTGGGTCTGCCCAACAGTTCAGCATTTCCTGTTTTGGCAAACTCCATTAGTTTTTGGATAAATACAGCTTGGTCTGGAGTAGGTGGTATGTTATACAGCACCTCATTCTTATTGGGGCGGTCAATGCCTATATCTTTTGCCGTTCGGTAATCTGTAATTTCTGAATAGAATTGGGCAAGCTCCGGCACTTTGATAAAGTAGCGGAAACGCTCTTTCGCCACGATATTGTTAGCGACTGAAAACTCATAATCGGTCGTTTTCCTCGCATATATAGCCGCCCACGCATCAAAAGAATGAATACCCTGTTTTTCCATTGCTCTTGGTCGCAGGTATTTGAACAGCAGGTACAATTCCGTTAATGAGTTGCTGATAGTTGTACCTGAAAGGAAAGTTGCTCCCATATCCGCATTGATGCGTTCCTGAATGGTACGGATAGCAAAGAGCAGGTTCATTGCCTTTTGGCTTCCGTCCACATTGCCCAATCCGGCAACCCGTGTATGCCTTGTGTTGAACATCAGGTTTTTGAATTGGTGGCTTTCGTCCACGAACAAATGGTCTATGCCCATCATCTTAAAATCCACCACATCATCTTTGCGGTTTTCAATATCGTGTTGCAGAGTTTTGAGCTTTACTTCGAGGTTTTCTTTCCGCTTGATTACTCCGGCAAGCATCCCCCTGGTCACTTCCTTGCCTTGCGATTGCAGGGCATCGAGGTTACGTTCCACGCTGTCCAATTCTATTTCGAGGATTTCCTTTTGTATTTCGGGGCTTTGGGGTATCATTCCGAATTGGTCGTGTGTCAGTATCACACAATCCCAATCGTTGTTTTTAATGTCGCCAAAAATCCGCAGGCGTTTTTGGGGCGTAAAATCTTCTTTGCCCGGAAACAAAATTTTTGCGTGTGGATAAGCAGTGCGGTAGGCTTCGGCAATTTCGTGAACATTGCTTTTCAGCCCGATAATCATAGGCTTATGAGCTAATCCCAAACGCTTCATTTCCTGTGCTGCCGTAACCATTACCAACGTTTTTCCTGCACCTACTTCGTGGTCGCAGATAGCACCGTTATTAAGTTTAATCATCCAAACGGTGTCCTTTTGGCTTGAATACAGGTCTTCAATACCCAATGCTTTACGGTCTAATCCCGGAAAGTCCTGATGGCTGCCGTCATAGTTCGGACGAACAAAGCAGTTAAAGGTATCGTTGTATTGGTCGGTCAGCCTGTTTTTAAACTCATCGTTTTGGGCGTGAAGCCACTCGGTAAAGGCGGTGCGTATTTCGTCAATTTTGGTATTCGCCATTTGTATGGCTTCCATATCACGCACCTTGACCTCTTGGTCGCCAACCGTAATTTTTTTTGTAATGTCAGGCGTGGTATTGACAAGGGCGTGTTTAAGCAGGGCAATCCCGTCAAACGTTCTGCTTTCGGCTTTGACAGCATATTTTTCCCATATATGCAAATTCTTACGGTCGCACTTTACTGAAAAATCGTCGGAGCTTTCAGAGTAATGAACGAGTACGTCCGTATCAAAAAGATGTGAAGCAAATCGGGCATAAATGCCTGTGGGTATCCAGCGTTCGCCCAAATTAAAATCGAGTTCCTCAAATTCAATACGTCTTGGTCTGGCTTCCTCCAATACCGTAAGGCTTGCTTTAGCTTCGGTATCTTGGGGATTGTTTTCGAGGTAGGTTCGTACCTCTTGGGCTTTTTCCACTACGTTCCCTGCAATCCAGCGTTCGGATATTTCATATTCCTTTTGCAGAGGATTGTAGTAAATACGACCGTGCAAGGCTTCTTTCAAAGCATCGTCAGGCATTCCGCTGATTTCGGACATATAGCCCAAATCCACGCTTCCGTATTTGTTAAGGGATGCCGCTAATGCTTCTTCGGGATTGTCCGTTGCTATGGTTACGGTAGAAAAACTTACAGGACGGCTGAATATATCCGCTTTGTGTACCACACCGCCAACGACACGCTCCAAATAAGGGATATCCTTACCGGAACTATCCGTTTTAATGAGCTTGACATTATCAGCACTGTTGAGGTTTCCGTACCTTTTTACAAAGGCATCGTATAAGCGGTTAAGGTTTTCCCTTTCTTCTTTGTGTTCGGTCTGAAAATTTGCCTCCTTATTGTAAAGCTCTTGGTATATATCCCGTACCGCTATGTACGCTTCGGCTCTTGCTTTCTGTGAGGTTGGTAATTGCAGTGGGTGGAAAACAGCCGTACCGTCTGCTGTATCTACATCTTGCAGATGACCCACCCAACCTTTATCCACCACAAGGCAATCGTTTCGGTGGAACGATTGCAGTTCGCCACTATACGGGGCAGGTTCGGGAATGGTATCGGGAACGGCTGGCTTATCAGCTTGGCCATTCCCGTTGATGCCCGAAAACAAATCGCCAATAACTTCCTGTTTATTACCATTGGTTGATGTACTTCCGTTGAAAGTTCTATTGGTAATTGGAGGTGTGTAGGGTTGCTGCATCGCACTGAACAGGTCGGTCTGGCGACCTATTGCACGGCTGCTTTTTTTAGTGGTTTGCCTTTTAGTTTGTGTTGCTCTTTTGGGAGGAGCAATTACCATTACAGGTTCGTCCACATTTTCAAACAGGTCGAAAATGCTTAATTGCTTTTCCTGTGGGCTTTCCTGAATTATGGTTGGTGTAGTAAACCGTTGTCGTTCCGACTGAATAATTATAGGTTCAACTACCGGAGGCGTAACCGTTGGTGTAATCGGAATTTGTGTGATGAGTTCATCATTCCGTTCGCCCTTGTATAAACCTAAGTTCAGATACTTTCCAAAATCTTCGGAAAGCATTTGTTTGAGGTCTTTGGCAATTCCGGCAACGCCGTCTTTGTGTATATAAATTAAGGCAGGCTGTCCGTAAGGGTCGGTATCTAATTTACGGTCAGTATGCACAATCCTTGTGCTATCCTGAAACAAGGCATTGCCCGGCGTATTATACTCTGTTTGCCTGCTTTGGCAAAATAGTTCTTCCGCTTCTGTCAGACTTTGTTTTGCCGTATTCTTTTGCAGGATAATCAGGTCGCTTCCGACTTCCGTACCTGCATATTCTGTAAACAGGTTGTTGGGCAATCGAACAACTGAAACCAAATTATTATCCTGCATCAATGCCCTGCGTATCGGTTCGTTCTTTGGGCTATTCAAAATGCCCTGTGAAGTGATGTAAGCCAATACACCACCATCACGGAGCATATCGGTTCCTTTCAAAAAGAAATAGTTATGAATGCTTCGGGCTGCCTGTACCTTTGCACTCTCCTTACTTCGGGAATAGGATAAATCAAAGACGGAAGTATCGCCAAAGGGAATATTGCTGGCAACAACATCATACGTGTTTTGTTCCCTTTCGGGAATTTCCTCAAAGCCGCTTACACGTACCTTGCTTTCGGGATAAAGCTGTTTTAAAATCTTTCCAGTCAGCAAGTCCTTTTCATAGGCAGTAACATTTGCTTGTTGGTTTTCTGAAAAGGATTGTACAAATGAACCGATACCTGCGGAGGGTTCGAGGAATTTCTGGATGTTCAGACCGCTTTCACGCAGGGATGCAGAAATAGCATCTATAACCTGTGGAGGCGTATAAAAAGCCGTCAGTACGGAACTTTTCATACTATCCACATACCTGCGGTATTGTTTATCGTCTTCGGAATTTTCTTTGAGTAGTTGGTGGAGTTCCTGTGTGAGTGGAAAAAGGTCGTGTTCCGTCTTTCTCCAATTATTGATGTCTATTTCGTTCTCTATGGGGTTCAGAACGAATTTAAGACCACCAAATCCGCTGTATTGCATCATTAGCAGTCTTTCGCCTACGGTGGCTTGTCGTTTCTCCTTTTCAAGTTTAAAAGCAATTCGCAGGGCATCAATATTCTGTTGGAGATGCTGCTTTTTACTGAAGCCCATTTTCCTCTATCCATATTGCGATGGTTCCCGTTATTTCGGTGTAGAGCAGGTCAAACTCATACCCGTATGCGAAATCATCGGTTAGTTCATAGCCGGAGAAAACAGCCTCACAAACAGGGAACATTTTCAGTGCGAACGGTCGCAGTTCCTCGTCTGCCATAATGGTATCAAACTCATTGCATACCACCTGAAATACGGTGTCAAACTTGGAAAAATGCAGGTTTTCAAACAGGATGTAATTGGCTATTTCGTTGCATTGCTCAATGGTATTTCCCGAACGAAAAGCACCCTCGTAGGCATTGGCAGCCCACGAAGAACGCTGGTCTATAAACTTTTGGTCGTTGGCTTTTTCGGGAAAGCTGCTGTTAAGGTGTTCTTGCAGTCGTAATCTGAAATATGATAGGTCTTTTTGCTGTGTATCCATACTATAATTTTGTTTAGAATTTTACTTGAAGCCTAAAATTATAGCAGGTAGTAAAAGCCTTTACAGAAGTGGCAGGCTTTGGCTTTGAGAGGCGGGATTTGGCGTAATGGGCAATAAAAAAACCTCTGAATATTCAGAGGTTCATTCTACGGATTGTTTAAGATTTGGAGCATCCTGCCGACTTCAATATCCATTCGGGAAAAGGCAAACCATTTTTTGCCCAGGTCTTTGAGTGATGCGCCGATATGGTAAAGCTCCGTATCGCAATAATTAAAAATCGGTCGTGGGCATCGGAGAAAATCTCAATCTCAATAACAGGATATTGGCTGTTGTACCGTTGCAAATCCAGCCGTAATTGATTGCTGATAGATTTGGTATATATGGTGGCAGTTACATTCGTACTGCGTTTGCCCAATAAAGTCAGCACCGTATCGTCCACATAATTATCAAGCAGGATAATGGAGCTTCCGGCACTTCGGATAATATCTGATACAAAAGCATAGGCATCAAAAACCTGCCCATTGTAGAAGATGCCTTTTTCGCTGTGGAGCTTGTCGCTTTCCAATGCCTTAAAAATCTCTTCAAATTTTTCGTCAGCTTCTAATTGCTTCAGTTCAATCTTATCCAGCCGATGAAACAAAGAAGCATTGCTGATAAGCATACGCCGCATTTCTACAAAGGCTTCCATAATTTCAACACTGACTTTAACGGCAATATCTGAACGGAGTATGGCAGAAGCCATTGCAACCCCTTGTTCGGTAAAAACATAGGGCAAATAACGTCTTCCGCCGTAGTTCAAACTTGAGGTTCCAAATTGGAACCTCAAGTTTTCAACTTCCTCTTCGGTCAGTTGAAAGCAAAATGAAGCAGGAAACCTTTCAATATTTCTTTTTACGGCTTTGTTTAGGTTCTTTGTTTCCACTTGGTATAAGGATGCGAGGTCGCTATCCAGCATTACTTGCTTGCCACGTATGGAATAAATCAGATTTCTGATTTCCGTTGTGCAAATGGTAGGCTTATTTTCCATTACTTTTTATAGCTTTTGTTTTTGGCGAACTCAAAGGAAGTTTCGGCATTGTCATTTAGTACGATGTAAGCATCGAACTTCTTTCCTGCCTTGCTTTTCATTCCTTTGATGAGCGAAGTTTTATTTTTATTGACAAGGCTTTCAATATCGGCTATCCCGATTTGTACGCCACACACATTGCGGAACTGTACCCAATTACAGCTTTCATCAGGGCATTTGACAATCTTGTCACGGATAATGAGTTGCTGGCTTTTGCATTTCGGGCAATTAAGTTTGGGCAGGTTATCCTTGGTTATGGAAGTTTGCAGCAGTTCATTAGTAATAGAGGAAGCAAAGGCTTCCATTTCTTTTTGAAATGCTCCGGCATCGGCTTCGTTATTTTCAATTTTCTGCAATGCCAGTTCCCATTCGGCAGTCATCGCCACGTCCGCAATTTTTCTGTCCTTAACCAATCCATATACCTGCAATCCTTTTTCGGTTGGTATCAGAGATTTCTTTTCCCGTTGGATATAGTTGCGGGTAAACAGCGTTTCGATTATCGCTGCCCTTGTAGCAGGCGTACCAATACCGATATTTTGCAGGGCTTTCCGTTCGTCCTCGTTTTCTATTTCCTTTCCGGCATTTTCCATTGCCGACAATAGACCTGCTTCGGTATAAAGCACAGGCGGTTTGGTTTGCTTTTCCAAAACGGAGGCTTCTTTTATTTTGATTTCATCGCCTTTTTTCAGTTCGGGCAAATCCTGTACAGGTTCGGTATCATCATCCGAAAAAGTACCTTTAAGGGAACGCCAACCTGGTTCAATAATCTTACATCCTTTTGCCGTAAAATCGTAATGCAATGCCTGTAAAGCTACATCGGTTATCTCCTTGATACAGGCTTGTGAAATGGCTTCGAGTAATCGAAAAGCAATCATATCATAAACCGCATTTTCCTTTGCGTTCAGGGCAGACGGTATTTTATCAGTAATCAACAAACCGTGATGGTCTGTAACACGCAGGTCGTTCACGATACGTTTGTTGAAACGACCCCATTTCATTTTGCTTGTGGCTTGCTTGCAGGTTTCCCTGTCCTGCAATGCTCTCACGAGGTTGGGAATTTCTGCCCACATATCTTCGGGAATATATTTGCTCCCAGTGCGTGGGTAAGTGATAAACTTCTTTTCGTAAAGGCTTTGGGCAATGTTCAGGGTTTCTTCGGTAGAAAGGTTGAGCTTTTTGTTGGCTTCCTTTTGCAGTCCTGTAAGGTCGAACAACAAAGGCGGTTGCTCTGTAACGCTTTTGGTTTCTACCGATGTAATTGTTGCCGTATCGCTTCGCTGAATGGCTTTCAATGTATCATCGGCAAGTTTTTGGTCTTCCCATTTGGTTTTGGAAAGGCTTTTGAAATCAATACCTGCTTTGTGATGCAACAACTGTATCTGCCAATATTTCTTTACCGAGAAGTTTGTGTTTTCCAGATACCTTTTACATATCAGAGCGAGTGTAGGTGTTTGTACTCTTCCGAGCGAATAAACACCGTTACCTGCGGCAATGCTCAATGCCTGTGTAGCATTGATGCCCACGAGCCAGTCGGCACGGCTTCTGCCTTGTGCCGCCTGATACAACCCGTCAAATTCTTTTCCGTTTTTCAGATTGTCAAAGCCTTTTTTGATGGCTTTTTCGGTAAGCGAACTAATCCAAAGCCGTTCAAACGGTTTTTTGCATTTGAGGTGTTCGTATATATAGCGAAAGATGAGTTCGCCCTCACGTCCTGCATCGGTAGCTACAATAATGCTATCGCTACGGTTGAAAAGCTGGTCTATTATTTTCAGTTGCTTTAACGCACCCGAATCAGCGGTATAGCCTTTGTCTTTTTTTACTTTCCGGACGGTCAGTAAAAACGGGTTGGGGAGTATCGGCAATGATGCTTTGTCAAATCCCGTAATCCCGTAATCTTCGGGCATTCCCAATCCTATTAAATGACCGAATGCCCACGTAACAAAATAGCCGTTACCTGTCAGGTAGCCGTCCTTTTTATCGGATGCTCCCACAAGTCCGGCTATTTCCCTTGCTACGCTTGGCTTTTCTGCAATTATTGTTTTCATACTTGATTACCTTTTTACGCCTTTGGATTTTGCAGGGGCTTTGGGCTTTTCCTGTTGTTCCTGCTGTTGTTTGTTTTTCGGTCTTTGCTGTCCCGGCTTCAAAGGCTCGTTGATTTTTTTGGTCGTTTCGTTAGTTTTCCCCTCCGAATTGACCGCAGTTTGCGTCTTATGGGCTTCGGCAGGTTTTGCCTGTGCCTTGACCTGGCTTGGAAAAGCAAAGTCTGTTTTTCCCGTTTCCTTATTGAAAGTGATATAACCCTGATAGGGCTGTCCTTTTTTATCCCTCAACCCGTCAATGTAAACGGTCTGACCGTTTTTGAAATCCTTGAATTGCTCATCGGTCAGTTCCTTGCCCCTGAATGTTTTTGGAGCTTCCTGCGGCTGGCTTTGCCCATTGCTTTGGGTTTGTCTGTTGGTATTGCTTCTGTCAAACAGGAACTCTACATAACGCTTGTCTGCATTGAACTGTACCGTTGCCGAGAACTCCGTTCCTTTAGTAGAAATCATACCCTCTAATTTTAGGGGCTTACCCTCCATTAAAGTTTGCTTTTGGGCATCATCGAGTTTCACACCCTTAATTTCATCGGGAATTTTTATGAAATCCGTTCGCAGTGCAATTACATCGTTTGTCAGCCTGTCTATACTGATAATGGACGGCATCAATTCTCCTGTCTTGGTATTTTTCAAATCAACCACACGCCCCATATTGCCCGTTTCAAGCAGGTTTTTCTTGTCCTCATCCGTAAATTTGTGCCCAAAAAACTCAAAATGCAGATTAGGCTCTTTTTTAATGCCGTGTATTCCCACAACAATTTTTCCGTCTTCGGCTTGCTGTAATGACAGTCGGGCATCTGTGCGGAGAATAGTACCTCCAAGATTAACCCCTATCGGTACGAGTTCATTGGTTTTATAACCTTTCAATAAAGGTTCAAGCAGGTTTCTCTTTTCAAGGTATTCCTTGCTTAATCCGAGATTGGTCATTGTGTCCCAATCAATCTGCTCCGGTTTGTAGCGGTATTCGCTTACATCCGGCGTTGTCTGTGCTGTTTCCATATCTTTTTGATTTTCTTGTTTTTTATCCTGTTGAGGTTCCGTTTTTACCTCGTGTTCTTTCATCACTTTTTCGCCTTCGGGAGTTGGCTTATCTACCTGCTTTTGCATTTCCTGTGCTTTCTCAACGGCGATAGGTGCAGGCACTTTGAAAAATGAAAAATTGGTAGGGTTCTTTAGTTGGCTGAAAAAATTGGAGAAAAAGTTGGAAAAGAAATCGCCACTCTTGTCCACACGCATAAACTGATTTTGGTTTTTCTTCGTGGGTTCAACGGTTTCCATTTTCCCGTTCTCGTCTATGCTCTTTACGGCTTGGATT
The DNA here is from genome assembly GCA_023957155.1 of Chitinophagaceae bacterium. Taxonomy (GTDB): domain Bacteria; phylum Bacteroidota; class Bacteroidia; order Chitinophagales; family Chitinophagaceae; genus Agriterribacter. The sequence continues at coordinate 207,052 of JAMLHK010000009.1, read as the reverse complement.
TTCATTTTTTCTTTATCCAGCACCAATAATATGTCCGATAATTGTTCGGGCATTTCCTGTTTGTTTGTGGTTTCTTCACTCATAATCTGAAAATTTTTAAAGTTTACTGCCCAATGTAAAGGAAGCGTTCACTGCATTGCCCGAAGTGGCACTCAAAGGCAGTGTTTGTCACTTATTGGCGTTCATTTTGCGGGAGGGTTAAAACTTTCCCTTATGAACTGATGCACATCGGACAGCTTGTAATACAGTTTTCCACTTATTGTATAATAGGGTAGCTTGCCAATGGAGCGATACCGTTGCAGGGAACGGTTACTGATTTTCAGCATTTGAAGTAAATCCTGATTATCCAACAATTCCTCTCCGTCTATACTGTTGCGTTTCTTTTGTAACTCATCTATGTTATCACCCAACATATCGAGGCGACCTATCAGGCGTTCCATCCACGCCAAAAATTCCATTCTGTCAATATTCATAGGAACATACTTTTAAGGGTTCATACCTATTTTTTATCAGTCTTTAGCTTTCTGCCTTTCTCGATATAGCTTTTGCCTTTTGCCATAAGTTCCTGCACAAACTCATCACTGCTTTGTATGGCATTGGCGTTGAGCATATCCCTAATTGCTCCAATGGTGTAGAAGTATTGACCATAGATTTTTGAATAGGCTATCTCGCCTTTGGTACGCATACGCCAAAGGGTTTTTTCGCTGATGTGCAGGTATTGGCATACCTCGTGGTTATTGAGCCACAGGTCATCGTAGCTTTTATTCTCCTGTCTTTTCAGATAGTCGGCAATGGCATTGATACGGCTGTTAAGCTGTTGCCACGCTTCTTCTTCAATAGTGATTATTTTCATTGCACAGCATTTAATGTTCACTATGCAAAATTGCTAAGGGTGGCAGTGTTTGTCTGCCAACCCTTGCCAATTGGTTTGGCGGTTTTTTGAAAATTTTTGCAAACAGGAAAAATCCTTGTTTGATAAGGGTTTCAAGGCATAAGGTATATCTTAGAACAGAGTTTTGCCCATATTTGCCAATTGGCAGATATGGGCAAAAAGAAAAAGCAGTACGTTTTGGGTACTGTTTTTAAATTATTGTATTTGAAATAGCTAAAGGTCTTTATCCATATACTCTTCGAGGGATATTTTGAGTTGGTCTAAAAATGCAGTTCGGGAACCTGCCCTTGTTTTCATTCGGTGGAAAGAGTGATGTATATCGTTTAACGGCGTTCGGAATAGAACCTGAAAAATCAAAGCTAATTTTCGGATGCCTATTTTTCCGTGTGCAATGGAATTTGAAGCATACAGAGCGTATATCAGTTCGATAAGTGCATTTTGAGAATTTGTCCACGAAATATCCTTGTTTGCATCTCCGTTTATCAAAATCATATCCGGGTTTTCTTCGGGGTTGATTTTGGTAAGCATATAAGTATAGAGCAATTCATTCGCAATAATATGGGCTATCTTGTTGTCATAGTACGTTGAGAAACTAAGGTCAATTTCAAATACGCCACTCTTTAACCCATCGTGGTAATTGATTTGTCCGAGCCTGAAATAAGTATGGTCACGGTCTGTCCTGCCTGCACGGTAGTACCTGTAAAAATCTTCATTGCAAATACTTTCTTTATATTCTGATTTGAGGTTTTTTAATAGGTTCTCATAATAGCTTTGATGTATTTTACCATTGCTTACAGGGCAGGTTGTTTCAATGCGGAACACTTTGTTATAGTAAATGAGTTTCCCTAAGATTTGCGGTTTAATATTCCTGAAGAAGTCAATCTCTTGCTGCTCATCTGCAAAACCATTCTGCAATACTTCAGCTTTTATGGTACACAACATTTCTTTTAGGAATAAGGTCATTTGGTATGCCTCGTCCGCCGTTCGCATCATTTCAGAAGACAGCTTGTCTTCCTGATGCCGAATTTGCAATATTATTTTGCTCAACACGATTTCCATAGCTTAGTCTTTTTAGAAGTTAATACTATTTGTTTCGGAGCAACATCTATCGTCGATGGGTCAAAATTTGGGAAAAATCGTGAAACCAATATCACAGGTTCCCCACACTGGGGGAATTTTTATTGATATTTCAAGTAGAAGGAAAAGACGAAAAAAGGGGTAAAGCACTATATACTTTACCCCTTTTTTTATTACATTTGCATTAATGATTTACAAGGTAATCAGATGAAAGCGAGTGCAGTAAGCACCATTACTAAATCGTTACCGATAGAGTTTCCCACTCTTGTAAATTACTCTTTATAAGCCACTTTGGGCTATATTAATCTTTTTGCTAAAAAGTAATAAGGCCGCATTGGTAAGCTGACCTTGCTCTGTCATGAGTCCAAGATTTCTTAACAGCAACTCTCTGTCAGCCAATCCTGCGTCAGGTGGTATCCGTTCTTTGTTGATGGCTTTTGCCAGGAATGACTGAATGCTATCTTCATTAAGGTCTTTGTAACTTATACCTTCAACTGGCATACCTTCCCATTTCCTTCCCATTTTTTTTAATAAAAGGTTTTGTAAGGATATGCCTTTTAATTCCTGTTTTGTGCTGCCGCTGCGATAATGGTAAACCCCATGATAATCTACAGGGATACTGCTGACCGGTACAATAACTTCAATATAATACTTATCTTCCTGCAGGTGCAAATTTATGTCTGCAACCAACCCTAAATGGCTGACGATCTTATTGGGCAAGTCATTCATTAACTTTTTATAATCTTCTACGCCGGTAACATTCCCTTTGTCATCAATGCCAATAAATATTTTACCGCCCTGCGCATTGGCGAAGCCACAAATCCATTTCAGGTATTCATCACGCCAGGCTTCTTTCCATTCTATATTTTGGCTTTCCCTATTCATTTTACCGAAAATACATAAATTGGGCAAATACAACATGCCGATAGCAAAAGGTATTTAGCCTGGCACAGCTCTTTCGCAGGCTTGCTTGCGGATAGTAGAGCAATCCATCGTCAGGTTTCCTTATTGGCATGTGTTTTTATATACCGAAATAAGTACTCACTCTTTTATACTGGTATGTGAAGACACATACCAGTATAAAAAAAGTTTTCAAGCCTCCGCAGGCAATCGCTTTCACCCATTTTTTGTATTCATCCTATCTTGTTCGGCAATTATCATACGACCTGATCACATTTAATAAGGTTTAAACGTTGCCTCTTCAGTAATACCTTTCCAGATATCGGTACGAAAGGGAGCAGCAGGCAATCCTTCCTTATTGAACAGGTTGGCTTCCATATTGTCATCGGCCCAGCCATAATGTACCGTAACCGGTTCGGATACCCTATCACTCCAAACCACCACTTTACTATCACGGATCTCCGCTTTGGCCCAATAAAACTTTTTGTCGGCGCCCGCTATTTCAAAACCGTGCAGGTAACCATATTTATCGTGAACTGTTAAGCCGCTGCCGGTATTACTGAAGCTGATCACTATTTTATTGCCTTCTTTTTGCATAGACTCAAACTGTGGACCCCGTGAAACGACTTCCTGCCCATATACGATCCTGAGTGCATGGAGCGACAATCTTCTCCCCACTTCCTGCTTATTGGCAGGATGGATATTTTCAGGATCCCCGATATCATGGATCACAGCCATCCCCGTTTGTGGCATCAGCTGTTCGGTAAGAGCTTGTGCCTCTCTCAACTCCGCCCAGGCGCTGCCTTTATTGCTGCTACCATTATTGTCATTATAGCTGGCCAACTGTACAAAAAGAAAAGGAAATTCTTCTTTCCAATGGGAGCGCCAGTCGCTGATCAAGAGCGGGAACGACTTCCGGTACTGGTATGCACGCCCGGCATTATATTCGCCCTGGTACCAGATCACTCCCCGAATGGCATAAGGGATCAACGGAGCGATCATGGCATTGTACAACAATGCACCGGTTTCGTTGGGGCCAACAAACTGATTATTATCCACTGAAGTTTCTATACGGAATTTCCATGTTCCTGATAACGGCTGTTCATAGGCATCCCTGCTGATCTTCATGTCGGAGGGCTTGCCTGTAAAACCACCCCGGTCGCCCAAATCTTCTATGCGTACAGCAATGAAATTCTTTCCTGCGTGCAGTTGCGAGGGATCAAGAATATAGGTTCGCCCTGTGGAAGTTTTGGTCGGCGTACTTCCCACTTTTACACCATTCACATAAGTTATGTCAATATCATCAATGGTTCCCAGTGAAAGCACCATGCTCATCCCGGACAAGGAATCGGGCAATATAAATTCACGGCGAAACCAGACGGCCCCGTCAAGATATCCGAGCGCTTTACGATCAAAATAGTCCGGTAACCCGATCGTTTTCCAGTTGCTATCATCAAAAGATGCTGCTGACCACGACTGCACTTCTGCTGTTGACGGCAGACCGCCCTGTAAATCATTGATCGCATTGGCAAGTTTTGTGCGCCGCTTATCACCAAGCGCATGCATGGATGCGGGCATTGCCTTTACCACCTCGGAAAACTCATTAAAACTTTGCATGGCATCTTTGCTCATCCAGGTTTCAACCATAGTACCGCCCCAGGAACTGTTGATCAACCCAATGGGAACTCCTAATTTCTCATATAAGGACCTGGCAAAATAATAGCCTGCCGCAGTGAATTTTCCAACATTTTCAGGCGTTGTTACTTTCCAGTCTTCTCCCTGTAAATCATCCTCAGGTGTCAGGCTAATATTCCATGCTACTTTAAAGTGGCGGATTTGTGGGTAATGGGCTGCAACGATCTCTTCACCCGCGTTGGCAGACTCTTCTACCCGCATCCCCATATTAGACTGTCCGGAACATATCCACACTTCTCCAATCAATACATCATCAAGTATAACCGTATTGTTTTTTCCTTTAATTACTAACTGGTAAGGTCCGCCCGCTTTTTCAACATCCAGGTAGATCATCCATTTCCCATCCTTACTGGCTTTTGTTGTTTTTTCCTGCCCCTTAGCAATGAACCCCTTTAATGCAACAGTCACTTTCTCCCCGGCATCCGCCCATCCCCATATAGGTATAGGTTTATTACGCTGGAGTACCATGTGTGAAGCAAATATCTTAGGTAAATGAACCCCTGCAACCAAATGGCTTACATTAAGCAGGCACATAAAAAAAAGCAATATCCTAAATGACATAACAGATTATTAAGTGTTATTTTTTTAATATTCGACCATCGTGCTGACGGGGTCTTCACCGCGAGGCAGTTGTGTTAAGGGTGAGACCCCGCTGCGACTTCATGTATTCTCTGATGAAAAGACTAATCATTATATATCAGGGGGATCCGAACTACCGTCCAATCGCGGGTAATAGCCAATAATGAAGGGGGAATTTCAGTACGGTTGCTATGTATGATACCTTTCCATTTTCCCGATCGTTTGATCAGGGCTATATCTGCCCGGTTCTCCAACTGAATATTCAAACCTCCTCCCTGGAATGTTTTCAATCCTCCGCAGGTAAGCGCTTCCACTTCTCCCTTTCTATTCATCCGGATGCCGGCAACACCAATGGCATCAATGTCTGCCTGGTATCCGTCAATATTCACTTTTTGTACAATAGCATCTCCTGACAGGTTATGCTCTCCTGAAATAAATATGCGTGTGCCGTCTATCAGCTTCAACTGCCCCTCAGCCTTAGGCATTACAGAAGCCGGAAACCCCGATACCGTATGTTCTTCTCCTTCTGTTTGCACCGGAATACTCCTTGATTTTAGTACCTCCATTACCAACGGAACTACAGATAACGTATCCGCATTCCTGACAGGCACTCCCATTACCCCGTTTCCATCAAAAGGTTGAGCATCAAAATCTATAGTCCAGTTGCCTATCCTGAACAATGCTGTTTTGCCGGATTCCCCTGCTTTTTTGAAAAAATCCGCAACAGGCCGCTTATCGTATTCAGGATGATAGAAGATCACTGCTTCGTATTGCTGAGGCCCATACTGAACTTTACCGTTTTTATTGATGATCAGTGAGCCATTCACAATTTCGCTGCTGGGTATAAGGTCTGCATAGTAGCCGGCTTTCCATAATGCATTCGCTACATTCAATCCCACATCGGCGAAAACTTTTTTGTCAGTCCAGTTAAGCGCTGCCGGATGCCCGAAAACAACAGCCACCGGGCAATCCGGGGAGGTTTCCGCAATGTAATTCAACAGGCTCACCCTGCTTTCCGCAAGCATAAGACTGTCTTTCAGCAAGGAAGCCTTCAACTGCCCTGCAGGGACGGGCCATAGGGGATGGTAATTCAAACGTCCTCCGGCTAAGGCTGCCCTCCAGATGTCTTTGTAATAGGGTCCGATCGTTTTATCATAGTACATATTAAACCACAACGGACTGTACATTTTTTTTGAGAGGGCTGTCCGTACACTGAATGGTGTAGCTTCATCGGTTTGTGCAATATCTCTTTTAGATATCCACCAGTCCAACCCGTTCTTAAATACCTCCCTGTTATCCGGGTAAGGAAACCAGGTGGGGTGTGTTGCCGACATGGCATCCTTACCGAATATTTCCTTTATCGCATGATAGTAGTCTGTTTCTATTTCGCCATTTCGCATACTGCACATCTCCATATAGCTGTTCACTGCAGCCATTCTTTCTGCTTCATATCCTGTTTCGCCCTTGCTCATCAAAAGCATATCTCTCAGTAAGTCCCTGCCGGCACTTCGTTGCGCATACGCTTTTGCCATGCCGGCAGAATACCACAGCTCATCTGTAGGAGTTGTGAATCTTCCGGGAAATCCCCACTCATCTTTACACGCGCCTGCTAACGATGCATCGGCATACTGTTGTAGTATTTCTCGTTGATAGGATAGCAGGTGAGGAGCAAATACATCGGGTGTATTTACCGTAAAAGCCACCAATGCACAGGCAGTAGCGGCAGCATCTTCTATTGCTCCACTAATGCTGACATGCACACTGTCCCGGCTTTCAACAGCAACAACCTTGTTACTGATATCTTTTACTGTACCTGATTGCACCACGCCATCTTTCTTCTGATAGCTATAGACCCTCAGCAACTTTGCATTTACCACGTCATAAGGTGTTCGTCCGTAAGTATAATGATCTTCGAAGGCACGTCCTTTAACTCCTATGGAAGACGGATCTTTTTGGTTTAACGGGAATTCCTTTATGAAAACGATCTGCTGCAACTCATCGGGATATTTTGCCCGGAAGCTGTCCCGCGCCAGACGGATGTCCAGATCCATAACGATTGCCATACCTTTTTCGCGCGCATACAACGAAGCGGCTTTTATCTGCTTATATACTTCCGGGTCGGTCAGATCTCCGGGATACCGCAGGCTGGTGGTAAGCAGTTTAAAAGGAGAATATTGCTCATGCAGCTCAATGAACGGTTTATATCCGTCACCGGTAAACTCTTCTTTCTGCCAAAACCAGCAGCCTATGGAAGGCCAGGAAGTTTTAATCATGTTGCTGTCCTGGTCAGACAATAGCACTTGCACAGATCTTTGTAACGTGCCGGTCTTTGTGCTGCTTTTGCAACCCGGTAATACCCATACTGAGGAGGCTAATACAATAATTAGCGCATAGAGATTATCCTGTTTGTATTTCATCCAATCAATATTAATAAAAAGATACTTACTGCATTAACTTCCTCAATATAAGTACTAATTGGTGCATATTTCCCCGCCGGCAGCATTTTGTCCTGAATTTCGTGCTGACGGGGTCTTCACAGCCAGGCAACTATGTGAAGGGGGAGACCCCGGTGAATTATTTTGCACCAGGGTCTCATGGCTGCCCGCAATAACCTTGAATGAAGACCCCGCTGCGACTTAATGGGTGTTTAAAAATTAGGGCCGTCAACATCCCACCAGAGCCGGGTTCCGCCAGTATCCGGACCGCCCAGCATGCTAACACCTTTTTTTACCTCGGTTTCGTTAGATACGTATTCAGAACCCGGATAGTTCATCCTTCTGATCTGTATATCAGTGCTGATAGTTCCGCCGCTATTATTGACAACTACAGGAAATAGTTTAGGGTAACCTGTCCGGCGGAATGTAGACCATGCTTCTGTTCCACTGCCAAAGTTAGCAATCCATTCTTGCGTAATGATTTTTTCCAGCTTCTCCTCATTGCCTGCATTTTCATCCCACCTGATCGTTACATGAGAAAGAGCTGCGATATTGTTGGAAGGTGTCACCGGGTCTGTATAATCCGCCGGAACACTTATATTATCCTGAATATATGTAGCTGCATCTCCCGCCAATCCCCATTGCTGGAATGAAGTCGAAATCCCTGTTTCATATAACTCCCCAGCTGTTCCCCCCATATTCCATCCACGCAGAGCGCCTTCTGCCCTCAGAAAATATACTTCTGCGGCATTCATCAGCTGTACAGGAGAGGTTCTGGTAAAGGTTGTTCCGGATAGGTTTGAAAATGACAGGTAATCTGACTGTGCTTTAATATCACTTCCAGCCCGAACACCTACATATTGTCCCGGTAAAATCAATGAAGGCTCAAAATATTTTGATCTTCGCGGGTCACTATAGCCATTCATATAAGAAATGATCGCTCCTCCAATAGTAGCATCCCTCCATTCTCTGCAGGATACATATATAGAATTTACCCCACCTGAAACAAGTGCATTATCATTATTATTGGTAAAAACACCCCCATTTGCCGGATTTAGCGATTTTTCCGCCTCTGCTTTTGCTTTGTCTGGCAATACTTTTACTATTCGCATGGCCAGCCGAAGCCTCAAAGAGTTGGCATATTTGATCCACTTTTTATAATCACCGTTATAAATTCTATCAAACTTTTTGAAGGGCGTGGCGCCTGGATGATCCGCAACATATTTACTAAGTGTTGCAGCCGCAGCGTCCAATTCAGAGAAAAAGGAATTATAAATCTCCAGTTGATCGTCATATGCTACAGAAGTTCCTCCTGTTCCAAACCGACTGTAAGGTACAGGGCCATAAATATCTGTTACCTTATGCATTCCGGTCACTTTTAATATCTGGGCAACGGCCCAGAAGTCGGGAGCTAATGTTTCGGCTCCACGTCGCTTGATTTCATTAATGGGAGACATAATGGAATTATATCCTACCCCAAACAAACTATATGACTCCCATCCGGCAAAAAAGAAATAATTCGGATTCCACACACCAGGTAAGGTAATCATAAAATAACCGCCCCAACCACCGCAGGAAATAATTTCTACCACATCGGCCGCTACTAAATTGCTATTATTGCTGGGATAAATCGAGTTTTGTACATTTGGGAAAAAAGCACCGATACTGTTAAAATCCGACTCTAATTGTGCATCTGTAATTCCGATTGAGTCGGTATTATATGACTCAAAATTCTTTGTACATGCACTTGATAACAGCAAAAGAGATCCGATAAATATTGCAAGTGTAATGCGTATGTTTATTCTGAAATTCATTGTAATTGAGTTTTCTTCAGTAGTTAAAATGATACATTCAGGCTGCAGCCAAAACTCCGTGTAGCGGGCAAACTAAATACGTCTACGCCGGAGTATCCATTACCGGTAGAGTATGTAAGCTCCGGATCATACGGGGCTTTTTTATACAGGTAAGCAAGGTTTCTTCCGATTAAGGATAACCGGATGTTTTTTATGAAAGGTGCTTTTAGTACTGATTGAGGAATGGTAACAGATAAAGCAGCCTCCCGAATCCGCATCGTAGTAGCATCGTACATATACTCCCCGGTAACATGTTGTCTACCACCTACTATTTTATACCATTTTTCTGTATCTACTTTTGTAACCGGCGTATTATCTGACTGGCGTATACCATTGATGGTAAGCCCTCCTTCATCCCTTGCCTTTCCGGTTGCTTCAGACACGCCGTAACCATCAAGCATCTGTTCTGTAATTGACATCACTTTGCCGCCAAAAGAGCCATCCAGCAACAAGTCAAAGCTTAACCATTTATAACTTATGCTGTTCTTCCAACCCAATCTAAAATCCGGGCTGGCATTGCCCACCAGCTGCCTTCCTCCGCTTTGTAATACAGGGGTACCATCATCATTCACATATACCTGCCCTGTTTTTTCATCACGCTTCAGTATAGGAGCATATATGTCTCCATAACGTCCGCCCACTTTTAAAATGGAAGAATAATTATTGATATCATCAGTGATTACAAACTGGCTTACTTCCGGAGCCAGCTTTTTGATCAGACTTTTATTGCGGGCAAAGTTTATCCCGGTTACCCAAGAAAAGTTTTTTTCTACTATAGGGCTGAACGCCAAAGTAACTTCTATTCCTGAGTTTTGAATATCACCACCATTAATAAATCGTTTGCTGTAACCAGTACCAGGTGGAACTATTACAGGAAAAAACTGGTTTATGGAATTGGACTTATACCAGGTCACATCGCCGCCAAACCTGCCTTGCAGGAGCTTGAATTCTGCCCCCAGCTCCAATGAACGATTTTTTTCCGGTTTAAGATCAGTAAATGGAGCTGTGTTATTAAAACTGATATCTCCAGTGCTGGTAAGATAGTTTAAAGGATTAGTAACATATACAGGTACTGTATTGCCAACTACCGCATATGATCCACGCACTTTGAGCATATTGACAAATTGAGGGAGATTCAATAGCTGATCAAGCAATACAGATAACCCACCTGAAGGATAAAAATAGGAACCATTAGGCGTAAAACTCAAATTAGAGGACCAATCGTTTCTCCCCGTAATATCAAAATACAACCAATCTTTATACGAAAGATTAATATTGCCAAATACAGCCTGCAACTGCTGATGTTGCTCAGAAATTTCGCCAAAGGAGGTATTCTGCCCCTTGCTCATATTGGGTATAGTAAACACATTAGGAATATACATGTCGTTAGATGCAAGGCTTTCCCCTGAATTCCGGCTGTCGGTAATACTTGATCCCAGTGTTACATTTAGCTGAATATCGTTGAACTTTTTATTCATATTAAGCAAGGCATCTCCATATAATTGAGTGGTTGTAATATCAGATACGTTATAACGTCCGTTGGTCCCTGCGTATGCGGCAACTGTACCTACATAATATTTCGCTGTATTGTAATCATTTGTTCTATCCATATTACCCCTGATCTGAACATTCATCCAATCGTTAATATCATACCGTGCAATGATATTAGAGATCGTTCTGAACCTCTTATTTTTGTATAAGTTCCTGTTGATTACCCAATAAGGATTTTGATTTTCAACCGCAATAAAAGGCCAGTTTTGTACATAGAGGTTCCGTACCGGATCGAATACTTCAAAATTTTCTTTATATTGAGTCATGTCTATTCCGCGTGGAAAAGCGTAGAGACCGGAAAGTGGTCCGCTCTGATATCCGAATATAGGGTTATTGTCAACAGTTTGGGTGATGAGATTTACATTCCCTTCCAGCTTTAGCTTATTATTGAGGAACCAGGATGACTCCCGAAAATTAAAGTTATGGCGTCCCATTGAATTGCCTTGAACAATGCCGTTTGCGCTGGTATTTGCATAAGAAAGATAGGTTTGCGTTTTCTCTGTCCCGGAGGAGAAACTGATTGAGTTTATCCAGGTATTTCCTTTTTGAAAGAAATCTGAAATGTTGTCGTATGACGTACTGATTGGTGCGCCCCAGCTCTCCGGAGAGCCCGGAGCTGTCTGCCCATAATGGTTCTGCAGTTTGGGCGTATAGGCCACAGCGTCTACTGTGAGTCCTGATGAAACATCAATTTTAGAAACACCGGCTTTCCCCTTTTTGGTGGTAATCAGAATGACCCCGTTAGCAGCTTGGCTACCATATAAGGATGCAGCAGACGCTCCTTTGAGAATACTCATACTTTCTATGTCATCGGGATTAAGGTTGGATATACCATCTCCCTGGTCAATCATAGTTCCGGTGGAGTTGACAGTTTCACGTGTAAAATTGAGTAGAGGTACACCATCAACTACATATAAAGGCTGATTATTTCCAGCCGCGGATTTGCTACCCCGCAACAGTACCTTCACCGATCCCCCAAGACCAGCTGCACTCCTGTTGATAGTGATCCCTGCTACTTTGCCAGATAAAGCATTAACCAAATTAGTCTGCGGCACTTTGGTAAGCTCCGTTCCTGCCACCTTCTGGGCAGCATAACTCAATGCTTTTGCCTGTTTCTGAATACCCAATGCCGTCACCACTACTTCTCCCAGAACAGATTCGCTGTTTTCCAACTGTATGTTCCAGTTATTAGTACTGCTAACCAGCCTTTCCTGCGGTTCAAAGCCGCTGAAGCTGAATACCAGTGTGCTGTTGCTTTGGCAGGAAATGCTGAAAACGCCCTGTGCATTGGTTAGAACGCCTGAGCTCGTACCTTTAATACTCACACTGGCGCCCGCTAATGGTTCTCCCCCGGTACTCTTTACTTCTCCTGTAACGGTCAGCTGTTGCTGTCCCTGAACGTTCAGGAAAAAAATTAATGTCATAAGCAGTATGGGCAATAGTCTGGCCCAATACCTTAATGGTAAATGATCGTTGAGCATTGAATTATAGTTTTAGTCTAAAAAAATACTTAGTGAAGATTTATTGAAGCATGAGTGATACTTTATTTTATACCTTAAAATTACTTCTCCGAAATCTTTAAGGAAACAACTGCATTTTCAAATTATGACACTTCATTTGCAGGATTGATTTTATCTCTTTTACTAACCGGTATAAAAAGCAGTAACCCGGTATATACTCACTATTCATAGGCAGCCATTGCTTTATAATCGGCAGCAGAAAGAGGAGGCTTTACAACCGGATCCGTCTTCTCATTGCAATGATATAGTTTCAGTAATTCATAAAAACCCTGGTAGCATTTACTCGTAGGAGTTCCTCCATTGATTTTTAATTCGGCGTCAAGCATGGCACGTATATATAATATGCGCCAACGCCAGTTCTCTTTTGCCCATGGTAGCATGCTGGCATCTGTTCTTTCTGCAATTTGAAATGCATCCTCCGCCCCGGGGTCCTCCTGCGGTTTTACATTTTTTGAAGGAAACCAGTCCAATGTTAATTTTATACCCTCCAGCTTTCCGGGCCACCACCTCAGATGATGGTTCTGCTCAAGTGTGTGTATTACTTTTAAAACACTATCAGTAGCAGCTACACCCAGTTCATATCGTATGTACTCTTGTAACACCTGGTCAATATCTGCATTCTTATCCCAGTACATCTGGGCGTATGTAATCTTATTAATGTCATCAAAAATTCCTTCCGAATAGGGAAACCCACCTTCCGAAAGGTTCTTCACCTCTTCCCATTGTTGCAAAAGCTTACCTGGAAAAGGGTTAGCGCCAAATCCACCCCAGGGAAAACTATTGTACATGCTTATTTCCGGGAATCCTATTGCGGTAATCGTATCGGGGAGATTGGTGAAAAATCCTTTGTGCTTCTTTTCTGCTCCGGGTATCTTCTCTACCATCAGCACATCCATCCACTTATTTACATCCGGTAACTGTTGTTGTAAGCCACTCCATTCTGTGCTATCAAACATCCAGGTAGAAAGGATGATGCGTGTATCGGGCATTTTTTCCCCGGCAAGATCCGCTACAGCCCGGGCAGCTTTCAAGAAACCGTTGCTACCCCAGGGTTGACAGTCAGCACTGGCACAACCTCCGGGATCGTAAGGCCAGATAGTGATATATTCCGGATTAAATTGTTTACACCAATCAAAAAATTCTCCTCTCAATTTTAAAGCGTGCTCCAGCGCTCCTGGTTTGTTAGGACATATATCTTCAGGATATACTGCACCGCGCTCGGCACCCGGTATAGCTCTCCAGTATTCAGGATCGTTGGCATAGGCTTCATTAGCGATCATAGTGAAAGCTACTCCCATTCCTATTGCCCGGGCCGATTTCATAATAGCGGCGATCCTTTCCCTGAAACTAACAGCAACGGCATCGGAAAAAGATGTAAAATGATGCATGTCATACCACACTTTAATATTATTGTATCCCCATAAACCCAGGTCTTCAACATAACGTTCCAGCTCTTCAATCGGGGCATTCTGGTAGTAGTTATAAAAATGAGTAGCCCAATAAATTCCCCGGATCTTTTTTTGAGGTATGCTTGTCCCGCGCCATTGCCCTACTTTAAACCCACCTGAGGTATATTCTGATATCCTTAGTAACTTACCTACACCATATAACAACCCCCGTTCATCATTCCCTGTAATTGTCACTTCTCCGTTTTCCCCGTCTGTAATAGAAAAACCTTCTTTCCCAATACCTTCTTCTATTTTAAAAACAATTTTTAATGGTAAGTTTTTACTCTTCGACACTTCAATATTTCCTCTCTCTCTTAACCGTGTAATAAATATTTCCTCAATTTTTTCTACAACAGGAAAACTTTTTTCGTTAGCAATAAGTTGTACTGCCCTTACCGGTTCAGTTGGGGTGGATTGTTTAGCATTGTTACAATTGGAAAATCCAAAAGCTACAACCAACATTATAGAGAGTGTGTTAATTCTAAGCATAGAACTTTTATTTTTTTTGAATAACGTAACATCTGAAATACGTACAGAAATCGTTCACTTATTTAACTTTATGCACTATATCCATTAATGCTTTTGTAATTCCGCCGGGATTATGATGTTGTATAATATTTCTTCCATACACAATACCTGAAACCCCCTGCTGCATCAGTTCGGTAGTTCTTTGTATGATCTCTTCATCATTTGTTTTGCCGCCGCCACGTACCAGTATCGGCACGCTGCCCGCCACTTCCACGACTTTGTGATATTCCTGCACGTTGGTACAGGGGTCGGCCTTAATGATATCCGCTCCCAGCTCCACCGCCTGCCTGACTAAGGGAATGATCTTTTGTATATCGCCATCCACCATGTAGCCGCCTTTCTCCGCATTGGGTTGAAACACCAGCGGCTCTATCATCAGCGGCATCTGGTAGTGATCTGCTTCCAGCTTCAGTTTGATAATATTATCAATACACTGAGCTGTAACCTCCGGCGCTCCCGGGATGGAAAACAGGTTGATGCACATGCAGGCAGCGTCAAGCCTTACCGCCTGCAAGGCAGCCAGAGCTATCATCTTGCTGAATGCAGCAGTTGGCAACGATTTTCCATATACATTTGCCACATCCGTTCTCAATACGAGAGCAGGTTTTTGTTTACCGGGTATCTGTTGTAAATACTTCGCCTGCCCCACTGTTAACTGTATGGCATCGGGTGCCGCCTCAACAATGGCTTCAACAGCCGCCTGTATATCCTCTATGCCTTCCAGGAAAGCGTATTCATTAAAGAAACCATGGTCAATGGCTACATCAAAACATTTTTTTGATACCGGGTGGAAAAGCCTGTTCAGCCTGTAGGTTTTCATTGTATTGTGCGTATTATTTAAAACTTCCTTAAAGCCACGAATGCACGAATGGATTTTGATACATTTATTCGTGCATTAGTGGCGATCATCCCACATCGCATTGATCATCGCCACCGTTTCTTCTACCAATACCTTACCCCCCTCGGTCCCGATATTGTTCGCCATAGCGCTGTAGCCACCGCCATTGAGCACTCTTTGCGTAGGCAGGTATCCGCCGGAATCGCCGGCGAACTGCACAAGAAATGTCTGACAGCCTTTACTCCTGGCCGTAATGGCAAATCCATAATCAACAAACAGCTCAAAAGGATTGGTAGCCAACGCCACATCATTGATACGCATCACATGCAGTTCGTATGTGTAATATGCAGGCCGGTGTTTATCTTCGTATTGCTGCACTACGATCTCCATTGGTCTCAGCCATCCGTAATCAGAGGTCTTGCTGTCCCAGGGACCATATGCTTTTGTTTTTTCATTGTCTTTGATCTCCTTCAAAAACCGGTTCCAGGCAGTAAGGGGAGAAGACGGATCTGCCGGCTTGGCAGCTTTGATGGTATTGACAACAGCTAAAGCCTTCCGGTATTCTTCATCAGAGACGACGCGTGTGGGTATCCGGATCTGTCTGACCTTGTGATATAAAACTATACTGGTGGTGATCTTTTCAGAAGCAGCAGGATACACGTTCTGTATTACACGATCTATTCTTTTCCCGATTTCAACAATACCCGGCACATCCCACATGTCAGGCTCACCGGCCCTGTAACGGGTAGTAAGGTCTCGCGGCGCAATGTCACCGGCAGCGCTACACTGGGGGAGAATATGAACTGTTTTCCCAAATCTTTCGGCTACCTTTTTTCGCACCTCACTCCAGAAGTCGGAGGATACATAATACTTAGATTCCGTTACCTGCGCCGGGCAGGCAACATTTACCCATATACCTGTCAATAGCTTATCAAGATCCCAGGTAAAAAGCAGATCAATCCCGGGATCAGTGGGACCTTCTATGGCCAAAAAATCTTCCCGCTCCGTATCGCCATACATCTCCGCTGTTCCGTTGGCATACATCACCCTGCGGTTATGCCCGATAACTGCATAATCAAAGCCGGTGCTGACAGCAGCAGGTTTACGGTTTTTCCATGCGTTGATCACAGCCTTACAGATACCGTCCAATAATATTTCCCCGAAACCGCTTTCCACTTCGGGATAAGGCGCCGAATGCGTATGAGTAGCATTCAAAAATATTTTGTTCAGGTCAAGGTCGGGTATTATTTCCTGGAGGCGTGCACGAACGGCATCCTGCATTTCCTTTAAAGTATAGATCACATCCATCGAAACCAACACCGCCTGCTCTGAACCGCCGTCATCCATGATCTTTTCCATGGCACATGCCGTTACCGTTAACCTGCTCTGCACATATTCTGAGATCCGTTCATAGTACTGCCCGTACAACGATACCGGTCCTTCCGGAGTTACATCCTCTATCGCCCAGCCAATGCGCAAGCCGCCGTCTGTTAACTGGTGTAGTGAGCTTTTTCCCATACTTTAATTATTTTCAGAATGAATCATTACTGTTACTGTTTTTTCTTTGGGTTACCAGGCTATCGTGTGGTGATCTCATTTTATATGTACGATCCCCAGTATATTTCAAATCTCACAATGTTTCGTTACAGGATCAAACCCTGTCTGCCCGACAGGCAGGCTTATGACCTTAGTAATAAAATATGAACCTTAACCCAACCTTATTACATTATTATATCTCGTTCCAATAATTAGCAGGTACTAATTTTACTATCTCTTCATTGAAGCTAATAAGGTTGTATTGTTATTAGCAATGTGTTACTAAGGTTTTAATACAAGTTGTTTTCTTTGATATCATAATATTCTGTTAAGCGCTTAGGTGTATATTTCATGTTTTGCGGGCGTACGCCTGCTGCATTAACTCGAAATGCACTTTTTATTTAAACAATCATTTATATCCAAATTCCTTTTCTACTTCACTTATCGCATCTTCAATGATATCCATGCCCATTGCTGCATATTTTTCATCCATGATCAGCGGTGGCGACATGCGAAGAATATGACCTGCGGGTATCCATGCCAGTCCTTTTCTAAAAGCTTTTTGGTATACTGCTACGCCCGCTTCCGCAAAAGGTTCTTTGGTTGCTTTATCTTTTACCAGCTCTATTCCCAGCAAAAAACCTTTTCCTTTCACATCGCCTATAATGGGATGTTCCGCTTTCATTTGCTGCATCCGCTTCATGAAATAACCGCCCACGGTTCTTACATTCTCCAGTATATTTTCTTCTTCGATCACTTCTATGGAAGCCAGTGCG
The DNA here is from genome assembly GCA_023957155.1 of Chitinophagaceae bacterium. GTDB lineage: Bacteria > Bacteroidota > Bacteroidia > Chitinophagales > Chitinophagaceae > Agriterribacter. The sequence goes on along the minus strand of JAMLHK010000009.1, from coordinate 189,424 downwards.
GCAGCGCAGGCCATCGGGTTGCCGCCATAGCTGGAAGAAGCGGAAATTTTTTCCAGCGCTTCGCCATTTTCTTCGCTCACCACCATGGCGGTTACCGGGAATCCATTGCCAAATGATTTGCCAAAGGTTACAATATCCGGTATTACATTCCAGTGGTTCAGTGTAAGCCATTCTCCTGTTCTTCCCATGCCGGCCAATACCTCATCATCATACAGCAGTATTTTATGTTGCTCGCATAGTTTTTTTAGCTTCGGAAAAAAATCATCGGGTGGAAAGATGCTTCCCGCCCATCCCTGTGCCGGCTCCAGCACAAACGCCGCTACATTGCCTACGGTGGCTTCCTTTAAAAAATTTTCATAAAAGCTGATATACGCGTCCGTATCAATTGTGCCATCGGCTTTCTTCCACAACGGGTGATAGGGATCGGGCCGGGGCACCATATAAAAGCCCGCTGCCCTGGTGGGACCATAGCTAAAGGTTTCGCTCCTGTACATCTGCGCGCAGCTTACCGCTCCCATGCTTTTGCCATGAAAATCGCGGTAGGCGGAAATAAATTCATGCTTATGGGTAATGGCTCTTGCCGCCCGTATAGCTGCTTCCACAGCCGTGGCACCATCGGAATACAATTGCACCGCATTCAGCCTACCGGGCAGGATCGCTGCCATCTTCTCCATCAGCTTCTCTTTTACAGGCGTGGTAAAGTCATGCGCATTCATCAGCTTCTTTGCCCAGTAAGCGATCGCTTCAGATATTTTTGGATGGCAATGTCCCAGTGAAGTGACATAAATCCCGGAAGAGAAATCAAGATATTTATTGCCATCCACATCGGTGAGCGTTATCCCGCTGCCTTCTTCAAAACAAACCGGGAATAATTTTACCTGCGAGCTTAATCCTTTCATATACCGTGCCGTATTGTCGTGCATCTGCTTAGAACGCGGACCGGGCAGTTCTGTTATCAAACGCGGAATGCCTTCGGCGCTGCTGCGCCACCAATTCTTATTGACCATTAAAGTATCGTTCATACTATTCAAATATTTTTGTTATAGCTTGTGGTTGTTTTCTGCATTCACAGGCAGCTCCTGTATATTTCTCACTTTTACTGAAGCATCCCGTAATTCTTCTGTCATCATCGCCCAATCCGGCATGTCTTCATATATATTGTTGCAATACAAATTGTTTTTCCCGGCAATGGCAGCATATTTCATTGCAATTACAGGTGGTTCTCCGTTTAAAATGGCGGTGAGAAATGCAGCGGCGGAAGTATCACCGGCTCCCGATGCATTGATTATTTTTTCCCGGATCACGGGATAGGCCTCGCACCACAATTGCCTGTTGTTCCATTCCGCTTCCGGAAGGCATACCCTTTGCTTACTGTTTACTGCGGCCACATTTCCCGTCCATAAAAACAAGCCTTTATGAGCCGCTTTGATCAAAACAATATGGGCGCCACAGGCGATCAGCCTTTCACCCAATTCCTTTATGAGATCCGGCGATACATGATCTACAATATCGCCTCCTGCCGCTTCCAGCACCGTATACTCGTACGGAAAAACCATTTTCAAAGCTTCTTCCAGGCTGGGTACAAAAATGTCGGTATAAGGCAGAACAGCTTTTAAGATATCTATCCAATTCACTTTTCCTGATTTGCTTTCTGTATCCGGCAAACTAAAGTCGAGAGAAGTCACCACTCCCATATCACTTACTTTCTTAAAAAGCGAAACCAGCTGTTTCCCTTTCTGGCGATAAAATTTTTTTAACAGGGGCGGATAGCCGAAATGAAATACCCGGCTTTGCACCACTGCATCATAATCTATATGATGAAGGTCGAACAGCTCGCTGCATCCCGGTGACTCAAGAAAAATACGGTCAACGGCCGGCGGCGCTATCACCAAACCGAAAGCCGTGCCTTTATCCTTTACCGTTTGTATGCCTTCCGACAGTTCATATTTCTCCAGGGATTCCCTCGCTATTTTGCCGATAAAATCCGTGCCTAACAAGCCGTTAAGGAAAACCCGCTTTGAAAATTTTTTCATTGCCATGCCCGTATTGGCGACAACACCGCCAAGGGTGGATTCCATACCGTCAATTTCAACCAGCCTGCCTGGACGGAGCACATCATACACATCATTTACCGTAACTTCTTTTTTAAACACGGGGGTTAGGTCTATACAAATATATCCGGCTATTACCGCATCGTATTTTTTCATGAGGATACTTTAAATCACGTTTATATTTTTCAGGTAGCAAAAATCCTTTAACAAGCCGGTCTGATCGCCATAAGCAGCAATATAGTGCTGGCCCGAAACCTTTTCGGAAAAATCGTCAACAGGCTGGTCAAGCGTCAGCTCAAAGCTCGGCAATTGCGGAGCCGGCTGCTCCCAGCCTGCCTCTTCCCATGTAACGGGTTTTGCAATGCCGGTTATAATATGCATGCTGTAGTGATTCCCTGTATTAGCAAGACGGGCAAGCGTCATCCTCCCGGTTTTTACTTGGGAGATATTCAGCAAACCACCGCTTATACCTCCAAAAGCAGAGCGGGTTACCTTCACTTTACCTTTTACCACTTCGGCAGGCACATAATCCGGGACTCCCATTAACACCCCGTTTTCAAAAAATTCGTAAAACTCGAAATAGGCGCCGCATTGCCCGGTCAGTTGCTTTACGATCAATTGGGTAACCGCACCCATTACATCATTTTCCGGGATGGTGCATAAGCCTGCCTCATCGGACAAAAGCATGAACAGAAGTGCCGGTGGAAAATGCAGCAGCTTTTTCATTCCATCCACATCTTTGAGAGAAAGTGCCTGGTAGCCGTTGGCCCTGGCAATGTTCAGCAACGCGAGATAATAGCGGATACCCTTTCTCAGGAAATCTTCCTCTACAGGCTGCACAAACTGCCATTCAGACCTGATCTTATTCAGCAGCGGTTCAACGCCGGCTTCCTTAACCTGCTCCACCTCCTGCAGCAGTTCCAGCATTTCGAAAAATTCCACATCAATGCCAAAATCCTTTTTAAGCGACAGCCCTTCATACAACGTGTTGTATAATTTCATATCGCGGAATCCCATCATCCCCACCCGGCTGCCTGCAATTGATCTTTGGGCAAATGCTGCTCTTACAAAACACTGTATTTTATGAAGGGGCGATGGCTGACCAATAATGTTATATACATACCTGAATTTATATCCCAGATCTGCAAACACTTTTCTTAAGGCGGTAGTACCGGCCTGGGCAGCGGCGGTAACAATACGCCCGTTTTCCATATCTCCCGCAAGTCCCCACAACACGATCGGCTTGTGTGCATACTCATGTGTGATCGCAATTACGGCATGAGAAGGGATCCAGCCTGCAAGGCACACGATCAGCACATCAAATCGCTCCTTCTCAAGATCTGCTATTGCCCGCGCCACATCTTTTCCTTCTGCATCGTCTGTAACCACATCCGTTGTAACTATTGAAAATCCAAGCGATACGACCTCTTCCCTCGCCACCCTGCATTTGGCTTTAATCAATTCAACAGGAGAATTGATCTCCCCAAATCCAACAAAACCTACTTTCATTCAAATCCATTTTAAAACATTCAATAAATCCTTATCTGCCGGTGGCCTTAAAAAGGACCATCGGTCATTATTGCGTTTTTACAAAAGCACTGCTGTTGCTATCCTCATTTACAGGCTTGTCTGTCCATAATGAAGCAATATCTTCCAAACTTAATCCTTTGGTTTCCGGTATCATCTTCCACGAAAAGACTACACAAGCGGCGCATATCAAAGCAAAAAGGATATACACTCCTGCCGGATTATGATATTGCCCGGTAAACCAGTTGGTAAGCACCGGAAAAAACTGGGCAGTGATAAAAGACGACAGGTAGAGAAAGAAACAGACAACGGCCAGCGCTTTCCCCCGGATGTGGTTGGGAAATATTTCGGATATGATAACCCAGCTCAAAGGTGCCAGTCCTAAAGTAAAAGCGCCTGTACCCAACAGCATAGGTATTAAGGTAGCCATGGGCGACCAGTTTCCGTGCAGGATAAACGCCATTAAGAGGTGAGCCGCGCACATCCCGCAAACGCTGGCTATCAGCAAACCCCGCCTGCTGAACCGTTTTATCAAACCGAATGCGGCTACCGTGCAGATAAAAATAAAAACATACACCGGTATGGAGCTTAAAATAGCATTCGATCCTACAGATACGCCCGCCTCTGCCAGTATGCTCGGTGCATAAAGCAACATCATATTTACGCCGTTGATCTGGGAAAAAACCATCATAATAATACCTACAAGTAAGGCCCTGCGTATACCGGGCTGAAGCAATGCTTTGAAGCTGCCGGTGGCCATGCCTAATGCTTTTTGAATATTACCCAATTCCTGTTCTGCTATTTTCGCAGCGTTTATTTTTTTAAGAATAGCAAGCGCTTCCGCTATCCGGCCTTTCGACACCAGCCATCGAGGGCTTTCGGGGATCAGCATTAGTCCCACCGTTAAAAACAATACGGGAACCGCCTGGGACGCGAACATCCACCGCCAGCCCCAGCCGTCGAACGAGAAAAAATAACCTACAATAACCGCGAGGTTGATCCCAATTACATTAGACAACTGGTTTACATTTACCAGTACTCCGCGCTTATGCGGTGGCGATAGCTCTGCAATATAGATAGGGGAAGACATCATAGCGAGACCAATGCCCAGCCCGCCAACAAAACGCCATACATTAAAATTCCATATACCGTCTGCCGCTGCAGTCCCGATAGTAGATACCAGGAAGAAAAAAGCCGCGATCATCATTGTTTTTCTTCGTCCCAGCCTGTCAGCAAACCATAGTCCGAACAGTGGCCCGATAATGGAGCCCAGGATAGCGCTGCTCACTGCAGCGCCCTTCATTGCGGGAGACAGATGGAATTCGGCTTCAAGAAAAGGAAGCGCCCCGGCAATAATTACCAGGTCGAAACCGAACAAAAAACCACCCACCGAAGCTACCAGCGTAACACCGAATATGTACCGGTTCTTTTTATCCGTACTGTTTCTTTTATCCATATACCAATTATTTAAAGGTTTGCCTGCTTCATTATACATCACCGGCAGTAGTCTTATTGACAGATCGAAATTATTACCCTTTTCATAGAAGAAATACGACTGATTTTTCTATTTATAACACTATTTTTTCATCAAAAAATCCTATACTGCAGTTTTATTAACAATACAAACGTATTTCATGCAGCCTAAGCTGGAAAAAATTCCTGTTCAGCATGCATCGTCCATTACGGTGAAGAGGGAGATCACACCGTATATGGATTATCCCTGGCATTACCACCCCGAGCATGAAATCATCTTTGTGGAAAAGAGCTATGGAATCCGTTTTATGGGAAACCACATCGGGAATTTTTCTGATGGCGACCTGATGTTCATCAGCTCGAACCTGCCTCATGTATGGAAGAACGATAATGATTTTTACCGGGATAATAAAGAGCTGTTTGTAGATGTGTATGTTATACATTTTCGGGACGATGTACTGGGTGCAGGATTTTTTGATTTGCCCGAATGTATGCATATTAAAAAGCTATTTGAAAGAGGGCAACAGGGTGTTTTGATACAGGGCGCCGACCACCGGAAAATATCGGGACTTGTTAAAGATGTTGTATCCGCAACCGGGATGGATAGGCTGCTCCTTTTTTTAAAAACCCTGGAAATAATCGCACATACAAAAGACTACGAATTACTTTCCAGCGCGGGCTATACCAGCACAGTGAATACTTCGGACACAGAGCGCATTAATGTGGTGATGAATTATATTATGCAGCATTATGCAGATGATATCAAGGTGGAAGAAATTGCCAGCCTGTCGAACCTTACCGTATCTTCCTTCTGCCGTTATTTTAAATCCAGAACACAAAAGACGTTCTCTGAATTTCTAAATGAAGTCCGTATTCTCAACGCCTGTAAGCTGCTCGTGAAAAAAGAAATGACAATTACTCAAATATGCTATGAAACCGGCTACAACAATATCTCGCACTTTAACCGGCAATTTAAACTTATTACCGGTTTAACAGCAAAAGAATATGCAAAAAAGTACAAACAGAATCTTTTATAGTCAATAATAGTTTCATATAAATAAGACTTTTCGTCCTGACTGGGTCTTCACAGCCGGGCAACTGTGTTAAGGATGAGACCCCGGCGAATTATTTTGCACCAGGGTCTCATGGCTGTCCGCGATAGCCTTGAATGAAGACCCCGGTGCGACATAAAGGATATACTACTCTATGGTTTACGTACTCCTTTTTTCTACGCTCCACCGGTGACTAAGATCATCATACTTAGTAAGGATAATCATATTCAATTGTGAAAAAAGGGTTTATTATTGTATTTTACCGGTATCTGGTTCGAAATTTGATTCGTATACAGGTGAAGAAAAGGCATTAAGCCGAAATATCATATTATCCATTATAAAACCGTGTTCACATGATCACATTCAGCAATCAAACGAAAACGGCATCCGATGAATATCCCGGGGCATATCATCCCCCGGCATATAACTGGACAAAAGTGATGCAGCAGTTGAAGGAAACTTCCGAAAAACATGAAAAGCCTTCTTTGAAGACGTATGAAGATGCGGACTGCTATAGCATTGAAATGAACGTTCCCGGATATAATAAGGAGGATTTCATCGTAATGCTTGACGGGGATTTGTTAAGCATTTACGGATTATGTCCCAATATACAACCCGGCAGGCAACCCGGAAATCCGTTACAGGAAGGTTCTTACGGGTGCTTTGAGCATATCATTAATTTACCTAAGTATATTGATGCCGATTTTGTAAGGGCGGAATATAAGTCAGGTATGCTCCGGTTTGATTTCCTTAAATCCGGTATGGATAGCCCGCGTACCATAAGCAAGATCGTTGTTTATTAAAAGCCTATATAGCACCTGTTTTTCAGTCGCAACGATTTATGCTTTTCATCATATTTCCGGCCATTCAGTCCGGAGCCTTCCTGTAGACTGTTTTCAGGAAATGGTGGGAGATGGCATTGATGTTATTTGAGGATACTAAAGGTATATACTTCATTCACCTGCCAGAATTTCAAATACATGCTGTCATGCCCGTATTTTCAGGTTTTCTCCGGTTGGTGATGACCTGTATACCGGGGCGGTCACCGTGGATGGCATCTCACCGTACATAATTAATATACAGCGAAAAATTGAAATGCGCTCCGCTGTTATTGACGCTCCCGCTTTATTTAGTATTTTTAATTCATGTTTTCATCCCGGTACTGGAAATTTTTTTTTGAAGAAACAGGAAATATTGCCCGCTTTGCCGGCCGGTTATTCTCTCAATGGGGTAAGCCCCGTTATGAAATCGCAGAATTTTTCAGGCAGTGTTATATCATTGGCTACAAGTCCCTGCCATTGGTAACGCTCACGACTTTTATTATGGGACTGGTGCTAACCATGCAGATCCGTCCTTTTTTAGTAGATTATGGAGTGGAATCGCAACTGCCGGCTATGGTAGGTATTGCTATTGTCCGGGAGATCGGCCCGGTTATCACGGCGCTCATCTTTGCAGGAAAGATCGGCAGCAGCATTGGCGCAGAGCTCGGATCTATGAAAGTGACGGAACAAATAGATGCGATGGAAGTATCGGGTACCAATCCGTTTAAGTACCTGGTAGTAACCCGGGTGCTGGCGGCTACCTTTATGTTGCCCCTGCTGGCTATCCTGGGTGATGTTGTTGCGTTATACGGGGCTTACCTCGGGGTAAACATGAGCGGCGTTACGAGCTTTGAGTTGTTTTGGGCTAAGGTGTTTAAATATCTTTCCTTCAGTGATGTGCTGCCTGCATTTGTAAAATCTTTTTTCTTTGGCTTTGCCGTAGGTATCGTAGGGTGCTATAAGGGATATTACTCTAAGAAAGGAACGGAAGGGGTGGGACAATCGGCTAATTCGGCTGTTGTACTCTCTTCCGTGCTTATATTTATAATTGATCTTATTGCCGTACAGATAACCGATGTACTGAACCTGAATTAAATAGGAATGTATCAGACAGAAAATATAAGTGAACAGGTACAGGCCCCCGGAAACGATGAGGTAGTGATGGTTGTTCGGAACCTCAGCAAATCATTCGGGTCTAATCAGGTGCTTAACGATTTTAGTGTTACTTTACGTAGAGGCGAGAATGTAGTAGTACTGGGTAAATCTGGTTCGGGTAAATCGGTGCTGATTAAATGTATTATCGGCTTATTGAAGCCGGATAGCGGGTGTATAGAGGTGTTTGGACAGCGTATTCCCGACCTGAATGCAGAGGCACTGGATGCGATCAGGATGAAGATCGGGTTTCTTTTTCAGAGCAATGCTCTATATGATTCCATGACCGTGAGGGAGAACCTGGAATTTCCGTTGAGGCGACATTCTATTCTTTTAACACAGGAAGAAGTAGATCAGTTAGTAAAAGATGCGCTGGCGGATGTTAAATTAGAGCATACCATTGATATGATGCCTGCAGAGCTGTCCGGGGGGATGCGCAAAAGAATTGCATTAGCCCGGACACTGATCCTTAAGCCGGCCATTATTTTATATGATGAACCCACCACCGGGCTGGACCCGATAACAGCCCGGGAGATCATAGATCTGATCATGGAAGTACAGAAGAAGTATCATGCGGCTTCCCTGATTATATCTCATGATATGAACTGCGTAAGGATGGTGGCAGACCGGGTAGTGATGCTGATAGGCGGAAGAAATTATAAGGAAGCACCGTATGAGGAGTTAATACAATCGGACGATCCGGGAATAAAAGCATTTTTTGAATAAAATAGTTATGGCTGCAAAATCATTTTCAAATTTTAAGCTGGGGGTATTTGTGTTGGCCGGGCTGGCTTTCCTGATCCTGTCCTTATACCTGATCGGGAAAAATAAGAATATTTTTGGCGCTACTTTTATGGTAAAAGCTCATTTCCGGAATGTGCAGGGACTGACATCCGGCAATAATGTAAGATATGCCGGGATACAGGTGGGTACGGTAAAAAAAATTACGATCTTAGATAATGAACAGATTGAAGTAGAGCTGCTCATTGATAATAAAATGAAACCGTATATCCGTAAGAATGCCAATGCCACCATTGCAACAGACGGGTTGATGGGGAATAAGGTGGTTAACATAATACCGGTGCCGGGCAATGCAAATCCGGTAGTTCCGGGTGATATCCTCATAACAGATGAAGTTCCGGGACTGGATAATATGATCAGTACCTTTTCGGGTACGAATAACGATCTTGCGGTAGTTGTTGCCGAGCTTAAGAGATTTATGCTGCGCATAAACAGTAGTTCAGCCTTGTGGAGTGTGTTGAACGACAGTTCGCTCTCCCGGAATTTAAATGTGTCTTTGGAAAATATAAGACAGGCTACCGCCAGGGCGAATACGATGGTGGGGGATTTGGACGGGTTGCTGCTGGACGTAAAAAACGGGAAAGGATCACTGGGTGCTATATTAACGGATACTGCTATTGCAGAAAACCTGAATGTGGCTTTGATGCAGATCAAACATGTGGCCGTTGAAGCGGATACCCTGGCAAAAGAACTGTCGCAACTTACCCGTAGTATTCAATATGATATTGACCAGGGAAAGGGAACCGTTAATGCTTTGCTAAAAGATTCTGTAATGACCCGATCCATTCATATCAGCCTGGATAATATTCAGCAGAGCACACACCGCTTTAATGAAGTGATGGAAGGGCTGAAGCACAGTTTCCTGGTTCGGGGATATTTCAGAAAGCTGGAGAAAAAGCAGGCAAAAGAAGCGGAGAAGGACCGGGAAGCACAATAATCCTTTATCTGCTTTTTATTTGCTCACCTAAGTTGTACAGGTTAGGAAAAACTGCCCCGGGATATTGATTATTCTCATCTTCTTTCCTGATTAAAGTCCTTTTTTGTGTCTGTTTTCCAAAATAAATTTGATGTGATTATTATTATTATTTGAACTGAAAAACAAGGGGGTTCTTTATGACTGCATTAACAAAAAGCGGAAGTACTGCCTTGCCTTCCGTGTTTGATGATTTTTTAAAACCATGGAATGAATGGTTTACAAAAGGCAATGATTTCTTTGGACGTTCACTTACCATACCCTCTGTAAATATTGCGGAGGATGAGAAAGGGTACCAGGTATCGCTTGCAGCGCCGGGATTGAAACGGGAAGACTTTAAAATTGATATTGACGGCAATATGATTACCGTTAGTTCAGAACAGGAAGAATCTAAAGAAGAACAGGAAAAGAAATTTACGAGAAGGGAGTACAACTATACCTCTTTTAGCCGGAGTTTTACATTGCCGGATGATGTAAACAGGGAAAAGATTGAAGCAAAGTATGCAGATGGCGTATTACATCTCTCGCTTCCGAGAAAGGAAGAGTTAAAAAGGGATAATGGGAAAAAACAGATTGCAGTGAGTTAGTAGTTGGTTTAGTTTTATAAAGGCTCTGCTTTAAGTGTGTGGCAGAGCCTTTTTGATTTATAGCATTTTCTTGTTGTAAGAGAGATGGAATATTCTGCATGTGTTCTCATGGCAGGCAGGTACGCTCCCGAAGAATGGAAATGATTTTGCAGTATAAATATCATACTTTTATATTGCCGCCGCTTATGTTATATCTAAGTGTATTTCTATAGTAGATGCTTACAGGCAGGCAATAAATAAAACTCAGACAAAAATGAAAAAAATACTTATACCAACAGATTTTTCTTCCTGTGCAGTCAATGCGTTAAACTTTGCTATCCAGACTGCTAAGCTTTGCCCGGTTGAAATCAATCTGCTTCATGTGGTAGACAGGACGGATAGTTTGTATATCGAACGGGTAGATGTTGCTCAGGAAAAGCATGCGGTTATTCTGGAAGAAATTCAAAATAAGTTAGACCTGATTAAAGCAAGTATTGCCGAAACGGAATCCGTAGAGATCCGCACTTTTCTCCGGGAAGGGGATGTGGATGAAACGATCCTGGAACTGAGTGAAGAAAAAGGCATTGATATGATTATGATGGGAACTTTTGGAATCAACGGGCTGAAAGACAGAATATGGGGAAGTAAAACGGCCGGACTTACGGGAAAGACTACGGTTCCGGTTATGATTATACCTTATGAATATGACTGGAAAGTGCCTCATAAGATTTTATTGGCAACCAGCTTCTTTGAAGATGATCCTTCCGTGCTTCAGCCTATCGTTGATCTTGCCACCGGTTTTAAATCTACCCTGTATGCCGTAATTTTTACCGATAAAGACCTGGCGGATGTTTCGGTTCTGATGGAGCAGGGTATGAATATGCTGGACTATGAAAAGAAGCTGAAAAAATACTTTAATTCCGAGTCCGTAATTACGTGTCATTTATCCGGGGATAAGTTTGAGGATACGATGCAGGAATATATCAAAACAAACGATATTGATATCCTGGCTATGATTACATACCAGAGAAGCCTGTGGGACCGGGTATTTAAGCCGAGCGCTACCAGGAGGATGTCTTATCATACCGAAGTTCCGTTATTGATTATCCCTGCTGCTAAGAAGGATCTGGAATAGTAAATGGTTTTCCGGTAGAGGCTGCTATTTTACTGCCGGGGTATGTTTTATTGTGTGGCTGCATAATATGCCGCTCCGAGTAATGCTGTTTGGGGGTTTAAAATTACTTTTACCGGAACTTTTTCTAATAAAAAATTGAGTCGTCCGCTCTGCCGGAACGAAGAATAAAAGGTATCATTCTCCAATAGTGGGATGATTTGCGGTACTATACCTCCACCTATAAATAATCCGCCCGTTGCATTTAATTTTAATACTAGGTTGGCAGATTCGTAGGCCAGGTAACGTATAAAATACTGCATGGTCATTTTGCAAAGCTCACTCTGGTCAATATGCCGGCTGATGGTTGCCGCTGCATCGGCATGTTGCATTTGCTGAGCCAGCCAGCCGGGTTCTTCCCCGTGTTTTACATCTCTTAAAAACCGGTATATATTTACGATACCCGGACCGCATACTAATCTTTCCCAGCTTACATGCCCGAATTGTTGCTGCAGAAAAGTATATAATTCGAAATCTAAGTTGTTCCTTGCTGCAAAATCAGCGTGACCACCTTCCGTTGCAAAAGGGTGAAAACAGGAGCCGTCCCAATATAACCCGGCTTCTCCAAGCCCTGTTCCTGGTGCTATTACCGCTGCATTTCCTACGGGTGTTATGCTTCCTTTGTGAATAACCTGCACATCTTTTTCTCCAAGTACGGCTAACCCGTAGGCTGTTGCCTCAAGATCGTTGATCAGGTGTACATTGGCCCCGGGGAATTGTGTTGCTATATCCCTGATGTCTATCTCCCACTGTAAGTTAGAAAGTGTAGCGTGTCCGTTTAAAACAGGACCGGCAACGCCGAAGCAAATGGCATCCGGCTGAGGGGCATCCCGGGTAAAATCGCGGGTAAGCTGGGCTATGTTTTTGTATTCTTTTGATATTAGTTTTGCTTCCTGCAATAAGCGGCAGGTATTATGCTCTGTTTTATAAAAGGCGAGGTTGGTTTTGGTAGCACCTATATCTGCTGCAAAAACAATACGCCCGTTAACGACTGGCCGGGATTGAGAAAGAGGTAATAACATGCTTTACAGGATTATGATACAGCGATGATATGGTAAGCTATGTTCCTGTTCGGTCTTTTCAGCTCACATCAGCCATAGCGGGTATATCAGCTACCTTATACTGTCCGAGGTCTAATTTTTTCTTTGTTTCTTCAAATGCTTTCAGTGTTTGCTCTATATCTTCCCGGGTATGCGTAGCGGTTGGAATGAGCCGGTAAATGATGTGGCCTTTGGGAATAACCGGGTATACCACGATAGAACAAAAAATACCATAGTTCTCTCTTAAATCCGTAACCATTGCAGTAGCTTCTTCAACGCCCCCTTTCATATATACCGGGGTAACAACAGAATCTGTACTGCCGATGTCGAATCCCTTGTCTTTTAATCCCTGCTGAAGAGAAAGCGCATTTTTCCATAGCTGATCTTTATACTCGGGGTGCGAACGTAGTAACTCAAGCCGTTTAAGATTGCCTAATACCAAAGGCATCGGCAGGCTTTTAGCAAAGATCTGGCTGCGAATATTGTACCGGATGTAATCAATGATCGGTTTATCTCCTGCAACAAAAGCGCCGATAGAAGCCATGGATTTGGCGAAAGTGGAAAAATAGAGATCAATTTTATCCTGCACGCCCTGTTCTTCCCCCGCGCCGGCTCCGGTCTTACCTAAGGTACCGAACCCGTGTGCATCATCTACCAGTAGCCTGAAAGGGTATTTATCTTTAAGCGCTGTAATTTCCTTTAGCTTGCCCTGGTCGCCGGCCATGCCGAATACCCCTTCCGTAATAACTAATATTCCCCCGTCCTGCTGTTTGTTAATTAGAGCTTCCGCACGTTGTAATTGCTTTTCAAGATCGGTTATATTATTGTGTTTAAAAACAAAACGCTGTCCTGCATGAAGCCTTACCCCGTCAATAATACAGGCGTGGCTTTCCGCATCGTAAACAATAACATCATGCCGGTTACATAAAACGTCTATCATGCTTACCATACCCTGGTAACCATAGTTCAGTAAAACGGCATCTTCTTTTTGTACAAATGCCGCCAGTTCACTTTCTAACTGTTCATGGTACCGGGTATTACCGCTCATCATACGTGCTCCCATAGGCAGTGCCAGTCCGTATTGAGCCGCAGCTTCGGCATCTGTTTCCCGCACCCGGGGATGATTAGCCAGTCCGAGGTAATTGTTCAGGCTCCAGACGATCATCTTTTTTCCCCGGAATGTCATGTGACTGCTGATTTCCCCTTCTAATCTTGGAAAAGTAAAATAGCCATGTGCCCGTTCACGATGCTGGCCCAAAGGCCCGTAGTTCTTTGTCAGTCGTTCAAAAATGTCAGCCATATAACGATGTAGTTAAAACAATAATAAAAATGGTGCAAAGATAGTTATTCTCACAGGTCAGGTGATATGGAGTACTGTTGGCAAGATGGAATAATGCGAAGGTAATATTTTTGTGCTATCCGGGAACAGGAAAAATAAAAAATGCACCGTGTTTCCACGATGCACTTCTTCAAAAATGGTGAAATGATCCGTTTTATTGCAGCTTTGCAGACAGGTTATTCTTAATGGCTTCCAGGAAATCTTCGGTATTGAGATAATGCTCTCCGGGTTTTACATCATTGCCATGTACACAGATAGCAAGGTCTTTTGTCATTTTACCGGCTTCCACGGTTTCTATACATACGGCTTCCAGCGCATGACAGAAATCTATAAGCTTCTGGTTGTTATCTAATTTACCGCGAAATGCCAGTCCTCTTGTCCATGCAAAAATCGAAGCGATCGGGTTAGTTGATGTGGGTTTCCCGGCCTGGTGTGCCCGGTAATGCCGGGTAACGGTACCGTGGGCGGCTTCTGCTTCCAGGGTTTTACCATCGGGAGTAACCAGTACCGAAGTCATTAAGCCCAGCGATCCGAATCCCTGTGCAACGGAATCGCTTTGTACATCACCATCATAGTTTTTGCAGGCCCATACAAAATTACCATTCCATTTTAACGCGCTGGCAACCATATCATCAATCAGGCGATGTTCATAAACAATCCCTTTTGCTTCAAATGCTGCTTTAAACTCCTGCTCATATATTTCCTGGAAAATATCTTTGAACCTTCCGTCATATTTTTTAAGGATGGTATTTTTGGTTGACAGGTATAAAGGCCATGCTTTGCTTAAAGCCATATTAAAACAGCTCCTGGCAAAGCCTTTAATGCTTTCATCCGTATTGTACATGCTCAGGGCTACTCCGCCACCCTTGAAGTTGTATACTTCAAATACTTCAGGAGCACCGCCATCTTCGGGAGTAAAAGTCATGGTGAGCTTACCCTTACCTTTTATTACGGTATCTGTTGCCCGGTACTGATCCCCGAAAGCATGCCGTCCCACTATAATAGGAGCTGTCCAGTTGGTAACCAGCCTGGGAACGTTTTTAATTACAATAGGCTCCCGGAAAACCGTACCATCCAGGATATTCCGGATCGTTCCGTTCGGGCTTTTCCACATTTGCTTCAGGTTAAATTCCTTAACCCGGGCTTCATCGGGCGTAATGGTAGCACATTTAATACCCACGCCGTACTGCTTGATGGCATTGGCTGCATCTATGGTTACCTGGTCATTGGTCTCATCACGATATTCAATACCCAGGTCATAATATTTGATGTCAATATCGA
This sequence comes from Chitinophagaceae bacterium, assembly GCA_023957155.1. Taxonomy (GTDB): domain Bacteria; phylum Bacteroidota; class Bacteroidia; order Chitinophagales; family Chitinophagaceae; genus Agriterribacter. Next base: position 174,177 of record JAMLHK010000009.1, on the reverse strand, counting down.
GATAAGGCAGGATCAGCTTATCTTTAATAAATTTCCAAATAATTCTTGTCATTTCATCTCCGTCCAGTTCAACAACCGGATTAGCCACTTTGATTTTTTCAGCCATACCTGAATTTTTATAGATTATAAAATAATAATTGTTGGCAAATGTACATCCTGAATCCTGATTTGAAAATATTGAATCGGGAAAGTTGGGGGGCAGGGTACAGGTTACAGGTCTCAGGTTGCCGGGTTCAGGGGGCAGGGAGATGCTGTTGGTGGTTTGTTCCTGCCGCGGTTCCTTCCTGATAGGGTACCGGCTAGCCAGCCTTTTCCTCTTTATCTTTTCTCATTGTATCTTGCACCTATGGTTATTACTTCCGCTACGTATCTGATCAGCAGTCCCGGTTATTTAGAATGTCCGAAAGCAGACCGGCCCGAGTATGCTTTTATCGGACGGAGTAATGTGGGAAAATCTTCACTCATTAATATGTTGTGTAATAATCAAAAGCTGGCCAAGACTTCCGGTATACCGGGTAAGACGCAGATGATCAATCATTTTGATATAGCAGGACAAACGGGGAGTAATAAAAGATCTGAATGGTATATTGTTGATCTGCCGGGATATGGTTTTGCCAAAGTGTCGCAGCAGCAGCGTAAAAACTGGAGCCGGATGCTTGAAGATTACCTGCGGAGGAGAGAGAACTTAGTGAATGTATTTGTATTGATTGACAGCCGGCACGGTCCTCAAAAATCAGACCTGGAATTTGTAAACCGGCTGGGAGAGTGGCAGGTGCCTTTTTGCCTGGTATTTACCAAGTCTGATAAGACCACCCAGTTGGAAGTAAGCAAAAATATAAAAGCCTTTTTTAATACTATGCGCAAAACCTGGCAGTTTCTGCCCGGGTATTTTATAACCAGTACGGTAAAAAAAACGGGGAAAGATAAAATACTGGATGCCATAGAAAAGTGGAATGAAGAATTTGTGGCGGGAGCCGGATAACCGGAACAAAGGTTTTTGGCTCATTTTTGGATCAAATGGCTCGTTTTTGGCTCATTTTTGCTTCAACGTATAATGAATGTTTCGCTTTCCGCTTCCTTGTAAAAAGATGATTTTCTTATTGATTAACTCTGTCAAATCCCTCGTAGCTGTTGCTTTTGAAACATTGTTCAACGTCTGATAGTTGCTGTTGGTGATTTTCCCTTTTTCTTTTGCAAACAAAACTGCTTTCACTTGTCTGTCATTAAGCTCAAGCGATTGTAAGTATTCAACATTGTAAACGTCTTTTCTGAAAACCACCCAATAACCTGACATTTCGTAATAGTATAGTGGTTCGGGAAGTCCTGCTACGAGACATTGATTTGTCATTTTTGAAAAGCCACGTCCCCACGCCTCAATGTAACCGCTGCGAAAAAGCGCATTGGCAATGTCAGGATTGTAAGGCATTGACGGGTGCTTACTTTTTGCCAATTTTTCCATTGTCCAGTTTTCAGGTAATTGCCCTGCGTTCCAAATCATTATTTTGTCTTTGTAAACACTGATTTGAATGGTAGCTCCACTTGAATAATCTTTGTGAGCAATCGCATTTAGCACTGCTTCACGAACGGCTCCCTTCGGATATTCATAAGTTTCTATGCGGTGTATGTCTTCGTAACTAATAATAGCTTTGATGTATTTTGTAAAAAGCAAGTCAATCGTTTTTTCAATTTGCTCAAACAAATTTCCGTGAGCTTCATCCTGAAATATCAAATCAGCATCGGTTTCAAAGTAGCCAATTTTGGTGTAAGCACCTGTAACGAATTTTTCAGGGTCGGGATGAAACAATAGCAAGGCGGCTTTTTTTAGATACTTTTCCTCTTTCAATTTCAAATTTTCAAGAAGTTGTTCGTTTGTATCGTTCAAACTTTCCTCTGTAAGTCGTTGGCTCCTGACACCCTGCTTTTTGAAAAAATCAAGCGTTTCCTGTTTCAAATCTTTTACAGAAACATTTGGTATTGGGGTACTATCCCAATGTTTGCCTTTTTTCTGCAACAAAAACTTATCCAATGCAGCACCTTTTAGCTCTTGTTTGGTGCTTCCACTACGGTAATGATATTGTCCTTTGTAGTTTATGGCATTTGGATAAGGTTCTACAATAATTTCCAGATAATCGCCCTGTTGGGTTTCGTGTAAGTTCACATCAACCAAAATACCCAAAATGTCACGCACTTTGTTTGGTATTTCTTCCAGTAATTTTTTAGCATCAGGCACACCGACAATTTTATCTGTGTCGTCTTTGCCGATGAAAATAGTACCACCGTTGGCGTTTGCAAAACCGCAAATCCATTTCAGGTATTCGTCCCTCCAAACACTTTTGTATTCAATCTTTTGTGATTCGGGCATAATGCTGCAAAATTGCAAAAAATATTGGCATTGTTGCAGGTTATGTAACAAGCAGTATGGGGCAAAAAATGAACCGCAACATTGGCGGACAGAACGACAATATATTTTAACGAAAAAGAAACCCTGAACCGTATACAGACACCACTTTTAGAAATGTATCCCAACTGAGGCAGCCGCTAATTAACTACTTTATTGGCACAACTGCTGCTGGCAAAGGCTTCCGGTTTGGCTTTGAATGCAAAGCCCATTCCCAGTATATAGCCCATAGCTTCGCGCAGGGCCTCATTACTTTTAAAATGAGGATTGGTGTTGATGTCGGCATGTACTTCCATGTCCACGTCAAATTCTGTGAACAGGTCGCATAGCTCATAAGCGATCTCAATGCTTTTGGCCACCTCTACCAACATTCTTTCTTTAATGGAATACTGCCTGGTTGTTTTTTCATTGTGTATGAACATAAAGCCGCCACGTCCTTCACGCAGAAATACAATGACGGTTGCAAACTCCGTTTCGGCGCCTTTTACCTGGGAGTCTGTGCCAATACAAACTTTTAAGTGAAAATTCTTTTGAGTTTCGCGGATGATGGCTTCTCTTACCGCTTCTTTAATAGGGATATGGATGCGTTCCCCGTTAAATTTTCTCCATAGCATATATGAACAGGTTTTCCCAATATACGTTTTTTTTTCTGAACCTGTCCATTATCGTTAGCTGAATATTTTATGAGCATACGTTCGGGGTAACGGTACGGGGCATGGGCATGGCATATTTACGGCTTATAGTTTGTAGCCCCGTACCCGTAGCTGATCCGTGTTTTTCCGTCAATACTGTCCTGTACTCAGCAAAACCAGTGTACATGCTTCTAATGTTTCAATACCCTGCCGGTTTGCCATCTGCTCAAATTCCTCATTTTCTGTGCCGGGATTAAAAATAATGCGTTGGGGGTGCAGCGATAAAATGTAATCGTAGTATTCTTTTTGATGAGCAGGATTCAGGTAGAGTGTTACGGTATGTATTCCGGGGTATGCTTTTTTTTCTATATCAACGGGAACGTCTTTGACGGTTATCTTTCTTTTCCCTATTGCTACTACTTCATGCCCGGCATTGCGAAGACGCTCAAGAGCAAGATAGCTGTATCGTTGAGGGTTATCCGAAGCGCCCAGTATAAGCGTTTTCTTTTTTTCTGTTACCGGCATAATATAAATGAAAGAAGTAAAGTTAAGGGATAAATAATTTACGGGAGTATTCTCCGGTAAGCGGGCAGCATAAACACACCTCCTTCAGCGGACAGGTTTAAAAGCGAATACGCCTATCTTTGCGCTATGCCACGTATTATAGCTATTGACTACGGATTAAAACGAACCGGTATCGCAGTTACTGATCCCCTGCGGATTATTGCTACCGGGTTAACAACAATAGCCTCTTTCACATTAATTGATTTTTTGAAAAAATACATTGAAAAGGAAGATGTGGAAAAAATAATTATTGGCGATCCTAAAAACCTTGACGATACGGATACCCATGCCACCGTATTGGTTCGGCAGGCAGTAGAGAAAATAAAAAAAGCTTTTCCCCAAATACCTGTTGAAAAAGTGGATGAGCGATATACCTCAAAAATGGCGGTGCAGGCGATGATAGATATGGGGATGAAAAAAAAGCAACGCCGCAATAAGGCAATAATTGACGAAATAGCCGCTACAATAATGCTGCAGGAGTATTTACAGCACCAGGCAGGGGGATGATCTTTTCTCTGCTATCCGGTGATGGTTCCCGCATAAAATTCCGCAGGCACTCCTTTTACTCCGGGTTTTGCCGAAAACAGTCCGCCGCTTAACGGGTATGTAGCTAACTGTTCTTCTGATAATTCACCCCGGGCTGTTGTTATATATAAAGTGTCGAGATCTTTTCCTCCAAAGGCGCAGGAAGAAACATTCGGCGCCGGAACTTCAATCTTTTGTAGCAGTTGGCCGGTATGGGGATTAAATCTACCCACCGCATTCGCACCCCAGAGGGCAGCCCAGATGTGACCTTCTTCATCTAACGTAATTCCATCGGGTGAGCCTTCCCCTTCGGGTAGGGTTACTACGGTTCTTCTCCGGGTAATAGAGCCGTCCGCGTCATTATAGTCAAACGCATCTATCCTGCGCAGGGGGCTGTCAACATAATACATCGTTTTTTTATCTTTCGTCCAGGCAATGCCGTTGGATATGGTAACCTCATTCAGCAGGGTATGGATAGATTGGTCTTTATCCATACGGTATAGCGATCCCGCACCCGTTGTAAACTGAATATCCATGCTGCCCACCCAGAACCTTCCTGAAGGATCACATTTTCCATCGTTAAAGCGAATGTTCCTACCGGTTAAAGGATTGGCAATGAATTGCAATGTGCCATTCTGCGTATTAATAAAATGAATACCATTTTGCAGTGCTATCAACGCTCCGCCGCCTTTTACGGGTACCACCGTACCTATCCTTTCATTAACCAAAAAAGACAGGTTCGTTTTGGTGGACGGGTCGTAAATATGTAATGTTTTGCCTTCAATATTTACCCAGTACAGCTTATTTTCAGCAGGATGCCATAAGGCGCCTTCACCCAGTTGTGCTTTTGCATCAATTTCAAGGGTAGCCTTTTGAGAGATATAATTTTGCATAATTAAAAAAGAATGAAAAGATAAAGAGCAATAAAGTGGCTGTTTATACTGTTTACATAATAAAAATAGTAAATAAGCTCATTTACTGTCATATTAATTAATATATATTAACTATTCTCTTTAATCCCATTGTCGTTAATTCTCTATTTTCGCAACGGTTAGCGGAATGGAAGGAAAAGAAAAACAGTATATCAATTAAAGTTTAACAGACAAACGATCATGAAACCTACATTAGTAATTATGGCGGCTGGTATGGCCTCACGGTATGGAAGTTTAAAGCAGATACAACGGTTTGGTCCCTCAGGTGAAACAATTATGGATTATTCCATTTATGACGCCATTCGTTCAGGGTTTGGTAAAGTGGTCTTTATTATCAGGGAAGAATTTGCAGACGATTTTAAGACCATCTTTGAACCCAAGCTTAAGGGTAAGATTGCCATTGATTATGTATTCCAGGATATGAAATCCTTTGCTGAGGGGTATGATATCCCGGCCACGCGAACGAAGCCTTGGGGGACGGCCCATGCCGTTTTATGTGCTTCTGGCATAGTTCGTGAGCCTTTTATTGTAATTAATGCCGATGATTTTTACGGGCGTGATGCATTTGAAAAAGCACATCGCTTTTTAACCACCCAGGCAAATGATCATACATTCGGTATTATCGGTTATGAGCTGATAAAAACCCTTTCCGATAATGGATCTGTTAGCCGGGGAGTATGCCGGGTTGATGCGTCCGGTAACCTGGTAGCCATTGCAGAGCGTACCAAAATATTTCGTGAGGGCGACAAAATTGTATATGAAGAAGAGGGCAATAAAACCGAGGTTCCTTCAGATTCCAAGGTATCTATGAATTTCTGGTGCTTTACCCCTTACGTTTTCAGTATTTGCAAAGAAATGTTTAACACATTTTTACAAAAGAATCTTGATCAGCCCAAGGCGGAGATTTATGTAGTGGATGTAGGTGCTGAATTTATTAAAATGCCCGACAATAATATAAAGGTTATACCTACCGATTCCGAATGGTTTGGGGTTACATATAAGGAAGATGCCCCGGGTGTTGCGGGTAATATTAATGCATTAGTGGCCAAAGGAGAATACCCTCAGCGTTTGTGGGACTAAAGTGGGAAAATACATAAAGTTAAAAATTGAAAAAGAGCCGGATGGCACTATTTTGGTTTTGAACTTGTTTTATTTTTATGCAACTTAATTTTTACCCAACTTTTGCGTTATTATATCGTACCTCTTAATTATATGCCGGTGAAACGAATACTTATTTTAGCCCTGTTGCTTGGTTCCTCTGCCGTGTATTCCCAGGGGATTTTGAAAAATGTCAGTATTGAAGCTTTTGGTGGCTTTGCTAATTACCAGGGTGAGTTACAGGAGAGCAGGTACACTTTTTCCCAGGCAATGCCCGCAGCGTCCCTCGGGTTAAGCTATGCGCTTACCGAAAAAATTTCATTAAGAGGTCTTTTGACCTACGGGAATATACAGGCGGCAGACAGTCTGAGCGGTGATTTGTTACGCCGCCAGCGCAACCTGAGCTTCCGGTCTAAAATATACGATGCCAGTCTTACGGGGGTATATAATTTCTTTGACATTATGGAAAGAAGGTATACACCTTATGTATTTGCCGGAGTTTCTGTTTTTAATATGGGACCGTATGCCTACGATGCATCAGGTACTAAAATCGGGCTTCGTAATTTGGGTACGGAAGGGCAGGGGTTACCGGGGTATCCTGACCGGAAAAAGTATAATTATCAAAACATTTCTATTCCTTTTGGCGCCGGGATACGTTTTGCTGTTACACGTAATGTCTCTCTTGCATGGGAATTCAGGTTTAATAAAACATTTACCGATTATTTAGATGATGTAAGCACCCGTTATATTGATCGCAATGCTTTACTGGCTGCGAAGGGGCCAAAGGCCGTCGAAATGGCGTACCGCGGAGGGGAGGCTAAAAACGGTAACCCGGTTTACCCGGCAGAGGGTACCATACGCGGTAATCCTAAAACAAAAGACTGGTATTATTTTTCAGGAATAACAGTCAGCTTCAGGTTATTTAATGACCGGAATTTTGAAAATGGCCATTCGGGAAAAGGAATCCCCTGTCCTAAAAACGTATATTAAACACGCTACTTCTCTTTTTTCTCGTTTTCATATTAGTCAGGCAGTATCATTATAACAAAAACGGCTCTTTTCATGCTGAAGTGTGAAAGGATTGCTATATTAAAAAGTATAGCGATAGGTGCTTTGGGTGACAACAAACTCTTTAGCTGTTAATTTTAATGTATGACTCTGCAATCCAACCGGCTTATCTCACTTGATGCCCTGCGCGGCTTTACCATTGCCGCCATGATCATGGTAAATTTCCCGGGAAATGAACAGTATGTGTATTTTACGCTTCGTCACAGTAAATGGAACGGGCTGTCATTTACCGATACCATCGCTCCTGTCTTTCTTTTTGTGATCGGGGTTTCTATCGTTTATGCGTATACAAGAAGGTTACAACTGGGTACCCCCAAGGGCAGTTTATATAAAAAGATCATTTTCCGGTCGTTCAAGATATTTGCCGTGGGTATGTTTCTCAATCTTATGCCCGATTTTGACTTCGGTAATGTACGTTGGACGGGAACACTTCACCGGATTGCCATTGTATTTATGTTTTGTGCCATTCTTTTTCTTAATACTACCTGGAAACAACAGGCATGGATAGCTGCTGTTTTATTAGTGGCCTACTGGATGGTCTTAACACTTATCCCTACTCCCGGTGTAGGTAAGGTGATGCTGGAGCCGGGGGTGAATATCGTGGCCTGGGTAGACAGTAAATATCTGCCCGGAAAAATGTGGCAGGGTACCTGGGATCCGGAAAGTATTCTCAGTACCGTTACGGCTATTGTGAGTGGTATTACGGGTATACTTGCCGGAAGATTGATGATCAGCCGGCTAACTCCGGGTGAAAAGGTCAACTATCTGATGACGGCGGGACTTATTTCGGCTATAACCGGTTATTTCTGGGGATTGGTTTTTCCCGTAAATGAAAATCTGTGGACCAGCTCTTTTGTGCTGGTAACATCCGGGCTGGCTGCTTTATTGCTGGGTGCGTTATATTTTATAGTAGATATTTTAGGATATAAAAAAGGAATGCAGCCGGGTGTTATTTTTGGAGCTAACGCCATAACCGTATATGTGCTGGCAGATGTACTGGCCCTGTTTTTTTACCGGGCTGAATTTGGCGGGTTGCCTCTTAATGAACTCCTGGTTAATGAGCTGGTTCAGTCGGGAATGCAGCCGGAGCTGGCAAGCTGGCTGTATGCCCTGTTTTTCGTAGCGGTCAACTTTATTCCCGCATATATACTTTTTCGAAAAAAAATATTTATCAAGCTGTAAGGATAGAAGAAGGGAATGGTTTGTGCCGGAAAAGTGTTTGTGGGTATGTGTTTAAGAAAGCTGAAATTGCTTTGTTGCTATTTCCTGCACAGCTTTCCCGATGGCGAGCGCAGCAGTTGCCGCAGGAGAAGGCGCATTAAGCACGTGAATCGCATTATGGCGGGCTTCGATTTTAAAATCATCTATCATATTTCCCGCCTGCGAAAGGGCCATGGCGCGTACACCTGCCCGTCCGGGCTGAATATCTTCCAAAGTTAAAGACGGGATAAGCTTTTGCAGGCGTTTCAGAAAATAGCTTTTTGAAAAAGCGCCCCGGTATTCATCTAATCCAAAACGCCAGTGTTTTGCAAAGAACTTCCAGGTACCACTATATGAAAATGCGGCAGCGGTATCCGTTAAGCTAAAAGCTGTTTTACTATAGCCTTCACGCTTGAATACAAAAACGGCATTAGGGCCACATTCCACACTTCCGTTTACCATCCTGGTAAAATGTACTCCCAGAAAAGGGAACTGAGGGTTGGGAACAGGGTAAATCAAATTGTTGACTTTGGCTCTCCCCGTTTCGCTCAGGTCGTAATAATCACCCCGGAAACCGACAATAGCCGTATTTGTACCGGTTCCTTCTTTTTGGGCTATACGGTCGCTTTGCAACCCGGCACAGGCTATTATATATTTTGCTTCAACATTTTGACGATTAGTTTTTATAATGGTTCTATCTCCATCCTTAATGAAATCCTTCGCTTCGGTATTCAGAAAAACCCGGCTTCCTGCAAATTGCGAGGTCAGTAATTCCGCCAGCTTTTCGGTAAAGCCCACATAGTCTATAATACCTGTACATCCTACCCATATACCTGCAATACCTTCACAATAAGGCTCGATATCTTTTATCTCCCGAGCGGTGATCAACCGGATATCTTCCACGCCATTGGCTATCCCGTTCTGGTATACTTTGTTCATGTGTGCCAGCTCATCTTCCTGTGTGGCTACGATAATTTTCCCGCAGATATCATGTTTTATTCCGTGTTTTTGAGCAAAAGCAACCAGTTCCCTGCGCCCGTCCACGCAATTTTTTGCTTTGTATGATCCGGGTTTATAATAAATCCCGGAATGTATTACCCCGGAGTTTCTTCCGGTTTGATGAGCGGAAACCCGGTCTTCTTTTTCCAGTACGGCAATTTTTAAATGCGGATAACGGGAGTTGATCTTATATGCGGTTGCCAGCCCTACACATCCCCCGCCGATTATGGCTATGTCGAATGATAATGTATCCATATTCAAAATGCATCTTTTACCGGTGTGCAAAATTACCGGAGATGGGTGGTGTGACAAAAAGGATATTTACCTGTTTATTCAGCATCGTTTTTCAGTATAACCGTTCCCCCCGCACTACAGTTCAGTTCTATATATTCATCGGAGGGGTGACTGGTGATACCTTTGGCAGATACTATTTTCCAGTCTTTAGCAGGAAGTTTCAGTTTTGTTTTTCCTCCTTTTTCCGACAGGATTTTTATTTCACAGATTTTACCCTTTTCTTTTTTTGCACTGACTAAAAAAGCACCTTCGGCCCTCAGCTGCTGAAAAGAAACTTCTTTCCATGACGGAGGTATGGCAGGCATAATTTCAATACATCCTGCATAACTCTGTAGCAGCATTTCCTGGATCCCGGCTGCAAAAGCAAAATTTCCTTCTAAAGTAAAAGGGCGATAGGTGAATTTGGAATAGCCGGACTGGGTTTGATCGCCATTGGCATGAAAGCTGTTGGGCAGGCAGAAAGCCTTTGCAAAAATTTGTAATGCCCTGGCGGCACCTTCCCCGTTTTTAGCCCTGGCCTGAATATTCCCGAGCCAGGAGTAAGAATAGCCACACCAGTAATCCGGCCCGATCTGCTCAAGGAGGGATATGGTGTTATTGATGATCGCTTTCGATTTTTCACCATCCTCCCATTTCACCAGGCCTAATGGGTGAATAGCCATAAGGTGTGAAAAGTGGCGGTGAGACTGATTATAGGGCAGGTTTGGGGCAAACATGAGTTCGTTGCGGGCGGTAAGGGCATAGTCGCCGAATTCGGATAATATCTTCTTCCAATGCGCTGCTTCCTTCTGCAGGTTTAAGGCAGCTGCCATTTCCGCTGCAGCAGAAAAGCTGAATTTCATTAAAGCAAGATCGTAATTGGTGTTTTGGTGAAACCAGGCATCTATCCGGTTGTCGTTAATTTCCGGGCTTGAGCTAAGCGGTAACTTTCGTAATCCGTTCTTATCCTTTACCGTTATCTCTTCCAGGAACCTGCAGGTTTCTTTCAGCCACGGATAAGCGCGGTTTTTAAGAAAGGAGGGGTCTGCACTATATTTCCATTGCAGGTAGTAGTGATGTGCCAGCCACGAAGATACCGTTGGTGAAAGGGAGTATTGTGTCCATCCGCCCATCTCGGTACCATCCAGGGTAGTAACGCCGGGTACTGCCAGTCCTTCTTTGCCGAAAAATTGTTTTGTATAACGCAGGTAATTCTCTTGGTTTTCATCCAGGTGATCGAGGTATCCCATAGCTTCATCTAAGTGGTTGGCGCTGTATGCAGGCCAATAGCTCAGCTGTGTATTCAGGTCGTGATGAAAATCACCTTTCCATGGCGGTATCCTTCCGTTATCTGCTGTCCATACTGCCTGCAGGGATATAGGCGGAGCGCCCCGTCTTGCCGCAGACCCGAATTTATATTGTTCGAGGTACCACTGTTTTTCCAGCAGGGTATCGGGTATACGAACAGCAGATTTGCTCCAGAATCTTTTCCACCAGGTCAGATGGCTTTCATAATCTTCCTTCATTAGCTTGCGGATGCTGTTGTTTACTATCACCGATGCAGCGGGGGTAGCTTTTTTTCCGGGATAGTGAGAGGATACACTCCACACGCCTTCTATGGTGGCGGGGTTGATCTCTTTCCATTGCACGCTGATCTCGTATTCGAAGCCGCCCCATCCTTTTTGCCGGTAGCTGATGCTGTTGTGCTGTTGCACGATTTCACCCTGTTGATATCCCAACCGGGCAAGATCATCCCCTACTAAGGAGTTTACTTCACCGCCCTCTTTTATATCTGCCTGGTAGGCAGGCGCGATAAGCCGGGGTAGCATGTTTGTTGAAACATTTTCGAAGCGGAACCATCCGACAGGTTGCGTGGCGTGAACAAAAGTTTTCAATCGCATACCATTTTCCCACTGTACTTCACATACGGCGTTTGACAGGGTGAGGATTACCGATTTTATTTTGGTGGATTCGGGCAGGTTAAATTCCAGTGCACCGGCAGGAATTTTGGAAGGTGCAGGCTCGCGGTCATAAGGCTTATCAAAATATTCCTGTACCGGCTTGTAATCATTTTTATTCACCTGCTCTTCTATCCATTGATAACTGAATTCTTTTCGGTGTAACCCTTTCAATGGACGCAGATCCCAGATATCTGACCGGTCTAACGAAAAACGTAAATGATTATCTTTTTGCCATACCAGGGCGCCGATGGTGGCATTACCGAGAGGGACAGCTTCGTCCCAGGTAGTGGCAAGCTGGTCAAAACGGAGATCATGTTGTGGTGCCGGCTGTGCCGGTGATGATAGATACAACAATAAAAAACTGAAGCCGAAAAGCAATTTATTCATTCCGAAAGTTAATGAAATTAAGTCAGGAAACCGGCCCGCTGCAGCTCAAATATTCGTTGGATATAATATGCCACAAATGCACGGATGTTGCATGTGTTTTGAGGCATTTATTCATGCATTCGCAACGATTCTGAATGGAATCAAACACCCGGACTGCTTTTACCAAAGGTAAATGTACCGGACTGTTCAGATCATAAACTGATCCCTGTCTATGCCGGTTTATTTTTCCACCAGCTGATCGGGTATCCGGTAAGCAGCAATATCACTGATCAGCGCATTTCCTTTTGTGTCTTCAATTAAAATTTCCACCGAAGTAACGGGGGTAGCATCAAAAGTGAGGATTCGCTTGTGCCCTATGGTCGTTCCTTCAATAGTTTGAACGGTTTCTTCTTTGTTCTTTAAGATACATTTGAATTGTTTGATACTTTGTCCCAATGCAATGTATTCTTTCAACAGGATGCAATTGATGGTTTCCTCATTACCCGGGTTAATAGTAATTCTGTTTTCGGTACCTCCTGTATGAATATAATCCTTATTAAAGCCATTATCGAAATGGATCGTAACAGGATTCCCGGCAGCATCGGTATACCTTACACTGATGTTTTTAAAGCGGTTGTCTGCAAAGCTCTCATCGCGGTATTTTTTAAATCCTACCAGCGCTGCAGAATCATTGGCATGAATCAGTCCTCTTCTGTCGGGCGGAACGTTTAATAAAAAAGAAGAACCACGTCCAACAGATTTCAGGTACAGATCAAAAAGTTGCTCGGATGTTTTTACTTTGTCATCTTCTTCGGCATGATAAAACCACCCGGGGCGTATGCTTACATCACATTCCGCGGGGATCCAGTTTTTCCCGTTCTCATTTCCCCGGTTTAAGGTATCCTGCGGGGGACCGCCTGCGCCTCTTGTAAATCCTGCGGTATCCAGCAGGTTCCAGTTGGTTTTACCTGCAATACCTTTTTCATTCCCAACCCACCGGATATCCGGGCCGATATCACTGAACACTACCGCATCAGGAGCCAGCTTTCTGATTTCCTTTTCGAAGCGGCTGAAATCATATACCTGTTTTTTGCCGTTAGGGCCTTCGCCGTTAGCGCCATCCCACCAAAACTCGAACAATGGCCCATATTGAGTGGTTACTTCGGTCATTGCATTAACATATACATCATTATATTCCGGGGTTCCGTAATCCGGGTGATTGCGATCCCAGGGAGACAGGTAAATGCCAAACAGGAGGCCGTTGGCTTTACAGGCTTCAGACAAATCTTTTACCACATCACCTTTTCCATCCTTCCATTTGCTTTCTCTTACGGTATGTTTTGAATACCGGCTTGGCCATAAACAAAATCCATCATGATGCTTTGCGGTCAGGATGATCCCTTTAGCGCCGGATTGCCTGGCGATCTTTGCCCACTGATTGCAGTCCAGGGCAGAAGGATTAAATGCATCCGCCGGCTCGTCTCCATGTCCCCATTCCTTATTCGTAAACGTATTAGGTCCAAAATGAATGAACCAGTAAAATTCCAGGTCATGCCAGGCAAGCTGTTGCGGGGTGGGGACAGGTCCGATAGCTTCAGGTGTGACTTGCTGAACGGGAGGAGTATTACAGGATATTCCAATGACGAAAAGCAGCAGTACAGTTCCAAAAAAATTTTTCATGATTTAATATATTTTTCCAGATGATTTTTTCCGCCGGCGAACCTGTCTGTGCAGGTTCCTGTTTACATAGCGGGTATACCTGTTCCGATGAAAATAATAGCGTTGTTTTTATTTAGTGGTTAAGATAAATAAGCTTTTTTTAAATACCTTATTCATTCAATATTTTCTTTGCTTTCAGCACCATATCTTCTGCCGGGATGGTTTTTAATTTTCCAATGTCAAAAACCTGTAATGTTTCGTTCAGCTTCTTCAGAGACCGGGTATTCTTTTTAGCAGTAAGCTCTTTTTGCAATGATTTGATTTTTTCAAAATCCTGAATCCCTTCAATGAGCTTTTCAAAGCGGATAGATGTTCTTGGCCCCGGGTACACCTGGTAGGTATCTCCTGCCGGCCAGCTCCTGAACCGCGAATCTCTGAGCGGGTCGGCTACCCAGCTGTTATATGCCCACCTGAGGTATCCGGTAAAACCTTTTGCAGCAGCATACCAGCCCAGCCATACATGTTCTGCAGGCGGGGAGAAAGTAAAGCCGTTGGGATAGTTCTCGGTGCAGCAGGTATAATATGTGCTCGGTTTCCCGGCTGCGATCCGCGCTTTAAGTACCGTTTCATTAAATTGAAGATTGGAGGCTAAGCAATAATCAAAAATATCTTTCTCTATCTCCGGGTGATAATTGCCTGCCAGGGCGATCTTCCAGTCGGGGTCTATGCGTTTCAGCAGGGCAATTACCACCTGCATATCTTTCATGGGACGCTCATCCATGGCAATAGTGGTAATACCAAACCAGCCTTTGTTCTTTAAATGCCGGGTGAAATCCGTTAACATGCTTGTCCAGTGTGCATTATATTCTTCCGAGCCGATAGGGGCTTTGAGGGCTGTATCTTTCCCCAACGCTTCATCGTAATACCGGAAGGATAAAGCCCAGGGCACCATAGTATAACAATTGATACGTTTGTTAATACCACAACTCATCACGAAAGCAATGTACCGGTCAAACAGGCTGTAATCATAGGACCAGGAACCGTTGGTATGCTTTGTCCATTTGATGAGTCCCGGAAAATCATCATAAGTCTGATGTCCCCAGGGTTCATCCATGATGCTGGCGGTAATATTTTTCTGTCCCGCACCGGCAAGTAAAGTATAATAAGGTTTCATCAGTTCAAAATGTTGATCACTCCATAAGGGAACATCATGTACCCGGGCAATGGCAGCGGGATGCTGCCAGAGGTCGAGATCAAAACTCCATTGACCGGGCGGGGGTAAAATGCGGTTAATGACCTTAACGGTAAAATGTAATGTATAGGTCTTGTCTGCATTAACCGTAATGCTTCCCTTATAGTTTCCGGTTGCTGCATTTTCCGGTACCTGTATGCTCAGCCAGACCGGTTGAACGGTATTGGCTTTAACCGGGAGCGAAGGGGTGATATCTATTGCATCGGCAACCAGCGATGAGTCAAAATCGGCAGGCTTACGATACCCGCATCCGCGGGCAAATTCATCCGTAATTACATATCGAACAAACCCGGCTTTTACGTGGGAAGCCGGAATGGTTTGTCCTGCTGCATTTTCCAGGCTGCCGAGCGTATAGGTTAACTGTTCAACCGGGCGGTTTGTCCATACCAGAAGCTGGGTATGGACTTTTTCTCCTTTCCAGGCTGTGACGTGCCAGCTTCTCTGCGTTTTTTTCAGAGGCACTTTTGTTTTGTCGTAGCGGGTATTGCTGTTAGCAAAGCTCACCCTAACGGGATGGCGAAGTGATTCCCAGTTTTCGTCAGGAACGGTATTAAAAGTCCGTTCGGTGAAATAGGTATTGTTGTTTGTGCTGTAACTCTTATCCTGGGCGTGGAGCATGGCATACAGCAAAACAGCCGGTACTATTAGAATCAATCTTTTCATATCCATACTTTTGAAGTTGCTAAAGCTACATTATTATATGGTATGGTAATCAGTCAAACGATTGCATGATTTGTTTTGATACCAGGAATTATGCTATTACCTTAGCTATTCTATGGAGAAGAAAGTGCCAACAATAAAGGAGATTGCAAAAAAGCTTAATATCTCTGTGTCAACGGTTTCCCGTGCGCTTCATGATCATCCCAGCATAGGGCTACGCACTAAAATGCAGGTTCAAAAGCTGGCGAAGGAAATGAACTACGAACCGAATCAAACGGCTATCCGGTTCAAGCAGGGGAAAACATTTACGCTCGGGCTTATCCTTCCTAATCTGCAGGAAGAATATTTTTCTTTAGCGATCAGCGGTGTTGAGGATACCGCTTTTAAAAATAATTATAATGTGCTGATCAGTCAATCGCATGATCTGCTTGACCGGGAGCAAAAAATTGTAGAAACCATGCGTAAGCACCGGGTTGACGGGGTATTGGTTTCTATTTCCAAACAAACCAACAGTATAGCGCATTTTAAGCAGTTAGACGAGTACAATATACCCGTGGTGTTTTTTGACCGCGTACCCAATGTGCCTGATATCCATTCTGTATGGTGCAGCCTGTATTATAGTACGGTGGAGGCGGTGGAGCTTTTATTTGCCAAAGGGCACCAGCGGGTAGGCTATATACAGGGACCGCTGTCCCTGAATATAAAAAACGAGCGGCTGGAGGGATATCATACAGCGCATGAGAAAAATAAAAGACCCATTAATCAATCCTATATCGTAACGACCGATCTCTCCCGGAAAAGCACAGAAGCGGCAATAGAAAAATTATTATCGCTGAACAACCGGCCAACGGCTATCCTGGCTTTTAATGATAACGTGGCTTTAGATACCATTCAGTATGCAAAGAAGAAAAAGCTGAAGATCAATAAAGATATCAGTGTGGTAAGCTATGCCAATTGGCCCATTATCAGCTACCTCGATTTTCCTCCTGTAGCTTCTGTTGAGCAGTTTCCTTATGAACAGGGCAGCCGGGCAGCTGAACTGTTATTTAAGCTTCTTGATGCCAAATCCCGCGAAAGTGTTTTACCCTATGAAAATATTGTGCTGAAAAGTGAGCTGATCGTGCATTGATATAACCGACGGCATCCGTTGTTGAGAAACGTCAGTTTTCATTTTCGAGCTCCTCTAATGCAGCGATCATTCTTTTCACTTCATCGGTATCCAGTTGAACGGATTCGAGCATTTCGTTCATGCCGGTATTTACATATTGCATTGCTGAAGCTGCTGTTTTCCGGGCAGAAGAGTGGAAAGCTATAGCCCCGGTTTGCTTTGCGAGGGCGATGATATTGTCGGCTCTCACTCCCGACCCCGGCATGATCTCAATACGTTCATCAGCCTGTCGCACAAGCTGTGCAATGGTTTCTCCTCCTTCCGGTGCAGTAGGCTTTAACCCGCTGGTGAGGATTCTTTCGCAACCGCAGCTAATAACATCTTCCAGGGCTTCAAACGGATTGGCTACACGGTCAAATGCACGGTGAAAGGTAACTCCCAGCGGATAGGCAGCTTCTGCCAGCGCTGCCGTCCGTGCCTTATCTATGCTTCCATCGGGGTGTAATAAGCCTGTTACCACGCCATCACAACCCAGTTCCCTGCAGAGCAGGATATCTTTTTTCATGATCTCGAATTCCTCGCTGCTGTATAAAAAATCCCCGCCGCGCGGGCGAATGATGGGATACAGCAGCAGGGATGTTTTTTCCCTGGCTGTTTTGATCATACCGTAGCCGGGGGTAGTACCTCCTTCGGCAGGATTGTCGCACAGTTCAATACGGTGCGCACCGGAATGTTGCGCCAGCAGCACAGACCCGATATTAAAAGCGATAACCTCAAGCGTATATTTCATATTGAATATATCTAAATCGTATAACCGTTGCGCCATTTGCGCTTTTCCTGATTGGAATAAACAGGTTGAAAGGTAGCAAATCTCATCTTAAATTGTTAATTACAAATCAAACGTTTGCTTCAAATTACGGGAAAGTGTTTTTATTCAAACAAAATGAGGATATTAGCAGAATATAAAATCATTCAAATTTGTATTTACCATGACGTCCAATCGAAGAAATTTTTTACGCAATATTACATTGGGAACAGGAGCGGTAGCTGCCGGCTTCCCGGTGCTGGGAAAAGACCGCTTTGCAGAAGAAAAAGAATTTTCACCGGATGCGGGGAAAAGCAGGTTTAATATGTGTGGTTATGCGGCTCCCCGGATAGATAAAGTGCGCGTTGGTATAATCGGGCTGGGTAACCGGGGATCGGGCGCGGTTGGCCGGTTATCTTTTATAGAGGGCGCGGAAATTGTTGCGCTTTGTGATAATCGCCCGGAAAGAATTACGCTCGCCCAGGTAAAGCTTACGGAGAAGGGATTAACGAAAGCAAGAGAATATACCGGGGAGGAAGGCTGGAAGGCCTTATGCGAGAGTGCGGATATTGACTTCGTCTATATCTGTACGCCCTGGAAGCTGCATACGCCTATGGCGCTGTATGCCATGAAGAACGGGAAACATGCTGCGAGCGAAGTGCCTATTGCGGTTACGGTAGATGAGTGTTGGCAATTGGTAGAAACTTCTGAAAAAACGAGAAAGCATTGTATGATGCTGGAGAACACCTGCTATGACTTCTTTGAGCTGCTGACCTTAAATATGGCCCGCAACGGGTTGTTCGGAGAGCTTATCCATGCAGAGGGCGCCTATATACATGATCTGCTGGCTGAGAATTTTGGAAAGACCAGTTACTCCAGGGAGTGGCGTTTACGGGAAAATGAATCTCGTAACGGTAACCTGTACCCGACACACGGATTGGGTCCCATTGCCCAGTGTTTGAACATTAACCGGGGAGATAAGATGGATCACATGGTTTCCATGTCATCAAACGATTTTATGATGGGGGCCATGGCAAGAGAAAAGGCAGCGGAAGATCCTTCTTTTTATAGTGAGTTTGTGGGTAAGTCCTACCGGGGCAATATGAACACCAGTATCATCCGTACGAATAAAGGGAAGACGATCATGCTCCAGCATGATGTTTCTTCGCCGCGCCCTTATTCCCGTATCCATTTAATAAGCGGTACAAAAGGTGTTGCACAAAAATACCCCGACCCGGCAAAAATTGCTTTTGGACATGCATGGATCAAGCCCGAAGAATTGCAGGCTTTATATGATAAATATACGCCTGAAATAGTACGGCATGTGGGTGATATAGCCAAAAAAGTGGGAGGACATGGAGGTATGGACTTTATGATGGACTGGCGTTTGATTGACTGTTTACGTAACGGGCTACCGTTAGATCAGGATGTATATGACGGGGCACTTTGGAGTGTGATCGGACCACTCAGTGAAAAGTCGGTGGCTAAAAATTCAAAAACAGTAGAGGTGCCTGACTTCAGCAGGGGTAACTGGAAAACCAATAAACCGGTTAACCTTACCTTGGCAGGAGGGGGGAATACTACCGTGAGAGGGGTACAAAAATAAAATCAGCATAAGATATTCCTAATGGATAAACCACCCTTTACCAGGCGCCTTGTGGCGCCTTTTTACATTGAGGTGGGTAAGGGATCAGCAGGGTACCCGTTTTTCTATGTGTCTTTTTTGTAAAGATGATTTTATTACACCCGAAATTCATATTTTCGGTGAAATGCTGAAGTATGCTTGCGGATATATCTACCTGGTGGCAGTCCATTGTATTATTTGAACAGATATTCTGGGTGATTGCCCTGTTGTTTTCTTTGTTGTTTCTTATTCAAACCCTTCTGTCTTTTGCAGCGGGAGATGCAGATACGGCCGTTGGGGATTCTGATTCGTATATTGATCATGATGAAGGCATCGGTTATCAGTTTTTTACCATTAAAAATCTGATCGCTTTTTTTACCATGTTTGGCTGGACGGGCATTGCGTGTATTCGTGGCGGACTGGGCGCCCCTGCTACAGTCTTGTTTGCCGTTTTGGCGGGAGCGGTTGTTGTTGCTATTATGATTATGCTGCTTCGTGTGATGGGGCGTTTGAAGCAGAGCGGAACTATGGATATTATGGAAGCCGTTAATAAGACCGGAACGGTATATTTGTTTATTCCTGCCGTCCGGGGCGGAACGGGTAAAGTGCATGTGCAGGTACAGGGTGCCGTTCGGGAGCTTCCGGCAATTACCGATGAAGCAAAAGATATTCCTACCGGCAGTATCGTCACCATAACAGGAGTCATTAATGAAAGCGTCCTGTTGGTACGCCCGGCAATAGTTTAACTTCTTAAAATAAAAATCAACCCTAAATGGCAGAGTATATTCTTCTTTTAGTTGCAGCGGCAGTTCTTTTCTTTTTTATATTGGTTTTTTCTATGTTCAGGCGCTACAAGCGCTGCCCTTCCGACAGGATCTTAGTGGTTTACGGAAAAGTGGGATCCAGTAAGGAAGGTGTGCGCACCGCCAAATGTATTCATGGAGGCGCTGCTTTTATCTGGCCCATCATCCAGGACTATTCTTTTCTTGATCTTACACCGTTATCGCTTGAGGTAAATCTGACCAGTGCATTAAGTAAACAAAATATCCGTGTGGATGTGCCCTCCCGCTTTACGGTAGGTATTTCAACCGAACCGGCCGTTATGCAAAATGCGGCTGAACGGTTGCTGGGTATGCAGCGTCAGTCTATTCATGATCTGGCAAAAGATATTATTCTTGGCCAGATGCGTTTAGTGGTGGCTATGATGGATATTGAAGAGATCAACAGCAATCGCGATAAGTTTTTGGCCAATATCGCTTCTAACGTGGAAGCCGAGCTGAACAAGATCGGTTTGAAGATGATTAATGTAAACGTTACCGATATCAAAGATGAAAGCGGTTATATTGATGCGTTAGGAAAAGAAGCGGCAGCAAAGGCAATCAATGAAGCTAAAATAAGAGTAGCCGAGCAGGAGCGTACGGGTGAAATTGGTAAAACGACTGCTGATAAGGAACGGGATATTAAGGTAGCGGAAACCCAGCGGGACCGTGATATCCAGGTAGCTTTAGCCGTAAAGGAAAAGGAGATTGAGATAGCCGGCGCCAACCGCGATGAAAATATAGGTAAAGCGGAAGCGGAAAGAGATACCCGTATTAAAATTGCAGAAGCGAATGCCGTTGCCGTGCAGGGCGAAAATCAGTCGAAAATCCAGATAGCCGATTCCGAATCTACCCGGCGGGAGAGAGAAGCAGAAGCGTTAAAGAAGGCAACAGCGGCTGAAAAAGTGCAATCTGCAAAAGCGTTGGAAGAAGCCTACCTGGCAGAACAAAGAGCAGAAGAAGCCCGTGCTGAAAGAGATCGTGCTGCGCAGAATGCCACCATTGTAGTAGGTGCGGATATTCAAAAGCAAAAAATGATCATTGAGGCGCAGGCCGCAGCAGAGCAGGTGAGAGAAAAAGCTAAGGGAGAGGCTGATGCGATTTATGCCAAACTGGAAGCAGAAGCAAGAGGCTTATATGAAGTACTGACAAAACAGGCGGAGGGTTTGGATAAGATCGTAAAAGCTGCGGGCAATAATGCAAAGGATGCGGTATTGCTCCTGGTTGCCGACAAATTGCCGGAGCTGGTGAAAATGCAAACCGAAGCCATAAAGAATATTAAAATTGATAAAGTAACGGTATGGGATGGCGGTCAGCATGTTGATGGTAAAAGTTCAACAGCCGGGTTTGTTTCGGGCTTATATAAATCCGTTCCTCCTTTAAAAGATATTTTTGAAATGGCGGGGATGGATCTGCCTGCATACCTGGGAGCAAAGAAGAAAGACGAAGAGGGTACTGCCGCAACAGATATTGCGGAGGAAGTAAAATAGTGTGCTCCCGGTACCGGTATACGGAGTGGGGGCTTTGACAAAGTCTTGCCCATCCTCGCATAAAAGATGATCCCTGAACAGGATGGGCGGGAGTTATAATAGCAGGCATGGATTAACCGGTGCTATATACTGCCGGTGAAGTCAGCTTGGGGAAGCTTACGGATATCCAACCGGTATAGCTTTCGCACAATTCGTTTCTTTGCTACTAAAATAAAATTCTTTGATCGTTTCGTTTTTTTTAAAATTCAGGATTACGATTTGGCGTTTTAGGATCTATCCTTTAATTTCGCTCCTTAATGCAACTCAGCACAAAACATTTGTTGGGCATTAGGGATCTCACTCCATCGGATATTCAACTCGTTTTAGATACGGCAACCCAGTTCAAGGAAGTTTTACAGCGTCCCATTAAAAAAGTGCCCACCCTCCGTGATGTAACTATTGTCAATCTTTTTTATGAAAGCTCTACCCGTACCCGGATCTCTTTTGAGCTGGCGGAAAAGCGGCTGAGCGCCGATACCATCAATTTTACGGCAAGCGGATCTTCAGTATCGAAAGGAGAGACCCTTTTGGATACGGTGAATAATATCCTGTCTATGAAGGTAGATATGGTGGTGATGC
Organism: Chitinophagaceae bacterium; assembly: GCA_023957155.1. Lineage (GTDB taxonomy): Bacteria > Bacteroidota > Bacteroidia > Chitinophagales > Chitinophagaceae > Agriterribacter. Next base: position 152,127 of record JAMLHK010000009.1, on the reverse strand, counting down.
GTCACAGTGCCAGCGGCGCTCCTCATTTCCTGGCCAAACATATTCCGGCGGCCATTGTAAATGCCGGGGATGGTATTAACGAGCATCCCACACAGGCGTTGTTAGATGCCTTCTCCATGCGGGAGCATAAAGGGAAGCTGGAAGGGTTAAAAGTGGCGATCATAGGCGATATCATGCATTCCCGCGTGGCGCTGAGCAATATTTACCTGTTAAAGAAAATGGGAGCTGAAGTTATGGTGGCAGGTCCGCCTACTTTAATTCCTCCTTATATGCACAAGGCATTTGATGTAAGAGTAGAATATAATGTACATCGTGCATTGCAATGGTGCGATGTGGCCAACGTGTTGAGGATACAGCTGGAACGGCAGAACCAGGTATTGTTTTCATCGCTGAGGGAATATAATTTAGCTTATGGGATCAGCAAAAAGATGCTGGATACGCTCGATAAAGAAGTGTTGATCATGCATCCCGGGCCCATTAACCGGGGGGTTGAATTAGATAGTGATGTAGCTGATTCCAAACAATCCATTATTTTACAACAGGTAGAAAACGGCGTGGCCACCCGTATGGCGGTATTGTATTTATTGGCAGGAGGAAGGGAGGTAAGCTAAAGAACGCAGTCTTTCGTGGTTGGGGATTTATATATCGTATCCGGAAGTCAAATCTTAAACCTACCTGCCGGCAGGCGGGTTACAAATTTCAGATCACTCTATGCAACGTATTGCTTTATTTCCCGGCACGTTTGACCCGATAACCATCGGTCATTTAGACATCATCCACCGGTCGCTGCCTGTTTTTGATAAGCTGATCATCGGCATTGGACGAAATGTGAACAAAGCCGCTATGTTTTCGGAAGAGCAGCGCCTGGAATGGATCAGGGAAATATTTAAAGCCGAAAACAAAGTAGAAGCGCTTATCTATGAAGGCTTAACCGTTGACTGTTGCCGGAAAGTAAATGCCCGGTTTATTTTGAGGGGTATACGTTACGTGAGTGATTTTGAATATGAAAAGGCTATTGCGGATATGAACAGAAGTCTTTCGCCTGAAATAGAAACGGTTTTCCTGACCTGTCTTCCCCAGTATACCTCCGTGGCCTCCACTTTAGTAAGGGATGTTATAAGAAACGGGGGAGATGCCGGCCCGTTTTTGCCTGAGCCGGTAGTAAGGACATTAATGAAAAAAGAATAAGAGACGGGGCAGATCATATTACTTCTTTTGCATTGCCTGTTCCGGGGGGAGATAGAACGGTGCAGCCGAATCTCGAAATAATTATTTATTTTAGCCCCAGGCTATCACGAATAATCTTCTTTCAACTCAATGATAAAATCCCCGGTATATTTTCTGCTGCTGTTTGTCCTGGCGGTATCCTGCACTTCACAACGTATTTCATCCGACTGTTCAACAGCTGTTCCTATTTTTGATAAAAAGGTGAGGGATCAATGGAAGGGAGCTGCCGAAAACTGGCGATGGGAGGGAGATGTATTGGTGGGCGAGACAACGGTACAACATGCCATTACCCGAAGCTCATTTTTTGTTTGGGATAAAAAGGTGAAGGATTTCATCCTCGATATATCTTTTCGTATTTCCGAAAAAGGAAATAGCGGGATATACTACCGGTGTGAGCGGGGTGCGGAAGGATATGATGAGCTGCTGGGCTACCAGGCGGATATAGACGGGCAGAATGATTATACCGGGGTTGTGTACGAGAATTTTATGGGCAGACACCGGAAGATATTGGCTAAGCGGGGAGAATTTATCCGGATTTCACCGGAGGATAGTATTCGGGTATTTCCTGTTTCATTAACAAAAAACGCTGACAGGAAATTGATCCATACCGGGGATTGGAACCAGTACGAGTTGATCGTAAAAGGTTCACTGATTGTGCAAAAGCTCAACGGACAGGTGATATCTATGGTGGAGGACCTGGCACGAAACCGGGTAACAGAAGGACTCTTTGGATTTCAGTTACACCAGGGGCCACCGATGAAGGTGGAGTTCAGAGATGCGGTATTCCGGGATTTGAGCCGGTAAATGACTTTTAGAAATATCATAGCCTACAGTCAGCTTTTCATAATTGTGAAAAAGTGAAGAGAGCATCCCATTTAAGTATCCACGTTATTCTATGCTCCGATTTCAGGAAACGGTAATTTAAAAGACGAATATAAAATAAGGTAAATTAAAATTTATGTGGAATAAATTGAATACGTACAAAGAAAAGCTGATTTTTTTGACCGGTTTGCCTTATCTCGTTGTAACCCTGGCTTTAGTGGGTTGTGACACAAATTCTAAGACATTATTTCATGATGATTTTCAAAAAATTAAGCCGCAGATGGTCTCAGGAGGTGTAGTTGGTGCTTTTGCCGAATATCAAAATATTAGTGCAACACAACCGGTTGGTGATTGGCTTTCCTCTTGTTTCCGAAGTGGTGGATCTCAGCGGGCATGGCGTTTGGTTGAAGAAAACGGGAAACATATCATGTATCAGACGTACACTGAAGATCCTAAGGTAACTAAATATATGCATCTTATGGTGGTTTCGGGAGATTCATTATGGCAGGATTATACTACACAGATAAGTTTTCTACCTGAGAGTAAAGATGGTTTAAGCGGGGTACAGTTTCGATATCAGACAGATCGAAACTATTTATTCTTTGGTGTAAGAGGTGATACAGCTATGATTATGAAAGTAGATGGTTCGGACAAATTCAGGGAAGTGAATCATTATATTTTAGCAAAGACCTCTTATTCATGGAAATTGGGCGATACGCTTTCTGCTAAGGTTAATGTGAAGGGTGATCATATAACTGCCTATTTAAATAATAAATTATTGTTAGAGGCAGATGATAACACTTATGCGAAGGGTAAAATTGGTTTAATGGCAGATATCCCTACCCGGTACTTTAATGTTGATGTATCAACAGACAGACAATCCTATGATGAGTTTAAAAGTGCGAAGGCGAAATTTGAAAAAGAAATATCAGAACTGCGTGCCGGGAATCCAACGCCAGTTCTATGGAAAAAAATTATGACTCCGGAGTTTGGCACCGGGCGCAATTTAAGGTTTGGGGACCTTGATGGTGATGGTCAAACAGACATTTTAATAGGGCAAATGTTAAATCATGGGCCGAAGGACAGGAATAGTGAAGTAAGTTGCTTAACTGCAATAAGTGTTGATGGTAAGATATTGTGGCAAGTCGGAGAACCTGATTTATGGAATGACCGGCTTACCAGTGACGTAGCCTTCCAGATCTATGATATAGATGGAGATGGTAAGAATGAGGTAATTTATTGTAAGGATATGCAGTTAATTATAGCAGATGGAGCAACCGGCAAAACAAAACTTTCTGTTCCCACACCGAAAAATGAGGCATCACATCCCTACAACAAGTTTCCCCGTATATTAGGTGACGCCATGTACATTTGTAATGTCGAGGGTTACAAAAGACCTCAGAATATTCTTATCAAGGATCGTTATGAGCATTTTTATATTTATAACCATAAATTACAATTGCTTTGGAAAGGAGAATGTAAGACGGGGCATTATCCTTTTGCCTGGGATATTGATGGCGATGGCAGGGATGAAATTGCTATAGGGTACTCATTGTATGATGACGATGGTAAGCAATTATTCTCTCTGGATAAAGAAATTAAGGATCACGCAGATGGGATTGCTATAGTTAAATTGAAAAAGGATGGCCCTTATGTAATCATGAGTGCCGCAAGCGATGAGGGACTGGTATATTATGACCTTAAGGGGAATATATTACATCATTACCAGGTTGGCCACGCTCAAAACCCTGTTTTAAGTAACCTGAGAAATGATCTGCCTGGTCTTGAAGGAGTGACTGTCAATTTTTGGGCCACCCAGGGAATTATAAACTATATAAATTCCAGCATGGAAATATATAAAACGTTTGAACCCTTTCAGCAGGGAAGCCCTATGTTACCTACGAATTGGACAGGGAAAGATGAAGAGTTCTTAACGCTTAGTACAGATCCTAACTATGGGGGGATGATTGATGGTTACGGTAGAAATGTGGTAGCTTTTCCCGCGGATGGACACCCTGATATGTGTTATGAAGTATTGGATATAATGGGAGATTGTAGAGATGAAATAGTAACGTGGGATGCCTCCGAAATATGGATATATACCCAAAGTGACAATCCTAAAAAAGAAGATTTATATTGTCCGGTTAGAAATCCATTATATAACCTTTCAAATTATCCTACGGCAGTTTCGTATCCTCCGGATTGGTTTGATGATGGCAATTCGACTTTTGAAACCTGGAAAAAATCAGGGAGGAAATAGTGTAGTGAAAATGAAGTAGATTCCATGAGCGCTTTGAGATCAATAGTGGAAAAATAGAAACTTATTGAATATAGTTTTAGAAATTGTGGGAGCCCATTGTATCATGAAGATCATCGGGTATAACATCAACCTTTCTGTATATGAAAAAAAAGAGAAGAGATTTTATTAAGATGAGCGGGCTTGCCGGTATGGGTTTAGTAAATGCAACCGCACTAAAAGGGTGGACAGCAGATCAGCCGCCTGCTGACGAATATTCATCTTCTGTACAGACGTATAACATGTCCGGGTATGCGGCTCCGAAGTTAGATGTGGTACGGGTAGGCATTATCGGGTTGGGGAACAGGGGCCCGGCACATGCCCGTTTGATGACCATGATTGAAGGCGTTGAGATAAAAGCTATTTGTGATGTCCGCTCGGAGAGAGTTGAGATGGTCAGGCAGCGATTGCAGAAATCAGGACATGCCCCGCAGCGCTATACCGACGGTAAAGAGGAATGGAAAAAGTTGTGCGAGCGTAATGATATTGACCTGGTGATCATCGCTACGCCCTGGTATATGCACAACGAGATGGCTGTTTTTGCCATGAATCATGGAAAACACGTAGCATCAGAAGTTATTGTGGGAGAAACAATAGATGAATGTTGGAGCCTGGTGGAAACCGCCGAGAAAACGAAGCGGCATTGTATGATGCTGGAAAATTATGCGTATGCGCCTTTTCAGCTCGTAACGCTTAACATGGCCCGTAAAGGCTTTTTCGGAGAAATTATTCATGCGGATTGTGCTTATAATGAGAGCAAGATGGGTAACAATTTTACGCGGGAATTTTATTGGGATATGTGGTGGCTGAAGCAATACGGCAGCAGGCAGGGGAATATTTATCCGACACACGGGCTTGGCCCGGTATCCCAGATCATGAATATCAATCGCGGGGATCGTTTTGATTACCTCGTTTCAGTGGAAAGTAATGATTTTATGATGAAACAAAAAGCAGAGGAACTATCGAAAACAGATGATTTTTATAAGCCTTTTGCACGGATGAATTACAGGGGCAATATCAACACCAGCACCATTAGAACGGTAAAAGGAAGAACGATTGTTGTGCAGCATGACGGTACTTCGCCCCGCTTGCATACAGTTATTCATGGCATATACGGTACAAGAGGCTCAGCGCTTGAGCAGCCCTATCCTGCCAGGGTTTCTATTGGCCTTCCTGAAAATATGAGGTCTGTTAGTAGGTTTAACTGGCTGAATGAAGAGCAGACCAAAGAGATAACGGAAAAGTATAAGCCTGAAATCTTAAAGAAGATGGGAGAGCTGGCTAAAGAGAGCGGGCATGGAGGAAGTGACCTGCTGATAGACTGGCGCCTGATAGATTGTTTACGCAACGGATTGCCCCTGGATCAGGATGTATATGACGGGGCAGCGCTAAGCGCTGTTCTTCCCCTCAGCGCATGGTCGGTTAAGAACAGGTCGAACTCGGTTTCTGTGCCGGATTTTACCCGGGGAGCATGGAAAACCAATCAGCCGAATATGGATATAGCATTAGAACGGGGTGGTACTACAGGCATTAAGAAAACAGAATGGTAAATGAAAATATCGTCTTCCAATATCAGAGATTATCATTTGTACGAAACGAAGGTTGAGCTGGGAAAAAATATTTCAGATGCCACTCACACGCTTACTGAAATTTCGTTTTTAGTATTAAGACTTCGGCTGGAGAATGGAATAATAGGTGAATCTTATCTTCTGACTTTCCAGTATTCTCCGGGGGCCATACGAGGCGCTTTCGCCGATTTATTACCGCTTGTAGCGGGTATTCCGGCTTATGAAACGGGCAGGGTGAGAGAAGTGCTGGACAGGCAATCCGAATATTTTGGAAACAGCGGGATAAACAGGTGGGCAGGGGCAGCCATTAATATAGCCATGTGGGATGCTTGGGGTAAAACACTGGGTATGCCTTTATGGAAGCTCTGGGGAGTATACCGGGAGAAGATCATGATGTATGGCAGTGGAGGATGGCTCTCTTATTCAGTTAAGGAACTTTTGGAGGAAGTAACCTCTTACGTAGAACGCGGATTCAAAGCCGTGAAAATAAAAGTGGGGTCAACAGACTGGAGAGAAGACATCAGGAGATTAAGCGCCGTAAGGCAGGAAGTGGGAGATCACATTGATATCATGATGGACGCTAACCAGGGCATGGATCTGGCATCGGCCATAGCATTAGTTCGCGAAGCCCGTGAATTAAACATATATTGGTTTGAGGAGCCTCTGGGCAGAACGGATTTTGATGGTTATAAAAGTCTGAAACAACATACCGGTATTTCTTTGGCGATGGGTGAACGGGAATACGATCTACTTGGCTTAAAAAATCTTTTGCAGCGAAAAGCGATTGATATCTGGCAGCCGGATTTGCTTCGTATCGGAGGCGTGGAAGACTGGAGAGAAAGCGCCGCTCTTGCCCACGCTTATCATATCCCGGTGTTGCCACATTATTATAAAGACTATGACATAACGCTTACATGCACCATACCTAACGGGAAAGGTATTGAGTCTTTTGACTGGATTGATACGATCATTGATCATCCGCTTACGGTAAAAGACGGTTATGCGTATCTCCAGGATCGCCCGGGCTGGGGATTTAACTTCCTGGATAAGTCGCTCCGGGAAATTGTATAACCTGAATACAGGTCTTCAAAGCAATTGGTTTTATACGTACATCTTCTTTATTGATAGGAAGGAATTCCCGATGAATAAAAGCAGCATAATTTTTGCGAACATGCTGATCCTCAGGGTTGTGTTAATTCTGGTGTTGTGCGTCATTTTACTAAACACCATACTTTTAAAATCAACTTCCGTTTATTCAATTCTTTTTTATTAACTTTGTATCCAAATGGATACAAAATAGAAATGTACTTTATTGAAAAACGGCAGAATTTGATAAGTGGTTTAGAAAACTGAATGACCTGAGGGCAAAAGCAAAAATTTTGTTCAGACTTCAAAAATTAGAAACGGAAGAACACTTCGGGGATTGCAAGCCGGTTGGAAGCGGAATTAGTGAATTGAAAATCAACTATGTGAAAGGCTACAGAATTTATTTCAAAGAAACTGACGGAAAGATTATTATTCTGCTGATTGGTGGAGACAAATCAACTCAACAGAAAGACATTGAAAAAGCAAAAGAAATTTGGGATCAACTAAAGAAGTAAAAAATGGAAAAATCAAAGTTTGATATAGCAGACTATTTAGACAGCAACGAAATGATTGCCGAATATCTAAATGCTGTTTTGGAAGAAGGAAATGATACTGAAATTATAACGGCAATAGGACATATTGCAAAGGCAATTGGTATGACCAAAATAGCAGAAGAAACAGGAATGAGCAGACCAAGTTTATACAAAGCATTATCTGACGGAGCTAAACCGCAATTTTCGACTATTATGAAAGTATTAAAAGCTGTTGGCGGACAGATAAGAGTAGATCCAATAACTGCTTAAAAAACGAACGTAACATGGGTTTTGCTGCTATACTGGCTGACGAATAAATCCTCTCTTTGCACTTCCCTGTTAACATCACTCAATTTTTGGTATGGTAACGGATTAGTTGGCTTTAGTTTTTGTCAACGAACATATCCTGAACAAAAAGGATATATTTGTATTTTATTTCAACCTTTTTTTATGAAACCGTTGCTGACAGTTTTTACCTTCCTGCTATGTACAGAGTTTGCTTTTGCTCAATCCGATTCAGGTTATTTGGATTTAGGCCGGCTCCGGCTTAAAAAGGAATTTACCCAGGTTACCCATATTAAGGCAGATGATATTGCCAGGCTGCCTTTTTTAAGCCTTAGTGAAGTGATCAGGAGTCAGGCTAACGGGGGGCTCACGCAAAAAGACCAGATGGTATATGTAGTGGATGGCATTACGGTGACCGATGCGGACATATACAACATTCAGGATATCGAAGAGATCACTATTGTTCGCAACGCGCTGGTAAACCAAAACGGCGCAGGCAACCTGCAACTGCTGGCATTGGTGAGAACGAAGCAGTGGGAGGAAGGGAGCAGGCCCGTTACATTTTCAGCAAAGGGTGCTGCATTGTACCGTAAAGTGGTTACAAATATCTCAGCTTCTGACCGGCAAACGGAAAATGTTTTTTCAGGTAATTTCCAGCAATATGCGCTTACAGTGCGGGGAGGTAATCAACGTATCAATTATGGCGGCTCCCTGGGCTTTGCACATGATGCGCTGCCGCGCAGGAACAGGAAGGATTCCCTCTACGATGCAGAAATACCGGGTATTGACCGGGTAAAGCTCAACCTCTGGGGCAGGTTTGTGATCAACAAAAACAATACGCTGTCGGCCCATTTCAACTATGTGCCGCAGACAGAAAGAAGCCACATGCATCAAATACAGCAGTATAAGAATATTGATGACGTCAAAAAAGACAGGGAATATTTGATCAATCCTTATATTAATCTGGAAACAAGGGTAGCGAGCTTTTTAAATAAATTCACGTTCAGTTACACTAATGGCAGGACACTGGATAGCAGTAACACCCGGACTGAGTGGGACAATGAGCGTATCCGCAATGACCGGCGGAAAGACAGCATGCGGGCTGAAATCATTCAGTTCAATGAGAACCTGTCGTTTATTAAACAAGCCGGGAACTGGCAGATAGAGCCTTCTTTAAATATTAATTTTCAGAAGGCGTTTTATAAGAGGGCAATGGCTACTGCCAGTGCGTATGAGCAGGATCCCATATTCGGATCATATTCGTTTTCAAAGTTTGTGAGATATGGGAAAGCGCTGACCGCTACCCCTTCCCTGGCTTTATCTTATAACTCGCTCTTTATTCTACAGGGAGGGCTGTTACTGGATGGTTCAAAAATCATTGACTCTAATTATAAGAATACCAGGTCTTATCCTTTTGTAAACGGTACGGTTAACCTGGCACGGCTCTTACAATCCGGAACGCATTTTGACTGGAAGATTTTCGGATCGTATGCTGAACGCTTTTCGGGTTTTGACGGAATATTCCAGTTAAGCGATTTCAATCACAACTTTGTTTTACCTGAGGCGATCGGTCCCGAGGCCTTTGCTATAGCTTTTCCGTCAATTCCCGTGCCTGTAAATAAGTTCGCTACGCAATGGCAGGGAGGGAGCAGCATGGCTGTTTTAAATGAGCGGATCAGGATCAATTATAATTACCTGTTTGCCGAACAAAGGCAAACTGCAATAATACAAAGTGCTTTGGGTAATCTCATGTTGTATGGAAAATATTCCAGAAAGCAACAGCATCTCAGCATAGAAGCGGATATTTTGCGTACCGATGCGTTTAAGTGGAATGTTGGGTTATCTATAAATGTTCTATCGGATTCGTCAGCGTATGACGGGCTTACTTCTTATGATGGTCTCCTGATGTATAAACAGCAGCCATATACCGGAGGATTGGTTAGCCGGGTTCAGTATAAAAACTTTTATGCGGGTGTGGATATGGTTTACCTTTTAAACTATGAAGAACGGAGCATGAACGGGTGGAATCTGGTAATTGAAAAATACAATGCGTTTCAACTGGCTAACCTGTTTTTTGCCTACCGGCTCAATATCCGGCGCTTTGACGGCGAACTGTTTCTCAGCAGCCGCAACCTTATTGATTCGGCAAAGTATCCCATCTCCCCTGACAATAAGAAGTATTTTGGCGGAGGTTTTAAAGTATCGTTGTAAAAAAATGACTTCTGCCGGGCTTTATTCTGTCTTAAAGTATTTGTAGACCTGTCAGTGCCGCACCTGTGATCGGAATCAGGATAAACAACCAAAGCCGGGATAACGCCCGGTCACCAACAAATAAGGCCTGGCTGATACTTCTTGTCGGGTTAACAGACGTATTATGGTATGTTTGATGTGTTACGGGCAATAAGAAAGGGCTTTTCAAAACAATGGGCCTGTCCGGCATATTTTGAAAAACCCTCTAAATTATTCAGCGAAGAGAAATCGCTTATACATTCTCCATCCCGTACTGCTTCAACACGTCTTCCGGAACACCGGACCATCTATTGGGCGTGTTACCCACATATCCCAAATCTTTGAATCCTATCTCGCTGGTAAAAAATCCGGAAGCGGTAAGATCGCGCATACGGTTGAAGAAAGCTACACCCTGCTCCATTCCCGGTTTCACGTCCTGCGGCCATGCGATATCATTTACCATTTCCAATTGCTGTTCTTTGCCTGCGTCTTTAAATACTGCTTCATAGCGGCTCAAACATTGGGAATCGAGCCATCTCAATCCCCCGCGTATTGGTGTTTGATGGGAAGGGATATCCTTAACAATAAACTCGATGAATTCGGGTACACCGGCATCGGAAGCGCTGCCGGATTTATCATCTTTAGGAATTATGATATCCACCAGTACTGTAATGGTAGCCAATTCATGTTCGGTGAAAAATCGTTCTGCGTTTAATTTTTTATTGCGCTCTACTTCAAACGGTTCTCTTCCCGCATTATCGGTAGCGGAAGGCGTTACCGGGCCTTTTGCATTTTTTTTATCCTCTGTATTACAGGCCTCCAGCAGAACGCCTGTGGATACTGCAGTTAAACCTAATGCTTTGAGCGATTCGCGTCTGTTCATAATATGAATAGATTAAGAGGTATTAAATATTTTGCTTCTTTCTTTGATCCAGGATATACTCTGCAGTACGCATAGATAATGCTAAAATCGTCCAGGTGGCATTTTTATCCCCCTGTTGAACAAAAGGCGCTGCATCCACAACGAAGAGGTTTTTACATTCGTGCGACTGACACCATTTGTTAAGTGCTGATTTTTTAGGATCATCTCCCATTCTGATGGTTCCTACTTCATGTATAATTCTGCCGGGAGCTTCCAGTCCGTAACTATCCTCCGGTCCGTGAAGATCTTCTTTTGATATGATAGCCCCCATCTGGTGCAGAAGTTCCTGAAAGGTATCCTGCATATGTTTTGCCTGTCTTACTTCATCTTTATCCCAGGTGTAATGGAAACGAAGCACCGGTATACCAAACTTGTCTACCACGTTCGGATCTATTTCACAATAGTTTTCTTTCCGGGCAATTGCTGTGCCTCTTCCGGCCATTCCCACACGGGTTCCGAAAAAGCGGCGGTAATCATCTTTCAGTTCCGCACCAAATCCTCCGGCTTTCTTAGGCTGTCCGTCTCTTCCCGGCACCAAACCATTTTTCTTATGTATTCCCGATTCAAAACCATAAGAAGGCATTCTCATACCGCCACCATATTCAATATGGTATCCGCGGGGAAAATCCAGTTTCTTATGATCTCCCCACCAGGGTGAGTAAATGTGGATGCTGCCTAAACCATCTTCATTATAGCGTTTCCTATCCATTAGTTCCGGAACAAAACCGGATAAACTGGCGCCGGTTGAATCGTGTAAATATTTTCCTACAACGTTACTGCTGTTTGCCAGCCCATTAGGATGAGCTGAGCTTCTGGAGTTGAGCAGTATCCTGGCAGATTCGCAGGCGCTGGCACCCAGTACCACCACTTTTGCACTCACCTGGTATTCCTGCATATCTTCTCTGTTGATATAAGAAACTCCGGTAGCCTGGCCGTCTTTGTCTGTTATAATCTCTCTCACCATGGCATTGGTAATTACTTCCAAATTACCTGTTTTCATGGCAGGAATAACCAGGCAGGAAGAAGCAGAAAAATCACCATACGTCTTACAACTCCGGTTACACTGGCCGCAATAATAACAAGGCTTACGGTCATCATTTCCCGGAATGGCTTCCGTCATTACCGAACCTCTTCCCGGAATAACAGGTACTCCAACTTTTGCTGCAGCCTTCTTTATAAATAATTCATGAAGACGTGGTTTGGGAGGAGTCATGAATATTCCATCCGGTTCATTTTCTATACCTTCTACAGACCCGTAAATACCTATTAAACGGTCAACTCTGTCATAATAGGGTTTTAACTCGTCATAACCAAAAGGCCAACGTTCGGTTAATCCGTCTTTGGGCTGAAAATCATCAGGCCCCATACGCAATGAAATCCTTCCCCAGTGGTTGGTTTTTCCGCCGAGCATGCGGGAACGGAACCACTCAAATTCAGTATTATTTTTTCTCGTGTAGGGCTCACCGTCAATTTCCCATCCCCCGAAGGCCGCGTCAAAATCGCCAAAGGGCCGTACCGAAGATGCACCACGCCGGGGTGACTCCCATGGCCATTTGAACTGCTGTGAATCTTTTGCCGGGTCAAAGAAAGGACCCGCTTCCAGCATCAGTACTTTTATACCGGCATTCGCTAAAAAATGTCCTGCCATTCCTCCTCCTGCACCAGAGCCGATAACGACTACATCATGAACAGTGGAAGATTTTTTAATCTGAAATTTCCCCATGATAATATTCTGAATTTTAAAAACTGTGAAATAAGTATTTCAGGTATTTGTCTGTTTTTCCGCAGCTACAAAATGATATTTGCAGGCATGATCTTTTCCAGAGTCCACTTTCACCAAATCATACCCAATATTACGAATAAATATTTCAATGTGCATACGATTTTAATACCTGTATTTTCATAAACGGAGTTTTGTACTGATTTATGTTAATTTAGTTAAGTTTGAACTTATTTAAAATAAATCGTACCGGTCATGTCGAGTATCTGGTTTAATAAAGCAACTACTATCCGGGATCTGCAGACGATGAGTGCAGGGACTATGGGGGAGCATATTGGGATTGAGTTTAGTGAAATAGGAGATAATTATATAAAAGCCACTATGCCGGTTGATCACCGCACCTGCCAGCCTTACGGGTTATTACATGGCGGCGCATCGGTTGCATTGGCAGAAACCCTCGGTAGTGTGGCTTCTGCCCTGGTTATAGATATGAGCGTATTTATTTGTGTGGGACTTGAAATTAATGCCAATCATATACGGAGCGCCAGACAGGGCCGGGTTACCGGTATTGCTATGCCGTTGCATTTAGGGGCCTCCACCCATGTGTGGGATATTAAAATATATGATGAAAAGGAAAAACTGCTCTGCGTGAGCCGGATTACTGTGGCTATATTAAAAGGGAGGGATATGCCGGTTAAATAAATATCAGCTCAACCTTCGGGCTGACGGAGTACCGTTTCCATTACATCTTTTATAGAGGGGTAGGTATTGTTTAATTTTTCATTAAGCGCTGCGGGCTTTACCCACTCCACGTGAAGGATATCCTCTTCTGTTTGCGGTTTTACAGTCTGTGCCGAGCTGGCTTTCATCCGGTACCAAAAGGTTTCTTTTAAGATCTGTTTGCCAAATTCCGTATAGGTGTGATAAGTGGTGAGTATAAAAGCTCCGGGTTGCACTTCTGTTAGTCCTGTTTCTTCTTTTACCTCTCTGACAGCGCCTTCTTCGGGTGTTTCTTCTTCTAATTTCCCTTTTGGCAGATCCCATTTCCCTCTCCGGTAAATCATCAGGATATCTCCTTTTTCATTTTCTATCAGTCCCCCGGCAGCCTGTATCACCGTAAAATGTTTGCGGAATAGTTTTTTTGACTGTTCCATATCGGTAGTATAAAGGATGCCCGCATGAAATACCGGTTTAGCAATTTCATGCAGGAGGGTTTTGATGCCGTGATGCGTCATATCGTCAATAAAAACCGTATCGGGATGACGCTTGTATTTTGCTATGACAGGGGGAATCTCGTCACAAATAAAAACGGGGTTATCGCCGAAGTATATTTTCAAAATCATACCATTCAATTTTACTATTTTCGCGCCATGACGAATGAAAAAGCTGTAGCTGAAAAGCTTTTACAAATTAACGCTATCCGGTTGAATCCGCAACAACCTTTTACATGGGCATCGGGCTGGAAAAGCCCTATTTATTGTGATAATCGCAAAACCTTATCTTTTCCCTATATCCGTGACTTTATTAAATCGGAACTTTGTAATGTTATTTTCGAACGTTTCCCGGATGCGGATATGTTGGCCGGTGTGGCTACGGCGGGTATTGCCTGGGGTGCTATGGCTGCCGATCAGCTAAAGCTGCCTTTTATCTATGTCCGTCCCAAGCCTAAAGACCATGGGCTGGGGAATCAGATTGAGGGTTATTTTGAGCCGGGAAAAAAAGTAGTCGTTATGGAGGATCTGATCTCTACCGGGAGAAGCAGCCTGCAGGTTTGCGATGTGCTTAAAGCAGAGGGACTACAGGTGGAGGGGATGGTTGCCATTTTTAATTACGGCTTTGATGCGGCTGCCGATGCGTTTAAAGAAGCAGGGGTGGAGCTTAAGTCTTTAACCAATTATCAAACACTGATTACGCTTGCGCTGGAAAAGGGGATAATCGGTTCTGCGGAAGAAGATACGCTCTTACGCTGGCGAAAAGATCCGGCGATATGGGAAGGCTAATATTTTTTTATAATTAACAATTATCTTTTCGCCAATAACCGGGGTATGTATAACTTCCCGTTTCTTAAAATCATTATTATGAAAAAGATCGTGTTGCTTGTTGCATTGATTTCCGGTATAGCATGGACGGCTGGTGCCCAGGCCAAAAAGCCCGTGACGGTTAAAGTGGTTACACCTACCGTGCAATGTGAGCAATGTAAAAAGAATATAGAAAACTATATGAAACGGGAAGAAGGCATTACTAAAGTGAATGTAAATTATAAGCGTAAGGAAACAACAGTAACCTTCCTCCCCGATAAAACCAATATTGAAAATGTTAAGACAGGGATTGCTAATGCAGGCTATGATGCGGGTGATGTAAAAGCAAACCCGGATTCTTATAAGAAACTGCCTACCTGCTGTAAAAAGCCGGAAGACCAGGGAAATTAAGGAAAAAGTTGAGTATCCGGGCTTTGTCCTGGTCTTTGTTATTTGGAGCCGGCAGTTGCTTCCCTGCATTACCGGGCGCCTGATCAGTCTGCTTATTTATTTTCTCTGAATTTTTTGGGTGAGGTACCCATAATTTGTTTAAAAGACCTTGAGAAACTATATTGGTCGGCATAACCTAATTCTTCTGCAATCTGTTTGATGGGCGTTTTTGTTGATCTCAGTATCTGGCTGGCCCGTTGAATTTTCAGTGAAATGAAAAGCTGAATGGGAGAATAATGTGTCTTTTGTCGGAACAGCGATGATAAATAGGAAGCCGATACGCAGGCTTCTTTGGCCAGTTCATCCAGCGTAAGATTTTCATGAAGATGCTGCTTCATGAAAAATATACAGTGCTCAATGATATTGTTTACCCCCTTTTTTCTATAGTTAAAAACAGTTAGCCTGAATGTTCCGAGGAAGCTGTAAAACCTGAAATTTGCATATAGCAGGTTTTCCATATTATCCATAAGCCCAAGGTGATGCATGATATCCTGAAACTGGGCTATACGCCCTACCAATGGAGGCGTGGCAAGGTCTTTATTATGCTTGTCACGAAGCAGGTAGGTATACATCGCTTCCCCGATCTCACCGTTAAATTTCACAAAGTAGAGGCTCCATTCGTCTGACGACTCTACCCCCAGCTCAAAATAGGTTTTCCGGGGCAGCAGGGCAAAATGATTGGCTTTCAGGACTGCTTTTTTATTATTGAGCTTATACCATCCGTTCCCGCTTACACAATAAATTAATACGTGATCGGGGTTATTTTTCATCACTTCCTTTTCAAACCTGCTTTGTTCGGGGTAAAACGCAATTTCAGTAATGTACAGGTTTTTACCGATAGGATGATCCGCTAATTTACCTCTTAAGCTTGCCGGTAAAACCCAGCGTGTTTCTTCCTTTGCTTCCGTGCCGTATGCTTCTTGACTGTTTATGCTGATCACTTCGTTGAGTTAATTTTCAAAGACTTAAAAGTAGCATTATTTCAGAGGGTAATAATAATTTATGCTATTCTTTTTATAACAATTAACATTGATGGTTTTTTAAATTTAAATAACCTTTGAGCGTATCCCCAAAATTAAAACATCCTAAACTGTCACATGCAGCACTTACCCCTGATTGATCTGATCGTTATCCTGGTTTATCTTTTGAGTATGATTTTGGTTGGCGTTTATTTTTCAAGAAAAAATAAAAACGCACAACAGTTTACAACCGCATCCGGTAATATACCGGGCTGGGCATTGGGAATATCATTGTATGCCACTTTCTTAAGCAGCAATACTTTTCTGGGTGTTCCGGGTAAAGCCTTTGGCAGCAACTGGAATTCGCTGGTATTCAGCCTGGCGATGCCTTTTGCCGCTTATTTTGCAACCCGTTTTTTTGTACCTTTTTATCGTACGCACGGCGAAGTAAGTGCGTATACGCATCTTGAAAAAAGATTTGGTCCCTGGGCGCGAACCTATGCTATGGTTTGTTTTATCCTGACGCAGTTGGCCCGTATGGGTTCTATCTTCTTTGGCATAGCGCTCACCCTGCAGGCATTAACCGGTGTTGACATGAAAACGATCATGATTGTTACCGGCATTTGTATCATCATCTATACCGTAATGGGAGGGATGGAAGCGGTGATCTGGACAGAAGTAGTGCAGGGGATCATTAAAACTGCGGGTGCCCTGATTGTTCTGGGTATTATATTATATGAGATGAAGGGTGGCGTAGGCGAGATCTACAGGATAGGAGTAGCGGATCAAAAGTTCGGATTGGGTAGCTTCTCACTCACTGATTTTAATTCTTCCACATTCTGGGTCATATTTTTATATGGCTTCTTTATCAATCTGAACAATTTCGGGATGGATCAAAACTATGTACAGCGTTACCATACTGCCCGGAGTGAGAAAGAAGCGGCAAGAAGTATCTGGCTTTGTGTATACTGGTACGTTCCGGTTTCCCTGCTGTTTTTTATTATAGGGACTGCTTTGTATGCCTATTTCAGCCAGCATCCCGAATTGCTGGATGTAGTAAAGCAACAGGTAGCTGAAGAGAAAAACGTACCTATTGATACATTAACGCCTGCTGATTACGGGGATAAAATATTACCTTATTTCATGGTGCTGAAAGTACCCAAAGGGCTGGTGGGACTAATTATAGCAGCCATTCTGAGCGCGGCAATGAGTACCATAAGCAGTGGAATGAACAGTTCAGCAACCGTATTCCTTAAAGATATTTATCAGCGGTATTTTAATCCCAACCCCGGTCCTAAAAAGGAAATGCTTGTTTTGTATACGGTAACCGCCTTAACGGGTATTTTGTCTATCGTATTTGGTATTGCCATGATCGGGGTAAAAAGTATTCTGGATTTGTGGTGGGAGCTTGCCGGGATTCTTTCGGGCGGAATGTTGGGCTTGTTTTTATTGGGCATGATAGCGAAGAAAGCCCGGAATGCTGAAGCCGTTACGGGAACAGTGGTGGGTATTGTCGTTATTTTATGGATGTCGTTGTCCAAGCATTTTCCTGAGCAGTTGCAGCATCTTAAAAGCCCGTTCCATGTTAATATGATCGTGGTAGTGGGTACATTAACTATATTCCTCGTAGGTCTCCTTGTTACGAAAATAAAAAGGCGTTGAGTATTGGCAAATGGATAAATGGCTCTGTGTTATATAGTAACCAATAGCGGAGGCAAAAGAGAAAGCCGGTTTCGAAAAACGAGTTATAATATACGTTGTATCACAGTTAAAGTATGTAGTAATTATTTGAAAAAAATAAACGAGTTAGAATTATGTCAAAAAAATTTGTTCCTGTAATGATCACTCCGTTTACGCCGCAGGCAAAGCTGGATTTTGACGGGTTAAAAGTGCTCATTGATTTTTATCTTGCCGTAGGTGTAAAAGGATTATTCGCCAATTGTCTTTCCAGTGAGATGTATAGCATTACCGATGATGAGCGGCTGGCGCTTACCCGTGCCGTAGTAAAGCATGTTAACGGGCGTGTACCCATAGTGGCTACCGGTTCTTTTGGATTAACCATAGAAGATAAGGCGGAGTTTACTAAAAAGCTGTATGACACCGGTGTGGAATCTGTAGTATTGATTACAAGTCATTATGCAGCTATAGATGAGGGAGATGATGTATTGCTGCAAAATTTCAACAAAATGTTATCCTTAACGGGTGATGTTCCCCTCGGGTTGTATGAATGTCCTGCACCCTATAAAAGACTCGTTACGCCGGAAGTACTAAAAACGCTGGTATCTACGAATCGTATGCTTTATCATAAAGATACCAGCTGCAGTGAAGCGGAGGTAAAAGCAAAGCTGGAGGTAATTAAAAATACACCTATGCAGTTTTTTGATGCGCATACGCCCAACGCGGTTTCATCTATGAAGGCAGGTGCTGCGGGAATGTCGTCTATATCGGGAAATTTTTATCCGGAGATACTGGTATGGTTATGCAATCATGTTGATGATCCGAACCGGCAGGAGGATGTAGCCTGGATACAGCAGGAATTGTCCAAAGTGGATCCCCTGATCCATGTAGCATATCCTACCAGCGCTAAATATTTTCTGCATTCAAGAGGGCTGCCTATCCAGGTTGCCAGCAGGTCGCATGTGTTCGACCCTACTCCAAAGGAAAAGGCAGTGTTACATTCCATCATGGATACACTTAAAACCTGGCACGACAGGTTAGGTATTAAAGAAGTAGTATATGAGGATGTAGCCTGAGGAATGTGTAGAGAAAAAAGCTCCGGGCGCATACGTGCGCTAAAAAACCCGGAGTAGCTTCATATTGCGAATCGTAAATCAATTAAAGATCCAAAACCATAAATTTCGTTATGCCAGTTAAACTCATTGCTGTTTTATGTTTAGGTATGTTGTATGCCTGTTCCGGTCCGCAGCAGAAAACGGATAGCTCTGCTAAAGAAGCTGATATGCACAAGGATGATACATCTGTTGTAAAAGGGTACTTTTTTACCACGCCTGCTCCTTTTGCGGAATGTCACGCTTCTACTATCCTCCATTTACAAAGTGGTGAACTGATGGCGGCCTGGTTTGGCGGGCAAAAAGAAGGAACAGATGATGTGGGAATATGGCTGGTAAAGGGAACTCCGGGTAACTGGTCAGCACCCGTTGAAGTGGCTAAGATAAGGGAAGACGCCCACTGGAACCCGGTTTTATTCCAGGCGCCGGGGGGAAAAATATTCCTGTATTTTAAGGTAGGTAAAAAGATACCTTCCTGGGAAACCTGGGTTATAACCTCTGATGATAATGGAAAAACCTGGTCTGCAGCCACAGAGCTGGTGAAAGGCGACAAAGGGGGGAGAGGCCCGGTACGAAACAAACCGATCATCACTTCCGGAGGGCTCTGGATTGCAGGTGCTTCACATGAGGAAGGACAATGGGATGCTTTTGCTGATATCAGTACCGATGAGGGAAAAACCTGGACGGCAGCTCCGTATATAGCATTGAACCGTAAGGAATTTAAGGGCAAGGGGGTTATTCAGCCCACCTTGTGGGAATCTGCACCGGGTAAAGTACACATGTTACTCCGCAGTTCGGAAGGTGCTATCTACCGCAGCGATTCGGAAGACGGCGGAAAAACATGGTCGGATGGTTATAAAAGCGGTTTGCCCAATCCCAACAGCGGGATTGATCTTACAAAACTCTCCGATGGGACATTGGTATTGGCTTATAACCCGGATACCACAAACTGGGGTTCCCGTTCTCCGCTTTCATTAGCGATATCATTTGATAACGGGGTTACCTGGCCGAAGATCCTGGATATAGATAGTGGGGATAAAAAAGATGAATACTCTTACCCGGCAGTAATCAGCTATGGCGATACCATTGCCGTATGTTACACCTGGAACCGGAAAAATATTGCCTTCTGGATAGGAACAAAAGACGAATTGATAAAAGCTGCTAAAGACAGGTAATGTTGGCTCTGTGATTGATAAGGTAAGAGGTGTGATGTGTTGCTTATTCTGAACAGGTATTGTTCATTCTTCAATTTCAGATCATGAAAGCGTCAAACCGGTTTCTAAGCCGTATGCTGCCTGTAGCGCTTGCGCTGGGTACCGCATGGGCCGTTCGTGGACAGATAGGACATGAATATGGAGCTACCTGGGCGGCAGCTATAGGTATATTAACCGTAGTGGCCATTTCCGGGCGCCAGGACTGGTATGACAGGCTGCCGGTTATTGTGGTGCTGGGCGCCATTGCCTGGGGCGCAGGCGGTATGATAAGCTATGGAAAAATTGTAGGCTATGGATTCGCTCCCGATTACCTTAATGTAAGCTACGGGTTATTGATGCTTGTGATCATTGGTGGTCTGTATGGTTTTATGGGAGGAGGGATCACTGCTCTTGCTTTATCTTCCACGCCCAATAAAAAAGTTGACTGGGCTGCCGTGTTTACTCAAATGTTTGTCGGTGGCTATTTATTCTGGGGGTTTTTTATTTTCCAGTTAGGATGGCTTATGACCCCGCCCAGGTCTGAGTTATGGGCGGGGTGTATGGGGGCTGCGCTTGCCCTCGGCTGGTATATGTATCGTAATGGGTATACGTATGCGCTGCGTACTGCTTTTTTCAGTGCTTTAGGCGCCGGCTTCGGTTTCGGCTTCGGTAATTTTCTTCAGCGCATGGGGACTGCGGCAGGTATTGCCACCGGGATAAAATTCAACTGGTGGAATGTTATGGAGTATTCTATCGGTTTTTTTGGTGGGTTGGGGATGGCCTATGGCATCTTCTCCCATAATAAATGGCCGAAAACCATTGCTCCTGATAAAATGTCCAATACGGTAGCATGGATATTTTTAATCCTGCTATTACCGGTAATCAATCTTATTGAAGCGGTTGGTATAGAAAAACTGACAACAACGGGTAAGGGTATCCAGGCAACAGACCCGGCTGCCTTTTCAATGAGCTGGCATACGATAATATGGGTGATATCGGTAATCCTGATGGTGGCGCTTTCTTATGGTTACAGGATGTCAGTTAAAACGGGATTTACACAAAAAGGGGCAAAATATCTTATGCTGCTGTATCTCACCTGGTATATCGTGGTCAGTAATGTGATCAGCGCTACATGGTTAACGCCCGAATTTAGCTCACAGCATTTATACTGGGTGAATCTTGTCGTCATAGGGCTCTTATTCCGGAACAATACCGCTGTTGTTACCCCGGAAGCAGCCGGTGAGTTACCTCGATCCTGGCCGGTTAACCTGCTGAAATGGTGGGTCGTCATAATAATCTGCATTTTATTGTTAAGTTATATTGTTCTTTTGCCGGACTATGTTCATCCCCGTGCCCAATTGCGGTTTGAGTAAGGACTTATTTTGGAAAACCAATGGATATGCGGTAACTCCGGAATATAATCCTTTGTTCAAATTCACAGGATTATAACAATAAGATCGTTAAATTTGTATAGTATAACTAATCTATTGTACAAAATGTCGTCCGATTTCGAAAAAGCAAAAAACGTAAAGGCTGGAACCATCACCGGTGTGATATCCGGGGCCTTGTTATTATTCTTTTTCCTCGTGTCGTGGTCTATACCGGTTGTTGTTCCTCCTCCGGTTGAGGATGGACTGGAAGTAAATCTGGGTAACAGCGATGACGGATCAGGAGATGTTCAACCCCTGATCCCGGGAGCGCCGGCGTTGGCTGAAAAAGAAGTGAACAGCCCTCCCAGGGCAGCTAACACGCCGGTACAGGATGTGAGGGCCGTTGAAACAGATGATAATGATGAAGAAGCTCCCGATGTAACGGTACCCAAGCCTAAAGTATCAAATCCTAAGAGTACCCATGTGCCCACTAAAGAAAATACTACTATAACGAAGCAAAGCAATAATAAGCCTCAGGTTGTTGAAAATCCCAAGCCTGCTCCTCCCAAACCCAAAGCAACATATAAAGGAGGGGATGGCAGCGGACCCGGCGGAAACAATGCGGATTCCTGGAATGACAGTCGCAGCGAGGGAAATACATCCGGCTCGGGCGACCGGGGGAAGATCAATGGAGATCCCAACTCAAAAAATTATGATGGTGTCGGAGGCAATGGTAGCGGCTATACCATCCAGGGAAATTTGAAAGGCCGGCAAATTGTCCGCCAGCCTTCATTTCAGGATGATTTTAATGAAAATGCCAAAGTAGCGGTTGACCTTTCTGTTGATGCCTCGGGAGCCGTTACGGGCGCTACCTATCAGCCTAGGGGATCAACAACTTCAAATGCAGCCATGAAAGATATTGCGTTACGCAAAGCCCGGCAATTGAAATTTGCACCCGGAGAAGAGCAAAGGGGAACCATTATCTTCAACTTTAAAGTAACGAATTAACGATACCCTGTTTTTAAAGCCCAATATGTTCTAAAGGCATATACGAAGGATGATACATCTGCGCTATATGCCTTTCTTTATTTTACAGGTGTCCTTCTCATTTATTATTCCGCTTACTTTTGCATTTTATTACAGGCAGAGCATATTCATGAATTACAAAGAAACCCTTGACTTTCTTTATGGTGTGTTACCGGCATTTAGCCGGATAGGTACGGCAGCGCTGAAAAAAGACCTAACCAACACCTACCTGCTTTGTGATCAGTTAGGCAATCCGCAAAATAAGTTTAAAAGTATTCATGTTGCAGGCACGAATGGTAAAGGATCGGTAAGTCACATGCTGGCGGCTGTATTACAAACCTCGGGGTATAAAACCGGGCTCTATACCTCGCCTCATCTTAAAGATTTCAGGGAGCGGTTTAGGGTAGATGGTATTTTGATTGAAGAAGATTTTGTGGTTTCCTTTACTAAAAAGATCATCCCGCTCATAGATATTATCAGGCCTTCTTTTTTTGAGATCACCGTAGCTATGGCGTTTGAATATTTTTCGGAGCGGCAGGTTGATGTGGCTGTGATTGAAACGGGTTTGGGCGGACGCTTAGACAGTACAAATATCATCACACCGGTATTATCGGTGATCACCAATATCGGCCGCGACCACATGAATGTTTTGGGCAATACCCTGGAAGAAATTGCTTACGAAAAGGCGGGGATAATCAAACCCGGAGTTCCTGCCGTTATAGGAGAATCGGTACCCGGAACCGAAAAGGTTTTTGAAGCCGCAGCTCAGGAAAGAAATTCGCCGCTGACCTGGGCAGACAGGGAAAGACATGCTGAAAGCCACCGCCATATTAATCACAACCTGTCGGTTGAAATAGGCTATACTTCAGACAAGACTACGCATAGTTACCTGCTTGACCTTCCCGGAATATACCAGGTAAAAAATCTTATTACATCCCTTGCTGCGATAGACCAGTTAAAAGAAGGAGGCTGGAACATCCCGGATGAAGCGGTCAGGGAAGGGTTACAACATGTGCAGTCGCTTACCGGGCTGCATGGACGCTGGGAAATTATTCACCGGCAACCTATGGTTGTACTGGATGTGGGGCACAATGAAGATGGTATCCGGCAAATCGTTGAACACCTGAAAGGCATGAGCTATCATGCGCTTCATATTGTAATGGGAATGGTAAAAGATAAAGAGATTACAAAAGTGATGCAGCTTTTACCTAAGGAGGCGGCCTATTATTTTACAAAAGCTCCGATACCCCGGGCCTTGCCCGAAGAGGAGCTGGCTGCTATGGCGGCAGCAAACGGGTTAAGGGGCAGTCATTTCCCTTCAGTAAATATAGCGTTACGGCATGCTCTTGATGGTGCGGGGAAAGATGACCTGGTATTGGTTTGTGGCAGTGTATTTGTAGTAGGAGAAGTGGATTGGAAAGGATAAAGGCAGGCTATTCGCTATGTTTTTATTATTGCATATCATTTTATCAGTCTGCCTGTCAGATTCCATGTTAACTTCGTATAAAATAATTCCCGGAGATTATGTTACACGCTTCCCTGATCGAACATTTACAGCACAAGTTTTCTGATTTTTTTTCTTTACCTGTAACGATTCACCGGTTTAAAGATGTTTATGGCGGGGATATCAACAAAAGCTATTTACTGGAAACCGATAAAGGTAATTTTTTCATAAAAGTCAATGCGGCGATGTTTGGGCTGGATATGTTTGAAAAAGAGGCGAGAGGATTGATACATCTTGCCGATACCGGGGCTATAAAAGTGCCCCGTCCGCTCTTTGACGGAAAGTATCACCAACAAATATTCCTGGTGATTGAATATGTGGAGCCCGGGCAGCCCGCTCCCGATTTTTGGGAAGATTTTGGCATGAGCCTTTCCCGGCTTCATAAAAATACTTCATCACAGTTCGGACTTCATACCGGTAACTATATCGGAAAGCTCGTTCAGTCCAATACACCCCATAGCCGGTGGACGGATTTTTACGCGGAGGAAAGAATACTTCCCCTGGTTCGTAAGGCAAATGAAAGGGGGATGCTTGATGCTGCGCAGGTAAAGCTTGCAGAACAGATCTGCGGCAGGCTGCATATCCTGCTTCCCGAAGAGCCGCCCGCCTTATTGCATGGTGACCTGTGGAGCGGTAACTTTATGGTTGCCGCAAACGGACATGCTGCCATATTTGATCCTGCCATATATTATGGACACCGGGAAATGGATATTGCCATGACACTGCTTTTTGGTGGCTTTGATGAGCTGTTTTATAAAGCCTATACCTATCATTTCCCGTTGCAACCTGCCTGGGAGGAGCGTGTAGCCTTATACCAGTTGTACCCGCTGTTGGTACATTTGCTGTTGTTTGGTGGAAAATACAGGCAAAAGGTAACGGATACACTTCTTCAATACAGCTGAGAAAATATTTTCCGGAGGAGTTAATTTTTTACATCAAACCATACTTTTTCCGGGTTGTTCCAGTCGCCATTGTAGTTGATCGTCAGCTCTTCTCCCGGGTTAACGGGTCTTACCGTTTTAATATACATGGTGTCGTCATCATAATTCATGAAATACTCGCAGTTGGCCTGGCAGGAGTGATTGTATACCGGGATAAAACCCAGCGCCATGCAGCATTGCTCTTTGTTTTCGCCCCATATAAAAATATAATCATGTAGCCGGGTCTGATCCAGGAGTTTTCTTTCCTCTTTATTCATTACAATAACGGGTGACACTTCAATAACCGTTCCCTCTTCGATTTTTTTACGTGTAAAAACGCCTCGTCCTTTATCTTTGGCGTTATCTATATACAGGTATTCGGCAGGCATATCGGGTAAAGAAACAGATGAGTTGAGTGCGGTATAAATGATGGCCAAAGCTATTTCTAATTTTGCAACATCAAAATAAAAAATATGTCCTTCGAGCAGGAAGCAATTTCATTGCAGGATCAGTTTGAGGAAGCGATTGCTTCAAATGATAAATTAGTCATCCAGGATTTTTTGAATAATCAGAATATCAGTGATGTGGCGCAATTGGTCAGTGATAATGAAGAATATGAAACGCAGATCATTTCCAACCTGTCTCCTCACCGCGCGGTGAGCACTTTTAAAATTTTAGATGTTCCCGAACAAAAACGAATTATCAAATCCCTGTCTCCTCTCAAAACTGCAGAATTGCTCAATGAGCTGGCGGCGGATGACCGTACTGCATTTCTTGAAGAGTTGCCTACCGGAACGGTTCGGGAGCTGATTAGGCTGCTGGATCCGGAAGAAAGGAAGATCACGCTTGCCCTGCTCGGATATCCCGAAGGATCAGTCGGCCGCTTAATGATACCCGATTATATCGCTGTGCACGAAGACTGGACTGTGGAAGAAGTATTGCATGAGATCAGGACAGAAGGTAAAAACATTGAAACGATTGATGTTATTTACGTCATTAATGAAAAAGGCGCGTTTGTGGATGATATTCGTATACGGGACATTATCCTTTCCAGCCCGGATACGATTGTTTCTGACCTTATTGACCGGCGTTTTATAGCGCTGAATGTGCATGACAGCCAGGAAGAAGCCAATAATATTTTTAAGATGAACAACAGGGTGGCGCTTCCTGTTGTGGATGATAATAAAATTTTGCTGGGTATAGTGACCATTGATGACGTGTTATGGGTTGCCAACGAGGAATTTACAGAGAATATTCAGAAAATAGGGGGTACGGAAGCATTGGATGAGCCTTATCTTGAGATGCCGCTGTTTAAGCTTTTTCGAAAAAGAGCGGGCTGGCTGGTCATCCTTTTTTTAGGTGAAATGCTAACGGCTACCGCTATGAGTTATTTTGAAGATGAGATCAGTAAAGCTATCGTGCTGGCGTTGTTTGTTCCGCTTATTATTTCCAGTGGAGGGAACAGCGGTTCACAGGCTTCCACGTTGATCATACAGGCAATGGCGATGGGTGAGGTGTATATTTCCGACTGGTTCCGGGTATTGAAAAGAGAGATCGTATCAGGGCTTATGCTGGGGGCTGTTTTGGGGTTGATCGGTTTTTTGCGTATACAGTTGTGGTCATATTTTTTCCCGGAAGTGTATGGTGTTTATTCTCTTTTTATTGCTTTTACGGTTGGTCTTTCTTTAATCGGCGTGGTGTTATGGGGTACACTCAGCGGCTCTATGCTGCCGCTGTTATTGAAGAAACTGGGTGCTGATCCGGCTGCATCATCTGCTCCTTTTGTTGCTACGCTGGTAGATGTTACGGGGTTAGTGATTTATTTTTCCGTTGCCTATATTATCCTGCAGGGAGTTTTACTCTGATAAAAAAAAACAGCTGCAGACATACACCTTTTATACTATCTCGCAATCGTTTGCGTTGATACTTAGTAATCAATACTTTCAAATATTGCAAAAATAAATTATGTGTGGAATAGTTGCCTATATAGGCCATCGCCAGGCTTATCCTGTAATTATTAAAGGACTAAAGCGGTTAGAATATCGCGGCTACGACAGTGCGGGAATCGCGCTGCTTAATCATGGTGTAAAATTGTATAAGAAAAAAGGGAAAGTGGCTAATCTTGAGGAGTCAACCCTCGGTCAGGACCTGGAAGGGCACCTGGGAATCGGTCATACCCGCTGGGCTACACATGGAGAGCCCAGTGACCGGAATGCGCATCCCCATCTTTCTTCTAATGGTAAGCTGGCCATGATACATAACGGGATTATTGAAAATTATGCACTGCTTAAGCAGGAGCTGATCAAAAAAGGGTACCGGTTCCAGAGCGATACCGATACCGAAGTGCTGCTCTTCTTTATTGAAGATATACAGAAAAATAACAACAGCACTTTAGAGGAAGCGCTCCGCATTGCCATGAAACGTGTGGTGGGCGCTTATGTTATCGTACTGATTGACCAGGACCATCCCGATACGCTTATTGCTGCCAGGAAGGGTAGTCCGTTGGTCATTGGCATCGGTAAAGGAGAGCATTTCCTGGCCAGCGATGCTTCACCTATTGTTGAATATACCAAGGAAGTGGTATACGTGAATGATTATGAGATTGCCATTATTAAGCCGGATGAACTGATCTTAAAGAACCTGGGTAACGAAAGACAAACTCCATATATCCAGAAGCTGGACCTTGAGCTGGCTGCCATAGAAAAAGGCGGATATGATCATTTTATGCTCAAGGAAATTTTTGAACAGCCGCATACGATCTACGACTGTTTAAGAGGAAGGCTTGATGTGGCTATGGGAACGATTACCATGTCCGGTATCGCAAATAATATGGAAAAGATTAAAAATGCGAACCGGATCCTGATTATTGCCTGTGGAACTTCCTGGCATGCAGGGCTGGTGGCGGAATATATTATTGAAGAATTATGCCGGATCCCGGTGGAAGTGGAATATGCTTCGGAATTCAGGTACCGGAACCCCGTTATTCATAAAGGGGATATGATCATTGCCATTTCCCAGAGCGGGGAAACGGCGGATACGCTCGTGGCGATAGAAAGAGCCAAAGAGCAGGGTGCGGTTATACTGGGGATCGTAAATGTGGTGGGCTCATCCATTTCCCGGATCTCCGATGCGGGTGCGTATACACATGCAGGACCGGAAATTGGCGTGGCGAGTACGAAGGCATTTACCGCGCAATTGGCTGTGTTGACCATGGTGGCGCTCATGATTGCCAGGGAACGGGGTACGATCAGCAATGAACGTTACCTGCACCTGCTGAATGAGCTGAATGAAGTTCCTGAAAAAGTAAAATCCGTTTTAGACAATGCAGCGCATATCAGGAAGACGGCTTTAAAATATAAAGATGCCTCCGATGCGCTTTTCCTCGGGCGGGGGTATAATTTCCCGGTTGCGCTGGAGGGAGCATTAAAGCTGAAAGAAATTTCCTATATCCATGCCGAAGGATACCCGGCGGCAGAAATGAAGCATGGCCCGATAGCCCTGGTTGACGAGCGATTACCGGTGGTGTTTGTTGCTACAAAAGATACCTATCATGAAAAAATCATCAGCAATATCCAGGAAATCAGGGCGCGTAAAGGAAAGATCATTGCGGTAATCACGGAAGGGGATAAAACCATTACCGATATAGCAGATGATGTGTTGCCTGTTCCGGAAGCAGATGAATTGATCGCTCCCATCATAAGTACCATACCTTTGCAATTACTTTCGTATTATATTGGTGTGGCCAAGGATTATGATGTAGATAAGCCGCGTAATCTTGCCAAGAGCGTAACGGTGGAATGAGGTTACAGGTCGCAAGGTACAAGTTGCAGGGTCAGGTGGAAGGTGTGGTTGTAAGGCTTTGATACGTTGCCGCTGATCGCCTACAATCCGTGGTCTTCCATCCGTAATCTCAAATTTTAAACCTGCCTGTCGGCAGACAGGTCTCAAATTTCAAATCTCTCCATGAACCAGATCAACAAAAAAGCCATTGATTCTTTAGGCTATGATTTTATCAGTCATGAATTTTTGCCCGAGGGGAAAGATGAATACCATTTGCGCAATATCCAAAACAGGAATGGTATTCAATACCGGGGGTTAACCGCCTGGGAAATTGAAGTGCTGGTGCGTAACAGGAATACTTCTGATGACTGGAATAAGCTGCTGGTATCTGATGCGTTTAATCCCGAGCTGGTAAAAAATTGTAAGTTTTTCGGGCTGGTTCGTATTGGAAAGCTGGAAACCTATTATCTCGAATATCATAACCTGCGTATGCCGGTGGGTTTGTATAACAGCACCATAATCAGTTGTGATTTTGGCGATAACGTGGTAGTGGATAATGTGAATTATCTTTCGCATTATATCATTGGCAGCGAAGTGGTATTGGTAAATATCCACGAGCTGGCCACTACCAATGTGGCAAAATTTGGTAATGGGATCATTAAAGAAGGAGAGAGTGAAAACATCCGCATCTGGTTAGAGATATGTAATGAAAACGGGGGACGGAAAGTCATACCCTTTACCGGTATGCTGCCCGGTGATGCCTGGCTATGGTCAAAATACCGGGATGATGACGTCATGCTGGAGAAGTTCAAATGGTTCACCCAGAAAGAATATGATATGCAGCGGGGGTACTACGGCAAAATCGGTGATCGTACAATAATAAAAAATACAAGCATCATCAAAGATGTCTGGATTGGTTCGGATGCGTATATAAAAGGGGCTAATAAATTAAAAAACCTTACGGTTAATTCTTCTCCCGAAGCGCCGTCACAAATAGGAGAGGGTTGTGAAATGGTTAATGGTGTTATCGGGTTAGGGTGTAAGGCTTTTTACGGGGTGAAAGCCATCCGTTTTATTATGGCATCGCATTCCCAGTTGAAATACGGGGCAAGACTGCTCAATTCTTACCTCGGGAACAATTCCACCATTTCATGCTGCGAAGTGCTGAACTCCCTTATCTTTCCTTCACATGAGCAACATCATAATAATTCTTTCTTATGTGCAGCTACGGTAATGGGGCAGAGCAATATGGCGGCGGGAGCTACCATCGGGTCTAATCATAATTCACGCAGCCCGGATGGAGAACTTATTGCGGGAAGAGGCTTTTGGCCGGGACTCTGTGTAAGCCTGAAGCACAACTCAAAATTCGCTTCTTTTAATATTCTTGCCAAAGGAGATTACCCGTACGAGTTGAATATTCCTTTTCCTTTTGCCCTGATCAGTAATGATATTTCAAAAGACCAGCTGATTGTTATGCCTGCTTACTGGTTTATGTATAACCTGTATGCCATCACCCGCAATGAATGGAAGTACCATGACCGGGATGCCCGTATTGAAAAAAAGCAGCGGATTGAGTTTGATGCGCTGGCGCCTGATACCATCAATGAAATGGTAAATGCTCTCCGGCTGCTTGCGTTATATACCGGTAAAGCGTATTGGGCAAGAGAAGATAGCGCAAAGGAACGGACAGATAAAGTGTGTATTAAAACCGGGACGGAATTACTGGAAGCAAAGGATAGTATTATTGATGAGCTGGAGATTGTGGGAGAGGGGATGGAGAACAGTGAAAGAAAAACCGTTCTTGTAAAAGTACAGCAGGCCTATACGATATTTAAAGAGCTGATCGTGTATTATGGCGCTACGCAATGTGTCCGCAGGCTTTCAGAGAATGATCACACTACTTTTTCCTCTTTGCTTAAACAATTGCCATCAGCCGTTAAAAGAAATGAATGGGTGAATGTGGGCGGTCAGCTGATACCGGAGCAGGAAGTGGTGAAATTCAGGAGAGATATCCGGTCGGGCAAGATAAAAAGCTGGGATGATGTCCATACTTTTTATACCATGCAGGGACAGGCTTATGATACAGACCGGTTCGAGCATGCTCTTGCTTCGATGCTGGAAGTTGCCGGTATTCCCCTTAGCTCATTTACGCCCGCGGTATTCAGGGAGATATTACAGCAGTCGGTAAATACCAAAGCCTGGTTAACGGAAGGTATTTATGAATCCAGGGCAAAGGATTATACCAATCCTTTCCGGACTATGGTTTTTGATACCAAAGAGGAGATGGATAAGGTTTGGGGAAAATTAGAAGACAATAGCTTCATTGCCCTGCAG
The DNA here is from genome assembly GCA_023957155.1 of Chitinophagaceae bacterium. GTDB lineage: Bacteria > Bacteroidota > Bacteroidia > Chitinophagales > Chitinophagaceae > Agriterribacter. Next base: position 121,096 of record JAMLHK010000009.1, on the reverse strand, counting down.
CAAACGGAATGGAAAGCCTTTAAAAAGAAAGTGAACGGTATACTGGCTGCGCTTACCCGTTAATACTGCGTGCAAAGTATGCTGCGGTTATGGATCGCCGATTGTTTTTTGCATAACGTAGTCGTTCATAAAAAAACCATTTCCGATGGCAATGTCTTCTTCCCGGGCAATCCTGAAGCCCAGGTGAATATAAAAATCCCGCGCTGTATTATTGCGGTTTACATTTAGCTCTAAAATAGCAGGGACGGCAGGGCGGATGGCCGCAATAACCTGTTCTATCAGCTTTTTCCCTACACCTGATCCCTGGCAGGATGGTAATACATAAATTTTATGCAGCCGGTATATATTGCTTTCCGGAATAAAGGACCAGGATGCAAAACCCACAGCTTCATTATTATTACAGGCGAGGATAAACCGGTGATGTTGCACAACGATCTGGTGCTGCAGTGAAGAAGGACTGTACATCATCTGCAGCATATAATCGGTTTGCGCTGCTGTTAAAATAGCGGCGTATGCTTTAGGCCAAACAGCGAACGCAATTTCCCTGATCAGGGGGATATCTTTTATCCCGGCTTCTTTGAATTGGAGCATAACGGAAAATTCAAAAATAAAACAGTATCATCGCTTTAGTAACCCTTCGTGAAAGTGCGAAAACGCAAAAATAATTGATTAGTTAATATCATCATGTCAATCATAAAGTAACGTATCTGATTCCTGGCTGATACCGCTGTTTTCCGCTACAGGCCGTGCTTTTTGCAGTTATCATCTGCAGGATCTGTGAGACAATTCTCCGGGTACATACCGGTTGACTGCACGAATACTTTTTGAAAGTACATGTTATTTTCTATAACTTTATGCCTGATGATCTGTGTTGGATGAGTGAGATATACGCAACAGGTTTGTCATAAAATGAAGACTGCTATGAGGAAACCATACTCCTTTTATTTCTCTTTTTACCTGCTTCTCCCTGTAATAACAATGACGCTATATGCCTGTAAAAAGGATGGAGGAACTGAAAGAGGAAACGGTTCGGGCTTTTATATGAAGTTTAAGCTCAATGATGTGCAGTTTGAATATAAGGGAACGGTTGAAGGAACCTTTAGTAAGCCTACATCAACACAGTACGGTACTTCAGCTGCCGGCTTGAAAGAAGCTTTTGTTGCCAATAAAAACAATATGACCCTCCTCCTGGCAACAACCGGTGAAGTTCAAAAAGGAACGTCTTATACCAGCTATACTTCAAGCTCCTCCGGTATGCAAAAGGCTAAGCTTGCCCAGCTTGTTTTTATTGATGAAAACGGGAAAAATTATTTCTCCTGGATGGAGGAAATGGCTCCTGCGCTTCCTTCCGGTACCGAGACCAATGCCGTTATAAAAATTACCGAGGCCGGCTCCGGTTATTTTAAAGGCAATTTTTCGGGCGTGTTATATAGTGAGGATTACACGGTGAAACTCGTGGTTAAAGACGGTGAATTTTACGCCCGAAGCCCTGGCTGAGTATGGTTTATATGACATTTTTTAATTTGATAAAACTGTTTTAGGATCGCCGGACCTGTTTCGTTATTAAATTTTTTTATTACGGGTATTATAATTTTTGCTATCTTTTTGATAATAATTAACATTTGTTAGTTTTTGAGTTAGGTGTAGGTTCGCTCCTTATTTTCAGCCTTGTCTGAACTTGCTAATATTCCTTTTAATATAAACTGATTTCGGTGCCTTTGTTAAACCACTTTGTACACTACTTACAATATGTAATTAATTAACCTAATCTTTAAAATTTAACCGATTGCTCATGAAAAAAAAGACCAGAACTTTTACTTTGTTACTGCTTATTGCTCCCGTCCTGTTATTCATGTCTTGTGAAAAGGATACGGCTACCAAGTTAGTAGATCCTGCTATTGCCAAGAAAGAGATCCTGACCGGGTCATGGAAACAAACAGATATTGTATTGGCCTATTCCATCCCGTTTGCAGGGCAGCAGTTGCCGGTAGGATTTAGTCTCCACAATATAGTAGGCTATTTGCCGGTTACCGGTCCGAAAATTACCGCTACCAAAGACAATGTTTTTGTTTTTAATGCCAATGGTACTTTTAGCATTACCGGTAGTACAGACTTTATTTTGCCTAAAACCGGTAATTCGGGTACATGGAATTTACAGGCTTACGGATCGGCGCTGCATTTCGTTTCTGCCGACCAGAAGGATGTTCCTGTGTGGGTAGAAAGCATGAGCGCCACAGACCTGAAATTGGGATCGCTGGGTTTTACCGTTGCCGTTGCTGAAGCAGGGGCAAACGTACCCGTATTCCTCCTCTTTAAAAAACAATAACATCCTTTATACTTTACAGTTATTGTTGTGTGTATTAATTATTATATTTTAAATCAATTGGATTATAATGAGAAACAATAGTATTTTCATCAGATTGTTTTTACCGTTTGTGCTATTGGTGCAAACGGATGTATTATCAGCGCAGGATATAGCTTCTTTAACCGGGCCACGTACCGGTTTACATCCTGATAAAGTATCCGCTGCCGTACAGGTTGATATTGTTGTGAATGGCACGGTGTCGGATGAGGATGGCTTTTTAGAAGGGGTTACGGTAACCGAAAAGGGAACTTCGAATATAACCACTACCAACAGCCGGGGTGCCTTCTCCATAAAGGTTAAAAATGCCAACAGTGTACTTGTATTCAGCAGCGTTGGATTTCAATCGAGAGAAGTAAAAGTGAATGGACGCGAAAGGATCACGGTTACGCTGGAGAAGGAAAGCCAGGAGTTATCTAACGTGATCGTAACCGCATTGGGTATTACACGCGAAAAGAAATCGCTGGGTTATTCAGTGGAGGAAGTAAAAGGTAAGGAGATGGTCAGGGTTCCGCAGGAAAACATTTTAAATGCGTTAAGCGGTAAAGTTGCCGGCGTTACCATTAACCAGACAAGCGGTGCAGGTTCATCGGTAAGCATGGTGATCCGCGGCGCTACTTCCCTGAATAATGATAATCAGCCGCTCATTGTAGTTGATGGCGTTCCGCTGGTTAATACGGTTAATAATATCGCCCAGGTGAACGGGAACGATAACAGGGTGGATTACGGGAATGCTATATCCAGTATCAATCCTGATGATATTGAGAACATCAGCGTACTGAAAGGTCCGAGTGCTGCAGCGTTATATGGATCCCGGGCAGGTAATGGTGTGATCCTGATTACGACCAAGAGTGGAACCAAGGCGCAGAAGCTGACGATAAATGCCTATACCAATACGGTATTTGACCGGCCCTATCGTTTTCTTAAAGTGCAAACCAAGTTTGGCCCGGGGCAGGTTTCCGCCATCCCTGAGTCGGTTAGCGGTAACCCGCTTACGAATCCCTTCGGTGCTTTGGTGCAGGATTGGGTAAACGGCTATTACGGCGCCGAATTAGATAAGGGGTATGAGGAAGTGCAGTGGAACAGCCCGATAGGTGATAATGGTAAAAGGATTAAAACACCTTTGGTTTCGCATCCCAATAACGTTAAAAATTTTGTAGAAACCGGGATCACCAGTATTAACGGGGTATCGGTAGCCAATAGCAATAACGTGGCCAGCTACAGGCTTTCTTACTCTAATATGCAAAACAAAGGGATTATACCCAATTCCGATCTTTTCAGAAATACGTTTAATCTTGCAGCCGATATCAGGACCAATAAAAATTTCAGGATAAGCACTAACCTGGACCTGAGCCGCAATAATTCCAACAACCGTCCTGCCGGTGAAAGAGGCGCTAACCCGCTGCAATGGGCGTATTCGGTTGCACCCAATACCGATATCCGGGATATGAAAGATTACTGGATGCCCGGACAGGAAGGCTACCTGCAAAGATCCCAGGATGCGGAGCGTTTGGCTGCAAGCGGTAAACCGCCTACGTTTAATAACCCTTATTTCTTAGCTTATGAAATCAACAATGGTTTTATAAGAGACCGGGTGTTTGGGAATATAAAGGCAGACTGGCAAATATCCAAAGACTTCACGTTCATGGCCAGGTATGCGTTAGATAATCTTTCAGAACAGCGCGAAACTAAATTAGGCAGAAGCTATACAGCAGACCCCTATGGCGGCTACGGGTTAATGAACCTTAACAATTTTGAAAATAATGCCGACTTCTTACTGAGCTACCGGAAGCGTCTTAAAGATTTTAGCTTATCGGTATCTGCCGGTGGTAACCATCGCTATCAAAACGGGCGTAATTCAAGTGTTTCTTCCATCAACGGGTTAACTACACCGGGTGTTTATTCGCTTTCTAATATTCCGCAAGGTAACCTGGTTTCTTCCAGTTATCAATTTGAAAAGGCAGTGAATAGTGTATATGGGCTGTTAAATGTGGGATTCAAAGAATATCTGTTTCTTGATGTAACCGGGCGAAATGACTGGTCCAGTACATTACCCGATGCAGCCGGTTATTTTTATCCTTCCGCATCGCTTAGCCTGCTTTTAAATGATTTGTTTAAAATGCCGGCTTATGTAAATTTATTAAAGCTGAGAGGCGGTGTTGCGCAGGTGGGTAATGATACAGATCCTTATCAGCTACAAGCTTTACTGCTTAACGCGGGTACCTTTGCAGGTGTGCCGCAGCTTACAACTTCTCCCATACTAAAAAATCCCCAGTTAAAGCCAGAGATCGCAACTTCTTATGAAGCCGGGGTAGACCTGAACATGTTTGGCGGCCGGTTACGTTTTGCCGGTACCTATTATGTGGTGGACAATACCTACCAGATATTGCAATCGCTTATTCCGCCATCCGGAGGATTTATTTCGAAAAATATCAATGCCGGTCTGGTGAGAAGCAAAGGGATTGAGCTTACATTTGGAATAACACCGGTTAAGACCAGAAATTTTGCCTGGGATCTTAACCTGAACTTTACCCGGAACAGAACAAGCTTAATAGAGCTGGCAGATGACATTCCTTACTTTATGCTCTGGCAGGAAGCTAAAGGAGGTTCATGGACTTATGTAGGAGATGAAATGGGTGATATTTACGATGCCCAGGTGGTAACCGTAACCGATAAAAACAGCCCGTATTACGGCTACCCCATACTGGATAATACCGGGAAATGGCAGAGTGTAGATGCCGTAAATACAAAAAACAAAGTAGGCAATTATAACCCTCGGTTTATTATGGGGGCGCAAACCTCGCTGGCGTATAAAGGCTTTAGTCTGAGCCTGACATTTGACTGGCGCAATGGCGGCGATTTTATGTCGCAAACCTACCGGTATATGGAAGAGGGAGGACTTTCACAGTTGGCGTATGACCGGCTGATCAATCCGGGTAATATGAGCGGAAAAGAGTTAAGGGATTACCTTGTGGCCAACCAGGATCAGTTGATCCTGATGAATGGCAACCGGATGCCGCAGGTTGGAGGACCTACCCCGGAATACAACAGCTTCCCGTTTGTATATGGGCCTTATACGGTTCCTTACGGTGGTGTATTTATACCGGGAGTATATCTGGATGACCAGGGTCAATATGTAGAGAATCTCGGGGAAAATATAGGACAACCCGGAGGTACAAAAACCCTGCCGCTGGCTGGCGCAACGCCCTGGTCTTTTACCCGTACCGCTACCTTTGATGCATCTTTTCTTAAGCTTAGAGAGGTTTCACTGGGATATGACCTGCCCCAGAAATTGATCCAGAAAGTAAAGCTGCAGGGACTGAATTTCTCCATATACAGCAGGAACCTGATGTTGTGGACTGCAGCTAAAATAAATATTGATCCGGAAAATGCTTTTCAGCCCAGGGTTGGCGACACACGCGGAGGCATGCAGTTTGCCCAGGGTATTGAGCGGTATAATGTTTACCCCTGGGTTATTCCTGTCGGATTTAAAATTAATGTAACCTTCTAAATTGTACAGTATGCAACGCAATAAAATAGTAGTCATTCTTTCCATTTTTATAGCTCTGTCTTCTATGAGCTGTAAAAAATACCTTATGGATCTGAATAAAGATCCTAACGGGATTGATCCGGAAACGGCTAATCCCAACCTGGTTTTAACCAAAGTACTTTCGTCAACGGGGATGACCCTTACCAATCTTGGATACGGGGATGTAGCGGGTGTTATGCAGCATACGCAAAAAGACGGATGGGCTGACGGGCATAACAATTATGATTGGGGTTTGAGTAATGACTGGACCGGTTATTATGATATTTTACGGGATAATAAGTTCGTATATGAAAGAGCGGAAGCATTAGGCTATGACCTGCAAAAAGGCGTATCCTTAGTAATGAAGAGCATGGTGTTCGGGCTGATCACCGATTTATTTGGTGATGCCCCTTATACCACGGCATTAAATGCGGATAAGGGTGGGAATGAAAATGTTTTCCCGGCTTTTGATAAGCAAAGAGATATTTACATGGGTATACTGGCAGATTTAGAAACAGCTAATACCCTGCTGTCAAAGTCCAAAAATGAATATAACAGCAGCATTGAAGCTGCCGATATTTATTATAAAGGTGATCCTGCTAAATGGCGCAAGTTGGCCAACTCCCTGCGATTAAGGTATCTGATGCGTATCTCTGCAAAAGAGCCGGCTATTGCCAAAGCCGGTATTGAGCAAATTGCCGGGAATCCTGCTAATTATCCCATCATAGCAACGGCTGCAGATGATGCCAATATGCCTTCCTGGACGCCGGTATATGACGTGAGCGAAAGCAATTACAGGCGGATAAAAATGTGCCAGACTCTTGTGGAAGCCATGCGGGCGGGTAATGACCCCCGCCTGGGTGTATGGGCTAAAAAAGTGGAGATACCTATTGTACTGGATGATGAGCTTCCGGCAGGTACGGATAAAATTGAAGATGGTAAGCGGTACATTTCCCCGGATATTTTAACGCAGAAAGGGCTTACAATGGATGATATCAGCCTGAATCCCGATTATGTTGGATTACCTCCTTCTTATATGGCGCCGGCAGCATACAATTTAAGCCCGGATGTGAATCAGGCGGCATTTAATCCCCATGTATCCTGGTTAAGCGATATGTACAGAACATTTAATAGTCCCCTCCTGAAATCAAGGCTTTTGTCCGCGTCTGAAGTTAATTTTATATTGGCTGAAGCCGCATGGATGGGCTGGTCTTTGCCTGAAACGGCTGAAACATATTATAATAATGCCATCAGGTCATCTTTAGAAACCTGGGGAGTAGGTGCAGCTTATGCTGACTTTATAACCCGTCCCGGTGTTGCATACGAGGGTACCCAGGAACAGATTATTACCCAGAAATGGATCGCCAGCTGGCAGGCAGCTACAGAATCCTGGTTCGACTATAGAAGAACCGGTATCCCTGCGTTACATACCGGTCCTCAGGCACCAAAAGCTGCCGTACCGATTCGCTTTTATTATATGATCAGTGAGCGGAACCTGAATAAGGCGAACACGGAAGCTGCAATGCAAAATCTGGAAGTTACTAATTTTTCGCAGAGCGAAGGGGCCAACAGTGCCTGGTCTAAGCCCTGGGTTAGCCAGGGAACCGGCAAACCCTGGTAAATGAACATAAAAGTTAAGGGCCCGTTCTAATACTCAAGATGGAAATTTCCGCAGTTATGTATGCTGCGGAAATTTCTGTTCTAATAATATGTGTGGTCAGTATTTTTCCCGTAAGGCCTTAATATTACAGTATTCAACACGGTTCTGCATAAAGCGCCAATCATAATTTATGCTATTTTTTTTATAAGAATTAACATTGTATAATATTGAAAATAGATATAAAATTGACCCCTGAAAACAGGTGCATTTTTCAGGGTGTGCGATAAGAAAATACCATTGCTTTTTTGATTGCTTATTTTGTCAAATTATGCCGGATTACAATTACCAGAATGACGCTGCATGTTGGAGACAGTTGAAAGAAGGGAATGCTCAGGCATTGGGCTATCTGTATGATACGTATATAGACCGGTTGTTTCATGCCGCATTAAAGATGACGGATAACCGGGAATTAGCCAAAGATGCATTGCAGGAAATTTTTATTGAGATCTGGCATTACAGGGTAAGCATAGGAGAGGTGAATCATTCCTACAGCTATCTTGTAAAAGTGCTGAAAAGCATAATCCTGAAAAAAGTAAAACGCAAGGTAATCATTAACGAGCTGCATGATAATGAGCATAAACTGGCTGATCCCCAGAATATTGAAGAAACGATCATGTCATCAGAAAGGATTACCGAGCAAAAAAGCCGCTTAAATATGGCTATTGCCCAGCTTACCACAAGGCAAAAGCAGGTAGTTCGCCTTCGTTTCTTTGAAGGACTTACCTACGAACAGATTGCCGTAAAGCTGAGTATGAACTACCAGTCTGTAAATAATCTTGCCTTCCGCGCCATGCTCAATCTGCGTAAACAGATGTGCTGACTCCATAAACCAATACACTAAATTTTTTTTGGTAATTCCGGGTATAAAAAAAATATCCTGTTCTCTACTATCTATTGTTTTTTATTTTTGGAAATAATTAACATTTGTTAGTTTTGGTATTTTTTGTAAATTGAGTTGGATTGTACCCTACCGATAAGACATAAACCATATTTGATCACTTAACTGTTTATTTATGAAAAAGAATCTGAAATTGTATTCTTTATTACTGTTTCTTGGTTCATTATTTTTTATGGTTTCCTGTAGTAAAGAGGAAGCCTCAAAGCCCGACCTTGCCACGGCCAAAAAAGAATGGGTAACCGGCAATTGGAACCAGAAAGACATTCAACTGGGTGTATCTACCAGTGTAAATGTTCCGGGCGTTGGAAAAGTACCATTGAAAGAAGGGATGAGCATGTTGGATGATCCTACCATTAATATGCTTTTAGTAGGGTTAGCCGGGGCAAATCCATTTGCGTTTACCCGTAACAATAAATATAACTTCAATGAGGACGGAAGTTATAAGGTAGACGGGGTCGTTGACCTCACCAACGGCATTCTTGTTTTGGCTGCCGGATCAGGACGCTGGGATACCGAGGTATACAGTTCGGTATTAGCCCTGTTTGATCAGCAAAATAAACGGGACCCGCACTGGATCAATAGTATTACGGCAACCCGGTTAAATCTTGCCATATCGGTAAAACTTCCTGGCTTGGGTGATGTTCCCATGAAGCTAATACTGGAAAAGTAATGAGCCGGGATAGTAATTCTAATGTGAAAACAAATTCTTTTTATTAAACCAATCAATTGTTATGAGGAATTGCTGCTTAATAGCCAGGTTATTCTTTTTTAGCCTGCTGTTATTTTTAAACGTGGCTGCTGTTGCAGCCGACTTTCCGGTGCGTGGCTCAGTAACGGATGAAAACGGACCTGTTGCCGGGGTAACGGTTACGGAGAAAGGCACATCCAATGCCACTACTACTGATAATAATGGTAATTACTCTATTACTGTTAAAAATGCGAACAGTGTGCTGGTATTTACTTTCGTGGGATATAAAACGGTGGAACTGGCCGTATCGGGCCGCTCGGTGGTGAATGCTACCATTGAAAATGCAGCACAGGAACTTTCCGGTGTAGTAGTAACAGCTTTGGGTATTACCCGTGAAAAAAAATCCCTGGGTTATTCCGTTGAAGAAGTAGCCGGTAAAGAAATGAACCGGGTAGCGCAGGAAAATGTGCTGAATGCCATGTCAGGAAAAGTAGCCGGTGTTACCATTAACCAAACCGGGGCAGCGGGATCATCCGTAAGCATGGTGATCCGCGGAGCTACTTCGCTGAGCAACGATAACCAGCCTTTGTTTGTGGTAGATGGAGTACCCATTGCCAATACGCTTAATAATGTAAGCCAGGTGGGTAATGATAACCGGGTAGATTATGGTAATGCTATTGGCGGACTTAATCCGGATGATATTGAAAGTGTAACAGTTCTTAAAGGACCCAGTGCCGCTGCACTGTATGGGTCACGGGCAGGTAATGGTGTGGTGCTGATCACTACCAAAACCGGTAAAGGGCTGGATAAAACAACAGTGAATTTTATTTCTAATACTGTATTTGAAAAGCCCTATAAGTTTTTAAAATGGCAAACGAAATATGCAAGTGGTATTTTCCCTGCTATTCCGGTAGGCATATCGGGTAACCTGTTTACTGATCCGCTTGGTGTATCGGATCCGCGTTTTAACCCGGATTATGTAATTATAGATGAATCGGGAGGCTCCGGTGGCCCCGAATTAGACAGAGGGTATATGGCGATCCAGTGGAACAGTCCCTTAGATGAAAACGGTAAACCTATTCCGCTTCCTTTGGTTTCTCATCCTAACAATGTAAAGAACTTTGTTCAAACGGGAGTAACTACAACCAATGGCGTATCGGTTGCCAATAACACGGAAAAGATAAATTACCGTGTTTCCCTGTCGGATATGCGCAACAAAGGGATCGTACCCAATTCGGATCTTTTCCGTAATACATTGAATTTTAATTCTTCACTTAAAGTGACCAAAAATTTCAGGCTGAGCACCAATGTTGATTTCAGCAGGAACAGGTCGAATAACCGGCCTGCCGGTGAAAGAGGGGCCAATCCTTTACAATGGGCCTATGCCGTGTCTCCCAATAATGATATCCGGGATCTGAAAGATTACTGGGTACCCGGACAGGAGGGACTTGCAGTAGTATCTACACATCCTTCGGCTAATAACCCTTATTTTCTGGCTTACGAGGTAAATAACTCATTTGTGAGAGACCGGGTATATGGTAATTTAAAGGCAGACTGGCAGATCACCCGTGATCTCAGCCTGATGCTCCGCTATGGACTGGATAATTTTAATGAAAAGAGAGAAACTAAAATATCAAACGGTTATACCAATGATCCCCTCGGGGCTTATGGCATAACTAATATCAGGAATTTTGAAAGTAACGCAGACTTTTTGCTTACTTATAAGAAAAATCTTAATGCATTCCATATTTCCGTTTCCGGCGGGGGAAATGTACGCTATCTGAATGGCTCTTCTGAAGTTGTATCTACAAAAAATGGTACAGGTTTGGTTGTTCCGGGTGTATTCACCATCCAGAATATTCTCCCGGCCAATCTTAATTACGGCAATAGCCGTTTTGAGAAAGGCGTAAACAGCTTGTATGCCATGGCAACAGTTGGATTTAAGGATATGGTTTACCTTGATGTAACCAGCCGTACTGATTTTTCAAGCACCTTACCTGATGCCTTTCCCTATTATTATCCCTCAGCTTCTTTAAGTGTATTGCTGAATGAAGTATTAGGCGTTACGTCAAACAACGTTAACCTGATCAAACTCAGGGGTGGCTACGCCGTGGCGGGTAATGATGCCAGTCCGTATATGTTATATAGCGTGTTAGGCAATGCCGGTACCTGGGGAAATGTACCCAGGCTGACTACTTCGGGAACCCTGCTCAATGAAAATCTTAAACCGGAGCTGGCAACTTCTTATGAAACAGGTATTGACGTTAACCTGTTCAGGAACAGGTTCCGCTTAGCTGCTACCTATTACCTGGTAGATAATAAGAACCAGATATTCAGCACGGGTCTGCCATCCTCCACCGGATACGGTTCAAAGAATATCAATGCCGGTCTGATCCGTAGCTATGGCTATGAACTTACGGTTGGAGGCACGCCTATTCAAAGCCGGAACTGGCGTTGGGACATCAATGCTAATCTTACCCGCAACCGTACAAAAATAATGGAGCTGGCTGATGAAATGCCTTATTTCACTTATTGGGAAGATGCCAAAGGAGGTGCTTATACGTTTTTGGGAGAAGAGATAGGAGATATCTATGGCCCTAAAGTAAGGGTAGTGGAAGATAAATCATCACCTTATTATGGATGGCCTTTGTTAGATGGAAACAACGAAGATGGTGCTAAATGGGTAGCATTGGATGGTCTTCAAACCAAAAACAAAATCGGAAATTTCAATCCCCGCTTCATATTGGGCGCACAAACCTCCATTAGCTGGAAGAGCTGGACGCTGAGCGCTACGCTTGACTGGAGGAATGGTGGGCAGTTCGTTTCTCAAACCTATCGTTATGGCGTTGAGGACGGCAGGGCTGCGCTGCAATTTGATAATTTCTGGGATCCGGGTACTATGAGCGGTAAAGAACTGCGTGATTACCTCGTTGCTCATGCAGATGAATTGATCATACCTCACGGTCAAAGATTTATAAGAGTGGGTTGGCCTTCGCCTGAAAGAGCAAGCTACCCGGTATCTATTGCCGGTTATAATCTTCCTTATGGTGGTTTGATTGCCCCCGGAGTTTATGCGTCAGGGTATGATGCTAACGGAAACCCGACAGGTTATATAGAAAACCTGGGTGAAAATATACTTGGAATGGATGATCCTACAAGTACAACCAAAAAAACGATTCCGCTGCTGTATGCGGTAAGTAATGCCTGGGATTTCATGGAACCCACTTTATTCTCTGCTTCCTATGTTAAGCTAAGAGAATTATCGCTTACTTATGGTTTGCCGCAGTCGTTGGTAAAATCGTTAAGAATACAGGATGCCAGCTTTGGTGTGTACACCAGGAATCTGATATTGTGGACCAAGGCCAAGATCGGTATTGACCCTGAAAATGCATTTCAACCTACAACCGGTGTGCAGGGTGGAATACAATTCAAGCAGGGTATTGAACGATATAATGTAACACCATGGTCTATACCGGTAGGGGTGAAACTTAATATAACATTCTAAGACATTTATACCTTTTTATATGAAAAAGATTTATATAATATTGTTAACAATAGTATCCATGGTTGCAGGACTATCATGTCAGAAGCACCTGGTGAAACTTAACGAAAACCCCAATGGTGCAGATCCTGCCACCGCTAATCCGAATTTAGTGCTGTCTACCGTATTGACGGAATCGGCGAGGGCATTTGTTAACCTGGGTTATCTTGATATAGCCGGCGTAATGCAACATACACAGAAAGACGGCTGGGCAGGCGGACACAATAACTACGACTGGGGCAATTCTAATGACTGGAGTGGTTATTATGGTATTTTAAGAAATAACCAGTTTGTATACGACAAGGCCGTAGAACTTAATTATCCATTGCACCAGGGCATAACCTTAGTAATGAAAAGCCTTATTTTTGGCTTGATCACTGATTTGTGGGGTGATGCTCCCTACAGCGATGCATTAAAAGGAAACCTGGGAGGCGATGAAAATACTTTCCCCAAGTTTGATGCCCAACAAAGTATATATGATAGCATTCTGGCTAATCTTGAGAAAGCAAATACGCTTTTAGACGCGTCATCCTTTAACAGTTCAACCGGGCCGGCAGATGTTTATTACGGAGGAGATGCATCTAAATGGAGAAAGTTTGCCAATTCTCTTGCCCTGCGGTATTATATGCGGCTTTCGGAAAAGCTCCCTTCCGTGGCAAAGTCCGGTATAGAAAAGATAACAGGAGATCCTTCTAAATACCCGATTATCACGGCTGTTGCAGATGAGCCGGCAATGGGCTTCCCCGGGAACAGCGATATGGATTCCTGGCCTGCTTATGCCGTTCCGCAGTCAGACAGTACCAATTATATAAGGATCAAAATGTGCAACACGCTGGTAAAAGAGTTGTTGAGCAAAAATGATCCCCGGATCAGGGCATGGGCTGAGCCTGTTACGGAATCCATATATGTTGATCCGACCCTCACGGGAAATATAAGTAAAGTGGTGCGTGATACGATAATCAACGGGATATTGAGGCCGAGAGTAATGATCATAACCGAAGAATTTCTTGCTGCAAAAGGAATAACCATCAATGATATCAATCAGGATCCTTTTTACGTGGGGTTACCGGTAGCATTAAATGCACCGCAAACCTATAACCTGAGTCCCGATGTTCAGCAGGCCTCGCACAATACCCATGTATCCTGGGTAAATAAAAATTTTGCTAAGGGAGATGCGGGAGGTACCAAGGTGAGACTGATCACTGCTGCAGAAGTTCATTTTATCCTGGCAGAAGCGGCTGCAAAGGGCTGGAACGCGGGCGATGCGGAAGATCATTATAAGCAGGGGATTAACGCCTCGTTCTCAGTGTGGGGACAGGCTTCCGGAGCAGCGGCTTATATCGCCCAGCCGGAAGTTGCTTATGACGGGACTATTGAGCAGATCATTACCCAGAAGTGGATAGCGAGCTGGAGCAGGGCCACAGAAGCCTGGTTTGACTGGCGCAGAACAGGTTACCCTGAATTACACGGTGTAGCCGGCTTTACCAAAGCGCCGGAACTCCCTTTACGTTTTTATTATCCCCTGGGAGAAAGAAACCTGAATGGTTCTAATGTAGAGGCTGCCAATAATAACCTGCAAGATACTCCATATTCCAACTTTGGCGGAAATGGGGCAAAGAACAGTCCATGGTCCAGACCGTGGATCGTACAGGGAACCGGTAAGCCCTGGTAAATAAAAAGATAAGGGTAAGGTTTGTGTACGCGCTGTAAGCATCACAAACCTTACCTTTTTTAATATATTAACAATATACAGATGAATAAAAGTTTCAGATGGCTATGCTGTCTTTTTCTATCTATTGCTTTTCTTCCCGGTTTATACTCCCAAACATTTAAAGCGGCAGCGGCTGTAAGGGTGATCACCCCCGATCCGTTGTTACCGGTTTCGGGAGGTATTGGTACCCCCAAGCCGGCAACGATTAAACAGGGAGATCTCTACGTCCGTGCTTTAGTGCTGGAAAAGGGCAAGACCCGGGTGGCTATTGTCAATATTGATAATTTAGGGTGGCCGTCAGTGTTAGGTAATAAATCAAGAGCGCTTATAAAAGGTATCCCTCCCGAAAATATATTGATCGGCGCCACACATACGCACAGTGCTCCTGACGCGTATGGTTTTCCTGATGAGAACGGGCAATCCCATGCCGACCTGAAATATTTAGACTGGTGTGTAAAGCAGATTGCCGATGCCGTAAATGAGGCCGTGAAAAAACTGGAGCCGGTATCGCTGAAAATTGCCGTGGATGAAGCTAAGGGACAAATTGCCAATAATTATTATGCTCCCGGTTTATATGATCCGCGCTGCGGGGTGATACAGGCTATAGCCAGCGCCGGTAAAAATAAAGGTAAGCCGGTAGCTACCCTGGTAAACTATGCCATTCACCCGGAAGTAATAGGCTCTAAGCAGAGTATTTTAAGCCCTGATTTGTGCGGACCGCTGTACAACAGAATAGAATCAAAAGGCGGAGGCGTAGCCATTTTTATGAATGGAGCACAGGGGGGTATGGTTACTGCAGACAACAGGTTACCCAATGGGGGAGAAGCCAATGATTGGGAGGAATGTATCCGTATTGGAGAATTGCTGGCAGATGAAGCCCTGCGTATTGTTGCCGCAGCTCCCGTACAGGATAATCCTGATCTGTATTGCGCTGCAAAAACAATACGTTTTCCTATTGACTCTGAAATTATGAAGTATATTCTCAGTCATTCTCCGCTGAAACTGGCAGGGGATAATTCAAATGTGGATTATGCCGAAACGCAGCTTAACCTGCTGAATATAGGAACGGCACAGGTGCTTACTATTCCGGGAGAGGCACTGCCTAATATCGGGTATTACGTGAAAAGGAATATGAAAACCCAACAGCCGTTTCTGTTTGGTTTGACCAATGATGCCTTTGGATATATGCTGACGAAAGTTGACTTCAACAGCTTTAAAAGATATGAATATGTGAGCCGTACCAGCCTGGGTGAAATGACGGGGGAAATTTATATCAATGAAGTGTTAAAGTGGATGAAGGAAAATCCTTCGCCCCTTAAATAAAATATATTTGGAAAGTTATAGCCGGGTACGCTACGATACTAGTGTCGGCCCTGCAATTAATCAGGAAAAAGTCAATCCATAAATCTGTAATTAAAATGAAGAAATTTTTTATTAGCGCTGTTGTATTGTTTGTTTCAGCTTTTACGCTTGTTCGTGCCCAGATCACTCCGTCAACCGCTTTACAAAGTTATTTGCATAACGGTGATAAAACCTTTAAATGGGAAGTGAAAGACAGCTACACAATCGGAGATGTAAAGGTTTATGCGTTATTGCTTACTTCGCAGCAATGGAGAGAGCATATATGGACACACCAGCTAAACGTTTTAGTACCCAAAGAAAATAAGTACGATGGTGCGCTGTTGTTTGTAACCGGGGGTTCGGTAAAAAACGGGCAGCCTAACTGGAGCGGGCGTGATGATAAATTTAATAAAGGGATGGCGGATATTGCCACAGCCAATCAGGCCATCGTTGCGGTATTAAAACAAACACCAAATCAGCCTTTATATAACAATCTTACGGAAGATGCGCTGATTTCATTTACGCTGCATAATTTTAAGAAAGATAACGACTATAGCTGGCCGTTACTATTCCCGATGGTAAAAAGTGCAGTAAGCGCAATGGATGCCATACAGGAGTTTTCGAAGCAGCAACTGAACCACCAGGTAAGTCGTTTTGTAGTATCCGGAGCCTCAAAACGGGGATGGACAACCTGGCTTACCGGCGCTAATGATAAACGCGTACAGGCAATAGCTCCGATGGTGATTGATGTTTTAAATATGCCCATAAGCTTGGATTACCAGATCAAAGCATTGGGAGATTATAGTGTTCAGATTGAAGATTATGTAAAGCTGGGTATTCCGCAGGGAGCAAAAACAGAAAGCGGTATGGCGGTTACTACTATGGTAGATCCGTATTCTTATCGCCAGTCCCTTACCATGCCCAAGATGATTTTTATGGGCACCAATGATGAATACTGGGTAGTAGATAATGTTAAGAATTACCTTAATGATATTCCGGGTAAAAACCTGTTGCATTATGTGCCTAATGCAGGTCACGGGTTGGGTGATGGTAAGAGCGCGTTTGAGGCATTAAGTGCTTTTTTCGGTACAACCATGATGAATAATGTATATCCCGAATGTGAATGGACTACTTCTGTAAGTAAAAAAGGGGTAAAAGTAAATATTAAGGCTTCTAAAGATGAACTCGTTGATGTGATTGTCTGGCATGCTGATTCTCCGGATACCGACTTCCGTAATGATAAATGGACAAGTAACGATACCCGTATTTCCCGGAAAAAGAAGGTTAAAATTACGGAACCCTTGCCGCAGCTGGGTTATCGTGCTTTTTATGTAGATCTTAAATATAAAGCGGCTAACGGGGGTACATATACGGTAAGTACCCGGGTATTTATGACGGATACAAAGACGATTTTGTAATGGGATATTGAAACGGCGGTCGGCACCCGAAGGGTCAGACCGCCGTTTCATTGAATGGGGGATACCTGATTGATTTTTGGATCTTGGATTTACCGGATATTCCCTATCTTGAAGCCGTAAATTATCCTGAATGCTGTTACCTGTAGGAGACGACAACTCGGATCGTACTATTAGACCCTATATCAACTACCTGTTGATAGCGGTTAATATACTGGTCTTTATTTTTTTACAGGATGCGGGGAATAATCTCGCTTTTACCTATGCTTTTTCTACTGTGCCGGCAGAGATCATCACCGGGAAAGATTTTGTAACGGCTTCGCAATTAGTTTTTGATCCTTACACCGGGAAGCAGTTTGAATTGCCTGGTTTACAACCTACCCCCATCCCCGTATTCCTTACCGTATTTACCGGTATGTTTATGCATGGGGGATGGGCACACTTAGGGGGTAATATGTTATATCTGTGGATTTTTGGAGACAATATTGAAAACAGGCTGGGGCACGGACGCTATTTGATGTTCTATCTTCTTTGTGGCAGTATTGCTTCCCTGAGTCATGTTTTTTCTACACTTATGCTGAATCATAGTTCCCTGATACCCAGCTTAGGCGCCTCAGGCGCTATTTCCGGAGTGATGGGAGGATACCTGTTATTATATCCCACCCGGAAAGTGCATGTAATTGTATTGTGGTATATGATAACCGTACCGGCGTTACTGGCTTTAGGATTATGGATCGTATTTCAGATTGTCAGTGGTATGGGGATACTGGGAGGCGAGGAAAGTGGCGGAGTTGCCTATGCCGCGCATATTGGAGGGTTTATTGCAGGATTCCTGTTGGTTAAATTTTTTGATCCTGTAAAAAAAGTAAAGACAAAGGACCCCTTTATAAGAAGGATAAGATGATGGTTAAATGCGGTCGGTACCCGAAGGGTCAGACCGCATCGGGAATGAGATGATCAATGATTTTATGATGTCTGATCTTTGTACTTATCCGGACTTTACCAGTATTGACCGCAGTTGAACCGGGGGCCGGTGTATTCCCGCAGATTTGTGATTTGGCTTTTGCTTCTTATTTCCCGAACTTGTCGGAAAATTTCATCCGTGAAAAAAACAGGTTTCTCTTTTCTCGTATTTTTTCTTCTTTTTTATAGTAGTGCAAATGCCGGGAGTGATTCTTCACACCTGCGCATCACGCTGCTTACCTGTAGCCCGGGAGAAGAATTGTATTCAACCTTTGGGCACAGTGCTTTGCGGGTTATAGATAGCGCTACTTTTACCGATAAGGTATACAATTACGGAACGTTTGATTTCAACCCGGATTTTTACCCAAAATTCATTCGGGGTAAGTTGTTGTATTATCTTTCTGTTGAGGACTTTATTGATTTTCTCTACAGCTACCAGTTGGAACAGCGAAGCATAGTGGAACAGGAGTTGAATCTTAGCGGGGAGGAAAAGCTAAAGCTGAATGCTGCATTACAGCTGAATGCAAAAGAGAGCAACAAATATTATAAATATGATTTTTTGTATGATAACTGCGCTACACGTATACGGGATATCGTAAAGCATAACGTGGAAGGAGATATTGTCATAGGGAATATCTTACCCTATCCGGAAGTTACTTTCAGGGCGCTTATTCATAATAGTTTGAACAGGGGCAGGATGTACTGGAGTAAACTGGGAATAGATTTGCTGTTAGGGCGCGGACTTGACCAGGTTGCTCAAAATGAGCAGACTATGTTTTTGCCTGATTATCTTTATAAGGGTTTTGACAGTGCTTTTGTAGGCGGTAAACCACTGGCAGGGGCCGTGAATACTGTTTTTAATGCATCTCCTGCGGCGCCTCCGGGTAAAGTTTTCTTTACCCCTTTTGTTGTATTTGCAGCGGGGTTTATGTTCTTTGTTGCACTCACTTTAGTCCGCCGGGAGTGGAGCAAAAGATTATTAGGTATCCTGGATTTTTTGCTTATACTATGTACCGGCTTACTGGGTATTTTACTGGTATTAATGTGGGTAGGTACTGATCATATTCTTTGCCGTAATAATTACAATTTGTTATGGGCTATACCTTTTCATGCCATCGCGGCTTTTTTCCTGCGCAGTAATAAAAAGATAGTGCATCAGTACTGGGCACTCTCAGTTTTAATATATGTACTGGTGTTATCTTTTTGGGTGTTGCTGCCCCAGGAGCTGAATAAAGATTTAGTGCCGGTAATTTTATTATTAGGCTGGCGAAGCTGGAAACAGTTTAAACGAACGGAAAATGCACCAAAAACAACTCACCTGTCATAGTTCCCGTATTGGTTATGAAATAGAAGGCAACGGGCCACCGGTAATGCTTATTCATGGATTTGCTGAAGATGGAATGATTTGGCAATACCAGCGTGCGCTTTTGAAGAGGCATTATACGCTGATCATTCCCGATCTTCCGGGGAGTGGTCAGTCGGACATCCTTTCTCCCGGTGGATTCCAATCTTCTTCAGCTATTGAAATGTACGCAGCGGTATTAAAACAAATATTAGACCGGGAAAATATTGGAAAATGCACTTTCATGGGACACAGTATGGGAGGGTATGTAGCTTTAGCTTTTGCCCGTCATTATCCGGAGTGTCTAAATGGACTGGGCCTGATACATTCAACGGCTTTTCCCGATAATGACGAGAAGAAAGCAATGCGGTCCAAGGGAATAAAATTTATGCAGCGCTTTGGAGCTAAGGAATTTTTAAAGCAATCCATTCCTAATTTATTCGGTGCTGCCTTTACACAACAATATCCTGAACAAATTGAAGCGCATATAAAAAGGTCGGAATACTTTGACGTGGGTTCTCTTGTACAGTACTATGAAGCCATGATGGAGCGGCCTGACCGGACAGATATGCTGGAGAAACTTTCAGTTCCGGTGTTATTCATAATGGGGGAGGAGGACAGAAGCGTATCTTTAGAAGACAGTCTTAAACAGTGCTCGATCCCTTCCAGGACACTGGTTCATATCCTGCCTGATACGGCACACATGGGAATGTGGGAGCAGAAAGATAGGACAGGTAACGCTATGATGGAGTTTCTTGATTATATCAATCCGGATAGTGGTCGGTACCGAAGGTCAGACCACTAAAAACTTCGGTACCGACCACTAAAAACACGCTTTACGGTCTGACGCTGCCGCGTACCGACCGTAAATACTGCGGTCAGCACCAAAGGTCAGACCGCAGTATTTATACCAACAGAAAAAACGGACAGATATATTGCAGGGTTTTCCTGCTGCTGCCTTGTGGTATACTTTCCTGAGATGCAAAACATGGCATCTCTCAGGTATCTTTTTGAATAAGACGGTCAAAATGATCTATTCCAATCATCTTTTCAGTAATAAACCCTTCGGCGTAAGGTACCCCGATCATCTTACCAAACATGGCATGTCTTCCGATAATGGAATCTAAAAAGCCGGGAGTGGAAATATAAGTCTGGGGTTCATCAACCGGGTAGGCATCAGAATAGAATTGAGAGGAGTAAGCTTTGATGGCTTCCAGTTTTTTTTCAAATACGGCGCTGATATCATAAACAAAACCGGGGTCATAATACCGATCCTGGATGTAATGGAATATATACTTAGGTCGCCAGTGCACCTGTGGCTCGCCGTTATCACCGGAGGTTTCAATTTTTCTCAGACCGCTCAAAAAGCAGGCGTCTTTAATAAGATGTCCCGCTCTTCCATGATCCGGGTGCCGGTCATCTAATGCATTGGCCAGTACAATCTCCGGCCGGTATTTCCGGATAGCCCGGATAAGCAAGCGCTGATGTTCTTCATCATTCTTAAAAAAACCATCGGCCATCCCGAGATTTTCACGTACATCCAACTGCATTATGGCAGAAGCAGCAGCAGATTCTTTTGCTCTTAACGCCGCACTGCCTCTTGTACCCAGCTCCCCGCGCGTAAGGTCAATAACCCCGGTCTTTTTATTTCTCTGTTTTTCTGCCAGCAGAGTGCCTCCACAGCCCAGTTCAGCGTCATCAGGATGTACGGCAATGGCAAGAATATCTAATTTCATAGGCTGTAAAATTAATACAAACAATAATTAGATGGAAAAATCAATACGGCGATATGGCTTCCCCGTGGAAATTCGAAATACGTCCTGTCAGATTCAGAATATTCGTTAAATTGTTTATTTTTTACAATGAAACTATGTATCGTTTTTTTACTGTTAAGCACTATGCCCGGGATGGGTGTATTTGCCCAGGACAGTGAATTGAAAATAACGTCAGACTTTCCCGGAGGCAATATCAAAGTGGAAAAGGTAGTCAATGATACAGTTTGGCTGTCACAAGATCTCAGGGATACCAAAGGCTATTGGTTTTATTGGTGCTTTAAAATTTCAGGCACTTCCGGGAAAACAGTTTATTTTCGGTTTAAAGACCGCCCGGTCTTTACACGGTATGGACCTGCTTACAGTCTTAATAATGATGCCAGCTGGAAATGGCTTGGAGAAACTTCTCACACTGAAACAGAATTTAAATATACCTTTTCTGCTGAGGATACCTGCGCGTGGTTTAGTGTGGGGATCCCTTATACCCGGAAAAATTTAGAAGGGTTTCTGTCTGCGCTCAGGAACAAAGAACGGTTAAAGATGGAAACGCTTTGTTTTTCGGAAAAAGGCCGGGCAGTAGAGAAATTGCTTATTACACCCCGCCGTAAAGCCCGGTATAAGGTTTTGCTGGTGGCAAGAAATCATGCCTGTGAGGCTATGGCAAACTATGAGATGGAGGGGATTATAGATGCCATATTGAACGAGGTGGATCTTCAGTATTTAAGAGATAACGTGGAGTTCATGATGGTCCCGTTTATGGACAAGGACGGGGTTGAGGATGGCGACCAGGGAAAGAACAGGATACCCAGGGATCACAACCGGGATTATGGAGAACATTCCATTTATTCGTCCGTCAGGAACCTGAAAGCTGCAGTGAATACATGGTCTGAAGGGAAGCTGAAAATGGCGATTGATCTTCATTGTCCTCACCTCAGGGGACATGCTAACGAAGTGATTTATGTGGTAGGAGAAGAAGGTGAAGAGATGTCCCGAAAACAAACCCGGTTCTCTGATCTGGTGGAGGCGCATAACAAGGGTGAATTACCCTTTTTTAGCAGTGATCTTATACCTTATGGTACTTCCTGGAATACAGATAAAAATTATGCACAGGGGATTTCATTTTCTAAATGGGGCACTACAATTCCCAATATTGATTTCTCTACCACCATTGAGTTCCCTTATGCAAACGTGGCAGGTGTTATGGTTACGAAGGACAATGCCAGGGTCTTTGGTAAATCCGTTGCCTATGCTATTATGGATTATTTAAGAGGACTGGATAAGAAATAATTCAGGAAATTTATGATAAGGTTATTCCATGATCGTAATCCCGTTAGTCCGATCACGATTCCGGTGAAACGGGTTGTTTCTGCTATTAAATTAAACAGGATGATAAGAGCCCGGATGTTATCTGGTGTCTGCGGTATACTACTTGCCACCAATTCCCTTGCGCAGAGAATTACTGATTTCAACCTCCGGTTCCATGAAGCAGGAACAGACTCCTGGAGTTCCATGCCTTTGGGCAACGGGGAAATTTCAGCACAGGTATGGACCGATAGAGAAGGAAAGCTACAGTTTTATTTAGCCACTACCGATAGCCGGGACGGTATGGATAACCCGATAAAGATCGGAAAGCTGACTATCGGGTTTGAGCCGAATATCATGGCCGATCATTCAGGGTATACGGAAGAACTGTTATTAGACGAGGGTGTTTTCCGGGTCAGGAATGCTTTAGCCGATATCCGTTTCCGCGTAGATGCCCATCACCCGCAGATCATTATTTCAGGCTCTTCTGCCATTCCCGTCAAGGTGAAAGTGACGAATAATATATGGCGTAGGGAAACCCGGGACTGGAATAAGGAAGAATATATAGCGGAATACGGAGATGATAAAATATCCTTCAAGCCGTTTATAGAAGCCGATAAGGCAATAGCTACAGGGGATGATATGATATGGTATCACCGGAACAGGAATGAAGTGTTCTGGAATGCATTAATGAAAGTCAATGATCTGTCAAACGATGGGATTGTTAATCCGCTTAAAAACAGGACGTCCGGAGCGCTTGTACGGGGTACGGGATTAAGTCCGCTGAATGATACCGTATTATATACCATAAAACCACTGAAACGGTTTTTGATCAGGACTACGGTATTGGTAAAGCAAACGGATACCGGGGAAGATTATATTAGCGCCATCCGGCAGCTGGCATCTGAACCGGATAAAATAAAAGAAAGCCGGCTATGGTCTGCGCATAAAAAATGGTGGGCGGATTTTTGGAGCAGGAGCTACATTTTTTTCAGTGCGGATAATCCTTCGTTGAATGACACATTGAAAATACTAAACCGGGGATACGTATTGCAACGCTATGTGAATGCCATAGGAGGGAGGGGGAATTTACCGGTAAAATTCAATGGCTCTACCTTAGTTTTAGATACATACCACCAGTCTATCGGGCGGATTTCAGGTCAATCGGCAGATGTCCGCCTGTGGGGTGGGGCATACTGGTGGCAAAATACGAGACTGATCTATTACCCCATGCTGGCATCAGGCGACTTCGACTTAGTGCAGCCTTTCTTAAAATTCTATCTTGATCTTCTGCCGGTGATGAAAAAAATGACCCGGAAATTCTATAAGCATGAGGGAGCAAGATTTAATGAAACCATGCACTTCTGGGGCGCCTGGAGGGGAGGTGACATGGGGTGGGACAGGACTAATTTGCAACCGGGATTTTCTATAAATCCGTATATCAAAGATCTGATCATTGCCGGGCTGGAAATGGGGAATTACCTTCTTGATTATTATGCCTATACGGGAGATGAAAAGATGCTGAACGAAAAAGCCATTCCATTTATAAGAGAAGTGTTATTATATTATGAACATCATTATTATCATGACGCACAGGGCAAGCTACTGATCACCCCGGCGCAATCATTGGAAACATATACCAACGGGGTGAATCCTACCCCGGATATCGCCGGGCTTTCTGTTGTTACCTCTCGTGTGTTAGCCTTGGCTAAAGATAGCCAGGTGATTGCGCTGTGTGATAAACTGCAAAAAACACTTCCTTCTATACCCCGGACAGAGAAAGATGGTAAAAGAATGATACTACCTATACAGGATTATAAAAATATTATCAATGTAGAATATCCTGAATTGTACCCGGTATTTCCTTTCCGGATATATGGAGTGGGGAAAGAGGATAATGAAATAGCATTAAATACTTTTTTGAATAAGCAACGAACTTATTCCGGCTGGCAGCAAACAGGGATACAGGCGGCTTTACTGGGTCTGACAGACACTGCTGCCAGGATCATGAAGATCAACGGACTGGCTTATGACAAGCGATTCCGCTTCCCGGGGTTCTGGGGTCCGAACTATGATTATACTCCCGATCAGTGTCATGCGGGTAATTATATCAATACCATTCAAACGATGTTGTTACAAACAGAAGGGAATAATGTGTATCTCTTGCCTGCCTGGCCGAAAAACTGGAATGTACAATTCAAATTACATATACCCGGGAACAGGCAGGTAGAGGCAGCATGGGAAAACGGAGAAATGAAGTTTATACATAAATACCCCGGAGATCATGATTCACCTGTCATTGTCGGGTTCCGTTAATGAGCGGATATTATGCATGTATCGGAAGGAACATTCTTTAGAGGCAGCCCCGGCCATTCTGCTAATGTATACTTAATGTGCCTTTATTGTTAGCAGACAGCGTTTATGAATTCTCCGGAATGAACAAGCCGTGATTCAGGTTCGATGGATCAGGTTGGTACTCAGCCGCTGCTATAAAAATCCGAGCTCCAGCTTAGCTTCTTCGCTCATCATATCCCTGTTCCAGGGCGGGGCAAAAGTCAGGTGAACGTATACATCCGTTACGCCTTCAATGGCTTCAACCTTCTGCTGAACTTCGGATACTATTTCTCCCCCCACCGGGCAACCGGGGGCAGTAAGTGTCATAATAACTTTCACGTTACCGGCATCACTTACTTCTAATTCATATACCAGTCCCAGATCCACAATGTTAACGGGTATTTCGGGGTCGTATACGGTTTTAAGTACTTCTTCTATTTCATCGTAAAGCATGACCTATATTTAAGATTTGAGATTTGATCCCGCAACTGCGGGATGAGATTTGAAATGCTCCTGTTTTCGCCCTATAAAAAAATGTGATGTACAATGATCCCTCCATTTTCACATTTTCACAATTCCCTGGACTTCAGCGCCATTCCATACATTTTCATCTGCTTCAGCATCGCCAGCAGCCCGTTGGACCGGGTAGGGGATAGATGACTTTTTAAACCTATGGCATCTACAAAATATAAGTCGGCTTCAGCGATATCTTTAGGCGACTGTCCGGATAATACCCGCACTACCATACTCACTAATCCCTTAGTGATTACTGCATCGCTGTCGGCAGTAAAATAAATTTTTCCGTCTTTATATTCCGCATGTAGCCATACCCTGCTCTGGCAGCCTTTAATCAGGTTCTCATCCCTTTTGTATTGCTCCTCTATAAGGGGCAGGTCTTTACCCAGTTGGATGATGTATTCATACTTTTCTGTCCAGTCTGTAAAAAAACTGAAATCTTCTATAATAGCATCCTGTTGTTCTTTAATGGTCATTATACATCCGATCCTTTATACAAAGTTCAGCACTTTTTTGTGAAGAGAAAAAAGTTACATCAGCATACGCTTTGCCTTCTCAATACCTTCAACCAGGAGATCTACTTCCGATCTTGTATTATAGAAGGCGAAGGAAGCTCTTACGGTTCCCGGGATGTTAAAGAAATCCATGACCGGCTGGGTACAATGATGCCCTGTTCTGACTGCAATGGATTGTTTATCTAAAATCTCTCCCATATCAAAAGGGTGTATATCACCCACTAAAAAAGAGATAGCGCCCGAACGGTGCCCGGCATCACCGATAAATCGCAGGGAAGATATAGCAGATAACCGGTTGTATGCATATTGAATAAGTTCTTCTTCTGCTCGCCGGATAGCTGTAATACCGATCTGTTGCACATAATCCAATGCCGTACCCAGCACAATGCCGCCTGCAATATCGGGTGTACCTGCTTCAAATTTAAAGGGCAGCTCGTTGTAGGTGGTTTTGGCAAAAGTTACATTTTTGATCATATCACCACCTCCCTCATAAGGCGGCATTTCATTCAGCCATTCTTCTTTTCCATATAAGATACCCACGCCGGTAGGCCCGTATATTTTATGCCCCGAAAAAGCGAAAAAATCAGCATCTAATTCCCGGACATCTATAGGAACATGCTGAATAGCCTGCGCCCCGTCAATTAAAACCGGGATACCCGCAGCGTGTGCTTTATTAATTATTTCGGCAATCGGATTCACGGTTCCCAGACTGTTGGAAATATAGGTGACGGCTACTATTTTTACTTTCCCGGTCAGCAGTTCGTCAAAGGCTTCCATCCTCAGCTCTCCCTGTTCATTTATCGGAATTACTTTTAAAGCCGCCCCTCTTTCTTCACAGATCATTTGCCAGGGAACGATATTGGAATGATGTTCCATAGCGGAGATCAACACTTCATCTCCGGGCTGTAAAAATTTCTTACCGAACGAAGAGGCTACGAGGTTGATACTGTTGGTAGTGCCTTTTGTAAATATGATTTCATGTTCATGGCGGGCATTAATAAAGCCGGCTACTTTTTTCCGGGCCTGCTCGTAGGCTTCGGTGGCCTGCTGACTTAAAAAGTGAACTCCCCGATGTACATTGCTGTTGTACCGGGTATAATAATTGTAGAGTGATTCCAAAACGACCTGCGGCTTTTGAGTAGTGGCCGCATTATCTAAATACACCAGGGGCTTGCCGTATACCGGGGTTTGGAGGAGCGGGAAATCTTTCCTGATCTGCTCAATATCCAAAACGGGATCAGGTATGACTGCACGCTTAGTCATACGCTTCCGCCATTTTATGGATAATCCGCTTTTCTATGTATTCTCTTACTGCAGGGATCTGAATTTTATTGGTAACATCAAAGGCAAAGGCTTGTACCATAAGGTTCCTGGCAGCTATTTCGCCAATACCCCTTGTATGAAGATAGAACAGGGCCTCTTTATTAATACTGCCGACAGTTGATCCGTGGCTGCATTTTACATCATCCGCAAAAATTTCCAGCTGTGGTTTAGAATCTACGATGGCTTTATTACTCAGCAGGATGTTATTATTTTGCTGGAAAGCATTTGTCTTCTGCGCGTCCTGGGCTACATATATCCTGCCACTGAAAACGCTGCGTGAATTGTCTAATAATACGCCTTTATACAGTTCATTGCTGAAGCAGTTGGGAAACAGGTGATTTACCGTAGTGTGAATATCGGTGAGTTGTTGATTGCCGGCGAGATATAGTCCGAAAAGATGACTTTCCGTGTTGCTTCCGTTCAAATCGAGATGAAGGTTATTACGCACTAAGGCGGCATCAGGCAAAATATAGTTATAGTTATTGTAGAGGCTGTTACCCTGTTGTACGACCTGGTTAAAATGTACCAGGTGTGCATTTGCCGGTGCGATCTGCAGGTTATACTGATCTACCTGCGCATTTTCCGCCACGTAACATTCGGTAACGCTGTTTACAAATAACGGCTTGTCGCCGATTACCGTAACCGATTCAACAATTTCTATTTTGCTACCCCGGTGTGCAATCACCAGTATCCTCGGCTGGATAAAAACCGCTTCTTCCGCATAATACACATGCGTGATGTGCAGCGGCTTATCACCTATCGCATTTTTTTCAGTCTCTATTACGATGCCGTTTTCAAAGAATGCGGTATTCAGGGCCGCGAAAGGATTTTTTTTCAGTGGGGTGTGCTTACCCAGGTAAGTCTTTAAATCATCGTTTTTCAAAGCGGTACGGAGTGGCGTGACTTTTACTCCCGGAATACTTACATCTTCGTTAAGCATCCCGTTTTTTAAAACGATTTCGTAGGCATCTAATGAGGGGATAATATTCTGACGGAGCAGGGAAGAAGTTCCGCCGGGTTGGAGCCTGAAGTCTTCCTTTAAGAAGGGAGCAACATTAGTAAACCGCCATTCCTCCATTTTCGTTGTCGGAAATCCCTTCTCCGAAAACGATTCAAATGCGGTATCCCGTATAGATGTTAACCAGCGATTGTCCTGTACTTTTTCTTTTTCCCTGTATAATGCAATGAACTGGTCGTATAGTGATGTTGTTGTAGTCATTTTAATTGCGTTAATCATCCAACCGATGCAGTAGTGGCAGGTTCTTTTATCCAGTCGTAACCTTTTTCTTCCAGTTCAAGGGCCAATTCCTTCGTGCCTGATTTTACGATTCTTCCATCGTATAAAACGTGTACAAAGTCGGGTACAATATATTCCAGCAAACGCTGGTAGTGGGTAATAACAATAAAAGCATTCTTATCCGAGCGTAGTTTATTTACCCCGTTGGATACAATACGTAAAGCGTCAATATCCAAACCTGAATCTGTTTCATCCAGGATGGAAAGCTTGGGATTCAGCATGGCCAACTGGAATATTTCATTCCTTTTTTTCTCACCTCCCGAAAATCCCTCGTTTAAAGAACGGTTGGTAAGCTTGGCATCAAACTCTACCAGCTTTTGCTTTTCCCGGGTTAAACGAAGAAACTCTTTTGCTTCCATCGGAGGTTCGTTATGGTAGGCTCTGATTTCATTTAAAGCTGTTCGAAGAAAATTAATATTAGATACGCCGGGTATTTCTATCGGGTATTGAAAAGCGAGGAATACGCCTTCACGCGCCCTGTCTTCAGGGGAAAGCTCCAACAGGTTCTTACCATCAAATATCACTTCCCCATCGGTTACTTCATAGTTTTCTCTTCCGGTCAGTACCGATGCAAGAGAACTTTTTCCCGACCCGTTTGGCCCCATTATCGCATGTACTTCACCGGCGTTCACCTGCAGGTTTATACCTTTTAGTATCTGCTTATCCTCAACCTTCGCCTGTAAATTTTTTATACTTAGCATGATTGTTTGCGTGTTTCTTATTTTATAATTGTTCCTTCGAAAATGAATTCAATATTAAAACAGGTATATTAGCCCTCCATTTTTCTTTCTTTCTTTCTTTCTTTCTGCCTTTCCCTTACCCCACGCTTCCTTCCAGTGTAATGGATAAGAGCTTTTGTGCTTCTACCGCAAACTCCATGGGAAGCTGGTTAAGCACTTCTTTTGCGTATCCGTTTACAATGAGCGCCACCGCTTTTTCCGTATCAATTCCGCGCTGATTCAGGTAAAAGATCTGATCTTCTCCTATCTTGGAAGTGGTAGCTTCGTGTTCAATAGTTGCAGTACGGTTTTTCGATTCGATATAGGGGAACGTATGAGCGCCGCAACGATCCCCGATCAGCAGGGAATCGCATTGGGTGAAATTTCTTGCATTTTCTGCCTTACTACCCACATTTACCAGTCCGCGATAGCTGTTTTGACCTTCTCCCGCTGAAATACCTTTCGATATAATACGGCTTTTTGTTCCCTTACCGATATGGAACATTTTAGTACCGGTATCGGCTATTTGCTTGTTTTTGGTAACGGCAACCGAATAAAACTCACCACTCGAATGATCTCCCCGCAGGATGACGCTGGGATATTTCCATGTAATAGCGGAACCGGTTTCTACCTGGGTCCATGAAATTTTTGCATTGGCTCCCCGGCATACCCCCCGCTTGGTTACAAAATTGTATATACCACCTTTTCCGTCTTTATCACCGGGGTACCAGTTTTGTACCGTACTGTATTTAATTTCGGCATTTTCCAGTGCAACTAATTCCACCACGGCCGCGTGCATCTGGTTTTCATCACGCTTGGGGGCGGTGCAGCCTTCTAAGTAGCTGACATAACTTCCTTCATCGGCAATGATAAGTGTACGCTCAAACTGGCCCGTATTTCCCGAATTGATCCTGAAATAAGTAGATAACTCCATCGGGCAGCGCACCCCTTTCGGTATATATACGAACGACCCATCGGAGAAAACGGCTGAATTTAAAGCAGCAAATTTGTTATCAGAATAGGGGACAACCGATCCCAGGTACTTTTGTATCAGCTCAGGATGTTCCTGAACGGCTTTGCTCACCGATGAAAAAATAATACCATGTTCTTTGAGGGTTTCCTGGAAGGTGGTGGCTACGGAAACACTGTCAAATACGGCATCTACGGCTACTCCTGCCAGTATTTTTTGTTCTGAAAGAGGAATACCCAGCTTTTCAAAAGTGGCAATGAGCTCAGGGTCCACCTCGTTCATATCCTTATATTTAGCCTTGGTTCTGGGAGCGGCATAATAGGAGATGTCCTGAAAATCAATCTGCGGAAATTCAAAGTTTTGCCAATGGGGATCCGGCTGTTTTAAAAAAGCTTCATAACCTTTTAAACGCCATTCCAACAGCCATTGGGGCTCTCCCTTTTTAGCGGAGATAAAACGGATGATATCTTCATTCAGCCCTTTAGGAGCAATATCCATCTCAATATCGGTTACAAAACCATATTCATATTCTTTATCACTATATTCCTCAAGAATATCTGCACTATTCTTAGCCATAAGTACTTATTAGGTATTATTCTTATTTGTCCAAAATCAGACTGCGAAGCTATCGCCGCAACTGCAGGTTCTGCTGGCATTGGGATTTTTAAAAACAAGTCCTTTTCCGTTTAGTCCCCCGGAATAGTCCAGCTCGGTACCATATAGATATAAAAGACTTTTCATATCTACAACTATCTTAATACCTTTATCTTCATATAATTCATCCCCGGCTTTCCGTACATTATCAAAATACAGATCATACTCAAGCCCGGAGCATCCTCCTCCTTTAACACCTACTCTCACAAAGGTGTCCTGACCTTTGTTTTCTTCTGCCATTAACCGGTCCAGATATTCCTTTGCAGAAGCAGAAACGGTAATCATACTGTCTGTTTTGAATTAGTCGCAAAGCTACGATTTTTAGGTCAAGTATATTATCGCAAAGCGGAAAACATAGAAATATAGTATAAAATGTGTTATTATTGCGGCAATAAATCATTAGAGTGAATGTTGCATACCAGATACAGGTGCCGGTTAGTGAAATGAAGGATGCTGCCCAGTGTAATTTATATGTTGAGGTGGCGGCAGACCATTTACTTTTTGGCATTTTGGATAATAATAAGCATGAATTTATTGCATTACAATATGTTAATTTAGATAAGTATAATGCATTTAACCATTGCAAAGAGCTGATTTATCATAATGAATGGCTTGCCCGGTCGTATAATAAGGTTACTGTTGTTTATTATTTCCCTGAAAGTCTTTTAGTGCCGGAGCCGTTATTGGACAGCGGGTTAAATAAATCTTCCTTTGACCTGGTTTATGGCGATCTGAATAAAGGTGAGCTGTTGAGTGATCATTTGCCCGGCTGGAACATGTATAATATATACCGGGTTCCTGCGGTATTGCACCAGTTGTTGGGTACCCATTTTCCCAAGGGGCACTTTTTTCATGCCTATACCCTGTTGCTGAAAAGAAAAGCGCAAACCATCGGGGAAGCAGAGGGTGATGAAGCTACCTTGATTTTTTATCCCAATAAACTTCTTTTTGCTTTATACAGAGATGGTGATTTGCAAATTATCCAGACTTTTGAATATGAAACAGCCGTGGATGTTGCTTATCATTTGCTGAATGCCTGCCGTTGGTTTGAAGTGGATTGCGGGCAGGTTGTACTCTGTATTTCGGGTTTACTGGACGATCAGTCATCGGTATTTTCCGAACTGCAGAAATATTTTATGCATATTAAATTAGATGATCGTCCTGCCGACTTTACCTATAATGAAACATTCAATGAATATCCCCGCCACTTTTTTTCATCTTTATTTAATATCGCCTTATGCGAATAATCGGGGGGACAGCCGGAGGTAGAAAGTTCGTGCCGCCGGCTAAGATGCCACATACCCGGCCCACTACCGATATTGCCAAAGAAGGGTTGTTTAATATTATTGACAATAACCTGGATATCAGTACATTAAAAACACTTGACCTGTTTGGCGGAACAGGAAATATTAGTTTTGAGCTGGCTTCGAGAGGGGCAGGCCCCCTTACGGTTGTAGAAAAAGATGCGAAGATGCACGCTTTTATTACCCGGCATGCAGCTGATTTCAGTTTTGAGCAGATGCAGGTAATCAGGATGGATGTATTTGCTTATATACGGCAATGTCATGAGCAGTTTAATTTTATTTTTGCCGGGCCGCCTTATGCGCTGGGTAATATAGACGATCTTCCGGTGGAAATATTTAAGTATAACCTGTTGTTTAACAATGGCTGGTTTGTACTTGAGCATACGCCGCGGAATACCTATGAAAAGTATCCTTATTTTAAAACAGCGCGGCATTACGGCACTACGGTATTTTCAATATTTATATATAGTGAGACATAACGTCAAGGTTTTGTTTTCATCTTAAGCCGGGGAAAGAAAACGGATCGCCGTTACCTGATTATTTGTACTCGAAAAAGCATGACCAAACAGGCACTTCGAAATATATACAAACAAAAACGATCACTGCTTGGAGAAGCAGAAACGGTCAGGCTGCAGGATCTGATCATGATACGTTTTCAGGAGCTGCCGCTGCCTTTCCTTCATTATCTGCATACGTACCTGCCCATTGATATACAAAAAGAAGTGGATACACATCCTGTTGTGGACTTTTTGAGATTTTCTAACCCGGGGCTGCACCTGGTGGTACCTAAAACCGATACCGCTAATCACGGGATGATACATTATATTTATGATGAAAGCACGGTTTTGATGAAGAACAGGTATAATATTATGGAGCCCCGGTATGGACAAACCGTAGATCCCGGTGATATAGATATGGTATTAGTGCCACTTCTTGCGTTTGATGAGCAGGGTAACAGGGTAGGCTACGGAAAGGGGTATTATGACCGGTTCCTGTCCCAATGCAGAAGCGATGTAATTAAAGTAGGGCTGTCTTTTTTTGAAGCCGGGCCACTTATTGAAGATACTGATGATTTTGATATACCTTTAACCTATTGCGTAACACCACATAAGGTATATGAATTTTAGTTCTGTCTGGCTTAGATCATTTCGGGTGTTGTTATTTCCATTTTCAATGGTCTATGGATTAATCATTAAAGTAAGAAATTACTTATACGATAATGAGATCATTCAGTCTATTGAATTTAATTTTCCTGTAATATGCATAGGTAATATTTCCGTTGGAGGAACGGGTAAGTCACCCATGGTGGAATATTTACTGCGGCTGTTGGTACATCGTTATAAAACGGCAACACTGAGCCGGGGGTATAAACGTAAAACCCGCGGATATGTGCTGGCAGATGATAAAACCACAGCCCTCGATATTGGTGATGAACCCATGCAGTTTCATCTGAAATATCCGGAAGTAACGGTTGCAGTGGGTGAAGAAAGAGCTATTGCTATTCCCCAGCTGTTATTCGATCGCCCGGAAACCGATGTTATTATATTGGATGATGCCCTGCAGCACCGTTCGGTTAAGGCGGGTTTAAATGTATTACTGACGGACTATAATAATTTGTTCACCCGGGATTTTTTTTTACCGGCCGGGGATTTACGCGATAGCAGGAACAGCTATAAAAGAACAGATATTATTGTGGTTACCAAATGCCGCGATGATTTTTCCATTGCTCAGAAAAAAGAGATTATTAAAGAAATTAGCCCCGCACCCCGGCAGCATGTTTTTTTTAGCGGTATCCGTTACGGAACACCCTACCACGTTATTTCAAGGGGCGTTAAACGCATGTCTAAAGAAACAGAATTACTGTTGGTTTGCGGGATAGCTAACCCGGAACCTTTAAAGCAATATGTTTTGGAAAGCTGTGCCAGCTATGAGGCGATGTATTACCGGGATCACTATATTTTTACGATTGATGACCTCCGGGAGATCAGGCAGCGGTTTGCAAAGATCCGGGCACGCGACAAGATGATCCTGATCACAGAAAAAGATGCAGTAAGGCTGATGAAATTTTCTTCAGAACTTACTGATATTCCGGTATATGTGCAACCTATTGAAACTTATTTTTTATTTAATGAATCACAACGATTCAATTTTTTAATTGAAAATTTTATACAGGGATATAAAACAAAATCCTGATTGCTGTTATGAAGCGTTTGAACAACCAAAAGAAAACAAAAGCCAAACTTCCTATAGCGACCTATGACGGAATCCTTGATGTTACGCTTTCCGGAATGGGATATGTAATGGTGGAGAACCTCGAGAAAGATATTTTAGTACGGCCGCAGAACTTTAATCATGCCCTGCATGGCGACAAGGTAAGGGTAAATGTGACCCGTTATAACCAGGCTAAAGAAAAAATGGAAGGAGAAGTGCTGGAAGTGCTGGAACGCCGGCAGACTGAATTTACCGGGCGTTTGGAAATGAATACTGATTTTGCTTTTTTCATTCCCGATAAGGCTAAAGGAACGCCTGATATGTATATATCTGCAGAGAGGCTCCGCGGCGCACAGGATGGCGACAGGGTAGTGGCGCGACTGCTCAACTGGGGAAAAAATGCTAAAAGCCCGGACGCGGAAGTGGTCAGTATACTGGATAGTGCCGATGAAAATGACCTGGCAATGAAGCAGATCCTGGTTCATGCGGGATTTTCTCTTCAATTTGATGATGATGCGCTTGAAGAGGCGGCCCGGCTGCCGGATGTGCTGTCAGGCTCAGAAATTGCCCGGCGAAGAGATATGAGAAGTGTGCTCACTTTTACCATTGATCCCCCGGATGCAAAAGATTTTGACGATGCCGTGAGCCTGAGGCGCTTAGAAAACGGGCTGTACGAGATGGGCGTACATATTGCCGATGTAAGCTATTATGTTGAACCCGGTACGGTTCTCGATGATAATGCATATAGCCGGGCTACTTCGGTATATTTACCGGACCGGGTATTGCCTATGCTTCCCGAGCATATTTCCAATGAGCTGTGCAGCCTTCGTCCCAATGAAGATAAGTTCACATTTTCTGCTGTTTTTGAAATAACCTCCTCGGGAGAAATAAAAAAATCCTGGTTGGGGAGAACGGTTATTCATTCCAATCATCGTTTTACCTATGATGATGTACAACAGGTGATTGAGGGAGGAGAAGGGATATATAAAGATGAAATATTGTTCCTGAATACCATAGCACGACAGTTGCGTCATCAGCGGTTTCAAAACGGTGCGATTAGTTTCTCTTCCCAGGAAGTAAGATTCATCCTGGATGAGAAAAGCAAGCCTACCGGTATAGTTATCAAAGAGAGCAAGGAATCTCATCAGCTGATCGAGGAGTTGATGTTGCTGGCCAACAGAACGGTTGCGGAGTATGTCGGCAGGGTAAAAGTGAACAACCAGGCGCTGCCGTTTCCGTATCGTATACATGATACCCCGGATGAAGACCGGCTTTTGCCCTTTGTTGAATTTGCCAAAAAATTCGGTTATCGTTTTGATACCAAAACACCTGAAGGGATTGCGGATTCATTCAATAATATGCTTACCGTGCTGAAAGGCAGGCCGGAGCAGCACGTGCTTGAGCAGTTAGGGATACGTACCATGGCAAAAGCGGCATACACGCCGGAGAATATCGGGCACTATGGATTGGGTTTTGAAAACTATTGCCATTTTACTTCACCCATACGCCGTTACCCGGACATCATGGTGCATCGTATTTTGCAGGAAGTGCTGGACGGTCGCCCTAAAATTGATGGGAAAATGAAAGAAAAATGCCTGCATTGCAGCGCAAAGGAAAGGGGGGCGATGGAAGCCGAGCGGGCGGCTCATAAATATAAGCAGGTTGAGTTTATGCAGCAGTATGTTGGTGACGAGTTTGAAGGCGTGATCAGCGGTGTGTCGGCTTATGGCTTTTGGGTGGAAACCGTGCAGCACAAATGCGAAGGCATGGTAAGCATTCACAGCCTGGAGCTGTATGATGAGTTTCAGCTGATAGAGTCGGAATATTGTCTTTCGGGGAAAAGAAGCGGCAGAACATTCCGGATGGGGGATAAGGTTTGGATAAAAGTTATTTCGGCTGATTTGGGAAAGCGGCAATTGGATTACGAATGGGTGATAAAACCCGGTGCGAATGGTGAAAGTACAAACACAACTAACCGGAGCGCTGTATCCAAAAATAAATCTGCTAAGATCAAAGAGCGGAGGAAAAAGAAGAAGTAACGTTGGATGAAATGTCCGGGGCGGACGGCACCGAAGGTCAGACCGCCCGGAAACATTGAGGTCTTTCAATCGGGTTCTATTATAATTAATTATACACAACCGTGAGATGTCAGGGGGCGGTCGGCGCCGAAGGTCAGACCACACATGGACAACCGGTTTATTTAGCATCATTATGTTTTCATTTGCAGAGCTTGCAGAACAATTTGCGGGGAAGTTTGATACGAAACACTTTCCTGATAGTCTGCCTTCCTTATACCAGCCTGCGGAATACTTTCTGTCTATGGGTGGAAAGCGTGTCCGTCCGGTCATTTGCCTGATGGGTAATGAATTGTTTGATACCATTCAGCCTGATGCCTGGAATGTGGCGCATGCTGTTGAATTGTTTCACAACTTTACCCTGATTCATGATGATATTATGGATAAAGCGCCGTTGCGGCGGGGAAAGCCAACGGTTCACGTAAAATATGGTGAGCCTACCGCTCTGCTTGCCGGTGATGTGATGATCGTAGCGGCTTATGATTATTTAAGTAAAATCAATACCGTTCATCTGCCCGGCATCATGCATCTTTTTAATAAAACAGCAAGAGAAGTATGTGAAGGGCAGCAGTTAGATATGGATTTTGAGAAAAGAGAGCGCATAACGCTGGATGAATATATGCAGATGGTTACCTTAAAAACATCGGTATTGCTGGCGGCCAGCGTACAGATGGGAGCTATGTTGGGGGGAAGCGGGGAAGGCAACCAGGAGCATTTGTATGCTTTCGGGAAAAACCTCGGTATTGCCTTCCAGTTACAGGATGATTACCTGGATGCTTTCGGCGATCCCGAAAAATTCGGTAAGCAGCCCGGCGGAGATATTATGGCTAATAAAAAAACTTTTCTCACTATACAGGCGCTTGAAACAGCCACCCCGGTACAGCAAAAGGAACTGTTATATCTGATGAAAGAAAACCCTCCGGGAAAGGTTGAGCGGGTATTACAAATTTTCAGGGACTGCAAAGTGGATCAATGGGCTAAGGATCTGAAAGATAAATACCTGGGCCTGGCGCTGAGGCACCTGGAAGATACTGCCGTTACCGGCAGCCGTAAGCAGCCATTGGAAGAGCTTGCCCTGTTTTTAGTGCAAAGGGAATATTGAATTAGAGCATAGCTTCATCAGTGTGCCCGGCGCTCGGCGGCAACGTCCGGAACGTGGACCTGCGGTACCCGCTATAGTTCGGATTTTCTGTTTTTCCCATATTCTTCACCGCATTAACTGATTTTAGATTATTTTGGCGAATAGAAATAATCAAAACATATCCGCATGGGGCACGCTTTTTTCAGGAAAAAATCGCTCTCAAAAATTATTGAAGATACTAAGGCGCTTGATGCGGACGGGCATACTGCCGGGTTGAAAAAAATATTGGGAGTACGCGATCTTACTTTTCTGGGAATAGCAGCCGTGGTAGGTGCAGGTATTTTTTCTACTATCGGGAATGCCGCTTTTAATGGCGGACCAGGTATCTCTTTTTTGTTTGTTATCGCTGCGGTTACCTGTGGTTTCTCCGCATTGTGCTATGCCGAATTCGCCAGTCGCGTGCCTGTTTCAGGCAGCGCCTATACCTATTCCTATGTTACCTTCGGTGAGATCATTGCGTGGATAATTGGCTGGGCATTGATCCTGGAGTATGCGATCGGTAATGTGGTAGTGGCGATATCATGGAGCGGTTATTTCAACAACCTGCTGGTGCATTTATTTCATATTCACCTGCCCGACTGGATGCTGGTGGATCCGGCTACTGCACAGAGCGCTTATACGGAGGCGGTGCAGGCATTGTCCGCCGGTTCTTTATCTGCTGCTGATACCGGTAAATACCAGTTTGTTGTAGATGCCTGGAATAATGCCCCATCGGTCGGAAACAGGAAAGTATTCTTTAACCTGCCCGCTTTTATTATTGTAGCGCTCATTACCTGGCTGGCTTATATCGGTATGAAAGAAAGCAAGCGTATGGCTAATTTTATGGTGATCTTTAAGATTGCCGTGATTTTGTTTGTTATTGTAGCCGGCGCTTTTTTTGTAGATACCAATAACTGGCGCCCTTTTCTTCCCAATGGTTTTGAAGGTGTGTTAAAAGGGGTATCCGCTGTTTTTTACGCCTATATCGGGTTTGATGCGATCTCTACTACGGCAGAAGAATGTAAAAATCCGCAACGGGACATGCCCAGGGGCATGATCTATTCCCTGGTGATCTGTACGGTATTGTATATCCTTATTGCGCTCGTATTAACGGGTATGGAACAATACAGCAACTTTAAGAACGTAAATGATCCGCTGGCTTTTGTTTTTGAGCAACGCGCTCCCTGGATTGAGAAAATAGTTTCGATCAGTGCCGTGGTAGCTACTACCAGCGTACTGTTGGTATTTCAGCTCGGCCAGCCCCGTATATGGATGAGCATGAGCCGTGACGGGCTGCTGCCTAAAAAATTCCAGACCATTCATCCCAAATTTCAAACGCCTTCTTTTGCAACGCTTGTTACCGGTGTTATTGTAGGCATACCTGCTCTTTTTATTGCATCAGATTTAGTAACCGACCTTACCAGTATAGGAACGCTGTTTGCATTTGTACTGGTATCGGGTGGTGTATTATTATTACCGCCAAGGCCGGTGAGTGATACCGGGTTCCGGCTGCCCTATATTAACGGAAGGTATATTGTACCTGTTATGCTGCTTGTATTTATTTATCTTTTCAGGCAACGTACGGTAGACGCGGTTGTTAACCTGGGGCATGAAAATCACCAGGAAATTCTGTTTCTCCTTTTCATTGTAATAGCTGCGGTATTTGCCGTACTGACCTTTATCCGGAAATATTCGCTTATTCCCATTCTCGGTGTTTTGTTTTGTTTATATCTGATGATTGAAATACCAACGATTAGCTGGTTCTGGTTTTTTATATGGATGGCGTTGGGCCTGGTCATTTATTTTCTATATGGTTACAGGCATAGTAAGCTGGCAAAGTAAATTGTGAACAGGCAGGAGAGGCGAAGGGAAGAGAAAGGAGTAGGGTGTTAATATATCACAGGGTACAGCCCCAGGGGATGTATTTACATTCTCTCCGGCACTTCAATCCCGGCTAATTGCATACCTGAAGCTATCACATTAGCCGTCATCCGGCAAAGGCGCAGGCGAAGTTGTTTTTTATTTTCTGTTTCGGCTTTTAATACCCGGTGTTCGGTTACAAAAGAATTAAACGTTTTTGCCAGCTCATAACAGTAATTCACAATAACGGAGGGATTATGTTCCTGTGCCGCCTGGTGAATCACGGCCGGGTATTTCTCCAGCAGAATGATCAGCTCTTTTTCAAGAGCCAGAAGCGTTTCGTTCAGTTGCAGGGAATATTGGTGGTTGGGGGCTTCATTTCTTAATATTGCTTTTGCCCGGGCATGTGAAAATTGTACAAAAGAAGCGGTAAAGCCATGAAAGTCTATACTTTCTTCAGGGTTAAAGATCATCCTTTTTTTAGGGTCAACCCGTAATATGAAAAATTTTAGAGCGCCCAAACCTATTGTGTTATATAATTTTTCCAGCTCTTCCGCCGTAAAATCTTTTACCTTACCTAATTCTTCCGTTTTTTGTGCTGCCACTTTTATCATTTCATCTATAATATCATCGGCATCAACAACGGTGCCTTCTCTTGTTTTCATCCGGCCGGAAGGCAGTTCTACCATCCCGTAGCTGAGGTGATAAATACCTTCGGAGGAAGGCAGACCGAGCTTGTTGCATATCAATTGTAATACCTTGAAATGATAATTTTGTTCGTCACCTACTACGTAGATGCTTTGATCATAATGGTAGGCCTCATATTTTTCTACGGCTAAACCGATATCCTGGGTGATATAAACAGCCGTTCCGTCTTTACGCTGTACAATTTTTTCATCTAACCCGTCAGCCGTGAGATCAACCCAAACACTGTTGTCTGCTTTCTTAAAGAACACTTCCTTCTTTAGCCCTTCTTCTACCAGCTTTTTTCCCAGTAAGTAGGTATCGCTCTCATAATACATCTTATCAAAGTCACTGCCGATCCTTTTATAAGTCGTATCAAAGCCTCCATACACCCAACTGTTCATCTTCTTCCAGAGCGCTATCACTTCAGGCTTCCCCGCTTCCCAGTCAACCAGCATTTGCTGGGCGGCTTTCATAATGGGGGCTTCCTTTTCTGCTTCTGCCTCACTCATTCCGTTGTCTATGAGTTCCTGTATTTCCTTTTTGTACTCAGCGCCGAATCGTACGTAATAGTCGCCTACAAAATGATCACCTTTCATACCGGTACTTCCGGGAGTGGCTCCGCCGGCGTATTTTTCCCAGGCAACCATACTTTTGCAGATATGTATACCCCGGTCGTTGGCAATACAGGTTTTGACCACGTTATAGCCTTCTGCTTTTAAAATTTCCGCCACGCTCCATCCCAGGAAATTATTGCGCAGATGCCCTAAGTGCAGGGGCTTGTTGGTGTTGGGTGAGGAGTACTCCACCACGATGGTTTTACCGTTATTTTCTTTTTTGCCAAAAGTATTTTCCTGATAATGATCATTTAATATGCCGATCCAGAAACTGCCGGAGATATCCAGGTTAAGGAAACCTTTAATTACGTTATAGGATGAAAATAAAGCAGGATATTGTTTGGTCAGGTAGCTGCCCAGGGTGTTACCCAATACATCGGGTGATTGCCGGAGGGGCTTCAGCAGGCTGAACAGCACTACCGT
Organism: Chitinophagaceae bacterium; assembly: GCA_023957155.1. Lineage (GTDB taxonomy): Bacteria > Bacteroidota > Bacteroidia > Chitinophagales > Chitinophagaceae > Agriterribacter. Next base: position 79,950 of record JAMLHK010000009.1, on the reverse strand, counting down.
ATAGTCGCCTTCAAATTCAGGCTTGGTCTGATTAATCTGGAAATCCTTTACTCCGAACCTATGGTTATACAATTGCTCCAGAGCTATAATAACAACCGACTGAATTTTTGACGTAACTGACATGACCCTCCTGTTTTAAAGGACTGCAAAAATAAGGATATGATGCTTCAATCCTTTTTTTATGTTATTTTGTAGGAAAGTAACCAGCGTTGTACCGCAGCCCATAAAAATACACCGGTAAAACAGCGTAATCCTTTATGCAAATTATAGAAGTCAACACTACCGCTACGAGAAAGGCTTTCCTGGATCTCCCCAGGAGGTTGTATAAAAATGATCCGAACTGGATCTGTCCGCTAAACAGCGATATTGAAGCGGTATTTGATCCGCGTAAGAACAGTTTTCACCATAACGGGAAGTGTATCCGTTGGATTCTGAAAGATAACGGTGGAAAAGTGATCGGGCGTATAGCAGCTTTCATCAACAATAGTAAAGCCTATCTTACCGGAATACCTACCGGCGGATGCGGTTTTTTTGAATGTACCGATAACCAGGATGCAGCCGACCTGTTGTTTGATACCGCTAAGATATGGCTGGGTGCAAACGGTATGAAAGCGATGGACGGTCCAATAAATTTTGGAGAAAATGATATGTGGTGGGGATTGCTGGTGGAAGGGTTTGCTGCACCTTATTACGGCATGAATTATCATCTTCCCTATTATAAACGACTGTTTGAACGGTATGGATTTACTCCATTGTATGAGCAGATCTCCAATTCGATAGATATTCTAAAACCTTTTCCCGAACGCTTTACAAAAATTGCCGAATGGGTGATAAAAAAGCCGGGATATCATTTTGAGCACCTGAATAAAAAAGAGTTTGAGCGTTTTGCGAAGGATTTCAAGGAAATCTATAATGATGCCTGGAAGGATTTTGAAAATTTTATACCTATCTCAGATACTTCTATACGCGAAACGTTTGAGAAAATGAAGCTCATCATGGATGAGCGGCTGATCTGGTTCGCTTATGTGAATGGGGAGCCTGCTTCGATGATCGTAATTGTTCCCGATGTCAATGAGCTGATCCGGAATATGAATTGCTGCCCGGGTATACTGGGTAAGCTGAAATTTATGTTTAACAAATGGGTGCGTAAGAACAAGCGTATGCGGGCGGTGATTATGGGTACCAAAACCAAGTTTCAGCGGCATGGACTGGAATCGGCCATGATCATCAAGCTGAAAGAGTATGTGCTGCCGTTACAGCAGTACAAAGAGCTTGAGTTATCCTGGGTAGGAGATTTTAATACCAAAATGATAGCCCTGCATGAAGCCACCGGTGCTACCTTCTCTAAAAAGCACATCACGTACCGATATATTTTTTAAATCACATCAGAGGGATATCTTATCAGGTATAGCATGACCTGAGTCCGGAAGCCTTGATTCCTTTTTTACAGGATCTCGCTGCTCCAGTGTCCCCCGGGGGGTAAGATCGTATAAGCTTGTCCCACGCTATTAGCCCGGGTGGCAAAATCAGCCGGGTCGGCCGTATTGAAAGTAAACATATCATAGTGACAGGGAATAACATGCTGTATGCCCGCTGCCCGGGCTAATCCTGCCGCTTCTTCAGCGTTAAGATTACCGGCAACGCCCCTTGACGGATCATTACCATTAACAGGAAGTAATGCGAGGTTGATGTTAAACGGTTCTAATGTCTTCTCCAGCCCCGGGTACCACAGCGTATCACCGCTATGATAGATGGTATAGTTACCGAATTGTATGATATATCCCAGGTAAAGACAGGCTCCTTTATCATTCCGGTCAATCGTATTGTGGGCGGAAGCGATACCATGATAAGTAAAATGGCCTATGGTTACCTGCTTTCCTTCATCCAATCCTATAGGAAACGATGCCGGTATTTGTACTCTTTGCGCAACAAAATCTCTATTGGCTTCGGGTATGATAAAGGCGATATCCGGGTTGTTTTTTATGAGGGGGATAAGTGTTTCTGCATCTAAATGATCCGTATGGTTATGGCTGGAGCTTACGATGACAATGCGGCTTAGCAGTTCGGGATCAACTACCCGCTCGCTCATGCGAATATGAGGTTTGTTGGTATGGGCATATTTTTTTGTAAGGGCATCAGAGAGGTAAGGATCAATCAGGATCTTTGTGCCCTGCCATTGCAGAAGGTACCCGCTTTGCCCTAACCACCACAGGTGAAAGTTTTCCATGTCGTTTTCATATTGCTGTACCTGGGTAATGAAGTCTTTGTCTTTTATTGCCGCTGCTATCATGATAACGGGTTAAGTTCGTAACGGGTGATATAAGTCAATGAAGTAAGCCGGAACCTGCACCTGCCGGATTACGGGAGCCAAGGTACAAAAGAAACTGCTCTGAACAGGTAGTATAGTTTTGATCGTTTTGGCTCATTACAAAAGAACAATACTACATGAAAATTAAGCGCTGGATTTTTTATTTTCTTTTTTTCTCCCTGATCAGCCGGTGGGCTTTTTCTCAGGTTGCTTATGCTCCTGCAAGTATGAAGGATACTGCCTTTTGGCAGGAATACCATGAAGCATTTCGGGTTGGCGAAAGTAATGCGGCAAACGAAGTAAGAAGCATTGCCATAGATGGTGCGTCCAATATCTGGGTAGCCACCGCGGAAGGGATTTTTATGAAAAAGCATGATCTTTCGGGGTGGACCTGCATGATCCCCGGCGGGGATCAGGGCCCGGCTTACTCGGTTGTTACGGATGATGCGAATACCGTTTGGCTGGGCACCTGGAATGGGGCTTATCTTTTCAGGAATGGTATGCTCAGGAAAGTACCGGGTACAGACGGACCTGTTTCGGCATTCTGTGTGCAAAAGAACGGCTTATATGCTTTTGGTCCTAAGGGAGTATGGGTATTCAGCCAGGGCAGGTTTGATAAAAAAGACTATGCCATAGCCCGTTCTGTAAGAAAAGCTGTGGCCGGTAAGGGAAATGGAATATGGGTAGCCAGCGATGTTGGATTATATCATATTGTGGAAAATAAGGTTCAGCATTTTTTTGACACCAGTGTATTGGTCAGCGCTTATGCCCGGGGATTGGCCTTAGATACTAAGGATCGGCTTTGGATAGGCGGATTGGGTGGGGTCAGTATTCTTGAAGACGGCAAAAAAGTAAAAACACTTAAGCCGTCAGACGGGCTGCCTTCTATTTACGTCAATTGCGTGGAGCGTTCTCCGGATGGGAAGATGTGGACAGGGACGGATGTGGGTGTTGTCAGCTACGCGCCCGATGGGTCGCATATTTTACGTTTTGGACGGCGCTGGTTATTGGACGATAAAGTATCGGATATTGCTTTTGACAGGGAGGGCAACGCCTGGATTGCCACAGCCAAAGGAGTGAGCGCCATTAAAAGAAAAAAAATGACGCTGAAAGAAAAGGAGGATTTCTTTTATGATATTACGATGAAACGGCATATACGGGAACCCTGGATTTCCGGACCGGCAAAGCTTAAAAACCCGGAGGATTTGAACAGCTGGCAGCCCGAAGATGACGATAATGACGGGGAATTTACAGGGAGCTATCTTGCTATGGAAAGCTTTCGTTATGCGGCAACCCGAAGCAGTGACGCAAAAGAAAAAGCAAAGAAAGCGTTTGATTTTTTAAAATTATTGCAAATGATAACCGGTACCGATGGCTTCTTTGCGCGTACCATTGTACCGGTAAGCTGGGGTAATAATGTACATGATCCCAACTTAACCTATACGGAAAGACAGTTAGCCGAAGAGATGGTAAAAGAGCCCCGGTTTAAGCCGGTGGAAAACAGGTGGCATAAATCAAAGGACGGGAAGTGGCTTTGGAAGGGGGATACCAGCAGCGATGAATGGTGCGGACACATGATAGGGTATTATTTCTATTACGAGCTGGTGGCAGACAGGAAGGAAAAAAAGACGATAGCGGCGCATGTAGCCCGGCTGGTAGATCATTTGATCAGGCATAATTTTAATATGGTGGATATAGACGGTACCCATACCCGCTGGTCGGTATGGAGTCCCGACCAGTTGAATCGTGACCCGGAATGGTTGCCCGACCGGTATCAGAATTCAATGGAGATCCTTGCTTTTCTGAAGTTGGCCTATTACATGACCGGAGATGTGAAATACCAGGAACATTACCTGAGGCTCATCAGGGAAGAACACTATCTTGAAAATATGGCTAAGCTGCCCGAACAGAACCCCGCTTTTTTTATTTATTTTGATATGGTTCTTCAGTCTTATATCTATCCTATACTGATCGGCTGTGAGAAAGATCCGCAACTGTTGTCGTTTTATGAACGGCATTTCGATGAGTGGATGGAAAGGAGAAAAGGCGACAAAAGCCCCCTGATCAATTTCCTGTATTCTTATGCAAGAAAGAAAAAAGCGGAGCTGAGAGCATCGGTTGAGTTCCTTACGGATACCCCTCTTGACCTGGTAAACTGGCGCTTCGATCACAGTAAAAGAGAAGACGTGAGATTAGTGCGGGAACCCGTGCTTGATGACCTGCAGGTAGACCAATTGCCGCCGCCGGGTATTCGTACGGCTGTCAGATGGGATAAAAATCCCTGGGCGGCAATAAATGGTTATCCCGACATAGAGAGAGAGCCGGTATTCTGGCTGCTGCCTTACTGGATGGGGCGCTATTTAAAAATGATTGATTAAAATAAGCTGCAACAGTTCCCGGATTATCGAAAAAAAAGGCAATTTTTTATTCCTGGTATGGATTCTTTTTTTAGATTGTGAGTGTCATGCTTCCTCTTAAAAAGAAAAAAGTTTTTCTATGCAGACCGGACAGTTGTTTTGCGCTTTGACTATTTTCATTTCCACTTTTTTAACTTCTTATCAAAGTGAGTATAAGACTGCACCTGCAGGTAATAGCATAAAACACGGTGCTGTTATTCATCATGCATCGTATATGGAGATCCCGGATGTACAGTACGGTGAGGAAGATGGTACCTATAACCTGCTGGATGCTTACCTGCCTGACGAGCGCAACGCCAATACCAAAGTGATCGTATATATCCATGGCGGAAGCTGGACGCATGGGGATAAGTCGGAATTTCCCAAAGCATTGGTGGAGGAGCTTGTTGGGAAACGGAAATATGCCCTTGCATCCATAAACTATCGTTTGGTTAAAGACGGGAAAAACAGGTTCCCGGTACAGATCGAAGATATAAAGAATGCGCTGTTTTTTATATCCGATAATGCGGCTGAGTATCGTTATGATGGCAATCATTTTGCCTTGATGGGTGCCAGTGCCGGGGCGCACCTGGCCTTGTTATATGCGTATGGCTATGATAGTTTAAAACAGGTGAAAACGGTAGTGGATATTTTCGGACCAACTGATTTGAGTGATGAAGACGTACGTACACCCGGATTGGAAAGTGATGCCATCATCACCAATTACCTGGGTACACCCGACCCGGCGGCGCAAATTGTAAAGCAGGCCAGTCCTTATTTTCATCTCTCCCAAAAAACGGGGGTACCCACTCTTATATTTCATGGTGATGCTGATGCATTGGTACATGTTAATCAGTCGAAAAAGCTAAATAAAAAATTACAGGAGCTGGGCATACCTACTGAAATCAAATTGTATCCCGGTGAAAAACATGAGTTACGACCGGCCGTAGCCGCCGATATTTTTGCAACCATGATCGCCTGGCTGGAAAAATATTACCGGTGAGATGTAGAAAAGGACATGCCGGTTACCGGTACTGAAGATGAGGCGTTATAAGCAATGGTATGACAACAGCACTACTAAAATTAGACGAACAGACAATGACAACAGACAGAGATTTATTTTTTGCCCCACGCTCATTTTTTTGTTTTTCTGCACCGCACAAGTAGCTCTTTTGCAATCACAATCTAATTACATAAACTAATGGCGAGAATAATTCTACAAACTAACGTTTTTCTTTATGTTGGTAATGCGTGGGCTTGCAAGAAATGAAGCGAGTTTAAAATGGTTGGAGCGTTTTTTTATGCACCAAAATCCGCATAATCTCGACAGAGAATTTATCATCATACTTGAAGCGGTTACGACAGGCGTATTTCCACCTGCATCAAGACAACTGATGGTGACTAACGTAAGAAATTGGTTAGACCAGCTTACACAATTGATGAATTGTTTTTTGTGGATTTACCTGCTGAACAAGAGCGAAAAGATATTATCAGTCTTTACATCAAGAAAAATCTTTTACCTGAACCGTCAACAGAAACTTTTGAAAAATTGGTTGCTTTATCAGACGGCTTTGCAGGTTCAGACCTTGAAGGAGCGGTTCGGGATGTAGCCATTCAAGCGGTCATTCACGGCAATGAAACCGTAAACGATGATTTGTTTGAAAAGTGTTTTAAAAACATTGTGCCGTTGAGTAAAACAAGTCCTGAACGCATTGAAGCAATCAGAATTTGGGGACGGGAAAGAGCTGTTCCTGCTTCGGGTTCAGCGTGGGATTCATCGGCTAACGACAAAGTAATTGGTAAACGCTCAATCATTATTTAGGTTTATTGTTGCCCGATAAATTTATTTTTTATATCTTTGTGGTGTCATTAAGGAGACACTCAATGGCTATAAAAGATAAAATACTATCCTACTCTGTTGCTTTTCTGTTAGATAAGCTAAACGGGCAAAATCAAAAGTGCTTTTCTATTGATGAAGCATACAATTTGCTTACCGAATCTTCCAAAGATTCGGTAAAGCGAATGTTGGGCAATATGGTAAAGCGTGGCTTGTTAATGCGAGTAAAAGACGGACTTTACTATGTCATTCCTTTTGAGCAGGACCCCGAAACTTTTATGCCCGATTGGCATTTGCTTTCACAGTATTTGGTTGGCGAAGCAGAATATTACATCGGGTATTTTTCAGCATTGCAAATTCACAGTTTGACAACGCAACCAAATTTAAAAGAACAGATTGTAGTAAACAAGCAAATCAAGCCCTCAACTCTTTTGGTAAAAGGCGTTCCGTTTCAATTCATCTATCACAACGAAGAACATTTTTTTGGCAACAAAAAAACTTGGATTGACAGTTTCAACAAAGTACAATGTTCTGATTTAGAAAAAACGTTTATTGATTGCCTTTTCAAACCGCAATACGCAGGCGGAATAACTGAAATTGCAAAAGCCATTCATAAATCAAAAGACAAAATTGATTTCAATAAATTGTTGGAATACGCAAAGCGTTTTAAGTCGCAAGCCGTAATAAAACGATTGGGATTTTTATTAGAGTTATTGGGAATTGAAAATCTTGTAATTGACAAACTACAAAAGTTGCGAAGTAATTCATTTGTGGCATTAGAACCGTCTTATCCGAAAGAGGGCAAAACTATTTTCCGTTGGGCAATTCAGCAGAATATTGACAGTGACTCTATTCTTTCACCTATTTACAGTTAAGCAATGATACAACCCAAAGAAATAAACAAAGTTGCAACAGCAAACCGAGTAAATGACAGACAAATTGAAAAGGATTATGTGCTATCGTGGGTGCTGTTTGCCATTTCCAAAAACAACATTCTCAATAAAGCATTAGTGTTCAAAGGCGGAACAGTTTTGAAGAAAGCTTATTTTGAAGATTACCGTTTTTCGGAAGATTTGGATTTTACATTGATTGATGAAAGTGTAACGAACGAACAAATCAAAGCAGAGCTCAACAATTTGTTTGATTTTATCAAAGAGGAAGCAAATATGGATATGCGGATTGATGAAAAGAAGTGGACAATCCACGAAACAGGAAGTCCACAGTTTTACATTGACTACGTTGCTTCGTTACAGGGTAATATGGGAAGCCGTGATTTGAAAATTGACATTACAAGAGGCGAAATCTTGGAAACAGAAATTGAACACAGAAACGTTTACCGCAACTATTCTGACCTTGAAGAAAAATTTAGGTTGCAATGTTATTCACTTGCCGAAGTGCTGATTGAGAAAATGACTGCACTAATGGGAAGAACAGAGCCAAGGGATTTATACGACTTTTGGTATTTGACAGAGGTTGAACATTTAGACGTTTCAGAATATACAATTCCGTTTCACAATAAAGCCAAAAGCAAAAAGCAAGACCCGAAAAAGTTAATCGAAAAAGTATTGAGCAAAGAAGCGACTTTCAAACGGGATTGGGACAAAAAATTGGTTTCTCAAATTCACGACTTACCGCCTTATGACACAGTTTTCAGAGGAGCTAAAAGACATTTGAAGTTCTAAATGCTTACGCTAAAAGCAAGCACATTTGCAAACCGCACAAGCCGACACACAGACCAAAGTTTGCAAAAGAGTTTGCTTTGCCAACGCAGACGGAAAAACAAAAAAGTCTTTCCCTCGCTTCGCAAAAATTAGATCTGCCGACACACCAAGCCCGACAGACAAACAAGCGGACGAAGAACTACTGCTTATATAAGGTATTGCCAAAAGCGGGGCTGAACGGCTTCGATTGGACATTTGTGCAAGGTTCAACATTCGTTCTTCGATTGAACTTTTGTGCTGAAAATCCCCGCCTTCGGTAATCCCCGCGCCGTTATAGGTAAATGCTATGACGACAGAACAATCAACAAATAAAAAGGACAAGTAGCCCGAACGCACCGCAATCAGTTTGCCGGATTCTTCATGTAGCCGTGAAGTAGCCGGGGGGATAGTTCACCTTCTCTAAAAACAGCCCGTAACCCGGAACCGCAAAATTGGTTTTGGTACAATCTTTCCCGCAGATAACAGCGTGAAATTCTTTTATACTCATTTTTCCCTGTCCAACCTGTAACATGGTACCCGTCAGCCCCCTCACCATACCTCTTAAAAACCGGTTGGCTTTTACCTCGTAGATGAGCTGATGTTGTTCTGCGCGCCACCTGCTTTCCATAATGTGGCAGATGAAGCTCTTCACCTGGGTGTTGCGTTTGGAAAAGCTGGTAAAGTCTGAATAGCTTAGTATGGCCGTTGCGGCCTGTTGCAGCATATCAGGATCAATGGTATAGGGAAAGTAATAAGCCCGGTCATACAGGAACGGGTTTTTATCCTGGTATACATGGTAGCTGTATTCCCGGCTGATAGCATCGAACCGGCAGTGGGCATCAGGGTGTACGGGAATGATCTGTTTGATCACAATTGCCGGTGGAAGCAAAGCATTCAGGTTATAGATATGCCGTTGCAAAACCGGACGGTCAAAGTCAAAATGAAAAAAATTCTGAAGGGCATTCACTCCCGTATCTGTCCGGGAAGACCCGGTGAGCGGCACCGGATGCTTTAACAATATTTGCATAGCCCGCTCCACCTCGCCCTGTATCGTGTTTGCATTTTCCTGTACCTGGAACCCCGCATACCCCGATCCCTTATAAGCCACTTCCAAAAAATATCTTTGCATTTTGTATTTTCAATTATCATTGAATGCTGTAAAGGTATACACTAAGCAAAGCGAAGTGCCGTCTCCTTCTTTACAGGGACTTTCTTACCTGTTCCGCTCCCCTCACCATATTCACTAATTTCTGCTTAGATGCCCATCTGGCGGTCTGGCTGAGTCCGCAATCAGGAGCAACAGATAACTTGTCTGCAGGAATATATTGCAGGCAACGTTTAATCCTTTCCGCTACATCTTCCGGCGTTTCAATATAATAGTTCTTTACATCAATGATCCCTACGGCAACGTGCATACGTTCAGCAAAAGAGGAGAGGAGCTCTATCTCTGCAAACTCGCGGTTCGCCATTTCTATATGTATTTCATTTACCTTAAACTCCAGGAAATCGGGAAGCATGGGTTTCAGGCTTCTGTACCCTACGGGTCTTCCTTTAAAGTTTCCAAAGCACAGGTGGGTAGAGAGATTACATTTTCCTGCAACGGGCTCAACCGTTTTATTGAAAATATCCACAAATCTTTTGGTATCCTCTTTATAGGCATAGCAGCTCATGGAAGGTTCGTCTATAGTGATTTCCCGGCAACCTGCCGCAACCAGGTCTTCCAGCTCTTTTTGCACAAGTGGAAGAAGCGCTTCCGTAATGGCGAACCGGTCTTTGTATTCCCCGTTGGGAAGTAATCTTCCGCTTAAAGTATAAGGACCGGGAATACTGGCTTTTAGAACCGGGCCGGCAGGCGCCAGTTTTTTTAGCCGGAGAAATTCCTGAACAACGCCCAGCCCGTTGGGTGCGGCAAGATGCCCGGTGATCTGGTGCTTCCCGCGCTGATCATGTGCGGCAGGCCCGAATTTACGGGTTGCGCTTTCATCCGGGGAGATGCCTTTAATATACCCGTAAAAGGATAAGTTGAAGTCGAGCCGGGTCTGTTCTCCGTCTGTAATTACGTCCAGTCCGGCTGCTGTCTGATCGTGAATCGCCGCAATTACCGCATCTTCGATCATCTCTTCTATATCAGCGGGCCCAAATTCATGGAGATGCTGCGAAGCAAAGGATAACCAACCGGGAAAAGGATAACTGCCGACTACAGTTGTGCGAATAGGGGTTTGCATATAGGGTTTTACTTATTTACCAACGTTAAGATATAATCCGGCTAACCGGTGTGCGTGCTCATCATAGGCGCTCTCAAAGAGCTGCTCCGCCTTTTCGGCCCCCACTATACAGGAAGCGGTCAACACTTTGGGCGGCAGCCCGGCTTCGGTAAGCAGGCGGGCGGTTTCCGCTTTAATGGTATTGATCAGTAACACCCCGCCAACAGTAGACCCCGGGGCTACGGGCGTTTGCAGTCCGGGAACCTGTACCATCGCGTCTCCTTCCGGTGCCCCGGTATCTAATACCAGGTCAGCAAAATCACTTAGCTTCTTCCCGTCTTTTCTTTTACTACCCGATACCAACGCATGTTTTTGGCTGATGATGGCTGTTACTTTTACTTTTTTTTGCTGAAACAGCTCTGCCATTTCAATAGGTACAATATTACATCCGCTGGAGGAGATGATAAGGGCACAGTCATTTTCCCCGATATCAAAATTACGTAAGATGCGGTTGGCCAACCCTTCCACGTTTTCGAGGAACATCGCCTGGCGCTGACCGTTAGCGCCCACCACCAGGTTATGAAAAGTGAGCGACAGTTCCACAATAGGGTTAAACCCGGGAAAAGAACCGTAACGCGGCCACATTTCTTCTACCATGATACGGCTGTGTCCTGACCCGAATACATGTACCATTCTGCCGGCTAAAATGCTGCGGGTAAACCATTGTGCGGCTTGTTGTATAGCCTGCTGCTGCGCTTCAACGGTTTCAATTATTTTTCTCGACTGCTGTAAATAATCCTGTATAACATTCATAATAAAAAATTAATGGGGTAAGCTATGTTGTAAGGCGAATCCTGCTGCTCCTACTGCCCCGGAGTACTCATCAAATACCGCCTGAACAACCGGGGTGCGTATACCGGCGTATCGCCACTCAAAGATATCCATAAAATGGTCTAATGGTTTAAACAGATCATCTCCCGCCCGGGCAATGCCGCCGCCTAATATGATGATGTCGGGAGAAATAAAATTAATGAACGAACATAAGGCAACTGCCAGTCGCTTTATGGAGTGTAGCCAAACGTAAGTAGCTATGCTGTCGCCTGCCTGGTATGCCCGGACCAACTGATCGGTAGAAGTGAATTTTCCGAAGCTGCGTTGTGTTATGGTACATTGGCCGATAGCGTCTTCCAGGCTGGCCGGCATCTGTGTAATATCGCAGGTATCGCTGTCGGCATTAAGGGTAACATGCCCTAAGTGTCCGGCCCGGCCTAATAACCCCTGGTGAAGTGCGCCGTTGATCATCACACTTCCGCCCACACCGGTACCCAGCGTGAGGAGTATAATATTACGGTATCCCTTACCTGCACCGAATTTTGCTTCGGCCATCAATGCGGCATGTGCATCATTGAGTACCCGTACCGGTGTTTCCAGGTAGTCGCTCCAGATAAAATTTTCTATACCTTCCAGTCTTCCCGGCATGAGTTGTATGCAATCATTGTTATCGCTGGCCAGGCCAGGTGCGGATAATCCCACGGGGATGTTGTCGCTATCCGCCTTTTTTCTGAGCTGCTGCAGTATATCCGCTACGGCGTCTTTCCACCACTGTGTTTCTTTTTCGTTGGTTTTGCGTTGTATTTCGTGCAATATCGTCCCGTCACCATTTACGAGCACTCCTTTAATATTAGTGCCGCCTATATCAATACCGATCGCCTGCATGTTATCTTTATTTTATATTTTTTTAAACCTGCCCTTCACTCACCGACCATCCGCCGTCAACGTATACGATCTGGCCCGTAGTGAATTTTGCATGGTCCGACATAAAGTAGCAGGCCAATCCATCCAGATCTTCCGGCTTGCCGATCCTCCCTCCATCTAAGGGTTGCTTGGTTTTGATGAAAGAAAGGATGGTTTCATTTTGAGCGGCTCTCTGTGCCATGGGCGTTTCAACAAGTGCCGGTGCAATTGTATTTATACGAATATTATTCCCGGCATAATAAGCGGCTAATGATTTTGTAAATCCGGATACGGCCGATTTACAGGCGGCATACGCATGGGTGGCAAAATGAGCAGGAGAGGGGAAGCTGCCCAGCACAGAGCTCATGTTAAGAATTGTACCCCCGGTCTTATGCTGCAGAAACCATTTAACGGCAGCCTGGTTTGAGAGCATCAGTGAAGTAAGGTTTAGCTCAAATGTTTTATTCCATCCCGCTAAGGTCAGCTCGTGCAGCGGACCATCACCCATTTTTCGTCCGCTGCCGCCGGCAACATGGTATAAGCCGTGAAAAGAGCCTAATTGCTCTGCACAGGTAAGAATAGCCTTTTCCGCTGTCGCCGGATCCACGGCATCCCCGGTAATCGCAATGCTTTTTTCTCCCAGTTCTTGCTGGGCTGTATTGCAGGTCTGGCTGTTTCTGCCCACAACTACCACCCGGGCGCCCTCAGCAATAAAAGCACGGGCGGCCGACAGCCCCATACCGCTTGTTCCCCCGATGATCACGATATTTTTCCCTGATAACCAGCCTTTGTTCATAATGAAGAAAATTGCTTTCTGCTGCCGGCAGGGTTGTCAGTCAACCATTACGCCAACAAATGTGCAATGCATTTTAAATTTGAAATATCTTTATGGATAAATGTAAAGCAAACTAACCATACTTTTGTATTCTCCTTTCTTTTTTATACGAGGTATAATTGGGGGGAGTTATTTAATGCTAATTACGGAAATATTTACAATCTGTGGTCAACCTGATACGTTTTTCCTGTTTCAATTCAACCCGATTCATGATAAAACAATGCGGTAAAAGCATTTGCCGGATTACTGTGCCGGTACTGCTATTACTTTCCTGCAATGAAAATATACAGCCCCCTAAGGAGGCAGAGATTGTTCAGGAACCGGAAAATGTAAACAAGAAGACAGACGAAAATATTGCCGCTACTATTGCTTTTGCTTCAGAACAGCAGGGAAAGCTTAACGACAGCATCATGTTTAATATGCTGCCGGTGGTTAAGCTGTGGTATGAGGGGCGGGACTCTCTGCGTACGTGGAGCAATCAGCAGCAGTGGCTGCCCCTGGCTGATTCTTTATATTTCTTTATCCGCCGGAGTGAAAACTATGGCTTATTCCCTTCGGATTATCATTTCAGTCATTTAGATCATATCCGCTCTACATTGCAATCAGATTCCTCCGCCATGCTGGATGCTGCTTTATGGGCACGTGCAGACCTGTTATATACCGATGCATTCATGCAGGTTGTTAAAGACATAAAATTAGGCAGGCTGCCAACAGACAGCGTTACACTCCGGAAAGATTCCGTTCTTGCCGATTCATTTTATGTCCGGTTGCTCGGCGAAGTATATAACAGCGGGGTACTCACCCCGCGGCTTGAAGCGCTGGAGCCTCAGCATCGCGGCTATCAGGAATTAAGGACTGCATTAAAGGGTTTCCTGGATTCTATGGACAGAACAAGGTACACCTACCTGTCTTATCCGTATACTGACCCGGTAGATTCGGTGGAGTTTTTAAAAAACCTTCAGACCCGATTATACGAAGGCGGCTATTTAACAATGAACAATCCGGATATTGATACCGTTGAATTGACGGCTGCCGTAAAGGCCTATCAAAATAAAAACGGGTTGAAAGTAGATGGGAAAGCGGGTCCAATGGTCGTAAAATCGCTTAATGGAAACGGACAGGAAAGATTTAAAACCATTGCTATTAATTTAGACCGGTATAAGCAATTGCCGGATACGATGCCGCAACGCTATCTGTGGGTAAATATTCCGGCTTTCCAGCTCCGGGTATGGGATACGGATACCCTAAAATTAGAATCAAGAATAATTGTGGGCCAACCCCAGACAAGAACGCCGCTCCTGACCAGTACGCTTACCAATTTTATAACGCTTCCTCAATGGACGGTTCCCTATAGTATTATATTTAAGGAAATGCTGCCGAAAATCAGGGAAAATGTAGCTTACCTGAAAAAGCAGAACCTGATGGTAGTGGATAAAAACGATAGTATCATTGATCCTCAGACCATTAACTGGTTCAAATTAAATAAAAACTATTTTCCTTACCAGTTGAAGCAACGGGAAGGCGATGATAATTCATTGGGAGTTATAAAATTCAATTTCAGGAATAAGTACAGCGTTTATTTGCATGATACCAATGCCCGCGGGTTATTTTCCCGCCCCGCCCGGGCGCTCAGCCACGGGTGTGTGCGCGTACAGCAGTGGGATAAATTGTCTAAGTACCTCGTTAAAAATGATTCGCTTCGTTACCCCCCGGACACTTTAGCGGCCTGGATTAAAAGAAAAGAAAAGCATACGGTTAACTTTTCTAAAAAACTGCCCATTTTCCTGCGTTATATGACTTGTGAAGTACGGGATGGTCATATTGTCTTTTTTGACGATGTGTATGCCGAGGATAAAATAGCGAGGCAAAACGGGTTTGCCAACAAGTATAGCCTGTAGGATTCTGCCGGTTGACGGGTTGATAACCTGCGGGATGATAATAATTTTACATATCTTAGTAGGATATGTGCCGTACCTTACATGAAAATTTTGGTCTCAGATTTGCCGGGTAGGGCTGTAATATCAACCGGGAAACAGGATATGAAGTTATTTCAGCCATTGGTTATTGTATTGTTGTGCACAGGTATAAATGCGGCAGCCCAGGATACCACGAATAAAAAAAATGTGGATTATCCGGGGTATGAGCAGGGCATAGCCAGCTATTATGCAGATAAATTTGAGGGGAGGAAAATGGCTAACGGTAAAATATATGATCACCGGAACCTTACTGCGGCAGCCAATCGTTTTTCTTTAGGCACCTGGGTAAAAGTAAGCAACCTTTCAAATAAAAAGACCGTCATAGTTCAGATCACTGATCGGATGCATCCTAAAAATACACGGCTGATAGATGTTTCAAAAGCCGCCGCACAGGAATTAGGGTTTATTAAAAAAGGGCTTACCAGGGTACGTGTAGAGGTTGTTAATAACCCGCACCTGATCAGCAAACAATAAAATAGTACTAATATTTTGAAGGTTAATCATCAACTATATACCTTTGCATTCATTTTTAATCAAATACATTTTATGAGAAAACTGTTAGTTAGTTTATTGGCAGTGGGCATACTCAGCACAGCTTTTGCCCAGGAAAATGCTATTAAGAATCCTTATAAAAAGAAACCGGCGTTTGGGTTTGCATTTACCCTGCACGATTTTCAGACTGCACAGGATCTAAAAAATACGTCCCTGAGCCAGGTATTAAAAGATAAACAGTGGTATAAAGCAAACCGCATGAGCCCGGGGTTAGCTTTCACCTATTTCCAGGGATTGTCTAATCATTTTGATTTTATGGCCCGTTTGGGAGGTACCCTTACCACCTATCCTATTCCCGACAAGCCACAGGCTACTAATGATAAGTTATTTGCAGAGTTAGACGCAAATATTAACGCTAAATTACTCAGTGACAGATATTGGGTAACTCCTTATTTAACCGCCGGTGTCGGAGGTTCCCAGTGGAATGGCTATTGGGGTGCCTACGTACCTTTAGGGTTGGGTGTACAGCTTAACCTGTTAGATGAGGCTTATCTTAATTTTAATGCCCAGTACCGTGTTGGAGTAACCTCTGCAACAACGGCCAATCATTTATTTTATAGTTTTGGTGTAGCCGCTTCTTTATTTGAGAAAAAAGCGCCTAAAGTTATTGCTCCTCCTCCGCCACCTGCTGATACGGATAATGATGGTATTGTGGATTCATTAGATGCCTGCCCCACCGTTGCCGGACTGGCTCAGTTTAACGGCTGTCCTGATACTGACGGTGATGGCATTCCCGATAAAGATGATAAGTGCCCGAATGTAAAAGGACTGGAAAGATACCAGGGTTGTCCGATACCGGATACCGATGGTGATGGAATAAATGATGAAGAAGATAAGTGCCCGAACGTAGCAGGTGTTGCCAAATACCAGGGTTGTCCGATACCGGATACCGATGGCGATGGTGTAAATGACGAAGAAGATAAATGTCCTGCTTTAGCCGGACCGGCAAGCAACCAGGGTTGCCCTGAAATTAAAGAAGAAGTGAAAAAGCGTATTGATGTGGCAGCGAAGAATGTATTTTTTGCCACCGGCAGCTCCAAACTGTTACAAAAATCATTTAAGTCGTTGAATGAGGTAGCGAAGATCCTGAATGAAGATCCTAACCTGAAATTAGATGTTGAAGGTCATACTGATAATACCGGTAAACCGGATAAAAACCAGATCCTGAGCGAGCAGAGAGCTCAGTCTGTAGTAGATTACCTGACTACAAAAGCCGGTATTGATCCTTCCCGCCTGGTTTCTGCCGGATTTGGACAGGATCAGCCTGTTGCGGACAATAAAACCGTTGCCGGTCGTGCTCAAAACCGCCGGGTAGATTTGAAGTTGCATTACAATTAATCTTTTGCATATAAAAGAAGGAAGCCGTCTCAAGATTTTTGAGACGGCTTTTTTAATTACGGCTTATTAGCGGAAATGAAGGGAGCACCCTTTACAGTTAAATTTTTTTAACGCTCAGCATAGTATACTTCGTTAAGTTTTTGGAAATGCAAGGGACAAAAAAAGAAGCTGCCTTTTAAGACAGCTCCGTTAATGTTGTTTATTTGTTGAAAAGCTTAGCGGTAACCTACCATACCCTGTGTAGCTTTACATCCTCCTCTGGAAGAAGTGCAGGAAGTAAATACGGCTCCAAGTACCATCGCAAACAGTGCAGCGAATACAATCTTTTTCATTTTGAAAGTTTTTTAGGTAATACAATAACATTTACAAGCATGGCGCTCGTAGGAGTAGGAGATAATGTTATTCTTCAGGGGGGAATTGGATATAGTATATTACTATAAAGAGATACAAATAAACAAATATTATGCCTATTAAACAATGCTTTATCCTTTTTTTTAGTCAGGCGATAAATTGTTTGACTTATGTTAACATAAAACCGGTAGTATTGTATTTTTAGCTATTTTGCCATCCCAAATAATTTTATCAGTGATATGCCATTACAATTAACCCGTCCGTTAGCCGTATTTGACCTGGAAACAACCGGTGTAAACCTGGCGGTTGACCGTATTGTTGAATTAGCTATCGTTAAGATTCTTCCGGATGGTAGTCGTTTAGTAAAGAGAAAACTAATTAATCCGCAGATACCGATCCCTGTGGCAGCTTCCGATATTCACGGCATTACGGATGAAATGGTGAAAGACGCTCCTGCTTTTAAACAGGTTGCCAATGAAGTACGCCAGTTCTTAGATAATTGTGACCTGGCGGGGTACAATTCAAATCGTTTTGATCTTCCTTTGCTGGCGGAAGAGTTTTTGCGTTCGGGGCTGGAATTTGATGTTTCCAACAGGCGCTTGTTGGATGTTCAGAAATTGTATCACATGATGGAACCCCGTACGCTAAGTGCGGCGTACAAGTTTTATTGCGACAAAGACCTTAATAATGCCCATAGCGCGGAAGCCGATGCCATGGCAACCTTTGAGATACTTGAATCGCAACTGCACCGGTATCCGCAGGTGGGTTCTTCCGTAGAGTCGGTGATCAAATTTACCGGGGAAGAACAAATTGTGGATTTTGCCCGGCGATTTGTTATGGAAAATGGAGTAGAAATATTTAATTTCGGAAAACACAAAGGGCGGCCGGTAACCGATGTACTTAAAGCCGAACCGCAATATTACGACTGGATGATGAAGGGAGATTTCCCCCTGCACACCAAGCAAAAGTTAACTGAGATACTCAATCGTACCCTGTTAAAGAAAGCGTAAAACCTTGTTTGAAAACGATGGTATCAACTAATTTTATAGCTGAAAAATAGCATGTCTGTTGGAAAAACTGGTGATCATACCGACTTATAATGAACGTGAAAATGTGAAGCCTGTACTTCATGCTATCTTTAGCATGGAGCTGGATTACCATGTGCTGGTTGTTGACGATAGCTCGCCGGATGGTACAGCCGGACTGGTGCGGGAAATGCAGAAAGACTACCCCGGCCGGTTATTCCTGCAGGTACGCGAAGGAAAACAGGGATTGGGTACGGCATACATTTATGGATTTAAATGGGCAATAGACCGGGGATACAGGTATATTTTTGAAATGGATGCTGATTTTTCACATAATCCCAAAGACCTGGAGCGGTTGTACCAGGCATGCAGGCTTAATGCGGATGTTGTGGTAGGCTCCCGCTATGTAAGCGGAGGAAAAACCGTCAACTGGAGCCGTTATAGAAATGTACTTTCTAAGGGTGGCGCTTTATACACCCGCATCCTTACCTGGATGCCGGTTAAAGATCCGACTGCCGGCTTTATTTGTTACCGTAAACAGGTGTTGGAAACCATCAATTTCGATCAGATCAACTTCGTGGGTTATGCCTTTCAGATAGAAATGAAATTTGCTGCCTGGAAGCTCGGTTTTAATGTTATAGAGATCCCGATCACTTTTGTAGACCGGAAATTCGGTACTTCAAAAATGAATAAAAATATTGTAAAAGAAGGTATATTGGGAGTGCTGAAGATACAGTGGCAAAGTATGTTTAAGAATTACCGCAGAAAAGTACGCAATACCTATATTCCCTCCTCAACGCTGCATGCCGAAGTAGTTAGCTGAAGAACCCTCGTAACCGGGAGCGGTAACAGGCGGCGGCTGCCATTTCCGGAGTATCTTATTTTATGCTGATTTTTTGATGAAGAAGGCTTTTCTGTCTTTACATATTGCTATATTCCTGGCGGGCTTTACCGGTATTATGGGCCGGCTGATCACGCTGAATGAAGGGCTGCTGGTATGGTGGCGGCTTCTTATTACTTCCTGCACTATGGCGGTCATTTTTTTAGTTTCCGGCCGTTTGCAGAAAGTATCACTTTCATTACATCTTCGCATACTTGGCACGGGAGCTATTGTGGCGTTACACTGGGTATTTTTTTACGCCAGCATTAAATATGCCAATGTATCTGTGGGACTGGTCTGTTTTTCTGCGATAGGTTTTTTCTCTGCATTTTTTGAACCCTGGATCCTGCAAAAAAAGCTGGATTGGATCGAGGTGCTGTTTGGCGCCCTGGCTATTGCGGGTATATGGCTGATCTTTCATTTTGACGGGCAGTATAAGTTGGGCATATTGCTGGGGGTGATCTCCTCTTTGTTTGCTGCCATATTCCCGATTTTAAATAAAAAGCTGATCGGGCAACTGTCCGCAGACAGTCTTACTTTTTATGAGCTTACCGCTGCGCTTATTGTTTTAACGCCTGTTATACCTTTTTATATTTTAAATTTTCCTGATGATCATATTTTACCTACCCGTTCCGATTTCCTGTGGCTGCTTGTGCTGAGCTGGCTGTGTACTGTGCTTGCTTTTAACTTATCGCTGCAGGCATTAAAGAAGATATCTCCCTTTGCCGTTAACCTCAGCTATAATCTTGAACCTGTTTACGGGATCATACTGGCTTTCCTTGTTTTTAAGGAAAATGAATATTTAGGCTCCGGTTTTTATTATGGCGTGGCCCTCATTCTGCTAACCGTGGTGCTGCAGACGATCAGGTTATACCGGAAAAGAGAATAAAAGAAGTTTAATATTATATTGCAGGCTGATCCCGGAAATCTTAGCATTATATGAGAAGAATCTTTTTTGCTGTACAAATGATGCTGGCTGTAGTGGTTCATGCACAAACTAAAAAGCCCCTTGATCATACGGTATATGATGGCTGGCAATCCATAGGTGAACGTAAAATCAGTAACGATGGACGATGGATCATCTATACGATTGATGTGCAGGAAGGTGATGGCACGCTGGTTATCCGGTCTTCCGATTTGCAATACCGGGAAGTCATACCCCGCGGCTATAATGTATCCATTACAGATGACAGCCGCTATGCTGTTTTTCACATTAAGCCGCTGTATACAGATATAAGGCAGGCCCGTATTAAAAAGAAAAAAACGGATGATTCGCCTAAGGATTCCCTCGCTATAATTGAGTTGGGTAAGGGGGTTATTGTAAAAGAAGCCCGCGTTCAATCGTATAAAATACCGGGAAAAAATATGCAATGGGTGGCATGGCAATTCGAAAAGCCGCTGCCTGACAGTACTAAAAAGAAAGATACGGTCAACCTGCCGGTCAATAAAGCAGATTCATCAAAAACAAAAGAAGGAACATCCCTGGTCATTTATAATTTTCGGGATGGCGTAGTGCGTAAGGTGGATAACGTGAGTGAATACCTGTGGAGTAAAGCCGGGAATATCCTGGTTGCCGGAATCACGCCGGCAAAGCATGATAGTATACATAAACCGGTGGTATGTGTTTTCAGGACGGGGGAAAACAGGTTGGATTCTATAATGAAAGGAGGAAATGATTTTAAGCATTATGCAATAGATGAAGAAGGGTACCAGGTGGCCTTTGTTGCCGAAAGAGACAGCAGCGCTAAAGCCGTACAGCATTTTTACAAGCTCTGGTACTGGCAAAACGGCTATGACAGCGCCGTGATGATTGCCGATAAAAATAAAGTAGGGATGCCCGTTGGCTGGAATGTGAGTGAGCATGCAGCTGTTCATTTCAGCAAATCGGGTAAACGGTTGTTTTTAGGTACCGCACCGGTTCAGCCTCCGAAAGATACATCGCTTGTTGATATTGACCTGGTTAAATTAGATATCTGGAATTACAAAGATGACTATTTGCAAACGATGCAGCTGAAAAATCTGGACAAGGAGCTTAAAAAAAGTTACCCGGCGATGATAGCGCTGGACACGAAACAATTTGTTCAGCTCGGAGATAAAGAGGTGCCGGATGTTTTATGGGGCAGGGAAGGTGATGCCGGTTTTTTTATAGGTCAAACGGATGCGGGGAAAAGGATCTCTTTGCAATGGGAGGGAAGAACGCTGAAAGACCTGTTTGTCATAGATCCCCTGACTGGCTCCCGGAAACTGATTAAAGAAGATCTTGCCGGCTATGTTACGGTCTCGCCGGATGGCAAATATGCCTTATGGTACGATGCCAAAGCCCGGCAGTATTTTACCTGGAGGGACGGGAAAATAAAAAATATTTCCTCGGGTGCTAAAACGAAATGGTACGATGAAGAGTATGATATGCCGTCTGATCCTTCGTCTTATGGTATCATGTCCTGGACCCGGAGTGATCTGGCCGTGCTGGTATATGACCGGTATGATATCTGGCAGCTCGACCCGGATGCGGTAGTGGTGCCGGTAAATATTACTGGGGGAGATGGACGGAAAAATAAAATAGTATACAGGTATATCCCTACTGATCCGGAAGAAAAATATATTTCTCCTGCACAGGATATGCTCCTTCGCCTGTTTTCGGAAAACAACAAATATGCCGGGCTGGCCACCTGTAAGCTGCTGAGCACATCCAGGCCGGTTACCGTGCTGAATGGTGCGTTCTTTATCAATAGCAGGCTGGCTAAGGCCAAAGGCAGCAATACATATATTTATACGAAGGAAAGCTATGTAAATGCTCCTGATATATATGTAAATGAAGACTGGAAGAAAGAAGCCAGGGTGAGCGCTATCAATCCTCAACAGGCAGATTATAACTGGGGAACGGCTGAGCTGTTTCATTGGAAAGCATACAATGGAAAAACGGCAACGGGAATTGTGTACAAGCCGGAGGGATTTGATCCGAAAAAAAAATATCCCGCCATCTGCTATTTTTATGAAAGACTGAGTGATGGTTTATACCAGTATATTCCGCCTGCCCCCACGCCCAGCCGGTTAAATATCTCTTTTTTTGTGAGCAGGGGATATCTTGTCTTTGTGCCGGATATTGAATATACTACCGGTCATCCGGGTAAAAGCGCATATAATTATATTGTCAGCGGAGCCCGGGCCTTAGTAAAAAAAGGATGGGTTGACAGTACCCGTATGGGTTTGCAGGGACAAAGCTGGGGAGGTTACCAGGCAGCTTATGTCATTACACAAACCCGGTTATTCAAAGCCGCCTGGGCAGGTGCCCCGGTAAGTAATATGACGAGCGCCTATGGCGGCATTCGCTGGGCAACGGGTTTAAACAGGCAGTTTCAATACGAAAGAACGCAAAGCCGCATCGGAGCCACATTGTGGGAGAAACCGCAATTGTATATAGAAAACTCGCCGTTATTTCATTTGCCCAAAGTGAATACGCCTTTAGTCATCATGCACAATGATAATGACGGGGCTGTGCCCTGGTACCAGGGTATTGAATTGTTTACGGGGCTGAGACGTTTGGAAAAGCCTGTATGGCTGTTGAATTATAACGGGGAGGAGCATAATCTGATGGAAAGAAAAAACAGGAAGGATATACAGATCAGGGAGCAACAGTTTTTTGACTGGTTATTGAAAGGACAGCGTCCTGCACCCTGGTTGAGTGATGGAGTGCCTGCTGTTATGAAAGGAAAAACCTGGGGGTTTGACGAATGATACACGGATAATATGTTTTTGCCGGTTATGAGGGGATTTATTTATATTGCAATATTACCCCGGTATCCATGCACTGATTTGTTCTCTGGCTATTATTATATTACTATCACATAAACCGAATTTAATATGAAGCATTTTTGTATCGGGTTTACCGTACTTTGCCTGGTTTTTATTACAGGATCCTGGTCTGTAAAACCCAGGTGGATCTCACTTTTCAATGGGAAAGACCTTACGGGATGGACAGCGAGAGGTAATGCCGAATGGAAAGTAGAGAACGGTGTTATTGTAGGTCAAAACGGGAAAGGTCATTTGTACGCATCTCCCATAGTCAGGAACCTGGAAGTAAAGGGCGAGTTTCGTATAACCGATTTAGGTAAAGGCGCCAATGGTGGTTTTTATATCAGGGCACATGAGCCGGAGGATAATCCTGATGGTTTTCCCAGGGGATATGAGGCACAGATATGTCATAACCAGGAAGCACATACCGGGTGGTTATGGAAGCCCGGTAACCCTACCGGTAGAGCTACGGCGCTCCTTACTAAAGATGGAGAATGGTTTGAAATGAAAGTAAGGGCTGTAGGCGACAGTATCAATATATGGGTGAAGGGTCAGTTGGTTATGAGCCACAGTGATAGTGAGTATAAGGAAGGTAAATTTGTTCTGCAATGCCACAATCCCGGTATGATGGTGGAAGCGCGTAATTTATACTATAGAAAGCTGAAATGATATGGATGCAAAGCAGGCAGCGGCTTGTAAAGCGGTTGAATATGTTCGGGACGGTATGATTGTGGGGCTGGGAACCGGCTCTACGGCGTATTGGGCCATTCAGTACCTCGGGGAAAAAGTAAAGCAGGGATTACAGGTTACCGCGGTGGCCACCTCCGCGGAAACAGAAAGCATTGCATTGCAATGCGGGATCAGCATTGTTGAGTTAGATGCAGTTGATCATATAGATATAGATATAGACGGCGCTGACGAAATAGACGGGCAGATGAACCTGGTGAAAGGTGGGGGAGGAGCTTTGTTAAGAGAGAAAATTGTGGCTGCAGCAAGCCGGGAATTTATTGTTATTGCCGGTAGTAATAAGAAAGTAAGCCTGCTGGGAAAATTTCCGCTGCCGGTAGAAGTTATTCCTTTTGGTTGGAAACATACCGCCGGGCAGCTTGCCGTGCTGGGTTGTGATACATCCATCCGGAAAAAAGGAGATGAAATACGGGTAACGGATAATGGTAATTATATTGTTGACTGCCATTTCGGTTCTATTGCCGAACCTGCCGTACTGGAGCAAAAGATCAATAGTATTGCCGGGGTGGTAGAAAACGGACTTTTTGTTAATATGGCAACAAGGGTGATCCTGGGCCATGAAGACGGTACGGTACAGGTTATTTCCTGATACAAAAGCCTGTTGAACGTTTAGTTAATGATTTTAGGTTACAGGTCAATGCTCCGGGATACCATTTTTTATTGTTTCTAAATGTTCACTCATAACTACTTTTTTGCCACAGATGCACAGATATTTTTGTTGATTTTCTTGCCATAGATATACAGATACCTTTTCATCTGTGCATCTGTGGCTTCTTTTTCATTGTTATCTGCGGCATTATTAAAATATTATTCTTTTGTGATTTAATTTCGGCTCTCCAAAATTCACAATCAATGCTATTTCGTTTTCGGATACTTTCAGATAGTTAATTGCTTGTGCAATATGTTCGTCTGCTATCCCTTTTTGTCCTTTTACTTCTAAAATAACTTGGTCGAACACAACAAAGTCTGCATAAAACTTATGTGGCAGAATCACTCCTTTGTAATTGACAGGGTATTCTTTTTCTCGCTCATATAAAATTCCAGCTTTTCGAAACTCCAATTCCAAGGCATCTTTGTAAACAATTTCAAAAAATCCTGCACCGAGCGTGTTGTGTACTTCCATACAGATACCTATGATTTTGTAGGTTTCTTCTTTCAAAGGAAAATGTTCCATATCTTTTCTTTTTTGTAACAGATGCACAGATGTTTTTGTTGATTTGCTTGCCACAGATACACGAATATTTTTGTTGATTTCTTCCTTGCCACGGATGCACAGATACTCCTTTCATCTGTGTATCTGTGGCTTGTTTTTCTACATTGTCATCTGTGCATCTGTGGCTTATTTTTATAATTTCATCTCTGGTATTTGTTTAATGCCCGGCTCCTGTAATTTTTAAATCGTTTATATCCAATTGTAGTTCTGCTTTTCGTATTTCTTCATCGCTGAAAAATTTTTCTTTTCGAAGCTGAAACGGTTCTTTGCGTTGCTGTTCGTAAATATCTGCTAATATTTCGTGATAGCGTTCTATTTCCTTGTGTTCGGTTTCATTGTATTCCAACGATTGCAGTTGCTGCTCTATGTTTTGTATTTCACTTTCGAGATTCGATTTATACAATCCTGCCAGTTCATTTTCTTTGATGTCGGCTGTATATTTTTCGTTCAGCAATAAGTATTACAGCAAATAATAATTCGATAATTAAGAGTAAAATGTGATGCATAATTTAATGAAAAAATGATGATTGACAGAATTGTTCTTTATCTGTGATACCCCCTTCTTCCGGTGTTGCTGTTTAGCTATACTATATAATATATGTATTCCGGTCTCTTGTTCATAATTAGGTAATATAGAGTTAATACCCGCTTAACACGCTTCTGGAACAGGAGAAATAGTTTTGTGATGAAATATTTATATGCCACGAAAACTATTTTCCCTTGTCGGCTTACCTGCTATAATGTATGATGGGCGTGGATATAAGCCTGCCGACCGGCAGGCAGGTATTCGCTCCGGCGGTGAAGATCTGAACTTTTCCTACCGGGAGCAGCTATGTTCAATATGGCTGTTTTCTAAAAAAACAAACAATGTGGAAAACTTTTTTGTTAAAAAAATTATTAGTATTAGTAAACTATCTTTATATTTATTAAATGATCCGAAAGGCGGTATGAAGCACGGAAGATCAGGTAAACCAAGAAACTATCATTATGAGATTATTTCCTAAACCTGCCGGGAGAGCGTTATTTTTTCTTCTTGTTTCTTTTGGTATCGCAATAAGCCTGAATGCCCAGGACTCTTTACGGGTGGATAGTATGATCTTATCCAACCGGGCAGGACTGGAGCATATTTTACAGGGAAATGTTGCCGGCTTACGAGTAAAAAGCTGGTCCGGTACGCCCGGCGCACAGGCTACGCTTAATCTCCGCGGACTAAGCCTGGATCCCACAGATCAATCCACGATGCCCCTTATCCTGATTAACGGCGTTCCTATTATTGCCAGTCCCTCCCATATAACCGGCATTGATCCCCTGAGTTATTATTCCCCCGATCAGATTGACCGCATCGAGATCATGAAAGATATTGATCAGTTAGCCGCTTATGGTGTACAGGCGCCGAACGGAGCCATTAACATTATTATAAAGGACGGGGAGCCCGGTTCAATTCATGTCCGCGGCAGTGTATCCGGAGGAGTCAATTTCCTGCAGAACATGGACTACCGGAAAGATGCCTTTTACAATTTTAATTCGTTTGCCCGCAGGGAAATGTACGATAACGGAGGGTTCGTTCATGAGCAAAATGTATTAGTGGATGGCGCCGGCACTTATGGTTCCTACCTGTTTGGGTTAACCAACCACTCAGACCAGGGTATTATAAAAAATACCGGGTTTGGACGCCAGTCCTTGTTTCTAAATGCAAAATATAATATTTCCGACCGGTTCTCGGCACATTTCTATAATAACCTGGCGCTTGCCAACCGCAACGGGCGTTACGCCGGGGAATATGACCGGAACACCCCCTTCCCGGTTATTGCCGATGAAACGTTCTTTATGGACAAGAACCGCGATATCGGGCTGCTTTCATCTATGGGTTTAGCCTACCAGTTCAGTTCGGCCTTGAAGCTTGGTACGGTCGCCGGCTTATCTTATGAAGGGGCGAGCCGTGATGTATACGTTCCTTCCAATATGCTGGACGGGGAAATTTATGCATCCAGTGCGGCATATAAAAGACAATTGCTTACGCTGAATACCACGTTAAACTATTTGCACGATTTTTCCGATGCCCTGAAATTAGATATGACCCTGGGCAATGAGATCAGGGCTACCGATGACCGGCTGACCTCCGTAGACGGGCAACGTAGCATGGAAAACGGGGGATCTGATTTTGTAAAAGTAGTGACCGGGTATAATGCTAACCAGGTGAATGCTTTTTCTGATCATGAAAAGGAAAACCTGTTATCCTTTTACGGTATCTGGAAATGGAAGTATAAAAATGATCTTGGAGTAAATATGGTACTTCGTGCAGACGGAAGCTCATTATATCAAAATAAATGGGCGCTTTACCCGGCATTAGGCATTCATTATGATTTGAAAAGCACGCTGGAAATACCGGTAAAAGTAAAAGCCTCTTTCGGAAGAACAGGTGTATTGAGCAGACCGGAAGTGTATCGCGGCCAGTTAGATGCCTACGGAGTTTATTACGGTGGTAACTATCTCGGCATCGGGCAGCTTTACCCGGCTTTCGGCAATGCAAAAAGCGTAAGTGTTACCCAGGTAGATGCGGGCTTGTCTTTTGCTGTTCTCCCCTCGGTTACACTTTCTGTAGATTATTTTAATAAAACGTACCGCAATTTCACTTACCAGCGGCTTTTGCCCAACATCAGCGGTATCGGCTATGAATATGAAACAGGCGGGGCGATCAGGCTGTCAGGCGTTGAGCTTAACCTTGATGCCAAATGGATCCAGACCAGCCGTTTTACCTGGATGAGTAACCTGAATATTTCTTTTTATAAAAATAAAATAAAAGAGCTGCCCGGTGATATTGAAAATACCAGCCTCGCCTGGCTCGGTTCACTTGAAGAAGGAGCTGCGGTTACCTCGTTAGTTGCTTACCAGGGTAAACAGCCCAAAGTGATCGGTAACAGCGAATCCAAAGGTTTCGGAGGGTTTAGTAACACCTTCAGGTACGGAAATGTTTCTGCCAGCATGATGTTCACTTATGCCTGGGGTGCAGACATTATAACCGAGTCTTTTACCAGCAGGTATTATGCGGACAGGGTAGGAAATGTATTCCCGGTTAAAAGTGCAGAGACCCCTTATTATCTTATTAGTACAGATACTGATAAACGCACCATTTACCAGGGAATCAGAACTGTTGAAGACGGAAGTTTTATCCGGCTGAGCCGGGTTGCTCTTTCCTGGCACCTGACTTCGATGTTCAAAAAACTTGGGCAGTTAAGCGATATAGAAGTATTTGTTCGCGGTGACAACCTGCTCACCCTTTCTAAATATAGTGGGATTAACCCGGAGGAAAACATTACGGGCTCCCGTAAGTATGATCTGAGTCATACGGGAACGCCCCTGCCTTCTTCCGTTGCATTGGGTTTCAAACTGGTTTTTTAAGAATGAAGATGTTGAAAAAAATGAACAATATGAAATGTTGGAAGTTCATACTAATCGCTGCATTTCCGCTCCTTTTTTCCTGCAATAAAGGTATGCTGACGATTGAGCCGGAAAACAGAACGGTTCCCGAAGGATATTATAATTCGGCTCAACGGATCCAGCAGGCGGTTATCGGGGGATATGTTGATCTCCGGAGAGCGCTGCTGGCTAATTATGCCTGGGTGATGTATGGCGAAGCACGTGCCGGCGATCTCAATGTTGTTGTTCCCTACCAGTCTATGGTGGTTAATCAGGAGCTTACTGCCGATAACCGTTATGTGTCAGAGCTTTCCGACTGGGGGTATTTCTATGATGTGATCCGGGATGCCAATGATATACTGGATATCATAGCCGGGGCCGATGATGAAATTTTAAATACCTATCGGCGTAATTTGTTCAGGGGGGAGGCGCTGGCGCTCAAGTCAATGGCCTATTTTTATCTTGCCCGGATATGGGGAACGATTCCTTCCGCTGAAAAAAATAATTTCGGAAAACGGCTTACCGGCGAAGAGGCGGTAACGCTGGCTGCCGGGTGGGCATCTGAGGCTAAGCAACTGCTGCCCTGGTTGTTGCTTAATGATGATGGTATTGAAAGCGTTGCTTTGACTGCGGTCAGGTTTAATAAAACAGCCATTACCTCACTCTATGCACAGGAACAGTTGTGGTTAGGCAAGGCGCAGGAAGCTTATAGTGTACTGAGCAATACGTTTACGGCCGCTATGGCGGACAGCTTATCCGGTTTTGGATTATCTAACGGAACAGACCGGCGGACTGAAATTCCTCAAAATCCGCTGAATGGCAATGTGGTGCGTATGTCTTTAGACAGGCTGAATGCCATTTACCCGGCGGGTGATGCGCGGCGCAGCAGTATGTTTAGTATTTCTGCCAATACGGCTACGTTGATCGTCAGGGACGCTACTTTATTGGAATTGTTACCGAGACGTGAGATCAACCTGCTTTTGGCGGAAGCTGCCTGGCGGTCCAACAGCTTAGATCAGGCTAAAGCATATTTAACTATGGCTGCAGCCGGTGCTACAGAGGATTATTCCGCTTTAACCGATGAAACGTTCG
Source organism: Chitinophagaceae bacterium (assembly GCA_023957155.1). Classification (GTDB taxonomy): domain Bacteria; phylum Bacteroidota; class Bacteroidia; order Chitinophagales; family Chitinophagaceae; genus Agriterribacter. Next base: position 50,553 of record JAMLHK010000009.1, on the reverse strand, counting down.
GGGCAGCACTCCTGCTTGAACGGCAACGTATGCTGGTCGGCACGGGGCAGCGTGTATTTGACCTGATCCGGTTTGGTAAAGTGAGTACCTATATACCTGAGTTTACCGAAGATGATGTAGAAAAAGGAGCTGCCTATTGGCCGCTTTCAGCGGTCAGCATGAAAGGTAATTCGTGGAGCCAGAACAGTTTCTGGGCACGTCCTTAACGGAAACCATAAAAGTTGAATCGAAAAAAAATAAATTGAATGAAGGCATTAATGAAAGGAGTCTGTTTCCTTTTTGCAGCACTGGTGATTTCCCTGAGCGGAAATGCGCAATCGGTAATGACCGGTAAAGTAAGCGATCCGGATGGTAAACCGGTGGTCGGGGCTTCTGTGGCAGTGCGGGGGAAAAATATCGGTACCAGCACGGATACAACGGGCACTTTTCGCCTGCGGATCAGCGTGGGAGATACGCTGATGTGCTCATCCGTTGGTTTTGAATCCCGGCAGATCGTATTCAGGAGATCCGGCGACCTGCGGATCACGCTGACGGAAGAGAATAAAACCCTGAGCGATGTGGTGGTTACCGGTTATAAAAGCCAGATCAGGCAGGAAATAACAGGTTCTGTAACCAGTGTGAAAATGGACAAGATAGCAGAAGGGCAGGCGGCAGAATCTTTCGGTTCATTATTACAGGGAAAAGTAGCCGGTGTAAATATCCAGTTGAATTCCGGGGAGCCGGGCGCTACCCCCGCCATTATCATCCGGGGACTGGCAGCCGTAACCCGTGACGATGCCTCCGCTATTTCCGAGCCATTGTATGTGATTGACGGGGTTCCCATCATTTCAAAAATGAGCAGTGATTTTGCCATCACCAGCACGAATGTGCTGGCCGATCTTAATCCGAGCGATATTGAAGATCTGGTGGTATTGAAGGATGCCTCCGCAGCGGCAATTTACGGTTCAAGAGCTGCCAACGGGGTGATCCTGATCACTACCAAAAAAGGAAAAAGAGGTAAACCCCAGATCAATGTAAATATCCGCACCGGCGTCAACTTTGTTCCGCAACTGCAGGATGTGGCAGGAGGAATTAAGGAGCGGGAACAGGTAAAACGCCTTTACGATCTGTATGCTCCTTATGGTGTAACGATGCCTGCTTTGTATACCGATGTAACGAATCCGTTCTATAATAATTCATCAGACTGGCAGGGCTATATGTATAGAACATCGCTTACCCAGGATTATAACGGTTCTATCCGCGGTGCAGGCGACTTTGGTCAGTACAGCATTAGCATGGGGTATATGGATAGTAAGGGGATTTTGTTTAATACCGGCTTCAAGCGCTATAGTGTCATGGCCAATACCAGCTTAAATGCCTTAAAGAATGCTTTGGTCATTAATAATACATTGGCCATTTCCCGGACAGATCAAAACAGGAATCCCGATGCGCTTTCCACCGATAATTCTACTTTGCTGCCCCTGCCCAATAACCCGCTGGTAAAAGGTGCGGAGGTATTTCAGCCGGGTAATTATTCTGCCCTCAATGACCGGATACGTTTCAGTACCGAAGCGGCATTGAATGTTGTCAAAAATCTGAGTTATAAAGCCAGCCTAAGCCTGGAGTACCTGCGGAGCATGGCGGATTCCTTAGTGGAATCAAGACGAACGCTGAGAGCGTCAAATAAGAGCGGTATCGGTGAAAGTCAAAACGTGCTTTTCCAGAATACACTCACCTATACGCCCAAGTTTGGGGACGGGCACAGCTTAAGCATATTGCTGGGGCAGAGTATGGAGCGGTCGGAGGGAAAAATAACCACGGTAAACAGTGTGAGTCCTGCACCCACCCTGTCGCAAACGGTGAACTGGCCAAAGGGTAACAGCATTGGCTCCAGCAATTACACTGCCAGCAGCCTCTTGTCTTATTTCAGCCGCTTAGACTATTCCTTTCAGCAAAAATACCTGTTGGGTGCTTCTATACGTACAGACGGATCATCCAAGTTCGGGAAAGCAAATCGCTGGGGGGTATTCCCTTCTATTTCGGCGGGCTGGAACTTCTATAAAGAAGGTCTTTTTTCTAATATCACCTGGCTTACCAACGGTAAGATACGGGGTAGCTACGGATTGTCCGGCACCACCTGGGATAATAACTATCTCGCCCTCGGTGTTATGGATGGTGGAATATTGGACCGGTATAATTCCCTGCTCCAGATTTCTTATGGCGGAATATCCGGGTTTACGCCAACCTGGCTTAACGGGTTTAAAAATGATAATCTTACCTGGGTAAAAACTTCAATGGCCAATGTCGGGTTGGATTTATCCTTCTTCGGCGGTAAGGTGGAGATGATTGTGGATGCGTATGAAAAATTAACGAAAGGCCTGCTGTTGTCCACTTCCCTGCCCACTACTTCAGGGTATAATGAAGTATACCGGAATGCGGCGGATGTGCTTAATCGCGGAGTGGAATTTACCGTGAGCACCAACCTGAATTTCAGCAAAAGTTTTTCCTGGAATACCAATCTCAACTTTGCTTATAATAAAAACCGGGTGGTACAGCTGCCTGACGGAAATGCCGATATCGTTAAGGTAGGTGAGTCCGGCCAGGATTTTGGGTCTATTGTACGGACAGGCGTGCCGCTCAACGGGTTCTTCTTTTATGAATCGCAGGGGATTTACCAGACGGAAAGCCAGATCCCGGTGGATCCCAAAACAGGGAGAAGGCTGGTCGGCCTGCAAAACAAGAAGCTGCAGGTGGGGGATCGTAACTTCAAAGATCAGAATGGCGATTACCGTATAGACGCTGCAGACCGTATATATGCGGGCGATCCCAATTCAAGATGGACGGGTGGATGGACAAACGATTTCATCTATAAAGGGTTTAGCCTTAACATCGTTTCCACTTTTGTAATAGGGAGAAGTATCGTGAATACGGTATTGTTGGATCGGCTCCGGTTGGGTAAGGGTTTTGCAGGCAGTTCCTCTTTACCCAATTTTGACAACTATTCTATTTGGGAGCAGAGTGGTGATAATGCCCGGTTTCCTACATTGAATCCCTGGGGTGATGTTTCCCAGATCACGAAGTATGATTCGGAGTATATAGAAGACGGCTCTTATTTCAAGATCAAATCGGCGACTTTATCGTATACGTTTAACAAGAGGATCATACCGCGTCTTCCGTTTGAAAGAGCAAGGGTGTATTGCACGGCGGATAACTTAGTTACTTTCCAGAAATATAGCGGGCCGGATGCAGAGCTGGTTACCATAGACGGGTTTGACCTGTCCAAAGGGTACCCGATGCGCAGGATGTTGCTGTTTGGAATTTCTTTGGCATTATGATTCAGAAAAAATATTAAGTGCATTAATATGAAAAATAAAATAATCATTGCTGTTGGTTTGGCGGTCATTACCATTACCGGGGAGTCCTGTAAGAAGTGGCTGGATGAGCTGCCCCTGAATACCGTAACAGAAGACCAGGCATGGAAAACGGGAAGCGATGCCGAGGGCGCAGTGGCGGCAGCTTTCGCCATTTTTCGCCGCGGGCTGTCGGGATTAACCAAAGATGATACGCCCGCTACTACCCGTAACGGGTCATGGGGAGACTATTATTTCTGGGGGGACGGACGTTCCGGCGACTGGATCACGCCGAATAATGACAGCGACTGGGAAGCCTGGTTTCAAAACCACTTACTCCAGCGAACAGAGCTGGAACCTTTATCCAACTGGCGGCTTTTTTACAGGGCGATTGAACAGTGCAACCTGGCGATGGATAAAATACCGGAGATCACCGATGGGCTGACGGCAGAAAGGAAAAAGCAATTGCTGGCCGATGCACGTTTTCTCCGGGCCTTGTCACATTTTTATGCTGCCCGGATATGGGGAGATGTGCCTATTAACCTGGAATCACGGAATGTCAGACCGCTGGGCAGGGAGCCGCTTGAGTCGGTAATGCGGATGGTGGTGGATGAAGTAAATATTGCACTGCCCGATCTGAGCTGGAGAAATAAAGGCACCCTGAAAGAGTCCATGTCAAGAGGTACCAAAGGTGCTGCCCTGGCGCTGAAAGCCCATGCATATATGTGGTTGAAGGATTACAAAGCAGCTTCCGATGCCGTTAAAGAAATTATCGCGTCCACTACATTTAAGCTTGTGCCGATAGAAGGGTTCCGGAGCTTATTTGATCAGGGTGAATCGGAAGAAGCGATATTCCACATGTATTATAGTGCAAAGAAAGGTGAGTTTTCAGACTACTACGGGCACATTATGACCTATTATCTCACCAATCCTTATACTTCAAGAGCAAACCTGACGCTGGCTGTACCCAAATCGAAAATACTGGAGATCTATCCTGATTATGTAAGAGACGGCTCCGACAAAAGAGTGCCCGAATTTTTTCAAAGTATAGATTTTTCCGTAAGTGCCAGTGAGCTGCGGCCGGTATTCCCGGATCCGTTGCAAAACGGGGAAAGAGAAATCATGTTCGCTAAGTTCAGGAAGGTAAAAGATATCAGTTACAGCCTGATGGAGGCACCGGTTCCGATTTTCAGGTACGCCGATGTATTGCTGCTAAAAGCTGAAGCGGATGCCCGGCTTGGCAACATAAATGATGCACTGATAAATCTGAATGCCATTCGTGCCCGCGCAGGTATCCCGTTGTTCACCAGGGATGATCAGCCGACGGTGATAGAGGAAGTATTAGCGGAAAGGCGGAGAGAGCTGATTGGCGAGTTTCAGCGGGTGTACGACCTGGTTCGCCTGGGACGCCTTCATGAGTTCAACCCGGATGTTACCCTGCAGGGAGAAAAAGATGGTGCGGGATTTTGCCCGGTCAGCCGGGAAGCTTTTGCAAACAATCCCAATATGGAACAAACCTATTACTGGCAGTTTAATCAATAAAAGTCATACGAATGAAATTAATAAAGATCATAGTGCTGGCGGCTGTCCTTTTCACTTCAGCGTGTAGTCGCGATTATTTTGCTGATGAAGGCACTTTGAATATTGAAGAAACTACCCGGTTGGGCATGTCAACAATGGATTATCTGAAAAGCCGCGGTGAATTGTTTGATACGCTCACTACCCTGATTACATTAACCGGGCTGGAACCGGTTATTAATGCAAGCGGAACGACTTTCTTAGCTCCGCAGGATTATTCTATATATAATTTTTTCAAACTGCTGTACCCCGACCCCGATAAAAGACCGGCAACATTCGGCGATATTCCCGAGGAAGATATGGACTGGATCAGGGAAATGCTTAAAAATTATATTATTCCCAACCAGCAGATCGTTCGCAGCGGATTAGCTACCAGCTATAGCTATACCACAACGTACGGAGGGAAGAAAGCCCGGTTCAATATTGTGCAGGCCGATTACCTGGGCAATGTGAATATGGGAGCTAAGTCTATCATCTTTTCATTGAACGTGAATGACCCGGTTCCGCCTGGTCAGAGAGAACTGTACCTGTCTGTTCAGGTAGTAACCTCAGACCTGCAGTCTACCAATGGGATAGTGCATGTGCTGAATGCCGACACTCATATTTTTGGATTTAATTAGTATAAAGGAAATGAAACACAACAGAAAGATTTTCCGGTTTTTGTCAGCAGTCTTTGCCTGTGCGATGCTGCTGACGGGCGCCTGTACCAAGATTCCCCAGGAAGGAAGTATCGCGCCTGATATTAACTATAAAAACAGGAAGCAATATGCTATTTCCGGGTTAGAGCAGAATATCGGCGATTTCCAGAGTTCTACGTCCACGCTGCCCCTGAAATTTGAGATTATGCAGATCCGGGAGCTTAACGGGAAAACGGTGAGCGCTTTAAGTGATCAGTTGCCTGTTGTTCGTTATAATGCCGCTATCGTGGGCAATGAAACTCCGGCAGAGCTCCTGATGAAGTCAGATACGGTTATGGTTCCTGCGGTGCAGATCAATGAGCATACCGGGAGACTGGAAATACTGGAGGGTAACCTCATTCCTGCGGGGGAATATCATTTTGATATCCAGGTATCAAACCAGTCGGGGAGCAAGCTGCTGACCGATGCCCTTGTTGTGGAATTTAAAGAGTTTGATGTAACAGAATGGTCGCAGGGAATGGCGAAGCAACCGGAAATAGAACGTGTTGGAGATTCACCTCACCAGATCCGCTTTGTAGGATACCGGGGTGACCAGCCTCTTTCCGGAGACTTTATTGATTTTACCAAAGACCGCGCTTTAGGGTTCAAAGGCACTTTTGTGAATGATACCGATGACGGGGAAATATGGAGTGTAAATTTCCCGGTAAAGCAGGCGGATACCTATTGTACCTGGAAAATGGTAAATGTGGTAGATGGTGTGGAACAGGTGAGCTATGAGTCATACAATTTCAATTTTGTTTTGGGGATCCCCGGCAGTTATGTGATTCGATTATATAAATAAAAAATATGTGGATGAAATACTTGTTTAAATATCTCTGCCTGATGCTTGCATTTTTCCTGATGGTCAGCCAGGTTGCTCATGCCCAAACCGCCAGAGCCAAGAAGATACTGGTGGTCGGGGTGGATGGAATTATCAGTACTGCTATTGATTATGCGGCCACACCGGGTATTGGTATTATTAAATCGAACGGCTCCTATAGTATGAGCGGTTACGGCGGCGTTCCGGCCTATTCAAGTTCGGGCTGGGCTACCATGCTCACCGGTGTTTCATCGGATAAGCATGGGGTAATTACAAATAAGTCTTTTTCGGGGAACCGGTTCGTGCAGTACCCGTCTGTTGTCAGCCGCATCAAGTCTGCGCTACCTGCCGTTAAAGTGGCATCCGTTGTGCATACCCCGGAAATAAATACCCTGCTGAACCAGTCGGCAGATTATAAATTTGAATTTAGTTCTGATGAGGAAGTATATAATAAATCTGCGGAGTTGCTGAAGCAGGCGGATATAGGTGCGGTATTTGTACAATTCTCCAGTCCTGCCGAAACCGGGGAGGATGTAGGGTTCCAGTTGCGCCAGGCACGGTATGTGCTGGCTATCCAGAAAATAGATGAGTATATTAGCGGGTTACACGCAGCAATCCAGCAACGCTCAGGTTATGCCGATGAAGACTGGAATATCTTCCTGGCATCAACTCATGGAGGTACGGAGTCCGGCATACCACAGAGCACTACCGTGGAAGAAATTAATGTACCCATTATTCTTTCGGGTCCCGAATTAGATAAAAAAGAGCTGGTCAGTACTTCATTGCCTGCCCGGGAAAATGCGGATAATATTCTTACGATTGATAGAGCAGCTTCGGGTGATGGTACGTATGTACGTATTCCTATCCGGGGCACAGCTTTAGAGGGAATGAATAAATTTACCATTGAGTTTTGGGCAAAAGCAGGCCCCAATGGCAGTGACCCCTCAATAATGGGAGATAAGGATTGGGATTCGGGTGGTAATCCGGGCTTTACCATTTGCAGAAGCGGTTCAACATGGAAGATCAATATAGCCAATCATAAGCGGGAACGTTATGACATCGGTTCAACGAAAGCGCTTGAAGATGGCAGGTGGCATCATCTTGCTGTTTCATTTGATAAAACAAAGCTTTGTACAGTATACCAGGATGGTGAGGTTGTAGCGCAATCGGTGCTGACGTATAAAGATGCTGACGATATGACTTCATACCTTGATTATCTCTGCCTGGGGCAGGACGGAACGCAAAGATATGGTGGCGGAGCGCCTAACTGGGCCGGTTCTTATAATGAAGTAAGGATATGGACGGATGTGCTTTCCACCCAAACCATCCGCGATTATATGTACCTCCGCAATATTGAAAACAGCAGCCATCCCAATAAGGCGTCACTGAGCCTTTACCTGAAAATGGATGAAGTAAGAGGATCCTTTATAAGAGATTATAGCGGAAAAGGAAATAACGGAGAACTGGTTGGCTCTGCCAGTCAACGCCGCCCATATTATCCTATTGGTCTTACCGATGTGGCGGTAAATATTCTGAGCCATTTTGGAATACGTGCAGACGGCAGCTGGGGATTAGAAGGAGGCGTACTGAAGTCGAATGTACCGTTCCGTTTGTTTAAAGTGTCCAACTAACAAAAAATGATATGTTAATGAGACTGAATGTAAAGTTTTTTTTAGTGCTGCTTATAGCAGGTGTCATGGGGTTATCTTCCTGTACAAAAGACCGGCTGCGACATGAGATGCCGGATAAGGAGCTGCTTCTTGCCGGCCGTTTTGATGGTACCTGGACAACGCCGGGTAATATTGTTACGCCTGGAAACGTACCGGCAGAAGTGTTTGGGACGATGCGCCTGGTATTTACCACGGATGAGTCCGGTAATCCGTTGAAATTTCTCGCCCAGGACTGCCCCATCATATTCGGGAATACCGGTGCTGCAACATGGACGGTCACGGGATCCCAGGACGATGCAAAAGTAAATATTACGGGTGCAGGTCCCGTAGATGAATTTACAGCTACGGTTACGTCAAATCAACTCACCATTTCCTTTTACATGGGATGGGAGAATACCGATACTAAAGAAACAGGAAAAGGGGACTTCCGGGTAACCCTCATCCGTCAATAAAAAAAATAAAAATACAGGGATGAAAAAAGTTAATAATAAGCAATTTGTTTTACCAGCTTTAATGGTGGTGCTGGGTATTGGTCTGTTCATGTCTTGCAAAGAAAAGTTCGATCATACCATTGATACCGCTAACCCGGTCATTGTCAGTTATAACCCGGCCTCGGCAGTGGAAGGCATTGCCGTGAACAGTAACCTGGTATTAACCTTTGACAAACATATCAAAAAGGGAAGTGGTGAGATCGTGATCACGGGCAGTTCAGGTGCGCAACGTATTGATGTTGCCTCGGATGCGGTTACGGTTGGGGAAGACAAACGGGTGCTGGTTATTAACCCGCCGGATGATCTTGAGGCGGATGAAGCGTATACCGTTACGCTGGACAGGGGGCTGGTTACCGACCTGCTCGGGAACGAGTATATGGGAACGCCCGGCGGGTTTTCATGGACGTTTAAAACCGTTGGGACAAGCGGTTTGGCCATTACGTCTATTAATCCCCTCCCGGGCAGCACGGATGCATCCCTGTTTAAGCTGGAACTGGTTTTTGCCGCAGATGTGATAAAAGGTACCGGGAATATTGCCGTATATAAAACTACCGGTGCTGTGAAAGTTGCCGAAGTCCCGGTTTCGGGTCAGGCTGTAACCGTTAATGGTAAAAATGTGACCGTCAGGCTCGGTACACCGCTTGATTTTGCTACTGATTATTACGTAATAGCAGATGCGGGATCTATTGTGGATGCTAACGGTAAAGCATTTGAAGGCTTTTTAACTCCTGACTCCTGGAGTTTCACCACTACCAGTGGTAGCGGAAACAACCTGATCGTTTATTTACCGATGGATAATGATCTTTCTGATGTTAGCGGCAACCGGTTTGATGCCATGCAGGGAGAGAAAGCTTCTGCTAAGGTAACTTTTGTAACCGATCCGGTACGGGGGAGAGTAGCTTCATTTGGTGCAGGCTCTTACGCGGTATTACCCAGGCATAGTTTGTTGCGGCCGGGACTTACTCAGGGCTTCAGCTTCAGCTTCTGGACAAAACTCGTAGCCATCGGTTCAGATCCTGTGCTGTTTGGTAATTCTGACTGGGACAGCGGTGGTAACCCCGGGTTTATATTAGCTACGGATGGCGCCCTTACGTATACCGGGCCGGGATCATCCGGACGGGGCTGGTTAGTTAAGATCACCGGCGATGCCGGGGGAGCAAGCAACCGTATGGACTGGAGAGCTAATGAAATGGATCCACAGGCGCCTGCGCTGGCGGATGATCAATGGCACATGGTAACCGTTGTTCTTGATCAGACCGCAAAGCTGCTGCATGTATTTATTGACGGGAAGGAATATACAAAAGCAACTCCTTTTGACCTTAATATTTTCCTGGGACCGCTATGGGACAGCACGAATGATTATCCTTTCACGATCTGGGAAGACGGCACAGGCGGTTATAATGCAGGAAGCGATACCAGGAAGGCGCTCAGCGGTTTTGTAGATGATGTAAGAGTATACAACAAAGCGCTGGGAACGGAAGAAGTAAAAGCTATTTATATAGCAGATCAGAAATGATAGAGAGGGGGCGGGTGCATTCCAGGTTGTCGTACCACTATTCTTTCTCTGCTCCGCGGAGAAAGAATAAAAGAGAAATAAGCAGCGACAATTGGAATATACCCGTTCCGTTTTATTCAGAACCGCCAGGTACTCCTGACTTATCCATCCCAAAATGCTTAAAGTATACATTGTTGCGGTCAGGTAATTTCGTTATTTGCTGACCTGATACGTGCTTTAACCTGTTGTTATCATTTTCTGAAGATAAGTAAGGTATCCAATCTAATATGGAAACGGCTTTAACATTACGGCAATACTATGTGTCTTTCCCCTGCTGTACCTACATTTATCAGGCGCAGCGCGCTAAAATATTTGTAGCCATAGAAGTTTCAACACCTTTTCTCTAAGCCGCAGCGCGGCGTGATATTACATTGTTCAATAATTTTTTGAATATTTATTATTGTTTTTTAGCCAGGAGAAATATCACAGCAAAAAAACCTTTAAAGAAGAGTACCTTGATTTCTTAGATGAGTGTGGTGCAGAATACAAAAAGGAATATCTATTTGGTTTTTTTGACCAGGAATGATAGCCGATCTGTATGAAACCGGGTTTAATATTACGAGGCTATGCGCCTTTTACTTTTCCTCTGTTTCTTTCCTACAAATATTAAGGCTGCTCCGCAGCTTATATGCCGGTTATCTTTGTTGTGTTGTAGAAGCTTTGCTGTTATACGTACAGATCATCAGGCAGACGGGAGTTTTACGCCTGACGTATCACACCCTGAAATGCTTAAAGTATAAATCATTGAGATCAGGTGATTTCATTTCTCATGATTTGCTGACCTAAGTCGGACAATTAGGAATATACCCGTATCCGTTTTATTCAGAACCGCCAAATACTTTTTTCAATATCTCAGAACTGCGGGCTAAAGGGTCTTTCCTGATTTGTTCTTCTTCCCGGGCTACCTGGTAAAAGATCCCGGTAAGGGCTTTTTCCGTAACATAAGCCGGTAAATCAGGATTGACCTTGTTCGCTGAAAATTTATTATAAGCGGAAAATACCGTATTCCAGTATTTGGTAGCATCAACTTTTTCTAATGACTGATCTATTACCGGGCGGAAAGATTCGATGAGCGCTGCTGTGGTTTTAGTTTTCAGGTAATCGGTTGCGGCATGATCTCCTCCTTTTAAAATGCCTGCCGCATCCTGTATACTCATTTGCTTAATGGCATTAATGAAAATGGGTGCGGCCGATTTTGCCGCATCTTCTGCTGCACGGTTCATAGAAAGAATAGCTTCGTCTACCTGTTTACCCAGCCCGATAGCTCTCAGTTTTTGTTCTGCCTTTTTGGCTTCATCAGGCATTAAAATCTTAATGGCGGCATTGGCAAAATAACCGTTTACCGAAGATAGATTTTGCGTTGCTTTTTCAGCGCCAACGGAAAGCGCTTCTTTTAGTCCACTGGCAATGTCTGCTGTACTTAAACCGGCTGTTCCTTTCCCGGATATCCTGCTGAGCACATTAGAAGAATCTTTTTTATCGCCTAATACTTTTTTAAGCAACTGGGCATGAACGGGAGCGGCGGCAAAAAATATAAAAGCGGTAAGATATAGAAATCCTCTTTCGATTTTCATATACATGGTATTAAATGGATAAGTAAAGATATGACCCTGTACCGGAGATCAATTATAATGAAATACTAAAGTCAGTGCCAGCTGTTTCTCATTCGTTTAACCGGGTGAACGGGTACGGTACCCATAGAAACGGGAAATACAGTATAAAAGTGTGGTCAGTTTTGTTCTTTCGTCATATACCACCTTAGTATCCGGATGTTCAGCAATACGTTTATGGCAATGCTGATACTGAAGAGCAACGAAAAAATACCTGCTCCCCTGACGGCGGCAACAAGGTCAATACCTTCCGGCTTGAAGGGTAGTTCTACCTGCTTAATAACCTCCGCGGCATTTTGAATGATCACCACAGCATTACCAATATTGAGTATGGCGAAGAATAAAGCCATAAAACCGATAAAACGGATACCGGTAGGCGTTTGTTTATTTAAAGGGATATCGGGATGTACAATGCTTTTCCGAAGTTGTAATGCCGCATAGCTGTGTAAAACGATAGAGCCGGTTAATACTACGGAAACCAGCAGCACGGAAGCATTGGGTGTAGACAGCATGCTGAGGAGTCCGCCGGCTACCAGGATGCCCCCGATAATGAGGTTGATCCAGGATAATACGTTCGTTATTTTTAAGCTTGTTTTCATATTCTGTTATTTGATCTCTTTTCTTATCCCGATGGACAGCTCTGCTAACTGGTGTTCATCAATAGTAGCCGGGGCATCCAGCATGACATCTCTTCCGCTGTTGTTTTTGGGAAAGGCAATAAAATCGCGGATGCTTTCACTGCCACCCAGGATGGCACAAAGACGGTCGAACCCAAACGCGATCCCGCCATGAGGAGGGGCGCCATATTCAAATGCGCCTAATAAAAATCCAAACTTGTATTGGGCTTCTTCCTTGCTCATACCCAGCGCGGAAAACATTTTTTCCTGCAGATCGCGTTGAAATATACGAATAGATCCACCGCCGATTTCATTGCCGTTTAATACCATATCATAGGCGTTGGCTTTAATGACAGCATAAGGATGTTCCAGGTATTTTGCTGGGTCTTTAATGACGGGAGAATGATGGATCATCGTATCAATATCCGAAGGCTTTGGCGAAGTGAAAGGATGATGCCGGGCTACCCAGCGGTTTTGATCCGCATCATATTCAAATAAGGGGAAATCCAGTACCCATAATAGCCTGAACTCGTTTTCTTTTCTCAGTCCCAGGCGTTTTCCCATCTCTAATCGCAATTCGCTGACCGCCTTTCTTGTCCGTTCCTCATCACCCGCTAGGATCAGTATCAGGTCACTTGGACGGGCTTTTACAGCGTCTGCAATTACTTTTAACTGTTCCGGCGAAAAGAATTTATCTATACTGCTTTTAATGCTGCCATCCGTATCGTACTTAATAAATACCAACCCTTTCATACCGATTTGCGGACGCTTAACCCATTCGGTAAGCTCGTCAGTTTGTTTACGGCTATATGCGCTGCAACCCGGAACCGCAATAGCCAGTATGGTTTCGGCATCCTGGAAAACCTTGAAGCCGGATGCTCCTATTGCGGTTTGTGGAATGGTATGTCGCCTGTCTGAAAATACATGAGGCGGTACTTTCAAATTGGCAACCTGCATGTTAAAACGGGTATCGGGTTTGTCATTACCGTAGTGCCACATGGCATCGTCCCAGCTTATCTTTTCTATCGCTGCAGTATAGTCTATACCCTTTACATCTTTAAAAATTCGTTTGATCAGCCCTTCAAACATATCAAGGATATCTTTCTGCTCTACGAAGCTCATTTCGCAATCTATTTGCGTAAACTCAGGCTGGCGGTCTGCCCGAAGGTCTTCATCCCGGAAACATTTCACGATCTGGTAATACCGGTCGTACCCGCTTACCATCAGCAGTTGTTTAAAGGTTTGCGGACTTTGGGGCAGGGCATAGAATTGCCCGGTATTCATACGTGAAGGCACAACAAAATCTCTTGCACCCTCCGGCGTTGACTTAATTAAAAACGGGGTTTCAATATCCATGAACCCGTTCTCGTGCAGGTAATTCCTGGCAGAGCGGCTTACGGCATATCGCAGCTCAAGGTTACGCTTAACCATGTTACGGCGCAGATCGAGATACCTGTACTTCATTCGCAGGTCATCACCGCCATCGGTATCATCCTGGATGGTAAAAGGAGGGGTAGCGGATGCATTAAGTATAGTAAAGGACGTTACATTCACTTCTATTTCACCGGTAGGCAGGTTGAGATTTTTATTGCTGCGTTCTGAAACAACACCCTTAGCCTGGAGCACATATTCCCTGCCTATAGGATGCATTTCCAATTCCCGGTTCAGCGCTTCACCAAACAGGAGCTGTGTAATGCCGTACCGGTCGCGCAGGTCAACAAAGGTAATAGCGCCGAACTTCCGGATGGTTTGTACCCAGCCTGCAAGAGTAACTTCTTTCCCCGTATCCTGTATATTTAATGCCCCGCATGTATGTGTCCTGTACATTCTCGTATTTTTGAAGAGTGCAAAGGTAAATGATTTAAGCAGGATGTGGTTTGGAGTTTACAACTGATTGTTTTTGGGAGTGCAGGTTTCCGGCAGCAGGAGTGAGGCAGCAGGTTCCGTATCTTACCTTTACGTACTGCTTACCGGGTGGGCGTGTTCTGTATTTCTTTCTGATCCCGCGTGCGGTATGTGTTATCGTTCCCCGTATCCGGATTACCGGCCGGCAGTTGTTCTTTCCTCACCAGTTCTTCTGCTTTTAACAGCATTTGTGCCCGGAACCTTTTTTTATGCCCGAGGAAGATATAGTAATAAGCGAGTATGCCCAGTCCGGCAGAAAAGGGGATAAGGGCTAAGCGGCGGGATCCTAAGGGACCCTCATCCCAGCCATAGAACTCCCCGGTCATCCACAGGCAGTTGGCTGTTATCCAAAGCACTACAGCCAGGTTATGCAATAACTCGGCGGTGAGCCGGCGCGTTTGCCAGGTAATGGTAATGGCTACGGTAAGGGTGGGAACGATCATGATCATCCCCATAACGTGAAAATCTAAAGCCCAGCAGATATCTTTGAGTAGCCATAATAAGATATGCAGGTTTTCTATACGCCTGAACCGGGCGGGAATTTTATATACTTCACTGTTGTTCATCATGTATTTCGAATCAGGAAATGAAAATAATTCTTTCCGCAAGATTGACTTAAATTTTCAAAAATATTTTTTGGGGAAGTTAAAGAGAAGTAAAGCCGGTATTATTTTGAACCGGATGTGAATGAATTTTAATACTTTTAAGTGTCTCCGCTATTGTTATTTTATAATGAGTTGCCATGAAAAATTTCGCTTTTTATCTCCTGTTTTTTGGGGGATGTATCCCGGCGCTGTTTGCGCAAAAGCAAAAGGATCAACCCGCAGAAGCCGTTGCCTCCTTACCGGATAAGACCATCCGGTTTCCCCATAGAAGCCTGAATATTGATTCCGTTATTTCGATGAAAAGCTCGGTTACGATTAAAGGTCAGCGGGTTCCTTATACGGTAACCGCAGGTACCATACCGGTTTGGGATGAAAATGATAAGCCGGTTGCCGGCGTGTTTTTTACTTATTATGAAAGATCCGATATAAGCGATCGCTCTTCCCGCCCGCTGGTCTTTTCTTTTAATGGAGGTCCGGGCACCCCTTCCGTCTGGATGGAGATCGGGTATACCGGTCCCCGGATACTGAAAATAGATGATGAAGGCTACCCGGTTCAGCCCTATGGCATGAAAGATAATCCCTATTCCATATTAGATGTGGCGGATATGGTATATGTAGACCCGGTGAATACCGGGTTTTCCAGGCCGGTAAATGAAGAAGTGCCGCGCAAAAAATTTTTTGGTGTCAATGCGGATGTGAAGTACCTCGCCTCGTGGATCAGCACGTTCATCAGCCGGTATAAGCGCTGGGCTTCTCCCAAGTACCTCATCGGCGAAAGCTATGGAACAACAAGGGTTTCCGGACTGGCGTTGGAATTACAGAATGCGCAGTGGATATACCTGAACGGGATCGTATTGGTTTCGCCAACGGGTCTGGGTATAGAAAGGGGTGGAGTAATGGATGCAGCGCTGCTATTACCCTATTATGCCGCAACGGCCTGGTATCATAAGGTGCTGCCTCCCGACCTGCAGCAAAAAGATCTGACGGCAATGCTTCCGGAGGTAGAAAAGTTTACCATTGATGAATACCTTCCGGCATTGACAAGAGGAGGATCTTTACCTGCAACCGAGCGGAAACGGATTGCCGAAAAAGTTGCCCGGTATTCAGGGCTGGGGATAAAGGCCGTGCTTCAGAACAACCTGTCTGTACATACAGATTTTTACTGGAAAGAGTTATTAAGAGATAAAGGATATACCATCGGGCGGTTAGATTCGAGATACCTGGGCGTGGATAAAAAAGACGGGGGAGACCGCCCGGATTATAATGCGGAGCTTACTGCATGGCTCCATGCCTTTACGCCGGCAATCAATATGTTCCTGCGTGACGAGCTCAATTATAAAACGGATCTGTCTTACAATATGTTTGGTAATGTATATCCCTGGGATAACGAAAATGACAGGACCGGTGAAAACCTTCGGCAGGCTATGGCACAAAACCCCAACCTTCACCTGTTGGTGCAAAGCGGTTATTATGATGGCGCATGTGACTATTTCAATGCCAGGTTTAACCTGTGGCAAATGGACCCGGGTGGTAAGCTGCAGGATCGCATGTCGTGGGAAGGCTACCGGAGCGGGCACATGATGTACCTGCGTAAGGAAGACCTGGCTACCGGGAACCAGCATCTCCGGGATTTTATTTTAAGGACGATCCCCAGGCAGGGAAAAGGGGCGAAGTATGGAAGAGAGTAGGGAAGCAGGCGTTTATAGTGGAAACAAACAGTGTTTATGCCACTTGTCGTAACCGGCAACAGCACAGGTTAAATACAATTGCCCAACGGAGCAACCGGATGAGTGTGGTTTTCTTATCTTGCATTCCGAAAAATAATACTCCGTTGGTATGAAATACTTTCTTACGCTTTTATTGCTGGTGATGATTGGGGCAGATGGCACTGCACAGCCTTCTACTTATGCTGAAAGGCTGGGATGGTCTAAAAATGCCCGGGTGGTTATTTTGCATGTGGATGATGCCGGTATGTCGCATGATTCGAATGAAGGAGTGATGAATGCATTAGATAAAGGAGCGGCTTCTTCTTTCAGCGTAATGATGCCCTGCCCCTGGGTGCCGGAAATAGT
Source organism: Chitinophagaceae bacterium (assembly GCA_023957155.1). Taxonomy (GTDB): domain Bacteria; phylum Bacteroidota; class Bacteroidia; order Chitinophagales; family Chitinophagaceae; genus Agriterribacter. The sequence continues at coordinate 33,624 of JAMLHK010000009.1, read as the reverse complement.
GAAGTATACCCGTTCTCACCCGCTTCATGACGGAGGATTGCATCTTACCCTGACTTCCGAATGGAATAATTACCGCTGGCCGCCGTTATCGGGCAAACCTGCTGTGCCCGGACTGGTGGATGCCGAAGGCGCCATGTGGCCGGAAGCGGAAGATGTGGTACGGTATGCGACTGCTGATGAAGTGGACAGGGAAATCCGGGCGCAGTTAGATCGCGCACTGGCTATGGGATTTACACCCACACATCTTGATTCCCACATGGGAACACTCTTTGCCTCGGAAGCCTTTTTAGAAAAATATATCAGGCTGGGTATTGAAAAACAAATACCCGTAATGTTCCCCGGTGGGCATAACAGTTATTTAAAGGAAGAGTTGACGGGCAAAGAAAAAGAAGCATTGCAAAAAGCGGGTAAATGGACGGATGATACTAAGCAGAAAGAACCCGCCATACTGCAAAAAGCAGTTGCCGTTGGTAAAATGATCTGGGATGCGGGCTTGCCGGTGCTGGATGATCTTCACAAAAACAGCGGCGACTGGGATATTCCCGCGGCTGCTAAAATATCGGATGCTGCATTACAAAAGTTTTACACTCAAAAATACAGTGAAACCATCGGTGCTTTAAAGCCCGGGCTTACAATGGTGATCATGCATTGCACCCGTCCTTCCGGGATTTTTGAACACATTTCGAGCTCAGGTACAAGGCGCAAAGGAGATATGCTGGCGATGATGGATCCTGCCTTTAAAAAGTTCCTGCAGCAAAAAGGAATTATCGTTACAACCTGGCGCGAAGTAATGGAGAGAAGAAATAAGCTGAAATAACTCCGAACCCCCGGGATAGTTTATTCATGCCGCAGAGGTTCGGAGCAAGGTATTTGCGATCAATCGTCCACACGGAAAGAGATCTTGCAGATTACACCGAATGTCGTCACTTTGTTATCTTTTACATGAGCTTTAATATCCTTTACAAAAACCGAATCAATATTACGAACGGTTTTGGAAGCTTCCGTTACGGCGGAACGGATAGCATCGTCAATGCTTTTTTCAGAAGAAGCGATTACTTCAATTACTTTTACAATTGGCATATCACATGTTTTAAACGTTATTAATAATAATCCATCTTTTTTAAAGGTCGTAAAAAAATCAGATAATTAAAAGCAGGAATCGTGAATCCATATTGTATACCGGGGCGCATTCCGGATTATCGCACCACTTTTCCCTCTTTGCTGCGCGGAGAGGGAATAAAAGGGTAAGGGCAATAAAAAATAAGCAGCGACAATCTGAAATGCGTCCTGTACCGGCATTATTCGTTAATAATTACTATTTTTGTTTTTGCTAAAACGTATATTATGAAAATGGGAAAAAACATTGTATATATACTGGGAGCCCTGATCGTAGTGGCTGCGCTTTATCGCGTTGTACCCGGGCGCCCTTATGGGTTTGCACCCCAGATTGCTATGGCTTTATTTGCAGGGGCGCTTGTTAAAAACAAAGCAACGGCTTTTATTCTTCCCCTGTTATCTATGTTCCTTGCGGATGCGTTGTTCCAGCTTCTGTATGTTGCCGGTATTTCACCTCTCTGGGGATTTTATGAAGGGCAGTTTACCAATTATCTTTTGTTTACATTATTAACGGTATTCGGCTTCCTTATAAAGAAAATCAATATCAGACAGGTAGCTGCGGCTTCTGTTGCAGCACCTACGGTTTATTTTCTCCTTTCCAACTTCATGGTCTGGATTAGCGGTGGCGGTTACCAGCGGCCCAAAACATTTGAGGGCTTAATGATGGCGTATAATGATGGATTACCGTTTTACTGGAATTCAATCGCCGGCACCTTATTTTTTTCCGGGCTGTTCTTTGGAGGCTACTACCTGGTGAAGCATTATATGCACCAACCCGAAGCCGCACAATAAATTTTCATGTTTTTACTTAATGGCTAACCACAATACCACCGGGAGAAATGGGGAAGCGCTGGCTGTTGCCTATTTGATACAGCATCGTTTTGTTATCCTGCATACCAACTGGCGTCATTCTTACTACGAAATTGATATCATTGCCCACAAAGAGGGTATATTACATTTTATTGAAGTAAAAACCCGGCGCTCCCTGCATTTTGGTTATCCGGAAGAGAGTGTTACAACCAAAAAAATGGAAAACCTTATCAATGGCGCTGAAGCTTTTCTTTCCCTATACCCTCAATGGATAAGAATACAGTATGATGTTCTGGCAATAAATCTCTGGAAGAACAGGACTCCCGAATATTTTTTTATTGAGGATGTCTATCTTTAGTAACCAGCAATTTCATTTTCTCCACCATTTTGTACGTTGCAGGGCAGTAGGCGATATTTTGCTTATGAACGTGCACGTAGTCAACCATCTTTCTTTTGGTAAGATGCGGAAAGCCGGCGCAATCGGCAGGACGAACCGGGTAAATGCTGCACATATTGGTGTTCAGGTCAAGAAACTGGCAGGGTTGCTGCTTATTCATCCAGTCTCCGTCTTTCTTATCATAATACAGCCATTTTTCTTTAAAAGCTTTGCCGGTCATTCCTAAGTGTGCAGCAATGCGTTTAATGTCCTTTGCCGTATACGTGGGACTCATTGTTTTGCAACAGTTAGCACAGCTTAAGCAATCTACTTCTCTCCATACCGCCTGGTCAAGCTGTACGGTAAGATCATCTAATTTCCGGGGTGGATTTTTTTCAATCCTGGATAAAAATGCTCTTAATCCTTTTTTATGGTACCTTACTTTTTGCCTAAATGACCTCAGGTTAACTGCCTGCATAAACTTTGTGCTATTAAAGACCGAAAGTAAGTGTTAATTCAATTCAATTATCCGTAAACCTGCTAACGGGAATAACTTTTATGGATATTTGTATACAAATTTTGCTTAACACGCTTATCGAAATACCTGATGTATGTGGGATGACCAGATAAAAGGCTTTAGAAATTATCTGCTTTTAGAGAAATCGCTGAGCTCAAATTCTATTGAGGCCTATGTGCGGGATATTGAGAAGCTGACCCAGTTCCTTCAGCACAAGCGAATATTTAAAACGCCTGCGGAGATTGAATTGAAAGACTTGCAGGGATTTGTACAACGGATTGCGGAATTAAATATGACGGCAAGCTCCCAGGCCCGGATCATTTCAGGATTAAGAGCCTTTTACAACTATTGTCTCCTTGAAAAGATGGTAGAAAAAGATCCTACGGTATTGCTGATATCTCCCAAGTTAAAACGGGCTTTGCCCGATATCCTGAGTTTTGAGGAAATTGAGTCCATTATTGCACAAATTGACCTGAGTAAGCCCGAAGGTGTAAGAAATAAAGCCATAATAGAGGTGATGTACAGTTGCGGTCTCCGGGTTAGTGAAGTAGTGCAACTGCAATTGTCGAACCTGTATTTTAATGCCGGCTTCATCAAAGTAACCGGTAAAGGAGATAAAGAACGATTGGTGCCTGTTGGGCAGGAGGCCATCAGGCATATTAATATTTACCGGGAACAGATCCGGGTGCATATAACCATTCAAAAAGGAGAAGAGGATATCCTGTTCCTGAACCGGAGAGGAAAACGAATGACCCGGATCATGATCTTCCTGATCATTAAAGAGCTGGTTCAGCATGCCGGCATAACCAAAAATATTTCTCCGCATACCTTCCGGCATTCTTTTGCCACCCATTTAGTGGAAGGAGGTGCCGATTTAAGGGCTGTGCAGGAAATGCTTGGACATGAAAGCATTACCACTACCGAAATTTATACCCATCTCAACAGCGACTACCTGCGTGATACCCTGCAGCGCTTTCACCCCAGGTTTCAATAACTGTTCATAATTATTTAACATAGGTTCCCCGGTTAATATGTAACAAAAGAACACAGTTTACGTTTTAATGCAGCCGATATGAAAAAACAGTTCTTTGAATATTTTTCATTATAAGCAGCTAATATTTTATAAAATCCTGGTTTCCGGTTATCAAATGTTGTTTTTTAGATATTTTTTAAGAATAAAGCATGAGATGATTTTGCCGGGAGTTTAAAAAAGCTGTACTTTTGCGGCTCGAAGAGGAACCTGATATTAACTGTTGCTTGCTGGCGACTAAAATAGTCTCTCCGTCTTTTTAAAAGTTTTCTTCGGACATAAACTTAAAACTTTCCTTAGGTTCCCTTTTATATTCTAACGTTATTGCCTTACCAATTTGGAATTAAATTTTAAAATGACCGTTTATCAGCTTTATATACCGAATATAGTATTATGTATTGCATAGTAGTTAGTAAAGGATATATCTTTGCATTATAAAAGATGATCAACAAACAAACCATTAAATATCAATAGTTATGAAAAGAAAGAGTGAAATGGATTCGAAGGCAGGAAGAAATCTGATAGAAAAAGCCACCATGCTCAGCACCGTATTCAGCAAGTCTGCCTCTAAGTTGCTGGTATTATTAGTTGGATTCAGCGCAATGTCTTTTGTTCAAAGTAACTCCTTTGTAAACGACAGTGATACCAACCACAGCGTAGTAAAAGCAAAGCAGGTAGAAGCGGTAAAAACCGGGGAGGATAATGAATCCTGCTGCGTGGTCAGCACCGTCAACAGGGGAATAAATATGAATCGTGCTTACGTAATCAGTACGCCGCGGAAAAAGGATATCTACACCGCCGACAGGGAAACCATTGTTTCCTTTATCAATGAGGTAAAAGACAGGAGAAGATGGAGCATTAGCAGAAGGGAGGCTTCGCTTATAGCGGATAAAGAAATGCATTTTAATTTTTTGCTCGGTACCATATATCCTTCCGTTAATATAGCAGCGGAGGCGGACAGGGAAATGAATCGTCATTTTGCAGATGAGCAGGTAAAAACAAATGCACCGGATGTATTTGCTGCTGTAAATGCAGATCAGGAGATGATTGCCCGGTTCTTGGAAACGAACCTGTATATCAATATGGCTAAACCTTCTGTTGAATATAGATGGAAAGCGGATACCGGAATGGAAGCGGCTTTTGAAAAATCAATTCATCCGGTAATTGTTGTTCCGTCTTTGATGGACAGGCAAAGAGCGGATCAGGAAATGATGCAGGATCAGATTTTAAATAAATAGTGTGTGTGGTTATGGCTTTAATTAAAAAATACCGGTAGACTACCGGTATTTTTGTAATATATAATGACTATTTCATCGCTTATTTGGCCTTCCTGCCTTTTGCTTCTGTTTCTTTAAAGAGCATCACATAGCCACAAAGATCTTTTTGCCGGCTGTTATTTACCTGGAGGGGCTTTATCATGTGGTATTCGCTCATTTTGGGAACATAAGCATACCGGATAATATTTCCTTCTGCCCGTTCCCCGTTCTTTTTCTGGTATACCACCTGTTTTTCATGATAGTCGTACATTCTTACTTCATACAGGTTGGATTGGGCATCTCCGATAAATACAAACTGGTACTTTGTTCCTTCATTCATGGGTACGATAATCGGTATTTCGTATTCGCTTTCCATGGTAATGGAAGCTTCACGTAATACGGAGAATCCGCTGCCGGCAAGTAAACTTTTCACACTGTCCGCCTGTTTTTGAATAGACTGTGCATCGCAGGGACTTACCCGGATTTGGTTGTCAGACTGGGCGAAGGAAGAAAAACCGAAAAATAACGGTAGTGCGCATATTGCTGAAAGGAGCGGCATTTTCATATTCAATAGTTTTACCGGGTACCGGCTGATTACCGGCGAAATGAACAAACATAACCGGGGGGAAAGATAACGGGTAACCTGTTATTTTCCCGGTTTGTAATGAACGCAAATATGTTGCCGAAATTATTCTTTGTGGAAATAAATGGCGTCCGCCTGCTGAAGAGGAGTTAACACCAGGTCATTGATACATACATGCTCCGGAACGGTAGTGCAATAATAAATAACCTCCGCTACATCTTTGGCAGTCAATGGTTTAAATCCGTCATATATGGCTTTGGCCTTAGCGGCATCCCCGTTAAACCGCACTAAGGAAAACTCGGTTTCGGCCGCCCCGGGATGTATTGCGGTTACTTTAATGCGGTGCCGCAGCAGGTCTATACGCATACTTCTGCTTATGGCTTCCACTGAAAACTTGCTGGCGCAGTAAACGTTACCTCTTTCATATACTTCCTTGGCAGCTACAGAGCCAAGGTTAATGATGTGTCCTTTCTTCTTCGCTATCATAAAAGGCAAAACAGCCTTTGTAACGTAGAGCAGCCCTTTAACATTGGTATCTATCATCGTTTCCCATTCATCTAAATTTGCTTCCTCAAAAAGATCGCGCCCGAGCGCCAATCCGGCATTGTTAACCAGAACAGAGATATTTTTCCATGCATCCGGCAGGGTATGTATTGCATTCATAACGTCCTGCCGCTTGCTTACATCAAATGCGAGCGGTAGAACGTTAACCGGGAATTTTTCTTCTATGTCTTTTTGAATCCGGAGCAGCCTCTCCTGTCTTCTTCCATTAATGATGATGTCATAACCGCCGGCTTCGGCAAATTGTTGGGCGCAGGCCGCTCCAAATCCAGAGGTTGCACCGGTGATGAATACGATTTTGTTCATGTTAAAGTAAGAAAGTGTCCGGCAAAGGTAAAATGAAAAAGGATAATGCACATTCCCGCAGTTAATACGGGCGCATTTCGAATTTTCGCTGCATATATTTCCCTCACCCCTGCAATCTCCTCTCCGTGCAGCAGAGAGGGGAGGAAAAGGTGCGAAAATTTGAAATGCGCCCGTTAATACATTCTGCTTAATTTCGGGTCAGCAAAAATGTAAATTACGATTATGAGAATTGTTATATTAGATGGTTACTCCATTAATCCCGGCGATTTAAACTGGTCTTTACTCGAAACCTTTGGTCATTTAACCGTACACGACAGAACTGCGCCCGGCGATGTTTTAGCACGATCGGAAGATGCGGAAATTGTACTTACCAATAAGTCAAAAATTCCGGGTGATGTCATTCATGCCTTACCCAAGCTGCAATATATCGGGGAGTTGGCTACAGGCTTTGATAATGTAGATGTTCGTGCCGCTGCTGAACGAAATATTCCTGTATGTAATGTACCCGGTTATAGTACATCATCGGTTGCCCAGCTAACCTGGGGTTTAATATTAGAGCTGACCTATAATATCTACCGCCGTTCTAATGAAGTACACCAGGGTGCATGGACCAGGAGTAAGGATTTTTGTTTCGGGCATGAAGGGCTTTTTGAACTGCAGGGGAAAACACTCGGGCTGGTTGGGCTGGGACAGATTGGACATGCGGTAGCCAAAATAGGAATGGCATTTGGTATGAAGATTATTGCCGTAGTTCGAAATCCTGCCAATTACAACATCCCTGATATACAGTTTGTAAATGTTGAAGAATGTTTCGAACAGTCCGATTTTGTCAGCCTGCATTGTCCGCTTACCGCAGAAAACCGGCAAATGGTCAATAAAGCACTGCTTGATCGAATGAAACGGGATGCTTACTTAGTCAATACAGCGCGGGGAGCTTTAATTAATGAGCAGGATTTAGCTGATGCATTAAATCAAAAACGAATAGCCGGAGCAGCAGTTGATGTGTTATCGGCCGAACCTCCTGCGGCGGACAACCCGCTGTTCCATGCGTCCAACTGCATTATTACACCTCATATTGCCTGGGCTACCAGGCAGGCAAGGGAGCGGCTTCTATACGAATCAGCAGAAAATATTAAAACATTCCTCAACGGAGGATTAAGAAATGTGGTTAATGGCGTACAAAGCAGCACAAACAGCTGATTCTTTTTAAAAAATATCCGTAGCAATGGGGGCACAGTCATGCAGGTGCTGTTATAACCATTCCCTCATTATTTCCTGCCGCTATCTAAAAATGAATAGTATAGCTGCTCTATTGCCTGTATTTATGTAATTGATGCAACCAGCCCCATTTTTTCCACCATTTTTTTCAAAAAGAAAAATTAGCTTGTTTAGCGGCCGGTCAATTAAACATACCCGTATACTCACTAAAATTCCTTATCTTTTTCATAAATATCATCTTTCATTAATTCAACTGGCATGTTGCCAAAGAATTGGATAATTTCCATTATTGTATGTATGCTTTATAGCCATCATGCTGTGAGCCAGTTGCATAATTATTTCCTGCACAAAGACACGCTTCCTTTATCAGTAAACAGAGAACAATATATCTCTAAAATGATGGGCGCCAGGGATGGACTACCTTCTTCCGAAATACTTTCATTATACCAGGACAGCAGGGGATTTGTATGGATAGGCACTTCCATTGGCGTAAGCAGGTATGATGGTTACACTTTTGAGAGCCACATTACGACACGGAACAAACAACTGGGTAAAATAAACAACATTGTTGAAGATGCGCTGAATGAGCTGGTATGGATAATGAGTGATGCAGGATTATCGTACTATAAAAATGGCGCTTTGCACCTGGTTGATTTTGAGGAAGAAGACATTACCGTGTATGATATGAGCATTGACAAAAAAGAAATATACTGGATCGCTACGGCAAAAGGCCCAACCCGCTATACTAAAAAGGAAATGCTTGATATTATCCGGACCGGAAAAGGAAGCATAGCAACCCATCTGCTACAGGGATGGAGAAGTTCACTGAAAGAAGACAGCTTAATAAGGCTGATCAGAGCAGATGATCAGGGTAAGGCCTGGCTGGGTAGTAAAAGTGTTGTTTATTGCTACGATGGGAGCCGTACCGTTCAGGTATGGCGTTCACCTTCTTTTAATGACCAGATCAATACGATATTACCCCTGGATAATAAAGTGTTTTTTGTAAGCCTGCTGAATGGCATTTTTACATGTGATACGTTGAATAATGTTTCACATGTTCCCTTTCAAAATACGATTTCCGCCAACATGTATGATACCGGTGAAGCATTATATTACATGTGTCTTGATGGTATTTTCAAATTCAACCCGGTAGACCATTCTTTTATTTTTTTATGCCGGATACCTGATACGGTAACCACCTGGCTTTCCTGTATGATGGTGGATAGAGAAAGCAATATATGGATAGGTCTGCATGATGCTTTGTTTTTGCAACGTAAAAAACTGTTTTATGAATATAAAAATGGTAATACCGGTCTGGAGCTCTTCTGTGGCCTGCTAAAAAAAGACGGAACACTTCTTTTTGGAGGCAACCGTGGCAGGGTATATGTAGAAAAGGATACTACCCTGATCAATTTCCTGGGTAGAGGAAGAAGCGTATGTTCAAGATCAACCCTGTCTGCCCTCTATGAAGACAGCCGCGGATGGATGTGGTATGGTACGGCTTACCAGGGGATCGCCCTTCAGCAGCATGACCAGTTAAAAGCTTTTAATAAAAGCAACGGGCTGGGCAGTGACCAGAACTATTTTTTTTTGGAAACCGCCAACGGTGATATATGGACAGGCGGAGATGGTTTTGTAACAAGACTGAGAAAAAAGGGAAACAGCGATTCTATAGCCTGTGCAACTTTTTCATCGCTTTTGAATGGAGATAACTGGCATGTTTTCCTGAATGCTGTTGAAGGTCCGGATAACACTGTATGGTTTGGCGGCGCAAGAGGTCTTTTCAGGTTCAATAATGAAACGCTCAGTCATTATTCCTTGTCCGACAGCGTACCGGTGAGTATATCTGACATAAAGAAGACCACCGATAATGAGGTATGGTTGACTACGAGAGGCAATGGGATCTGGCAATGTTATTTTGATGATAAAGGCTTATTGCAGCTTAAAAAGAAATACGGAATGGAACAGGGACTGAATACAAACAGCTATCTGCATGTATTGACAGACGAACATCAGGATACCTGGGCAATAAGCTACTCCGGTGTTTCAAAGATTTCCATAAAAAACGGGAGCTATTTTATCAGCAATTATACCGTTGCTGATGGCTTTTTGGACAGGAACTACCAGGCAGGTAAACTATTACAGGATAATAACAGGATCATCTGGGCAATTACCTCAGACGGACTTGCTTCTTTTAACCCCGTAGATATTGAAGAGCCGGGTAAAAAACCGCTTATTGTATTAAATACGGTAAAAACCCGCGACAGTATATATTATAGCAATTATCGCTTATCCGGAGACCAGCCGCTAAGGCTGAGCTACAATAAAAATGAAATATCATTCGGTTTTTCAGGTATATACTTCAGCAATCCCCCGGCAGTAAAATATTGGTACAGGTTAAAAGGGGTGGATACGGTATGGAAGGATAACGGCAACAGCCGTACGGTCTATTTTGAAGGATTGCGGCCAGGTAACTACCTGTTGCAGGCAAAAGCCGTGGTTGACGGTAATGAGAGCGACACCATGGCAACTTATTCGTTCATTATACAAAAGCCTTTCTGGCAAACCTGGTGGTTCTATAGTATTTGTGCAGGCATAATAGCTGCAGCTGTATATATAGGGATGAAGCAAAAAGAGAAAAATATAAAGAAGACCGCTGCCGAAAAGTCCGCCATACAAAAACATATTGCTGAACTGGAAACAAAAGCCTTGAAATCACAAATGAACCCGCATTTTGTTTTCAACAGCTTAAATGCTATATCCCATCTTGTTGCGAGTAAACAAAATGAAAAAGGGATAGCTTACCTATCCAAATTTTCAAAGCTGCTCAGGATCATTCTTGACGAATCTGAAAACAATTTTGTGGCATTAAAAGATGAAATAAAAATGCTTAACCTGTACCTGCAGATAGAAGCAATGCGTTTTGGGGATACTTTTTCTTATGCCATACAGGCAGACGGGAATATAGAGGAAGATGATATAAGCGTGCCGGCTTTATTACTGCACCCGTTAGTTGAAAACGCGGTATGGCACGGGTTATTACATAAGCAGGGACAAAGGCGATTGATCATACATTTTAAAATGATCGCAGACGACATGATGCAATGCATAGTAAAAGATAATGGCATAGGACTTGCAGCTGCAAAAGAAATGAAAGAAAAAAGGCTGAATGGTATTACCTATAAATCAAAGGGAGTGCAACTTGTAAAAGACCGGTTGAAAGCGCTTGAGCAACAATTTGGAAAGCCTGCTTTTTTTTCAATGGAAGATATACATACAGGCAGCTATTTTGTGAGCGGTACAATGATAACCATTCAATTCCCCGTTTTGTATGAGAACTGAAATAAAAGCGTTGATCATTGATGATGAAGCGATGGCCTGCGATATGCTGGAGTATCTTATATCGCAAAATGTAAACTCCATTACATCCATTAAAAAAGCCACAAGCGCAGCAGAAGGATTACAGCTTATTCATTCCTTTTCCCCTGATATTATTTTTCTTGATATTCAAATGCCGTTTATGGACGGCTTTGAGCTGCTGGGCAAAATACCTAAGCAATTTTTTAGTGTGATCTTTACGACCGCTTACAATAAATATGCCATACAGGCTATCCGTTTCAGCGCCCTGGATTATTTATTGAAACCTGTTGAGCCGGAAGAGCTGGTACAGGCTGTGGAGCGTTATGTACGGCAAAGAGAAGAGAAGATGCAGGTAAAGGAGCTGTATCTTAATTTCCTGGAGAACCTGAACAATACAGACAAAAAGCAATTCAGGCTCGCTTTGGCTTCTTCCTCGGGACTCAGGCTGGCATCGCCCGATGAAATCATACATTGTACCGGTATCAACAACTATACTCAATTTCACTTATCTGATGGTACCAGCATGGTGGTTTCAAAAACCATTAAAGAGTTCGGGGAATTGTTATCTGACTATGGATTTATGCGAACACATAAATCTCATTTGGTGAATCTGGTATTTATTAAAGGAGTGTCTGACAATATAATAACGCTTAAAAACGGGCAACAGGCAGAGGTTTCGAGAAGGAGAAAAAGCGAGCTGTTAAAGGCGTTGAAGCTGTTGCTGTAAAATCTTCGGGAATTATAGTGCAGGTACCTCTGTCCTGTGGTGTTAGGAAGCAGCTTTTAGGGTTTTGTATGAACTCTTTTTTATCTTTGCCGGATGCATTATGTTTCTGCTGAAGGATTAGGAAAATCTTATGGGATAAAGCCTCTTTTTAAAAATTTAGGCTTTCATATTGAAGAAGGTGATAAGATCGCATTAATTGCCCGCAACGGGTCGGGTAAATCTACATTGCTTAAGATCATTGCCGGTAAAGAAACCGCTGAAGAGGGAAAGTTGTGGATACATAAAGATGTAACCGTAGCTCTTTTTGAACAGGAGCCTTCATTCAGGGATGAACTGTCTGTGCTTGACAATATCTTTCATCACGATCATCCCGTTATTGATGCGATCAAAGAATATGAAGCGGCAAGCGAAAGCGAAGATGCAAATGCTTTGGGAAATGCCATTATTAAAATGGATGAATTGAATGCCTGGGATTTTGACAGCAAAGTGAAGCAGATCCTCGGCAAATTGAATATTCACCAGTTCCAGCAGCAGGCAGGCACGCTTTCGGGAGGTCAGCGTAAACGTGTAGCCCTTGCCAGAACATTGATTGACATTGGTTTTGAGCACAGGCATGTGCTCCTTATTATGGACGAGCCTACCAATCACCTGGATGTGACTACGGTAGAATGGCTGGAACATTATCTGAACCAGGAAAAAGTAACCCTGCTGCTGGTTACACACGATCGCTATTTTTTAGATGCGGTGTGCAACGAGATATGGGAAATAGACGGCAGCGAGCTATACGTTTATAAAGGAGACTATGAAAATTATATAGAAAAGAAAGCTGCCCGGTTAGAACAGCAGGCTTCAAGCATTGATAAAGCAAAAAATCTTTACCGCAAGGAGTTAGAATGGATACGAAAACAGCCGAGAGCCAGGACTACTAAATCGAAGAGCCGCATTGATGCATTCCGTGATGTGGAAACCAGCGCCCGGCAGCGCATACAGGATAACCAGGTACAATTGCAGGTGAAGATGAGCCGGCTTGGAGGAAAAGTAGTGGAGCTGAAAAAGGTATATAAATCTTTCGGGGATCATATTATTCTAAAAGGATTTGATTATACTTTTTCGAAAGGGGAAAGGATCGGAGTGGTGGGAAAGAACGGGGCGGGAAAGACGACTTTCCTGAATATGCTGCAGGGACTGGAAAAAGCCGACAGCGGGAAAATCAATATAGGGGAAACCGTCATCTTTGGATATTATTCCCAGCAGGGACTGGAAATTAAAGAAGACATGCGGGTGATTGCCTATGTGAAAAATATCGCCGAGCAGTTTCCGCTGGCTAACGGTGGCTCGCTCAGCGCTTCGCAATTCCTCCAGCTTTTTTTATTTGACCCGGATCAGCAGTATACCTTTATTTCAAAATTGAGTGGTGGAGAGAAAAAAAGATTATTGCTGCTGTCCGTGCTATTCCGCAACCCTAACTTTTTGATATTAGATGAACCTACCAATGATCTTGACCTGCCGACATTGGGCGTGCTTGAAAATTTTTTAAGCGAATACCAGGGATGCCTGCTGATTGTTTCGCACGACCGTTATTTCATGGACAGGCTTACCGATCATTTATTTGTTTTTGAAGGCAGCGGGGAGATCAGGGATTTCCCGGGAAATTATACCCAGTACCGGCTCTGGAAAAAGGCAGAGGAAGATGAAGCCAGAACCCCGGTTGCAGGAAACAGGGCGCCTGAAGCCGGGAAGGCTCTTCCGGGAACAGCAGTGAAAGAGCCGCGGACTAACGCTGAAAAAAGAAAACCATCGTATAGGGAGAAACGGGAGTTTGAGCTATTGCAAAGTGAAATAGAAGCATTGGAAAGGGAGAAAAATGAAGCTGCTGAAAAGCTCAACACCAGCCAGGTGCCTTATGAGCAATTACAGCATCTGTCTATCCGGATCGGAGAGCTGACCCAACTGCTGGATGAAAAAGAAATGCGCTGGCTGGAGTTAAGTGAAATGATGGAGAATACTTAAAAATCCAACCTGAGTGGTAAGCGGAATACCACTGTGTTTTCCTATATTTCAAATTCTACATTAAGTACAAATCCTTTTCCCGGAGCCGTGTCAATATTTACCTTTCCCTGGTACAATTCAATCCGGTTGCGAATGTTTCGTAGTCCCATGCCATTTCCAGAATCTATTGTGAGGTCAGCGCCAACGCCATCATCGGTGACAGACAACATGATTTTGTCTTCCATTTGTTCGATATGTACGGTAACATTCTTTGCCTGTGCGTGTTTTACGATATTATTCAGTTGCTCCTGGACTATGCGGTAAAGCATCAGCTTATGACCGTCCATGAGTCGTGATTCATCAAAGTTCACCAAGTCTACACGAATGGTAACAGGGTGTACTTCCTCTATGGTTTCTGCCACACTGATCAGCGAATGTTCTAATCCTAATTCGGCAAGCAGGGGAGGAGCCAGGTTTTTGGACAGGGTTCTTAATTCCTGAATGACTTTATCTATATATTCATTGCTCTTTCTTAGCAAGCCATCCCTGATCTTTTCATTTGAGATGGAATGTTCGATATATAATTTTACCACGCCCAGCAACTGGTTTACGTTATCGTGTAATTCTTCAGCCAGCTTCTTACGTTCGTTTTCCTGTGTATCCAGCACAGTACGGGCCAGTTGTCTGCGATAGATGATCTCCTTATCAGCCAATTGTTGCTGCAGGTGGCGTTGTTCCGTAACATCGTGCATGGATACAATCAGCCGGAAAGCCTGGCCTGCCCCGTCACGCAAAATGGAAAACAGGTCGGTTATGATTTTAATAGACCCGTCCTTGCAAATAAAGCGGTATTCATTATTAACCGTAGTTACATGCGGAATATGCAGCGCACTATTCATTTTATCCAGTACTTTATCCTTATCCTCCGGGTGGATATTAGCCTCCCACCAACTGTACCCCTCCTGTAGCTCAGCATCATCATATCCGAAAAGGAGCTTCACATTTGAATTATAATAAAGCTGCCCGGTTTGTATATTCCAGTCCCATAATCCTTCCATTGTAGCCATACTCAGGATTTGGTATCGCATAAGACTTTCTTCTAACTGTTTTTGCTCTTTCCTGTTGGTTGTTATATTCTCTAACATAAGAATATAAACACCGGATTCCAGCTTGTTTTTTACTTCATTCACCGAAATATTACAGATCAGCTTTTCCCCATTTTTTCTGGTAATGCAGGCAATGTTCTTCATCCGGTTGAGTTTGCCTTGTTGGATCAGCATTTCCCAGTATTCCAGCTCGGGATTGTCTTCCCTTTTTATGAGTAAGGTATAATGTTGCGCTGAGAGCTCAGCCAGGTCGTATCCTGTCAGAGCGCAGAAGGAAGGATTAACATAGAGCAATTCTCCTTTATGATTTGTGCGGGCAATGCTCAGGTTACTTTCAGATAGAATCGTTTCGAGTTCAATCGGGCTAAAGGGAAGGATCTCCGTATTCTTTTTGAAATACTTGCTGTTCCCCCGGCTGATTTGAAAAAGGACTATACCCGTCAGGATAATCAATACGATCCCTTTGGCACTTTGTGTGGATTGATACAGTTTGGTATTGCTGCCAAGAATTTGGACGAGAAAGTAATCGGTGCAGAGGATCCAGGTGAGCGTGAGAGCAAGGAATAGAATTAAGGTCTGGTTAATTGAAAACGGGCGTTCTTTCATACAATATATTTACCTGAAGCAGTATAGCCTGGACTTTATTATAAGATCAAAATAATAGAATATTTTTCTGTAAATAACGAATTTGTAGGGAAATAGGTATTGACCGGCTCTTTTTTATTGACTAATCGCAACAGCACGGCAGAAAGTTTACATTAGTTAATTTACATTTTATTGATCTTTGCGCCGGTTGAAAAATAAACTGATTCTAAGTTAATTATAACATGTCGTATTGTCCGGGTGTATGGGTAATTGTCAGTAGTGAATTTATTCACCACCCACCACTGACTACTCACTATTCACAAAATGATGCGGCATGTTACGGTTAACATAATACTAAAATTAATACTATGTTTAATGAATATCGTTTTACGGTTGCAGACCGGTTTATGCGTTACGTAAAAATAGATACCCGGTCGGATCCGCAGTCGGCCACATTTCCTTCAACCGAAAAGCAGAAGGAGCTGTCCCGCCTGCTGGTTAACGAATTACATGCTATGGGCATCACGGATGCGGTGCTGGATGAATATGGGTATGTGTATGCTACGCTTACATCCAATACCGGTAAAGCCACTCCGGTTATTTGCTTCTGTTCGCATGTTGATACTTCACCTGATTGCAGCGGCGAAGGAGTAAAGCCGCTGCTGCATCAAAATTATGACGGAAGCGATATTGTTTTGCCTGATGATCCCGGGCAGGTGATCCGGGTAGCGGATCATCCTTATTTAAAAAAGAAGATCGGGGAGGATATTATTACGGCCTCAGGGACTACTTTACTGGGTGCGGATGATAAGTCCGGCATCGCAGTGATTATGGATATGCTGCATTTTTTTACCACACACCCGGAGGCTAAGCACGGGAATATAAAAATATTATTTACTCCCGATGAGGAAATCGGCAGGGGAGTAGATAAAGTAGATGTGAAGAAACTGGGCGCCGATTTTGGTTATACGCTGGATGGGGGCGAAAGGGGTATGTTTGAAGACGAAACTTTTTCGGCTGACAGCGTAACGGTTACTTTCACCGGGGTTAGTGCACACCCGGGTTACGCTAAGGGTAAAATGATAAATGCCATTAAGGTGGCTTCCGCTTTTCTGGAATCTTTGCCTTCCGACCGGCTGTGTCCTGAAGCTACCGGGGGCAGGGAGGGTTTTGTTCATCCTGTTCATATTAATGGTATAGCAGAGAACGTGAGCATTGAGTTTATCCTGCGTGATTTCGATACCTCCAGGCTTGAGGAATATGCAACCTGGTTGAAGCGTAAAGCGGGTGAAATCCTTACCCGGTTTAACGGGGCTAAGGCATCCCTCGAAGTGAAGGAGCAGTACCGGAACATGAAAGAAATATTAAATCAATACCCTAAGGTGGGTGAGTATGCCATAGCGGCAATGAAGCGGGCCGGTATACAACCCGTTTTGAGCAGCGCAAGAGGCGGAACGGATGGATCAAGATTGTCCTTCATGGGCTTACCCTGTCCCAATTTGTTTACCGGAGAAATGGCGTTTCATGGCAAGCATGAATATGTAAGTGTGCAGGATATGCAAAAAAGCGTGGAGACGCTTGTTCACCTGGCTATGATATGGGAGGAAAGAGGCTGAAATGCGCATGACCGGCAGGCAGGGTAAAAAACTTTATCTGAAACCGGGTGTATATCAGCAGGTATGATGTGTGTCCCTTTGTTTTAATCCCTATCTTTGCCGCCGTTCTTTGCATACAATCAATCAGGTATTGGTCGCCGATAATATCGGGGTTAAAAAGGAACCGTGTGTGAATCACGGGCTGACGTGCAACTGTAAGTAACGCAAAAAGATTTTACCAAAATATCCATTGTTCCGCCTTAGCCGGGATGAGAAGGAGGTAAAATGTTACAAGCCAGGATACTTGCCTTTATCTCAATGACACAGCTTTCACGATAAAAGCAGGTCGGGTATTGAATAATTTTCCTTCTTAAGGATAATCCCGTTTTATTCTATTCTCTTTTTTATTGTGTGGCTGTGCTGTTTGCAAAAGCATAAATATTGTTTCACGATTTTAAAAACAAAAAATGCAAACACACAATTTGGGTTACCCACGCATAGGTAATCACCGTGAACTTAAAAAAGCCAATGAAGCCTATTGGGCGGGTAAAATTTCTGCTCACGAACTGGAGCAGACGGGCCAATCCATTCGCCGGTTTAACTGGCTGTTACAAAAAGATGCGGGTATAGACTGGGTACCCTGTAATGATTTTTCCTTTTATGATCATGTATTAGATACCTGTTTAATGACGGGCGCCATTCCTGAACGTTTTCATTCCTTAATAGAAAAGAAACAGGTCAATCATCTTGATCTGCTGTTTGCTATGGCAAGAGGGTATCAAAAAAATGATGACGATATTCCTGCTATGGAAATGACGAAATGGTTCGATACCAATTATCATTATATTGTTCCTGAATTTAAGACAAATCAAAAGTTTTCTTTCTTTCACAATAAAATAGTGAATGAATTTGCAGAAGCAAAGCGCGGCGGTTTTCAGGCGAAGCCGGTGTTGTTAGGCCCTGTTTCATTTTTGTTACTGGGGAAGGAAAAAGAAGCCGGGTTTAACAGGCTTGAGCTTTTGGATAGCTTATTGCCTGTTTATTTTGAGGTGTTGAAACGTCTGGATGAAAACGGCGCTTACTTTATTCAGTTTGATGAACCCTGTTTATCGCTAAATCTTTCAGATGCCGAACGGGGTGCATTTACGAAAACATATCAGGCGATCAAGGCAAAATTTCCTGATCTGCAAATTATTCTTACAAGCTATTTTGAGTGTTACGGAAATAATCTGCAAACGGTATTAGCATTGCCCCTGCATACATTGCATCTTGACCTGGTACGTTGTCCTTCTCAGTTAAATGATATACTGGAAACGGATTTTGTAAAGTCAAAAATGCATTTATCGCTGGGCGTCATTGACGGCAGGAATATCTGGAAGAATGATTTTAAACAATCGCTTTCATTAATTGATAAAGCCGTTGAAAAGATGGATAAGGAAAGGGTATGGATTGCCCCGTCATGCTCCTTATTACATTCGCCATGCGATTTGGATTTTGAAGTGAAGCTCCGTCCTGAAATAAAGCAGTGGCTGGCTTTTGCTAAGCAAAAATTAGAGGAGATTGTACTATTGAAGCAATTAGCCGATGATAAAGACAGTGAAGCGGCAAACATCAAATTGCAGGAAAATATCAGGACGCAGCAGCTCCGGGAAACATCTTTGTTGATCCATACTGCAGAAGTTAAGGAAAGAGTTGCCGCTATAACGGAAAAGGAGGCAAAACGCAGTAATACTTTTGAGGTAAGAAAAGAGAAACAACGTGCCACATTACGGCTTCCCCTGTTCCCAACCACTACGATCGGCTCATTTCCGCAAACAAAAGAGGTAAGGAGCTGGCGCGCCAAATGGAAAAAAGGGGAATTAACCGGTGAACAGTATAATCAATTGCTAAAAGACGAAACGGAAAAAGCGATACGCTGGCAGGAAGAAATCGGCATAGACGTTTTGGTGCATGGTGAATTTGAACGCAATGACATGGTAGAATATTTTGGTGAACAATTAGCAGGATTTGCTTTTACGGAAAACGGCTGGGTACAGAGCTATGGCAGCCGTTGTGTAAAGCCTCCTATAATTTTCGGTGATGTTTATCGCCCTGAACCGATGACCGTAGGATGGAGCAGTTATGCACAATCCCTTACCTCCAAATGGATGAAAGGGATGCTGACAGGGCCCGTTACCATATTGCAATGGAGCTTTGTACGTAATGACCAGCCGCGGAGTGAAACCTGCACACAGATCGCATTAGCCATAAGGGATGAAGTCATTGATCTGGAAAAAGCGGGTATTCGCATTATCCAGATTGACGAACCTGCTATCCGTGAAGGACTGCCGTTACGAAAGGAAAACTGGCAGGAATACCTGGATTGGGCGGTAAGGGCTTTTCGTATTGCGGCAAGCGGTGTGAAGGACGAAACCCAGATCCATACGCACATGTGTTATTCCGAGTTCAATGATATTATAGAAAGCATTGCAGGTATGGATGCCGATGTAATTACCATTGAAACGTCACGCTCACAAATGGAATTGCTTGATGCTTTTGCTGATTTCAAATATCCCAATGAAATTGGCCCCGGGGTGTACGATATTCATTCGCCACGCGTACCATCAAAACAGGAAATGATTACGCTGATAGAAAAAGCAAAAGCAGTTATTCCGCCAGAACAGCTTTGGATAAATCCTGATTGCGGATTAAAAACAAGGGGTTGGGAAGAAACAAGAACGGCATTGATTGAGATGATAGGCGCAGCGAAAGAACTAAGGCAATTGATAACGGTCTGAATGGCAGGCTGACCAAAAAGGTCTTTATTGTGATTCAACGGACTTTTTGGTCAGCCCCATTTTACATATTATTACGTAACAGGAATGCAAAAAATCAATCTTTCCTTTATCATCATTCGGGTGTTAGGGCAGCAATATGTGTAAGCATGAAAGTAAATATTGCCAGCGTTGCGGAGCATTGTTTGAATGTAAGGTTGGAGATATAGCTAATTGTCAGTGCAACAGTGTCCGGGTTTCTGATGATACCCAAACCTTTTTGCAATCTACTTCATACGATGATTGCCTGTGCAGCAGGTGTATGGAGGACATTGACAAAATGGTTCAATTTAGCTTGCTTCATGATTTCCCTAAACAAAGGGAATTGATGGTGGAAGGCTTGCACTATTATTTTGATAACGGCTATTTTGTTTTTACTGAATTGTATCATTTGCAAAGAGGATATTGCTGCAAAAATAATTGCAGGCATTGTGCTTATGGTAATAGAACACAGTCTGCTATCTAAGATTATAATTTGGCCGCATAATGTTAATTATCCTCAACCGTTCTCCACTTCCATATAGCTCTCCACCGGCTCACAGGTGCAGACCAGGTTCCGGTCGCCATACGTGTTGTTTACCCTGGACACGCTTGGCCAAAATTTATTTTGGGTAACATAAGGTAATGGAAATGAGGCCTCCCGGCGGCTGTAAGGGTGTGTCCATTTATCGGAGCATACGGACTGCATCGTGTGAGGTGCATTCTTCAGCGGGTTATCTGTTTTATCAGATTTACCGTCTTCCACCGCTTTTATTTCATGATATATACTGATCATGGCATCGCAAAAACGGTCTAATTCGGCTTTGTCTTCACTTTCCGTAGGTTCGATCATTACGGTACCGGGCACGGGAAAGCTTAATGTTGGTGCGTGAAATCCATAATCCATTAATCGTTTAGCCACGTCTTCTCCTTCTATCCCGGAGCTGGTTTTAAACGGACGAAGATCCACGATAAACTCGTGGGCACAGGTGCCATGAGTACCCAGGTACAGTATGCTAAAGTATTTTTCCAGCCGCACCCTCATATAGTTGGCGTTTAAAATAGCATGTTCCGTTGCTGCTTTCAATCCTTCACCTCCAAGCATTTGGATATAGGCATAGCTGATTAGCAGGATAGATGCCGATCCATAGGGAGCTGCGCTTACGGCGTGAAATTGCGTATGCCCGTTATGGTTAGCCGGAACCCCTGTTGCTATATGGGAGGGCAGGTAAGGGGTAAGATGGGCTTTTACACAGATCGGTCCTACACCGGGACCACCCCCGCCATGGGGTATAGCAAAGGTTTTATGTAAGTTCAGGTGACAGACATCAGCGCCGATTGTACCGGGTGATGTAAGCCCGCATTGGGCATTCATGTTTGCACCGTCCATGTAAACCTGCCCGCCGTGGTCATGCACGATCTGGCAGATCTGTTTTATACTTTCTTCAAACACACCGTGGGTAGAAGGGTAAGTTACCATCAGCGCCGCTAATGAAGATGCGTATTGCCCTGCTTTCGCTTCTAAATCGGCTACATCAATATGTCCTTCACTATCGCTTTTCACTACAACTACTTTTAATCCTGCGAGTACCGCAGATGCAGGATTCGTACCGTGAGCTGAAATGGGGATCAGAACCACATTCCGGTGACCTTCTCCCTTTGCCTGGTGATAATTTCTAATGGTCAGTAATCCTGCAAATTCGCCCTGTGCCCCGCTGTTGGGTTGAAGACTACAGGCATCAAGCCCGGTAATGATACAGAGGTGTTTAGCCAGTTCGTCAATGATCTGCCGGTAGCCCCGGGTTTGATCATGGGGAGCAAAAGGATGGATATGTGCAAATTCAGGCCAGCTGACCGGTATCATTTCCGTAGCTGCATTCAGCTTCATTGTACAGCTCCCTAAGGAGATCATTGAAGTAACAAGAGACAGGTCTTTGCTTTCAAGGAACCGGATATACCGCATCATCTGGCTCTCGCTGTGGTGGGTGTTAAAAACCGGGTGGGTAAGATAACTGCTTTTACGTGTAGCATAATCCGGTATGTTGTGGGGGATGGCATCCTCACTTACCGTAAGAGAAACACCGCTGTGACCGGAGGCTTCCGCAAATACATATAAGATATCAAGCAGGTCTTTCTGAGAGGTGGTTTCATCTATAGAAATACCAATATGCTTCTCGCCAAAATACCTGAAATTCAGTTTATTATCTTCTGCAATTGATCTTATTCTTGAAGTATCGTTCACTTCTATTTTCAGGGTATCAAAGTAGTAGGTATTCAGGTTGGTATACCCCAGTTCATGTAATCCGTCTGCTAAGGTTTTTGCCAGAATGGTTATTCGGGTGGCAATGGATCTCAGTCTTTCGGGACCGTGATACACGGCATACATTGCTGCCATATTGGCCAGCAGGGCCTGGGCGGTACATATATTAGAAGTGGCTTTTTCTCTTTTAATGTGCTGTTCCCGGGTTTGCAAAGCCATTCTCAGCGCCCTGTTGCCTTCAGCATCAATACTTACCCCGATGATCCTGCCGGGCATATTTCTTTTAAACTCTTCTTTGGTGGCAAAGAAAGCGGCATGCGGCCCGCCGAATCCTACCGGCACACCAAAACGCTGGGCGGAGCCAACGGCAATATCGGCTCCCAGTTCACCCGGCGGGGTAAGCAGGGTAAGCGCCAGCAGATCGGTTGCCATTACTACAAACCCGTTAACGGCATGAACTTTATTAATAAAATTCCGGTAATCGTTTACTGATCCGTTGTTATCAGGGTATTGAACGATGGCGCCAAAAAAACGATCATCCGGGTCAGCCTGCCTGTAATCGCCAAATACAAGTTCCACACCTATCGGTACAGCCCGGGTGATCAGCACGTCAATGGTCTGTGGAAATAAAGCGGTATCTACAAAAAACCTGGGCTTCGTGAGTGCAGCGGATTTATTGACATGATGAAAGAGCATGGCCATGGCTTCGGCGGCTGCGGTGGCTTCATCCAACAGGGAAGCATTCGTAAAGGGTAATGCGGTGAGATCAGCCACTACGGTTTGAAAATTCAGCAGACTCTCCAATCTTCCCTGGGAAATCTCTGCCTGGTAAGGAGTATACTGTGTATACCATCCGGGGTTCTCAAAGATATTCCGTTGAATTACGGAAGGAGTGATTGTGCCGTAATAGCCCTGCCCGATATATGTTTTGAATACTTTATTCAGTTGTGCGGTGGCTTTCACTTGCTGTAAAAACTCGTATTCATTCAGGGGAGAAGGCAGGTTTAGTGCCGTATTGAGACGGATAGATGAGGGAACTGTTTTGTCAATCAGCTCATCTAATGATGAAACACCAATGGTTTCAAGCATTTTCCGGCTATCTGATTTATTAGGTCCAATATGTCGTGTACGAAACTCATTTGCCTGAAAATCAAATACATTCATAGAAATTGCGTTGTACTTTTTTTGAAAAGAAGTGCAAATTTAGGATAAAGCACCAGATGTAAAACAGGTTGTGCAAAGCAGACCCATCTGTGTGGATAACGGCCTGTGGTACTTTACTTTTGACGAAGACTATGCTTTTCCCGGCAGGGGTTTTGTGTTTTCCTTTTCTCTCAGTTCTTCACTGGTATGCCGGCTGCCATCGTGGCTCCAGCCCGGAGGACCAAAAAGATAGGCAATTTTATGTTTCCAGGTGATATCAGTTCTTTTTATATCCTGCCAGATAGCCCTCCATTCATGAAATACGAGGTTGGCAGGCGTTTTGTCGGTAAGCGGGTGGGTTAAGCCGTAGCGGATCGGCTGATACCGGTCTTCCGGCAGCTCCTGCTGAAAAGTGCCGAACATCTTATCCCAGATAATCAAAAACATACCCATATTCTTATCTAAGTATTTGGGATTTGAAGCGTGATGAACACGATGATGAGAGGGGGTAACTAAAACATATTCTAACCAGCCTAATTTCTTTACGAATTCGGTGTGTACCAGGATACCCCAGATCTGGGTGGCAGAATAGATGAATAAGATATCTAACGGTTTAAATCCGAGCAGGGTGAGAGGAATAAAATATATAAAACGATAAAGGGGCTGAAATACCGAGGAACGGAATCCTACGGTAAGGTTCATCTGGTCTGAAGAATGGTGCGTAACATGTACTGCCCAGAAAAAACGGATTTCATGGTCAAAACGGTGCAGCCAGTAATACAGGAAATCTTCCAGCAGGAGCAGTAAAAACCAGTAAACTACAACGTTACCGAAAGAAACTAAGTGATGGTCATAAAAAAAGTCTAATACAAGGAGATATATGGTACGGAATAACAGATCTACCCCGCTGTTCAGGAGCATCAGGTAAATGTTCCGGGCAGAGTCCTTCCAATCGTATACTTTTTTATGGCTGTAATTGCTCAGTAATATTTCCAGGCCAATAATTACAATGTATACCGGTGTGCTAAGCAGTATCAGAAAATATTCCCGTAAGGCTTCCATGGTAAAATGACCACAAAAATAACGGTTCAGGGGTATAAATCCGGCGTATCTTGCATTTTTGTTTGACCTGTGGTACAGGAGAAATGAATTTTTTACAATGGGAATACAAAAGCAAAACGATGCGGCCTTTATATCGGGAGAATGGAAAGATAAAGACTGGCAGGGCAGGGCCGCTGCTCATCATAAAGGATATGCCCGCCTGCTTCAAAAAGGAAAAAAGAACCGGATACTGAAGCAGCTTCCGGCTTTGCATGAGGAAGCCTTCTCCGTTATAAACTGCCTGAACTGTGCCGCCTGTTGTAAGAATTATTCTCCCCGGTTTAAAACACCGGATATAAAGCGTATCAGCAAATACCTGGGTATGAAAGAAAGCCGGTTTATTGATACCTATCTCCGGCTGGATGAAGATGGGGATTATGTGGTTAAGCAAACGCCCTGCCCGTTTCTCGGTACAGATAATCGTTGTGGTATTTATGAGGTTCGTCCTTCAGATTGCGAACGGTTTCCCTATACCAATGAAGATGTGCTGATCAACCGCCCGCGGATTACGTTGAAGAACGCTACCTTCTGCCCTGCGGTATTTTATGTTTTAGAGCAACTGCTGGAAGATAAACAGGTAGAATAGAGCCGGGATAGAAAAGAATGGCAGATTATTTTCAGGGTAGCGCGATAAAATACTGCCCTGTGTCATAATCTTTGTCTAATGCATCTATGATCGTCTTGAGATGATTCTCATTTCCCAGGAAATCAGCTTTCCCGGCATCAACGAACAGCGTTCTGATATTGTGTTGCCTGATGTAATGCGTGTAGGTTTGCTGGATATTGAACAGGTATTCATCGGGTATGTTTTGCTCGTATGTGCGTCCGCGTTTGCGGATATTAGCCTGCAGGTTATTTACCGGAGCATGCAGGTAGATAAGAATATCCGGCTGTATGAGGTGCTGGTGGATAATATCGAACAGGCGCTGATATAAGAGAAATTCCTCATCCGGCAGATTGACTTTGGCAAAAAGCAGGCATTTGGTAAACATATAGTCCGATATCGTGATGCTCTGGAAAAGATCTTTGGTATGTACCAGCTCTTTAAGTTGTTTATAGCGCTCGGCCATAAAAAATAATTCCATCGGAAAAGCATTCTGCCCCCGGTTTTCATAAAACCGGGCAAGAAACGGATTATCTGCAAATTGTTCGAGGATCAGCCTGGCATTAAAATGTCTTGACAACAGGTGAGCTAAAGTTGTCTTCCCCGCTCCGATATTTCCTTCAATAGTAATGAAATGATACTTCATATAGCGGATCAAACTTAAAAAACCCTTTTAAATAATCGGTCAAGGGTTATACACTAATTTTCCAGCTTTTGTACTTTTAACCCGTCCGGGCATTCTTTTAACAACCGGCTGATTGTTTTTTTCAGTTGCGGGTGTATGATGTCGGGAGCTATCTCGTTCAGCGGTTCCAGTGCAAAGCGGCGGTTGGGCAATTCGGGATGCGGAACATCCAGTCCGGGATAATGGATATTCTCTTCATTAAATAACAAGATATCAATATCAATGATCCTCGGCCCGAATTTTTCTGCCCGGTGACGTCCCATACCGGATTCAATGTTTAGTAAGGTGTCAAGAAGTTGCAAAGCCGGAAGTTGGGTAGTAATAGCGATGGCCTGGTTATAAAAAGCCGGCTGATCGGTTTTTCCCCAGGCTTCGGTTTCATAAAAATGGGATGAAAGAATGATTTTTCCGCACGCTTTTTCAATTTGCTTAGCCGCCCTTTTCAGTTGTTTCTTCCTGTTGCCTAAATTACCGCCTATCAGTAAATACGCTTTATTCATGGATAGTATGTAATTTCCGGGGTCAAATATCTTTAATTTTACGAGATAAAATTTTTATAGTGAAGAGTTTCTTTAAGTTTTTTCTGGCCGCTTTGTTAGCATTGTTTGTCTTTTTCCTGGCCGGTTTCTTTATTTTAATAGGTATTGCCGGCAGTGTTGCCAAAAGGGATAAAACAACCATTTCGGCAAAATCGGTATTGTATATTGACCTTTCCCGGAATTTCAGGGATAAAAGGTCAGACAACATGCTTGCGAAGTTTAGCGGTGATAATGATATGTATGCGGTTTCGCTTTATGATGTCGTTCGGCTTCTTCAACATGCCCGGTCCGATTCCCTCATCAGGGGTGTTTATCTTAAATGCAATGAAAATGCCAATGGATTTGCGGCAAGTGAAGAATTGCGGAATGCGCTTCTTGATTTTAGGGAAAGCGGGAAGTTTGTCATTGCCTACGGAGAGATGATATCCCAGAAAGCCTATTTTGTTGCCAGCGCAGCGGATAAAATTTACTGTAATCCCAAAGGTTCGATAGACTGGAAGGGGTTTGCCTCCCAGCTGTTTTTTGTGAAGAATGCCTTAAAAAAGCTGGAGATTGAGCCGCAGATATTTTATGACGGGAAGTTTAAAAGCGCTACGGAGCCTCTCCGGGAAGAAAAGATGACGGAAGCAAACCGGCTTCAGACCTCTGTTTGGCTTGGGGATATTTACCATCGTTTTTTACTTGCCGTTAGTAGTGCGAGGAATATTGACACTGTGACATTACAGCGATATGCCGATGATTATCTGATACAAACGGCAGGCGATGCAGTACAGTATGATTTGCTTGACGCGGTGAAATATGACGATGAGGTGAAGGATGAGATCAGGGAAAGAGTGGGTATACATGAAGAGGATAAAATTGAATTTGTACCGGTGGGAACTTATGCCGAGGCAAACCAGCTGAAAAAATACAGCACCGACCGGATAGCGGTTATATATGCCGAAGGCGATATTGTAGATGGTCGTGGTATGGAAGGGCAGGTGGGCTCGGATAATTTCCGGGATATGATTTCCCGGGCCCGTAAGGATAAAAAGATCAAAGCCATTGTATTGCGTGTAAACTCACCCGGCGGGAGCGCCCTGGCAAGTGAGATCATCTGGCGGGAAACCCTGCTTACCCGCCAGGCCGGCAAGCCGCTGGTGGTTTCGATGGGCGACTTAGCTGCATCGGGAGGATATTATATTTCATGTGCTGCCGACAGCATTTTTGCGCAACCCAATACGATTACCGGGTCTATAGGGGTTTTTGGTATTGTACCCAACATGCAGGATTTTTTCAGGAATAAATTAGGGATAACATTCGATGGGGTTAAAACGGCTCCTTATGCAGATATGGGCACGGCTTTCCGGCCGTTAACCGAAAGGGAAAAGAAAATTATACAGGCTTCCATAGATACCATTTACCATGATTTTAAAACCCGGGTGGCGGATGGAAGGAAAAAGAATATGACGGTTATAGACAGTATAGCCCAGGGAAGGGTGTGGGCCGGCAGCCGGGCTGTGCAAATCGGACTGGTTGACCGGCTTGGCGGGTTGGAGGATGCCATTGCCTGCGCTGCAGGAATGGCTAAACTGAGCGACTATTCATTGCGGGAATACCCGGAGCCGTTATCTCTTTGGGATATGTTGAAGAATAATTATAACAGAACCATTAAATCCCGGGCGATCAGGGAAGAGCTGAGTCCTGCCGAATACCGGCTGTATGAGCAATGGCAGCATATCCGGCAGATGACCGGTCCGGTCCAAACCCGGCTTCCTTATGATATTTTTATAGAGTAAATTATTATTGAAGTTCAACCCGCTAACTTTGCCGGGCAAAAAATAAATGGCATGTTGAAACCCTATAGCCAGTTTAGAGCCATGTTAGCCATTGCCAAAGCAAGCCTGATCGCGATATTCAGGAGTCCTTCGGCAGTTGCTTTCAGCTTTGCTTTCCCGCTTATTTTTATTCTTGTCTTTGGCTTTTTCAGTGGGGGAGGGCAGGTTTCGCTTCGTGCAGCTTTTGCCCCGGGTACCGATACTTCTACTTACTTATATAAAGTGATCCATACCATCCCCGGTATCCGTATTGTGGAAAAGCCCGAGACAGAGCTTAGTGAAGACCTCGAAAAAGGAAGGCTGACAGCTATTATCTCTATTCAGAAAAATGATAATGAATCTCCGGCATATTTTATCCGCCTTAAAAGCTCTGAAGCGGTAAGCCCGCAAAACCTGCAGGTGCTGCATTCCATTCTTGAAGCCATGATCAAGAAGATAGATCGCCAGCAATACCCCAATACGCCCACGGTAGCTGCGATCAGTAACCAGATAGAAAAAATTCCGGGAAGAACCTATCGTACCATTGATTTCATCCTGCCCGGGCAGCTTGGCTTCTCGCTTTTAAGCGCCGGTGTTTTTGGGGTTGCTTTTTTGTTTTTCAGCCTTCGGCAGACCTTAGTGCTGAAACGTTTTTTTGCCACCCCGGTAAGCCGTACGTTTATTGTGCTGGGCGAAGGATTGAGCCGTATCATATTCCAGATGATAACAGCAGTGGTTATTTTAGTGGTGGGATATTATTTTTTTCATTTCACTTTAATACACGGCTGGATCACTTTCCTGGAGCTGCTGGTACTGAGCTTCATCGGGCTGGTTGTTTTTATGTCATTTGGATTTGTGGTAAGCGGGATAGCTACACATGAAAGCACGATCCCTCCATTGGCTAATATCGTTACCCTGCCCCAGTTTTTACTGGCAGGAACTTTTTTTCCTATAGATAATTTCCCGTCCTGGCTACAGCCTTTTTGCAAGATATTACCCCTCACGCATCTAAATGATGCCATGCGTAATGTGGCGTTTGAAGGTGCGCACCTGGTGGATTGTGGAAAACAGTTAGGTATTCTGGCCATCTGGACCGTAGTTGGCTACACCCTGGCGGTGAAAGTTTTTAAATGGGAATAAATACAACAACAGGACTATGCGTTTATTAAAACAGGCGGCAATCGGATTGATCGTATTTGGTATTATCCTGTTATTGATCTCCCTGCTGCTTCCCTCCCGGATAAGGATATCTAAATCGGTGCTGATTCATGCACCTCACAACAAAGTAATGGCTTCTCTTCTGCATATTGAGGAGTGGAAGAACTGGAATCCCATTTTACAGGACTCTTCAATTAAGTATACCATATACCCGCCTTATCGTGCCGACTGGATCAGTAAAGATGCCGTTCCTAATTCTATACAGTTAGAACCCTTTGCACGGGATAGTATCAATATGGTTATATTATCAAAAAACAAACAGGTTTTTTCCAGCGGTTTTAGTGTGGTAAGTCACCAGCAGGATAGTCTTCTCACTAAAGTGGAATGGTGGATCAGCGAGGACATTAAATGGTATCCCTGGGAAAAATTTTACGGATTGTTTTCCGAAAGTTTCAGAGATACCTATATGGATAATACTTTGCAGCTACTGAAGCAGTATATTGAAAACAGATGATCACCTCTCTTTTCCGCAATTTTCTTTTTGCTTCTTTATCATTCCTCCTTTTGTTATTCTTGCCCGGCAGAATAAATTTTTTCGCTTCCGTGTGAAGCTATAAATTTACCAACAATACAATTAATATATAAAAAATGTGATATGCCCGTACATGACAAGAGCGCTTCTGTTATTTCACGCCGTTCATTTTTATTAAAAGGTTCCCTGGCTTCTGCCGGTTTACTTATGGCCGGCTCATCGGTTTGGTCAAGATCTTTTTTGGGAAAGACAGTGCCTGATTCTAAGTTTTTTGGTGTGCAGGTAGGCGTCATTACCTATACTTACCGCAGTATGCCCCATGATATTCATCAGTTACTTCGGTATGTGGTGGATAGCGGGATCAGCGCTGTTGAATTAATGGGTGAATCCGTAGAGGATTTTGCCGGTAAGCCATCCGATAACAGTAAAGTTGCGGCATGGCGTGCCACGGTTTCTATGGATAAGTTTAAAGAAGTAAGAAAAATGTTTAAAAAAGCCGGGGTAAGCATTTATGCTTTTAAACCCAGCGCTTTAGGCACAAACAATACCGATGCTGAAATTGAATATGCCCTGCGTGCCGCAAAAGCATTAGGTGCACGGTCTGTAACCGTTGAGCTGCCTAAAGATCCCGCTCATTCCAGGAGGTTGGGCAATCTGGCGGCAAAACATAAAGTATATATCGGTTATCATGCGCATACCCAGGCTACTGACACGGCCTGGGATGAAGCCCTGAGCCAGTCGCCCTATAACTCCTTAAATCTGGATTGCGGTCATTACATAGCCGCAGGTGGCAGCAATACAAAAGACAGCTTGCTGGCGCTTATCCGGGCAAAGCACAACCGGATTACGAGCATGCACCTCAAAGACCGCCAATCGAAAGAAAACGGTGCGGCTAATTTACCCTGGGGGCAGGGGGATACACCTATCAAAGAGATACTCAACCTGTTGAAAGAGAAAAAATATAATATCCCGGTAAGTATTGAACTGGAGTATACAATTCCACAGGGTTCTGATGCCGTACAGGAAGCTAAAAAATGCCTGGAATATGCCAGGCGGGCCCTGGGTGCGTAAAGAAAGCGGAGGGGTATAAAAAGCTTTACGGATTTTACGTGTATGCCGCCTTTGCCGATTAGTGGATAACCCGTTCCGGGCTGCTATGAGCGTAGTAAACAATCGTTATTTTTCTTTATTATTTGATCCTGTAATTTTTGAATACATAGATGAAAGAAGTCGTTATAATTTCAGCTGTACGTACACCTATAGGGAGCTTTGGCGGTGTGCTGAAGGATTTGTCTGCCACGCAATTGGGAGCGATGGCGATCAGAGGCGCCATACAAAAAGCAGGTGTTCATCCGGACCAGGTGCAGGATGTACTGATGGGGTGCGTAATACAGGCAAACCTGGGACAGGCGCCAGCCCGGCAGGCAGCACGGTTTGCCGGCTTACCGGATTCCGTGAACTGCACAACGATAAATAAAGTGTGTGCCAGCGGAATGAAGTCTGTTGCCCTGGCAGCCCAGAGCATAGCATTGGGCGATGCTGATATTGTGGTGGCCGGCGGAATGGAAAGTATGAGTAATGTGCCTTTTTATGTTGAACAGATGCGCTGGGGGAATAAATATGGTAATACATCGCTTATTGACGGTTTGGCTAAAGATGGTCTCACGGATGTATATGATGGTAAAGCGATGGGTAATGCGGCTGAATTGTGTGCAAAGCAATGTGGTATCAGCCGGGAAGACCAGGATGCATTTGCTATAGAAAGTTACAAACGGAGTCAGCAGGCCTGGGAAAAAAATCTTTTTGCCGGTGAGATCATACCGGTGGAAGTGCCGCAACGAAAGGGTGATCCGGTTGTCATTACAAAAGACGAAGAGCCTTTTAATGTAAAATTTGATAAGATAGCCACCCTTAAGCCTGCTTTTCAGAAAGAGGGAACCGTTACGGCGGCTAATGCAAGTACGATGAATGATGGTGCGGCGGCGCTGGTTATTATGAGCCGGGAAAAAGCAGATGCGCTGGGTCTGAAACGCATTGCCCGGATCCGTTCCTGGGCAGATGCAGAACAGGCGCCGGAGTGGTTTACCACTACACCGGCTATCGCGCTGCCTAAAGCAGTGGTTAAAGCAGGACTACAGGTGGAAGATATAGACTATTGGGAGATCAATGAGGCTTTTAGTGTGGTAGGCATTGAGAATAGCAGGAGAATGGCGCTTGATCCCGCAAAAGTGAATGTTCATGGCGGAGCCGTTTCCTTAGGTCACCCGTTAGGCGCCAGTGGTGCGAGGATTTTAGTAACACTCATTAATATACTCCGGCAAAACGGGGCAAAATACGGGGCTGCCGGTATCTGCAACGGGGGAGGAGGAGCCAGTGCTATGGTGATAGAGTGTGTTGGGTAATGTTATGTTTCCATCCCTGTTTCATGAATACACAGTAAAAGAGCATTTTGGCAGTCATTGTTTCTATTTTTTTAATTTCTGAAGATGTTGTTACATTAACTGTTTCCGCCCTATCCAAATTTTTAGCAGCAGGAACGGCAGCACCACCAGTGCCGAACTCCAAAGCTCATGCCCGGTAAAATATTCAGGATGTTTTCTGACAAATTGCATCTGTATCAACGCGCCTACAATAATGGAAATGTGCAGAATGAGATGCCCCCTGTCGAACAGGGCTATTTGTAAATCCTTGTTTCCAATCTGCTTCCTGTAGAGCGCATATTGCACAGCAAAAAGCATAATATTGAGGTCAAAACCGGGATTACGTAATACCAGTGTACGCAAATTAATAATCACCAAATCCTGGTTGCCGAAGTTGAGCATAACCCCAAAAAACACTATAATCAATAAGAGGTAACAGAAGTATATGAACATGCTTCCGACGATTACGGCCGGAGTTGGTTTTGTACCGTCTGCTTGTCCGTTTCTTCTGGCATACACGATATCAATAATGGTGCGAATCAATAACTGAAGCCAAAAAAAGTAGATAATGTAGAAAACCGTTACCTGCCCTTGTGCAATACCCCAGATGGTGATGAGGAGGAAGATAATGGTTTCTGTCGTGCGGAAATATTTTGGTGACGTGAGCTGCATATTTTGTGTTGATTGCTTTTAATGAGTGATTATTTCACTTTCTGCCCCGTTTTGGTTTACCGCACCCAAGCCTTTCGAAAAGCTGTAAGCAGCCTCGTATTTCGGGGCTATTATTGTTTTTCATTTAATTTTAAAATGTTTGCTGTTTATAAAAAAAATACTGACGGCCCGGTCACTATCAATATTCATTTATTATTTTATCTCCTTCCCCGTTTTATCAATATAAAATTCTCTACCCTTATCATCTGTTACTTTGGCCTTGCCATCTTTGAAATCCCCGGCTACCCGGTAATAGCCATCTATAACTACTTTTCCTGTAGTATCTATGTAATCCCAAAGAGTCCGTTTTACCGCTGCCAAACCTTCTGAAAAAGGCCGGAATTCCTGATAGTGATTTTTCAGATTGAGTTCCTTCCCCGTTTTGTCTATAATGCCGCCGTCAAGAATATATCCTTTGGTCACGCCACCTACGGACTGTTTGCCCATCACTTCTTTTAACGCATCGTATTTTTTTGCTTCTTTTTTTAGCTTTTCGTAATTGTATTTTACCTTGTACAGTCCTTCGCCTAAGCTAATAGCCTGGTTATAACAAAACGGCAATAGCACTTTTTCTGTTTTATCTATCAGTCCCCAATCGTCTTTGTATTCTACCCAGGCAATGCCGTCTTTAAAACCATATACATTATCGTATGTACACTTGATAACTTCTTTCCCCGTTTTATCTATAAAACCCCATTTTCCGCCATAGCCTTTTACTGCAGCAAGCCCTTCCGAGAAATCCGATACT
>JAMLHK010000008.1 GCA_023957155.1 Chitinophagaceae bacterium | reverse complement strand
TCATGGGTATATCTATAATACTCACCTATATCCCACAGTACAGCGCCGGTTTCTACGGTATAGCCTTCATAATTTTGTATATATCCCGTACTGAGCTGAGTTTCCATAAAATAATTCAGCGCCCGCTTCGCTATATCAAACCATCCCATTGACAGATAGAACTGAATAATAGGTGAACTTTCCGTTCCAATGGGACTATATACCCCCACATTGGCGGACAACGTCCCGTCTGGTTCATTTCCAAAGGTGATCAGATTCAAATGCAGAAGACCTGCCTTAAGACGGTCATTAATTGTCCTTTCAGGCAAATGAACAGCAGCAGCAGATTCCAATTTCTTCTTCCAGTACAAACGTGCCTCTGCCAAACGTTGAGGATAAGATTCTTTGATGAGTGCCGCCGCTACTCCAGTGGACACCGGTGTGTGCGGCATATAAAAATCCAGTTCGGCTGTTTGTCCGGGTTGAAGCAGCATCGCCATTTCTTCATTAGGTAATGGTTTCCCATTTAATTGAGCTACGCAAAAAATCCGATCAGTACTAAACGACGAAAAGCCTGTCACCGGATCATATTCATGAACTTTCTTACCCCACCATCCGGTTCCCGGCCTCGGTATTTTCATCCAGGCATAACGGGGTACTTTGCCTGTATTCTCAATGGTCGTTCGTGCATAATATACCATGTCATCATCAAAATCATAAGCCGTTTTCATTCGCTCCTCCAGTTCTTTCATGTGTTCCGCCTTAAACGTTCGTCCGGAACTGTGCTTATCGGATATGATATAGTTTGTCCCCGTATTTGTCTTTTCTGTAAGTTCCTTCCGGGCGAATGAAACAAAAGAAACAGTATGATATACTACATCATCATCTTTCAGCTCAGAGTGATAAATCGGTAAAACTCCTTCATCTAAACTCCGGGTAATATTATTCCGGACGCCTACTCCTCTCCCCAAAGCATACAGATAGGCAGCATCTTGTTTGGTGTCCGGAAGTCTCACGGCCGAGGATGAATATTTCGGGCGAATGATTTTCCCTTCCTGCGCCATATCCTGCAATTCTTCCGATATCTCAAACATACGCATATCTCTTCCCAGTCCCAGCTTAATCGGTACACTCATGTTACGCGTAGCCTTCGCTGCCTCGCCAAAGGAAGCTTCTTGCTCTTCTTCAATCTCCTGAACCTTGGTTTTGGTTTTACGACTCAGTACATCAATCTCTACCTGTAGAAAATCTCTGACATCATCACCCGGCAAAACTGCCACGTGATAATCCGGAATCAGAATAGGAAAGTTATAGTTCACATCACGCAATAAAAATGAAAAAGAACCAACACCAGACTTTACGTGTATCACAGCAGGTTCAGGACCAGGCTCTACACTGCCATTTACAATACTCAATTGCAGTCTCGCTTCTTTTCCTGAAACAGAGAATTGATTACCTCTTACTTTACCTCTCCCTCCGGTTACCGTTAATTTTTGCAGAGTTCCATGTGAGATTTCTACTGAACCATCAGGCACAGGGACATCCCAAACAAGATTCACCTTTATCTCTCTTTTAGAACCCGACTGCGCATGAAGGATATAATACCCGCAAGAAAAAAAGAGTATCAAGCCAATAATCCTGATTCTATTCATTGTATATTTTTTAATAAAACTCGTCTCAATTTCTAAAGTCTCACATTTCCACATTTCTCACATTCTCAAATTACTTCCCCCTTCCCCATCCAAACCAGTCATTACCATTGGCATACAGCAGTAACCCGAATAATATGATCATTCCCGCTATTTGTGCATATTCCAGGAACTTGTCGCTGGGCTTACGTCCTGATACCATTTCATATAGGGTAAACATTACATGCCCACCATCTAAGGCTGGTATAGGTAGCAGGTTCATAAAGGCTAATACGATGGAAAAGAATGCAGTAATCCGCCAGAAGCTTTCCCAATCCCACCCATAGTCGGGAAAGATAGACCCCATCGCTTTAAAGCCTCCTACTCCTTTGTAGGCGCCTGTTTCAGGCGACAGTATCTTTTTGAACTGGTCTATATAAAATTGCAGCTGGTCGCCTGCCATTTTTATACCTGCAGGAAAAGATTCCAAAACACCATACTTGGTAATCTGTAATTTCAAAACCCCCATGCTGTCTAAATCATTAAGCGTACTCACCGGGTAAAAGCCGATCGTACCGTCATCGGTAACTGCCGTAGATAACAATAGGGTATCCGATCCTCTTTTCGCACTTACCTCAACAGTCTGGCTTTTGTGTGCTGCAAGTATACTTTTAAGCTCATCAAAAAACACCGCAGAAGCGCCATTCACCGCAAGGATCTGGTCGCCCGTTCGCAAACCGGCCTTATATGCATTACTCGAATCGGCCACATTCTTAACCACCACGGGTATACGGGGTTCCAGCAGGGGTATGCGGCTCCGTTTTTTCTCTGATAATTTTCCTATAAGGTCAACAGGAAGGGTAATGGTTTCCTGTTTCCCTCCTCTCTCAATACTTACATGATCGCCAAGTAAAAGTTTTTTAACAATATCATTATAGTCTTCTATCGGCTGACCATTAACCGCTAATATTTTATCCCCGTTCTTAAAGCCCAGGTCTGTCATCAGGGTATCTCTGAATGCCAGTCCGTACTTCATAGAACTTACCGGTACTTTTTTTTCACCCCATACCAATAGTATCATACTGTATATTAAAAAAGCCAGGAGGATATTCATGGTAACACCTGCAATCATGATGATCAGGCGCTGCCAGGCGGGCTTACTCCTGAATTCCCAGGGCTGGGGTGGTTTATTCATCTGCTCCTTATCCATACTTTCATCAATCATACCTGCAATCTTAACATAACCGCCCAACGGCAGCCAGCCAATACCATATTCTGTTTCGCCTACTTTCTTCTTAAACAATGAAAACCAGGGATCAAAGAAAAGATAAAACTTTTCCACTCGGCATTTAAACCATTTGGCGGTAAGATAATGTCCCAATTCGTGTATAATGACCAGGATAGAAAGCGACAGAATGAGTTGCCCGGCCTGTAAACCCACAGATGCCCAATTGATCGCTAATAATGTTATCATTTAAATGTATTGACTTTTTTTAGTACCAAAAGTAGAAACGGCAATATTGAAACTTTCTTTTTTACTTCCGGTTTTCTTTCTGTTATATATGTGTTATATGTGAATTAAAGAAGCGGCAAAATTACGCGCCTCGGCATCGCTCTCAAAATATTCTTCCAAAGAAGGCTTTTCTATATAAGGGATCTTATCTATGGCTCTTTCTACCATTTCCATCATATCTAAAAATCCTATCCGGTTGTGTAAAAAACCATAAACCGCAATTTCATTCGCCGCATTAAGTATGCAGGGCGTATTCCCCCCTTTCTCCAATGCCCGCATAGCGAGCGCGAGGTTACGAAAAGTTTTGATATCGGGCTGCTCAAAATGCAGTCCGTCTGAGCGGGTAAAATCATAACGCGGGAAACTATTGGGTATGCGCTGCGGAAAGGCCAGGGCATACTGTATGGGAAGCTTCATATCAGGCAACCCCATCTGCGCTTTAATACTGCCGTCTTCAAACTGCACCATAGAATGTATGATGCTTTCGGGATGTACAATAACCTGTATCTGATCCGGCTCGAGGTTAAACAGCCAGCGCGCCTCAATCATCTCCAGCCCCTTATTCATTAAAGTAGCTGAATCAACGGATATCTTAGCCCCCATATTCCAGTTGGGATGCTGCAACGCATGTTCCTTCTTTACGTTTACCAGAAAGTTAGGCTTCTTACCGAGAAAAGGACCTCCGGAAGCCGTTAGCACTACTTTCTCGATCTTATTTCTGGTTTCCCCGATCAAACATTGAAAGATGGCCGAATGTTCGGAATCAACAGGAATAACCGGCACTCTCTTCTCTACCGCTTTTTGCATTACAATATCTCCTGCCACTACGAGCGTTTCCTTATTGGCCAATGCTATTGACTTACCACATTCAATAGCGGCTAAAGTGGATTTTAACCCGGCAAAGCCAACAATGGCTGCCAGCATCATATCATAAGAATCAAAAGCCGCCACTTCTTCCAATGCTTTTTCCCCGGCAAATACCTTAACGTCTGTGGAGGCGAGTTCATCTCTTACCGTTGCATACTTACCTTCATTAACAATCACCACTGCATTAGGGTTAAACGCTTTTGCCTGTTGTATCAGCAGCCTGTCGTTAGAATGGGCGGTTAAAATTTCCACCTCAAATTTATCCGGGTTAGAAGCAATCACTTTCAGGGCCTGCGTTCCAATGGAACCTGTAGACCCAAATATGGCTATTCTTTTTTTCATTTCATTTTATTACTGCCTGTTGCAGTTCTGTTGTTCAAGATAGGTTAAATAAAACAACATGGAAAATCACTCACCCGGATCATTCCTTCTTACACCGACTCCGTTTCCTGCAGGTAGTATTTTAACTCATCCGCAATTTTCCTGTCATTACTTAACCGCGGTACTTTATTTTGTCCGCCGAGCTTACCTACGCTTTTCATATAATCTATAAAACCATTTTTTCTTACCGGCCGTATTTTAAGCGTTTGTAAAATATTGCCGCTGATCAGGTCATCATAATAAATATTCTTCTCCCTCAAATTCCGGTCTACCGCCATTGAAAAATCGGCAATATTCTGCGGCGTATGCTCAAATTCAACAAACCACTCATGATAACTTTTGCCCTTATCCTGTTCTATTACCGGGGCCACGGTAAATTCAGTGATCTGCAGTCCTTCCTTTTCTGCTGCTTTCATCAGGCTGTACTCTACCTCTTCCCCAATTACATGTTCCCCAAAAGCAGAAATGAAATGCTTGATCCGGCCGGTAACCACAATACGGTACGGGTTTACGGATACAAACCTTACGGTATCACCCAGGTTATATCCCCATAGCCCGGCATTGCTGTTTATAATAAGCGCGTAATTTTCGCCTACTTTAACGTCTTTGAGGCTCAGACGCGTGGGATTAGCAGAAAATATCTCCTGTGCGGGTACAAATTCAAAAAATATCCCAAAATTGGTATTCAGTAAAAGCCCTTCCTGCTCCTGCGAATCCTGGAAAGCAAAAAATCCTTCTGAGGCAGGGTATGTTTCTATCGTATCAATTTTTCTGCCGATGCTTTCAAACAGCCTGACTTTATACGGCTCAAAGTTAACACCTCCCTGAACCATCACATTGAAATTCGGGAACAGGTCTTTTATCTTTTTGCCGCTTCGGGCTATTAACCGGTCAAAATACATCTGCACCCAGGGCGGAATACCACTGATCATGGTCATATCCTGGTCTATGGTTTCATCCACTATCTTTTCCAGTTTTGTTTCCCAGTCTTCAATACAATTCGTTTCATAGCTGGGCAGCTGGTTCGTTCGCAGGTAACGGGGTATAAGATGATTGGAAATTCCGCTCAGCCGGCCGGTGGGTATCCCTCCAACCCGTTCCAGCGCAGGACTCCCGCTCAGGAAGATCATTTTACCATCGGCGGAAGAAAAATTACCTGTTTCTGACATATAACAAAAAAAAGCGTTACGGGCAGTATCAAAATGATTATCTACCGATTCCTTCGTTATCGGGATATACTTCACGCCGCTGGTGGTACCGCTGGTTTTGGCAAAATAAATAGGTAACCCCTTCCACAGTATGTTATGCTTACCCTCTTTGATCCGTTCGATATAGGGCTTAAAGGCTTCATAGTCGCGGATAGGAACCGCCTGCTTAAACTCGTTGTAGGCGGCAACCTTATCAAAAGCGTGCTCTTTTCCAAATTCCGTTCCCCTGCCGGTCTTCAACAGGTCTTTCAATATCTGCTCCTGATCCGCCAGGGCTGTACCCATGCTTTTTTTTACCTGTTTATGGATATATCCGGCAAATGGCTTTGCCAAAAAGGATTTAATCTTCATATACTTTCAGCAAGAATAGTTGAGACCGCAAAGATAGCCTTACGCCTGCAAAGCAGCACTTTAAGCAGGAAAGATTTTTTCTTTCAATTATTTGCCGGGAAGTAAAATAGTATTACCTTTGCACTCCTTAAAATTTACCCAATGTTTGCAATAGTAAAAATAGCCGGTCAGCAGTTTAAAGTTCAGCAGGGGCAGAATTTGTATGTTCCTCATATAGAAGGAAAAGCAGGTGATACCGTTGAGTTTTCCGAGGTGTTGCTCGCAGATAACGGAGATGCTTTAACGACCGGATCTGATGTAAAAATAAAAGTAAAAGCCGAAATTGTTGGTGAAGTAAAGGGTGATAAGGTTATTGCTTTTAAAATGAAAAGAAGGAAAGGCTTTCGTAAAAAGCACGGACACCGTACCGTATTCACACAAATCAAAGTAACGGATATCGCATAATCAGAACCTGAATTTACAAACCCGGACTTCGGGTTTGAACACGTTAAAATTTAAAAGATCATGGCACATAAAAAAGGAGAAGGTAGTGTAAAAAACGGCCGCGACTCGCAAAGTAAACGTTTGGGTGTAAAAATATACGGCGGACAACCGGCTTTAGCAGGGAACATCCTCGTTCGTCAACGCGGCACATCTTACCATCCCGGTAAAAACGTAGGTGTGGGAAGAGACTTCACTTTGTTTGCATTGAGCGATGGTATGGTAGAATTTAAAAAGGGAAAAAACAACAAAACCTTTGTTTCGGTAGCCGCCAGTGAAGCGACAGATTAAAAAAAAAATTTTGCAGTTGGAAAAATGTTTTTACTTTTATGACGTTAATCCATTATTAACTAACCATTAAATTCTAAAAAACATGGCAACTGCTAAAAAAGCCGCTCCTAAAAAAGCCGCCAAAAAAGCTGCTCCTAAAAAAGCTGCAAAGAAAGCCGCTCCTAAGAAAGCTGCTAAAAAGGCTGCTCCTAAAAAGGCTGCTAAGAAAGCTGCTCCTAAAAAAGCTGCAAAGAAAGCCGCTCCTAAGAAAAAATAATCTTTATTTTTCTAAAGAGTTTGAAAAATACAAGTCCCTTAAACGGGACTTTTTTTATTGTTACCCTTTAAACAATACGGCTCATTGCGCCGGATATGATCATCCCGTTTTAAGATTTCAACGATATGGACATGGATAATTTGCAGATAGCAGATGCTTTTTCCCTGCTTTCCAAACTCCTGGAAATTCACGGTGAAAATAGTTTTAAAGCAAAATCCTATGCGGTAGCAGCCTACACCATTGAACGGCTGCCCGTAGCTTTAGCTTCATTACCCGATGAAAAAATAGCGGAAATAAAAGGGATCGGCAATGCTATCGGCAAAAAGATACTGGAGATCAGGCAAAGCAGACAACTCAACATCCTGGAAGAATACCTGCAAAAAACACCACCGGGAATTTTGGAGATGCTGGGAATAAAAGGACTCGGTCCCAAAAAGATAGCCGTGATATGGAAGGAAATGGGACTGGAAACGATCGGTGAATTATTATATGCCTGCAATGAAAACAGGCTGTTACTTTATAAAGGATTCGGAGAAAAGACGCAACAAAACGTAAAGGCGAATATTGAATTTTATCTCCGCAGCAAGGGAAGCTACTTATATGCCGGGATCGAACCTTACGCCCAACAGATGCTGCAACAACTCCGGGCACATTTTCCTGATGATCAATTTGAACCTGCCGGCGCTTTTGCAAGACAACTGGAAACTATTGATCAACTGGAATGGGTAAGCACAGCCGATATTAACCGGCTGGAACAATTCTTTTCGGCAAACCGGTTTGCAACTACGGAGAAAAACGAAACGAGTATCCGCTTTAAAGCCGCAGATAATCTCTATCTCACTTTTCATATTGCCCGTGAGGAAAATTTCGGAAGCCTTTTGTTCCAAACCCGTTGTTCCGCTGATTTTCTGAAAGCATGGAATACAAGATTTCCTTCTTCGGGGGTGTTTAGCCGGGAAGACCTGGTTTTTAAATCAGCAGAAGTTCCTTTTATACCTCCCTGCCTCCGGGAAAAGGAAACGATAATTGATACCTATACAAACAATTCCCCTTTATCGCTTATTCAACCGGAAGATATCAAAGCCATTATTCACAGCCATAGTAACTGGAGCGATGGAAGACAAACCATAGAAGAAATGGCAAAGGCGGCTATCGACAAAGGATTTGAATACTTAGTGATCAGTGATCATAGTAAATCGGCTTTTTATGCCAACGGCTTAAAGGAAGACCGGATCACGGAACAGCACCGGTACATTGATGCGCTGAATAAGCAATTGCATCCTTTTAAAATATTTAAGAGCATTGAAGCAGATATCCTGAATGACGGCAACCTGGATTATAACAACGAGATATTAGCCGGGTTTGACCTGGTAATCGCATCGGTTCACTCTAATCTCAAAATGGCGCAGGATAAGGCCATGATGCGTTTATTAACAGCTATTCAAAATCCTTATACTACTATACTGGGGCACATGACCGGCAGATTACTGCTGATCCGGGAGGGATACCCGGTAGACCATAAAGCCGTCATTGACGCCTGTGCAGCGCATGATGTAGTGATTGAATTAAATGCCCATCCGCAACGCTTAGATATAGACTGGCGCTGGATTGATTATGCGATAGAAAAAGGCGTACTGATCTCTATAGACCCTGATGCACATCATATTGATGGCTATGATGATATCCGCTATGGTGTGCTCACTGCTCAAAAGGCAGGAATGACAAAGCAAAATAACCTGAGCAGCTACAGCCTCCGGGAATTTGAAGCTTTCTTACAAAAAAGAAAAGAGAAAAAGGGGATATGATATATGCCCCCTCCCCTGCACCTTGCAACCTGTACCGTGCAACCTGGAACCTGTCCCCCTCAAAACACCATTCCATCTCTGTAAACCGGCAATTCCACATAAAAGGTAGTTC
The DNA here is from genome assembly GCA_023957155.1 of Chitinophagaceae bacterium. Classification (GTDB taxonomy): domain Bacteria; phylum Bacteroidota; class Bacteroidia; order Chitinophagales; family Chitinophagaceae; genus Agriterribacter. The sequence continues at coordinate 235,316 of JAMLHK010000008.1, read as the reverse complement.
CTTTTCCTTCTTCTGTATCAAACCATATATTTCCGTGCGACTGCTCTACGATACCTTTACAAATAGCCAGTCCCAGGCCCGTTCCCGAAGTCTTTGTAGTAAAATTAGGCGTAAAAATATTCGGCAGCATGCTTGGTGAGATACCCGGGCCATTATCGCTTATACTGATTTTTACCCTGTCGGGATTTCTTTCCTCATTAATGGTAACCGCGCCGTGCTTACCTTCAGGAACAGCTTCTATGGCATTCTGAAGGAGATTAGTGAACAGCCGGTTGATCTGTGTTTTATCCGCATTAATAAATACCACATCAGTACAGGGCATCCAGCGAATGGTTACATTATCCTGAACATCATGCAGACTTACCAAAGAATTTAAAAGCCTGTTCAGGTCGAATACTTCGTTTTTAGCATTACCAATATTGGCAAACTGGGAAAATTCGGAAGCGATCCTTGACAAATGATCTATTTGCTCCACAAGAGTTTGAGCCACATTAGAAGAAAGCTCTTTTACATTAGGTGCGTTATTATCAATAGCTTTCTGCAAATATTGTATACTTAACTTCATTGGTGTAAGCGGGTTCTTAATCTCGTGGGCAACCTGCCTTGCCATTTCCCTCCATGCGCCCTCCCGCTCCGTTTTTGCCAGTGCCGAAGCGCTCTCCTCCAGCTTTTGAACCATCTTGTTGTACTCTTTCACTAATCCGCCAATTTCATCTTTCTTCTTCCACACAATTTCCGCATTATGCCTGCCGAGGTTCACGTCCTTCATCATGGCGCTGATAAGCGTAAAAGAAGCGGTTATCCTGTTGGTAAGGAATAAGGCTATAACCCCCGACAGCAAAAAGATAAAGGCATTAAGATTGATAATGGTTACCAGGAAGCTCGATATCTCCCTCTTCAGCCTGTTTTGAGAATTAAAAAAAGGAATATTAAGATAGCCGACCGCTTTACGATTCTCACCGATTACGGGTACATATATGCTGAGATAAGCCATTCTGCCGTATTGCTCGTCCTGCACATACTGTATTTTCTTTTTCCGGTTAAGGTTATAATATGCCAGAGGATCCATGATACGGCTTAGCACACCTTTATTGTATACAAAAGGCTGGGACGATATCTGGAGGGAGCCGTCAGAGTTATACAGGTTAACATCCACGTTATGCAGCTGGGCCAAATCGGTGATTTGTTGCTGCAGGGAAGTGCCGGCAGAATCGTATAACAGCCTGGCATTATCATTATACGTGAGCCGGTGGTCAATCACTTTATTTTTTAAAGCCAGCGATATATCCTGTATGGAGCGGCTTAGTTTATCCCGGTTATTTTTATTATAGGAGGCCGTAAAAAATAAAATAGTGGCAGCGCCGACTACAATAAAAGAAAACACGCTCACAAAGATTACAGTGCCATAAATCTGCGACCGGATATTAAACCCGGTAATCTCACGCAGAACGCGCCACCTGAACCCAGACTGGATATTAATACTTGCCAGTTGAAACAGCGATACCAGCAGCAAAAAAGAACAAAACAAATACGCAAAGAGCGTAATGGCTTCCATAATAAAGCTGCTTCTTCGTGTTATGATAATCACTTTATTACCCGACTTATACCACAGTTCGCTATACCCGTTAGTCAGCTTTTCAAAGAACTCCTCCTTCGGTAAATCATCTTCGGTTAACCCCGAAGGAAAACTATAATCATTAACATAGGACTGTAACACGCCTTTATCGTAAATGGCATAAGCATAATCCGGCGCATATTCGAATGAATAGTCTTCTGCCTGCCTGAATAGTTCGGGATATAAGGCCTCACTCCGGTAACGCTTGGGATTAGCCAGCATAAAAAAGTAAGACCGGATATCATCAGCACTGTCCCTGATTTCTTTCAGATAAATATAGCTGAACTTATCAAATGCTGTTTCGTAATAGCGTAACCCGGGAATTTTAGTGTTTTTACCCTGTACGGAATAAATAGTATTTAATTCATCATAAGTCAGCCGTTCTCCACCCGGAATCGGCCGCTCCTGCGCATCATAAAAGAAAAGCTCGGTATCATACTTATTAAGATAGGGCGTAAAGTTGGCATTGATCAGGCTGTCTTTAAACAGGATGCTCTGTACCGGATCATGTAACCTCCACAGATTACTGAGAAAGAAATTATTGCTGAAGCTTTGTATGGCTATATTTAAGAGCCGTTCGCTGGAAGGATCAGCCTGCATGACTAATTTTTCGGCTGTTCGCTTTCTTAACTCCAGCTCCTTAGTACGGTTTTGAAAAATAATAATAGCGGCAATTGACGATGAAAAAATCAATAACCAGAAAAGTGCATTGGCCACCAGGAAATTATGTCTTTTTATACCCAGGTCTACCCTGCCCATCAGGTACACAAAAAAGACCAGCCAGATAAGAACACATAGTTCAAAAACCACATCCTGGCTGTTTATCCTGACACTCAGTCCCAGCAACCCGATAACGGCAATAGCAATGATAAAGCTGTATTGTGTATTACGTTTCAATACATTGGCTACCTTTAAAACAGATTGCGAAAAAATAAAGTAGCCCAGGGAAATACAACATAGCACAATAAAGCCAAATACGCTGTACAGGGTAAGGCTGAAAAAATTAGTCACATCAAAAGAGATCTGGGAATCGGCTACCAGGCTGCGTATAACATGACCACTTATTAACGTCATCACCACCATCACCGCCGCCAGTGCAATTATGATCACCCGGCGCCATATTATACTTTGAATGCGGAAATGAATGCGTTGTTTCGAAAACTGGATCCGGGCAAATAATACCAGCCAGAAAAAAAGGATACTGTTAATCAGCAGATCACCCAACGACCTGGATATTATACTGGAGCCGTAAATTACCGGATCAAACAATTCAAACTGGCGGAAGTTAGCCGGTATGGGAAAAAAATAACTTAACGTGCGCAAGCCGATCAGCAGTATTACCATAAATGATACACCGGCAGCTGCTCCTCTCTTCTTTGAAAGCGATAAAGCCACATTATGGAAAAAGAACAGGGTAAGCAAGGTTCCCAGTATACGCAGCGTCACCGTCACCCAGTCGTTTGTGTGATGTACCACAACAGATTTGGGCTGAAGATAAAATAAAACAGTACCACTTACACTCTTTACCGGGTAGCTGGTAGGCGTAAAAACAAGCGCATAATCTTCCTCTATATTCGGGTGATTGACAAAGCCATTCTTAAGATATTCACTCTCCAGTACATATTGCCGGCGTACCGGTAAAAGGTATAAGGCAATGATAGATTTTCCCTGGTAGCTGATTTTTTTCCGTATTACTTCATACTGCCCGTTAGAAAGGGAGGCAATATATTTGGACTGCTCTTTTTGAAGCATCTCCTGCCCGGGTAAAACCAATTGTGTATTCCAGAACAAGAGATCATACTCCCCCGTAGCGGCCTCTTCATATAGAAATATCTTAAAATCCTGCCGGGTAATTTGCTGAACGTCTGCTTCGCTTTCTTTTTTATTGATAATTTTTCCTAAGCGTACGGTATCTCTTAAAAGCAGGTCAAAATTTTGTTCATTACGCCAGATATATTTCTCCAGGGACTTGGTTATACCTCCCGGCGAAGCCGTATACGACCAGTAATTGCTGAATATAAAAGAGATGGTAAACAGCCATGCCGCCCCAATAAGCAGATAACCATTGTTATATACAATATCACTCCAGAATTTTTTCAAGATCCGCTTTTTTGAAGTTTTATCCGGTTCCAGATCGCATCCATCTCCTCAAGTGACATCTCTGCCAGGTTTTTTCCCCGGGTCAGGGCTTCTTTTTCCATCCGGGTAAACCGGTCTATAAACTTTTTATTTGTCCGCTCCAGCGCATTTTCTGCATCAACATGCAAAAACCGTGCATAGTTAACAAGCGAAAAGATCAGGTCGCCATATTCCGCCTCAATTTTATCAGGATCATCTTCCCCTATAGCTTCCTCCAGTTCCCTCATTTCCTCTTCCACCTTTTTCCAGACCTGTCCCCGGTTATGCCACTCAAAGCCTACCTGCTTTGCTTTTTCCTGCAATCGCATCGCTTTTACTGTTGCCGGAAGAGCAGCGGGCACTCCTCCCAAAACAGATGTTTTACCTTCTTTTAATTTCAGATTTTCCCAATTGCGCTTTACGTCTTCTTCATTTTGAACCTCTACATTCCCGTAAATATGCGGATGCCGGAAAACCAGCTTGTCACAAACGCCGTTAATGACTTCCTCAAGAGAAAAATGATGCTGTTCTGTAGCTATTTTAGCATAAAAGACAATATGCAGTAAAATATCCCCAAGTTCTTCCTTAATACCTTTCCAGTTTCCATCTGTAATAGCATCTGCCAGCTCATAGGTTTCTTCAATAGTAAGGGAGCGTAGCGTCTGTATGGTTTGTTTTTTATCCCACGGACACTGTGCCCTTAACTCATCCATTATTTTTACCAATCTCAGAAAGGCATTACCTGTTGTTTCCATAATTTTTTTATACGCGGTAAGCCGATATAACCAGGAATAGGATAATGAGAACACCCATTATCATTAAAGTCATACAGCTTAATAAAAAATATTTGAGCAGCGTTTTTGCCCTGCTCTGTCCATATAAATTCTTCATGGCTTTATATACGTAATACAGCATATAAATAATCATTGCCGTTTTAGCCAGGGAGAATATCCACCAGTGCAATTGTACAGCTATCCCGTCCAGCAGATAGTATAACAACATCAGGACAAACAGGGCGGAATAAGTATGTATGGCAAAGATACCATGATCTGCATAATAATATTTTGATTTCCTGATGTACAGCAGCTTTAAAAAAAGAGCAAAAAAGGGCAGGGAAATAAATAACATCGTAGGGAAGGAATGTTTAAACTTGTCACTCAGCACCTGCAGTGACCTATCAGTATCCTTTTTCTTACTGCCGAACCAGTGAATAGCCTTGAGCTTAATCGCACGTATAATCAATCCATCCCTCCTCTCTGCCGGCAGTTTATCCTGAATATCCCTGTACATGTCTTCATTTTTGTACCATTCCATAATCTCCAGGTTCATATTAATACCCTTTTTTTCATCAACCCCGTCCTCCTTTTTCGTAGCCGCATTTTTAACAGAATCCATGTTTTTTTTGATATCACCGGAAGAGGGTAACTCCGTTATCACAGCATTAGGCACAGCACTCTTTGTTTGGCGTTCCTGCTGTTCTGCTGCTTCCTTCTTCACCAAACGATCTGTTAATAACTTAAGCTCATTTTCATATTGGACTATCGTTTTTCCCGCAGCATCTTTTAATACCGCATCATCTGATTTTTCTAACATTTCATTCAATCCGGCAAGTCCCTCTTTTTTATTCTCTATATCCTCCTTCAATTGCTCTATCCCGCCTTTCCTTATTTCCTGATGTTTGCTGATGAAAGAAAAATAGATGAGAAAAAAGAATGCAGAAGTAAACACATACATCCGTATAGGGTGTAAATGAGCGGCTCTCCTGCCCCTGATATATTCTGCGGTGAGAAATCCCGGTTTTAGTATGAGATAACGGACCGTTGTAAAAAACTTACCGTCAAAATGGGTGATGTCATTAAAAAAATGGGTAATAAGATGCCATGCAGATTCCCGGGGTTCAATATTTTCCTGTCCGCAATTCCCACAATATCTCCCCTTAACTTCTCTCCCGCAATTGAGGCAGTTTTTTTCTTTTCTTTCTTTAAAATGAGACAAGCAATCAAAATTTTGATAAAAATAATACTTTTGCCTGCTATGAAACATCACTTATCCCTGTTTCTCCGCCATCTTTTTCTCCCCCTTACGGCTACACTATTGGTTCAATACGGTACTGCCCAGTATTATTATCATGATATGATCCTGATCTCTCAAAACCAGCAACAGTTACAGGCGTATAAGAAAAATAAGATAACCCAGGTAAAACTGCGCAGCTTTGAAGCTGACGGGCAACCCACTGAAGATTTCTTTTGTGAAGTAACACCCAATAGTAATTACACCCAGGTCAATACCATTACGAAAAGCGACCTTACGGGATATTCATCCCAAACCGCTTTTTATAAGGCTGACGGGCAGCTTTACCGGTCAACAGACAGCAGCAAGGAAACCGTAAACAAATACGAGTACAATTACAATGCAGACGGCAGGTTAACCTCGGTGCTGAATATATCCGGAGGATTAACCAATACAATGCAGCAACAGGAAATACACGAATGGAAATACAACGACAAGGGCTGCCCGGAAACAATGCATCGCATAAAAAATACGACCGACACGACCGTTGTAAAATTTGTTTGCGATAGCCTGGGTAACGTAACCGAAGAAGAAAGCTGGTATCGCGGGGCATCAAAAGAAAAAATATACTACTATTACGACTCACTTAACCGCTTAACAGATGTAGTACGATTCCATCCCAGACTCGCCAGGCTGTTACCGGATTATATGTTCGAATATAATGACAAAGCGCAGCTTATACAAATGATAACCGTACAGCAGGGTGGAAACGATTACATAGTCTGGCAGTATGCCTATACGGAAAACGGGTTGAGAACAAGCGAACGCTGTCTGAACAAGCAGCGAAAACCCGTAGGCAAAATAACTTACCAATACATTTCGAGAAGTAAATAAGGTATAAGAATTTCTACTCTTCGTTATAGTTCTTTCCGAAAGCTCCCTCTTCCTTCCTCGTAAAATACCAATTATGGTGGTTGTCAGCTTCCCGCTATCCGCCACATACCCGGTTTAACTCAACATAATATGACTCCCGGGAAGTAATACTTGCGGCAGTTGCCCGATATTTCGCCGGATTTAGTCATATTTGCATCACCGGACTAATCCCCCATTCTAATCAACAAAAAATATAACGTAAAATTTTATGAAGCTCTTTTTCTCCTTCACCGTCCTCGCAGCATGGACATTTCTCGCCACTTCGTGCGATCATTCTTCAGAGGAAGCATTAAAGCATGTAAAAGATGCGCAACATGCCATCATTTATTACCAGCCCGGAAAATTTGCCGGATGGCCGGCTAACTGCGGTGCTTTCATTTTTAATAACGATGAAATTGTTACCGGTTTTATTGAAGCGAACTATAAAATAACAAACAGCCATAATGCAGCCAAACCTTACTTAAACTGGCTGGCACGCAGTACCGATGGCGGCAAAACATGGACTGCCGCAGATCCCGACAACTATGCCGGAGATTTTGGCGAACGACCCGACGTAAAAATGATAGACACCCCCATCAATTACAAACAACCCGGCTTTGCCATGCGGGTAGTTGGCGAAGCCTATCATGGAGCAACAGACGGAAGAGGCCATTTCTTTTACAGCTACGATGCCGGCAAAACATGGAACGGGCCTTACGGCTTCGGAGATGTACTGGGCTGGCCCGAAATAACAGCAGCCGGCTTTGATGAGCTTACGCCCAGAACAGATTATATTGTGAATGACAGCAGCAGTTGTTTGCTGTTTGTTTCTGCACGAAAGAAAAACAAATTTTCTACTGACCGGCTTTTCTGTATCGAAACCACTGACGGCGGAAAAACCTATCATTTTCAGGGCTGGGTAGTAGGCCCCGCAGGTACTGAAACCTCAGGGAGCCAGGTAAAAGTCAACCTGTTTGAAGATGCGGATAAAAATCCTTATGCCAATGAATGTCGTGCCGTGATGTCGCAATCGCAGAAGTTAGACGATGGTACGATCATATCAATGATCCGGAGAAAATATATTGTAAACGGAGAGGGTACGGATAAGCACTGGATTGACGCTTATACTTCCACTGATGGCGGTAAAACATGGAGCTTTTTATCAAAAGTTGCCGATACCGGGAACGAGAACGGGAACCCGCCGTCCTTCGCCCTTACCAAAGACGGCCGCTTATGCGTAGTGTATGGTGAACGGAATGAAGGCACCATTCGCGTGGTATATAGCGCCGACAAGGGAAAAACATGGAGTGAGCCGCAGATACTTATGGATGGCTTCTGGTCGGAAGATATGCAGCTGAACGACCTGGGCTACCCCCGCGTAGTGTGCCGCAGCGATGGTAAAATGGTAGCTATGTATTATTATTCAACAAAAGAAAACCCGCATCACCTGAGAGCTACGATATGGGAGCCATAACTGAGATATGGTTTCCAGGACGGGTCAAATGAATAGACACCTCGTACCTCGGTGTGACAAGCTGAAGGATGCGGATTGGGCTTCAACTCCCACGGCCAGGCCGGGTATCCTTTCGTCCCTACGGGGTCTTCACGGCCAGGTATTGTGCAAAGGCTGGCCCAAGTGAATCTCTTAGCACCAGGGTCTCATAGCTACCCACAATGGCTTTGAATGAATACCCCGGTGCGATGGTAGTGCGTAATAGTTATTTTATACTATTGACTATTAATATAATATGATGTCGTTTCCATCCCCCAATTTCATCATGGTTGATGGTATCCGTATTGCTTATTACGAGCAAAATCATCAATCGAAGCATACCATTTTTTTTATTCATGGCAATTCTGCTTCCTCCGCAGCCTGGAGCAAACAATTTGCAAGCGCCCTGCTTATGCATTACCGGCTTATTGCATTTGATCTTCCCGCACATGGCCGGTCCTCGATTTCTCCCGATCCGGCAGATGATTATACGCTAAAAGGACTGGGACGCATTATAGCAAAAGCAGTACAGGCATTCTCTTCAGAGGAGAATTATATTTTGTGTGGAGTTTCTCTGGGTACCAATATCATAGCTGAAATGCTCTCTTGCGGCATAAAGCCCGTAGGGCTGGTGCTGGCCGGATCCTGCATAACCGGAGGAAATTACACTTTAGACAAGGTATTTTTACCCGGTACAGACAGCGCTTTCTTTTTCCAGGATTCCCCACCTGCCGAAACGGTCGAAAAGGGATATAAAGCGGTGATACCTACCACCGGTACAGATGAGCTTCAACAAATAATGAAAGACTATTTTTCCGTTCAGACTCCTTTTCGTTCCAGCCTGTTACAATCCATAGCAAATAGTCTATACAGCAATGAACCCGAAATGATACAGCAATCAGGCTTGCCTGTTTTGCTGGTATTTGGAAAAGACGAAAAAGTAGTTAACCCTGATTACTTAAACGATCCACCCTTTTTGCTTTGGAAAAACCGGGGCATAAAATTACCGGGAGGACATTTCATCCAGTTGGACGATCCTGACGCCTTTAATGATTACCTGCTGGCGTATGCCCTGGATGCATTTTCAGGATTTAATGCAGGATGATTACAACAACCCATGCTCGATAGCAAAATACAGCAATTCCGCCGTGTTTTTACAATTGGTTTTTTCGAGCATATTTTTCCGGTGGTTATGTATGGTGTAAATGCTGAGGGCCATTTTATCAGCGATCTGCTTACTGCTTAATCCGTCTGTGATATATTTAAGTACTTCCAGTTCCCGTTTGCTCATTACCCGCTCTTCCGGGCGGTGGAAATAGGTGTGCTTATATAACAGCTCCAGTTCGTGGCCATTCATCCGTTCAATAGTATGGATGATCTTCCCTTCTTTTTTAAAATGGGTTATATCCGCCAATGAAGCCATCATCAGCAGGGGTGTTCCGTCCGGGGCCGACCGGATCATGGTAAATCGCTGTAAAATGGTACGGTATTCGCCTTTTCTGTTCTTAAACCGGTAATTATAGCTGAAGCAAAATCCGGGATGCGTTTCAACCGGTTGCCGGCGCAGGAATTCAATATTTTTAAAGAATATATCGTCAAAATATATTCTCCCGTCATCCGGATGGTATTTCTCCAGTATAAGGTCAATACCGCCGTCTATCACATATTGCGAAGAATAGCCCAGTACAGGTTGTATCAGAGGGCTCATGCTGAGGTACCTCCTTTGAGAAAAGTCAAGCAGGAACAGCATCGGGTTATGCGTATTCTGAAAAAGACCGCTTTGACACTCAAGCCGGGTTATCATGCCCCCTTTCATGCTTATATCCCGCATAAAGGGATAAGCATATTTCGCTGTTTCCAGGAAATCCAGGTATGGTGCGTAGGCCGGGCGCATAAAAGGATATTCCAAATATAACTAAAAAACGGTTGAACGTTATCTTAGCTTCCATATTTTTAGCTTAGCAGAAAAATAATAGGTTTGAGCTTCAACTGCTACTGAGATTCCCTTTAACTTTAATGCTATATGGAAACAAAATTTATTGAAGCCGGCGGTATACAGGTTGGCTATATGGAGAAAAACAGGGAACAGGAGCAACTCGTTTTTTTTATTCACGGCAATTCAGGTTCGAAGCGCACCTGGATCAAACAATTTAAAGATCCTCTTTTTGATCCCTTCCATCTTGTTGCTTTTGATATACCCGGGTGCGGCAACCTCGCTGATTGAAAAAACAAAAAATATAGACTTCAGTCCGCTCACGGCAGGCAGCATACTGGCGGAAGCTATCAAAAAAATAGCAAAGGAGAAACCCTTCTGCCTGGCAGGGTTTTCTTATGGAACAAATGTTGTTGCGGAAATACTGAACCATCATATATCACCAAAGGGCATTTCATTAGCATCGCCGTTCGTTACAGGTGAACAACACGGTCTTGAAAAAATATTTAATGCCAATGACTACATCTTTTTCCATGATGTAGCGGAAAGAGAGCAGGTTATGGCTGCATTTTCATTGCTGCTGAAGCATCCCGACACAGAGAGCGTAGCCATCCACACGGATGATTTTTTCCTGGCAAAACCACCTTTCCGGTCAGCATTGATCCGGAGTGTTACTGCCGGTGAAATGTCTGACGAGATCGCCTTATTGAAAAAAACAGGTCTCTCCGTACAGGTCATTATGGGAATGGAAGACGACATGCTTCAGATAGATTACCTCGATGATCAACCCTTCAAAGCCTGGAAAGACCGCATATATAAATTACCCGGCGTGGGGCACTATGTGCCGCGGGACGAGCCTGAAACGTTCAATGCGCTTCTGCTGGCTTATCTCGAAGCATCTTTTTCTCATTAGCTATTATTATTTAACACCTGTAATTTATCCGATCGGTTCTTTATATGAGAGCAGCTCAACTCCCTGTAACGGCAAAAGACATTTTTAAATTACAGCCGAAGGATTGGGTTATTTATAATGCTGCTATATGGTTTTACAAAACAACGGGGTTGTGGACCTACCCGGTTGAAGCCAGCGGCGACCTGGAAACAATGACAACGATGGACAAGATTTACTGGTTATACAAAACCGTATATCCCATCCGGAGCGCCTGGAAGAATGCGGGGCTGGAAGATTTTTTTGCACGCCAGGCAAACTCCCGCCCGGCAATCCCGGACAATTTTTCAATACAACAGGAGCTAAGCTTAGCTGCCGCAGGCGATTTGATGATCCATCCCTACCTGGTCAATTCGGGAGCAACACTTTACAAGGATGTACAGGAGCTGATCTTCGGCAAAGACATCGCTATGGCCAACCTCGAATGTTGTATTTCCGAAGAAAAAAATGATACCCTGTTAATGCGAAAGCATACGGGCCCTGCCCTTTCCTGTCATCCCCGGGCTTTTGCAGTGCTTAACAACTCCGGAAAACGTCCTTACGATTTTATGTCCGCTGCCTGTAATCATAGTCTTGACCTGGGAGTAGAAGGCGCTTTCTCCACGGCAGCCGTGCTGGATGAACATGGCACAGCCTTTCACGGGTTAAACTTTTCGCCCGAAGACTGCTTCAAAGCCACCATCATTGAAAAGAAACATGTAAACATTGGTATACTTTGCTGGACGTTCGGACTAAACGCCAAAAAGCCGCCCGCTGATAAACCCTGGCTCGTGAACAGGCTCAATCTGAATGACAATTCTTCCCAAATTGATTTCTCAGGAATAGCAAAACAGATCGAATTTTGTCGCCGGCATAAAGCCGATTTTATTATAGCGCAATTGCATTGGGGGTATGAGCATGAGTTTTATCCGAGGCCCTGGCAGATTGAAACAGCTCATCATCTTGCAGAACTGGGCATTGATCTTATTATAGGTCATCACCCCCATGTGGTGCAGCCGGTAGAATATTACCGGACCCAAAGAGATGCTAACAGGGTAGTGCCAATTTATTATTCGTTGGGAAATCTTGTCAACCCGTTTTCAGCGGATCACCTTATCCGGAGTGATGTGGCAGAGATCGTTCTTGCAAAAGGGATGATCAACGGGGAGGAGAAGACCTACGTCAAACACGCCGTAGCCACAGCTGTGGTTCAGCAGGCAGATACCGGGCAACAAATATTGCGAATAACAATTTAGCGTGAGGTGCAAAGTAAGCCGGTAATTCCGGCGCTGTACGATGTCTCCGACTTCGTACTCCCTATGTTCTTCCGGGACTTCGTCCCGCCTCAAGGCTTCTGTGTTCCGTAGAGGGACATCTCGATTCCCCGGCGTGACGAGAACAGACGCCTCGTTACTGGGCTATCCCCGTGTGGTATGCAGCAGCGATGGGAAAATGGTGGTTATGTATTATTATTCCACCAAAGAAAATCCACATCGCCTGAGAGCTACGATCCGGCAGTCTTAACATAGCCAGGGGCTGACCAAAAAGTGATATTTTGCCACGAAGTCACAAAGACACGAAGAAAATTAACCCTGAAGATCAGGACTTTGTGTCTTTGAGTCTTAGCGGCATATCTTTAGACCAAACCTTTTTAGTCAACCCCTTCATCCCAACGGTATGTCGTATTTTTAAATCAGCCCCTCTCTAATGCTGAAAGCCAGCAGTTCAGTAGCATTCCTGCAATTGCATTTCTGGAGCATATTTTTACGATGGTTATTAACCGTATGAAGACTCAGGTGCAGCTTACCGGCAATTTCCTTACTGCTCAGTCCGTCGCAGATCCATTTCAATATCTCAATCTCCCGCCTGCTTAGTATGGCATCCTCCGGGTGAGGGAAATAGAAATTTTTTGAAAGCGGTACCAGCCCCTGGTCGCTGATCGCCTCCACGGTATGAATGATCTTTGAATCGTTCTTATAATCGGTAATATCAAAAGCGAAGCTCAGCATGGTTATCGGTGATCCGTCGGGAGCCGACCGGAGCATAACCGATTTCTGCATAAGGGTATGGTATTCCCCGTCCTTATTCAGGAAACGATAATTGTACCCAAACATCAGGCACGAATGATCAGCCGGCTGCTGCTTCAAAAGATAAAGGTTTTGCATGAAGATCTTCTCTGAATAAACCCGGAAATCTTCCGTTCTGTATTGCCTGCGGATAAATTCAAGTCCTCCGTCCATTACATATTCAGCGGGGTACCCCAGCACTAATCGGGAAGACTTGCTCATGAACAGGTACTGCTTCTGTGAAAAGTCCAGCAAAAACACTAATACGGGGAGGGTGGGGAAGAGTCCCGCCACATAAGGCTAAAACAAAGCGATCGTTTTGTCAAAATCCAACGGGTCGCACCCGGTATATTTAGAGGCGACTTTGAGATAATCCCAATAAGATTGAGGAAGAGGCCGATTCATGTAAAAAAGGGTTTAAGCTATAGGGATTGCTTCTTCTATATTAAAAGTAAAACAACGTGTTCTAATTGCCAAGAGGAAGAACACAATAAAATATCATTTTTCGTCCCGACGGGGTCTTCACAGCCAGGCATTGTGCAAAGGCTGAGACCCCGGCGAATCTCTTAGCACCAGGGTCTCATAACTGCCCGCAACAGCTTTAAATGAAGACCCCGGTGCGACGGTAATAGTTCGTGTCTTTACGAACAACGCGACTACAAATTTTTTGTATCTTTAACGCATGACGCAAATTGTAATAGATAAAAAGAAATACGTGCTGATCCCCGAAAAGGAATACCATGCACTGCAATTAAAAGCGGCTTTAAAAACCAAACCTCAAAAACTTTTGACAGCAACGCAGGCCCGCGCGTATAGTAAAAAACTTATTCGCAAATGGGCATCAGAAAAGTAATGATCAGGCCCGAAGTTGCCGAAAGCATTGCGGCCATCGCGTGGTATATCGAGTCAAAAGGAATGTTAGCTACCGCCGAAAAGTTTTCCGATGATGTATACAACTACATTCAAACACTGGCAGGTGATAAAAAATCATACAAAATATGCCGGGAACCCCTTAGAGCATCGTTAGGCTATAAATGTATTTCTTATAAAAAGAAATATACGGTAGTATTTATAGAAACCGATGATGAATTAATTGTCTGCGAATTTATATCTTCAAAATTAATACACTGGTAGCCCCGCTGTACGATGTCTCCGACTTCGTACTCCCTATGTTCTTTCGGGACTCCGTCCCGCATCAAGGCTTCTGTGTTCCGTAGATGAGGGCAGGCACCTCGATGAATATAATACTCCCGAAAAAAAGGAGCGCTCCGGGCAACTCACTTTCCCTTACCATTTACCAAACCACGTAAAAAAACAATTTCTTCCTTGAGGTTTTTTATAGAAGCCTCGTAGCTTTTCGTCCCGACGGGGTCTTCACAGCCAGGCATTGTGCAAAGGCTGAGACCCCGGCGAATCTCTTAGCACCAGGGTCTCATAGCTGCCCGCAACAGCTTTGAATGAAGACCCCGGTGCGACCGTTCAATTGCCATTGCCAGGCTTTGGTGTAAAAAATGACTATTTATAGCTATTCGGCGCACCGGAACAGGTACTTATTTTTGTTTTGCTATCGGAAAACACCCCTACTGTTCAATCTCCGTTTGGCGAACCTCCATATCCTGATCTGCTTTTGAACTACCCTTCGGGTTAGCTACTAATGATTCTATATTATGGTAGCCAATGACAGTTATTTACTCCTAAAAAACAGCAATGAGACGACTATTTATTTCAACAATATGCACGGTAATGATATTAACTGCCTTTGCACAATACCCCAAAAAACTTGCATGGAATAATGCACATATCGGCAATGGGGTTTATTTTACCATTAAAGCGGAAATTGGAGAACCATCCACAGGTATGCAATATGTTACATATCAGTTTACCAACCATTCATCATCAGACCTATGGCTTTATTGGACTACAACCCTTGTATTGAGCAATGGATCTAAAATAGATAATCGGCACGAATGGAAATTCAAAGGGGGGCAAACTGTGGGTATGGGTTGGGCTCATACGGAAAGTGATGTAATTGATACAAAACAAAAAGGTGGAAAAATCACGAATGTATTGATCAATTCAATAAGGGCTGAAATTGATAGAAATGAAAATACTAAGAAACAACAAAAAGCAGAAGAAAACCTAAAGCGCAAAGAAGAAGAAAAGGAAAAACAGGTAAAGACTGAAGCTGCGCAAAGAGAAAAAGAAGAAAAGGAAAAACAAGCAACGGAAAAGAAAAAAAACGAAGAGCAAGCAAAAATAAAGGTCGAAGAAGAAAGGCTGGCTGCTGCAGAACTAAAACGCGAACAGGATTCTATTAATAATGAAATAAGAAAACAAAGAGTTGAGTCTGTCAAAAAAGCAGATGATGCTGAGAATGTTGCCATGGCCGCGTCCGCAGGTGCAGTTGTCGGAATTGCTGCATTAATAGAAGATCATTGGACAAACAAACCAAGCTTTGCTAAATTTTACCTTGGGCTTGGATTGGAACATATACCGCTAATTGTCAACAATGATAATAATAAAGTAAGCACAATTGATGTATCAAGTCACCCTATCGCTCAAGGTAGTTTAAAATGGGGTATCTTAAACAATAAAGGTATTTCGCTCCATCTATCTGGATCCGGTTCATACGGCATGAATGCACTTACACCCGGAACCAACGGACTGCACTGGTCGTATGGTGGTACAGCTACATTATTATTAGGAGCATCTGCAAATGCAAGATTTAAGTTATTTGGTGAAGCTCAGGAACTCATTAGGGGGGGTGAATATAATTATGATTCCGATGCTGCAAATGCAAGCATTGGACTTTCCTCGGACTATAGCATTATTCGAAATGCAAGCTATTCGTACCAAGTTGATCGTTTTGGTGGCGGTATTCAACTCAATTGGATAAATGAAGCGGAAAGAAAAGAATCTTATTTACGGCTCGGCGCTTTTATTGAAAAATTCAACGATTCTAACAGGCATTTTGAAATCAGTTATGAAGATGGGCTTTTACTCAGTGCCCAGATACTATTCTCCAGTTATCTACTGTTGGATGTTAACTATTCCCTATCCAAAGACTATTACAAAGGAGGCGCGATAGAATATCCCAATAATTTCACCAATGACAGCAAGCAATATTTTTCCATACGTCTCTTTAAAACGGGCTGGATATTTTAATAATACAACCGTAAAAAGTATAAAAAATGAAAAAAACAGTAACAATTACCTTATTAGGTTTTTATGCCATTGCCTTATTTTTTTCCACAGGTTGTAAGAAAAACAATACAGATTCACATAACAGCAAGTCTCAAATATATGTAGGTGGCTCTGACGCAAATAAAGCAGTATTATGGAAAAATGGTTCAGAATCGGCACTAAGCCTAAGCCGAAGCACAGGTTTGTCGGACGTTAGATCTGTTTTTATTTCCGACAATGATGTTTATGCCGTGGGATATGAGGGATCTTTTTTTCCAAAGCTCTGGAAAAATGGAATAGAAATGAACCTGAATCTTAATGGGCGCTCAAACGGCTCTGCCTCTTCCGTATATGTGTCCAATAACGACGTGTACGTGGCAGGCACCCAAGATGCCAACCCATCTATGATCCCTTTACTGTGGAAAAACGGGCAGCCCAATTTACTCTCGTCAAACCCAGACAAAAACCCCGCCAACGATGTAGGAGAAGCCACCTCAGTATTTGTTTCCGACAACAATGTGTATGTAGCAGGATGGACAACATTAGTGGACCCTTCTCGTCTACCAACAGCAATACTATGGAAAAACAATGAAATAATTAATCTTTCATTTGGCATTTATTATCAGGCTATGGCCTGGTCAGTATTTGTTTCGGGCAATGATGCATACACAGTAGGATATGAAAAAGAAACTGACGGAAGAATATATGCAATTATATGGAAAAACCGCTTAGGCACGAGACTCACAAACGGTGCAACCAAAGCGTACGCCCTGTCAGTATTTGTTTCCGGCAGCGATGTATATGTAGCAGGTTACGAAGAAAATTCCTCAGGAAATAAAGTGGCAATGCTTTGGAAAAACGGAGAGTCCACCCATCTTACCAGTGGCGCTACAGATGCTTCTGCGAATGCTATTTATGTTTATGAAAACGATGTATATGTAGCAGGCTATGAAGAAAATTCCTCAGGAAATAAAGTAGCAATGCTTTGGGAAAATAGCATTGCCAAAGCTCTTTCTGACGGGAATAGCAATGCGATTGCTAATACAATTTTTGTACAACAATAACTGCAAAGGAGTGTCAGTTTTCCCATCGCTATGCTTTAGATTTCCTCACAAATATGTAGGTTGTGTGTCATGCCCAGACACTCACCTCATAACCATTAATAATGGGCATGACTAAAACCACAATGATTATTTATGCGTAATTTAATTTTATGTGCAGCCATTACTGTAACCCTACTTTCTTGTTCATCTGCAACAAAAGTTATCAAATTTCCAAAGCAGTCAGACGAAGTATTTGCAAACAATAATTTAAAGGAATTTTTCAATACTAATAATACACCAAACATAGTATTGAGAGTCCCCAACAACAACGATAAAGCAACGAGCAATACAAGTACAAGCAAGGATAATAATGTGCTGTATAACGCAATTGAAAAAGGATTACTGAAACAAGGGTTTAGTGTTAGAGACAGGGGACTATTTAATGAACTATTAAGTAAATCTCAGACAACAGACTACTCCAAAATAAAAGAATTGACAAATACTGATGTCATTTTGGAAGTAGTAAATATTGACCCGGCAGTAGTTTACACGACAAACAAAATTACGCTCGTTAGCAAGAAAAAAGAAACAGAGCAAATTGGCAATGTTGACTATAAAAAATATGGTGCATCTGTTGAGTTTAGACTAATAATGGTTAAAAACAATGAAATTGCAGGCACTTACAAATACAATTATCAGCCTTGCCCTAAAGGTTGTGAAGTTGGTACTTTTAAATTCACTGGAAAACGACATAACAAGAAAGTTGAATTAAGAGAAACGGTTTCAGTCAATACTCTTGAAGAGTTTATCACTCTTTGTACGCAGGACTTAATAAGGTCTTTTAAAAGTTAGCTTAGCAAAAGTACGAACACACAACATGCGGTTCAATATGGCAGCACGGCGAATACATATTCGGACTTTGTCCGCTAATCGGCTTCAGTCTCCCAATATAACAACGCCACCTCAATGCTTCGGTATTCCGTGGAGGGACGCCTCGATTCCCCGGTGTGACGAGCAGGGGAGTATGGATGCGGTTCTGCACCGAGTGCGAGCGGAGACAACTGTCAAACCTTCGGTATTTTTCCCTTTTAAATAAATGATCAACATGAAAAAAATTTACAATCTTATTTTAGGAATAATCATTTTAATAGCCGGATGCGAGAAAGCAAATACGAGCGAAGATGATAATCCGTCTGATTTTGGAGAAGTGATCTTTTGGATTGGCTCCGATTTCGGCTGTGGTCCTATTACAGTTAATTGTGGCGGAGACACCAAGCTCATCACCCATTACTCCACTTCGGGGGCATCGCCTGTATGCGGTTCCGAGGGATATGCAACGTTTTCCCTGCTACCAGGAGAGTATGACTTTGTCGCTTCCTGCTCTGGAAAGAATTGGAAAGGGAAGGTGAATATTATAAAAGGAAAGTGCTATAACATGCAACTGACAACCTCAGGCAGTACAGGAGAAACCCCAGGTACTACCGATAAAGGAGGATTACAAATTTTATTCGGCCTCGGCCATAGTACCGCCTCGAACACAAAACGAGTGATCTCAGCAAATATTGAAGTATTTGTAGAAGGGATAAAAAGAGGAACCATTACTTCGCCTTATAGTAGCACATATTCGTTACCTTACAGTTCTCCGGGCGATTGTTCTCATAATTCTAATAATGGAAGCACTGTATTTTATACAGGAGATGCGGGCAAACAGGTTACCATTACATGGTCAGGTACCCTTAACTGGGAAATGTATACTGGCGGAACCAAATTGGAAAATATAGATATTACCCAAAGGATAACGCTGGGAAAGAACATTTGCAGGTATGCATATTAGACAAGGTAACATATCCTGAGATACGCCTCAATACTTCCGTGTTCCAGGAAAGAAACAGACGCTTCAATGCCTCGGCGCAATGGGGAATAGATACCTCGGTGTGACGAGCAGAGGGGTGTGGGTTGAGTTTCAACTGCCATTACCAGGCTTTAGTATCCCGAGCCGATCATTCCGTTCCTCCGTCCATCACTACACTCCTGCCAGTCATGCCTCTCCCGAATATTCGGGAGAGGCATCTAAATACGATTCGGGCATCAATCATTACTAAAAACGATAAGCCCGAAACACGTTTAAAATAGTCTATCAATTTGATAACTTTGTTATCAAATTGATAATTATGGATATTGCTTCTCATATCGAAATTAACCCGCGTGTTATGATGGGAAAGCCTGTTATCAAAGGAACCCGCATCACGGTGGAGCTGATACTGGAGTCGCTTGCCGCAGGTGAATCGGCTGATGATCTTTTGCTGTCTTATCCACGACTTACTAAAGAAGATATTTCTGCTGCCTTAGCTTTTGCCGCTGAAGCGCTGAAAGGAGAAAAAATTTATCCTGTTGCCATATGATGTTTTTAGCCGATGAAGGAGAGGACCGAAGTATTGTTGACGGGCTTCGGTCATCAGGATTTGATGTCTTTTACACTATAGATGAAGTACGGGCTTTGGATGATGAAATAATCCTGCAAATTGCAACAAACGAAAAAAGGATCCTGATTACCAAAGACAAGGATTTCGGCGAATTGGTGTTTCGTTTGAACAAAGACCACGCCGGTGTGATATTGCTTCGCCTGGAAGGATTTACTACCCAGGAAAGAGCAGCTATGGTTTGCCCTTTAATACTCAGATATAAAGATCAGTTACTTAACGCTTTTACCGTTATTCAGAAAGAAGTTATCCGGATAAGATCATCCCAATGATCCTTCGCCATAGCCTCACTATACAACGTTTCGTCCCGATGGAGTCTTCACGGCCAGGCAATTGAGTAAAGGGTGAGACCCCGGCGAATTACTTAGCACCAGGGCCTCATAGCTGCACGCAACAGCTTTAAATGAAGACCCCAGTGCAATGGTAAAAAATAAAAAAGCTGCCTCAGTACTTTTGAGACAGCCTCTTGTGACCCCGTCAGGATTCAAACCTGAAACCTTCTGATCCGTAGTCAGATGCTCTATTCAGTTGAGCTACGGGGCCAATAAAAAAAGAGCGCTATACAAAAGAACTTCAAACCTTCTGATCCATAATCAGATGCTCCCTGCCTGCCGCCAGGCAGGTATTCAAGTGAGCTACGGGGCCTGTTTTGATGTTGGGCGGCAAAGATAAGGCGGTAGCCTAAAAATGCCAAAAGAATAATAGTAGCGATCAGCGGCCGGCGGGAGTGACCAGTGTACGTCTTTCAATCACCATCGGTCTGACGCTCCTACGTCGCGTACCGACCGCCCCATTCCCACATCTTCACATTTTCAAATTTTCAAATTCCACATTAATAATGCCATCTTACAAATGCTTCCATCGCGGCATAGCGGGTAAGTCCCAACCCGGCATACAGATCAGCCGTATTGGCATTGCGTTCCTCCGCCCGCTGCCAGAACTCCCGTGCATCGGTTCCCTGGAAGGGTACAGAGTCTTTTTGCGACTGATGTATGAATATCCCAAACCGCTTCTTTAACACCTGCTCCGGGCTCATCGGTATTGCCATTTCAATTTCGGTGATATCCCACTCCTGCCAGGCTCCCTTATACAACCATACCCAGCAATCCTTTACCCATTCATCTCCCTCGGCTTTAATCCTCTTAAGCGATTCAAATACTATTTCAAGACATACTTTATGCGTACCATGCGGATCAGCCAGATCACCGGCACAATATACCTGTTGGGGTTTTATTTCCCTGAGCAGTTTCATCGTCAGTTGTATATCTTCCTCCCCTGCCGGCTTCTTTTCAATAGTGCCGGTTTCATAAAAAGGAAGATTCTGAAAATGAGCACGCTTATCTCCTATTCCCACGTAACGACAGGTAGCTTTGGCTTCGCAGCGGCGGATGAGTCCTTTAATGCTCCTGATCTCCGGGGTATCTGACTGCCGGGTCTTCTTTCCTGCAAAGTATTCACGGGCATCCCTGGATATTTGTTTTGACCGCGTACTATCTATGCCAAACATATCGTCAAACCCCACCGCAAAATCCAGGAAACGGGTTACAAATTCATCGGTAACCGCAATATTCCCCGAAGTCTGATAAGCCACATGCACTTCATGCCCCTGGTCGTGCAAACGCTGGAACGTTCCTCCCATAGAAATAATATCATCATCGGGATGAGGAGAAAATATAAGCACTTTTTTAGGATAGGGTACGGATCGCTCGGGATGCTGGGGTATATCCGAATTCGGTCTTCCCCCCGGCCAGCCTGTTATGCTATCGCGCAGCATATAAAATACCTGCAGGTTGATTTCATAAGCTTCTCCTTTTTCAACAAGCAAATCACCCAAACCATTATCGGTGTAGTCGCTGTTCGTCAGGCTCAATACAGGTTTATTCAATTTAATTGCCGTATTAATTACCGCGCGACGAATGAGCTTAGGCGTCCATTCGCAATCTCCCGTCAGCCAGGGAGATTTAAACCGGGTAAGCTCCGATGCCGCCAGCTCATCCAGTATAAAAACACAGTGATCATGATTCTGCAAAATAGATGCCGGTACAGATTCCGTAATATTCCCTTCAACTGCAGCCCTGACAACAGGCGCCTTGGACTGCCCCCAGGCCATCAGCAGGATCTTTTTCGCTTTCATGATCGTGCTGATGCCCGTAGTAATGGCTAAACGCGGAACCTGGGAGATATTGGCAAACTCAAAAGAATTGGCAAGCCGGGTTGAATTTTCCAGCGTAACTAATCTTGTTTTGGAATATATGCTCGAACCGGGCTCATTAAACCCGATGTGACCGTTTGATCCGATACCGAGTATCTGCAGGTCAATTCCTCCGGCATCTTCAATCTTTTGTTCATACCGGGCGCAGTATTCCTTTACCTTATCTTTAGACCATTCCCCGCTGGGTATATGGCAATTTTCCGGGTCTATATCAATATGATCAAACAGGTTAACCCGCATAAACCGATGGTAGCTTTGCGGCGCATTCCTATCCATAGGATAATATTCATCCAGGTTGAATGCAATCACATTTTTAAAACTTACGCCTTCTTCTTTGTGTAAACGAATAAGCTCCGCATACAGGGTCTTGGGTGTTGACCCCGTAGCCAGACCTAAAACACATGATTTACCCTGCGATTGCCTCTCTTTAATAAGGTTCACCACTTCCTGCGCGGCAAACCGCGAACCCGCTTTAAAATCTGGGAGTATCTGGCAGGAAATTTTTTCAAAAGAATCAACCATGCTCATGATCAGTTGGAATTTAGATATTAAAATAATTATACACCGGAGGATGCTGCAAGATAGGAGGAAAAACCGATTCATTTTAAATCTGCCAAAATTTTGGACAAACGTTTGTGGATGGGTATCTTTATATCCACTTCGTATTCTTTTTCCCGTGGAAATACTGACCTGTAATAAAATTATTGATCATGAAATACCTGCCCCGGTTTATTACAAAGATGGTGTCCGTGTTCATGCTATTTACCGGACTTATCCTGGTTAAAGGCTTTTCAGCAGATCTCGCCGACCCGGGATTACTTAACGGATCCTGGCACAGGGCTGACGGAAGTATCGAGCAATCGCTTATTATCGCTGACGGATATTGTATGCTGACCCAATATGACAAAATCAATAAAAACTTTATCTACAGCTTCGGAGGACCTTTATCCGTTGAAGGTAAGCAGCTTGTACTTAAAGTGGAATTTAACAGCAGCGATAAATCACAGGTGGGCAAGACGCTACGGTACCCATTCGCTATCCGCAACAATACGCTATCCACTTCTATCAGCGGCGCTAAAGCCAAATGGCAGAGAACGGATGACGGGAAAAGTGACTTAGCCGGCAACTGGCGCATTACGCAAAGAAAGCAGGACGGGAAGATGGCTGAGCTGCCGCTCCGCGCCAGGAGAACGTTAAAGCTGCTGACGGGTACCCGTTTTCAGTGGGCGGCAATCAATATCGAAACCGGCGAATTTTCCGGGACCGGGGGCGGAACGTACACCTTTGAAAACGGCAGGTACACTGAACATATTGAATTTTTCTCCCGTGATAATTCAAGAGTAGGCGCTTCCCTGACCTTTGACGGGAAGATTGAAGAAGGCAACTGGATACATTCCGGACTCAGCTCCCGCGGAGACCCTATTTATGAAGTGTGGTCGAGAATGAAATCCTCAGCGCTTTAGCCTGTACTATACTCCGGTTTTCCCGGCTTCATCATATACCCGGGTACTATGAGTTTAGGAAATGTGTACAGGCAGAAGGATTTACGAATGCACATTGCATCTTTTATGATATTTTTACTGACCAAACCGTCCCTTCAATAATTTTAGCTCAACCTCCATATCAAAAAACCTGAAATCAATTTATGGCTAAAAAAAGTCTGTTATGTGTTGCCGGTATCTGCCTGGTCTTTTTTGCTTTTGCACAAAACAAATTCAACAACACTGCCAAAGTGAACTGGAAGAAAGTGCACGTGCTGGTATATATCAAAAATGGCGAAGGATATATTCATGAAAACAGGGATGCCGGGATAGCTGCTATCCGTCAGCTGTCAGCGCAATACGGATTTTCCGTAACCGTATCTGAAAATCCCTCCGACTTTACAGAAAACAATCTGAAGAAATACAACCTGGTCATATTTAATAATACCAATAACGAGGTGTTCGATAATGACGACCAGAAAGTTGCCTTTATGCGCTATATCCAGGCGGGAGGGGGATTTGTAGGCTTACACTCCGCAACCGGAACAGAAAGAAGCTGGCCCTGGTTTAAAAGACTGATCGGCGCTTCGTTTTTGCGTCACGCCAGGCATCAGCCATTCACAGAAATCGTTATTGATCATAATCACCCATCTACTTCTTTTTTACCTCAAACCTGGCAAAGAGATGATGAGTGCTACTT
Organism: Chitinophagaceae bacterium; assembly: GCA_023957155.1. Classification (GTDB taxonomy): domain Bacteria; phylum Bacteroidota; class Bacteroidia; order Chitinophagales; family Chitinophagaceae; genus Agriterribacter. Next base: position 211,143 of record JAMLHK010000008.1, on the reverse strand, counting down.
TTTTAAAGACTATAACCCTGATATCCGGGTGCTGGTTGTACATGACCTCGCTTCGCTGGATGATGATGACAAACCCGGTTATTATGGCGGCACATCCTCTCCATCTGTATGGTGCCATCAATTTGACGGAGGCAGGCAATGGTATACTTCATTAGGGCATGACAGCAGCATCTATGCAACCACCGAATTTCAGCAACATATCATGGGAGGTATTATTTGGGTTATAGGAAATAATAAACCATTGGACTTCTCCAAATCAAGAGCCCTAAGCCCTGATGACCCCCTGCCCTATTGATCATCCGGAATAAGTTAACCCCATCACACCCATTCCATTAAAAGACATTTATAAAACCAGCCATCATGAGCAAAAAAACAACGGTATCTTCAAGAAGAAATTTTATTAAAAACACCATAAAAGGTACTGCGGGGGCGGCCATGCTGGCAGGAGCTCCTGCTATTGTGCCGGCTTCCGTATTTGGGAAGTATGCGCCTTCCAACCGGATAAATGTGGGGGCAATAGGCGCCGGGAGGATAGCCCGTGACTGGGATATACCCGGCACAATGAAATCAGAAATGTCGCAGGTGCTGGCGGTGTGTGATCTCGACAGTAAAAGGCTGCAATCCGGGAAAAATCTTATAGATAATTTTTATGCCGGGAAGGGACGATCCGGATACAACAGCACGAAAACATACGAGCATTATGAAGAGCTTATTGCTGACAAGGACATTGATGCCGTAATCATTGCCACGCCGGATCACTGGCACGTGCTTCCCGCCATTACAGCGGTACGTGCAGGCAAGCATGTGTATATGGAGAAGCCGGCATCATTATGTATAAGTGAAGGCCGCAGGCTGAGTGACGAGGTGTACCGCTCCGGCTGCGTACTACAGATCGGCAGCCAGCAAAGGTCTATGCCCCAGTTTAAAAAAGCCTGTGAACTGGTACGAAACGGAAAAATAGGTAAGCTGCATACCATATACGTGGGACTTCCTATAGACGATCCTGAGGAAAGTACAGTTGAAAAAGAAATGCCTGTTCCATCGAATCTCAATTTTGAAAAGTGGCTCGGCCCCACACCCTATGTTCCTTACACCGAAAAACTGGTTCATCCTCAAAATGATTTCTCCCGCCCCGGGTGGCTGCGCTGCGAACAATTCGGCGCCGGCATGATCACCGGATGGGGATCTCATCACTTTGACATAGCCAATTGGGGTATGGGGACAGAAAACACCGGACCGGTAGAAATTTCGGGAACCGCAGACTGGCCCTCAAAAGCAGCTTTATGGGATGTACATGGCAATTTCAAGACAGAGACCGTATTTGCCAACGGGGTAAAAATCCTGGCCAGTAATGAATATCCTACCGGAGTAAAATTTACAGGCTCCGAAGGCTGGATATTCGTAACCCGGGGAAATTATTCGGTAACGGCTTCCGACCCGGTATCCAAAAACGCAAACGCCAAGGCATTAGACGCCAGCAATCCGAAGATACTTAATGCCGTAATAGGTTCGAACGAAATACACCTGCAGGATAGTAAAGATCACCATGCAGACTGGCTGAATGCAATCATTACGGGACAACCCAATATAGCGCCGGTAGAAGCGGGCCACCGGGCATGTTCTTTATGCCTGCTCAGCAATATCGCTATGAAATTAAACCGCAGGCTCTATTGGGATCCTGTGCTGGAAAAATTCAAAAGCGATGATGAAGCCAATGCTATGCTAAAACGGTCAGAAAGATGGCCATACCAGATTGATAAAGGATTTAATATAAGAACGATGATTTAAAAATTTTGGCTTTTAAAACAATACTATGCAACGAATTACTTTTATACTGCTATCGGCTATCCTGATCACCGCAGGCTCCTGTCAATCCGGCAACAATAAGAAAGAAGAAAAAAAAGACAGTAAAATGGTCAGACTCATCACCCTTGACCCGGGGCACTTTCATGCCGCGCTGGTACAAAAGAAAAATTATCCGGATATAGATACGAACGTATATGTATACGCACCGGATGGAGCGGAAGTTGAAGCACACCTGAATCTGATACGACAATATAACGATCATGCCGAAGCCCCTACCCGTTGGAATGAAATTGTATATAAGGGAGATGATTTTGCGGAGAAAATGTTTGCGGAGAAAAAAGGTAACGTAGTGGTATTAGCCGGGAACAACCGCCTGAAAACAGACTATATTCAACGATCTGTGGACTCGGGATTAAACGTGCTGGCAGATAAACCTATGGCGATCAACAGTACCAATTTTGAAAAGTTAGTTACTGCATTTGAAACTGCCGCAAAACAAAAGGTACTGCTCTATGATATCATGACTGAAAGGTCAGAGATTACCAATATCCTGCAAAAAGAGCTGATGCATGACAGCACCCTGTTTGGTAAGCTGAAAAAAGGAAGCGGGAAAGATCCTTCGGTTATTATAGAAAGTATTCACTATTTTTTCAAGCATGTATCCGGGAAACCGTTGGTGCGGCCTACCTGGTTCTTTGATCCTCTTCAACAGGGAGATGCTATTGCCGATGTTGGTACACATTTAGTTGATATCGTGCAATGGCAGTGCCTTCCGGGCGAAATACTGGATTACAAAAATGATATTAAGATCACCGATGCAAGGATATGGCCGACTCCGCTTACGCCTGCCCAATTCAAATCTATTACCGGCAGCGACAGCTATCCCGGTTTTCTCCAACCTTATATCATTAAGGATTCTATCCTCCAGACACATGCCAACGGAGAAATGAACTATACCCTGAAAGGTATCCCGGTAAAAATCATCGTTCGATGGGATTATAAGGCGGCTGCCGGAGGGGATGCTCATACCGCCACCATAAAGGGTACAACGTGCACACTCGAAATAAGGCAGGGTGAAAAAGAAAACTATAAGCCGGTACTCTATATTATTCCTGAGAAAAAACAAGACAATCAATTTGAACATACGATTCAGGATGCCATAAAAAAATTAGGGAATACCTATCCCGGGGTATCGGTAGAAAAACAAGCGAACAACGAATGGAAAGTAGTAATACCCGATCAATACAATGTCGGTCATGAAGCGCATTTTGCCCAGGTTATGGAAAGATACCTGCAATACCTTAAAGCGGGAGCGCTTCCCGAATGGGAAGTACCCAATACACTGGCGAAATATTACACGACCACTGCCGCATTAGAACTGGCGACTAAAAAATAAGCCATATACCGGGAATGTATACTCCTGCTTATGCTATCCGGTAGGAGAGATAAATACCCCCATTGCACGAATGGCAAATTATAATTAGTGCAAACTTTTAATAAAAACCGGCAAGTACAATTACCAAACGAAAAAGGCTCAGTATGCGCAACAACTTTGATTTAACGGGAAAAAAAGCTTTGATCACCGGCGGAGGTAAAGGACTGGGATTTGCCATCGCCGGGATTATGGTACAGCAGGGTGCGGAAGTAATCATTACCGGGCGCAATGAGCAGCAATTGAAAGCTGCTTGTGATACGATCGGACCGGCATGTGTATATTATGTTTTTGATTTAGTGAATAACCGTGACATCCCGGCATTTGTAGAAGCCATTGAAAATAAGCACGGCGCTATTCATGTTTTGGTAAATAATGCCGGCATCAATATGAAAAAAAATATACTGGATGTAACGGACGAAGAGTTTGAAACTATAATAAAGACCAATCAATCCGCGGTATTCTCTCTCAGCAGAGAGTTTGCCAAAAAAATGGTGCAAAGAAGAGCAGGCGTGATACTGAATATCAGCTCTATGGCATCACAATACGGCATCCCTAAGGTAATTGCTTATACAGCTTCAAAGGCGGCTATTGAAGGAATGACCAAAGCGATGGCAGTAGAGTTGTCGCCGCTTGGAGTAAGGGTCAATTGTATAGCACCCGGTTTTATTGAAACGGATATGTCTTCCAAAGCGCTCAATAACGACCCCGAAAGAAAACAAAAAGCATTGTCCCGAACTCCTATGGGGCATCTTGGAAAACCGGACGACATCGGGCATGCCGCTGCATTTCTTGCTTCAGATGCAGCCGCTTATATCACAGGCGTGGTACTTCCGGTAGACGGCGGTAATGCCATTGGATTCTGAGGTCGGGATGGTTGGTCTAAGATAAAATCAGCCCGGTATTACAGCTTACCTGCTCAAATATCCCCCGTCCACTGCATAATAATTTCCCGTAACAAAGGATGCCTTATCAGAACTGAGCCATGCTACAAGTTCCGCCACTTCATCTGCTTCACCTAACCTGCCTATAGGATGCTGTGTTACCAATGCCTGCTTCACTTCATCACCCAGGTTATCAAGCAGAGGTGTATTGATGAATGCAGGCCCTACCGCATTGATCCTGATGCCCCGGGCACTATATTCCAGTGCTGCGGTTTTCGTAAGTCCTACCACACCATGCTTGGCAGCAACATACCCGGCAGCAGTGGCAAAACCTACCTGTCCTAAAATAGAAGACATATTTACAATTACACCTTTCCCCTGTTTCAACATCTGCTCTAATTCCGCCTTCATGCAATAAAACACGCTGTTCAGGTTAATATTAATCACACGCAGCCAGCCCTCAACACTCATATCAGCTACCATATTCGATTCTCCACCTATACCTGCATTGTTAAAAGCAATATCCATACGGCCATACTTCTCCACGGTTTTTGAAACCAGGGCAACACAATCTTCATACTTCCCTACATCAGCAGCGACAAAAAATGCTTCGCCGCCACTTTGTTCAATAGCCGCCACGGTTTGCAGGCCATGTTCCGTACTAATATCCGATACAATTACTTTTGCACCATACGCAGCATATCTCTCAGCTGCAGCTTTTCCTATACCCGAACCCCCACCGGTTACCAGGGCAACTTTTCCTTTAATACCTTCCATATCAAATAATTTTTGTAATCTGTTCAAAGCTATGGAAAGGTTATGCCACTTCTACCTACCTAAGTCACGTCCCGCTATGATCCTCATCACTAATATGCCGGCACATCATTTCAAAAGTTCGATATCGTCTTCCCCACCCGGTTTCTGTGACCATACCGGCAAAACAGCACCACTAAATGATTATATGTATACTTACATAAGAGTATCCTGTTAATAAGACAGCTCAACTGATTGAATTATAAGTTTTTACAGAAACAATCGCTTTCTTTTACAGAAAAAAAATTAACATTAAATAGCGATTCCGGGTATTGATAACGGGCTAAAATAGCCGTAACTTTATTATATCATCATCTCATACCAAAAACAGGAAGGGATCCGGAATACCTGGAAACTTCCTGTACGGGAGAGATGCCCATATCGAACCCATTTAATATACCCCTTCACGGGGTTGAATTATACAATATATATGGTGGGTTAGTGTCAATCAACTTCAGGCGCGGCCTCCCTTCCCGGGAGGTCGTTGCTTTTTTAAGGTACCTTGCAAATATGATCTCCTAATAATAATGTAAATTCCGGGTACCATTTGTACGAATTAGCTAATATTGCCCCATATTTTTACCGTGAATGTCATGAGCTTTACCCCCGAATGGATTAGTTACGACTGTACCAACGCTTTTTCTGCATTGGCTATTGATTACCTGCATCAGCATACCTCCCTGCAACCTTTTTATCAACATACACCCGATCTTAAAGGCATTGAAGCAGCTATCCGGGAAAGAAAGGCATTCAATACCGACCGGAAAACATTAACCGCGGTACTAAAAGCGCAATATGAGGGAATCACTGTTCCGGAGAAAGTAATCATCAACATAGAAAAGTTAGCTGCACCCGACACCTTTACTGTATGTACCGCACACCAGCCCAACCTGTTTACCGGCTATCTTTATTTTGCTTATAAAATTATACATGCCATTAAAGTAGCGGATGAGCTGAATACCCGGTTCCCGGAAAATCATTTCGTTCCGGTTTATTACATGGGGAGCGAAGACAATGATTTTGAAGAACTCAACCATATTTTCCTGAACCAGGATAAACTGGTTTGGGAATCCGGTCAAACGGGCGCGGTCGGCAGAATGCATACCAGGGAGCTTGATGCTTTAATTGACCGGATCAGTGGTGAATTAGGCATTTTTGAATACGGGGCATCCCTGACTGAGCTGTTACGGAACTGTTACAGCCGGTCGTCTACCCTGCAGGAAGCCACGCTTAAATTGGTGAATACACTGTTTGGATCCTACGGATTAATCGTGTTGATTGCCGATAACAGCGCCCTGAAAAAAGCGATGACCGCGGTTTTTGAAGATGATCTTTTTAAGCATACCCCTGCTAAGATAGTTGCCCAATCGGCACAACAGCTTGCCGGTAAATACCATGCCCAGGTTAATCCCAGGGAAATTAACCTGTTTTATATGAAAGACCATCTGCGGGAAAGAATCGTCCGTACCGGTAATCATTTTGAAGTCAATCATACCGATATTACTTTTTCAGCGGAGGAAATGTCCGAAGAATTAAAGAACCACCCCGACCGGTTCAGTCCCAACGTGGTATTACGTGGTTTATACCAGGAAACCATCCTCCCCGATATTGCATTCATAGGCGGAGGATCCGAGATCGCATACTGGCTTGAATTAAAGGACTTGTTCGCTCAATACAAAGTACCCTACCCGGTACTGCTGCTACGGAATTCTTTTTTAGTTGTAACCCGGAAGGACAAAGAGCTAATGAAAAAATTAGCGGTTTCTGCCGAAGCGCTCTTTAAAGAAGAAACGGTTCTGATGAATGAAATCGTGAAAGCCCGGAGTAATCAGCAACTAACACTCGAAAAAGAGCGGGAACAACTGTCAAATGTATATAAGCAGATCCGTAATATTTCCGGAGCGGTGGATCCTACCCTTCTGCAACATGTAAACGCATTGGAAACAAAAGCGCTAAAAGCATTGAAAATATTAGAAAAGAAAATGCTCCGCGCTGAAAAAAATAAATTTGCAGTACAAAACGCCCAACTGCATAAATTAAAATCAGCGTTATTCCCCCGTAACGGCCTACAGGAAAGAGTTGAAAATATCCTGCCTTATTATGCCCGGTATGGCCAGCCATTTATAGATATGTTGTATGAACATGCCCCGACCTTTAACAGTAAGTTCGGCATATTAAAAGAAGAGTAACCATTACGTATCGGCACCCCGACTATGTCAGGTCCAAAGCCCGATTACCTCCTGGGCAATAATATAAATACCCATTACTAATACAAACCAGCCAAAACCCCGTTTTAATTTCTGCGCCGGGATTTTTTCAGCAAAGTGAGTACCAATAAAAATACCCACTGACGCTATCCCGGTTATAAAAAGCAAAAAGCCCCATTGAAATTCATAATGGTCCAGGTCACCGGCAAACCCTATGAGCGAATTAATGGCAATGATCAGTAAAGACGTACCTACAGCCTGTTTCATAGGAAGCTTTAACAATAATACTAAAGCGGGTATTATTAAAAAGCCGCCACCCGCTCCCAAGAACCCGGTTACACACCCGATACCCACTCCAAAAGCTCCCAATTGTACATAATCCATTATACTTTTGGCTGAAGTAACGGCAGGCGAAGTTACCGTTGTTCTCCTGAGCATAGAGAGTGCAGAAGCCAGCATGAGAATGGCAAACAACACCATAATAAGCAACGATCGGGTGATCTCCAGGCTTCCAACAGACCAAAGCTGCTCAGGTATAGCAGGTACAATATATTTTCTTACTACAAACACCGTAGCAGGCGACAGGATACCCAAAGGCAACGCAAGATTAAGATTCGCCTGCCCTTTTCTAAAGCTATTAACAGCTCCAAGCAGACTCGTAATACCAACGATAAAAAGAGAATAGGAAACGGCAATAACCGGCGGCAAGCCGAATAAGTATACCAATAAAGGCACCGTGAGTATGGAACCTCCGCTGCCGATCAGTCCGAGGGAAACACCAATAAAAACAGCCACAATATATCCGACAAGTTCCATTATTGAAATAGCGGCAAAAATAAGATTTTAGGATGAAGAAATACGGGATAAAAGAAAGGTATACATCGTCCCACCCATAACGATGATGCCCGCGGACAGGTAGTCTTTTCCGCAATCCCGTCCAATACGATCCCGGTAAATCCGGGCTGATACGGCGACAGCAGTTCAAAAAGTCTTAGGCAATACTATACTAACAATATCGTTTACCATATATCAACCCAACAAAATATAATGGAGTAATTTCGTATATTCTTCAATTATTCCTGTTATTTTGCCGGTTGAAAAGTTTCTACCTTATCTCATGACCCTGACTTTAGTGAATAATACCCTCCCCTGTTTCAGAAAATATACTGTATATATTTTTTTATCTGTGCTGTTGCTTCTTTTCTTATCACCCGCTAAAGGGCAGGTCAGCGTTTCTTTCGGATCAGATAAAGGAGGTGGATGTCCTCCATTCACTGTTCAGTTTAACAGTATGGTCAGCGGTACCTCCGGCAACGCGGTTTACCACTGGGATTTTGGAAACGGGAACAGCAGTGATCTGAAAAACCCGGCATCCGTATATACAGCAACAGGAACGTATAAGGTAACCCTTACCGTTACCGACGGAGGAAGGACGTACAGCTATTCCAAAGATATTACCGGCTACAAAAACCCGGTAGCCGATTTTTCGGTACTGGAAGAAAAAGCCTGTATTCCCGCGGAAATACATTTTAAAAGCAATTCTTCCGCAGGCAGTGGTACGCTACAAAAATTTTACTGGGATTTTGGCGATGGTAATACCCGCGAGGTGTACTCCGAAGAAACATCCCATACTTACATGTCGCTGATGAAACCTTCGGCAACCCTTACCGTAACCAACAGCTACGGATGTTACAGCAGCATCAGCAAAAATGAAATAGCAGAGATCCTGCCTTCCATGTACGCCTCATTTACGGCCAGTAAAGAAGTGCTCTGTAAAGTGTCTGATGGGGTACAGTTCACCAACAACAGCTCAGGTCCCGGTACATTAAGTTATACCTGGGATTTTGGTGATGGCAACACGTCCACGGCAAAAACACCATCTCATTCTTTCAATAAAAAAGGAATATACACCGTTAGCTTAACGGTAAAAAATAATGATGGTTGCAGTATAACCCATACACAGGCAAATTATCTTAACGTAGCCAGCTATAAAGCCTCTTTTAGTCTCCCTGCGTTAGCCTGCCAGGGGCAGCAGGTATATCTCAGTACAACAAGTACCCCATACCCGTCTTCAACCAGATGGTATATTGATAAACAGCCGGCATACTACGGGTACAACAGTTTTTCCCATTCTTTTCCGGATACCGGAAAACATACTATTCAACTGATCAATACATTCGGTACCTGCCCCGATACCGCATCGGGAACCATTACAGTAAGACCTACGCCACAGCTTAACGGGTTCATTGCCGATATGCAGGATCTCTGCGGCGCACCGACTACCATAAAATTTAAAGATACCACATCAGGTGTCACACAATGGAACTGGAATTTCGGCATCAATTATCCCCCTGCTTCTTCCTCTGTCCAGGCCCCCAGCTATACATACGCATCGGATGGAAACTACTGGACATCGCTTACCGTTAGCAATGTATACGGCTGCGCGGTCAGTGCTTCCCGGTATATCAATATCCGCCATCCCAGCGTCACCATAAGCCGTACTTCAAATAGTAACGATGCCTACTGCGGATACCAGAAAGTGAGAATGCTGGTGAACAGCAGCTCGGACGCCATCCGGGATTATAAGTGGGTTTTCAGTAACGGATTCACTTCCACCGAACAGTCACCTGAGTACGAATTCACCCTGCCCGGCAATTATAGTGTATACCTGGAATATACTACACAAGAAGGATGCAAGGGGAGATCCAACAGTGTACCGATTGCTGTATACGGAAAACCTAAGGCCGATTTTACCTCACCCCGGGGAACCAATATATGCGGTAATACACCGGTTACCTTTAACTATACCGGCGGCACTTCTTATACCACGCTCCACTGGACCTTTGAGGGTGATTATAGCACAACAGGCAACCCGCAGACCATCCGGTACAATTCATCCGGGAGCTTCGGCGTAAAATTAATTGTTCAGAACGGCAACTGTAGTGATACCATAGAAAAGCAGGATTATATTAAGGTGGTCCCGCCGTTTCCCAAAATTGCCGGGTATAAGGGTACCTGCGAAGGTACAAGAGGCAAAGTTGAATTTACCCAGACATCAAAGGATGCGGAAAGCTGGAAATGGGAATGGGGTGATGGGAAAAGTGAAACCGTATCATCGGACCAACCGACAATTACCCATGAATACAACGCTACCGGTACTTATAAAGTGGTGTTGATTACCTCCAATGGCGCCTGTACACTGAGGGATTCCATATCCGTCCCTGTTTTCCTGAAACAAAACCCGAAACTATCATTATCCAAAACCAGTTTCTGCCCTGATGAAACCATGCCATTCAGCATAACCAATTATGAAAAAGTACCGACATATACAACCGGGTATTACCAGCTTCATTCCTTACAAAAATGGGAATATGACGATGGAACGAATTTTAAGGGGCGGGCTTCTATTGATTATGATACCTATTTTATCACTTCTGCAGTCGGGAAGTTGTATCCTGATGAAATAAAAGACGGGAAGCTTAGAGTGATAACCGCATCGTACCAATTCAGATGTCCCGATACTTCCAACTATGTACCGGTCCAGCTAAAAGGAGCATTCGCTGCATTTACGATTGAGAAAGATAAACAGTGTTTACCTAACGCAGTTGTACTGAAAGACGCATCCGTTGCCAATAATAATTCCATTACCCGGTGGTCCTGGAATTTTGGTGACGGGCAAACCCAGACCATGACACAAAGCGGCACCGTTTCTCACACTTATACAACCCCGGGCTCCTACAATGTTACCTTAACCATTACCGATGCAGGAGGATGTAACAGCAGTACAAAACCCTACACTACAAATGTAGAAGTTTATGGACCGAAGGCTAATTTTGGATTATCAGGTACTAATGTTCCGCTAAACAGCACCATTAATTTTTATAATTATACGAACGCCTACGGAAGCAGTAATACCAAATATAAATGGGATTTTGGCGATGGTACATTTGGCAACGGGTATCACGAAACGCACACCTATCCCTACGCCGGAATATATACGGTAAAACTTACCGCCACCGACCCGGTAACCGGGTGTACTTCAGAGGCACCACCCCAGACGATCATAGTACGGTATTTCAACACCGCTTTCCAGTATAATACCTCTTTTATTACCGGTACAGACTGTGCTCCGGTGGTAGCTAATTTTGTAAATACCTCATACGGCTACACAAGCTTTACCTGGGATTTTGGCGATGGATTTACCCTGGATAATGTACATGCGCCAAGCCATGTGTATAAAGATCCGGGAACCTATATTGTTACACTATTTGTGAAAGGCTATAACAATTTAACCGGCGAATTTAAAGACACGATTACCATTGCCCAGCCGGAAGCCGTGTTGAAAGCAACTCCCCGGCAATTATGTCTCGGTGAGACGGTAGACCTTAAGGCAAGCGGAGGTAATATCAGTAAATATATATGGGATTTCGGTGATGGAAATATACTCACCTCATCCGACAGCAGCCTTTCTCACGTGTATAACCGGCCGGGAACATTTAAGCCGCAGCTTTTAGTAACCGGCAACAAAGGATGCACCCGTGCAGCTACAGCCAATGACCGGATTACCGTCCGCGCAAACCCGGTGGTTAACATTACCCCCGCTGATCCCCACCTGTGCCTGGGACAATCCCTGCAATTAAAAGCAATCGGGGGCGTCAGCTATACCTGGAAAGCGGCGAACGGAATTACGGACCTCACTATCCCGAACCCGGTTGTAAAGCCCGATATTACCACAACCTACCATCTGCAGGTAAAAGATGATATCGGATGTACAACGGAAAGCAGCTACACGGTTCACGTTGTGCAAAAAGAACCCTTGGATAAAATGAATGATATGGGTATGTGCTATGGCGAAGCCGTGCAACTTCAGGCATCCGGGTCATCTAAATACCAGTGGATAAATGAAACAGGCGGGCTATCGGGCACGCAGATACCTAACCCGGTTGCCAGACCTGCGCAAACCGTTCGCTATACTGTTGTAGGAAGCGACAATTACAATTGCTTTGCCGACACGGCTTCAATAGAAGTGGCAGTTCATCCTTTACCTACGGTACGTTCCGGTAACGATACGGCCATCCAGGCAGGAGAATCCATACAACTCCAGGCGAGCGGCTCCCCCGATATTGTAAACTGGCAATGGCAGCCGGCTGATCACTCACTTTCCTGCATAAACTGCGCTTCTCCCATGGTAACGCCACTCGGCAGTACAGCATATACCGTCAGGGCAAGAACAATACACGGGTGTTCCGCAACCGATGTAACAACCGTTAAGGTGCTGTGCGAGGCCAACACGGTTTATATACCCAACGCCTTTACTCCTAATGGTGATAAGCTAAATGACCGGTTTATCCTATATGGTATAGGGATGGTTAAGCACCTTGTGATCTTTGACCGCTATGGGAAAAAGGTATTTGAAAAAAGAAACTTTTTCGGCAGGGACCCGGCTTCGGCATGGGACGGAACATTGAACGGAAAGCTGTTAGCCACCGGTACATTTGTATACTATGCCGAAATGGAATGTGAAACAGGCGGACCTTTTATGCTAAAGGGAACGGTAACTTTAATACGATAAGAATAACAAGGGCGGATAATATACAAACAACAATACAGACCAGAAAAACAGGATGTACCTCTATCTGTCATTTTATAATTTCCTTTTATGCAATGATCTGTACTTTTTTTCGACATTTCCCACTTTCAGCCCATTAACAAGGCCGGTATCCGAAGCCTCCTTGTGGGAAAGAATTCGGATTGGTTAATGAAAAGGTGTCCGCGAAGAAAGTATTTTACCTTTCACTCCCAAATATTCATCTATAACATTGCCTCTGAAATTTTTAATAAAATTTTCAGGCACGAGTAAAACAGGTGCCTTATGAGGCTTCGCTTTCCCTGATTTCTTAAAATAATTCTTTTGGACCTGATATATTTCTTCACTCTGTACTTCCTGCAAATAGCTATTAAGAAAAAGCTCATTAAACATAAACAACCGGTTATACTGTTTAGTCATCACCCAGTAAAAATCATCCATTCGTTCCCCGTAATAATCAGTCCATACACTTAAAATATCCGGACTTTCTGCTGCTACTTTGGGATCTAAAAAAGCAGGCTCCACACTCGTATGTTCCCATGATTCATTGAAGCTATTCAGCCAGATGCTTGCCGGATTATGCGTTCCAGAACCCGCAACCACTGTCTACGATACAGTTCTCCATTTTCCCGATGAGCAAAAGTAAGTCCATTCCAAAATCCCGGACTTACATTCATTACCTCATCGCCAGCAGGATTATCACTCTTGCCGAGAATAGGCCAACCGTAAGCATTAACATATTCCGGCTGATTTTTAATTTCGTTAAACATCCATCGTATGGTAAACTTCTGATAATACGGCATCTGACCGGTATATTGCATTATACTATCACGGTTAGCCGGATATTCCACAAAATGTATCAACAACGGTTTACCTTTCATCTGGTAATAGGCATCCTGATAAGGCTCATAAAATTCATCCCATGTTCTATTCGACTCCAGTTCAACTCTTTCCGATGCAGGTTGATGTGCCATAGTTCTACTGCTTCCCATTGAAATACAAAAAAACATTTTACGGTTATTTCCAGATAGATTTTTGTTCCAATGTACAATTCTTTCTATTAGTTTCTTAGCCCGATTGTCTACCCATATATTGCTTCCATTAGTAATATCCAGCATAATATAAGTGAACCCGGCATCATGTATCAACTTGATTTGCTGATCATTTACCCATTCATCTCCTGCATCATATTTTGAGCTAAAGCCCGGTAATTGGGGGGTATATGGATTGCCCCATGCATCCCAGGTATCTGTTTCATAAGCAACCACGGTTTTAGATTTGTCTCTATTTTCAAGTATAAGCCAGTCGCCCGCTGATACGGCACAAGCTCCGGCAGCATTTCCTGAAATATTTCCAATCATTTTCGCCTGCGGTGCCGGCAGATTGCTTCTTGATACCATTGTTGCCGGACGATTGGCAGCTACCCATAGATGATTATAATTTTTATCAAAATCTGTTCCTGTAGAGTAGCATACCCACCAGTCAGCTTCCTTATAGTAAACGATATCTGACTTTCCATCACGGTCTATATCATATACAAACGCAGCATCATTTGCAATCCCAAATCCGGTTTTCCAGACACCTGCATCTGTAAAACAACTCCCGTCTGATACAGCTACTTTCCAAAAACCTGTAGTTCTTTCCATCATTACCGCATCCGCCTTTCCATCTCCATTAACATCAGCCAGGAAATGTTCATCATATTTATTCCCAAATCCGGAAACCCAGGGTACAAAATCATTAAACCGACCAGCAGCATTCGATAAACCAACATACCAGCAGCCATCGGGCTCTCGATCAAAATAAATCACAGCATCATCCATACCATCCCCATTTACATCGGCAAGGAATTGTTTATCTGAGCCTGGAACTCCTCCCGGTGACCATTGTACCGGTACGTTAAATGATGTTCCTTCAGATAAAGCTATCAGCCAGTTGGCGGTTAGCGGATCATATAAAACAGCATCCTGTTTTCTGTCGCCATTCACATCACCCATCAGCGGCTTAAAATTCCCCAAAGTAAAGTCCTGGCTCAGCATCGCTACAGGATTATTGAAACAAGATCCATCTGAAAAAGCCGCACTCCATTTACCTTTATCACTATAAATCACAGCATCATCTTTTCCATCTCCATTCACATCCTTTAAAAAAAACTGCTCAGCATGAATACCCCACCCGCTTAACCGTTTATACGGATCTGTTATTGCAAAAATGGTAGAATAAAATATACCTGCATTCCGCTGTGCATAAATATCCTTCATTGTGATGATATTGCAGACAATGATTATGACCCCTATATTCAGATATGAAAATTCAAATCTCTTTTTCATTTTCTTAATAAATAAGTGGATATGAATGCCCTTCTTTGACGTGTTCATTTATCCGGGGAAACCACGCACAATAGTAAAAGCAGATGCTAAACTAAAAGGGTATAATTATATTATTCTGTCAGCGCCTTCCATATAAAATTATACACATCAACTGCATCTATTGTTTTCTTTTCAGTTGGTTCATTTGTAATAATTACAGGATAATAATCCTGACTGGTAAATACACTCCCATGTGAGCCTTTCACCAGTGATGCATCTAAAGGAATAACATCCATTACATAACGGAACCCCAGCTTTTTACGTAACAGCTTGTAAGCAGCACGCGATTTCGAAGTCATAAATAGTTCCACCGGATCGTATCCCGGCTTTTTATGAATATCCACTACCCTTGCATAATCGGGCGCTACGACATCATCAAGCCAGAAGTAATATGTGAACCAGCTTTTAGCATCCGCGATCAATACCAGATCACCGGAACGCTCATGATCAATATGGTATTCTTTTTGCGCTTCACGATCCAGCACCCGTACAATACCGGGTACTTCAGCTACGAGGTTCCTGACATCTGCTTCTACGGAAGGATCATTAATATAAATATGCGCCACCTGGTGATCTGCCACGGCAAAAGCTTTGGAGGCACCGGCATCTAATAATTCCAGCCCGCGTTCCACTCTTACACCCAATAGTCCCCGTTCACGCAATAGCCGGTTAATATGAATGGGATGATCAACCGGCGTGATCCCATATTCAGACAACAGGATCACTTTTGCATTTTTACCGGAATAGTATTGCACCAACTGTTCCACAACGCGGTCTATCTCGTGTAAATGCCCGCTGATCTTTGAAAAATCCGGGCCATATTTTTGCAGGCAGTAATCTAAGTGGGGCAGGTATACCAGTGTAAGCGTGGGATCATACTTCTTATCGGTATACAACGTAGCATCGGCGATCCATTGTGTGGATCTGATATTGGAGCCGGGTCCCCAGAACGAAAACAAAGGAAATGGTCCTAACTCCTTCTGCAGCTCATCTCTCAAAGAAGCCGGATGCGCATAACAATCCGGCATTTTCCGCCCATCGGCCAAATAATTAGGACGTGGCGTTACGGCATAATCTGCAGAAGAATACATATTATACCACCAGAACATTTTAGAAACGGTAAATGCGGGGTCTGCCTGTTTTGCCTTTTCCCATATCTTTTCCGCCCCCACTAACCTGTTCGATTGCTTCCAGAATTTTATTTCACAATCGGTACGATCATACCAGCCATTGCCTACAATACCATGCTCACCCGGCCACCTGCCTGTTATATACGTAGACTGCACCGCGGTGGTTACTGCCGGCAACATAGGCGTAATGGTTTGCACATGCCGCCCGGCAATATATTCTTTTAAAAAGGGCGTATGCTCCCCGACCAGGTTTGCAGACAATCCAACGATATCTATTACAACGGTTTTATGCATGGTAATGTATTATATTTCAGGGTTGCAGATGGCATTATAAACCATAACCAAACGATACCCATATACCAGGTATCAACGGTCAGCAGTTGGCTACCCGCATCATTTTTCCTCTCCTAATAATCCTTTCACCCACTGTATTTCCCTCGTAATGGATTCGGTAAGCGGGAGCTTTTTTTCTTCCGGCAACACTTCCCAGGTATAGGTTTCCACTTCAAGATGTGAAGTGAACGGCTGCTGCAGGTGAATATCCAATAGTTTTTTTATATCCTGCTGAGTTGACTGTAACAGCCCATATTCTTCCTCAAAAACCGGTACATGAAAATGCGCACGCCACTCCTTTACAGCAATATCGCCTGCATCCTGCAGTGCGGCAGGCATATCAGGATATCTTTTCAGCTGCCCGTTCTGCTGCAAAGCCACTACTTGGTGCAGATAAACGGATTCATTAAACCGGGAAAAGGTCTGCATTGTTGCCTCCCGCTTTTCTTTATTGTCAGGCAATTCCGCTTTCAGTGCGGCACTGATCTGTATCTTCCCGGTTTTGATACCCAGCTCCTGTAATCGCCTGATCGTCCCGGCATGATCCTCATAACAAACCGCGAAATGACATATATCATAGCAAAGCTGAACGTGCTGCCTGATATGAAGAGCAGCAGCCGCTTCATCACATCCAAACTGCTTGGATATAAAAGGGATCCCCAGCGGCAGGAGGTATTGTGTATACCAGTCTGTGAAGGCTTTCCCGTCTCCCAACAATCCATCCGGTTCGGGCTCTATATCAATATGGATAATTTTCCCGGTAGCCTGCTTTATCTGGATCAGCCGGTCAACCACCTGTAACAAATGCAGCGTTGATTTTTCAAAAACACCCGGTAACTGCTGAGCTTCATGCCAGAAACAATAGGTTAACGGAGAGGTGGAAATGCCGCCATCCATACCTCCGGGTAACAGATCAGCTAACAGATGTGCCAACCTTATCGTATAAGCTTCCCGTTCAGGCGTTGTCCAGTCCGGTGCATGTACTTTATCTTTTACAACGGTACGGTGAAATCCCCCGTAAGGAAAACCATTCATCGTAAAAACATAGCAATTATGCTCTTTTAACCAGTGCTTAAACCTGGCCAGATTCTCCGGCTTTGCCAGCTCAATACTTGCCTGGTTCGACAGGCGAAGCCCTATACCGAAAGCCTGATTGGGAGCTACCTGTTTTTTAACGGCAGGGATATGTTCCCTTAGCTGGGTAAAGTGATCATCCCAGCCTTCCCCGGCATGAATATTTGTACAATAGGTAAGATGTCCGTATCGGGTTTGCATACTGATATGTTTAACATGCTTTCAGCCACAGGCTGGCCTTTTTTAACAATGCGATATCCAGCTCATGTACTTCAACGCCTTTACCGATCGCTTCAAGCAGCATGATGGTAAGCTGTCCCCCCAGGTGTTCCCTGAACTCCTGCAAGCCCTTTAGTACCGGGCTTTCATCATTTAATATCTCCGTTAAAGGGTGAGTAACCGAAAAGCCAAGTGCTTTTAATACCGCAACAATAGTCCTGGCATCTGCTTCCTCCAGTCTTCCCGACAGGAAGGAATAAGCGCTGTCAAGCGCGATGCCCATAGCCACCGCTTCTCCATGCCGTATGGTAAAGCCGGAGAGTTGTTCCACCTTATGAGCGCTCCAATGCCCAAAATCCAGCGGGCGTGAAGACCCCATCTCAAAAGGATCTCCGCCTGCTATATGTTGCAGATGCAGTTCGGCACATCTTTTTACCAGGTATTGCATGGACTCCATATCTCTTTCCGCCAGGAGTACGGCGTTATCTTTCAGCCATTCAAAAAACTGCCGGTCTTTGATCAGGGCAACCTTTACCGCCTCAGACATCCCCGAACGCCACTCTTCCTTACTCAGGGTAGTCAGAAAAAAAGAATCGTTGAAAACGGCAACGGGGGGAACAAAAGTTCCGAGAAAATTTTTCTTCCCCTGGAAATTAATGCCATTCTTTACACCCACCCCTGAATCATTCTGGGAAAGAACGGTAGTAGGTATCCTGATGTGCCGGATACCCCTGTGCGATACAGCAGCAGCATAGCCTGTCAGGTCCAGTACCGCACCCCCGCCTATAGCTGCTATGTATGAATGCCGGTCTATTCCATAGCGGTCCACCGCACGGACAATATCATAAAATTGCTGTTCTGTATTTTTCGCCTGCTCACCACCCGGAACAACCATAATATCCGGTACCAGGGTATAACCGGGCAGGGATACAAAATAATCTTTAATCTGTTCTTGCAGGTCCGGATGATGGGTATCAACTCCTTCGTCAATTACAAAAAATATTTTCTTAGCAACCGCTGTCTCTGTCCTTTTTAAAAAATCCCGGAAAAGAGCATTTTCGGGTGAGAATAACTGATTCGTAAAAAAAACGTTGTACGTATACCGTACGCTGAATGTTTGCGCTATATGATCCATCTCAATGTTTACTAAAATAGTACGGAAACCAGATACCCGGTCATTTTAAAGACGTAAAAATACGTTAATAACAAATCATTGCTATCAGGTAACAGCAAATAGTTTGGCTAAGAGAAGTGAAACAGGCAAAAGCAATACGGTCAGCAACGCAATATACAACATACCAAATGCGGCAGCCCAGGCCGCATTCATTACGATCAATGCAATCACACCCGCTTTTACCGCCTTCCCGATCAACGGACCCTCGGTGTGACGGATCGCTTTTTGTAAGGGGGGAAAGATCATTACGGCAAAGAGTGCAACAAAAACTAACGTATACCCTACCTGCCTGTTGATAATACCGGCTGTTACAATACCGGCTATTACCACAAGATACAACAACGCCGCTCCATACAAGGTACTTTTCTTTCCACCATGTACTTCACCTCTGCTGATCATGGTAATTGCAGCAATATATAGTACGGGGACGATAGCTATATAGCCAGACTGCGACACCGCCGCAGGGAAAACACTCATACCCAGTAACAGGTTCAGCCCCCGGCAAATACCCATATTAAGTGGCCCCAGGATGCGGTTATGCTTCATCCATTTATCGTAAACTACAGCACAACACGCGATAGCGGATGCAATGCATGCCGGTAACCAAACCCCGGCACCGGCAGCTGCTAAAATGCCAGCCAGCAAGAGTACAATGCCATATACCGCAGCGGCACTTTTGGCAATCAATCCACTGGGAATAGGACGCTCGGGGCGTTCCTTTTTATCTAATTCCGCATCAAACACATCATTCAGCACCACGCCGCCACCATACAATCCGCCGGTAGAAATGACCAACAGCCACACAGGCTGCCATTGCAGCATATCCCGGCTACCGGTTACCGCAATGGCAATAGCAATACCCGCCAGTATATCTGAGATGGCCGTAATAATATTTGCAGGCCGCATTAAACGCAGGTACCCGATCCATTTATTCACCTGGTATGATCTTTATCTTATGATGATGGAGCTTTTATCCGTGCGGGGTTGCTGTCCACCCCTGAGAACAGTGTTTTTGCCAAACTTCAGGCTTTGATCAATATCTTTTACGGCGGCAAAATCAGCTTCGTCAATCTGCCCGCTTTGTGCAAAAGCAGTAATTGCGTTTTGATAGGTAACCATGCGGATGTCCTCATCACTGATCCCCATATCCTTCATCAAAGCAGCTGTTTTAGGCACCGCCAGCGGGTCGCTGATGCCCCAGTCGGCTGCAGAGTTAACCATGATGCGCTCCGTGCCAAGCTGTTTAACAATATCCGCCATACGCTCATTACCCATCTTCGTAAAAGGATAAATGGTAAACGCAGCCCAGAATCCCCTGTCTAACACTTCTTTCATGGTTTCTTCATTGTTATGATCAACAATAACCATAGCAGGATCAAGTCCGTGTTCCAGCGCAATATCCATACTGCGCGTGGTGCCTCTTTTCTTATCGCGGTGAGGCGTATGGATCTGCACCGGAAGTCCGGCCTCTTTAGCCAGCTCCAACTGCAGGCGATAATACTTTTCTTCCGCCGCCGTCTGATCATCAAACCCGATCTCTCCCACGCCCACTACGCCTTCCTTGTAAATAAACAAAGGCAATATTTCCATTACCTGCTCCGCCAGCGCTTCGTTATTGGCTTCGCGTGAATTTAAACCGATGGTGCAATAATGTTTAATACCGAACTGGGAGGAACGAAACCGCTCCCAACCAATCAGGCTGCTGTAATAGTCACGAAAAGTATCTACACCGGTACGGGGCTGCCCTACCCAGAATGCAGGCTCAATAATAGCTACAATACCGGCATCCGCCATTGCCTCATAATCGTCTGTTGTACGCGATACCATGTGAATATGCGGGTCAAAGAACTGCATTCCCCGGATACGGTCCAGGTAGGATTTGTCTGATGTATTCGGTTGAAGATCCTTTTCCGTAATGTTATGACTGCAACACATAATTTTTCATTTTTTCTGCCAGCGTTTCCCAGCTCAGTTGCCCGGAAGCGATGGACGATTTCATATTCGGGTTTTTATTTAATAGCTCCTGTGCGGGAAGATAACCGCTATCGTAACAGGCTAATGCGGCTGCTTCCCTGTTATAATCCTCCGGCGAAGCATTCAATCGCTCTATATCAGGGAAAATAGCGGCATTGATAAATTTTCCCACGCAACGCCATACCAGTGGATTCAGGAAACGATGCGCAGCCCACCGCTCGTGTGCATAATCCGACAATGTTATTGCCAGATCAGCATTGGAGCGCTCATTCAAACCAATGATCTCGTTCAGCGGTGTATCCGTAAAGATGGCCTTTAACACCAACTGATTCCATGCCTGCTCATCAAGGTATGCCGCAGGATAAGGATTATTACAGGCTACCGACCCTAATGCAGCCCCGATGCTGCTACGGATACCTTCGGCACAACGCTTCACCCACATTTCGGGATAGGGCAATACCGCTAAAGCCGAATACAGCGCTACCAGTTCATTTACTTCAGCCGTTAAGAACAATTGCTCTATCGTTTGAAAATATTTTTCCCGGTCGGTATGATCCAGGCTAAATAACAACCAGATCCTGCACAGCCGGTCGGTAGTCCACGTGGTAATATTTAAGCCGGCGCCGGCTTCCCGGATCGCTGCATCCTGCTCTTTTGTTACCTGCACAACCGCCTTGCCTGTTTTACGGGGAGCCGAAACAAACGCGATGTTAAATTGCCGGGTATCACCGGCAGGAGTAACTTTTTCACTGAGCCACTTCCAAACTTCCGGGCTCACATTTTGCCTGACCACTGCCGTAAACAGATCCCTTAAAGCTTCAGCCTGATACGTCAACATAATAATTCTTTTTAACCTTCTGCCTGATATCAATAATTTTGTAAAGCTAAGTAAGAATTAATAATCTTACATTGCGTGTAAATTTACGAATAACATTTTCTTTACCGCTATTCGGATCCGACAATGCTCTTAGCTATATTAAATATTATTTTTTTTATCGCATTCACCTGGTTTGCCTGGGTGAACATGAACGACAAAGATGCCTGGCTTTGGGTTAGTATTTATATGATTGCGGCTGTTTTGTGCGGTTTAGCAGCTTTTAAATATTTTTTCCCGGTTATTTATATGGTAGCAATAAGTTTATATTTACTCTACGCGATTATCCTTTTTTTTGTAAAAGACGGTGTGCTGGACTGGATAACAAAACATAAGGCACAAAACATAGCAGCTACTATGCAGGCCACCAAGCCCTATATTGAAAAAACGAGAGAATTTTTTGGGTTGATGATTATTACCGGCGCACTGCTGATTAATTTATTCACCGGCTACCGGATACATTAAATGTATTCAATCAGCACCAGGCAACCCTCATCTTATTCATCATTCAACTTAAACATAAATGTATGATTCGCCATTCCGTATCATTCAGGTTAAAACATCCTTCCGGTTCACCGGAAGAAAAGGCTTTCTTAGACGCAACCTTAACCCTTATTACCATTCCGGGCGTTCAACATTTTGAACGGTTCAGGCAAACCAGTAAAAAGAACGGGTTTACTTTCGGATTATCTATGGAGTTTGCAGATCAAAAAATTTATGAGGCCTATAACCATCACCCCATTCATACCGGATTCATTCAACAGTACTGGATACCGTATGTGGAAGATTTTCTGGAAACAGACTATGAGCCGTATAGATGATGCGGTTGATACAGATTATTCATTATGGCTGATATACAAAAGCGGATTGAACGATCTTATCCCTTCATCAGAAGCTGATGCCCAGGCTGACATACGATGAAACCCGTCCCAGCTGGTCGCTGTACATGGCGCTTACTTCAAGGGGACCTAATGCAAAATTATAACCAAAAGTCAGGGCATAGCCGGAAAAAAAGTCGGGGTTATTAAAGAAAATACTTCTACTCCCCATATTGGTGAATAACACGTTAGCTTTCCCGGTAAGATAGACGCTGGATAAAAGCTCATACCGCAATCCCCCCGTGAATGCAGCAACAGAAGCAGCGTAAGTAGTCGCTTCAGGTAATCCTGCAAAGACGATCTGGTTATCATACAGCCGTACCATGCCCCCTATAGAAAATTCATTCATCACATTATTACTGTAATCCAGGTTAATACCCGATTGCATCGAGGTTAACAAAGTAATTTTATGCGAAACAGGGCTATATTTTATGATATCAAGTAACGCCCTCTGGTAAGGATGCCGGGCTACGGGATATTCACCGGGATCCGCAGATTGTCCGTCTTTGAGTATAGAAACACTCGGATTTTGTTTCAACACCCTGCCTATTTCCATATCTACCTTCATACCCCGGGTAGGGAAAACTCTTTTATTCAGTGTGTTGTATTTTAAAAAGGTAAATACCGTTGGAAAATTATTATTCCCCTCAATTTCCAATATGCCGGAAATAACCGGTTTGTAATCTGCAAATTCCATCCTGAATCCAAGACCTGTTGCCAGCTTCCTGTTTGATGAAAAACCTGTTACAGCATACAGCTTTGAATACTGCCGCCGGTATAAGCCGGTTTCACGATATGCTTTCCCGGATTGCATATCATACGTGTTAACGGAAAACCGGTCATACTGGGCGCCTAAGGAAAAAGAAAAGCTCTTGTGCCTGCCAATATACTGCAGGTGTTCACTCTTTACCCGAAAATTATCACCGATATTAACCGTTAGCAGGCTCCGGGAATTAGAAGTAATAAAATTACGGCTGGTAAAATTAACGATAGCGCTGATACCGCTGAACTTATCATAATGCAGGCCCAGCTTGGCAAAGGTCAGCGGATTTTCCATCACATCAAAAATGATCTTATAGCTGCCATCGGGCTGCTCATGCAGGGAGTATAATATACGGTTATAATAGCGGGTACCAAATGCATGACGGATCATCCCGGATATTTCTTTTGCCGAATACCACTTACCGGTAAATAAATCAAGCGTATTAATAAAAAACTCGATAGAAGTATTCTTCAGTCCGCTGATCTCGAAAGAGGATATCTTAACTTTCTCCACTCCGGGCAACCGGTTTTGTTTCAGCGGAGCATCTCCGTATAGGGCATTTAAAGAATCCGCAAGCTCTTTCAGCCGGGGGTATATCTCCTCCCCTTTCCTGATCCCCACTTCCAGGATATCCATCGCCTGCCCGAAACTGCCCATATTATACTTCTTCAACGGGTAGTCAACATAGATATCACAAAGCGGAACTTCCGTACGCTGATCTTCCGCTTCCCGGTAAAAAGCCACCTGCAAAAGTACCTGTAAAGGATTCCGTACCTGGTCAGAAGAAAGTAAGCCGGTAGATACATTACTTCCCACAACAATATCAGCGCCCATACTTTTCACATCCTGAACGGGAAAATTACGAATAACCCCTCCGTCTATCAGGTGCCTGTTGTCAACTTTTACCGCCGTGAACAAAGTAGGGATAGCCATACTGGACCGTACGGAGGACACGATCTCTCCGCTTTCCATAACCACAGCCTCACCCGTCCCCACATCCGTTGCTACACATTTGAAAGGAATACTGAACCGGGAAAAATCCTTGATATGACTTACCGGGAAAAATAATTCCGAAAGCTTGAGCCATAATTCCTGGGCTTCCAGTATACCGGTAGCCAGCCGGAACCGGTGATTTACCCAGGGCAATTCCACTACATATTTGGAATATTCATCCTTCTCATCCATGAATACACTCCGAAGGGATGACTGGTTGCTCAATAGCAGATCCCAGTCAATTGTCCTGGCAATTTTTTCAATGGTATCGGCAGAATACCCCACGGCATACAAACTACCGATTATACTACCCATGCTTGTGCCGGTAATATAATCAACATTAAGACCGGCAGAATCTATCGCTTTTAATATGCCGATATGCGCAAGCCCCTTGGCGCCTCCCCCGCTCAGGGTCAGTCCTATTTTAGGACGCCCCTGAACCTGCTGGGATTGCCCCGGACAATGCAACAGCAACAGGAATACCATTAGTATACAGCAAATTCTCATAACTTAAAAACGGCTCGTTACACAGACAAATAAAGTTCTGCTTTCGTTGCGGCAAAAAACGCAGAGTAATAAAAATACCCTTACCGCTAATACAAAACGTTTTTTCAAACGTACATATTTTTTTACTGGAAAATGACGTACGGGTTCAGGTGGGCGTATTCCAAATTGTCGCTGCTTATTTAATTGCCCTCACCACTTTTCCCTCTCCGCACAGCAGAGAGGGAAAAGTGGTGCCACAATTTGGAATGCGCCCGTTCAGGCTTCATGTAGTAAATTAAACGATGCATACCAGGCAACGCCCAACATTCCCCTCTGGAGGTCTTTTACTACATTTGTAATAAATTAAAACCGCGTTGAAGCATCTAAGAGCTGTTAATAAATATTTCCGGAAGTACAAGTGGCGTTTTTTGCTGGGTATCCTCTTCATCATTATCTCTAACTATTTCGGCATCCTTGCACCCCAGGTAACAGGGTATGTAATAGATAAGGTTCAGATCAAAATAAGCGAAATCCATGAGCAGCAGGCGGTAGTCACAAAAACACTTTCAAAAGAATATGACCCGCTCGTTAAAGCTTTCATAAAACAGGTAGAACAGCATATCGAGGCACATAATTTCACATGGCTGGTAATGATCTGCGGCGTTACGCTCCTGGTATTGGCACTGTTAAAAGGAATTTTTATGTTTTTTATGCGGCAGACCATAATTGTGATGAGCCGCCTGATAGAATATGACCAGAAGAATGAAGTATACGGACATTACCAGGAATTAGATACAGCTTTCTACAAATCGCACAGCACCGGCGACCTCATGAGCCGCATAGCTGAAGACGTAAGCCGGGTAAGAATGTATACCGGCCCGGCAATGATGTACCTGATCAATCTTGTTGCGCTTATCGGCTTCAGTCTCTTTTATATGTTTCAAAAAAACTGGGAGCTTACACTTTATGTATTGGTTCCGCTGCCGGTTCTCGCCATAACGATCTATATCGTTAATACCGTTATCCACAAAAGAAGCGAAAATATACAGGCGCAGCTCAGCACCCTGACCACCAATGCACAGGAATCCTATTCAGGCATCCGGGTAATCAAATCGTTTGTACAGGAAAACACGATGGAACATTTTTTTGAACGGAATAGTGAGGCCTATAAAAATAGTGCGGTTAACTTAGCTAAAATTGAAGCGATTTACTTTCCTTCCATAAGCCTGATGATCGGATTAAGCACCCTGTTAACCATAATGATCGGCGGCTTATATCATATTCAACGTCCCGATGAAATTACCATCGGAACCATCGCAGAATTTGTGGTATATATCAATATGCTTACGTTCCCCGTAAGTTCCATTGGCTGGGTAGCCAGTATGATACAGAGAGCCTCAGCTTCACAAAAAAGACTAAACGAGTTTTTAAATACCGTACCCGGTATCCGGGATATAGAAAACCCGGCATCTGTTTCTCTGCAGGGACATATCCGTTTTGAGCAGGTTGATTTTACTTACCCGCATACCGGGATCAGGGCTTTGAAAAATTTTTCCATAAATATACCCAGGGGCAAAAAAATAGCCATTATCGGTAAAACGGGAAGCGGTAAAACAACTATTGCCCAACTCCTGCTGAGGATGTATGACCCTACACACGGTAAGATACTGATAGACGAAACCGATATCCGCGGGATGAACGTGCGGGAATTGAGAGCGCAGATCAGCTACGTGCCACAGGACGTATTTCTATTCAGCGACAGCATTGCGGGTAATATCGGATTCGGGCTGGAAAAAGCTACGGATGATATGATCCGTAAAGCAGCCCGTCAGGCGAGCGTGGAAAATGAGATCAATCGCTTTCCGCAAGGATTCCAAACGATAATAGGCGAGCGTGGCGTTACTTTAAGCGGGGGACAGAAACAACGCATATCTATTGCCCGTGCTATGATCAAAGACCCCGAAATTGTAGTATTTGATGATTGCCTGAGTGCGGTAGATGCCAGAACAGAGAAGGAAATCCTTACCAATTTGTATGATTTCTTGAAAAACAAGACGGCTATCATCATTACACATCGCATTTTCAGCCTGCTTACATTCGACACCATCATCGTGATGGATAAAGGCCAGGTTCTGGAAAGAGGAACTCATGATGAATTAATGGCGCTGAACGGGCATTACGCCGAGATGTACTACCAGCAGCAGGAGCAGGATCACAGGGAAGCATAAATCAAATACAGGAAGCATTAAGCAGGTACGGATAAAATGCCGTACCGGGCCTTCGCCGTATCTACCGCTTCCAACCGGCATTACGTGCCGGGAAACAGGATGAAAATGAAAACCCGGAATGCACCCGTTAAAATTTTGTCAATTCAAAAACAATTTTATCTTTGTCCCTCTTAAAACCAGATAAAGTTTAATCTTTAAAAAATTTTTACTGTGGCGTACGACAACAATGACAAAAAGATGGAGAGTGTGTACAGCAAACGTATCCGTGCAGGGAAACGCAGAACTTATTTCTTTGACGTAAGAAGTACCCGTAACCAGGACTATTATCTTACCATCACGGAAAGCCGTAAGCGTTTTAATGACAACGGATATGACAGGCACAAAATTTTCCTGTACAAGGAAGATTTCAACAAATTCATTAAAGCGCTTAATGAAGCTGTAGATCATGTTAAAACTGAATTGATGCCTGATTTCGATTTTGATGCATTCAATCATGACACTCCTCTTGATGAAAATGAAGAATCTGAAATGGGACCTGTTTCCGATGAAACAGTTGGAGTTAGCGAAGCGGCTCCCGTTGACGAAGACACATCTGCTCAAAATAACGGGGCAGATGAAGAGGTAGATAAGTGGTAGTTCGAGTTTCTGCCTGATTTAAAATTTTTGTATAAAAGAAAATACCCCGGAAAAACCGGGGCATTTTTTTTATTTTCTATACCTGTTCTATCCTCATCTCATTGCTTTATACCGGTTTATTAAACCATTGGTTGATGCATCATGCGCATTAACCTGCTCATCGTGACGTAATTCAGGTAATATAGTGCTGGCCAGCTGTTTACCCAACTCTACTCCCCATTGGTCAAAGCTGAAGATATTCCAGATAACCCCCTGGACGAATATTTTATGCTCATAAAAGGCTGTCATCTGCCCTAAAGTATAGGGTGTAATTTTCTTAACGAGGAAAGAATTGGTTGGCCTGTTTCCTTCAAAAACTTTAAAAGGAACCAGCTTCTCCCTCTCTTCAGCGGATAAGCTGCCTAATTCGCTTTCTACCATCTCCGGCGTTTTGCCATTCATTAACGCTTCCGTCTGTGCAAAAAAGTTAGATAATAGTTTATAGTGATGGTCGCCTACGGGATTATGGCTGATGGCAGGCGCAATAAAATCACACGGAATAAGCACCGTTCCCTGGTGAATGAGCTGATAAAATGCATGCTGTCCGTTCGTTCCCGGCTCACCCCAGATAACCGGCCCGGTTGAATAACCCGTCTTATTCCCGTTGCGATCTACATACTTACCGTTGCTTTCCATATTACCCTGCTGAAAATAGGCAGCAAACCGGTGCATATACTGATCGTAGGGCAAAATGGCTTCTGTTTGAGCGCCAAAGAAATTGGTATACCACAGGCCGATAAGCGCCATGATAACCGGAATATTTTTACTGAACTCCGTTTGCCGGAAATGAATATCAGCGGCATGGGCACCTTTAAGGAGTTGTTCGAAATGGTCATACCCGATGGTTAAAACAATAGACAGCCCTATGGCGCTCCAGAGGCTGTACCTCCCTCCTACCCAATCCCAAAACTCAAACATGTTGTCCTTATCAATTCCAAAAGCCACCACTTCTTTTTCATTAGTGGAAAGAGCTGCAAAATGTTTAGATACATGCTTCTCTTCTTTAGCGGTTTGCAAAAACCAGTTTCTTGCCGTATGGGCATTAGTCATGGTTTCCTGGGTGGTAAATGTTTTAGAGGCCACAAGGAAAAGGGTTTCATCCGGCGTTACTTTCTTCAGGGTTTCCATAATATGCGTACCATCCACATTCGAAACAAAGAAAGTTTCTATACCATCTACCTGGTAAGGTTTTAATGCTTCCGTAACCATTACCGGGCCAAGATCGCTGCCTCCAATTCCAATATTGACGATATATTTTATTTTTTTACCCGTATACCCCTTCCACTCGCCACTGTGTATCCTGTTGGCAAAAGTCTTCATTTGCAATAACACACGCTGCACATCCGGCATAACATCCTTACCATCGGCAAAAACCGGTTTACCCGAAAAATTCCGCAGGGCAGTATGCAATACGGATCTGTTTTCGGTTTGATTGATCCTCTCCCCGTCAAACATTGCCGAAATGGCATCTTTCAACCCGCATTCCCCGGCGAGCTCAAGCAGTAATGCAAATGCTTTTTCATCAATAATATTCTTGGAATAATCAAAAAATATATCCTCATACGCAATCGAATACTGTTCAAAGCGGCGAGGATTTTCCTTAAAAAAGTCTTTTATTTTCTTATTACGGATAACTGGAAAATATTCGTCCAGCGCCTTCCATGCTTTAGTTTGAAGAGGATTTACATGTGGAAATGACATAAATAGCTGATTTTTTCAAAGATAAGAGGAAACCGGCACAAGCGTTAAACGGAACCCCAAAAGAGCAAAAAGGACAGGGTATCCTTTTCAACGATGATCTTGTTTATACCCTCATTTTTCACCTGCCGGTCCGATATCCATCCCGCTTAATGCGATTGTCGTGCCTGAATATTATTCTATCCCTGGAATTTTGGCAGAAAAAGCCAAATCCCGGTACTGTCCATACCATCCTACCAAGATGCTACAGGATGCTCCGCCCAACACAATCGTTTGCATTCGTCCAAAACGTTAATATCTGCATTTATCTCTGCTTTTTTTCCTTCTTTTCCCGGAAACATTATGAGATCAAAAATTTGCGTATTAACTTTGCCAATCGTCTCTTGCACAGTTCTCGGGAATAAATAACATATCGTTTGCACTCTGTTTGCAACTCATTAGCCCGCAAGCCTGTCTTTACCCGGACGTAGTTAGTTATTTAGTCAATTAGTTATCAACGTATTAAGATATTTACGAATAAGATTATATTAAATATACAATATGAGACAATTAAAGATAGCCACACAAATTACCAACAGGGATTCCCAGGCAGTTGAAAAATACCTGCAGGAGATCTCCAAGATTTCCATGATTACACCGGAAGAAGAGACGGTATTGGCGCAGCGTATCAAAATGAGCGACCAGCGGGCATTAGATAAACTGGTACAGGCAAACCTCCGGTTCGTGGTTTCTGTTGCTAAACAATACCAGCATCAGGGATTGTCACTGAGCGACCTGATCAATGAAGGTAACCTGGGGTTAATTAAAGCCGCACAGCGATTTGATGAAACCAAAGGGTTCAAATTTATTTCCTATGCGGTGTGGTGGATCCGCCAGTCCATTTTACAGGCGCTGGCTGAACAGGGAAGGCTGGTACGTTTACCTCAAAACAAGATCGGCACATATAATAAAGCCAATAAAGCCTATATGGCATTTGAACAGGAGCATGAACGTGAGCCCAGCACAGAAGAATTGGCCGAGCTGCTGGAAATGAGCGAAACCGAGATCAACAATATTTTCCAAAGCAATACACGTCATACGTCTTTGGATGCACCCGTACACGAAGCGGAAGATGTAGCGATGGGCGACCTGCTGGAAGGCGGTGCAGAAACCGATGATGATGTAATGAAAGATTCTTTGCGTAATGAAATACGCAGAGTGCTTAAATCATTAAGTCCCCGTGAAGCTGAAATCGTAAATGCCTATTTTGGTTTGGATGGAGAAAATGGTGTTACCATTGAGCAGATAGGTCAAAAATATGACCTTACGAAAGAACGTATCCGGCAGATCAAGGAAAGAGCCATTAAACGCCTGCAAAAAGCGCGTTACAGCAGCTCATTAAAAGCATATCTGGGATAAAGTAAGTACAGGATCAAACCAAAAGCAGTCCCGGCATTTTAAATCAGTAAATGCCGGGATTTTTTATGCCATCCCGCAAATTGCCCGCTGTTTCTTATACATAACGGGCTTCTATTCCAAACGGCATATTATCGCATAATACTAATGTAATCAGCCGCCTGCCTGTCAATTGAAGAAATACAGTTAATTTTGGTGAATTTCAAATCTGATTCTAAAACAGACCGGGTGGAATATAACGGCTCCATCAGGGAGAGGCTAAAAGGATACATTTATGAACAATACAGCAACGGAGAAAGTACAGTGTTTAATTATTGGTTCAGGACCTGCCGGGTATACAGCGGCTATTTATGCGGCGCGGGCTAACCTGAAACCGGTTTTGTACCAGGGAATACAGCCCGGCGGTCAGCTTACCATTACTACGGAAGTTGAAAACTACCCGGGTTACCCCGATGGCGTCCAGGGACCTGAAATGATGGTTGACTTTGAAAAGCAGGCAAAACGGATGGGAGCAGATATCCGGTTTGGACTGGCAACAAAAGTTGATTTTTCAGCATCACCGCACAAAGTCTGGATAGACGATGAACAACTCATTGAAGCGGATACCGTAATCATAGCTACGGGCGCTTCGGCCAAATGGCTGGGATTGGCAAGCGAAGAACGCCTCAACGGCTTCGGCGTAAGCGCCTGCGCGGTATGTGACGGGTTCTTTTTCCGCGGAAAAGAAGTAGCCATCGTTGGCGCTGGTGATACCGCAGCAGAAGAAGCGCTGTATCTTTCCAAGCTCTGCACTGTAGTACACATGATCATCCGCCGTGATGAAATGCGGGCGTCAAAAGTGATGCAGGAAAGAGTATTTAAAACGCCTAATATTAAAATTCTCTGGAATACCCAGACGGAAGAGGTGCTGGGTGAAAACAAAACAGAAGCCGTACGGGTTAAAAATACCAAGACCGGTGAAACCCGGGTTATACCCATCAGCGGTTTCTTTGTGGCAATAGGACATGAGCCCAATTCCGCCATATTTAAAGGATGGCTCGACATGGATGAAGCAGGCTACCTGAAAACAATACCCGGAACTACAAAAACTAATGTGGAAGGTGTTTTTGCTGCGGGAGATGTTCAGGACAAAACCTACCGGCAGGCGGTAACCGCTGCAGGTTCGGGTTGTATGGCAGCCATTGATGCCGAAAGATGGTTAGGTGAAAAAGGAGTACATTGAGGAGAAGGGGCAGCAAGAGAACAGAAAAGCTACCGGCCCCTGTTCGTAATATTCCATTCACAGCTTATAACTGAAACCCATAACCGATAGCAAAACCTGTATGCTAAAAATTTCCCTGCATCACTTAAAATTTCATGCTTTTCACGGCCTGTATAAAGAGGAAAGAGCAACCGGTAACGATTTTGAAGTAAATGTAACCGTATATTTTAACGAGCCGGCAGAAATGATCACCACGTTAAAGGATACGGTCAATTATACGGCGTTATATGAAATTATAAAGAAAAGAATGAGTATCCCGGAACCCCTGCTGGAAACCATTGTAATGGATATAGCACAAGAGATTAAGAAGCAATTTCCACAGGTGTGTGAAATTAACGTTTCTATAAGCAAACTTCATCTGCCACTGCTTAATTTTCAGGGAGAAGCCAGCGTTACCTATCACAAGCAATTTAATTGACGCTTAACCCGGGGGAAACCACCCAAAACCGTGTTTTTATGAAGTATAGCCTTTCATTTTTCATCCCGCTATTGTTTGCCGGCATCCTGTCGGCGCAGGATATGACTCCTCTTTTGGATGAAGCCGCAAAGCTGGAGAAAAATTTACAGGAAAAAGAGGCCCTGGAAGCCTACCAGGCGATACTCAAAATTCAGCCGGATAACGTTATCGCTTTGTGTAAAGCAGCAGAATTAACGGGGAGAACAGGAAGCAGGCTTAAAAGTAACGATCAGAAAAACGCATATTACGCAGCTGCCAAAACCTACGCTGAAAAGGCGTTAAGCCAAAAACAAAATTACGCAGACGCCTACTATGCTATGGCATTCGCTGCCATGAAGCTGGCAACCGTAACCAAAGGAAAAGAAAAAGCAGCAAATCTCAGGGATATGAAATTCTATTCCGATTCCGCCCTGCTGTTTAATCCTTCGCATGCCGGAGCATGGTATATATCCGGAAAGTGGAACACGGAAATATACAACCTGAATACGGCAGAAAAAGCTGCAATCAAAGTATTATTCGGGGGCATGCCCAAAGCATCTCTTGAAACCGCCATTCTGCACTTTGAAAAAGCCAGGACGATAAACCCGTGGATGCTCGTTAACTACCTTGACCTGGCACAAACTTATGTACAGGATCACCGCACGGACAAAGCAATAGAAGTGCTGAATAAAATGGTAAAAATGCCACCCCGTACCGGTGATGATGAATCCCTGAAAACAGAAGGCAGAACTTTATTGGCCTCACTACAATAACATTTCACCGCTCAAATCCAACTCAACAATAATGAACATAATGAAGAAAACGGTATTTACATTAGCCATTATATTAACGGTTACCGGATTAATTGCCCAGGTATCACAGAAAACGGGCACAGCGTATGACTATACGGCTCTTTTTTCCCCTCTTTTTTATACCCATAATGGTAACGAATATCGCGGGGCAAACGGAGCGCCTGGTCCTGGGTACTGGCAAAACAAGGCAGATTACCAGATCAATGCCAGCTTAAACGATGCCCAAAAAGAGGTAACCGCAACTGTTATCCTCCATTATAAAAACAATAGCCCGCAACCTCTCCCCTATATCTGGTTGCAGTTAGACCAGCAACTGTTTAACGATTCATCCAGGGGACATGCAAAAATGCCGGCAACAGGTCATAGCCGCTACGGCGATGCCAACAGTGACTTTAAGGGCGGATTCAGGTTTCAATCCGTTTCCGTCATCAGCGGGCAAACAGAATCAAATGCCGATTATATCATAACGGATACCCGGATGCAGATACGCTTAAGCAACGCAATAGCCGCTAAGGGCGGGGAGCTGAAATTAAAATTTGTATATGCTTTCTCCGTACCTCAATATGGCGCCGACAGAACGGGGATCTTGAATACCCGCAACGGAGATATTTTTTCTATCGCCCAATGGTATCCGCGTATGTGTGTATTTGATGATATACGGGGATGGAATACGGACCCTTATCTCGGCGCCGGTGAATTTTACCTGGAGTATGGCGACTTTGACGTAAATATTACCGCGCCATCCGGCATGATCGTAGTTGGCTCCGGTGAATTGCAGAATCCGAAAGAAGTACTGACCGCACAACAATTAGAGCGCTATAACCGGGCAAAAGAAAGCGACAAGACAGTAGTCATTCGCGGCAAAGACGATGTTACTAACACGAAAGCGCAACCGCAAAAAGGAGCGCTTACCTGGAATTTTAAGATCAGCAATGCACGCGATTTTGCATGGGCAGCTTCCCGCTCATTTATCTGGGACGCTGCAAAAATGAACCTGCCTGACGGAAAAAAAGGATTGGCCATGTCGGTATATCCTGTCGAATCAGATGGCAGGAATGCCTGGGGCAGGTCTACAGAATATACCAAGGCCTCTATAGAAAACTATTCAAAGCGCTGGTTTCCCTACTCCTATTACTCCGCGGTAAATGTAGCC
The DNA here is from genome assembly GCA_023957155.1 of Chitinophagaceae bacterium. GTDB lineage: Bacteria > Bacteroidota > Bacteroidia > Chitinophagales > Chitinophagaceae > Agriterribacter. Next base: position 176,489 of record JAMLHK010000008.1, on the reverse strand, counting down.
AGTAACGTGGGCGGCATGGAATATCCCGGCATCGTTTTTTGCGGGGCAAGAGCCGCCGGCGCAAGCCTGTGGGGAGTAACCGACCATGAATTCGGACACACCTGGTTTCCGATGATCGTAGGCAGCAACGAGAGAAGATACGGATGGATGGATGAAGGCTTCAATACTTTTATCAACGGCATCTCCACTTCCGAATTCAACAACGGCGAATATAAATCCAGGCGAAGAGATCCGCACCAGATCGGTTATATGTTCGGACCACAAGCTGAAAGTATCTATAACACGCCCGATGCGATGAAAGAAAGAAATATCGGTAACCTGCTGTATTATAAACCGGGCTATGCGATGGAGCTGCTGCGCAACCAGATCTTAGGACAGGACCGGTTTGACTATGCACTTAAAAATTATATCCGCGACTGGGCATACAGGCATCCCACCCCCTGGGATTTCTTCCGCAGTATGGAGAACAGCGCCGGGGAAGACCTTGCCTGGTTCTGGAAAGGTATGATCCTGAATAATTACGCGTTAGACCAGGTATTGACAAATGTTGAATATGTGAACGGCGATCCTAAACAGGGTGCTTTGATAAGTATAGAAAATGCGGCACAAATGGCCATGCCTGTTATTGTGGAATATACTACAGTAAGTGGAAAAACCGGGCGGAAAACACTACCGGTTGAAATCTGGCAGAACAACAACGTATGGACCTTTAGCGTAAACTCCGGCGAAGCCTTAAGTAAGGTAGTCATTGACCCGGATCACCTGTTCCCAGATATTGACGACTCGAATAATAGCTGGACAAAATAAAATTCCGGGTCCTATGCTTTCATTTCGTATTCAGGACAATCAATCCGGATATCCGTAACCTCCAGCTTCTGGTTCAGTAGTGTACAAAAATGTTTCTGTCCCCTGTCAGATACCTGGTAATGGGCGCAGGTCATACACATTCGCTGGATGGTAATGATGCCGGCCTTGTTTAAATGCCGGATAATATTGAGCAGGCTCAACAGCAGGTTCTCCTTATCATCAGCGTGTAATTGGTCAATAGGAGCATGAATTTCCCGTGTGAAAAAGGAAGTTTCTGATGCTATTTCCCGCCCCTTTTCCGTGAGGTAGATAATATAACTGCGGGTATCTTCCGGCTCATAGGCTTTAGCAATCAGGCCTTTTTGGGTAAGTGCTTTCACCGTGTCACTGATGGTAGCCTTCGTCATGTTGAACTCATCTGCCAGATAACTCACTTTCCTTTTCTCCTCACTGTGATGCAACAGAAAAATCAATACCTGCACCTGTGTCGGGGTTAATGAAAATTCCCTGCTCTCCTGCCACAGCAAAACACGGAAAGCCTGCGATATTTTTTCCAATGCAGCTACAATCCTGCTTTCCACACTCCGGTTTTGGTGCTGCAGGTCAAAATCCGATTGCTCCATTAATTACAGTTTTCCATTTCGTAAATATAATATCCTCTTTTATCTATTTCAGCTTCCTGCTGCGGCTTTACCGTTTCGATATGACAAAACCTGCACTCTTCGGAAGCCAGCGGCTGGCTTTCCTGTCCTTTGGTTTCCAGGTATTCTTTTCCATAACGGTAAATCATAGCGGCATCCGTTATGTGCGATGGTACTATGATATCAAAATGCATCACGCTCCCGTCTTTTTTCGTTACATAAGTATCCCAAACTGCTACTTTCATTTTTCTTGCATTTATCGGCAGGAGCCTCCTGCCTGGGTAATTGTTTGTTGTTACTATACCTGTTATAGCAGAGAAATGTCCTGTAAAGATAGGATTCCTAACTATACAGGACAAATTTCAACTATCGTTGTACCCGGTACGGCAGCGATAAGTTACCGCTGGCAACCGAATACACTTTATAAACGCCCAGCATCGGCTTATCCAAACTGCCGTGACCATTACCCTCACCCGTATTTACCTGCATATAAGCCGCAACACCATCAAACGAAAAATCGGTTTTGTTGCTAATCCGGTAATCGGGAACAATAACCCGGATAAGATTTCCTTTGGTAACTACCTGGTACCCGGGAGAATCCATATACATAGGCATTCCGGGATTGGTCGGCGGCAGCTTCACACCCGCATCACCGGGATTGAACTGCTTAACCGCCAGGCCACCGCTTACGCGCTTATCTTCTGTAAGCACCACCCAATGGGGATGCCAGATAATACCATCGTTATCATATTTACCATCCACGTTCTCATCCCAAAGAGGGGTATCGTCAAAGTCGGGATGAGAAGTAAGGGCCAGCGCCACGATCCCTTCGGTATCGCTAAACCCTACATCTGTGGATCGCAACGTGGTAGGAAAAACATAACCCAAAACAGGAGCCCCGTTAAGCTGGCCTACGGGCGTGGGCGTTGTTTTCCCCGCACTCCCTTTAACCTTTATTTCCCATACGGTTGCTTTGAAGTCCGGATGATGCTTTACACTTACGCCGGTAATCTGAAAATCATTATTATCGTAGTTCCTGCATTTATCACAGGGAAACACCTGTAACGCTACCAGTAAACCCAGTACAGCAATACTTATCTTTTTCATTCTATTATTTTTAAAAGTTTAAATGACCGGGATCATACAAAATTAGGAGTCCTAACTATATAGGATAAAAATTTTTATCCCTTCACCTCATCCATAGAAGCCCCAAAGTTGATGTGAAGCACATTACCATTAGGAGTTACCAAAGCAGGAACTGATTTTACACCTGCCTTTTCAGCCTCCTCAATGCGGCTCCGGTCATCGCCAATATGCACCACATCTACATTGTCTTTGCCAATAAGGTTAATGATATCGTGTTCTGCACTTACACAAACAGGACATCCCGCGTGATAAAAAATAGATTTACTCATTGTATTTCATAATTAAATAGTCCGTGGCAATATTGCCGGTACAAATATAATTAGGATTCCTAACTAAACAAATATTTTTACCGGATTTTTCTATCCGGGGACAGATCAAAAGCCTGAAATAAAAAATCCGTCATGCTGTTAAACATGACGGATTTTCACCTTATAGAATGATTAAGAGCCTGTTCCGTTATTCGGCTGCCGGTGTTTCCGCAGCGGCGTCATTTCCGCCCTGCTCCATCTTCTTCTTCAATTCTGCAAGTACGCCCAGATCTCCGAGTGTCGTTTTTTCAACCTTACTCTGTATATCTTTTACGGCTTTTTTAGTCTTTGCAGCTTCTGCTTTTCTTTCCTTATTCTCGGCTTCTTTTTCATCGGCCTTAGCCTGTTCCCAAATACGGGTATGGCTGAGTACGATGCGCTTTTCATTCCGGTCAAATTCAATCACAACAAACTGGCTGGTTTCATCTGCACCGATTGATTTACCATCTTCTTTCAGCAGATGACGGTTGGGAGCAAACCCTTCCAGCCCGTACGGCAATTGAACAAGAGCACCTTTTTCATCCTTGCGTATTACCGCGCCTTCGTGAACCGAACCTACGGCAAATGTATCCTGCAATGCATTCCACGGATCTTCTTCCAGTTGTTTATGTCCTAACTGAAGCTTGCGGTTTTCTTTATCAATACCCAGGATCATGACGTCTATTTCCGAACCGACTTTCGTATATTCTCCCGGATGATTAAAGCGTTTCAGCCAGCTTAGATCGCTGATATGGATCATTCCGCCGATACCCGGCTCCAGCTCCACAAATACACCGTAAGGCGTGATGTTCTTCACCAATCCCTTATGACGGCTCTCTGCAGGATATTTGTTTTCAATTTCATTCCAGGGATCGGGAGTAAGCTGTTTAATAGACAAGCTCATCTTCCTGGAATCTTTATCAAGGGTTACGATCTTGGCTTCATGCTCGTCACCCAGCTTAAAGAATTCTTTAGCATTAATTGGCGTATTGGCCCAGGTAATTTCACTTACATGCACCAGGCCTTCCACACCGGGTAATATTTCAAGGAAAGCACCGTAATCTTCTATGTTTACTACTTTACCTTTAACTAATTTACCCTCACTTATCGTTTCAGGCAGGGTATCCCACGGATGCGGGGTAAGTTGTTTTAAGCCCAGGCTTATGCGCTTTTTGTCATCATCAAAATCAAGCACCACCACATTCAGCTTCTGGTCTAACTTCAGCACCTCACTCGGGTGGTTGATACGTCCCCAGCTGATATCCGTGATGTAAAGCAATCCATCCAGTCCGCCCAGATCCAGGAATGCACCAAAATCAGTGATATTCTTAATGGTTCCTTCAAGCACCTGTCCTTTTTCCAGCTTGCTGATAATCTCCGCACGTTGTGCTTCAATATCACTTTCAATAAGCGCCTTATGAGATACCACGGCATTTTTAATGGTTTCGTTGATCTTAACCACTTTAAACTCCATGGTTTTACCCACAAACTGATCGTAATCCGTAACGGGCTTCACATCAATCTGCGATCCGGGAAGGAAGGTTTCCATACCGAATACATCTACGATCAAGCCACCTTTGGTTTTGCTGGTAACCAGGCCGGTCACCACTTCTCCTGTTTTATGTATTTCTACAATACGCTCCCAGGCGCGTGTGATGCGGGCCTGTTTACGGCTCAGGTGCAGGTGTCCTTCCCTGTCTTCTTTTTCTACCACCATTACTTCCACTACATCACCCACTTTTAATCCGGGCAGATCGCGGAATTCATTTAATGAAATCAATCCATCGCTCTTAAAGCCGATATTAATAACCACATCGGTTTTAGTCAGTCCAACTACAACACCTTCTACCATTTCATTGTCTGAAATAGCTTTAAATGTACCTTCATAAACGGAGTCATATTTTTCCTTCTCTTCCTTACTATAGGAAGAAACATTCCGTTTATCAATGCTCCAGTCAAAATCGTCATGCGCAGTTACCGGTTCTTCGGCCTTCGCCTGCACAGGTTCTTTTGTTGTCGCTGCAGGTTCAAGGGCAACCTCCTGTGTATCAGCGTTTGCACCTGCCTCTCCGGCAGGCTGGTTAATAATGTTATTTTCTTCTGACATGATATAAACCCAATGGTTTTAAATTGGGTCGGCAAAGGTAGTATAAAATGACGCAACAGGCAAGGATTTTACCTTTAAATGCAAAAATTCGGGTTTACCGGCCCGTATCTTCGAAAAAAGAGGTTTAAGGGACGAAATTTATTTAATAATTTAATGAACGGAATCCTGTTAATCGAACCGTTCCCGATAAAATTTTTTTTGACCTGTAACGTTTGTATTTCACAACATTATCCAGTATGATCACTCAACACTTAATCCCGCTTTTTCAGAAAGATCTCGACAAGTTAAAAGAAGAAATCACCCTCTACCCGAAAGATGAACAGCTATGGCAGACCAGGGAAGGAATCAGTAACAGCGGCGGCAATCTCTGCCTTCATCTCACCGGCAATCTCCAGCACTATATCGGATCCGTATTAGGAGATTCCGGTTATGTACGCAACCGGGATGCCGAATTCAGGGTAAAAAACGTTCCGCGCAGCAAATTGCTGGAAGACATCGAAACAACCCGTGCCGTAGTAACCGATACATTAGAGCAGCTTTCCAAAAGCGATCTGCAAAAAGACTATATTCTTCCCGTATTGGACGAAAAAACCAACACCAGCTATTTTCTTATCTATCTCCTCTCCCACTTAAACTATCATATCGGACAAATTAATTATCACCGGCGGATCATAACCGGGGTATAAAATGCCGGAAAGATTTCCTGTTCATCCCCGGATACCCGGCAAGGAGGGGATACTCATTTTCCGGCTTAGGACTTAATTTTCCTATCTTAGCGGCACTATAAATACTGTTGCCATGGCTGCACGTACTGACCAGTTCTCCAGTCCTGATTATTTACAATTAGACGACCTGTTAACGGGGGAACAAAAGCTGATCCGGGAAAGTGTAAGGAATTACGTAAAAAAAGAAATATCCCCCATTATTGAAGATTATGCCCAGAGAGCCGTATTCCCGGAACACATTGTAAAACAATTAGGCGGCATGGGTTGTTTTGGACCTACCATCCCCGCGGAGTACGGTGGTGGCGGGCTGGATTATATCAGTTACGGCTTAATGATGCAGGAATTAGAGCGGGGCGACAGCGGAGTACGCTCCACGGCATCCGTACAGGGCAGCTTAGTGATGTTTCCCATTTACGAATACGGAAGCGAAGAACAGCGGAAAAAATATCTTCCGAAATTAGCCAGCGGCGAATGGCTGGGATGTTTTGGTTTAACAGAACCCGGCTATGGTTCCGACCCGGCCGGCATGCTCACCCGTTTTAGTGATGCCGGTGACCACGTGCTTTTAAACGGCTCTAAAATGTGGATCAGCAATGCGCCCTTTGCTCATGTGGCAGTGGTTTGGGCAAAAGACGACAATGGAGATATCCGCGGGCTGATCGTAGAACGAGGCATGGAAGGCTTCACCACTCCTGTCACCCACGGAAAATGGAGCTTACGGGCATCCGCCACAGGCGAGCTGGTTTTTGATAATGTTAAAGTACCTAAGGAAAATATATTGCCTAAGACCAAAGGATTAAAATCACCCTTGGGTTGCTTAACCAAAGCCCGGTTTGGTATTGCGTGGGGAAGTATAGGTGCGGCGATGGACTGCTACGATACCGCCTTAAGATACGCAAAAGAAAGACAACAGTTTAACCGCCCGATAGCCGGTTTCCAGCTACAACAAAAAAAACTGGCCGAAATGATCACCGAAATCACCAAGGCTCAATTGCTAAACTGGAGAGTGGGGGTACTGATGAATGAAGGTAAAGCAACCCCGCAGCAGGTAAGTATGGCAAAACGTAACGGCTGTGAAACAGCAGCCGGTATCTGCCGCGATGCCCGGCAAATACTGGGGGGTATGGGAATTACCGGCGAATATGCCGTAATGCGCCACATGATGAATCTGGAAAGCGTCATAACCTATGAAGGCACACATGATATCCACTTACTGATAACCGGCATGGACATTACCGGCTTTAACGCGTTTAAGTGAAACCAAACACAATGAAGATCTTCCTCCTGGGCTTTATGGGAACGGGTAAAACATACTGGGGACAGCTCTGGGCAAAACAGCACCGGCTGGACTTTTTTGACCTGGATACTGAAATTGAGCAATATACCGGGTTAACCATCCCTCAGATATTTGAACTACACGGTGAACATTTTTTTCGCGAGCAGGAGCGGGAAAGACTCCACCACTTCGGGGACAAACAGCACTTCATCCTTTCTACAGGCGGCGGTACACCCTGCTTTTATAATAATATGCAGTGGATGAATGAGCACGGGCTGACCATTTACCTGAAAACCCCCCTGCCCGTTCTGAAGGAAAGATTAATAAAAGAAAAGATGCACCGTCCGCTGATCAAACAATTAGACGACCGGGAAATAGAAAAATTCATTAAAACCAGCATCGGAAAAAGAGAAGCATATTATAATACGGCCCATATAATATTATCTACCGAATCCATTTCAGATATTACCTTTGAAGAAATCATACAGAAATATGTCTAAACGGTTTATCCAATACGCTGCTATTCTTGGCGCAATTAGTGTAGCACTGGGTGCCTTTGGGGCGCACGCCCTGAAAAAATATGTAGGAGCCGATGTTGTTGCCACATTTGATACCGGTGTCAGATACCAGTTTTATCATACTTTCGCCTTACTCGCTGTTGGTATATTATATCGCAGAATGCCCGGAAAAACAATGGAATGGGCAGGTATCTTTTTTATCTCCGGTATCGTCTTATTCAGTGGCTCCCTCTACCTGTTAACCTACTTAATTGCTACAGATACGGAATCCCTTAAAGGTGTTGGCGCCGTTACGCCCCTGGGAGGACTGTGTTTTATTGCCGGCTGGATTTGTCTTTTCATCCAGGCCCTAAAGCCCGGTACACACCGCCACCGGGATAAAACCGAAGAAAATTAGTTACGCCGGGCTGCAAAACAAACCGTATTCCTTTCTAATATTCATACGCCCGTTACCTGCTATGGTATAAACCCGGTTTATCCTCTTATCTTTGTCTATCTTTAACCTTAGGTTTGAAGTTCCATGGCGAATAAATTAAAGAATAACAAGTCCAAGTCTCCGGATCCTGAAAAACTTACCAGCGAAAAGACCGAAAAGATTAAAGTAAACGAGCTGGTAAAGGATGAACGTACCCATAAAATATTAGGCAGCGTATTGCTGCTTATCGCTTTTTTTCTTTTTATCGCATTTACCTCCTATCTCTTTACCTGGCGAAAAGACCAGGATAAAGTACTCCAGGGTTTTTCTGCCTTCCTTTTTGGTGAAAATATAAAGGCCGCTAACCTCCTCGGCCGGATTGGCGCATACATCTCACATTTATTTTTTTATAAAGGCTTTGGGTTGTCCTCCTATCTTTTTTGCAGCTTCTTTTTTATAACGGGTATAAATTTATTGTTTGGTGAAAAGATATTCTCGCCCTGGCGCAACTTCAGGTATATCGTAGTGGGATTGTTGTTTTTCAGCACCGCTTTAGCCTTCATCACGCATGGCAATGGATTTCCCTGGGGAGGAGAAACCGGCAATATAACCAGCAACTGGCTTAAAGGATTTTTGGGAGGAGTAGGTACGGCTGCACTTTTGTTGGCAGGCGGCTTTGCTTATTTTATCTGGCGTTTTAATCCTTCTTTTTCACTGCCTGCAAAAAGACTAAAGCATACAAAAGAAAACAGTAAACCGGTACCCGTAGATAACTCATTTACAGAAGAAGCAAAGCTCTTTACGGAAGAAAATATCGTACAGAACAGCAAGGGCAATTCCATGAAGCACCACGGCGGAGTTGTAGTGATTCATCCTCCCGGCACAGATGATGCCGGAACAGACAAGGCCGTACCTCTTCCAACCGAACCGGAGGCTGTCATACCGCAGGCTACTATCGTACCCGAGCCCCGGAAAAACCATTCCGGCGAGCTGGAATTGCAGATCAATACCATGAACGAGGAGGAAGACAACATTGATGATTCTTCCTCGGGGGAAGAAGAATCACCGGCCAGGAAAGTACAGAACCTGCCGCCCTATGATCCGATCCTCGACCTTAAAGATTACCGGTACCCCTCTCTCGAGCTGCTGGAAACGCATGGCAGCGAAAAGATCGTTCTGGATGCCTCCGAGCTGGAAGCCAACAAGAACCAGATCATCAATACCTTAAAGAATTATGATATTGCCATCCGCCATATCTCGGCTACGGTAGGCCCAACCGTTACCCTGTACGAAATTGTTCCGGCAGCAGGTGTCCGCATTTCACGGATCAAGAACCTTGAAGATGATATCGCATTAAGCCTTGCCGCCCTGGGCATACGCATCATTGCCCCTATCCCGGGAAAAGGGACCATTGGTATTGAAGTACCCAATGTTAAGAAGGCCATTGTAAGCATGAAGGGACTTCTCTCTACGGACCGGTTCCAGCAAAATAAATTTTCATTACCGATCGCGTTAGGTAAAAAAATTGACAACGAACATTTTATTGTTGACCTCGCCACCATGCCTCACCTGTTAATGGCGGGTGCAACAGGCCAGGGAAAGTCTGTTGGTATTAACGCCATACTGGTATCGCTGCTATATAAAAAGCATCCTTCACAGCTTAAGCTGGTAATGGTAGACCCTAAGAAAGTGGAATTAAGCTTATACCGGCTTATTGAAAAACACTTTCTTGCCAAACTGCCCGGTGAAGAAGAGTCTATTATAACAGATACAAAAAAGGTGGTACATACCCTCAATGCCTTATGTATAGAAATGGATAACCGCTACGACCTGCTAAAAGAAGCCGGTTGCCGCAACATCAGGGAGTACAACGAAAAATTTGTAGCCAGGAAGCTGAATCCCGAAAAAGGTCACCAGTTTTTGCCGTTTATTGTCCTGGTTATTGATGAATTTGCCGACCTGATCATGACCGCAGGCAAAGAAATTGAAATGCCTATAGCGCGGCTGGCGCAATTGGCAAGGGCAGTGGGCATTCACCTGATCATCGCCACGCAGCGTCCTTCGGTTAATATTATTACAGGGACCATTAAAGCCAACTTCCCGGCCAGGATCGCATTTAAAGTATCTTCCAAAATTGATTCCCGTACGATTTTAGATACCGGCGGAGCAGAACAATTAATAGGCCGGGGTGATATGCTGGTATCTTATAACGGGGAAGTTACCCGGGTACAATGTGCTTTTGTAGATACCCCGGAAGTAGAAAACGTAGTAGATTTTATCAGTACACAAAGAGGATATCCGCAGCCCTTTTATTTACCCGAATACATTGATGAAAAAGAGCTGGAAGGGAAAGACTTTGATTCCGCCAACCGTGATCCCTTATTTGAAGAGGCGGCAAAACTGATCGTTCAAAGCCAGATCGGCTCTACTTCTTTATTACAACGGCGCATGAAACTCGGGTATAACCGTGCCGGCAGGTTAATGGATCAACTGGAATCAGCCGGTATCGTAGGTCCCAACCAGGGAAGCAAAGCCAGGGACGTATTATACAAAACAGAAGCAGAACTGGAGTCCTATCTCCGCGATATGTAAAATATTTTTACTGCAGAGCGTTTCCTTTTAAACCAAACTACCCTTGCAGCAGTCTATGAATTAAGTATCTTTGCCCACCAATAAAAAAATGATGAAAGGAATATTCACGACTACCCTACTTTTGACTTTAATCTCCTTTTCAGGCTTTACACAAAACGCCATCGCCACCCAGGGAACCAGCGACCCGAATGCAAAAAAGATATTGGACGGTGTAACGGCTAAATTTAAAAGCTACCAGTCGGTAAAAGCTGATTTTGCACTACAGATTGAAGATGCTTCCGGTAAAATACAGGGAACCAAAAACGGAACGGCGTATATGAAAGGAAATCAATATAAGGTTGAATTAGCGGATCAGCAGATCTTTTGTAATGCGCAAAAAATATGGACTTATGACAAAGCAGCCAATGAAGTACAGATAAGTAAATTTGATCCCTCGGGAGAGAGCTTTACCCCACAGAAGATCTTTACCAACTTTTACGAAAAAGATTTTTTATATAAGCTGAATGGCGAAAAGAAAGAAGGAGGCAAAGTACTGCAGGAAATAGAACTGACCCCAACCGATAAGAACAAAGCATTTTTTAAAGTGCTGGTATTTGTAGATAAGGCTACAAAGAACATTACTTCCACCAAGCTGTTTGAAAAAAATGGTAACCGCTATATATACAAGATTACCCGTTTTGTTCCCAACGAAAAAATAGATAATGGCTTTTTCGTTTTTAATACGGCTAAATACCCCGGGATTGAAGTAATAGACTTACAATAAGGACTGTTAAAATTAATATTGAATAATACGTTAACCGTATCCTGTATTGAAACCGTCTTTCCCCGGCCCTGCTCCCTCCCCTTGCAGGATCAGTTGCTGTAACCGGTATACCCCGATCGGGGCAACGGTAACTCCTGTTACAATTTTTCACTTAGATTGTGAGTTATATTTGTATCATTAAAAGACATCAAATGCAAATAAACGGTATTATCCTGTCCATCATGCTGTCTTTCATTTTCTTTAGTCCGGCTGCGGCAGCAGACACTATGGTAAATGGTAAAGATACCAGCATCATTTCTGCTACAAAGGAGAAGTTACAATGGCTGACACTTTCGGAAGCAGAAGCCGGTATGAGTACCCAAAAAAAAGATATTATTATTGATTTGTATACCGACTGGTGCAGCTGGTGTAAGGTAATGGACAGGAACACCTATACCAACCGGGATGTTATTCAATATCTTCAGGATAAATTCTATCCGGTAAAAATAAATGCAGAAACAAAAGAAGTATTAAACTGGCGGGGAAAGCAATTCAACTATAATGAAGCCCATAAGGTGCACGATTTTGCCATCCTGCTTACCGGCGGACAACTTTCCTATCCTTCAACCATAATTCTACCCGCCGATGGCTCCGCCCCTCAGGTCATTCCCGGATATTTAAAGCCGGGTGATATGGAGCTGGTTTTAAAATATTTTGGTGAAGGACATTATGGTAAAACGCCATTTAATACCTACATGCAAAATTTCAAACCAACCTGGAAATAATTTTAACCCGCAACAATATAAGAATCAGGTACACCGTTATATACCCGGTTTTTCATAGGATATTGGATTTAAAACGGGGCAGGATTTCCATCCAGCCCTTTTTTATTATATCTACCCTTCATACACTATATATCACATACTGGTTCATACCAGCCTCCTTATCTATTCCTCTCATCTTCCTGTCCTGATATTTTTTTAAAAAGAAAAAAAGTATGCAACGTTTCGTAAAGAATTGTGGTCTTTTAATTGGTTTTTCATAGGATATTGGATTTAGAAACGGGCAGGATGTCTATCCAGCCCTTTTTTTGTTTATATAGTACAATATCATATATATTGATACCCATACCGTTATCATCACAACCAGGCAAAAAAGAAGAATGAGAACCTCCTCATGAAGGATTTCCAATACCCCGGGAAAGCGTAACCGGTTTGTACGATCAATGAAGTTACCTGTACCTTACCCCTGCCTTAATGTACCCCCGGGAGCGCAATAATTTCCGTATCTCCTTTTACCGCATCGGGATTTAATATAGTGTAGGAATAACTATACTTATCTAAAAATTCCAGTACAAAACTGTGACATTCTGCATTGTGTGTGGCAACTAATAATTTGGGTTTAGTAGTGGCAATAAGTTCTTCCAATCCTTTTAAAACCTCTATTTCACCTCCTTCAACATCAATCTTTATAAAAGTAGGAACCGGCAAGCTCCCCTCCTTAACCATCCTGCCCACAGACACCTGCTTTACTTCCAGGTTTCCATCCGGGGCAATCCTGCCGGTGGCCGAACCCCGGTTTGAATCAAACCGAACTTCCTTATCCGTATCACCAACAGCAACTTCAAAAAGTGTGACATCAGAAAAATGGTTCTTTGCCATGTGCTTTTTAAAAAAATCAATATTCATCGGCCGGGGTTCAAATGCAAACACCTTGCCCTCTCCATTATTGAGCACCGATGCCATAGCCGAAAAATACCCGATATGCGCCCCGATATCAAAGAATATCTCCCCTTTTTTGAAATGGCTGAGAAAAGCCTCTGTTTTGTAGGGTTCTTCCCGGCCCGTAATATATTTATTACCTGAAATCCATATCCATTTCCGGTCTTTAAGAGGACCTGCTTTAATCGTTGTAAAATAATTGCTGAGCAATACCTTAAAATAATGCTTGAATTTCATTTCGACAAAATTTCACCAAAAGTAACATAAACCCATCGCCGGAGGCATCCGGGACGTTATTATATTGGGATAAATTTTTTTCATAATACACTCTTAATATAATCAAAAAATGATTTACATTCGACTTTTCATAGGATAAGGTTTATTGGTTAACGGTTAAAAGATTAGTACCCCTCCCCCGATTTATCGGGAGAGGGCTTCTTTTTATAGCAATTTTCCTATACATATCCAGCCGGAAAATAATCTTAACAGGTAAATTTAAACACCATTTTCGCCTGCACTATGCACAGCGATCTTTTTTACCATATTGCGCTAACCATGGTTCCCCATATCGGGGATGTGCATGCGCGGGAGCTATTACAACATTTCGGGGATGCGGAAAAAGTATTTACCGCGCGAAAATCCAGTCTTGATCATTTTCCCGGGATCGGTACGGTCCGCTCCAGAAGCATCAAAGCATTTAAGGATTTTAAACGGGTTGAAGATGAACTCCGTTTTATTGAACGGTATAATATCACCGTATTGCGCCAAACCGATGCCGGGTATCCCAAACGTTTGCTCCATTGCTATGATGCTCCCTTCCTGCTATATTTTAAAGGAAATGCCGACCTCAACCATCATAAGATAATGGCTGTTATCGGCACCCGTAATCATACGGATTATGGAAAGGAAATGACCGCGGGAATACTGGAAGACATCGCCCGGCATGATGTGCTTATTATCAGTGGGCTCGCTTATGGTATTGATACGTTGGCCCATAAAGCCGCATTAAAAAACCAGTTGTCTACCATTGGGGTACTGGCTCACGGGCTTGACCACATATATCCTTCCGCCAATAAATCACTGGCTAAAGAAATGACAACCCGGGGTGGTTTGCTTACCGATTTTATGTCGGGTACCCCGCCCGATAAGCAAAACTTCCCAAAAAGGAACCGTATTGTAGCCGGTATGTCAGATGCCACACTGGTTATTGAAACTCAAATTAACGGGGGCAGCATGATCACAGCAGAGCTGGCTAACAGCTATAATAAAGATGTGTTTGCCGTTCCGGGCAGAGCAACAGATGCAAAAAGCGCCGGCTGCAACTACCTTATCCGGAGCAACAAGGCAGCGCTGATTACATCCGGTAAAGACCTCGCTGCGTTTATGAACTGGGGCGAAGCGCCGGTAAAGAAAAAAACTATACAAAAAGAATTGTTCACCGAACAAACAGCAGAGGAAAAAACAATTCTGAAAATTATCGGGGAAAAAGAAACCGTTTCCATTGATGAAATCGCCGCCGGGTGCAATTTCAGCAGCAGCCGGATAGCGGCATCCATCCTCAATCTTGAACTACAGGGATTAATTACCGCTATGCCCGGGAAAAGGTATAAATGCCTGTAAGCATCCTGCCGCCTGAACAGGCCGGCAAAGTATAACAGCCCGTCTTTTACAACAAAATTTGGAAGCTATTTATCTGCTCCCCTATCTTTGCACATGGCAACAATAATTAACTCCGCTAAAGACAAATTCCCCCGTAAATTTTTTGGTGAAGGTTTAACCTTCGATGATGTGCTCCTGGTGCCGGCTTATTCAGAAGTGCTTCCCCGTGATGCAGATATCAGCACCCGGCTTACCAAAAGCATAACATTAAACATTCCTTTGCTTTCCGCTGCCATGGATACCGTAACGGAAGCCAACCTGGCCATTGCTTTGGCCCGGGAAGGCGGCCTGGGCATTCTGCACAAAAACATGACTATTGAAAGACAGGCAGAACAGGTCCGGAAAGTAAAACGTAGTGAAAGCGGTTTAATATTAGACCCTATCACCTTACACGAAAATGCCACTATCGGTGATGCATTGAGATTGATGAACGAAAATAAAATAGGCGGTATTCCCATTGTTGACGCAGAGAAGAAGCTGGTGGGGATCCTTACTAACCGCGACCTGCGTTTTGAAACCTCCCTGAAAAAGAAGGTGAATGAGGTTATGACAAAAGAAAACCTGATCACCGCCCCCGAAGGCACCGATCTTGTTAAGGCAAAGAAGATACTCAGCCAGTATAAAATTGAAAAACTACCGGTTGTCAATAAAAAAGGGCAATTAACAGGTCTGATCACCTACCGGGATATCCTGCAGTTACAAAGCCATCCGAATGCCGTAAAAGACAGTTTCGGGCGTTTGCTTACCGGTGCCGCCCTGGGTATTACAGCCGACCTGTTAGACAGAGCCTCCGCCCTGCAGCAAATCGGGGTAGATATTGTTTGTTTAGACAGCGCCCACGGGCATAGCGCTAAAGTGATCGAATCACTGAAAAAATTAAAAAAGAATTTTAAAACCCTGCAGGTGATTGCCGGGAACGTAGGTACCGCCGCAGGCGCCAAAGCCCTTGCAGAAGCAGGTGCAGACGCCGTTAAAGTGGGTATCGGTCCGGGCTCTATATGCACTACCCGGATCGTTGCCGGCGCTGGAGTACCCCAAATAACCGCCATTATGGAAGCCGCCGCTGTTCTTCAACAATTGAAAGTGCCCCTCATTGCAGACGGGGGTATACGTTATACCGGTGATATGGTGAAGGCGCTGGCTGCAGGTGCTAATGCCGTAATGATGGGAAGTGTATTTGCCGGAACAGAGGAAAGTCCCGGTGATACCATTATATATGAAGGCAGAAAATTTAAGCAATACAGAGGTATGGGTTCTTTGGGTGCTATGGGCCAAGGTAGCGGTGACCGTTATTTCCAGGACGTTGAAGCGGATATTAAAAAATATGTACCCGAAGGTATAGAGGGGCGGGTAGCCTTTAAAGGTAACCTGAGTGAAATTGTATACCAGTATACCGGCGGATTACGCTCCGGGATGGGATATTGCGGCGCACAGCATATTGCCGCGCTGCAAAAGGCGCAGTTCATCAAAATCACCAATGCGGGAATGAACGAAAGCCATGCACATGATATAGAAATCACCCGGGAAGCTCCTAACTATACCCGGTAAGTACGGGGAAAGGGCCCCATTTCAGGTCAAGGCGGGCTTATATATCCCGGCAAATCAGGTAAGGATAAAAAAAAGGGCCGCATAGACATGCGCCCCGCTTTTAAAATCCAATATCCTATGAAAAACCTCGTTAAAAGTATTATGTGATTTTGATAAAAAAGAAGCTTTGTCGTTCTTTTTAGTATTCGGCCGGATTCGCTGTGTATTTAGCATAAACACACGGCTATTTTCATCCGGGAATCCAGGGTTAGAGATACCCGGCGCTACATCGGTCCGCTTTTCCCGGCTAAAATAACAAAGAGGTAAAAGCAACTTTCCCTGCATTTCAAAACCTGGAAAACAGCTCCAGGAATTCCTGCCGGCGGCTACGGGAGATCGTTATATTATCATCATTATCCATAATGACATGCCCGCCCTCACCGCGAATAAATCTTTTGATGTGATTAATCCCGATCAGGAACGAGCTGTGTACCCGGTAAAAATCCGGACCACTTAGTATCTCATCCAACTCTTTAAGTACTTTCGACACCGTGATCTTCCTTCCATCGGTAAGCACCACGGTAGTATAATTACCTTCCGCTTTACAATAAATGATATCACGGGTTGCAATAAATACCAGGCCCTCGCCTGTGGTAAGTGCAATACGCGCGGGAGTGGATTTTGCAGGCGGGTTCAACTGCTGGAGCAACAATGTCAGCTGCTCCCTGTTAAGTACCGCTTTTTTCCCTTCTATCCGCTGCATAGTAACTTTAAGCTCATCGGGATCAACCGGCTTTAATAAATAATTTAATGCGGCATATTTAAATGCTTTTATGGCAAACTCGTTGTACGCCGTGCAGAATACGATCTCGAATGACAGGTTTTTAACCTGCTCAAGCATATCAAAGCCGCTGACCCGGGGCATCTCAATATCAAGAAACACCACATCGGGCTTATATTTTTTTATAGCTTCTATACCCTGCCCGGCCGTATTGCACATGGCTACAATTTCTGCCTGCGGACAATAGGTTTTCAGCAGCCACTCCATCATTTCGAGCGCATTCGTTTCATCATCTACCAAAATACATCTTATCATGACCATATTTTAAAATTCATCAACCGGGATATTGAGCGTAACCCTTGTACCCAGCGCCGCTCCATGTTCATCTGCCAGGTCTTCGATATCTACCGATGCATTTGAACCGGCCAAATGTCCCATTAACATGAGCCGGCTTTCGGTAAGTTGCATCCCCATTGATTTCCTTGACGAAATTGTTTTATTTTTTAATTCATTCGCTTTCTTTCTGCCCACACCATTGTCCTGTATTACACATTGCAGTAAGTCACTTCCTTTCCGGCTGATACGTACCCATAAATAACCTGCTGTTGTTTTATGCAATAATCCATGCCATATTGCATTTTCCACATACGGCTGCATAAGTAACGGAGGCACATATATGCTTTCAGGATACACATCCGGAGGGACATCTACATGCCAGGTAAATTTCTTTTCAAACCGGATGCTTTCCATTTCAATATACAGCTTTAATGCTTCCAATTCACTCGCTAAAGTAACCGTCTTGTTATTGGAATTATCCAATATTAACCGTATTAACCGGGCAAACCGTGTAAGGTATAATGACGCCGTAACCTGGTCGCTCTTTACAATATAACGATTAATAGAATTCAGGCTGTTAAATATAAAATGCGGATTCATCTGTGCTCTTAACGCCTGCATTTCTGCTTCGGCCATTTTTTGCCGCGTATCAACCAGTACAGATTCGGCCATCGCCTTTTCCCGGTCGGCCTTAGCTTTTATGATCTTATTGGCACAAAGCGAAGCAATAGTGGTGAGTACCGGCAGATGCTTTTGTGAAAAGAAACCTTTCTTTGTGTGCCCGCCATAGATAACACCCCATACGTTTCCGTCTATAATCACGGGAACAGCAACTTCTGATAACATTACCTTTGCTTTTTCTTTGTCAGCAACATCACCCGCAGTTTCAGTATTCACCTCTGCCCTGCCCGAATAAGCCACCCGTTCCGCAATTTCTCCTGCCTTATGAATCCCGTTGCCCCGATCAAAAACACGACCCGCTAACAAAGCTCCTTTTTGATGTAACAGCCCCGTCTCCCGGTCTGTTGTATAGATAATACAATCTTTGAAATGCAGCTTTTCCTTACAAAGCCTGGCTAATTCCGGCAAAAAGCTTTCTATATCCGGGGCTTCATAGATAGCGGAAGCAATATGATTAACAGACTGGGCTGTTTCCAACTCTTCTTTATGCCTGTTGATTTTTCGCTGGTGATTGAAGATAATACGCATGGTTACCACTCCTGCCAGAACAATGCACAAGACAATAAACCACCAGGTCATCCAAAAAGGGTTAAGGATCCTGAAGGCTAAGGTATTATTTGCGCTTATCCAGTCAACCTGGTTCAGGCTGGCCTCCATTTCCAGGACATAACTGCCCGGAGCAAGCGATGAAAAACTTACAATACTGCCACTCCCCGTTTCTTTCCAATCCTCATCCCGCCCGTTGAGCCGGTACCGGAATTTTACCTTATCCGGATTATTAAAATATACGGCCGAAAACACGACCCCGATGGAGCGGTCTGAATAACTGATCGGCCCCACAGAGTCAAAAGCATACATGGAATACGTCTTACCACCAATCCTTACTTTACTGATATAGGCATCAAATGACTGGGAAGGATATGAAAACGTTTCGGGACGCCAGTAATTCATCCCGTTCAGACCTCCGAAATAAAGAAAACCCTCTTTATCCCTGAACCATGCATTACAATTAAACCCGTATCCCTGAACGTTGTCAGAACGATCAAACAGGTTCAATTTTAAAGTTTGGGGATCAAAGCGGTAAATTCCATTCTCAGAGCTGGCCCAGATGATACCGTTCCCGTCCTGGTAAAGAGTATATAAATTAATATCGTCAAAAATATCCGTCAGTTTTTCGCTTATCACTTCCCCGTCTTTATAGTAAAGCGTATACAATCCGCCGGCCCCGGAAAGCAGTAAATGGTTATCCGGCAACATAAACCCGCTATGCTCAAGCGTAAGCAGGTTACCGCTGAAAGCCCGGGGTACCGTCAGCAGGTAATTCAATGCCGCGTCAAAACAATACACACCTGAAGATGTGGCAACCCATACTATTCCATCGCTTCCCTGTGCACAAAAACTTGCAGCCCCTTTATGTATCCCCGGATAGTTAAGCAGTCTCATCCGGTATGTTTTTCCATCAAGTACATATACCGCGCGGGCAGCGGTAATAATATGATCGCCATTCCGCAGGGTGGTCATATTATAGATAAAATCTGTTTCACTCAGCCTCCGGGTATCTTCCGAATCATATACCGGGCGCCGGTATTGATGTGTATTGATATCAAACAGCCATACCCCTTTATTGGTAGGTCCGAGTATCAGGTACCTGCCATCATATACTAATCCCCGTATGGATTCGTGACTTAACCTGCTATTGTCATCCTTAGCCGGAGGGAACAATATCCATTTATTCTCTTTTTTCTCCCAGCAAACAAAACCATACCCGGTAGCAAGCCATATTCTCCCCTTCTCATCTTCAACCATCCGTCTTATATCATTGACATCCACAGATACTTCTTCATCCATCTGGCTTATTTTAATCAATGCCATAGACGGGTTCATTAAGGCAAACCGGACAATACCATCTGTTGAAGCGATCCAGACATATCCTTCCTCTTCATCATAGAATATAGACCTGGCATATTCCCTGGTTGCTACCTTCCGCCCGTTCAGGAAAAAATTCAGGTTGAGGAACTGCTTTTTCTCGGTATCATACTTAAAAATCCCTTCTGAAGAACCAATTAGAAAATGCGTTTTCGAAATCGCCGTCATATCTCTGAAACTAAACGATCCCCTGATGTTATTCCCCAGTGAAGCTTCGGTGAATCTGTTTGTTGAAAAGCAATACCATCGGGGTGAAAAATCATCCATGCTAACAAGTAAACTGTCTTCACTTACAGGAAACACCCCGTATATCCTTCCTATAGATGCACTATCCGCATTACCGGTATTGATATGATAACGATAGATAAAATTTTTGCCGTGTACAAATATCACATTCCCGAATAACCGGCAGATGTTGGTATTCAGTTCATGTGCAGCACTGAACATTGTTTTCACCCTGGTAAACCGCTGTTTTACCTTGTCGAACTGAAAAAAACCGTCAGAGGTAAGCATCCATATCCGCCGGTCCGGCAATTCCGTCACCGGGCCTATTTTTAAACCGTCCCCCGGAGCATCTATGTCAACAGGTATAAACGCACCTGTTCTTTCGGAAAAAAGAAATACCTTTTCTTCAGAGCACACCCATATTTTACCTTCCTTATCACAAAGGAGACTGTTAACCCTGCCTGCAGGCCGGTAGTTCTGCACCTCCTTACCGTCAAAGCTTTGTACCAGCGACCGGTATTGAATCCAAAGCAGCCCTTTTTCATCCTTTCCCATAGATTGTACCTCATCGGGACGTATACCGCTGGGATAGTCAAATAACTGCAGATGATACTCGGACACCTGCGCTACTGCCGAAATCAATAACAGCAAACACCCCGCCATCACACCCATCTTTTTGATCTCGCTTATCATAATCAACCTTTTGCCCTTAACATTTTTAATGAACAAACGGTATCGTTTCAACCGGTGCTAAAGACAATATCATTTTTATTTAACCTGCCAGTAAAAAACTAACCACATCGGCCAATTCCTGCTCGGATATACCTGCAAGACCCGGCTCCGGCATTAAACTTTTATCCTGCTTTTGCCTGGTACTGATCTGGTCTGTGGAAATGGTATGCTGCTGACCGGCTATATCTTTAATGATTACCGTCTGCTTGTTTTCACTGATCAGGAAGCCAAAAAAGGAGCTGCCATCTTTGGTATTGATAAGCCAGGGCTCATAACCCAATAGTATAGCCGCACTGGGGTTGACGATCGCATCAAACAAGCCCATCTTATCAAACTTTTTACCGATACGCGTTAACTCCGGGCCAATGGCGGCACCAGTCTGTGCAAACTTATGACAGGAAGCACAATGCGCCGTAAAGACAGCTTTACCGTTTTGAGGATCCCCTTTCAATGCAGCCATATCAGCAATAGAATAATTTTTGGGTGTGCCGGGCTGCTTAAAATATTTTCCTGCCTGTACTCTTATGGTGAGATCCGGATTTTTAAATATATTTTCTTCCACGGCAGGAACTAATTCGGGAGGAAATTTATTTTCCGAAGCCAGTCCGATCAATAACTGCCCGCCTATTGAATCCAGCACCAGTTGCTTTAATCGGCCCTGCCTGGTACCCAATGAAAGACGCCCGTCCTGCACTACCATCAGCTTAGCTTTTGCCGCATTCAGTTTCTTTTCATAGCCCGTATTGATCTTCAGCTTTCCCCAATCCAATAAAGCATACCAGTTATTACCCTGCCGGAAGGAAAGCCAGTAGGAAGCCTGTTCAGCAACATCCGGTAACCGGTTTTCCCTGAGCGCAAGCATAGCTTCTGCAGCTTCCCTGCTTTTCATAAATCCAATAGCCGTAATTGCACGCTTCCGCTCTCCCGCTTCTAATGCCGGGTCAGCAGCCCGTTGTAAGAGATCGTTTAATGCGCTTTCAGGATGCAGGCGCCAGGCAAAGCGGCTCATTTTCTTATCCCATTCGGCAGCTGTTTTATTTTCGGCCAACAATTGTTTCACACGGGGATACATTTCTTCCTCATGACCCTCCATCGCATCACCCAAGGCATTCAGGTACCACAGGTCTTCCCCGTCAAACTGCCTGGACAATTCCAGTAATACAGGCTGTATTTTATCAAACGGAAGATCGCGCAACGCGATAGCAATTTCCCGGCGTACAAAAGCGGAAGGATCATTTTGCAGTTGCACTGCATAAGGCAAGATATCGGGAACCACTGCCCGGAGAGAACGGAAAGCAGTAGCTCTTATCATTTCATCCTTATTCTTTAGCAACGCCGCTGTAGCCTCTATCCCTTTATCGCCTAACTGAGGCAACAGCCATATTGCCCTGGCCTGTATATAAGGATTTTTATCTTTTAACAGATCCTGAACGGGATCGAGAACAGCCTCGCCCTGTTGCTTCAGTTGCAGGAAGCCGAGGTAACGTACGTTGACAGCCGGGTTACGCAACGCCGCTATCTGTCCTGTCGTAGTGGAAAGATCTATTGCAGGCGCAACCAGGGTTTTATTTTTGGGGGTAACGCGATAAATCCTGCCAACGCCTTTTTTATCCTGCATCTGGTGCCCTCCCACAACAGGGTCATACCAGTCGGCTATATATAAGGCACCGTCTGTTCCAATCGCCACATCACTGGGGCGAAACCACTTTTCTTTATTTGCATTCGCTGCACTATCATTCCATACATACAATGCATTGTCTTCACTCAGTGAAGTAAAAAAATTGAATCTTTTACCGGGCACGAGTCCCGATTTTTCTTTTTCGGGATAATAACCAAACACCACATTTCTCCCCGCATCCGCACTGAGCAGCATCCCGCGATATTTTTCTCCCAGCGCATCGCCTTCATTTAACACGATGCCGGTTGGCGCTCCCGCCCCGCTTCTGTCCCCTACGGGCATTACACCGGGATCTTCCTGGTGCCAGTGGGCAGTAAACACGTCCTGGTCAGGCCGCTGATCGGCTGCCCAGGTACGGGTACCGTCCGCACTGAAGTAGCCTGCATTTGCGCCTTCTGCCAGCCACGATACCCGGCAGGCCGCCACTTCATCATCATTATCATTCTGCCAGAAATTACCATAAGAGTCCACTGTAAGCTCATACGCATTCCTGAAATTATGCCCCATAACTTTCAGCCCGGTGCCATCCGGACGGATCCGTAATGCCAGTCCCCCTACCCATACTTTGCCATCATCACTTTTCAGATTGCCTTCATTTCCTTTACTATACGGTGTACCTCCATTGTAAATACTACCTGATCTCAATGACCAGCCGGCTTTATCCGTAACCAGGTGCGGGCCGGCATTGCCGGTATTAAAATACCAGTTGCCGTCAGCTCCGGCCAATACCGCATGTAACGCATGATCATGATCTTTTCCGCCAAACCCGGTCAAAAAGATTTCTTTCTTGTCCGGCTTATCATCACCATCTTCATCGGTATATATAATAAGATTCGGAGCGCAGGAAACAATAACCTTGTTACCAATAACGGCAATACCCAGGGGTGATACCAGGCTCGTATCCTGCACGTATACTTTTGAGGTGTCTGCAACACCATCATGATCCGTATCTTCCAGGATCACTACCCGGTCGCCCTGCGGATAGTGTAAGAACCGGGTAGAGTCATTATTGAAATTGCGATAGTTCACCGCTTCTGTAACCCACAGCCTGCCACGGGCGTCAATATCAATATTGGTAGGATTATGGAACATAGGAGATTCTGCCCATAAAGTAACTTCCAGGTCATCCGGAAGAAAAAAAGGAATATCGGTCCGGGTTTTAGGATGGGTGCGATCGCAGGCAGTAAACAAAACACAACAAAAAGAAATACCGGTAAGAACACGTGTTATTTTCATCCGAAAATTTTAATATATTTTAAAGAATAAGTCAGTCTCTCTTAAGCCACACCAGGGGGTATTGCTGTATCCCAGGCCATCTGCTTTACTTACGGCCTTATTTTATTTACTTAAACAGCTTCCGTAAATAAGCCAGATTATGACGATAACTTTCCACAACAGCTCCGCCCTTAGGTACTGCTCCTTCTATTTGCATCCAGCCGCTTCCTTTATACCTGGTCTGACCAACGGCTTTACTTACCGCCTTCCAGTCTACCGAGCCCTCATCTAATAAAAACCCATTTTCCTTCATGTGCAGCTCACATACCCTGTCTTTTCCCAGCTTTTTAAATTCAACAACAGGGTCGTAGCCGGCATCCGCCGTATTACGAAAATCAAAATATACTTTCAGATTTTCCGATCCCACCTTTTCCATAATTTCGATATGCTCCCTGGCATCAAGATAGGATTCTATACCCAGGATAATACCTTTCTCTTCCGCATAAGGCATTAAGCTCCGTAAATGCCTCACCGCAGCAGCTTTCCTGGCATCATCATTACGCAGATCGCTTGCATTAAAAAAAGCCAGCAGCAATACCTCTACCCGCAGATCCTGAGCCGCATCAATAGATCCTCTCACCCATTCCTGTACCCGTTCATCCGTGTGGAACGGCACCCTGTTGTATATCCCCATCGCGAGGCTGGAAATAGCAATTCCCGTCCGGGCCGATTCCTTAAGATAATCTTCCCGGAGTTTTTTTTGCCTGATGTGTAAATTATTCTCCACATTGCCCATATCTACCATAATACCATCAAGCCCTATTAAACGGGCCACATCAAAAGCGCCTATATTGCTTCCCTTACCTAAAGACCAGTCGCACGCACCGATTTTGAATCCTTTTGCCCGTTCTGCTGCAATCAGCTCTTTACATACGCCGGTTTGCAATAAAGAGGAAAAGAGTAAAGACTTTTTAATGAGCGATCGCCTTGTTATCATATTCTCTGTTTAGAAAACTAAATATATTGAATTTTACGAGGTTTTGTAAACTTGTAAAAAAATAGAGGGAATGGCAACGGAAATAAAATGCCCAGGCTGCGGCCACCTGTTTCCCATGGAAGAGGCGGTATCAGAAGATTATAAAAGGGAGCTACGGGAAAAGATGGCTTCTTATATCAAACAAAAAGATGAAGAGTGGCTTAAAAAACAGGAAGGCTTTTTACGAAAAGAGCAAACGCTGCTGCAACAGATGCAACAGAAAGAAGCGGAATATGCAGGCAGGTTAGCCGAAGAAAAATTAACCCTGCAAAAAACGCTGGAAGAAAACTTACGGAAAAGTATAGGTGCAGATTTCGAAAACAGGCTGCACCTGCTGCAACAGGCCAACAGGGATAATGAGACCAAGCTGCAGGAAGCCCGTAACAAACAGCTGGAATATCTGAAAAAAGAACAGGAGTTAAAAAACCGGGAACAGGAGATGGAAATACAAATCCAGGAAACGCTGATTAAAGAAAGACAACGGATAGGAGAAGAAATCAGAAAACTGGAAGAGCAGAAGATCAGTGCAAAAGAAACAGAATACCAGCTCAGGATGAAAGAGATGGAGAAGCAACTCGAAGATCAAAAGAAGTTAGTAGATGAAATGAAACGGAAAGCAGAGCAGGGTTCTATGCAAATGCAGGGTGAAGTACAGGAGCTTCTCCTGGAAGACCTGCTGAGAAGCAGCTTTCCCTTTGACATCATTAAAGAAGTAGGTAAAGGCGTCAGAGGCGCAGATTGTATACAAACCATACGGAACCAGTTTGGACAGGAATGTGGCAGGATCATTTATGAAAGTAAAAGAGCACAGCACTTTGCCAACGACTGGATTGAGAAACTGAAGGCGGAAATGCGAACCCAGGGCGCCGATGTGGCGGTTATTGTTACCCAGTCCATGCCAAAAGATATGGACCAGTTCGGAGAAAAAAACGGGGTATGGATCTGCAGCTTTACCGAAGTGAAGGCCCTTGCATTTATTTTGCGGGATAGTATCATTAAAGTATATAATACTGCCCGGTCGCAGGAGAACAAAGGCGATAAAATGCATTTACTCTATAATTATTTAACCGGGCGGGAATTTGCCGAGCAATGGAAAGCGATCCGCGAAGGGTTTCTTTCTATGCGGATGTCAATCCAAAAAGAAAGGGATGCCATGGAGAAATTATGGAAGGCAAGAGAAAAGCACCTGGAAAAAGTATTATTGAATGCCGCACAAATCCGCGGTTCTATTGAGGGAATTGCCGGACTTGACACGATTGACCTGGATCTGCTGGAAGGTGATGACAAAGATAATTTATTGGGGGGCTGAAACGTTATATACCATCCCAAGCAGATGGAATGATTGTCTGGATTGTATTAATCATATTAGTAATTGCATCTATATGGCAGCTAACCCGGTCGGTGAGGCTCACCCTGACGGATTCAACCGATCAGCAGGGTCATGATAAATTATCGCAGGAAGAAGCCCATATTAAATGTCCTTTGGTATATAACGGCAATGAACTGGAGTTCCCCGATGACGTATTAAATGCCGTGCTTACCCGGCATTTTCCGTATTATAACCGCCTCCTGGACATAGACCGGGAGAAATTTATCAGCCGGTTAAAGAAATTCATTGATACCAAAATATTTATCATCCACGATAAAAAAGGCTATCGCGAGATGCCGATCCTGATCAGCGCAGCTGCTATCCAGCTCACTTTCGGCTTAAAAAAATACCTGCTGTCGCATTTCAACATTATACAAATTTTTCCCGAAGCTTTTGTCGGGCTGGAGCCTTTCAGGATATTGATCGGCAACGTAACGGGCAATACCATCAATATTGCATGGAAACAGTTCCTGGAAGGATATAAGAATAAATATGAACTGCAAAATGTGGGACTGCATGAAATGGCACATGCTTTATATTACCAGAACTTCGAAACCGCGATGAGTATTGACAAAGATTTTAAGGATACTTTCCGCAAGTTTAACTCCATAGGCGATAAGATCTATAATGTAGAAAAAGTGCTTACCATCGGCTTATATTCCGAATATGCCATCAAAGATTTCCAGGAATTCTGGGCAGAGAGCATAGAAATATATTTTAAAAGCCCCGACCGGCTCAACTTACATTACCCTGAGCTGTACCAGGTATTGTGCGACCTGCTTAACCAGGACCCATTGAACTATCCCAATCACCTGTTTAAAGTGTAAATACGGGGTATAGAAAAGTATCCGCGCATTACTTCCGGAAAAGACGGGTGGTATCCCTACTGCACATATTTCTGAATCCGGTCATACAGCTTCTTCTTTTCAGATGGCCGGTAGGTATCAAATTCAACAATATAGCCGGAGCGGCTGATAATGACATATAAAGGGAGGGCATATCCCTTACCCTGCCAGAAAATACGGGACAGGTCCCGGAGTAATTTTTCATTAGCCCGGATATGACTACCCCGAAGGTTAAACAGCTTAATTCCATCCCTCCACTCTTCATCATGCTTATCATTGTCAACAGATATAAACAAATGCTCCGCTCCCTTCGATTTTAAAAACCGGCTCAATTCATCTTCATGATCAAACTGATCCTTACAGGTAATACACCAGCTTGCCCAAAATTCAATAAATACCACTTTACCCAAAAACGGGGTCATCAGCTGCCGGAAAGAATCAATGGCATGGTATCCGGGTATTAATTTTTGCTCTGCGGTAAAATCCGCCTTTACTTTCACCGTATAGCTGTCCGCCTTCTTTATCAGAGGCTCAAGCAGCGTGGTATAGCTGCTTTGCGGATAGCGCCGCTTAAAATCATCAGAAAATTTCAACAGTTCCGTATAATTTTTTTCCCGGCTCAGCTCCGTAAACAACATGCCTGCCATCACATATTCCGCTACTGCAGGGGAAAGGTTGCTTTGAATTGTTTGCCAGGTTTCTCTCATACCCGATGCCCAGTCGGTGGAAACCGAAGGAACAGACCGGCTCCTGTTCCTCACCCAGTGAAGATACCCGTTGACATAATTACCGGTATATAAATTAAATCCTTCATTATATCCAAAAGTTCGCAATGCCGCCACGTTATCAGCCGGGTATTGGCGGTATAGTTTTTCCCATAAAACGGCAAAGTCAGACGGGAATACCCGGGTATAAGACGGATGATCACCGGGAAGCCCCGTGAGCGCATATTTACCGGCAATAACCTCCGACATTACGGAAGCATGATAATAATCCAGGTTCATTTGCATGAAATCCATGAACGCCTTGTTGATCTTCCGTTCATTGTACAGGATCCTGAAAATATCAAGTCTCACTTTTTTATCTGCTTCCACGTGCTTTTCCAATAGCCCTGCCGTACTGTCTCTTTTATAACGGGAAACGATATTACCCGGGTAAGGAAGTTCCAGGGCGGTAAACATTTCCTGTCCCGCATTATTATTACCCTCAATACGAAGCGGCTTTTCAGGATTATTTTCATCAATATACAGCCTGAGGTCATCACCCGGTTGCACAAATAAGCGGATATTAAACTGCCTGACCCGGATATCTACAAAGCCGGTTTGGGTTTCTTTCAGGGCAATATGATAGGCCCCATTGCGGAGTGTATCTTCCTTTACCGCTCCCCAAAAAACAGTATGATTTACGGGAAGCATATAGGAAACAACCGTTTCCCTTCCATTCTTTACCTCCAGCGCAATAGTAGCGGCAACATCTCCGGCTAACCCGGGAGTTAATTCACACAAGAGCAGGAAAAGAAAGAAGAAGCGCTTCATTAAAAACAAATTACAGGAGTTGCCGTTGCGGGAAGATACATCAATCTTTCAATATTACCTGCGTAGCTAAAATATCTTCTAACGTATCGCGGCGGCGGATCAGCCGGGCTTTATTATTTATTACCAGCACTTCAGCCGGCTTAAACCGTGAATTATAATTTGAGGCCATTTCAAAACCATACGCACCCGCATTATAAAATACAAGGAAATCACCTTCCTTTATCTTCGGCAGCACACGATCTTCTGCAAAAGTATCCGTTTCACATACATTACCGACAATATGATATGTTTCCGGCTTACCACCCGGATCAGATATGTTTTGGATATGATGATATGAGCCGTAAAACATCGGGCGGATCAAATGATTCAACCCGCTATTCACCCCGGCAAAGCAAATATCACCCGATTGCTTAAGCACATTTACCTGTACTACAAAATACCCCGCTTCACTCACTAAAAATTTACCCGGCTCAAACCATACCTTCAGTCTACGCCCGTATTTTTTTGCAATCGTATCAAACTCCTCCTTTACCCTTTTACCCAACCGTTCTACATCAGTACCTTCCTCACCGGGTGTATACGGCACTTTAAACCCGCCCCCCAGGTCAATAACCTCCAATTCCGGAAAATGCCGGATAAGATCAAACAACACTTCCATACCCCGGGCAAAGACTTCCACATCCTTGATCTCACTACCCGTATGGATATGGAATGTACGCACATGCAGGTTCTTTTCCTTCATAACCGACAGCACCTGGTCAATATCCTCAACCGGTATACCAAATTTGCTCTTATTATGCCCCGTGGAAATTTTAAGATTTCCCCCTGCCATAATATTAGGCCGTAAACGAATGCCTACCGGGTAACTATGACCATAGCGCTCCCCGAATTTCTGCAGATTCGACACACTGTCAATATTAACATGCACCCCCAATGATACGGCCTCCTCAATTTCACTAAACGCTATATTATTGGACGTATACAATACCCTTTCCGGCTCAAAACCGGCTAATAAGGCCAGCCTCACTTCATTGATAGAGCTACAGTCTATATTACAACCGATATGCTTTAGGTGCTTAAGTACATTTACATTAGTAAGCGCTTTACAGGCATAAAAAAAGGTAGCATCCGTATCCTTAAAAGCTTCCTGCAAACGATGGTACTGTTCCGTAATTCGTTCGGCGTGATATATATATAATGGCGTACCAAACTCATTCGCTATTTCCAGTAGTTGCTGATGTGATAAAACCTGCGGCATAAATGATGTTAATTTCCCGGCTTCTGCCTGTTAAAATCCGGCAGCGAAAATACAGGAATAGTATTAAAGCCGGAAATACATTTACCCTAACAGGTTTATGGCATTAGAGCCTTCACAAAATAACAGATCAAGAATACTCAGGTTAGGAATAAATCCCAGGCGGTCTTCAAAAACCTGCCTGTATACCGGGCAATCCCCGGCAAAGGAAGTATAGTTTTTAGGCAGCACCCGGTAACGCCAATCCTCAAAATCACCGGCCGGGTAATCTCTTTTCCAGCTTTTCGTCAACTCCATGTTCCCTTCAATACCAAGCTTTTTATTCGTCCACAGCAACAGGTCATAATTCCAATCCCATAACCAGTTATATTTTGTATTATAAAAACTTTCCATTTCATCTTTGTAATATTCAAACCAGGGTGAACGGTTATAGGCCGAAACCACCGACCGCCAATGGACCATTTGCCACCGGCTGGTATTGTCAATCTTTACTTCCCTGACCGGCTTGCCCGAATGTCTGCCGCCTTCTACCGGGATGCTCAGATTGACCAATCCATTGGCACCGGCAATGATACAGCGGTTCCGGAAAGCCGCCTTTTGCCAATATTCATATTGCTCCAAATTAATATTTGAATATTGAAATGAAATTTTATATTCAATAACAGGTGCAAAATATTGTAAACCAATTATTAACATTATTACAATCTAATTTTTTACTTTTTTGTATAGCAATCCGGGAAAAACAGGAAAATACAGTGATTTACTATTATTATATTGAATTTTAAATTTTAGGTAATAAAATACAAAATACTAATAATCAATATTATATAACTAAAATTATAAAACTAATAATATTAGATTACAGAAAAATTTAAACCGGACAAGTTTTCAGGTTGTAAAACTAATATTTTTAGCCTGTGTTTGAGGATTGTTTAACGCTATTTTTTTCTTTTCATTCTGCGTAAGCCCTTATCTTGCATTCCTATTTTTTTCTATGAATAAAAAACGAATACCTCTACTGACTGCCCTGGTCATTGCAACCGGTCTCCTCTCCTCCTGCCGGCACATTACCGCACCGGAATATATTGATGTGAACAACGTACAGTTCGGGGCACAGAGCTTAACCAACCCCACCCTTTCGGCAACGGTCAGGATGTATAATCCCAATAAGTCGAACCTCATATTCAAATCAGGAAGCTTAAATATTTATGTAGATAACCGGCTCCTGGGTCATACGGAATTAGACTCCACGATATATATTCAAAAATCAGATACGTTTCAGATACCGGTTAAGGTGCAGATAGAATTTAAAAATGTGATCGGGAATGCGTTGTCCCTCGCCATGAAGGATTCTGTTTTGGTGCGCCTGGAAGGAAAGATAAAAATAGGAAGATCAGGCTTTTTTATAACCCGCCCCGTACGGTTCGAACAGAAAGAGCGACTTGACCTGTTTTGAAAATAAGAAGAAAAAAAAAGCTCCCGAATCATTAGGATAGAGGATCAGGAGCTTCCATAGGATGTTTTTACATCGGATAACTGGATTGGTTTTTACATTGGACCTGGACTTTTTGGTTTTTCATGAAGAACACCTGGATTTTGGTTTTTTCACCGGATAATTGAATTTGTGGTTCTTCAATGGATTTGAATCGGGTTTTTCACAGAATAAGTCATTTATATTTCATGGATTAGTAAGTAAGGATTTTATAAGATTAGCTATTTTTATAAAATCAGATATATAACGCAGTTCCGTATATAAATTGCCTTCGCTCCTGCCTTATTTTGAATAACACGAAAAAAATAAGAGAAATACTAAGTACATTTACGCAAGGCAATATTTTTCAAACGTTTGCATTCAAATTAACGCAAGAACCAACTCCCACCCGGTGATTGTCCAAAATTTGAAACAGGTACAATAAACCACTGCATCTCATTAACATAGATCAACCCGGTCTACAGGTCATCTTAATTTCGATGAGGTATAAAAAGCCGTTAGCTGTTCTTAAGCGGATTTCTACGGCTGCTCCAGATATAGTTGCGGATATTTACCCAAAAGGCGAGGAACATATATATAATTATAGGAGAACCCATAGTAAGAAGGGATATATATATGAAGTGCTTACGAATAGTAGTAGTGGCTATTCCTATTTTTTCACCGATATAGGAACAAACCCCGAACACCTGCCATTCGATAAAGTTTCTGAATCTGTTCATACTGCTAAATTAAAAAATAAATAATGCTAACACAAAAAACGTCTTCCGGCTAAAAAACTTTTATTATGCCGCAAATTTATAAAAAGATAATTCTGCCGGTTTTTCAATAATTTTGCGCGGCTTTTTGAATGTATTTTACCAGCTTCCCGCAACTATTTCATAATAATACGTTGTATACGCGATATGCGACAACCTTAAAAATGATATATATGATTTTTGATCTCGATCTTATTAAAAAAACCTATGCCGCCATGCCCGCTAAAATTGCGGCAGCACGTAAGCTAACCGGAACGCCCCTTACCCTGGCAGAAAAAATACTATACACCCATCTATATGAACCTCCTGCCCGTGCTTATGAAAGAGGAAAAGATTATGTTGATTTTGCACCGGACCGGGTAGCTATGCAGGATGCTACCGCCCAGATGGCCCTGCTCCAGTTCATGACCTGCGGCAGGGATAAAGTGGCCGTACCCTCTACCGTTCACTGCGATCATCTTATCCAGGCTAAAGTAGGCGCAGCACAGGATCTCCAGACAGCCGTGGATGTGAACCGGGAAGTATAT
Source organism: Chitinophagaceae bacterium (assembly GCA_023957155.1). Classification (GTDB taxonomy): domain Bacteria; phylum Bacteroidota; class Bacteroidia; order Chitinophagales; family Chitinophagaceae; genus Agriterribacter. Next base: position 143,938 of record JAMLHK010000008.1, on the reverse strand, counting down.
GATTTTCTCGCTTCCATCTCCAATAAATACGGTATCGGTTTCTGGAAAGCCGGTGCCGGCATCATTCACCAGGTTGTGCTTGAAAATTATGCATTCCCCGGCGGTATGATGATCGGAACGGACTCACATACCCCCAATGCCGGGGGATTGGGTATGGTAGCCATCGGTGTTGGCGGAGCGGATGCCGTTGACGTAATGGCCGGACTTCCCTGGGAGCTGAAAATGCCTAAGCTCATTGGTATAAAGCTTACAGGCAAGCTAAGCGGGTGGAGTTCTCCGAAAGATGTGATATTGAAGGTAGCCGGTATCCTGACCGTTAAAGGCGGCACCGGGGCTATTGTAGAGTACTTCGGTGAAGGCGCTGAAAGTCTTAGCGCTACCGGTAAGGGTACAATATGCAATATGGGCGCCGAGATCGGGGCTACCTGTTCTGTTTTTACCTATGATGAAAAAATGGCTGCCTATCTCCGGGCTACGGAACGTGAGGAAGTAGCGAACCTGGCAGATCACATTAAAGAACACTTACGTCCTGACCCGGAAGTATATGCCAACCCGGAAAAATATTACGACCAGCTGATCGAAATTAATCTCGATGAGCTGGAACCGTATGTAAACGGACCGTTTACGCCCGACTTAGCCTGGCCGATCAGTAAATTCGGCGAAGCGATAAAAGCCAACAATTGGCCGGAAAAATTGGAAGTGGCGCTGATCGGTTCCTGTACCAACTCTTCTTATGAAGACATCAGCCGTTCTGCCTCCCTTGCCCAACAGGCGATTAATAAAAAATTAAAAACAAGAGCCGAATTCACCATCACTCCCGGTAGTGAAATGGTTCGTTATACCATAGAAAAAGACGGATTTTTACATACGTTCGACCAGATTGGCGGCGTGGTGTTAGCCAATGCCTGCGGACCGTGCATCGGGCAATGGGCAAGGCATATTGATGACCCCAACCGCAAAAACTCTATCATTACCTCTTTCAACCGCAACTTTGCCAAGAGAAATGACGGCTTATCCAGCACCCATGCTTTTGTAGCTTCCCCCGAAATTGTTACCGCATTTGCCATAGCGGGTGACCTTACATTCAATCCGTTAAAAGACAAGCTCACCAACGAAAATGGTGAACAGGTAATGCTGGATGAACCTAAAGGTTTGGAACTGCCCCCTAAAGGATTTTCTGTTGATGATCCCGGCTATGTGGCGCCGGCTAAAGATGGCAGCCAGGTGCAAGTAGTGGTGAAGCCCGATTCGCAACGCCTGCAGCTCCTGGCTCCGTTTACCCCATGGGAAGGTACTGACCTGAAAGGATTGAAGCTGCTCATTAAAGCTAAAGGTAAATGTACAACCGACCATATTTCTATGGCAGGGCCCTGGCTGAAATTCAGGGGACATTTAGATAATATCAGCAATAACATGCTCATCGGCGCTATTAATTTTTATAACGAAAAAACAGACACGGTTAAAAACCAGCTGACCGGTGAATACGGCCCGGTACCGGCAACGGCAAGGGCATATAAAGCAGCCGGCACAGGAAGCGTGGTAGTAGGTGATGAAAATTACGGGGAAGGATCGAGCCGGGAACATGCGGCTATGGAACCGCGCCATTTAGGCGTTCGTGCCATTGTGGTGAGAAGCTTTGCCCGTATACATGAAACCAACCTGAAAAAGCAGGGAATGCTGGCTCTTACCTTTGCCAATAAGGAAGACTATGATAAGATCCAGGAAGATGACAGCATAGATATCAATGGCTTAACTACTTTTACTCCCGGTAAGCCGCTCACGTTGACGCTGCATCATTCCAATGGTACGACAGATGATATAACGGTTAACCATACCTACAATGAGCAGCAGATACAGTGGTTTAAGGAAGGCGGAGCGCTGAACGTGATCAGGAAACAGTTTGGGAAATAAGGAACATAAGGTTTTACCTTACATTACCGGAATGTCCTGGTCAAAAATAAAATTTCACTATAACGTCCCCTATGGCTTCGCGCTATAAGCGGGACGTTATAGTTTAGAAACAGTCATATCAAATAAAACCCGGTATGGGTATACTTTGCACATATAAAATTTTCTCAGGCGCTTTTTAACAATATCTTCATATAGCCGGCGTATCATCTATGCGCTATATATCCCATATCTTTGCTTCCGCTCATGCGGCATGTTTTTCAACATATCACACTCTGGATCGTTGCCATATCTATCTTAAATACAAGTATAGATGTGGCGGATAACATGTCTGCATTTTCAGGAGCAAATTCCGGTAAGTCGGAGTTTCTTGAAATTGAAAGTATCGTTGAATTGCTGATGGAAACGGTCAGCGATACTTCGCTTCCCGACCAGAAAGGTAATGATCAGCCTACCATGCTGAAAAAAAATACCGTCTTCTTTTTTTCATTCCAGGAAAGAAAAGAAAAGCCAGTTACCCGTCTCCCGGACAGCCTCATACCGCATTTCCCTTACACGTATTGTTCAGGAGCACTTTCCCCCGGGTATACTTCATTCTATTCTCCTCCCCCCGATAACAGGGCATAATTAAAATTCAGGTTACAACGGTTCGCCTCCCTCGTCCTTTCCCGGATGTGGAATTATACTATGCACTCTATGCTTATACCGGTACCGTATGTAAACCTGGAATCTCCCGTTTAATGGCCCTATTCGTTTAAAATCAAACCGGATGAAAAAATATAGTCTGTTATTTTTTTCTATCATCTTCTCGTACCCGTTAATTGCACAACATAAAGACAGTGTAACATTTACACTTGCCCGGGCGGAAGAACTTTTCCTGAAAAACAACCTGGCGCTTCTTGCATCCAGGTATAACATATCGGCAGCAGAAGCAGCGGAAACGCAGGCACGCCTGTATAACAACCCCGTACTATCTGCGGAAATAGCCGCATACAGCAATACCCGTAAATGGTTCGATGCAGGCAGGCAGGGCCAAAAATCATTTGGTATAGACCAGCTGATCACCCTGGCCGGAAAAAGAAATAAAAATGTACTGCTGGCAAAAGAGCAAACCAACCAGGCAAAGCTGAGCTTCTACGAGCTGATGCGGTCGTTAAAATATGAATTGCGGCAAAACTTTTATACGGTTATATATGCCAACGAGCTGGTTGAAAAGTTTGATGACCAGATGCAGCTTTTGCAAAAGATCATTGAGGCCTATGATACGCAGGCCGCCAAAAAAAACGTACCGCTGAAAGATGCCGTTCGCCTGAAAACGGAATACATACAGCTGAGCGTCGACCGCAATGCGATCGTAATGGAATCCATTGCGGCGCAGCAAACCCTCCAGCTTTTGATGGATACCGCAGCGGTCATTATTCCTGTAAAGGAGCCCTCGCCCGAAAGAAACACGCCGGCATTGCCCGATCTGATTGTAAAGGCCCGGCAGGGGCGTTCTGATCTTCGCCTGCAGGAAAGCCTGTTAAAAGAACAGGAACTGAATTACAAATACCAAAAGGCATTAGCCGTTCCGGATCTTTCTGTTGGAGTGGGATACGACCAGGACGGAAGCTATGTCGCCCACCTCTATACGCTCCGCGCTGCTATTGATCTTCCCCTTTTTAACCGCAACCAGGGAAACATAAAAGCAGCGACATGGCAGGTAAAAGCTGCTGAAATAGCCAGGACCTACAAACAAAATGAAGTAGATACAGAGGTAAAAGCAAGCTTCAGCAGGCTGGCAGAAGCTGAAAGAGAATACGAAGTTTCACAGCAAAGCTTCGACAAAGATTTCCCGGAGGTGAACAGGAGCGTCATAGAAAATTTCAATAAGGGAAATATTTCCCTGCTGGAATTCATTGACTTTTTTGAAAACTATAACTCCGCCATCCGGCAGGTCAACCAACTGCAAAAACAAAGACGCTTAGCCTGGGAAGAGCTGGAATATGCAGTCGGAGCCCCCCTGTAAAACAGTTTATAACATACACTATACCATCAAAATCAATAACACAAATGAAATCCCTGATATTAACCTCTTCCTTTTTCACGTTGCTTTTCTTTTTATCCACATCGTGCAACACCCATCCGGCAGAAGAAACGCCTGCATCGTTTACACTTACCGACACCATGCTGAACCGCATTACTATTGATACCGTACGATCCGAACAGGTAAGCACGGAGCTCCGGTTTTCGGGAAAGGTAACGCCCGAAGACAATAAAATTGCCAGCGTGTTTCCTATTGTGGCCGGTTATGTTACGCGCGTAAACGTATCGTTAGGTGACCATGTAAAAAAGGGCCAGGTGCTGGCGGTTATCCGCAGCACTGATATCGCTGATTTTGAAAAGCAGCGCCGCGATGGAGAAACAGAGCTGCTGCTGGCTCAGAAGAACCTTAAATCGGCACAGGAGCTTAACGAGTCGAGACTCAATACGGAAAGAGACCTGGTAGCCGCTCAAAAAGCGGTGGAAGATGCCAGGGCAGAGCTTAACCGGATCAACGAGGTATTTAATATTTACCACGTAAATAATGGCTCTTACTATAATGTAGTAGCCCCCATCAGCGGCTTCATTACCGATAAAAAGCTGAACGTGGATATGCAGCTGCCTTCCGGCTTCACCGAAAGCATATTCACCATTGCGCAGATAGACGATGTGTTTGTTACCGCTAATGTATACGAAACCGATATCGCCAAAGTATCCCTGAACATGCCGGCAGAAGTGGAGCTGCTAAGCTATGCAGGAAAGAAGTTCACCGGCAGGATTGATAAGATCATGAACATCCTTGATCCCGAAACCAAAACCCTCAAGATCCGTATACGGCTTCCCAACCCCGGGTACACCCTCAAGCCCGAAATGGCAGCTACCGTATATATCCGCCACAAAGAGCAACTATGGCTACCTACAGTTCCCGCAGCAGCGGTTGTGTTTGACAAAAGCCGGAATTACCTGATGGTGTTTCACGGAAAAGACAGCGTGGAAACCCGTGCTGTTGAACCGGTTGGCACCACGGCCGGCAGAACCTATATAGCAGAAGGGCTGCAGGCGGAAGAAAAAATAATCGTAAAAAATGCGCTGCTGGTATATGATGCCATTAATGATTAAACATAAAACATGAACAAGTTTATACGGAATATTGTAGCGTTTTCGCTGAAAAATAAATTCTTTATTTTTTTTCTTACCGGTGTAATGATCATCGCCGGGATCTTCAGCTTTATACATACCCCCATTGAAGCATTCCCCGATGTAACCAATACGCAGATCGTTATCGTAACGCAATGGCCCGGCCGCAGCGCGGAGGAAGTGGAACGGTTTGTTACGCGGCCGGTGGAAGTAGCCATGAACAGTGTGCAGCGGAGAACCAACGTGCGCAGCATTACCATGTTCGGACTAAGCGTGATGAAAATTATTTTCGAAGACGGGGTAGACGATTTCTTTGCGCGTCAGCAGGTAAACAACCAGCTCAGAACAGTAGATATGCCGGAAGGCGTAACGCCGGATGTGCAGCCGCCGTATGGACCCACCGGTGAAATATTCCGCTATGTATTGCGGAGCAAAACACGCAACAGCCGGGATCTGCTGACCATCCAAAACTGGACCATTGAACGGCAGTTGCGTTCGGTGAACGGCGTGGCAGACATTGCGGCGTTCGGAGGCGAGGAAAAAATTTACGAGATACAGGTGAACCCCAGCCTGCTGCATAAATACGATATTACGCCCCTGGAAGTATATACCGCTGTATCTAAAAGCAACCTGAATGTGGGTGGTGATATCATCGAAAAAAACAACCAGGCCTACGTAGTAAGAGGAGTAGGCCTGCTGAACAGCAGCAGCGATATTGAAAACATTATCATTGAACAAAACGGCGATGCCCCCGTGCTTGTAAAGCATGTGGCCGCCGTAAAAGAAAGTGCATTGCCACGGGTAGGCCAGGCAGGGCTGAATGAAAACGATGATGTGGTGGAAGGCATTGTTATTATGCGCAAAGACGAAAACCCGGCAGAAGTGCTGAAACGGGTAAAAGAAAAAATAGCCGAGCTGAATGATAAAATACTGCCTGCGGATGTAAAAATGGAAACCTTTTACGACCGGGATGTGCTGATGAACTATTGCACCGAAACCATTTCACATAATGTGCTGGAAGGCATATTGCTGGTAACCGTTATTGTGCTGATCTTTATGGCCGACTGGCGTGCAACCGTTATCGTTACCATTATTATTCCACTGTCGCTGCTCTTTGCTTTTTTCTGCCTCCGGCTTAAAGGTATGAGCGCCAACCTGCTTTCGCTCGGCGCAGTAGATTTTGGGATCATCATTGACGGTGCGGTAGTGATGGTAGAAGGCATGTTCGTGGCATTGGCCCACCTTTCCCACAAAACAGGCATGGCCAAATTCAATAAACTGTCGAAGCTCGGGCTGTTGAAACGAACGGGCGGCGACCTGGGTAAAGCCGTCTTTTTCTCCAAGCTGATCATCATTACCGCGCTGCTGCCCATCTTTACTTTTCAGAAAGTGGAAGGAAAAATGTTCTCGCCGCTGGCATGGACGCTGGGCTTCGCATTGCTGGGCGCATTGATCTATACTCTTACCCTGGTGCCTGTTTTGTGCGCCATCCTGCTACGCAGGAATGTGCGGGAAAAAGACAATTTTATTGTACGTTTTTTTAACCGCAACGTGGGCAGCGCTTTTTCGTGGTGCTTCCGGAACAAGAAGAAAAGTCTCTTTGCGGCATTTATCATTCTTGCGCTCACGCTTGTATCTGCCAGGTTCTTAGGCTCCGAGTTCCTGCCCCCGCTCAATGAAGGTGCGTTATGGGTGGAAGCCAAAATGCCCATGAGCATGTCGCTGAAAGAAACCGTGAATATTACCGGTGAGCTGCGCAAGAAGCTATCGGAATTTCCCGAAGTAAACGGGGTGCTGTCGCAGGCGGGGCGAAGTAACGATGGTACCGATCCCAGCGGGTTCTATTACGTGCAGATGCAGGTAAATCTCAAGCCCAAAAAAGAATGGAAAAGAAAAATAACAACCGATGAACTGATCGAAGAAATGGACAAAAAGCTGAAGGTATTCCAGGGCATTAACTACAACTATTCCCAGCCCATTATTGATAATGTAGCGGAAGCCGTGGCCGGTATGAATGCCAACAATGCCGTTAAAATATTCGGTGATGACCTCGACAAGCTGAACGGGCTGGCGGATGAGGTGCTGAAACAGATCGAAAAAGTGCGGGGTATAAAAGATGCAGGCATATTACGCAACGTAGGACAACCTGAAATAAGCGTGGTGCTGGATGAGGAAAAGATGGCGATGTATGGTGTATCCGCCGCTGACGCACAGGCCGTGATTGAAATGGCGATAGGCGGGAAAACAGCCACGCAGAAATATGAAGATGAACGGAAGTTTGATGTGCGCATCCGCTACAGTCCCGATTACCGAAAAGATGAAAATGATATCATGGCGCTGATGGTGCCTACACTGAAGGCGGGAAAGATCCCGCTGGGCAGTATTGCGCAGTTACGGAAAGTAACAGGCCCCGCCTTTATTTACCGTGATGAGAACAAACGCTTCATCGGTGTAAAATTTACGGTGCGGGAAAGAGACCTGGGCAGCACGATAAAAGAAGCGATGCAAAATGTTGAACGGAATATAAAATTACCCAGGGGCTATAGTATTCAATGGGCGGGCGAGTTTGAGAACCAGGTAAGAGCCACACACCGCCTGGCGCAGGTAGTACCGGTTAGCCTGTTAGCCATTTTCATTTTATTGTTTATCACTTTCGGTAACGTAAAAGATGCAGGTCTTATATTGGTGAATGTACCCTTCGCCCTTATTGGCGGCATACTGGCGCTCCATATCACCGGCATTAATTTTGGCATATCCGCCGGTGTAGGCTTTATTGCCCTGTTTGGCATTTGCGTACAGAACGGCGTTATTCTCATTTCGGTATTCCATCAAAACCTGCGCAATAAGCTGCCGCTGGAAGAAGCCATCCGGCAGGGTGTTACTACCCGTATACGCCCCGTGGTGATGACGGCGCTCATGGCAATGCTGGGACTGCTGCCTGCCGCATTATCTACCGGTATCGGCTCCGAAAGCCAGAAGCCGCTGGCGGTTGCTATTATCGGGGGATTGATCACCGCCACCATATTAACCCTGCTGGTTTTCCCTATCATGTTCTGGATATTTTACCGGAGATCCGAAAACCGTAAACGGCTCGTAAATGCTTAAAGTACCATAAACATCGTGAAGTGTATAGCTTTCTCCAGGCCTCCGGTTTTTAGCCGGAGGCTTTATGCAGGAGGCAGATTGCAGTCACATAAAATAAACGGGCATTCTTATCGTTGTGTATGAATAGCCTCAATCGTTGTTATGAAAAGAATACCACTTATAGCTGTTGCTGCCTTTTTGTTGCTAACATCCGTATACGGACAGAAAAGTAAGAAGTTTGATTTCAAGCTGGGAGATGAATACGGTCTGCCTAAAAAGGCGGAGGACCTTACTTTTTTCGGGAATGAAAAAGATGGGATCGTCAATTTTTCCATTAAGAAAGACGAGCTCTATGTAACCCGTTTTCACCCCAAAACACTTGCCCTTACGTACGAAAAACAAATAGAGCTGAGGGACGCAACCAGGAATATGAACAGTGAAATGATCGTATCATTCGACGATCGCTATTACTGGTTGCGAAGCGATTGGGATAAGAGCAGGGAAAAGGAGATCTTATATGTGAACCAGGTGGACGTGAAATCCGGTAAGATCAGCGGTACCGCAAAGCAATTGATCGAGACTAAAAAACTGGCCGGAGATGTGGAAATGACCGGGCTTTACCGCTATAAAAAAGTGAATAAGTACGATATAAGCTATAATGCCGACAAAACAAAACTGCTGGTGACCTATCGTGTGGCGCCGGAGAACAGGAAGGATAAAAAGAGCTTTGACATCATCGGCATATATGTGTTCAATGACAAAATGGAGCAGATATGGGGGAAGGAATTCACCATGCCTTACAACGAAGCCGTTATGGATAACGAGGATTATGCGCTCGATAAAGACGGTAATGCTTACCTGCTGTCAAAAGTATATGCTTCCGAGGCAAGGAGAGAAGTAGACAAGACCACCGGTTTGCCGGGGTATCACCTGGAGGTATTTAAATTTACCAGTAACTACGACCAGGTACTGCAGGCAAAAGTATCGGTAGATGACGCCTTTATTAAGGAAACGTCTTTGATCGAGAGTACCACGGGAGATATGGTCATTGCCAGCACCTATAGCAACCGGGCAAAAGGCACTGGCACAGCGGGTTTTTTCCTGGGCATCATAGGTGCTGACGGAAAAATAACGAATTACAAAAAGGGAAAATACGAGTTCCCGAAAGAAGAGCTCCAGAAGTTCGAAAAGTCCTCTCAACGCAGGAAGATTGATAAAAAAGATGATTATGAGCCGGGCAACCTGTATGTGAGGGATGTGGTCCTTGAAAAGGACGGCAGCATTTTGATCTCGCTGGAGGAATATTTTGTAAGACTGAATAGTTACTACGATCCCTCTTCAAAGACCAGCAGACAAACATATACCTATTTCTACAATGATATCCTGGCGGTAAGGATAAATGCTGCGGGTGATTTTCAATGGGTGCGTAAAATAGCCAAGAACCAGCGCGGTTCCAGGGGAAGGGGTACCATGAGCTTTAAGCTGATCAGTGATGAAACAGGGTACTATTTTCTTTACCTGGATAACCTGAAGAACCTTGAGCTGAAAGAAGATGAAACGCCCAGAAAACATGTGGATGGACTCGGAGGACAGGTATTTGTCAGTAAGATTGACAATGCCGGAAATGTTACAAAAGAGGTGGTTTTCAATACCCGTTCCGAGGACGTAATGATATTTCCCACAGAGTTCACAAAAATAAACAGCAACCAGTTCATCGGCCGCGCAAGAGTGAAGAAAACACTTTTCCAGCCTTTGCTGATCACGGTAAATTAGGCGTGAAGTTCACCATGACCGTCAACTTAAACCCCATTCGGGGTGTTTGAGCGCATAGGCTCCTTAAGTTGACGGATATAGAAGTTCACTAACCATCCCCCATTAACAATTGATCATTATCAGGTCCCGGGAGGATTGCAAAATCACAAATCATACATCAGCAATCCGGTTTGCTCTCTCTAAACCCCTGCAACTTGCAACCTGCACCCTGCCTCAATCCCCTCCTATTCTTTTTAAATACCCTTTAAGCACATTACCGTTCCATCCGCTAAAGCGGCCGCGCTGTACTACCAATGTATTATCCTCGGGGTGATTAAGAATATAATGAAATACAAATTTTCCTTTGGGATCCTGCCACCCCATGATTTGTCCGAACCGCAGGTCATTGAATACCAGGGTATCACCCCACAATTCCGTTGTATAAAATTGCTGCGAAAAACGGATCAGGTGCTGCAGTTCTTCATGATCGGCAACAGGTTTTAATAAAGAATCGTTACGGGGAAAATAGGAAAAGTTGATCTGCTTCTTTGTATCCAATACAGAACGGAACCCAACATGATAACCGGTATCATTGCCTGCTACCACATACCAAAGCAGGTTGGTAAAAGGCGCTGGCGTAGTAAAATAACGGGTATAGGCAATATGCTGTTGCTGCAGGATCTCTTTTACATCCCCGTTGGTCTTCACCTTATTAATGATGCATATACCAAGATAAAGAAATGGAACGAACACACCGAAACGCCACCAGAACCTGCGGCGGGGATGATAACTGTGCAGACGGAACAACATAACGATAGCAATGCCTGCCCAAACAGAAAAAAGCGGATCGGCAACGTAAATGGCATTGAATGAAAACCGGTAATGGCTGAAAGGCTCTAACCAGCCTACGCCATAATTATTAAAACCATCCAGCAGCAAATGCAACAGTACTTCCGCAAGAAAAAAGATCAGCCATTTGCTGAACCGGATATTATGCGGACGGTGTATCTTTTCCGCTACTAATGCCAGTACCGGCGCTATCATCAGGGCAAATAATACAGAGTGGGTAAATCCCCTGTGCGCAAGCAGGTTTTCATCGGTACTTAGCCAAAAAGCACCCAGGAAATCTATATCCGGAGCACTTTGCGCCAACGCTCCCCATAGCATCGCTTTTTTGCCAAACCCTCTTCCAAAAAAAGCCTCGCCCACACAGGCGCCTAATGCTATATGGGTGATAGAATCCATTTCAGGTTTGCCGGGTTTATCAATATGTTCATTGCAAATGTATTACTTTACGGGGCTGTTGGAGCAGGTTTCAAGTCTCAAGTTGCAAGTTGCAAGTTACAGGGTGCAAGGTGCAGGGTTGCAAGGTACAAGTTGCAGGGGCACACCCTGTGACCTGCCAACCTATCAATTATGTGCAATAAACACCGGGAGCTTTAGTTCCTTTATCAGCACATCAGCCATACTGGGTCTGAACCACCGCGATACCATACCCCGCTGATAAGCACCGAGTACAACTAACGGCGTCTGTTTTCCTTCTTTCAGGAAATTTACAATCTCTGTTTCCGGCAACCCCTTCATTATGGTGTATGCCGCTTTGGGAAAATGCCGCTTCATAAATTCTTTCATCAGCTTATTATCCGGCAAATGCAGGGTCTGGCTCATGGGCTTTACAGACAGCACTTCGGCAGGATGTTCTTTCAGAGCGGGCAGCATATAACTGAACATCTTGATTGCAAAAACAGAAGCAGGCTGACCATCAAATAACAGAACAAGCGATTTAAAAGGCTTGTAATGCGCAGGCACTACCAACACCGGGCATTGAACCGCTGATAGGATATCCCGTACAAAACGGGTAGGAGCCTGTTCCGCCCGGTTAGTAAATGTTTCATGCGCATTGATCACAATCAAATCCGCATAAATACTTTCCTGTAACAAAGCCTGGGTAGCCACTTCTTTATTCCGGCGAACGGTGTATTGCAAACCGGCTTTCCGGCACGCTTCTTCAAAACCGGCTACAGATTTTTCCCTGGTCTTTTCATCTGCTGCCAGGAGCTTTTTTTGTTTTTCCGGAGAGATCCCGCCTTCCTCACCAATAAGGTCGTATACCTTATAGCTCTGGTAAAACGGATCATCAAGAAAAATACCCACCAGGTGTGCATTGTTTTCTTTAGCAATCTGTATAGCATAGTCCCGGGTGGCCGCAGAAAATTTCAATCCGTCAAATGCAGCAATGATTTTTTTCATACACAGTATAAAATTATAAATGGTTGTTCTTCCGGGTTAAAAATAATGAGTTGCTTCTTTCACCAGTACCATCTGCTGACCACCCAGCACATCATCTTCCACCATTTCTATATCGCCTCCGCTTACCAGCACCTTTTCGATAATATCATCAATAGTATGTCTGACGCAGGAAAATTTATTAAACCGCCTTCCGGAAACCGGGCCCGGAATTTCAGCATGATATATTACGCTCTTCCCTACCACCAGCAGCCGTCCCCTCCCTTGTGAAATGCTTTGCTGTACTGCTTCTATACCACTTACCAGCATGCCTTCCGTTGTTGCTTTTTCTAACTGATGATACAAGTGCTTAACTTTTATCTTATCCCAATCGGCTACAAACGGCTGTATAATATGAGATAATGTATCTTCTGCAGCTTTCCCGTGGCTGGTTTCAATATATTCCACTATGCTTTCGCCGTTTTGCGTTAAGGACTTAAAATAATTCAGCACTTTTTTATTTCCCACAACCAGCACCGGTAACGGGATCGCAGACAACATGATCGTCAGTCCCTCATCGGTATACTGCAAAAACTCTTTAACAAAAAGGATATCATCATCTTTCACTTTCCCTGCGGCAGGGGTATGTTTTACACCAGGCGTATTTCCTGCACCGTTCGACTTTACCTTAACCAGTTTCGTCATATTCCCTTCATACAGAGAACTCCATTTTTCGCCGAGCACCAGTACAAAAAAAGCGGGTGTATCTTTCTTGGAATGAATGATGTCTCTTATAAAAAAAGACTCATTTACCCTGATGGTCTCTTTTACCGGAATATTCAGATACATCACCTTTTCAAACACCGGAGAAACGTAAATGGCAAGGCTTTTCTTAAAGGTGCTGAAATTTAGATTTTTAATGATCATTCTTAATTTAAGCATCACTAGGTCTGCCAGGTCTTCATCGTAACCCGTACCCATTTCCCATTCCACCTTCTTCACCGCTTTCTGAAGCCGTTGCATAATATCATCCTTGCGCTGTATAACAGGCTCAAACGGCATAATAATAGAAACTGCCGGCCAATGTCTTTTCTTTTCATCTGCAGCCGGAAGAGCGGGTGAAATTTTAACTCGCATGTTGGTGGCTTTCTTTCAAACCTACATATTAATATGCGCATTACCTATGACACTGCTCAACAATAACAATGATATAACTCAAAGATACCTGCACCGGTACAAAAAGCACCTGCTTCCCGGCTAAACTGTTGCAGCAACCTCACGGGTTGCCAGGTGATGTATACCGCTGACCCGGCGGGTGATCGCAGAAAACATGCCCGGCTGCAAAAGCAGCGGTACCAGTGGGAAATCAGAAACCGGCTGCAACATCTTATGAAATTTTTTCATAGTTTCATAAATAACTACCAGATACGATTCCGCATCAACCTGAAAACAGGTATTATGAAAAAAAACATTTTTATATCCATCGCCCTGCTTCCGCTGATTGCTTTTTCCTTTGCACAGGTAAAAGATGTTCCGGTATTCGTGTCCGGAACGGAAGGGCATAACACATATCGCATACCTGCCATCATCGCAACGCCCAATGGCGATCTGCTGGCTTTTTGTGAAGGGCGCGTACACGGAGAAGATGATTTTGGCGATATTAATATTGTTTTAAAACGCAGCAGCGATAAAGGAAAAACATGGAGCGCATTACAAATTATCGTAGATGCAGACAGCCTGCAGGCCGGCAACCCCGCCCCTGTAACGGATATCACCGATCCTGCTTACCCCCGGGGAAGAATATTTTTATTCTACAATACCGGTAATAACCACGAAAACGAAGTAAGAAAAGGAAACGGGCTGAGAGAAGTGTGGTATAAAACCTCAACCGATAACGGGCAAACATGGAGCGACCCGGTAAATATTACCACACAGGTGCATCGCCCGAATCATCCCCGGGCAAACGGGGCATACCGCTTTCCGGAGGACTGGCGCAGCTATGCCAATACTCCCGGGCACGCCATGCAGTTCAGCACAGGAAAATACAGGGGACGCATCTTCGTAGCCGCCAATCATTCTGCAGGCGACCCGCTGCCCCATTTTACCGATTACAACGCCCATGGGTTCTATACTGATGATCACGGCAAAACTTTTCATTTAAGCCAAACCGTAGCCTTAGCGGGCAGTAACGAATCTATGGCAACGGCGCTGTCAGCCGACAGGCTGATGATGAACAGCCGCAACCAGAAAGGAGATATCCGTGCACGAATTGTATCCATAAGCAGTGATGGCGGCGCAACCTGGGATAGTACCTATTTTGATCACAACTTACCCGATCCGGTTAACCAGGGCAGTATTTTAACTTTAGAGAATACCCCTGCCCGCCGGGCAGCAGGACAGGAAAAAGCAATCATTGCTTTTTGCAACGCAGCAGATACACAGCAAAGAAATAACCTGACGTTACGGATCAGCTATGACGAAGGTAAAACCTGGAAAAAAAATATAGTCATTGCAAAAAGTACGCACAATGATGAAGACCATTCCGCCTATTCCGATATCGTCAGGCTAACCGGGAAAAGGATCGGCATACTCTATGAGAAAGCGGATTATTCAAAAATTGTTTTTGCCGAAGTGAAATGGAGATAATACCCGGCTATTGCCGATTATTACAGTAATTTCATTATACCGCTCTATTTTAATATCATGAATGAAGAAGATGTAAAAAATATCCTGGGACTGCAATTGCCAACCGATCCGCGATGGGTTGATCTTGCCGGACTGAGTATGGAAGCTATCCTTACCGATCATGCCTATTGTGAACAAAAGGCAGCTACCTCCTGTATTTCCCTGATCCAACGATACGCGGATAAAGAAAAGCTGGTTACGGAGCTCGCTCCCATCGTTACGGAGGAATGGGGACACTTCAGGTTAGTGCTTGCCGAACTGCAAAAAAGAGGATTACATCTCGGTAAGCAACGTAAAGACATATACGTTAATAAGCTGCTTGAATTTCAACGGAAAGGAGGCAGCGTGGAAGACCGTTTTTTGGATCAGTTACTTACTATGGCATTGATTGAGGCCCGGAGCTGTGAACGCTTCAAACGGTTGAGCGAGGGATTAGATGACGCTTACCTGCGAAAATTCTACCGCCGTTTTATGGAAAGTGAAGCCGGCCATTACACGTTGTTCATTGACCTGGCGGAAACCTATATAGATAAGGAAAAAGTCAGAACGCGTTGGGCGGCCTGGCTGGAATATGAAGCCGGCGTAATGCAAAGCACAGAGCTAAGAGGAGACCGGATACATTAGGGTAATCCCTGCGGTCTGACCCGCCGGGTACCGACCGCATAAATTAAATCGAACCTTTTTAGTCCGATCCACCGATTTTACTTACTAATTGCAGTGTCTTCAGATCATAAACGTGTATTTCGTTTTTGTCGGTCTTATCGTATTTGTTATTGTTATTGGTATCGTAATATCCCGTAACGACAATCCTTCCGGTTAATTTATTAACCGTCCAGGTGTTGACGAAAAACTTACTTTCCGTAAGTTGATTTTTTTCTTTCCCGTCTGCCGAAAGAACTATGATCTGTACCGGGTCGTTCCAGTCAATTCCTTTTTTACCATTCAGGTCAACGGTCCTCGCAGAGACTACGATCACATTAATTGCTAAACTGTCAATTTTGATTTGCTCGGGTTTCCCGATCCCGGCGTCATGGGGAAAGTCAACCCGGTTTGTTGAACCGGTTTTTGTATTAATGAAGAAAAGGTAATTACTTTTTGTTTCAAGCATTTTACCCCAATGCTCTATTGAGGCCATCACGTATTCCGTACCGGCAACTTCCGTCAGCTTATTGAAGTGCACATAATTATACTTATCCTGACTGTAAACGGTCAGCGTTAAAATAATCAGCGTGATTGTCAGTATTTTTTTCATCGTCAGTCATTGTTGTATTATCAGCATCATTTTTAAGCTGCCATACCATATAGCAATATATCCTGCCCGGTATCACTAATTGATCTTCACGATCTTTTCCGTTATGGTTTTATCGGTATACACTAAACGCACTATATATACACCCGAAGCCATATAGCTGAGGTTAACGGGAATATAATCGGGTGCAAGGGACGAGGCATAGCTGCCCTTCCATACCAACTGCCCCGTGCTGCTGTAAACCGCTACGCCTTTTAAGGCCGATGTTGAAGGATAATGCTGTATCACAAACATACCCGTAGTAGGGTTAGGCGCAATAAGATATCCTCTTTCTTTTAGAACCGGTGGCAGGGTGCGGCTATAAATATGAATATCATCTAAGTATATCACATTGCTACCATAGCCGTTAATATTACGGAACTGTACCATGATCTTATCATACCTGCCCTTTACCAGGGTGCTGATATCAATGGTATCGGCTACCCATTCTTCTGCTACAGGAACATATTCAGCCGTTAAAAAATCACGGCGTGTTTTCAAATCTGCTCCTGCTTTTTTATAAACAGAAGTATAGGTTTGTCCGCAATCAGCAGAGAATAAAACTTCCAGGGTATCGGAATGTGCGCTGCTGTATTGTGCTGCTGCCCGCCAGAAGGTAATTTTTACCGAATCGGCAGACAGGGGTATAGCTACCTGCGGGCTAACCAGCATGGCATATTTACCGAAGAGCTGGTAATGATAGTTATCAAATTTCATTGATGCCGTACCCGTATGAGCAGCCGGGGTTACCCGGGCAGGATTGTATGAAATGATATCACTGTTATTAGCGACCCCCCAGTTCTGCGGAGGAAAGACATTGGATTCAAATCCTTCCTTCAATGGTCCTTCTACATTACCCGCAACAGAAAATACCATTTCCGCCGTATCATTTACCGGGCGCATATCTGCATTTCCATTAGGCAGGGTAGTATACATCCGGATAACATGCTGACCCGTGCCGGTATTTACCGGATTTCCGGATATGACGGTTTCCTGCAAAGAAGGAAGATTAAGATTGACCTGAGTTACCACAGGAGGGGCTCCATCTATTTCTACATTTAACTGTACGCTTGTTAACGTTAAAGCACCCAGGTTACTAATGCGCAATTGTGGCGTAACACTGGTACCGCAATAGACAGTTGAGTTTACGGGAGATTGAACAGCCCATGCCTTTACATCATAATTAAACAATACCGGCGGCACACAACCATTGGATGTAAGCAACGGCATCAGTTCCGGGAAAGTAGATAAAGCCATTTCCATGCGAGCGGCCTGCCCTGCAGTAAACATACACATCGCAGCATCATCCACGTAATCCATAAAATTCATAAACATGATACCCGGCGCGGTTGGGGTACAGTTGTCGGTAGTAGGGAAAAGCGGCGTATCAAAAGTACATTTATACTGGTTGGGCGTATCGTCCACAAAATCAGAATCCGCACAGGATTCCTCGCACTCATTGGCTCCCCAGATATGCCAGAGATTAAAGAAATGACCAATTTCATGCGTAGCGGTACGGCCTTTATTGAACGGAGCCGTTGCCGAACCTATGGTTCCAAAAGCATGATAAGCATTTACCAGCCCCAGGTCGGCTGATGCCAGTCCGGTCAACCCGGGCATAAAGGAATAGCCGAGATCAACATCTCTGGACATTTTACATACCCAGATATTCAGATACCTGTTTACATCCCATGCATCAGATCCTCCCATAGTACTGTACTTAACCGGGTCCCCTGCTCCCGGAATGGAAGTAGCAGAAGAAACTTTCCTGTTGATCCCATTAGTCGGTTCATTTGACGGGCTTCGCTGCGCAAGACAAAAACGGAGATTACTCTTCCCGAAAAAAGATTTAAATGCAGCCGGGATATTTACAGAATCCGCATTTGCCCCGGCATAGTCCGCGTTCAGCACATCTATCTGGCTCTGCACCTGGGCATCAGTAACTAATGCAGGGTTATCCATTACAATATGCACCACTACCGGTATATTAATTATTCCACTTACCCTTTGCTGAACCGGTATTTCTTTTCCTGCCCGTCTTACTGCTTCATATTTTAGCTGAAACTCCGACTGATTTTTTTCAAAAACAGCCTTGTCACGCGGATATTTTTTAAAATATTCTTCCATTACATTACCCGTTGCACAACGCGCGGGACGCTGTTGTACCTGTTGGGCAAAACCATTACAGATCAGGAAAAAATACAGATAAGCGATAAGGAAACCAGACTTATAAACTGCCTTCACAAAAAATAGTTTATGATATATATTCCAAATGTATGGCAAGCAAGAATAATAAAATCATTTTTGTATATTTCGTATCAGCCCGGATCGTGATATTATGATAATAAATTGTTATTTTTTTATGAAATAAAAAAGCAGGCGTTTCCGCCTGCTTAAAAAGTTCTGTACCTTATACATTAAGCGATATGCTGTTCAATTTTTTTAACAAAATTCCCTTTAGGCTGGGCACCAACTAATTTATCCACTACCTGTCCACCCTTTACAAATAAGATAGCCGGGATAGAGGTAACACCATAATTAATAGATAATTGCGGATTATAATCCACATTTACTTTCCCGATATTTACTTTTCCGTTGTATTCTTTACTCAATTCTTCAATAACCGGAGCAATTGCCCGGCAGGGACCACACCATTCCGCCCAGAAATCAATAACGGACAGCTTATCAGAATCTAATACCTGCTCTTTAAAGTTCGCATCTGTAAATTCGAGTGCCATAATAAACGAAGTTTTTATTTAAAAGTTAATGTGTTATTCTCTTGTACTTCCTGCAAATTTAAGTCCAATATCCCAAATAAGATGATATGTCATTATACCCTGATGGAGTAGACAATTTGGCTTCATCCTATTTTTCAAAAACTGTAACCCTCACTACAATATCAGGATTGGATTCCAGGAAAGCAGCCATTTCGTCATTCATTTCAAACCCTTTTTCCAGGGTATACATGCTAATTTTCCAACCCGATCCCGGTTCAGACAGTATAAACTTGATGCCGGATTTTCCCGGGTATGATTTAACATTCCGCTCTATAAAAGCCACCATTTCTTCAGTCAGGAGCTTAGGATGCAGCTCCACATCCACCTGGCGGGTGACTGCTCTTTTCAGCGTCTCCAGCAGCATTACAGTACCCAGCTTAAACTCAAAATCCGTTGTGCTGTTCCATCGCGGCTTAAAATTCCCCGTAGCAAAAAGCACGTTCCCCAGACTAAAATGATCTTTAAACCGTACATAATCTTCTCCAAACAATGCCAATTCCATTTTCCCTGAATAATCTTCGAGCGAAAAAACACCAAACTGTTTTCCATTCCGTGTTGTACGATGCTGCACATCTGAAACCAATCCTGCTATCTTAAAATGCCGGGAAGCATTGGAAAGCGTTAAATGCGCATCCCTGAATTCAATCACTTCGGCAATAGGCGTAATGCCATAGTACTTCATTTCGAAACTGAAATGATCAAGAGGATGACCGCTTAAAAAAATACCTGTAATGTCCTTTTCATGTTCCAGCCATTCCGTCAAGGTCCAGGGCGGACAATCAGGTAATTTCGGCGGCATGATCTCCGGCATCTGCAAATCACCAAATAAAGTATGGGTTGAGCTGGCCGACTGGCTTTGATAAATATTTCCAAATTTGATGATCTTCTCTAACCCGGTAGTTGTATCTCCCTGAGGGATATAAAAATATTGCGCCCGGTGGATATCGGCAAAGCAATCGAAAGCTCCCGAATACGCCAGGCATTCCAGCGATTTTTTATTCACCACCCGCTGGTTAACCCGTTTTGCCAGATCGAAAATAGACTTATAGTGTCCTTTTTTCCGTTCTTCGATAATCCCCTCCACGGCAGCCTCTCCCACTCCTTTTAACCCGCCCAGTCCGAAACGGATCTCTCCTTTTTTATTTACGGCAAATCCTTTTTCCGATTCATTAATATCCGGCCCAAGCACTTTTATCCCCATACGTTTACACTCTTCCATAAAGAAAGTGATCTTATCAATGGCCCCGGCATGATTCAGCACTCCGGCCATATACTCGGATGGATAGTGTGCTTTTAAAAATGCCGTTTGATACGCCACAAAAGCATAACAGGTGGAATGTGATTTATTAAACGCATACTGGGCAAAGGCTTCCCAGTCAGACCATATTTTCTCCAGCACCTTCGCATCATGCCCTTTTGCCACAGCGCCTGAAACGAATTGCGTTTTCATTTTATCCAGCACGGATTTTTGCTTTTTACCCATTGCCTTACGCAATACATCCGCATCTCCTTTACTAAATCCGCCCAGCTTCTGCGAAAGCAGCATCACCTGCTCCTGGTAAACGGTAATACCATACGTATCCGACAGGATCTCCTCCATTTCCGGCAAATCATAGGAGATCGGCTCACGGCCGTGTTTACGGTCAATAAAGTTGGGGATATACGCCAGGGGACCGGGGCGGTACAGCGCATTCATGGCAATGAGATCATCAAACTTATCCGGTTTCAGCTCACGGAGATATTTTTGCATACCGGGACTTTCAAACTGGAACGTACCGTTTGTGTCACCTCTTTGATATAACTGGTAGGTTAATTCATCATCTAAGGGTATACTGTCCAGGTCAATAAGAATATCGTGGTTTTGCCTGATCAGCTGCAAGGCAGATTTAAGAATACTCAGCGTTTTCAGTCCCAGGAAATCCATTTTAATCACACCAGCATCTTCAATTACACTTCCTTCAATCTGGGTAACCCACAAATCAGAATCTTTTGCTACGGCAACGGGCAACAGCTCCGTTAAATCCTTAGGCGCTATAATAATGCCCGCAGCATGGATACCGGTATTCCGTACAGACCCCTCCAATATTTCAGCCTCATGCAGCACACTGCCATGAATATCATCGCCCTGGTAATACTGGCGTAATTTTTTTACGTTCTCCAGGTCATCGGCAGAAAGCCCTTCCTTTTCTTCCAGGGATTTCTCTCCATCGCGTGTACTCAGCGGAGCATGAAGCAACCGTTTCAGCTGGATGCCCGGGCGTTCAGGCACCAGTTTAGCCAGCATATTGGAATCCGGCAGGGGCAAATCCATTACCCGGGCCACATCTTTAATACTCATCTTAGCCGCCATAGTACCATAGGTAATGATCTGCGCTACCTGGTTCTTACCATATTTGTCCACCACGTACTCAATCACTTTCTGCCGGCCTTCATCATCAAAATCCGTATCAATATCCGGCATGCTTTTCCGGTCGGGATTCAAAAACCGCTCAAACAGCAGATTGTATTTTATCGGATCAATATTAGTGATCCCTATGCAGTAAGCTACCACCGATCCGGCAGCCGAACCGCGACCAGGACCTACAAAAACGCCAATATCCCTCCCCGCCTTAATGAAGTCGCTTACAATCAGAAAGTAGCCGGCAAAACCCATAGACTTAATGGTAAACAACTCAAAATTGATGCGTTCCTCCACTTCAGGCGTTAAGGGATCATAACGCTTTGCCGCGCCTTCTAATGTAAGGTGCTTCAGGTATTCCCACTGGTTAAGGTTATTGTCGTCATGAACCTGGAAAGCTTTAGGAATAGGGAAATTGGGTAGCAGGATATCTCTTTTCAGATCCAGCAGCTCTATTTTATCCACGATCTCACCCGTATTGTCAATGGCTTCCGGCAGATCGTGAAATACTTCTTTCATTTCCCGGGTGGTCTTAAAATAAAACTGATCGTTGGGAAAAGCGAACCGTTTGTTTTTAACCCCGGCATCATCATCCGAAAATTCACGCAAGGCGGGGGTAGCCTGTTTTTCGCCGGTATTAATGCACAGGAGGATATCATGCGCATTAAAGTCCTTCTGATCTACATAATGTGAATCATTGGACGCAATAACCTTAACATTATATTTTTTTGCGTATTTCAGTAAAACCGCATTCACTTTTTCCTGTTCGGGTATGCCATGACGTTGCAATTCCACGTAAAAATCCTGCTGAAAAATATTCAGCCACCATTTAAATTCATTCTCCCCTTCTTCTTCGCCTTTCTGTAAGATGGTTTGGGGAACTAAGGCGCCTAAGCAGCAGGTAGTAGCAATTAATCCTTCATGATATTTATGGATAAGGGATTTATCAATGCGCGGATATTTACTGTACATGCCTTCAATAAAACCCAGGGAGGTGAGCTTACTGAGATTGCGATAACCGGTTTCATTTTTAGCCAATAATATCTGGTGATGCCGCGGATCCCGCTCTTCTTTGGAAAATACCTTGCGAAGCCGGTTCTCCGTAATATAAAACTCACAACCCACAACCGGCTTAACCTTTAAAGGACTTTTTTTATCATCCGGGTTCACCCGGTGCTTATAGGCTTCGGCAACAAAAGAAAATACGCCAAACATATTGCCATGATCGCTGATGGCCAATGCCGGCATCTCATCTTTAATTGCCTTTTGGAACAAGCCGCTGATAGATGCAGCTCCATCCAGCAAAGAATATTGGGTGTGTACATGCAGATGGGAAAACTGGCTCATTTTGCAAATTTCGCAAACTTGGAGGAACATTTGCTCCCGCATTTTCCACATCAGGTTGCCCGGTTTCGTTTTTAGTTATATTACTTATCCACATTCAGGACGATATGGTTTCTTAAGCTTATAACCGTAACGTATCGTATTCCCCACCGGCAGGTAGTAGTATGTTTGTGATCACCTGTGAGGACAGCATACCCATTTATCAATTCAGGAACATTTCATCTACCAGCAGCAGCTTCTTGTGTTCACCGTCTGCATAGGGCCGGGCAATAATTTTAAGATAAGACAATGTCTGGGGCGTAAAGCTTCCTTCCACCAGCTTCAGTGAAGGCGTATCGCCCCGGGCAGGAAGCGGAGGCTTCATTTTCACCAGCAGTTTCAACCGGTGTTCATTTTCCCCGCCCCATACCTCTACCCATGCCGGGGGATATATGCCGGTGGCTTCCTCAACCATATAATGCAGCCCAACGGAATACAGGGTAACGGGCTGCTTAAATTCAGATACCAATGCCAGATCGTTATGGCGTACACCGGCAAAATAGTTGGCCCATGCAGGATTATTGGCGCCTATAACACCCAGCTTCGTATTAAAGAACGTATGCGCATCTTCTGCCTGGTGAACGCTGTTCAGGGGATATAGCAACCGTACGCTGTCGGGCACATACCGGTTCCGGAAAAAACCAAACTCGGCTATCTCGCTGGAATACCATCCCTCCTTGAACGCCTTGGCCCTGATGGTGGTATTTTCGGTGATAACCAGTCCGGAGTCAAACAACCTGGAGTGTATACTATCCGGATCGCTGCCATCTGTTGTGTAATACAGCTGTACTCCTTTTACCGGGTGCATTAACTGCAACGGCAGCTGACCGTCAAATACAACGCTGCTATTTGCTATTTGCGGCGGATTCAGCTTAAGCGGGTTACTTCCGTCATCCGTAAACCCCTTAATGAAAGCAATGGAAGGATAGTCTTTTTGCAATTGCTCTGCTTCGCCGGGTGTTATAGCCGTATTCCATATCGAAACGATTTCAAGACTTTTAAATAAGGGCAACTGCGCTTTCAGCTCGTTATATTGTATTGCTGTACCCGATGCCATCAACCGCTTCAGGTGCCTGAGCGGCGCAAGCTCCTTTAACCCGCCGGCGGTAATATCCGTAAAATTCAAATCCAATTGACGCAGGTTCTCAAACTGCGCTATGATCTTCAGATCCTCATCCGTAACCGGTAGCTTATTAAGATTGAGCGCGACTATCTGCTTCCGGATCTCCGTTAAGGCTTCCAGTTGCTTTTTCGTGTAGGCGGCCCTGTTATATATATTCACTTCCAGCGCAGGGGATGATCTTGATAATGGTGCAATGGTAACGTAGTCTGTATTCAGCTTTGCAATTATTTTTTCATCAGCCGCCGCAAAATCAAACTGCTCCTCCTTTGTTTCCACCGGCTTTAGCACAGCTGCTGCCAGCAAGCGCAAAGAATCATCGGGAGGCAAGTCCACCACTTTTTGCGTAAAAGGTGTTCCACCCCTTATCCATGCGGTAAGCAGCGCAATTTCATTTTCGGTAAGCTGGGTCTTCCCTTTGGGAGGCATGTGTTTTTTCTCTTCCAAGGGAAGATGTACCCGTTCCATCAGCAAGCTGATACCGGGATTTCCCGGCACAAACAGTTTACCTGTTTTTCCTCCCTCAACGATGGATGCGGAATCAGCCAGTATTAACTCTCCTTTCAGCTTATCGGGATTATGGCAGCTTATGCATTTCTTTTCAAAGACGGGCCGGATCAGATGATCAAAAACAATAGCCTGGTCAACAGGCACGGGAGGAGCTTCGTAATACACGGACAATGGCTGCAGAATAAAATCTTCACCGTGTGTTAAGCTGGCGCCGAAATGGCCGGTAAGTACAAGCGAAGCTATAGCCAGAGTGCCGGCTGCTTTCATTATAATCCCTTTATACCAGGATGTACCGGATACCAGGTATATCACGGATGCCAGGAAAAAGATCCCTACGCCTGTCCATTTATGCCACAGCAAAGTATCACCTAAATAACCTTCTTCCCGGGAAAGGAATAATCCCATGATCACGGTAACGCCTGAAAGCAAAGCCCCTGACAACAGGAGGTTTCGTGAAAATACCCCGTAAACGTTTCCGGCACTCCTGGCGGAAGAGCCTGTATACCACTGCAGGCCTATAGCCAGCAACAGCAGCACAATGGGAAAGTGAAGCAGCAGCGGGTGCATACGACCAAGAGGCTGTAGCCAGGCCGGCACCTCCAGCTTGCTTTCAAATACCAGCAGGAACGTAATGAATACATTGAATACAATTAACAACTGTTCTGCAAAAAACTTTACACGCTTATTCATTGAAAAACCGGTCGGTTAAAATTAAAAGGTTAAACCCTGGATTTACCCGGTTGCTTAACTGATGATATCTTTCACTACCCTACCCGAAACATCCGTCAGGCGGTACCTGCGGCCCAGGTGCTTAAAGATCAGCTTTTCATGGTTCAGTCCCAGCTGGTGCAAAACAGTAGCCTGGAAATCGTGAACATGCACCGGGTTCTTTACAATGTTGTACCCCAGCTCATCGGTTTCACCATATACCATACCGGGCTTAATGCCCCCGCCTGCCATCCATATCGTAAAGCAACGCGGGTGATGGTCGCGCCCGTAATTATCAGCCGTAAGCCTGCCCTGGGTATAGCTGGTACGTCCAAATTCTCCTCCCCATATCACCAGCGTTTCGTCTAACAGCCCGCGTTGTTTCAAATCCGTAACCAGGGCCGCAGATGCCTGGTCTACATCCATCGCCTGCTTAGCTATTTCAAAAGGAAGATTGCCGTGCTGGTCCCATCCCTGGTGGTATAATTGTACAAAGCGAACACCGTTCTCAGATAATTTACGGGCCAGCAAACAATTGGCAGCATAGGTTCCGGGTACCAGGCAGTCCGGCCCATACAGCTTAACAATATCATCCGGCTCTTTAGACAGGTCCATTACTTCAGGGATAGCCGTTTGCATCCGGTAAGCCATTTCATATTGCTGCACTTTTGCCGTTATTTCGGGATCGCCGAATGCAGCGTAAGACATTTCATTTAATGCTGCCAGGTTGTCGAGCATTTCCCTGCGATCTTTCCTGCTCATACCCTCCGGATCACGGATATAAAGTACCGGGTTCTCTCCCTTACTGAACTGAACCCCCTGGTGAACAGAATCCAAAAAACCGTTCGACCAGAGTTTGGAATACACGCCCTGTCCATTGCCTACACCGCGGGAAAGCAATACCGTAAAACTGGGCAGATTTTTATTTTCATTGCCTAATCCATAGCTAAGCCATGACCCCATGCTGGGGCGGTTGCCCTGCTGCGAGCCGGTTTGCAAAAAAGTAAGCGCGGGATCGTGGTTAATGGCTTCAGTATACATAGAGCGTACAAAACAAAGATCATCTACAATCTTAGCCGTATAGGGCATCAGGTCGCTTACCCAGGCTCCTGATTGTCCGTACTGCTTAAAATCAACAAAAGATCCCACTAAAGGAAAGGAAGACTGGTTGGCCGTCATGCCGGTAAGGCGTTGCGTACCCCGCACGGAAGGAGGGATCTCTTCCCCCATCATTTCCCTGAGCTTCGGCTTATAATCGAATAACTCCTGCTGTGACGGAGCACCGTTCTGGAACAGGTAGATGACTCTTTTAGCTTTAGGCGCAAAATGCGGAATGCCGGGGGGCAGCGCAGCCTCTTCACCTGCAGCCTGGCTGAACAGATCGGGCATCAGCAAAGAGCCTAATGCAATGCTTCCCACACCCAGGCTCATGGCCGACAAAAACCGCCGCCGGTTCCATGTAAGCCCATGTTCGATAATTTCCTTGTGCATAAGTTATTGATTAAAATGTACACTCACCATTCACTACTCACCATTCACTACTCACTATTATTCGCCGCTACGATTTCATGACCGCCTCTTCCATATTATACATAGTGGCGATCACGCGCATCATCGCTGCAAGCATTTTTTTATCTATTTGCTCATTAACAGGATATTCTCCTATAGCCAGCATTTTTTCCGCAGCCTGCTCTTCTATTGTTTCCAGTTGCCTGTTATAGTAATTGGTTAATATTTCCAGCTCTTTCTCCGCAGGTTTCCTGCAGATGATCAGACGAAAAGCCTTACGGATCTTTTCCTCCACACCTGATCTTTCTTCCAGCAATGTAGCAGCCAGTACCCGTGATGCTTCCAGTACCGCAGGATCATTCATCATCACCAGCGCCTGCAGGGGTGTATTGGTCTTTAGTCTTTTTACTTCACACATATCGCGGTTGCTGGCATCGAAAATAGCCATAGCGGGTGGCGGCACGGTACGTTTGATCAAAGTATACATACCCCGCCGGTATAGCGCTGCCCCATGATCCTGCTTATATACGGATAAAAGACCCCGGCCCGAAGTAGCACCTTCCCACAATCCTTCGGGCTGGTAGGGCTTTACACTGGGACCGCCTATTGTTTTATTCAGCAGTCCGCTGCTGGCCAATACCAGGTCCCGGACAAACTCTGCAGGTATACGATACCGTGGTCCTCGCGCAAGCCATATATTTTCAGGATCGGCTTCCAGCTTCTCTTTACTGATAACGGCCGACTGGCGATAGGTTGCAGAAGTAACCATCAGCTTTACCAGCCGCTTAATATCCCAGTCATGCTCCATAAAATCCACTGCCAGCCAGTCCAGCAAAGCCGGGTGTGAAGGCAGCTCCCCCTGCATCCCAAAATCACCTGAAGTTTTAACAATGCCCCTGCCGAAAAACTCCTGCCACAATATATTTACATACACTCTCGCAGTAAGCGGATTTTTTTTATCGAACAGCCATTTAGCCAGGCCCAGCCTGTTCCTGGGATAGGTGTTATCAAATGGCAAAATAGCCGCAGGCGTTCCGGGCTCTACGATCTCACCGGGAGCGTCATATTCTCCCCGTTGCAGGATATGTGTTGGCCGCACCGTATCCAGATCCCCCATAACCGACACAATGAGCCTGTTGGTATCGGGCTTGTTTATAAAATCCAGAACGGTTTTGGCATCTTCATTACTGATCTCCATCAAAGGTTTTTTGGCATAGGTTTCCGGCCCGCCGATCACCGATTCTATCCCTACTTCTTTTACATTATTGAAAAAAGCAAATAATTCGTAATATTCCTTTTGTGAAAAAGGGTCGTATTTATGATCGTGGCAACGAGAACATTCCAGTGTAACACCCAATAAGCCTTTACCAAAAAGGTCACTCCGGTCTGTTACATACATAATGCGGTATTCTTCAGGAATTACACCGCCTTCTTCCGTTATTTTATGATTGCGGTTAAAGCCGGTGGCCAGCAACTGCTCTTTGGTGGAATTGGGAAGCTGATCGCCGGCCAATTGCCAGGTCACAAACTCATCGTAATGCATGTTTTTGTTAAACGCATGGACCACCCAGTCTCGCCATGGCCACTGCGTGCGGTAACCGTCATCCTGGTAACCGTGTGAATCGGCATACCGTGCCAGGTCGAGCCAGTGCAGGGACATTTTTTCTCCGTACGCAGGATCCTGCAATAATTGATCTACCATTTTTTCATAGGCATCCACACTATTGTCTGCCAGAAATGCATCCATCAATGCCAGCGCAGGTGGCAAACCGGTAATATCAAGACTAAGTCTTTTTAACAACCTTTCTTTGTCGGCCACCTCGTTGGGGGTCATGCCTTTCTGCTCTATTTTTTGTAAAATGAAATGATCTATCTCATTCCTTGGCCAGCTGGTATGCTCCACTTCAGGAACCGGAGGCTTTACCGGCGCTACAAACGCCCAGTGCTTCTCGTACTTAGCACCCTGCCTGATCCATTTTTCTATCAGCCTGATCTCGTGTTGCGACAACTTTAAATTGGAAGACGGCGGAGGCATCAGCATTGCCGTATCCTTAGTGCTTATACGAAGAAAGGCCTGCGACAGTTCCGGCTTACCTGCCACAAGAGCATGGGCATTGGGGTTTTCCTTCAGGGCGCTGAAAGCACTTTCCGGATCATCCATCCGCAGACCCGCCTCTCTTTTGTTGGCATCAGGCCCATGGCATGCAGAACATTTGTCGGATATAATAGGGCGGATATCAAAATTATAGCTCACCACGTCCGGTATTTTTTCGGCACGGTCTGATGCAGATCCGTTATTACAGGCTTCAATTAAAAAAAGGGATCCTCCGAATAGTAATGCCGGTACCAGTATTTTGAGATAGATTTTCATATATGCAAGCAGCCTCGATATTTTAAACAAAGTTATTCAGATTAAAATCATCATTACAATACAATGGTTTCAAATCATTTTAATATCCACGCTTAAGCCGGTAAACTATGCAATATTCGGTAATTCACTATCCTGATCCATACCGCTTTCCGGCTTGATTGGCACACCCGATAATAAGTTCAACAAATACCGGATAAGCTTTGACGGCTGTATTGTATGCGTTTACTATAATTGTTACTTTCGGCTTTTCGTTAATACCAACACCCAATCCTGCAAAGCAGCAGGTGAGGTGACCATAAATTTCCCCGAATGGTCGGTAGTCATTGTAAATTCTTTTTCTTTTATAATAGTGACCGGGTTAAACCAGAACGCGTTGTATTGCTGACCGGGTGCGGGAAGTGTAATGGTAATGCTTCCCGGGGAAGGCAGGTACGCCAGTGCAGACTGATGATTAGCCGTTACGGCCAACACAGCCGTATCTTTAGATGACCAGGCTGTGATCATTTCCGGTTGAGGTTCAAAGCTGCTCCAGCCGGGAATGGATTCTATCAATTTTCTTGCTGCGCCAATTTGTGTTGAGCCGGGCAGTCTCATTGCCTCATTCCAGGGCGTAATGCCCCAGTTATTGCCTCCCGGAGATTTTCCGTAGGGTTTATCAATACCATTTAGCTGCCAGATGCCATTCGCACCATACGTATGCCCGGCTAACCCGCTGTTTACGGTGTGTGCCCAAAAGGCCTGGCGGGGAGCTTCTGCAGGTAACGGTTTAGGAACAGCCAGGGCTTCATATCTTGATTCGCCGCTCATTACCGGCATTACAGGTTGTGCGCGCCAGCCATCCAATGCCTGGGCCGCTTGTTTGGATGCCACATTGCCATGTCCGCTCTGTTGCATATCGAAGTCGAGCAATGCCGGGTCTGTTATAGATTCTCTTGTCGTTCTGCAATAATGAGCCGCGTGGGTTGTAATGATCCGTTTATAAGGATCCGTTTCTTTCATGTATCGGATTACGGCGGTCCATCCTTCTTTCAGCCAGTCCTTATCAGCTTCTTTTGTTTTCGAAAGATAAAAGGGCATGGTGGTCTCTCCTGCAGCGCACCATACTACGGGCAGCGCACCCCATCGTGCGATCAGGTAACGCCAATGCTGCTTCATTTTGTCAATGCCGAGCCAGGGCAAATGATAGCCCCATGCTCCCACAATACAAGGGGTAATGCCCTGGTCTGCCAGGTACATGATCTTTTTGTCGGCGGCGTCAAAGTAAGCAGGCCTTATGGCGGTGTAATTGGCTTCCCAAGGAAACCCGGCTTCATTTTCGCCCCTTTCGTCAAAGGCCGGCATATCGGGGTAAAGCCCTGCTACGATCTGAACCACGTTAAACCCCTTTTTGATCCTGTCATCCGCCAATAATTTTACATCTTCCGGCCACACCAGTCTTTTTGTTAATCCCATCCACCAGGTATCTCCCATCCAGAAAAAAGGAGCACCGTTGCCGTAAGCAAAATGTCTTTTATCATCGGCAATCCTGATAGCGCCGCGTTGTAATAACAGGTTATTGCCTTTATACTTTTTTATTTCAACCCTGCCTTTTATATCATTCAGTCCCTTATCGGAGACTTTGGAACAAACGGTTGTAAAGCGATGAATGCCTTGTAACGGTGAAGCATACCTGATCTTCCAGGTATTGCCCCCTGCCCAAAAGGCCGGCACTTTCAGTTGTTTGCCTGAAGGATCCGTAAAAACGGCATCCAGCTCAATTTCATTAAATGGATCGGTACAGGCAGACGATGCCGTGAAAGCTATTTCAACCATTTTATTGGTTTCGGTTTTCACCACAATATCCTTGCTTTCGGCAATGGAAGGCAATACCAGTAAAAGCAGGCAGAATACATAAGCTCCGAACCCTGTTGTCATAAAAATCGCTTTTGGGATTAATGCAAATCGTTCCTTAAAATTAGTTATGTGGTTTGTTGAATATACCATGTTGTAGTTTATCATCTTACAAACGGGATCTACCCTGCCTGAAAATTTAGTGAACAAATTTACTCTACAGGTACGTTTGAAAAAATGGATAAACCATTTTCTTTTTGTATATTTTGATATATTTCATATACTACCTGATTAAAATGCCTGATGCCAGATGAACGATTACTGCAAATACATGAGCGGTACGCTCATAGAAGAAAAATGGGGGCTCTATGTAGATACGGCTGGCTTCTCTAAAGTGTACCCTCATCAGCATTATCCTAAAAATTATGAACATCCGTCTTCTCATACTTTTTCCTGGAGTAAAGGGCGTATTTTACACGGTCACCAGTTAATATATGTATCAAAGGGAGGAGGCGTTTTTGAATCAGCATTCGCTGATCCCATCGAGGTTACTGCAGGCACCTGTATGTTCCTGCATGCCGGCGTATGGCATCGTTATAAACCCAACACCCATTCCGGCTGGGATGAATACTGGATCGGCTTTAACGGTAACTATGCAAATGACCTGATGAAGAATGATTTTTTTAATGTGGAATACCCCTTCATAAAAGTAGGGTTGTCTTCTGAATTACTCCACCTTTTTCACAAGCTTATTGAAACCGTTCAAACGGCGCCTTCAGGCTATCAACAAATAAGTGCAGGTATTACATTGCAGATACTGGGCTACCTGTATTCTGCATCGTTAAGCAATGATACAGACAGTCCGCCGATCGAAAGATTGATTGAGAAGGCTAAGTTCATGTTGCAGGAATCCCTGGAAAAGCACATAGATATTGAAAAAATGGTCCGTGAATTACCGATGAGCTATTCTTCTTTCAGAAAAGAATTTAAGCGATTAACAGGCGAACCGCCTAACCAGTTCGTGCTGAACCTCCGTTTAAACAGGGCTAAATATTTGCTTGGAAATTCTACTTTAAGCATTAATGAAATCGCCCGGCAGACAGGATTTGAATCGGTGTTCTACTTTTCCAAGCTATTCAAGAAAAAAAACGGCAGGTCGCCCAGGTTTTACCGTGAGCAGATCATAAAGTAAACGATAGGCTCATTTACCGGTTTACGCTCTTTCCCTTAACCGCATTTCCAGGGAACGGATCCCCTGCACCGGTTTAACGAATAAAAAGTATTCATTTTATATTATGGCTGTTTTTAAACAAAATCGTAATTTTCCCCCCTTATTTATTGTAATCCTGTTCGGCTTATATGATCTTTTAGCGGGGATAATCTCCAAACAGAACTATAAATTTTTATTCACACACTTAATAAAATATACAAATGAAACTGATCAACAGCTTTTTTCTCTCCCTGTTCTGCCTGGTGGCTGCTACATCGTGCAACAGCGGCAGTAACACGAACAATGCAGAGGCTGCCGCTCAAACGGAAACAACAGGCAGTGGCAGTGTAGACGGCTTTAAACTGGGTATTCAAATGTGGACATTCAGAATGTTTTCAGTTACTGATGCCCTCAATAAAGTAGACAGTTCCGGAATAAAAAGTATAGAGGCTTTTGTAGGCCAGCCCTTAGGCGGCGATATGGAAGGTAAATTCGGGCCGGAAATGTCAGCCGACACCCGTGCTAAATTAAAAGCGCTGCTGCAGTCAAAAGGCATCAGCATCGTGGCTATGGGCGTAATAAATCCTAAAGATAAAGCGGAATGGATCAGCTCATTTGAACTGGCAAAAGATTTTGGCTTAAGCTATATTACCGCAGAACCTAAAAAAGATCAGCTGGATCTGGCAGACAGTCTTGCAGGAGCTTACGGTATCAAAATAGCTATTCATGATCATCCGAAGCCCAGCGCTTACTGGTCGCCCGACTCCGTACTGGCTGCCATCCAGGGACATAGCAATATCGGTGCCTGCGCTGATTTGGGACATTGGCCACGTAGCGGACTGGACCCGGTGGAATGCCTGAAAAAATTAGAGGGACATATTATCGGCGGTCACCTGAAAGATATTGTCAAATTTGATGACACCAAGGCGGGAGATACGGTTGTTGGTAAAGGAATCATTGATTTCCCGGCCGTATTTGCAGAGCTGAAAAGACAAAATTTCAACGGCATGCTTTCTATCGAGCATGAATCAAACTGGTATAACAACCTGCCAGATGTTATTGTTACCAAAGAATATTTTGATGCAGAAGTGGCTAAGTTGAAATAAACACGGCTAAAATACTTTACCCTATCTATCATCCGGCAGAGCATTTACCTCTGCCGGATTTTTATTTTCAAAATACTTTCTGCAATTCTCTTCCTGTAATTCAGCATATCCTGCGGATTTTTGGAATAGGTTTTTTCATCTGTATAAATATCGGGGGGAATAGTAAGCAATTGCATCGCCTCCCGAACCGCCGCTTTATTTTTATTTGAAGCATGCTTCACTGCGTTGTCGAGCAGGGTAAAATATTCATAATCTTCAATGCCATCACGTAGCATTTCAAGACGTATGGAAGGAACCGGTTTGCCCATATATGTTTTGGCATCGTTATTCGGATCCCGGTTCAAAGGGTAGAAAAACCGGCCATCACCATTTCCCCAGCCATCCTGCTTTCCATACGGGCGACCATAACCATCCGTAAATGACATGGCCTCTTCCCAGGGATTTTGCAGGTAGCCCTGCGGAGAGGCAGTTCTTGAATTCCACCAGTTGGTTGCCCAAACTAAAATTCCTTTAAGCTGAGCCTGGTAAGAAGCCCAAAGCCACATGCGCATGTTCACCGCGTCATGATCTATGAACAAAGTTATCCAGGGTGCTTTGGGTCCGGTACACAAATACGACCAGTGCTCAAGTCCCTTTTTATTCATCTGCCGGATCTTATTATGATCCAGCTTATTCCAGATCGTACAACTGATATCGGTAACATCAGAAATATCGTGTCCCGCAATATGCTCCGTAATAAAAGTATGCAGGCGCGGAGCATACTTCTTGATCAGCTCATTCGTTTCCCGTACAAAAGGATAATCCCGCTCTGCCGGCTCATCAAACCAATAAATATATTCTTTACCCAGCCAGCCGGACTGGCTGAGGTTGCTCTGGATCTGGGTGAGATAACGTTCCATCAGCCTGTTGTATTCGGCCGTACCCTGTTCGAAGCCTTCAAACACACCCTTCGAACGACTGAAAAAGGTACCTCCACCAAGCCCTTTTAAAGCAAGATTATACCCGGTAAAATGAAATTCATCAAAATATCGCTTTCCCGCTTTATTAAATTCGGTAAAATCAAGAGCAATATCAATATCTTCTACATTGACCTCAAAGTCTCCGGCAGGAAATTCATTCTTTCCTGTCTGCTTATTGATCAGCTCCAGGTCATCAAACCAAACAGTTCCGGTAAACTCGCCGCTGACCGTTCTCCGGGAAGGAAACAGCCTTATCCTTACACCACTGATACCCGCAGCGAAGCTGCCCAGGCTCAAATGTTCAGACCGCCATTCTTCATTACCCGTATACAACTCAAACCTGTTTTCAAACACAACAAGATTATTCCCGGCATCGTAGCACTCCACACCAACAACATAGTGCTGATCCTTTTCCTCCGACCTGGCAAACCACTTCAATTCGTATTGATCCGTATTGTTAACGGGTATCCATGCTTTTGTACGACCTTCTGTATTTACGGTTGCGGATCTGTCATCAACGCGATAAGAATAGTTGCCTGCATGTTTCGTTTTGCCGTCAAAAAAACCGCCCTGCCAGGCAACACCGCTCACCTGCTCTTTAATAGGCGAAAAAACAAAAGGATTATACGGTGAAATTTTATAGTCGCGAAAACTCTCCATATAATTTTCAAAAGCTATTCTTTCGTCTCCGGGCGTCTTTATATTTTCATACTCTTTTACTGCGCTAAAATTAAAGCCAAAGCCTGAACGGACAGACGGCGTTTCGGGAAGTGTAAAATCCCATACGTGCAACTGAACAGGTACAGCCCGTTCCCACCCCTCACAACGCAGATGGATCTTACCGGTATAATCACCGGCATTAACCGTTGACGGAACTTTGACGGTAATCCAAAAAGGCTGGTTCTCTCCCGGAGCCATCGTTTCTGAACCCTGGTATATCGGCAGCGGGTCCGGCCACTTTGCCCTGAACCCGTAAGCATCTGTGGGACGACTTACATTAACATACTCCACTTTTCTTACGGTTACATTTTCAGCGGGAATGATATTCCCCTTTCTGTTGCTCAGCTCAGAAATGATAACCGTAAAATTTTCCATTTTAACCGCAGGATTAACCACTACAATAAAAGACTCGTATTCATTCTTCGCCGACCATAGCTTTATCGTACCATCAGCTCTTGCCGGTATTGCAGCATCCTTCATTACTTTATAAGCGCCTTCAGCCCACCAAACGGAACAGACCTTATCGGTTTCAACCAGGTAACCATATCCCCCGTGTTTCAAAAGATAAGGATCAACTTTTTCCTGGGATACAACCCAATAAGTGGTAAAAAACATCAGAGAAAACAGGAGTGCTTTTTTCATTTCTTACACCTTTTAATATAATACCATTAATTTTTAACAACCGTATATTAAATGCATACCTCCGGTAGTAACCCCGCCTCACATCGTCTCATTATCTTACCCAACTGAAAACGGGCCCAAGCCGGAATTCATCTCCGGTCCCTACATTAGAAAGCCATAATACCTGGTTCTTCTCCAGCGGCAGGACGGGAGAAGCAGCCATTGCGATCTTGCCATTGTTTAATTGTATAACCGTTCCAACAGGTTCAAACTTATCGTTTAACAGGCTCGTTCCGTTATACTGCTTCTGAAAGCTCAGGCTGGTTTCGGTTTGTAAAGACCCGTTTTCATATTTATCTAACCGTAGTTTTCCTACCAGCAGATCATCTTTAACACGGATGATCAACCGGTCGTCTTTTAATTCGGCTGCCCGGATGGGATGAACCGTTGACTTATAGCTGTTCCGGAAATGAGCTACCTGGCTTTCAACGCCCGCCGGCAGACCTTTATGTCCTTTTTCCAGCTTTACGGTTATAACACCGTTTTCAGGATCTGCCTGCTCAACCCTGCCCCGAAGCCCCGCTGCTTTGAATGTTTTCTTTCCTGCACTGAAGAAACTGCCGCCGGCAAAAAATACCCGGATCGGCTTCCCGGCTTTATCAAAAGTAACGACTGAGGTAACAGCGTCCGTTGCTATTTTAAAAAGCCTGAGCTTTTTCAGTGAAGAAGTGGTATCGTAAATGATCACATCCGTTTCAGCCTCCCGGCTTACCACCACACAATGTCCCGGGCCTTCCGTCAGCTTTTGAGCTATAGCTTCCTTTATCTTCGCATCATCCGCTTTAAACGGCTCCATTACACTGATAAAGGTGCTTACAAGAGGAGCATCGGTAGTTGCCGTTCTTCTTGCAATAAGGTATTTGAGAAGGTAACTCCTGGCGCGGGGCTTGTCATAAGCATCAGCAATAAAAAGGTCGCTCAACTCTGGGGTAAGGGTATGAAGGCGGAGCCTGGAAGAGGCATCGTCTGTATGATGGTACTCAATAAGCCCGCTCCCCGATCTTCTTTTCTGAACATTAAACAAATGCTGGAAACCGGAACCACCATACCGGGCATACCCGGTTTTCATTCCCTCTTCGCGGAGCTTCTCATCATCGTATATGGTTTCGGGTGCAACAGATGCTCCTGCAAGCGTACCCGGTGCAGGGGCTGTCCATTGATCATTGATCGTGATGACCGTCCCTGGTGGTCCGTGTAAAGAATAGTCGTGCTGCTTTCCTCCCGATACATGGAAAAAGTCAACTACATAGCTTTGGTCTTTGTCCAGATCCACCATCACCAGGTTCCTGCGGTACCGGGATGCTTCCCTGTAGGCAGGAGAGGATGCATCCATTGCACGTGCGAAGCTCCCGGAACAGAACCCGTGAAGTGTACCCGGCAGATTCAGGTTTTGTTTTTTCCGGTCTACGACAACAGTGTTGTGCGATATGGTGTTCTGCGACCAGGTATAGACCGGGGCCACATAAGTATTCATGGCATCGGGATACCCCAGGTCGGGCATCATTTTCCGGCCGTTGGCAAAAAGCTCCACGTTGAGGAAGTCCCAGTGGTAGTGGGAGTAGTGCATACCGTAGGTAAAAGCCAGGGCGGTCTTGTCGCTCGCATTGTTAAGGATACCCAACCCGTAACCGGCAAAAAGCCGCGACTGCTGTGGCGCAACAGCCCTTTCTTCCGGCAGGGCCGGCACAGCCGGAAGCGCATCCGAAAACAGGGAGCCGAACGTGCTGAAGCTATCATCGCCCAACCTGTTTATCCAATAGAGGTATCTCTTGTCTTTGTATTGATTATAACCTGTCTGGTATGTATCGGGATACCGTGCTGTCAATCCGCCGATAACCGATCCTCCATCTCCCCAATCGGGGGTATACCTGCCCAGGGTAACCAGGTCGAGCGGGGCATCCAGGAGCTGCTTCATCCGGGAATTGGCAAACAGGTTTTTATTGCCTCTCCTGAGCACATCGGCAATATCCACCAGCTCTTTGAGCCAGTGTGCATTGTAGCCGGGCGACTCCAGCGGCATCCCATCGCGGAATACCTGGTTGTAAAGTGCATATTGTATTCCGTTGTGAGCCATCGACTTTGAGGGCTGTTCGGTCATCTTTTCGATCGCTTCGTCTTTTCCCGCATGCTGACGGACCAACTGCAGGTGAAGCATGGCATTCTGGTGCATGCCGAAATTGCCCGCAATCCTGCCATCAGCGATGCCATCCAGCCCGTCTTCCAGCACATTGGCTTCAATGAAGGCCCTGATTTCTCTTCCTGTTTTACCGCTGTATCGCTGCAGGGAAGCATCTTTGTCAATATAATTCCAGACATGATCGTACGCTTCGGCAACGTTCCTGATCAGCTGGGTTTCCCATATCAGGTTGAGGATCTTTCCCGGGTAACGGTTTCCTTTCATTTTTTCCATCAGGCCGTACCGCGACTGGTTTTCGTGGTCCATTGACGGGTATATCTGTGCCAGGCGGTAAAGCATAAAGCCTGCTCTTTCTGCGTATCGCGTATCCCCGGTAAGCAGATAGGCGCGTGAGAGCGCCAGCAGGCCCGGGATCGTATGGCTGATCCATGTCCACTGATTGGCATGGGCCACAAACCAGTACCGGTCGCCTTCGGGCGATACCCAGCCCCATCCGTCATCAGCATACCTGCCCTCTACCTTGCCTTTAAGCCCGTTGTTGTAATGCCCGGCATAGTCGTTGGAAGGATAGATCTCCCCGCCGATCGGGCATTTTACCTTAAAAGGAAGCTTAGGGTCTATGATCCAGGGATAAAACCCACCCACCTTAAAGACCGAATCCCCATGCACAGGACATCCTTTAGCACAGAGGTCGAACCCCCTGGGAACCCGGGCATCGGGCATTACATTCAGTATCTCCCTTTCAGAAAACCCCAGCCAGTAGTCTGCCTGCCTGATAATATCCTGCATGATTTTCTTTGCGGAAGGATATTGCTCAATATTATTTTTTGCCAGCAGAATATCACTGTCCGAATACAGGCTGCGGGAGTCTTTGAGCGGGAAACGGGGTACTCGCTCGGGTACCTGCTTAAAAGGAGGAATAACCAGGTTGTCCGGTCCATTCTGACCCCATCCGGGTGTACAGATGCTGAACAAAAATACCCCAAAGCAAAATGCCCTGTTTCTAAAACGATGAATCATGAGGAGCGGTATTAAGCGTTTAAATGGTTTTTTTAGTGACACCATATCACCATAACCCGTTCTTTATTTAATTGTATTATTTATTTCAGCATACATGCCTGCCCGTTGACTTATTCTATCCACCTGTTATTGTGAGGTCCTATTTTCTGCAAAGGGATGGGCGCTAATCCATATTTTTTCAACACTTCACCGGAACAGAAATATTCAATGCTTTTTCCTTCGGACCGGACAGAAGTATTGTTTTCTTTCACTAACTTCTCATGATCTCTTATAAAATCCTTTTCACAATCTACGATAAGGTTGTCTTTAACCGTATTTACATCCGCATGCTCCCGGATATTTTTTAGCTCCGGGTATTTGTTTTGATAGAGGTCAGAGCGGATATCCACCTCTTCGTATATTTTCTTTTGAATGGCAGGAGACTCCAATTGTTCTATCCAGCGTTTTTCACCCCAGGGAGAAAAGCTGAATGCGGCAAGACAATCGAAAAAGAGGTTGTTGCTCATGAAATTATCTTTACCTCCATGTATTTGCACGCCGCCGAAATGCACAGCGCCACACCGTTCAAAAATATTTCCGAATATGGTAACGCCTGAAATCATATCGTCAAGCCGTATGCCTGCGGCACCGTGAAGCGTGCCGCCTTTTATATCAGACCAACGGTTATAGCGGAACACATTGCCCCGGTAGGATG
The DNA here is from genome assembly GCA_023957155.1 of Chitinophagaceae bacterium. Lineage (GTDB taxonomy): Bacteria > Bacteroidota > Bacteroidia > Chitinophagales > Chitinophagaceae > Agriterribacter. Next base: position 104,703 of record JAMLHK010000008.1, on the reverse strand, counting down.
GATTGTAATGCGCATCCACCGCTCCCTGGTCGTCAGATTCATTCACCACGTGGCTGACCTCATTATACTCCACTATAAAATCGTTCCCTTCAAACCGTATAGCCGATGAGGAAGAATAACGGAAGCGATTGTTCCTGACACTGATGCCACAACCATCCATATGAACGGCCGGTTCATAAGTCCGTTTGAATAACGAGAAATGTTCCACAACGGTATTTTCTATAACATGATCAGCTGGGGTTAGGGTTTTTCTGTCGCCTCCTTTTATTTTAATACCACCACAACCAAACGTACGAAGCAGGCTGCCTGAAATGCCATGCGCTCTGCCGCCCATAATATGTATACCATCTTTGCCAAAACGTTCTATCCTGCAATTGGAAATAAGGCAGTGGCTCCCTTCGGTGACCGATATAGCACTTCCCCTGCCTTCTTCAAAACCAAGCCCGTCTAAAGTAAGGTTTGAGCAATTTTTCATTTCAATCATAAAAGGCGCGTCAAAAACAGAAAGTGTAACCTTCGCGTTGCCCGGTACAATTCCTTCGGGAGGGAACCAATACAACAAACCATCCGTGCGATCCAGGTACCATTCGCCGGGAATATCTATTTCCCTGAACAGGTTCACGCCAAAATACCGGAGGCTGTCTTTGTAACCGTAATGATGATAAGGCTTACCGAGATACATTATTTTGCTCCGGGTATCTATCTTCTCCACTTTCTGAAATTCATCGCTCCAGTCCCAGTACCAGTAGCCGCCCAGCCGAACGTCATTTTCTGCTGTCCAGCGATCCTGCCGCTTATCTATATACTCAAATATACCCTCCACTGTTCCGTGTTTTTTGATATATCTTTCAGGCAACTCTGTTTCGCCTTTCACCAATCCGGCATTTATAAACCCCGTATTTGGCCAACGTGCCAGCGTTTGCAACTGTCCGTTGCAAAATAATTCGGGGCGCTTTCCTATTTCAGTAGGATCGCCGAAATTGCTGATGCCCGCGGCTTTTACATCACACACATAAATTTTCCCTTTTACTCCTGGAGACAGCAGCTCTAATTTTCCGGGATCGTCAAGCAATTGCCAGCTTTTCAATTCGCGGCTACCGGTAAAAACCGGTTTCTCTCCATCAGCCGCCTTGTACATCACCGGATAGTTTTCTTTTCCTGCATCTTCGGAAGTAAAAACAACCGGTGCATCTAAATAATAAATACCCCCTTTTATATTAACGGAAATTGATTTTCCGGGAGCTTCCTGCAGCTGTGATCTTACCGCTGTTCTAGCTTTTTCGAGACTTTGAAAAGGAGCAGATTCAGTTCCCGGGTTAAGATCATCTCCGTCCGGCGATACATAAAATTCCACCGCATTTCTATGCGTACACGATAAAACGGAAAGCAACAGAACGGATATTATGACGGTTATAACAGGCTTAATTTTCATAACTATTCTTTTTTTATGCTGTACCGGTTAATTCGTTTTTTCCAAAATCAGCAGCCATCCCTCTTTTGCTTTAACAGGAATCTCATCGCCGGGAGAAAACCTTCCGGCAGGCTGGAAGTTAGCTACTTCGGGAGCTACAAGGGTATACCCGGAAGCATCCAGACCTAACTTACCCCAATCAATCATGAGCTTTACCGTTACATTACTTGTGTCAAAATTCCCCAATGATATCAGCACCTTGTCATCTTTGACGTATGCAGTGGCTTTTACATTCGGGTGGGTCGTTTCTATGACCCGGTCGCCAGACCAATAGCCGATCATTTTAGCGTCTTTAATGCCGAACGACTTCCATAACTTCCAGACAGGTGCAGGGGAATATTCACCCCATGAATGTCTCGCCGTAGCCCCATACAACATTCCGAGATACCGGTTTCCTCCATCCTGCAGCATTTCGCTCATCTGCCCGAAGGGAATCCCGGAAAAAGTCACCAGCCATTCATCAGGGCTCATCTCGTTGTACTTAAAAGACTCCCCGAACCAGAGCCTGTCTACATAGGGAAAGAAATCGGTGTATTGATTCATAGGACCTTTGGAATAGGTTGTATTTGAATGCAGATCAATGAGGGCGCCCGGCCGGTACCTGGCAGCGATCTTCCGCATTCTTTTCATGACAGACCGGTCAAACGACACATCGTCCATATAGATACCATCAATTTTATAGTTCTCATACATCCAGCGTAATCCTTCAAGATAATAATTGATCCAGCGTGAAAATCCGTTCAACACAAGTGCAGCATCGGATGCCTGGTTGGGAAGCTCGGTATACCAGGCCGGCTTGTAATCGTCAATAAGATGTTCCATTTGCCAGGGAAGGCCATACCCCACGCCCGACACGAATATTTCGTGGTTTAAGCTTTTAAGCGCAAATATCTCGGCCGCATAGTTGCTCAGTTCCCGGATGGTATAGTAGAGCTTAACCTTCCTGTTTTCGTGGTGTTGCTTATCAATATATTTGATCAGCGGATCCTTTATCAGGAAAGGATAATTGATGATAGGATTCAAAGCACCTGAATGATGAATATTTGCTATGTTGGCTTCCTCAATGGCCGCTTTATCAAATGCTTCCGGATCACCGTGAAAATATCTTTCTGAAAAATGTTTAGCAGGATTTACGTCCTTTACCGGCGTGATCAGTAACCCGAATTCAAAGTCAAGGGTGTCAAGCCGTGCAAGACTTCTGGCCCCGGATGAGGCTATAACATGGACGGTATTATCGCTGGTCCTTTTTACCTCAATGGTTCCCTTCCCGTCATTCGACCAGCTTACGGGCGCCTTGGGCTTGTAGTCGTTCAGGAGCGGACCATGATAAGCGCCTCCCCTGAATTCTACGTGTAACCCGGCTTTATCGCCACCTATCCAGTAGCTGTCCCACGGACCTTTCCAATCCCAGGTGTATTGACCCGGTGTTACCCCTCCCTTATACCCGCATCCCATAAACCAGGGAGAAGCTGCTGCCGTATAGTTAGTTTTAAGTTGAATGTCCTGTATGCTGACCGGCTTATCGGGAACAACTTTTATATTATAACGGATATAGCCATCATATTCCATAGAAGCGTTGCATAAGAACCGGATCCCATCTTCCTCCGAGGAAGCAATCCATTGGATCAGCCCATCACTGGTCTTTTTTACGATTGCATTGCTGCCCCGGACCGGTATTGTTTTTCCATCAGCTACTATCTGAAACTCAACAGGCTGTGACAACACCTGTTTATTGTTTACCAAAATGGACTGTACCAGTCCGTTTGCTCCTACCTGCACCTGCTTCCCGCTAGCTTCAATATGCCTGCCGGACAGTGTCATGGGCTGATAGGGAGCCACCGGAAGACTGTCTATGCCAATAGTGGAGTTCAGCCATCTCAGCCTGGAATGCCTCCACAAATCATTATCACCGCGGTCAGAAAGAACGTTATTATCTACATGGATGGTTATATTAACCGTTTGAGGTGGCATACCATTTGCCGATATTGTTGCCGTTCCGGAATATTTTCCCGGCGCTGTTTTTTCCGGTATTTGTATGCCACACCACAACGCCTGTACATTACCCTTTTTCAGATCAATGCGAAAGTGAACCGGCTTGCCGTCCCAATTGGTTCCTTCCCGGTTAAAACAGGTGATAGCTTCTTTTTTGATCGTTGCCGATTTCCCGGTGAAGTCGCTGAAACGTACGGCTATATTACTGACATCTCCGAACGGGGCCCATACACCGATTTGCCAGGTATAATATTCGTTCCGGGAAGCGTAGCCGGTAAAGGAATCCGAAGGTCCGTGGGTCGTCCACTTCCATGGCAGCTGATCCGGTAAACGGATGGGATACGCCCGGTCTTCGGGAAATAATAGAAATGGTTTTCTCTTATGGCGTTCTTTGAGAAGATCTTCTTCCCGCTGTGTCGCTATGATCCCCATAGGTGTAAAAAAATCAAATTCCGTTCTGCTTTCAAATCGTTTTAATTGCGCAACGGGCAATTTGCTTTTGTTGGCTTTCACTTCGGCTAACCACTTCTTATCCGTAAGTGCATAAGTGCTTGTATCCAGGTAATCATTCCAGGGTTTTCCATAGCGGGCATCACCCCATTTTTCCCGGAATTTATAAGGCAGATAATAAACGGCATATTCCTCCGACCCGTTTTCCGGCTCAAAAGCAATAACTCCTTCTTCGTTCGTGATTGTAAACGCATGAACATTTTTAACTTTCCGACCCGTCTTATTATCAATTACCACGATCCTTTTGGTCTCCGGTCTGCGATCGGGCCGCCGCCAGGGGAGCAACACCAAAACGGCATCCTGCGATGGATCTTTCACATTCACAATTGCCCTGTGATTACCCAGACTATCCACATTCCAGAGAGAATCTGCTATAACATAAGGTGCAGTATCCGGCTTAAACGGCTTAAACTGACTTTTTCCATCATATCCGTGAGCCTGTCCGCTTGCAGCAGATGGTAATCCTGCAAAGAACAGGGCTGCAGCTGTGTATGATACCAACGTTTTGAATAAGGGATAAAATTTCATTACTATAATTCACTATTGTCCAACTAAAATAAGGTAAAAAGGAATAGAAAAAGCGGTTCAGAAGAACTACCCATACCAGCTCAATTCCTCTTTGATTTCGTAGCCGATCTCACCCGTGGAGACTTGTGCATAGCGTGGACCCGGCGCCACCGGCTATAGTAAGCGAGAAAATATACTATTCAACACAGCTCCGCAGGATAGATTAGTATTAAATGGCTAAAGCCTGTAACATCCTTCTCGTTGTAAAATCAGCCAAATCGGCAATTATATCCACATTTTTCCTGAAAAAGTGGATGGCTACCGTATGAGTAAAACCGATCCTTTGGTAAACTGATCTACTTCGTTTGCCGTGTAGCGGCATGTCCAAACATAGGTCCCGGTATTTTGAGGCAGGTTTCTGTACATTCCATCCCAGCCTTCGCCGGGTTTGCGGCTGCTGAAAACAATTTGCCCGTAGATATTGTACACGGTAAATTCGTAATCACTCACATGCCCACGGATCAGTGGTTTAAAAGAATCATTCACTCTATCATTGTTGGGCGTAAAAATATTGGGGGCAAAAAAAAGGGTACTGCAAGCTTTGACAACTACTTCAACTGTATCCCGGCCAATACACTGGTTAATATCCTTTACCTGTAGCCAGTATACCCCTGGTGTTTGTACCGTAATGCTGCTTGTTAAAGCGCCCGTGCTCCACTGATAGCTGCTGAATCCTGCACCTACGTCTAAAATTAAAGGCTGGCTGCTGCATATAGTCGTGTCCGGGCCCAGGTCTATAATGCCCGGCTCATTTACGGCAACTGTTATTGAACCATTGAAAGGCGCACCGCAATAGTTTGTTGCTTTTACCGTATACGACCCCGCCTGTTTTACGGTAAATAGGGAGTCTCCCGAACCGTCTTGCCATTGATAGTCTTTGAACCCCGTGCCTGCCCGGAGCACAAGGGAATCATTTTTGCAGATAGCCGTATCTGTGCCTAATGTAATTTTATCCGGGCTGATCAGAACATTCAGTTTAATGGAATCCTTCAGATCAGTACAGGAAGACAGTAAAGCGTAGAGGTAGCCCTGCCATTGCTTTTTAAATGTAATGGCAACAGATGAATCATTAAGCGGAATTATTATCCCCGATGCCGGGTCGTCTGTTTGCCATATCACCTGCTTTGAGCAACCCGCATCCTTAAGAGCGGTAAAAATGTAAGTTTGCGTTGTATCACAAATAGTGGCATCTGCAAGCTTTATTTTTAAAAAAGAGCAATGGCTGATTTGCCGGCAATAATTTTCTTCCAAAAGATTGATATCATTTACCGAAATACCCGGATCACCTGCCGTAAGCAGGATGCTGCCCGTATAGGTAAAGTAGTGATCGTTATGGGGCGTTATGGGGAATGGCTCTAATTGCACAAATGAAGTATCAAGCCCGAAACAGAGATCCGGGGCATTATCCTGCCCAGTTTGATAGAGTTGGATATACGAATTGCCGTTGCGGAGATAACTGCTTACAATATTAAGGTATTGATGGTTATAATGAAGTGGGTATTTTCCCCCATATGAAATGACTTCATTTGCTGAAAAGGGCATTTTTCTTTGCCTGATGATTTGCCCGGCCTTGTTGATGGTGGCGATATACATCGTATTATTATTATCGCCCAGCGCAGTATAAATGCTCCAGTTGCCCAAAGTGTCGGAGATGCCGAAGCGATGGGTGATGGCAGACATTTGATCATTGAAGAATAGTCTTCCCCCGCTGAAGTTGAGCAGGGTATCCATAGTGGTGTTGATAAGGCCAAAACGGTTTTGTGCAAAAGAATACAACCTGTCAGTAATATAAAAATGATCGTTATTAGATCTGACTATATCTGCATATACCCAGTTATATGTTAGTTTAACTGAGGGGTATGCCTGCGTCCGGATGGAGAAATAGGATCTGGATTGAAGCAATTCTCCGGTTTGATGATCCATTTTAAAGGCAAATATATTTTCATCCATTTCCGTATTGCCCGGTATGGGGCAACCATCGCTCCTTCCAAAAGCATACAGTACATTTTTATCGGTTATTACACCGGTTAATACAGAAGAGCTGCACGTGTTTCCCGCAAACCACCTGTTGTACAAGATATTGCCGTTATGATCCATTTTAATGATCAGGGGTACAAAATCGCCTGACATATCTATAGTCGCAGCTATTATAATATCGTTATCACCGGTAACAGCTATTTGGGCGTTCAGAAAGCTACCTTGGGCAAAGGGAATTTTTTTTGCCCACAACAGGTTGCCTGCCGTATTGAACAGGATAATATGCATGCTTATAGTGGCAGCGTTTTCCAGGTTAGCGTATATAAGAACAAGATTCCCGTTGCTCAGTTCTTTTATACCCTTAATAGTAGTGCCTGCGTTATAGGAGCCATTGGTTATTTTTTTGCTCCATATTATATCGCCTATAGGGCTGATCTTAGTTATGAATAAGGCGACTTCGCCACTACCCGTGTTGGTATGCCTGCCTGCTATTACCGTAGCGCCATCGCGGGTAATGATATTCTCACTGGCCTGCAGCACCATCCCGGCATCGTAATAGCCTTTCCGGTAAAAAGTATCCGTACAGCTTTGGGAGAAACTGATGGAGGTAAAAAGACAAATGGCTATGACTAAAATGTATTTTTTCATTTAATTAATACTCAAAATAATCTCCCCCATCCTAAAAAGAATAAGCCAGCCCCAGCCCGTTTTTTGTTGATCGCAGGGTTACCGCGTTGCCGTATTTTTTCATCTTATTATTGCCGATTACCCAAAAGGTAACACCACCTCCGGTGGACACAGCGCCAAGTCCAATGCATATTGAGGCGCCCATCGCATCAATAAAAGAGCCCCCCAGTCATCTTCGTCGTAGTTCTTGGCAGAGTTGGCCAGCACGATACCCGTAGTGATCAAACCTGCACCCACACCGGTAAGCACGATACCCGCTGTCCTCATTTTTTTGAATTTCCTGTATTTTTCTTCATTATAAGCCAGTTCGTTCATAGTGAATTGCAGGGACGGTACCTCTGAAAATGCAGCAAAGTTCCGTTGAAACTCAGACGGACTTATAGAAGCTACCGTATGATCCTGTGCAGACAGGGCAAAAAAACTGAAGAGCCCGGCAGCGAGGGTAAAAAGTCGTTGTTTCATATAGTTTTAAAGATTGTTTGACATCAATTTATTCTTTTTTTTGTTATACAAGATTTTTCTGTCCGCAGGTCTACAAAAACAAGAGGCTGTGTCAAAATTCTGCCCCGATAGGATTTTCACAGCCAGGCAACTGTGCCCCGGCGAATCGCCCGGCACCGGGATCTCATAGCTTCCCGCAACAGCCTTGAATGAAGCCCCCGGGTACGACAGTAAGGTTTTATAATTACGCAATTTTTACTAAATTCGTATCCACAAATACTTTAATGCAAGTGGACTATATTCTTTTATATAACAAACTGGCATCACTCCCCGACAATCTCAAATCGGAGGTAGAAGATTTTATTGATTTCCTTAAGTCAAAGGCAAAAGGAAGCGATAAAACCCCAAAACCTCGTTTTGGCAGCGGAAAAGGCATGTTTAAAATGACTGTTGATTTCGATGAACCTTTAGATGATTTTAAAGGATATATGTCTTAATAATGCAGCGCAACCTCCTTGACACTCATACGTTAATATGGTTCATCAATGGTGATACAACTTTATCTAACAAAGTACGTCAGGCAATCGAAGCCCAGGATGTAATTAATTTTGTGAGCATTGCCAGCCTTTGGGAGATAGCCGTTAAAGTAAGTTTGGGTAAGTTGGAACTTAGGACAATATATTCCAAAATATATGAACAACTCATTGACAACGGATTTGAACTTCTGCCAATCACTTTCGAGGACACGCTTATTGTGTCAGGCTTACCATTCGTTCATAGAGACCCGTTTGACCGATTGATTATTGCGCAAGCGATGAATAATAATTTGACCATTTTATCAAAAGACCCACATTTTTCTTCTTACGAAGTGACAGTGCTTTGGTAGACAAACAAGTAATCGCCCAACAAAACACATTACCACAACTGCAATCAGAGTTTTCTGTCCCGATAGGATTTTCACAGCCAGGCAACTGTGCCCCGGCAAATCACCCGGCACCGGGATCTCATGGCTTCCCGCAACAGCCTTAAATGAAGACCCCGATGCGACAGTAAAGAGAAAGAAAAAGTGTTTCGCAAAACACGAACCACAATAGTAGACTCTGTAAAGAAGCCAGGGTGGATAGTAATCTGCATCCACCGCCCCTGATCGTCAGCGAGTGTTAACAATTATCTATCGCCACCCGGTATTTACTCTACTACTAAAATTTCATAAACCGGTACCGATTCAATCTCAACCTGTACTTTCCCGTTGCTATAACTAAATGCACAGGATTTCCCCTGCGGCTGTAGGGTTACCTTAGACGGCTTTTTATCTGTTTTGACAGAAAGCTGCAGCCGCTCAAGCGGGCGGATATCCTCTATATAGGTAAGACGCTGATGATCCCCGGATGTATTGACGAGGTGTACCGTGAGCTTGTCTCCCAGCCGGCTGGTCGAAACGTCCACCCAGGGTGATCCTTTTACCTGCACAACAGGATCCGGGAACAACGTACGTACGAGGTCATTTACTAACTTTCGTGTTGATTCACTTTTATCTTTCAGGTAGTCGAGCCCGATGGGCTGGGGCAGAAAACCGATCTGCCCTTTTCCCCGCCTCGTAACGGATGGTTTTGACGCGGCGGCTCCTTCCGGCATCTGTTCTTCAAATAACCCGCAGGTTTCCTTCCCGATAACCAACAGGCTGCCTCCTTCTTCCACGTACCGGATCAGATCATCTTTGAACACGGGCAAAAGATAATTCCATTCGGGAATCACGATAAGCGGGAATCGCTTCATATTTTGGCCGAGCGTTTCCTCGCTTACAATATCAACGCTGTTCTGTCCTTCCAGCAGGCATTGCAGCACCCCTCGCAGACGGCTATTCCCCGTATAGCGTGAGAATAACCCCGGACTTTCCCGCTGGTAGGCCGCAGTAGAAAACAGCAGCGCTACCTGGGGTATCTGAACCGAGTGATGGCAATAGGGCTGACGCTCCCTGGCAAAGCGGGCAACTTCCGCCATTACGTCCATCTCGTTCAGCTTAACAGATCCATCCCGCTTTTGAGTGAAATACGCCTGAAAACCACCGCCAAGGGCCAATACGATAGCCGCTTCCTGTTTCAGCTGGATAGCTGTTTTCTGCTTCCAGGGGATACTGTCGGCATTGGGTGTGCGTGAGAAACTCCAAGCCATTAAATCCCAGGGAATACCCTGGTGTACTAAGTAGCGCCCGGCATACCGGGCCGAATTCACACTGTTAAGGTGCTCGTAGTCCCCCGACAGGAAGTTGAGCGGAACCGAAACGGCTTCCGGCATGTGGTCGGTGAAAGCCCAGTTACTGCATATCTGAAAGTCGGGATACGAACTCCTGACGGCTGAAACATAGTGTCTCATATACTTCCGGAAGGCTTCCCTGTGAAACTGCATCCATTCAAACCAGTGCGGGTCTTTCGCCGATTTCGGGATATCGGTAATACCGGTCGCTTCCCGGAACAGCCTGACTGCTCTTTCCCCGTAATCCGGTGCAGTAGCCCAACACTCTCCGTCAACCCAAATCCCGTCAACACCATATTTGCCAGCCAGCTCTTTTAACTGGGGTATCAGCAGCTCGTCTGCATAGGAACTGAAAACGGAAGTAATATGCTGATTTTTTTTACCGTCACGGCCCGTAACCGCCCATTCCGGGCGCAGTTGGATAGCCCTTTCGTCCCATACGCCGGAATAATGCATATAGAGCGCCACACCTCTCTCTGCAGTAGCGTCTCTCCAGGTACGCAGGGGGTCGCCGATAATACCGGGAGCAGGATTACCTGCCAGGGTCGGATAGCTGGTATAACCCGGATGCCCCTTACAGTCAATCTGGATATAATCCGGCCCTACTTTATCAATAATGGCTTTCACCATTTCGGGCGTAGTATTTTCTCCAATCCGGTTGTCGTTAGGACCGGCATGGAAATCGAAATGAATACCCATATAGCTTTCACTGCGGCGAAGCCGGTGGGGATTTTGTCCGTCATTGCGGATTTCTGAAGATGCTGCAGGCGCGCTGCTTTGGGCAGCCGCTCCGGGTGTTCCCGGTTTAGTTGAAACAGCGCATGAATACATGATCATAGAAAGGATGATCCACATAGCCGCCTGTTTGAACAGGCGAAATGTTGAACAGGCTTTTTTCCTTGCTTCGGGGCATTGTAGAAAAATAAACATGAGTAGAATTATATGTTTTTTAAAATTTAATTTTTAAATATACGGGAACAGGCATTCGCCAAAGTTCCAGCCGTTAATATAAAGGATTTTATCTTCAGTGGCAACACTACATTCAGTTATATCTTGACTGTCCCGATGGGGTTTTCACAGCCGGGCAACTAACTATATGAAAAGCGAATCCCCGGCGAATCACCCGGCACACGGTCTCATAACTACCCGCGATAGCCTTGAATGAAGACCCCGGTTCTACAAAAAGCAACAACAGCTTTTCTTAAAATCTTCATAGTATGAACCTTCAGGAGATACACCCGGGTTTCTCGCTATAAAAGAACTGTTTTGGTTATAACAATCTTGAAGAGCTTTTACAGTTCTCATTCTCCCACAACAGGCCAGCTTGCTCTTTCATCACTCTTATAAAGTCCCATCCTGTCAAACGGCACCTGTTGAAAACCTAATTTCAGCGCGGGTGAATTTTTCTTTAACCGGAACTTCCCCAGCTTCGGATCTTCCCGGTTAACAAATAACGGATCGGCTATTACAAAGCTTTTCGACAAACTGTCTTTAACCGCCACATCGGGCGCCACAATATTATCGCTTATGGTGATATACGTCCGGGCTTTGTCCTCAACAGAGGTCTTCCAAAATCCCACACTTTTATCCCAGGAACCGCCCTGGCAGATATTACGGGAAATAACATTGCCTTTTGGCGCCTTGGGTTCATCATTGATAATGTTCACCAATTCCGGATACCTTGTGCTGTACGGTGGTTTATTATATGCGGTACCCAAAATAGTGCCCTTTTCCTTTTCTTCCCTGATCCATTGCTCGGGATGATCGTGCATCCAGCCTAATCCTCTTGCATCAATATGTAAAGAAGGAAGACAATTAACAAAGATGTTGTTCAGAACCTTGTTATCCCTGCCGCCGCCGATCATCATCGCACGCGTAACGTTGTCAAATATATTACCGATAACATCCACCCCACAAAACGCATCGTCCAGATAAACGCCTACACATCCCTTTCCTTCAAAACCTGAAATATCGTGGAGATAGTTATAGCGGATCATATTTCCCCGCATGGTCCAGTTCCTCCCTGCATATATGGCGCCGGCATCATTTGATCCATAAGACACATCGTATATTTCATTGTATTCCATCAAATGATCATTGCCGTTGAAATAGATAGCCATATGCGGAAGATGCTTTATGAGATTGTGGGTAGCGCGGTTGCCAACGCCGTTGAGGGAGATCCCCGGAAAGTAAACCCGCCTGATCCTGGCAACGTGATGTATATTGTTGTTGTCGGCAAAACATTCCCCCGGGGTTAATGTAATGCGGTCGCCTGCATTGATATTTATACCCCCGGCGCCTACTTCATATATATCGCAACCCACCACACCGTTGCGCGCTCCTCCATTGATAACGATCCCTTCATCTCCCGCATTCCTGATGGTGCACCCTGCTATCAAAGCCTGGCTACAATCGTTCATCTTCACCACGGTGTCACGGCAACCTTCCAGTACCAGCCCCTGAACCGTAAGGAAGGAGACCTTGTTCATACTTATGATATGCTTGTTAACGGAAACAAACGCATCACCGTTTTCAATGTCGGATGGCGGATAAAAATATAGCAGCCCTTTTTCCCTATCCACATAATACTCCCCCGGTTCGTCTATTTCTGAGAGCAGGTTAAACCCGTAAAACCACTGGCCTACCCGGTATCCATAATTGTGATACGGCGGCGCTACCTCCATGATCTTCTTCTCCGTATCAATTTTGTCCACTTTGTGCCGCTGTTCGGCCCAGTCCCAAAACCAGTATCCGCTCACCCACGCGTCTTTCTCATGCTTCCATTCATTTATCCGCGGATCATCATAATAGAACTTACCTGCTTTATCGCCTTTGGTTCCGCGTATATCTACAGGATCTTCATTAAGCAGTCCTGTAATTTTTACAAATCCCTTATTGGGATACCGGGATATCCACATCGGTCTATCGTTAAAAAACAGTTCTATTCCTCCGCCGCCCGGAGAACCAAAATCGTTTATACCTATGGATAAAAGGTCTGACTGGTAAATTTTCCCACGAACCTGCGAACCCAGCTTTTTCAAAACGGATTCATCCGTAACCAAATCCCATTTTGCTAATTTTTTGCCCCCGGACAAACGTACTTCTTTTCCCTTTTTACCGCGATAGATAACGCGCGAATCCGCATCAACACCCCCATCCCGGGCGTCCAGTTCAAATGCACCCGGCAGCTCATAAACACCCTCCTGTATTTCAACTATTATATCTCCTTTGTTCAGCTTTTTCTGCTCTTTCAATTTACGGATCAGATCCCTTGCGCCCTCCAATGTTGCCAGAGGGCCATCCGTTCTATTATCATCCGGCTGACTGAGCTTTCCCGACCAATTGTCATTTCCGGCAATGGAAACGTACAATTGTAAAACAGGTTTTGGCGATGCTTTCCCCGGCACGCCAAATGTTGATATATTTATCGCGAGGAGAGCGGTCAGTAAAAAACAGTATTCCCGTCTTACAAAAGCTAAGGTTCCGGAAAATAATATGCTCATTTTTCTAATTTTATACCTTTAAAATAATATTTAATTCCTGAATAACTTTTACCCGTTATAATAGCTTTCGCTAATTTTTTCCGAGGCACCATCACATTACGGGTCAAAATTATCGTGTTTAAAGAAAGATAAAGTTCCCGAAAATCCTGTGAATGGATTGATATATTCTCATGGTGAATTAAATACAACAGACGAGTACCCGGCCGGTTTCTGATGAACACAGATTATCCTCCCGGTCTGAAAACATCAGCGATACCAACGGATCTTCCTCTAATAGCCTACCGTTAACAGGTTCCCGATTGTTTTTACCAGAGCTTATTGATCGTTTGTACCGTACGCTCCACCAGTATCTGCCCTCCTTCCGTCCCCACTTCGTTGCTTTGCGGAACAGCAGAACAATGACCACCCTTCACCGCTATTGCTGTCGACAGGTAAGAACCCGATCCGGTCAACTGCACCACAAAAGTTTGTAAAGCTTTACTCCTGGTCTTCATCTGCAACCCACAACCGGCATATAACTCAATGGGATTAGAGCAAATAACAATATCGCCTATGCGCAGCATATGCACTTTTATATCATACATGGGATGCTCTACCTTTTGTTGGTCGGCATATCTGTCTGATGCCGCTGACTGTCCCGATGGGGTTTTCACAGCAGGTGTGAAAAGTGAAACCCCGGCGAATCACCCGGCACCAGGGTCTCATGGCTACCCGCAATAGCCTTGAATGAAGACCCCGGGGCAACAGTCAAGATAAGAAGCAAACGTTTGTTGATCTTGTCCATAGAAAACACATTTAAGGTACTATTGCTTTTTCTGACTCCAGTCCAAATTGATTCACAGCGGTGAGGGATATTTTATCAGGATCATTCCAGGGCAATGTTACATCTGTCCGCATCTCCGGCGATAGCAGGGGATAAGTATCATCACCATTGATTTCATAGCCGGGTCTCACCCGTAGAGACTTGTGCATTGCGTGGACTCGGCGCCACCAGCTATAGTACGCCAAGTCCTGCCTGCCTGTCACACACTGCAGGAGCAGAGACTCGGCTGGGAAAGAAGTGGAAATGATCAGGTCTTTTTTACACCAAGCTCTCTTCGGAAAACTCGGACGGGAAGGGATGGGTGATTTCATAGCCGAGTCTCACCCGTGGAGACTTGTGTATAGTGTGGACCCGGCGCCACCAGCTATGGTACGCCGAGTCCTGCCTACCTGTCACACACTGCAGAAGCAGAGACTCGGCTGGGAAAGAATGAAGACCCCGAGGCTCTCATGACTACCCGCAATAGCCTTGAATAAAAACCACAGTGCGACAGTAAATCAGTAAAGTAATTTTAACCTGCTGTACGGGTATTAATTAATATTGAGTTAGGCTTAGATTTATGAATTGATATGTGATTTTTTAACTTTTACACCCGTTCATTATATACCCGCACTTCGTATATCCGCGCAGTGGCAGCACCGTTAGTAGCAAGCACGGTGATTCTAAGTTTAAATGCTTTTACTTTATCAAACCGATGTTCACGTCTACGAATGTAATTATCGGTTTGATCCAAAAGCTTTTTCCAGGAAATGCCATTATGATATTCGATCATATAGTCCTTAACACAATCAGGATATCTGAAAAGTGGTAGAACAACTCTCCTGTTCTGATCTGTATCAAAGGTCAATTGAATCGTATTAAATTCAATTAGAGACTCCCAGCCCAATTCTAATGATGCAGGTAAAGTTTGCCGTGAATCAGATATCCATATATTCGTCCACATATCAGGACGATTGGTTCCTTTTATAATATTTCCAGGTTGATAAGGGGTACTATCGGGAGTAATTCGCATACATAAACTCCTACCTCCTGTAAGAGGCTTCCAATGACCTTCTGTTCCAGCGCCTGGAATATCTTTTAACTCAACCGAAGAAAAAATTTCTCTAAAGGTGGTACTTTTTTCTGAAAAAGGTGTTTTGTCAGGCAAAACGGCAGCAGAGGTACCAATCGGTATTTGATTGGGCTTGCCATCATCTTCTCGAAATCCTTTCCAAAAAATACCAGGATATTTTCCTACTGTATGAACATAATACAATTTCCCCGGTACAATTTGCTTCCTGAAATTAAAACTCGTCCACCCTTCTGAATTTGCCGGAATGGTCGCCTCAACTAATGCCAGATTATTTTGGGAACGGAAATCCCATACGTGAGCCGCCTCCCTGAGCCCAAGTTTGATTTTAGTAGGTATATTTCTATTTGACGTTAGAAGGAGTTCGACCTTTTCTATAAAATCTCCTGATAGGGGAAATAACTGAGCATGTGGCATAGTGAGTTCACGCTCATTATTAGGTTCAGGAAAATGTAATTTCAAATGACTTGAACCGGTTACTTTAGCTTTTTTCGCCAGATCATTAGTGTCCGTATTTTCTACACCCGGAATATGACCATCACTCCTCAGAATAATTTGCTGAGCTTCTGACGAATGAAATTTAGCGATCTCCCTGGGAGTCACTTTATACTTTTTCGCTAAGGCTGCCACTACTCCAACAGCCTGTCCACAGATAGAACCGGTAGAGAGTACACGAGTAGAAGCAAAGGCGAGGTACGAACAACTGATAGTACGTCCGGCCATCATAAGGTTCTTTACATTCTTAGAATAAAGAGACCGAATAGGAATTCCATACACTTGAGTACCCACCTCCTGCCACACGTTTCCTTCGGAAATGGGCTGTTTACTGCGTTCCAAAATCCCGCCATCCACATGAATGTCAATTTCCCAGCATCCGTAAGCTACCGCATCGTGAAGTTGATGTGGATTCTGGACATCGCTTTGTGTAAGCACATAATCGCCTATAATTCTTCGAGATGCCCTCTTATATGGCCAGAAACCAACAAAATCCAGGGCATAAGACGCAGTTTGTTCTTTGGGAATTGTCTTACAATCCTGATTTTTTATATGATCCCAAACACCCAGTAGCTGTCGAAGTGCCTCATGCCGAGTTTCGTTGTTGTCGTTTATAGGATGGTAGGGGGTACCCACTTCAATCCACCAGTATCCGCCCTTAAAAAAACTGTGTCCACGCTCTGTCAGGTCACTTTCTTTAGGGAACTCCACAGCCCAATCAGGCCGCTTAAATGGTACCGGCATACCGGTATCTCTTGCAGTAAAAAAAAGTGTATTTCCCATTACCTTTTCATCCGCCACTTTTGGCGCTAAGGATTCATTGTATTCTACCTCAGCCTCCCGTCCCCACCGAAGTTTCGCTTTTGCCAATTCTCCAAGTAATCCGTCTCCAGACGCGTCCACAAATAATGGAGCAGACAGTATGAATGACTTTTCTGTGCCAAGTTGAATTGCAAAAATTGATTCAATCTGGCTGTCACTTTTCATAAAGACCTGGTGCATGTGAGTATTTAAATAGGAAGTGATATTCTTTTCCCTGATAACCCATTCATATAATACCAGGTCCCAGTGACAATTCATGGTTCCTTCAAGATAATATTCGATTACGCACTCGTTCTTCGGCATGAACTCTTCATTGATTCCTCCCTTCTTTTATCCACGGATCATGTGCAGCATTATCCTCTGGGAATAATTTTACCTCGCTGGAAGAATTACCACCAAACATAGCCCGGTTATGCACGAGAGCCACCCTAAGTCCATTACGCGCTGCACTGATAGCAGCGCTTACTCCTGAAATACCACCACCAACAACCACCAAATCATACTGTTTTGAAATATTATTTTTAATGAGTGATGCAACTCTTGAGGCAACCATTTCTTTTGACATCTCCCTGTCAGAATAATCCTGGCCCGAAAACACCTTTCTTGGCCCCGCCAAAAGAGTCCCACCGAAAAGCAGCGACATTCTTTCAAAAAATATTCTACGCGATCCCATTCTATTCAATTAATTTAATTAATAATAAATGTAAATGCTTTATGCAATAAAGAAATCTTAAATAACTATTGGAAGTATTCATGATTAAGTCCTTTTTCGCATTGTTCACTGCTCATAGCCCGGATTCTGTATTAATTTTTTATTTATATCAATTTCTTTCTGAGGAATAGGCCATAGATAATTCTTTACAGGATCAAACGTGTTTACACTAATAACTTTAAATATATCTTCTGCATTATCATAATTTGAATGTCCGTATTGAT
The DNA here is from genome assembly GCA_023957155.1 of Chitinophagaceae bacterium. Taxonomy (GTDB): domain Bacteria; phylum Bacteroidota; class Bacteroidia; order Chitinophagales; family Chitinophagaceae; genus Agriterribacter. The sequence goes on along the minus strand of JAMLHK010000008.1, from coordinate 87,157 downwards.
CAATTTTTGGTACTATAGGATCATACCAATGTGCTTTATTTCTTCTACCATAAACCTTTCCTGGCAACACATGTTCAGCATATTTCCACCTTTTTATATCAAACAATCGAAATCCCTCATTTGCAAGTTCTACAGTACGTTCATACCTTACTACCGCCCTTATATCCTCTTGAGGCATTCCTATAGACACTAAAGGCATATTCACACTTTCCCTACCCCTTACCTGATTAATTGCATCAATAACACTTTGATCAATCTGATTTAATTCAATTTTGCTTTCTGCGTAAGTAAGTAATATCTCTGCATAACGCATCAGAATTAAACTAATCTGGGAAGAATTCACGTTTGACGGCAGATCGGTTTCATCCAAAAATTTAAGCCACAAATAGCCCGTAAAAGTTGCATATGCATTTGTAACCTCCAAATTGCCAACTCTTACTAAATTACCATCTGTATTTTGATAGGTCATGGTACTGTCAGGATGGGTTTGAAAAAGATAATTATTAAACCATACACCAGGACGAATTATAGATTGATCAAGCCTTGGATCTCTGTTGTTAAAAGGCTGTAAAGGGTCAAACAATGGAGACTTATCAATAGACTTGCCATCAATACATTGATACATATCTACCATCATCTGGGTGGGTACTAGAATACTATACCCAGGTGCGCTGCGCGGACCTATAATTTCGGGAATTGCATTGGTTCGAACGCCTAATAGATAGGGAAGATTCATAATAATTTCTTGGCTCGATGCTCCACCATAATGAAATAACCTCTTATAATTTGGGTCAATAGTATAGATATTCAGGCCTATCACAGTTTTTGCTGATGCGGCTGCTATCTCGTAGTCTCCTTCGTTTAAAGCTAAGCGAGCTTTTAGAGCAAGGGCAGCACCTTTTGTTGCCCTTCCTGCATCATTGCCCGCCCAACTCAAAGGAAGATTAGCAGCGGCAAAATCGAGGTCATCGTACAAATACTGTACAATTTGTTTTTTGTCAGTCTTTGCCAAAGAAGCACTATCAAGTGAAAGCATAGTGGTAACCCAGGGAACGTCACCGAATAATTCAATAAGATAGAAATAATAGTAGCTTCGTAGAAATAGGGCCTGTGCCTGGACCTGATTATAGTAATCACTAGAGACTACGTCCTTCGCACGATTCATATTTTGCAGAATATTGTTACATTTTGAAATGCCATTATACATGCTTGTCCAGGTATTATTAAACACATAAGCATCAGGAGTAAACAGTCCTGACTGTACAGTTTGGATTTTGGCTTCATCACCCCTTGACCAAGCAATATCGGTTGCTGCGTCCAAAAACAGGTAGTAAGGCACTCCTTCAAATTCCCACCAGAGCCCTGTATAAGCACCATTAACAGCCATTTCCAATTCATCTTTATTGGAAAAGAAAGTCGCATCTGAGGGACTATCAAGTGGCAGCTTCTCCAGGAAACCTTTATTGCAAGAAATAATTCCTGCTCCTAATAAGATAAGCGAAATAATATGAAGTTTCATTGTCTAATATTTAAAGATTAGAATGTTAGATTTAAACCAAAAACATAAGTACCGGATATAGGATAAACAGATGCTGTACCACTTGGTCTTTCCGGATCCCATCCCTGGGGCATCTTATCAAAGGTGAATAGATTATGACCAGTGGCATAAAAGCGTAGTTTATGAATAAAAGTTCGGCGTATTAATTGATTCGGCAGCTCGTACCCTATCTGTACATTCTTAAGCCTTGCAAAAGCTGAATTATATACCCAATAGCTTGAGGCTTGGAAATTATTGTGTGTGGTTTGTGAAATCAACCTCGGATATTTTGCTTCTGGATTGGTAGGTGTCCAGTAGTCCAATTGCCATGCCTTTATTACACCTGCGTTATAGAATGCCCAAACCGCATCCTGGTATAAAAAAACATTTCCTTTTCCTACTCCCTGCAATAAAAAGCTGAAATCAAAATTTTTATATTGAGCCGAAAAAGTTAGCCCAAAAGTATATCTCGGTATTTGATTACCTATGGGTTTTTTGTCGCTGGCATTAATTACATTATCTTTACTTATATCTTCATATATTATATCTCCGGGCGCATAATTTCCGATTTGCTTTGGCGACTTATCTATCTGATCCTGACTCTGAAACAGACCGAGCGCTTTATACCCATATAAAGTATTAATGGGATACCCTTCTGCAATAAAGGAATAAGTACTTATGTAAGGGCCGGTACCTTCGAGATTAGTAACTTCATTCCTTACATCGGATAAATTAAATCCAACATCATATTTAAAGTTTCGGTTCCGATTACTATAGTTGATGGAAAGATCCCATCCTGTATTCCTTACCTCACCAGCATTTTGGTAAGGTTTATTTAATCCAACAGTAGCCGGAATAGGTAATTGCAGCAATATACCACTGGTATTCCTGATATAATATTCATAAGTAATATTCAGCTTATTTTGCATCAATCCTATATCAATTCCTAAATTCTTAGAAGTGGTTGATTCCCAGGAAATATTTTTGTTAGCCATATCAATTTGTGCTGCACCAATTGCGGGTGTACCTCCAAAAATGTAATTAACCCCCAGGTTAATAACTGATGCAAATGGATAATTGCCAATTTCCTGATTTCCTAATTGGCCCCAAGAAGCTCTAATCTTTAAATCTGAAAGCCAGTTTACATTCTTAAGAAAATCTTCTCTCGAAAGGCGCCATCCCACAGAGAATGAAGGGAAAGTTCCATATTGATTTCCCTTAGCAAACCGGGAGGAACCATCTGCTCGTAAATTAGCTTCAAATAAATATTTACCCATATAATCATAATTTAAACGCCCAAAATAGGAACGTAATGACCATTCATAACCAGTCCCACCATTTTGCCAGTTTTGAACAGACCCCGAATTCAACTCCTGATAATCAGGTAGAGCATAGCTGTCTCTAAATGCATTGAAATTATCATTAGTGTAAGCAATTTGCTCATACCCACCTAAAAAATGAAGGTTATTCTCATTAAAGGTTTTATTATATTTTAAGAGTAGATGTAGCGTATTTTCCCAACTCCTTTCATCACTCTCCAGCAAAGTAGTTTTGGAAGGAAGAGTAAAAGCAGGACTGATTACATCTGGATCATAGGTGGAAACAGCCTTTAAAAAAGATTTTTCCCTATTATCATTAAATTGTGGGGTAAAATTCAATTCTATATCTGCTCCCGCGAACGGTTGGTAATTGGCTTGTAGGGTGCCTCGAAAACTCTCATAAGCATTCCTTACATACCCGCCGTTCTGTATTCTTGCCAAAGGGTTAGTGCCATTTAAACCAACGCCATATCTTCCGTCTGATAGAACAGCAGGGAATACGGGAGCCGTACGTACCACTTCTGAAATAACACCGTAATTCCCTGTTCCTCCGGCTGGAGAAATCATTGGAGAATGCTCACCCACGAGATTGACACGCAATTGGAAATTCTTAGTAACATTTACGTCCGTGTTTAGCCGAAATGAATACCTTTTTGCTTCATAAACCGGTATTTCCCCTTTTTGATCCTGGTAAGCAACCGATCCCATAAGCTTAAAACGCTTGCTTCCTCCTGACACTCCTACATAATGGCTTTGCAAAAAGCCGGAACCTGTATAAACGGTTTTCTGCCAATCTACATCAGGATAATGGTCCGGGTCTGTCGCCTTGTTTTCGAGGTAAGCCTTGAGATAATCATCAGAATACAAAGGATCTCTGCCTTCATTACGGTATGCCTGGTTGAGTGAGGTCATATAAGTATAACCATCTACATAGTCTGGAAGGTCAGTGAAACGTTGCCAACCAAAATAAGTATTGTAAGTAATTTTGGGATCTCCGTTATCTCCACTTTTTGTAGTGACAAGGATTACCCCATTTGCAGCCCTTGATCCATAAATCGCTGCAGCGGCGGCATCTTTTAAAATAGAAATATTTTGAATATCATTCGGGGCCACTCCATCAAGATTACCTTGTACTCCATCTATTAATACAAGAGGATTTGAGTTTCCTAATGTACCTATTCCCCTTATTCTAATAGTAGCACCATCAGCCCCAGGCTGCCCAGAAGATTGGGTTACCGTAACACCTGATGCTAATCCTTCCAATGCTGCAGAAGCACGCATTACAGGCTTCTTTGCTATCTCTTGTCCTGAAACCGAGGATACAGAGCCCGTCAGGTTCTCTTTTTTCTGCGTACCATATCCTATTACCACCACATCGCTCAAATCAGCAACCATTTCCTCCAATACCATATCAAACACCGTCCGGCTTCCTGCCTTTACCGTTTGTGTTGCATATCCTACAAAAGAAAAGACCAGTTCCACATTACCAGTGGAGGGCACAGTTAGCTGAAACCTCCCATCCGCATTGGTGGTAGTACCCGTTCGCGTGCCTCTAATGATTACGCTCACCCCTTCCAATGGTTCCTTGTTTGTATTGGTCACCCTACCGCTCAGGCTGATGTCTGCAACAGGAGGAGATATAGGAGTTACATCGGGCATTGCTACAACACGATGCTCCTTTTTACGGATCACCACTGTTTTGTTTACAATAGCAAAATCGAAAGGCTGATCCGCGAAACAAATTTCGATCGCCTTTTCCACCGGAACGGCATTCAGCTCTACCGACACATTGCGGGCGTTGCGGATCAGTTTTTTGTTGAAGAAAAACTGGTAGCCGCTTTGCCGGGTGATTTCCCGGAAAACTGACTCACAGGGCATGTCCTTAGCCTTCAAGGTGATCTGCTGGGCATAGCCACCGGCGCTTACGTTAAGGCAGGCAGCCAATATAAGAATAACGGTAAGCCTCATGATCAACAGCATTTTTTTTACCTGCTGAAACTGCCGAAGAGGGAGAAACGGCAGGTGTTGGTTTTTGGTTGTTGTACTGTCAGGAATAAAAAAATGACAGTCCAAATGCGCAGTAAATTGCATAACTTTGGTTTGTTGGGTGATTAAATAACAGTCTTCGCCGATTGTATATATTGGCCCACATTACCGGCCAGCAGTGTTCCACCACTACTGGCTTTTTTTATGGGACAGAATAAAGCCTATTGTTTTCCTGCGATCGCGGGCCTCACTTCCACTACACCGTCCCGGATAGTTGCCCGGATATCACTGTACCGCATGATGTCTAAGAATTCCGAGAGCTTCACATCGCGGGAAATACCACCGTTGAGGGTATCCTTAGGAACACCCTGCGGGTATTCCGTCCTGATGTCGTACCAGCGCTCTGCCTGGCGCATTACCGTGCTTACATCTGCATTTCTAAAATGAAATATGCCGTTTTTCCATGCCATCACTAAGTCTACGTCAACATTTTTATCAACAGCTATCTTATCGCTGATCTTTGCCTGCTGCCCGGGCTGCATCAGCACCGGAGCAAAGGTTGCACTGCTTACTTTTACCGCGCCTTCCAGCAGGGTTACTTTTGTATCCGGCTCATTGTTGTAGGCATTAATATTAAAATGAGTTCCCAGCACCTGCACTTCAGCCGGACCGCCTGATTCGCGGTTGATCTTTACAGCAAATGGTATTCGTTTCCCCTGTTTATCTCTTTGCTCCGCCACTTCAAAATAAGCCTCTCCCGAAACTTCCACCTTTCTCCCTGCACCGGTAAAATAAACCGGGTAATGAAGCGATGATGCAGCGTTCAGCCACACTTTTGTTCCATCCGATAATACGAGCTTATACTGCCGTCCCCGGGGAGTAACAATGGAATTGTAGGCAACAATACCCGGAGCCGCTCCTGTTTTTTCGTAGGTCAATGTTCCTTCTTTATTGAGGATAGAAGGTCCTCCCTGCACCGATATTGCCCCGTCCGCCGTGGTATCCAGCAAAATTTTTTGTCCGTCCGACAATGTAAGGATAGCGCCCGTTTTTCCCGGCGCTGCATCGTTAACATCTTTAATTGCAGCAATATGTTCAACCGGTTGCTTTTCTTCATTACTACCGGAAAACAATATCCATGTAGCAGCAGATCCCAACAGCAGCACAACGGCCGCTACTTTCCACCACGACATTCTTTTAGATATCTGTATTACCATACCTCTTCTGTCTTCAGCAACATCCGCAGATATCCGCTCTAATAATTCTTCTCCGAATAAAGCCTTTTCCTCGTCTGTCCATTCCCATTCCCCGTTGGTCTCCAATGACGCATACCATCGCTCTATTGTTCGTTTTTCTTCTTCAGAACACAAACCCTCGCGGTAACGTTGAAGTAAAATGATAGCCTGCTCCTTTGTCATGATCATAAAAACAAGAACCTTTTACAGGGACTTCTGTAACAGGTTACACGAGCAATAAAAAAGTAGTAGATGGCGAGAAAAAATTTATGGTTGGTGCTGTGAGCAGTCAGCAATTTATAGTTTATGGTTGAATCCAAGGTGTAGGGTAGAAGGTATAGGGTATAGGGTGTAGGGCGTAGCGACTAAGGTGGAAGGTATGGGATATAAGTATCAATGCTCCATGCCCTCTGCCTTTCACCTTCTACCTTCTACCTTCTACCTTTTCCCTTCTACCTTTTACCCTTTTAAATGGCGTTGGATGAAAAAGATATTCCTTTATCGTTCTGGGTTGTTCTACATCATCCAATCCTACTTTCGGGAATTCATCTTTAACAGGGAAATATACGGTACCAAACAACTGATCCCATACAGGAAAGAAAGCTGCAAAATTTTTATTGTAATGTTCCTTTTCAATAGAATGATGCAGCCTGTGATAGACATTGTCTGCAAAAATTCGTCGCAACGGACCCAAACTAACTCTCGAGTTCATATGGATAAATTGACCATAAAAGGCGTAAAAAGAAGAAAGGATAGCAAGCTGAGGGGCATCAATCCTGATCAATATTGCTAAGGGCAAAGCAACAAAAGGAATACGCCATAGTTCTTCTGAAAAATGATGGTAGGAAACTACTGAGTTTAAATTCCTGATAGAGTGGTGCGTTTTGTGGAACTCCCAAAAGAAGGGCACTGTATGCTGAAGCCTGTGAAACCAATAATAAAAGAAATCAAATATCAATAGTGAGGATACAATCAAAAGAATATTCAGTAAAAGAGGCGGTAAAAAATGACCGGAACTCAATGATTGAAAGGACAGAAGAACAACGGGACCTAAATTAAGATATTGAATCAGCATAATAGATAACAATCCAATAAAATAATTCGCCTGAATAGAAATGGCCCAAAATAACATACCACCCTTGTGGTCTTCGCTGTCTTTTTCGTTTGGCAAAATCAGTTCAACTAATACCAGCGGTAAAATCGTGAATATAAATCCTAAGTATCCGGCAATGTTACTTCGCCAAAATGATGAATCAATAAAGCGGGGTAACCAGTTATTGATCAAAAAGCCTTTTACCCGAAAAGTTACCTCGATAACGATCAGCAATACTATAAGACCCATAGCCAGTACAGCGTAATTACTTTTCGGTTTTGTTGCAATTTTCATAAGCCAATTTTTAAATACATTTAGCTATCAGCTATGGGCTATCAGCAGCGGGCGCGCTTCAAACAGTGTCGTTCTCAACTATAAACCAGTAACCTGCAATATCGTTGCCAGGCATACAAGCAGGGATATTGTAAGTTCGCTTACGGAACTGCGGAGCGATTTAAGGGCATTGCTTAATTGTTTTCGTACGGTATTTTCCGCAATGCCCAGGTGATCTGCAATCTCTTTATAAGACATGCTTTCATTCCGGCTTAACAAATATACTTCCTGCATTTTGGGAGGCAGGCTGGCAACAGCCCGGTCTAATTTATGCTGCAGCTCCCTGTATTCACTATACAGTCCGGGGTCGGCAGTATCCCGGCAGGTGCTATCAGATAGCGTTTGTAAATAATTATTACGGGTAATATTTTTTTCAATGTAACGTATCGCAACATTACGAACGCTTTTGAGAAGATAAGCAATCAGCGGACCTTTCAGCTCGATCTCTGTTCTGCGCTTCCAGATGGAAACGAATACTTCCTGCACAATATCGCGGGCGTCTTCACGGGAACGGGTGATTTTTAAAACCTGTAATGCCAGCCGCTCCCAATACCTGTGGTATATTTCTTCAAATGCCTTTGCATCACTGTTGCGAAGCAATTGCATTAAAGCATCATCAGTTAGTTGGCGATACATGGAATAGGGATAAATTATACAAGCAATATTCAAATGTAGGAAAATAAAAATTATAAAGCAACCGGGCATATTTCAAATTTTGATCCGTGCCGGGGTACCGGTCTTATACTCAGTAGCCACACTACGGAGACCCAGACGGGAAAGAAAAAATCAAAATGATACCGTCCTCTTTAACTTTCTGTCTTACTTTTGATATCATGACAAGAAGAAAGAATCTTTTCTTAAAATTTATCAACCGGACCACGCTTGGCGTATCACTTGTGTTACTGATTACTTCATTTACGCTGATTCCTTTCGTCACCCCTGAAAAGGAGCATTTACAACAAATCCATCTATCCGATTTTGAATTTCCGTTGCCGGGTGAAAAAGCAAGGTTTAATGGATTTGTGGAAACGGAAACATTATTTACACCGGTTCCGATTAACCAGGGGATAACCAATGATGGCAGGTTTTTGTATGTTTCCCCTGATCATCACACTATAGAAAAAAGAGATATCAGGACTTTCGCGTTGCTGGAATCGGCAACGCATAAAGATAAAATCGGAGGTCTGTATTATGATGCAAAAAGGGATGAAATTTTAACGTGCAGCGGGCAATATATTACAGGAGGGAAGGCTTTTATTTCCAGGATAAATAAGAATAATCTTTCTCAGATCGAGCACATTGATATCTCAGCATATACCCATCATGGCGTAAATGCAATAGTCAGAACAGGCAATAATATTTACGTGGGAGAAACAGCCGTGGGACATGACTCCCTGAAAAAATCGTGGTACCGGTTCGATCAGGATTTTAACTTCAAAGGAACCGTGTACAGCCATACCACTGAAAAAGGAAGTTACGACTGGCAGGACGCAACGGTTTACAAAGGAATTATTTATGCTGCCGACCATAATGGCTTTGTTCATGCCTTCAGTATATTAAAAGATGGTCAGCTGGTTTCATTGGGTAGTCATGATTCCCAGCGTAAGTATACGGAAGGAATTACTCAAAAAAAAGGAGTATTTACTATATGGAAGAGAAAGACGGGCATTGTTTCTGCGAGATTAAAATAGAAAACACGATGAAGCCCCTGTGCAACAGTAATGCCGGCAGGCATAGGGTGAGCAACCTTGTGAAGATTTGAGATATGCCCTGCTCTGGCGCAAGTGTTCCGTAGGATCACTTGTGTACGTTAATACCGCCCCGATTGTATCGGGGAATTAGAATTACAAATGCTCAATAGGCAGCAAACCATGCTCATTTGTATAATAATCTATCGCACTCCTGTATTTATACTGCCAAGGCTCCCAAACCATTCCCGAACGAACCGGATTTTCATGTAGATAATTTAACCTTTGTTCACACCTGTAACTATCGCTTAATTCTACCGGATGATAATCCTGTTTCCAAAATTGGTATTCTTTATTATTTGCATTACCGCTACCCGAATACCGAAATATATTCAACATCCATTCCTTACGGCTTTCTTCATCTGATTTACCAATAGCTTCAAGTATTTTTTTACTATTGAACTTTTTAATATCCCGAACAAGGTTACTGATTGTATTCGTTTTGGTGCTTATGATTAAATGCACATGATTCGTCATTACTACCCAAGCATACAAAATTAACCCCTTATTTTGCTGGCAGTATGCGAGGCTGTTTACAATAATCTCTTTGTAATACTCCCTCGAAAATACGTCTACCCATCCCACAACTGTAAAGGTTACAAAATGAGGAATAATGTCCTCCCCCGGTTTATACTTTGATGACATTAATACAATTATTGTTTATACGAATATAATTAACATATTCCGCATAAATCCCTGATATAATCAGGGTAACAATAATTGACACAAGTGACCCCGCAAGCGGGAACACTTGCGCCAGTGGGGACAATAATGCCCAATGAGATATCTCGCTACCAACCGGACTGATTTATTCTGTATCCTGCTGCTCAAAAAGTTCAACAAACCGGCTACTTGCAGTATCCCGGATGCTGCCATCCGGCAGCCTGTATATAAAATAAGCGGCTATATCCTGCTTCTGCTGAGTGAAGCGCAGCGCCTTTTCTAACCCCATTGCCATTAATACATTATCATAAGCATCGGCGGTAATGGCATCTTTGGCAAAAACGGTAACGCTCACCAGGCTGTTATCGGTCGGATAGCCCGTACGGGGGTCAATGGTATGACTGAATTTTTTCCCGTTGCTTTCATGAAATTTTCGATAGTTCCCTGATGTGGTTACCGCACCTTCGTCTATCGTAATGATCCTCTGTATCACCGGAGCCTTCATTTCATAGTCGCCGGGAGCTTCAATACCAATTTTCATTTTTTCTTTTCCCGGTTGCTTCCGCCCTTTAACCCTTATTTCCCCTCCTATCTCCACAATATAATCAACAATGCCCCGCCGTTCTAAGAAAGACGCCACAACATCTACGCTATACCCCTGGGCTATACCGTCAACATCTATAGCCACGCAGGACTTCGCTTTGACAAGCCGACTGCCCTTCAGCCTGATCTTGTCTGTTCCTGTACACCGGAGTAAAGCACGAACTCTTGCAGAATCAGGATATTTTTTTACAGGCCGGGCGCTAAAGCCCCAGGCCTGTACCAGCGGCTGAATGGTGATATCAAATAGTCCTTCGGATTGCTGCCAGGCTTCAATGGACTTACGCACCACGGCAGCGAGGTCATCATCAATAACCAACCCTTTTCTCGATGCATTAAACCGGCTGATCAAAGAATAGGGCTTATAGAGGGACAGGGAGCTGTCTAAACGGGTTAATATACTATCTACCTGTATTTTTGTTACTATGCTGTCGCCTGCATAATAGGTAACATGCCAGGTGGTACCCTGGGCAAAGCCTGCGATCTGAATTTTTTGAATTTCGGAAACAGGGGCAACCTTACCCGAAAAAAAGACGGTCTTTAAAAAAAGCAGTATATACCAGCCCATCTGTCAAATATAGGGCATAGATCGTTCGGGAATCGTTAATTGTGAGGGCGTCTCTGTTACTGTCGGAAGCTGTTGCCTATAAAAGCCAGCGCATCCGTAATACCGGTACGCCAGTAGGTCCAGTTATGAGCGCCATCGCGCACGCGGTATTCATGCGCTACCTGTTTGGAACGCAGCGCTATATGTAATAAGGCATTTCCTTTGGCTAAAAAATCGTCATCCCCGCAATCAATCCAGTAACGCACTTTGCTGAGTTCTGCCCCCGGTTTTTTTTCAATAACAGATAAGACCGAATTATCGTACCATGCCTTGCTTAACCTGGCTTTACCTTTTAATCCACGTCCGTACAGCTGGCCAAACATACGATCCCACTGAGCATCCGGCATATTTTCCATTTCATCGTCACTGAAAACCGCGGCGCTCAAAGGCGCAGCAGCCGCAAAGTACCCGGGATATTTTAAAGCATACATCAGCGACCCGTAACCACCCATTGAAAGCCCGGCAACAGCCCGGTACTGCTTTTGTGATTTTATACGATACGTCTTTTCAACAGCCGGGATGAATTCTTTGAAAAAGAAATCTTCATATTTTTCCTTTCCATCGTATGAATTAATGTACCAGCTCGAATCTGCATCAGGCATGATAATGATCATAGGCGGTATCGTTCCCCCGGCAATGGCCTTGTCGGCATAACGGTTTATTTCACCAAACTGGAGCCAGCCCGTATTATCATCTGTGTAGCCATGCAGCAGGTATACAACAGGATAAGTTCTTTGCGAAACCTCGTAATCAGATGGCAGGTACACCGTATAATGTACGCTTCTTCCCAAAACAGCACTGGGAACCGTGACCTCCTCAATTACTTTCCCCTGCGGCTGGGTGTAGGCAGCCGGTGCCACATAAAAGAACAAAAAGAGTAAAAGGTAAACTTTCATATAAGATGGTTGATTTGAAATTTGAGATTTCAAATACATTTTTTAAAGTGCCGGCGTAAAGGTATAGCTGAGTACCCTTTCTTCGTAGTTAGCTAACGTATAAACCACCAGGGTTCCGTTTTTACGGATGAACGTGTACCTGAACCGGTCGCTGGTCCGCTCTTTTTTACTGGCCTTCCTGAACCAGCGCTCCAGGTCGTAACGGGTAGTGTTGTACACCTGGATTTTCTTTAATTTACCGGTATTGATTTTTTTCTTATTGTAATCCGTATTGCCCTCAACAGGCTCAAATATAGCAGGACGATAAAAAAAGCTGCTTACTTTTTGGCTGTTGTCAAATCTGACAGTCAGCGTATCGCCAAGGTAACCATACAGGTATCCTTCTCCTTCATCACTGATACTTTTCTTTGCCGGCTCACCAAAAATCTTAATGGTTTCTTCAGGTGTGGTTATGCCTTTCTCCAGCTTGCGCACATCGTCTTCCGCAATGGGATGATAGATGGCAAAAGGGGTATTGGCCGGGTTATACCGCTTACTGCATCCCGCACCTGCCGCCATGATAGTCATTACTGCAATAATCTGCCAGGATTTCATCGTAATCATCTTATCTGGTTTTATTAATCATTAACTATAGCTTGCACATTCTTTCATTTCTTTTTCGGTATAGGCTATACCGTATTGCTTCAGCACATCGTCCGGAACGCCATTCCATTGATTGGGCTGATTTCCTTTGTACCCTATATCTTCAATACCGATTTTAGACGTATAAAAACCGGTACAGGTCAGGTTACGCATGAGCGTAAAAAACGAAACGCCCTGCGACATTCCGGGTTTTACTTTTCGGGGATAGGCTATATCTTCCACTATTTCTATACGTTGTTCATGAGTAGCGTCCTTAAAGTTTTTCCCGAAACGCTGGTAACTCTGCCGGTCTACCCAGCGTAGTCCGCCACGCATTGGCACCTGGTGGTCGGGCATATCTTTTACAATAAATTCTATAAAGTCCGGCACACCGGCATCCGTAGCGCTGCCGCTTACGTCATCCTTAGGGATGATGATATCAGCCAGTACGGCAAGGGTTGCCATTTCATGCTTAGTAAAAAACGTAGCAGATATGACCTGGTTATAATGTTCCAGTTCTTCCGGCTGCCGGTCGGGTCCTGCTGCAGGCGTAACGCCGGAACCTGCTCCTTCAACACCTTCCGCTTTCTTTTTATCGGATAACTTGCAGGCATCAAATAAAACGGTGGAAGATAGCGAGCCTAACCCTATTATTTTTAATGATTTTCTTCTGTCCATAGCTAAAAGATTTTGCGGATAACCGCTTTACATTTTTATAATGATCAGAGATTCTGTTTTTTTAACTCATCAATGATATATTCGGATGCACGCATAGATAAAGCAAGAATAGTCCAGGTAATATTCTTATCCGCCTGCGAGGTAAAAGCCGCTCCATCTACAACAAACAGGTTCTTGCAGTCATGGGCCTGGTTCCATTTATTCAGCGCCGAAGTTTTGGGATCGCTACCCATTCTTGCGGTACCCCCTTCATGAATGATCTTACCCGGATCTGCGATCCCGTAGTTATTTTCAGGACCATCATTTGCGCCCCAGGTAATTACGGCACCCATATTGTGCATGATCTCTTTAAAAGTCTCTTTCATGTGTTTAGCCTGCTTCACCTCATAATCACTCCATTTTACATTGAAGCGCAACACCGGTATACCGTATTTATCTACTATCGAAGGATCTATTTCACAATAGTTATCGTGCCTCGGTATGGCTTCTCCGCGACCGGCCATGCCTACACCGGCACCATAGAAATAACGTTGATCTTCTTTTAATGAAGCACCATAACCACCGGCTTCTTTTTTCTTTCCGTTTACTTCATTGGTACCGTTCATACCCTCTATCCCAAATCCAAAGCCGTAAGCAGGCATACCCATACCACCCCAGTACTCAATATGATAACCGCGCGGGAAATCCAATTTCTTATTATTTCCCCACCAGGGTGAATACACGTGCATACCACCCACACCATCTTCATTATAGCGTTTTCTTCCGAAGAGCTTTGGAAGATATCCGCCTACCGAAGCCCCGGTGGAATCGTGGAGATATCTCCCCACCACATCGCTGGAGTTAGCCAACCCGTTGGGGTGACGTACCGATTTTGAATTGAGCATCAGCCTTGACGTTTCACAGGCACTTGCCGCCAGAATTACCACCCTGGCATTCACCTGGTACTCATTCATATCTTCCTTATTTACATAAGATATGCCGGTAGCCAGGCCCTCACTGTCCGTAACCACTTCTCTTGCCATAGCATTTGCAATAACATCTATATTACCGGTTGCCAGTGCCGGATTCACCAATACAGAACCAGAGGTGAAGTCAGCATAAAACTGGCATGACCTGTTGCACTGACCACAATACACACATACACCTCTTTCGCTATTGATCGCCTTGGTAAGCATGGAAAGTCTTCCAGGAATAACCGGCACTCCCGACCGTACCGCGGCATCTTTTATAAAAAGCTCATGGAGCCTGGGTTTGGGTGGTGGCAGGAAAAACCCATCCGGATCATTCTCTAACCCTTCATTGGTGCCGAATACACCGATCAGTTTATCCACCCGATCGTAAAAAGGCTTAATATCTTCATATCCTATCGGCCAGTCTTCTCCCAAGCCGTCAATACTTTTTCTCTTAAAATCTTTAGGACCAAAACGCAGGGATATACGTCCCCAGTGATTGGTACGTCCACCCATCATGCGCGCCCTAAACCAGTCCCATTCCGTTCCGGGCGCCTTGGTATAAGGTTCTCCATCAATTTTCCAGCCACCATAACAGGCATCAAAGTCACCAAAAGGACGATACTTTGTGCTGGAACCACGGCGAGGCGATTCGTATGGCCATTTAAACTGGGTTACATTTTTCTTGGGATCAAAGAGCGGACCTGCCTCCAGCAGGCAGACCTTAACCCCTGCATTAGCTAAAATATATGCAGCCATACCACCGCCGGCACCGGAACCAACAATCACAACATCATATTTTTGGGGGTTGGTCTTAACTTGAAAATCTCCCATACTTCAATTGTTATTAAAATATTTTTAAAAAGTAAGTCCTAAATGTAGCAATTTATATAAAACGAAATTGGCTTTCAAAAATAATAATGAAATTTTATTGCGTGTTAACAAAGCAGCAAATCTCACAGGCTCTGCATCAATTCTTTTATTTTATCAATAGTATATGCAATTTCCTCCCTGGTAGTAAACCTGCCCAGCCCAAAACGTATAGCGCTTTTAGCAGAATCATCACTCAGCTGCATAGCTTTTAACACATGTGATGGTTCAGGATTTGCTGAAGTGCATGCCGATCCGGAAGATACCGCAATGGTACGATTTATGGCAGCCAGGAGCTGATCTCCCGGTATACCCTCAAAGGTCAGGTTCGTTACATGGGGCAGGCGATGAGCCCTACTGCCGTTCACCATAATTTTCTTCTCCGCAGTTAATCCTTTTTCAAGCTGATCGCGCAAGGCGCCTAACCGGTTAGCTTCCTCCTCCATCCGCCGCAGACTTATCGTACAACACTTACCCAGCCCCACGATACCCGGTACATTCAGCGTACCGCTGCGCATCCCGTGTTCATGTCCGCCGCCATCCATCTGGGCTGCCAGCCGCACCCGGGGATCTTTTCTTCGTACATACAATGCGCCGGCACCTTTGGGTCCGTACATTTTATGTGCAGATACACAAAGCATATCAATGTATGCGTCCTGCACGTCTACCGGTATTTTACCTGCTGCCTGCGTGGCATCGGTAAAGAAAATAATCTTATGCTTTTTTGCAATAGCACCGATATCCTTTATGGGTTGTAATGTTCCCGTTTCATTATTAGCCGTCATGATGCTGATAAGGATCGTATCCGGGCGAATGGCTTTCTCCAGATCATTCAAATCAATAATACCTTCCCTGTCTACCGGCAGGCAGGTAAGTTCAGCTCCCAACTTTTCCAGGCGTTTACAGGTATCCAGCACAGCTTTATGCTCGGTAACACAGGTAATGATATGTTTACCTTTGGCGCTATACATTTCATATCCACCTTTCAGGGCTAAGTTAATGGCTTCTGTAGCGCCTGATGTGAAAACAATTTCTCCAGGCCCGGCATTGATCAGCTGAGCCAACTGTTCTCTCGCCTGCTTTACTGCTTCTTCGGCTACCCATCCAAAGCTGTGATTGCGGCTTGCAGCATTGCCATAATGCTCGGTGAAGTACGGAAGCATAGCCTGCAGCACCTCGGGATCAACCGGTGTAGTTGCATTATTATCTAAATATACGGGCAATTTTAACATGACCTGAACCGGTGTTATTCACACAAAACTACTTGAAAAGGGCGGGAATATGGAAACCTGCCTCCCGGCAAGCACATACTATCGGTACGCGATAGCGTCAGGCGGTAAGGATTAACGAAAATAAAAAGTCAGTTAATATTATGGTTTACATCGAATCTTTTTGCGGTCTGACCTCTTCGGGTGCCGACCACAGTCCTTGCTGTCGGTACGCGGTAGCGTCAGACGGTAAGGATTAACGAAAATGAAAAGTCAGTTAATGCTATGGCACAACGCTGAACCTTTTGCGGTCTGACCCCTTCGGGTACCGACCACAGTCCTTACCATCGGTACGCAGTAGCGTCAGACGGTAAGGATTAACGAAAATAAAAAGTCAGTTAATGCTATGGCACAACGCTGAACCTTTTGCGGTCTGACCCTTTCGGGTGCCGACCGAAGTCCTTACCGTCGGTACGCGGTAGCGTCAGACGGTAAGGATTAACGAAAATAAAAAGTTGGTTAATGCTATGATATTACGCTGAACCTTTTGCGGTCTGACCCCTTCGGGTGCCGACCGCTATACCGACCGCAGTATATTATTTAGGTATTGTAGACGTATCCTTCGGCGGGTTGCGACCAATTACGGGGTACTGCTCTAAAGTTACATACTGCCCGCTAATGGGTCCGCTTTCATCAGACAGCCAATACACTGCTGCCGCAGCGATCTCCTCCGGCCAGATAATACGCCCCGCCGGCGCATATACATCAGGCAGGTCTTTGTACCAGTCATCTGCCAGTCCGTGTTGCCGTTTGCGGATGGTTTCATTTTCGGTAAGCACCCAACCCGGGTTAATCTGGTTAACCCGTATACCTTCTTCCCTGAAAAGCGTATCGCCTAAATTTTGCGTCATAGTCATCAATGCGCCTTTGGAAACACTATACGCCATTAAATTCGGTTCGCCGCTAAAAGCATTTACCGACCCGATGTTAAGTACACATCCTTTTTGTTTCCGGAGATGTGGCAAAGCAGCTTTGATCAATGCAAAGGGTGCAAGCGTATTTATCTCTAATACTTTCCTGAACAGCTCCAGATCGGTAGTATGAATATTCGAAGAGGCTACTATAGCGGCATTATTCACTACCGCATCCAGCTTTCCGAAACGGCTCACCGCAAGATCCACCAGTTGCCGGGGAGTACCTGCTTCACAGATATCGGCTATGAGCAGCACGGCGCTGTCTTTTCCCAATTCCTCCACTACCGCTTCTCCCCATTCTTTCTCTAATCCATGAATGACTACACGACCCCCTTCCGCCACACACCGCCTGGCAATTGCTTTTCCTATTCCGGTACAGCTACCGGTTACTATAATGACTTTATCCTGTAAACGCATGGGAGAAGGTTTATGGTTTTGTTGTTTATGATTTATGGGGCTTCAAAACGGATAGCAAAAAAATAGTTCATGGCTTGCATTTCTTTTTTACCATAAATAATAAACCATGAACTATAAACAGGCTACACCGGTTTCAGTACACTCTTGACTACTTCTCCCCTGTGCATTTTTTCAAAAGCTTCATGCCATTCGGTTACCGGCCATACACCACCAATGATGGGGTTTACATTCAACTGCCCGCTGGCCAGCAAAGCAATTACCCGTTCCCATACGGGCCAGTTGTGACTGAAGCTGCCCTGCAGGGTCACATTTTTTTGCACCAGCGGATCAAGCGAGAACCCTAAGGGTTGTGGTCCCCATCCTACTTTTGCAATATGCCCGTTCGGCCGCACTAACTGCATAGCCATCTTTAACGTAACGCTCGCTCCTGCCGCATCTATAATACAGTCTGCACCCAACCCATCTCTTTGCGTAGCCCAGGGCATAGCATCACCGATGATGGTCTCACAACCGTATTGTTTTGCAATATTCAGGCGGTGCCTGTCCGCTTCCAAACCCACAATAGCTACTTCTGCGCCGCAAAGCCGTGCCATGGCTGCGCAAAGAATACCTATCGTTCCGGGACCCAGTACAATCACCCTGTCGCCGGGTTTCAGCCTGCTGTTTTCCACCACTGCGTTAAATGCCACACAGCAGGGCTCTGTTAAGCAGGCCTGTTCAAATGCCAACTGGTCGGGCACGCGATGCAGGCAACGGGCCGGCACACGCACGTATTTGGTCATGGCGCCATTTACGCCATAGCCAAATCCTTTACGGGAAGGATCTAAATTGTATAAGCCGCTACGCGTCATCGGACTGTTGGGATCTATTACCGCTGCCGTTTCACTCACCACGCGGTCACCTTCTTTCCAGCCGGTAACCCGGCTGCCTAACGCTACAATATGACCACCAAACTCATGACCTAATACCACGGGATAATTTACGTGCCAGCTATGGTCTGCCGTCCATTGGTGCAGATCGCTGCCACACACGCCTACATTGGCCACTTCTAATAATACGTCTTCATCACCAATTTCAGGTTGAGCTATTTCACGAATTTCAACGGATCCCTTTTCGGGAGCATAATTTACTACTGCTGCTGATTTCATATAACAATTTGAAATTTGATATTTAAAATTTGATATCTAAAAGCCGGTACTATTGTTAACAGGCGTGAACTTGGGGAATCTTAAACGACAAGCTATCAACTGCTATGGATCCCATCTCAAATTTCCCCGTACGCATGAACCTTTTCACATATCAGGCGAAGAGAATCTTCCAGGTTACCGTCCGCCGTTTTAAACGCGTCTGCATCAATGGTGAGCGGCGCACCCAGTACCACTAACGGTGCCCCATAAGCGGGACATTGTATTGCCTGTTCAAGGCTCAGACCGCCAACAGCCTGTACCGGAACTTTTACCGCCTGTACCACTTCCTTCAACTGGTCCAGGGGGCTGGGCATCCGTTTGCCCTGCGCTGCAATACCACGTCTTTCATCGTAGCCAATATGATGTATAACATAATCACAGCCCAGGTCTTCCAGCCATTTGGCAGCAGCTACCATATCAGGACAACCCAAATTATCACCCATTACTTTTGCACCAAAATCTTTCCCGGCCTGAACAACGCACTTAATCGTTTCTTCATGTGCTCTTGCCATTACTACTACATGCGTGGCACCGGCCTTTGCCATCATTTCAGCTTCAAGATAACCTCCATCCATGGTTTTTAAATCGGCTACAATAGGTATACCCGGAAAGGCTTCACGTAACTTACGCACCCCGTGCAGCCCTTCAGCTAATATAAGCGGCGTACCCGCCTCCAGCCAGTCAACGCCGGCACGCATAGCGAGGGCAGCAGTTTCTAAAGCTTCGTCAATATTTGTCAGGTCTAAAGAAATTTGAACTATCGGTTTCATGAATTTTTATTTAATACATTTTTAATGTAGGGTCAAAAGTAAGTACTTTAAAAGAGTTTATTTTAAAAAACAAATATTGAGCTGCAGATTTTGACATACCCTTATCGGCGGATGCTTTATTCCCGGGTGTGTTTCAGATTCTTGCTTTATACAGATTTCCCGGTACGGGAAACACTGACCGGCAGGAGACTTTACTGGCGGCTGGTGATGGGCCTCATGCGAAGATTTGAACTTTTTCACCAACAGTTCATCCTGTTGCTTTTTCGGTTCTGAACATGCGATAAGACAATATTGTACTTCCCAGCATCAATACGGCTCCTAATAAAAAAGGAGCGCCCGGAAAATATACCGGTGCGTTCTTCCGGGTAAAATATGCAAACAAATTGGTCATGACCGGAGGCCCGATAATAGTGGTCACACTCATCAGGCTGGTTAACGCCCCCTGGAGCTCACCCTGCTCATTGGACGGCACATGATTAGAAATAACCGCCTGCAGGGCTGGCCCGCAAATACCCCCCAGGCAATAGGGGATTAAAAAAGCAAACATCATCCAACCCTGTGATGCAAACGCAAATAAAACCAGACCAAAAGTGTAAAACGCCAGCCCTACATAAATACTTTTTTCATTACCCAGCTTAGGATTGACAATGCGGATCAATCCGCCCTGTACCAGTCCTACCAGCAACCCCACCACGCCGAGTGAAATACCTACCATACGCTCATCCCAATGAAATTTCTCCATATTAAAGAAAGCCCAGGTACTTTGCACCGAATGGGCAGCAATATAGATCAGCATTAACGCAATGATCAGTCCGCTTAATGCAGGATACTTCCGCAAATGTAGCAGCGACCCCACCGGGTTAGCCCGTTTCCAGCTGAAATTACGGCGGTTGGCTTTACTGAGCGATTCCGGCAGGACGAAAAACCCGTACAGCCAGTTGAGCAGCGATAAAATTGCAGCAGCAATAAAAGGTACACGTGATCCAAAGCTACCCAATAGTCCGCCAATAACCGGCCCGATGATAAAACCCAGGCCAAAAGCGGCGCCGATCATTCCAAAATTTTTGGCCCGGTCTTCCGGGGCGCTGATATCCGCAATATAAGCTGACGCAGTAGTAAAGCTGGCACCCGTAATACCGGCAATGATCCTTCCCAAAAACAACCAACCGATGGTTGGCGCTAACGCGATAAGCACATAATCAATACCAAAACCGAAAAGTGAGAATAACAATACCGGACGTCTTCCGTATTTATCGCTAAGATTGCCCAGGATGGGCGCACATAAAAATTGCATGAAGGCAAAGGCAAAGGTAAGCCAGCCTCCCCACCGTGACGCATCGCTCAGATCGCCATGGATCAGCTCTTCAATCAAAACAGGCATTACGGGAATAATTATACCAAAGCCAATAACATCAAGTAACAACGTGATGAATATAAATCCGAGAGCTGCTTTTTTAGAAGGAGGCATATATTAATATGAAATGAGGGAATTTGAAAATTTGAAAATTAAAAAGAGAGATAAGAATGGGCTTCTTTTTTGGATTTGAAATTTATCCGCCCCGGCGGACAGGTTTGGTTCTTGTCCTCCTGCGGTCTGACCTTCCTTACGTTGGTACCGACCGCACCCTGCGCCCTTGTAACCTGCAACCTGAGACCTGCACCCCTCCTCCTACCAGTCTCCCAATTCCTGCACACCGTAAGCGTATTTTGCTTCATGATCCAGCAACCATTTTTTTCGCCACAAATCACCGCCATACCCTACCAGACTACCATTAGCACCAATAACACGATGACAAGGAACAACGATAGACAGCTGGTTCTTACCATTGGTGGTTCCTACCGCACGAATAGCTTTTACATTACCCGTTCGTTTAGATAATTCTAAGTAAGAAATCGTTTTTCCAAAAGGGATATCCAGTAATGCCGTCCATATTTTTTGCTGGAAGGCCGTTCCCTCCTGGCTGAAAGGAAAATCAAATACCCTCCGGTTGCCCGCAAAATACTCATCCAACTGGGTCATACAGCGCCGGACAACAGCACTGCCTATATCCTGCTTTATCTCCGTCTCATTTAACTTTGGACCTTTCCATGCGTTTACAAAGAGTATAGCATGAATCGCGTCTGCAGAACTTTTAATTTCCAGCATACCGAGAGGAGAATCATAATATGTTACCCACCCATCTTGTACTCCCATTTTTGTATATTCACTTACAAAAAAGTTCGAAATTAACGGAATTCCTATCCTATACGGCTACCGTTCATAACTTTTTTATGCGGCTGCAACAACACTACGTCATTAGCCCCGGTATACACGCCCAATACCAGGCATTCGCTGAAAAAATCAGCAATTTGTTTAACCGGGAAGTTCACCACGGCAACAACCTGCCTGTTCAACAGTTCTTCAGCGGTATATAGCGTAGTAATTTGGGCTGATGATTTTTTTATACCCAGCTCGCCAAAATCTATTGTTAGCTGGTATGCCGGCTTTTTAGCCCGGGGAAACGGCACTGCCGCGGTGATGGTTCCAACGCGGATATCAATTTTTTCAAAATCGTTCCATGAAATACTCATCATGTTAACCATTAATCCGTAAAACTAAAAAAGGTGTAGCGCTATTTTACCGCAGCTTTCTCATTCCAGTAATAGCTGTCGGGATAAATCCTGCTTCCAAAAACAGCCGTTCCTACCCGGATCATGGTTGAGCCTTCTTCAACAGCCGTTTCCAGATCACCGCTCATGCCCATTGAAAGTTGCTGTATATCAAAGCCCGGCAAATTGAGTTCAGCTATTTCTTTCTGTATCCGTTTCAACAACTGAAAGCATTTTCTCACTTTTTCCCTTTCGGTGCTGAATAACCCGATGGTCATTAATCCTTTTACCTTCAGGGTATCATAGCGTGCTATTTCTTTTGCAAGAGGGATTGCTCCCAACGGGCTAACCCCAAATTTACTTTCTTCATAAGAAGTATTTACCTGGATCATAATATCTATACTCCTGCCCTCCCGTAGTAAGCGCTGATCCAGCTTCTGAGCCAGGTCCAGCCGGTCAACCGACTGAATACAGCCGGCATATTTGATCACGTCCTTTATTTTATTGGTTTGCAAATGCCCGATATAGTGCGTTTGATGAGGGATATCTTTTAACGCATCAAATTTTTCTTTAAGCTCCTGTACCTTATTTTCTCCAATAATGGTTTCACCCATTTGAAGAGCAATTTTTATATTTTCTGCAGAAACAGTTTTAGTAGCCAATAATAAAGATACTTCCTCCGGGTTTCGACCGCTGCTTTTACAGGCCCGATCTATTCTCTGATGTACAACAGCTAAATTTTCCCTGATCTTGTGCATTTTCTTTTATAGTTATAATAATGGCCGATATGTCCCTGCTGTGTCCTCGTTTTTAATACGTAAGATGGGTCACACGGGCATCCCTGTTCAACCGAAACGTATGTTCTTTAATCCTTTCTTTATAACAGGTGTAGTATGAAACCTTTTATGAAGCAAAGTTAGCAAAAAAGGATTCCCCGGGGATCACGCATCCCTTTCCCCGAATCTTTACCCTCTCCGGGGACTACAAAAACGGAAAGCGGTAACAGCTACCTGACCACCATCACCTCAAAACTTCCCAACTTCTTCCTATCTTAATGTAAAATTTACAGGATGCCTGCATACAACAAAAATCACTCCCGCAGAAAATTTATACAGCACACTGCGCTTGCCGCATCGGGCTTCTTCATTGTACCCCGTGCCGTATTAGGAAGAGGATATACCGCTCCCAGCGACAAGCTCAATATTGCCGGTATAGGGGTTGGAGGAAAAGCGGAAGTAAACCTTCCTTATGCGTTCAACAAGGGATCGGATAATATTGTTGCCCTCTGCGATGTGGATGACCGGCAGGCTGTGAAGGGTCGCAAGCGATGGCCAAAAGCACCCTATTATAAAGACTTCCGGCAGATGCTGGAAAAGGAAAACAAAAATATTGACGCGGTGATCATTACCACGCCGGACCATGTACACGCGGTGCAGGCGATGGCTGCCATGCAGCTCGGCAAACACGTGTATTGTGAAAAACCGCTTACCCACGACATTTATGAAGCACGCATGCTTACACGCGCCGCTGCAAAATATAAAGTAGTTACACAAATGGGCAACCAGGGCAGCAGCGGTAATGATACCCGGTTGATCGAAACCTGGGTGCAGGGCGGACTGATCGGCGATGTGCATACCGTGCATGTATGGACAAACCGGCCAACCTGGCCGCAGGGCATACCCACACCCGAAGGGAAATTTGCCATACCCCCGGAAGTAGACTGGGAGCTGTGGCTTGGCACCGCTCCATACCGGGAGTTCAATCCGGGCTATCTGCCGGCAATATGGCGGGGCTGGGTTGATTTCGGCACAGGATCACTGGGCGATATGGGCTGCCATTTTATTGATGTGCCTTACCGTGCTTTAAAGCTGGGATACCCGGTTTCCGTTGAAACCAGCGTAGGGTCGGTATATACCGGCTTCTTCCGGGAAGCCATCTATCCCGACAGCTACCCTCCATCGGCAAAAACCCATATCCAGTTCCCGGCAAGGGAAAATATGCCTGCTGTTGAAATGATATGGTATGATGGTGGCATTCGTCCCAAGCGCCCGGTAGAACTACTGCCCGATGAGGAGATGGGCGGATACGATGGCGGGATCATTTTTGACGGCACCAAAGGCAAGATCATGGCCGGGCTCTTCGGTCGAAACCCAACGCTGCTGCCTACACGAAAGATGAAAGAAACGGAGCTGCCCCAATCAAAATTCAGCTTTGTGGAAGGTGGTACGGAAGGTCACCAGCAACAATGGGTAAAAGCATGTAAACAGGGATACGGCGCCTATACCAGCTCTTCATTTGATAAATCAGGTCCCTTAACGGAAACAGTGCTGATGGGTAACCTAGCAGTACACAGCTACAATCATTTTGAAACCGATGCTAAAGGCAAACGCAGGTTCAATGGCCGAAAGCAACTGCTGTGGGACGGCGAAAACATGCGCATCACCAACTTTGAACCGGCCAACCAGTTTGTGAGAAGAAAGTACAGGGGTAACTGGAGCCTGGGAGAATAGCATACAGGGTGCAGGTCTCAGGTTGCAAGATGCAGGTTACAAGGGTGCGGGGTGCGGTCGGGACCAACGTAAGGAAGGTGAGACCGCAGGAGGAAAGCACCAAATAATAAATTACAAGAAAGAAACAAATAAATATAAAATCCGAAGACATAAGCCCGGAATCCGAAAGTAAATACAATCTCAAATTTTAGATATCAAATTTCAAATCCAAAAGACAAGAATCAAACCTGTCCGCCGTGGCGGATAAATATCAAATTTCAAATCATAAATCTCAAATAGATAAAGAAGGTCAGATCGCATCCATAGACCTAAATATTACCTAAATCTACTTTAACAACGCATACCGTACCCCAAAAAAGCCCCTTAGACCCTGCAGGGGAGCATAATTATAAGAGGGGTCGAACGTATAGCCGTAAGGGTTAGTGGCGGGATCATTCACATATTTATTAAAAGGATCAAAAGGCCGCATGATGGGATCCTTTGGCAGGAAATTGAGTAAATTTTTTACTCCTCCATACAACTCTATCCCTTTGCTGAATTTCCGGGAAACCTGCAGGTTGGCTATGCAATACCAGGGTGAATATGCCGGGCGATAATCGTTGGGTAAAACGGGCAGGCGCATCGGACCTTCCCATTTCCCTGTAAGGTCTACGGTAAGCCGGTAAGGAAGGCTGCAACTGATTACAACATTACCCGACCACTCCGGCGCATTGAGCTGTACCGTTTTACGCGAAGGCTGATCCCGGCTGTCTTCTACTGAATATACATTCATATAGGTAACACCGGCGGATATTTTCAAAGGATATGCAAAGCTGATATCTGCGTTGAGCGCGATACCCCGCGATACGGCATGCCCATCGAGATTGCTATAGATGATCTTGCGGGGATCGGTATCAAGATCGCCGGTGATCCTGTTGGTGAAATAAGAATAAAAAGCAGTGAGGTCCAGCCCGGCAAAAGCATCCTTCAGGGGTATCTTCAATACATAGTTAAGATTGCCGTTGTACGACCGCTCGGGATCAAGCGCTTCCGTGATCACCACTTCTCTGGCGCCGGTCAGCGCCGCATGATCTTCCGTGAACAGGTTAACTACCCTGAATCCTGTTCCAAAGCTGGCTCTTACCGTATGAAGGCTGTTAAGCGCCAGCTTATAGGCAATACGCGGCGAGTGCACGTTGCCGTGATGCTCATCGTGATCATACCGATAGCCTGCCAGCAGGGTATGCTTTTCATTTATCATCCACTCATCCTGCGCAAAAATTCCCGGTAACGCTGTACGGCTAACGGCATTCTCCAGTCCATCGGACGAAGCGGTAGCGGGTGTATTATCGTCATATAACGTATAGCGATAAGCGGCTCCCAGCAAAAAATTATGCCCGCTACCCCACCGTTTATCCCAGTACAATTGGCCAAACACTACCTGCTGCTTAGCCATATAAGGCGTAAGACCATACCACGAATCCTGGCTGTGCCGGTTATAAGAGAACTGTGCCATTATCTTCTCTTTTAAAGGCAACTGGTACATGCCGATCAGCTCCCACCGCCCGGTGTATATGCTTTCGCCATACACACTGTCGCTGCCCCGCCAGGTTTTGTTCCACTCCATCTGGCCGCCCCAGCGATTCTCTGTTACGTACCGCAGGGCAAGGCTTGCCACCCGGTTGTCTTTCCTTTCCAGGTTCCATTTATTGAACAGGGATACCCGATCCTGCAGGGTTACATCCGTAAACCCGTCCTTATTCTTATCAAGCGGGTGATCGTAGTTGAAGTAATTGATCCCCGCCAACCCGGTAATCTTCCCCATCCTGAATGTAGCCGAAGCATCGGCACTGTATTCACGCCATGAAGTGGCAAATATATCAGCACTGATCACTGGCGCCTTCAATGGGTTTTTGGTAATGACATTAATAATGCCACCCATTGCTTCAGAACCATAGAGCGAAGAGCCCGGGCCTTTCACCACCTCAATACGTTCCACCATGCTGTTGGGAATTCCGTTCAGTCCGTATACCGTTGATAAAGCGCTTACAATCGGCATACCATCAATCAGGATCATGGTATAAGGTCCCTCCATCCCGTTGATGTGTATATCTCCCGTATTACAAACATTACAGTTCAGCTGCGGCTTTACTCCGTTTACCATACCAATAGATTCAAACAGGCTGGGTGCCGGGTTTTTCCGGAAAAGCGCCGGGGTGATCACTTCCACGGGTACCGGACTTTGCATACGGCTTACCTCCTTTAAAGTGCCCGTTACTACAATTTCTGACAGGTCTGCAGCAACAGGCTCCAGCGTTATAACTAAAAGTCCGTCCTCTATATCCTGCGCAAAAATTTCCCGGGAAACACTTGCAAAACCAACAGCAGATACTTTTATCATACTGCCTCTTTTATGCGTAACCGGCAGATTAAAATAACCTGCTGTATCGGTAACTACCCCGTTACGGGATCCGGCCACGGTTATGGTTGCCCCGCTCACCGGCTTTCCGCCAGCCATTACCCTGCCTTTTACGACTTCCGGCTGCTGTGCAAAAGAAGCGGCACAGGAAACGCAAAAGATAAAACACATAAAATAATACCGCATACGCTAATTTATACCATCAAAAATAATAAGTTAGATTAATCTAACAAAATTATTTTTATATACTTTTTAATCAGGCAGGTTTACTGCGTAGCGGGTTTTCTCGCGGCGACAGCAGCGATGTAGCGATGCTACGGAGATTTTTGTGGATACTTTAAAAATTTTAACTGACGGCGTATACGAGCGGACCTACCATAAGGGGAATGACTTAATCAAGGGAAGAGGCAAATGGGTAAGACAAAAAAAGATACTTTTTTTACGACTGGATTAACATTGAACAAAAAGATAAAGTTACTCGCGGTAGGAAAATAGAATGCCAATTATTTAGTTCAGAAACGAGGCTATATACAGATCACGATAATAATCTGTATTTCAAAAAAATAAAATAAATAAGGTGCTTCGGAAGTCTGGTTGTGTTACTGTTATTTAGTAAAAGATGCAATATGGTTATATAACGCTTTTATTCGACGTAAGTTTCTTTTATCACGGTTTTAACAGATTCAATTTCAGCCGTTGTCAGGCTACCCAGTTTCCTGATAATTCTTACTCTGTCCACCGTTCTGATCTGGTCTAAAACTACCCAGCCTTTTGTTCTCGTTTGCCTGATCTCAACTCTTGTTGGATAAGGCTTTGAACTGCTTGTAATCGGTGCAACAACAATAGCCTGGAGGAACTTGTTCATTTCATTGGGAGAAATAACAGCACAGGGACGCGTTTTTTTCATTTCGCTTCCAATGGCTGGATCAAGATTTACCAACACAATCTCGTACTGTCTTATTTCCATTCTTCAAAAGTTTCATCTTCAAAAACATCGTCAATCAGCAGTTTATCATCTCCATTGGCATGCATCTGCTTAAATGATTTTTCCCAACCTTTTCTTGGAACGGATTTGGGCTTTAAGATAATTCGGCCTTTTTCTAAAATCAGTTCCACGGTGTCGCTGATGTTATATTGCTCCAAAAGTGCTTTTGACAGCCTGATACCTTTTGAGTTACCGATGTTGATCACGGGTATTTCCATAAATCGTGTATTGTGATTACAAAGTAATTACTTTTATAGGATAAATCCAAATCCTGATCCGAATTTATATATTAGGCATTCAGTCTTAAGGTTGTCAACTTTGAAGATGGGCATTCTTCAACTAAAACGGTCTCATTAAAGATTGGCAACCTTGCCAAATTCAATAGCAAAACATATAATCGGCTATCTTTACGCCATGGTTTCACTTACGGAAGAAAATTACCTGAAAGCGCTTTACCGGCTCGCACAGGAAAACAAGGAGATTTCGGTTACGGATATTGCGAAAAGCCTGGGCATTAAAATGCCTACGGTAAACAGCATGGTAAAAAAGCTGGCCGAAAAGAAGTTCATTAAATATGAAAAATATAAGGCCATACAGCTCACCGAAAAAGGGAGAAGGCAGGCGCTGTATATTTTGCGTAAGCACCGCCTTACGGAACTTTTCCTTTCGGAAGTAATGGGACTCGGCTGGGAGGAAGTGCATGATATTGCCGAACAGATTGAGCATATCCAGTCAGACCGGTTCTTTGACCGCATTGATGAAATGCTGGGTCATCCTCAATTTGATCCGCATGGCGAACCCATTCCTGATGCCAATGGTAAATTGCCGGTATATCCCTCTTTCCCCTTATCCGAGGGACAGGTCAATACCGCTTACAAGTTAACAGGTGTAGCCAATCATGATGCCTCTTTTTTACAGTTTCTCGATTCCATAGCGCTCACCTTAGGCTCCTCCATTGAAATAAAAGAAATACAGGGATTTGACAAATCAATGTCCGTAAAACTCAACAATAAGACCAAAACAATATTCAGCTTTACGGTATGCAGAAACCTGATGGTGGTACGGGCCTGACAGGGTGAAGGTCGCAGGTCTCAAGGTGCAGGTTTCAGGGTGTGCAGAACCCTCCTTGTACCCTGTAAAAGGAAGCGGCGTTTTTTCGGCTGATGCGTATTCCAGGCAATGGGCGGCACAGGACAGGCGATCAAAGAAAGTCTATGATCCATGTTTATAAAAACGGCGATA
The DNA here is from genome assembly GCA_023957155.1 of Chitinophagaceae bacterium. Lineage (GTDB taxonomy): Bacteria > Bacteroidota > Bacteroidia > Chitinophagales > Chitinophagaceae > Agriterribacter. The sequence goes on along the minus strand of JAMLHK010000008.1, from coordinate 57,741 downwards.
CCAGTCTCGCTGTTTTTTCAAGCAATTGCTTCCAGGTGGTACGATCCTCCCATGCAGCAGCATCAATTTTTTCGGCATCCTCAATATCCTTATAAAAAACATCGGCAAGCTCACCGGCTATCTCGTTGTCGTATACAATAGCGTTTACTTCAAAGTTCAGATCAAAGCTCCGGTAATCCATGTTGGCTGTTCCAACTATGGCGACCTTTCTATCGGTAACCAAAGTTTTAGCGTGAACAAATCCTTTATGATATAAATAAATCTCAACACCGGCTTTCAGCAGCTCGCCATAATATGACCGTGCAGCAGTATTGACCAGGACGGAATCCGATACGCCCGGTACAAGCAATTTTACGCTCACACCGCCAAGTGCAGCCACCATCAGCGCATCCAGCAGGCTTTCGCCCGGAATAAAATAAGGAGTGGTAATCAGTATTTCTTCTGTAGCCAGGTTGATGGCCTGCAGCAGGGAAAATAAAATAGTAGGAATGTCAGAATCAGGGCCGCTCGCTGCTATCTGAACCACTTTATTACTTTTAAAAGACAGAGAAGAAGGAGGCGGAAAGAACAAGGCGCTGGGCTGCAGCCTGTCATTAGCACAAAAATTCCAGTCGCATAAAAAAAGATATTGCAGGTATTGTACACCCGGACCATCAATGCGCAAATGCGTATCGCGCCAGAACAGGCTACCGGGACGTTCTTCACTGTTAATATACCTGTCACTCACATTAATGCCGCCAACGAAAGCGGTAGCACCGTCTATTACTATAATTTTCCGATGGTTCCGGTAGTTAACCCGGTTAGCCAGTGCAATGAAAACGATGCGATAAAACGGATAGGTTTTAACCCCCACTGCTTTTAAACGCGGAGCGATTTTTTTTCTGATAGACCGGCTTCCAAAATCATCGTATATAAAGCGAACCTCTACCCCGTCTTTGACCTTTTGGATCAGCGCATCCGCTATCGTATTCCCAATTTCATCATCCTCATAAATATAATATTCGATATGGATATGATGCCTGGCATGCCGGATCGCCTCTAATACCTCCGGGAATTTCTGTTCCCCGTTTACCAGCAGCTTCACTTCATTGCCGGAGGTAAGCGGGCTCTGGCTGTCTTTAACCAGCATAACAGCCAACTCCCTGCTGCTTTGCACATCGGCATTGCTTTGATCAAATATACGCTTTGAATACCTGTAAATCTCCTCCTTTAATTTTTCCGACATATTATCGTCAGCGATCAGCTTTTTGGTGTACATTTTTCTTTTCCGGTAATTAATACCGAAAGAAAAATAAAAGAGGATGCCGATAACAGGAACAAACATGGCCAGCAGCAGATAGGCTAAAGTTTTGGTTATGCTGTGGGTATCATAAATAATCCGCAGGCAAACCGATACCAGGATGATGAGATAAATAATTTCTAATATAAGCAGCCAGTTCATACGCTTATTTGAGTAACAGGAAAAGGATGCAGATGCAAATTATGAATTAGTTACTTTTTTGCGGAAAAAAGTAACACAAAAGCTGCCGGGAAATCCAGCCTGCCGGCTGGCAGGGATTACCGCCATTTCCCGTCCCGCACATGCGGGATTGATTAAGCTTTAGTACTACTGTGCCTTCAGCGATAGAACCTTATCTATTATTACTCACAAAGACGTTCAACAGCCTTTTTACTCAGCCTTATAAAATAACATTTTCCTCTCCCATCTATTTGATGCTGTATCGAAAGCCCGCATATACCATACGGCCACTCACCGGCCCCCAGATCATGGAAGCATCAAAATAATCACCGAAAGGCTGCGCTGCCGAAATGATCACGTCCTTCTGAAAATAATCGGTCAGGTTCTCCCCACCGATATACAATTCCAGCGCTTTGGCTTTGCCCAGTGATTTGCTCACCTGCGCATTCATGGTAATATAACCCGGCGATCTTACGGGCAACTGATATAGCTCGGGATTGGCCGCTGTAGACGGAATACGCTTTGATCCCACATAGTTGATCGTATAATCAAATTTCCATCCCTTCACCGCATAAGCGAGATTGGCAAATGCCCTGTGTTCGGCAGTAAGCGGCTTTTGCAGCAGGGTATTGCCATAAGTTGTTTTTACATCAAACCAGCGATACGCTAACCGGAGATCAAACCTTTCAAGGGGCACCATGCTCAATTCAGACTGGAAGCTGTTGGAATAGGATTTGCCTGTCAAATTATAAAACTTCAACGTGCGGGGATCTTCCATATCCGCTACCACCTGGTTGGTAAAGTCATTCCTGAAAAAATCAACGCTCAGCATAGCGTCTCTCGTAAACAGGGTGAACTGCTGGTCAACGCTGATGCCTTTATTCCACGACACTTCGGGATCTAAGCCATACGCTTTTTCATTTGTAGCGGCAATGATGCTGACCGTTCTTGCACTAACCAGCGGGCCCATATTTTCTGCAAAAATATTGGCGGTACGTTGCCCTCTTCCCGCACTTGCCCTTATGGTTGTACCTTCTACAGGCTCATACCGAACATTCAGCCTCGGCGTGGCAAACCATCCATATAAATTGTTATAGTCTGCACGGATCCCTCCTACTACGTTGAATTTTTCATTCATCGTATAAGTATATTCAAAAAAAGCACCGGGTACTACTTCGTTCCTTTTGAATGCCTGTATTTGATACTGTTCATCATAACGGTCGGCAGAAAAACTTAAGCCTGTCCTGTATTTATGCGCGGTATTACCAATAATGCTCTGGAAGATCAGGTTGGAATAAAAATTGGTTTGCTCAGCATCATAAGGCGTTAATCCAAAATATGCATCCTGCTTATGATTAAAAGCAGACAGCTGCAACCCGATGCTTTTATATTTTTTTTCGGGAAACACATAACCCACTTTGGCAAACGCTTCATAACGATTGGTTTTAATGCCCATACCGTAGTGATCGGTGGAAAATTTATTCTCCCTCTTGTATGCAACTTCTCCCCCGGTTCGGTCATCCGCCAGTACCTTTATGCCAAACTGCACCATCCATCCTTTGCTGTCATCATATTTCCATCGGTTGATGGCACTGAATAAATTCCCAGTGGGTAAGTCACGAAAGCCATCTTTATTAAAATCTGGCCTGGCATACAAAAAGTTATCATGCAGCAACAAGCCGGTAGACCATTTGCTGCCGATCTGCTGCGAGAGATTAAGGTTCAGGTCTGAACGCCCCATACTGTTTACATAACCATTGGCATATACCCTGTCGGTGTTTTCCGGCTTCTTTAACTCTACATTGATCTGTCCGGCGATACTTTCAAAACCGTTTACCACAGAGCCTGTTCCTTTACTCAGCTGGATACTTTCAATCCACGGGCCGGCAATGCTGTTCAGTCCCAGCGGGGTGGCAATGCCGCGGGGACCGGGTAAGTTTTCCACCGTGAGCTGGGTATAGTTCCCGGATAGTCCCAGCAACTGTATTTGTTTGGAACCTGTTACGGCATCGCTGTAGGATACATCTACCGAAGGGTTGGTTTCAAAGCTTTCACTGAGATTACAGCAGGCGGCTTTCATCAACTCTTTGGAAGTAATGGTAGTGGCACGAAAGGCACTGGAAGTATTCACAAACATGCTTTTTCGCCTGGCCGTTACTGTGATAGTATTCAGCTGATGATCAGATGCCAATACAACCTGCAGTGCACTGTTATCGGTTATTTGTACCGTATCTGGCCGGTAGCCGGTATAGCTGATCACCAATAGCGAAACCGTCTCATGAAGCGGCAAAGAAAATACACCATGCTTATCAGACACGGTAGCCTTAGCCGCATTCAACCAGGCAACCGTTGCCCCGGCAAGCGCTGTAAAGTTGCCTTTCTTATCTTCCGCCAGTACCACACCGGTTACTGCAGGATCACTGCTTTGGAGCCCCCCGGCTGTTTCATTTGCCTCCATATCCCGGTAAAGGCAACACTCCGGCAGCGCATTATAAGCTTTATCGGTGGCTTTTTTCAATTCGGTATCATGCCCCACTGCGGCTATCCGGTTGTGTATGTCCTCTAAAGCAACAACGGAAGGTTCATAACTAAGGCTAAGCATTTGCGTATTCACATTCCATTGGGCATTCTTTACCCCTTTAATGCTTGCGGCTTTTTCTATACGCTGCTTGCACATACCGCAAACGCCGTATACTTTAAACGTAGTGGTGTCTGTATTGCTATTATGCTGAGCGGCAGCAGCCAATACAAAAAGAAGAGAAAGTACAGCAATAGCTGTGTGCTGAAAAATTTTTGTCATAAATGTTCATTTTGATTTAAAAACAGGAAATCGTGCTTCTGCTTTTAAGATCAGATCCTGAACACCTGATGAAGTAGAAATAAAGGAGGTGTGTACTGCTGTGTTTGTGCAGCAAAAACAACAGGAAGGGGATAAGAAAACAAAGGTTCACCGGGATAGGCAACCGTGTTAACCGGTATAGCCGCTGCATTTACCTGGAACGCTTTTACGGCAAGCTCCGGGTTGAGATGATCCTTATTTTCCGAAAAAGAAACCGACTTATATTCGCAGCAGGGCTTCTCGCCCATAGCATGTTCGCTGCCGCAGCCATAATCTTTAACCGGCGTCCATTTGATATTCTTGAATTTACCACAGCAATAATGCAGCTGAAGGGTTACGCCCGAACCGGAAGCCCCGTACAGCATGATCAGCGCTATGACAAATATTTTTTTCACTGGTTACAAAAGTATAAATAAGAACGGCTTATTTGCATATAATATTGTTAATATCCCACCGGCTTCCATCACATTAAGCAATCGTAATATCCTTATCTAAATACACATCCTGAATGGCTTGCAGCATGGCTACTCCTTCGCTGAAAGGCCGCTGGAATGCTTTACGGCCCAAAATCAATCCCATTCCCCCGGCACGCTTGTTGATCACCGCCGTGGTTACCGCTTCCTGCAGGTCGCTTTCACCTTTACTTTCGCCGCCGCTGTTAATTAAGCCCACCCGGCCGCTGTAACAATTTAATACCTGGTAGCGGGTGAGATCAATAGGATGATCCGATGTTAGTTCACTGTATACCAGCGGGCTGGTTTTGCCATGCTTTGTTGCCAGGTAGCCCCCATTATTGGTGGGTAGTTTCTGCTTTATGATATCCGCCTGTATGGTAACACCTAAGTGATTAGCCTGGCCGGTAAGATCGGCTGAGGTATGATAATCCACTCCATCCACCTTAAAGGCATTGTTACGGGTATAGCACCATAAAATGGTAGCCATCCCCAGCTCATGCGCTATTTCAAAAGCTTCTGCTATCTCTTTAAGCTGGCGGGCACTTTCGGCGCTTCCCCAGTAAATAGTGGCGCCAACGGCAACAGCCCCCATATTCCATGCATTTTTTACCGTACCAAAAAGCGTTTGATCGTAGCGGTTAGGATAGCTCAAGAATTCATTGTGATTGATCTTTACCACAAAGGGGATCTTATGCGCATACCGGCGACTCATGATCCCTAATACACCAAAGGTAGATGCCACGGCATTACAGCCACCCTCTATAGCCAGCCCGATAATGTTTTCCGGAGTAAAAATAAGAACGGGTTATTTGCACATAATATTGTTAATATACTGTCTCTTCTATCGCACATTAAGCAATGGTAAATCAATGTCGTTTCCTTAAGGGGTTGACCAAAAAGTAATATTTTGCCACGAAGTCGCTAAGGCCCAAAGAAAATTAAACCTGAGAATCAGAACATTGTGCCCATGCCTGTCGGCAGGCAGGTTTGAGTCTTAGTGGCATATCTTTAACCCGAATCTTTTTAGTCAGCCCCGGAGTTGCCGTTGCGGGTGTTGTCACCCGTAACTACACAGAAACGTTAAGGAAACAACATTGAATGCTAAATCACTATTTAACAGGACCTGCTTTCTCAATCTGCTTCATAAGGCTGTTGTCCCATTCGCCTTCCACTTTGATCTGTGCAATGGCCCCGTAAGCAAATGCTTCTATCAGGTTATGGTTCAGATATGCATAGGTGCCCGGCTCGCGGAATTTATATAAAGCCGCAGCGGCAGAACCGCCGGGTATAGCCCAGGTTTCCAGGTCGGTATAAGGCCGGTTATTGAACTTCCCTGCCGGCCAGTACAGGTCTGCATGACCACCGATAAGATGTATGCGGGTATCGCGGTTGGCCTGCGAAGTAATGAACAATACTTTTTCTCCTACTTTAGCCGTAAGCGCCCTCCTGCCGATCAGCGCTGTTCTATGTCCGTTAAAGACAATATGGGTAGGTGTAAGCATTTTGATGGCCGCTTCCATTTCCTGCATGCTCTGCTGGGGTGTGGCAATATTTTTATATTTCCCGTTGGCATCTTTAGGCAGGTAAAAATCCTGTTCCGCAATATAATAGGCTTTGTCGTAGGTAACCGGGTTACCATTTTCGTCTTTCAATCCTTCACGGGGCAGTACCATTATAACACCGTTCATACCCGAAACAACGTGCATGGGCACCATCATTCCCCCCGGTGCACAATGATACACGAAAACACCCGGCCGGATAGCCCTGAACTGGAACGTTACCTGCTGCCCCGGGTTCACTTCGGAGATATCGCCTCCGCCCATTTTGCCCGTTGCCGCATGGAAGTCTATATTATGCAGTTGGGTATTGGTAGCGGGGTTTTTAAGCGTCAGCTCTACAAAATCATCCTGGTGCACAACGATCATAGGACCGGGCACCGAACCATTGAAGGTCATGGCCCATATAGAATCGCCAGGCGCTATTTCTATTTTCTTTTCTGCTATAGTTAAAGTCACTTCAACGATCTTGGGCCCGCCGATAGCCACCTGGTCGTGCTTCGGCAAAAGCGGCGGAGCAACCATTTCCTGGGTCACTCTTTCTAAGTTATCTCCCTCTCCTTCATACGTTTTATCTACTACCCCCGCAACGCCACCCTGCTTACACGCAGCAAATACAACTATTGCAATAAGGACGATACAGGAGTGTAAAACCGGTTTAACAAGATCTACTGTTTGTTTTGATGCATTTTTTTTCATTGTGTATATTTATGTATTCTAATTCATTGCTTCATTCCATTTTTCAGCCTTAAAGCCTGCTTTTCCCACCGTTTTTATCACATCGCTTTCGTCTGCATCTGCTGCCGTTACGGTCAACAGCTTCTTAGGATCAGCAGTATCCACTTTCCAGTTGGCTTCACCATAAGCTTCATTCAGCAAAGGAGTTACCTTTTCTACGCATCCGCTGCAATTGATATTCGTTTTGAGCTGTATTGTTTTCATGATCCTGTTTTGTGATTAGTTTAAAAAATAATGGTTTACCGATATTGCCCGCCTGCCGCCTTATTTACAGCAGCTTTTGGTAAACCAGCTTTTGAAAAGCTTTTTTATTGTATTCAGTATCTTATTCATTTTTTACTTCTTTACAAAGGACCTGCATGGATGCACGCAAGGTTATATTCTTTTTGAAATATGTTACACTTTACCGGACGCCTGACATCCACCGGTTCATCATTTCAGCCACTTTAATCTTAAGCTGTTCGTTACTACACTTACAGAGCTCAGTGCCATGGCCGCTCCTGCAATCATGGGGTTTAAAAGGTATCCGTTTACGGGATATAAAATACCTGCGGCTATGGGAATACCGATAAAGTTATAAATAAATGCCCAAAACAGGTTTTGTTTTATAGTGGCAACCGTATGTTTTGATAATTGAATGGCTTTGGAGATCTTAGAAAGATCAGACGAAATGATGGTCATTTTGGCCACATCCATCGCAATATCACTGCCTTTCCCCATTGCAATGCTCACATCCGCCTGTGCCAGCGCATTGCTGTCGTTAATACCATCTCCCACCATGGCTACGGTTTTGCCCTGCTGTTGCAGGGCTTTTACAAACTCCGCTTTTTGTGCAGGTAATACTTCCGCTTTAAAGTGTGTTATTCCCACCTGGCCGGCAATGGCTTGTGCTGTGGCATCATTATCGCCCGTAAGCATATATACAGTGATACCCGCATCCTGCAATTGCTTTACCGCTTCTGCTGAAGAGGCTTTGATAGCATCCGCAATGGCCACGGCCGCCAGCGCCTGCTTTTCATTGGCAAAGTAGATCACTGTTTTAGCTTCTGCCAGCCATTTTGCTGCCGCGTGTTGCAATTGTTCCGTCACTGCAATATTATTCTTTTGCAGTAACGGCAGGTTACCCGCATACCACCACTGATCCTTTACCTGTGCTTTTGCACCAAGACCCGTTACACTTTCAAAATGCGCTACAGGCACGTCTTCTCCGGTACTAAAATATTTTACGATCGCTTCCGCCAGCGGATGTTCGGACTGTTTTTCAACAGCTAAAAAAACAGGAAGGTTGCTGGTATCATTGTTCAGCCAGATGACATCGGTAACAGTCGGTTTTCCCTCCGTTATGGTGCCGGTTTTGTCGAGAATGATAGCATTTGTTTTCTTTGCCAGCTCCAGGCTTTCGGCATCTTTGATGAGAATACCGTTTTCGGCGCCTTTGCCCACACCCACCATAATAGCTGTTGGTGTAGCCAGTCCTAACGCACACGGGCAGGCGATAACCAGCACAGTGATCATGGCCAGCAACCCGTGGGTAAAGCCGTTGTCGCCTCCTAAAATGATCCATAGCACCAGGCTCAGCAATGCAATGCCTATCACTACCGGCACGAAGATGCCTGCAATTTTATCTACCAGTCTTTGTACGGGAGCTTTACTGCCCTGGGCTTCCTGCACCATTTTAATGATATGCGCCAGCACGGTATCGCCTCCCACTTTACCGGCAACAAACCGGAAGCTTCCTTTTTGGTTAATGGTCCCGGCAAATACCTTTGCCCCCTCCGTCTTTTCAACCGGCACGGGCTCTCCGCTGATCATGCTTTCATCCACAAAAGAGCTGCCGGCGCTTACCATTCCATCTACCGGTATCCTTTCTCCCGGCTTCACCAGTAAAGTGGCGCCCACGGCTACACCGGCAATGGCTATTTCCTCCTGCCTGCCATCTTCATGTACTACTGTAACGGTATCAGGCTGTAAGCTCATAAGCTTTTTGATAGCCGAGGAAGTATTTCCCTTTGCTTTTTCTTCCAGTAATTTCCCCAATAATATAAAAGTTATGATCACCGCAGCAGCCTCAAAATACACATGCGCGTGTAATCCTTTGCTATGCCAGTACGCGGGGAATAAAGTATTAAAAACGCTGAACAGATACGCTACGCCGGTGCTTAATGCTACCAGGGTATCCATATTAGCCGACCGGTGCTTTGCCTGCTTCCAGGCGCCCACGAAGAATTGTTTTCCAAAAATAAAGATCACCGGAGTGCTCAGTGCCCACATGATATAGTTGGCGTAAGGTATAGTCATGAAGAACATGCCTATGATCACCACCGGGATGGACAGCGCTGCCGCTGCAATGGTTTTTGCTTTGAGGTTTTTGTATTGCTTTTGCTGTAATGCTTCGAGCACATCTTTTGCATCTTCACTTTCATCAATCAACAGGTCGTACCCGATGCCCTGCAAGGCAGCTTTTAACCGGGGCGGAGCTGTAACTGTAGGAATATATTCAACTAATGCATTACCATTGGCGTAATTTACCACTGCATTTACAACCCCCGGCTGACTGCGTAAAATACTCTCCGAACTTGCGGCACAGGAAGCGCAGCTCATATTAAGCACGGGAAAGGATTGTTTGACGGTATTTACTCCATAGCCCAGGTCGCGAATGGCTTTCACCGCTTCTGGCAATACCTCCGCCGCATCATCTGTGTCAATGACCGCCCGTTTATTGTTCAGTTCCACTTTGTGCGCGGTAATGCCTTCTATTTTGCTTAAGCCCTTATCCACAATGAGTGCGCAATGTTCGCTCTCTACACCGGACAGGGGTAAACGATAAGTATGATCTGCTGTATTCATCTTTACCTTATTTATTGCAAGGCAAAGCTCCGAACAATCAGGTACCTATTGTTACATCATTAGGGATAAAAAGTATATTTAATTGCAGCGGCAGATCAGTGAACAGCATCCAACCCTTTACGGTGGGAGCCGCCTAACTGCCTGAATTGTGTAGGTGTCATGCCGGTAAACTTTTTAAACTGGTTGCTCACATGCTGTACACTGCTGTATCCGAGGTTGAAGGCGATCTGGCTTAAAGACAGCTCGTTGTACATCAGCCATTCCTTTATTTTCTCTATTTTTTGCAAAATAAAAAACTGCTCAATGGTAACGCCTTCTACCTCGGAAAATAGTTTACTGAGGGAAGAGTAGTCTTTGAATATGCTTTTACCGATGTATTTGCTTACACTGAAATGGTCTTCTATATTTCCCTCCTGTACTTTACTGATCAGCAGGCTTTTTATTTTTTCGATCAGCTGCATGCGCTGATCGTCTAACAATTCAAATCCGCTTTGGCTAAGGGCTGTCGCCAATTGCTCCAGCTTCTTTTTACCTGGGTCTTTCATCAATTCCACTTCTCCCAGCCGCACAGACAAAGCCTGGAGCTTACTATCTTTTACTATCTGCTCCACCGCGCTGATACAGCGCGGGCAAACCATATTTTTTATGATCAGCTTCATCTTATTGATCAGCTTTCTGCCATACATCCGCGTATAGCTCAGGATGGCGTTTAAACTGCGCATGTACATAAGGACACAGGGGAATGATCTTCATTTCATTCCTCCGGGCATGATCTGCCATAGCAGCCAGCAGCTGCTTTCCCAATCCTTTACCTTCCGCCCGGGGCAGCACTTCGGTATGATACACCGTTAACAGTCCGTTGGAGATACTGATCACCATTTCTGCTACCTGCGTTTCTTCATCCGTGATGTAAAAACGACCATGGCCATTTTCATCCAGCTTTAGTTTAACGTCTTCTGCCACTTTTCAGAGATTTTATAATACTACTATTTCAATTCAACGTAAAAAACAGGCACTAATACACGAACAAATATACCAAAATGCAAATCTATCACTTATAACCACAGATGCGTTCTTTTATATGTGCTACAAAACCGTTAATTGATATTTTAAAAGAGATAGTCGCTAAATGTGAAGGCTTTAAGGACAGTTAAGACCATATAAAACAATCATCCAATACTATTTCTGCTGTGCACCTTTAAACAAAGCATGATCAATGGAATACCTGCCGCTGCCCATAATGAAGAGCACGGTATATGTCAGCAGGTAATGCAGCCCCAATTCCTGCTTTACGAACGGATCGGAGCTGTGCACATGCAATACCGCTACCAGCATGGTGATCACCGGTGGGATAACGGCCAGCCTTGTGCACAATCCAAGCATAATGAGCAGGGAGCAGACCACTTCTGCAAAAATGGCCAGGCATAAGCTGACAGTGGGTCCCAAACCCAAAAAATCCATGAATTGCACAGGCGTTTCGGAGAGCTTTGCTATTTTAGGAATACCATGTGTAAACATTAACAAGGCAATGCCTACCCGTGCAATAAACAAAGCAGCATCTGTATTTTTAGCATTATAGTTCGTGCCCAAAAGTTTTTTCATATCCTGAATTTTTTATGATCCTTTTGAATGTTCGATAGCTTTTTTTACCGCCGGCGCTACCTTAGTGCCGAACAGCTCTATAGATTTCATGATCTTTGCATGAGGCACATTGCCCACGCTGGCCTGTGCCAGAAAGCGGGTATTACCGAATAATTCGTGCTCATATAATATCTTATCAATTACTTCCTGTACGCTGCCTACCATCAAAGCATTTTGGGGCAGGCGGGAATGATCAAACTGCCGGCGGCTAAGCGGCGGCCAGCCCCTGTCGCGGCCAACGCGGTTCATCATAGCAGCATAGTAAGGATAAAACTCATCCGCAGCCTGCTGAGAATCTTCCCCCACATACATGTGATTGTTAACACCCAGCTGCAGCGTATTGAAATCTTTCCCGCTTTTCTTTGCCGCCTCGCGGTAGAGGTTTATGAAAGGAACGAACTGCTGCAGCGTGCCGCCGATAATTGCCAGCATTAATGGCAGCCCCAGGGTAGCCGCTCTTACCGCAGATGCAGGCGTGCCGCCGGCTGCAAGCCAAACAGGAATAGACGGCTGGTATGGACGGGGATACACGCCAAGATCGTTGAACGAAGGCCGGTGCTTCCCCTGCCAGGAAAGCCTTTCGGTTTTATTCAGCTTCAATAACAGGTCTAATTTTTCCGTAAAGAGTTCATCATAATCTCCCAGGTCATATCCGAACAATGGGAAGGATTCGATGAATGAACCTCTTCCCGCCATGATCTCGGCGCGGCCATTTGATAAATGATCTACCGTGGCAAAATCCTGGAATACCCTCACGGGATCATCAGAGCTCAGCACCGTTACCGCGCTGGAGAGCTTTATGTTTTTGGTGATCATAGCCGCTGCCGCCAGTATTACCGCAGGAGAAGATACCGCATAATCGGAACGATGATGTTCACCTACGCCAAACACTTCCAATCCCAGCTGATCCGCTAACCGGATCTCTTCCATCAGGTCGCTGATACGCTGCTGCGCATTGACGCCCCTGCCGGGAAGCGTTTCCGGCTGCATATCGGCAAAAGTGATGAGGCCTAATTCCATTTGAGCTCTTTTAGTGGTGCAATAACTTTATAATATCTTCCTTAACTCCAAAAACCAGGCTTATTTTAGCCCTTGTCTTCCCTGATCGCCTTTAATCCTTTTGCCCAGCGTACCAGTTGCCTTAGCATGTACTCTGCCGCTTTGTGCGACACCTCGTTGGCTTCAAACTCATTCTGGTCATTGATGTTTTGCTGGAAAAAAGGGAAGTTTACCGATTCCGTTAAGGGCACCATGCTAAAAGTAGACAGATCGGCTTTTAAGGCATTCGTTGCCCTCGTACCAGCCGAAACGCCACCATAGCTAACAATAGCAGCGGGTTTGTAACTCCATTCCTGAAAAAGATATTCCAACGCATTCCTTAAAGGAGCCGGATAATTATAATCATATTCGGCAGTTACAAAAACAAAAGCGTCTGCCTCGTCTATTTTAGCGCTCCACCATTTGGTATGCTCGTGCTGATACTTTTTCAGCTTAGGATGATTCGGCTCATTCATCATAGGCAGGTTGATCTCTCCGAGATCCAAAACTTCCACGTCAAAATTTCCATTTTGCCTGGCTATGTCTTCTACCCATTTTGCTACCAGCGGGCCTTTTCTGCCCGGACGAACGGTTGATGAAATTATTTTGAGGTTGTACATTTTATCTTTGTTTTGCTTATTATTCGTTTGTTGTCTATTATCCTATCTTAACCGAAGTCATCGTTAGCGACCCTGCCACTGCCTTATCATTAAAAAAGGCAATTTCATCTTTGTCTTTCTTTAATCCCAAAGTATACAACAGCGGCAAATAATGCTCCGGAGTAGGAATAGCCAGTTGTCCCTCCCTGCCGAAACCTTCATAACGGATCAATGGTTTGTGGTCACCATCGCTGATCAGTTGTTTGAAAGTATCATTCATCTTCAATGCCCAGTCGTATCCATAACCCGGCTCATCCATTTTATCCCATGCCACCATCCTAAGGTTATGAACCATATTACCGCTCCCTATAATCAATACGCCTTTCTTTCTTAATGTCTGCAATTCCTTGGCCAGTTCGTAGTGATATTGCGGCCCTTTTGTATAATCAATGCTTAACTGTAATACCGGAATATTCGCTTCGGGGTACATATGCCTCACTACCGTCCATGCGCCGTGATCAAGCCCCCAGTCGTGCGACATTTCCACGGGAGAAGAATGAATAAGAGCAGCCGTTTCTTTGGCCAGCAGGGCATTACCAGGCGCAGGATACTGCACATCAAACAAGTCCTGCGGAAATCCTCCGAAATCATGAATGGTTGGTGGAAAGTCCATTGCCGTTATACGCGTTCCTTTACTGAACCAGTGCGCAGACACTACCAATACCGCTGCAGGTGCTGGAATTTCTTTGGCCATCTGGGTCCAGCGCCTACTGAATTCATTGTCTTCAATTCCGTTCATAGGCGAACCATGACCGATGAACAGAACAGGCATAACCTGTTCCTGCTCTTTCAGTTCACTGGTAAACCTGTTGAACGCCGATAAATCTGTCATTACTGCTGCTCCTGTAATTTATAGTATAAATAAATTTTTTACGCTCCACTGCGTGTGATCATTGTTTTATGAATTCTCCATCGGCTTTTATCTGAACCTCATCGCTCAGCATGGGTGCAGGAAATTTGGGACCGATATTAAAATCCGAACGTTTTAATACGCCCGTTAACTGGAATCCCGAAGTAAGGGCCTTTGACTGCGGATTTTCAATGGTACCCCTGTACCACAGCTCCATCGTTACGGGTTTAGTAATACCGTGAAGCGTAAGATTGCCGGTGAGCTGGTATTTATTTTGTCCGTGCTTTTTTATGGACGTGCTTTTAAAGGTCATGTGGGAATATTTTTCCACTTCAAAAAAATCGGCGCTCCTCAAATGATCATCGCGCATCTGCACCTCCGTATTAACAGATGCTACTTCTACGGAAAGCGTAAAAACAGCATCACTGAAATCGGGTCGGCTGGCCACTGCCGTCGCCTCAAAGGTTTTGAATAATCCTGCCACATCGGAGATACCGAGATGGGTAACAGAAAACGTGAGCTTGGAATGCATGGGGTCGGCCTTCCACGTAGTTTGGGCAAATAAGGCAGTGCTTAAAAAGGTAACTACCAGAATAGAAAATAATTTTTTCATAACTTGATTTTTTTGTTGTTTGTTTTATTGAATGTTTATTATTTGTTGTTTGATTACATGATTTGATCCGGAAAACAAAGCCTCTTCTATGCTTTTGGCAATACTATATTTTCCGCTTCAAATGCCTACCAGCTTTGCTGTAAAGCCTGCAAAAAAGTGGCAGACGACTGAGCGCCGGACACAGCATACTTATCATTGAACACAAAGAACGGTACGCCTCTTACACCAATAGCACGCGCCTGTCTTTCCTCTTCTTCTACCTCTTTTGCAAAGGCATCGGAAGTAAGCATAACCCTTACCTCTTCCTTATTGAGACCAACAGCAACTGCGGTTTCTACAAGTATTTCCTCATCATCAATATTTTTACCTTCCGTAAAATGCGCTTTGAACAATTGTTCTTCCACCTCATTGCCTAACCTCTTCGTTTTGGCCAACTGGATCAACCTGTGTGCATTAAACGAATTGGCGACCACCGTTTTTTCAAAATCAAAATCCAGCCCCACTTCTTTAGCAACCCTGGTTACCTGATCGTGCATCTCTCCGGCATCCTTCTTTGAAATGCCTTTGATCGCAGCAATATGGTCAACCGCATTAATACCGGGTTTCGTTTCAAGGTTCGGATCCAACTGAAAGCTGCGCCATATTACCTCTATCTTGTCTTTACCGGCAAAGGCATCCAACGCCTTTTCAAATTTCTTTTTGCCAATATAGCAAAACGGGCAGCGTATGTCCGACCATATATTTATCTTCATTGTTCCCGTCATTATAATAAGTTTTACGAATTAGCTGAAAAGGATTGAGATCAATAGGCAACGGTAAAACGTTGGCGGATATGCTTTGCATTTTCCGCTTCGTCAATAATAGCTACCGCAAGATCATCTACCGATATGGTGCTTTTATTATTGGCATCGAAGACCGGGTTATCCGACCCTGTTCTGTATATACCTGTTCTTTTCCTGGGCAAGCCCTGGTGCATTTCCAAAGCGGGACTTAAAAAAGTCCAGTCTAACTGCTCTTCTTTTTGCAGGAGACCGAGATAATCTCTGGCCGCCAAAGCGCCGGGTTTCCAGTCAGTCGGAAACTCAGACGTATCAACCACCTGCACGCCGGGGGCAATGAACAGGCTGCCTGCTCCGCCCACAACGATCAGCCGCTTTACGCCCGACCGCTTCGTAGCTTCCTGAACAGACTGCGATCCTTTCAAAAATTCATTGTACAGGTCGGGGTTGTTCCATCCGGCATTATATGCGCTTATAACAACCTCGCTTCCTTTTATCTGTTCTGCCAAAGCCGCAGTATCCATTACGTTGCCGCGAACCACAGAAAGCTGATCATTTTGCATACTTATTTTTCCGGGATCCCGTACAATGGCGGTTACCTTATGACCTCTGTTCAACGCCTCTTTTAAAACTGCAGAACCTACAAATCCTGTTGCTCCTATTAATATTAGTTTCATTTGTGTTTGTTTATTTTATTGATGTAATATTTTCCAGCCTGCCAACCAGTTGTAATTGTATTTTATACCCAGGCGGATAAGTAACAACTGCATATTTTCCAGTATCCGGCTCACCGACAGGTCGCCTGCAATAACCGGGTTAAATCCTGCGGCTTGCACGATCTCCGACACCGTTTCCAGGGCGTCATTGTCATTGCCGGCAATAAATGCATCCACTCTTTTCCCATCTATTACCGGCTGTGCAAAATCGGCCGCAAATGTGGTATTGAAAGCCTTGACCACTTTAGAATTGGGCAGCAACTTTTGCAGCTCTTCTGCCGCACTGGTATCCGGAGCCGTAACCAGCGCATCATACGTTTCATTCAGGGGATTGGCAATGCTGATCACGATCTTCTGGTTGGCCACCTCTCTTATTTTATCTGCCACTTCCTTTTCCATTGCAAAAGGAACGGCAACAATAATAACATCCGCTTCCCAACTGGCGGTGTAACTGCAACTGATGGGTTCCACATCTGCACCCGGGGTAGTGGCAATAATTTCCTTTTGAAGATCTTTTAATTTGCTTTTGTCGCTGGTAAACAGCAACAGGCGGTAGTTACCTTTGGAAAGGCTTTTTGCTATAGCCGTACCCATACTACCCGTTGCCCCGATAACCGCTATGGTTTGCCTGGTTCGCATATCATACCATTTTTGACACAGCAAAACTACAATAGCATCAAGGACTGATCCATTGCTTTCAGATAAGAAAATGCATTGACAATTGTCAAGCTGCAGTCTTGATCCAAATCAATATCATTTATTTTTTATTTTCCTGCGAACCCGGCTCAACGTCTCGGGAGTAAGACCCATATAGGAGGCGATCATGCGCTGGGGAACGCGTTGTATAAGATTGGGGTAAAGTTTGATAAGGTTGATGTACCGCTCTTCCAGCGACAGGCTCAGCATGGAAGTAATTCTTTTTTGCATGGCCATATAAGCGCCTGTTACCTGCAATCGGATGTATGCTTCGTATTCCGGGATCTGCTTCAGTATCTCTTCCTGGGCATTTGTGCTGATCAGCACCAGTTCCGAATCCTCCAGCGCATCAATATTATAAGTAGCCGGGTTGCCGGTCATAAAGCTGTACATATCGGATATGGTCCAGCCCTCAAAAGCAAACTGAATAATATGCTCTGCGCCTTTTTCATCCACCGAATAAGCTCTCAGCGCCCCCTTTTCAACAAATGCGGCATGCCGGGCTACATCCCCCTCCTGCAGCAGGTATTGGTTTTTACGGATTTTTTTGGGGATAAGATACCGCTTTATGATGTCCTGCTGACCCGGGGTTAGCGCTATCTTTTCAGCCAATTTCTCGAAAAACAATTCGTACATAAAGCATCCCAATTATCCCGATAGTGAAATATGCTTCCTCTGCTCTTTAATATTTACTATAGAAAAGATATACAGGCAAGGTTGCCCCTGTTATTCCTGGCCGAGCTGCATGATCTTCTTCCTCTCTCCCACTATCCATACAATATCGCCCCATTCAAAAACGGTAGACGAATCGGGGTTCAGTATCCTTTCTCTTTCACGCTGTATCCCTACAATCAACCCGTTTGTGTGTTCCCGTAAGCCGGAGTCGCGTATCGTAAGCCCTTTTAAACGGGTATGCTCATCTACGAGTATTTTTTCCAGCGAAATATCGCCTATTTCCATATCTGTACCTTCTACCACTGTTTCAGCATCAAATACGGGCTTAAATACCTGTATCTGGTCATCAGTGGCAATAATACCCACATGATCAAAAGGCAGTAGCCGGTGATTCCTCCCCGGCACATTGATCAGCTGTTCCCCCCGCTTAATATAAACGATATTTATTCCATATTTCTCTCTCCAGCCCAATTCAATCAGTGTTTTACCTATATAATCGGCACACTGGTTAACCTGTAATTCTACAATATGAGCATCCCAGGGTACCATATCCGATCCAAAGTCAACATTTTTACGCAAAATATTTACTTCTGCCGATCTCTGTTCTGCCTCAGCAGCAGCGGCTGTTTCCCGCGCATTAAGATTTGAAATAAACCGGCTCTCGATCCGCTGATAAAATTTCTGGATCCTTTTAGAGAAAATGATCAGCACCAATATCATAATCGGAATGGCAACCAAAAGGGCTACAGTAGTTGAAGCCAGCCGGTCAACCCAAAAACCAATGATCAAAATACCCACAATATTCCTGATGATCTCCACGATCAATAAGGGTCCCCGGTTGTATTTTTTATCAATCCACAGCTCCTTATACGCCTGGTTATTGGGACGCTTTGCCATAAGCGCCCACATAAACGGAGAGGCCACACCCAGCGATACAACCAGTACAATTACAACCCTCAGGGTTTCATCCTGTACCCGTTCATTGATAAAAGGGAGAAGAAAATTTGACGATACTAAAATCAGCGCCAGGACAACAATCCCATTGATAAGAGCAATCCGGCTATAACTTTTTAGTACAATTTTCCAGGTACTCTCTGCCTGGATATTCTGGGTACTGCTGGAATACCGGTTTAACCTGTTTACCCATTTTTGGGGCAGCCGCCGGGTTACAAACTGGTAAAAAGGCTCACTGTATTTAATCAGGTACGGTGTTGTAAAGGTTGTGATAGCCGATGCTCCTACCGCTATGGGAAAAAGAAAATCGGAAATAACGCCCAGCGAAAGCCCTAAGGTTGCCACAATAAATGCAAATTCTCCTATTTGGGCCATGCTCATACCCACCTGTACCGATTGTTTAAGCGGTTGCCCAGAAATGAGTGCACCGAGCGTAGTACTAAACAACTTGCCAAATAAAGTAAGCAGGGTTACCCCCAGGATGGGCCATGCATATTCCACCATTGAAGCGGGGTTAATCATCATCCCTACCGACATGAAAAATACGGAACCAAACAGATCCCTGACCGGCTTGATTAAATGTTCTACTTTTTCGGCAAAGGTAGTTTCCGCTATAATTGATCCCATAATAAAGGCACCTAACTCTGCTGAAAAACCAACCTCGGTTGCCAATACCACCATACCCAGGCATAAACCAAGAGAAAGAATAAGCAGGGTTTCCTCATCCATCAATTTTTTCGCCCTCTTTAAAAAAGTCGGTAAAAGAAAAATACCGGTAATAAACCATAGCACGAGGAAAAATAACAGCTTCAGTATGGTAAACAGGATTTCGGTCCCTTCAAACTGCTGCGTTACCGCTATCGTTGAAAGCAATACCATTAATAGGATCACCACAATATCTTCTACCACCAGCACACCAAATACGATACGGGCATACTGTTTTGTTTTTACCCCCAGCTCATCAAAGGCTTTGATGATAATGGTAGTGGAAGAACTGGCCAGCATACCACCCAGGAAAAGACTGTCCATAGTAGACCAACCCAACATCTTACCCAGGAAATAGCCTGCTATGGTAATAAATAAGATCTCAACCAGGGCGGTTATGGAAGCCGAGCCCCCCACCCGCATCAGCTTTTTAAAGCTGAATTCCAAACCAAGGCTAAAAAGCAGGAAAATAACACCAATCTCGGCAAGCGTCTTAACATTTTCATTATCTACAACGGTTGGAATCAAATGAAAATACGGGCCAACCAGGAAGCCGGCAATGATATAGCCGAGAACGAGAGGCTGCCTAATCCGTTTAAAAAGCAAGGTCACAATGGCACCTGCCATTAAAATAAGCGCTAAATCCTGAATCAGTTTAGGTAAATGCCCCATCAAATAATTATTTACAGCTTTTGTGAAATTCTTAAAGTACGCAAAAATATTTAAAAAAAAGCAGTCTTGTATAAATGAGCGTATCTAACCCGGTCATATATCCTCCGGTTTAGGCGAACCACGCTCAAAACCGAAGCTGACCGATATCTTTTTATGGCATGACAACCGTCATAAACTGTACCATTTTCCCGGTATACCTTGTACCGGTTTTCATAGTACATACCATGTGCTGAAAGCTATAACTTACTCAATAACCAAAAGATTATGAAACGAAATTATCTATCTCTTGCCGCCCTGCTTATGGGTGCCCTGTTATGGCTGTCTTGTAATGATGCAGCTACCGGAACAACTAATGCTACTACAACTACAGACGCTGCCACTCCCTTAAGCGGGCAATCCGGCGTTAAGGACGATGATTCTCAAAAAGATGTGGTTAAAATAGCAGCAGGAAGTGCCGATCATACCACGCTTGTAAAAGCCCTGCAGGCGGCAGGATATGTGGATGCCCTCTCCAATGCAGGACCATTTACCGTATTTGCACCGGTAAATGCAGCCTTCGACCAGCTCCCTGCGGGCACTTTAAATGACCTGATGAAGCCTGAAAAAAAAGAAGCGCTTCGTAACATCCTGGAATATCATGTTTATATCGGCGTATTAAGACCCGAAATGTTGATGGACGGACAAACCTTCGGACAGGCTAACGGAGACAATATCACCATTGCCGTAAAAGACGGGAAAGCCACAGTAAACGGGGCAAATATTATCGCATCGGTCCCGGCATCAAATGGCATTATACATGTTATTGATGCCGTATTGCTGCCTCCCGCAAAATAAAACATCTGCATGCTACTGAAAAGGGTGCCGGTTCCTATACGGAATGGCGCCCTTTATTTTTTACAGACGGATACACCCGGTAACAATTAAACCGCATGCCCCGATACAACGGTATAATGTATTATCTTAGTCCCCCACTATTGATATCGTATATGCACACAAAATGGACGCTCCTGTTTTTTCTTTTAGGTTCCTTTTACGCTGTTTCCGCACAAGATAAAGCCAGCATCTATCCTCTTGCCCTTACCTGTGAATATCTTGATCATCCCGAGGGACTGGATATAAAGCAGCCCCGTTTCAGCTGGAAGTTAGCGCCGTCAGACCCTTCAGCTTTTGCCCAAAAGCAAACCGCTTACCGTATCCGGGTCAGCTCCACAAAAAACCAGCTTAACAAAAACAAAGCAGATGAATGGGATAGTGGCTGGATATTGTCCGATGAATCACAACTTATTCCCTACAAAGGCAAAACGCTCCTGTCTGATAAAGATTATTACTGGACAGTAAGCGTAAAAGATGAAAATGGGATCGTGTCGTCATCGGGCAAAACCGCACATTTCAGCACCGGGTTGTTCGATCAAAAAGAATGGACCGCAAAGTGGATCGGCACCAACGAAGTGTATAATCCCTATAAAGGCAGTAATAAGATACCTGATCCCTGGATCAGGAAGTCATTCGTTTTAAATGCAACCCCCGAAAAAGCCGTACTGTACGTGGCCTCCGTAGGATATCACGAAGTGTATATCAACGGTAAAAAAATAGATATCCACGTTTTGGCGCCTGCAGTAACCGATCATACCCAACGTGCCCGCTATATTGCCTATAATATAGCAGCAGCGCTGCAGCCTGGAAAGAATGTGATTGGCTTATGGCTGGGAACATCATGGTCTATTTATGCACCTTATGCTACACCCGATAAGCCCCGTACTCCTATGGTCATCGCCCAGGCTGACATTATCGGAAAGAATAACCGGCGCATAGCAAGGATTATCACGGACGAAACATGGAAAACACATCCGGGTCCGGGCCAGCTTATAGGTAACTGGGGCTTTGGTGTGGGTGGATACGGAGGTGAAATATGGGATGCCAATAAAGAGATACCCAACTGGAACAGTACAGACTATAATGACCAAGCATGGAAAAACGTGAATGTATATACACCGAAGCTGCAGCTTTCTGCCCAGCAGGTTGAAACCAACGCGCTGTTTAACGAGATACAGCCGGTTTCCGTTGAACACCGTACCGATGGAACATACCGGGCCGATATGGGTGTTAACTTTTCCGGGTGGATACAGGTTCATGTCAGGGGAAACCCGGGAGATACCATCCGGCTGCTTTTTTCCGAACGGCAGCAGGATGATATGACCTTCGGATTGCACAACCGGTATATTATAGGGCCAAGCGGTGAGGGTACTTTTAAAAACAAGTTTAACTATAACTCCGGAAGATGGATAACGATACAAGGTGCAAAACAGGCGCCACGGAAAGAGGATATCAAAGGATGGATGGTGCGTACCGATTTCAGATCTACCACCTCCTTTGAATGTTCAGACCCCTTGCAAAACTGGATTTATAATACAACGAAATGGACATTTGAAAACTTATCGCTCGGCGGTTATATAGTAGATTGTCCGCAACGGGAAAGATTCGGTTATGGAGGCGATGCACATGCTACTTCTGAAACAGGATTATTGAATTACGGACTGGGAGCGTTTTATACCAAATGGCTACAGGACTGGCGGGATGTGCAGGGTACAGAGCCGATGGTAGGCAATATGAACGATACTACCTGGGCACATAAACAGGTTGGAAGCGGACGACATCTCGGTGGAGGGATATTACCTCAAACCGCACCTACCTATCATGGCGGGGGTGGCCCGGCATGGGGTGGAATCGTGGTTACCCTACCCTGGTTCCTTTATCAATACCTCGGCGATAAGCGTGCCATAGAGGAAAACTTTGATATGATCAGAGGCTGGTTAGGCTATTTAGATACCCACGTAAAAAACAATATGTTAACGCGCTATGGAGGAAGATGGGATTTTTTAGGTGACTGGCTTTGGCCGCACGCTACAACACAGGGAATGAACAATAATTCTGACGAGAATCTTTTCTTCAATAACTGTTACTGGATCTACAACCTGAAAACAGCCGCAAAGCTTGCCCGGGTAACAGGCAGGAATGAAGAAGCTGCACAATGGGAGAAGCAGGCAGGATCAGCAGCCGAAGCGGTTCATCGCACCTGGTACCACGCTGATGATCACAATTACGCTGACCATAGCATGAGAAGTCTTGCCGCCGCGTTGTATGGCGATATTATGCCTGCCGGGCTACGTCCCTTAGTGATGAAACGATTGGAAAAAGAAATCCTCGTCAACCAGAAAGGACACATTGACGTAGGAATAACCGGGGGCGCCATGTTGTTTAAAGTGCTTCGGGAAGAAGGGCGTGATGACCTCCTCTATTCAATGACTTCGCAAACAACATACCCGGGCTGGGGCTTTATGCGGGAAAATGACGCCACAACTATGTGGGAGATGTGGGAAAAAGATCTTCCCGGCCACTCCCTGCTGCATAGCTCTTATCTTTATCCGGGAGCATGGTATATTGACGGAGTAGCCGGGATCAGAAAACAGGATGCTTATCCGGGCTTCAGGAAATTCAGCCTGCGCGTTCCCCGGTTCACCGGTACGCAGTTAACATGGGCGAAAGCGGACTTTGATTCTCCTTCGGGGAATATCAAATCCCATTGGGAGCGGGAAAACAACAAGCTGGTATACCTGGTTACAATACCTCCCAATTGCACGGCAACAATTTACTTTCCCGATGAGAATGGAAAAGCAGTCCGGGTCAATTCCTCTTACGCAAAAAAAACCGGAAGCGGCAACGGGTATATTGTATTTGAAGCGCCTGCGGGAACTTACCGGTTTGAGAATTAGGAGTGGGGTAACCGGGAAAGATCGTTGCTAAACCGCCTGAACTTAAGGTATGGCATGTTGGTAAGAGACTATGATCTGATCAAAAGAGCGGGCTATCTCCATACAGACGGTCTCCTTTCCATACCGGTTGACAGCATTCGCAGGGAAGATAAACGCCGGTTTGAAAAGGCACAATCCTTTATAAACGGAGAAACGGACAGTGCGAAAATTGCTGCATTTGAGGAAGAGAAAGAGTTCCGTATAAATATTTATTCAAGAGCGCTCTGCGTTCCCCTGTTCGATGCTGCAGAAGCCTTCACCCATTTACCATTCACCAAAAAGCACGCTCTAAAAGATGCATTGGCCTGGGCGAAAAGGTATAAAGAATGGATACCGGGAAGATTTTCCGAACTGATAAGAAAGCTTGAACAGAAATTGAGCAGCTAATATATTTTTGTGCACAACTATTTGATACAGCAAAATGACAAAGGAGTTCATACTATCGGAAATAAGACGACTGGGATCAGTGGGTGGAAAGTCTATTGGTCATCAACGATTTTCCAAAGAGACAGGTATTAAAAGGACAGACTGGTACGGGAAGTATTGGGTTAGGTGGTCGGACGCTCTTAAAGATGCCGGTCTTAGTGCAAATGAATTTAATAAAGCATACTCGGACGACTATGTAATTGAAAAGCTAATATCATTAATACGGGGACTCGGACATTATCCTGTGATTGGTGAAATACGAATAAAAGCAAGAGAGGACAGAAATTTTCCTGCTCATAATGTTTTTAGCCGAGTTGGGAATAAACAGACGCTAATCAAAAAACTAATTGCATATTGTGCTGACAAGGACGAATATTCAGACATAATTCAAATATGCTCTGTATTGCAAACACCGGAGAAGTTAAAAAAGGAAAAAGGGGATGTATTAGTTATCGGTGCAGTTTATTTAATTAAATCAGGGAAATTTTACAAAGTTGGACGTTCTAATTCGATAGGTCGGAGACATTATGAATTATCAATCCAACTTCCTGAAAGAGCAGAAGTAATTCATTCAATTAATACAGACGACCCAGTTGGAATTGAAGTATATTGGCATAATCGGTTTAGAGACAAAAGAAAAAATGGAGAATGGTTTGAATTAAGTCAAGAAGACATTAAAGCATTCAAGAGACGAAAATTCATGTAAGCTGTAGAAGTTTAGATTTAATCTGACAGTTATTGGTAAATTTAATAACTGTAAACGATTACAATCATGACAACAACGCAAAAACTTATTCAACCCAAAATGGGTTTATTGAAGTTAGCCGAGAAGCTCGGCAATGTTTCTGAAGCCTGCAAAGTAATGGGCTATAGCAGAGACAGTTTTTACAGATTCCAAAAGCTTTATGAAGATGGCGGAGAGCTTGCGCTCAAAGAGATCAGTCGGAGTAAGCCGATATTAAAAAACCGGATAGCGGAACCAGATGAGCAAGCTGTTGTTGCTTATGCTATTGAACATCCTGAACAGGGACAAGCCCGGGCGAGTAACGAACTCAAAAAAAGAGGTATCAGTGTATCACCTGCTGGTATCCGTTGCGTATGGCTCCGCCACGATCTTGAAACAATGCAAAAGCGCTTAAAGGCGCTGGAAGCTAAGGTAGCTCAAGATGGGATGATTCTTACCGACAGCCAGGTGGCGGCGCTGGAACGCAAGAAAGAAGAACAGGAAAGCCGTGGGGAAATAGAGACGCATCACCCTGGATATTTGGGTTCTCAGGACACCTATTATGTTGGCTATATCAAAGGGGTCGGCAAAATCTATCAGCAAACCTTTATTGACACTTACACAAGAGTGGCTTTTGCCAAGTTGTATGACCGCAAGAATGCGCTGATAGCAGCAGACATGCTTAACGATAAAGTGTTGCCTTTTTACCAAAGCCAGTCAGTGGATCTATTGCGAATACTAACAGATCGCGGAACAGAGTACTGCGGAGCAAGAGAGCATCATGAATATCAGTTGTACCTTACCATTGAAGATATTGATCATACAAAAACAAAGGCAAAAAGTCCACAAACAAATGGCATCTGTGAGCGCTTTCACCGGACAATACAAGAGGAATTTTATGCAATAGCATTTCGCAAAAAAATGTACGATTCATTGGAACTAATGCAGAAAGACCTTGACGACTGGCTTGAGTATTATAACAACCAACGATCTCATAGCGGTCGTTATTGCTTCGGAAAAACGCCTATGCAAACCTGGCTCGATAGCAAGGAACTGGCTAAAGAAAAACGAATAGATCAATTATATTCAAAAGCCGAAGTGCATTCCTGAAGCTTTATCCACAAAAAAATTGCGGAGACGCCCCCAACGGTACATCGCAGCAAATTTTTTAGTGGATAAAATATTTGTAAATTTAAAGACGGGTTATAAACCCAAAAATCGAAAACTGTCAGATCAAATATTAGCAACTACATGTAAGCTGCACACAATCGGTTTGGTAATATGTATGTAATAGCGCGACGAACAAATAAAATAAATAAATAAATTGTGATTGTCCTTGGCTTTTGTTTGCGGTTCTGCTTCAGTCCCGGCTGACTAATAACACCGAGCAATAGAATAAATAATGAATTTTTAGTTATAAATTTAGCGTTGGTTACAGACAGGCGAATCAAGGGCTTCTCCCACATCGCCAAGCCATACCAAGCTAAGCATTTAATTTAATATTCTATCGGATTCATTTTAGTATGTCGTATCCGTATGATCCGTATTTCAGAAACGCCAACATGGTATGTAATACGGTATTTATATACTTCGTATGCCCTGTAAGAACCATCATTGTCTATACGATATTTATCACGCGCATGTCGTTCAGGGTCTTTAGACAACATTTTGATGGAGGACAGTATTTCTTTCCGAACCTTTTCGGCATTTTGCAATGAATCTTCTTTGATGTAAGTGTATGCATGACGTAATGCATTGCTGGCTTCTTTATCAATAATAATTTTCCACTTCTTTACCATGTTTTCATTTCTTTCTCCAATTCTTCCAGTGTTGTAAACTCTCCTCTGTTAATACGTTCCATAGCTTCCTCCAGTTCCCTATTGTATTGCTCAATAGATACAGCTTCCTCCTGCATGGTATTTTCTGATATCAAAAATGATTTTATCATTTCCAGTAATGATCGCTTTTGAGGTTCGTTGAGCCTTACAAAATACTGTATCAGCTCCTTATCTAATACACTTGCCATAATACTCGTGTTTCTACAAATTTAACCTTTAAGAATTATAATATAAAACATAACTCCGCGAGCTGCTATATTTTTCGTACTATACAGCGGCATAAACGATGCCCCTATATCAGTCAAGTCCCGAAATCAGGATGAGAAGAACAGGGTACTTTTACCGCCCGGCGTCCTTGAACTCGTTAAACAGGAGTTAAATATACAAGGCTACCCCTTGTTTCGATCACAATATGACCAATCTCATGTATTCCCACAGAAATTATGCTTTACATTGAGCGGTCATTTTTAAAACAAAAAATATGAAGCTAAAAGCTGTGGTCTTAGTATTGATCAGTATTTCGGTCAGTCATATAATTTCAGCGCAGGTACAATGGGGCGTAAAAGCAGGAGGAAACCTGTCCGGAATGTTATTGAAAGATGAGGGCGGTTACGTTAAAATAAAATTACGCCCCGGGTTTCACCTGGGAGGAACTGCGGAGCTGGCTCTTGCAGATAAATTTTCTTTACAACCTTCATTACTGCTTACCAGCAAAGGGTTTACGATAGATAAAAGCGGCGGCGCTCAATACCTGTATGGTGTTGACCGGATTAAATTCACCAGCTATTACATAGAATTGCCTGTGAATTTTATTTTTAAACCGCAGGCTGGAAACGGCAAAATGCTTTTAGGGGCAGGTCCGTATTTTGCTTACGGACTTGGCGGGCGCTGGAAGGCTGAGGCAAACGGTATGAGCGTTACAGGGAAACTGAAGTTTATAAACGACTTTTCCAGTGCTGACTCTTCTATAGGCGGGAATAGCAGAACGGTACCCTATACCAAGCCTTTCGATTTTGGGGCTAATATTCTTATCGGCTATGAATTTTCTAAAAACCTGTATATCCATCTCAACGGGCAATTGGGTTTACTGGATGTGGATATGTCGTACGATGGAGTAAGCGATGAAACAAGTTCCTTAAAAACAGTACAGGGCGGTCTTTCGATCGGATACAGGTTTTAAAAGGGATCATAACACGGGTTGCACTGAGCTTCATAGTGAAAACCCTGTACAGTTTACCGCCCGCTATCCTGAAGATGACGTTGATAGCGGCAATAAAGCTGGTTCTGGAGAATAGCTTTACGATTTTCCATAATTAAGGAACGGTGAGATTTGAGATTACAGAAGTCAGATTTTTTAAAAAAACTATAAAAATAGTTTTAAAACTAAATCAATAGTTATACATTTATATTGAATTTATCTTCCTGCCGGAGGCCATCCCTTGGTTTAGCGGTTGCAGGATATCTTAATACCGTAATAACAATATCATTATTGCTGTATTAGTAATTCCCCATTCATTATTAAATGTCGTAACATGATGAAGAAATTGTATTTAGTACTCTGCCTGCTCTGGTCGTCAATGGCTCATTCGCAAATCACCGTACAGGCTACCATGAAGGGATACGGCAACAAGATAATTATCGGGTACTGGAAAGACTTCGCTTATATCGGTGATACACTTAGGCTAAAAAAGAATAAAGCCGGGTTTAAATCCGAATCGCCAGAGCCGGTATATTTTAGACTTCAGACAATAGATCCTGACACTTATTCCCCCTTTCTGATTGGTTTCCCGGGCGATACCATTGTTATTGAAAAAAACACTGAGGGGCTTGTGATAAAAGGCGGAGCCGAAAGTTATAATACCTTTTTGATCCGGCTTGAGGCGGAAATGAGGACAAAATTTGGCGGAATTCCACGGGACTATAATATGTCAACCCAATATGCACTGGATCGCTCGGAATACTTTTTTTCAACGTTTAAACATCCTCAAAAACAGCTCATACAAGATATCCATACCCTGTTTATAATCACTAACTATAAGCTCTACCCGATAATGATAAAATACAATCCGGATGCAACTATAATGAACAGCGTAGCAAGTTTCATTAAAAGCCCGGAAGCGGCGGATGCAAATGGAGATGATGAATTGAAGTACCTGGATAAAGTGAATTTTAATAATCCCAACATTGGGTTTGCAAATATAATTGATATCATGGCGATGAATAATCTGATCAGGATATTGCGCATGCATGCTATAGAAAAGGACCCTACCTTAAAAAATATTGATGAGTATGTCATAGAAAATAACATCATAAAAGATCTTTTCAAAGAAAGCCGGTACCGGTCAAGACTACTTGCTTATAACCTGTATAACAGGATCAATGAATATACCAAATACCCCATGCAACTGGCGGGAGCAGAAGATTTTCTCGCAGACTTCAGAAAGGAAAACTTCAATACAGATCTTCTGCCAGCCATTGAAAAATTATATTCACGGCAGGTCGCTAACATAGGCTCTCTTTCTAAAGGATCTGTTGCGCCTGCATTTAAGCTGCCTGATACAAAAGGAAAGCCAGTACAACTCTCCGACTTTAAGGGAAAAGTTGTGTATTTGGATATCTGGGCAACCTGGTGCGGACCTTGTCTTAAAGAAATACCCTATATGGAGCGCCTCAAAGAAAAATTCAGGGATAAGAATGTTGAAATGATCACTATATCAATTGATACAAAAGTGGATACATGGCTGGCAAAGGTAGCCGCAATGAAAATGGGAGGTATACAACTTATAGACAGCAACGGCTCCGAGAACAGTAAGATTGCAAAAGATTATAAAATTCATGGCGTGCCGCATTTCATACTGATTGATAAGCATGGACGTATCGCTTCAGCATTTGCGCCAAGGCCAAGCATGGAAACGGAGGTGGAGAAACAAATTAACAAGTTGCTGCAAGAATAATTTTCCACTTCTTTACTATGTTTTCATTCCTTTCTCCAACTACCGCTTGGGCTGACCAAAAAGTAATATTTTGCCACGCTAAGTCCCAAAGAAAATTAAACCTGAGAATCAGAACCTTGTGCCTTTGAGCCTTAGTAGCAAATCTTTAATTCGAATCTTTTTAGCCAGCCCCAGCATCCCGGAAAAATCTCCTTCAAATAACACCCTTTTTATACGCCACAAATAAACGAATGGAGGTGAAGATAGCCGTATTAATTCGTGCATTCGTGGCTAAAATGCAGACGGAATCCTGACAAAACTACCACCCGGCAAGAGGAAAGCTGCGGCATAAAACCCTGCATTTCTATCTGATTCGAATGTCTTAAATTGCAGTGCAAATGCAGGAGGTCTGAGCTTAACCATACCGCTTCCCTGGCAAAACACCACACCCTCTTCCCGCTTCCGGTTCTTGCCTCCTGCAGCACATTCGTTTTAAAGAAAAGAAGGCGTTGATATGTTAGGATTCCATTTTTCACTATACGATCCGCAGCAAAACGGTAAGACCCGTTTTGAGCAGTTGCTCGACCTGTTTATGCAACTGCTGACCTACACCAGCGGAGATGTAGGGGAAGCGCTGAACTGGCTTACCCAGTTAGATCAGCAATACCAGTTAACTGATGAGGAATACGGTATGGGAGATTTTATTGAGGACCTGAAAGAGAACGGGTATATTGATGAAAACGGGAAGAACGGTACAATAGCCATTACGCCCAAAACGGAAAAAAGCATACGAAAAAGAAGCTTAGAGGAAATATTCGGCAAGCTGAAAAAAACAAAAAAGGGCAATCACCAGATCTTTAAGCCCGGACAGGGTGATGAGATCAATCCTGAAACCCGGCCTTTTCAGTTTGGGGATATGCTGGAACAAATTGATTTTGTAAGTTCTATCCGTAATGCGCAGATCGCCCACGGAATAGAAGAATTACAGCTGGGAGAAGACGACCTTGAGATCAGAGAAACGGATTTTAAATCGCAGACTTCCACCGTGCTGATGATAGATATTTCTCACTCTATGATCCTGTATGGTGAAGACCGCATTACCCCCGCCAAAAAAGTGGCTATGGCACTCAGCGAACTGATCACTACCAAATACCCGAAAGATACGCTCGATATTGTAGTATTCGGTAACGATGCCTGGCCCATTGAGATCAAAGATATTCCTTACCTGCAGGTAGGCCCGTACCATACCAACACGGTAGCCGGTCTTGAGCTGGCGATGGATATTTTACGGCGGCGGAAAAATCCCAACAAACAGATATTCATGATCACCGATGGAAAACCTACCTGTCTTAAACTGGGTAAACGATATTATAAAAACAGCTTTGGGTTAGACCGGAAAATCATTAACCGCTGCATCAACCTCGCTGCACAGTGTAAAAAATTAAAGATCCCGATCACTACGTTTATGATCGCCACCGACCCTTACCTGCAGCGCTTTGTAACAGAATTTACAGAAACCAATCACGGTAAAGCGTTTTTTGCGGCATTGGATAACTTAGGCGCTTTTGTTTTCAGGGACTTTGAGAATGGAAAACAAAAAACAGTGTATTAAAAACAAAACAAGCAAATGAATAAAAATAGCTTAGCAAAGACATTAGGAGAATTAAAAAACTCAGGCTATAAAAGTAAAAGTGTTAAAGAAGAAATCAGGGAAAATCTTATTCATAAGCTCAGCAACGGGGAACCTACATTTCCCGGTATTATAGGCTATGATGAAAGCGTAATTCCCGATACGGAAAGAGCGCTTCTTTCGCGTCATAACATGCTGTTCCTCGGCTTACGCGGACAGGCAAAAACACGCATGGCCCGTCAAATGACGGCACTCTTAGATGAATACATACCCGTTATAGCAGGCAGTGAAATCAATGACAACCCGGTTCATCCGATCTCCCGTTATGCCCGGGAGCTCATTGCTGAAAAGGGAGATGCCACGCCGATTGACTGGCTGCACCGAAGTGAGCGATACGGCGAAAAATTAGCTACTCCCGATGTAAGTGTGGCCGACCTGATCGGTGATATAGACCCCATCAAAGCGGCTAACCTCAGGCTCACCTTTGCCGATGAAAGAGTAATCCACTACGGGATCATCCCCAAAAGCAACAGGAGCATTTTCGTTATTAATGAGCTGCCCGACCTGCAGGCCCGGATACAGGTCGCTTTATTCAACATCTTACAGGAAGGGGATATCCAGATACGCGGATTTAAGCTGCGCCTTCCGCTTGATATATTGTTTGTGTTTACGGCTAACCCCGAAGACTATACGAACCGCGGATCCATCGTAACGCCCTTAAAGGATCGTATAGAAAGCCAGATATTAACGCATTATCCTAAAAATATTGAAGACTCGCTTACCATTACCGAACAGGAAGCCGATATCCCTGAAGCACAATCAAAAAAGATTAAGATCAGCGACCTGGTAAAACGTCTCATTGAACAGGTAGCTTTTGAAGCCCGGACAAGCGAAATGGTGGACCAGAAAAGCGGTGTGTCGGCCCGCCTGCCTATTGCCGCCTATGAAAACGCGGTAAGCGCCGCCGAGAGAAGGGCTATTATTAACAAAGAAAAAGAAACGCAGATCTGGATTTCCGACCTCACCGGAATTATCCCTTCTATTACGGGAAAAGTAGAGCTGGTATACGAAGGAGAACAGGAAGGACCCTACCAGGTGGCGTTTAATTTGCTGAACAAAGCGATCCGGACACAGTTCGCACAGTATTTCCCCGGTCCCGATACGATAAAGAAAAGGAAAGCACAGCAAAAGGAACCGGATAATATTTACAAAACCGTTATCAGCTGGTTCGACAAGGGCAATACGTTGGATATACTATTTAATATAACGGATAAGGAAAAAACCCAGTTACTGTATAAAGTAGACGGCTTATATGGTATTGTAAAGAAAACATACCCCTATGCCAATGAAAAAGAATCTGTCCTGCTGATGGAGCTGATCCTGCACGGGCTATCCTCCTATTCTTTGATCAGTAAAAAAGTATTAGACGGGAAAATTGAGTTTAAAGATCTGATGGGATCCATGCTTAACATGAACACTGATCCTGCTTCTTTTGAAGACGAAGAAGGGTTTGAGCAGGAGGGGTATTAGCCATGAGGTAGAAAGAGTAAGGAGGTATCAGGGCTCATAGCTATTGCTGATTGGTTGATTTCTGATTTGATCATTTCACGCAGCGTTTACCACGATGCGGCGCCGCAAAGGCGAGTACATTACTCATGTTGCTTTGCCTTTTCTTCTCATTTCAGCCCGAGCCTTCGGGTTTTCTTTTTCGAATTTTATACTTACTTGTTTCTTGTGATTTATTATTTGGTCCTTTCCCCCGGATTTCGGGATTCGGATTTGAAGTTTATTTGGTGCCTGGTGCTTTTGAAAGCTATCAGTCTATCAGCGGAACCCTAAACTATAAACTTTCAAACGCTAAACTTTTCTCCCCCTGCCCCCTGAAACCTGTGCCCTGAGACCTGCACCCTGTAACCTGGCCCCCTCACATAATATTCACCTCTCTCTCCAGTTTTACTCCAAATTTTTGATACACGCTCTGTAAGATCTCCTCACTTAAATCATATATCTCTTTCCCTGTAGCCTTTCCATGATTCACCAGCACCAAAGCCTGCTTATCATGTACACCGGCATCTCCCCTGCGAAAACCTTTCCAGCCACACTGCTCGATCAGCCACCCTGCAGCCAACTTTACAAAGTTGTCAGTATTACCTCCATCCCCGGCAGGATATCGCTTTGCGGGATAATGAGGTATGGCAGGATAGGCTTCCTGTAAGGATGTAAACGCTGTACGGGAAACTTCGGGGTTCTTAAAAAAACTACCCGCATTACCAATCACTGCCGGATCGGGCAGCTTAGAAGACCGGATATTGATTACCGCCTGCGCAACAGACTGAATATTCGGCTCCTTTACCTGCATCCGCTCCAACTCCTGCAGGATCGCTCCGTAGGATGTATTTAATACCGGGTTTTTACGAAGCCTGAATGTAACATTCAATATAACACACTGACCTTTATATTGTTTTTTGAAAACACTTTGCCGATAACCGAAATCACAATCACCGGCCGTAAAATAATGTATCTTTTTATCATGCAGGTGATATGCATTCAGGCTGTTAAATACTTCACGCAATTCCACTCCATAAGCTCCTATATTTTGTATGGGTGCCGCACCAACCGTTCCGGGTATCAGCGAAAGATTTTCCAGCCCGCCCCAGTTATGCCGTATACAATACTGCACAAACCGGTGCCAGTTCTCACCCGCTCCTGCCCGGATATACACGTAATTCTCATCTTCCTTTACCTCCTCTATACCCATGATCTCATTTTTCAATACGATCCCGTCAACATCCCGGGTAAAAAGAATATTACTCCCTCCCCCAAGAATCATACGGTTCATACCCGGATTTTTATCCAGCCCGTACACCAGCTCATTTATATCCCGGAATGAAGAAAAATACCGGGCGCTTGCATCTATTCTAAAAGTATTATATTGCCTTAAGGAAATATTTTCGAGGATCTGCATATTATATCTGTTCACTGCAAAATACAAAAATCATGCAAGCAAAAACTGCGGTGCTGCTCGGTGCAACAGGGTTAATCGGAAATCACCTGTTACACCTGCTCCTGGAAGACGATTATTTTTCCGGGGTGAGGATATTGGTAAGGAAGCCGTTTCCCTTTACCCACGATAAGTTGGAGATCGGGATAACAGACTTTAATAACCCGGATAAATTTAAGCAGGCAATAGGAAAAGGAGATACCATTTTCTGCTGTATCGGAACCACGATGAAAAAAGTAAAAGGGGATAAGGAATTATATCGCAGCATTGATTTCGATATTCCGGTACATGCGGCACAATGGGGCATAGATAACGGCTTTTCCCAATACCTGGTCGTATCTTCTGTCGGGGCAAATGCGAAATCTTCCAACTTTTACCTGCATATTAAAGGAAGTATGGAGGCTGCATTACATGCGCTTCCCTATACATCCCTCCACATTTTCCGGCCCTCCCTGCTGCTCGGCTCCCGTGACGAAAAAAGAAAGGGAGAAAAGCTGTTTCAGGCTATAGCCCCTGCGATGGCTTTCCTGCTCAGGGGTTCATTAAGAAAATACCGGTCCATCAAAGCGCCGGAGGTGGCCGGCGCCATGCTCAATGCTGCCAAATCCGGTAAGGAGGGATTATGTATCCATGAATACACTGCAATAAAAGCATTAGCAGGATAGCTGCAGCTTTCAAAAAATTAAGTAATAAACATGACAAAAAAAATCTACTGGGGCATACTTGGAGGAGGGCGCATCGCTCAAAAATTTGCATCCGATTTAAAACAGGTTGAAGATGCCGAACTATATGCCGTTGCCTCGCGCAGCAAAACAAATGCTGCATCGTTTGCGGACTTATATCCCGGAGCTATCCTGTACAATAATTATGAAGACCTGGTGCAAAACCCGGATATAGACGTTATATACATTGCTACGCCGCACGGGCTGCATTACGCACATACCCTTTTATGTCTTCAGCACGGAAAAGCGGTATTATGCGAAAAAGCATTTGCATTAAACTCCCGCCAGGCAGAAAAAATGATATCCACGGCCAAAGCAAAGCAAATATTTTTGATGGAAGCCCTGTGGTCAAAATTCACGCCCTCCTGGCAAAAAATGATGGAAACAGTGCGGAGCGGCGAATTGGGTGAAATAAAAAACGTGCTGATCAACTTCGGGTTTATACCCCAGGCGCCGGTTGCAGACCGATTGTATAACCCCTCACTCGGAGGCGGAACATTATTGGATATTGGTATCTATAATATTTTTTACGCGGTTTCGGTTTTAGGTAAACCGGATCATATCGGGGCCCGTATGACCCCCGCACCTTCCGGTGTAGATGAGCAATGTGCCGTTACGCTGGGTTACGACAATGGTGCTATGGCGCAGCTTTTCTCCTCTTATTCTGCCCAGCTTGCTACCGAAGCCCATATCAGCGGCAATAAAGGCAGGATACGTCTTACCCATCGCTTTTATACACCGGAAACAACCATAGAATTTTATCCCGGGAGAGCAACAGACCATAAACACATCATTCCCGTAAAGCCTACGGAAGGATTCGGATACCATTACGAAGCCAGGCACGTGGGCGAATGCTTACGGAAAGGACTAACCGAAAGCCCGGTGATGACCCATGCCGACACCCTGCTGCTGATGGAAATCATGGATGAAATTCGGAGAAAAGCAGCTATTCACTACTCTGCTGATACCGAGCTGATTTAAAAGTCCATATCATTTCGTTGTGCAACGGGTTGAATTATGGAAGCAATAAAAATAATTTTCCTTCTCCGGGTAAAAACGTTTCTGTAATAAGGTGTGTATTCCTGTTAAAGCCCGACTTCATAGGTTTACCGGTAGTTTTGGATATCAGTTTCACTTTTCTCACCTGCTCACCGATCTTAAAAGTAAATGACTTGCCCTCCTTAAACGACTTGTTTACTACCATGATATATTCTGCGCTGGTAGACGGATTTACTAATCTGCTCAGTATTACATCAGCGCCATCATCGGTGGTATTCCACACAAAATTTCGGGGAGGATGTTCTGTTCCCACCCACAGGCTGTCTCCTGTATGGTATACTTCCACCGCATCCAGATGAATAAGTGTTTTGCCCAACTGCTTCATTTCTCCATTTAATGTTTTGAATGGCTCATACATATCAGTCTTAACACCACTGGAGTCAATAACAGAAAGCGACATGGTTATAACGTTGCCATGATGAATAGTAGTCCAGTAAGGATACCATACGGCATTTTTAACACCATAAGCCAGGTTTGAATATACATTCATACGCATTTCACTGGTGTTGGGGCGTCTCAACTCTTCTACACCGCTGAAATACATACCAAAAGACTGCAGGCAGGAGGATGTTTCCACCTGATATTGCAAACCCATCCGGCGAATGATATCAAGGTTATTGAAATAAGTTTTTTCCAGTTTCTGTTTTCTTTTATAGAGGTAATTGTCGTAGGCTAAATAGTGGAGATTGTTGCTGCCTACACCCTCTATCCATCTTTTTAAAAATGCTTCATAGTTATTTACCGCCCAGTCTGGAAGGTGGTTTACATACCCATCCCTGTTTTTATCTAAGTCCGTTATTTTTTTATGCGTATCAATCGCCCATTGCAGGCGGGCAGAATCTGGCTCGTCTGTTATATAATATCCGGCAAGCGCGGGATGTGCTGTATAATCTTTTACCAGCGCCTCAATATCCGCGTTCGTTCCCGATATCCGGGCATCAAAAACATATACTTTCATTCCGTGTTTCTCCGCCATATCTAACGTTCTGAGATTACCTTCTTTATCATTCGCTACGCCAGGGCCGATATTGAGTATACGATCTACATATCCTTCCTTCATCGCCCGGTACTGTGCATCATTCATAAAAGCAGTTGGCGGCGGGGAATAAATACTGATGAGAAATTCACCAGCTTTTTTTTGTGCAGTGGATTGTCGTGCCACAGCCAGCAAGAGCAATATGCTGGAACAAATAAAAAATATCTTCCGCATAATTATAGAATATTAAATCAAATGGTTAATGTAGATGGCTGTCCGTTATACAATGGATATGCGGGATGCGGGTACATATAAAATTCCGGATGACGGGTATAGTACCGTTTATCGGTGTTCATGGTTATTTGCTCCATGGGCAGCCAGCATTCTCGGTTCGCCGAAGTGTCCGATTACAGGGATATGAGCTTGTGAAAGAAAGTTCAGCACTGGTTCGAACTTCGAGCCATCAACCATAACCATATTACCCGGGTGAAACCAACCCCAGCAACAGCTATACAAAACTTTTTACAAAGTTCATCTGCATATAATACCATTAAAATACTACAGATGCGCAAATTAAAGCCAACTGCAATTTAGCGTTCTGAGTTTAACCTAAGGCAATGGTCTTACCATGATATCTTTGTAATACACCACACTTTTAGGATCATGTGCCTGGATGGCAAATGTTCCGTTAGAGATCAGGCGCCCCGGATGTCCTTCGGGAGCAACTGCGCCTTCCGGTTCCGTCCAGTCAATGATCGTTTGCCCGTTGATCCTGGTAATTACACGTTTACCTACTACTTTAATGGAAAGCTCAAACCATTCATTGTCTTTAACAAATGTGGCAGAAGTGTCCTCAATATCGTATAACCCGGCGGTTCTTTTCGAGTCTGTATGCGAATTATTGACCTGCACTTCAAAGCCATCATCGGGAAATCCCCGCTGCTGGAACCGGGTATGAAAATAAAAGCCTGAATTGGCATTCGGCATTGTCATGACCTGCATCCGGATCTCAAAATTTTTAAAATCATGATTGTTAACCGGACCCTCATAGTACAGGTGAGAACGCTTTCCCGCCACTTTGATCGTCCCGTTTTCAATAGAGAATGACGGACCTTCACTTTCTTTCCATCCGGCAAATGATTTGCCATCAAAAAGACTGATCCATTCTCCGTTTTTCTTATTATCTGCTTTACTATCACTACTAACTTTATTCTGACTGCCACAGGCGGCAAGCAAAATCACTGCTGAAAGAAGGAAAATATTATTTTTCACGAGATTTAACTTTATGGGTATAGGTAATACAACGACCGCAAAAATACCTGCGGTCGTTTTCATTTTAAGAATTACTAAAAATCTATGGTCCAGCCTTTACGGTATTCGCGTTTAACAAACCGGTTCACTTCCTCCAGGTTGGTAACACGCATATTCTTATAATCCCACAGCAATTTCATATTTGCACCGGGATAATCATTCCCTTTTCCATTGGCTCTAGGTTTGGGTGTATCCGCGGCCCTGATAGCGAGATTTGCCATCAGGATAGCCTCCGTAAGCGGCCCCGATTTGGAGAACGGCGCACTAAGCTCCATATTACCATAACCGGCAATACATCCTTCAACCCACTGGGCGTAGTGTCCGCCCGAACCACCCGGAACACGGGGAAGCGTTTGCGGTACCTTAACTTCTTCATTTCTTGAAAGCGGTAATAAGCGCGGATTAGCCGCGTATTCACTGGCCATCATTTTCCCTTTAGTGCCGACAAATAAGATACCACTATTGCCATCACCAAATACTTCATTAGCTCCTAATTCTTCCGGACGCTCAGGTTTTATACCCCCATCCATCCAGTGCATGATCACCTGCCCCTGTGTTCTGTTCGTTTTCGGGAAAGTAAGTGTGGCATGACTTGACGGCGGGAAGCTGTCGGGAAAATATCCGCGTTTTCCAAAAGCCGTGAATACACTGGTTACAGAAGCCTGGGCATCTAAAGCATATTCAAGTCCCAGCACCCTGAAAGGCGCTTCCATCAGATGGCAGCCAAGGTCTCCCAGCGCACCGGTACCATAATCCCACCAGCCCCGCCAGCTACCGGGTATCAGGTTATCTACATAATCTTTATAGGGCGCCGTACCCAGCCACAGATCCCAATCCAATCCTTTGGGTACGGAAGGCTTATCCGTTGGCCAGGGAATACCCTGGGGCCATATAGGACGATTAGTAAAAATATATACCGTATGAACATCACCAATTACACCTGCATCATACCATTCAACCAACTGGCGAACCCCGTCTCCCGAAGCGCCCTGATTACCCATCTGGGTAACTACCTTAAATTTATCAGCCGCCTCCGTAAGCATACGGGCCTCCCAAATATCATGTGTCAGGGGCTTTTGTACATACACATGCTTTTTCCTGCGCATGGCCGCCATAGCCACTACGGCATGCGTATGATCCGGTGTGGAAACCGATACGGCATCAAAAGACTTAGATTCCTTGTCGAGCAATACCCTCCAGTCCTTATAATATTTAGCTTTAGGATATTTCTTCCTTGATTCTTCAGACATGCGATCATCCACATCGCAGAGAAAAGCAATTTCTGCTTTCCCGCTTTCATAAAAAGCAGCAAGATCAGAACGCCCTTTACCACCTACACCCACTCCGGCAACGATCAATTTATCACTGGGAGCTATAAAACCTTTACCCAAAACATTACGGGGAACGATCATAAAACCGGCAGCACCAATTGCCGTGTTTTTGATAAAGCTTCTGCGAGATTTATTTTTCATTTCTGCCATACCTATTTTTTTAAGCAGTCAAGTTAATACATAATATTTAAAACAATTAAAAATAATCATTGGTATTATCACAGATACCCGGGTATGAAGATTTTTTGGGGAGATGTGCCTGTATTACAGTCAAACAAAAACCGACAACAATGAATATATAGCAGTCCGTACTAACGCCTGTCTTTCGCGTACGCCACTTCAGCCGGAAATTTCGGCTCTTTGTCATTAATCTTAAGCTCTGCGGCGGCGGCATTACTAATCCGGATTAACAATCCTTCATTTTCTTTACCGGGGGGGAGCTCTCCCAGCACTTTGGCAAATATAATTCGCCTGTTGCCGGTATTGGTAATCCGTACGATGGTGCCGGGTGTAATATTATTCATCAAAGCATAATACTTGCCATCCTGCCACCCGCTGGTACTTTTAAAAATGGCCGCATCCCCCATCTCGCTTTTAAATGCATTAAAGCTTGCCGCCTGTTCGCGATAGCTGTCCCTGAAAAATCCGGTACCTTCCTGGTTATGCTGGGCAGAAGTGTTTTGAACAATTACCTCAGTTTTAACCGCCGGTTCCTCAACCGGCTTTGCAGTAACCGCCACAGCCGGGTTTTCCGTTTGCGTTACAACCGGTGGAGCAGATACCGGTGCTTTTGCCACACTTCCATTGATGCGTTTTATGCCTTTTGATGCAAATGCAGACTGGTTTGTTTTTACCCGGAGAAAACCGACAACCAGCATCTCACCTATATTAATGGATTCCGAGCTAAGGCTATTCCAGGTTTTAAGATCATTTATACTTACTTTATTATAATTCTGACCAATGCGAAACAGGCCTTCTTTTTGTTCTACAACGTGATACAGGGGAACAAAGACTTCATCGGCCGCTGCAGAACCGCGTTGTACAAAATTTGCCTGTAATAACGGGACTTTAATCTCCTGTCCTATTTCCAAACCACTGCTTATGGTCAACCCGTTAACCGGTACTATTTCTTTCGGACTGATATTGTATAAACGGCCAATGCTGTACAGGTTTTCTTTAGGCTCAACGATATGTTTAAGAAAAAGTTTACCGTTCTCTGCGTGAATTATAAGATCGGACGGCTGCGCCATAAGCGCAACGTTTATACTAAATAAGAGCAATACGATAACCAGTTTTTTCATCAGATATCATTTATTATCAGCACATACGAAAATAAGTAAAAAATGTAAACTGCGTCATATAACGGGAAAATCAATGCTTCAATATACGCAAAGCAGAAGGATAATAATTATTTATCCTGTTTGGTAAAATTTTAACCCAACCCAGGTTATGTCCCATAAATCTTACGACGTTCCAGCCTTTTGAAGCGTTGTCTGCCGAAAAATCTTTTTTTCTTAAATATTCCAGAGCGGTTTCAGGGTCTGCATCTATCCCTCTAAGATTCAGCGCAATAATAGTGCTGAGAGCAAGCTCATGCGATGGAATAAGCTCGTCTTTCATTATCTTACCCGCTCTTATGCCCGGCTTTTTTATATATAAAACCGGATAAAGAGCAGCAATATCATCCATATTGCATTTTTTCAAAATATCAACTTCCCTGCCGGTATATACCAGCTCATACTGTTCAGGATTTGTTAAAAAAGGAGAAATTATATTTCGGTCCTGTTTTGATGCCATAACAAGACGTTTAGGATCAGGTATTTGCTCATCAATGTGCCCTTTCTTACGCATACAGGCAATAAAGAACCCCTCACCCTTAATTTTATCCGGATAAAAACGGTAGCCATACATGGTATTACGGTCTGAAACCGTTTCCACAATTCCATCAGCTGCAGCATGCGGAACAGATACGGTATCCACTTCAAAAGTATCTGCGATCCAGTCTAAAACCTCTTCATTCTCTTTCACCGAATAAGAACAGGTTGCATAGATAAATATTCCATTTTCCTTTAAGGAAGGCCAGCAATCTTCTATGATACGCTTTTGCCGTTTGCTGCAAAGATCAACATGCTGTGGCGACCATTCCTTAATAGATTCAGGATCTTTACGAAACATACCGCTACCGCTACAGGGTGCATCAGCTACAACCAGGTCAAAATATCCCTGCAGCCTGTTGAAAGCCGCCGGATCATTAGAGGTTACTATTATATTTTCCTTTCCCCATCTCACCACGTTCTCTGCTAAAATTCCCGCTCTCGTTTTAATCACTTCATTTGCTACAATAAAGCCTTCGGGGAATAAAGCGGAAAGATGTGTTGTCTTACCTCCGGGTGCAGCACATAAATCAAGTATCCTGAGCCGGGCCTGTTCATGACCGGGAAAAACAGCTTTTATCACTTGCTCCAGAAACATGGAAGAAGCTTCCTGAACATAATAACACCCGGCATGAAAAAAAGGATCGGGAGTGAATGAAGGACGCACAGAAAGATAATATCCCGTTTCACACCAGGGTATGCCTGTTCTTTCCAGAGAGGGAAACAGAAGAGGCAGGGATGAAGTGCTCCACTTATATGGATTGATGCGAATGGAAGTAACCTTTTCGGGAGATGCATGCTCCTTTTCAAAAGCCTCCCGGGAAAAGCCTTTAACGCTTTGCAAGCTATTGATTAAGTCAACAGGAAGATTCAAATAATCACCAGGTTTTAATCTGCAATATTAAATTATAATTCCTTTATCTCACCAATCAGTTCCTGCAGCACTTCCCTGGCATCACCAAACAGCATGGATGTTCCGGGTTGAAAGAAAAGTTCATTTTCAATACCGGCATATCCCGGTTTCATACTCCGCTTGTTTACGATAACCGTTTTTGCCAGCTCCACATTTAATACCGGCATACCATATATAGGCGAAGAAGGATCATTTTTTGCAGCAGGATTAACAACATCGTTAGCACCTAATACCAGCACCACATCCGTAGAGGAAAACTCATCATTGGCCTGTTCCATTTCCTGCAGCTTGTCATAACTCACATCAGCTTCTGCCAGCAGCACATTCATGTGACCGGGCATTCGTCCTGCTACCGGATGGATGGCATAGGTAACCTGTACACCTCTCGTTTCCAGCAGCTTTTCCAGCTCATGACAGGTGTGCTGAGCCTGGGCCACTGCCAACCCATAACCGGGCACAATAATTATTTTTTGCGCATAATTCATTACCATAGCGGCATCACTCAGTGCGATTTCTTTGTATATGCCGCGTTCCCTGCTCTCCCCCACACTTTTATGACTGTTCCCAAAAGCGCCAACCAATACATTCAGCAATGAACGATTCATGGCTTTACACATCAGTATCGTCAACAGAGTACCCGCTGCACCAACCAGGATACCACCCGTAAGCATGGCTTTATTGTTATAGAGAAAACCGCCGCAGGCGGCAGCTATACCTGTAAAGGAGTTGAGCAGGGAGATCACCACCGGCATGTCTGCCCCGCCTATCGGCAGCACAAAGAAAATACCATACAACAACGATAAACCCAGGATTAAATAGAACAACTCAATACCGCCGGGAGGTAGCCGGACGATAAGAAACACAGCCATACAAAAAATGACTCCCAGCAGGATAATATTAAATGTATGCTGCCCTCTAAAAATAAAGTCACGGATCTTTCCACTCAGCTTAGCCCATGCCACCAGGCTTCCGGCAAAAGAAATGCTGCCAATGACAAGCCCGGCTATAATAATCAGCAGGCGTTGACGCAAATCCGTCTGAAAGGCGGCATCTATAACCGTTAACCCGGGTAAAGTTTGTAAACTGTCCACAAGGTGATCAAATTCCACTACCGATATCAATGCGGCACAAGCGCCTCCCATGCCGTTAAACAGGCTCACCATCTCCGGCATAGCCGTCATTTTTACGCTGCGGGCGGCCACCACACCAGCTATGCCGCCAATGATCAATCCCGAAAAGATCCATGTATAATTTTGTAATCCATTACCCGCTCCATCCCGGTATAAAAAAATTGTTCCGGCAATGGCAACAGCCATCCCTGCGGCAGCGATAAGGTTACCCCTCCGTGCCCGCGATGGATGAGCCAGCATCTTTAACCCGATAATGAAGGTGATGGAGGCCAGGAGGTAGATGATTGTTAATATAGCTGCCATTCTAAGTTTGAAATATCAAATAGCAAAAAACAAATAACAAAGAAATAATAAATACCAATTCTTAGGGAACTGATTCAGATCATTCTCCCCTTTTTCCCAGGATAGCAGAAAATATCAAAATAAATTCTTTAGCCTCCTGCCTTAATTTAGTCCGTTCTTCTTCCATATCAGAAGAATGATCAGTGATAACAAGTCTCAGCCAATAAGCAGATTCCTTCGCCTCTCTCCGGCAGGTTTTTGTTTTCATCTTAAAATCCTTATCTCCTATGCTTTCA
Organism: Chitinophagaceae bacterium; assembly: GCA_023957155.1. Taxonomy (GTDB): domain Bacteria; phylum Bacteroidota; class Bacteroidia; order Chitinophagales; family Chitinophagaceae; genus Agriterribacter. The sequence goes on along the minus strand of JAMLHK010000008.1, from coordinate 13,594 downwards.
TTCGCCTCAATGTAATTAGCTCCCGGTGAACTGCCTGCCCTGATTAATTGTGATACATATTCAGCATTTATACTGTTTCTTGGCAATTTCAAGCAGAAGTCCCTGACCCGTTCCGCAAAAACCGTTGTTCTTTCTTCCAGGTCATATTTATTTTCCTGCCTTTCCAGTGTATAGGTGTTTGGTGAAATGAATAGGTTATTTTACCCTCTAAATTACTTCTTGCTCTTCTTATTTTTCAGCTTTATTTGGTTCTTGTTTTTTGGTTCTTTGAATTTTTCTTTCCCTTAAACATTTCCAGCATCCTGTCGGTTACCACAAATCCGCCTACTACGTTCAAAGTGCCCAATATCACGGCTATAAAGCCCAGCACCAATGCAGGATAATTATCTGTAGCTGCCTGTCCCATCACGATAATCGCACCAATGATCACCACGCCATGAATCGCATTGGCGCCGCTCATCAGCGGGGTATGCAATACGGCAGGCACCCTTCCTATGACCTCGATACCCAAAAAAGCCATCAGGATCACGATATAGATCATTTGCTGGTGCTGCGAAACAAAAGAGAGTGCTGCTTCCATCATGTTCAAATTAAATTGTTGAGCCTTTCATTTATGATCTGCCCGTTATATACCACACAGGTTCCTTTCACGATGTCGTCGTTAAAATTGAGGCTTAATTTCCCCTCTCCGTCAATAAGGAGGTTTAGAAAACTCAGGATATTTCTCCCGTAGAGTCTGCTCGCATCAGAAGGCATGGATGACGCCAGTCCGGAATCGCCGATAATCCCAACCCCGTGATAATCCACCGTTTCACCGTTTTTGGTAAACGGCGTATTGCCGCCTGTGGCCGCAGCTATATCAACGATCACCGAACCATTGCGCATGGCTTTCAGCATATCTTCCGTAATAAGCAGAGGCGCTTTTTTACCCGGTATCTGGGCCGTGGTAATTACAATGTCGGCTTTGGCAATATGATCCGCAATTTTTTGCTGCTGCTTTAGTTTGTATTCATCCGATTGATCAACGGCATATCCTCCGGCTTCACTGGCATCGGCAACGCCCTCCACTTCAATAAATTTAGCTCCCAGACTCATCACCTCTTCCTTAACCGCAGGACGGGTGTCGAATACTTCCACCACTGCGCCCAGTCTCTTTGCCGTGGCAATAGCCTGCAGACCGGCAACGCCTGCGCCCAATATCAGCACCTTTGCCGGAGGTACACTTCCTGCTGCCGTCATCAGCATGGGAAAAATATCTTCCAAAATAATTAGCAGCAGGCTAACACTGCTTTATATCCCGCAATATTAGACTGGCTACTCAATACATCCATGCTTTGGGCACGGGTAGTACGGGGCCTTCTTATCAAGCTGAAAACCATAATGCCGGCTTACTGCGTACTGCGCATTAACGATTCATTGTAAAGCGGATGCAAAACACCCAGTATAACGGCTCCTCTTTTCCGGGGAAACAATTTCTTCATTCCGAATTCCGTGAATGGAAAGCTTAACATATCGCTCCGGAAAGCTTGTTCATTTCTTGGATATGAAAATACTCCTTTATTGCGATAGTCCGTGCATCAGCAAAAGCAGCATCGGCTCCTTCCTCCACCCACACTTCCACATTTTTCCTCCCAGTACTTCCGCCTCTCGGGTAGTAATGACACCCTGTTTTTTCCCCAACAGGTTCTCTGAGTATGCCTACCGATCATGAAATGAATATAAAAAAAATCAGGCAAATAAAACGGCTTATCTTAATACCGGATCTTAAAATGCTGCTTCACCTTTATGTCGGGGAGTAAAAAAAACAATCCCGACAAAAAAAAAAGATCAATACTGGGTAACCCGGGGATTAGTATGGATAAGCTGCCAGGCTTCTTCCATCTCTGCACTCCGGTGGATATCATCAAACACCATAACAGAACCGGGATGAATATAAGGTAAAGCCAGCTGAAATAGCGTAAAGTAGGCTCCGGCGATGATTACCATCAATAAAAGCAAAATCTGCTTTTTGAATACCAGACAACAAAGGCAGCAGGGTATCGTCAAATTTGCCTTCCGTTAAACGGATATTGGAAAGACCAAGCTGTGCAAAATGCCGCTTTGCGATGCCGGCTATTGCCGGAGCACCTTCGAGCGTATATACCGCAGCAGATGTATTTGCAGACGCAAGATAGGACGTGGTAACGCCCAGCAGCATGCCCAGCTCTATAATATTCCCCGGCTGATAATGATTTACCATGCGGAAAAGCAGCCGGGCATATTCGGTGATTTAAGGGACCGGCGGGCGTCTGCTCTTTCCTTCCTGTTACGGCTACTGATACCTACAGAACCTGCACCGTAATCCTGTACTTCAACCTCCCTGTTATCAGCCAGCGCCTGTCTCCTCAACCGTTCTATCCGGTCATACGCATAAAAAAAACGCTTGTCGTTCAAGACACTTGTAATAAAATCAAACACAAAGGGAGAGTGCACACCATGCCCGCTGCCGTTGGATGCGGTGAGATAGTACCGGAGATATTTAAAAGCAAGCTGAAATTTGTTATACATCCTGCAAAAGCTATAGGTGCTGTTTCAAAAAATTATAATGATTTCCTAACCGGTTTGAAACGAATAGGTATAAGCATGACGGTCATCAGCAGGGAAATCCAGGTTATAGACCTGCTCCCACTGGTATTCTTCATCTATCGCAGGAAAAAAGGTATCCCCCTCCAATACAGTATGCACCCGCGTCATATAAATTTTATGTGCAAGCGGCAGAAAAAGCCCGTGTCATCTGTCCGCCTCCCGCTATAAACGCCTCCCCGCAATCTGTTTCTGCCACTTTTGCCAGCGCCTCTTCTACCGAGCTTACCACCCACACATCCTTATGCGTTTATTCCATGATCAGGCGGCGGGTAATAGCAATATTATATCTCCCGGTAAGGCTCAGCTGACAAAGACAAGGAAAGTTTTGCTTCCCATGATCACCGGTAGCCCCCAGGTGGTGTTCTTAAAGAACTTCATATCATTAGGTAAATGCCATAGCAACCGGTTATTGTTGCCGATCGCATTATTCCGAGCAGCCGATAAGTGATATGGTCATAACTGTAAATTCAATAAAAAAATAAAGTAAACTACAACATCCGAAAAGAGCTGTGAACCATTAGCCATGAACAGATGCCCGCATCCTGAAACCTGCAACTTCCCAACTATAAACTACAAACTTCCCAACGCTACACCGCTACCGGCGCCTTTATGGCCGGATGGTGCTGGTAATTTTCGAGTATAAAATCTTCGTATGTAAGTCAAAAATATTCCTGATATCGGGTTCAGCTTCATTTTGGGCAAAGGATAAGGAGTACGTGATAATTGCTGGCGGCTTTATACTCAATATGGATTGTGTACAAATGCACATCGCCGAATGTATGGATAAATTCTCCGCATCGAGATCACAAACCTGCGCAATCATGAGTGTAAGCAGCGCATGAGAGCTTGATATTAAAGGAACGCCCAAAAATACATCGGCAGACCATGTACAACTGACAGGAAAGAGCAGGTTTTTCCCCCGTCTTTCGGCTCCGCCACATAAAACTGGAACATATTATGACAGAACATCAGCGCCATCCTGGAAGATCAACACATTCCAGGCGCTCACAATAAGCCGGCGGCTGTCCCGGATTTTTCTGATCTGCTCAATCACTTCCGTGATCTGGTCAATGGTTTCCCCGTTAGCTCCTTCCCAGCTGCGCCATTGCTTGCCATATACCGGTCCTAATTCGCCGTTGCTGTCCGGCCCCCTCATTCCAGATGCTTACATTATGCTCTGTAAGATGCCCAATATTGGTGTCCCCCTTTGAAAACCAGAGCAGCTCGTATATAATACTTTTAAGGTGCAGCTTTTAGTGAGGTCACCAGCGGAAATCCTTTCCTCAAGATCAAACCGGAGGCTCAGTAACCAGGAAACAGCTGATGGTGCCTGTACCCGTACGGTCGTGCTTTTGCACGCCGGTATCCATAATATGCTGAAGTAACTGCAGGTATTGTTGCATGGGTGCAAGTTATTTGAAAATGGGGAAATGTAAAAATGTGAGTAAGATGGGGTCGGCACCTGACGCAAGGGAAGGTCAGACCACAACAGGATAAATTTAAAAAGTGGAAATACAAACCCTTTCGGATCAATTACCTTTCAGTCTACTTACCTTTTTTAATAAATTTTCCTAATTTTACTCTGATATGCAATTACAGGTAGACATAGGATTTGATCAGTTGGTACAGTTGGCTAAGAAACTGCCCGGTAACCAGTGGGCTAAACTTAAACAGGAGGTTGATAAACAACATGCTACTGACAGATCTGTTAGTGAACTTGAATGTTTTCTCCTGAACGCCCTATTTTTCTAAAAAACAACTTGACGAAGTTGCTAAAACCAGAAAAGCTATCAATCAATGGCGGACAAAATAGTTTTGGTTGACACTTTTTGAATAAAAGCATTTTGACGTATAGACGCACTGGACATTATAATAAAGCAATCACAAAATGAAAAAGATATTCTTACTTCCTGTTATGTTTTTCCTGTTCGCATCAAACGGGTGTATGCATACCAAAAAAGCAGCTGCTTCGCTGTCATTCGCTCCCAATATTGTTGTAGCCCATCGCGGCGCCTGGAAAAAGCAGGGCTTCCCCAGAATTCTATTGCCTCGCTAAAAGGAAGCAGTAAGAATAGGCTGCACCGGGTCAAAATTTGACGTCCATCTTGACAAGACGACAGCCCTGGTGGTCAACCACAGCCCGCATTATGCCGGTCTTACTATTGAAAAAAGCACCTATGCCGAGCTATCTGCAACAAAATTATCCAACAGGAAACAATCCCTACCGTGCACCAATACCTCAGGGCAGGTATACAACAAACAAAAACCATGTTGGTACTGGAACTCAAACCTTCAACCATCAATAAAGAACGGGGACAATACCTTGCAGAAAAAGTAATTGCCCTGGTGAAGCAGTTAAAAGCCGAGCCCTGGATGATGTATATCAGCTTTGATTATGATATAGTAAAAAAAGTGCTCGAATTACAGCCTGATGCAAAAATCGCTTACCTCAGGGGAGAGATATCTCCCGGCCAACTATCAGCAGATAAAATATGGGGGCGCAGATTACCACTATTCTGTTTTCAAAAAGAATGAAAACTGGATCAGGAAGCAAAACAACGCGGAGTAAACCTCAACGTCTGGACGGTAAACAACAGGGACGACATGCAGTGGTTTATCAACAACAAATTCGATTATATTACCACCGATGAACCGGAGCTGCTGTTTGATATCATCAATAAAAAAAGTCAGTAACAATTAAGCGCATGAATGCGCATTACATTATCCACGAAATGAAACATCCCCTATATTTTGAACGGGAATTTTATATACTGTTAGCCTGAATATAACTGTAAATCACCGGGTCAGTCTACATGACAGATATCATTTGTACACCTTTATAATATCCCCGGAATATGAGAAAATATTTGCTGTGTTTCTCACTGGTGTTTCTATCTTTCCTCACTGCACAGGTCAGCTTTCATTATCTCAATGGCAATGACAGGAATAACGGTTCGGTCAACAAGCCTTTTAAAACCCTGCACCACGCGCTGGAAGCAGCATCGCAAATAAAGTCCGAAAGAGGTAACCATCGCGTTGCGGAAAGGCATTTATTATACTGATAAAACCATTACTATCAATGCCTCCGTTTCCAGCCTGCCTCTTTACAAATAACCGCATACAACAACGAAGCGGTAACCATCAGCGCCGACGAAACGGCTGCAACTACGGTGGAAACCCTGGAAGAACGGGATATACAGGGCCCGATGTTCCTGCCGGTGCTATCTTTGAAAGAATGTATGTCAACAATGTGTACAACCCCTGGCACGATATCCCAACTACGATTCCACAGCCAGGATATTTTAGCAGCACCGCCCCGGACGCTATTGCGCCTGAAAGAGTAAAAAAGTGGAAAGACCCGGCAGGAGGGTATGTTCACGCGCTGCATGCCTATGAGTGGGGCGGCTTCCATTATCGCATAACTGGAACCGATAGTAAAGGTAACCTGCAAATGGAAGGAGGCTGGCAGAACAACCGTCCTAATAAAATGCATGAAAAATACCGCTTTGTTGAAAACATTTTTGAAGAGCTGGACTCCCCGGAGAATGAATTTGGCTGGACAAAAGCAAAAACGTTCTTTATTATTATCCCCCACAGGAGATTGATATAACCAAAGCAAGCAATTGAAGTAGCCAACTGAAGAATACCATTGAATTAAAAGGGAACCGGCCTTACCGCTCAAACATATACAGATCACAGGCATACGCTTCGCGCATAATGAAAGAAGCTTCATGAATACCCAAGAGCCGTTGCTGCGCAGCACGACTGGACTATTTACCGGGGGTGGCACTATTTTACTGGACGAGACTGAAAATTGTAAGATAGCCGATTGTATGTTGAAGGCATTGGCGGAAACGCCATTATGAGTAACAACTATAATAAATACGATACCATCACCGGCTGTCACATTTACAATACCGGGGCGAACGCGGTTTGCTTTATCAGCTGCAAAGGCGGTACGTTCTCCATCGTTCGGCTACGAAAATTTCGTCCCTTACCCCCGGTTGGATAAAACGCCCGGACCGCTCACCCATAACTTTCCGCAAAACTGCATCGTATCCGATAATCTTTGCATGATCTTGGCGACATTGAAAAACAAGCCACAGGTGTACAGATACAGGTAGCGTCTGAAATTACAGTTAGTCACAACAGCATTTATCAAACCTCCCGCCGCAGGAATAACATTGGCGATGGCGCATTCGGCGGCCATATTATCGAGTTCAATGACGTTTTTAATACGGTGAGAGAAACGGAGATCATGGCTCATTTAATTCCTGGGGACGCGACCGGTTTGGGCGCCCGGCAGGAAATATATGGACAGTCTTACGGCATCTGAGCTGATCCTGCTGGACGCGCAAAAACAAACCATTATACGCAACAACCGTTTCCGTTGCGATCATGGCTGGGACATAGACCTGGACGATGGTTCTTCCAACTACCATATTTACAACAATTTGACTTGGGCATAAAATTGCGCGGGGATTTTACCGTATTGTAGAAAACAACATCATGATCAACAATTCTTTTCATCCGCACGTATGGTTCAGGAACAGCGGTGATATTTTTGAGCGGAATATTGTAATGAAAAAATACGCACCGATACAGGTAAACAAACTGGGAAGCAGGATCAACAATAATTTATTTCCGGATACGACTGCTTTGCACGATGCACAATCAAGGAGAACAGATCCGAACAGCATTGCGGGGGGATCCTCTGTTTGTAAACCCTGCGAATGGAACTATACTGTAGCGTCAACTCGCCCGCACTTACATTGGGCTTTAAAAACTTCCCGATGAACGAGTTCGGGAGTACAGAAGCCTTCCCTCAAAAATATCGCCCGGCAACCTCAAATACCGGTATTGATCACCGATGCGGGGCTGGCGGACAAATCGGTTGCTGTCAGCTTTTTAGGAGGAATGATAAAGTCCGTAGATGGTTTGGGCGATCGTTCGGCGTACGGAGCTACCTGATGAAACAGGTGTTATTATATTATCCGCAGAAAACAACAGCCTGCTCGCCCGGTCGGGGCTGCAAAGCAAAGATGTGATCCGGTCTGCCGGCGAGAAACCTGTAAAGGATGTAAAACAACTGATAGATACCTACCAGGCATTGAACTGGACCGGACATATGCCCCTTACCGTGATCGTAACCAGCAACTGCTGAACATTGAACTGAAGACGAAATAGCCGGTAACCCGTGGACGGCGCGGCAAAAAGAATATATAAATACTGCACACTTATTCTGTAAATCCCTGTAACTTTGTAATGCTATTTGCACAAAGATCTGTTCATATTAACACGGAACTGAAATTGGAATATTTTTTAACCCATTTGTATAATATTGTAAAGCACGCTATTCTTATAAACGAAGGCGCTTTTGAAGGTTATCCCCACCCGGCATTTCCCCCGACGACCGCAATGCTGATATACGCCTGTTACGTATATCTTTACGCCCCCTCATTATTAAAAACACTTTTACTTTTTATTCTCCAGGCTTTGGAACATCAACAAAAATGTATTGTGCGGATGGCAACATCCGGAGGGAGATCATTCATACGCCTGAAATTGCAAATGAAATGGCTTATTCATCTGCCAGGCGCGGTACAGGCATCGCTCATCGTACCCCGGAATACGTAATGAAAAAGATGGATGAAGGTATTGCCGCTATTGCTGTCAACGCGGACAATGGCGCATGGGCAGGATTTTGCTACCTCGAAGTATGGCAGCATCAAAATATCGTGGCCCCAATTCGGGATTGATCGTTGCTCCCGGTTACCGCGGCACCGGAATATCAAAAGAGATTAAGATCACCTTATTCAATCACTGCAGAGCTGGCTTTCCGGAAGCAAAAGCTGTTCAGCCTGTCAACAAGCCCTGCTGTAATACGTGAACGAATCACTGGGATACAAGGCGGTATCCTTTGCGGAACTGATGAATGACGAGCTATTTTTAACAGGCTGTCAAAGCTGGGTCAATTACAACGATCTCATGGACGGGAACAAACCCACCTGCCTTATGTGGCAATGGTATATGATCCTAAAGCGGAACCTGTTAAACCGAGCGCGTTCTCATTCTCACTCCCGATACGCTTTAGAAAAAGATTCCTGTTATTATGAAGATAACAGCGCTTTGATCGTTTGTATCTGGCTGGCATTGATCAGCGGGTCGCGTTTCAAATTTAATACATGGAAGGATCAACAATTACAAAACAACGCGAATCCCTGCCTGCCATATACACCAGGCCCATCTCTCGCTGCAATACCATATCCCTTTTTCAATTTCAGGAAGGGACGATATAATCTATGACCGGTTTTCGGAGATGAAATATCTATCCGGGCAAGACTATTATAGGTAGAGTTGATGGTATACGCTTTGTTTCCATAACCGCCACCCTGTTGGGATTCCCGATCAGGTCCGATTTCAGGTAACCTTCAACCGGGAAGCAGGATTGGAAGTATCCAATACAGAAGAGGAATTGGAGAGCCAGCCAACGTTCTGAATATTTATCTCCCCTTGCCTGAAAATTGCAGATACAACCATACCGTGCCGAATCAATAGGCTTGTAACCAATTTTGGATTTTTTTATCAGAAATATTGACAACCCGTATAGACCTGCCTGCGGGACCATCAGCGGGAAGCAACCTCCGGTATAAGCATAATTTCCTTTTACTAACACGGCAAACACACCGTCATTTCCGGTTGTAACACTGATCACCTTCGGTCGTGCCGGGTTACGTGCATCTGCAATATAAGCCTGCTCTCATCATCACGGGTTAGTATAAATATCTGTCATAGTAGCTTCTTTTCTTAACTGTCCCGCTCCGCCCGCCTGGTCCACTACAAAAGAATACAGCTTTTAATTTTCGGATCACTGGCATCAACAACAATACAGGTACGGTTGGAGAATGAAGCGACACATATACATATTTACCGTACTTCGACACTCCATCGCATCAATAAGCTCCGGATCCCTGAAGCTTGAAGCCAGCACCGGTTTACGCGGATCGGAAATATCTATTACAGCCAGGTTGTTGCTTCCCCTGCAAGGCACGTAGGCAAAGTTGCCGTCAATCAGCACATCTTCCGGTTCATCCAGTTCTTTAGCGTCATACAAAGCGCCCAACAATCCTTTTTTCAGGTCTCTTTTGAGCGCAGCGAGGATCTTATCTTTCCCGGGTCAGAAGTTTTGGCAAAAAGATCAGCACGTGCAAAAGCGGCTCTTGCAATAAATCCTTTACAGGTGCCTCCTATCGCTATCACGGAATCTTCCTGCTCTATCGTGATCACATGATCCAGCCAGTCGCCTTTAGCCCCGGTAGGTACCGGTCCGTCATCAATCCAGCTTTTTCCCCTCATCGTAGGAAATAAAAACTTTTGTCGCGTGTATACGTTGTATAAACAAGCGTTCGATATCCCAGGTATACAAAATCATCTGCGGCCGCACCATTGCCGGGGTTACCAAGAAGACAGAACTGCCACTCGTCCCGTCATCACGGGATTGATATACATCACCCTTTTCACTGGCCTGTACAATAGTGCCCGGACGAATGTATTCGGTAGCATAAAGTGCGGTGGTCGTATCCATCCTGCTCCATAATTTCCAGCTTTGCCCGTCATCTTCCGACTTATATATACAGCCAGTTAACCGTTTACAATGATCCCATTGCGCACAGGCTCGAACCGGTAAAGCGCTGCGGAAGATACGGAACCGATAGCAGCAAACGTTTTCGCCATTATCCGTACTTCTAAAAACATAGCCGCCATTTTCATTGGTATCGCTGATTAAAAGTGTGCCCTGCTTAGTAATGCACAGCCCGTAAGACAAAGCCTGGCTATATTTTTGGTTATGCAGGCGCGGGTTGGAAGATATTTTACGTAGCCTATCCATGTTTTACCGTAATCGTCTGACCGGAGATAATTCCGAGCTTTCATTATGGCAAAACACAACCCGTCTTTTGCACTGGCAATACAGGTAATTCCGGTAAGCGGTTCAGTAGCATTAAGATGTTGCCCTTTCTGCCAGGTGAAGCCGTTATCCGTGCTGTAAAATATCCATCCCGGGTTGGGATTTCTTGTGCCGCAGATCACAACATTATTACCCGCATAATATCAACGTCTATCCTGCCGCCGGGTATTATTTCAGTTACCCGCCAGGGTATCTCCCCTGCCGATGCGCAAACTGAAATAAGAAGCGCCAGGTAAAGCATAAAAAAAGTCTGTAACTGGAAGATCGTACCATGATTGCTGTTTTATCATTTTACAATAATCAGTTTGAAACTTATTATATAATTTGTTCCGGGTGAACTTATTCTTTCAACAGCCACATGGTTTCATTGATCCGGTTGTTGTATCTAAAGCATACATAAAATACCAACCCGAATCAAATCTCAAATTACACCTCCCATTCTACCTGCCGCCAATAACATAGCGAGCCGCTATACCAAATTAGAAGCATGGAAAGAAGAATAATCCGGACGGGTAAAAAATATGGTGGGGCGATAATCTGCCGTCAGGTTTAACGGAATAGAAGGGAATTTATAATCTATACCCCCGGTAGGATAAAATCCAAAGCCGAAACCTTTGTAGCGGTTTTCTCCCGAAAAAGCATTATATCCGGTTAAGCCTCCTCCAACAAACCACTTCAGACCGGTTACCGGTATATCAAAATGATGCTGATAGCTGGCTGATATGGAAAGGCTGAACGGACGGTACCTGTTATTAACATAATAGTAACCCTTTGTTCCTCCGCCGGCATTCAGCTCAAAAGCGCCCGCATTGCTGACAAAGGTTTTATAGGAGAATGCCAAAAGGTCATAGTAAGATTCCGGTGCCAGGCGTATTCCTATCGAACTTTTATAATCTCCCTGTGCGGTGGCAGCAAAGCTGATACCTGTTGCGATCAGGGTCATGCATAATAGTTTTTTCATCATAACAATTTTTAATTTGATGCGGCAAAGATAAGACCGAAAGCAGATGTCAGGGATAGTCCGGGCAATATCGTACCGTTTTTAAACAGTTGTTAACATAATTATTTTTTCTCACCTGTCAAAGCTGTATCAAAATTGCATTTAATTCTTCTTATTAATTATATATTTGGCGCATTATGTTCAGCTTAAAAAGACCAGTATCTGCATGCTTTGCGGCAATATTATTGTTGCTTACATCACTATTGCTGCCTGCCCAAAGCAAGCCGGTTGATCTTAACCGCAAGGCTTATTATACGGCTTTTGCCAGCAATGATATCGATGCCATTCAAAAGCAATTAGATGTGATAGTCCAAAGCTCATCCGGTCAAAAAGACGCCTTTGAAGGCGCATTGATGATGAAAAAAGCAGGGCTGTTGAAAGGCGCCTCTCATAAGCTGAAAGCATTTAAAGCGGGAAGGGAAAAATTAGAAAATATGATCACTAAGTATACCGGTAATGCCGAATTCCGGTTTCTCCGGCTGATGATACAGGAAAAGGCGCCGAAAATGCTCGGCTACGATCAGCACCTCGAAGAGGACCATCAATACATTGTTGCGCATTTCCGGTCTGTTCCGGGAAATGTTCAGGAAGCCATTTTGAATTACAGCAAGTCATCCAGGATTCTATCACCCGAAGATTTCTAACTTCCCGCAGGTATGAGCAAAAAAGTTTTAGCCGTTTATTTTACACAAACCGGTCAAATGGAAAGTATCATCAACCATTTTACCGGTCCCCTGGAGGCTTCACCGGATATTACCGTGGAAAAGATGCGGATCTACCCTGTACAATCTTTTCCTTTTCCATGGACCTCGGCTGTATTTTTTGACGCAATGCCCGAAAGTGTGAATGGCACCCCGGTTGAGCTGCAACCCCTTACTTTTGCAGCATCGCATTACGATCTGATCATTTTAGGATACCAGCCCTGGTTTTTGTCTCCGAGCATTCCCATCAGCTCACTGCTGCAGCACCCCTCCTTTAAGAACATATTGAGTCATACGCCCGTTGTTACCATCAGCGGGTGCAGGAACATGTGGATCAATGCACAGGAGAAAATAAAAAAAAGGCTGAAAGAGGCCAATGCAGAGCTGGTAGGGAATATAGCGCTGGTAGACCGTCATAATAATTATGCCAGCCTGGTCACCATTCTATACTGGATGCTTACCGGCAGGAAAGACCGGAAATGGGGTATCTTTCCCAAACCCGGCGTATCGGACGAAGACATCGCCGGCAGTGCTTTGTTCGGCGAAACCGTAAGGGATCACCTGCACACAAAGGAATGGAAAAACCTGCAGGAAAACCTGCTTCACCAGGGTGCCGTGAATATAAAATACAACCTGATGTTCATTGAGCGAAAAGCAGGGCGTATATTTTTAATATGGTCTAAAATCATCAATGGCAGCAAAAAAAGATCGCTCTTGCTTGTTGTATTCAAATATTATCTTTTAATTGCTCTCTGCATTGCAGCACCGCTTATTTTACTGGTGGATGCTTTATTTTTTAAGCCCTTTTTAAGCAGGCGTATAAAACAACAAAAAGAATATTATGCCGGTGTAACACTGAAGTAATGAACAGGCATCGGACTGCCTGTTTTATTGTATCTGATAATATTCTATTTTTGAACCTTCTATACATTGAAGCAAATGGAATTGAACGAAGTTTATATTACAAGAACAGCCAGCTTTTTTCCCAATGACCCTGTTTCCAATGAAGAAATGGAAGAATACCTGGGCTATATCAATAATAAACCATCCAAATCAAAACGGATCGTACTGCGTAACAATGGCATAGTAAACCGGTATTACGCTTTGGAAAAAGGCGGGAAGATTACGCACACCAATGCCCAGATAACAGCCTTATCGGTAAAAAAACTGTTCAAAGATCACCCGGAGGAAATAAAATCCGTTCAGCTCCTGTCCTGCGGGACTTCATCACCCGACCAGATCATGCCCTCACATGGTGTAATGGTACATGGGTGGCTGCCGGAAAGCGGCGCTATAGAAGTG
>JAMLHK010000007.1 GCA_023957155.1 Chitinophagaceae bacterium | reverse complement strand
TTATTAAAAAATCAACCATGGCCGGTGCAGGAATCACTATCGGTGCTATGGGCTTCAGCGCTAAATCGTATGCCGCCATACCCGGCGCCAATGAACGGCTCAACCTGGCGGTGATCGGTATTCACGGGCAGGGGAAAACCCATATCAACAACTGGTGCGCCCTTAAAACCAGTCGCAATATCCGGCTCAAAACACTTTGCGATACAGATGAGCAATGGTTTGATTCAAGAGCAAAGATTGTGAGCGATAAGACAGGAGAAAAACCACTAACGGAGTGGGATATGCGCAAAGTGTTTGACGACAAGGAAATAGATGCGGTTTCATTTGCAACACCTAATCACTGGCATGCGCTCGGCACGATCTGGGCCTGCCAGGCGGGAAAGCATGTGTATGTAGAAAAACCGGCCTCACACGATGTATGGGAAGGCCGCAAAATGATCGAGGCCGCCCGGAAATACAACAGGCGCGTTCAGGTAGGATTTCAAAACCGCTCCATTAGCAATGTAATGGATGCTATGAAATTTTTGCATGATGGCGGCATTGGCGATGTATTTATGGCAAGAGGGCTTTGCATCAAACCCCGTGATTCTTTCGGCATAGCCAAAGACAGCGCTCCGCCCGCCACGCTTCATTACGACCGCTGGTTAGGTCCTGTTACCTACCGCCCCTACAATGAGAAGAAGGGTCATTATAACTGGCACTGGTTCTGGGATACCGGCAACGGAGATACCGGCAATCAGGGGCCGCACCAGTTCGATGTCGCCCGGTGGGGGCTCAACAAAAACGAGCACCCGGTTTCCATTTATTCGCACGGCGGCGTATATGGCATTGATCCCAGGGAATGCGCACAGGAAACACCCAATACCCAAACTTCCATATTCAAATACGAAGACGGCAAGATGCTGGAGTTTGAAACCCGCGGCAGGTATTCCAATGGGGAATCGAGCCTGGACATCCGCATCGGGAACATGTTTTACGGAACGGAGGGGTACCTCGAGTTAGACGGCGGCACATGGAAAGCGTTCCGCAGAAGAGAAGACAAGCCTTTTGCAGGGTCGAAGACCGATGCTAAGAAACCGGTTGATCCGAGAACGCCTCCCGGGGGCACAGAACACTACGCCAATTTTATTGATGCCATACGATCAGGCAACAATGACGACCTGCATTGCGATATCAATGAAGGCTTCTTTTCATCGGCGCTGCCCCTGCTGGCTAATATTTCCTATCGCCTCAACCGTGAGTTGAAATTCATGGGTGGAAGCCGGGATAATGAAAAATTTGTAAATGATACGGAAGCGGATGCCATGCTTACCCGCGTATACCGTCCGCCTTATGTGGTTCCCAACGAGGTATAGCAGGGCACAATCACGTGCGCAGATAACGCACAAAAAATAACAGCGCTTAGCCGCAGGTGCACAGATATCAGTGATCTGTGTACCTGCGGCATTATATATCCCCCTGTCTATTCCGGTTATAAGTATTCTTTTCAGAGGCATTAGCCTTATCAACCTTCATAACAAAGTCTAAAATCACCTCAACACTTCGAGCTTATTAGCTTATCACATCTCGTCTCAATGTTTCATCTATTATTTTAAACCGCTGTTATTGCTGATGCATTGTTTATAATGCACGAACTCACTGAAGCTAATAAGGTTATTTTGTTTAATGGGTTGTGCATGTTATTGAAGGTGATAAGGTTTTTGAATTGTTTCATCTTTAAGGAGGCATTTCATACTTCACACTGTCCCCGTCCGACTGGCGTCAGCCCCGCCTGAATGCCAGCCCGAAAGAATCATTCTGGCGGGACCCTGTCGGGCGTGTGGGCATTCAATACATCTCCGCACCCTGTTAGGTTTAATACGCTGGTGTATATCCCTTGTTTTTCAGGCACACCTGCCCGGCTAATTTGGAGTGCATCCTTATATAAGGGTAGTCTTTCCAACAATTTGTTTTCCCTATTTTTGCCCCCATCTTTTTAATCACTTAAACTATTGTTTATTCAACCCCCAAATAAATAATGAATAGCATTATTGAGCGCATTCGCGTTTTGTTACTCGTCTGTCTATGGACAGGATGCAATTTCGGCGAAGGCACTAATGTAAAACCAGCCACCCTGGATTCGCTTGAACGGAAGACCATACTGGAGCGTTCTCCTGTACTATCGCCCGAAAAATCGCTTGCGGCAATGGAAGTCGAAAAAGGATTTGAAGTGCAGCTCGTGGCCGCAGAACCGCTCGTAAGCACTCCTGTTGCATTGACCTTCGACGATAAAGGAAGAATATGGGTGCTGGAGATGGAGGGATATATGCCCGATACCCTGGGTACAGGCGAAGACCAGCCTTCCGGCAAAATAGCCATACTGGAAGACAGGAACGGAGACGGCATAATGGATAACAGGAAAGTGTTTATGGACTCGCTCATTTTGCCCAGGGGCCTATGCCTGATAGAGAACGGACTGCTTGTAGCCGAGCCACCCAATTTGTGGTATATAGAAATCAATAATGACCGTGCCGGTAAAAAAACGCTTGTTGACGCTGACTATGCCGTTGGCGGCAACGTAGAACACCAGCCCAACGGACTGTTGCGGGGAATGGACAACTGGATATACAATGCCAAATCTGCCAGGCGCTATCGTAAGAAAGGCGATCAATGGCTGACAGAACGCACTCATTTCCGCGGACAATGGGGTATTTCGCAGGATGATTTCGGGCGGTTGTATTACAACAATAACTCTCAAAACCTTATAGGCGACTATTTTTTGCCCGCCCTTGGTTGCGGAAATGAAGACCAGCGGAGTGTTGCCGGATATAGCGTGGATATTGTTAAAGACAACAGGGTATATCCCATTCGCCCCACAACCGGCGTAAACAGGGGATACCAGGAAAAGGTACTGGATGACAGCTCCCGGCTCGTGAAATTTACCGCCGCCTGCGGACCACTGTTATACCGGGGAGGTTTGTTTGATAGTGCCTATCATGAAAATGTATTTGTTGCCGAGCCTTCTGCCAACCTCATCAAAAGAAATATACTGGAAGAAAAAGGGTATATCACCGAAGGAAAACAAGCCTATGCCGGGAGGGAGTTTCTGGTCAGCATCGATGAGCGCTTCAGACCCGTAAATCTGTACAATGGTCCCAATGGCGCCATGTACGTGGTAGATATGTACAGGGGAATAATACAGCATCGCACTTATCTCACCGACTATCTCAAAAAGGAAATTGGGAAAAGAGCACTTTCAACCCCACTGAACTGCGGACGTATATATAAGATTGTACCCGCAGGAAAATCTGTCAAGCCGTTTTTAATGCCGCATGAACCTTTAGCGCTCGTTAACCTGCTGAAAAATAAAAACGGCTGGGTAAGAGATAAAGCGCAACAAATGCTGGTAGATGGAAAAATGGTATCTGCAGCGCCTGAGCTGAGAAAGCATTTGGAAACATCAGATGATCCGGTTAGCATTGTTCATGCGATGTGGACCCTTGAAGGGCTCGGCATCCTGCAGTATGAAGATATTGTCCATTTGCTCAGGCACTCCAACTGGAAGGTACGCTCAGCAGCCCTGAATGCAGCATCTTCGGTGATTCACAGTGATAACTATAAACAGTTTGCTGCTGAACTCAGGCAAATGATATCCCAACAGGATACACTAACCGCTCCTTATATTGCATTTCAACTGCATTGCATCAGCGCTTTTGATCAGCCGATGGCAGATGCGTTATGGATAGATATCGCCAAACAATACCCGGATAACCGCTATGTGGCAGATGCGCTGATCAGTAATATCGAAAGGAAAGAAAATATCTTTTATAAAAAGATCCGGTCTATTATGCCTGATAGCAATCTGGCCATTAACAGGCAATTTGAAAAAACACTGGACGACATCAAAAAAAATGAGTCTGGCAAAAATCTCGCCCTGCTCAATAAGCAATTCCCCAAAGGTGCACAAGCGTACCAGAATATCTGCAAAACCTGCCATGGCACTGATGGCAATGGCATAGCATCGCTTGCCCCTCCCTTAAATCAGTCTTCCTGGGTAACCGGCGATAAGCAAAAATTGATCGCCATTGTTCTATACGGGCTAACAGGCCCGGTAACGGTAAATAACAAGGTATATAAAGCCCCTGAGATCAGCGGTGAAATGCCGGGGCTACTCAATAACGATGAACTTAATGAGGAAGACATTGCACAGGTACTGAGCTATATCAGGAAGAACTGGAATAACAACGCGTCTACCGTTACCAGAGAAGAAGTGCTAAAGATCCGGCAGCGCTGGAATAACCGGCAGCAACCTTTTACGGCAGAGGAGCTGCAGAAGTGGTAAGTGATCTGCCGGAGTACGCATGTTCGTAAGAAATACTCGTTGTCAACTTAAATAAAAACAAGTCCCGGTGATGGTACGTGACACAGACACCAAGATGACTACCGGGGTTGACTAAAAAAGGTTTGGTCTAAAGACATGCCACTAAGACTCAATGACACAAGGTCCTAATCTTCAGGTTTTATTTTCTTCGTGCCTTAGTGACGCTGTGGCATAATATTACTTTTTGGTCATCCCCAAAGGTAGAGTCTTCATCAAAAGCCGTTGCGGGATAGCGATGAGACCCTGACGCTGAGCAGGTCTCTATGCTGGCGCTTATCAGACAAACTAAAAAACAAAACATTAAGCTATCACCGGGGTCCCTTCCTCCCCGCAGTTGCCGGGCTGTGGAGACCCCCGCCGGGAAATATATTTCAATGAACAGCCATTTTAATCTTCTGATGAAAAGCCTTACGATATGGTTCCCCTTCTTCGTTATAATGGGTAATCCCTTCCCGTTCAGCAATACGGCAGAACTTCTCATACGTTCCGTCTTGCCTGGCCGAAGCCGGCGCCTGCATACACTTCAGATATAAAACAGGCAACGAAGCCAGTTCAACGCGGTGCAAAATCTCCGTGTTATCTGCTACGCTTTCCGCTTCAGCAAAAATATTTTCTGCCTGGTGAATAAAGTCTGCTGAATATATTTCATCGGATGGCTGAATGCCGTATGCAAAATGTACATCCGGTTTTACCAGGCTTTGCAGCAGGTCAAAGTAGCGGCGGACAGGCACTCCGGCCCGGCCATAGTATCCGGCCAAAAAATCATTAACTACTTCCTCCGTATTACAATCCAGGTTCCATAATATTTTGGAAAGGAGGTAAGACCTCAGCTCAGCAAACTCACCTCCCCGGCTTTGATAGGCTGCCTGTTCCATAATTCCGATCGCCTTATGCTGCTGAAATGTTTTGATCTTGGACTGTAACGTAGCAAAATTGGGGAGCGGTAACAGGTAATGGGTGAAGTTTACCACATAATCCCAAATATACAGGTGCGGTGAAATGGCAGACCATTCCTTTAAGTCTGTTAAGAAGGACTGGTTTGCTGAACATTGAAAATCGTGGGCCACGCAACACTCAATGCTGCATAAACGTACAACCACATTATTGCGGGGCACAATATCCCGTGGCGCTGAACGGGTATACTGGTAAGCCAGCGTTCCGATAAATTTATCGGGGAACTCCTGGGCTACAGCATCGGCCACCTGGTTAACAAACCATATTATTATTCCCGACTCGCCACCATACCGTTTTACGATCGCCTGGCAGTTATCACACTGGCACGGGTTAGCCCAGTCATTCTGGCTGACATCATAAATCAGGTATTCCGGGCTTTCACGCATCCTGTCTTTTATGCGTTGTGTTATAATCTGGAGCACAGCAGGATTTGACAAACAAAGCTGTGCACGTTCATAAATGCGCTTGCCATCAATCAGGCTGTAATACTCGGGATGTTTTTTGTAAAACTCTTCAGGTGGCATAAGCGGAAAGAAAGTATGAACCGCCCAGTAGGCTTCCACTCCGCCCGGCTGTTTACGGTAAGACATTGCACCGTTCACGCGGTTGCGGGCTGCCCATATCGGTTCAAAAGCCTCATAGTAAAAGTCATTCCGGACTCTTACACCGGGTTTTTCCGTATGGTCGAGCCAGCTAAATTTAAGTTCGTTACGCTTTGGAATTACGGAAACCTGTGGCGTGTACCAACGGCAACCCAATTCGCGTTCTAAAAAAGAAAAAACGCCATACATGGTCCCGCGTTGTCTGCCGCCGTATATATAAATGTCTGCTCCCGAATTGAAATACCGGAATGACTCGTCATTGATATCCGGTTCTTTTTCTCCAATAGCGGAAAACCCGGGATAGCCGATCACGATCCGGGGACCGCGGCTGCTATTTTCTGATTCAACAATGGGAAGCTCCGCTCCGCCGGACTCTTTCAGCCAGTGCTGCAGTTCCTGCGCAGCCCATTTTTCTGACTCGGAAGCCCCGGTTGAAAGCACAATACGATAATTGCTTCTCCCCTGGTTAAACAAAGCATATTCTATACGCTTACCTGAAATAAAATCAATTTTCCGTGATAACACTTGGCCCAATGTAAGCTGAAGTAATAATTCAGCCGTAAGAGGTTTGTAATCGGTTTCAGGCAGGTTAAGCAAACCGCTGAATTCTTTTTCCCTTTTTTCATCAAGCACAACCTTTCCCTGCCGGTTACGAACGGTAACCCGGACCTGCTTAAGCAGCCTGGACAGCACTTCAGGTGAAAAATCTGAAACCAATCTGCTGCGTCCCTCTTCTGAAGTATTCACCTTAAAAAAGCTCCCTCTCTGTAATGCCGCTTCAGCAGAGAACGGAAGAAATCTGAAACAGAATCCCCACATATTACCACGCTGCTCAACTTTCAGTAAAATCGTATTCTTCCCTTTTTTTAAAATAACCGGGATGAGGTCAGAATCGGGCTTACCCCCCCTGGCAGGCTGATAATCCCATTGACGTACGCCGTTAATCCATAAGCTGCCGCCATCGTTGGTGCCAAGCGCAGCAAGCCAGACCCCTTCTTCAGAACATTCTACTTCCGAATAGGCATACGCAGCTGCCGGCGATATCCTGGAAACATTCGCTACCAGGTCAATAACCGAATCAGGAGAGTTAACATGCTTCCACCGGATTGAACTTCCCTTCAATCTGACTATATCACCAGCCTTAACTTTCAGCCTGGCTTCGCCTCCTGACTTCAAAAGATAATCTGTATTAAATCCGGCGTAATGCTGCAACGATTGCTCCGGTGAAGTGTTTTCCTGCAGGGGAATGGGACCACAAACTAACCAGGAATGAAACCACTGTCCCGGAACCAGTTTGTTGACCGGTTCTTGTGCCGATATACCGGATAATACGGAAACGAATAAGCACAATAGCAAAATTCTTCTGTTCATAAAAATGATCATTTATTGCAAAGAAGTTGTAAACTAAAAAAATAAATTCACTCTACTATCAAAATAGGATACAATTTACCAGGATATACAATAAGAGGATTGTCACCCCCTTGCTCCTTGCACCCTGTAGAACCTGCTTCTGGTCAGTGTCTCACCATCTCCGTCAATTTAAGCCCGGAGGGCTTAAATTTGAGTAGCCCCCAACAAAGTTGGGGGTAAAAATGTCAAAGTTTTTGTTGAACCCCATCGGGGTTCAATGTAAAATTGCCGCAAATATACCACCGGTTACATCCCCAACAGAGTTGGGGACTATTCAAACCTGCCTGCCGCAGGCACGGTTAAACCCCTTTCGGGGTATTCGAATGCCCAGATTCCTAAAGTTGACGGCCATGGTGTCTCACCGACAGGAACATTGCGGACGAAGCGGAAAATTGAACTTTGTCACCGAAGGTAAATACGCCCGTTTTCATTCTGAAATAATTCCTGCTTATATTCGTCTTTATCTTATAAATGCTTGTCTTTTACCGGAGGCGTTTAAATTTTTATGATCAATTATAGAAAAATAATAGTGGTAATACCTGCATGGGTTGTATTGATTACTACGCTTACTTCATATAGTCAGCAGAATCTGGCGGGGCGTGATGCTAACCGCCCCAATATTATCTTCCTGCTTACTGATGACCAGCGCTGGGATGCATTGGGCGCGGCAGGAAATACGATTATTCAAACTCCGCACCTGGATCAATTAGCCCGGTCGGGCATCCTGTTTCAAAATGCGTATACCACTACGGCTATTTGTTGTGTAAGCAGGGCGGGTATATTAACAGGACAATATGAGGCCTATCACAATATTCATGATTTTTCAACGGACTTATCACCCGAAGCCCTGTCACGGACGTATCCTGTATTATTGAAGAATGCAGGATATCAGATTGGTTTTATCGGCAAGTTTGGTATAGGAAAAAATCCTCCGGAATCTGTATTTGATTTTTGGATGGATACCGAAGCGGGGGGGAAAGGACAACCTGATTATATGATTACGGGAAAAGACGGCAACCTTATTCACGACACCGATACCATTAATAATGCTATCCAGTCTTTTTTAGACCAGTTTGGAAAAAGAGACCAGCCCTTTTATCTTTCGGTGAGTTTTAAAGCACCTCATGAGCAGGATGGGTTCCCTCCCCGGTACATTATCCAGCCCCGGTATAAAGAATATTATAAGTATGCAGCGATTCCCGAACCGGTCACCGCTGCCCCTGAGTACTGGGAGCAATTGCCTGGTTTTTTTAGAACGGATACCAATTTTGCCAGGGCAAGATGGAAGGGACTATTCGGTACCCCGGAATTATTCCGGGAGAATGTAAAAAATTACTACCGGTTAATCACCGGTGTAGATGATGTGGTAGGCAATATCGTATCTAAGCTGAAAGAAACCGGCATAGACAGGAATACGATTATTATTTTCATGGGAGACAATGGGATGTTCCTGGGCGAACATGGGATGGAAGGAAAGTGGTATGGGTATGAAGAATCTATCCGGGTGCCCATGCTGATTTATGATCCTGATCTGCCCGACAAGATAAGGCAGTATAAGGCGCCGCAGATTGCGTTAAATATAGATATAGCACCAACCATACTTGGAATGGCAGGAATAAAGCCTCCCGGAGAAATGCAGGGCATAGACCTGATCCGGATGCTGAAGAATGAAATACCGGAAAGAGAGGACTTCTTTTACCAGCATTATTTCCTCGGCGGATCGCGTATTCCACAGGTAGAAGGCGTGGTTACCAAACGGTTTAAATACATGAATTATATTGAGCACGATTATGAAGAGTTGTATGATATCAGATACGATCCTCATGAAACGACTAATCTTGCCGGTGATGCCGGGTTCAAAAAAGAGCTGGCTGTATTGCGCAGAAGATACCAGGCCATGTGTAAAGTGTATGCTGTTCCGGGGCAACGGAAGAAAAAATCCTATAAATGAATAATGTTTTTTTGACAGGAATAGAAACCCGGTCTTAAAAAATAAGATAATGATCAGTCGCAGTCATATTAATTCAACCCATTTCCGGGCAATTTTTTTCCTGGTTTTTTTTCTGATTTCCGGGTTGCTGGTCATGCAGTGTACCCGCCCGGAAAAAAGTGTTCAACCGGAAGAAAACGAATTTGTTGGTGATGCCTCCTGCAAGAGTTGTCATGTTAAAGAACATAGCGAATGGATGACCTCAGATCATTTTAAAGCTATGGAAGTGGCTACGGATTCTACGGTGTTGGGAGATTTCAATAATCAAACCTTTACGGCTGATGGGGTAACCAGTACATTCTTTAAAAAGGAGGGTAAGTTTTTCATCAATACTGAAGGAGAGGATGGGAAGAATCATGATTACGAGATCAAATATACTTTTGGTCACTATCCCCTGCAACAATATCTTATTGAATTTGACAGGGGCAGGATGCAGGTAACCCGTCAAAGCTGGGACAGCCGGAAGAAAAAATGGTTTCATCAGTATGCCGGAGAAAAGATCCCGCACGGCGACTGGCTCCACTGGACGGGTAATGCGCAGAACTGGAATACCATGTGTGCGGCATGCCATACCACGAACTATAAAAAGAATTATTCTTTTGAAACCGACAGTTATAATTCAACCTTCAGCGCCCTGGCAGTGGGTTGTGAAAGCTGTCATGGTCCTGCCAAAAACCACATCAGTTACATTGGCAGTGAGGTATTTAAAAAAGGAGAAAGGCGTCCGGGCGCTTTCCTGCTGATGGCAAAAAACAGTAGCCAGAAAGCAGAAATACAGTCTTGCTTTCCCTGCCATGCCCGTACCGGCAATATCAGCGCCAATATGTTAGCTACGGATGAAATTATGGATAATGCCATTCCTGAAATACCCACCAGCGAATTTTTTTATGCAGATGGACAGGTAAAGGATGAAGATTTTACCTATGCCTCTTTTCTCCAGAGTAAAATGTATAAGCATGGTGTAAAGTGCAGTAACTGTCATAATCCCCATTCCGGTAAACTGATCATAACCGGCAATGGTGTTTGTAATCAATGTCACACTAAGAAAAATTACGATAGTCCCGAACATACCTTTCATGCAGTAACTTCAGAAGGCGCTCAATGTAAAAACTGCCACATGCCTTCCAGATATTATATGGGTAATGATTTGCGGCATGATCATATTTTCAGGATTCCCCGTCCCGATCTTTCCGTAAAATATGGAACACCCAATGCCTGTAATAATTGCCATACCGATAAAACGCCACAGTGGGCAGATGATGCCGTGGTAAAATGGTACGGATCGCAGCGGGCGTATCATTTTGCTGAAGATCTTATTCCCGGCAGCAGGATGGATGTAAATGCCTTGTCTCATCTCATCCGGCTGTTAAAAGATACGGCTACCCCTTCTATTATCCGGGCCACTGCCGTACAGTATATGTCCGGTATACAGGATGAAAGAAGCATCCCATATTTATTACAGCAATTAGGTCATGAAGATGCACAGGTTCGTTACCGGGCAATAACCGGGCTGCTTAATTTTCCGCCGGAGCAATGGCTGGCTTCGGTTACTCCTTTATTGCAGGATAAGGTCCGGGCAGTAAGGATTGCCGTTGCCAACCTGCTGATCAGTATCAATAATCCGCAGGTGTTAAGCGGATTAGGACAAGCTTATGCAGGCGCAGCGGGGGAGCTGAGAGATTATGTTATGTACCAGACTGATTTTGCATCCGGAAGTGTAATGGCGGCCGACTATTTTTATAAGCTGAAGGATTATACGAATGCCGAAAAGTTTTACTATAGAGCGCTTCAAAAAGATAATACGATGAATTATGCCAGGCTGAACCTCTCTACCTTGTATAACGCCGTACAAAAAAATAATGAAGCATTGAAAATATTGCAGGAAGCCCTTGCCATAGATGATAAAAATGACCGGATCTATTTTAACCTGGCGCTGCTGTATAATGAAATGAACGATATAAAAAACGTGGAGCTTAATTTAAAAAAAGCGGCAGCGCTGAAATCGTCTAATCCGCGGGTGTATTATAACTATGCTATCCTGTTTCAGCAAAGAGGCCAGGTTAGAGAGGCGGAAGAGCAATATATAAAAGCGTTGAAGCTCTCCCCGAATGATATGGATATTAATTATGCATTATGCGTATTGTATGTCCAGGAAAACCGGGTGGAGAAAGCAATGCCATATATACAGGTACTGAAAAAGTATTATGCCGGTAACCCGCAGGTTGCCGCTTTATTACAGCATATCGGACAATAAAAATAGGATGAAATTATATAGTCTCTTAGGATTTGCTTTATTGTTGGCCGGCCAGTCTGCCGGACAGAAAGTAACCACAAGACCTACCTTTCAGGTAAAGTTTGCGGGACCATCTGTGATGTCCACTCCAACCGCAGACAAACCGCAATCCAAATTGTGGTTCATGGATTCCTGCTGGTGGGTATTACTGCCGGACTCCGTGGGGCCTACGTTGTGGCAACGTACGGATAAAGGCTGGAAAGAGCGTACCGAAGTAAGCAAAAGGCTAAAAGGAAAGCCGGGCAGGGCTGATGTATGGTACGAAAACCGGGTCGTTACTGCGGTAGGGGTATCGGCTGACGGATTGTATATTTATAGATTAACACCGGGAAGATCTTCTTCAGCAAACTGGCGTGCCAGGGTGTTGAGCAGGCTGAACATACCCCGGGAGAACCCTGAAATTGAAACGGCTACTATAGTAAGAGATGCTGCGGGACTGTGGTGGGTAGCCGCTGATGCCGGAGGAGGAACGGTGTATGTATGGAGCTCAGAAGATGCTATTCATTGGAGTGATGGTTTGCTGATCGGGGAAGGCATGGCAGAAGATGATATTTGTAGTATCTCGGCGCTGAAAGAATCCGTGATCGTGATCTGGTCAGATCAGAAGAGGGAGGCGGTATACTGCCGTGAACATATTAACGGGCAGCCGGCCGGCAACTGGTCAGGTATCCGGGTAATAGAAGCGGGGAACAAAACTGCCGATGACCATATCAATACGGCTTTGTCTGCAGACGGTACACTCTGGGTGAACACGAAGAATGAAGTGGATTCAGCAGGTTTTCCCAACCTGGTATTGCGGGTTCTTGCACCGGGCGGGGAATGGAGGAATTTTCCCTATCAGCAGCTCGATCAGGAAGCAGGACCAAGCCGGCCGGTAGTCATTACTACGAACCATCCTGATGTAGTACTGGGAGGCTACACCGTGTATGACCGTAAAAACAAAAAAAGATATGCAGACCGGATCAGGTTTGGGATTATTGATACGACTTCGGCAGATATACTCGTAAAACAAACAGATGTAATCGTTCCGGATACCTCCCTGCAAATTATGATAAACAATATCACCGGGCCCAAGGCGGCATTTCCATCCGGAGGGCCATGGATTATATTGGCTTCAGATCGTAAGGGTAATATATATGAGGCTGATTTAAAGCCCTTTTTTGACAAGCCCAGGTAAATCATGTCCTGCATGTAAGAAAATATCTCCTCTTTGATATTTTTTTAATATGTTTATGCCGGCAGAAATACACACACAAACCATAACGATTCTATGCCTAAGAGGAGGTATATATTTTTACTTGCTGTTATATTATTCAACATAAAAGGAACTGCACAGCATAAAGATTCGCTGAAAACAACATACGTTGGATGGCGCCAGCTTATCCTGCCTTCTGTATTGTTAAATTATGGCATATCATCCATTTGTAATCCGCAACTAACAAAGCTGAATACAGGAATACAGGAAAAAATATGCGGATATGATCTTTTTCACCGGACTCATATTGATGATTATATTCAATATGCCCCCGGATTGGTTGTGTTAGGTCTGAACACCGCAGGGGTAAAAGGGAAAAGCAATATCAAAGACCTGTCGCTGACCTGTTTGTTGTCTAATGCGATCCTGACATCTGTTGTCTGCGTTTCAAAAAATTTAGTCAGTCAGGAAAGGCCCGATAAATCTGCTTATAATTCATTTCCCAGCGGACATACTGCAGCCGCTTTTGCGGGTGCTGAATTGTTGTACCAGGAATACAAAGACCGGTCGGTATGGTATGGGGTGGGAGGTTATACCTGTGCAGCAGCAGCAGGCTATTTTCGCATGTATAACAACCGGCATTCATTAGCCGATGTTATGGCCGGAGCAGCAGTGGGAATTGTATCCACAAAGCTGGCTTATTTTGCTTATGGAAAGCTTAAAGCCGGTATCTTTAAGAAAAAGCAGGTGAATACCGATGTTGTAGCGGGGATGTAAATAAAATATACAGGCAGCATTGATAAAAATGGGAAAAGCTAAAAAACGATCATAATGTGTATAGCCAGGAGCCTGGGTTTGTTGCTCACGCTGTTCATTTCATGTAATATAAATATATACGCACAGGAAAAAGATACGGTTCCTGTACTTCTGCCTTCTACGTTCACGAAATATAAGGATACAGCCCATAAGCAGCTTCTTATCCGGTACAGGGAAAAGGAGATGGTATTTGATTCGCGGGGGATATTTCATTTTGTCCGTGATTTGCCGGATGATATGTGGCAGATAGCTAAGTCACCTTTTAAGAAGTCCAACTTAAAAGGGCTGGGTTTAGTGGCTGCCTCAACTGCCGTATTGTTGCCGCTTGACCAGTTGCTGATTGATAATGTCAGAAAAATTTCAAGAGATATCCATTTGTCGGATGTGAATAGTTATGGTGTTGCTTTAGGTGCGGGTGAGCTTAAATTCATTAAGTACCCCCAAAACCTGAATTCTGCATTGTACCAGATGGGCGAAGGCGGAACCAGCATGTTCTTAGCCGGCGGGTTATGGATATATGGAAAAATAAAAAAAGATTACCGTGCAATACAAACAGCAGGTGATCTGGTGGAAACATTTATTATTATGGGGGTTACCACGCAAATTTTAAAGCGGATATCCGGTAGAGAAAGCCCGTTTGTGGCTACGGCTGACGGTGGTGTCTGGCGCCCTTTTCCTTCATTTGCGGCATACCAGGAAAATACGCCGAAATATGATGCGTATCCTTCCGGGCATTTAGCCACCATGATGGCAACAGTTACGGTGTTGAATAGCAATTATCCCGAAAAGAAATGGATAAAGCCGGTAGGGTATACCGTTATCGGCTTATCTGCATGGGCGATGATGAATACGGAAGTACATTGGATCAGCGATTATCCTTTAGCGCTCGCGTTGGGTTATCTTTCGGGAAAAATATCTTCCTCCCGGCATTTAAAAAAAACCGCACCTAAAGAGATCAGTTTATGATGCGAAGCAAACTTTTATTCACGCCTGATTTTCTTGTCACTGAAAATTCCTAATTTTAATCACGAATCAGATTTTCAAACCAAAACTTTTGCATATATGTTCACTGATGCAGAACTGCTGGTACAGGTAGCTTCAGGAAATGAACGTGCTTTTCAATGCCTGTTTGAAAGGCACAGAAGCAAAATATATAATTATTTATTTTCCATTGTTAAGTCCCGGGAAATTGCGGAAGAGTTAGTGATTGATGTTTTTTTGAAGTTATGGATTGGACGGGAATTACTGACAGAGATACAAAATATGGATGCCTTTTTGCATAAGGTGGCCTATAATAAAGCTATTGACTTCCTGCGTATTACCTCACGGAATATCGCTCTTCAAAAAGTGGTGAACAGGGAAATAGAATCCAGTCGTGAAAGAGAAGCCGATTATAGACTGCAGGAACAGGAATATCGTGAAATTATTAACCGGGCCATCCAGCAGCTTTCTCCCCAGCGGAGAATGGTTTTCACACTTAGCCGGGTAGAGGGACTGAATTACGATCAGATCGCCAAGCAGCTTCACCTTTCCCGTAATACCGTTCGGAATACGATGGCCGATACCCTTCGCTCCATACGTTCTTATCTCCTTAATAATGAAATAAGCCCGGTTCTGCTGCTGTTGATAGGGATAAAGTTATAGCGGTAGAAAAAATAATGCATATTGTAATAGTACTCCTTCTTTTTTTTCTCGTCATACAGGGAAATAACCACTTACTTATATGTCTTCCAACCCGATCCGGTTGCAAATATTGCTTCGTAAGTACATCAATAATACTGCAAACCCGGCAGAGATGGAAGAGTTTTGGAAGCTGATGTCGGAATTGTCGGATAATGATCTGATACAGCTTGACCTGGAAAATTTATGGAATCGTAAACCGGGGAGTGACCCGGCAAAGGAAGTGGACTGGGTCAATGCCTATTCTGTTTTGCAGCAAAAAATTGTGGAACAGGAGTTTGATTATGAAAGAAAGCTGCATTTTATTAAGCGCAGGCAGTACCTGTTTGCCGGGGCGGCAGCCGTACTCCTGATTTTTATCGGCGCCCTGGTTTGGAAGCTGTCTTTACAGCCTGTTCCATCGGTGCCTGAACCCGATAAGGCCATAGTGGTTAAGCCGGGCCGTCACCAAACCATCAGTTTACCGGATGGTACAATGGTTACACTCAATGAAGGAAGTAAACTGGATTATCCGGCGGTATTTAATCAGTCATCGAGGGATGTATATCTTACCGGGGAGGCCTTTTTCGATGTAAAGCATAATAAAGAAAAGCCCTTTTTAGTACATACCGGGGGCTTTATCACGCGGGTACTGGGTACGGCTTTCAATATCCGCGCCTATCCGAATGATGCTAATGTGGCAGTTACCGTAACGCGCGGAAAAGTGCAGATTCAATCAGATAAAAATAAAAGGACACTGGGCGTTCTTACCGCAGGCGACCAGTTAATTATTGACAAAATATCGGCTGACGTAAACCTGGTAAAGACGGATGTACAAAAAGTATTAGAATGGAAAATAACCGACCTGGTATTTGATAACTCCACGGTAGATGAAGCCATTATCACCCTGGGTAATCGCTATGGAAAAACTTTTCTTTTTGAAAATGAGGCATTGCGTAATTGCAGGTTCACCGCAAATTTTATTAATGACAGTCTTGATCAATCCTTGGATGTGATCTGTACCCTCATTAATGCAAGCTGGAAACAGAAAGAAGGATCAGATATTATTGTGATCAACGGAAAGGGGTGTGGAGAGATAAAATAATAAACCGGTAAAAAAAATTGGCCGCCCTGAGTGGAAGTCAGAGCAGGCCATAGTCTTAAATATTGAGTAACATTTAAAAACCAAAGTAAAGGTATGAAAATTCCTGCCTTGGGAGGCGGGTTATGTGTCTCCCGTTCTACAATTGTTTTACGAAAATGGGCATTTTTTATGAAACTAAGCTGCCTCTTGTTTTTTTCCATGCTATTAAGTGTTCAACTGCTCATCGCCCATAGCGGTAACGCTCAGGACCTGAATGGGATCAATGTAACCATAGGACTGAGTAATGGCTCACTCAAGCATGCTTTCAGGCAAATTGAGCGGCAAACAGACTATAAGTTTGCCTATGTGGAATCACAGATCGCTTCAAAACGCGAGCTGAACTTTCCTAAACGGGTTCGTTCTCTTGCGCAGACGCTTGAAATTCTTTTAGATGGCACAGCGCTGGATTACCGGGTAAAGAATTTTACGATCATTATTTCTCCGCATCAAAATAAAACGAATACGGAGAATACCGTTGAGCAGGAAGAGCGTATTGTTGAGAAAGCCCGTTTTTCCGTTTCCGGAAGGGTTACAGATGCCAATGGCGCCCCGTTAATCAATGTGAGTGTATTGGAAAAAAGTACCAATAATGGAACCGTTACCCGGGAGGATGGCGGCTTTTCTCTTTCCGTAGCAGATGATAATGCGGTACTGGTATTTAGTATTGTCGGGTATAAAATGCAGGAAGTTGCCGTTGGGGGACGTAGCCGGATCAGTATTACCCTGGAATCGGACGCGCAGGACCTTTCTGCCGTAGTAGTAACGGCAATGGGTATAAAAAGGGAAAAAAGATCCTTAGGCTATTCGGTAGGTAATATTAACGGGGAAGAGCTGAATGAAACACCGCAGCCCAATGTATTAAATGCAATGTCCGGTAAAGTGGCCGGGGTGCAAATTTCTCAGATGGGCGGTAGCCCCGGTTCTTCTGTAAAAGTGATTATCCGGGGAGCTACCTCGCTGAATAATGATAATCAGCCCTTATTTGTTATTGACGGGGTACCGGTAGCCAATCAGTTGAATAATGGATTTTCAGAAGCCGATATGGGTAACCCGATTTCTGACTTGAATCCGGATGATGTTGCCAATATCTCCGTTTTAAAAGGTCCCAGTGCAGCAGCGTTGTATGGTTCAAGAGCGGGTAACGGCGTCATTCTTATAACCACCAAATCGGGCAGAGGGGCTAATAAAGGATTAGGCGTTTCCGTAAATACAGCGCTTACTTATGATGTGCCTTACAAATATGTGCCGGTACAAAATAAGTTTGGCAGTGGAAAATCCGGTGCGCATGTGTTCGAGGAAGGAGAGAACGAAAACTGGGGATCACAGTTGGATGTAGGAGAAAAATGGGTACAATGGAATAGTAACGGAGAAGCGGTGCCATTGGTCTCTTATCCGAATCGTTTTAAAGACTTTTTCCAGACCGGGGTTATGAATAGTAACAATATTTCGGTTAGCGGAAATTATGACAAGGGAACCTTTCGCCTGTCTGCAGGCAATGTTACCGGTACGGGTATTTCACCCAATACGGATTTGGAACGAATGACCCTGGCGCTGAATACGACCTATAAAATGTCAAACAAGCTCACGGCTACTGCGAATTTTAGCATCAATCAGTCGGGGTCAGATAACAGACCTATCATAGACGGAGGACGTACCGATCCTGTTCGGAGTCTCTATGAAGAAGGAGCACAAGTCAATATCAATGATTTAAGGGAATATTGGGAACCGGGACAGGAAGGTATTACGCAAAGAAAATATAAGCTCAAACAGAACAATCCCTGGTTTGTGGCGTATGAAAATCCTACGGGATATAATCGTGACCGGACGGTTGGCAAGCTGCAATTGGATTATGATATAACGAATGATTTGGGATTGATGGTGCGCTATACCCGTGATGCCTATGAGGAAGTGAGAGAAGCGAAAAAAGGGTATGATAATTATGACCAGCAGAAAGGAGGATATGAGCTGGATAATCTTTACCGGAAGGAGACGAATGTGGATGTTATGTTGAACTATAAGAAGCGTTTCGGAGACGACTGGAGTTTGAATGCCTATGCCGGCGCCAGTAAAATGGAGCAGAATTACCGGGAAATTTATAACGCGGCTTCCCAGTTGGTGGTACCGGGTTTGTACACTATCTCCAATGGCGTGCCGGGTGCAGTATCTTATAGCAGCTACAAATCGCTTAAACAAATTTATGGGGTTTACGGGATGGCGTCTGTCGGGTATAAGAATTTGGTTTACCTTGATTTAACGGCGCGTAACGACTGGTCAAGCACCCTTCCGGTAGCAAACCGTTCCTACTTCTATCCTTCGGCGTCCCTCAGTATGATTCTTTCGGATATGGTGAGCATGCCATCCTGGATTGAGTTTACCAAATTGAGAGTCGGTTCTGCCCAGGTAGGTAATGACGTGGGTCCGTACAGTCTCAACCAGACATTTTCTACAGCAGCCGACTGGGGTACAGCCAAGCGTATGTTCATGGGCGGTCTGTTAAGGAATGAAAATCTGAAGCCGGAGATTTCCACTTCCCATGAAGCCGGTATCGAAATACAATTTCTCAAAAACAGGATTGGGTTAGACGCCACTTATTATATTACCCGTAACAAGAACCAGGTGCTATCCATTGGGCTGCCCATTGAGTCGGGTGCAAGCAGCAAACTGATCAATGCAGGTTTGGTAGAAGGCAGGGGTTGGGATGTGCGCCTGACTACGGTTCCTATTGCGAATAAAAATTTTAAATGGGAAATGAATTTTAATTTCTCCCGCAACAGAACCACGATCAAAGAACTGGCAGAAGGCATAACCTATTTCCCGTTTCTATCTTATAGTGGCGCAGAAGTTCGTACTTATGAAGGCGGGCAGATCGGTGATATTTTTATGCTGCCTATGCTGGTGGTTAAAGATCCGTCATCGCCGTATTACGGGTACCCGATAGTGGATAATGCAGGCAGGTACCAGACGGACAATGATGTAAACAATATGGTGAAGATTGGTAATTTTAATCATGATTTCATGTTGGGCATCCAGCCTTCTTTCACCTATAAGTCGTTCTCCCTGTATATGAATATAGACTGGAGACAAGGCGGTTCCTTTTATTCCAACAGTATGATGTTTATGGGTAACAATGGTCAGTTGGAAGAGACGCTGACGGGTGTGCCCTACGATAAGAACAAAAGCCTGCCGGATCAAATTAAAGCGAATCCCGAAGCTTATCTCGGTCACTGGATTGGCGGAAGAAATGCGGAATATAACGGACTACCGTGGACGGGCCCCCAGGCAGATATTCGCGAACAGGACGCCAGCTTTAACCCGGGGGTATATCAAAAAATAGTAAATGGCGAGATTACTTTTGTAGAAAACCTCGGCGGGCCGGATACGAAGTGGCTCGATCCTTTTACAGCTTACCGGTATTCCACCCGGCCGTTCCCCGACAGGAATACCTACAGCGCCACGTATGTAAAAGTGCGTGAAATAGCGCTTTCCTACAAACTGCCCACTTCTTTTGTAAGGGGGATGAGAATGCAGGGCGCCTCTCTTTCTTTTGTCGCGAATAATATTTTCCAGTGGAATGCCGCAGGTATACCGATTGATCCCGAGCATGCATTCAGGCAATCCGGAGGCGTCTGGAGCCAGGGAGTGGAATATTACAGCATGATGCCCTGGACGGTTTCCCTTGGCTTTAAACTAAGTGTTGATTTCTAAATGAGTGTAAAGATGAACAAACATAAATTATCCATAGTAATCTTGTCAGTTCTTTTTATTGCTTCTGCTGTTTCCTGTAAAAAGTTTAATGAAGCAAATGAGAACCCCAATAGTGCAGAAAAGGTATCTTCTAATTATATCCTTACTTATGTTCTTACAGAAGCATCCAGGGCATATTATGCGCTTGGTAATGAAAATGCCAAGCTTGCCGGCACGATGCAATATATCCAGATCGGTACCAATGAAAATGCTTCGGCTGTAAATTTTTACGGGTGGGAGCATGAATCCTGGGCGGGGTACTACGATCTTTTGCGCAATGTGAAAATCATCAATAACAATGCGGTAAAAGATGGCAATAAGTTTTTTGAA
Source organism: Chitinophagaceae bacterium (assembly GCA_023957155.1). Taxonomy (GTDB): domain Bacteria; phylum Bacteroidota; class Bacteroidia; order Chitinophagales; family Chitinophagaceae; genus Agriterribacter. Next base: position 235,779 of record JAMLHK010000007.1, on the reverse strand, counting down.
GGTATTTCTTTAGTGATGAAATCTTTCCTGTTTGGATTGGTGGCTGATCTGTATGGAGATGTACCTTATTCGGCTTCTCTCAGTGCGGATGAGGGTGTATTCTTTCCCCCTTATGATAACCAGGCTGAAGTGTACAAAGGCATTATAGGAGATCTGAAAACAGCAGCAGGGTTGTTTGCTTCACTGGATCCTTCCAAAGATGCGATTGATCCGGGAGCAGATGTGATATTCGGTGGCAACGGTGCGCGTTGGGGTAAATTTGCCAATGCACTGATCTTGCGGTATGCCATGCGCCTGTATAATAAGAAGTCTGAGATGAATGCATTAGGCGTGGATATTATTAAGGAGTTTAATAATGCTGCTGCCGGTGCTTTAGCGGGCATAGGAGATGAACCTACATTAAAGTTCCTGGGAACCACCAATATTAATTCCACACCGGGTGGTCCGCTCAACAGCGCGAATCCGAGATTGTATAACAAACCCTGTGCAACGCTGGTGAGTAAGCTCAACCAGTTAGATGATCCCCGGCTGCAACGCTGGGCAAACCCGGTACAACAAAAATGGGATACACATGTTGCTGCTTCGGAAACCAGAACAGTAACTAACATATTTGGCGAATCCTTTACCGTAAAGTATCTGCCGGCGGCGTCAACCGATAATGTAGATACTTCTTTATATGTAGGTTTGCCTGTAGGATTGGCTACCGTAGATGCCCTGGTGTATAACAAGGGAACCGATAACCAGGCTTACCCTCCCGAAAGAAATCCTTATATCTCTTATGTGCATGACCGCTACAGGTTAAATACGGAGCAGTATGTAAATATTAAGCTGATGACATACAGCGAGGTGGAGTTTTTATTGGCGGAGGCGGCATTGAAAGGCGACTTTACCGTAACCGGGTCTGCCGATATACATTACAAAAACGGTATTAAAGCATCCATGGACCGGTATGGTATTATCGGTGCTGCCGCAGGATTTGATTTTGATACCTATTATGCCAATCCGGATGTTGATCTGGCCGGTGCAACGGATAAACTGGCAAGGATCATGGAACAAAAATGGATTTCCTCCTGGATGGGCATTGAGTCCTGGTTCGACTGGAGAAGAACGGGGCTGCCTGATCTGCAAACCGGTCCTGTGGCACAGTTCGGTGATAAGCTTCCGCTGAGATATATGTATCCTTCGCCCAACTTAGATCCCAAGTACTTAGAGAATTATGAAGCAGCAGTTAAAAACCTGGAACCAACGCTTCATGTCCCCCAGGGACAGAGTGCTGATCACTCTTATTCAAAGATGTGGCTGCTGAAGGGAACGGGTAAGCCCTGGTAGAGACTAATATCCGGCTCATATTACTAACCCGGCGTTTGAAACCCTGTTTTGATTAGGTTTTCAGGCGTTGGGTTATTTTTTTCCCAAAACGCTGACTAAATCCTGTTAGCACAACCGGAGATGCCGGGTTGGGTATAAAAATCATTTCCTGTAACGGGTTATAATACCGGGTGATCAGATTTTCTACAGAATTTTTATTTTTATTTGTAAAAAAGCAGGATGAAAATACTCGTTATCGAAGATGAGGCAGAGCTGCGAAAAAGTATTGTTGACTATCTCGGCAGCGAGCGTTATCTGTGTGAAACAGCCGCAGACTATCAGTCTGCCCGGGAGCGGCTTGACAGTTTTGATTATGATTGTATCCTGCTTGACCTGGGCCTGCCGGACGGTAACGGATTGAATATTCTTCAGGAATTAAAAGAAAATAAGAAAACAGAAGGTGTCATTATCATATCCGCCCGGAATGCAATTGATGACCGGATAACCGGTTTAAACCTGGGTGCGGACGATTATCTCTCCAAACCATTCCATCTTTCCGAGTTGGGAGCCCGCATTGCTGCTATTATCCGCCGGCGGAAATTTGACGGGAATAATATCATACAATTGAACGAATTAGCTATTGACCCGGCTGCAAAAACCGTTACGGTACACCATAAGCCCGTAGACCTTACCCGGAAGGAATATGATTTGCTGGTTTACCTGGTATCCAATAAAAACAGGGTGATCTCAAAAAATGCCATAGCGGAACACCTGACGATGGATGATGCAGATGTTTTTGATAATTTCGATTTCATTTATGCCCATATCAAAAACCTGAAGAAAAAGCTTTCCCGTGCCGGTTGCACGGATTATATCAAATCTGTTTACGGTATGGGGTATAAGTTTGATATCTGATGAAGTTGCTGAATCGTTCCATACAATCCTATTTACTTTATGCCATCGGTATTTTCATCATTTCGGTGCCCCTCTTTTATTTTGTTATCCGGCAGATCATATCCAATGATGTAGACCGGGCGCTCCGGCTGCAAAAAACAGAGCTGATAAAACGTATAGAGCGTATTTCCGACAGGGACCCTTTTGCAATACTGGATGCCTTTGGTCCGGATATTATTTTTAACAGGCTGAAGGAATACCGGTTTTATGATAGTTTGTATACCATACAAAAAATTAGTCCGGCAACACAGTATCCTGTTTCTTACCGTATACTGGAAAGCAATGTGCTTATCCGCGGATTACCCTATAAAATAGTCGTTCAGAATTCGCTGGTCAATAGCCAGGATTTAATAAAAAGCATTGTATTCATAATGGCATTGCTGCTTGTTTTGATCATCGCCGGCTTATTGCTGATCAATCAAAGGCTTTCTAAAAAGTTATGGTATCCATTCAATAATACCCTTACCCAGCTACAGCAGTTCCGGGTGGATAACCCGGAAGCTATTCGTTTAATGGAAACGGATATAGATGAATTTGCTAACCTGAATAATGCCATCGGCACGTTGTCGGAGAATAACCGGCGCTTATTTGTATTGCAAAAGGAGTTTACCGAAAATGCTTCTCATGAAATGCAAACACCGTTGGCCGTATTGCAGGGTAAGCTGGAACTGCTGATGCAAACTGCTCCCATCTCGGAAGAGCAGGCCGCGTTGATTAATGACTTATCGGATGCTGCCCGGCGCATGAGCAGGCTGAATAAAACCCTGTTGTTGCTTACCCGGTTAGACAATAACCAGTTTGCCGAAAAAGAAGAGGTCTCACTCCGGGAAATTGTTGAAAAAATTCTTGCCCAGTTTAGCGATGCCATAGCTGCCAGGCAGCTACAGGTATCTGCTGTATATACTGACCCGGCTTATTGTACAATGAATAAAGCGCTGGCAGAAGTACTCGTTAGTAATTTGCTGGGTAATGCCATCCGGCACAATATTCCTTCGGGTATATTGTCGGTATATCTTGATCAGGACAAGCTGACCATTAAGAATTCCGGTAAGCCCACACCGTTAGATCCGGAAAAAATATACACCCGGTTTTATAAGAGCAGCACCGATAGTCATAGTATCGGGTTAGGACTTGAGATCGTTCAGAAGATATGCCGGATGAATGGGTTTACCGTACACTACGGTTTTGCAGATGATCTGCACTGCTTTTCAGTTCATTTGAAACCGGGTATTTCTTCCTTTTCTGCCGGGTAGGCATACTCCTCTGTTAAGGGATTGATAAAAACAGCCAGATAAAAAGTTAAAGCCCGCGGCAAACCTCATTTCTTCAGAATCCGTTCAGTTTTCAGGTGAATATTTACACCCGTATTCAATCTAAAAAAGTTTACTTATGAAGTACAGAAAATTAGGACTCTCAGCTATTGTTATGGTAATCATTGCTGCAGCAGCGGGTATCGGTTTTATTGGTGGAAGCCGGAAAACATATAGTTCGGTTGGGGAACCGGGTAAGTTGCCCGTGGTGCCAACCCATTATGCACCTTCCACTGCAGGTGGCCCAGTTGATTTTCAAAAAGCTGCTGAAACAGCAGTTCCATCAGTAGTGCATATTAAAACCGTGGTGAAATTTAAAGAGGCTGCAAATCGCCAAAGCCGGCAGGTTAATCCATTCGGCGACTTCTTCGGCGATGATGATATATTTAAACGTTTCTTTGGTGATGAGGGCGGCAGCTTTCAACGACCGGAACAAAAGGCCTCCGGGTCAGGTGTCATCATCAGCAACGACGGGTATATTGTAACCAATAACCACGTGGTTGACGGAGCAACGGAAATTACCGTTACGTTAAACGACAGGAAGGATTTTAAAGCTAAAGTAATAGGTACGGATCCGAATACCGATTTAGCCTTGGTAAAAATTGATGGAAAAAATCTGCCGGTGATGCCGGTGGGTAATTCTGATGAGGTTAAGCTCGGGCAATGGGTACTGGCTATTGGGTATCCTTTAAACTTAGATGTAACGGTTACACAGGGGATCATCAGTGCAAAAAGCCGTAATATAGGCATCAACCGCCAGGGCAAAGCACCCGTTGAAGCATTTATTCAAACAGATGCTGCCGTAAACCCCGGTAGCAGCGGGGGCGCCCTTGTAAATACCAACGGCGAGCTGGTAGGCATTAATGCCGCCATTGCTTCTCCTACCGGTTCGTATGCGGGATATGCGTATGCTATTCCTTCTAACCTGATGAAAAAGGTGATCGGGGATATTATGAAGTACGGTGCTGTGCAGCGGGGTTACTTAGGCATCAGCATGGCGCCTGAAAACCTGGACGATGCGGCAAAAAAAGAGCTGGGCATTAATGATGATATTAACGGGGTATGGATTGCAGATATGGACCCGCAGGGAGCTGCGGCGGCCGCCGGTCTTAAAAAAGGAGATGCCATAACTAAAATAAATGGTGTTGCTGTTGCAACCGGCGCTGAGCTTGCAGAGCAGATTGCCAGGATGAAGCCCGGTGATAAAGTGGATATAACGTATAGACGCGGGACCGTTGAAAAAACAACTGCGGTAACACTGAAAGAGAAGCTGGGATCATTTGCCGGCAGGGAAGCGGCGGCTATTGAATCGCTGGGTGCTACCTTCCAGGGTTTAACAAAAGAGCAGTCTGCGCAATTGAAGATACCGGGTGGCATACAGGTAAGCCGGATCAGTGAAGAGGGGATTATCGGCAGCCAGACCAATATGAAAGATGGCTTTATCATTACCCGGGTGGGTGGTATTCCGGTTAAGACCACCGATGAATTGAAATCGGCTTTAAGCAGGCAGGGCAATAACTTCCAGATTGAAGGCATATATCCCGGAAGCACGGATATTTATTATTATGGTATTAACGGTTTCAGACAATAAGCAAATGGGGGTTTTATAGAAAAGGCTGCACCGCTATGGTGTGGCTTTTTTATATGTTGAGGTGGAGCTACTGTGCGTTTGCGAGTGCGATTAGCTTCCGGATGTCGGTAATAATAATTGTCCTTCCCCGGGTTTCCACTATGCCGGATTCTTTAAATTCACTTAGCATCCTCACCACGTTTTCTCTTGCGGTGCCTGCCAGGCTGGCCAGGTCTTCACGGGATATGTTGATCTCAACCGCCATGCCGGGTTCGAAATTTACTTTGTATTTTTCCCGCAAAACCACCAGTTGTAAAGCCAGCCTTTCGCGAACTGAATTTTGAGCAAACAGCGTAATGCTGTTGGTTAAAACGGCAAACTCATGACTGAGTGTTTTCAGGAGCCGGTTATTTAGAACGGGGGAATGTTCCAGGGTATAAATAAAATCCTCCTTGGGAATAAAAGCGATCGTGCTGCCTTCCAGGGCAGCTGCAGAATCGGGATACCGGTGTTCTGATAATATGGCATGATAACCGAGCAATTCTCCCGTATCGGCAATATAAATGATCTGTTCTTTTCCGGCTTTATCGGTTTTGTATTTTTTTACCTTCCCCTTTACAATATAATATATGCCTGAAGGATAGGCTCCTTCCCGAAATAATATTTCTCCTTTTTTATAGAAATGCTCGCTTTTTTGTGCCATAAGACGTTCAAGGTCGCCTGCCGGCAGATCGGCAAGAATGGATTCGCTTTTGAAATCCCATTTGTCTATCGGAAAAATATCCCTTATGCTCATGATGAACAGCAAAAGTACTTTTAAATAAATTGATTTAAATCACTTTTCATGGTGATAAGGTTTACTGTGCAGTACCCCTTTGGTTCTTAATTTTGTAATATGTCTTCCTGGTGGTCTGCAAAGGATTGGTGTCTCCGTCTGTCTCTTTTGATGAAATTAAATTTTACCGGTAAACCGGAATGGCAGTGAAATACATGAGTAATGAATAGATGTGCAGACGAAAAAGATAGGCCGGCAAGCAGGTGTTTCCATTCCGACAATTGGTTTAATGCGCTTTACCCCGAACGTATCCGGTTAATGGCAGCACAGCATTGGACCCCGGTGAATGTGGCAAGGAAAGCCTCCCTTTTTTTAGCCGCCGAAAATGGTGTGCGTGTACTTGATATTGGCAGCGGGGTGGGCAAGTTTTGCCTGAATGCAGCCTATTATTCTCCTAAATCACATTTTTACGGGGTGGAACAGCGTGAAGACCTGGTATGGTATGCGCAGGCAGCAGGGGATGCGCTTGGATTAAAAAATGTTTCTTTTATACACGGGAACTTTACCCGGTTGGACATTCGCCGTTACGATCATATTTATTTTTATAATTCTTTCTATGAGAATCTGGCCGGCGCAGATAAGATAGATGAGCGCATTGCTTTCTCCGGAGAATTGTATAATTATTATACCCGTTATTTATATAAGCAGTTGGAACAAATGCCTGCGGGAACAAGGTTAGCCACTTTTTATAGCCTGGATGATGAAGTGCCGGAAGATTATCATGTTGTAGGCACTGAAATGGATAACCTGCTGAAGTTCTGGATCAAGGTATAAGCAGTTCTAAACTGCTGTGGCAAATGATCGGGGAGAATGTAAACCCGCGATAACATAATAGCAGGAGCAGAAATATATGTTCAGACCTAAATTAATTGACACCTTAAAAGGCTATAGCCGGCAGCAGTTCGTGAATGACCTGATGGCCGGCCTGATTGTTGGTGTTGTGGCATTACCGCTTGCCGTCGCTTTTGCCATCGCTTCAGGCGTATCACCTGAAAAGGGGCTGTATACCGCTGTGATTGCCGGGTTTATCATTTCTTTGCTGGGGGGTAGCCGGGTGCAGATTGGCGGACCTACCGGGGCTTTCATCGTAATTGTTTATGGCATCGTTCAGCAGTTTGGTGTTAACGGGCTTATCATCGCTACGTTTATAGCCGGACTGATGCTGATACTGATGGGAATGGCCCGCCTGGGAACGGTTATAAAATTTATACCCTACCCGTTAATTGTGGGGTTTACCAGCGGTATAGCCCTGATCATTTTTTCATCCCAGATGAAAGATTTCTTAGGACTGGAGATGGGCGAGGTTCCTGCTGATTTCATTGATAAGTGGAAAAGTTATATCGGGCATCTGAGATCGTTGAATATATATGCGCTGCTGATCTCGGTGGGAACGATCGCTATCATTGCCTTGTGGCCAAAATTTACGCGAAAGATACCCGGGTCGTTAATTGCGCTTATCATCGTTACGGCTGTGGTTCAGTGGCTGCACCTGCCTGTAGAAACCATCGGCAGCCGGTTTGGTAACATACAGTTCTCTTTTCCTTCCCCGGCGATGCCTGCGCTTGATTTTGCTACTATTCAGAAATTGATTGCTCCGGCGTTCACCATTGCTTTATTGGGGGGCATAGAATCGTTATTATCGGCTGTTGTTGCAGACGGAATGATCGGGGGAAACCATCGTTCCAACACCGAGCTGATCGCACAGGGTGCGGCCAATGTGTTTTCTTCTGTGTTTGGCGGCATCCCGGCAACAGGAGCTATTGCCCGTACGGCTACCAATATAAAAAACCGGGGGCGGACACCGGTAGCCGGTATAATCCATGCCCTTACTTTATTACTGATTATATTATTTGTGGGAAAATGGGCGGCATGGATACCCATGGCAGCATTGTCCGGCATATTAATCGTGGTTGCCTATAACATGAGCGAATGGGAAAATTTTATTTCAGTGGCGAAAGGACCACGGGGCGATGTTGTGGTTTTGATCACTACATTTTTACTGACAGTGTTGGTTGATCTTACGGTGGCTATTGAAATTGGGATGGTGCTTGCCGTATTTCTGTTTATGCGTAACATGATTAAGTTTTCCGATGTTAATGTTCTTACCGGTGTAGAAGCAGATAAGAAAGAAGCGAAAGATGAGAACGCCATCAGCAATTACACTATTCCTGCGCAAGTGGAAGTGTTTGAAATAAACGGACCCTTGTTCTTTGGCGCTGCATATAAATTCAGGGATGCTATAAAATTAATAAAGAAGCCGCCGCGGGTGTTGATCATCCGTATGCGTCATGTGCCGATTATTGATGCTACGGGAATACGAACCCTGCGCGAGATCCATAAAGAATCTAAAAGCCGGGGCACTAAACTGATCCTGTCGGAAGTACACAGCCGGCAGGTAATGGAAGAGTTGCGTACTGCCCGGTTGTTATTTGCTATAGGGAAAGCGAATGTTACAGACGATTTCAGCCGGGCTTTGAAAAGAAGCATTACGGTGATACATGAGGGATAGGAGTTTGAGAAGTTTGTGGTTTGGGAGTTTGTGGTTTATGATTTTTGCGAGAAGCGGAACGGGATAAGTGGATGGCGATGAAGCGACATTTTGCCACGAAGTCACGAAGAAAATTAAACCTGAAGATCAGCGCTGCTTTTTCAGCTTATGTTTAAACGCTTTTTCAAATTTTTCTAATTTGGGTCTGATGACGTACTGGCAATAAGGCGCTTTACCGTTGAGCTTATAGTAATTCTGGTGGTAGTCTTCTGCCGGGTAAAAATTGGTAAAAGCTTCAATGGCCGTTACGATGGGATTTGGCCATGCGCCGCTTTTGTCTAACGAGGATTTGTAGGATTCTGCTTTTTCTTTTTGCAGGTTGTTGTGATAAAAGATAACGCTGCGGTATTGGGGTCCCACATCATTGCCCTGCCGGTTTAACGTGGTGGGGTCATGGGTTTTCCAGAACACTTCGAGCAACTCATCGAAGCTGATGACCGTGCTGTCGTATATGATCTGCAGCGCCTCGGCATGCCCCGTATTTTTTTCACAAACCTGCTCGTATGTAGGGTTGGGAACGTGTCCGCCGCTATAACCGCTGGTTACGCTTATTACACCTGCCAATTGCTGAAATACGGCTTCCGTACACCAGAAGCAGCCATTGGCGAAAGTAGCTGTATCCGTGTGGGTGCCGGTGGAATTATTATCGTTGGTCATTATACTGGTTTTTAGTGTATTGCTTTTTGCCCCGCAGGAAAAAAATAACCCTGCAGCGATTATTCCGGGGAGTATCAAAAAACGTTTCATTGCTTAACCTTTATGGATATTAAATATCATGCCGCCGGAATGCAAGTTACTGAATACGCTGCTAAACGGGTCTGAACAGGAGATATTTTAGCTTTAACGCATCAAAAGTATGATCCGGTATTACACGATGCAAATACCAATACGCTTACCTTTGCCTATTCAAAATGGAGCGATAAATACATGAAATTTTTTCCGGAATCGGCGCTGATGCAGCTGGAATTTGATAAGGTAAAGGCCTTGCTGTCCGAACATTGCCGGACCGCTTACGCTAAAACGAAAGTGGAGCAATTGCGTATACATACCCGGCTAAGCTATATAGAGCCGGAGCTAAAGCAGGCTCATGAATATAAAATCCTGCTGCAGAACGGGGTCTATTTCCCTAATGAAATGGTATTGAACCTGCTTAATGAATTGAAGCTGCTGGCTATTCCGGGCGCGGTGTTAAGCGAGGAACAGTTCGTTAATATACGGAGGCTGGCAGAGAGCATGAAGCAGATATTCCATTGGTTTGATGCAGAAAGAAAGATCGCCTGTCCCGCTTTGTTCAGTGTAGTTTCCGGCAGTTACTATGAGAAAGCCATTGTGGTACAAATTGATAAAGTGCTGGATAAGTATGGCAATGTAAGGGATAATGCATCAGATGAGCTGGAAAAAATCAGGACGGGTTTAACACGCAGGCGGGCAGAGCTGCGCCGTGTATTTGACCGGGTAGTGGCAAAGTGGAATAAAAGCGGCTATGTATCGGATATTGAAGAAGCCTTTCTCAATGGCAGGAGGGTAATAGCTGTTCATGCGGAGTATAAAAGACAGGTGAAAGGTATTTTGCTGGGCGAAAGCGATTCTCGTAAAACTTCATTTATTGAGCCGGAAGAAACTATTGAGCTGAATAACGAAGTATTTGCGCTGGAGCACGAAGAGAGCCGCGAGGTATACCGGATACTCCGGGAGCTGACAAAGCAGCTTGCGGTATATGCGGCTTTATTGCAGGAATACTATGTTATAGCAGGGGAGTATGATTTTATCAGGGCAAAAGCCAGGTTTGCTGTGGACATTGGCGGCAATTATCCCGTAGTGCATGACAGGGCGCAGGTGCAGCTTATCCAGGCCTGCCATCCCTTACTGTATCTCTATAACCAGCGGTCGGGCAAGCCCGTCATACCGGTTTCGGTAACATTGGATGAAAAGAGCAGGATCCTGGTTATTTCCGGTCCGAATGCCGGTGGTAAGACGGTTACCTTAAAAACGGTAGGATTGCTGCAGATCATGCTGCAGAGCGGGTTGCTGGTGCCGGTGCAGCCTCATTCGCAGATGGGTATATTCAGACAGTTGATGATTCATATCGGGGATACGCAAAGCCTGGAGTTTGAATTGAGCACTTATAGCTCGCATCTGAAAAACATGAAATACCTTATTGAAAATGCCAACGGACGTACTTTGTTTTTTATAGATGAGCTGGGTAGCGGTAGTGATCCCCACCTTGGCGGTGCTTTTGCCGAAGTAATACTGGAAGAGCTGGCGCGGAAGCATGCTTTTGGCATAGTAACCACGCATTACCTTAATTTGAAGGTTATGGCTAATAAAACACCGGGTATCATTAATGCGGCTATGGCGTTTGATGAAAAGCATTTGCTGCCCCTGTACAAGCTGATCATTGGTAAACCCGGCAGTTCGTATACTTTTTCCATTGCCGAAAGAATTGGTATGGACCCCGGCCTGATAGCAAGGGCCAAGACAATGGTTGCCGAAGATCATTTCAGCCTTGATAAGTTACTGAACCGTGCAGAGCAGGATGTGCGCCGGCTGGAGCACAAAGAAAAAGAGCTGAACAAATTGCTGAAAGATAATGAAAGGCTCAGGAAAGACCTGGAACAAACGATGCAGCAGGAAAAGCACCGGCAGCAGATCGCGCTGCTGAAGGAGCAGAATAAAATCGGTGAAGAAAGGATCGCTTACCTGAAAGATATGGAACGCAGGCTGAAACAAATTGTTTTTGACTGGAGAAGGGCGGAAAGCCAGGATGACAGGTCGGCACTGATGAAGCAATTGTATGCTATGCTGTTTAAGCAAAAAGAGAAACAGGTGAAGGAAAAGAACCGGAAGAAATTTGATGTAAAATATATAGAAACCAACGAGGAAATTAAACCCGGAATAAAAGTGAGAATGAGCCAAAATAACCAGGTGGGTATTGTAAAAGAGGTGAGGGATAAAAAAGCGATCGTACAGTTGGGCGTGATGCCGATAACCGTTGACATAAAAAACTTAGTGGCAGTGAAAGACCGGGAACCTGAAACAACGGATCAAAATAAATAAAATAGTGGTACTGTTCTATTGTTGTATATGATGATCCGGGCTTATATGACAGTATCTTTCGGAACCGAAGGTTAGCGGTTCGTGCCTTATGTCAGGTGTAATAGTTAAAACTTAATCTGACAATTCTTAAATTAGTTAATTTAAAAACAGATTAAGATGACAACACAAAAAAAGTTAATTCAGCCGAAGTTGGGTGTTCTAAAGCTGGCCGAGAAACTGGGTAATGTTTCTGAAGCCTGTAAAGTAATGGGATACTCCCGCGACAGTTTTTATCGGTTCCAGAAATTATATGAAGAGGGCGGTGAGATGGCCTTGAAGGAGATTAGCCGTAGTAAGCCATTGTTGAAGAACCGTATTGAAAAAGCATTAGAAGATGTTGTAGTGGCCTATGCAACCGAGCAACCAGCTCACGGGCAACAGCGTGTGAGTAATGAGTTGCTTAAAAGGGGGCAGATGGTAGCACCATCGACTGTTAGAAGTGTCTGGCTACGTCATGACCTGGAGACCTTTCAAAAGCGTTTAAAAGCATTAGAAGCCAAAGTTCAACAAGACGGTCTTGTTCTTACCGATGCACAGGTGGCAGCACTGGAAAAGAAAAAAGAAGACGAACAAAGCAAAGGCGAAATTGAAACTCATCATCCAGGTTACCTGGGGTCGCAGGATACTTACTATGTTGGCTACATTAAAGGCGTAGGTAAAATATACCAGCAGACGTTTATAGATACCTATACACGGGTGGCTTTTGCAAAGGTCTATGATCGGAAAAATGCTTTGGTAGCAGCCGATATGCTCAATGACAAAGTACTTCCTTTTTATCAGGAACAGGATATAAAGTTGCTACGTATTCTTACCGATAGAGGAACCGAATATTGCGGGGCAAGAGAGCATCACGAATATCAGCTTTATCTCAATATTGAAGATATTGACCACACCAAGACCAAAGCAAAGAGCCCTCAAACTAATGGCATTTGCGAACGGTTCCACCGCACCATGCAGGAAGAATTTTACGCGATTGCTTTTAGAAAAAAGCTCTACAACACGCTGGAGGAACTTCAATCAGATATTGACCACTGGATCGATTTTTACAACAGCGAGCGTCCTCATAGTGGTCGTTATTGCTTTGGCAAGACACCGGCACAAACGTTTGCCGATAGTAAAAATTTAGCGCATGAAAAAGACCTCAACAACTTTTTCAGACAAAGCATTAACTTTAAATCGCCAGACGAAACGGAAACAGGCGCTGCTGAGGAGCAACCTGTCAGGGATAGTCTGACAGACGGAAATGAAAAAGCGGTTGAATCTACAGCCGCTTCTTCTTCAAAATCATTTTTGTCTCAAATGCCTTAAAAAACCTAAACTGTCAGATTAAGTGATGACGATTACATGTCAGGCAAGTTGCTTTTGCTTTGTAATAGTTTGTTTTCTGCGCCCTTTTAACTTACGTTTTTCTTTGGCTGTACGAATGAAGTCGCTAATAGCTTTTTCTTCTTCTTTTGTCAGTGGTTTATCTTGTCCACCGATAAAATCTACGTCTAATTCTTTTGTTTTGCTTTTCATTTTGCAAAATATTTATCAATTAATTTTAATGCCGCAATTGTGTCAATAATCATAATTCTTCCGCCAACGTGCATTGCCCCCAAGCTGTCAATGTAATATTGTACAAGTTTTGTCTTAGAAAAAAATGACACATTGCCCTCGTGTCCTCTTTGAAAAGAAAGTTTGCAAGCAAATGCAACTAAGTTTCCGGGAACTCCTGCATACATTTTGGATTTTCCTTTGTTGAAAGGTGCGCTTTCAACCAGGTGCATATAAATGTGGTCAGGCTTAATTTCAATACTTATTAGCCCTTGAATTATTTGCTGATTGTTTACAATTGTCAATTTGTAAACTTCACGTTCAGGTTGTTTATACTCAAATTTCCAGTCAAATTGCCATTTGTTTTTTCACCCTACGAATTTACGAAAACTTTGCCTGTCTGGCAAGTAGTAATGACGGTTGGAGGTGTCCGCTGGTATGACCGCTAACGCCATAGCTTCAGCGGTAGTTACTTCCTGATCTCCGTAATGGTACCGTTATTATTCCAGCGTATTACTGCTGAGGGCTGGGCTTTATGGACGTCCTGTTGCCGGTACTGTACCACGTAGTCAGCGGCAGCAATGATCTCAGGGGCAATCTCTCCAAAAAAAGCGGGTGCAGGCTTCCCGGAAATATTCGCAGAGGTAGATACCAGGGGTTTTCGTAACCGTTTAACCAGGTGCCTGCAAAAGTCGTCCTGCACAATTCTAATGGCAATGCTGCCATCGGCTGCGATCAGGTTATGGGCCATCCCCACTGCTCCCTGGTAAATTACCGTGGTGGGTTTGGTGGTTTCTTCTAAGTAATCAAATACCCTGAGGTCCGCCTGTGCCACGTATTTGATCACGTCTCTTTCTTCTGCCAGTAACACGATCATGGATTTGGATTCTTCCCTTTGCTTGATCTTATATATTTTTTGTACCGCTTCCGGGTTCGTAGCATCGCAGCCCAGCCCCCACACGGTATCTGTCGGATATAAAATGACGCCTCCTTCCTGCAAGACCTGTAAACAGCGGTTGATGTCTTCTGTAAAATTCATTTTACAAAAATAATGAGGCTTTACAAAGCTTCTGATTATGTTTGCAAAAATAAAATACGGTATGACGGAAATACAGGGGCTGGTTGTAAAGGCCTGGGAAAACAGGGAATTGTTAAAGGAAGGATTATACGCAGATGCCATAAGGTCGGTAATTGAAGATTTGGATAAAGGAAGGTTGCGTACTGCGTCTCCGCTTCCCGGTGGTGGCTGGGTGGTTAATGAATGGGTAAAGCAGGCGTTGCTGATGTATTTTGGTATACAGACCATGCAAACCTGGAATGTAGGGCCTTTAGAGTTTTATGATAAAATGCTGCTGAAAAGCGGTTATCGCGAACAGGGGGTACGTGCGGTGCCGCAGTCTGCGGTAAGGTACGGCGCGTTTGTTGCTGCAAATGTAGTGCTGATGCCTTCTTTTGTAAATATCGGGGCTTATGTGGACGAAGGAACGATGGTGGATACCTGGGCTACCGTAGGAAGCTGTGCACAAATAGGCAAGGGTGTGCATTTAAGTGGCGGCGTAGGTATTGGCGGTGTGCTGGAGCCTTTGCAGTCGAGCCCTGTAATTGTGGAAGACGGGTGCTTTATTGGCAGCCGTTGTATTGTAGTTGAAGGGGTGATTATAGAAAAAGAAGCGGTATTGGGAGCCAATGTAGTGCTCACCAATACTACAAAGATCATAGATGTGAGCGGCAGCTCACCGGTTGAATATAAAGGGAGGATACCCGCCCGTAGTGTGGTCATTCCGGGCACATACAATAAAAAATTCCCCGCAGGTGAATATGGTGTGGGCTGTGCATTGATTATAGGTCAGCGTAAAGCCAGTACAGATAAGAAAACCAGTTTAAATGAGGCCCTGAGGGATTTTAATGTGAGCCTGTAAAAAAAAGCAGAAAAATAATTATTCCCCTTATATTTGCACCCCGTAATTTCTTGCCCGGATGGCGAAACTGGTAGACGCACTGTCTTCAGGTGGCAGCGTTCGAAAGGATGTGCTGGTTCGAATCCAGTTCCGGGCACATAAAAAGTCTGTGAGTCATTGATTTGCAGGCTTTTTTGTTTCTGGACACGGCTGTTTTTCCCGCGTTTCCCCACTCCCGGCCACAGAAAAACAGAGTGGATATTTGAGTATTGACACAGCTGCTTATTAAGTTTTCATTAATTGTGATGTTCAACGCTTATGATAAAAAGGGAATCTGTTCCTTTGTTAAAAATGAATGCCATGCGAACAATTATCATCACTACCGATTTTTCGCATTCTGCGCTGAATGCGGCTAAATATGCTGCCGGTTTGGCCAAGCCGCTGGGCGTTGATTGTATTGTGCTTTACCATTCCTGCAACACGGCTCCTGTTGGTACGGATATCCGGACGAACGAAGCGAAGATCTCGTTAACGCAGGAGCAGCGTTTGCTTTTTTTGGAAGAGGTGGAAAGGGAATTACGTGTTACCCTGGGGGAAAAAGACGATATAGTGATTAAGTTAGTGTCTGATGAATTGCCGTTGGTACAAGGAGTAGAGCAGCTTGCAGAACAGTGGGGCGCATACCTGGTAGTGGTGGGCGCCACGGGAAAGAGCGGTCTGGAGCGGGTATTGGTGGGGAGCAATACTATAGCGCTTGCTTCTGAAATCAAAGTACCCCTGCTGATCGTGCCGAAGGAAGCGAGGTACAGCCCGATCGGTAAAATTGTTTTTGCCTGCGACCTGAAACGGGTATCGCGGAGTACACCGGTAAATGAAATAAGGAATTGGTTGGAATGGCTTGATGCCCGGCTGTTGGTGTTAAATGTGGCACTGGAAGGAAAGCGCTTTGACCCGGACTCAATACCGGAACAATATAAAATGCACGACCTGCTGGATGGTTTTTCGCCTGAATATCATTATACGGAGAGTGACGACATTACAGATGAGATTGAAGACTTTGCGGAAGAGCAGGGCGCCGGGCTGATCATCACTATTCTGAAATCCTATGGTTTTTTCGAAGGATTGTTCCACCGGAGTGTCAGCAAAAAACTGATCAGGAAATCAGGTATTCCATTGTTGTTGTTAAGAGAGCGTGAACAGTGAGGGAGCGGTAGTAAATACTATCTGTTGGCCACTTACCTGGCCAAAACATAATCCCGCCACTCGCAGATACTCCTGATTACAGGTTCGCGAATGGCGGGATGGTTGTATAAATACCTTACCGGTTATCCGGACCGGTGATGTTGATTAAAAATTATATTTTGTCCAGGCAAAAATCGCAGTAGAACATCCTGTGTTTCCGGTTTCGATTTTTGCCTCATTAAAGCCGGTCTCAGGATTAACCTGTTTTCCTAATACCTGTGCTGCGGTTAAAGAGGTTGTCAGGCTGATGACTGATCCGGGGTTTCCCGTACCCTTTCCATCGCTGAAGTCAATCAGGTCTATTGCAGTACCTGTACCTTTAACAAGCGCATTGGTGATCGTTGCTTTGGCACCCCTGCGGATTTTAATTACGTCCTGCATTTTGTTGGTTACGTTTTGCACATCCTGGTCGGGCGCTGCTGCCAGTCTCAGGTCGAATGTTACGTTTTTAACTGCAAAGTCGGATTGACCGGACTGATCAGGGAAATTCCCGTCGAAATTTCCATCGGCTTCTATCCCCCGTGGATCAGACTCTGTGCTGGTATAACCGGTTTGCCAGATGCCGTATGCGTTTTCCAGCGTTCCGGTATACCCCTGCGTAAAGTCGAACATATCATCATCGCTGTCTACCACCAAAAGGTTTTTAACGTTCACTGTTCCCCCGAAAAATTCTACACCATCATCTGCACTGTAAGGAATATAAATATTTTCAATTTTTGTCCCGCGTCCTACACCATTCAGCGTTAACCCGTTGTGTTCAACGTCTGCGCTCGAACGTGCACCGGTGTAAGCTAAAATAAGATAGGTGATGGTACCTGAATTGTCATCGGGATTGTTGCCGCCGTATTGGTATGCGGAGCTGACCTCGGTACTTCCGATCGTGCCGCCTGCCAGCGGTGCTTTACCATTAATTATTAAGCCACCCCAATGTCCGGGTTCGGCATTTTCAATATCGGCAGTCATTGTAACGGGTCTTTCGGCTGTACCCTGCACATTGATCTGTCCTCCCTGTAATACGAGTATATAGTTGTTAAATCCCTTTTTAGCCTTTATTGTTGTTCCGGCCGGGATATTCAATATGGCGCCGTTCTCTACAATAACGGAGCCGTTAATGGTATAGGTAACCGAGGCATCCAGCGTTATGGTACCGCTGATATTTCCGGTCAGCTCATCTTCGGTTATCGGTTTTGTGCCTCCGCCATTTTCTTTGCTGCAGGAAGACAGCGCAATGGAAGCAGACAGTAATGCAACTGCTGTTATCATGAGGAAGCTTTTCCTGAACTTTGTCTTTTTCATTTCATTTGAGTTTTTAAAAAATTTATAATTCATTTTTGTTTTGTTGTTACAGGTCGAAACTTGCTCCCAGGCTCAGACCTATTCCTTTTTTGTATTGGTTCAGTATGATTTTTTCATTTGATGCATTGCTTTTTCGCATCAGGCTGAAAGACGGATCCAACAGATTGGTCGCTTTAAGTTTCAGTCCGAATTTTTTATTGAATTTGAATGAAGACACAAAATCGAGGGTAGGCACTCCCGCTTCTGTCATATCATGAAATCCTAATGTACCGTTGGTATAAATTCTGTCGCTGAAATAGCTAAAGACCACAGAGGATACCAGGCGTTTCCCTTTTTTTGAATAATAATAAGTAATGTCCGTATTGAAAATAAAGGGGGAGGCTCCCTCTAATCCGGATTTCCTTTCAGGTGTATTTGTCAGATCCAGTACTAAGCTGGTATGTAAAAAAGAAGCGTTCAGCCCGAAAGAAAGTTTGTTGGAATGGGATGTATTTGTGCGACTGAATATATTTTTTCTTACTTCCACTTCAACACCCGTTACATCAGCAAACCGGCTGATATTGTCATAGGTGAGCAACCCGGCAGAATTACCCTTATCCACCCGGCCGATAGGATTTATAATCCGTTTATAAAAAACTGCTACTGATAATAGCTCCGATGTACTCAGGTAGTTATCCCATTTCAGATCAATGTTGTAGTTATCAGAAGGGCGGATGTCCGGGTTCCCTTCGCTCGCAAAGCCAATGTTCACATATTGATAAGGTGAAATTTCTTTTGATTGCGGCAGTGTATAGGTCTTGCTTGCGCCCAACCGCAATGCATTCTTGTCGTTAAGATCATATTTCAGGTTCAGCCCGGGTAAATAATACGGCTTAACGATGCTGTTGCTGTTGTCTGCCCGGCCCGGTACATCGTAATCCACCCTCATGTTCACATAGTCGAACCTGATGCCGATACTACCCGTAAGTGCAGCTGCCAGTTGGTATGCGCTTTCCGCATAGACCGAATGAATGTTTTTTGCTACAGCGTAGCTGTTGGGATTCCCCTCCGCCATGGAAAATATCCTCTTGCTGTAATTCGAAGTGTTGTATAAATCGTCAAGTACGATATTGTCTATTGAATAAGATCCGGGAACGGCTGAAAAATTATATTCGGCTGCTTCGAAATCATTTTCTGAGATATGCCCGTTATAGCCCAGCGTGAGCCTGGAATTATTGCTTTCGTACGCATCGCGCAATTGGTAATTAAATGCAAGTTTGGCATTATAATTCTTCTCATTCAGTTCCGAGAAAAATCTTTTCTGGCGGTTACTGCCGGTAAGCCCGTAAGAACCGTCACTTTTTTTAGAGAGATAATTTTCGCGGCGATCGGGTTCGAGCCCCTTTATAGAGTTGAACGAAATATCGGTAACAAGGTTTAATCTTTCCGTCCAGTTCCATTTTGACAGCAGCTGGTGCGTGGTAAGCAGGTTGTCATTTATTTGCTGGCGCCTTAAATATCCCATATCCGAATCGCCGTCCTGGTGCTTCTCCGCATGTTTGCCGCGATATTCACCTACATACTGGTTGTTGGCGTGAAGCATCATAAAATTATAGGCAATGGAATATGACCTGCTTATATTGTAATTGAGGTTGGCGAGAACGAGCTGGTTGGTTTTTCCCGAATATTTTTTTCCCGTCTGATCCTGATAGATCATCCCGGCAGTATTCATGTTGCGAACGGTCTCTTCCGTATATGAATTATCGGTGGCGTGTGTTGCCACAACAAAAAGTGACAGGGGGTTTTCGCCCAGTTTAAATTGCTTTCCGCCTGAAATCCTGAAACTTTGGTTAACGGGTAATTTGATTACCGAAGGATCGAGGCTGTTGGGAAAGTCGAATTTTCCCGATGCGGGCCGGGATGAACGGGTAAATCCGAAATAATCCGATCCGGAGGGGCGTAAAAAGGTAGTTCCGTTTGCCCTGGTATTGAAGCCCTCCGAAATTTCCAGCCCAAAAGAACGATCATTGATCAGTTCCTTTGAAGTGATGTCAATAATGGCGCCGCCCACATCCCCGCCGTTCCCGGCAGAAAAAACTTTATTTACGCCAATATGCTGAATAATATCCGTACCAAAGAACGCCAACGAAATATTTTTATACTCGGGATCTTCAGAAGGAACCGGCATTCCGTTCAGTAAAGTTGTATTGTACCGGTCGCCCAGTCCGCGTACAAATACATTTTTAACCCCTTCCTGTTTGGAAATCCCCGATACTTTGGAAACAGCCGTCTCGGCATCACCGATGCCTTTGCGCGATAACTCATGCGCTCCTACCTGTTGTATGGCTGTTAACGATTTCCGCTGTTCGGCCAGTTGAATATGTTCAGCTTCACGATTGGGTTTTGCCGTAATTTCAACCGCTTTGAGGCTGATCCCTTCCGGAGCAAGCGCCATTTCTATTGTTGTTGTATCACCCGCACGGACCGCTACGCCCTCTTTGGTCAATGTTTCATAAGAAAGATAGGAACCTGTTACCTGGTAAATGCCGGAAGGAATATTCCCAATTAAAAAAGATCCTTCGCTATCTGCCGCAGCCCCATACGATGTGCCTTCTATGGTAATGGTTGCGCCGGTCAACGGCTCTTGCGTTTTGGAATTGACAATACTGCCTTTAATTATGCCGGTCTGGCTATATACAAATGACGAGGAAAAGAATAAAAGCAGTGGTAATAAACAAGCGGACGGTATGCTTTTCAGAATCATTAGTCGCTTTACAGAAACGCGGGCGGAGAACATATTTTTTAGTTTTCACTGCAAAATTCATTTTCCGTTGTTACGATCCTGCTACGAAAAGATTACGTTTCGATTAATTCCGCCCGCGCAGCCGGATCAATTGCCTTTTGACACGCGTGGGATGAGGTTTCTCCCGATCTTCAAAAAAGGAAATGAGCCCGGGAAAATCAAAACCGAAGAAAAATAAAATTATTTTTGCTGATAATTAGCAGCATATTCAGGATATGAAACCACAAAAAATATTATTAGTTGACGATGATAAAAATATTTCAGAGATCCTGGAATTTAATTTGAAGAATGAAGGCTTTGATGTGGAGGTTGTTTATGCTGCGGAAGATGCGTTAAAGAAGCCGGTTAAAGATTTTCAACTCATATTGCTGGATATAATGATGGGAGGGATGTCGGGACTGAAGATGGTTGAGCAACTCCGAAAAGACAATATCCATGTTCCGGTTATCTTCCTCACGGCAAAGGATACCGAAAATGATATGCTGACCGGCTTTTCCGTTGGAGGGGATGATTATATAGCAAAGCCTTTTTCCGTTAAAGAAGTAATTGCCAGGATAAGAGCTGTATTGAGGCGGATGTCAATTCCCATTGATGCAACAGCGGAGAATAATACGCTTACCATCGGGCAACTGACCATTGATTTTAATGTAAAAGAGGTGTTTGTAAAAAAAGAAAAAATTGCATTGACGAAAACCGAATATGAATTACTGGCTTTGCTTGTACGGAAACCGGAAAGCCTCTTTTCCAGGAAGGAGATTATTTATAAAATATGGAGCGAGACACCCTATATCACGGAACGGACGGTAGATGTACACATAGCAAGGCTGAGAAAGAAATTGGGAGAATACGGGAACCTGATCACCAATCGTTCGGGTTACGGCTACCGGTTTAATACAAATTATCCATGAAAATCACCTACAGACAACGGCTTTTTCTATACTTCGCTTTGTTGTTTACCGCTTTTACCATCGGTGTTGCCGTGTTTGAACACTCAAGAGAGCTGTCGTTTAAGCGTGAAGCATTAGAAGAAAAATTAGATACGTATAGCGATCTCATACAATCTGTTCTGGCAAAGGACACGGTTGATCCTGCAACGCTTACGAATGGATTGCCTTCTGTATTACCGGTTGATTTACGGATAACCATCATTGATCGTCAGGGAAAAGTTTTGTATGATAATGCGGTAGAAAATTTTCCAGCAATGGAGAACCACTCACACCGCGTTGAGATACAGCTGGCTGCGCAAAACACTAAGGGGTCGGATGTGCGGGAGTCTGCCTCCAATCATCATCCTTATCTTTATTACGCTAAAAAATACGGAGATAAATACATACGGGTGGCATTGCCTTACAATATTCAGTTAAAGCAGTTTTTAAAGACGGATAATGCGTTTTTATATTTCCTTGGCGCTATATTGCTGATTTTTTTATGGCTGATTCACCGGATCACTTCTCAATTCGGCGCATCCATCCGCCAGTTACGCGATTTTGCTTTGCAGTCCAATACAGTAAATTCTGCCGGGTTACGATTTCCAAATGATGAGTTGGGTGAGATCGGTACCAGGATCACCGAAAATTATTTGCAGTTGGAAGCAAACAGGGAAAGTATCGCTTTGGAAAAGCAGAAGCTTCTGCAGCACATCCAGATTTCTGAAGAAGGTATTTGTTTTTTCTCTTATGGCAACAAAGTGGAGTTTCATAATGGCTTGTTTATTCAATATCTCAACCAGCTTACGGATGATCCTGTGAGTAGCGCCGCGGGCATATTCAGCGATACTGCTTTCGCTGCCCTTCACCGGTTTTTAGAACAGGGGGGCAGCAGTTATTTTGAAACGCAGATCAGCAAACGGGGAAACATATTCTCCCTGCGGGTAAATATGTTTGACGATAAGAGTTTTGAAATTATCCTGAATGATGTCACCCGGCAGGAGAAAACCCGGCAGCTCAAGCAGGAAATGACGGGTAATATAGCCCATGAGTTACGTACGCCGGTTACCGGTATCAGGGCTTATCTGGAAACGGTGTTGGAGCAAAATATTCCTGATGAGAAAAAGCATTATTTCATACAGCAGGCTTTCAATCAAACGCTGACTTTATCTGAAATGATAAAAGATGTGAGCCTGATCGCTAAAATGGAAGAAGCACCCGGTTTGTTTGAGCTGGAAACTGTTAATATCAGTGACCTGTTAAAGCGGTTGAAGGAAGAAATGAGCGTTGCCTTAGTGCGTAAAAACATTGAGATGAGCTGGCAGTTGCCCGATGGCTTAGCAATCAAAGGCAATCCTGTGTTACTTTATTCCATTTTTAAAAACCTTACAGAGAATGCCATTCGTTATGCCGGAGAGCATATTAAAATCAATATTTCTGTTTTTAATGAAGGCGACCATTTTTATTATTTTTCATTCTATGATACCGGGGTGGGGGTGGAAAACGAGGAGCATCTCAACCGCCTTTTTGAGCGGTTCTACCGGGTACAGGAAGGCAGAACCCGCGATACCGGGGGATCCGGGCTTGGTTTGTCTATTGTGAAAAATGCAGTTCACTTTCACAAAGGGAACATCACGGCAAAAAACAGGAGGGAAGGGGGACTGGAATTTATTTTTCAGCTGCATAAATAATTTATTCCTGCCCGGCTAAAGTAAAGGCTTCTTTTCCGCTTCCTGTCCATTTGTATTTATGTAAGGTGGTTTCCTGTTGTCCGTCTGCTGCTTTTTTGTTATGCGAAATATAAAAAAATCCATTGCCGAGTGGGCATAGTCCTGTGGCGCCCCACTTGAAGTGCCAGCCTTTTTGTGCGGTATTATCATTTGCCGGGAGCAGGGCAAGCGTTTTTATCTTTTGTCTTTTATTATCAGTAATTAAATAAGCTGTTTTGGCTTTTTGGCGTCCGTCAATCAGAAAAAGACTGTAGTTGGGATATTGAGATTTATTTCCCGGATATACGGCAGCATAAAAGTTGCCGGTATAAAAATCGTAAGCTAAATTCTGAATGCCATAGGAGGTATTTCCCGTGTTGATAAAGTACTTTTCTAAGGGTTTCTTCGGTCCCGAATGATGTAATGTTTTCTGTGAAAGCTTTTGCGCATATTGATTCCAGTTAGTGATATCATATTTCAGGATAATCTGGTGATCGTTGTCGGATCGCGTGGTGTCACTGTAAATTCCATAAGCTACATACAGGTATAGCTTCTTATCTTTTGATTTTCCGGTTGCCGGACCTAAGGTAAGCCCGTCAATACCCGAACATCCGAAACGGTGCATGACTTTTCGGTTACCCTCGGTTACCATGGACTGATAATCGTTTGCTGCTTCCTTTATATAAACCGTGCGCAGCAGATCCTCTTTTTCGGCATCCATATCCGGATGAGTAACCCGGGAGCCTTCAATCAGGGCAATATAAAACCCGGTATTCCCTTTGTTTTCAACGCCAAGAGTGGTACTGATTCCTTTCCCGATGGCGTCATTTTTGTATTCGAGCGATGCATATATCATTCCTGTCCGGGGGTCAAAGTCCAGGTCGCCCAGGTGACCTAAAAACCCGGTTACGCTTCCAATCAATTTCCCCGAGAGATCTGTTTTAACCAATTTGTCAGTAAATGAAAAATATACAAAGCCGTTGGATTGGTCAATGGCAACCCCCTGAACATGAAAAGGTCCTTGTTTTCCTGAGTGAATGGAGTCGGGGAGATGACCAGTGAAAGGTTCCTGCGCCTGCACTTTCAGGATAGCGGGGAGAAAGAACAGGAACAGCACGCATAGCATTGGCATTGTCGGCTTCATGGCTTCAAATAGTTGCACTAAGTTAGGTTTTTGCTCTTATTTCAGGATATAGCTTCGTATTCAGACCGCAGAAGTATAAACAATTAATCCGTTAAAAAGGCAAGACCATCGGTTACCGGCCCACAGAGGTCTTTGATCTTCTTTTCTCTAAAAAGATGTTCTATCATTTCCCTGGCAACCCTGTATTCGTTATGGATAGGGCAGGGGTGATGTGCGGAGCATTTACTTAACCCTAATCCGCATTTTTTAAAGATTTCTTTACCTTCTATTGTTTCCACAATATTGGAAATGGACTGGTTCTGCTGTTTTTCATTCAGGTAAAATCCTCCCGAAGGACCTTTCAGGCTATTTATGATTTTTTGTTTTACCAGCACCTGCAACGTTTTGCTAACCGTGTGTTCGCTGGCATTGATCTGTTCCGAAATTTCCTTAATACCTGCTCTTTTCCCGGCTTCGCTTTTCCCGGAGAGATAAATTACGGCTTTAATCGCAGTTGTACAGGTATGACTCAGCATAGCTTTACCGTCCTAAAAATTGATTTCCTTCAGGTGATATCCTGGTGTAATCCCAGGGAGGATCGAACGTGAGGTTCACATTGATCTGCCATTCGGGAAAGCTGCCGGATAGCGATCTGGTAACATCGCTGGTTATGCTTTCTCCCATGGGACAAAACTGTGTGGTAAGTGTCATGGTAGCATCTAATTTCTTCTCATCCTCGTCGAAATCTAACTGATAGATCAATCCCAGGTCCACAACATTTAACCCGATTTCCGGGTCGTATACATCGTAAAGTCCCTCTAATGCCAAATGGCATTTCCCGCTGTTATTGGTAACAATATTTACACTCATGGTTTCTTCGGTTGATGTAATAAAGTTTTAGAGATATTAAATACATACAGGACGGCCGCTGCGAGGAGGGCTGCAGCGCCCAATTTTAAAAAAAAGGAGTTCAAAAAGATAATACCGGGGATAAATGCGATGAAGCCTGTGAGATAGGTGATCAGCATGGCGTGGTAAACTTTTTCGCTAAATAGTTCTTTGGGTGCGGGTGTTTTTCCGGCATGAGCTTTTTTATGATACACTTTATTCCATACGATAAAAGGAAGCGTTTTAAAAGTCATTCCGAAGATGATCGCGGTAATCCAGCCGAAGAATATACAGAATCCATAGAGCAGCGTAATATGAGGGTAGCCTTCTGCCGGTAAAAATGCCAGTGTTATAATTAAGGCAACGAAAGGCAACAGCATTTGTATCACCGAAAGTAAAGAGGTCTTCATTTGTTCATCTACATTTTTCCTGATCCTCACTTTGTACGCCTCCCGGCAATATCTTCCGAATAAAATGATCGCCGATAATACAAGAGCTACCGGTATATAAAAGAAAATAGCAGAAACCCCGATGACTTTGAGGATAATGAAACTGATCAGCCCGGCGTTGATCAGAATGAAGATCCGCCATAATATTTTTTCGTTGGTATATTTTGATATGAGGAACATAGGGATCAGGCGGGACCCGACTCCTGTTACCATAAGAAGAAACCAGCCTGCAAGTCCTAAATGAGCATGTATGGAGAGATAGGAAACAGAATCGGCGGGAAGGATTTTTGCATTGAAATTGTATACCAGGAGCAGCCCGAAAAAAGTGGTGGAGAACAGCCATGCCGTTGCGGTAATGATATACCATGCATGAACATTCCGGGTTTTACTTTTGAATGTGCTCCTGAAAACATTGATTAAATAGAAGATCACGCCCGCATTAATCAATAGGGCTCCTGTTTGCAATATGCTGCCGGTATGAAAAATATAAAATCCGGTGATGAGCGCAGGAATACCGGTTCCCGTAAAAGCAAAAGTGAGATAAGCCAGCCATGTACTGTACAGCCTGCCTTCTGCTAACACCGGCAATAGCTGGTGAGAAGCGCCAAAAATGATCATGGTCCCCCAGCCTAATGCCATGATATGGGTAATGGATAGTGTGTAAGGATTAAAATAGTGAGATGCTACGATATCGGTATGTAACAATAACAGCGCGGTTGCCACTAAAAAAGATACAGACGCATAGATATAAAAAGGTAAAACAGCCCTGTAATCAGTAGTTTGCTGTAACCCACCTGTTATTGGCGTTAGCATATAAGTTTATTTATTTTTAAAAATGAGTAAATAAACCTCTCCTTCCCGGATTTCTTTAATCCGGTATTCAAAATGACGATCTTTTAGTTCTGAAAGGAGAAAGACGGGTATTCTTTTATGATGAACATACAGGGCTTTGTTTTCGGGCAAAGTGTCCAGCGCACCCAGGATGGTCATCATCGGCATCGGCATTTCCAGGTGCCGGACATCTATCTCCTGTACCTTATTTTCAAAATGCTTCAGCACCTGTTCCCAGTCGCCTGAAGTTGAAATTTCAGTTTCGGGTGCTTTTTCTGTGCCGGCATGCGCTTCGGTTTTATAAAAATAGGTTTCAATCGTGTCCGTATCAATATATTTCACATACGATTTGAATCCCTGCTTTTCTAATAGTTTAATTAAGGGAACCGGCTCAAAGTTATTGATGATTAAAAGGGCTTCACCGGGGTGCAGGGCTTTTACTTTCTGCTGAATTTGTTTCAGCGGGTCATTTCCCTGGGCTAACAGGGCGCGTACATCAAAATGAATAAGCTGTTCCGGGTTTAATTGTTGCAGGTATTCCGGTACGGGTTGGTTTTCCGGATGATCTTCTTTTACTTCGGCTGTTTTGTCTGCTTCAAAACCCAGAGGTGCCAGCGCCTTAAAAAAATCTTCGGGTTTGCATCCCCCGATTTTTGAGGCCATGGCAATGCTGGTTCTGCCTGCCATAAGCTTTCGCAGGATCGGGTTTCGCAGCTTTTTAAAATCGGGCGCCAGCGCTATTATCGCTTCAAGGGCATCCGGGTGATGTTTTAGGAGAGCAGCGATCTTCGTTTGTGCGTTAATTAACATAATATCAGCTTAAATAAGTGAAAGATGCTTTTGTAAGCCTGTTTATTGTTCCGGGTTCAAATCATAGGGCAGCCTCTTTGTGTTAAACTACGAATACACAAAATTCAGTGCTTCGTGTATTCGTAGTTTAAATATACTATAATAAGGACTTTTCCATTTCCACTGCTTTCGGAAAGAGGATGTTGTTTTCCAGGTGAATATGTATAAACAGATCTGCTTCCAGTTCCCCCAGCATTTGATAGAGTAGCTTATAGCTGGTGCATGCATCTTCCGGAACGGTGTAGTGGTTACTCAACCTGTCAATTGACTTTATGGCATCGCCAACGCTGTCGTGTTCTTTTTCCGATTCAGCCACCAGCGTGCTGAATTGCTGATCTGCAGGTTTAGTATAAGCTGTGTTGGAATTTTTTGCTTTAACCATTTCCCTGATAGCCGGGAATAATTCATTTTCCTCTCCTGCAAGATGCTCAAAAAGCTCCCGGTCTAATTTTTGTACCCATTCGTTAATTTGCAGCAGCTCGGGATGATTGTTGCCATGTACTTTTGCCACTTTAGCTGCGTAGTTTTTAATTTCCGGCACATATTTGTAAATATATTTATGATGCGTATTCACAATATAATCCGCCAGGAAATCTAAGTTCCATTCATTAAAGTTCAGTCCTGCCGATGTGATGTTCCTCACCGGTTTCTGCAGTTCCTGTTCTACCTTTGTAGCATCTATTCCCTGCTCTGCGCAGGCCTGGCGGACTGTTTTATCTCCACCGCAGCAAAAATCAATTCCGAATTTTTTAAAGATATCTACTTTGCTGATATCTTTTGCTACTATTTGTCCGATGGTTTCTTCATTTTCTGCACCTTTCCTGGTTACGCGGATATCCCACCATTCAGGCCCCTGTTGTATATATTCCCAGGTAAATACATCACCGTGTATGCCCTGTAGCTGATAGTAAACAGGTTTGGGATCATGATCATTGTGAATGATAAATGATTGTCCCGGTTGTAAATTATCAAAGGTTTGCAAGATTGTGGCATGTTTAAGCCGGTGATCCCGTATTGCAGGAACGTTGATCACGGTTTCGCCTTCACCGGCTTTTAGTGATTGTCCGGAAGCGGTATGGTTTGCGCTTACACGGATATCCCACCATTGAGGACCCTGTTGAAGATATGTCCACGTAAAGGTATCTCCATGCATATTGAGCAACTGGTAGTATAGCGGTCTCGGATCGTGATCGTTGTGTATGATAAATGATTCTCCCGGATTCAGGTTCTCAAAAGCCTGGAAGATAGTGGCGTGTTTTAACCGGGGTTCAATAGAAGGAACATTTATGATCAGTTCATCTGCTTCCGCTTGCGGCATATCCTGTTGGGGAGAGCTTTTCTTTGTTACGCGGATATCCCACCATTCAGGTCCCTGTTGCAGGTATTCCCAGGTAAACACATCTCCCCGGGTGTCCATCAACTGATAATACACCGGGCGGGGATCATGATTGTTGTGAATAACTAAGCTTTCCCCTTCCCGGAGGTTGTCGAATACCTGAAATATGGTCGCATGCCTTAACCGGGGTTCTATTTCCTGTACATTAATGATTGTTTCATTTGCTGTTTGCATGATTGCTGTTTTTTGATGGTTTGAATTAGTTTGCAAATATAAATATTTTTTCAAATAAAAGTATTTAAGTACTTTTATAAAGATAAACCTTTTATAAAGACTGAAAGAATTTTTCGATACCGGGTCTGTTTAATGATACCAGATATGTCAATTGAAACAAAACTAAACGAAAAGCAGGGGCACTGGATATTAGCAAAGGTGGGTAAAAAAGTCCTTCGGCCCGGAGGGCGGGAACTAACGCAGATCATGATGAAGAATATGGACATTAACCAATCGGATGATGTAGTGGAGTTTGCTCCCGGTCTGGGGTTTACGGCGGTACTTGCCTGTGCCGCGAGGCCCCGGAGCTACACCGGTATAGATCGGAATGCAGAAGCTGCGGAGCTGACGAAAAAGAACGTACATTATCCGAATATGAAGATGATCCTGGCAGATGCGTCAGCATCTACATTGCCGGATGCCGGTGTAACCAAAGTATATGGAGAAGCCATGCTGACGATGCAGCCGTATGAGCATAAAAAAGCTATTGTCTGTGAGGCAGCCCGTATTTTGAAGCCCGGCGGTTTGTATGGAATTCATGAATTGGCGCTACAGCCCGATCATATTAGCGAAGAAGTAAAACAAAGCCTGTATAAAGATCTTAGTTCTAATATCCGGGTACATGCCCGACCCCTTACGGTTACCGAGTGGAAGCAGTTGCTTTCTGATGCAGGATTTCAAATTATAAAGGTAGATACCAATGCAATGGCGCTGTTGGAGTTGAAACGGGTATTGCAGGATGAGGGACTTTTCCGCACCCTTAAAATTATAGGTAACGTGCTAATACACGGGGAGCTTCGCAGGCGTATCATCAATATGAGAGCCACATTCCGAAAGTATAATAAAAATATGAATGCCGTTGCTATCGTAGCCCGGAAACTATAAGGCGGTAAGAGGGAATCGCCTTTGCCCACACGGTAAATGGTATCCGGAACAGGGGGAAATATATATAATAAATTGATTTAATCCGGGCGCAGGTATTCCGGTTGTCGTCATAGCCTGTAAACCCGGCTTTTGACGGGATACGGAAAAGAAAGTCCTCTGTAGCAGAACTGTTTTTATGTTATATAATTCATGTTGAAACCCTATCTTTGCCCCCACTTTAAACTTTTGTAAACGCTTTTTTGTATGCAACTGAAAGGTTTGGTTTCTGTTTTTGCGATTGCATTAATTGCTATATCCGTTTATCAACTGCATTTTACATGGGTGGTGCATAACCACGAGGGAAAGATGGAAAAACAAGCCCTGAACTGGGTAAATTCTCACTACAGCGGGGCTTCTCAGGAAGTCAAAGATTCGGCTTATGAGCGCAGGTTAAGTCGCTTGTTAGACAGCACCAAAGGAAAAACCATTACTTACGGTATTAACGGAGCTACCAGTTACCAGAAAGCCAAAGAACAGGAATTGAGCCTGGGATTGGATTTGCAGGGGGGGATGAGTGTAACGCTTGAGGTAGAGTTAGAAAATTTATTGCAGTCTATTTCCAATAATCCCAAAGACCCGATGCTGAATAAGGCCCTGAGCCTGGCAAGCCAGCGGAGAGGAACTACAGATGCCGATTATATCGGGTTGTTTGCAGATGCATATAAAGAAGTAAATCCTTCGGGTAAATTATCCGGCTTGTTTGCTAATGCGGGTCAGCGTAATATTAAGCTGGAAGATTCTGACGGACAGGTGATTGCCAAGCTGAGAACAATGGCAGGTGATGCCTTTCAGAATACTTACCGGGTATTAACGAAACGTATTGACCAGTTTGGTGTTGCCCAGCCCAATATTAATCCCGATCCGAGAAAAGGTACCATAAGTGTGGAGCTGGCCGGCGTAAAAGACGATCCGGAAAGAGTGCGTAAAATATTACAGGCTACTGCTAATATGCAGTTCTGGGAAGTGTACCGGGGCAATGAGTTGTCGCAGTCTTTTAACCAGGCAGAAGAGATGTTGAAAAAAATTGGGCAGGGCAGCGAGGCGGAATCAGCGGGTACTGTACCTAAAACGGATAGCCCGGTTATTTCCTCCGCATCGGTTGATACTACTAAAACACTTTCCCTGTCTGATCTTGCCGCAGATACCGGTAATCATAAAGAAGATGTCGGAGCAGCAACAGCCCCGGCTAACAGGCATACGATTATGGGCTTGCTGATGCAGGCTTCCCAGGGCGAGTCTGCTATTGCTTATGTGCAGGTAAAAGATACGGCGCTGTTAAATGAAAACCTGAAATTAACAGAGGATGTTTTCCCAAATAATGCCCGCTTTTTATACGGTATTGCACCCCGGGGAGCCGGGGGAGATGCTGCAGGAGTATTGCCACTGTATGTAGTTAAAACACGTGATGGAGATAAAGCACCGTTGGAGGGTGATGATGTTGAAGAATCCTCTATTTCTTATGATGAGCGCGGCAGACCGGCGGTTTCTCTCCGTATGACTAAACAGGGAACTAAAAAATGGGCAGATCTTACTACGGAAAATGTGAATAAGCCGGTAGCTATAGCATTGGATAACATTATATACTCTGCGCCGAATGTGATCAATCCTATATTGGACGGTAACTCCCAGATATCAGGTAGTTTTACTGTTGAAGAGGCTTCCGATCTGGCAAATATTTTACAGTCGGGTAAATTAGCCGCCCCGGCCAGAATTGTACAGGAACAACTGGTAGGTCCTACACTGGGTAAGGAAGCCGTTAAAGGCGGCGCTATGTCGTTCATTGTTTCTTTTGTGCTGATATTCGCGCTGATGTTATTGTATTTCAATACCAGCGGATGGATCGCTAACATCACATTGATCCTGAACCTGTTCTTTACCATTGGTGTTTTAAGCGGACTGGGCGCCACGCTTACCTCTGCAAGCATTGCCGCGTTGGTACTGGCTATTGGTATGGCGGTAGATACCAACGTAATTATATTTGAACGTATCAAAGAAGAAATAACATGGGGGCGAAGTTATGCTATGGCGGTAGATCATGGTTATAACCGGTCTCTGCCTCCCGTGCTGGATGCGCATGTGACCACTTTATTAACAGCGATCATCCTGTATATTTTCGGTACCGGTCCCATTAAAGGCTTTGCCACTACGCAGATCATTGCGGTGGTATTGAACCTGTTTTGCGGTATCCTGATCGCCAGGCTGGTTTCCGAATGGTGGACGAATAAAAAAGGACGGCACTTTGAGTATTTCACTAAGCTGTCGCGTGTTATATTCAAGAAAGCGCATTTCAAATTTGTGGAGGCGCGTAAATATGCCTATGCGGTTTCCGCTGTAGTATTTATATTCGGTATCGGATCGTTCTTTTACGGGTTTGATGAAGGGGTGGAATATAAAGGCGGGAGAAGCTATACGATCCATTTTGAACATCCCCAGAAGAGTGATGAGATAAAGAATGCTTTACAGAAGGTTTTTGGTGAATATCCCGTGATTAAAACAGTGGGAGATGCGCGTACGCTGAATATCACTACTTCTTTTGAGAAAGAAAATCCATCCCGTACGGCGGATTCTTTAGTTGAATCTACTTTGTTCGGCGGACTTAAGCCTTTTCTGGCTGAAGGAACCACTTCATCCGATTTTAAAAAGATATACCTTCAAAGCTCGCAGAGTGTTCAGCCTTCTATTTCGGAAGACCTGAAACGGGGTGCTGTAACGGCTACCGTGGTGTCTATTATTCTTATTTTCCTGTATATATTCCTTCGTTTCCGCGACTGGAGATTTTCAATCGGTACCATCTTTTCACTGGTGCATGATGTGCTGGTGACACTGGCCGTATTTTCCTTTTTCCGCCATATTATGCCTTTCCCGCTTGAAATTGACCAGCATTTTATCGCGGCGATCTTAACGGTGGTAGGGTTTTCGATGAATGATACCGTGGTGGTGTTTGACCGTATACGGGAGTACAGCAGAACAATGAAAGGAGAGAGCAAGCCCCGCATTATTGATGCGGCTATCAATGATACACTAAGCCGTACGGTAATGACATCGGTTACTGTATTTATCGTGGTACTGGTATTATTTATCTTTGGCGGTGAGGTAACCAGAGGGTTTTCTTTTGCGATGCTGATTGGAGTAGTAACAGGGATCTATTCTTCTATATTTGTGGCTGCACCTATCCTGGTTGATTTTGCAAAAGATAAGCCGTTAGGTAAGCTAACACCTGAAGAGACAAAGCGACTGGCTAAAGCCAGGCAAGCCGCAACAACTGCACAATAATATAAGATCATTTTACCTTTGACAAAAACCCCGGGCGATCAACCGGGGTTTTTTATTAAGGTGTCTCATCCTTAGTTTTGCAATAATGGTATTGGCTATTGAAGAACGATATATGCACCGTTGTTTGCAACTGGCCTGGGCCGGTTCAGGATATGTTGCGCCCAATCCAATGGTGGGTGCCGTGCTGGTTTGTGAGAACCGGGTAATCGGGGAAGGGTTTCACCGGCAGTATGGAATGCCGCATGCGGAAGTGAATTGTATTGCTTCGGTAAAAGACGAAGACAGGCATCTGATAAGTAAAAGCGTGTTGTATGTATCGCTTGAGCCTTGTGCGCACTATGGCAAAACGCCGCCCTGTTCCGAACTGATTATACGGCATCAGATCCCGCAGGTAGTGGTAGGATGCAGAGATCCTTTTCCACAGGTGAATGGTAAGGGCATTGAAAAAATGCAGGCTGCGGGTATAGTGGTCATACCCGGTGTACTGGAAAAGGAGTGTCAGGAATTGAATAAGCGTTTTTTTACCTGTCATACCCGGCATCGCCCCTATATCATACTTAAATGGGCACAAAGTGCTGATGGCGTAATAGCTGAGGCAGACGGTTCCGCGGTAAAGATCAGCAATACCGTTACAGACAGGATGGTGCATCGCTGGCGTAGTGAAGAAGCGGCTATTTTGGTGGGAACCCGGACCGCTATGCTTGATGATCCGTCTTTAACCACCCGTTTATGGCCGGGGAAAAATCCCGTAAGGCTGGTGATTGACCGGGATATGATACTACCGCGTCGTTTACGGTTGTTTGATGAAAAAGCAGCCACCGTTGTTTTCAATGAGCAGCAGATGGTTAAGTCTGAAGGGGATCATTTAGACAGGGGTACCTGGTTTTACCAGACAAAGAAAGGCATCGGTATGGTAAGGCAGATCCTGGATGCTTTATGCGAGTTGCGTATTCAAAGTGTTCTTGTTGAAGGGGGCGCGCATACACTGCAATCATTTATTGATGAAAATATCTGGGATGAAGCCCGTGTCATTACAAATGAATCGTTAATGATCCCCGGAGGCATACCGGCGCCCACACTTGTTAACGGAATACAAACGGGCGAAGATCATTTTTTCTCTGACAGGATAGCATACTTTAGGCATGCTTCTTCGGAAACAGCATAAGGATTGAATCAGGCAGGTTTAATTACATTTGAATATTATAAATGGCAGTTCCAGGCTTATGGATTATTATTACACGGTAGAGCAACGGGGCACGGCGGAGTTTAAAGACAGGGGAAGCCGGTTTATCGCCTGCCTGGTTCCCCTTACCTCCCCGGAAGATTTTAAGAAAGAAATGGATTTGATAAAGAAAACATTTCCAAAAGCTACTCATTATTGTTTTGCTTATCGTATCGGGCTGGACGGCAATACGTATAGAATTAGTGATGCCGGTGAGCCTTCGGGAACAGCGGGCAAACCTATTTTCGGACTTATAGAAAGCCGGCAATTAACCAATGTACTGATTGTGGTGGTACGCTATTTCGGAGGGAGTTTGCTTGGCGTACCCGGGTTAATTAATGCCTACCGTTCTGCGGCTGCGCTGGTACTGCAAACTGTTCCTGTTATACAAAAACCGGTTGAACGCCGGTATTTCCTGCAATTTGATTATACCATATTAAATGGAATAATGATCATTATAAAACAGTACAACTGCAGCATGATAGAACAGGAATTGCAGCTGTTTTGTACTATGACCATAGGGATACCACAAAACCGTCTTGCTGAAGTATTGTTTAAACTCGAAGAAATAAGAGGGCTGGAGATAAATCCGGCATCTGGTAAAGGAGTGTAAGTTCGTCTTTGTGAAGCAGGGGTATTAAAATATAGAAAATTGGGAAATAATATGGCTATGCTGTTGTTACGTAGCGTTATCTACGATAAGTAAATCAAAAAGAACAGATTGATTCATAAATGCGGCCGGGACATCATGTAAAGTGGTGCCGGCCGCATTTATACTTATTTTACTCATCCCGGTTACCTGTGATACTGCAGCATCCATTCATAAACATTCATGTTATTTTCTTTATAGGTAAGACTATATGCTTTTGTCCATGCATCATGTCCCTCAGCCTCGTAAATGGTCTTTTTAGGTTTGGGCTTCATATTCAGATTACTTAGTGTAGTGATATACCCCAGGGTGTTGTTAACAGAAACTTTATTATCCCCGTCATTATGAAATGCCCATACGGGCAGACTGTTATTGGCAATTGTTTTTGCCTTAGCGTCAGTTACAGAAGATGCCCCGCAAACAGGGGCTATAGCAGCTATTTTAGATGCGTACTTACCTGCATAGTCCCAGGTTGCACCTCCGCCCATACTTAATCCGGTAATATATATTCTGGACTGGTCTATTCGTAGTTTAGAAGTAAAATATTTAACAACGTCATTTACGTCATCGGCAGATGGCCATGCTTTAAATTGCGGAGAGATTACAATAAAAGAAAAGGATTTACCGCCGGTTGTAAAGGCTGCGGGGAATGTTTTCTTTTTTATTAAGGAGTAAGGCCCTCCTGATATCTTTTTTAGATCGTCGGCACTTCCATTTCCAAGAGCACTTTGCCCGTGTATGAATATCAGTAAAGGATATTTCTTCGTACCGGAATCGTAACGTGCCGGAAGGGCTCTGTAGTAGCCATTACAATTTGGAGTGATATTACTGGTTATAGCTACCTGAACAGGTGGCTGTGTTTCCGGAATGTCAAGGTCTGGTTTGGTTGCGGGTGGGGTTGATATTATATCATTACTTTCATTTGTTTCTTTTTCCGGTACAACGGTTTCTTTTTTACAGGAGAACAGGATTAAGGATACGATAGCAAAGCATAAGAATTTAACAACTGCTTTTTTCATAAAGATCGGATTTTTATTACAACGAATTATCTCCGCTCTTTATTCAAATCTGATGCCTAAGTCAGTTGATGAATGTGAAAATTTACTCTTCCATTTCTTTTTTCAATGCTTCGGAAATGGTAACCAGCACCTTATCAATACGATGCCCGTCCATATCGGCTATTTCAAACGTAAATCCGCGCCATTCCAGCTTGTCACCGGTATATGGAATACGTTCTAATTGATGTAAGATAAATCCCGCAAGGGTATCAAAATCCTGTTCTCCCTCATTCATCCATTCCGTTTTTTCAAAGGTTGTTAAAAAATCATAAAAAGGTATTTGTCCGTCTATGAAATAACTGCCGTCCTCTCTTTTTATAATTTCATAATCTTCTTCATCTCGCTGTGGAATGTCGCCAACGATAGCTTCTAAAATATCGTTTAGCGTTATCATACCCAAAAGGCTCCCGTATTCGTCCACTACAAAGCAGCAGTGGATCTTCGTTTCTTTAAACCGCTCTAATACCTGGTAGGCGGTATTGTTTTCCGGTACAAACAGGGTGGGTTGCATAATTTCACTGAGAAGCGTGGTGCTTTTTTCATGTACATACAACACTTTTATAGACACAACGCCTTTAATATCGTCAATGTCATTTTCACAAACAGGGTATACCGAATGAGGTTCTGCATGTATTTTTTCTTTAATTTTTTCCTCATCATCATGAATGCTGAACCATACAATGTCATTACGATGTGTCATTAAAGAAGTAATATTGCGATCGCCTAAATGAAAAACCCGTTCGATAATTTCCTGCTCCGCTTCTTCAATCGTACCCTGCTCCGTTCCTTCATTAATAATAGCCCTGATCTCTTCTTCCGTTACCTGCTCTGTTTTACCCTGTATTTTTAACAGCTTAATCGTGAAAAAGGTGGATTTGCTCAGAAGCCAGACAAAAGGGTAAGCTATTTTACTGAGCATCCTCATCGGCGTGGCAACCAGCTTGGCTATTCCTTCGGGGCGTGACAGCCCGATACGTTTAGGAACCAGCTCACCCAATACCAGTGTAAAATAGGTAAGGATGATCACAATGACAGCCGTAGCCACTCCATTTGAATAGCGGCTTATCCATTCAAATTTGTTGAGATAGGCGATCAGGTCGGTTTTTAATGCTTCGCCTGAAAAGATACCTGTTAAAATCCCGATCAGCGTGATACCGATCTGAACAGTGGAAAAAAAGGAGTCGGGCTTCTCAATCAGCTTTAATGCTTCATTTGCACTTTTGTCGCCTTTTGCCGCCTGCGTTTCCAGCCGGGTTTTGCGGGAAGACACAAGCGCCATCTCTGCCATGGAAAAAATACCGTTCAATAAAATCAATCCCAGTATAATCAAAATTTCGATCATGGTGTATGAAGATATATGAAGTTAAGCTAAAGTGGATAAACCAACTCTTTTATTGAAAGCCCATGCTGTACCGAGGCCGATAGTGCAGCCCAGTAACCCTCCGCAGGCGATATCCAAAGGAAAATGTACTCCCACGTAAATCTGGGCATAGGATATGGCAAAAGCCCAGGCAAATAATGTCCATCTCCAGGATAACGGAATAAAGAACAGGGTCTGGAATGTAAACATGGCCATCCCGAAATGGTTGGTTGCATGCGAAGACGTAAAGCTATAGGGTCCTCCGCAGCCCACAACCTGCCTTACCGAGCCGGATAAATAAGGATCGGCGCATGGACGCAGGCGTCCGATCCAGGGTTTAATAACGGAGCTGCTGAGCATATCCGTTAAAGCAAATGTTATCAGGAAGAAAGCGATCCATGCGAAGCCTTTCTTTTTAAAATTCAGAAGCATGAAAACAACGGCGAAAAGATAGAGTGGCGACCAGAAATACTGGTTCCGGAGCGCCGGTAATAACCAGTCTAAAAAGGAATTATGCCATTGCCTGTTGATCTTGAAAAATAATGCTATATCATACTGGATCAGGTTGTTCATACAATTGAGTTTTTTATACAACCGGGAACTGTTGTATATACCCGGGAAGAAATTACCGGATGAGCGGATGATTGGTAAGGGAGAAAGAAGCTACGGTTACCCGTCATGAATGGGATGAATTGTTTTAGCAAATGTAGTTATTGTTTTATAACCCGGCTTATTTCCGGCAGCTTTAGTTTGGGCGGCGGAAAATTTTAAAAAATTAAACTAAGTTTGCATCCACAAAATAAAATTAGTACAGTGGCACTGATCAAGAGCATTTCCGGTATACGGGGTACCATAGGAGGAAAACCCGGAGAAACACTTTCAGCTTTGGATGTAGTAAAATTTACAGCTGCTTTTGGAAGCTGGCTGATGGAGAAAAAGGGTAATAAAAAAGTAGTTATCGGAAGAGATGGCAGAATAAGCGGACCATTAATACAAAATATAGTAGTAAGCACACTGAATGCATTAGGAATTGACGTGGTTGACCTGGGATTAAGTACCACACCTACGGTGGAAATGGCAGTGGTTATGGAAAAAGCGGATGGGGGAATTATTTTAACCGCGAGTCATAATCCTAAAGAATGGAATGCCCTTAAATTGTTAAACAACAGGGGAGAATTTATTTCCGGCTCCGATGGCAAAGAAGTATTAGACCGGGCGGCAGCGGAAGATTTTGATTTTGTACCCGTTGATAAATTGGGCACGGTAACACAGGGCGAAGATTATCTTCAGAAGCACATAGAAGCGATAATCTCGCTTAACCTGGTTGATACGGATGCGGTCAAAGCTAAAAATTTTAAGATCGTTGTTGATGCGGTAAACAGTACCGGTGCCATATTTGTACCGGCGTTGTTACAGGCTTTGGGTGTACAGCCGGGGAACATAACCGTTATTAATGAAGAGGTAAACGGGAAATTTGCCCACAACCCGGAGCCCTTACCTGAAAACCTGGTGGAGTTGAGCAATATGGTACAAAAGAGCCGCGCGGATTTGGGCATTGCCGTTGACCCGGATGTTGACCGGCTTTGTTTTGTATGTGAAGATGGTACGATGTTCGGTGAAGAGTATACCCTTGTTGCTGTTGCTGATTATGTGCTCAGTAAGCAACCGGGTAATACGGTAAGCAATATGTCTTCCACCCGTGCCTTAAAAGATGTTACATTAAAACATGGCGGACAGTATTTCCCCAGTGCGGTAGGCGAAGTAAACGTGGTTTCCCGTATGAAAGAAGTGAATGCCGTAATAGGCGGAGAAGGAAACGGGGGAATTATACTCCCGGCGCTGCATTACGGAAGAGATGCGCTGGTTGGCATTGCTTTATTTCTGACACAGCTCGCCAAATCGCAAAAAAGCATTAAGCAGCTACGCAGAACTTACCCCGATTATTTTATTAGCAAAAACAAGCTGGAACTGGAACAGGGAGTGGATGTGCAGGCAGTGTTTGAAAAAATTAAAGCCAAGTATAAAAGTCATCCGATAAATACCGAAGACGGGTTGAAAATCGAATTTGATAACGACTGGGTACATCTGCGTACAAGCAATACAGAACCGATTATCCGTATTTATGCAGAAAGTAATTTTGAGTCTACCGCAAATAATATCGCCTTACGTCTCATGCAGGATATCAGGGAATTAAAGTAGTACGGCTTTTTGAGCTGATGTTAGTTTAAGTTTATGTATAAAGTAAGATATCGTGCAAAACAGAATTTATTTAGATAATGCCGCTACTACAGCGCTCAACCCGGAAGTGTTGGATGTGATGCTGCCTTTTATGAAGGAGAAATTTGGTAATCCCTCTTCGATCTATTCTTACGGCAGGGAAAGCCGGCTGGCTATTGAAAGTGCCAGGAAGTCGGTGGCTAAAATACTCAACGCGCGTCCTGCCGAGATTTTTTTTACCAGTGGAGGAACGGAAAGCGCAAACGCGGCCATTACGGCTTCGGTAAGGGACCTGGGTTGTAAGCGTATTATTTCTTCTGCCATAGAGCATCATGCCGTACTGCATACCGTAGAATATCTGCATAAAAGAGGAGAGGCACAGCTCGAATTTGTTAAGCTGTTACCGGACGGGCATATAGACCTGGAAAACCTGGATAAGCTTCTTGCCGGTGGCAGGGAAAAAACGCTGGTTACCCTGATGCACGCCAATAATGAAATAGGTAATCTGCTCAACCTCCAGGCGGTGGGAGAGATGTGCAGCCGGTATGATGCGGTTTTCTATTCCGATACGGTACAAACTGTTGGACATTATCCTATTGATCTGAGAAATACCCCGGTGCATTTTATAACGGCTTCCGCTCATAAGTTCCATGGGCCAAAGGGAGTGGGTTTGTTGTATATTAATGAAAAGATAAAAACAGAACCATATATACACGGGGGAGGACAGGAACGGAACATGCGTGCCGGAACGGAAAACCTGTATGGGATCGTGGGCCTGGGAAAAGCGCTGGAGTTGGCTACCTATAACTATGAATCAGAAAGTCGTTATATACATTCGCTTAAGCTGTATATGGCCGGTTTATTAAAAGACCAGGTTAATGCCGTTGAATTTAATGGCGACTATGCCGGGCAAAGCTTATATACCGTACTTAATGTGAGTTTTCCAAAAACCGAAAAATCGGAAATGCTGTTGTTTAATCTGGATATCAACCATATCTGTGTGTCCGGTGGAAGTGCCTGCAGCAGTGGCGCTGACCAGGGATCACATGTGTTACGTGCCATAAAAACCGACCCGGACCGTGTAGCCGTACGTTTCTCCTTTTGCAGGCAGAATACGAAAGAAGAAATAGATACTGTTGTTAAAAAAATTAAAGAGCTGATCTGACCTGCAGCCGTACCGTCTTTCACGGGAAATGTAGCTAAAGAAGATATATACATACGGATAAGGTATGTTCTGCTAAATGGACTTAATGATTAGCTTCATCATTATATCTGTCTGTCCGGTATTTCCCAATTTGAAAACATGCTTGTCAAACTCAATAAATCCGTTTTTTCTGTAAAAACGGATTGCTCTCGGATTTTCTTCCCAAACGCCCAGCCAGACATAGTCAGCGTTTTTTTGTTTCGCGATTTGGATTGCTTTCCCGAAAAGTATTTGTCCAACCTCTTTTCCGTGAAATTCTTTTAAAACGTAAATTCTTTCTATTTCAACTGCTTTGTCATCTTTCAATTCTGTTTGGGATTGCCCAAAATTGAGCTTTAGATAGCCTGTTACCTTGTTATCAAGTATTGCAAAATAAAATTCAGCGTTGGGGTCGGTAAGTTCCGATGTCAGTTTCGCGCTGCTAAAACTTTCGTCTAAATACTTTTGTATATTATCTTTCGTGTTTGAACCCGAAAAAGTTTCATAAAAAGTATGTCTGCCGATTTCCTGTAATAGGCTGATGTCGTTTAATGTTGCCTTTTTTATGATTATGTTTTCCATCTTAGCGTGTTGCTGTAATGTGTAATTAAGATTGTCCGTAACCCCGGAGCAACAATTGTTCATGTAGGGCTATGACCTGGGGGATCAGCAACTGTTGTTCGTCATTATAGATCACAAAATCACAGAGTTTCATTTTCAGCTCTTCGTCAATCTGGTTATGTATGCGGTTGAGCACGGCTTCTCGGCTGATTTTATCACGCTGCATGGTTCTGTGTATCCGGAGCGTTTGGGGCGCATACACGCCAATGATGATGTCCAGCCCTTCCTGTGATCCGCTTTCAAATATCAGTGCCGCTTCTTTAATTATATAGGGTGCGTTTTGTTGTTGTATCCAGCGCTCTGCGGCGCCTATGGTAGCCGGATGAACCAGTGCATTTAACAAGGCCAGCTTCTCTTCGTTTTGAAACACGATAGAAGATATATAGTTCCGGTTGAGTATGCCATTTGTATAGGCCGCTTCTCCAAAAGAGGCGATGATAGATGATTTGAGATTTTCATCTTCATTCATAATGGTTTTTGCAGTGGCGTCAGCATCAAAAACGGGTATACCCAGGAGCTTAAAAATACGGGCAACGGTGCTTTTCCCCGACCCGATACCACCTGTTAATCCGGCTTTCAGCACAAGTTGATGATTTAAGATGTGTGAAAAATAAAAATCCGAGATCCTTATGGTTTGGGATCCCGGATATAAAGCTAAGATTTTGTAGCGGCTTATTTTTTGTCAGCGCCGCTGTTCAGCTGTTTACTCCATTCCATGCTTACTGCACTTTTTTCAATACGCAGGTAGCTGCCCGGACTTACTTCCAACTGAATGGTATTGTCTTCAATTTTGTCAATTTTGCCATGTATACCTGCAATAGTAACGATCTTATCACCTTTTTGCAGACTGTTTTGGAAGTTTTTGGCTTCTTTTGCCTTTTTGGTTTGGGGGCGGATCATAAAAAAGTAAAATACAGCAATAATACCTACAAGCATTATCATCTGCATCATTTGTGCGTTGCCTCCGCCACTTTGTAGTAAAACGAGATAATTGTTCATGTGTATGGTTTAAATAGTAAAGACTAACTTTTTTTATTGACGGTTACATTAAAGGTTAGTGCATAGTTTTCCGGCCGGGTATTGGAGATGACCGTTATGGTTTTATGTGCGGGTCCGGGTTTATTCTGACTGTCAAATACAGCTTTTATACTGCCTTCTTTTCCCGGTGCAATAGGTTCCAGGGGCTTTTCCGCAACGGTACAGCCGCATGAAGGACGAACATCTTTTATGACCAGCGGCTTATCCCCGGTATTTTTAAAGCGATATACAATTTCTATTTTTTCGCCTTCGGTAATGATGCCCTTATCAAAGGTTGAGTCAATCCATTGAATAGTGGTTACGGGCTCCTGGTCATTTGCCGGGGCTATAACATGATTAAGGTTCTCTGCCGGTTTGTTTTCAGGCGACTGGCAGGCGATGAATACAATGCTCAAAACAGCCAAAAGTAAAAAAGGGTTCTTGGTCATTGTTGTAATTACTTTAGAACTGCAAATGTA
This sequence comes from Chitinophagaceae bacterium, assembly GCA_023957155.1. Classification (GTDB taxonomy): domain Bacteria; phylum Bacteroidota; class Bacteroidia; order Chitinophagales; family Chitinophagaceae; genus Agriterribacter. Next base: position 193,017 of record JAMLHK010000007.1, on the reverse strand, counting down.
GGCATTTGAGGGCAAACCATCATGGCATCACCGGCTTTAATTTCCCGGTTTTTTATAAGATGTTTTATGCAGTTTGTCCTGTGCCAGCAGTTCTTTATGGATGTTATCCAGGATGCCGTTGACAAACTGCCCGCTTTGGGGCGTGCTGTATGCTTTGGCTAAGTCAATATATTCGTTGATGGTCACTTTGGTGGGAATGGTATCAAAATACAGGAATTCGCACAGCCCCATACGCATCAGGATCATATCCAGTATGGCTATTCTTTCGGCATCCCAGTTCTTGAGCTTGGGTTTGATCAGTTCCATACAAAAGGATTCCTTATGGATTACGGCATCGAGCAGGTCATGGGCAAATTTCCTTTTTTCTGTGCCCAGCATGTCCTGGAAATTACACTGGGCAGGTTTTTGCAGGAAGTTCAGCACAAGCTGGTTCATCATCTCCGCATCATCATCCCAGTGAATAAAAATATCCTCCATTTCCGAGGTAAAATCTTCATTCGCGAGCATGAGATCGGTAAAAATAAATTCTAATATGCTCCTTTCCGACTTTTTATTACGCTCATTAAGCGCTATATACTCCTTATAAGCAGGCGCTTCCGTGAGTTGCAGGTAGATCTTCCGGGTAAGATCACTGTTGTCCCATTGGCCGGGCTTAATATCGTTACAGGCCTGCTGGTAGGAATGATCTTCCAGGATATTCCATATCAGCTCATTACCTGCTATTTTGATATTTACATTAAGATCCTGTTCGGTAGGCAGATGCTTTGATGACCGGTTATGAGCATCCTGTTCGGCATACCGGGCAACCCCGGTAATAAAATGCAGCAGATAAACGAATATTTGCCGCGACTGCTCTAAGTGTTTATCCAGCAGCCTTTTTGCTTTATCTTTCTGGTCTTCGGTTGTTTCAATAGTGTACAGGGTTTGCATCACTTTAACCCTGATATTTCTTCTGCTGATCATCTTAAAGAACTTATTAAACGGCGGCGAAGGTAATTTAAAATTGAGAAAGTGGCAAGTTTGGGTGAGGTTTCAGGGAGTTTATAGTTTGGAAGTTTATAGTTTATGGTAGGGACAGCAATGCCAAGTATCCCTCAGCTTTCTAATTTTGCCCCGCACGTGCATGTCCCAGGCTTTTGGATTTCCGCTGACAGCAGATTGCAGATAGCCAGAATTTTATGGTTCGGGGTTGGTTCTGCCGGAAGCCGATGACGGATAGCCATAGCGCCCTGCTTAACCGGGTGCCCAATCTCAAATTTCAAATTTTAAATCTCAAATCAGAAACCTTTCTGCCGACAGGCAGGTCTCAGATCCCGTTCCTTTGTGTAAATTTGGCATATCCTGTTAGGGTAAATCCTGCCAACTTTTTGATTTCCCCCCTAAATAGTTATAAAACCTGAAATTTTTTCCGGGCTGGGGGCTTTGGCATGTTATTCGTTTGCCTAAGACAGTCTTAAAGATTTGATCTTTAACTAACACAAAAAATTATTAACTATGTCTAAAAAGTTCAATGTAACTCCACTTCATGACAGGGTGATCGTTAAACCCGCTGCTGCCGAGGAAAAAACTGCCGGCGGTATTATTATTCCTGATACGGCTAAAGAAAAACCTCAGCGTGGAACTGTTGTTGCAGCAGGACCCGGTAAAAAAGACGAGCCGGTAAGTGTAAAATCCGGGGATACGGTTTTATATGGTAAGTATGCCGGTACTGAAATTACGATTGATGGTGCCGATTATCTTATCATGAGAGAGTCTGACATTTTAGCGATCGTTTAAACGTTCTGCCTGCTACTCAACGGCAGGTGATTTTTATTTTCAACTTATCAATTTTCAAATTTTCAAATTGTTATAATTATGGCAAAGCAATTGTACTTCGAAGTAGAAGCCCGCAATAAAATGAAAAGAGGTGTGGATATCCTTGCCAACGCGGTTAAGGTTACCCTCGGACCTAAAGGACGTAATGTGGTATTAGAAAAGAAATTCGGCGCTCCGTCTGTAACAAAAGACGGGGTAACGGTAGCTAAAGAAATAGAACTGGAAGATCCTATTGAAAACATGGGCGCCCAGATGGTTAAGGAAGTAGCCAGCAAAACTGCCGATATAGCAGGTGATGGTACTACAACAGCAACGGTTCTGGCACAGGCCATCATTAGTGAAGGCTTAAAGAATGTAGCTGCCGGTGCTAATCCTATGGATCTGAAGCGCGGTATTACCAAAGCGGTAGAGAAAGTTGTGGAGCACCTGCGCGGACAATCACAGGTGGTAGGTTCCGACACGAAAAAAATTCAACAGGTAGCTTCTATCTCTGCCAATAATGATGAAAATATCGGAAAGCTGATCGCAGAAGCCTTCGCTAAGGTGGGTAAAGACGGTGTAATTACCGTTGAAGAAGCCCGCGGTACCGAAACGCTGGTAGATGTGGTTGAAGGTATGCAGTTTGACCGTGGCTATGTTTCTCCTTACTTCGTTACCAACAGCGAAAAAATGCAGGCAGAGCTGGAAAAGCCTTATATCCTGATTTATGACAAAAAGATCAGCACCATGAAGGATATTCTTCAGGTTCTGGAAAAAGTGGCACAGCAGGGCGCTCCTTTACTGATCATCTCTGAAGATCTTGAAGGTGAAGCACTGGCAACGCTGGTTGTGAACAAGTTGCGTGGTACCCTGAAGGTTGCTGCTGTTAAAGCTCCGGGCTTTGGTGACAGGAGAAAAGAAATGCTTACCGATATCTCTATCCTCACCGGCGGTTCTGTAATCAGTGAAGAAATGGGGCACAAACTGGAAGCCGTTGATTTATCTTCATTAGGAAAGGCGGAGAGAGTGGTGATTGATAAAGATAATACTACCATTGTTGGCGGAAAAGGCAAAAAAGCCGATATCGCCGGACGGGTTAGCCAGATCAAAGCACAGATCGAAGTAACGACTTCTGATTATGATAAAGAAAAATTACGGGAACGCCTGGCTAAATTAAGCGGGGTAGCTGTATTACAGGTGGGCGCTGCTACCGAAGTGGAAATGAAAGAAAGAAAGACCGTGTGGATGATGCATTACATGCAACCCGTGCTGCGGTGGAAGAAGGTATTGTTCCCGGCGGTGGTATAGCATATATCCGTGCTATTGAATCTTTGGAAAAATTCAGGGGACTGAATGAAGATGAGCTGACAGGAATTGCTATTGTAAAACGGGCTATTGAAGAACCGCTTCGCCAGATCGTTATCAACAGCGGAACAGAAGGTAGCATCGTGGTACAGAAAGTAAAAGAAGGTAAGGGTGATTATGGCTTTAACGCAAGAACAGAAGTATATGAAAACCTGTTCAAAGCCGGTGTAATTGATCCTACCAAAGTTACCCGTATTGCACTGGAAAATGCGGCATCTATCGCAGGTATGTTGCTCACTACGGAATGTGTGATCGCCGACAAACCTAAGAAAGAGGAAGCAGCAGGACATAGCCATGGCGCACCGGATATGGGTGGAATGGGCTATTAATATAGAGCATCTTTTTATGGAATATATTCCCGCTTCTGCAAAGAGGCGGGATTTTTTTTGACGGGTAACCGGAAGATATGACAAGCCGGGATACCAAATCTCCGCTCTCCAGCCTCAAATTCCTTATATTTGAAGCTATAACTTTTTTTATGAACGGTATAACCCGGTACGTATTAATGCTATTGTTAAGCCTGGTGTCGTTAAATGTATTAGTGGCACAGAGTAAGGAGAAAAAAAAGAAGGCTAAAAAGGCAAAGACCGAAACGCAGTCGGTAAGTCAGTCGGTATTAGATAGTATATCCGGCAATATGGTTTGGGTAACCGGCGGCAGGTTCGTAATGGGCAGCTTTTCCGGTGAGCCGGATGAAAAACCCGAGTATGAGGTGATTGTTGACGGTTTTGCGATAAGCAAATATCCCGTTACCCAGCGTCAGTGGACTGCGATCATGGGTAAGAATCCGAGCGAATTTACAGGCTGTGATCAATGCCCGGTAGATATGGTAAGCTGGGATGATGCGCAGCATTTTATTAAAAGATTGAACCTGCTTACCGGTAAAAGATTTGCATTACCAACAGAAGCGGAGTGGGAATATGCAGCAAAAGGCGGTTTGAAAACCGGGGGGTATCATTTCAGCGGCAGCAACAATATTGATGCCGTAGGCTGGCATAGTGGTAATAGTGGCAGGCATCCCCATCCGGTAGGAGAGAAGGCGCCTAATGAACTTGGCTTATATGATATGACGGGGAACGTATGGGAATGGTGCCAGGACTGGTATAATAAGAATTATTATGAACTTCAGGTGCGCAACAATCCTACCGGTCCCTCATCCGGAGCAGCCCGGGTGAGAAGAGGAGGATCCTGGTTTACACAAGCCTTGAATTGCAGAACATCTACCCGGAACAGTGTGAAACAGGATTATAAAGATGATGTGGCCGGCTTCAGACTGGTTCAGTATCCGAATTAACGGCAGCATTCCGGGGTGATACGGAACGGTTTGTCTTGCCCGGGTAAATAAGGAATATGATTGTCCAGCCTAAATGTAAGAGTGCAACTGCACCTTTTTCCGCATAATCTTCTGCTATATAGTACCTGATGAAAAGGTCTGTCATCATTTCATGAAAACTAATATTACGTAATTTCGCCGCCGGTATGAAAACAAAAACACTCCGGAAGGACAAAGTGAATATCATTACGCTGGGCTGTAGTAAAAACCTGGTGGATAGTGAAGTGCTGAGCGGACAACTTAAGGCCAATGATATCCATGTAGTGCATGAAAGTAAAAAAAGCGACCATAATATTGTAGTGGTCAATACCTGCGGATTCATAGATATGGCTAAAGAAGAATCCGTTAATACCATTATTGAGCAGGTGGAGCTTAAAAAAAAGGGCAGGTTGGATAAGGTATACGTTACCGGCTGCTTATCTGAGCGATATCGGCAAAACCTGGAGGAAGAAATTCCTGAAGTAGATGCCTGGTTTGGTACCATGGAGCTGCCACTGATCTTAAAAAGATTTGAGGCGGATTATAAAACGGAGCTTGTCGGAGAGCGGATGTTAAGCACTCCCAGCCATTATGCGTATATGAAAATTTCAGAAGGCTGTAACCGTACCTGTGCTTTCTGTGCCATACCCCTGATGAGAGGACAACATATCAGTAAGCCCATAGAGCAATTGGTTACTGAGGCGGAACGGTTAGTGAGCAGGGGGGTAAAAGAGATCATGCTGATTGCCCAGGAACTGACGTATTATGGTTTGGATATTTACAAAAAACGTGAGCTTCCCGCCCTGCTGCATGCGCTTGCCGGGGTTAAAGGATTGGAGTGGATCCGCCTGCATTATGCCTATCCGTCAAAATTTCCTTTAGAAATTATTGATGTCATGAAGCAACATGACAACATCTGCAATTACTTAGATATGCCTTTACAGCATAGCAGTGACCGGATATTGAAAAGTATGCGCCGCCAGATAACCCGGTCTGAGATGGAAACCCTGATCGGAGAGATCAGGAGCCGTATCCCCGGTATTTGTTTACGTACTACGCTGATTGCCGGGTTCCCGGGTGAAACGGAAGAAGATGTGGAGGATGTAAAAGCTTTTTTACAAAAGCACCGTTTTGACCGGGTGGGTATCTTTACCTATTCACATGAGGAAGATACTTCGGCGTATAGCCTGGAAGATAATATTCCAATGGAAGAAAAGAAGCTGCGGGCACAGGAAATCATGGAAGTGCAGCAGGAGATCAGCTTAGAGAAGAACCAGGAAAAAACAGGTAAAGTCTTTAAGGTACTGATAGATAAAAAAGAGGCGGGCCGTTACCTCGGCCGTACGGAATTTGATTCTGTGGAAGTAGATAATGAAGTCATTATTGCCTCCGGGCAAAAGCTGAATATAGGCGAATTTGTAAATGTAAAGATCGTCAGGGCCTATGATTATGACCTGGAAGGCGTGGTGGTAGAAGGATAATTCCGGAACAGAAGGTTACCTGTTTTTAGAATCGTGTACGGTTTGAGGAGAAATGAAAAGCCTTAAAGTTTTCACTGATTATCCCGGTCTCTTAATTATCTTTAATGAACAGGTTTGCTGCTAAACGATCACAGATACCCAAACCTTAAGAAAATATGCCGGATAATCAGGACAAAATTAATCTGCTTCATAGCAAGCTCGAGGAACTGTTGAAGAAACAGGATGATTTTTTAAAAGAGATCAATAGCTTACGGGTTGAAATCAGCGAATTAAAAAAAGGTGGTGTCAATGAATTGATGAAGCCTGAAGGTGTAGCGCAGCCAGAGGTTATTCATAAGCCGGGTTCGCCCGTAGTGAAAGAACAAGATCCGTCCGCAGATTTCCCCCGCATCAATCAGCTAAAGCATAAAGCCCGCCAACAGGCTGTTCCGTCTGTCAAACCCGGATTCAACGTAAAATCAGACCTGGAAAAATTTATCGGTGAAAACCTGATAAGCAAAATTGGCATAGGTATTACGGTCATCGGCGTTGCGATAGGGGCTAAATATGCCATAGATCACCAGCTCATCAGTCCGTTGACAAGGATCATTTTAGGATATCTTGTGGGGATCATTTTGCTGGGGTTAGCCATACAACTCAAAAAGCAGTATGAAAATTTCAGCGCTGTTCTGCTAAGCGGCTCTATGGCTATCCTATATTTTATTACGTATGCCGCCTATAGTTTCTATAGCCTGATCCCTCAGGCAGCTACTTTTTTGCTTATGACCGTCTTTACCGCTTTCACGGTAGTGGCGGCAATAAAATATAACCGCCAGGTGATCGCCCATATAGGGATGGTTGGCGCTTATGCCATTCCGTTCCTGCTGAGTGATGGTTCCGGGAAAGTCGGGGTATTATTTACGTATATCGCGATCATCAACTCGGGAATACTGATCATTGCCTTTAAAAGATACTGGAAACCTCTTTACTATTTGTCTTTTACATTAACCTGGCTGATCTATGGTTTCTGGTATATATTCAGTTACCGGGAGAGTGAGCATTTCGGGCTGGCGCTGGCATTTTTGTTTATCTATTTTGTATGCTTCTACCTGATCTTTCTTGCCTATAAATTGTTCCGGGAAGAGAAATTCCGGTTCACGGATATTACTTCTTTGCTCTCCAACTCCTTTATTTTTTATGGTATCGGGTATGCCATATTGAAAGATTATGAAACGGGTGAGCAGTTGTTGGGACTTTTTACGCTTTTTAATGCCATTATTCATTCTGTTGTCGGTTTGATCATTTACCGTAAAAAGCTGGCTGACCGGAACCTGTTTTACCTGGTTTTCGGATTAGTGCTGGTTTTTACTACTATTGCTATCCCGGTTCAGTTAGACGGTAATTGGGTTACCCTGCTATGGGCGGGAGAAGCGGCTTTATTGTTCTGGATAGGCAGAACCAGGCAGGTTCCGTTTTATGAAATATTGTCCTTACCCCTGATCCTCCTGGCATTTTTCAGCATTATACACGACTGGACAACCCAGTATTTCGTATATCAGCCGGCGCTGCCCGGAACAAAGATACCCCCGGTCTTTAATATCCATTTTCTTTCTTCTTTATTGGTGATAGCTGCTTTTGGCTTTATCAATTTTCTTCATCAAAAGAAAACCGATCCCAACAGGGTTCAACCCTTCGGACGATTTACAATGTGGGTCTCTTTCTTTCTTGCGGCCATCCTGTTGTTAACGGTTTATTATGCTTTTCGTATGGAAATTGAAACCTACTGGAACCAGCGCTTAATGAGCTTCGTTCACACTATTGAGTTCCGGGGCGATGAGGTCAACAGTTACTATGCGGGTAATCACCTGGTACTGTACAGGACGATATGGGTTATTAATTATTCGCTGCTTTTTGTTTCGGCTCTCGCCTTTGTAAATATCGGGAAGATCAGGAACCGGCTGCTCGGACTATTCAATATAGGATTGATCATTTTCTCCCTCGGCGTATTTTTAACCCGGGGATTGTATATTCTTAGTGAACTGCGTGATCACTATCTCAATCCGGGTCCTTTACTATCTGGTGGAGGAAATGTTTTTAGCATCGGTATAAGGTATGTTTCTTACATATTGGTAGCCCTCGCTTTATACTCTTTTTACCGGTATCTCCGCAAAGACTTTATAAAGAGAGACCTTCGCATAGTATTCGACCTTGTCCTGCATATATCCGTTATATGGATCATGAGCAGTGAGATCATTAACTGGATAGATCTGACCTATTCCGGGTCATCATCTTATAAGCTGGAACTGACGATCTTATGGGGAGCGTATTCCCTGTTTCTTATTATCCTCGGGATCCGGCAAAGGAAAAAACATCTTCGAATAGGAGCCATTAGTTTGTTTGGAATAACGCTGATCAAGCTGTTTTTCTATGATATATCGCACCTGGGTACCATTGCCAAAACCATTGTTTTTATCTCGTTGGGTGTACTGCTGCTCATTATTTCATTTTTGTATAATAAATACAAGCATGTTATTTCCGATGAAAGTAACCCGTAACATTTTTGTCTGTATGCTTTTGGTACTGTCCTTTGCTTACGGGCAGGGACAAATGCAGCAATATACATACTACAGGGTATTGAAAGATGTCTCTGAACAATGGAGCAGCATTGTACTTCCGGATGATATTTTCAGTAAAGTTGCTCCGGACTTTAGCGATATCCGGATTTTCGGGATCACCCCGGGAGGAGATACTATTGAATCTCCCTACCTTCTGCAGGTGATGAAAGAGAAGCTGTCTGATAAAGTTGTTCCGCTCCGGGTACTTAATGTAACCGGTAATGAAAAGGGCTTTTATTTTACTTTTGAGGTTTTATCCGATGAACCGGTTAACCAAATTAAAACAGGATTTAAGCAACAGAATTTTGACTGGCGGGTAGCCCTGGAGGGTAGCCAGGATCAACGGGAATGGTTTACGCTGATTGACAGGTACCGGATATTGTCTATTAAAAATGAGTGGGCAGATTTCCGGTTCACTACACTTACCTTCCCGGACGCGAAATATCGTTATTACCGGTTGTTTGTAGATGCTACAACCCGTCCTGATCTGACTGTTGCAGAGACCGGAAAGCATGAGATAACCGGGGGATTGTGGAATGACTATGCGATCAAAAAGTGGGAGATGAAAACTGACCGGCAGTCTAAGCAATCCGAAATAGATATGGAATTGTCATTGCCTGTTCCGGTTGATCATATAAAGATTAAGGTGTCGGATACGTTTGATTATTACCGCCCTGTAACCATACAATATCTTGCCGATAGCATAAAAACCGAAAGCGGCTGGAATTACCGCTATCGCACCCTGGCATCGGGTGTACTCAATTCTTTAGATACAAGCGGGTTTAAGTTCAATACGGTAGTTGCCGGGAAGCTGAAAATAATAATAAGTAACAATGATAATCATCCTTTGCATATCAGCGCTCTTCATGTAAAAGGATATGTTCACCGGATGATAGTCCGTTTTGCCCAGGACGCCACCTATTACCTCGTTTACGGGAATAAAAATGCACCTGCTCCAAATTACGATCTGAATTACTTCGCAGATAAGATACCGGATTCGCCTAATCAGCTGTATTTGGGTGATGAGCAAAGCCGGGAAAAAGACAGAGGGATAGAAAAAGCGCCTCTTTTTACAGACAAAAAATGGCTGTGGGCGGTTATCATTATCGCTGTTTTACTGCTCGGCTGGTTTTCCATAAAAATGATCAGGAATGGTTAGCAGCGATAATATTACGCCGTACTGCGGTTTAGAGAAAATGTATTGAAAAACCTTGCGGTTATACATATTTTGAGGCCCCTTTGAACGTCTTTGTGGCTGATGAATCAGGTGGGAACTCCATCACATACGGCAATATAGCAGGAACATCAATACGATGCACTTATTGACTAATCATTATAGCTGCATAACACGAACCCGATATGATCCAAAAAAATAAGGAATCTGTATTTATATTATTGCGAATCACTTTAAGCGCACGGTCTAAATGATTCCGGGCGGTGCGTATGGTGATACCTAAAGCGGATGCAATTTCAGCGAGCGAGAGACCTTCCCGTTTACTGAGCATATATACTTCCCGTTGACGAAGGGGTAAGGATTGTATAACGGCTTCCAGGTGGGCATTCATATCGGCCTCCGCTAATTTACTTTCAACAGCGTTGGCACTTTTTTGTATGCGATACCAGGTTTCTTCCTGGTAAGCCTTTTCCCTGGACAGCTTTTTAAAGTGATCAAGAACATGGTGCTTGGCCATCTTCAGGATGTAGTTATCCTTATCTTCTAATGCAGATAATTGATCGTACCTGCACCATACTTTCACCATGATGTCTTGTGTGAGATCTTCAGCGAGCGTATGATCTTTTACAAACTGAACAATAAAGCGATACACCTTCGCCCGGTAATATGGCATTCCATTTTCCATCTTCAAACATGATATACGGTTAATCAAAGCGAAATGATGAAAATGATTTTCCGATGCTGTTTGAGAGATTCGATCCTCCAAGATATAATAATACGGTCAAATAAAAAAAATAAAAAAACAGTCTTTACGCTGGTCAAAAAGGTAATGATCGCAGTTGTAGTAATACGAAATGATGAAATGTGCCGATTCAAATAGAGAGATAGTGTTACACATTCTGAATTTGAAATCATACACAAGTGAACAACCAGCGATTTAATTATTTATTAGAAAAATACAGGAAAGGAAGTTTAAGCCAGGCAGAATACAAAGAACTGATCTGGATACTGGGCGACCATGAGATTGAAAAGGATCTGGACGAACGCCTGGACTTTTACTGGAAAAATGATCCCATTTCTGCTGAGGCAGAGGAGATGGAGTTGAGCGATTTTCGGCCGGCGAAACGATGGAGGTATTTACGGCTCTCGGGTATTGCCGCTTCCTTGTTAATACTACTGGGTTTATTTTATTATCTGTGGGGTACGCAGGCAACCTGGGGTCAGAAGGAATTGGTATATAAAACGGGGTTTGGCGAACGGTTAGAGGTTAAGCTGGATGACGGCAGCGTTGTTACGCTCAATGCCAACTCTACCCTGCGCTGGACGGAAGATTGGAGCAAAGCTAAAGGCCGGCAGGCTGCTTTGGAGGGTGAGGCTTTTTTTAAAATCAAAAAACAAAACGGTATTCCCTTTACCGTACATACCAATGATGTGGCGGTAGAGGTACTCGGCACGTCTTTTAATGTAGACAGCAGGGAAGAAAAAACGAAAGTTTACTTAGATGAAGGCCGGGTTAACCTGAAATTAAATGAAACTAACAATAACCCTGGTGGTCGTAATCATTTGCAGGAAATAATTATGAGTCCGGGCGAGCAGGTGAGCTACAGTGTGCGACAGAAAAAGATAGAAAAGTCGGAAGGACAAACGATGATAACGGCGGCGGCATGGAAGGTGAATGTACTCAACTTTAAAAATATGCAATTCGGTGAAGTGTTGGATCTGCTCCGGGATATATACGGGCAGTCTTTTGAATGTACCGATCAAAAACTGTTGCGTACGCCGATGTATCTCGGGGTGCCTTACTCCAACTGGGAAGCGGTACGGCAGGCTTTGGAACTGTCGCTGAATATCCAGTTTGAAGAAACAGAGCCGCAGCATTATGTGGTGAAGAACGGGAAAAACTGAACACATAAAATATCTATCCATCTTAAAAAATAAAAACTATATGCTATGGGAATAAAATATGCCCTGTCAACTCTTTTATCCCTTTTCCTCTGGTATGGCGGATTATATCCTTCAACCACGCAGGCCAATCCAACCGGCAAAGAAAAGATCACGCTTCTCGAAGCCATTGAAAAGATCAGTCAGGAGTACGATGTGTATTTCACTTTCGACATGACACTGGTAGCCAAAGTGGAGGTCCAGTATGAGCGTGCGCTGTATAGTTCGGCAGAGGATGCCATCTCCCGTATTTTAAAGGGTACCGGTTTGAAATACCAGTTTTACGACCGGCGGTTTGTGATCCTGTATAAAGACGATGCGAACGGGCTGGAATCATTGAGGCAAATGTCGAAGCATTTGAACGGTCTGATCAGCGAAGGGGAGAAAAAGATGAGCACCACTACAAAGCATGATATGCTGACCATTACCAGGCTCCCCTCCCAATCCATACTCAAGACCATTCCCCGCATTGCTTTCTCGGTGGAAGGTACGGTAACCAGCCAGGAAGGAGAACCTTTGATTGGGGTTACGGTGCAGGTAAAAGGTGGTGCTAAGGCTACAACCACTGACGCCAAAGGGCATTTTACCTTGAACGATATAGAAGTCAATGCCGTGTTGGTATTTTCCTATGTAGGGTTTGAAACCCAGGAAGTGAAGCTGGGAGGGAGATCGAATGTGGGGATTGTGATGGTGACTTCTACGCAGGCTTTGGGTGAAGTGGTGGTAGTGGGGTATGGGACGATGAGAAAGAGTGATTTAACTGGCTCGGTTGGACATGTAAATGATAAAAGCATTGCTGAAAGATCTGCATTCAATGTAGAGCAATCGCTTGCTGGTAAGATTGCTGGGGTTAATGTTCAAACTAATTCTGGAAGACCTGGTGGAAGAACCTCGATTTCTATTAGAGGATATAGTTCTATAAACGCTTCTAACGATCCCCTGTATGTTGTAGATGGAATAATTTGGACTGCCGGGATTAACGACTTAAATCCAAACGAGATCAAATCCATTGATATTTTAAAAGATGCATCGGCTACTGCAATATATGGTACCAGAGGTTCAAACGGAGTAGTTTTAATAACCACAAAAAGAGGTGAAACAGGAAGTAATGTATCATTTGAGAATTATATAAAGATTAATTGGCTTCCTCGGGATCGAAAGCAGGATGTCCTTAATTCGAGAGAGTTTATGTTTATAGAGGAAGAACAATATAAAAATGCATCAAAATTTGATCCAGTTGGCTTTGCAGGAGGTAAATATGAAGATCCTATTGAGAAAAGAAAGAAATATTTGCTTGGAAATACGTTAGGGAATCGAGAGCTATTTGTTTTTGATAAAGATGGAATACCTCAACCAATTTATGATGTTGATTGGCAGGATATGGTAACGCGTAATGCTTTCGCCCATGCTCATAACTTATCATATACCGGAAGAAATGCTCATTCTAATTACGGCTTGTTTTTGGGTTATATTAATGAGGATGGTATAGTCAAAGAAAGTTTTGCAAAAAGATACAATATAAGAATGGTAATTGATCATCAAATCAAAAAGTGGTTAAAGGTTGGTGGAAATATTAGTTACTCTCGGACGACTGATAGTCGTGTTGATGAAAGTGTAGGGTCAAATAATGCTTTACGATTATTAGTTGAAATGGTCAGTTTTATTCCTTATAAATATGATGACGGCACTTACGGATATAGACTTGATTACTCAGGACTGGAAGAAGGTGACAACCCTTTAGCACAGCTTCGGGAATTAAAAACTATTTATAATTCCAATTCATTTAATGGCAATACGTATGTTAATTTTAAAATAATGGATGGAATGGAATTCACTTCTACGTTCGGCATTACCAACTTAAATAGAATAAATCAAAGATTCAAAGGCGAATTGTCGCTCATGTCTCCGAAAGGAATGAATGGTGCGCAGATTTCCAGTAATGAATCTTTGTTCTGGCAATGGTCAAACAGATTAAACTATACTGCCAACATAAAAAAAGACCATTCTTTAAATTTTTTATTAGGATCAGAACTTCAAAAATTGAATTATCTAACATGGTTTGCAGGAACTCAAAAAATGCCAGATGACTATTATCTATGGAATAATCTAAGTGCAGGTGCTAATCCTCTCGCACCATCTTCTTCAGCAAACGGTTACCAAATGGAATCTTATTTCAGTAGGATAAATTATAGTTATAGGAAGAAATATCTTTTAACTTTTACAGGACGTTATGATGGTTCTTCCAGATTTGGAGTAGCTAATAAGTATGCATTTTTCCCCTCTACTGCAATTGCCTGGCGGGTTTCAGAAGAAAATTTTTTAGGAGATAGCAGAGTAATTTCGGATTTGAAATTGAGGGCCAGCTTTGGAGCAACAGGAAATTCAGAGATTGGATCTTACAGGTCTCAGGCAAATTTAAGTTCGAATTCTTATATTTTCAATAGCTCAAGAGTTACTGGTTCCTCAATTGATAGATTAGCTTATTTGGAGCTTCAGTGGGAAAAAGCGATTCAGTATAACGTGGGCTTTGATTTAGGATTATTTAGTGATCGAATATCCTTAGCAACAGATTTTTATATTAAAAACACAAGCAATTTACTATTTGATGCCCCAGTCCCGAGTTCTAGTGGATACACTGCGGTTACGCAAAATATTGGCAGTATGAGAAATAGAGGAATTGAAGTATCATTAAATACACAAAATGTTCGGACAAAGCTTTTCGATTGGTCAACTGTTTTTAACTTTTCATTATTAGAAAATAAAATAACTGCACTAGGCAAGAATAATGAAGACATCATTTATGGAATAAGAGATGTACTAATTCTTAGAGTTGGAGAAACTGTAGGTTCTTTCTATGGATACTTGAGAGATGGCATTTGGAGTACGTCTCAAGCTGAGGAAGCTAAAAGTTTTGGAAAAAAACCTGGCGATTTGCGTATGAAAGATTTAAATAAAGATGGCGTTATCAACGCAGATGACAGGACTATTATAGGAAAAGGTATCCCGGATTTTTATGGTACTTTTTTAAACACTTTTAGATTTAAAAATTTCGATTTATTGTTGGATTTGCAATATTCGTATGGAAATGATCTTTATATGAATTCTAGAAGTACAGGCGAAGCCCGTCAGGGACAGGCAAACAGCTATAGTACAGTATTAGAAGCCTGGACTCCCGAAAATCAAGATGCTATTTTGGAACAAGTTAGACCCCCTGGCGCAGGATATAGCTATTATTCTGATGATAGAAGAGTTGAAAATGGCTCCTTTATTCGTGGACGCAATTTACTTTTTGGCTACAATTTTCCTGTATCGGCTAATTCGAGAATAAAATTCAAGAGTTTAAGGCTGTATGCTGCTTTGCAAAATTTCTTTTTAGTCACCAAATATCCGGGATACGATCCGGAAGTATCTACTTACGACGATGCTGACCAGTTTTCGCAAGGGGTTCTTTTTTATGATTATCCTAAATCAAGAACATTCTTGATAGGTGTTAATTTAAACTTCTGATACAAAACTCTTTAAATTATTTAGTGATGAAAAAATGCAAAATGAGGAGGATTAATTTATATTTTGTTCTTCTTTTTATAGGAGGAATAGGCTGTAAAAAAATGCTTGAAGAAAGTAATCCATCAGCTATTACAATTGAAAATTATTTTCAGACAGCCTCTCAGGCAGAAGCATCAATAAATGGTATCTATCCAATGCTACAGACGTTCGCAAATACTACTGGACGTGCCGGAGAAATGGTCTGGGCTTCTATTGAAATGCCCGTTGGTCACTCGAATACTCAGATTGTTTATAATAGCGATTTAATCAATCATCGAAGTGCTAGTTTCGATCCGGTCTTCAGAATTCTCTGGCAGGCGTTTTATAAGGGTATTGCAAATGCCAATGTTGCTATAGAAAGAATACCAATGGTCGAAATGAGTGAAATTCGTAAGAAGAGTTTATTGGGGGAAGCTCGTTTTTTGCGAGCATTCTACTATTATTATTTGGTACGGCTATATGGAGATATTCCTTTAATTGCCGAAACAATAACTTTTTCGAGTTTCAATCTTTATCCCGAGAGATCCCCTATAGAGAAGATATATGATTTGATTATTACTGATCTTAAAGAAGCAGAAATGTCAGGATTGCCTCCGGTAGATAGAACAGGAAGAGTTTCACTTGGCGCTGTAAAATCTTTATTGGCAAGTGTTTATCTGACTATGGCCGGACACCCTTTGAATAAAGGTGCCGAGTTTTTCAAATTGGCTGCTGATAAGGCAGAAGAAGTTATTGATAGCAATTGGTATAATTTGTTTACAGATTATAAACACTTACATGATCGTGCTCATAAAAATCAGGAAGAATTTATTCTTCAGGCACAATATTTGGCCGGAGTACAGAGTAGTAATATTACACAATATATAACACCGGCCGGTAAGAATATATCTAGCCTTGGCAGGGGGTGGGGATCAATTATACCTCGTAATGAATTTTTAGAATCATATGAGACGAATGATAAAAGAGCTAAGGAGGGGCAGTTTTATTTTACGAAGTATTCTCAGTGGGGAAATCCAACAATAATAGAGGAGTTTGGTGGATTTGCCCTTTACAAGTTTTGGTTAGAAGAGGCTGCCGGGCCTAATGGGGATGTAGTCGAAGATCAGAATTGGACACTACTTCGGTTACCTGAAGTTATCCTTATTTATGCTGAAGCTTCTAATGAAGTTAACGGTCCTACCCAAAAGGCATATCAACAAATAAATTTGATTCGTAGCCGGGCAGAACTTTCTCCTTTAGAAGATTTAACAAAAGATGAATTTAGAGAGGCTATATGGAGAGAGCGTTATCATGAATTAAGCTTTGAGAATAAGGCGTATTTTGATATTCAGAGGACTCATATGGCATTCAATCTGGGGAATAGAAAATTTGAGGATATTTTTTCCTTTGAGAATGAGAGCGGAGTTACGTTTAACCAGCAATATCTTTTATGGCCAATTCCACAATCAGAAATTGATGCTAATTCAAAGCTTAGCCAGAATCTTGGATGGTAGTAAGTATTAGATGACTTTGAATATTTATGTCCTTATTCGAAGGAGGTTTCGCATGAACAATGAAGATCCCAAAGGGTTTGCCTTAAGTGACCACATTCCGGTGCTTGCTGATTTCGAATTATAAATAGAGGATTTGTCTTCGTTCATGCCCTGGTTCGTTTCCGAACGAACTAATTATTGGGGTGAAGATCATCAGTGGTGGAAAAAACTGTGTCAAAATCGAAAGATGAAAGTTTTGACTTCCCAACGGGGTCTCCGCAGCACGGCTACTGAGTGTATGGGTGGGACCCCGGCAGATAGGCCCCGGCGTCAGGATCTCATAGCCATCCCACAACAGCTTTTGATGAACATCCCGATGTGAATCCGTATTATGGTTACTTTTTTTGAATAGCGAAGATCCGGGATCTTAATTATCTTTAATCCTTATGATAACCTCGTTCGTTTTCCCTAAGCGTATTATCCCGGTATTATTGCTGATCTCTTTGTTGGGAGGTCGGGATGTATCTGCACAGGCAGTTGATGATCATACAAAGCCTAAGATTGTCAATATTATTAATTTCATTCGCTTACTTGAGCCCCGTATTCCCGCGATAACCGAGGAGGTACTTTACCAGACGGTGGTAAAGCAGGTTGACATAATGAAGAAATACAAGCTGCCCGGAACCTTTTTATTACAATATGATGCGTTGATGGATAGCCGTTACCAGCGGCTTTTGAAAAAACTGCCGGCACATTCCTTCGAAATAGGAGGCTGGTGGGAGATCCCGCAACCGCTGGTGGAAAAGGCGGGACTGACATGGCGCGGGCGCTTTCCCTGGGACTGGCATGCGAACGTGGGTTTTGCCACAGGATATACTCCTGCCGAGCGGGAAAAGCTGGTGGATGTTTATATGGCTGATTTTAAAGAGATATTCGGCTATTACCCTAAATCAGTAGCTTCCTGGTTTATTGACGCGCATACGTTGAATTATATGTATGAGAAATACAAGATTATTGCTTCTGCTAATTGTAAAGACCAGGTGGGCACAGATGGCTATACATTATGGGGAGGCTACTGGAACCAGGCCTATTATCCCAGCAAAATAAACAGCTATATGCCTGCACAAACGGAAGCCAATCAAACGCCGGTTCCTGTATTCAGGATGCTGGGCAGCGACCCGGTGAGGCAGTATGATGATAAAGGTCACGGAACAAACGGGCAGGGTGTGGTAACGCTCGAGCCGGTATATAGATTTGGTGGTGGTGATTCCGCCTGGGTGTATTGGTATTTCCGGGAGTTTATAGAAGGTGAAAGTATGGAGTATAACTATGTGCAGGCAGGACAGGAGAATTCCTTTACCTGGAATGCCATGAAGAAAGGATTTGAGATACAGATGCCCCTGATCGCAAAATTGAGAAATCAAAAGAAGCTGAGAGTCGAAACGCTGGCAGCTTCAGGCGAGTGGTTCCGGAAAAAATATAAGCTTACGCCTGCAACGGCTGTAACGGTGAATAAGGATATTGACGGAATCAATAAAAAGACGGTATGGTTCAACAGCCGTTTTTACAGGTTCAATTTACTGTGGGAGAATAATACACTCCGCTTCCGGGATATTCATTTGTTTAATGAAAACTTCCCCTCTTATTACACGAAGCATGTGGCTACTTCAAATGAATGTTCCTTCTTTACATTGCCTTTTGTGGATGGATATCGCTGGAGCGCATCCGATAAAACGGCTGGATTGTGTTTTAAAGCAGTGGTAGACGGAAAAGAAACTTTGCTGGAAGGCGGTGATCCGGTGATAAAGGATCATGTACAGGGCAGGCTATATATTGAGTGGCCCCTGAAAATACCCGGTGCAAAATTGTTGCTGGATGTAGACGAAAAGCAAATTACGATGAAGACGGAAGGCATGGACAATATCAACTGGTTTCTTGATCTCTCCGCCAGCGACAGTGCTCATTTGCCTTTTACCCGGTTTACCCCGCGTATAGTATACTGCCGGTTTGATAAAATGGATTACCAGGTTAAAGCGGATAAAGGTTTTTTTTCGGAATCACCCAGGGAAGAAGTGGTGCGCCTTAAGCCGGAGAACAATGTGATTGTGTTGAATTTTTCTGAAGCTGCTCCTCTCCTCGGCCTTCTGCCCTCCGTTGCAGACCCTGGTAAATAATGATTAAAGGAATATGACATTGGGAGCAATACCTGCACTTACTCCCGTTATGTATTTCCGGCCTGCAGCCCGCTCAGTATTGTTCTCTTATGATTAAGCCCGGACTGATTATTTACGCGTAATACCCGACAACTTTTTCGTCAGGTGCTGCACATATTTTTTATCAGTATAAATATTATAATGTGAATTTTAACTGAATAAAATAAAGTACCTGAATTGTATTATTGCGGATAAATAGCAGTTCTTTATAAAAATTAATGCTTGTATCATGTTATATCGTATTGTTGGTAGTTTCTGTTTTGTATTATTTTTTATTGTTACCGGATCGGGGATAAATGCACAGACCCGGCAGGACAGACCCAAAATTGTTGTGGGAGTGATGGTAGACCAGATGCGCTGGGATTATTTGTACCGCTACCAGGACCGGTATTCGGAAGGCGGTTTTAAACGAATGTTGAAACAGGGGTTTACCTGTGAGAATACGCATATTCCTTATAGTAATACTGCAACAGGCCCCGGGCATACCTGTGTTTACACCGGGAGTGTACCTGCTGTTCATGGTATTGTAGGCAACTCGTGGTATGATCGCTCCATTAAGCGGAAGATGTATTGTGTGGAAGATACCCTGGCTCAAACGATTGGAGTAGTAGATTCCGGCAGCTCCAGCTCGCCCCGCAACTTGCTGGTAACTACCATTGGCGATGAATTAAAGCTTTCTAATAATTTCAGGAGCAAGGTAGTGGGGGTTTCCATCAAAGACCGGAGTGCTGTTTTTCCGGGAGGTCATTTATCGAACGGGTCGTATTGGTATGACAATGGCACGGGAAAATTTATTACCAGCAGCTATTATATGGATGACCTGCCTCAGTGGGTAAAGAATTTTAATGATCGTAAGCTGGCGGACCAGTACCTTGGTCAAACCTGGGAAACGCTGTACCCTATGGAAACCTATGTTCAGAGTACGGCGGATGATAAGCCCTATGAAAGCAAGGTGATCAATAAAGAAAAATCAGTTTTCCCTTACGATTTCAGTAAGCTTGGTAAGGATTACGGTGCGTTAACCAAATCCCCCTTCGGCAATAAGCTGGTGTTTGAAATGGCAAAGGCTGCTATTGAGGGAGAAAAGTTAGGCAGCGGGGATTGTACGGATATGATAGCGGTAAGCTTTAGCTCAACAGACCGGTTAGGACATGCGGTAGGGATGAATGCAGTGGAAGTGGAAGATATGTATTTAAGGCTGGACCTGGATCTTGCTGATTTTTTCCGGTACCTCGACAACCGGTATGGGGAGAAAGGCTATTTGCTTTTTATTACTGCCGATCATGGCGCCTCACAGGCTTATGGTTTCCTGGCAGAAAATAAATTACCCACCCGGATCAGTAAGGCTGCGGGCTATGTGGCTGAAGTTAACGCGATGGCTAAGCGAAAATATGGGATCAGCAAAGTAATTGTAAACGAAAGTAACCAGGAGATATATCTTAACTGGGATGAAATACGGGCAAGGAAGCAGATTGATGAAAAGCAGTTAGTGAAAGATGTGATTGCCGTATTACGGAAGCATGAAAGGATTGTTGATGCGTGGCCGAACCGGGAGTTAGGTTATGCGCCATGGCCCGAGATACTGAAAAATAAAGTGATCAATGGTTATCATCCTGTTCGGGGTGGAGATATTGCTATTGTATATCAACCTACAAAGTTTGGTCCTTCGATGGGAGCGGGTCATGGGTGGTGGTATCCGTTTGATTCACATATACCTCTCGTATGGATGGGATGGAATATCCCGCAGGGACATACCAACAGGCTGATAGGGATGAATGATATAGCTCCTACCTTAGCAGGGTTACTAAGGATACAGATGCCCAGCGGAAGTACAGGTCAGCCGATACTTGAGCTGACGAACAGGCAGCCGTAATATACGGTAAGCAGTAAACGATCTTGAATACATAAAACAAGTAAAAAATATTTTCAAATGCGTATTAATAAAGTATGGCTTTGGTGTTCTATCCTTTGGCTTTTCACGTCTTGTACTGAAACTGTGGAAAAAAAGGAATACTCTTTTTTACCTGATCTAAAATCCGGCTTGTTGAAAAATAATACCCGGGGGAAGCTCATTTTTACTTTTGCGGCATTAGCGTATACCGTAGATGCAAAGTGGGGGCATGGTAAGCCCTTAGCTGGCATGGAGCGGTTAGCCGGCATTGCACATAAGCATCATATTCCTGTTACCTGGCTGATTGATACGGGTACAGGCACTGCTATGAAAGATAAGCTTGATGAATGGCATAAAACATACGGTGACGATATCGCGCTTTACCTGGAGAGCGAAAATGGAGGACAGGTAGATAAAGAAAAAATGAAAACGGAGTTGGATTCATTAAAGGTGCTTTTCCCCTGGTCAGATGTTAAGCCTTTGGCGGCATCTCATCGAAGTAACGAAATGTTGCAGGCGGGGAAGGAATTAGGGTTATCCGCCGTGTGGGGCTCCTGCTGGGAGCAGGTTGGCGTGGACCAGATTACAGACCGGGGTACTCCGTGGGGCTTCTTTTATGCATCCGAAGATAATTACAAGCTGCCGTCCTTAGAGGGGAAGGGGCTGGTTTCTGTTGAGTGGACATCACGTGATTTGTTGAAATCGTTTCACACCGAAGCGCCCACGATCTATTCCAGCGATCCTAATGATGTGGGCAGATCCGGATTGTGTTCGGGGGCGGATATTACTTATTGGAAAACATTCTTTGATAATTATATCAGGAACATTTCTTCTAACAGGTTTGTATTCTTTCAGCAGCACCAGGAAGCCCATGAAATGGAATATGGTGATGTGTGTAAATCCTATTCACCTGAAGAGATTGATGAAGCGGAAAAAATGCTGGATGCTTTTTTTGCTTATGTAAAGTCTTATGATGACCTGGTGGAGTGTAAGACCATACCTGACGCCGTGCAGATGTATAATGATAATTTTAAAGAAACGGAGCCGTCTGTCATGTTGTTTGATGACGCTGCAGTGAAGCAGCCCGTGTTTTGGTATGGGAGAGAGAACAGGGCAACGGGTCCCTGGCCGAAGACATTGCTTTATTATGATAAAGAATGTCAGCTGGCTTTTATAGAGGGGCAGCTTAAGCCAAAGATGCATCGTGATTATGTGCATAACAGGGCATTGTATGATCCCCGGTATTATCAGTCTGACTACCAGCCTGAGGTTAAATTGCAGATTCCCTGGGAAGATATGGAGTTTACCGAAATTCCGATTGAAGTTAATACAGACCGGGAGATGCCTTATGGTATTACGCTGTGGTATGATTTTGACCGGTATAAGATCAGGCAGGTTGAGGGTGCAACCTGTATCGGACCTGTGGAGAACCAGGTTGCCCTGTTGCGCTTAAATCTTAATAAGGGAAAGAATACCATTGTAGTTCATTTAGAAAAGAGGTAAAGCCGGACTTCATACGCTGAGTTCTGCCCGGTAAACAGGTACAGAATGGTTAACTTTACTGATGGCTAAATACAACCTTATATTCTTCTTTCTCATATTGGTGTTTACTGTGCGGGCTCAGACCGGGAGGATATCTCAAAAGGTAACAATAACATCCCTGGATAAAGAAACAGAAGTGCATACAAATGACGAGGGAGCGTTACAGGTAAATGTATCACCAAAAAACATACAAAAATTTAAAGCTACCGGGGCGGTGTGCTATAGTGACTTCGGGGCAAGCGGTGATGGCAAACATAATGATATAGATGCTATTGCCGCAACCCATGCATTTGCTAATAGGTATGGACTTTGGGTGATAGCGGATAAGGGAGCCACTTACTATATCGGGGGAAAGGAACGGACGGCAGTTATACAGACGGATACTGATTTTGGCACGGCAAATTTTATTATTGACGATACCGAAGTGCAGAACAGGAACGCTCCAGTCTTTGAAATTCGTTCCAGCCTGGCATCGTTTAAACCGGAAGGCGTATCCGCCCTTAAAAGAAATCAAAAAAAACTTGATATCTCTTTTCCCTCAACCTGCCTGATCACGGTAACCAATGCTGAAGTGAAACATTACATCCGCTACGGACTGAACCAGGATAACGGATCTTACCAGACAGACATTTTTATTGTTGATAAAAACGGTAATGTGAATATTGATGCGCCCATCATCTGGGACTTTGATAAGATTACGGATATTACAGCGCTTCCTGTTGATGAAAAGACACTGCACATCACCGGCGGACGTTTTACTACCATCGCCAATAAAGCGGAATCAAAATATACCTATTATGCCCGTAATATGGCGATCAGACGTTCAAATGTTATAGTGGACGGGCTTGAACACCGTATTACCGGCGAAGCAGACCACGGTGCGCCTTATGCCGGTTTTATTAGTATTATGAATTGTGCTTACGTAACCGTTAAAAATACTATCCTCACCGGGCATAAAACGTATCGTACGATCGGTTCCGCCGGGGAGCCTGCTACGATGGGTAGTTATGATATTTCAGTAACACGGGCGCTTAATATATCATTCCTGAACTGTAGCCAGACCAATGATATCAATGACAAGAGGTATTGGGGAGTCATGGGGTCTAATTATTGCAAAAATATCTTGTATGACAGCTGTACTTTCTCCAGGTTTGATGCCCATAAGGGTGTTGTTAATGCCACCATCCGTAACTCCGTTCTCGGGTATATGGGGATCAATGCCATAGGCAGCGGTATTTTAACTATTGAAAACAGCACGATCTATGGCAGGAATCTTGTTAATCTTCGCAGCGATTATGGTAGTACGTGGCAGGGAGAATTTATTATACGCAATTGCATTTTCGTGCCCGGAGCCGGCAAATCAGCCAGCGCTGCCCTTATCAACGGATCGTATTCCGGTCAGCACGATTTTGGATACACCTGTTATATGCCGGAACGTATTACTATTGAAAACCTAAAGATTGATGACGCCCGTCATCCTGCGGGATACCGGGGTGTTACTGTTTTCTCTGATTTTAATCCAAAGCGGAAAGACAGTACCTACCTGGAGAAATTTCCATATAGGATAACTAAGGAGGTCATTCTCCGAAATGTAACCACCGCCAGTGGTAAAGCGTTACAGCTTAGCGATAACAAATTTATGTTCCGGGATGTGAAGGTAACGGGCCTGTAATATATACTCTCACTCCGGTGTTGGGTTTAGCGTTTCTCCCGTGTCCTGTTATTAATATGCAGGTAACACATCATTCCTGTAGGAATGTAACAATATGGACTATGCAGAATTTTCCTCATTGCATGTCTTTTTTTCCTTATTGCGAAACCGGGTTCATAGCATATTGCTACAATTTGCGTGCACTTTAATAAAGTGTAAGTCAATTCATTTTTCATTTTAAAACCTACTCAATGAGTAAAAAAGATATACATACTAAGAATTCGTTTATTTCGCTGATCCTGCTGTTTCTTTTTTCCGGGGCTGTTGCCCAGGATGGCAAAATAGAAGGCGTGGTAACCGGCAGCAATGATAATGCACCGCTAAGTGCGGTGTCGGTATCCATTCAGGGTACTGATCAATTTACGATCACCAACGAAAAGGGGAAATTTAAGCTGAGTCATCTTACACCCGGCAGGTATACCCTTATTTTTTCTATGGTAGGGTATGAAAATATTACCAAAACGATACAGCTTGACGATCATAAGCAAAAGCTGGCTATCGTGCTGGTACCTTCCGCCGGCATCCTGCAGGGAGTAGAGATCACCGGCAGGAAAGAAAGAGGATATGCCAACACCACCTCTTTTACGGCAACCAAAACAGAAACCCGGTTAAGAGACGTACCGCAGGCGGTGAGCTATGTAACCAAAGAGCTGATCAATGATCAGCAGGCCTTTAATATGTCAGATATCCTGTATAATATGAGCGGCATCGGCCAAAATTCTTATACCAATAATAAATTCATCGTAAGAGGATTTGAGTCGGAATCAAAACAAACCATTATTAACGGGCTTAAAGGTTTTAGCGGTGAGCGCAACGGGGATGTAATACCTTACCTGGAACGGGTAGAAGCAATAAAAGGACCGGCCAGCGCCCTTTTTGCCAATGCCAGTCCCGGTGGAACTATTAACTCGGTTACCAAGAAGCCCCTGGATGAGAACAGGAAATCGCTCAATTTTGCTACGGGAAGCTGGAACACGGTAAGACTTACCACCGACTTCACGGGTCCGCTGAATCAGTCACATACCCTGTTATACCGGCTGAATACGGCTTATCAGAATGCAGGTTCTTTCAGAACACTGCAGGGGAAAGAAACCTTCGTAGTGGCTCCATCGGTATCGTTCATTCCGGATGATAAAACCCGCGTTAATTTTGACGTGGTATACATCCGGGATAATGGTAAAAATGACCGTGGACAACCTTCGATGCTGACGGAAGACGGGAAACCGGACTTGTATTCAACGCCCGTTTCTTTTGCATTAGTGAAAGTGAACGACTTCGCAAAATCAGCCAAGTTGTTTTCTACTATTTCCCTGCAGCGTAAGCTCAATAGCCATATTTCTTTTAATGCTTCTTACATGAAGAGCATATATCATGAAGATCTGCAGGAACACCGCACATCGAACCGTTATGCCGTTGATGTGGAAGGCAATACTATCCGCGGACTTTTTGAAATGCAAAACAATTACAGGATCACGGATAATTACTCGGACAACTTAAGTACTTATTTTATATTTGACGTTAATACCGGCCCACTTCAACATAAGGTACTGGCAGGTTACGACTATATTCAAAGTGCGGACGGGTTGGGAAATACTACTTACAATGCGGACGGATATCTTTCAGCCGATGGCAAATCTTCTATTTCAAAATACGACAAGAACAAGCCGGAAAAGTACCTGATCGTTAACGGCCGTCCCGTGCCGAATGTACCTCACTTCAGTTTCGATAACCCGGATTATTCTATTTCCGAAAGATCATCCTATATCAACGTAGCGAAACAGGATAAGCTGGGGAAATATTTTACGCATGGCGTATACCTGCAGGATCAGATCAGGTGGGGAAAAGTGCAGGCCCTCCTTGCACTGCGCCAGGAATATTATGCTGATGTGGAAAATTACGGAAAAAACAACAGCAGGAATATTCGCCAGAAAGAGCTGTTGCCGCGTATAGGTGTAGTATATACACCCTTTAAGCCGGTAAGCTTTTATGGCACGTATACCTATGGCTTTCAGCCGCAAAGCGCCGGTGTTATAGGATCTCCGGCAACTTACGGAGGTCCCTTTGATCCTTTGAGCAGCAATATGATTGAAGCAGGAGCTAAAATGGAATGGCTGCCGGGCCGGTTATCTGCCAATGTGGCCGTATATCGTATTGAACAAAATAATATTCTTATTAATGCGGGAGATGCCGGTAATCCTGACCTCCTGCGCCAGATCGGACAACAGGTGGGTAATGGAGTGGAAGTGGATGTGTATGGTAATATATTAGCTAACCTGAGTGTGACCGCCAATATTGCTTTTAATAATAACGAGATCACGAAAAGTGATGATAAAGATGAGATAGGACGGCAGGCCGATAACGCGCCCAAAGCCCAGGGTGGTATATGGTTGAAGTATGTATTTACAGCTAAAGCATTGCGTGGTGTGGGTGTAGCGCTGGGCAGTAATTTTCAGCAATCGAAGCTGGCCGCAGACGGCAAGCTCACCCTGCCGGCTTATACGCTGGCTAATGCCGCGCTGTATTATACGATTGACAAATTCAAAATATCCGCCAACTTTAATAATATTTTTGATAAAACATACTGGATGGGAGCCGATTCTTTTACCCGGCTTTTTCCGGGTAGGCCAAGAAATATGATGATTGGTATCGGGTATATCTTTTAGCAAACAGCGGCTGTTTTTATATTTAAGCAGTGGGAACACTATCTATTATTGTTCCCATTGCTTATGTATATGAGTGACCGTATTTATTATATAAAACGAATACATGCTTAATGGAACAGAGATCATTTACGCTGGCTCACCGTATTCTTCACTGGCTGATTGCTTTTACTTTTTTGTTTATCCTGCTTACCGTTTATTTAAGAATGTACTGGCTGAACAGGGATCATACTGCAAATATTATAATGGATCGTCTTGCCGGGATGAATATTGAGATTTCCAGGGAACAGGCTGTAAAAATTGGTAAAGCCATTCGTAAACCCATGTGGGACTGGCATATCTATGCCGGTTATTTCTTGGTTGGACTATATGTCATTCGCCTGGTGGTAATGCGGGTGCAGGGTCCGGTGTTTGCCAGCCCTTTTGCAAAAAAACTGTCCTTTAAAAAAAGATTCAAAAGCATAGTATATCTCGCGTTCTATATACTTCTTGCCGTTACGCTTATTAGCGGGGCGTTTATCAACCTGGTGCATGACCAGTGGGAGCTTGTCAGATCTGTAATGAAAACCGTTCATGTTCAGTCGCTGTACTTCGCACTGGCGTTTATTGTACTACATTTTTCGGGATTAGTCTTTGCGGAGCTTACCAGTGAAAGAGGTATAGTTTCCAAAATGATTCATGGTAAATAAAGATCAGCACAGTCCTTCGGGTATTTTGTTTATTGACGCTGTACTTACCCGGGCAAGTTCGCCCCGTTCCGCATCAAAAACAAAACCTCCGCTTTCGCGGAGGCTATGTTCATCTTTATTGTCGGGATGACTGGATTCGAACCAGCGGCCTCTTCGTCCCGAACGAAGCGCGCTACCGGGCTGCGCTACATCCCGTTAAATTTCCGGCGCAGCAAAAGTATTGTGAAATTATTATTCCCGCAAATCCATTATGAGAAGCTTTTTATTTTTTATAAGATTTGGCAGTATATGGAGTTACTTAAAGGATGAAGGCATCATCATTCCTTTTTTTCCGTAGTGTTAGCCGGTTTCTTTTTTAGCAGGTCTTTTAGCGTGTTTTTTACCGCTTCTTCCGCGTTCTTCTTGGTATTTTCCAGCGGCGCCCCGGAGCCGGTACTATCTTTTTTACCACCCAGTAATTGTTTGGTTACCTCTTCTTTCAGGTCTTTTACCACTTCATCCTTAATGGCTTTGGCGGAATCCTGTAAGGTTTTCTTTACGCTGTCTATTTTTTGTTGGGCAAATTCTGCTGCCTGCTGCTTCATATCCGCTACGGCATCACCAGCCGATTCCTTCAGGTTGGTATTGATTTGGGGGTTCGTGATGGTGCCGCCCATTTTGATATTCAGGTTGATGTAATCGCTGAGTTTAACCGGTATTCCTTTGTTAGCCGCCTCCTGGGCCAGGTTGTTAATTAAAGAATTGCCCTGGGTTCCCAAAAGACTGCGGGGGAGTTTCATACCAATGGCATAGTTGATGGACTGATCTAACCCGTGCATTCCGCCAATTTCCATATCAATGTCTTTTACTTTTACGTGAAAAGGCTGAACCAGCACCTTACCATTGGTAAATTCAAAATAGGTTTTAATATCTTTTAGCGTCATGCCGTTTAATTCAGCAACATTCAGGCTCTGCGCTACTTTTTCGAGAGGAGCAAATTTCTTTAAAACGCCTTCCAGCAGCAGCAGGTTACCTTTACCGGTTAGTGAGCTTACTACGGGAAACATGTCTTGTCCTAATTTACCATTCAGGGTTAACTGTGAGCTAACCACTCCTGAAATAAATTTACCGATGGGCATTAATTGCTGAACCGTATTAAATGCGTAAAATGCTTTTTCCACGCTCAGCTCTTTTACATCATACGTCAGGGAAATATCCGGGTGTTTTTTATCCGTTTTGGTAGAATAGGAGCCATTCAGCCCGATCCTGCCATCCAGCGCATCCATCTTCAGATCTTTCAGTGAAACGGTCTCGTCTTTAATCGCCACGGTGCCTTTTAGATTTTTATAGCTGGTTTTGTCATATATAAGCTCGTCTACCGCCGCTTGTAAGGTAAAAGCTATATTTTTAGGAACAACAAAGGGCTCTGAGGAAGGGGTTGCAGACTGCTCAGTGCTATCGGTCGGGGCTTCTGTACCCATAAGCTCATTCAGGTTCAGCTTATCGGCATGAATTTCTATATTTCCTGCCACCGGCTCATCTTTCAGCGCATATCCTATGGCGTTATCTATTGCACCGCTGGCGGAGATCCGGGATTTCAGATAGGTTGCTTTCATCCGGTTCAGCGTAATGTTTTTTGGATTGAAGGTGAAGTCCGCATTATTTACAGATATACCGGTGGGATAGTCTTTGCTGGTATATTGCAGATCTGCAACGTTCAGGGTACCGGATAAGTTGATTTTCTCGTACGCTTCTTTATCAATGTCTGTTTTATTACCCTTAAAAGCAATATTGGCAGAAAGAAGCCCTGATAAGGTTGTGCCGGGCTCAAAGCTGGTAAACTGCGCGACATGGGCTAAATTGAATTTCCCTTTTGCACTCCCGTCAAAGGATAAAACCGTGGCGGGATTTTTGATAAGCACGTTAAAATCTACGGGATCATTTCCTATTTCTACGTGAGCGGAGGGTATATGTATTACTGTATGGTCTGCCACGCCATCGGGGTTATCCAGCTTGATCTGAATATTGCTGTTTCGAATGGGCTGAGGAAAATCTTTGGCAGAATAATTCAGTCCGGTAATATGAATAAATCCGTTAGCGCTGAATGGTCCCGGCTTTTGCTGTGTAATTACAGCCACGTTGCCTTTCGCTGTGGCATCGGCATCCAAAAGACCGGACAATTTCGTATCAGCGCTCAGCTTTACAAACTGGCTGATCTGTGCCAGGTTCAACTTACCTTTTACCCGGGCGTCTATATACTGATCGGTAACCGGTTTTTTGAGCAGCAGATTGAAATCAAACGGATCATTCCCAAATTCTATATGACCTTTGGATATATCTACAACCGTATTGTCGGTTATACCATCCGGGTTATCTACTTTTAAGGCTATGGCAATATTCTTTACGGGCTGGGGCAGGTCAGGGTATTGGAAAAAGCCATCTTCAACATTCAGGTTAATGCTATATGCCGGTATTTTTTCTGCGTTGTATTCTCCTTTAACAAAGCCGTTGAAAACAGCTTTACCGCTGGTTTTGATTTTTTCAAAATCATTTTTATAAATCGCGGGCACTAAAGACAACAGGGTTTTGAATTCGGTGGAAGGGGCGTTGAATTTAATATCCATCCCGTATGTAGTATCATTTACAAACTGGAAATAACCGTCTGCCGACAGCTTCAGATCATTTAATACAATATCGTCTGTTTTGAATGTGTATTTATCATTCCGGTTGTCTACCTGTATATCAGCATCCAGAGTGGCTGTTGCATTGACTAAGTAAGGAATGCCGGTATATGTAAAAGAAACAGATTCGGCTGAGGTGCTTGTTTTTAGCGTAAAAAGATCGGCCGTAAAATCACCACCGCCCGAATGATTAAGATGGAATATTTCGCTGCTCATATCGCCGGGAATATCAATGTAGCTGATATAGCCATCATTAATGCGGTATTTTTTCAGCTGAATATTGAAATTAGCCGGTGACTCTACGGTTGAGGTATCGGGCATGGTAATATCCCAGTTTGCTTTTCCTGTTTTATCCACGATGGCGTGGATGCGCGGCTTATCAATAGTAACCGAGTAGATTTTCATCTGATCTCCCGAGAAAAGGCTCATCAGGTTAAGCGCGAGATCAATCTGCCTGGCAGCAACCAATGTGTCCTTCGAAAAATCATCCTTTCCCGTGATCTGCAGCTCCTGTATCCCAACGGCAAGGCGGGGAAAACGCCGGAAAAGAGAAAGGTCAATATCCTTAAATTCAACATTTGCATTGAGGTTTTTATTGATTTCGGTTTTGGCGATGTGCATGATTTTATCCTTGAACACCAGCGGAAGAATAAAAGCAAGGGCAATCAGGGCAATTAGGATAATACCGGTTATTTTTGCAATTTTTTTTAGCATAGCTTTCTTTCAGTCTTTTTTGATAAGGGATGGCCCGAAAATAACTAATTATATATCAGTATGTTTTAAAATGTACAAATATGACGCCAGAAAGATATCAACGGCTGCTTCATGTGCTCAATAAACGTCAAAATAATATTGCTGTTGTGCTGGAAAATGTTTTTGATCCGCATAATATATCTGCTGTCATGCGTAGCTGTGATGCGGTAGGTATACAGGATATATATGTTTTGAACAGTAAAATACCCCGGCATAAAAAATGGGGAGCTAAAAGCTCTTCCAGCGCATCCAAATGGCTTACTGTCCATCAGTTTACCGATGTGGCAACCTGCTTTGGTGAACTCAGGAAGCGGTATGACAAGATCCTCACTACGCATCTGAGCAGCGATGCAGTGGACATATATGATATAGATTTTACCCAGTCGCTTGCATTGGTTTTTGGTAACGAGCATGAAGGGGTAAGTGAAGAAATCAGGACGCTCGCAGACGGTAATTTTATTATTCCCCAGGTAGGGATCATAAAATCTTTAAATATTTCCGTAGCCTGTGCGGTTACCATTTATGAAGCTTTCAGGCAAAAGGACCGGGCGGGTCATTACAGCCGGAAGACTTTACCGGAACTCCGTTACAACACGTTATTAAACGAATGGGGGATGATGCAGGGAAAGGATCAGTAGGAATGAGCGGAGAAGAACAGGAGATGACCAGTGAAAATAAAAAGCAACAGAAAATGGAAAAAGATTAAGGTTATGAAGGGGTTAGTTTAATCTGTTGCGAATGATCGCTGTGCCATTTTCTGTTGCCCGGTATGCAATGCTTTAATCGGACGGTTTAAACACATTGCTTCTTCATCAGGTTATTGGATTTGTGCTTTTGATAAAGCTGGTTTTTTACAGGATAAGGTATTGATCACAGATATTGGATGATTTTTCGGATTATTGGATTCGGGATATTGGATATGGATCATTGGATTTGTTACACAAAGAAAGATCAAGCTCCGTAGTAAAAAAATAGTGCCTGGTATCAATGTTTAGTCATTGTTCTTCTACAATGGCGGAGAACTACGGTGGTGCTGTATTAAGGCTTTTCTCTTATTAAATTATATTATACATTATTTTATGTATAAATATTAAACATGCAGCATATTGTGTATATGCTATATATAGGGTCTGTGCGTATTTTCTACCGGCTAAGGTAAAACTACGTAACAACAACTGTTTACTCAATCTAAACCACCCGACACGAAGCAGAAGTGTGATCTGCTGTTTATTGATATAGGTTAAAGGAATAACGCTAAAAAACAAAAGGCAGGCAGAGTTAATGTAGACCATCCTTTCCGGAGCAGGCTTTTATTCAAACCTAAAAGTTATAGCCCATAGTAAAGAACATCTTATTTCCATAAGGAGATCGTGCTTCCTGCAATATATCATATTGAAGCAGGAGCAGCAGCGCACCGTTTCCACCGGTAGGAATAGCAGCGCCTCCTCCCAGCAACAGCGAAGGAACAAGCTGCCCTTTAAGCTTCTGGGTGATATTGTCGGCAGGGTATTTTACGGAGCCCCAGCTATAGTTCAGCTCGGGTTGCGCCTGTAGCAGCAGGTAGGAGAAAGGGTATATCCTGCCAAAGATATTAAGTCCGGCATACCCGTATCTCGTCTTTTCATCAAAAAGGTTTTTATAGCTGTAGTAGTTAAAGTTAACACCGGCTCCTGCCGCAAAATGCGTATTGAACCGGTAGCCTACCTGGGGTGAAACGATTATTGACGAGCTGTTGCTGCCGAAGCCTAACCCGAAATTGCCGCCGAAAAATAATTTCGATTTATCAAAGCCACCCGGTGGCGTTTCTTCCTGCTGATCCTGCGCATATATGGCTTGTGTCAGCGCTGCTGTAATTATGATGAACAGCGTTATTATTTTTTTCATCAGTCAAAAATTTTACCAGCGTTTAAAATATTGTTGGGGTCAAATACTTTCTTGATGCCACGCATCAGTTGGATATGGGTTTCATTCATTACAATATCCATATATACTTTCTGTACTAATCCTATACCATGCTCTGCGCTGATGGTGCCGCCCAGGTCTTTTACCAGTTCAAACAAGGCATACAAACCTTCAATCATTACCGGTTCGGTTAAGCTGTTTTCAGTACCTTCTTTTTTAATACGGATATGCAGGTTGCCGTCACCGGCATGTCCGTAGCATACCGCATGGAACTGGTATTTTTCTCCCAGCGCTTTTACTCCCCTAATGAGGGCAGGAAGAGCTGCCCGGGGCACTACCGTATCCTCCTCAATAGTATAACCCTCCAGTTTTACCGCTTCTGCCACCTGTCTGCGAACCTTCCATAAAGCGGCTTTTTGCTGTTCATCGTCTGCAAAATAAATCTCTCCGCAGTCATATCTTGTTAACACTTCACTAATTGATTCCATTTCCGTCATTAGTGTTTCCAGGTGGTTACCATCTACTTCAATAATGAGGTGAGCTTCTGTGTGGTCGGTAATGGGTATGGGAGATCCGCCAGCCATTTTGCTTACAATACGTAAAGCATCTATTTCCACTAATTCCAGGGCGCTGGGTGTAAAGCCTGCCCTGAAAATACCACTTACGGCTTCGCCTGCTTTCTCAAGAGAGGAAAAAGGCGCCAGCATCAATAAGTCATATTTTGGCAGGGGAATAAGTTTTAATACAATTTTTGTAACTATGGCTAAGGTTCCTTCGCTGCCAATAATGAGCTGGGTAAGACTATAACCGGTAACGTTTTTAAGTACATTGGCTCCCGTCCATATTATATTACCATCGGGGAGTACAATTTCAAGATTAAGGACATAGTCTTTTACCACTCCGTATTTCAGCGCTTTGGGACCGCCACTGTTTTCTGCAATATTGCCTCCGATAAAACAGGAACCCCGGCTGGCGGGGTCGGGAGGATAAAATAATCCCTTCGCTTTAACTGCATCCTGCAAAACTTCTGTTATTACGCCCGGCTCGGTAATGACCTGCAGATTATCCTCATCAATCTGCAGGATACTGTTCATTCTTTCGGTAGAGATCAATACGCCACCGAGATGGGGCAGGGCGCCACCGCTTAAACCCGTTCCTGCACCTCTTGGTGTTACCGGGATCTGCGCCGCGTTGCAGATTTTCAATATTTCACTTATTTCAGCCGCCGTACGGGGCTTTAGCACCACTTCCGGGGGAAAGGATAGTGCTTCAGTCTCATCATGCCCGTAGTGCAGCCTCGTTTCAGTATCTTCCAATACGTATGCATCCCCGATGATGGTTTTAAACAGGTCAATATGATGTTGTGAAAGAGAGGAATTTTTCACCGTTGAATACATGCTCAATTTTTTGCAAAAATCGGTAAATACATTCACATTTAATCCGTCATCTGTTTTAACGATGTCGTGTCCGTTGGGGTAATAATCACGGTATATGCCCCGCATGTTGTGCCCGGGCTATATTTGCTAAAAACAAATGCAGGTATAATCAGCATGATCTTAGCCGGCAGGAGAGGCTAAAAAGCTGCGTCTGTACTTTTTGCTATAATGTCCACACATTCCATAACCTGTTCTTTTGTGATGACTAAGGGTGGAGATAACCTGATCTTATCTCCGTGTGTAGGTTTAGCCAATAGCCCGTTTTCCTTTAATTTAAGACAGAGCTGCCATGCTGCTTCTGTATCTTTATGCCGGATTATAATAGCATTCAGTAATCCTTTTCCCCGAATGGTCTGAATATAAGGAGAATTTAATTTCTTCAATTCTGACCGCAGAAGCGCTCCTGCCTGTTCTGCATTTTCAGCCATTTTTTCTTCCTTTAAAACAGATAATGCTTCTATGGCTACGCTACAGGCAAGAGGATTTCCTCCATAGGTAGAGCCATGCTCGCCTGCTTGTATGGTCAGCATAATCTCATCATTAGCCAATATAGCACTTACCG
Organism: Chitinophagaceae bacterium; assembly: GCA_023957155.1. Classification (GTDB taxonomy): domain Bacteria; phylum Bacteroidota; class Bacteroidia; order Chitinophagales; family Chitinophagaceae; genus Agriterribacter. The sequence continues at coordinate 158,319 of JAMLHK010000007.1, read as the reverse complement.
GTAAGGTACCGCCGCTTAATGCCTTTCCTAAAAGCAGGATATCCGGTTTTACGTTTTCATGATCGCAGCAAAGCAATTTTCCCGTACGGCATAAGCCGGTTTGAATTTCATCGGCAATAAACAGTACGTGGTGTTGCTCACAGAGCTGCTTCGCCCGGCTCAGGTAACCTTCATCCGGGATCACCACACCGGCTTCACCCTGGATGGGTTCAACTAAAAATCCCGTAACATGCTTATCTTCCAAAGCAACAGATAACGCTTCAATGTTATTATAGGGGATAATTTCAAAGCCGGGAGTGAAGGGTCCGAACTGTTTTATTGAAGAAGGGTCGGTACTAAACGATATCACCGACAGAGTGCGTCCGTGAAAATTGTGGGCACACACGATGATCTTTGCCTTATTGTCGGGTATTCCTTTAACCTTATAACCCCATCGCCTGCAAAGCTTAAGTGCTGTTTCTACGGCTTCCGCCCCGGTATTCATGGGAAGCACTTTGTCGTAACCGAAATAGGCTGTTATATACTGTTCGTACTCACCGAGCTTATTATTATGAAAGGCTCTTGAGGTAAGGGTTAGTTGCTGAGCCTGTGTTAACAGGGCATTAATGATACGCGGATGGCAATGCCCCTGGTTAACGGCAGAATATCCGCTTAAAAAATCGTAATAGCGCTTATTATCCACATCCCAGACAAACACTCCTTTTCCACGGTTTAAAACTACGGGAACGGGATGATAATTGTGTGCGCCGTATTTTTCTTCGAGTGTCAGGTAGTAAGCAGATTGTTCGGAAAGGGGCATCGCAACAGACATGATAAACAGGGTTAAATTGTTTTAGATAAAAGATAAATCAGAATACAGGAGCAGCAACTGCTCACCAAAGTAGTAGAAGCGGTCCGATGTTATTGATGATCGAGGAAATCGAGGTTACGATCCAGAAAGGATAATATGTATATGCCTAGTAAGATAGAAATAAATTGTGCTGCAAGATACGAATAGTTTGGGATTTATAATGGAGATAAGTTATGCGTAATATGGGTAAGCCCTGAACCGGGTAACCTGAAACCCGGAACGGCTCGCTTTTATTCTATTGTTTTCTGTATATAACCCTTATCCCATTTCAGTTCCGGTACTTTGTTTTTATGAAATATACCGTATACCGATGATCCGCTTCCGGTAAGTGATGCGTAGAGTGCCCCGTTGGCATACAGTGTTTTTTTTACGCTTTCAATTTGGGGGTATTCCCGGAATACCGGCAATTCAAAATCATTAACCAGCTCATTTTTCCATGATGTCAGCGGTTGCATTACAATGTCTTTAGCCGGTTTAACAGGTAGACGGGGGGTAAGTTGAGAAAATGCCCATGCTGTCGGGATATGAATTCCGGGGTAGACGACTAAAAAAGAATAAGCAGAAAGGCTGAGCGGGAGGGGGGCAGCCTGTTCGCCCCGGCCGGTTGCATAGCAGGGCGTATTCATAATAAAAAAAGGACAATCACTGCCTAATATCAGCGCATAACGGCTAAGTTGGTTTGATGAAAGATTGAGATTGAATTTCTGATTTGCCAGGAGTAAAGTGAATGCTCCGTTGGAAGAGCCACCGCCAAGCCCGGCGCCTGTGGGTATTGTTTTGTGCAGGTGCATGTAAACCGGCGGAAGTGAAGGAAAGTCTTTTTTGAGCAATTGGTATGCTTTCAGGCAGATATTATCCGAAGGGTTTCCGGGTATGGTAAGCCCGGAGCAGGAGAACTGTACAGGATGCGCAGAGGAAGGAGAAAGAGATGTTTTATCTCCGGGAATTAATTCTATTGCATCGCACCAGTTGAGGGGATAAAAAACGGTTTCTATATTATGGTATCCATCGGGTCTTTTTGAGGTAATATTAAGCCCTAAATTGATTTTGCAATTGGGGAAAAGAACCACGAGCTGGTAATTTTGAGGTAAGGGAGCAATTAATATTTCTTTTTCCTGTTATTGATCTCATCCCGGATAGCAATTGCCCTGAGATAGTCTTCCTGCTCCAATACTTCATTCAGTAACTGGTTAAGCTCTTCCAGGGACATAGATTTGAGATCCTCTTTTGAACCGGTTTCCTGCACCAGTTGTTTTTCTTCATCCGGTCTTTTCTTTTTCCCGGTATCTTCCATCAGGATGCCTGCGCTTTCCAGAATATGTTCGTAAGTATAGATGGGACATCCGAATCGAACAGCAAGAGCCAGGGCATCCGAAGTTCTGGAATCAATCTCAACAGTATCGTGTTCATTGCTGCATAAAAGCTTGGAGTAAAATATACCTTCCTGAAGGTCGCTGATGATAATTTCGTGGAGCTCTATATTAAAGGCCATCATGAAGTTTTTCATCAGATCGTGTGTAAGTGGTCTGCTGGGTTGCATGCGCTCTAAAGCTACTGCTATGGCCTGGGCTTCAAATCCGCCAATAACGATCGGCAGGCGTCTCAAGCCGTTTGTTTCACCAAGAACAACAGCATAAGAATGAGTCTGGGTTATACTATGGGATAATGCTACTATTTCCAGTTCTATTTTCTTCATAATATGTTGCGAAAGTACAAGAATTTTGTAAAACGGAAGGTGCCCCGAAGGTATTAAAAAAACCGCCCCGATTTATATCAGAGCGGTCTAAAGTTAAGAGCTGTGTTTTCTCATGCTACGCCTTTCAGCTTTTTAACTTCTTCTATTAATTGGGGTACTACTTCAAAAGCATCGCCGACAATTCCGTAATCGGCTGCCTTAAAAAAAGGTGCTTCGGGATCTTTATTAATAACTACAATAGTTTTACTTCTGTTCACCCCGGCCAGGTGCTGTATGGCTCCTGAAATTCCGATCGCTATATACAGGTTGGGTGCTATAGCCAGGCCGGTTTGTCCAACGTGCTCATGATGTGGCCGCCAGTCGGAATCTGACACGGGGCGACTGCATGCGGTAGCCCCACCTAATAGCTTGGCCAGCTCTTCAACCATACCCCAGTTTTCCGGGCCTTTTAATCCTCTGCCCCCGCTTACTACGATCTCTGCTTCACTCAGGGGAATATCGCCTTTAACTTTATTGACGGATAATGACTTTACTTTGGTTGCATCCAGGGTAGCATTAAATGGAACAACTGCTGCTTTAGCATCAGTAGCGGAAACAACCGCAGGGAAAGCATTGGGATTGAGCGTAATGATCTTTATATCCGTTTTTAATGAAACCCGGGCAAAAGCCTTCCCGGAGAATACTGATTTCTTTACGATAAAACCGTTGGTCGTATCTGGCAGGCCTACCGCGCCTGAAACAAGGGCGGCTTTTAATCGTACGGACAGGCGCGGTGCTATGGTTTTGCCATCTGCATTGCCGGGAAAGATGATTATGGTAGCCCCGGTTAATTGTACCGCTTGTGCAAGGATGCCGGTGAAGACCTGCGCATCAAGATGATCAAGTTGCGGGTTGGCAACCTGATGTACCTGCGTAATTCCGTATTGTCCTAAGGAACCGAGATCATCTTTTACTGTTCCAATCACTATACCTTCAGCCGTTGTACCCGTTTGTTTTGCCAGTTGGGAACCATAGCTGAGCGCTTCTAATGCCGCCTTTTTAATATGTCCTTCTGATTGATCTATATATATGAGTACTGACATGATTCAATTTTAGATGTTTAGAAAATGAGCTGTTTAAATCACTTTTGCTTCCTCGTGAAGCAGTCTTATCAGTTCCGCCGGGTTATCGGCAGGAATTAATTTTACTCCTTCTTTTGCAGGAGGCAATTCAAATTGAACAATCTCGGTAAGACTATCGGCTGCTGCCGGTTCTACTACTTTTAGCGGTTTTGTACGGGCTGCCATGATGCCGCGCATGTTGGGTATTCTCGCTTCAGCCATTCCCTGCTGGCAGCTCACCACAACGGGTAGATCTACTTCAACTTTTTCTTCACCGCCTTCTATTTCACGGGTGATGGTTGAGGTATTTCCGTTTAGTTCAAAATGGTTGGCCAGTCCGACAAAAGGCATATTCAACATTTCAGCTATCATGCCTCCCACGGAAGATCCGTTATAATCAATGGTTTCTTTACCGGTGAAAATCAGATCGTAGCCTCCCTGGCGGGCTATTTCTGCGATCTGGGCTGCCACATAAAAACTATCCTGGCTATCGGCATTAACCCGAATGGCTTCATCACCCCCTAATGCCAGAGCTTTACGGATAATGGGTTCTACATCTGCAGGACCTACCGTTACCAGGTGTATAACGGCAGAAGTATCTTTTTCCTTAATCTCGATAGCCTTCACGAGGGCATACCATTCATCATAGGGGTTGATGATCCATTGTACCCCCGCGGCGGCAAATTTTGTATTATTATCGGTAAAGGCAATTTTAGCTGTAGTGTCCGGCGATTTGCTGATACAAACTAATATTTTCATTTCTTTATTTTTACACTTTGGTTGTTGTCAAACAGGAACCGGGAGATTCAATTTATGTCCGGAATATCCCGGTTTGAAAACGACCCATAAAGTTGTTTATGCAACTATTTTTAATTACAAATATAGTAAGAGATTTATTTAATAGCGCAAGAAATCGGAGATATTCTAAATTTTGGGGGATGGTATTTTCGGGGAAGATTCCTGTTATCTAAGATTTGGCTTGATCCTGATATACTATTTATATAGCTGTATGTGTATGAGAAAATATGTATTTCCAGGGTTAGGTTATGTAATTTAAATTTTTAAATGGATATGGAGAGAATTGAAAAATTATTATCTTTTTTGAAAGATTCCCCTGATGATAGTTTTCTGCTGCATGCATTGGCTTTAGAATATATTAAAGAAGGGAATGATCAGGAGGCGCGCCGTCTTTTGGAAAAGGTTCTGGAAAGAGACCCTTCTTATCTGGGTTCATATTATCAACTGGCAAAATTACTGGAAAGGAATGGAGAAATTGCAGGAGCTTTGCTTTGGTATCAACGAGGAATGGATGTTGCAAATACGGTTGGTAATAGGAATACATACCAGGAACTATATACAGCGTGGGAAGAATTGAGTGGCGAATGAAAGCTTCAGAGAGATTTTATTATTTGTAGGTATGCAAGATTTACTACTCCTGTTTCAGGAATATATTCGTAAGGAAAGACTTTTTCCTTCAAACAACCAGTTGCTGCTTGCCGTAAGTGGGGGAGCAGATTCCGTAGTTTTATGTGAATTGTTTCATTTATCTGGCTATCAATTTGCCATAGCACATTGCAACTTCCAGTTAAGAGGAGAGGAGAGTATCCGCGATGAACAATTTGTATATTCATTGGCGGAGCGCTACCGGTCCCGTTTGTTTTCAAAACGATTTGAAACGGAATCCTATGTTTCACAAAAAAAGGTTTCGGTCCAGGTTGCTGCCAGGGAGCTGAGATACAGATGGTTTGATGAACTGGCAACGCATTTGCATGCTGAAACCGGCTGCCCTGTATATGTCGCAACGGCCCATCATGGCGATGATAACATAGAAACCGTACTGATGAATTTTTTTAAAGGAACAGGTGTTGGAGGCATGAGGGGTATTTTGCCGAAAATCGGTATGATAATAAGACCTCTTTTGTTTACGGGAAAACAGGATATCCTGGCTTTTGCAAAAGAACAGGCTTTGGAATTCGTTGAGGATTCCAGCAATGCATCCGATAAGTATTCCCGGAATTATGTACGGCACCGGATAATTCCTGCTATTGAGGAAATATACCCGGCCGCCAGACAAAGTATAATGGATAATATTGACCGTTTCCGGGACATTGAATTGCTATACAATCAGGCTATTTCGGCACATAAAAAAAAGCTGCTTGAAGAGAAGAAGGGTGAGTTATCTGTATCTATACTCAAGCTTTCCAGGGTAGAGCCTTTGAAAACAGTGGTATTCGAAATTATAAAGCAGTACGGTTTTACGGCAAAGCAAACCAAAGATGCGGTTGCACTTTTAGAGGCAGAAACCGGAAAATTCGTTCTGTCACCTACCCACCGGATACTCCGGCACAGGAACCGGCTGATTATCTCGCCTTTAAAGCGTTTGACAAATCAAATGATTTTGATTCAGGAAGAAGATACAGAGGTGATTTTTGAGGGAGGGCGATTAAACATAGCAACGAAGGAGGTAAAAGACAGAGAGATGGATTTTCCGTTATCTTCTACTATTGCCTGCCTGGATTTAAAGCAGATCGAATTTCCGCTGATTCTGCGTAAATGGAAAGCGGGTGATTACTTTTATCCGCTGGGTATGCATAAGAAAAAAAAACTGGCGAGGTTTTTTATTGATCAGAAAATGTCGCTGATTGAAAAAGAAAGCGTCTGGGTTATAGAAATGAAAAAGAAAATTGTGTGGGTAGTAAATAAAAGAATTGATGACCGGTTTAAGGTTACGGCGAGTACAAAAAACATGCTCAGAATAAGCTTAGAAACGGTTGAAATATGATTTTACCGATAGCAGGAAATTGTCTAATAAACTAATTTCTGAAGATAATCAGGCAGTTATATAAAAACTTTCTCGTAGCTTCAAAACGTGTGAAAATATCTTTTTTAGGGGTTTATGTTCTGCTCTGTTTAATATATTTAGATACTTCATTACTATCCCAGGATAATGCGTATGGTTTCCCCTGTTGAGAGATGGAAAAAATACAGACCTGGAGCTATTCCCTGTACAGCAATGGTTTCTATGGCATTAGCCAGGTATCCCTGTTTTATTACTTTTCCCGAAATGTCAGATAGCAGCCATCTCAGCTTGCCTGGTGCTTTTTGTTTTAATCGTACGGTGAATGCACCCTTTGCCGGGTTAGGAGCTACAATAATATGGTTCATCCGATCATTCCTGAGTGTTACAATATGGGAGTATTTCCACACCCCGGAATATTGCTGCCATTTAACACGATATAGATAATCAGAAGCATCAATATCGTGGTCATAGAAGCTGAATTTCTGGCTCCCCGTTGCCGGACCAAAGCTGTGATCTGCGATGGTAGTCCAGGTATTGCTACCGGAAGTCTGCCGTTCAAGATAATAGGTTACTGCTTCGCCATCGTTTTCAACAGTGAGATCAAGCACATTTTGATTGGCGGATATATCGGAACTTCCGGAGAATGACAATACTGCTAGAGGGAGGATGACCTCATTGCTTTTGATCATGGCGATTTCGGCAGGCATTCCGTCAACCGGGTTAAACTGAACAATAGTTTGCGATCCTTCTGACGATAATACATAGGCGTAATGAGAAGGTAAGCCGGGGATTTTTGACCAGGATCCATATAGTGTTAATGTAATGGGAACAGCTGTACTTTTATTATTAACAAGGTTCAGGTCAGGGTTAACCAGTGAGATACGCAATGTATCCTCTTTTATCTGCATAACAGCTACACAGGGTGCATCATTACTTTTGAGAATATCATTGGTAAGCAGGTTGTTGTTAGGTAAAAAGAGACTGAAGCCAGTAACACTGTTGGTATTCTCACGGACGATATGAGCTGCGGTGTCTTGTTGGAGAATATCAAAAGCCCGGGTAGATGGCGATTGCATACTTGTGGCAAAAGTGGTCATGCCCTGACTGGTGGTATTGGGTGCAATAACATAAGCATAGTCAGCACTTGCAGGCGCATAGCCGTGGTCTATATACGCATTGGCAAAGTTGGCGGTAGTAGTGGCTCCTGAGCCGGACTGGTCGGGGCTCGTCTGGGACTGTCTTTCCAGATGTATGGTATTGCCTGGCAGAACATAGTATCCTGTTTTATATGCATCTATAAGCCAGTGTGGGTTTGTTTGGGTAAGGTCCTCGGATTGGGAAATGCCGGTTTTTGCTGCCCCGTCAATAATGGTAGGTGTAGAGGTGGAAGGTAAAGTACCCTGGAACAAAGTGGTAATGGTTTTATTAGCAGCATCGTTGTTGTTGATATTACTTCCCAGACAAACTATTTTATCATCGAAGCAGAAAAAGGATTTACGAAATACAAAGCTGGAGTTATGGGTGGCAGTAGCTGCTATTTGTTTAAAATTCAAAGCAAACATACCATAGTTGCCGTGAAGCTCAGTCAGGATCACATCAGAGGGAGCATTAAGAGCAGGAGTTTCAAACTTTACTCCACCGGAAAAGTTGAATTGGTTTTTTTCGTCTAATTTGCTTTGAGAAGAAGGTAGTACTAACGAGTTAAAAGGCAAGGCTATGGTTGTGGCACCAGGTATTTTATTCCAGTCCCATCCGGCAGCGCTTATACCGCTTCCTGCAAGCCCATCGGGGTACATGATTTCCACTGCTCCGTAACTTTGATATCTTCCGTAGCGGTTGGCTCCCGGGTAAATTTCGGTTCCCCAGAAATAGTTATTGATGCCTTTGATGGTTGCAGCCCAGTTATTTCTTCTGTACATGGCCAGCGGGCTATAGTTCATTTGCCAGAAGCCGGAAGGAAAAGGTTCTGCAGAGATGCCCGGGAATGTCTCGTTTTTGCCATATAGTCGAATATATACTCCTGCTGCAACAGGATCAAAAGGAGCACCCGCAACATCTCCTCCTATTAGTGATAAAGAATAAAAATGTCTCTTCGCAAAGGAAATATTTGTTGAAAAAGGGTTTCTTCCGCAAAGACTATTGGCGTATTGTACTTCGTTGCTTGAAATGTATTGGGAGTACACTACTTTTCTTAAATAGGAATATGCAGTATCATTTATTTGAAAGACTGTACCGCTTAGTGTGGATAAAATAGGGTCTATAAGTCTTGAGAACGCGTAAGCGTACCCGTTATAGTGTGCAAAGTGGTGAAAGACAGTTCCATCCGGTTTCATACCATCAGTATCTCCCGGTTGAAAGGTTAAAAATTTCTCAATAAAAGCTTTGAGACATTTTAAGTCTTTTACTGCAGTAGCGGTATCTGGATTATATAGAATGGTACAAAGGTAAGCCCTGCAAAGTGTATAAATGTTATCAGTGTCAAAAAGTCCTTCCGGATTGTCCATCCACCCCAAATTGACATCAGTTGACCATTTTAGGAAATCATATATAGAGTATTTAAGATCATCCGGAATAAACCGGTAAGCATCGGTGAGGGTCTTAAAGAATACCGTATCATTATAGCCATTATAATTCCCCGCAAACCATCGTCCACTTCCACCGGCTAGCCCGCAATCCAGCATTAACCTCAACAAATTGATAGCTTTATCTTTACTATCGGTATTATTGTTATATATATAGCTATATGTGAAGGTCATAAACATCTGGGAAATTTGTGCAGGCTTTTCAATGTCTTTTCCCTTAATTAAGCTGTCATTTGTTACAATATTATAGAACTCATATTCCAAGTTAGCACTCGTTAAGTTATTTGAAGAGGGTGCTGAACTGAAAGTTTGTTGTAAAATTTTATTGCGGATAGAAGAAAGCCCGGCTAATTCGGTTGGAGTTGGAATCGATACCGGTATTGAATTATTAAGGCTATCAATTTTGTAATATAGATCACTGGAAAGTTTATCTTTATCGTTAGCTAATGCATAGAGGTCGGGCATCTGACGGTCAGAATATTTCATTTCAGAGTCTCTCATATATTGTATATTGTCTATGTATATAGACCCGCTTCCTATATTGGGAGCTAATAGATAAATTTTATCTACATTCCATTTGTATGTGTTATATGTTATATATTGTTTTAGCATGTCTAAGCGATAGCTACGTAGCATTTTTCTCCATCCTTTATAATTAATATTGAAGCGAAAACGAAATTGGTCTTCATTGTCGTAATTAATGAATTTAACTTCAAAAGTATCAGTTGAAGGAAGTTCGTTGTGTATCCACATTTCAAAGTGATTCTTTGCCCATAATGTTAAGTATGGATTCACTTCATCTTCCTCATCGGGAGTTAAATCAATTATCAGTGTATCTCCGGCTATCCAATCCCATCTAAGTGATTGTTCTCCAAGGCGGTAATGCCTGTCGCTTATCGAAAGTGTCCCTTGGGTTGTATTATAATTAGCCGGTACGGCATGCTCTAGGTCAGGCTGTGCATATATGATATTGTAGGTAAGTATAAGTATGGAGAAAGATATTATTGTTTTTTTTGATGTTTTAAAAAAAGAATTGGATTTAAAAGTAGCAATCATGAAAGGGATAAAATTTGTCAGGTTTACGGTCTAGTAATATATAATATCTTTTTAATTAAAGACGAATATTGGTAGATGGGGCTACAATAACCATGCAAAAAAATACTTTTCTTTTGAATTTAAATATATTTAATTACAAATATGTGTTGTTCCTTATGTATCAATATTAATAATAAATTATTTAGAGAAAATTGTTTATAAATAAGAATATTGAAATGGATACTTTACTGTTATTGTGTTGTAAGTGTGGGATTCCTCAGATTTGTCCATTAGAGGTTAAAATAGGTTTGGCTTATAAAGGTTCTTATAATTAGGAATTGCCAAAATCAGAAAAAGAAAAAGTGTGGTTGATATAAAATAGAATAGGAAGATTCTATGAGTAAAAGAGTTGGTAATTAGTTGACAGTATTGTCCAATATAAGAGTCGTACTTAGGGTAAGCTTAGGATCTGCTAAAATATGATTTGACTGATAGCAAAAAATTGTCTAATAAATTAATTCCTGAAAATAACCAGGCGGTTACAATAAGAAATATAATCCCGTATATGGCTCCCCATATATGAGCCGAGTGATTAATATTGCCCCCGCCTTTTTTATCTAAATAGGAAGAAATAGCTAAATATAAAAAGCCAAAGATAAAGCCGGGTATCATCAGCTCTCTGGGCAGAAAGATCAGTCCTATTCCCTGCAGCGGGTTGAGGAAAATAAAGACAAAAATTACTGCGGAAACAGCACCTGAAGCACCGAGACTTCTATAGTAGTAATTGTCTTTATTTTTGGCATAGGTTGGCAACAGACATACCGCTAGCGCCGTGATATACATGAGTAAGTAATACCATCGCCCCATGTGTCCAAAGATTGACATGAAAAGTATTTCTACATATTCGCCGAATATCCAGAACGAATACATGTTGAATACAAGATGGGGTATATTGGCATGTATAAAGCCACAGGTGAAGAAGCGATAATATTGTTTTCTTTCGGTCACTGCCGGCGGATAAAAAATCAAATTATCCAGTAACTGCTCATTTTTAAGAGCGACTATAGAAACGATGCTGGTGACGATGAGTATAAGGAGTGTTACAGACATGGAAACGGGGTTAGATTAGTATTTTATAATGTTGGCAGAAGCGTTATGCATGATGGTATTTTTCGTTTTTGATAATAGTACAGGCACGATATACCTGTTCGGTTAATATTAATCGTACTAACTGATGAGGGAAAGTAAGAGGGGATAACGACCATATAAAATTAGCTCGTTTTAGTACAGATTCATCCAGTCCATAAGCCCCTCCGATTAAAAATACCAGTTGTTTAATACTTTCATTAGCTCTGGACTGTATCCATGAAGCCAGCTTTGCTGAGCTGAGTAGAATGCCTTTTTCATCCAGTGCCACGAGATAATCGTCTTTTCTTATTCTTTCCAGTATCAAGGCTGCTTCTTTTACTTTTAATGCTTTTTCCTGTAAACCTGTCCAGCTTTTTGAGGGGGAGATAATTTTCCATTCTGCAGGATAGTAGCGGCTAATTCGCAGTGTAAACTCTTCAATCCCGGTTTTTATATTGAGGTTGTTCTCTTTCCCTATGCAAAGAAGTTGGATTTTCATATAAGTCTCTTTTAATTTCCTTTATCGGGATGGATATTTCATGCTTTATTGAAGCGGTTGATAAGCGCATAAAATGTTTTGCATGCTATGGTTTTGTCATAAACCGTTTCGGCTAAACTCCTGCTATTCGTCCCCATCTTTTTTACAGTTTCGGGTGAAGTTGATAGTTTGAATAGTGCGTCAGCCAGGCTTTTAGGAGAGTCAGGGTTAGTAAATAAGCCACAGTGATTATGTTCCACCATTTCTTTTGTCCATCCCGCTGAATTGACGATGATGGGCTTTGCAGCTGAAAGAGAATCAAAAAGCTTGTTTGGGGAATTAGTATAGAGTACGGGAATGTTGGCAAAACTTACAATAGACACATCACAGAGGTTTACGATTTCCGAAAGGGTTTGCATCGGGTGCTTGCCCAGAAACTTTACATTAGAAAGCCCTTCGGATTCGCATCTTTGTTTCAATTTGCTTTCCACACTTCCCGACCCTAGGAACAGGATGTCTATATCTTCCAAGTTTCTTTTCTTTAAATCCGCTGCGGCATCTATGATATACTCTAAATGATTTGCAATGCCCATAGCACCAAAGTGAATAGCGTTAAATTTGTTTAAGCTAATTCCAAATGCTTTGGCTATTGCCTCGTTCTTCGGACGCTCATAAAATTCCTCTTTTTTAGACATATTGGGGATCATAGACACTTTTTGTTCGGGGATACCATATTTAAGAACTCCCTCCTTCATGCCGGGCGACAGGGTTACTACATGTGCGGCAGAAATATATATCCTTTTTTCAAACCAGTAAAGCAGCTTTATGAGCAACTTATTTTTGATTGCCCCCATTTGAATGGGTACTTCCGGCCATAAGTCGCGTACTTCAAATATAAAAGGAACACCTTTAAACCATTTGATCACCATTGCCGGGAAAGCTACAGAAAGTGGGGTGGATGTTGCATATACAAGGTCTATATCTTTTTGTCTTATGCCAAACCATATCGCATAGAACATAAACCGTACGAAGGACCATGCGCGTTGAATGACTCCCATTTCACCATTATATGTATTGCGGACATAGGTAACTGCTATTCCTTCAATGTTTTTCCTTTCTATAAAATGCTGTTGTTCTTTTCTTGCTGATGTGAACATGATGACCTCATGGCCAGCGTTGACAAGCTCTTTTGAAAACCAGTATGATCTTGTTCCACCGGGTTCCTGTGGTGTATTAAAATACTGATGAATGTAAAGAATCTTCATTTTTAAAATAGATAATTTTTATTTATTGGCATAAATACAACTGCTGTAGACAAAGTAGGTTAACAAATGGTTGCATTGTCTGAGTGTATGCTTATATTTATACGTGTCCAGTGTTTTTTAGCCTTGGTTTCAATATTATGTTTGTTATCGCAGTTTACTTGTATACTAATCAATCATCCATTGTTTTGATTCGGCAAAAACTCCTCCATTATACTGAATTCTCGTATAAAGACAGGTATATTTTTGCAATTGAAGTCCAGTTATGGTTTTGTTTTATTTTGTTTGTTGGAATAATGTAGTTATTAAGATTGATTATCAAAGCATACAGCTTTTGTTTAATTTCTTCTGTGGAGAAGTTTTGCACTTTCTCCCCAATCTTCTCTTCATAAAATCCGTCTATTCCTTCATGCTGAGTATATAAGATCGGTAAGCCTTGCAGCATTGCTTCTACATAGACCAGCCCAAAAGTTTCGTGCCTCGATGGCATAGTGAAAATGTCACAGCTTCTAAAAACCTGAAGTAATTGCTGTTTGTCGTATACCTTCCCATAGTATTTAAACAAATTGGGAAAGGATTTGATTTGTCTGATAGCTAATTTCTTTCTATCGCCATCACCGCCAACAATATGTAAGATTACATTAAACCGGTCTTCTCTTTGCATTTGAATAATTGCCTTTTGTAAGGCAATTATATTTTTCCCTTTTGAAAATTTTCCTATAAACAGGAGATTATAAATATCCTTCGAAGCTGGTATCCCATCGGTTTGTATTTTTCTTGTGTGATCGATCCAAAAGCTATCCACACCATTAGGAATAATTAACATTTTTCTTTCGATTTCTTTTTTAACAGATTGTAGTGACGATAAACTTAATGTTCTTGCTTTATAGGTGGCAGCTATTAGAATTATTTTGTTGGCATTTTCTAATATTTTTCTTCCAAATCTTCTTTTATGTATCAAATACTTATAAAACACATTTAGGTCAGAATTTCTTACTGTTACAATGTATGGTATGTTGTATTTTTTTGAAAGCAGATAAGCTACTCCACCATCACTATACCATGTATGGGCATGTATGAGTTTAACTCTGGAGAAATCAATCTTGGATTCAATGTCCTTAATAATTTTTTTTATCTTATGTTTATAGAATATTCTATCAATTGATTTGTTCAAAATATTAGAATAGATGATTTTTGAGCCATTTGTACTTAAGTGAACCTCATTTTTTCCAATATTAGCATTTGTTTTTATTGGTGTGTATATGATTTGTTCTGTTTTTAACTGATCCAGCTCTGTGATTAAATTCTTATAGACCATTGAACCGGTATAATCGTTTGCTATATGTATTATTGTCTGTTTATTCACTTGAGAGCTGTTTGTTATTAATATTCATTTTAGCTGATATTTCTCTTTTAGGATATTGAACTGAAATTTATGCATTTTAGTCTTATATAGAAGTGATGCCGACGATGGATTATGTTATCATCTGTGGTTTTTCTATATAAGATACTTTATTGTTTTTTAAATAATACAGAAGCGGTATTATTTAAAAAATGAACGATTGAGGTGGGGTAATTACTATGTTGAATTTATTATCTGGTTAATTAAAATGTGTCCTTAGCTTTTATCGGTGAGGTATATGATTATCTTAAATATACTTTGACTTCTTTGCTATATTAATTATGGAATTAATTAGTCTTATATGTACCTTTTTTGATGAAGCATTTTATTCAGGGATATTATATTCATTGTTAGATATCATTAAAATTGATAAGTTGAATTTTGTTGTGCAGAATAAATTCTTTGACAATATCAGATTTTGCCACTTCTAAATCATTAAGTCTTAATTGTGCTGTTTTTACGGAATCTTCCCCGCTTGAATTTGCATATCCAGGATGGAAACTAATTTCTGTTATTCCATTTTTCAATACTCTTAATGTATTTATAAACTGATTGATATGGTTTTTATCAAAGGGGTAAACCCTTGATGGTAAAATTTTATAATCAGGAGTTTTAAATCCATTTTTTGTGAGTGTCTTTTTGTTTCTATTATGGATAATAGATTTGGGAAAGGATTTAAGTTTTTGTTTTAGCTTAAAGGTGTAATTGGTAAATTCGGGATTATACCAGTAGTTCGTGTTAGTAATTCTTGCCTTATTAATATTATGTTGTTGGGCAACTTCTATGGCGGCTCGGAATGCTAAAGGTACTCCTGTTATATGATGATGACTATCATAATGTGAAGGTGTTATGCCATTGTCTAGCAAATACTCTAACTGGTTTTTTAATTCAATTTTTACCTGATTTAATTTGTGTTTCCCAAATAATAGGTTAGTTCTTTGCTCCTTATTGGGTTTAAAATTCCCTTTTTCATTTAATAGTTCTGGGATCTTATCAGGGGAAGAGATCGGTTTTCCCCCTGTAAGGTTGAAATGTATTCCGACTCCTAAAGAAGATATTTCTTTCGCTTTTTTGATGGCATAGTCTGTGCCTTCTCTATTAATCATTATGGTAGTACTTTTCATTATACCATTCAAATGGCTGTCTATTATAGCATCTGTGATAGAAACGGTCATGCCAAAATCGTCAGCATTCGTAATAAGTTGAATCATGTTGTTATTTAATTTGAGTTAGGAAAGAAGACAATGACCTATTTAAAGATAATATATTGTAATTATAATATATTAATTTAGGGTTTATGCCTTTAAACGAATAAATTGTTTCCTCTTCGCATCTCTTATTTATAAATTTATTAGAGGTCTATTTATTTCTACTGATGGGATTGGAACGTTTAGAACGGATAGGATATAATGACTTTTAAGGCACAAAAATAGTCACTTTATATAGTATATTGAGTTGCATCCACCGATTAATATCTTATAAAATAGTTTTAGTTCTTGTATATGTTATAGAGTAGCTCTGAAATGCTTTCCCATCGGAATTGTTTGGACAGTTCTAATGCATGCTTTCGCATTATAGGAATGTTTTCGGGATTTGAAAATATCAGATTCAATATTTTGTATAGAGATTTATCATCTTTATGATTTACCAGGTATCCGTGTATTCCATCCGTTACTATTCCATCTACACCTGTATCTTTAGAAGCAATTACCGGCAATCCGCCAGCCATTGCTTCAAAGTATACCCTTCCCAAAGTTTCCGGGATGCTGGGCATTATGAAAATATCATATTCTTTATATATGTAGGGTAGGCTTTCGTTTAAAATATAGCCTTTTAGTTTTATTCTGTTGGTTAAGTTTAACTGTTCGATAAGGGTTTGCAGGTTTTCTTTTTCAGGTCCCTCGCCATATATATCCATTGTATAATTTTCTCCGAATGAAGATATTTCTTTAATAACTTTATCAATGTTTTTTAATTTTAATAGTCTGCATACTACCATGAATCTTAAGGGGAGGGTAACGGTTTTTTCTTTATTTCCGGTAAAAAAATGATCCGATACTCCGTGTGGAATAAAATTAACCGTTTCTTTTATTATTTTCTCAGCAATTCTTTTTTGAGTCGGGCTGATCGCTATCAGATGCTTGGCAGATTCTAAAGTCTTAATTACTAAGTGATCTGTATGCTCGTTAAGTCCTCTGAGTGTAACAATATAAGGGATATTGTATTTTTTACTTATTTTTTTTGCGAAAAATGCATTCCCTCCTATAGACTGAGCATGAATTATTGTAGGTTGAGTTTTTTTAATAATGTACTCGATTCTATTTCTGTTTAGCCAAAAGCTGAGATTATATAGGATATTCCGGAAAAAGAATTTTTTGGGCAGCATAATTATCCCAAGTGTGTTTATAACTCTGCCTCTTAAACCAAATTGTTCTTGTTGCTGAACCTTGTAGTAAGATCTCCATTTGGTACTTAATAAAGATAAAATTTTATTGACTTTTGGAGATGTAAAAATATAGTCAAATTCAATATCAGAATGAAATATTTTGATATTATCTTCTGTGATTAAGAGAATATCATTTTCGTCTTTTTTTTCAATAATATCCGCAACAGGGAGAATGCCTGTAATTATAAGTACTTTTGTCCTATGTAAATCTGACATATTTGTTTTTGTTTTCAATAATGGGGATACATTATGAATCTGATACTGTGTTTTTCTTAAAGCGAGTATCTGTAGTTAGCGGATTTATATTGTAGGAATACAGCTATTGCTATAAGTAATAAGAGCGTATTAGTTACAGTGGTTGAATAAAACATATAATAAAAAATACCCAGTAGCATTATTTGATAAAGTATAATAAAGGACATCATTTTAACAAAAGAAGCTCTAGGTTTATGAAACTTATAATAGTAAGTAAAAATAAAATAGAAGAAAAGTGCGAATAAAAGCGTTTTTAATAAGCCAAGATCGAAATAAAAACTACCTACAAAAGTAGAGAAAGTGTTAAGATTGTAGTCTGCGTAAAAATAGTCATTAAGGTTATTCAGTGATCTTCTTTGTGATATCGGGAAAAGGAATGGAAAATTTATTCTGCCTCCTGCTGTACCATCCATGAACTGGTTGAAGTTATAGGAGAAAATGGGAAAGGACTGCCCAATGTATGAGGCAATTGACTGTAATACACCTCCGTTTCTTTCACCAAATCTGGATTGGGTGATGATCACAAATATTGAAACTATTGGTATCCCCGCTATAAGAGACAGAGTATAGATATATTTCTTTGCTCTTGCTGAAATGTTTTTTTTAAAGATGGAGAAGGCGAATATCATGAAGAATCCCCAGCGTACAATTCCGTCTCTGCCAGCAGTAGAAAGGTTCGAAAAGACGATAGCGAAACTTGAGATGAACAGTAATAGTTGTATAATTTTTTTTTGTGGGTAAAAAATAATAAAATAGAAGAAAAAGAACATAGCGAATATTGAAAGGTGATGCCCTATCGCACCGAGGTAAGTGTATATATTCCTATCTTCATCGTATAGTTCTCTGGCATTATATAAACGTCTTGCTTCACTTATTTCTTCAAAAGCGAAAACAATTTTTAATTTGCTCCAGGAAACCACTATAGAGATCAACGATAGCAAGATGATAGTCCATATTAAGTATCGCAGTATTCGATAGGGCGGAAACTTAATTTCGTTTATATTGATGTTTCCAAAATATATTATCGGGCTTAAAAAGAGGTATAGACAGATAATATGGAAAATAATGGCTATGAGTGATATTCTTTCTTCATCAAAGATTTGATAATAGTATAGTAGTAATAGTGACATAACCGAAGAAAGCAAATAAATACTAATTATAAAAGTCGAAGGTGTAAACCCATGCTTTCTATAGTTAAGGAAAAACAGAAAAGAGAAAAATAGCAGGTATAGAATCAACATAAGCTGGGACTTAATAATTCGAAAAGGGGGCGTTTTTTACTATTATATTTTCTCTGAAGTCTTGCGAAAGGGCTTGTTCAATAAGTTGCTTAACCTTTGTATGTTGTAGTTCTTTACCGAAAAGTTCCATACATTTTGCTCTATTATGCTCCTGTTCTTGCGCCGATAGGGGTTTTGTATTTTTTAATTCTTCAATAGTATAGATGATAAATTGATTATCCTTTAAATATTTATATAAACTAGAGGATGGTTGTAAATACAGCTTTACACCAATGGCTAAAGACTGAATAATGTTGCCTAAAGCCTGTTGCCTTAAATGGTTCATTATAACAATACTACAGGATTGTACTATCTTCAAGTATTCTTCAAAAGATAAGAATTCAGTCAAACATATAGCATTCTGTGGCAGTTTTTTTATTGCATAACTTGCTATGAAACGACTATTGGCACGGTTACCATAGCTTAGTGGAACTATCACTTTTCGGTTGCCCAAGTTCATTTTACTTAAAATATCTATTATTTCTATATGGTTGTTGGTAAAATGTGCGGAGTTCCCAATAAGGATATTATCCCCGGTAATAGATAAATCTATGGAGTGATCGAAAATCGGACTAACATAGTTTAAATGAAAAGAAGAGGCTTTTAGGGTGTATTTTTCTTGTAATAGTTCAAAGTCGCCGGGAACGATTGGTACTATAATTGATATTTTGCCAAATGATTTAATAAGGTTTCTATAGTATGGTTTTTTATCTATTGATTGAGGAAAAAGTGATTTGTATAGTGTTTTTAATCCATTGCCTAAACTGTTTTTGAATGCCAGCCTCAGTCTGGATCGTTTTGTTTTTGGAAGAAGAAAAAGATTATAAAATTTCCCCAGACAAAAACCATCTGCTCCCCAAAAGAACCATATAACAGGTTGTGATATTGATACGCTGTTTAATACTTTAACTGATTCGTTTCTCAATGAATGGAAAATGATTATATCAAACGAGTGATCTAAGATAGTTGACGAGAGATTTACAGATTCAGTAATAGTATTGCGTAAATAAGGTAATGAGAACGTATTTTTACAATATGAGATAAATTTCTTGTCATCTAGTACATGTAGAATGTTTATCTCGGTTTTCATTGAAGGTTATTTTTAAGCATTACTACATCAGGCACTGTCAACTCTTTTTTAATCGCTGCAGGTATGCCGGCAACCATGCAATTGTCGGGTACGTTTTTTGTAACAACAGCACCGGCAGCTATAATTACATTATTCCCAATGCTGATATCGGGTAATATAGTGGCATTTGAGCCTATCTGAATGAAAGAATTAAGCTTACAACGCCCCAACAGGCAGGCTGCGGGTGAGATTTCTACAAAATCGCCGACAGTACAATCGTGGGTTATAATAGCATTGTAATATATTATACAGCCTTTCCCTATAGTTACACTGTTAGAAATAATTGCATTGTTTAAGATATTACACCCTTTGCCAATTTCAATATGATAGCTTCCAATTTGTGATGATGGACTAATGGAGGATACAAGAGTTCCTCCTAAAGCTCTGAATTTTTCGTATAATTTGAATCGTAAAACCGGATTACCAATTCCTAGAGTAAATTCATTTCCGTTTTTTCTGAAGTGTTCTTTTACCTGACTGTGGTTCTTTAAAATTGGAAATTTATCAAATAGAAAATCTCCGATATCTGCATTAACGTCATCGTAAAAGGCCAGGCTTGTTAATTTCTGCCTTTGATGAAATGTTTCGAGCACTTCTTTGGCAAATCCTTTTGCTCCAATTATTAACATGCTTGATTAATTATTTTGAGCTCTCAGCAGTAGTCTGCAAACTAAGTCAATTTCTTCAATTGATAAGTCATAATATAATGGCAGACACAGTACCTTTGAGGCTATGTCATCAGTAATTAGCATTGGTTTGAATTCAACGTATGGTAAGGTGGTTGCCAGGGAAGGATAAAAATATCGTCTTGCAAAAATCTCGTTTGTTTGTAACAGTTGGTTACATTTTATTAAGAGCTCTTCATTTTCTAGTATTAAGGGGAAGTATCCATAGTTATTGGTAGCCTCTTTATGCCACACGGGAGCTGTCGCTTTAAAATTAATTAATTTTTTCTGGTAGTGCTCAGTGAGTGTCCTTCTTTTTTCGATTATAGTATCAATATACTTTAAATTAATTAATCCCATTCCCGCATGGAATTCAGAGTTTTTGCCATTGATTCCCAATTCGGCAAAAGCCTCCGGACCATTGAATCCAAAGTTACGCATATAAGCCAGTTTTTTAAGTAGGTCGGCATCCTTTGTAATTATGAGCCCTCCTTCAATGGAGTGGTACAATTTTGTAGCGTGCAAACTGCAAGTAGAAATATCACCATATTCAAAAACTGATTTCCCATTTATTTTGATGCCAAATGCATGTGCGCCGTCATAAATTACTTTTAGGTTGTGGGCTTTGGCTATTTTATCTATTGCTTCCACATCACAAGGATTGCCATAAACATGGGTGGCTAGAATAGCCACCGTTTTATCGGTTATCGCAGATTCAATTTTTGTGGCATCAATATTAAGAGTTTCAGCGTTAATATCAACAAACACCGGCTGACAGCCTTCCCAAACTATGCTACTTGTGGTAGCGACAAAAGAAAAAGGAGTAGTAATTATTTCTCCCCTGAGCTCTAGTGCTTTTATAGCCATCTGAAGAGCAATAGTTCCGTTGGTTACAAATAGTAGGTGTTTAATCTGTAAATAGTTCTTTAACTTCAGTTCCAAGTCGTTGGCAAGAGGCCCCATATTGGTTAGCCACTGACGTTGCCAGATGCCGGTTAAATAGTTTTCGTATTCTTCCTTTGGAGGAAGGAAGGGCTTTGTTACTGGTATCATCTTTTTAAAATTAGGTGTCTGAAATCATTGATCGCGGGAACTTTTAATTTCCAGTTGATAGACAAATATACTGCCCAGAATATTATACCGATCATTATAATAATGATTAGATCGTGTGGGTGGAGAGGAACGATTATAAATTTATTCAGGGAAAATAATAGCGCGCCTACAGTAAAAGCAATTCCTATGAAGGGTAGGATATCTTTTATTTGCTCTTTTACCGGATAGTTTATCATCTTCCCGCTATAGCTTGTATTAACCGCAAAGGCGAAAAGAGAGGAAATTAGCTGAAAGATGAGTAGTCCATAAATACCAAAGTACAAAGCTCCCATAATTCCAATTGATATAAATATTTTTTTATATATCTCTAGCTTTAAAAACAGATCACTTCTGCCTTTAACGTTTAAAATATTAAGATTGTATGTATGCAGGGGGTATAAAATGCCACTAAAACATAATAACTGGAAATAGGGTACGGCGGGAAGCCATTTATCTGTGAGTACAAAACGAAATAAGGGCTCAGCAACAATGGCGAGATACACCATAAGTGGAGCAATCCAAAAAATCACCTGCTGCATTAGCTTTTTATATGCTATTTTAAGTCTAGCATCGTCATGTTGAATAGCTGCAAACATCGGGTAAGTTACTTTGTTTAGTGCTGTTGCTATATTGGTTACGGGAAACATTTGAAGTGTTTGTGCCCGGGTATAGTACCCTAACTGAGTTGCTGAGAAGAATTTCCCGATAATGATATTGTATATATTGTCATATATGGTATTGAGTAAGCCTGACATAGTTAATTTATAACCGAATTTTAAATGGAACCATAAACGTTCTCTATCTACGATAAAGGCTGGATACCATTTAGTGCGAATCCAGTGTTGTGTGCTGAAAAGAAAAGATTGGGTTAGGTTCATCCATACTAAACTCCAGACACCGAACCCCCGGTATGCCATAACAATTCCTATGACTCCTCCTACAATTACTGAAGGAATTTGCATAGACATTTGTAGCTTGAAATTCATCTCTTTTGTTAGAATGGTAGTCTGAACTCCGACGAATGCTCTTATGATAAATGATAGCGTATAAATTCGTATTATTAAAGTTAATATAGGTTGCTTGTAAAAATTTGCTATGAGTGGTGCGCAAATAAAAGTAATGATATAAATCGAAATGCTTGCGAAAAGGTTAATCCAGAAGACTGTTGAAAAATCTTTTTGACTGGCATTAGACGTACGAATTAGGGAAGAGGTCATTCCGCTATCCATCAAGCTATTTCCCACTGAGATGAATATGGCGATCATTCCAATTAAACCAAACTCGGCAGGTAGTAATATTCTTGCAAGTATGATTTGTATAGTAAAATTGATGAACTGTACGCTAAACTGCTGTGTAAATGTCCAGAAAAGTCCGGAAATAGTTTTTTTTAACAGTGACATTATAACCTTTCTTTAATATACTCAGACAAGTAGGTCCCATATTTGGATTTTACATATCTTTGAGCGGCTTTTTCTAATTGGTGTATATTGATAAACTGTCTTTCATAGGCTACTTCTTCAATACAACCAATCATTGTGCTTTGCCGGTTTTGTAAGACTCGGATAAATTCCGTTGCATCGTCTAGAGAATCAACTGTTCCCGTATCAAACCAACTCATCCCTCTGGTCATAACACCTACTTCCAACTTGCCTAAATTCAAATACATTTGGTTTAAGGTGGATATTTCTTTTTCTCCTCTTGTTGAGGGTATTATCTGTTTTGCCATTTCCACTACATTGTTATCATAAAAGTATAACCCGGGTACGGCATATTTAGACTTAGGCTTTAAAGGCTTCTCCTCAATGCCTATGGCTTTAAAGTTTTTGTCAAAATTAACTACACCATATCTTTCAGGATCTTTGACGGGGTAAGCAAAGATTGTGGCACCGTTAATATTTGTTTTACTTCGTATTAGTGTTCCCAGTCCATTCCCGTAGAAAATATTATCTCCCAGTATCAAAGCCACTTTCTCCTGACCTATGAACTTTTCTCCTATGATGAAAGCTTCTGCTAATCCATTAGGGTGCTCCTGTACGGCGTATTCGAAACTACAACCAACCTGACTTCCATCTCCTAATAGTTTTATGAATGCTTCTTGATCGTGAGGAGTAGTGATAATTAATATCTCGCGTATTTCCGCTAGCATTAAAACGGATAACGGGTAATAAATCATTGGTTTATCATAAACCGGGAGCAATTGCTTGCTTACTGCTATAGTCAATGGATACAAGCGTGTGCCTGATCCTCCAGCTAAAATAATTCCTTTCATACTTATTAATTAACATGATAAATAGTCTTGTAACGGGTGTTCAGAGGTATGTATTGCTTAATATTATTTTTACTATTGAGCAATCATTAACAATTGGGTTTGTTTTTATTTTCTTTTTCTTTTTTTATTAGGTGT
Source organism: Chitinophagaceae bacterium (assembly GCA_023957155.1). Lineage (GTDB taxonomy): Bacteria > Bacteroidota > Bacteroidia > Chitinophagales > Chitinophagaceae > Agriterribacter. The sequence goes on along the minus strand of JAMLHK010000007.1, from coordinate 134,715 downwards.
ATCGAAGTATTCTGTATATCCGTAGCCGTATTTTTTATAGGAGCCGTATTTGTTTTTTTCACCGACTCTGTTAATAACGGTGTAAAGGGGCTGATTGGGGTTGTCGGTTAATTTTTTATTGAGTTCCTGGAGTACCCATTTAAAGGTGAACCCTTGCCTGAGAACAACAACACTGATGTCGGCATGAGCAGCGAGCAGGGAGGAGTCCGTAACGAGTCCGTAGGGAGGGGTGTCGAAGATGATATAGTCGAACCTTTTGTTGAGTTCGTCCATAAGTTTCTTCATATTTTCACCGAGGATGAGCTCAGCGGGGTTAGGAGGGATGGGACCTGCGGGCAGGAGCCAGAACCGCTGTTCAAATCCTGGCACTTCATGCAGGATGTTGGTTATCTCATTAGTGCTTCCGGCAAGGAAGTTGCTGATACCGGTATCGGCATGAATATCAACAGCAATGCTAAGCCGGGGTTTACGTAGATCAAATTCAAGCACCACTACTTTTTTGTTGAGCAGGGCATAGCTGGCGGCAAGGTTAAGACTGGTAAAGGACTTTCCTTCTTCGGGGCGATGGGAGGTCACCAGTATGATTCTTGGAGAATGCCCCGGTCTGGTAAAGCTGATACTGGTTCTTATCACCCTGAACTGCTCTGCGACAATAGACCTGCTGCCTTTTTGTACCACGATGGGCGAAGTGTCTTTTTTGACGTAGGAGATCTCTCCCAGTACAGGAGCTTTAGTATTTTGCTCTACTTCATCCTTATCTTCAATTTTGTTGTTAAAGAAGTTAATAAGGTAAATAATACTGATGGGGATAAGCAGTCCTAATAGGAAAGCAATAGCCATGATCAGTGTTCTTTTCGGGCTTACAATACCGAGGCTTCTGGGCTTTTCAACACTTCTGGAATCAGGAGTAGTAGAGGCCAGGGTAATGGCGGACTCTTCTCTTTTTTGTAGGAGCAGGAAGTAGAGCTGTTCTTTTACAGACTGATCACGCTGTATCTGTACGAGGTTTTTTTGTATTTGAGGTATGTTTCTGATGCGGGCATTGAGCTCTGCATCTTTACTGCTGATATCATTTAATGCGATGCGGTACGCCTGTTTAAGATTACCGATATTAGTGAGCAGGCTTACCCTTAGGTTAGCGATTTGGTTGGCGAGGTCAACGGGTATGGGGTTTTTAGGTCCGAGCCTTTCTGCCTGCCGTTCTCTTTCAAGTACGAGGCGGTTGTGTGTCTGGATCATTTCAGCCAGGGAAGGCTCTGTAATCCCGGAGCCGGAAGGTGCAAGTTTAGGATTATCCTGGTTGGCTTTAAGGTCTTTTTCAATAGATTCGAGGATAGAGAGCTGAGTCTGCTGCTCAGCCTTTTGCATGTCTACCTGTTTAGCCTGTTCGAGGTATTTTTGTGCTTCAGCTGATACATCGGTGATCCGGTTGGTGCTTTTAAATTGCTGTACCTGTCCTTCCACGGTGCGAAGTTCATTTTCTATAATGGCAAGCCTTTCGTTGAGGAACTCAAGGGTATTATTGGTAACCTTGTTTTTATCTTCGAGCGCCTGCCGGTTATAGATATCAATAAGTGCACTGAGCGTAGTCTGTGCTCTTCTGCTATTATAATCGGTAAGCTCCATGTTGATGATGGAGGCGGTTTTACTTGCGGGTTGTACGGTTAGCGCAGCGGAGTAGTTGTTGACTGCTACTTTTACGGGATTGATATAGAGCAGGTATTCTTCAATGAGATTTGTGCTGTCGGAACTTGTTTTAAAGTTGGGGTTATCGGTAATTTGAAAGAGCAGCCCGTTGATGATATACCACCTGGTTCTGGTGATGGGGAGATCTTTATTATGAACACCATAGTTAAGGTGCCATTTTCCGTCAGACTTTCTGGCAATAGTCCATTGCAGGGGTTGTATAATGGTATCGGGGTTGGCGAATTGAATGCTCAGGGGTGCTTCTTTATCGAAAACGGATCTGCTGGTAAGATTGCCTTTGCTTTTAATATCGAGGAAGAGCTGCTGTTTTCTTACCACACTTTCCATGAGGTCAAAGCTTTTGAGTACCTCTATTTCGTTATCCACGAGTTTTCCTCCGCCTCCGAGATCAAGTTCTTTAAGCAGCGGGTTATCAAGTAGCCCAGCCCCTCCCTTTTTTTCATCTTTGATCATGATGGAAGCCTTGGCTTTATAGACAGGCTCAGTATAACGGTTATATAGCCAGGCTATGGTCATCATGACAAAGAGAGATAATAAGATCCAGGGCCAGTTGCGCAGGATTTTAAACAATATTTTCCTGATATCCATCTGTTCCTCCGGTAGATTGGATTGCTGCACTGGCGATATTTGAGCATTATGTTGCACGGGCAATAAGTTTTAGATGCTGTAAATAAAAGATGTTTAGCGTAAACGGGTAAGGGCAACGATAATAAGAGAAATAATACTGGTAGCTGCAGGGATAATAACATTGAGTCCTTCAGCCTGAAGTCCTTTACGTTTACCTGGTTCAACGAGTACGATATCATTTTGCCTGAGGTTATAGAAAGGGGATCGCATGGCGCTGCTGTTATTAAGGTTAAGGTGAGCTACTTCTACTTTGTCAGCGGCTTTACGGATAACCTTGATATTGCTTCTTTTTGCAAAGACAGTAAGATCCCCTGCCATGCCGATGGCCTGTAGGACATTAATTTTTTCTCCGGCGACCTGGAAGGTGGAAGGTCTTTGTACCTCACCCATAACGGTAACGCGGAAGTTAATAAGGGTAACGCTGATGACGGCATCTTTGAGGTATTCGCTGACGGCATTTTTGATTTCTGCTTTGGCTTCATCGGTGGTTAGTCCAGCTATTTTTACATCCCCGATAATGGGTATGGTGATATTGCCTGAAGGGGAGACGGAATAAACACTTTGCATGTTTTGGGTGTTGTTATTACTTGTGATAACTGCAGATCCCATGAGATTAAAGAGTTGTGAAGCTTCGGGACTGATGCTGCTGATAACGATTTGAAGCTGGTCATCGGTTTGTAGTCTGAGAGGATCAAAGGCTGCGGTTCTTACTTCGCGGACCTGGGTGTTTTCTTCGGAGTTGAGATCCTGGAATAAAGCCAGTTCCTTGCCCGTACGACAGGAAATCGCGGATAATATGATGAATGTAGTGAATATAATCAACCATAATCTGGATATAAACATTATGTAAGTTTTTATTGTTAGCGAATATATCTCGTTGTAAGAAAGGATAAATGTATTCTATTGATAGGGGTTTCACATTAAAATGAAAAGGTCAGTTTGTTATCCGGTTGTTTCACATAAACTCTCTCATTTGAGTGGAATCTTTTATAAGCCGTTTTTGATATTGGATTTCGATTTTTTAATGCAAGCCATATATTTCTCAAATAGGCACGAGGCAGTTTTTTTAGGAAATATAACAAAATTCCATGGTTATATGCATGCTTTATATATACTGGTACAAAGTAGATAGCAAATTGTATTGCATTTATGTTAGGATATAATGTAATACAGGTATATAGTTTATTGAAAAATCGACTTGTTAATTCCTGGCTCCTGTTACGTGCTATATTACTCTGTTTGTGCCAAAGGATTACGGACTCGTCTTTTATTATACTAAAATCATTTTCAAAAACTTTTAATGACATATAATATTCTTCTGCTCCGTATATGAAATGTGCTGGATATAGCCCGGTTTTTGCATAAATTTTTTTATCGTGCATACAAATTCCTCCCTGAAAGTCATTGTAAAAATACTTTACATTACTACGAATAGCACAATTAGGATTTATTTCCGATGGGGAGCTAAATTCATATACAACTCCAGTTACAATGCCAGTACCCGGGAATGCAGTTATGCTTTCGTATGCATTTTTTACGGCGTCCTTGTGTAATATGCCGTCATTATCCAGGTAAAATATATATTCACCGTTACAATACTGGATACCCATATTTCTTCCTCCGGGGCAACCATAGTTCTTTTCCAGCTCTATTATTTTGATCTGAGGAAAATTTTCTTTGGTAAGTTTAACCGAATGATCTGTTGATCCATTATCTATTACAACAATCTCAAGATTATCATAAGTCTGCTTCATCGCACTTCTAATTGCCCGCTGAGTGTCATCAGCCCGGTTCCAGTTGAGGATTTGTATAGAGATTAACGGGTTCATTTATTTGAGATTTTTTGTTTGCATAAGTAACACTTATTCCTAATACAAAATAAAAAAATGACGTGAAGGTTACGTTTCTGATTAGATCGGTTGTAATGAAAAATATAATAATTGAAATATTAAATAAGATGATAAATAACCAGAGATTTTGAGGAGCATTCTTTCTTTTGAAAAAAAAATAGTATAGTTCAGCAATAAAGAAAAACAATAAAATACAGAAGCCAATTAACCCAGAAGATACAAGTAAAAAAATGAAGCTGTTGTCGAATATTGCTGAGTAAAAAGCAGATGTATCTTTGGGATTATTGACTGCACCAATCCCAAAAAGTGGTTTTTGGGTAAATTGTTCCATTTTTTCATTCCATATAGAAGTTGTTCTCCCTCCTAATGTGGCATCCCAAACCTCATTGTTTTCCATAATAACGCCATATCTGGTGTTTGAAATAACGTTATTTATATAGGGAAGAGAAGCAAGAAAAATGAAAAAAGTTATAAGGAGGGAAGTTCTCTTCCGTTGGATTATTGTATAGGTCAGAATTGAAATGAGCAATGTGATGAGTCCAGTTCTCGAAAAGGTTACAAAAATAGAAAGTGTAACGATAGTTAATGCTATTAAATAAGTAAAATTATATTTTGTCCTTTCTTTTTTGGGAATACAGATCAGTGATATGAAACCTATAAGTTGAAAGTAACAGGCATAATTGGGGTTTCCTATTATGCCGGCTGCTCTCGTAATGCCAAATTCCATTCTTTCAGCCGAAGCGAATAGTAGAAACATAAATTCTCCCATGCCGAACAAATTGAAATATTGAATTATGGAAACTGTGGCCGAGATTAGCGGACCTATGGAAAAAATAAGTAGTAATTTAAAAAAGGGGACATTGAGTTTTTGTCCGATTGCTATACCTGAACAAAATATTATTATATTCCTAAAAATGGAAAAGGTATAATTCATATCCTGGATACTACTGTTTGTTGTCTGAATAGTTATAAGTGACAGACTTATGATATTTGAAATAAAAAATAGGGTTAACACCATTATTAAAATGCGCTTCCCTGAGTATGTGGAATATCCCAGTATGCCGGAAGGGAAGATTAATATTAGTACCAGAAATATCAAATCCTCAATTCTAAAAGGGATACCTCCTAAATTAAAAGTTGGAAACAAAAAAATACATAGCATTGTAAGCACCAATAGCTTTGTCATTTTTCTCCTTTCCTTTTTATATATGGACTGATAAATTGAGAAATATCTGAAATGACCGGGATCTTAAAAAAATAGCTTAATGTGAGGTAAACGAAGAAAAATACAGAAGATGTTACTCCGATGTAAAAAATATTTGGCTGGTTGATAAATCCTATTTTGAATTTAAGCAGCCATATAACGATCCCGGTTACTAAAGATAGCAGTAAAATAGGATAAATATCTTTAACCTGATGCAATACAGGATAATTAATGAGCTTCCCGCTTAAGAAAGAGCTAATAAAATAAAAGCATATAGATAGAATAATTTGCCCATATAATAACCCCATAATGCCAAATGGAAACACCATGAGGATCGTAAAGATGGTCAGTATTTTTTTTATAATCTCAATTCTTAAATAAATCTCACTTCTTCCTTTAACATCCAATATTTGTAAGTTATACTCCTGTAATGGATATAAGATCGATGAGATGCAAAGTAGCTGAAAATATGGCACTGCAGGTAGCCATTTGTCTGTTAACAATACCTCAATCATTGGTTTCGCAATCAATATGAGTAAAATCATTAAAGGCGTTATCCAAAATACAACCTGTAACATCATTCTTCTATAGGTCGATTTCAATAAGCTATCATTGTTCTGGATCTTTGAGAGTAGGGGATATGCCACTTTTTTTACAGCAGTTATCAAATTTCTTACAGGAAACCCCTGCATTGTATCAGCTCGGTTGTAATAACCTAGATCTTTAGGCAGGAACCATTTGCCAATGATCAGGTTATAAATGTTCAGGAATATCACGTTGAGTATAGAAGCAAGACTAAGCTTGTATCCGAAATTAAAATGGTACTTTAGCTTTTTTTTATCAATGACTAGTTCCGGGAGCCACTTTGTTTTTATCCAGACCTGGATAGCCAGAAGCGCATATTGACATAAGCTCATCCATACAAGGCTCCATACTCCCACTCCCTGTTTTGCCAGGAAAATTCCTAATAGACCTGAAATTAAAACAGAGGGAAGTGATATGAGCATTATTTTCTTAAATTTTAATTCTTTTTTCAGTATTGTTAGCTGTACTTCAATTAATGCCCGGATGATGATGGTAAGAGAGAATACCCGAATTATTGAAGTTAAGGTAGGCTGATTATAAAAATCAGAGATAAAAGGAGCCAAAGCATATATTCCCCAATAGATTAGAATGCTTCCTGACAGGTTGAAAAAAAATACTGTAGAAAGATCCCTTTTGTCAGTCTCAATTGTACGAATAAGGGAGGATGTGAGCCCACTATCTGAAAGGGCATTTCCTAAACCTATAAAAATCATGATCATGGCAATCAATCCAAAATCGGAAGGGAGTAATATTCTGGCTAAGATAATTTGAATGATAAAATTAATTATCTGTATACTAAATTGTTCGCTAAGAGTCCAGAATAATCCGGAGAACGCCTGTTGCTTTAAAGTCATAAAAGCTAAGCTGATCCTGATGAGTTTTTATTGAATAGTTGGATGAGTCCTTCTTAATTAAGAGTCAATGCAGTCGCATTAATGGTATTAATAATATTGTTGTACGTCTTTTTGGGGGTAAGATAATTCATCAAATAAGCATATCCATTTTCCCCCATTTGCTTACGTAAGCTACTATCGTTGTAGAGAGTGTTAAAATTTTGTGTATACTTTTCCATATCTCCTGATATTGACCACAATCCTGATCCCGATTCTTCCAATAGCTTCCCGTAATCTGTATTAGCATCAATAGCGGCTAATATGGGCAACTTAGCATTAAAATAGGAGAGGGTTTTAGATGGAATATTAGGAATAGTGAATTTTTCACTTAACGAAATGAGACCAACATCTGCGCTGCATATCAATTTCTGGTAGTCTTGCCGGGGAATAGTATCTTTAATAATTAAATTGGCTAAAGCGTAATGTGCTTTCATTTGTTCAAGGTAGCTTCTCTTTGTACCTGAGCCGAGAACTAAAAATATAATATGGTTGTTTTGCTGATAAGTCCTTGCAAGATCAATAATATTATCAATTTTTTGAGGTTCGCCGATATTTCCCCCAAAAATGGCTACGTACTTCCCGGCTATTCCATACTGATCTTTTATAGCTTCATCTTTTTCTGATAACTGTTCCGGTTTTTGCCAGTTGGGTAACAATGACAGCTTTTGGAGCTTAACTTTCGGGTTGTGTTTAATGACATAATCAATATTTCCCTGTGACATACATCCGATATAGTCAGAATACCGATATAATTTTCTTTCTTTTTTTCTGAAGTAATTAAAAAGAATAGAGCTTCTAATCATGCCCAGATCGCGGGCATTTTGAGGAAAAATGTCCCGGAGAATAAGGTATGATTTTAAAGAATATTTTTTTTTAAGCCAGGCAACGACATCTACAAAAGTGATAGGAGGGGTTGGTGTTAAAACCAGATCGAACGCGTTTGAAGATAGGTGTTTTTGGATTGCTTTTTTAAACTGATAAGGTATCCTTATAGTAGCCATTCCTTTTAGGATAGGATGGACGTTAAATATTTTTTGAGTTTTAACCCGTAATACTTTTACGCTTTTCTCTTTTTGTAAAGAGGTTGGCTGATTTTCTTTGGCTGAACTTACTACGGTTACTTCATGCCCGTTAAGGACAAATTCCTCGACCAGATCAGCATAAAGATTTGATGACTCACCTGGTTCGGGGAAGTATAGAAGTAAAAATAGCACACGCATAATTACAGGTATTATAGATTATGCCAGACTATACGTTTGATATAATCTACATACGAAATAATAATTCTAACTACTTTATCTGACACATTTGGCATGGAATAATCAGCCACAAGCCTGAAATTACGGCTGCCAGTTTGCTGATGTTCCAGTTGTTGTAACGCCTGTAAAACACGTTCGGATTTTAACCCTGTCATCATCACAGAAGCTTCTTCCATAGCTTCAGGTCGTTCATGTGCTTCCCTGATATTTAATGCCGGGAAATTGAGAATGGATGATTCTTCAGATATGGTCCCGCTGTCTGAAAGTACAGCTTTTGCGTTAGTCTGAAGACATAAATAATCACTCAGCCCGAAAGGTTTTTGTAATTGTACCAGATCATTAAATGCAATAGATTTTTCTTTGATCATATTTCTGGTTCGCGGGTGTGCAGATACAATCACCGGTAGCTTGTACAACTCAGCTATGTTGTTGAGTGTTAAAACAAGGTTGCTAAAGTTCCGTTCTGTATTTATATTTTCTTCGCGATGTGCCGATACAACAAAATATTTGTTTTTTTTCAGCCCAAGCTGTTGAAGTATACCGGAATTTTTAATTTTAGGCATATAGTGATGAAGTACCTCATACATCGGACTTCCGGTTTTAATGATCCGGTCTGCCGGAAGCCCCTCTCTAAGCAGGTATTCCCGGGCAATATCCGAATAAGTTAGGTTAATATCACTTACATGATCTACGATTTTACGATTCGTCTCCTCAGGTACTCTTTGGTCAAAACATCTGTTTCCCGCTTCCATGTGGAATACGGGTATTTTTCTTTTTTTGGCTGGAATTGCGCATAGACAGCTATTGGTATCGCCCAGCACTAAGAAGGCATCGGGTTGCTCTTTCTCAAGAATAGGGTCTATATTTATTAGTATTTGTCCAACGGTGGTAGTCGCGTTTTGTCCAGCGGCGTTTAAAAAATAATCGGGCTTCCTGAGCTCGAGGTCTTCAAAAAACACCTGGTTTAGCTCATAGTCGTAGTTCTGCCCGGTATGTACCAGTATATGATCAATGGCTTCTGATTCGTCTAATCGGGCTAATACGCGGGATAGTCGTATAATTTCAGGGCGGGTGCCCACAACGGTCAATACCTTTAATTTTTTTATATTGGTATGCATTAAAAATGATATAACATTATCTAAACAATTTCAAAATAAGTATCAGGGTCGGTAGGGTCAAAAAATTCGTTTATCCAGAATATCGTATATAAATCGTCCGTACCGGTATTGGTAATGTTATGCGTATACCATACCGGCATATCCACATAGGATGCTTCTTCTCCTTTAAGTTCAAAGTTAAATACTTCTTCTGTATTATATTTCCTGAGTTGTATCAATGCTTCTCCTTTGATTACCGCAAACCGCTCTATTTTACGCGTATGGAAGTGGTTTCCCCTCGTGATGCCAGGGTGGGTGGTAGAAAAAGATACCTGTCCGCCTTGTTGTAGTTTAACCAGTTCCACAAATGTGCCCCGGTTATCGGTATTTTGTTTTAGCCGATAGGGGAAATAATTCTTCAAATTGATAAAGCTCCGGAAAGTATTAAATAAATCTATATCGAATTTATTTTGAAGCGAAGGAAATATGCCATTGTTGAAATATTGATTTTTAAATTCCTGGAGCTGATTTAGGATTTGCGATACGTAATACTCTCTTGTATGGGCAATCTTAAATTCAGGATTATGCATGTTGTTCCTGGCTGCATCAATAATTATTTTAACTAACTCATCAATGTAAATTAATTTGAGCAATCCATCTGTTTCAATTTTAGGCTCCTCATTGTTACACAATTGATGGCAAAAAGTAGCTACTGCCGAATTGTAGAAGGGCTTACCAAATGGTCCAAATACGTTAGGAACAATCATTCCAACAAATTTACCACCATGTTTTTCTGCCCATTCAGCAAAAAGAGTTCTGCCTTTTTTCTTCGATTTTCCGTATAAATTATCTTTTTCTTCCTGGATGGAGGATGTGAAAATAATCTGGGGCTGTGTGCCGGAAGCCACTGCGGCACTGATGATTTCTGTTACAAGATTAATATTTGTATCATGAATTACCTGTGGGTCGGGATGCCTGTTCATGGCAGCCAGGTGAACAATCACATCACATTGTTGAACCCAATGCTGTAATTGTTTTTCATTTTTGAAATATGTCTTCTCAAACGGGATAAGTTGGAATTCATCTTTCAGCAGGCTTATAGTATTATAGAGATACGAACCGGTGAATCCATTTTGTCCCGTTATACCTATTTTCTTCATTTCCTCAGGCTTGGTTTACATTTAAATCCTTTTGAATGATATCAAGGCGCAATAATAATTTTTTTGTTTCCTCCAGACCAATCTGATTGGTGTTATGTGAATGATAATCTTCAATTTTTGACACATCTGTATCTCCTACAGAAAAATACTGTTCATAATTTAGTCCCCTGGTATCGGCAGGAATCTTAAAATAGTCTCCCATATCAATGGCTTTTATCATTTCTTCTCTGTTGACCAGAGTTTCATATAGTTTTTCACCGTGACGGGTACCAATTATTTTTATTTCATTGCTGGCATTATATAATTCTTTGAGGGCAATGGCGAGTAGTTCAATGGTGGTTGCCGGAGCTTTTTGTACAAAGATATCACCGGGTTCTGCATGGGTAAACGCGTATAATACCAGGTCCACGGCATCTTCAAGCGTCATCATAAAACGAGTCATGTGCGGATCAGTAATGGTTATGGGTTTTCCTGCTTTAATCTGGTCAATAAACAGCGGGATTACCGAACCTCTTGATGCCATCACGTTACCATAACGGGTACCTGATAATACCAACTGTTTGGCAGATACGGTTTTAGACTTTGCCACCATCACTTTTTCCATCAGGGCTTTGCTCATGCCCATGGCATTGATGGGATATACTGCTTTGTCTGTACTCAACACCACTGCATTTTTTACGCCATTCCGGATTGCTGCGTCCAATACATTGGCTGTTCCTTCTACATTGGTTTTAACTGCTTCTATTGGGAAAAACTCACAGGAAGGGACCTGTTTTAAAGCAGCAGCATGGAAAATATAATCCACTCCTCTTATGGCATTTTCAATAGAGTTGTATTCCCGAACATCACCGATATAAAATCTTACGCGAGGGTCGTTATAAATTTTTCGCATATCGTCCTGCTTTTTTTCATCCCGGCTAAATATGCGTATTTCTTCAAAATTGGTGTTCAAAAACCGGGTGAGTACAGCATTGCCAAAAGAGCCGGTTCCTCCGGTAATCAGGAGTTTTTTATTGTTGAACATAGTGATTCGATTTTTTTAGGTTATATTTTTCACAGATGGCAAGATATCGCCGGGCTCTTTGTTGGGGTGAAGGGAATGAAAGTAATCTTTTTTTTCCCTTTTCAATGAGTTGCTCTTGCTTCTCCGTTGAATTGGCTAATTTGAAAATGGCTTCTCCAATGTCTTCAACTCCAAACGGATTAAAATATATCGCGGCATCACCACACAGTGAAGTGGCAAACGGAAGGTCTGAAGTCAATATCGGAATTTCCATTTTCATCGCTTCCGGGTAATTTGCGGAGAAAGACTCCAGCAAGGTAGGCAGGAACATCGCGTTTGCCTGCTTATACAGATGTGGACATTCTGATACGGGAACTTTGCCGATGAATAAAATATGTTGTTTTTGTACCGTGCTTAAATTCCCCAATTGCTCTTCATTGATCGTTAGGACAAAACGAAACCGGAAAGATGAATGTTTTTGAACTAAATAATCAATAACCGCGGGAATAACAGACAGGTTTTTATGAAGATACATTGCGGATATTGTTAACAGCGTGAAGCCATTGAACTCAGGTAAGTGAATTTCCGTTGTCCACAATTCCTTGTTGGAAAAAACCTGGTGACAGGTATTACCAACTGTAAATACAGGTTTATCAGGAAATATTATTTTCAGATGATTACCTATGTCCTCTGTTTCACTGATCAGTACGTCACAATGTTTTTTGAAACTTCTCATGTGGATTACTTCCATTAGCCGGATAATTGTTCTCTTTTTATAGCCAATGGTTTTAAAGAAAGGAGAGTTCTTATAGATATATATGGAATTGGCAAATCCTGCAACATGAGTTGTTGTTTGTGGTTTCCAGTAGGTCGGACCAAAGACACTAAACACAATATCCGGATTTATTTTTCTTTCCAGGTTAGTTAATTCTCCGGAAAGGCGTGTTCTTCCTTTAAAAGAGCCTGTTGTATTTTGAATAAGATAAAACCGGAAATTTGAGGGGAATAATTGCAGGTTTAAAATACCTTTCATTTCCTTTGAAAGGAAGACGTGGTATTCGTGATCTTTGATAGCTATACATTCATTAATAAACGAATGGGCGACCTGCATGCCGCCACCGATTCTCAGGTTAGATACATTGATAATGATATTCACGGTGTTTAAGAAGAGATTAAGAACCTGTTTGTTATACTGTTTAACGAAAACTATTGACTTTCTAATTCGGATAGAATGTGTCGGGTCATAATTGTTTTTTGAGACTGGGGATTGTAATATTGTTGAATGACTGCAATACAATTTTTAATACTTTCTTCTTTGTTGTTTAGCCTTTGATTAATACATTCCCGGATTTTATTTGCCAGGTCATGTACATCCCCTTCTTTATAAAAATCCCCTGTTTTACCGGGAGTGATTGCTTCATGTTCAGGCCCCTGTTCGGCGAAATGGTTGTGAGTTAAGGCAGGTACGCCATAAGACAAGGAATGAATTGCCGTTAATCCTATTGCTCCGGGACAGACACACAGGTCTGAAGACATGATATAACGGGATATTTCTGATTCATCATATAAGGCTCCTGTAAAGCGTATCTGTTCCCGGATATTGAGTTGCAATGCTAATGCTTCAATATTATTCTTGTCTTCACCATCACCTATGATAAAACAGTTTATGTAGAAGTTATTAGTTTTTAAAATATTAATAGCTTCTATAAGCAGTGGGATTTTTTTTATTTTGTTGACCCTTCCAATGCAGAATACTACTGGTAAATCAGGATTAGTAAAAGATTTCAGAAGTTGCTCTTTTGTTGTTTCTTTATAATCTTTCCTGTTTTGTTCAGTTTCTTCAAAATTCAGAGAATTATAAACGGGTATTAATTTGCTTTCGGAAATTCCGTGTTGCCGGTACAACTGTTTGCCCCGGTTATTATATAAAAATGCTCCATTAGAAAGTCTCAGGAAAAGAAGTTTTATCTGAAGATGTACCCAGTTTTCTTTACCATATAAACCATGTGTCCATAAAAAAGCTTTTTTTCTTTTCAGTCGAAGAAAAATAAGTGCAACCCAGGTTGAAAGGAAACGGATGTCCCCTAAGAAAATGACTGCGTCAAACTGTCCTGATTTCAACTGTTTAAGAAGCGCTTTTTGCCAGAAAAAGTAGTGGAAGACTTCCTTGTTTTTTAAACGGATGAACCTCTTTTTTAGTAACTCTTCCGAGTCAAAATCTATTCTTTTGATATCATCGGTTTGAGTAATGTCGCCCAGGAAATAGTAGGACAGTTCTTTAGAATTGGCTAAGGCTCTTAATACAGGTTCTCTGTAATGCACATAAAAGTGAGAAACAAGCCCAACCTTTTTCATCATAACGCTGTGTTATTTTTATATCTTTTTTATGTTTTTATTTTCTTTTTCTTTTTTTATTAGGTGTATCGAAGTATTCTGTATATCCGTAGCCGTATTTTTTATAGGAGCCGTATTTGTTTTTTTCACCGACTCTGTTAATAACGGTGTAAAGGGGCTGATTGGGGTTGTCGGTTAATTTTTTATTGAGTTCCTGGAGTACCCATTTAAAGGTGAACCCTTGCCTGAGAACAACAACACTGATGTCGGCATGAGCAGCGAGCAGGGAGGAGTCCGTAACGAGTCCGTAGGGAGGGGTGTCGAAGATGATATAGTCGAACCTTTTGTTGAGTTCGTCCATAAGTTTCTTCATATTTTCACCGAGGATGAGCTCAGCGGGGTTAGGAGGGATGGGACCTGCGGGCAGGAGCCAGAACCGCTGTTCAAATCCTGGCACTTCATGCAGGATGTTGGTTATCTCATTAGTGCTTCCGGCAAGGAAGTTGCTGATACCGGTATCGGCATGAATATCAACAGCAATGCTAAGCCGGGGTTTACGTAGATCAAATTCAAGCACCACTACTTTTTTGTTGAGCAGGGCATAGCTGGCGGCAAGGTTAAGACTGGTAAAGGACTTTCCTTCTTCGGGGCGATGGGAGGTCACCAGTATGATTCTTGGAGAATGCCCCGGTCTGGTAAAGCTGATACTGGTTCTTATCACCCTGAACTGCTCTGCGACAATAGACCTGCTGCCTTTTTGTACCACGATGGGCGAAGTGTCTTTTTTGACGTAGGAGATCTCTCCCAGTACAGGAGCTTTAGTATTTTGCTCTACTTCATCCTTATCTTCAATTTTGTTGTTAAAGAAGTTAATAAGGTAAATAATACTGATGGGGATAAGCAGTCCTAATAGGAAAGCAATAGCCATGATCAGTGTTCTTTTCGGGCTTACAATACCGAGGCTTCTGGGCTTTTCAACACTTCTGGAATCAGGAGTAGTAGAGGCCAGGGTAATGGCGGACTCTTCTCTTTTTTGTAGGAGCAGGAAGTAGAGCTGTTCTTTTACAGACTGATCACGCTGTATCTGTACGAGGTTTTTTTGTATTTGAGGTATGTTTCTGATGCGGGCATTGAGCTCTGCATCTTTACTGCTGATATCATTTAATGCGATGCGGTACGCCTGTTTAAGATTACCGATATTAGTGAGCAGGCTTACCCTTAGGTTAGCGATTTGGTTGGCGAGGTCAACGGGTATGGGGTTTTTAGGTCCGAGCCTTTCTGCCTGCCGTTCTCTTTCAAGTACGAGGCGGTTGTGTGTCTGGATCATTTCAGCCAGGGAAGGCTCTGTAATCCCGGAGCCGGAAGGTGCAAGTTTAGGATTATCCTGGTTGGCTTTAAGGTCTTTTTCAATAGATTCGAGGATAGAGAGCTGAGTCTGCTGCTCAGCCTTTTGCATGTCTACCTGTTTAGCCTGTTCGAGGTATTTTTGTGCTTCAGCTGATACATCGGTGATCCGGTTGGTGCTTTTAAATTGCTGTACCTGTCCTTCCACGGTGCGAAGTTCATTTTCTATAATGGCAAGCCTTTCGTTGAGGAACTCAAGGGTATTATTGGTAACCTTGTTTTTATCTTCGAGCGCCTGCCGGTTATAGATATCAATAAGTGCACTGAGCGTAGTCTGTGCTCTTCTGCTATTATAATCGGTAAGCTCCATGTTGATGATGGAGGCGGTTTTACTTGCGGGTTGTACGGTTAGCGCAGCGGAGTAGTTGTTGACTGCTACTTTTACGGGATTGATATAGAGCAGGTATTCTTCAATGAGATTTGTGCTGTCGGAACTTGTTTTAAAGTTGGGGTTATCGGTAATTTGAAAGAGCAGCCCGTTGATGATATACCACCTGGTTCTGGTGATGGGGAGATCTTTATTATGAACACCATAGTTAAGGTGCCATTTTCCGTCAGACTTTCTGGCAATAGTCCATTGCAGGGGTTGTATAATGGTATCGGGGTTGGCGAATTGAATGCTCAGGGGTGCTTCTTTATCGAAAACGGATCTGCTGGTAAGATTGCCTTTGCTTTTAATATCGAGGAAGAGCTGCTGTTTTCTTACCACACTTTCCATGAGGTCAAAGCTTTTGAGTACCTCTATTTCGTTATCCACGAGTTTTCCTCCGCCTCCGAGATCAAGTTCTTTAAGCAGCGGGTTATCAAGTAGCCCAGCCCCTCCCTTTTTTTCATCTTTGATCATGATGGAAGCCTTGGCTTTATAGACAGGCTCAGTATAACGGTTATATAGCCAGGCTATGGTCATCATGACAAAGAGAGATAATAAGATCCAGGGCCAGTTGCGCAGGATTTTAAACAATATTTTCCTGATATCCATCTGTTCCTCCGGTAGATTGGATTGCTGCACTGGCGATATTTGAGCATTATGTTGCACGGGCAATAAGTTTTAGATGCTGTAAATAAAAGATGTTTAGCGTAAACGGGTAAGGGCAACGATAATAAGAGAAATAATACTGGTAGCTGCAGGGATAATAACATTGAGTCCTTCAGCCTGAAGTCCTTTACGTTTACCTGGTTCAACGAGTACGATATCATTTTGCCTGAGGTTATAGAAAGGGGATCGCATGGCGCTGCTGTTATTAAGGTTAAGGTGAGCTACTTCTACCTTGTCAGCGGCTTTACGGATGACCTTGATATTGCTTCTTTTTGCAAAAACAGTGAGATCCCCCGCCATGCCAATGGCTTGTAGGACATTGATTTTTTCTCCGGCGACCTGGAAGGTGGAAGGTCTTTGTACTTCACCCATAACGGTAACGCGGAAATTAATAAGGGTAACGCTGATGACAGCATCTTTGAGATATTCACTGACGGCATGTTTGATTTCTGCTTTGGCTTCATCGGTGGTCATGCCTACTACTTTAACCTCGCCGATAATGGGTATGGTGATATTGCCGGTAGGGGAAACGGTATAGACGCTTTGCATGTTTTGGGTGTTGTTGTTACCGGTGATGACGGCTGACCCCATGAGGTTGAAGAGTTGTGAAGCTTCTGGACTGATGCTGCTGATAACGATTTGTAGCTGGTCATCAGTTTGTAGTCTGAGGGGATCGAAGGCTGCGGTTCTTACTTCCTGCACCTGGGTGTTTTGTTCGGAGTTGAGATCCTGGAATAAAGCCAGTTCCTTGCCCGTACGACAGGAGGAAAAAAGTAACAAAACAAATGTTACAGATAAAAGAAATAGGAATTTATACATGTATGAATATATGTTTATGGGTTTCATATAGTTAAAAGTAATAAGCCTTTTATTCAATATATTAATATATTGAATATTCAGACAAGGATTTACATAGCTTCGCCCCGTCAGTCCCATTATCAATGTTACTGACATTCAGAGCAATAACGCAATTTTTTATCAATATGGTGTGTGCCCATATCTTTTTAATATGAATAGGGGTTTAAGTAGAAAAGACAGAGCTGGTTTTTCTTTTTAAAGGCAATCCGGTTGGAGGGACTCTAAAAAAGCATTTGGATTTTACCTACGTAGGCATTACTATACTCAGTATTTCAGTGGTGCAAAGATAGAGTTAGTTTTTTATACCACTATATTATATCGGTCAGAATTTATTATATATCAATGTTATATGAGAAAAAGAGACAGTGAACTTATAGTATATTACTAAAAGGCACAGGTATTATATGGGTATAATAAATAATGTAATATAAAAAATCCTATTCTATTGATTTACAGAAAATAATGCAACCATTAATGCTAAAGCGACAACTATGGTTAATAAATTTGTACCGATTTATCATTATTTATTAAAATATCTATGAGTAATAAAACCGGTTCTCTACATTCCGGGAAAGCTGTATTTGACTGAAAATTATAAAATTAAGTTGGAGGGATATCATTTTTTGCCTATTAAATGCGTTAGTAATGTTTTGATGATATAATGCTGGTTTTGGGACTCAGGAGGCGAAGCTGTGCCATTTATATAAAGGATAAAACATATAATAAAGATAATGTTTTCGATAGTTATACCTCTTTATAATAAAGAAAAGAGTGTAAGGAATACGGTTCAATCTGTGCTGGATCAAACTATTACTAATTTTGAGCTGGTTGTTGTTAATGATGGCTCCACAGATAAAAGCCGGGATATTGTATCCGGTATTCGGGATAGCCGTATTAGAATAATAGATAAACCTAATGGCGGGATATCCAGTAGTAGAAATAAAGGCATTGAATCTGCCCGGTATCAATACGTTGCTTTTTTGGATGCTGACGACCTTTGGGAGCCAGACTTCCTGGAAACAATACAGCACTTAATTACCGATTATCCTGAAGCGGACTGCTATACTACCGGTTATGCATGTAAGTATAATTCTGATACATTAAATGTTTTTGGGGCCCGGGAACGTGGAATTATTCGTGATTTTTTTAAGCAGGTATACATAGGTCCGGTAATGCACTCTTCCTCGATATGTGTTAAAAAGAAGACTTTTGAAAAAGTGGGGTACTTTAACACGACTATACGTAGAGGAGAAGATTATGATATGTGGGCAAGGTTAGGCAGGGAAACCTGTATAGCTGCAACTCCGGAAGTTAAAGTATGGTACCGGCTGGGTACGGAGAATAGTGCTATGGCTAAATTACACGGACCGAAAGCACTATGGCTTTATAACATTCCGCCTGACAGTTATAAAGACAAAGACCAGAAAAAATACTATACCCGGTTTTTGCATCGCCAGGTTTTGGAATATCTTCTCAAAGGGAAGTTGAAGTGGGCATGGGAAATTATGTCTCATAACTGGAAGATCGCCGGATGGTATTCTTATCTTATGGTCCCGGAAAGCATTCAGTTTCGCCAGTTCAATAGTTGGGTTAAGCTTTTGAGCAGGCGTTTCTTCAAAAAAAAATGATCACTGCTGGTAGTAAATTGAATGAGTAGTATAGGATTTGTTGGGAATTGTTTTTTTAGTTTTGCAGTAGTATGTATTTCAATTTCCCGTATCTATATAATTTAATTTCTCCCTACACTTTCTTTTAATTCTAATGATTTGGAGATTTAATACTTACGAGTTAGAAGTAAGAAGTTAAACAGAAATGTAAGATGAAGAAAATAGCCATTGCCGGAGCCGGAGGATTTTCTAAAGAGATATGCCTGACAATTGGGGATGTTAATAAAATTGAGAGCAGGTGGGAGTGTATAGGTTTTTTTGATGATAAAGTTCCCTTGGGAAGTTTTTTTATGGATTATAAGGTTTTGGGCAGTATCAATGATTTAAATCAGATCGGAGAGGAGACGGATGTAATTGTAGCTGCCGGAAAGTCGCAAAATATTACATCCATATTAAAGCAGCTCAACTCAGGTAAGTTGAGTTTTCCTAATCTTTTTCATCCTTCCTGCCAGTTTGTTCATTTTGAATCTCTGAATATTGGAAAAGGGAATATCATTCAGCCCTACAGCTCCCTGTCGGCCGATAATAAAATCGGCAATTTTAATGTATTTAATGCCGGGGTACGCGTGGGTCATGATACTGTTATCGGCAATTATAATACCTTTGCTACCGCAACGCTTATTTCAGGAGGGGTTGAAATTGGAGATCAGAATGATTTTGGTATGAATTCCGGAGTTTTACAGTATAAGAAAGTAGGAAGTAGGAATGTAATTGGTCCGATGTCTATTTTGTTTAAGAATATTAAAGATGACGGACATTATATGGGAGTGCCCGCAATGGCTACCGGGGTATAGTATACGATCTGGCGTGTACATGTTTTTTGCTGATATTGAAACTATATTTGGGATAAACCAACAATATTTTAATAATCAAGTTAAAATTTATGGATAAACATCAGTTTTTACAATCATTTGCTGAACAATTTGATGAAACCGATCCGGAAACTATTTCATTAGAAACTAAATTTAAAGAAATGGAAGAATGGAGTTCTATGGTGGCGTTAATGATTATCGCAATGGTAGATGAAAATTACAATAAGAAAATCACCGGGTCAGATCTGCGGGAAACCGGTACTATTGAAGAATTATATGAGCGGGTGAGTGCTAAATGATCCTTAGTACAATGCTGTGAAAAATAGTTTCAAATGACAGGAAACCCGTTCTTCTCGCTCCAGGATAAGCATTTCCTGGTAACCGGTGCATCTTCTGGTATCGGTTTATGTATTTGCAGATCAATCGTAGCCTCCGGGGGGAAAATAACCGGCACAGCACGAAGAGGGAATCTGTTAAGTGAAATGGTAAGAGAGCTGGGTGAAAATAATGCTTCCTTTATAGAAGCTGATTTGGCTTTGGACGAAGGTATTGATAAGATAGCCGGAGAAGTTGAGGATATTGACGGGTTGGTATATGCCGCAGGGATATCAAAAATGTCTCCTTTAAAGTTTATTAAGCGGCAAAATTTGGAAGAGGTGATGAATATCAATTATTTTTCGATGGTTTTGTTGCTTGCACAACTTGTTCGTCAAAAGAAAATAAAGAAAAATAATCACTCATCCATTGTGTTGATTTCATCTGTAGCGCAGCAGGTGGGAACCAAATCATCGTTGCTCTATACCGGAAGCAAAGGTGCGATGTCGGCGGCAGGCCGGGTAATAGCTAATGAGCTTTCATCTCAAAAAATAAGGGTAAATACGATTGAGCCTGGCATGGTACAAACAGCTATGGCTTCGGAAATGGAAGATGTGCTTTCCAGTGAAACAGTGGAAAAAGATAAACAGAAATACCCGTTAGGTTACGGTACTCCGGAAGATGTAGCCAATGCGGCCGTCTTTTTACTTTCGGATGCTTCCAGGTGGATGACAGGACAATCTCTTACCCTTGATGGAGGAAGATATAAACTGCTAGATTAATTTAGTGCTATGGCTTTACTGCATAACAAAAATGTAGCGATAAGAGGTATTTCAGCTTGTGTGCCTAAGCATACAAGGAAAAACATAGACAATCCTTTTTTTTCGCCGGGAGATGTTAATGCCTTTATTAATAATGTAGGGGTAGAAGAGCTTAGAATAGCTGAACCGGAGGTCTGTACTTCGGATCTTTGCGTGGCAGCTGCAGAAAAACTACTGGATGAGTTAAACACGGACAGAACGGAAATCGGTATCCTGGTATTTGTGTCACAGTCACCAGATTATTACTTTTTACCTAATACGGCATGTATCCTTCAGGACAGGTTACAATTGAGTAAGGAAACACTTGCATTTGATATTCCATTAGGGTGTAGTGGTTATATATATGGACTAAACCTGGTTGCTTCTTATTTGTCGTCAGGACAGATCAAAAAAGGACTTTTGCTGGTTGGCGACACCGCATCAAAAATTCCATATCCGAAAGATAAGAGCAGTAGTTTGTTATTTGGAGATGCTGGTGCAGCTACGATACTGGAGTATGATGAAAGGGCCGGGGGGCTTCACTTCCACATGGCTACAGATGGGGCGGGATATAAAGCAATTATTGTTCCTGAGGGCGGTTTTCGTAACCGATTTACCGAGCAATCCCTGGTTGAATATAAAAGTGATGAGGGACTTATACGAACACCTCATAGTCTACACCTGGATGGATTTGATGTTTTTTCATTTGGTATTAGTGAAGCTCCGAAAACCTGTAAAAAGTTAATGGAACATCTTCACCTGACCAATGAGGATATTGATTACGCTATATTTCATCAGGCCAATAGAATGATGAATGAGAAAATACGGAAAAAGCTTGGGCTTCCTGAAGATAAAGTCCCCTATTCACTTAAACATTTTGGAAATACGAGCTCTGCTTCTATACCCCTGACAATGGTTACGGCAACCAGGATTAAACTCCAAGAGCAAATCAACAGGTTATTGCTTTGTGGTTTTGGAGTGGGGCTTTCATGGGGTACAGTATATACCGTGTGCGATCCAATCGTTGTTCCCGAATTAGTTGAAATTTAAAAGGCAGTATTCTAATGCCGGATAATTCATTTGCCTGCTTAGCAGCCATAGCATATCATTTGCCTTCAGCTGAATTGACCAATGAACAGCTAAGTGATACATTTCCTGAATGGAGCGTGGATAAGATTATGAGCAAAGTAGGTATATCATCAAGAAGGGTAGTGGCAGCAGACGAATTTACTTCTGATTTGGCTGTAGCTGCGGCGCAACAACTTTTTGAAGAAAGTAAAATAAACCCTGGAGAGGTGGAGTATCTGATATTGTGTACACAAAGTCCGGATTATTTTTTACCCACGACAGCCTGCCTTGTTCATGAAAGGTTACAATTACCGTCAACAGCCGGTGCCATTGATGTTAACCAGGGGTGCTCAGGATTTGTATATGGGATAGGGCTTGCAAAAGGATTGATTGCATCAGGAGACGTACGTAATGTGCTTTTAATTACTGCAGAAACCTATAGTCGTTTTTTGCATCCGAAGGATAAAGGGAACAGGTCAATTTTTGGCGATGCTGCCGCTGCGGTATTAATAAAGGCTGATCAGGAAGGAGGAAAAGTTGGGAAAGTTATCCTGGGTACAAATGGAAAAGGAGCTAAAAATCTTATTGTAAAAAACGGGGCGACACGGTTCTCCAAAACAGCAGATGAATCCCTGCATGAAGATGACGAAGGTAATTTGTATAATGACAACTTCCTCTTTATGAACGGCTCTGAGATATTTAACTTTACCCTTGAATCTGTGCCGGTTTTAGTAAAAGATATCCTGGAAAAAAATGAGCTTAAGCAGGAAGATATTGATTTGTTTATTTTTCATCAGGCGAATAAATTTATGCTGGATTATCTGCGTAAAAAGATAAAAATTCCTTCGGAGCGTTTTTACATATTTATGGAATATTGTGGTAATACAGTTTCCTCTACCATACCCATTGCACTGAAGCATGCATTAAGCGAGGGGAAGATAAAAATTGGTTCAAAGGTACTCATAGCAGGCTTTGGGGTGGGGTATTCGTGGGGAGGTACTGTTCTGCAGTTTTGATATATTTTTTAATACTGGTGGAATTTTCTTACGCTGGAATTTATTAAAAGCGTATTCAATTGATATGTACAGGTCTTTTTTAAAAAGGTTTTTTGATTTTTTATTTGCTATCGTAGTCTTTATGATTGCTTTTCCCGTATTTGTAATAGTTACTGTATTACTCTTTATTGTAAATAAGGGAGAACCATTTTTTTTTCAAAAAAGGCCGGGTAAGAATGAAAAAATATTTAGTGTCATTAAGTTTAAAACCATGACGGATGCAAAGGATGATAGTGGAAGATTGTTGCCTGATCATTTGCGAATAACAGGTATAGGTAACTTTGTGAGAAGGTCCTCGCTAGATGAAATCCCCCAACTTTTGAATGTGATTAAAGGAGAGATGAGCCTGATTGGTCCAAGGCCGTTATTGGATCTTTATCTGCCTCTGTATAATCAGAGGCAGAGGCGTCGCCATGAAATAAGACCCGGCATTACGGGTTGGGCACAGGTAAATGGACGTAACACGATTAGCTGGGAGCAAAAATTTGAATATGATGTGTGGTATGTAGACCATTATTCTCTTTTACTGGATATGAAAATTGCCTTTTTGACTGTATGGAATGTTTTTAGCCGGAAGGGGGTAAATGCAGATGGTAATGTGACTATGGAGGTCTTTAAAGGATCTGAAAATTAGGTAGGTGACAAGGCGGCAAGGTTTAAGCTATGGATATCGGGTAAAATTATTCTCATTTGTAAAGTCATTGAATGTATGTTTATATCAAAAGAAGTTCAACCCTCCGCAACTTTAAAGTTTAGCCAAAAAGCAAGAGAAAAAGTATCCAAGGGAGAAGTAATATATTCTCTTGGTTTAGGTGAGCCTGATTTTAACCCGCCTTTGGAAATTGTTGAAAGTGTATATGAAGCGGCAAAGAAAGGATTTAATAAGTACGGTAATAGTATGGGACTGGATAGTCTTAGATCGCATATTGCTCAGAAGCTGCAAAAGGAAAATAAAATTTTGTGTGAAAAAGATGATATATGCATAACATTTGGTGCGAAACAGGCACTTGTCCTGGCGCTGATGGCCATTCTTCATCCTGGAGATGAAGTGATTAATATCAGTCCATGTTACGTTAGCTACGTACCCCAGATAAAAATTGCAGAGCCTCAGGCGGTTATTAAAAATGTAGATTTATGCAGGAAAGATTTCTCTTTAGATTTTGATGCGTTTGAAGCAGCTGTCACTGCAAAAACAAAATGCATCATTCTGAATTCACCCAATAACCCTTCCGGCAAGGTATTTACACGTTCGGAGTTTGATCGGGTTATTTCATTAATTAGCGATAGAGGGATATACCTGATTTCAGATGAAATATATGAGTATTTGAATTTTGGAGACTGCGATACAGTTAGTCCTGGATCCTATAGGGATATTGCAGACAGGGTATTTACTATTAATGGATTTAGCAAATCCTTTGGAATGACGGGGTGGAGGATAGGGTATATGACGGTGCCGCCAGATCAGCGTAAGAATATAAATACACTTGTACAGCATATAAATACTAATGTTACTTCTTTTATTCAAAAAGGACTGGTAGGGATTTATGACATAGACCGTAGTTTTTTAAGTAACTATAATTTGCACCTTCGGAAAATGGCAGGCTATATAGCAGGCGAATTGGATACAGCAGGGTTGAAGGTAGTAGAACCACAGGGCGGATTATTTTGTTTTGTTGACGTATCAGCAATAGGATTAAAATCTGATGCCTTTGCGACTGCATTGTTGGAAGAACAAAATGTGGCGGTAACACCGGGTATTGCCTTTGGTGATAATTGGGACGATTATGTTCGGATCTCCTTTGCCGGAAAAGAAGAAGAGATAGTATCAGGAATAGAAGGGATCAAAAAATTCGTCCTGTAATGAAGAAATTGTTGGTTTTAAAAAGAATGTCAGAAGAGGTTAGGGAGGTATTCGTTGAAACCTTGTCACCTTATTTTGAAATTGAGTTTGCTATCTCATTTGATCCTGAATATTTGAGAGAGAAAGTGGAAGTGACGGATGTGTGTTTTGGATCATCGTTACCAGATTCTGTTGTAGAAACAGCCCGCAATCTTAAAGTTTTTCAATTGGCTGGAACAGGGGTAGACAGGTTAAATCTTACTTTGTTTGAAAAGAAAGGAATACGAATTTATAAAGCACAGGCACACTCCCGATATGTGGCGGAATTCGCAATTGCAATGCTGCATGCGCTGGTTAAAAAGATTGCTTATTTTGACTGCTTGTTGCGGAAAAATGATATCCCTTCTTTAAAGAATATACCAGGAATAGATTTTAATTCATATACGCTTTTTGAAAAATGCATAGGGATAATAGGATATGGGCATATAGGCAGATCCATCCATCAATTACTTCAACCGTATACTGACAGATTCTTGATAAATGCTGCTGCTTCCAGGCCGAAAGATGAGTTGATGGGTGCTATACAGGTAGAGCTGGAAAAACTAATTAAAACCTCTGATGTTATATTTATTGCATGTCCGCTTACCGTAAAAACAAAGGGAATGATAGGGAAAGAGGCATTTCAATCAGCTTCCGATAAAAGCATTTGGGTAAATATATCAAGGGGTGAGATCATTGACTTCAATGCTTTGCTGTATGCGTTGAATCATAAGCAGATCGGAGGGGTGGCAATTGATAACTGGTATCCTGATATACCGGATGCGCAGAAACGATTATCTTTATTTAGTAGCGTTGTACTGTCGCCTTATCGGGCAACACATCTAACAGATAAAGAACCAAATATGACTGATGCTTTAGGTAACCTGCTCCGGATAGGTAAAGGAGAAACTCCTGCTTATCAGGTAGATTATGGTAAAGGTTATTAAATTATAGTAAGCAATCCGCTATTTTGTTTAAGTAACTAAACCCGTTTG
The DNA here is from genome assembly GCA_023957155.1 of Chitinophagaceae bacterium. Taxonomy (GTDB): domain Bacteria; phylum Bacteroidota; class Bacteroidia; order Chitinophagales; family Chitinophagaceae; genus Agriterribacter. The sequence goes on along the minus strand of JAMLHK010000007.1, from coordinate 109,107 downwards.
ATTTTAAAAAATACAATACATGGATAGGGTTATTGTAATCGGTGGTCCCGGCCCGGCTGTTTCCATTGCTAATGCGATCAGGCATGCAAGCCAACAATTTGGAACAGAGGTGGAATTTACGGGTATCCTTAATGACAGCTCAGAGGGGGGAACGATTAATAATATTCCTGTAGTAGGGAAATTATCGGACGCTTCTGCTTTTCAGGCACAAGGTTACAAGTTCATTTTCACGATATATAAAATTGGAGGACAGCCCCATAGAATTCAGCTGTTTAATAGTCTTGGAATTAGGGAGAGCAGTCTCTATACTTTTGTACATCCGCTTGCGTATGTAGCTCCGGATGCAGATCTTGCACCGGGTGTTGTGATTATGCCAAATGCGAATATTTCGCATGGTACCAAGATTGGACTGGGAACGTTGATAATGAGTAATGCTTATATTGGACATGATACCATAGTTGGGAAACATTGTTTTATGTCTGCAACTTCTTGTACAGGATCATATATTACGGTTGGTGAGGGTGTCTGGGTTGGGTTTAATGCTACGATAAGAGGGAGGCAAAAATTGGGACAGTATGCAGCAGTTGGAATAGGTTCGGTTGTGGTTTCTGATATTCCGGACGAAGAATTATGGATTGGTAATCCTGCACGATTTCATAAAAAGGTTACAGCACCTATCAGGTATTAAAGAAAACTTCCGGGGAAAAATTATGTACAAGCACTTTTTTAAACAAATAATAGATTTTACAGGGGCTTTTATATTGATTATGCTATTGTCTCCTGTTTTTTTATTATTAATAATTGTATTAAGTATTTATTACAGAGGGAATCCGTTCTTTTTGCAGAAGAGGATTGGATACAAAGACAAAGCCTTCTCAATTTACAAGTTTAAATCTATGAAGGATATATATGATAATGAGGGGATCAGGTTACCTGATCATTTACGACTAACCGCATTGGGGAAGTTTATCCGAAAAACATCTTTAGATGAGTTGCCGCAACTTTTTAATATTTTAAAAGGTGATATGTCATTTATCGGTCCCCGGCCGTTGCCTGTTAGGTTTTTGCCATATTATACAGAAAGAGAACGGAAGCGACATCTTGTAAAGCCTGGTATTACCGGTCTGTCTCAAATCTCCGGACGTAATCATCTGCCCTGGAATGATCGCTTGGAATTGGATGTGAGGTATGCTGAAAGTATTTCTTTTAGAGAGGATATTAGAATCATATATAAAACAATCTTAAAAGTAGTAAAACAAGAAGATATTACTTTAACCCCTCAAATGGATTCTCTAATAGTCCAACGGGGCGGAGGAAAACCTGATATTAAGAAGGGGGAGTAGTATACAAACTTATATTAACAAAATATAACACCACGGAAATTATGAATATTTTATTGAGCTGTGCCGGCAGACGTAACTACTTGGTTAATTATTTTAAAGCTGCATTGCATGGCTCCGGAAAGGTAATAGCTACAGATATGCAAATAAATGCACCTGCTCTGGTAGACGCCGATGTTGCTGTTCAGGTAAGTGCTGTTTATCACCCGGGGTATATAGATCAGGTAATAAAAATTTGTAAAGAGTATGATATTCGGTTACTCATATCACTGAATGATTTGGAGCTTCCGGTGATAGCGGCACAGAAGCACAGGTTAGAAGAAATAGGAGTAAAAGTTTTAGTATCGGATGTTGGGGTCATTGATATTTGTTTTGATAAGTGGAAAACTACCCGGTTTTTGCAGGAGATTGGACTGGTAACTCCTAAAACATTTGTTGATATTGATCGTGCGTTAACAGCTATTGATAAAGGTGAGTTGAAGTTTCCTTTGGTCATTAAACCCCGATGGGGAAGTGCATCAATTGGTATAGAATTCCCGGAGTCAAAGGAAGAACTTATGCTGGCATATAAATTGTTGAGTTTACGCTTGCATAAAACGATCTTAGCTGCTGCGAGTAAATCGGATGCTGATCGGGCTATTCTTATTCAGGAAAAGATCTCCGGGCAGGAATATGGCATGGACGTGCTTAATGACTTCTCAGGTGAATTTGTAAAAGCTTTCCCTAAAAAGAAGTTAGCGATGAGGGCCGGAGAAACAGACAAATCTGTATCGGTAGAAAATAAAGCATTATATAATATAGGTAAGACTTTAGGTAAAGAACTGAAACATATAGGTAATTTGGATTGTGATATTTTTGAAACCTCTGATGGATATTATGTTTTGGAATTAAATCCTCGTTTTGGCGGTGGCTACCCCTTTACTTATGTAGCCGGTGCAGATTTTGCTTCTGTATTTGTTGAATGGGCTAAAGGAAATAATGATGTTGACTCTTTTCTTCAGTTCAGGATTGGAGAGGCTTATTCAAAGTATGACCAACTAATGCGGGTACCGAACATTTAAAGAAGTTAAACAAATTCTGAAACTGAAGTTTTTAATTGTTGGGTGCGGGGATAGTGAGGGATTTTTGTGGCTGATGCTGATGAATTTAATCTGGTAAATATTGAGTAATTGAAATTTATTAACTACGACTAAAAGATTAAAGAAACGACTTTTATATGCATTCAAAAATATGGCTTTCTTCACCTCACATGGGTGGTAATGAAAGAAAATATGTAAATGAAGCTTTTGATACCAATTGGGTCGCTCCTCTTGGACCTAATGTTAATGGACTGGAGCAGGATATTGAAGGGTTTTTGAGAGGAAACCAGGGAGACGAAGTTCATGTTGCTGCGTTAAGTTCAGGTACAGCAGCTATTCATTTGGGTTTAATCCTGCTGGGAGTTAAAGCTGGCGATGAGGTGATTTGTCAGAGCATGACTTTCTCTGCTTCGGCAAATCCTATTGCATATCTGGGGGCAATACCCGTTTTTGTAGACAGCGAGCCAGATACCTGGAATATGTCGCCGGAATTTTTAGAAAAAGCAATCAATGACAGAATAGCCCGGGGACGGAAACCTAAAGCAATAATACCGGTACATCTCTATGGAATGCCTGCTAAAATGGAGGAAATCATGGCCATTGCCAATAAATATGAAATTCCTGTGCTCGAAGATGCAGCTGAAGCCCTGGGAAGTCATATTGGAGGGAAAATGTGCGGCACTTATGGACGCATAGCTGCATTGTCATTTAATGGGAACAAGATTATTACTACTTCAGGTGGCGGAGCAATGGTGGCGCATGAAACCGGGTTGGCAGAAAAAGCCCGCTTCCTTTCTACGCAGGCCAGGGATGCTGCTCCCCATTATCAGCATTCTCATATCGGCTATAATTACAGGATGAGTAATATATGCGCAGGTATTGGAAGAGGGCAGATGGAGGTATTGCCACAACGTATCTTGCAGCGGAGAGCAAATTTTGAATGGTATACCAAAGTATTAAATAAAATAAGCGCCATTCAGTTATTACAGGCTCCTGAGGGATATTACTCTAATCGTTGGTTAACCGCAGCTTTGATCAGACATTCCTCTATATCCCGGGAAACACTCAGACTGTCTTTGGAAAAAGTAAATATTGAAAGTCGGCCTTTGTGGAAGCCTATGCATTGTCAGCCTGTTTTTAAAGATGCGCCTTTTTACGGCGATGGTACCGCAGAAAAATTGTTTGAAGATGGCTTGTGCCTGCCTTCCGGATCTAATTTAACGGATGAAGAGCGTAGCCGGATCCTTGAAGGAATAACATCTGTTTTTAAGTAGCCCTTACTTCATAAAGTAAAAAGGTCAGGAAATCGGTAATTTCCTGACCTTTTTTATTTCGATGGATCTTACCCGGTATTGGGAGTATATCCATTTTTCCCGGTTGTTAATATTTAAATACTTTTCCGCCCGCCATTACCTCCTGGGTTTTTTCGTTGAACGTAACTTTTTGCCCTGTCCTATATGCTGCATTGGACATAATTACGGCTATGGAATGGTTATAACCGGCTTCAATGGACGCATTGGGCTGTTTGCGGCTACGAACACATTCCATCCAGTTGCGAACGTGCGATAGCGTGAGGTTGTCACTTCCGGTATCAGCATCAGTACTTACTTTAGTTGCCATATCATTCAATGATATGGTGGGCAGAAGGTTGGCTTCCATTCCCATTTTTTTTGCATGATTTTCCTGTAATCCGCCGTCAGCGCTGATCTGGTTGGTATCTAAGTTAAGGGTGCCTCCATTGGAATAGTAGATTTCTTTTACCCCGCCGGATGAATTGGTCATCCTTGAACTGAAAATGACCTGGAAACCTGCAGAGGGATCATTAAGAGGACCGTAATCGAATACGGCAGTTAGTGTATCTGCATTTTTCCTTCCATCTTTCCATGTATATATACCTCCGTTAACGGCTACGCTGCGCGGGTGTGGTAAGTTGGCAAACCAGTGTACTGTGTCAATCTGATGGCACATCCATTGACCGGGAATACCGGAGGAATAAGGCCAAAACAGGCGGAATTCCAGGTATTTCCGGGGATCGAATTTTTCAAAGGGACGGTTCATCAAAAAGCGTTTCCAATCCGTATCTTCCTCTCTTAACTGCGGCACCAGTGACGACCTGCGCCAGCGATCAGGCTGGTTTACATTCCATATCAGCTCTACCATAACAATTGGTCCAAACTTTCCCTGCTGTATAAAATCATACGCAGATTTGTATGTTGCTCCGCTTCTTCTTTGCGAACCGATCTGAACAATCTTTCCGCTGTCTTTCACTGCTTTGAGTACGGTTCTCGCATCTTCCATCGTTTCAGCCAAAGGTTTTTCCGTATAGGTGTCTTTACCTGCTTTTACCGCTTCAACGGTATGCAGCGCATGTTGAAAATCAGCCGTGCTGATAAATACTGCATCAATATCTTTTAAATCATATAGCGCCTCATTATTTACACACGCTGTAATATCATGCCCCAACTTTTTTTTGAGATAGTCCTGTCCATCTTCTCTTCTCTTCTTCCATATATCCGAAACAGCAACCATATCAAAATTCAATTCTTTGTGTAGCTTGACAAAGGATGGCAGTAAAGCCCCCCTGAACCGGTCGGAAAAACCGACAACGCCTACATTAACCCTGTCGTTCGCACCTATAATATTGCGGTAACTTTTTGCACTAAGCCCCATAGTACCCATATACGTGGCCAAACCTGCCATAGATCCCTTTTTTATAAATTCTCTTCGTGAATTTTTCATAAAACAATACTTTGAAGTATAAATTTAAGTAAAAGAACAATAGTTTTTATCTTTTCAGGTTGCAAACAAAACAGATTATAGTATTTTGCAGTAACTCTGATCCGAGTTGAATTATAAGGAGAGAAGGAATCATTAACAGGATACTAATTTTATAAAAGTTTTAATTATGAGCAACAGAAATTTCTTTTTTTGGCGGTATTCCGTGCTGGTATTTTGCTGTATAGCCCTGGGTTCTGCCTACGGACAATCTTCTAAAACTAAGTTACAGGTGCATAATATTGAACTGACAACAGATGATGCGTCAAAACAGATTGTCATCACGGCTAATGGCAAACCTTTTACTTCCCTGGTATATACCGATACACTTGAAAAGTCCTTTTTATACCCGATCTATTCACCTGATGGGCATATTATTACAAGGGGTTTCCCGTTTGCTCCGCGCCCTAATGAGCCGACCGATCATCCTCATCACACCGGCTTATGGCTGAACTATGAAAATGTGAACGGACTGGATTTCTGGAACAACTCCTATGCAATTTCGGAAGCCAATAAGCATAAGTATGGCAGGATAAAGGCAACCAGGATCCTTAAAGTCAAAGGTGGGAAAAAAGGGATGCTGAAGATGCAGGCTGACTGGGTAAATCAGAAGAATCAGGTGTTACTTAATGAAACAACTACCTATTATTTTAAAGCAGATGATGATAAGCGGATTATAGACAGGGTAACCACCCTTACAGCTGCACAGGACGTAACGATGCCTGATGTGAAAGACGGCATGCTGGGCTTACGGCTGGCTCACGAACTGGAGATGCCTTCAAAAGAAAAAAAAGAATTTAAAGATGACAAGGGAAATGTTACTGTGGTTGAGGGGGGAAGAGATAATGCTCCTTCGGGAAATTACATCACCAGCGAAGGGAAAGAGGGAGATGCCGTTTGGGCTACACGTGCACAATGGTGTATGTTATACGGAAAACAGGACAACGACATTACCAGTATTGTTATTATTGACCACCCCGGTAATGTGGGTTATCCTACCTACTGGCATGCCAGGGGGTATGGTTTATTTGCCGCTAATCCGTTAGGTCAGAAGGCTTTCAGTAAGGGAAAAGAAGTCCTGAACTATGCGTTAAAGCAGGGACAGTCAGTTACTTTTCGTTACAGGGTAGTAATCGCTTCGGGTGATCAACGGTTAAGCAAAGAGGAGATCAATTTGATAGCCGGGGATTTTTACCAGAATACAAAATAAACTTGCTAATATTATAAGCGGTATATGTAATTTTACTACAATAAAACACTAAACATGAAATCTAAGAATCTTACTTTATTTATTGTTATTGGTGCCATATTATTATTGGGAGGCTGTGGCTGTGGCGGGTATAATAAAATGGTTGGGTTAGATCAGAATGTAAAAGGCAAGTGGGGAAATGTGCAGAGTGAATACCAGCGTCGTTCCGATCTTATACCCAATTTGGTGAATACCGTAAAAGGTGCCGCCAACTTTGAGCAGGAAACACTTACCAAAGTAATTGAAGCCCGGGCCAATGCTACAAAAGTGAATATAAATGCAGATGATCTTTCACCTGAAAAACTGGCCCAGTTCCAACAGGCCCAGGGCGAAGTAAGCAGTGCATTAAGCAGGCTGCTTGTTACGGTGGAGCGGTATCCTGAGCTGAAAGCCAATCAGAATTTTCTCAACCTGCAGTCGCAATTAGAAGGAACCGAGAACAGGATCAAGGTATCCCGGAATGATTTCAATACGGCAGTGCAGGAATATAATACCGTAGTCAAGTCGTTTCCTAATGTATTATATGCCGGCATGCTTGGATTTAAAGAAAAGGGATTTTTTGCCGCAGACCCGGGTGCTGAAACTGCCCCACAGGTAAATTTTTAATTTTTTCCCATATTCATGAGGCTTTTCCCTTCTAAAATCAAAGATTTCTTTTCTGCTGAAGAGAAGCAACGGATTGTATCGGCTATTGTGGCGTCCGAAAAACGAACCAGCGGGGAAGTTCGCGTATATATAGAAAGTCATTGTCGTTTTGTTGACCCGGTTGACAGGGCGGTGGAATTGTTTTACGGACTCAGGATGGATAAAACCGAACAACGGAACGGGGTAATTGTATATATAGCCTTAAAGGATCATCAGCTGGCGGTGTACGGTGATGAAGGAATTCATCAAAAAGTTGGAGAAACCTTCTGGAAAGCTGAAGTGAGAAATATGCTTAGTGCATTTACCACGGAGCATATTGTAGCGGGTATTGTACAGGTAATAGAAAGTATAGGAGACGCCTTAAGTAAGCATTTTCCCTATAATGAGGCTACTGACAGGAATGAGCTGCCTGATGAAATTGTTTTTGGAAAATAATAATGAAGAAATATCTTTTTTTTATATTTTGTTTTCTTTCTCTTGGCGTTTCCGCACAAGTGGAGAAAATCATTCCTGCCGCACCTGTTCCACCCCGGTTAGTAAATGATTATACGGGTACGCTTACTTCCTTACAGCAGGAAGACCTGGAGCTGAAACTTAAGAATTATGATGATACCACTTCCAACCAGGTGGTAGTTGTAATCGTAAAAACATTAAATGATTACGAACCGTATGAATATGCTACAGCCTTGGGCCGTAAATGGGGTGTGGGGAATAAAGAATTTAATAATGGTGTAGTTTTTCTAATTGCCAAAGAGGATCGTAAAGTTTTTATTGCTCCGGGATATGGGCTGGAAGGCGCCTTACCGGATATTATTTGTAAGCAGATTGTAGATAATGAGATACTCCCCAATTTCAGGGATAATGATTTTTACCGGGGTATTGATGAAGGTACTACTGCAATAATGCAGGCCGCTGCGGGGGAGTACCAGCCACCGGAAGGATATGCAGACAGGGGAAACAAAGAAGGGGTACCTATTGTTCTTATCCTTTTAGTTATATTCATTATTGCTATCATTATTTCCCGTATAGGTGGTGGTGGTAATGATGGCTCTTTTATGAGCAGACGAGGTTATCGTGATACCGGTGTCCCTCCGGTGTTTTGGTTTCCGGGAGGGGGGAGCAGCGGAGGCCGTGGTTGGAGTGGTGGTGGTAGCTCCGGCGGCGGGTTTGGCGGATTTGGCGGTGGTAGCTTTGGCGGCGGCGGAGCTGGTGGGAGCTGGTAAGCTCAGGAAAATTTACGTTATTCCCGGTCAGCTTGTAATCTTTTTCAGGTACTATATACAGTATTCTTTTCGGTATTGTATTTTTATTTCTCTAAAAGCCCCTTTAATACATTCCACACGTTTTCTGCGACTATTTTTTGACCTTCAGCGGTTGGATGTATGCCGTCCGGCTGATTTAACCCGGGCTCTCCTCCCACACCTTCCAGCAAAAAAGGCAGAAAAGCAATGTTGTTTTTTTTAGCGAGCCGGGCGTATATGGACTGAAATTGTTCACTGTATTGTTTTCCCATATTGGGGGGGATGCGCATACCGGTGAGCATAAGCTTTGCATCAGGGTATTTTTCTTTTACCTTGTTCAATATTTGCTGAAGATTTTCTTCCGTTTCTTCAAGCGCTATACCGCGCAATCCATCATTGCCTCCCAGTTCAAGAACGAAAACATGCACCGGCTGTTTAAGCACCCAATCAACCCTGCTGTTACCGCCCGCTGAAGTTTCTCCGCTTAACCCGGCATTAATAACTTTATATGGAAGATGTAAGGAGTCAATTTTTGCCTGTATCAGTGCCGGGAATGCTTCAGACAGGCTCAACCCATATCCAGCGGTAAGGCTATTCCCCAAAAATATGATATTCTTTACAGGAGAGGGGACTGGGACTGGATCTGATGAAGCTGTATGGTCGGTATTCTCAGCGGGGGGCGGTGTGGGATTAGTGCAGGCGGTGTATAAAAGCAAGAATAACAGGCAGTATTGACATCGTTTCACCATGTATGTTCGGTTTATGCTGTAAAGCTGTTAAGTATATTTTAAAAATACAGTAATTTGAAGGGATACTGTTTTAATATGAATAATTTGATCATTTTTTTCAATATAAAGTTAAAGAATGGATACCATCCTGGATGTAAGAAGTGTAAGTAAATCCTATCAGAGCGGAAACAAAAAACTCACGGTGCTTCATGATATCAGCTTTTCCGTGGAAGCAGGATCTGTTGTGGCTATTGTAGGTCCTTCGGGAAGCGGTAAAACCACCCTACTGGGTTTGTGTGCCGGGTTAGACAGGGTAAGCTCGGGAACTATTGAATTCAATAAAATGCGAATGGATGACAAGAGTGAGGATGAAAGAGCTTTTATCCGGAACCGTTATATAGGATTTATCTTTCAGAATTTCCAGCTTATACCGACCCTCACTGCCCTGGAAAACGTGATGGTGCCTATGGAGTTGCAGGGAGAAAGACATATCCGTGCTCAGGCAGTGAGTTTACTTGAAAAAGTAGGTTTGGGAGATCGGGTGCATCATTATCCTGCTCAATTATCCGGGGGAGAGCAACAGCGGGTTTCAATAGCCCGGGCTTTTTCTACCAGCCCTAAGATATTATTTGCCGATGAGCCAACGGGTAACCTGGATGATGAAACCAGTGCAAAGATCGTATCCCTGCTTTACGAGTTGAACAGGGAAGCCGGTACTACATTGATCATTGTTACCCATGATGCTGAATTAGCAGAAAGTACCCAGCGTATTATCCGGCTCAAAGGAGGACATATTATTGCAGATGAGCAAACGCATCATTCAAAACCGCAGCTGTAATTCGTAAGTATGAGTACAGATCAGCTTTTACTCCGTAAGAAGACAGGCATACGCTGGCTTATCACGATGGCGTGGCGGGATAGTCGCCGGAATCGTTTCAGGCTGTTGTTATTTATGTCGTCTGTTGTGCTTGGAATTGCAGCTTTAGTAGCTCTTTTTTCTTTAGATGCCAGGGTCCGGGATGATATCAATAACCAGGCTAAAACGCTCCTCGGCGCCGACCTGGTAATAGATAGCAATCAGGCGCCGGACAGTACTGAACAAAGGTTACTGGACACCCTGGGAAACCAACGTTCGCAGGAATGTCGCTTCTCCTCCATGATTTATTTTAACAGGAGTAGCGGAACCCGCCTGGTACAGGTATTGGCGCTTGGCGGTAATTTTCCGTATTACGGAAACCTGGAAACGATTCCGGAAGATGCAGGCACTACATTCCGGGAAGGACAACAGGCGCTGGTTGATCATACGCTCATGCTACAGTTTGACGCAAAAGTGGGTGACTCGATACAGGTTGGTGAGCTGACATTTACTATCGCCGGAGTACTTACAAAAGCTCCGGGTCGTTCGGGGCTGTCCACTACGATTGCTCCCCCGGTATATATTCCATACCGGTATCTTCAACAAACCGGATTATTACAAAAGGGGAGCCGGTTTACCTACAGTTATTACTTCCAATATGATGACCAGCGCACAATGGAAGACCAGCTTGCTGCCATCCGTCCCGTTCTGGAAAATAAAGGACTGGGTTACGAAACCGTAGAGTCCCGGAAAAAAAGCACCGGCAGACAGTTTGAAGATGTATCCCGGTTTCTTACCCTTATCGGCTTTATTGCTTTGTTGTTGGGCTGTATAGGTATAGCTGGTTCAATCAGTGTTTATATCCGGGGAAAAGTTCCTGCCATTGCCATACTGCGTTGCCTCGGAGCCGGTACAACGCAAACCTTTCTGATTTTCCTGATACAAATAACTGTTCTTGGGTTTATCGGTGCGTTAATCGGTGCTTTGCTGGGAACATTGGCACAGCAGGTCTTACCCTTTATTTTAAAAGATGTTTTACCCGTACAAATCAGTACGGATGTCTCGTGGTCATCCATTGCTAAGGGTATCGGGTTGGGTACTGTACTTTCTTTTTTGTTTGGACTGTTACCATTATTGTCCATTCGTGGTATTTCTCCATTGATTACCCTGCGGGTGTCTGTAGAGCAAAAGCCGGTTTGGCGTAATTATGCACAGGTGCTCCTGCTTGCTGTTATCTTTTTATTCGTTGTATTATTGACCCGTATGCAAATGCAAAACTGGATGGAGACAACCATTTTTGTATCGGGATTATTGGTTACTTTCCTGTTACTAACAATCGTGGCGGTATTGTTGCGCGGAGCTGTGCGCCGTTTCTTTCCATCCTCTTTAAATTATATATGGAGACAGGGGTTTGCAAATTTATATCGTCCCGACAATCAAACGATTTTATTGATTGTGACCATCGGATTGGGAACCATGCTGATCAGTACCCTATACCTGACACAGGATCTGTTGATGAAAAGGGTATCCATGTCTTCGGGTGAGAACCAGCCCAATATGGTGTTGTTTGATATACAGTCCGTACAAAAAGATGCCGTTACCCGGCTGGTCAGCCAACATCATTTACCATTGTACCAGGATGTGCCTATTGTTACCATGCGTATAGAAGAGATCAATGGGATGAATGCTGCGGCTGCAAAAGAAGATACGTTGTCCGGGATACCGTCCTGGGCGTTTGGCGGAGAATTAAGGGTTACATATCGCGATTCATTAACCGGTACAGAAAAGTTAACTGCGGGTGAGTTAGCTGCAAAAGCGTATCAACCGGGTGCTGCCGTTTATATATCTATGGAAGAGCGGTATGCGCGTCACATCAGGGTATCCATAGGGGATAGTATTTTATTTAATGTTCAGGGTACGCTTATTCCAACTATTGTAGGCAGTTTCCGGGAAGTAGACTGGGCGAAGGTACAAACCAATTTCCGGGTTGTCTTTCCTGCCGGTGTACTGGAAGATGCTCCGCAGTTTCATGTATTGGTTACGCGTGTGCCGTCAGATAAAGCCTCTGCTGCTTTTCAACGCGAAGTAGTGAGCGCGTTTCCCAATGTATCCATTATTGATTTGGGGTTGATTTTAAAAGTACTGGATGAAGTGCTGGGAAAAATTGCTTTTGTCATTCGGTTCATGTCCGGGTTTTGTATTGTTACGGGGTTGATCGTACTGATTGCATCGGTTTATGTCAGCAGATTTCAACGTATGCGGGAAGCGGTATTATTGCGTACCCTCGGCGCCAGCCGGAAGCAGTTATATGCGATTACCGCTTTGGAATATTTTTTTCTCGGTATGCTTGCTGCCGGTACGGGTATTGTGCTTTCTGTTATTGCCAGTATTCTCCTGGCGAAATATAGCTTTGATGCATCTTTTAGTCCGCCACTCGTTCCGCTGTTGGTAGTATTTTTTGTTATATCCCTGCTTACCGTTATTATAGGAATGTTTAACAGCAGGGGGATTGTAAATACACCACCTTTAGAGGTACTCAGAAAAGAAGTTTAGCTCCCCGAAAAATATTGTATTTCTTCTGAAAAATTCAAAAAGGGGTATTGCTTCTGTAAAGTCTGTATCCGGGTAAGGCTGCTGTTTAAAAATTGGCGGTGAGCTTCAGACGATGGGTTGAAGGGGCGGTGTTTCATGGCCATATTCACTTTCTCCATTTCTTTCATTAGCGGATGACTGGAGGGATCAATACATGCCGTAGCGAAATTTTCCCATACATAAGCAGTAGCGAGGTAGTTAGGATGAACCATATCTTCTGCGTAAAAGCGATAATCCCTTAAGTCATCTATTACCAGTTCATAAGCGGGGAAGTAAAAGTGGTTTTCAAATTTTTCAACTATATGATGAACGGCTTGTATTAAAGTGGCTTTGCTTCTGTTGTTTTCAATCAGTCCATCCCGGGTGTGGCGTACGGGGCTTATGGTATATATGATTTTTATGTTGGGATTGAACAGGGTTAGCCTGTAGCGGAGATTATCTAAAATAGTAAACACTTCCTCGGAAGACATTAATCTCTTCCTGAACCTGTCCTGGGGTATTTTATGACAATTCGCTACCACGTTTGTATAAGGATATAATGGAAAAGAGTGCTCCGTCCATTCATATACGAATGCGGTACCCAGGGTTATGATCAGCCAGTCTGCCTGCTTTAGATATAGAAAGGCGGTTCGCTGCGAATCATTTATTTGTTGTAATGCGTGTTGCTTATCCGGGTGAGAAAAACGGCTGTGATGATCCCAGCTGTTCCAGAGCTCGTTATGGTAAAACAGGTCTTCGTCATCGTACTGCTTTTGTTCTATATAGGATATAATTGATCTGGCAATACTCACCGGGTTAAAAAGTATACCGTTCGGGTTTTCAAGAACCGTAAATTTATTATTGGTCAGCTGCCTGGAAATATGTTCCGTAAAACAGGAACCCAGTAAGAAAATATTCTGGCGGTGATTGATTTGTTGAGGGAAGGGCGGTATGTTTAGAGCTAACCTGAAATTCGTCATTTTATATAAATATAGTTTTGGCTATCCCTATGCTTTGCTGCAGCGCTTCGGTATTGATCTGGGTGCAGTACCCTGATTTCGAAAAATAGGCAATCAGTTGTTCCGTATCTATATTGCCTGTCAGTTCATCGTCAGCCATAGGGCAGCCACCGATACCCAGTAAAGCACCGTCAAACCGGCGACAACCGGCGTTGAATGCTGCATCAATCTTGGGTATTTGTTGAGCCGGAGCAGAATGCAGGTGAACACCGATCTCCATGCCGGGAAAGCTGTTGACCAGATGTGCGGTAATGCGGTTTACCTGTTCCGGAGTGGCCAGACCTACCGTATCGGATAAAGATATAACGGTGATGCCTGCCTGCTGCATGATGTTTGTCCAGTGGTAAACCGTTTCTTCACTATACGGATCTCCGTAAGGATTACCAAATCCCATGGAGAGGTAAATGACCAGCTGCTTTTGATGCACAGCACAAAGTGCCTGTATGGCTTCAACCCGGTATAACGATTCCTTTATTGTGCTGTTGGCATTCCGCAACTGAAAAGTCTCGGAAACAGAAAAAGGGAAGCCGAGGCAGTTGATGGTATCGTATTGCAGGGCTTCTTTTGCTCCCCGCTCATTAACAACAATAGCTAACAGTTTGGTGCTGGTTCCGGAAGTATCCAATTGTTTGATCACCTCATGGGTATCAGCCATTTGGGGAATCGCCTTCGGCGAAACAAAACTGCCGAAATCAAGGGTATCAAATCCAACTTTCAGCAAGACATTGATATACTCAATTTTTTGTTTTGTCGGGATAAAATGGCTCCAACCCTGCATGGCATCGCGCGGGCATTCAACTATTTTTACGGTGGTGGATGCGGCAGACATATATCAGTTGCAATTTAGCAAAGAAAAACGGATAAGAAAGTATGCCGGTAAGGATATGTACAGGGTACTATATTTTTGTTTTGATTTGTGGAAGTCAATGGATAGAATATAAAAGGAATTTAATACTTTTGCCACCCTGTCTCCGTAGCTCAGTTGGTAGAGCAGCTGACTCTTAATCAGCGGGCCCAGAGTTCGAGTCTCTGCGGGGACACTAATAATCATGGAGTTACGATTTTCGTAACTCTTTTTTTATGTCATTTGCACAAAAAGAGATGAAGTAATAAGCATGTGAAAGAGCTGGTTAAAATAATTAAAAATTATCGTTATAAAATAATGATTCTGCATACAGGATTTTATTTACCCAACTTTTTTTATCTGTGTGGCATACCTACCTGAAAGCGGAATACCAGTTAGCTTAGCTTTTATGATTGGATCAAAATAAACATTTGTATTCTTATTTCTATTTAATTATAAATAGATTGAAAGATGGATACGCTGTCTTTCCCCATATCATATTGCTTCATTACAAAATTTGAATCAGTTGCATTAATTATTTTGATGTTCACTCCTGCCATCCCATCTACTACTACTATTTTAGTGAATTGAATTGTCATAATAGCGTGACGTGCCAAGTCTTCCCCCAGTGGTATTAAAGCCTGCGTTTGGCATTGTCTGAAATAGAATTAAGATCTGTAAGTTATTTTTATTTCTTCTAAAATAGGAGCTTCTAATGATCAGCTTAAGTTTTATATCAGTCTCAGCGCAAATGAATTCAGGAAAGATATCCAAATATGTTAAAATACTTTATAAACCTAATAAAATGTGCAACTGAATTTTTTTGTGTACAGGCTATGTTTGTAATGGTAGCTGATATAAAAAAATAAAATATACTGCCATGACAAACAGATCAAGACGAAGCTTTATTACCGGAATGGCAATGACTGCAGGAAGTGCTGCCATTGCGGGGAGCTTTACAACCGCTACGGCTGCCGTGAGCAAAAGCAAGGGCGCCCAGCGACTAAGCCTTAAGAGGTTGAAGGAGTGGGAGGCAATGCGGTACGGGATGTTCATTCATTTTGGCATGAGCACCTTTGTAGGAAAGGAGTTGCCCGGTGGCATGGATGCTGCTGCTGTATACTCGCCGGATAAGCTGGATGTAGACCAATGGATATCGGTAGCAAAAGAGGCTGGTATGAAATATGCGGTGCTCACCACCAAGCATGTAGCGGGGCATTGCCTGTGGCCCAGCAAACACACAGACTATACGGTGGCCAATAGTGGCAATACAACAGATGTGGTAGACGCCTTTGTAAAAGCCTGCCGTAAATATGGTATTAAACCGGGGTTCTATTATTGTTCATGGGACAATCATCACAGGTTCGGAAGTCAAACACCCACCGATGTAAAATGGAATCCGGTGATGAACAGCTTTCCCGGGAAACCCGGTGAAACAGCTCCTTTTACTTCCTCTATGTACCAGACTTTTCAGACCGCTCAGGTAACGGAGCTGCTGACACAGTATGGAGATATAGCGGAAATGTGGATAGATATCCCGGGGGTATTAGGCCGCGGATACCGCACGTATTTATACCAGTATATTGCAAAGCTGCAACCCCATTGTGTGATCATGATGAACAGCGGTATAAGCAGTGGTGAAAATTACAATGTACCTTATGCCTGGCCTTCTGATATTATTGCCATTGAAAGGAATTTGCCGAAGGATGGAGGACATAACAAATGGAGGGAAATAGAAGGAGAGACCTACTACATGCCCGGGGAAGTTTGCGACCCGATAGGGAAAGAATGGTTTTACGTGGATGGAGATACCCCGCGTTCTGAGGAGGCCCTGCTGAACCAGTATCTTTCCGTAACACAGAGAGGAGCCAACCTTCTCCTGAATGTACCTCCCGATAAAAGAGGAGTGATACCTGAGATGCATGTAAAGGCATTGCTTGCCCTTAAAAAAAACGCGGGTATTCAATGATGTTATGGATCGTATTAAATCGTGCGAATTTTGATTATCTAACTAAAAATGCAGCCCGATGCAGAAAAAAAGATATGGAGCGGTAATAGAGCTGATGCCTGGGAGAATGGAAGAATACAAAAGACTTCATGCTGAGGCTTGGCCGGAGGTATTGAAGACTATAAGTGATTGCAACATCCGTAATTATTCCATTTACCTGAAAGATCATTTGCTGTTCAGCTATTTTGAGTATACCGGAAATGATTATGAAGCGGATATGAGGAAGATGGCGGCAGACCCATCCACGCTTCGATGGTGGGCGGTATGCAAACCCTGTATGAAACCCTTGCTATCAAGAAGGGAAGACGAATGGTGGGCAGATATGGAGGAGATCTTCCACCACGATTGATCTATTAATCCCGCATTTTTAAATGACTTAAGGTATGCAGTTACCATTAAAAGGCATTGTTGCTCTGGAGTTCAGCCAGTACCTGTCAGGTCCTTGCGCAGGTTTACGGTTAGCCGATCTGGGCGCCCGCGTGATTAAAATTGAACATCCCGAAAAAGGGGAAGCAGGCAGGAGACTGGTCATTAAAAACCTGTGGGTGGATGAGAGCTCTTTACTGTTTCATACCATTAACCGGAATAAGGAAAGCTTTGCGGTTGATCTGAATAACGAAGGGGATATGCAGTGGCTAAGGAAGCTGGTTGCAAGGGCTCACGTCATAACACATAACTTCAGACCGGGCGTGATGGAAAGAAAAGGGTTGGGTTACGAAGATGTTAAGCAAATGAATGCTTCCATTGTTTATACGCAGATTTCCGGATACGGTGAAAAAGGCCCCTGGAAAAATAAGCCGGGACAGGACCTGCTGGTACAATCGCTTTCGGGGCTGGCCTATACTACAGGCAGCTATGACGACGCCCCGATGCCATGCGGATTGTCGATCGGAGATTATTTGTGCGGCAACCAGGCAGTGCAATTCATAATTGCTGCTTTAATAAAAGCAAAGAAAACAGGCCATGGCACGTTGCTTCAGTTAAGCCTTATGGAATCGCTTATTGATTTCCAGTTTGAGTTCTTTACCACTTATTTCCAAAGTAAGAAAGTTCCTCAGCGGGCACGATTCAATAATGCCAATTCGCTGTTGAGTGCTCCTTATGGCATTTACGGGACAGCCGATGGCTATATAGCGATAGCCATGATGCCTTTGAACGAGCTTAATAAAGCATTACAATGTGAAGCATTGCGTGTGTATAGCGAAGAAGATAGCTTTTCAAAAAGGGATGAAATTAAAGAGATCATTGCCAGGCATCTTTTAACAGGCACCAATCAGTACTGGCTGCAAAAAGCGGAAGCACTGGACTTGTGGATAATGCCCGTATTAAGCTGGAAAGAAATGAGGGCTGCTGAAGGATATAAAATACTTGAAATGGAACAGGAGATCATGCTGGCTAAGGATCAAAGTTTTGTAACTACCCGCTGTCCGGTTCGTATCAACAAACAATTGCTGAAGTCGAATAAACCTGCTCCCTCCATAGGAGAAAACAATGCAAACATTAAAGCTTCATTAGCCTGATATATGAATACGCTTTTGGAAGATATTTTGGTTTTGGATTTCAGCCAGTTCCTTTCCGGGCCAAGCGCGGGTCTGCGGATGGCCGATATGGGCGCCCGGGTTATTAAAATTGAACGTCCGGGCACAGGGGATATCTGCCGTATGCTGTATGTGTCGGATGTAAAGCTTCCGGGAGGTGAGTCAACCATATTCCACGCGATCAACCGCAATAAAGAAAGCTTTGCGGCAGATATAAAAGATGAAGTATCGCTAAGGTCGGTTAAAAAACTGATAGCAAAAGCAGACGTTATGCTACATAATTTTCGCCCGGGTGTAATGGAGCGCATCGGGTTGGATTATGAGCGGGTAAAAGAGATCAACCCTTCCATTGTTTACGGGGAGATCAGCGGGTATGGGCAGGAGGGAGAATGGAAACACCTCCCGGGGCAGGATCTGTTGCTTCAGTCTGTATCGGGCATTACATACCTTACCGGGAATGCCGGTCATCCGCCTGTACCTATGGGCGTGGCTGTAGCTGATATTATTGCCGGAACACATTTATCACAGGGCATATTGGCAGCTTTATTACAGCTGTTACATACCGGCGAAGGAGCATTGATACAGGTGAGCATGCTGGAAAGCCTCCTGGATTTTCAGTTTGAAGTACTTACCTGTTTTTTCAATGATGGTAATGATATGCCGTTGCGAAGCGCAGTTAACGGCGCACATGCTTATATAGCCGCGCCTTATGGAATATATAAAACGGCAGACGGCTACATTGCTATAGCCATGGCGCCTGTTGCGAAGCTGGGAGAGCTGATGGGTACGGATGCCTTAAGCGGGTACACAAAATCTGAAGACTGGTTTGCGAAAAGAGATAAGATCAAAGGCGTTTTGCAGGGAGTTTTTATGCAAAAAGCAACCGCTGTCTGGCTGTCTGTGCTGGAGCCCGCGGATATATGGTGTGCCGATGTATATGACTACGATGATCTGCTGGCCAGCGAGGGATACAAGCTCCTGGAGATGGAGCAATGGGTAGTGTCGGACAAGGTAAAAATAAAAACCACACGCTGCCCGGTAAGAGTGGATGGAAATATGCTCACCTCTCAAAGAGGAGCTCCTTTGCTGGGAGAGCACAATGAAAAAATTGCAAAAGAGTTTGGATTATAGTCATATCTCAAATTTCAAATTCCTATGTTTACCAAAATATATTTTGAAGATTATACTGAGGGCAACACCCGTGAAACGATCGGTCGTACCATAACCGAAACGGATATTGTTATGCATGCCGGCCAAACCGGCGACTTTTTCCCGCATCATATGGATGCGGAGTGGTGCAAAACGCAGCCCTTTAAGGAACGTATAGCTCACGGTACGCTCATCTTCAGCGTGGCGGTTGGCATGACGGCTTCCCTGATCAACGAAGTGGCTTTCAGCTATGGATACGACCGCCTGCGATTTATAAAACCTGTTTTTATAGGAGATACCATAAACGTAAAAATTACCATAAAAGAAAAAAAGTCATATAAAAAACCGGGCATGGGCCTGGTTACCGAGCTGGTGGAAGTATTCAATCAAAAGCAGGAATGTGTAATGGTTTGTGAACATATTTTGCTGGCACAACTTAAAAACGCGTAAGATGTCGGAGAAGATTGAGCTGAAAGGTATTACCTGGGGTCACAGCCGCGGTTATACGCCATTGGTTGCCTGCGCCCAACGTTACGCTGAGCTGCACCCGCAGATCAATATCACCTGGACGAAAAGAACCCTCCAGGAGTTTGCGGATTTTCCCATAGAGCAACTGGTGCACGACTATGACCTGCTGATCATTGATCATCCCTGGGTGGGTTGTGCTGCCGCTGCAAAATGTGTGCTGCCGCTGGATCAGCATGTTTCCGCAGCCTACCTGGAGGATCAATTGAGGCATACGGTCGGCTTTTCGCACCAAAGCTATCAGTACGATGGGCACCAGTGGGCTTTAGCGATTGATGCCGCCACCCCCGTTGCCAGCTATAGAAAAGACCTGCTGGAAAAAAATAATACAGGTTTGCCCGCAGGCTGGGATGAAGTGATCGCACTGGCGGAAAAAGGAAAAATAGCCGTACCGGGTATTCCTATAGACCTGCTGATGAATTTTTATATGTTCTGTATAGCAGCAGGTAAAACACCTTTTGCCAGCCGGGAAGAAGTAATAGACAGCAATACCGGCAGGCTGGCTTTACAGCGGATGAGTGAATTATGGAGCAGGGTGGATAAAAAGATGTTTACCCGCAACCCTATTGCAGTGGCGGAAATGATGAGTGGTACAAACGATTACTGGTATTGTCCGTTTGCATACGGGTACTCTAATTATTCCAGGAAAGGATATGCGTTGCACCTGCTGCACTATACAGATCTGGTAAGCATAGGAGAACATAAACTCTGCAGCACGCTGGGTGGCACGGGTATCGCCGTATCCGCCGCTTCCTCCCATCCTGCAGAAGCCGTGCAATTCGTGGAGTGGATAGTATCTCCCGGAATACAGGCGACACTATATACAGAAACGGGCGGACAACCAGGACACAGGCTTGCCTGGGAAGATGAACATGTGAACCGTTATACTGCCGGGTACTTTATCAATACATTGCCTGCCCTGGACAGGGCGTATGTGCGTCCCCGTTATAACGGGTACCTGCGTTTCCAGGACAGGGCAGGGCTGCCGCTTCAGCAATACCTGCAATACGGCGGCAACGCTCAATCCGTACTTGACGAGATCAACCTGCTGTATAGGGGGTCATTAAAGCAGGTGCTTGTATAATATTTTTAAAATAACGATGGTGAAAAACAATATTATTGATACCCACATCCATATCTGGGATCTTGAAAAGGTAAGATACGAATGGCTGGATGGAGATACCAGCATTTTAAATCGTACTTACCTGCCGGATGAGCTGCTGCCCCAAATGGCTGCTACCCCGGTTGCTTCGGGAGTACTGGTGCAGGCTGCCAATAACCCGGAGGATACGGAGCTGATGCTTGAGGCGGCACGCAACAATCATGAAATTGCGGGAGTAGTAGGCTGGCTGCCGTTGACTGATCCCGGGAAAACGCAGCGGCTGCTGGAGGAAAGATTTCTGAAAGAACCTTATTTTAAAGGTGTCAGGCACCTGATACACAACGAGCCCGATCCCGGGTGGCTGCTGCAGGAAAATGTACTTGATAGCCTGGAAATACTGGCATCCTATCATATCCCTTACGACATAGTGGGTATTAATAACGATCATCTCGGCACCGCTATCAGGGTTTCTGAAAAAATACCTTCGCTGCGGATGGTGCTGGATCATTTGAATCAGCCTCCCATAAAAGCGGGCCACCGCTTTGGAAAATGGGGAGAGTTGATAAAAGAGATAGTGGCTAACGGGAACGTATATGCTAAAATATCAGGATTGGGAACAGCTTCCGGAGATCCTGTTGCATGGACGGCGGATGATATCTCTCCTTATATCAGTTACGCGTTGGAGGTATTTGGTACAGACCGTTGCTTTTTGGGCGGAGACTGGCCGGTGTCTACGCTTGCCGGCAGCTACGCTATGCACTGGGAAAGATATACCGGGATCATAGATACGTTGTTGAATAATGAAGATGCGGAAAAAGTGTATCACACCAATGCTGCCCGTTTCTATAATCTGATAAGCCTTTAGAACAATTATTATGAATCTTATAGCAGGAATCCTTTTACATTTTACCGGTGCGTTTGCGGCATCGGTGTGTTATACGCCGCAGAAAAAAACAAAAGGCTGGTCGTGGCAAACTTACTGGTTGATGCAGGCCCTGGTTTGCTGGGTATTGCTGCCGGTAGGAGTAGCTTTTTTAACCATTCCGCACCTGCGGCAGGTGCTGGCGGAAGCACCCTCGTCTGCCATGAGAAGCTCTTTTTTGCTGGGAATATTATATGGTATCGGAGGCACGGCTTTTGGCGTTGCCATACGCTATGTCGGCTTTTCGCTTACCTATGCCATATCGGTGGGTATCCCCTGTGTGCTCGGTACGTTGCTGCCTCCGTTGTACGAAGGAAAGATTGCATCGGTGCTGAATGGCGATGGTGGCAGTACGATCATAACGGGAATTGTTGCAGGAGCGGCAGGTATTGCTTTGTGTGGGCTTGCCGGCAGGTTAAAAGAGAAAGATTATGAAAGCCGGCGCGGGGAAAAAGAGCATTATTCGTTTTCCGTAGGCATCACGCTTTGTATCCTCGCCGGGGTGCTGTCTGCCCTGTATGGCTTTTCCCTTTTCCGCGGGCAACCCATTGCAGATGTAGCGGCAAAATATGGCGCCGGTAACTTCCAGGGAAATGTGATCTATATCTTCTCCAATACCGGAGCTTTTGTTAGTACTGCTTTGTATTGTATTTACCTTCATTATAAGCATAAAACATGGCTGGAGTATAAAGCTCCCGTAGGTGAAAATACCGGTAGCAACCGGCGGATATGGCTGAATTATGGATTAGCTGTGCTGACAGGGGTATTGTGGTATACCCAGTTTTTCTTTTACGGGCTGGGGCATAACCGCATGGGAATGTATAAATTTACAAGCTGGGCCATCCATATGATCATGCTGGTGCTGATCAGCGCTGTTATAGGGATTGTAATGAAAGAGTGGGCAGGGGTAAGAAAATACACTACCAGGGTATTGACGCTGGCATTGATCGTATTGGTAGCAGCTGTACTGATCATTACTTACGGAAATTACCTGGGAGGAAGTTAATGTATTATGAACCGTTTGGAACATATTCGTTTTGAGATACCGGTGATCGGGAAAACCTGCCCGGTAGCGATTATTGGCGCGGGCGGAATTGTGGAAGGAGCGCATTTGCCGGCTTACAGGCTGGCAGGCATACCCGTTGCGGGGATCTTTGATATAGACATGTCCAAAGCCCGTAATCTGGCAGCCGCGTTTGCTATTCCCTTTGTGTATGATAGTATCCGGCAAATGGCTACGGAAAATGGCTGCAGCTGCATTTACGACATAGCCGTACCGGGCAGGGCGATTCCTGAAGTGATCCGGCAGCTTCCTGATCATAGCTTTGTGCTGATGCAGAAGCCGATGGGAGAGAACGAGCAGCAGGCTGAACAGATATTGCAGTTGTGCAGGCAAAAGCATATAACAGCCGGTGTAAATTTCCAGTTGAGGTATGCGCCGTACGTACTGATGGCAAAGCAGATGATAGCCGAAGGGCTGCTGGGCGATATCTGTGATCTTGAAATATATGTGAACGTTTATACACCGTGGCATCTTTGGCGTTTTTTGTATGGAGCTCCCAGAGTGGAAATATTGTATCATAGCATCCATTATATTGATCTGGTGAGGAATATGCTGGGTGAGCCTGCAGGTATTTTTGCCAAAACAACGCGACATCCTAAAATGCAACAATTACGAGATGTGAAGTCAAATATCATTATGGATTATGGCGATTTGGTGAGGGTGAATATTTCCACCAATCATACACATGATTTCGGGCTGCATAACCAGGATGCCTTTATTAAAATAGAAGGAACAAAAGGGGTTATCAAAACAACGCTTGGGGTGTTAATGAACTATCCTGACGGTGTTGAAGACAGCTTTGAATATATTTTAGCTGATGAACATCCGTCTGAATGGAAAACGTTGCCTCTAAATGGTTCCTGGTTCCCACATGCTTTTATCGGTTCCATGCACGAGCTCATAAAAGCCCGCCAGGGTATTATTTCATGTCCGGATAATTCCGTGGAGGATTGTGTGAATACGATGCGGCTGGTGGAAAAAGCTTACAAAGCGTCAAAAGCATAGTGGAACTAAGTTCATACTTCATAGTTATAAAGGGTCATTTCATTTTTATTAAACTTTCCCTGAATGACTTTGGAGTTTGCTTTGCCATTTTTTTAAAAGTGTTGAAAAAATTAACCGGGTTGTTATAGCCGCATTCATAACAAATGTCTTTGATCGGATAGTTTTCGTTTTGCAATAATTTTTTTGCATGACCAATTCTCAGCTCATTCAGAAAAAATGTGAACGTTTTCTGGGTTTTTTGTTTGAAAAACCTGCAGAATGAACCGGGTGTCATATTGCAGATGCGGGCTACTTCTTCAAGCATAATGTCTCTATGAAAATTTTTTAACAGGAATTGGTATACCTCGTTAAATCTTTCAATATCGTTGATATTGGAAGATCGTTTGTATCCCACGCTGGACAGGAATTCATATTCTTTTGATCTTGAAAGGTAATCTATCACCTGTAAAAAAAGGCCAAGTTGCATTAAGCCGTTGGCATTGACCAGCTCTTTCATTTTGTCGTTAACGGACAGTCGGGTCTTACCATAAAATCGTAGTCCTCTCTCTGCTCTTTGCATCAGTTCATTGTATCGGTGTGTGCTGGGAATGTCGTCTGATAGCATGTTGACCAATTCGAGGGGGAAGTATAGTCCTATTGATCTGGTAAAGAGATTTTTATTGTTTTTATAATAAGCGGGATCACATCTCCATAAGTGAGGTAGTTCGGGGCTGGCAAGAATGACCTCGCCTTCGGAAAAATTTCCCACATAGTCGCCAACAATCAATTTTCCGTGGCCTTCCCTGATCCAGGTAAGTTCGGAAAGTCTATGAAAATGAAATGGATGATCGAAGTGGGGTTTATTAATTTTTTTTACCCATATTTTTTTCTGTCCTAAAATAGGTGCGTCTACAATAAGTTCAGGCTTCATGTCGGTTTGTGGTTACTTGACAAATACAAAATCGGCTTCTGCATCGGGATAGTTGGGAATATGTAATTATTGTAAAGGACAATGGATGAGTTTTATTTCTCATCAAATTAAGCATATTTGATCATACAGGCAATTTCGAAGCATGCTAAAATACTTTATAATCTAAATAAAACATACAAATGGTCTTTTGTGAGCGAATGTTATGCCTGTTTGCATAATATGGACTCAATAGCCAGGGGTATAGCCATTGGCTGCTTAGTTACATACAAAACTGATATGAAGAATAAAAATGAGTTAAGGGGGAAAAAAGGAATGATAAGAATCATTGAATCCGGTATCCGGGAAAACTTCGGGGCAATGGTTCTTAGGCACCTTTCAATGCATAAGGCCCGGCATTAAGACATCGGAGAAGATCAAGAGATTTCGGCTCCAGTTAAATTCAGAAAGAATTCTTGGTTTTATTTCGGTTTCACCTTGTTTTGTCTTTTGGCTGATGTAGTGTTTTTATATAACTGTGGTCTGACCTTCGGTGCCGACCACGTTTCTTTCTTCATTCTGATTCCCCGTGCATTTATATAAACCGGTTAATTATCTGCTCTAATTGTTGGCAAGGCACTACCCCCGATTGACGCCATTTGACTTCGCCGTTCTTAAAGAGAATGAGTGTGGGAACACCCTGTATCCGGTATGCCTCCGCAGCACGGATATTTTTATCCACATCCACTTTTATGATCTTTGCCTTATCTCCTATCTTGGATTTTAATTCTGCTAAAACAGGTTGCATCATTTTACAGGGACCGCACCACTGTGCATGAAAATCTACCAGGGTGGGTGTGTTAGAACGAATGATTTCCGAAAAAGTGCTCGCCATGGAATTTGTTTTTTAAGAGGTTATTTTATCGTACAAAGCACCCGGCATTTAAAATGTCAAATGTTTTGAATTACTCTTTTTAGTTTCTCCCTCACCTGGTTTGCAATGTCACCCAGCTTTTCATTCTTCACCGCCATCATGGAAGCGACAGGATCAATGGCCGAAACTTCGATCTTATTGTTTTCCAGCTCCTGGATAATGACATTACAGGGAAGCATACTGCCAATCTTGTCTTCTGCTAATAAAGCCTGGTGGGCAAAATGCGGGTTGCAGGCGCCTAATATTTTATACTTCCTGAAATCAACATCAAGCTTCTTTTTCAGCGTTGCTTGTACATCAATTTCCGTAAGCACACCAAAGCCTTCCTTTTTAAGCTCTTCGGTAACTATTTCAATGGACTTATCAAAGTCGGTATCCATGATTTTAGAAAAACAATAGCTCATTATACTTGTATTTAAATCAGTTAAGAATAATTTGATGCAAAGTTGCTTAAAAAACTTCGTCAGGTACGTTACTTAAGTTACATAAATACTGCCTGTCACTATAGGAATTTATCCGGCAGTTCTATGATGATTCGCGGGTGGAAACGGGTTTTCTGAGCTGACGGGCGATAAGCCATAGTGCGAGGGTCAGCAGGAGCCTGGAGCTCATGGCAAACAGGGTTTTGGTTTCATAAGGCTGCTGTTTTGATATCCAGATCATTAAACCGATAAAGGTGACAGCCAGTATACCCAGGGCAAGTGTTAGAATAAAAGAGGTCCAGCTTTTTCTTTTTAAGAAACCCCAGGAGGCAATAAGGTATATAAAACCGCAAAGGAAATTAGCCCAGACTACAAATAAGACATAGTTTCCTTCTTTTTCTCTCATCCCAAACAGGTCCATAATTACCGACCCGCCCGCAAACAGGGTCAGTATTCCAAAAACTGCTGAAAACAGGGTTGCAAATTTTACGGAGTTGTTTTTCATTTGTGAATGTTTTAAAATTATGTGGTTTCCGGTTGTTAACTCCTGCACATTCTCCGGCTTTTACACACTGCTTATGCCGGCACCTGTATCCCAATGTCCCCTGATCTTCATTACTTTTTCAATTACGTCTCTTACACAGCCGCTGCCGCCGTTATGGATGGAAATGTAGTGGGATATGGATTTGATTTCAGATACGGCATCTGCGGGACAGCAGGCAACTCCCGCCATCTGCATGGCCTCATGATCCGGAATATCATCACCCATATATAACAGCTCCTCTTTTTTAATTTGGTGCTGCAGCATATAGGTATTCAATTGTTCTTTTTTATCATGCACTCCCTGAAATATATCTGTAATGCCTAATGATAAAAGCCTTTGCTGTGCAGGCAGGGAATAGGAGCCGGTGATCACAGCTACCCGGTAGCCTTTTTTTACGGCCAATTGAAGCGCATAGCCGTCTTTTATATTCATGCGGCGTATATATTCATTTTCCGGAAATATCCACAGGCTCCCGTCAGTCAATACGCCGTCCATGTCAAAAATAAAAGAGGTAACAGAAGTAAAGCTTTCTAATGTGTTCATTGGTATAGATCAGGACTTGTATAATCAAAAGAATATTGCCGGATTAAAAGTAAAGAATATTCTGTTGCTATGCCAACAGTAAAGTGTTGTATCCAATTTTTCGCTGATCTTTTATGCGCATCTTTGCGCTACCCGGAGGAGATGCCCTATCTTAAAAATATTGGAATACGCCCAAATACTATAGCGTAGTCAAAATACCTTATTTTTAACAACACAAGAATCAGGCTCCAATGAAACAAAATATCAGGTTCATTTTTCTTTTAGTATTCGCCTCTCTGTTATTTGCTGATGTTACTGCCCAAAATATTTATTTGTCACCCCGTGGAAATGATAATAATCCCGGAACGGAAGACCAGCCGTTAGCAACGCTGACCGCAGCCAGAGACCGCATCAGGTTATTAAGAAAACAAGGTCTTATTGCTCAACAACCACTACAGGTCATTATACGTAAGGGCGAATACCTGATGCCTGAAACGTTAACCCTGTCTGTAGAAGATAGTGGTACGGAAGCAGTGCCACTGGTATTTAAAGGGGAGGAAGGAGCTGTCTTTTATGGTGGTTTTTACCTGGGTAAATTTGAGCGGGTGTCAGATCATTTATGGAAGGCCGATGTTCCTGAAGTAAGGCGGTATGGCTGGCATTTTGAGCAATTATATATTAATGGCAACCGGGTACCCCGGGCACAATCACCCAATAAGGGGTTCTACTCGCCGGTATCGGTTAAAGAAACCGTTCTGGTTGCGGGCCAGGGAGCAATAGCTGATCTGGCAACGCAACAAATTAAAATACCTGTTGAAGCCGCCCAATGGCTGAAGGGCTTATCTGAAGAAGAAAAAAAGGATGCGGTCGTTACTTTTTATCATCACTGGGATAATACTAAAAAGCATATTCAATTATATAACGATGAGGACACCTCTGTATATATCGCCGGTCAGGGCATGGCATCCTGGAACCCGATAAGAACGAATTCCCTGTTTACAATAGAAAATATACGATCTGCTTTGGATGCCCCGGGCGAATGGTTTTTAGATCGTTCGGGTACTTTATTTTATTATCCCCGGCCGGGAGAAACCATAGAGCATACCACGGCTATGGCGCCCGTATTGGATAAGTTTATAACCCTGACAGGTAATGAACGGACAGGAGAAAGCATAAGGAATATTCAATTTGAAAATATAGCATTCCGGATAGCGGGTTATCGTATGCCCCCGGGAGGAGTGGAGCCTATGCAGGCAGCTGCCCCTATTGCTGCAGCTATAGAGCTGGATTTTGCCGGTAACGTATCGTTTGTGAATTGTGAAGTTTCCGGTACCGGGGGCAGTGGAATATGGTTTAGACGCGCCTGCAACAACGGGCTGGTTGAGCATTGTTATTTACATGATCTGGGTGCCGGCGCTATTAAGATCGGGGAAACCACTTTACGTGACAACCCGGAAGAAGTTACGCACCATATAAAAGTGATCAATAATATTGCCCGGTCCGGGGGGCATGTCTTTCCCTGTGCAGTGGGTATGATTATCTTTAATGGGAGGGATAACGAGTTGCTGCATAATGAGATAGCCGATTTCCGGTATTCCGGTGTTTCTGTCGGCTGGGTATGGGGATATACGCATAGTCCTTCCAAACGCAACCGGGTAGAGTATAATCATATTCATCACCTGGGATGGGGCGTATTAAGTGATATGGGGGGCGTATATACATTAGGTGCTTCACAGGGAACAACGGTGAGTAATAATCTTATTCATCATGTGTATTCGCTCGACTACGGAGGCTGGGGCTTATATACCGATGAGGGTTCCGAAGGGATCGTTATGGAAAATAACCTGGTATACAACTGTAAAAGTGCCGGCTTTCATCAGCATTATGGTAAAGAAAATATTATCCGTAATAATATTTTTGCCAATAGCATTAAGTCGCAGTTACAAGGTACGCGGGTGGAAGCGCACCGGTCCTTTTCTTTTACAAACAACATCGTATATTATAACAAAGGGACATTGCTGAGCAGCAATTGGGCGGATATGGATATCTATTCGGATTATAATTGTTATTGGGATACCCGGGACCGTAATATCCTCTTTGGTAAAAAGAACTTTTCCGTATGGCAGCAGGAGGGTAAAGATCGTCATTCTCTTATTGCAGATCCCGGCTTTGCCGATGTGAAAAATTTTGATTTCAGGTTCAGGAATAAAAAGATCATCAATAAAATACAGTTCAGGGTCTTTGATTATTCTAAAGCAGGGGTTTATGGCACGGATGAGTGGATACAGAAGGCAAAGCTGGATGCTTCCGTTGCCGGGGCTTTTGACAGGATGGTGGAAGAACACGAATCAAAAGTGACTAAATAAATAATAGACTGTATTTAACGAAAAAAAATTAGCTTCGTCATCTTTCCCTGAACGTCTGATTGTTGTTATATAACATTAAAATCGAAAACCCGATAATATTCCATCCTGATGATTATAAGAAGAATGTATGTGGTTATCCTGTGCGCCATATTGTTTGTAAATATGGGCAATGCTCAGGAAAAATCTGACTTTACGGTCATCCCGTTAAATAGTCTTGATGCTTTTGTAAGTCCCGGCGCTAACTGGTCGGTTGCCGGCGATGCGGTAGCCGGGCTTTATACAGTGGGAGCGATGAATGCTGTTCCCGGTACCGGGACGATAGTAAACCTGGTTTCAAAAAATGAAAGAGCGCATTTAGTCACTAAACAGCATTTTGGTGATGTTGAATTAGAGCTGGACTTTATGATCGCTAAAGGATCTAATTCCGGTATTTATCTCCAGGGGCGTTATGAGCTGCAGTTGTTTGACAGTTGGGGTAATCCGAATCCTACTTTTTCGGATTGCGGCGGTATATACCAGCGATGGGATGACAGCCGTCCCGGTAACGATAAAGGATTTGAGGGTATCCCTCCGTTGATGAATACATCCCGCGCTCCCGGCTTATGGCAGCATATACGCATCAAATTCCGTGCTCCGCGCTTTGATAGTAAGGGGAAGAAAATAGAAAATGCAAGGTTTGAAGAAGTTTATCTTAACGGGGTACTCGTGCAACAACAGGCAGAAATGACCGGGCCTACACGTTCCCCGATATTTAAAGAAGAGCAGCCCGAAGGACCGTTAATGTTTCAGGGTGATCATGGAAATGTAGCTTTTCGGAATATTGCTTACCGTCCGCTGGCAGGCGATAATTCAACACCTGCCAATACCCGGCTTGTCAATCCCATATTGGTTAAAGCCGTGGGTAAACCTTATCTCCTCAGGAGTTTCATCAGCTATAAGGAGAAATTGCTCACCCATGGTATCTCCGTAGGTGATCCCCGGCAGGTAAATTACTCCTATGATATGAAACAGGGGGCCTTGTTCCAGGTTTGGAGAGGACAGTTTGCAGATGCCACCGACTTATGGCATAGCAGAGGAGAACCTTATCAGCGTATTGTACCTCTGGGCAGTGTGATTGTTTTGTCAGATGCGCCCGCATTAGCCGTATTGCCGGATATAAAAGCCACCCTTTGGCCCGATTCGCTTTCCTTTGATGAGGTGCAAACCAGGGGGTATACACTGAATGCTGCCCGTGCTCCTTCCTTCAGGTATAGCGTTAACAATATGGATGTTACTGACCAGGTATCCGTTGCCGATGCTACAGGGATAGTACGAACAATAACTGTTGCCAATGCTCCGGCTAATCTTTATGTGCGGGTTGCAGAAGGTACCAAAATTGAATTGCTGGAAAAAGAATGCTACGCGGTAAACGGTAAGCAATTTTATATTAAGGTAAGCGATCCGTTAAAGCCCCTGATCCGGAAAATAAACGGACATGAGGAGTTGCTGCTGCCTGTTAATTCAAATACCCCTGTAACCTATTCTCTTATCTGGTAATCTTCGAACATGATGCACATTATATATATAACATCGAACAGAATATTCCGAGCTGCCATTATGGTATTTTTTTGTATCTGTACTTTGGGAATAACCGGCCTTTATGCCCAGAAAGACACTACGGTGCATGTACAGAAAGAGGATGATTTTTATCCTATTCTTACGGTACCTATTCCTGATGATATTTTACTTGAAGTGGGAGGGATGACTTTTCTTCCCCATGATGAGCTGGCGGTATCCACGCGCCGCGGTGAGGTATGGATCATCACGAACCCTTATATGAAGAATGGTGTTAGTCCGCGTTACCGGCTTTTTGCCAGTGGGATGCATGAGGTGTTGGGAATTAATTATATCCGGGGGGATATCTATGCCGTGCAGCGGTCAGAGCTTACCCGTCTGCGTGACCTGGATGGCGATGGTGAAGCAGACGAGTATGAAACAATTTACAGTTGGCCCCTGGCCGGTAATTATCATGAATTTTCGTATGGGCCTGTGCTGGATAAAGAAGGCAATATGATCATTACATTAAACCTGGGATGGGTAAGAGATCATGGGGAAAGCTTATCGAAATGGCATGGGTGGATGGTCAAGATATCCCCCGATGGAAAGCTAAAGCCTTATGCGGCGGGGATGCGCTCTCCTGCCGGTTTTGGACTTAATGATCACGGAGATATCTTTTATTCGGAAAACCAGGGTGACTGGGTGGCGTCCGGAAGTATAACCCATGTGGCAGAAGGGGATTTTGTAGGAAATCCTGCAAGCCTTGTCTGGTCGGGATTGCCGGAATCGAATGTAAAATTAAAAAAGGAAGATATACCGGATACCAAAGAACCTAAATATGAGGTAGCGCTTCGCGTACCCGGGTTAAAGCCGCCTGCGGTGTGGTTCCCGCATACCATACTCGGTATTTCCACTTCGGGTATACTGAACTATGATGCGAAAGGCAAAATGGGGTCGTTTGAAGGACAATTGTTTGTAGGAGACCAGGGACAAAGTAAGATCATGCGGGTATTTTTAGAGAAAGTAAAAGGTGTATATCAGGGCGTGGTGTTCCCGTTTCGTGAAGGGTTCTCCTCCGGCATATTGCGGATGAACTGGGGTTCTGACGGTAGTATGTTTGTGGGGATGACATCGAGAGGCTGGGGAGCAACCGGAAGAGCACCGTACGGTTTACAACGATTATCCTGGAATGGGGAAACGCCTTTTGAAATGAAAACCGTGGAAGCCCGTCCCGATGGATTTGAAATTACATTTACACAGCCGGTAGATCTTGCTACAGCTAAAAGCGGCGCTTCTTATGCCATCACAAGATTTACCTATCAGTATCATCACAATTACGGAGGCCCGATCATTAATGCAGGCCCATGTCCCGTTAAAGCGATAGAAGTGTCTGCAGACCGGATGAGGGTAAGACTGGTAGTTGACAGTCTTAAATTAGGCTATATTCATGAAATCAAGGCGGAAGGCGTATTGTCTGCCGCGCGGAATACATTGCTACATGATTTCGGTTATTATACATTAAACCAGATCCCTGACGGAAGCAGGCTGGCGATCACCAACGCCAACAGGGTACAGCCGGTGATGCATCACCATAGCGTCAACACCGGGGCTAAACCTCCGGCTGCTATGCCGTCAGGAGGAAAGCACCTGACTAAGATGCCGGCATCATGGAAAAATAAGGTGGACAGGACACTTACTATGGGTACAAAGCCCGGGCTGAAATTTGATCAGGCTACACTTACGGTGAAAGCGGGAGAGCATATCCGGCTGGTGTTTAATAACAATGATGACATGATGCATAATATAGTGATCACGCGTCCGGGTACGGCAAATACGGTAGGGGAAGCTGCTACAAAGCTCGGGTTGGCCGGAGAAAGGGTGTCGTATGTGCCGGATACACAGGATGTGCTTTTTCATACCCGGTTATTGGGACCGACAGAGTCGGAAACGATCTATTTTACGGCTCCGTTACAGCCGGGACAGTATCCTTATGTATGTACCTTCCCGGGGCATTACCTGGCAATGCGGGGCATACTGGTGGTTACGAAGTAAGAGAAAGACCGGAAGACTGCAGGATAGTAAGACCGTAAGATGGTAAAATCGTAAATATGAAAGGAAGTACAAAGTACATATTGTTATGGCTTATTGCTGGTTTATGTGTATGGAATATACCATATAGTGCGGCGCAGTCTGTAAAGAAGAAAATTAATGTGCTGATTATTGACGGACAGAATAATCATGATAATTGGCCACAAACCACTGAGATGATGAAGGGGTACCTGGAGGAAACAGGGCTTTTTTCTGTTGATGTGGCAACTACGCCTTCTCCGGGACAACCTATGGATCGTTTTAAACCTGATTTTCAGCAATACCGGGTGGTTGTAATGAACTATAACGGTGATGACTGGTTGCCGTTTACCCAGCAGGCCTTTGAAGAGTTTATCCGGGCGGGTGGCGGAATGGTGAGCGTACATGCTGCGGATAATGCATTCCCGGGCTGGCTGGAATATAATAAAATGATAGGACTGGGAGGATGGGGGCACCGGAACGAAAAAGACGGACCCTATGTATATTATGATGAAACCGGGAAACGGGTAGTAGATAACAGTCCGGGTATTGGGGGTAGCCACGGTAAGTATCATGCGTTTCAGGTCGTTATCCGAAATAAAAAACACCCCATAACCCGGGGACTTCCTGAGATATGGATGCACAATGAAGATGAGCTATATGACCGGCTGCGGGGTCCTGCTGAAAATATGGAAATACTGGCTACGGCTTTTAGTGCTAAAGATCAAAGGGGCACGGGACGTAATGAACCTGTGATGATGGTAACCCGTTATGGGAAAGGAAGGGTATTTCATACTACGCTGGGGCATGGCGATGAATCACAGCAATGTGTTGGATTTATCACTTTTTTACAAAGAGGCGCCGAATGGGTGGCAACGGGAAAAGTTACCCAAAAAGTACCGGCAACATTTCCCGGAGCGGATAAAATAAGCTTACATCCCTGATCCCGTACAACGGAAAAAGACATCAGGAACATACATGAGATTTTTCATTCATAAAACCTGCCCGTTCCGGCAGGTGGGTACACAAAGGATGAATGATCCGCCAACCGGCGGATATGGGAGTTCCTCTTAGCTGAAAACAATAATAAATATTCAAGAGAAATTGACTCTTTGCCGGGGGTGATCTTTTGCGTAACGGTAAATCAGGTTTCGGATATAATCATTGTCGGGATAGGGCGTTAACATCTTTTTTAGCCTGCTTATATCCTGTAGTTTGGCTTTCTTCGAAATAAATCCCATACCATAGAATTTTCCTTTTTCAATCAATAAACAGCTGAGTTGTTCTTCTTCCACTCCTTCATCCAAAACGGCAAAGCTGGGTAATTCTTCCTGGAGGGAATGTAATGCCCGGGCAACGCGTTTATTGTAAACCGCCGGCTCACCATAAACCGCCGCCAGGTTATCTTCTTCGTTTGTTTTATCTACAAAGCAGAGCCGGGGAGAAAGCTGGTAACGTTTAATAATGTTCCAAAGTAAAGCATATCCGTCTAAAAGTAATCCAAATGTATGTAAAGCCCGGAGATGCTTTTTCTTTCGATCAATAGCCAGCCGCGTGTATCCCTGCTGGTCTTCGAACAGGTATAATCCGTATTGAACCTCAGCCTGCTTACGGCTGCTGTTATATACGGGCCATAATTTTTTGATCTCTGTTTCCTCTAATATGGCCGCCATTAATTCCGTTCCGCAGAGGCGATAGCTGATATCGTGTATATTACGGATAAATTCCTGCTTTTGTTTTCCCGTACCGTTATGGGTAAAATGGCTGCGGACCCGCCGGTTTAAATTTTTAGCTTTACCCACGTAGATTACCTTGCCTTTTTGATTTCGAAAATAATAGACCCCTGGTTTATTGGGCAGTTGCTCAATCTGTTCTTTTTGAATATGCAGAGGAAGATATTGTTCTCCTGACGACTTCTTCAGAAACTGGCTGATAAACGGCTGGGCGTTGTTACGCAGCAATATTTCAAACAATTGCACGGTTGCCCACGCATCACCACCTGCACGGTGACGGTTTTTAACAGATATTTGCAGGGAACAGCAAATATTCCCCAGGCTATAGGAGGGTAGGGATGTAAATACTTTCCGGGTAAGTCGAACCGTACATAGCTTTTTGGTGTTCAGCTCATAGCCGCATTGCTGTAACTGGTGTTTTAGAAAAGAGTAATCGAAATTCACATTATGGGCTACGAAAATCTTGTCATGGAGTAAGGCATACAATCGGTCCGCTACTTCTTCAAAAACAGGCGCCCGGGCTACCATTTCATCAGTGATTCCCGTCATGCTTTGTATAAAATAGGGGATAGGCTGACGCGGATTAATTAACGTTTCGAAATGATCAATCACCTTTGTTCCGTTATGTACAAAAACAGCTACTTCGGTTATCCCGTTTGAGGAGGCGTATCCGCCCGTAGTTTCAATATCAACGATCGTATAAATCAAAATCCCGGTTTTATTCGTGACACTCCAGTTTCAAAAGTTTATTTTGGGGTATATACCTGTGCTTGGATTAACTAAAGATAAAATTCAAAATCCGGGTTTTAAAAAAAATCATATAATCAAATTGATTATCAATTATATACATAGAGGTTGCCACACTATATCCACAATGGCGCCCGGAGTGCACAATAAAGTCACTTTTATATGTTGAAATTACCTAACTTTGGTATCAGATATTTGGTATCTCAATACTCAATGTATAAGAGCAATATAACAGTATTACAACCTGCGTAACACCAATCGTTTCCGTTCCTACCCTCCTTTGAAAGCTTTGTATAATCCAATCCTGATTTTTTCATCTTAAAATCTTTAATTATGAAGCTTTTTAACTCATTACACTTAGGTGAAGGTACCAGGATCGCGATGATTGTTATACTGGTTTATGCCGCAATAGGGCTTGTTACATACCTCTCCTGGTAAAACTATTTTTATGAGAAGTGCCTTCTTCGTTAGCGGGGAAGGTGCTTTTTTTTTATGCCTGGTCGTTCCTGGCATGCTCCGTTTTTTTACTCCGTGTACACTGATCTTTTCTCACGCCACTCCTTGCCGGAATATTGTCTTTTTTACGCCTCCTGCGTTTTCGATCAGCCTCAAATATGCTTACCTTTGTCAGCTTTATGGAAGATCTCAGTAAAAATTATGAACCTGCTGCCGTTGAGGAAAAATGGACCAGGCACTGGAAAGAAAAAAAATATTATAAGAGCGTGCCGGATAGCCGGCAGCCTTTTACGGTAGTCATTCCCCCTCCCAATGTTACCGGGGTTTTACACATGGGACATACCCTTAATGAAACCGTGCAGGATATTTTAGTACGAAAAGCCCGCATGAGCGGCTTTAATGCCTGTTGGGTGCCCGGAAGTGACCATGCTTCTATTGCTACGGAAGCAAAAGTGGTGAATATGCTGAAAGAGAGAGGCATTGATAAAAATAGCCTGAGCAGGGCCGGTTTTTTAAAGTATGCCTATGAATGGAAGGAAAAGTATGGTGGTATTATCTATAGCCAGATAGAAAAATTGGGATGCAGTGTAGACTGGGACAGGGTAACCTTTACGATGGATGATAGCTACTACAAAGCCGTGATGAAAGTGTTTGTGGATTTATACGGTAAAGGGCTGATATATCGCGGAGCCAGGATGATCAACTGGGACCCGGCGGCAAAGACGGCGTTGAGCGATGAAGAAGTGGAGTACAGGGATCTGAGAGGAAAACTGTATTATATCCGCTATGCGATCACTGATGAAAAGGGAAATGAGATCAGCCATCCGCTGACCGGGGAAAAAGGAATTGTTATTGCCACGCAGCGCCCGGAGACCATCATGGGCGATACAGCGGTTTGCGTTAATCCGAACGATGAACGGTATGCCCATTTAAGAAATGCAAGAGCGGTTGTTCCGCTTATTAATCGTAGCATACCCGTCATCTTTGATGAATACGTTGATCCTGCATTTGGTACCGGTGCATTGAAAGTTACACCGGCTCATGATATCAACGATTATAACCTGGGGTTGAAACACCAGTTGGAAGTAGTGGATACGCTGAATGCAGACGGTACTTTAAGCGAAGCCGCCCGGATATATATAGGAGAAGATCGCTTTGCCGCCCGGAAAAAAATTATTGCCCGCTTGGCAGCGGAGGGATACCTGGTCAGGGAAGAGGAATACGATACCCGGCTGGGCTATAGCCAACGCACCGGCGTTGTAGTGGAGCCACGTATTTCCACGCAGTGGTTTTTAAAAATGAAAGAGCTGGCCGAGCCGGCTTTAAAAGCGGTGCTGGATGGAGATATCCATATTCATCCCGGAGATAAGTTCCTCGCTACTTATAAATATTGGCTCGAGAATGTGAAAGACTGGTGTATCAGCCGCCAGTTGTGGTGGGGGCAGCAAATACCTGCCTGGTATGATGAAAAAGGTAATGTTGTTGTTGCAGAGAATAAAGAAGCGGCGAAAAAATTATATGCTGACCGGTTGGGTGTGCAGGTGGATGCTGATGATATGCTGACACAGGATGAAGATGTGCTGGATACCTGGTTCTCCTCCTGGCTATGGCCTATGGAAGTGTTTAAGGGTATTTCTGATCCGGGGAATAAGGATATTCAATATTATTATCCAACCTCCGTGCTGGTAACCGGGCAGGATATTATATTTTTCTGGGTTGCCCGGATGATCATGGCAGGGCTGGAGTATAATAAGGAAAAAGCAACCGGTAAAGCGGTTCCCTTTAAAGACGTTTATTTTACCGGCATGGTGCGTGATAAGCAGGGACGTAAGATGAGCAAACAGCTGGGCAATTCGCCCGATCTGCTGAAGCTTATTGATGATTACGGTGCAGATGCGGTTCGTTTCGGGATTATGATATCTTCTCCTGCCGGGAATGACCTGCTGTTTGACAATGCTTCTTTAGAGCAGGGGAAATTCTTTAATAACAAATTGTGGAATGCACTGAAGCTGGTACGTATATGGAAGCTGCGGGTGGATGGTACCCTGCCTGATGAGGATCACTTTGCTACACAATGGTTTGAGAGCCGGCTGAATGAAGTAAAAGCCGGGGTAGAAAAATTGTTCAGGGAATTTAGACTGAGCGAGGCATTGAAGACCATCTATTCTTTAATTTGGGACGACTTCTGCAGTTGGTACCTGGAATGGGTAAAGCCGGGCTTTGATGAATCTATATCAGCCGGCGTATATAATAAAACAGTAGCTTATTTTACAGAACTGCTGCAATTATTACATCCGTATATGCCTTTTATTACAGAAGAGATATACCATTTGCTAAAGGATAGAAAGGAAGATCTGTGCGTTAAGCAGTTTCCGGCTGTTGGTGTTGTAAATAATGCAAAGCTGGGTGAAGGAGAGCTGCTCAAGCAATCTATTAGTGCCATACGTGATACCCGTGTTAAGAACGGAATTAAAATGAAAGAGGAGATAACGCTCGATATTGAAACTTCCGATATAGAGAAATACGAATCTATACGCGCTATCCTCCTCAGACAGGTGAATGCGTCATCTGTTCATATCGCAGATACGGTAGAAAAAGCAGGACTCAGCCTGGTAGTAGGGAAAGATAAGTTTTATGTTCATTCTACGCTTCCTGCTGCTGACCATAGCGCACAGAAGGAGCAGTTAGAGAAAGACCTTGCTTATCAAAAAGGTTTTCTTGCTTCTATATCAAAAAAGTTAGGTAATGAACGCTTTGTTCAAAATGCAAAGCCCGAAGTAGTGGAACTGGAAAGAAAAAAAATGGCTGATGCAGCTGCTAAAATCCGGGCGATAGAAGAGAGTCTGACACAGTTGAGATAAAAGTATCGTTGCCCTGGTTATTAAAATCACTATGTATAACTATTGAATTGGTTCTACCGGTGGGTGCCTGCCTGACCGGTAGGCAGGTCGCCACCATAGCCGTGAACTTAAGCCCTCCGCGCTTGAATTTGAATAGCTCCTCAATGCTTCGGCATGACTAACGGTAGTGCTGTAATGGGCAGGGGAATGGAATGCCCCTCAGGGTACCAAAGCCCGGAAATGGCAGTGAAGCCCAATCCGCATCCTCCTGCTCGTCACGCCGAGGAATCGAGGCGTCACACCGGGGAACCGAGGTGTCTATTCCTCCCGCATGAAAAGTTGACATTGAGCAAATAATCACTATCTTCATAGCGCTAACCGCTTAATCATTATGCGATACCACCGCTGTTACTGGATTTACATCCTCACCAACTTCACCCGTACTGTACTGTATACCGGTGTAACAAATAACCTTCCACAAAGAGTTATTGAGCATTATTTATCACGCGGAGATCCTCAGACATTTACCGGGAGGTATAATGCATTTTACTTACTCTATTATGAAGAGTTCCGGTATATTTTGGATGCTATTGCCCGAGAGAAGCAAATCAAAGGATGGAGCAGGAAAAAGAAGATGGCTTTAATTTTATCCTTTAACCCGGAAATGAAATTCCTTAACGCGGAACTGTTTGATGAATGGCCGCCGAAAGAGATGTTCCATAGAAAAGACTTAAAGTGATAAAGGTAGGCGGATGCATCAATGCTTCGGCATGACCAGCGGTGGTGTAGCGATGGGCGGGGGAATGGAATGCCCCCTCAGGGTACCAAAGCCCGGCAATGGCAATGAAGCCCAATCCGCATCCTTCCGTTCGTCACGCCGAGGGATCGAGGCGTCTACCGAGAAACCGAGGCGTCACACCGTGGTCTTCATTTAAGGTTATTGTGGAGCAGCCATGAGACGCTGGAGTAGAATAATTTAATAATTGTCGGGGTCTCACTCTTTACACTGTTGCCTCGCTGTGAAGATCCCGTCAGGACGAAAGCAGAAAAATATGCTAAGTTTGTTTTAGAATGAAACGGAAAGGACTTACGCTATATATACATATCGGCTGCTGGCTGCTTTTTACTTTTTTTATTGCTGCTTTTCTTAACAATAGCGGCAGGAACAATAGCAGCTGGCCGCAAACTATTTTATCGCTTCCGTTTTTATTGTTCGTTCTTTTTTATGTTTTGGTATTTTATCTCAATATGTATGTGCTGATGCCCGGTTTTTTCCTGAAGAAAAAATACCTCGCATATACGCTTATATCCATTGCATTGTTTGCTGCTTGTTTTTATGTAAAGCCTTTTGAGCATGTGATGCAGGATGCTCAGCGGAATTCTTTAATCCCGGCGCACCTGAACGAAGCAAATAACAGGGCTTTTCCCCGACCGCCTGATTTGAAGGGAGAGAGTCGTTTCACCCCGATTCCCGGCGCGCCTATGAACCGTCCGCCTGTAGTACAAAACAGGAGAATCCGGATGGATATCATCAGCCTTATCCTGTTCTTTATGACGATGGCGGGCAGTGCCATGTTAGTGCTTTCAAAGCAATGGCGCGTTACGGAAGAAAATAAATCATTAGTAGAAATACAAAAGGTAAAAGCCGAACTTGCTTTCCTGAAAGCACAGGTAAGTCCTCATTTTTTATTTAATACCCTCAATAATATTTATGCTTTGGCTATTACCAAAAGCGAACATACGGCTTCGGGTATATTACACCTGTCTAATATCATGCGGTATGTAACGGATGAAGCGAAAGAAGATCTTGTACCTGTAGAGCAGGAAATTGCGTGTATCAACGATTTTATAGCGCTTCAGAAGCTACGGCTTGGAAAAAAGGTAACGCTTGATTATACAGCGACCAGTGAGTATGGGAATACGAAAGTCGCTCCTTTAATCCTGATGGCCTTTATTGAGAACGCTTTTAAGCATGGGGTCAGCAATAATATACCATCGTATATCCGTATCGCCATTCATGTAGATGAGCGGAATGTGAGTCTCAGAACGGAGAATACGATCATCAAAGATAGTGAAAAGGATAACCGGGATGGCATTGGTCTGCTCAATGCAAAGCAAAGGCTGGACCTCCTTTATCCCGGTTTACACCGGTTGCAGATGAGTGGGGATAAAGAAAAGTTTACCGTGGTGCTGACACTGGATAATATACCGGCTTAACATCTGAAAACAAACACATGAAGTTAAAAGCAGTAGCCATTGATGATGAACCGCTGGCGCTTGAAATTGTAAAGCAATATTGTACACAGCATGATGATATAGACCTGCTGCAAACTTTTGATAATGCAGTAGCCGGGCTTGAATATATGAATCAGCAGCTGCCTGATTTGTTGTTTATTGATGTGGATATGCCCGATATGAACGGTATTGCCCTGGTGAACAGCATGAAATCTCGACCTATGATTATCTTCACTACGGCGTATAAAGAGTTTGCATTGGAAGGATTTGAGCTGGAGGCGGTGGATTACCTGCTTAAACCTTTTAGCTTTGGACGGTTTGAAAGAGCGGTGCAGAAGGCCTTTTCATATTATAAAATACAGAACAGCGCTTCAAAAACAGCACATATTTTTGTATACTCCGAATACCGGATGGTAAAAATTGAGCTGGATAGTATGGTTTATATTGAAAGTCTTGATGACTATATAAAGATCCACTTGTCTGATGGAAATTTCGTGATGACCCTGATGTCGTTAAAGAAAATCGCGGAAGATCTCCCTGCCGATCAATTCATGCGTATTCACCGCAGCTATATAGCTTCCGCAAAATACATATCGGCTTTATCGGGCCGTAAAATAATTTTAGCAAATGGCGTATTGCTACCGGTAAGCGAAACTTATGCTGCACAGCTTGCCCGGTGGGTAAAGCACCGTTAACATCTCTTTAAGACCTTTACCGATACATACCTCCCGTTCGCCTATCTGATTTTGATTCATTTTTCCTGTTGTATAATCTTGTATGGAAAATAAAAACAGGTATATGGAAAAGAGTATATTTTTAAAAAAGAATGCCATAGTTCGGGCGC
Source organism: Chitinophagaceae bacterium (assembly GCA_023957155.1). Classification (GTDB taxonomy): domain Bacteria; phylum Bacteroidota; class Bacteroidia; order Chitinophagales; family Chitinophagaceae; genus Agriterribacter. The sequence goes on along the minus strand of JAMLHK010000007.1, from coordinate 67,316 downwards.
TGGTATTATATATATGGATCGCCATTATTTTTTCAGCTTGTTCAAAAAATGATGTAACCGGTGATGCGGATGCTTCCGGGTCTATCACTATCCTGGATGCATCAACGGCTACCGCCGCTGCGGAAGGCAATACGGGTGATGCTTATAACGCTGACGATCTGCTCGAAAATTCTTCTTTCACCACTACAGTTTCCATTGCCTTCGGAACTACGACTAATATAAATAACCCGCTTTCATCTAATGGTGTTACCATTACCCAAAAGGGGGATGATATTGTTATTATATCAACGGCCAAGGCAGTGGAATATGAGGTTTCCGGCACAACAACCAACGGTTCGGTAAAAATTTATAGTGATAATAAATTTCAGCTCACTTTAAATGGAGTAAATATTACGAGTAGCAACGGTCCGGCAATTAATATACAATCCAAAAAGCGGTCGTTTATCGTATTGGCGGATAATACTACCAACACGCTCACGGATGGCCCCGCTTATGTTACCGGTACGGAAGATATGAAAGGAACGATTTTTAGCGAAGGTCAAATGATATTCAGCGGTAACGGTTCTCTTACGGTGAAAGGCAACTATAAACACGCCATTGCCAGTGATGACTATATCCGCATCCGAAGCGGCAATATTACGATTAGTGGCGCTGTAAAAGATGGTATCCATACCAATGATGCATTTATTGCGGATGGCGGAACGTTGAATATAACGGCAGCCAGTGATGGCATTGAGTGTGAAGAAGGGTATATTGTGATCAATGACGGCATTTTTACCATAAAAGCCGGTGATGACGGCATTGCGGCATCCTATGATACGGATAATACTATTGATCCTTATGTTATTATAAACGGCGGTACGTTTACTATTACCACAACGGCGGGAGAGGGTATTGAAAGTAAGAGCACGTTAACTATTAATGACGGTACATTTAACATCAAGACGTATGATGACGGGCTAAATGCAGGCACAGCTATTTATATTAACGGCGGTACGCTGTATGTATATAGCAACACGAATGACGCTATTGATTCTAACGGTATTATGACTATCACAGGTGGCAGAACCATTGCCGTAGGTGCGGGCGCTCCGGAAGAGGGCTTTGATTGTGATAACAATACCTTTAAAATTACGGGTGGTATTATTGTGGGTATTGGCGGTGCTACCAGCATGCCCACCGCTAATGTCAGCACGCAGAGATCCGTAAGACTTGGCGGTGGAACAGCCAACCAGCTTATTCATATTGAAGCTGCTGACGGATCGGCAGAGGCGCTTACTTTTTTGATTCCGCGTACGTACAGTACGATGCTGTTTTCAAGTCCTAAGCTACAGGCAGGTACATCCTACAAAGTATATGCCGGCGGATCGGTTACCGGCGGTACAGATGTGAACGGCTTATATACCGCTGGCACGTATACAAGAAGCAGTGCAATAGCCGGTATTAGTTTTACCACTTCATCCATGGTAACGGTTGCGGGAGGCAGCGCCGGACCCGGTGGGGGAGGACCCAGGTAACAGAATCGTTAGTATTTACCTTAATAAAGGTGAACCCGTTATATAATACCGGATATATCCTGTCGAAACCGAATAGGGTTAAAGGATTGCTTGATCTTTTGATCATAAGATTATCGTTGCCGTTTGGTGGCTAAGCACCCATTATATGCGTCCCCGATGTGTTTGTTGGTGATAGTGGGCAGTTAGATGTTTTAGCTCACCGATAATAATGGATACAGCCATACCGTGTTGTTTTCATATCTTCTATGGGTAGGGTATACTATTATTCCTGTCTATTGTTTGGACTATTCCTTTACTCTATAGGCATTGGGATCTTTCAAAAACATTGCTTTACAGCCGTGACTGCAAAAGCCTATTGTTTTTTGGTGGAACAAAGTGGTATCTACAATGCTTCTCTTATCTATCTTCATGCCGCAAACCGGGTCATGATATACCGACAACCCGGAAAATACCAATCTCTTTTTGACAGCAAGGGGCTGCGCTTCTTCAGCGTTTGCCACCTCAGTAATGGTATTTGTATTGATTTTCGTGTAATAGATCCTGCCATTGTCTGTCCAGGCAACAATTACCTGTTGCTTTCCTGCCGGCTGCACTACCGGATAAGCGGCATGTGCATGGGGTAGCGTAACTTCTTTTTGGAAAATGTTTTTCCCTTCTATCTTATTTACCACGATTTTATGGTATACCGAATCCTCCATACGATAGGTTGAATTATAGGCAACAATCCGGCTGCTGTCGGGCATGAGGCATAGCTGCACAAACCGGCCATTACGGTCGAGCTGCTGCTTAGAAAGCATATTATTTTGCTCATCTAATTCCCCGTAAAAAACACCATTTTGTTCCGACCCTGTGAACCAGGCTGCGTACGTATGCTCATTTTTGCTTACTACAGAAGGTCCATTGTGCGGGCAGCCATCTACTACCCAATGATCATTGCTGAATGGAACAGCTTTATCAAAAGTAAGGCCGTTATCGGCAGAACTGCAGACGGAGATATCCCTCACAGATCCTGAAAGCAGATCGCGGAAAACAACCCTTACATTTCCCCACCCATTGCTGCTAAGTGCTGTACGGCAGCACTGGCAGGCAGACGACTTGATGAGTATAGCATTGTCAAAGCCTTCACTTCCCTTGGTCCTTGCAAATTTAACAGGGCGCCCCCTATTAGTGGTATCGGGGTCTGTATCCAGCCAGGAAAGGCCGATCTCCCCGTCATCAAGCCGAATCATATTGCCAAAAGAGCGTGAACCGGTATGCACAGCATCGGGCTGAATGGATTGATGATGCGTCCATGTTTTTCCTTTATCAAACGACATCACGTATTGAATATCGCTTAACCCAAACCTGCTCTTCTCTGAAGGTACCGAGGTTTCGTATGTAGCCACAAGGGTGCCATCACCTTTAACCGCAACCTTCGGCATTCCTTCTTCGTGAATGCTGGTATTGGACGCTATGGGAATTGCCAATCCCGGGGCAAATTGCTGCGATTTCACGTTCCAGTTTGCAAAATAGAAATGCTTCTCCCCCGTGCTGTCTATTTCTGTCCAGCTGATCACAGGATTATTTTTTTCATCATTAGTGAGAAACACACAGGATGCTTTATTGTATATATTGGAGAGCAGGACGGGATCATACCCTTCTGTATCTCGTCCTTTTTCATTACAGGATTGCATTATGACAAATGCAGCTATATAAAAAACAAAAAACTTTTTCATCCCGGAAAAATTTTTGAATGGTTAAAACATGTATTTGATATTAAGCCCGCCATAGCCGCTCCTTGTAGGCGAAGGCCCAAAATAGGCAGGCGATCCCCCGCCATAGGCAACAGCGTTCAGAGACGTCAAAGAGCTATAGCGGCTGTTAGTGATATTATCAAGTCCTGCATATAAATTGATTTCAAAATGCTTAGACAGGCTTTTCTTAAAACCTATCTTACCGTTCAACACCTGGTAGGAAGGGTTGTAGTCTGTGTTAGCATCATTCAATGGCAGGCGATCATTAAAAAAATAACTCCCGTAAAAGTAGATACCCGCTCTTGTTTCCATAGTAAGTCCTGCGCTTACCACCCAGGGAGCTATACCGGTAAGTTCATTTCCATCGTATACTGCTTTTACCTGGTTTTGGGCATCCAGGATCTTGTAATCATCAAACCGGAAATGCGAATAAGTAACCGCGGCATACGGTCTGAATAAGGAAATGGCTTTCCCATCCTCCTCTTTTATGGCTATATACGATAGCGCCAGTTCAACACCGTTATGGCTGGTACGACCGGCATTATTATAAATGGTGATCCCCTGCTGCACCGATTGCGCGATCAGTTCTCCTTTCATATCCATTTTGAATAACGCGAGGTCATAAGCCAGGCGTGACTGCAATAAATTGCCTTTGGCATTGATTTCATAATTGATGCCCTTTTCTGCCTGCAGTCTGGAATTGATGGAGCCGTCAACATTTTTTATTTCGGAACCGGAAGGCGGAGAAAAACCGGAGCTGATGCTGCCATGCAGGGAAAGCATGTTCCCGAAATTCCGGCTCAGAGCTATACGAGGAGAAGCCTGCGGTTTAAACCTTTTAATGCCGCTTTGCGCCGCAACCAGGTAGTCGCTAACATCATAACTAAGTCCGTTGTAGCTAAGTCCTATTGCTAAAGTTGTTTTGGGGCTGATAAAAGTTTCCGACTGGTAAAACAGGGAATACAGGATGTTTTTATAATCGGAGTTTCCATTGATAGCCCCTTCGTTTCCGTGTTCATTCACATATTGTGTGCCTTTGGTATTAGCCTGATTAAACTCTGCTCCCACTGTAAATTTTGTAGGAAATAGCGCAAAACCCGGGTCGTAGGTAAACCGGGTGCGACCGCCGTAGCTCTGATAGTAATTACGGATGTATGCATAAGGCAGGGGATGATCCAGATCATAGAAATAGGTAAAAATGCTGGTGGCATTTGAAAACCGGGTGTTGAAAAGATATTGTTGGCCTATTCCTATCCTTGTCCAGTTCTGGTAACGCGCCGCCTGCTTATCTATGTTGGCAGCATTAGCCTGTCTGGGATTTTCTTCCACCTGCTGTTGGGTAAGCGATCCCGGGATGTGGGAATGCTGGGTGGTTCGGTTTAGCAAAATGGTAATAATTTGTTTTTCGGAAGGAAAGAATTGGAAATTCCCGGCAAGGAAACGCCGCATGTCGTTGCTTTGCTGCCGGTATCCGTTATATTGCTGCCAACCGTAAGAAAGGTAGCTGTTCATTTTATCTCCACCGTTGCGATAGGTAGTAGCTACACGTCTCAATCCATAAGCACCTGCAAGGCTTGAGACTTCTATACTTTGCTCCTGGTATGGAGAACGTTGTAGCTGAAAATTAATCACTCCTCCGGTTCCCCCGCCGTAAATGCTGGATGCCGGGCCTTTTATTATTTCTGCCTGTCCGATATCGCTTACCGCCAGCGCTTCTATACGGGAAGTGCCATCGGCTTCTGTTACAGGGATATCATTGACATAAATTTTTATATTACGAATACCCCACGGCGCCCTTACACCATTCCCTCTTATAGAGATACGGGATTCGGAAAGCGTACTTTGATCCATCCTTACACCAGGAATACTATTAAGCGCCGGTTGTAATGATACGCCGCTACCCTGCCTTAACTGACTGCCACTGATATTGGCAACAGCGCCTGCGGTTTCTTTACCGGTTTTATTACTGCTGTATGCGGTTATGCGTACTTCATTCAAGGCAATTGCATCTGCTTCCAATTGAATGTTGAGCTCCCTGTTCTGATGGGTAAAACGAACCATCTGTGCCTGGTAGCCTGACATAGATACCCGGAGGATTGCTTCGGGCTGATTGGTTTTGATCTCAAAATACCCCGCATCATCCGACATAATGCTAATAGGTGTGTTAATGATTGCAATGGTGGCACCACCCAGGGCCTGGCGTCCCTGAAGATCATAAACATGGCCTTTAACAGTATACTGCTGTGCATTTGCCTGCATACAGCCGCACACTGCCACTGCTATTGCTAAACAATATTTTATTAATTTCATTGAATGGAATTTTTAAGAAAGGCGCATGGATGCTCCTTTCATTGAAAATGGGGCATGTGTTTGCGCACATGCTCTTTTTATGTGAAAATGAAAACGGTAGACGTGCAAGCTACCCCGTCCGGTCAGCGGAAAAGGCGGCCCTGTGCTATAGATGAAATGTCAGGCAATAGGTGGTCTGAATATGGAATGAGGGTGATCCAGCGTTTTGGTTTCGGATAACAACGCAAAGCGCTTACTGTTATTATTAAGCATTATCGGGGAAAGAACAAAAGATCCGTCATCGGGGGTAAAAAATTCATTGTGATTTTCAACTTTCCGCTGTGGATTGTTCTTATCTTTTTCCTCCTCCTGTCTAAGCTTTTTCGTCATCTGGCATTTGCCGTTACAATGCATCTCCACCTTTACCTTGTTCTCGCAGTTAGCCGCATAGCTTCCCGTATTAATATAATAATCGCCGATGACCAGCATCCTGTTGAAGGACTGGATAAGCAAAGCTGCCAGGAGCAACAATACACTGCAATGCCGGTATGTAATTAAGGATACCAAAGCCCCGCAAAGATACAACATACTTTTAATTCAGGGGTTGCTTATTTGCCATTCTGCTTATTCCATAATTATATTAGATGGGAGTGCATTTTTACAGGGCGATGGGATTTTGTTCGTTTTTATTTCTTAGCCTTAAGTCAGATGCCTCTTAGTCCGCCTTACAAATATCATTTCAAATGAATGAATAAGTTAGCCACTGTATCCTTTTTGCTTTTGGAAACAGGTATTTCATCGCCGTTTTGCAGGATCAGATACCCGCCGTCTCCCTTTCGCCAGCTCCGGATGTATTCCTTATTGACTAAGTGCGACTGGTGGCAGCGGATAAACCCGAAATCAGACAACAATTCATCATACTCATATATCGGCTTCGACACTACGATCTTTTCTCCCGTTGCAATATAGAAGCTGGTATAGGCATTGGACGATTCGCAGCGGATGATGTCTTTGGGGTGCACAAAACGGGTTTCTTTTAAGGTGGGAAGCGCCAGCTTATGATCCGATCTTTCTTCCCTGTTTCTGATGAGCTGCAGCAAATTCGCCAGCTCATGGTTTTGCATTTTTTCCTTTATCCTTTTGTCTGCCTTTTGCACAGCATGCTTTAGTTCCTCTATATCTAAGGGCTTCAATAAATAATCAATCGCGGAAAATTTTATCGCCGTTATGGCATAATGATCGTACGCCGTTATGAGTATAATTTCAAAACGATGATCCTGCAGCTCCTTTAACAGGTCAAAGCCGCTTTTACCCGGCATCTGGATATCCAGGAAAAGCAGTGCCGGCTGCAGCCTTTTAACGAGTGCGGCACCGTCATCCGCATTCATGGCAGTTCCCGCTACCTCCACCCCGGGGCAATATTTTTTCAACAGCCCTTCCAGATTCTCGATATTGTTCCTTTCATCATCTATAATAACAGCATTGATCATAAAAGCCAGTTTTTGAGCATAAACACTACCTGCGTACCACCGGCTGTATTTGTTATCTGCCAGGCAACAGACCGCCCTTTTAATAATTGGTTCATTAATATTACCCGTTCATCCGTAAGCTTCAATCCATGTCCCTTTGTTGATCCATTGTTGTAACCCCCGCCGTTATCGGTTACCGTTATCTGGAGGTCATTTGTATGGATATAATAATCAATTGTCAGCAGTCCGCTTTCCCGCATGCCGGAAACGCCATGCTTGACCGCATTTTCTATAACAGGCTGCAATAACAGCACCGGCACTTCAATGGCATCTTTATTGATCTTTTCATCTACACTGATCTGATAGCGAAATCCAAACCTCAATTGCTCCAGCTTCAGGTAATGATCAATCAGGCTGATGTCTTTCGACAGGCTGATGAAATCCTTTTCACTTTCTTTCAACGCATTTCTGAGTAACCGGCTGAAATCATTTAAATAAGCATGTGCCGCTTCAATATCGTTTTTTGTTATCAGGCCCTGTATCGAACTGAGTGCATTGAAAACAAAATGCGGGTTAAACTGTGATCTCACAGACCTGATCTCTGCCTGCGCTACCCGGTTAAACGTTTGTTGTTCCTTTATTTTAATCTTCTGTCTCCTGGTTTTAATAATAAGATAAGCAGACATAGCCGCCAGCAGCAATAGTATCCCGGCGATCATTTTAAACCATACCGTTTGGTACCATGCAGGAACTATTGTGAATGAAAAGCGACTTACCGTTTGTCGTTGAAAAGCATATCGTAAAAGCAGGGCATAGTTACCGGGAGCAAGCTGCTGGAGCCGGATGATATTCGGGTCAAAGTCGTTTGCTATCCAGCCGCTGCTGTCTTTACCGCTCATGAGATTGTATTCTACCAGGTTGGCGGCTTTTACTTTATCATTCAAATAGAAAAAAGGACTGTTTTCATGATGAGTAAATTGTTGCTTTATCACAAGCAGACTGTCAACTGGTGGTAGCGTTATATCGCCGTAATAAGATGGACCGTCAGCCCCCGCCTTGTCATTTTTCCACTGGTATTTATATACGGAAATAAATTCCTTCATTGTCTCCGGCGTAAAAGTGGCGATAATTTCAGGCGCTCTTTTTAGCCAGACCGCAGAAATATGATATACCGTATCCGGCACCCTCAGGTTTTTCACTTCCACTGTAATACTATTGCCCGGCTTTTCCCAAAATTGTCCTAAATAAGCCATCCGGGTTTGTGCTGTTCCATCCACATTATACCGGTAATGCATAAAAACCGGCGAAAAGAAACGGATCCTGCTCCAGGGCACGATCTCTTCGGTTTTGTTTTTCACCACCCTGAACCGGTACAGGTCTTTATTGGAAGAATCTATACCGTAAGCCGTAACAATAACGGGAACAGAATCAAACAGCGGCACGGCACTGGTATATTGGTATGTTCCTGTAATCTGAGAATAGCTTTTATTGATCCTGAAAGCATTCAATTCAGCAGGTGCATCCTGTTTATTGAAGACGGTGTTGATATATAGATTCTTTGAATGAAAAACTGATAATATCACATCATTATATCGCTTACCCTTTGGAGGTTTTATTGTGGATGCCCCTATTTCAAAAAAGTCGTATAAAAGCCCGACTTTCTTGTCCAGCTTTCCTTTAAAAAAAGGATGTACCGTATCAATAGCCGGTTGGGCAAAGAGATCCCCGCCTATAAAAGAAACAATCAATATACAGTATATTCTTTTTACCATCGATGCATAAATCCGGCTTCCGGCTTAATTTTTTTTGAGCAGCTCCGATAATGCTTTGTACACAGCGCCAGGCCTGTCGGCATGGCTGTTTACAATATTACCGGCTTTATCTATAATTACATAATGCGGGATACCGCTTATATTAAAAGCTTCCTCCGCTTCCTTTATCAGTGCATCGTTCAATAAATAATGCTCGCCGGCTATATCTAACTCCTGCCGTGCTTTTAACCATCCTTTTTCCGTATCCCTGTACCCCAGGTAAACAAACACTACATCGTCGTTATGCAGCCGTTTTTTTAATTCCGCGGCGGCAGGCACTTCCACCCGGCAGGGCATACACCAGCTTGCCCAAAAATCAACATAAATAACCTTACCGCTGTATTTATTAAAAATTTCATTGAGTGATGCGTACCGGCTGATGTGCTCTTTCTTTTGATGCAGTGATTCCAGGTAGGCGTTCCTTTCTTCCACAACACAATTTTTGAGCACCTGGTCATTAACCATTTCATCATATTGATTAAAAATGGGCGTATAGATGCTGTCGGCGGTTTTTACAAACAAGGCTACAACCCTTGTCATAAAAACATCCCGGGTTTTGCCCTGCAGTAGATCACCGGTTGCGAAACGGAAATAGGATTGCGGCGTAAATTCAATCCCCGAATCTCTAAACTTTTCGCCCATATACGCTTCAACAAGATCGTTGTATTCCAGGGTATTCAGGGCTGCATAATCATTGTTAATCCCTTCTGCTATTAATTTTGATAATACAGCATCGCTCAATGCTTCTTTATGATCAATATTTTCAACATTGGTCCTTTCGTAAGGTTCATACCTGTATTTAGACCTGATCCATTGATAATACACTTCACTCATAGCATGGGTTTGCTTATAATGGTCAAGCGCTGCGATGTCCATAGCGGTTATTTGCTTTCTTAATGATAAAACACTGTCTATGTTCCTGCTTCTAATGCCCTTCCAATACGCCTTATCCCGCTTATCCCTGCTATATGCGTAAGTGAGGTAGTTAAAATCAGCAGCATTGCTGCCGATGGCTGTTAACGGATTTATACGGGAAAAGTCGGCAATTACTTCGATATCTTTTCCTTTGACCAGGTCAAAGAACTGGTATCCCTTTTCGGTTTTGATCAGCCATCTGTCAATATCCTGCTCCGGCAATGTAATCACAAACCGGTTATGCTTATCAATAGACGCTTTATATCTTCTGTCACGCCACCTTCGGGTAATATTGGTAAAACCACCGGTTTCCACAAATACGATTACGCTGTCTTTTGCATGTTTCACCGTTCCTTTTATCGTAACCTGTGCGAACAATATATGGCAGATAAGCAATGCGGCTATGAGCAGTGATCCTTTCATATTATTTTTTTCAGACAAAGAACAAATAGAATACGCAAACCATAGAGCGCTACTTTGAATCCTGCTGCTATGGGTTTGAATATGATACTTTGCTTATCAAAAAGGCTTTTTTACTTCGATAGCAAAAAAACTAAGTAACGAACGTTTTGTACAAAATGCTAAACCCGAAGTAGTGGAGCAGGAAAGGAAGAAATTGGCTGATGCAGAAGCTAAAATTAAAACGATAGAAGAAAGCCTGACACGGTTGGGGGGATGCGGAGCGCAGGTCACAGGGTGTTCATGCAACTTGCACCCTGCAACCTGTACCACTGACTACTCACTATTCATTATTCACCACTCTGTATTCCACCCTCCTGTTCTTTTTCCGGGCGGCAGGATTGTCTTTGCCGTTTATTTTCTCCGGTTCCAGCGGGCAGCATTTGCCATAAGCTTTGCCTACGAGACGGTCTTTGCTGATTCCTTTTTTCACTAAATAGCGGATACAGGCGTCAACCCGTTTTTGTGCCAGCCTGATATTATAGGCTTCAGATCCTTTGCCATCGGTATGTCCGCCCACTTCGATGATGGTTGAACTGAATTTTTTCATAAACGCAGCAAGGGAATCCAATTCATAATAAGAGGCGTTATCTAAAGCCGACTGGTTAAAAGAGAACTTGGCCAAGGTGATGGATTCGTTCAGATTCAAAACTTCTTCTTCCATTGCAGGCGCCGCGACCAGGGAAAGACATATATTGTTGTTGCTGATCGTATCCGTTCCGGCTTCAAAATAAACTTTATAACTCTCGTTTGCCGGGTGATATCCTTCTTTTTCGGCGCTGATATCAAAGCGTGAACTGTTGTTTAGTTTAAAGCTATAATTTCCTTCGTTATTTGTTTGTTGTTTTAGTAATACCCGGTCTGCATTTTTAGGATCTTTAACGATTAATGTTACTCCGGGTAAAGGCTGTTTACTGCTGCAATCGGTAACCGACCCGCTTATATATTGTGCATTATCCTGCCGGACAGTGTAGGGCTCGAGACAGCAATCTGTTGCACGGTCAGAGCTTAGCCAGCCCGTATTCCACAGGTTATCTTCATCCGTACTTATAAAATACAGGTCGTCTTTAGAAGAGTTGATGGGCTTTCCTGCATTGACGGGTTTTTCCCAGTTGGATAGTTGGAAATCACCTTTGGCTGAAAAAATATCATACCCGCCCATACCCACGTGCCCGTTGCTCGAAAATAAAAGCGATCTGCTGGTCTGGTGATAGGAAGGAGAAACTTCGTCTCCTGCAGTGTTTACAATATTACCGGCATTGGTAACCAGCAGGGCGTTATAGTCGCCGTCTAATGTAGCGTACCATATATCATATTTGCCTGTTCCGCCATCCCGGTTAGAGGAAAATAAAAGATATTTTCCGTCTGACGTAATGAACGGCTGCGCACTGTTTGAACCTTTCATATTTACCGGTTCAGGCAGGGGTTCGGGCTTTGTCCAGCCGGTATCGGTTTTGTCAGCGCTATAGATAGCCGATGTAGTGATACCGTTGTTTACCATCCAGCGGGTAAAGAACATTTTATTTCCTTCCTTTGAAAAAGTTGCCAGTCCGTTATGTATACCGGGCGCTTCGTCTATGATAATCGCTTTCCCGTTATCCGGCGTATTATTGCCGGAGGTTTCATACAAACGGGCAACAAAGAGATCATTTTTTTTATCTTCATATACCGAAGTATAAACAACATGGTCCGGGCCGGAAGCGGAGAGCGCATAGGCGGAGGAATTAACCGGCATGGGTTGGCGGGTAACAAAAAAGTCGTCTTTTTCTTTTGATAGTTGTGTTCTTATGAATTTCAGGTTTTCCAGTTCTTTATCTGCGCCTACCAGTAATTCGTCCATTTTAGAATAGGATTCCCGGAATTGGGTGATGGCATTGAATGCCTCTTCATATTTTTGATTGGCACGTAATGAAATGCCGTACCAGTAAGGGCATGCCGGGTAAGCATCCCGGGAAAAGGACATGGCTTCCTTATACCATTTTTCAGCCATTTGGTAATTATGGATCATGCGGTAGCTTTCAGCCATCCGGTATACGGCTTCGTTATGGATATTCAGGTTTGATTTTCCGGGAACTTTCTTTTTTACGGCAAAGGGCTGTGATCTTGGCGTTGTTTTTATTTCCGTGGCAAGATATTTTTCGAAATACTGGATGGCTTCGTAATATTTTTTTTGTTTAAAGAGTTCTTCTCCTTTGATATAATAGCCGGGTTGATCGGTTTGGGCAGCTGCAACAAATGCATAGAACGAGAGAAACAGGATCGCTCCTGTGATAGCCGGTAATAACCCTGTTTTTTTTCCTGCGAAGTGCCTACAATTGTTGTGTGTCATGATTGTCATTTACGTGTCGCCATTTAAAAACGGGGACAATAAAAAGGTTTTGTTTTCATGCTGTTCTTCCGCCACCAGGTATAGGACAGCGATACTTCTACACTATTGCGGTTGATCTCCATTGTGTTTTTCGTAGACACATTTGTGTCGTAGCTCATTCCTATAGTAACGCCTTTGTAATAAAAGCCGGCAAAGGGAGATATTGCGTCACCGAGACGCAGGTTAGCGCCAAACATCACGTCAACCTGCTCGCTGGCGTTTACCTGTACATAAGCGCCCGCCATCTTTTCTGCTGTTTGTCCCTGTTGCATATACAATACATTCGGTACAATATTCAACAGGTCGGATACAATAATTCTTGCGCCGGCGTGTACGCTGTAACGTATAGGCATGGTTTGCTTATCGCCTCCTGTTATGAACGGATCCGGCGGACGTGTGATATGAAATGCAGAAAGCCCGCCGAACAGGTTGATCTTTCTGTCTGCCGTTGCATCATAGTAAATCAGCCCGGCACCCGCATCGAATGAAACCATATTGGGCTTATAAAACACTTCTGAGGTATGTGCCGAAGGGTCGTACCCGATACCCGCCACCCACTGTTCTCCAAACTGAAGCTTATTTACGTTGAAACTCCTGTTCAAAACGCCTGCCTGCATGGCCATGGTGATATAATGATCTTTAAATCTTACACCGGTATAAGCAATGCTCAGGTGGGCATTGGTATAGTTATACGCCTGATCGGATGAAGACTGGTTCAGCAGGTTAACACCCAGGTTTATATTTTTACTGGTGGGCATTTCCATTGAAAGCCCTTTGGTAGAAAAGGTATTACCATACTGGCTTCTCCATACCGCCGACACCCTGTAATCGCCTTCGATAGCACCGGTAAGGGCGGGGTTTAATAACATGGGCTGGATGAAATATTGGGAGAAATGAGGGTCTGACTGTGTGTACCCTGTTGTGGATAAGCCGCAGGCACCCATTATGGTTACCATCAGTATCTGGAAAATGTTTTTCTTCATTTCAAAAAATTTAATACTCCATAGTGTCTTTTATCGTATTAGCCTTACGGTTCCTTTTTTAATAAAACTGTCGTCATTGGATAGCCGGACTTTAATCACATATATATACAGGCCTATAGGCTGCGGCATGTTTTTATACGTTCCGTCCCATCCTTTCTCATTATCTTTCGTCTCAAATATCATGGCTCCCCATTGGTTGAATATTTTGATTTCGGCTGCCGTCACCGATGAACCATATACCTTGAACTGGTCATTTCTCCCATCGTTGTTGGGGGTAAATGCATTCGGTATAAAAAAGTCTTTATTGTCCACTTCTGTTTTTACACTGGCTGTATCTATACATCCGTTAGCAGACCGGGCTATGACATAGTAGGTGCTGGTGGTATCATTGATGATAAAGGACTGTATATTGGCTGTTTGATTGCTGAAATACTTATCCGGCTTCCAGCCGATAACTTCATAAGCCGAGTTGGCAGATGTGGTAAGTGTAACCGGCGCGCCCACCAGCATGGGGTTAGGGTTGGCTTTCAGCGATACGGAAAAATCCTGGATCTGTACCGTAACGATGGCGGTGTCGGTACACCCGGCATCATTTATGGCGATGGCCTTATACACACTATTCCCGGCAGGATGAACAACGATACTATCGCCGGTGCCTCCATTTTGCCATAGGATCTTATTTCCGGGGGAACTGGCTTTCAGTGTAACGGGACGACCTTTACACGCTACAATTGTGCCCGGAGTTGTTATCACAGGCTGATCATCAAGCACAACCACTACAGGTGTAAGGGCGGTTGAGCAACCGCCTGTGCTTATGCCCCGGATATAAAAAGTATCGCTTACCGAAATTTTTTCCGGTTCGCTGACGGGTATAGTGCCGGCTTTATCTGAAAAATAGTGGAAGGTGAGTCCGGTTGTGCTGCCTGCTGTTATGGCGGAGTCTGTTAGGTCAGCGGTAGGTGAGCCGCATACCGGTAAAGGGTTTGTTATTACAAGTGTCGGGTCGCCAACATCAATATTAGCAGTAACCGTACTGGTGCATGCGCCACTGCTGAATGTATAGTTAACAGTATAAGATCCGGGAGTGCTGGCAGAGAGATTTACGGCCCCCGTGGAGGCGTTAATTGCCAGTCCGGAAGAAGAACTGAATGTACCCCCGTTCAACCCGGTTAAGGTTACCGTGGCGGTACCTGTTCCGCAATAGGGCGTCTGGTCGTAGCTGATGGTTACCTCCGGCATCGGGTCAACGGTGATTTTTACCGCATCTGAAGTATTCGTTTCCGTTCCTGAAGTGGCAATTCTCCTGTACCATGAAGTCTGGCTTAAGGTTCCGGGCGCATATCCCTGGCTGGTAGCATCGGTAATATTGCTGAATCCGGCGCTGGCAGAAGTATGGCTGACCTGCCATTGAAAGGTGAAGCTGCCATTTCCTCCTGTGGGTACTGTTCCGGTTAAAGCAGCAGGTTCGGTATTCCGGCATATAGACTGCCCGCCGCTAATGATATTATTTCCTATGGGTGCCCATAAGGTATGCTGTGACAGGGAGTAACCGGTAAGGCTACTGCGCTTCTCCTGCGTGCTGAAAACTGAAAAGTCATATACATTTCTGATTTTTTGCGGAGGGATGCCGGCAAAGGCGATCCGGGCACAAAAAACCCATATAGCTAAAAGCAAAAGGTTTTTCATTACTGTCAACAGGTATTGGATTACAACTTTGTTTTTCTAAAGCTATTATCTACATTAACTGATAACAACAGAAGTTATTGTATCTCAATGTTCTTTTTGATAATGTTCAAAAAACAAGGGGGAAAGAAAGAGAAATAAACCAGACAACCGGTGGAAAGGCACAGGAGACCGGATCCGCATTATAATGCACTGTAAATTATCATATATCAAATGTTTGTTGTATCTTTTGAACAGGAAATTGATCTATGATAAGGAGCGTATATTTTTTAACTCAAAATACAGCAGGATGAGAAGTGTAGAACATATATTCAGGCGTAAAGGCCACTTCAACATTGCCGTTAATCCCGATATTTCTGTATTGGAGGCATTGAAGATTATGTCGGATAAGAATATCGGATCCGTAATCGTGGTAGATAATGACGGGAAATATCTCGGCCTGGTTACGGAAAGGGATTATGCCCGTAAGGTGATATTGCTCGGAAAGTCTTCCGGCGATACCCCCGTTCATGAAATTATGCTGCAACATTTACCCCGGGTTATCCCGGAGCAGACACTTGATGAATGTATGAGTTTAATGACTGCTCATAATATCCGCTATCTGCCGGTTTTTAAAGGCGGCGAATTTTATGGAGTGATTTCTGTCCTGGATGTGGTAAAAGAAACCATATTAGAACAGCAGGAAACCATTGATCAGCTGCATAGTTATATTCATTCGGCTTAATGGTTTTGCACACCATTTCCTCTTATGTCTTTTCCTGGTAGGTTCCGGATTGTTTTTTGGGGTGTACCGGGTTATCGGATAACAACTTCTGTGATAAGGTGTTCTCCCAGGGCTTCATTCACCCGTTGAATGATCTTTTCTTTCTGGAAAAATAATTCATTTTTAAGCGGCGCCACCGATGTAGCAATAAACAGGGTATGATTGATGATCTCAATTTTATCGGTATACCGTGCAATGGTTTTTCCCATCAGTTGTTCCCATATATCGGTAATCTGCATGGCTTGTATGTTACCTCTCAGCCTGCTTCTCCGAAGAAATAATTTTAGCGCATCTCCTATGGAAAGTTCACTCATGGCGCTAAGATAATATGAATCGCAGATTTTATTTTAAAAACCGGAAAATTGCTTATTCCTGTTGCTTTTTTCGGGGGGAATATATTTTTTATATGAGGTGAATGAAGATGACCAATCATATTTTTCCGTCCATTACCTTACATTTGCAGCGCAATATCCGGTACTACCTTTTTACAAATACTTTCGATATAGAAGATATGAAGCCGGGCGGTGTATCGGTATTGTTGTGCCGGACCGGGTTAAGACAGAACAACTGTAAAATATATTAAAACCAACCAGTTATAATCAATGGGAAGAATATTTGAAGTACGTAAATCCACTATGTTTGCCCGTTGGGATCGTATGGCTAAACAGTTTAGCCGCATCGGAAAAGAAATTGCCATAGCGGTTAAGGCGGGAGGCCCTGATCCGGCGTCTAATCCTGCTTTGCGCCGTTGTATGCAAAATGCGAAGAGCGTTAACATGCCCAAAGACAGGGTAGAAGCTGCCATTAAGAGGGCCCAGGGTAAGGAAATGGACAACTTTGAGGAGATCTTATACGAGGGTTATGGTCCTCATGGTGTGGCGATCCTGGTGGAAACGGCAACCGATAATCATGTGCGTACCGTAGCCAATATAAAATCACATTTCAATAAAGGCAATGGCACCCTGGGTAATAGCGGAAGTGTGGCTTTCCAGTTTAAAAAAATGGGTGTATTTAAGCTCAGACCGGAAGGATTGAATGCAGACGAGCTGGAACTGGAGTTGATTGATTATGGACTGGAAGAGCTGGGAGAAGGTACCGGGGAAAATGGGGAGGATATACTGGTGCTGCGTACCGGTTTTACTGATTTTGGCAATATGCAGAAAGCGCTGGAAGAAAAGCATATTACACCGGTTAGCGCAGAGGTTGAATGGATTCCTTCAACGACTGTGGAGTTGCCGGAAGACCAGGCCCAGGATGTGCTGAAGTTGGTTGACCGCCTGGAGCAGGATGAAGATGTGCAGAAGGTGTTCCATAATCTTCAGTAAGCAGGGGCAGGTATTTTGCACCGGGTAAAATTTAATGAAAGTTTTTAAAATGACTACATATAAGCAGATTTTTGAAAATAACAGGGACTGGGTAGCTTCTAAAACAGGGGGGGATTCCGACTTTTTTACCAAATTATCCGCTGATCAGAATCCCGATTATTTGTATATCGGTTGCAGCGACAGTCGTGTGCCGGCTAATGAAATTATGGGGCTTGATCCCGGTGAGCTGTTTGTACACCGGAATATAGCTAATTTAGTATGTGCTACCGACTTAAATGTGATGTCGGTTATTAACTATGGCGTGCGGCAGTTGAATGTAAAGCATATAATTGTCTGCGGACATTATGGCTGTGGTGGTGTAAGAGCGGCTATGCAACCTAAAGATCTGGGTATATTGAATGGGTGGTTAAGAAATATCCGTGATGTTTATCGTTTTCACAAAGACGAATTGAACGCGATAACGGATGAAATGAAGCGGTACGACAGGCTGGTTGAGCTGAATGTGCAGGAGCAATGTATCAATGTAATTAAGTTAGCCAGTGTGCAGCAGGAATTTGAAAGAACGGGATACCCTATAGTTCATGGATGGGTTTTTGATATGAAAACCGGGTTACTTAAGGACTTAGACCTGGATTTTGAAAAAATACTGCGGGGTATCCAGGAAATTTATGATCTTACCGATAAGAAGTCAGCGAAATAGAATCTGTTCTGTGGCCGGGTCCGTATATCTCCCGCAGTTTTATAAGGAGAATAAGATATCAAAAGGAAGCGGGCGCGTGTGATTTAATAGCTCATGTATCCCAGTTTATTCAGGGCATAAAAAAGGCAGGTGGCATGAAGTGCCTGTAAAATATTGTTGTTCTTCAGCATTTGTACTACCTCTTCTATACTGAACAGGTACACTTCTATCTCTTCGTTGTGGTCTAATTGCTGTTCATGGGTCTTCTTTCCTCCATGTGCAAGAAACATGTGCATCAGATTGTCGTTGGTAGACGGATTGGGAGAAATTTTTCCCAGGTATTCGTAATTCGAAAAAGTATATCCGGTTTCTTCCTGTAATTCCCGTTCGATAGCTGCCTGTAAAGAAGGGTCGGTGTCATCAACACAGCCCCCCGGAATTTCCATGAGGGTTTCTCCCAGGGCATGCCGGTACTGCCGCACCATCACTACCTGCTGGTCTTCCGTTATTGCCACGGCTGTTACCCAGGTTGGAAATTCATAAACATAATACGGATCAACGATTTTATGCTCCGGTGTTTCACACCGGTCTTTACGGATAGTAAACCAGGTGGCTTTATAAAGATATTCGGAAGATAAGGTATTCCATTTCAGGTCTTTCATACTTATTCCATTGATGCATTAACTAATTCCGCGATATCCAGCACTTCTGCTTCCGGCTCTTTTTCATTATTTTTTAAGCCATCGGTTAACATGGTGTTGCAGTAAGGACAGGCGGCAGCAATAATGCCGGCTCCTGTTGCTATAGCGTCTTCTGTTCTTTTCTGGTTGATCCTTATATTGCCTTTTTCCTCTTCTTTCCACATCTGGGCCCCACCGGCACCACAACACATTCCTTTGCTGCGGCAGTGTTTCATTTCTACCAGTTCGGCATCCAGCGCTTCCAGCACTTTACGTGGAGCTTCGTAAATATTGTTGGCTCTGCCCAGGTAACAGCTGTCATGATACGTAATGCGTTTCCCCTTGAAGCCTCCTTCTTCTTTCATTTTTATCTTCCCTTCATCAATGAGTTGTTGCAGGAATACCGTGTGGTGTATTACTTCATAGTTCCCGCCAAGCTCAGGGTATTCATTTTTCATAACATTAAAGCAATGCGGGCAGGCGGTAACAATTTTCTTGATACCGTAATTATTCAGTGTCTGGATATTCTGGTAAGCCATCATTTGGAACAGGAATTCATTTCCTGCTCTTCTGGCCGGATCACCTGTACAGGCTTCTTCTTTTCCAAGAATGGCATATTTTATCTGTACCTTATTCAGAATGCTTATAAAAGCCCTGGTAATTTTTTGTGCCCGTTGATCAAAACTACCTGCACAGCCTACCCAGAATAAAATATCCGGACTTTCCTGGTTGGCGTGTAATTCTGACATCAATGGAATTTTCATGCTGGTTTTAATTTTAGAGTTTCAAAGCTAAACGAAATTAATCATTCGGTTAAAAGCAGGATAAAAGAGGAAAGGAATCTTATAAAAAGTATGGATTTTATTGACTTCCAATATAAGTAAAACATTAACAAATCAGGTAATACCTTTGAACGATTCTCAATAACCCATTATTGCTGTATATGAACCGGATGGCTTTTCTTTTTGTTGTACTGCTTATAGCAAATATAGGTTTCGGACAGCATTATACACCCATAGATGAGGGATCGGACATTGGATTTAAGATCAGGAATTTTGGCGTAAATGTAAGTGGGAGTATGAAGGGATTGGAGGGAGAAATGGTTTTCTTTTCCGACAGTCTCAGCATTTCTCATTTTGATGTAGCGGTAGATGTTAAAACGATTAATACCGGAATTAACCAGCGGGACAATCATTTGCGTTCAGCAGATTATTTAGATGCCGATAAATATCCCTATATCCGGTTTGTATCTTCCAGGATCACCAGGAGTACCAGTGAGGAGTTCCTTTATGTTTTCGGGAAGCTTACGATTAAGGATGTTACCAGAGAAATTTCCTTTCCTTTTAAGATGACCCCACAGCAGGATAACCTGCTCTTTGAAGGTAAGTTTACATTAGACCGCAGGGATTATCATGTAGGAGGAAACAGCTTGACCATGAGTGATCAGGTTACAGTGGAGCTTAAAGTGATGGCTAAAAGGAGCAATTAAACAGGCCCGGATCATCGTTACTCTATTTCTGTTGCCCATTTATCCCGGTCATCCGGGCTGAATTGCCAGGGGGCAAAATTATTCTCTATATTGCTAAACATGACATTCCATTCCTGGGGTGCATTACTTTCTTCCATAATCAGTGTACGGCGCAGCTCCAGGATGATCTCAAGCGGACTGATACTTACCGGGCATTCTTCAACACAGGCATTGCAGGTTGTACAGGCGCGCAGCTCTTCAACAGAGATATAGTTGTGCAATAGTGTTTTGCCGTCATCCTTAAATGTTTTATTCAATTGAATATTTTTTCCAACTTCTTCAACCCGGTCTCTGGTAGACATCATGATCTTGCGGGGAGATAAAAGTTTCCCGGTTGTAGTAGCCGGGCAGGCTGCTGAACATCGTCCGCATTCGGTACAGGAATAAGCGTCTAACAGGTTTCTCCAGCTGAGATCAAAAACGTCCTTAGCGCCAAACCGGGTGGGAGGGGCTGCATCTGCAGGAGCCAGCTCAGGCTGCATGGCATACAGTACTTCATTTTGCACCGCAGGCATATTATTCATTTCACCTTTAGGCTTCAGCCGGGCATAGTAGGCATTGGGGAAGGCGAGCAGGATATGCAGATGCTTGGAATAAGGAAGGTAGTTCATAAATGCAAGGATACCCAGTATATGAAGCCACCAGCAGCTTCTCTCTAAAGCCACCAGTGTAGTTTCATTCAAAGAGCCGTATAACGGAGTGAGCAAGCCTGATATCAGGAACCGGTTAGTGGGGTTCTCCGCATAAGGAGCCACGCCCTTACTTTGCAATACCAGGTCGGTGCTGTTCATGGTTAAAAAAAGCAGCATCAGCACAATTTCCGTAATTAATATGTAGTTCGCATCACTGCGCGGCCATCCGTTTAGATCTTTGCTGATAAAGCGTTTTAGCTTTAAGCTGTTCCTGCGGATGAGAAAAATAGCACAGGAGGTAATAACCAGTACCGCCAGTATTTCAAATGCGTTAATAAGAAAGCTGTAGAAGCTGCCCAGCACGGGTGCAAACAGCCGGTGTGTTCCCAGTATGCCGTCTAATATAATTTCCAGTACTTCCATATTGATGATGATAAAGCCGGCATATACCAGGAAGTGCAGTATGGCAACTAAGGGATTCCTGAACATCTTTTTTTGCCCGAATGCCAGCAGCAGTACATTTCTCCAGCGGGTGGCCGGCTGATCTGTGTAGTCCGCATCATGCCCGATAAGAATATTCTTTCGTATTCCTGCAATTCGCTTTACAAATAGCCCGATACCTGTAGCTGCGGCAATGATAAAAATGATCTGAGCGGCAATGTGCATCATAATAGAGTTGTAACGCTAAGATAAGATGTTTCGTATGAATTGTTTTATTCATTAATACCACTTAGTTTTGATACGATTAATATGCAGAAGCATGAAGAATTACATTCTCGTTAAAGAAAAAATTGATAAGATACTGATCCGGCTGGCATTTGAAATAGCGGAACGCAATACCGGTGAAAGCCAGATCATATTAGCCGGAATTATGGAAAACGGGTTGGTAATAGCACAAAAATTACAACTATTGCTGACCGGGGTATTTAAGGGGCAGATTGAAGTAATGGGTATTACTGTAGATGATAAAAGACACCCGGGAAAGATCATCCTGAGCAGGGAGAAGGATTTTAATCATGCTGTGGTAGTTGTAGTGGATGATGTGGCCAATAGTGGTAAAACGATGCTGTATGCATTAAAGCCTTTTTTGCAGTACCATCCTGCAAAGATACAAACGCTCGCCCTTGTTGACAGGACGCATAAAACCTTCCCGGTGCATACCGATTATGTGGGTTACGCCGTGGCTACTACTTTACAGGAACATATATTTGTAGAGGTGGAAAACGGGCATATTTCGGGCGCCTGGCTCGAATAATTTTGAGTTTTTCCCTAATTCCTCCGAAATTCGGTAAGGGTTAATAGTTATTTACAAACTTTAATGACAAAATATGGATACCAAAATTAAAGAACGGGTAGATATATGGCTCAACGGGTCTTTTGATGAAGCTACAAAAAATGAAATAAGAAAGATACAGGCGGAAAATCCTGATGAGCTCACGGATGCCTTTTACCGCAACCTGGAATTTGGAACCGGAGGTTTAAGAGGTATTATGGGGGTTGGGACGAACCGGATCAATAAATATACGATAGGAATGGCTACCCAGGGCTATGCCAACTATTTAAAAAAGGCTTGGGCGGGCGATGATATCAGCATAGCCATTGCACATGACAGTCGTAATAACAGCCGCCAGTTTGCAGAAATTACCGCTCATGTAATGGCGGCAAACGGCATCAAAGTATTCCTGTTTGAATCTCTGCGTCCTACTCCCGAATTGTCTTTTGCCATTCGTTATCTCGGTTGTAAAGGAGGAGTAGTATGTACCGCTTCGCACAATCCCAAAGAGTATAATGGCTATAAGGCTTACTGGAATGACGGGGGACAATTGGTGCCGCCTCACGATAAAAATGTTATTGCCGAGGTGGATAAGATCGCGTCCGTGGATGAAGTGAAATGGAGCCTTCCTGCGGGACAGGGCGGGGGAGAGCATCTTATCCAGCTTATTGGAAGGGATGTAGACGATGCATACTGGAACATGGCCGGGAACCTGAGTGTTTATCCTGATATTATTGCAAGGCAGCATGATCTCAAAATTGTATACACTCCCATACATGGTACCGGGATCATGCTGGTACCCGAATTGTTGAAGAGATACGGATTTACTCATGTTACTGTTGTGGAAGAGCAGGCGAAGCCGGACGGTAATTTTCCAACGGTAGTATATCCCAACCCGGAGGAAAGCGAAGCTATGAGCATCGGCTTAAAAAAAGCAAAAGAGCTGGATGCCGATATCCTGTTGGGAACAGATCCGGATGCCGACCGGGTGGGTATTGCGGTTAAAGATCATAAGGGAAACTGGGTATTGCTCAATGGAAATCAAACAGCCGTACTTGCCTTTAATTATCTTATAGAAGCCCGTAAAGCCAAGGGCGTTTCCCGGCCTGGTGATATGGTGGTAAAGACCATTGTTACCACAGATATGATCAACCGTATTGCAGATGTAAACCAGGTTACCTGCTACGATGTGCTGACCGGGTTTAAATGGATCGCCGAGCTGATTAAAGAAAAAGAAGGAACAGAGGATTATATTATTGGCGGTGAGGAAAGCTACGGTCTGCTTGTAGGGTCTAAGTTAAGAGATAAAGATGCGGTTAGTGCGGTAGCGATACTGAGTGAAATGGCAGCTTATGAAAAAGATAAGGGAAGAAGTCTCTTTGAAAAGCTGATTGACCTGTATGTACAATACGGGTTTTACAAAGAACGCCTTATTTCTATTACTAAAAAAGGGATGCGCGGGCAGGAGGAAATTGCCGAAATGATGGAATCTTTTCGAAAAAACACGCCTAAAGCAATTAACGGATCTCCCGTAGTGCAATTGCTGGATTATGAATTGAGAAAAGGTAAGAATCCGGCCACAGGAGAAGAATGGGATATCAGCTTACCGAAGTCCAATGTGCTGCAGTTTATTTTGGAAGATGGTAGTAAGATTTCCGCAAGGCCGTCAGGAACTGAGCCCAAAATAAAGTTTTATTTCAGTGTAAATACCGGGTTATCCAATGCGGGGGATTTTGACAAAGTGAGCGCAGTGCTTGATCAGCGCATAGACCATATCATAGCCGATTTAAAGTTATGATATAGGGAGCAAAATACCAGTATCCCGGAATACCTGAATCTGAAATTGTATTCGCTTACTATCTTGTTTTTATCTAATCATATTATTGAAAATAATATCCGATTCTAATTGAAACATATACGGGTAAATCATCCGTATTGTAAAAATAGCGCATAGCCTTTGCGTTGGGGTTGCAGGGAAGTTCATCTTCCGGTTGGAGTATAATGCAACCATGTGATTATTATTCTCATCATAAATGCAATTGATGACCTTATGTTGATTAACAAAGGTTAAATCGGCAGGCGTTCACAATCTTTTAAGATCGGTGATGCTTTCCAAACATCGTTAAAATCCGGCTGTTGAGCGAAAAAAACATGCTCTTTATCGAATGTGCACCATAAAAAATAATGGTGATTTTATCTTTGTTACCTGAATCCTATTACTATGATCATTAATTAAATGATCCGGTTATAGAACGGAAAAGCCTTTTTGTTTCAATCAATCTTTATAAAATGAAAAAGCTTTTACTCCTGGGGTTCACATGCTCTTTTTTCTTCTTCCCGTCCGGAATGGCGCAGGTTATTGAAAAAGATGTTCCTTTCCCCACAAAATCACCGCAGTTAGCAGTTAATGTTCAGGGTTCTTACAACGGGTTTTCCTACCCGGCTACCTTAGGGGTGGGCATAGACCTTAAACTAATGTTTAGCGCACAGCAAAATGCCGATGCATACAACCAGTATGTTATCACGTTAAAAGGTACGCATACGATGCCGACAGATGGTCCGCTCTGGGGATCGTTTGATGACGGAAAGTTCAATAATGTGAGCGCTATCATTTTAATGGGAGGCTACCGGTTTAATTTCGGAGCGCCCCGGTATCTCCATAAGGATTATAAAAGAGAAACCGGCGGATGGTTTATTGAGTTAGACGCAGGTGTAGCACACTACCGCTACTCCAAAACTAAAGTTCGTCCGGTAGTTTCCACTACGGTTGGTTGTGCTGTAGCTCCCCATATAGATATTATCGGGTCGTATACCTATAGTGGTACCTGGTTGACTCCTGAAAGGAAATTTCCATTAGCCGTTTTTGGAATGGGAGTACAATATAAATTCTGATAATAAAAGCCGATACCAAACGGATCTATTTCAATTTTTCGATCTGCCCACAACGTTCCCTCCGGTGAAACACCGACCGGTAGTGGGGCTACAGGCGGGTGGTGACATCCGCCTGCGAAAAATTGAAATACGCCCATACCAAACAGTTGTACTGTTACCATCTTTTTCTTTAGTACTTTAGCAGGAACAAAAAATAGTTAATATATGAGGTCTGTTTATCGGCATTTAATTTTGCCTGCTGTTTTTATATTCTCTACGTTGTCTTTATCTGCAAAAAAGATGAGCCCTGCTGATCAATCCGGGGATCCGGCTATTGAGGGACGCTGGGATATTACAATTGAAGACGGGGACAAGAAATTTCCTGCCTGGGTTGAGATCATACATTCGGGGCATAAGCGGCTGGTAGGACAATATGTGGGTATTACGGGTAGCGCACGCCCGGTATCTATTGTTCATTTTAAGGACGGAAAGTTAAGTTTCAGCCTGCCACCGCAATGGGAACAGGAGGATAATGATCTTTCTTTTGAAGGCACCCTCCGGGGAGAAACGCTTAGTGGTACTATGGTTGCCGCAAATGGTAAAACATATAAATGGACAGCCCGCAGGGCGCCTCTGCTGATAAGAGACAAGGCGCCGGTATGGGGAACCCCGGTCAAATTATTCAATGGTAAAGATATGTCAGGCTGGAAAGCACTGGGAGAAAACCAGTGGGTAGTAGAGAATGGTGTATTAAAAAGCCCCCGTTCCGGCTCAAACCTGATTACGGAGAAGAAGTTTGATGATTTTAAACTACATGTTGAATTCAGGTGCCCGAGCGGCAGCAATAGTGGTATTTATCTCCGGGGACGTTATGAAGTGCAGATTGAGGACAGTAAGGGAAAATTACCCCAAAAGGATTTATTGGGGGCAGTATATGGATTTCTCGTACCAAGCGAGATGGCGGCTAAAGATGCGGGTGAATGGCAGACCTATGATATTACCCTGGCGGGGAGGATGATCACTGTTGTACTGAATGGCAAAAAGGTGATCTGCAACCAGGCCATTCCGGGTATTACCGGTGGCGCATTAGACAGCAATGAAGGAGAACCGGGACCTATTTATATACAGGGCGATCATGGACCGATTGAATATAGAAACATTATCATTACTCCGGCTAAATAGACTTTCTCAGATAGTTAGGGTATTGAGTTTAGGATTTGTGAGAACCATATTGCTGAAAAGAAAAGAACGCAAAGTACCCGTATGCAGGGTGTACTTTGCGTTCTTTTTATATTCCTGAACTGATCTTTTAATGCGGATGTTCAGGAAGGGAATTGGTATAAGAATTATTGTTTGCTGATTTTATACAGGCTCCCTCCGTCAGTTACGGCATACAGTATACCATTGCTTTGAGCAATATCGCGGAATCTTTCTTTCTTATCTGCCAGGAGCCTTTCTTCACCGGTTATTTTATTGTTTTCAATCACGAGCCTGACAATATGCATACTGGAGAGTCCGCCAATGAACAGGTTATTTTTCCATTCCGGGATGGCATCACCGGTATAAAAAGTCATACCGCTTGGAGAAACTACCGGATCCCAGTAATACACCGGCTGTTCCATACCTTCTTTCTGCTGGATAGAGTCTCCTACTTTTTGCCCGCTGTATTCTATGCCGTAGGTAATTATTGGCCATCCATAGTTTTTCCCGGCTTCAATAATATTCACCTCATCACCTCCGCGGGGTCCAAATTCAGCTTCCCATAGCTGGCCGGTTACCGGGTGAATATCCAGGCTCTGTGGATTACGTAGTCCATACGCAAATATCTCAGGCATAGCATCTTTCCGGCCGATAAAAGGGTTACCGGGTGCCGGCTTTCCGTCTTTGGTAATCTTAAATATTTTTCCCAAACCGGAGTTCAGCCACTGGGCCTGCTTTCTTCCGTCTAAAATAGACCTTTCCCCGGCGCTTACAAAAAGATTGCCGTCTTTGTCAAACACCAGGCGGGAGCCAAAATGTAATTTGCTGTCTAATACCGGCGTGGCGCGAAATATAACAACCGGGTTTTGAATGGATGTTTCATCGGCTGACAGCTGGCCTTTGGCAACTGCAGTAAGATTGCCCTTACCCTGTTTCTCCGAAAAAGACCAGTAAATGGTTCTGTTCTGGGTAAAGTCAGGGTCAAATGCAACATCAAGCAAACCACCCTGCTTTTCATCATCTACTTTGGGAAAGCCGGTAATTTTTTTCAGCAGTTTACCGTTCGTATCATGGATTTCCATATAGCCGGATTTTAATGTTACCAGTAGCCGTCCATCGGGCATTGCGGTAACCGCCCAGGGGCGTTCTAAGTTCTCTGCTATCTTTTCTACCTGGTAAGGCGTAGTAGTTTTCACTCCGTTCACGCGGGTTTGCCCCTCAAAGGCGGGCTGGTAATCAGAATTGGGAGCCTGGGTTTCCACGGGCGGGAGCTTCGAGGAATCAGGCAGGGGCGTGCCGGTTGTACCGGCAGAAGATGAATTGCCCGCGCATCCGTATAACGAGGTGGCCAGTGCAAAAGCCGAAAGGCATATAAAAACTTTCATGGTCTGTAATTTTCTTTAATGATTGGAGATTGCAAATGTAATCAAACAGCCTGTTTTACGGCCATACTTTCCAGGGGATCATACTCAGGATAAAGAGTAGTCCGATGCCGTAGAAAACAATAATGCTCTTATACTTTTTGCTGTCCGTACCCAATCTTTTCATTCTTGAATATCCGATGGTGATCAGCACAACGGCAATCAGCATCATCAGGGGGTGTTCTATGATATACAATCTTAAGTCCTTTGCTTTCATCGCTTCTCCTGAAAAATTGGAAAGACCTAAGGGCGATAAAAAATAAAGCACCAGTCCGGCTACAAACTGGAGATGGGCACAGACCAACCCGAGTAATGCTATCTTTTTACTGCCGGAAGTAAAAGGTTTATTGCGGGATGCAATAGCGTAAAAAACGGCAATAATTAATGCAAGCAGTAATAAATACGCTAATCCGGAATGAAGATGTTTAAAGCCAGTATACATAATCCGATAAATTTAGTTACAGCGAAAGTAACCCGTTTAATGTTAAATCCGGTTATGGATGGGGAAAAATATCAGTATGGCAGATATTAGCCGGAGGGTAATGCCGGAGCCCGGGTTTATACGGTTCCTGTGTTGCGCCTTATTGAGTTCGGTAAATTCATCTTACCTTCATCACCGCAGATTTAAAAAATAAGATAATGGATAAGGTTTGGCTTATAACAGGGTGTTCAACAGGGTTTGGCCGGGAATTAGCGAAAAACGTGTTGGAAAGAGGATATAAAGCAGTGATTACTTCGCGGAATGTGGATGATGTAAAGGATATTGTAGCATCCTACGAGGAAACGGCTTTGGCCCTGTCATTAGATGTTACTAAACAGGAGGATATAGATGCTGCTGTAGCCGGAGCTTTAAAAAAGTTTGAACGGATTGATGTCCTGGTTAACAATGCCGGTATCGGTTATTTTGCAGCAATCGAAGAAAGCGAAGAAGCAGAAGTACGACGCATGTTTGAAATCAATTTCTGGGGACTGGCGCATGTTACCCGTGCAGTGCTGCCTTATATGCGTAAACGGCGCGGCGGGCATATTCTCAATATCTCATCCATAGGAGGAATGGTGGCCTTTCCGGCGCTGGGGTTTTATAATGCTACTAAGTTTGCCGTATCGGCTTATTCCGAGGCCCTGGCAAAGGAAACGGCTCATCTCGGTATAAAGGTTACCAATGTTGCTCCAAGTGGTTTTCGTACTGACTGGGCAGGCAGATCGGCAAAGAACAGTGCAATAGTTATTGATGATTATGCTGCTACCGCAGGTGCAAATAAAGATACGGTAAGAGGGTATAGCGGTAAACAGAAAGGCGACCCGGTACGTGCGGCTAAGGCAATGATACAGGTTGTAGAATCCGAAAATCCTCCGATGGTACTATTGCTGGGCTCTGCTGCATTAAAAAATGCTAAGCGAAAGCTGGAAGCGTTACAAAATGATTTTGACAACTGGGAGGACGTGACCACCGGAGCGGACTACCCGGAAGGAGAATAAGTTGCAAGGTACAAGTTGCATGGGGCTTCCCTGCGACCTGTAACCTGCGACCTGCAACATCTATCATTTATTTAACTTTTTTCGTATGCGTATTGTTATTATCGGCGGCACAGGTCATGTAGGTACTTTCCTGGTGCCAAGACTGGTAAAAGCGGGACACCAGGTGGTTTCAGTTTCCCGTAGTCAGCGTCAGCCTTATTTGCCGAACCCGGCCTGGAATGAGGTGCAACAGGTAAATGTAGACCGGGATGACCCTGGCGGGAGAGGTGATTTTGGCAACCGGATCGCTGCTATGCAGCCGGATATTGTAATTGATATGATTTGCTTTAATAAGAGTACGGCAGAGCAGATGGTAAATGCATTGCAGGGAAAGATTAAACAATATCTTTTTTGTGGTACGATATGGGTGTATGGTCATAGTGTGATGGTACCTGCAAGTGAAGAGAGACCCCGCAGTCCTTTAACGGAATATGGAATAGATAAAGCAGCCGCAGAAGCCTTTTTATTACATGAGGCAAAGGAACGGGGCTTTCCCGTAACCCTCCTCCATCCGGGGCATATTGTCGGACCAGGATGGAAGCCGGTGAACCCGGCAGGCCATCTTAACCTGAAGGTGTTTGAAAAATTGAAGAAAGGAGAAGAAATCCTGCTGCCTAATCTTGGAATGGAAACCCTGCATCATGTGCATGCGGATGACGTGGCACAGGCGTTTGAACTTTCTATTCACCATGCGGATAAGGTAACCGGCGAGAGTTTCAATATCGTTTCTCCCCAGGCGATGAGCATGCGGGGCTATGCAGAGATGATGGGAACATGGTTTGGGAAACCGGCGATAATGAAATTTCTGCCCTGGGATCAGTGGCAGAAAACGGTAAATGAAGATGATGCGGTCATTACCTGGGATCATCTTATCCATAGTCCCTGCTGCAGCATTGAAAAAGCCCGGCAACTGTTACAATACAAGCCCCGGTATAGTTCTATTGAAGCGGTACAGGAATCTGTTGAATGGCAAATAGCCAATGGTGGGCTGCAATGAACGGTTTGCGATCAGTCGTGTTGATATGTTGTCGCTAATGGGGTAGTATATTTTTATTACGGACGGATCCGGATCAAAAGGGCTTCAGCACCATTAATACGATGATGATCAAAAAAATCACATTCTCTATTCGTTCATAAAAGAACAGCGTTCGGGACAGGGTGTAATATTCTTCCGGGATCTTATTATCGGTATGATTTTTCAGCAATGTCTTAATGGGTCTGGATCGTGGCGATAATACCAGGGGGCCGAATCCTAAAGCTATGATGAACAGTATTAAGCTGGTGATATACCATTTCATCTGGAATAAGTATGGACGAATGGCGCCCATTGTTAATCCGGACAGTAGTAGCAGTGTTCCTCCAACCATTACAAAAATGTGCAGGCGGTTGCGAATGAAATAAGCATGCCTGAGCTCTGTCATATTTGTAGCCCTGGTAACAATATAAATCATAACAAAACCCGGTCCCATTCCCAAAATGGCAGAAAAGACATGAATCAGGAGGATAAAACTATATAATGTCATGATCGGAATCTCAATACATATCCCCCGGCGACCATAAGTATTGATGTGGATCAGAGGGAGATGTTTACAAACTTAGTAAACAAAACAGAATTGGGTTCTTTAAATTGTGTAACCTTGAAAACGAAAGCCTTAAGGTTTTATCTTTGAACCGTATCAGTATACACAATATAATTCAACAGGTGATTTTTGACAACTTTGCAGTATTATTATTAACGGGATTTATTATTGGAACGGTAGGGACTTTAATAGGAGCCGGGGGCGGGTTTATTCTTGTACCGCTACTTTTGATTACACATCCGCAATGGTCTCCCGAAATGGTTACGGCCGTATCAATCGTAATTGTTGCCGCCAATGCCATCTCCGGGTCAGTGGCCTATGGTCGTTCGGGGCGTATTGATTTCCGGGCTGGGCTGTTGTTTGCTTTTTTTACCATACCGGGATCTGTATTGGGCGTGTATTCTACAAAATATATTCCTCACCATATTTTCAATATTATTTTTGGCATACTGCTGCTTTTCTTGTCGGCTTTTCTTATAATTAAAAGAAAAGAGGATGATCTCCTGCAGCAGGAAGATGAGGAAAAAAAGAAAGGTCAACGGTCTGCGGTAATTACCGATAAGGAGAATACCGTGTATCGTTACAGCTATAACGTTTATGCCGGTTCAGCTATAAGCGTTATAGTCGGTTATCTTTCCCCGCTGCTTGGTATAGGAGGAGGTATTATTCATGTGCCGGCGATGGTACACTGGCTCCGGTTCCCTGTTCATGTGGCCACAGCCACATCCCATTTTATTCTTGCGATAATGGCTACGGTAAGCGTATTGGTGCATGCCCTGCAGGGGAACTATGATGATCCTTATATTTTGCGCATGGTAGTATGGTTATGTGTCGGTGTCATTTCGGGCGCCCAGCTGGGTGCGTTGCTTTCTCATAAAATCAAAGGAACGGTTATCGTAAAGGCATTAGCCGCGTGCCTTGCCATAGTAGCCATAAGACTATTATGGGGAGTAATGAATTAGATATGCTCTCTTCTGATAACGCTATAATGCCGGTTTCGATTTTTATGAAGCAGCCAGCTTAGCTTTCCTCCGGTTGACAAGTGAAATGAATATTCCCGCAGTGATAAACATGATGAGGCTGTACACTACTGCCGGTATAGCCATAGTGGAATTACCCAGCATAAGCGGGCTGCTGGCTATGGCAATAGCCAGTGTTCCGTTCTGGATACTTGTTTCAATGCTGATGGTAATTTGTTGTGTTAAAGGCAGGCTGAAAAAACGGGGAATGTAATAACCCAGCAGCATACCCGAAATGTTGAGCAGGAGAGCGGCCGGCCCGGCAAGGATCATAGATTGGACTATTGTTCCTCTTTCCTGGTAAATGGCAGCCAGGATAACCAGTATTAAAAAAATGGCAGACATGATCTTGACCGGCTTTTGGGCGCGTTGTGCAAAAGCGGGCGCCCACGATTTGATCAGCATACCAATACCCGCAGGAACAATGGTAATTGTAACTATTTTCAGGATGGAGCTCAGCACATCCAAATGAAATTCGGAAGCAACACCCATATAATGCATTATGGCAATGTTAACCATAATGGGGATGGTAAATATTTTTACAATGCTTGAAATGGCTGTAAGGGAAATACACAATGCCGTATCACCATTGGCAAGATGCGTGAGCAGATTGGACGTGGGACCTCCGGGGCACATGGCAAGGATAATAAGACCGATAGCAAGTTCAGGGCTGTTCTTTAACAGGAGGGCAGCAATAGTAAATCCCAGGATGGGGAGTAGTACCAGTTGCGTAAAGGATCCGATCAGGATGGCTTTAGGATACAGGAAAATACGTTTAAAGTCAGCGATCTTCAGGGAAAGGCCCAGGCCAAGCATAATAACGGCCAGAGCAAGGGGTAATAAAATGTTTGAAATGATACCTGAACTCATGGTAAAAGGTTATGGAGTTATAAAACAATCGTAAAGGTTAAGATATATATTCTTTTTTGGATTTAAACAAAAATCAGTAAAAAAATAAAGTACATATCAACAATGAGCCGGCCTTACGGGCTATTGTTTATTGGCTGGTTATACTTTCCCGGCCATCCTTAAAAACCGGTAGCTCAATAACAGGCTTGAACAGGAAAGACCTACGATAAATCCAACCCATATCCCTGATGCACCTAAGCTCGTGTTAAATGCCAGGATATACCCTACCGGGATGCCCACCACCCAATAAGCTATACCGATAAACAGCGTGGGCACTTTTACATCTTTAATTCCTCGCAGCAAACCTGCCGCAATAGCCTGGGTAGAATCTGATATTTGGAATATAGCGGCATAAATCAGCAACAGGGCAGCCATCCGGATCACCCCGGCATTTTCATTAAATGCCTGCGGTAAAAGGTTACGGAATGCAATGAAGATAGCGGCACAGCATGTACCATATAATAAGGCGATAATAAAAGTGCTTTTTCCGATTGCCGTTATCTTGTTACTGTTTCTTCCGCCATAGGCATTACTTACTCTTATCGAGCTGCCCTGTGCAAGACCCATAGATACCATAAACGTGAAAGATGCGCAACTCAGGGCAATCTGGTGAGCTGCCTGCTCAGTAGCCCCGATGGTTCCAATGAGAATCCCTGATATTGCAAAGGCGCCACCTTCCATTCCTACCTGTAAGCTGCTTGGTACACCGATGTGCAGCAGTTCTTTTATTGTTTTTAACCGGAGTGTCCAATGGCGCTTCCTGATAATAACATAACGGCGAAATAAAGGATGCCATAAGATTACTATCCCAAGTGTAAGGAACATCAGTGAACGGGTAATCAATGTGCCCCAGCCGGCTCCTGCCAGCTCAAGCCGGGGAAAGCCCCAGTTGCCGAAGATCAGGAGCCAGTTAATAAATATATTCACCGGAAGAGCTACCAGGGATATGATCATTGCGGTACGGGTATATTCCAGCCCATCGGTAAACTGTTTCAGCGCCATAAACAACAACATGGGAATAACACTCCAGCCCATCAGCTCCAGGAACGGAACTGCCAGCGCGGCAACTTCGGGGTCCTGTTTCAGATGGAAGAGTATATTTTTTCCCAGTACAAGTCCTAAAGAGATGACAACGGCAGTTACCGCGCATAGCCAGAAGCCATTGTAAAAATAATGT
Source organism: Chitinophagaceae bacterium (assembly GCA_023957155.1). Taxonomy (GTDB): domain Bacteria; phylum Bacteroidota; class Bacteroidia; order Chitinophagales; family Chitinophagaceae; genus Agriterribacter. The sequence goes on along the minus strand of JAMLHK010000007.1, from coordinate 33,514 downwards.
GATACCTGCTGACCGTCTTTTCGTCCGTGTGACATAGATACCAGTTGCGAAACCGAAATGGTCATCCCGATCCCGATAACAAAAGGGATGTTCAAAACGGCCAATACCAGTGAGCCTGCTGCTAATTGTTTATAGCCCAGTGCACCGACCATCGCTGTGTCAATGATATGCAGCGCCATTTGGGCTAATTCACCCAAGATGATCGGGAATGATAAACGCAGGGTGCTTTTCGCTTCGCCCCATAAGGATAGATTCATGTAGTAAAATGAATGAGGGCAAAGATAGAATTTGTTTGTAAGGTTTTGTCCCGAAGCGCAAAGTCGGTAACGAAGCGGCATGGATACTATTATTGCTCATCGCTTCGTCTGAAGCCTATGCGTGGTCTTGGCTCCTGCGGCGGATTAAGCAATTGTTTAAGATACTTGAAAATTAACTGTATGTCTTCATCATGTGCAGTAAGTTTTTTCTCTGCTTTCTGTAACTGTAGCAGGATATCTTTATGGAAGCTCAACATCTCACGCATCTTTACAAAAATCTCTATAACACGGATGCTTACCTGCATCGCTTTCTCACTTCTTAAAACACTGGATAGCATCAACACTCCATGTTCAGTAAAAGCATACGGGAGATAACCGCCCAACTGCTTTTTTGATGGTATCGCATTTTGCGATACCATAGCTTCTACCTCTTTCTCCGTAAGCCGGAACATAAAATTAGAAGGGAACCTTTCTATATTTCTTTTTACCTGCTCTCTTAACCGGATCGCCTGTACTCCGTATAGTCCCGCTAAGTCTCTGTCCAGCATTACCTTTTGCTTTCGGATGTAGTAAATTTTGTTCATCACTACTTCATCGGCTATTATTGCAGCTTTTGATGCTTTTGCCATAGTGGTGTTTTTTGAGGTTTATTTATTAGCTATTATTCTCCGGTCGTTTGTTTACCAAATCCTGTAAGTTCCGCTGTTTCTTCCACGCTGTACTCTTAGCCTGACTAAAGTTTTAGCAAAAATAAATAATACCTGGTAGCAGAGCTGCTAACGCACGGTACCAACACTAAAACCTATACCCTTATTGTTTTTTTACCACGGAAATATCATCGAGAAAAACGGCTCTCTTGCCTGTATTGGTAAACGAAATTCTTATCGTTTTCATATTTTTTTCATGGGCTTTACCTGTTTTAAATGACAGCTCATGCCCTGTAAATGAAAGAGAAGCTTCAGCGGCTTGCAGCGTACTATCTTCAAACGCCCCTGATACGGGTGCAATATTATTTACCTGAGCTTCAAGAGTGTCTTCTCCTTTTATTTGGTAAGTAAGCCGGTAATCTTTTGACGGGCTTAAGTAAATATATTGGGACAACGTTTGTCCGGGTTCCAGCTTAAAGCCGGCTTTCCCTGTTCTTCCGGCATCGGGGCTAACAGTAGCTGTTCCTTCCCAGGGAAGGATATGGCTGCTGTATTCTGCTCCGCCATTAGGCAGTTCGTTATTTCCTTCCAGCGGCCATTGATAGCCCCGGATATAATCTACTTCCATGTTCACCGTGCCGCCACCGCCATAACTGCCTAAAAGCACATTCATAAAATGGTCGGGCGCATATATCTTATTTTTATCAGCATATTCTTTGATCAAATTTCCATTGATATAATGCTTAATGGAAGTAGGTGTCCATAGTATTCCATGCACTACCCAGTTATCTATATGCTTATATCCTTCTGCAATATGCGTAGCGAGGTTACGCTGGAACCTTCCATTAGTATCTACATGGCCATGCAGTACAAACTGCGCATTCAGGTATTCAAACACATCTATTTCAAATACCTGCCCTTTCGGACGGATGCCTTTCACTCCGTCCAGTACCGTACCCTGTTCGAGATAGTACTTCAGGTCAGGTCCCGGTGAATCAAACCAGAAGGCCGTATTCAATCCTCTCGGTTTACCGGTGCTGCTTCTTTTTACCCGTACTTCAAAATATCCGCCCCGGCTGTTATCCAGCAGGTTTTCATTCTTTCCCCAGTCGTAAGTTTGAATAGATGATATCTTTTTCCTGTTCTTTATATCGTACACTTCTGCCGGCAGCGCATCGTTGGTAAAGAGGTTGATGGTCTTCCCGTTGAGTATATAAGCCGGCTGGGGAAGGCTGTCGGCCTTCATCTTACTGAAATTGATCTTATAGAGGTAATCTATGTTCGAATAATAATTGGTTGACCATTTATTGCGGTTCAATAATGCATCATTGAACTCATCGTGCCAGAACAATTTCATGCCTTCTGGTACAGCGGCTGAGCTGGGTATATCTAATTGGCCGGCTTCATCGGGATCAAGCGTCCATTGCTTAGTTGTAACCGCTTCTCCGTATGCTGTATTATTTTTGCCATGCGCTTTCTTCGATTCCACCCATACAAAATATTTTTGTTCCGGCTGTACGTCCTGTATATAATAACGGGTGGTATTTGCATCTGCAACTGCCTGGGGTTTGGCAGGTTTTTTATTCTTCGCTGACCAGTAGATATGATATCCTTTCTCACCCGGAGCATTATTATTCCATTCCAACCTTATCCATGACCGGGTGCCCAATAGCTTTAAATCCAGAGGGGTTTCAGCTGTCTGTGCAAAAGTCCTGGCTACATGCATAAAAAATGCCAGTAAAACACAAAACATGATCGTAGCGGCTGCGGATAGTTGTTTCATACTTTTTTATTGGGGGAAAATAATGATTAACAAAAGGTTGAAGTGATGCTTTTAAAAAAGAAGGCCCTGCTGTAGTGGAATCGTCATCTGTAGCACATTGCGCGACCTTTTCCCACCGGATCAGGCATCTCTGCAACGATATTGCTCATTTTTATGAATTTATTTGACTCAAAAAAGCAATCTAAGGTAATTTTTCAAATAAATCCCAAAAGCACTCCTTACAACGAATGGAGAAATTCAATGTTATTTTGGGCAAATGCGGAGATCGCATGGTCTGATCTGCTGATAGCAAACCGGGGCAACCCGAAAAATTCCATATAAAATGAGAAGCCGGCAAACCTGCTTCTGGATCAGGTGCCGGCCTGGAAAGGTTGGGGAATATCCCGGTTAAATAGTTATAACACTATTGGTACCCCCGTAAATATTCGGATTGAGTTCATCTGCTTCTGTTTCATTCACCCATTCCGTTTCATTTATCCTGTATTTGAACTCGTGCCTGGAATTTTTGGGAAGATTGACCTCTGCACTAAATGTTCCATCCTTCTTTCTGCCCATCACAATAGCGTTCTGCCAGTCACTGTTTAATCCCAGGATTTCAACGGTTTCTGCATGCGCCGGTTTAAGCGTGAATTTCACTTTGCAATAGTCTTTGGTCTTAAAATAGGTTTTTCGTACCATGTTTCTGTCTTTTAAATGTTAGTTTATAAATACCATCAGATGGCAGCAAAGCAATGGAGTAAGGATAAAGATGCTCAGTGTGCTCCTTAATACAATTTAATACAAAAGGTAACCGCTCAATTGGTCATGGTTTCCATACACTGAAGTGCATAAATAATATGCCGCAAAGATACAGAATATTAAATTGATGAATTTCCGGGCAGCCTCTCAATGTATAAGATTATAGTACTCAACAGCTTGTAAGAATGGTGGTGCCGGTACCCGCTGAAATCAGACATTGTACTGTACTTCTGCGGGCTTTACTGTCTTTTCCGTTATTTAACATTTTATCAATCCCTTAAAAACCATGCTGTTAGATTTAATTGATCCCCGGGATATTGCAGCGTGCCGGGATGCGGTGAGCTGCGCTGAAATAAAAGTTTTGGTGTTTGCGTTAAATAAGGCTCTTAGACCGGACCAATTCATTTTCATTGTTGCCCGGTAATGTCCTTTCACGATAAAAATATGGTGTATGAAACAGAATATTCCCTTTCTCAGGTTACTTTCATTGGCGTTATTGCTGAGTTTTACCGCATGTACTAAAGATCACTCTACTGATGAAACAAAAGATAATTCGGAGATTTCAGTTCATTCTGATGACGAATTGTTTATTACATCAGAAATTGACTGGGTATTTACGGAGGTTAGCCAGATGATGGATTTAGGCAGTAATATCAGTCCGCGCCAGCAGGATAATATGATCTGTGATGCTACTGTTGCATTAGATCTGATTAGTAATCCGAGAACAGTTACGATTACTTATAATGGGGGGAATTGTCTGCCAAACCGGTCTCGGGAAGGGGTGATCGTGTTATCTGTTGCCCAGGGTATGGAATTACAAAATGCAGGAGCTGTTTTTAAGGTGTCTTTTAAAGACTTTAAGATTACACGCAAAAGTGATAAAAAGAGCATTACCGTTAATGGAGAGCAAACCTATACTAATGTCAGCGGCGGATCATTAATAGGATTGTCTTCGCAGGATGGAGATGTTGTTCATACTGTAGTCAGCAACGGCTTATCCCTTACTTTTAAAGACGGCTCGAAGCGAACATGGCAGGTAGCTCAAAAGAGGATCTATACTTACAATAACGGTATTGTGGCAACTGTTTTGGGTATGCGTACAGAAAATAACGATAGTAAAGTAGCCGTTTGGGGTACCAACCGGTTCGGTACCGCATTTACCAGCTCAATCACTGATCCTTTGGTGATTCGCCAGGATTGCAGCTTCCGGCTTACCAGCGGAGCAATAAAACATACAGTTGGCGCTGTTACCGCAACTGCCACGTTCGGACTTGATGCTTCGGGGAGCCCGGTATCATGCCCTGCCGGAAATTATTTTTACAAATTAGAATGGACCGGTCCCAACGGAAACAGCCTTTCGGCAATACTGGCTTATTAATTAAGCCGGGAACCGGTACGGTTGCCCGGTTATGCGGGTATCGTGGGCTTTTTTCCTTTACTTTGCCCAAAAATTTGGGGATGCGTATTTCTTTATGGGATTCTACTTTAGGCAGATTCAGGTTAACGGCAATTGCTGAAGGGATATCTTACCTTGTTTTATTAGGTATAGCCATGCCGCTAAAATATTTTGCGGGGCTTCCGGAGGTGGTAAAATATACAGGCTGGGTACACGGACTCTTGTTTGTTCTGTATATGGTTTTATTGTTGAAGGTGTGGAAGCAGTATCGCTGGAACCGCGGTAAAGTGGCACTGGCTGTTATCGCTTCGCTTCTGCCTTTCGGTACGTTTGTGTTTGACCGGGAACTGAAAAAGGAACAACAGGCAGACCGTGTTTAGTACGGGATTGCGTCATTTCCCTTTTTTCTTTTTTTGCACTAAGCGGTAGGAGTCATCAATCCATGCTTTTAATAAGCCGGACGGAACCGATCCGTCTACGACAATTGTATTCCAGTGCTTTTTATTCATGTGATAACCGGGTAAAACACAGGTATACCGCATTCTGAGTTCCTCTGCATGATCGGGATCACATTTTACGTTGAACTGTGGTTGTTGGGTATCTAAGGAGAGCAATAGAAATATTTTTCCCCCGCTTTTAAATACTACGGTATCCGGGCCAAAAGGCTGAGATTCTTCCACATGGTCTTTTAATAAGCAGTATTCCCGTATTTCTTCCACATTCATGATTCCCGGGTATTAGCAATTAAAATTAAAATATTCTTTCATTTCAATGGAGTGGTTACGGTAAAGACGGTATGATTTTCCCGGCCGATTAAGATACCTGCCTGTAAAGAAACATAGCAGCGGAGGCGACAGATAAATACAAAAATTACGGATAGGGCAAAGGTAATTGTATATATTTGAATCTGTCAATATATTGATTATGCATTTTCGTTTTCTCCTCCGGTTATATTGTGCCGTATTTCTTTTGCCCATTATATGGCGTACGGATTTAATTGCCCAAACCGGCAGCCCTTCAGAGCCTGTTCGTTATGTAGGCGGTGTAACGATTGACCCGTCTGTGCATGAAGGACGGCTGCGCTGGGCAGTTGGCGCGGAAAGCATCCAGGTAATGCGTGCCAACAGGAAGTATGGGGGAATGGGTAGCGATTCGGGCTGGACCTATAATCATGCACCCAACCTGGCTTATTGGGAAGGGAAATTTTACCTGCAATACCTCAGTAACCCGGTAGATGAGCATATTGCGCCGGGTCAGACACTGATCACCACATCAACCGATGGACGCAACTGGGAAGCTCCCCGTGTTTTATTTCCACCCTATCAGCCTCCCGCGGGAGTAAAAATTCCGGAAGGATATCACAGTTATATGATGCACCAGCGAATGGGCTTTTATGTAGCACCCAACGGCCGGCTGCTTACGCTTGCATTTTACGGGCACACGGAGGATCCATTCCAGGAGGGTGGCATTGGAAGGGTAGTACGGGAACTATATAAAGACGGAAGTATGGGGCCGGTTTATTTTATTCGTTATGAGAGCCATTCTGCCTGGAATGAAACCAATACGGCTTATCCGTTTTATACCCGGTCAAAAGACACCGGTTTTGTAGCGGCATGCGAGTCGTTGCTGGAGAATAAGCTGATGGTATTACAGTGGAAAGATGAGGATGATGGCAACGATCCCTTATATGCGGAAAACCGGAATGATGATCACCTTTCGGCCTTATCTTATTTTCATCGTAAAGATGGAAAGGTGGTGATGTTGTGGAAGAAATCGAAAGCTGCTTTGTCTGACGATGAAGGAGCTACCTTTTCTGTTCCTGTTAAGGTGCCTACGCTCATTATGTCTGGAGGGAAAAACTGGGGGCAAAAAACAGAAGATGGCCGGTATGCCATGTGTTATAATCCGATAGATAATTCTGAGTATCGCTATCCTTTGATCGTGGTAACCAGTGACGATGGAATTATTTTTGATGACATGCTGCTGGTGCAGGGTGAAGTGCCGCCGAGGCGTTTTTTTGGAAGATGGAAGGATTTTGGTCCCTGTTATACGCGTGGGATAATAGAAGGTAATGGCAACCCGCCGGGTAATGATATGTGGATCACTTACAGCATGAATAAGGAAGATATGTGGGTTACCCGGGTGCCGGTGCCGGTTTCCTATCATGTTCCCGGCCCGGTAAATGAAAATTTTAATTTACTTCAGCCGGGCGCTGCGATAACCGGCTGGAATACTTATTCGCCACATTGGGCCCCTGTTACGGTGGCCGACTTTCCGGGTAAGGGCAATAAAAGCCTTCAGTTAACAGATGAAGATCCTTATGATTATGCGCGGGCAATACGGGTTTTTAAAGAAGCCAGGAAAACGGATATTCAATTTAAAGTATTTGCCCGGCAGAACGGTCACGGTGAATTATCTATTGATGTTACGGATCGTTATGGCAATCGCCCGGTGCGGATCAGTTTTAACAGTAAAGGGGAAATTGAAGTAATGAATGGAAGCCGGTCTGTAAAGATTGAAAAGTATAAAGCAGATACATGGTATGATTTGCGGGTTAGCATCAATGCTGAGCTGAGCGGATCATTCGATCTTTGGCTGAACGGGAAAAAAGTATTGTCGCGTGCAGCACTGGCTGAAGCAGTGAAATCTGTTGAACGTTTATCTTTCAGAACGGGACCTTATCGCAATACGCCTGCCCGGACAACGCCGGTTGAAGAGCCGGAGCCTCCGCTGCTGGGAGCCGATGAAAAAGTTAAAAAGGCGGTGTTTTATATAGATGATGTAAGTGTGAGATAATAACTTGTATAATTGTTTCTTCTAAAAAAATAGTGTATGCCATTAAAATACCTGTTGGGATTTTTGTTCTGTCTTGTAATTACCAGTCATAGCAGTGCGCAAACAAATGAGAGCTATACCTGGTGGAACCCGGCCACCTCTACTTTTCCTGTGCTTGAAGGACAGGCCTGGACTAAGGAAGTGAAAAGCTTTTACGATCGGTTACCTGCCAGGGCAGAGTCTATGGTGAGAGAAGCGGTATGGGGACTATCCAGGCACAGTGCGGGGCTGTACATTAAATTCAAGTCCAATCCCAGCCAGATAAAGGTTCGTTATACGCTTACCCAAAAGAATAATTACGGTATGCCGCACATGCCGGCAACCGGTGTAAGCGGAGTAGATCTGTATGCGCTTGATCATAGTGGAAAATGGGTTTGGGCTCCGGGACAATATCAGTTTTCAGATACGGTTACCTACCAGTTTAATAGCATAGAAGCAGATAGTCAATTTAAGGACAGGGACTGCGAATTCCGGCTATTTCTTCCGTTATACAATGCCGTTAGCTGGATGGAGATCGGTGTTCCCGCAGCAAATACTTTTGTTCCTTTACCCCTGTCAAAAGAAAAACCCGTGGTGGTCTACGGTACTTCCATTGCCCAGGGTGGATGTGCTTCCAGGCCGGGTTTGGCCTGGACATCAATATTGGAGCGGCAGTTGGATTATCCTGTAATTAATCTTGCATTTTCGGGAAACGGCACACTGGAAAAATCTTTGATAGACCTGATGACGGAAATAGACGCTAAAGTATATGTATTGGACTGCCTTCCTAACCTGATCGGTAGTCCTTCTGCTCTGATTGAGAGCAGGATCAGGGAGTCGGTGAAAGGCTTGCAGGATAAACGCCCCGGAACGCCTATCCTGTTGACTGAACATAGCCAGGGAATCCATTCGGGAACGATTAATATTAAAATGACGGAAGATTGTGAAAAAGCATCTGCAGTACTACGGAAAACTGTTGAAGCGCTCAGGAAAGAGGGCGTTAAAAATATTTATTTGTTATCCAATAGGGCTATCGGTATGGATATCAATTCTACCGTAGATGGCATTCATCCTGCTGATATAGGAATGAAACAACATGCGGATGCTTATGAAAAAGCCATCCGGGAAATTGTGCATGAGCCTTCTCTGTCCGCTTACTCTACCACACAGCCTGTGATACAGGATCGTGACGGGTACGACTGGCGTGCAAGGCATGACGCTATCCTCCAGCTCAATAAAACGGCTCCCCCGCAAAATGTTATAATAGGTAATTCCATCATTCATTATTGGGGAGGTGAGCCCCAATACCGGATTGCAGATGGTGAAGCGTCATGGAACCGTTTTCTGAAGCCTTTAGGACTGCGGAACATGGCTTTTGGGTGGGATAGAATAGAAAATGCTTTATGGCGCGTTTATCACGGAGCGCTGGATGGGTATACTGCGAAGCACGTAGTGCTTATGATAGGGACAAATAATTTAGGCCTTAATACCAATGAAGAAATAATAGCCGGGTTGAAGAAGTTAGTGGAAGCCGTTCAATTGCGCCAGCCTGGAACAGGTATTTTGTTGTCAGGAATATTCCCGAGAAGAGATATGGAGAAAAGGGTAGAAGAGATCAACCGGGAAATTACAAAGCTGGCCACAGTGATGAAAGTAACTTACATTAATCCGGGAAGGGTATTGCTTAACCCTTCGGGTAAAATTGATGAAAGTCTTTTCAGGGATGGTCTTCATCCTAATGCAGCGGGCTATAATAAGCTGGCGCCTGTATTAGCGGGGTATCTTAAAAAGTAATTCGTTTGTAACCTTCGCCTGGCGTCTTTCAAATCTATGGGTGATACGGGAAATGATTACGAAACCATAAGCTGTTGATATGAAGTATTTGATCTGTTTAAGTTTGGTTTTTGGTTGTATTGCTGTTCGTGCACAGGAAAGACCTTTTCAATGGCAGCAGGTAGCACCCGGAGTATGGAAAGCTGAGGCCGGTGTTCCGGAGAAGATAAGTCCGTTAGGTATTGCCGGTATACGGCCTGATATAGCTGCACTTTCAAAGCTGGGTAGTCCGGCTTTCCCGGAAAACTTACAGCGAAGTGTAAACGAAATTTTCGATGCTAAAACCCTGCTTCGGTTTCCGCTGGAAAGAGAAGAGCAGCTTTTCGGATTGGGATTGAATTTTAAATCGGTTCAGCAAAGAGGTACCATTAAAGAACTGCAGGCAGATCATTATGGCGGAAAGGATGACGGGCGTACGCATGCGCCTGTTGCGTTGTATGTATCCGATAAGGGCTATGGTATTTTGATCAATGCCGCACGCCGCATTAAAGTGTATGCAGGCATAGCTGTGCGTAAAGACAGTAAAAATCCTCCGGAAGAAATGAACCGTAATACGCAGCCCGACTGGGATCCGCAACCCTACTCCGATGCCGTGGAAGTAGTAGTACCTGCACCGGGCGCTGAGGTATACGTTTTTGCCGGCAGCCATGCGCTGGAAGTCGTGCAGCGTTATAACCTGTTCTGTGGCGGAGGGGTATTGCCGCCCAAATGGGGGTTGGGTTTTACACAGCGTACACCAACCCTTTTTTCGGATAAGCAGGTAATGGAAGAAGTGAATGCTTTTGAGCAAAGAGGGTATCCGCTAAGCTTTATAGGACTGGAGCCCGGCTGGCAGACCTATTCTTATCCTAATAATTTTGTGTGGGACAGCACCCGTTTTCCCCGGCCGCAACAATTTATTCGCGGGCTGTTGGATAAAAACATCAGGGTTAACCTGTGGATCAATCCTTATGTATCTTCCCGCTCACCCGTGTACAAAGAGGTGCTACCCTATACCGGCACGCATACGGTATGGGCGGGGGTAGTGCCCGATATTACTTTACAGCCGGTACAGGATCTGTATAAAAAACTTTTTTTACAGCAGCATCTTGATATAGGTGTATCAGGGTATAAAGTAGATGAAACGGATGGTTATGATGTATGGCTTTGGCCCGATGGCGCTCAATTTCCTTCGGGACTGGGCGGAGAACAAATGCGGCAGGTATATGGTTTACAGTTTCAAAAAATGACTGACCGGTGGTTTCGTGAAAAGAACAGGCGTACTTACGGGTTAACGCGGGCTTCCAATGCAGGCGCTTCGTCTTTGCCTTATGTGATTTATAATGATTATTACGATCACCGGGATTTCATCACCGCTTTATGCAACAGTAGTTTTATGGGTGTGTTATGGACGCCGGAAGCCCGTTCGTCCAAAACATCAGAAGAATGGCTGCGGCGTATGCAGTCGGTATGTTTTTCACCCATGGCTATGCTCAATGCCTGGGCGGATGGTACCAAGCCCTGGACCTTTGCTGAGGTGGCGGATGAAGTAAAATCGGTGATGCTGCTGCGTATGCAATTGTTGCCTTATCTCTATAATACCTTTGCCCAGTATCATTTTGAGGGAAAACCGCCGGTACGTGCCATGAATTTAGAGGAAGGATTCTTTTTTAATGCGAAAGCAGAAAGAGGAAATTTGAATTCATCAGACAATCCTTATGAAACGGCCATAAAGCAGGATATTAAAGACCAGTATATGCTGGGCGATTATATACTGGTAGCGCCGATGTTTGCCGGTGAAAAAACACGAAAGGTAGTATTGCCCAAAGGTAACTGGTATGACTTTTATAGCGGGCAGCCGGTGGGGAATGGCCGTATTATTGAAATTGAGCCGGGACTTGCAAAAATCCCGTTATTTGTAAAAGAAGGCGGTATTATACCTATGATTTCCCCGGTATTACATACGCCGGGTAAAGATGAAATATTATCTTTAACCGTGAGGCATTACGGACATGCGGAAAACAGCATAACATTGTACGATGATGATGGAGAAACCTTTGACTATGAAAAAGGCGCTTATGCCAGGGCGTTATTATCGGTAAAGAAGGACAGGAAAGGTGTTTTAAAAGGTTCGGTAGTATGGCCTAAGAACGGTTTTTTCCATTATAATAAAGCAGCATGGGTGTTTATGACGCAGGGGGAGAGATAGGGGTGAGGTATCATCAGGTTCCAGGGTACAAGTTCCAGGACATACTGCCTCCTGCAACCTGTATCATTCTTCATTTACACTATATGAAAAAGATTATCATAAACCTGTTGTTCCTGTGCCTTTTCGGCTGTACAGCCTTATGGGCGCAACAAAGCGCATGGCATGGCTTTGTTAAGCACCGTTTTGTTTTTGATGGCAGGCAGGCACATATTGTAGCACCGCGGCAGGCCCTCCCCGGCAATCCGTGGGTATGGCGGGCATATTTCCCTGAATGGCATACGGAGATGGACAGCATCCTTTTATCGCGCGGCTTTCATATCGCCTATATTGATTGCAGCGATATGTTTGGCAGCGCCGAAGCTATGCAGGTATGGGAAAAATTTTATGATCATCTTACCCGGAAAAAGCAGCTTTCGGAAAAACCGGCACTGGAAGGCGTAAGCCGTGGAGGATTGTACGTGTACGCCTGGGCTAAAAGAAATCCCGGTAAAGTGAGCTGTATTTATGCGGAAGCGCCTGTATTGGATATTAAAAGCTGGCCCGGTGGTAAGGGAAAAGGAAAAGGCAGCGATGCCGACTGGCAAAAACTGCTCGGGGCATATCATTTTACAGAAGAAGAGGCGATGACTTTTTCGGATAACCCGCTTGATCACCTCGAAGCGCTTGCTGCATTTAAAGTGCCTGTAGTTCATGTTGTATGTGAAGAAGACAGTATAGTGCCGCTGGCTGAAAATACAGCCCTGTTTGAAAGGAATTATAGAAAGCATGGGGGATATATCCGTGTAGATCGCATGACGGAAGGCATAACTACAGCAGGTCATCATTTTACGATCAGGAACCCGGCGCAATATGCGGATTTTATTTTCGATCATACCATTCCCTTGAAGCAAACGCTTTCGAATGAAAAATTCGTGCATAGCTATGGCGGACTCGGCAATACCTTTTACCAGATCCGTAAAAAAAAGGAGCTGACGGTTGCTTTCCTGGGAGGCTCAATAACGCAAAATCCCGGCTGGAAAGATAAGACAGCCCGGTACCTGCAGGAAGCTTATCCGCAAACCACATTTCATTTTATATATGCGGGCATTGCGTCCCTGGGAAGTGTGCCGCATGCTTTCCGTTTGCAAACGGATGTATTGGATAAGGGAAAAGTTGATCTGCTGTTCGTGGAAGCGGCAGTAAACGATTTAGCGAATCAAACGCCTGCGGCGCAGCAGCAAAAAGCAATGGAAGGTATCATAAGACATGCGTTGGAGGCTAATCCTTATATGAATATGGTGTTGATGGCTTTTGCGGATAAAGACAAGATCAGGGATTACGACCATGGAAAAATACCGGCAGAAGTGGCTTTACACCAACAGGTAGCAACGTATTATAAGCTTAGCTTTCTTGATCTTGCACAGGAAGTGCAGCAACGCATCGCTAACAAAGAGTTTACGTGGAAAGATGATTTTAAAGACCTGCACCCTTCGCCTTTCGGGCAGGAGGTCTATTTCCAGGCTATTAAAACATTGTTGAAAAATGCCGGGCGGCAGTATAAGGGAGAAGCATTAGCGCGTATGCCACTTCCTGCAGCGATGTATAAAAATGTATATGATAAGGGGGAATATGTAGCTGTTGATCAAGCGGAAGCATTACAGGGCTTTGCTATAAATGCTGATTGGCAACCGGTAGATGATGCAGGAACAAGAGCGGGGTTTGTGCATGTGCCGGTGCTTGAAGCCAACCGTCCCGGTGCTTCTTTTAGTTTTATATTTACAGGGAATGCGGCAGGTATTGCTATCGTGGCCGGTCCGGATGCAGGGATGATTAAATATACAGTGGATAGGGAGCCTGCCCAAGCCATTGACCTGTATACGCAGTGGAGCGGGGGATTGCATCTTCCCTGGTACCTGGTATTAGCCGATGGCTTATCAAAAGGGGAGCATGTATTGAAGGTTGAGATCCTTCCTCAAAAGAATTTGGCTTCCAACGGAAATGCCTGTCGTATTGTGCATTTCCTGGTGAATAAATAATAAGGGTATAAAAACGGTTAACTATTATTTTACTATAAATGTTTCAAAGATGTCGGACAACACAAAAAAAATACGTGTCCTGGTAGTAGGATGCGGCAATATGGGAAGCTCTCATGCTACGGCTTATCACCACCTGGATGGTTTTGAAATCTGCGGATTAGTTTCAGGCGGGAGCACGAAAGAGGTATTAAATGCAAAGCTGGGTGGCGGGTATACACTTTATGATGATTTTGATCAGGCCCTGGAAAAAACGAAGCCTGATGCAGTGTGTATATCTACCTATCCCGATACGCATGAACGTTTTGCTATTAAAGCTATGGAAAGCGGCTGCCACGTGTTTGTTGAAAAACCTATTGCTGATTCGGTGGCTGCAGCAGAGCGGGTAGCAGAAGTAGTGCGTAAAACGGGGAAGAAATTAGTGGTAGGGTATATCCTGAGGCATCATCCATCATGGGAAAGGTTTATTACGGAATCGCATAAGTTAGGCAAGCCGCTGGTAATACGAATGAATCTCAATCAGCAGAGCAGCGGTAAGATGTGGACTTTACACCGTAACCTGATGAAATCACTGAGTCCTATTGTTGACTGTGGAGTGCATTATATTGATGTGATGTGCCAGATGACCCGTTCTAAACCGGTTCAGGTATATGCTATAGGAGCGCGACTGACGGAGGAAATTCCATCAGGTAACTATAATTACGGTCAGCTTCAGATCCGTTTTGACGATGGATCGGTGGGATGGTATGAGGCAGGCTGGGGGCCAATGATCAGCGAAACAGCATTTTTTGTGAAAGATGTAATAGGTCCGAAGGGTTCTGTATCTATTGTTGCTAAAACAGCAGGGGGAAGCGGAAAGTCTGATTCCATAGATGCGCATACTAAAACGGAGTCTTTGCTGGTACATCATGCGGCGCTGGATGTTGCCGAAAACTTTGCCAGTCCGGACGAATGGATCAACCTCGAAGATGAACCGGGGCATCAACAGTTGTGTGATAGGGAACAGCTTTATTTTCTTAAGGCGATAAGAGAAAATATTGATCTCACCGATCATTTGTCAGATGCGGTTAACAGCCTGCGCATTGCCTTTGCCTGTGATGAGTCGGTACGTACAGGCAGGGTAGTTTCGTTGGAGTAAGCGAGAGGGAATATGCTTCCCTGTTGTTCTTCCTGCCATATTAGCAAGTGTTTTAAGAAGGACAATTTCGTTTTGGGAATTGATGATCATTTCCATTACCTTTGCCACCCTTTCCACGTTTGCCTTTACGGCAATCGGAAAAAGGTGTTCGGGAGGTAGTTCAGCCCGGTCGTAGAAAATCATTACGATGAAAGGAGTAATAGATTTTCAAGATCCCGCCTATCGGCGGGATAGAATAAAGAACATTCGGGAGGTAGTTCAGCCCGGTAGAATACGTGGTTTGGGACCACGGGGTCGCAGGTTCGAATCCTGTCCTCCCGACGAATGCTGTAAATAATTGATTTACAGCATTTTTTGTTTTATATATTTCTGTAATATTATCCTTTTTACCCTCTTTTGCTGAGCTATTAGCTGAGCAGGTTACTGAGTAATATCTCCTTGATTTTGAATGTTTTCTACTATCATTTTTTTCTTCTTTGTTATTTTAGGATCATCCAATTTGTCAAAATAATGGTGAGTAAATCAGTGAGTATTTGATACTGATTTATACAAGTCGTTGTTTATTAATTATTTATAGTGGTATTTCTGCGTCTTTCGAGGATTCGAACCTGAAATAAAACCTTGAGTATAAGTTAATTAGTTAATTAGCTTTTATTAATCTCAAAATTTATAACAGCATGAGAAATTTGGACTCATTTACTGCCAGTTTTTATATCCGTTTAAACAAAAACAAAAGGAAGGATTATAGCATTTATTGTTGCATTAAAGTAGGGAAGCGATCAACCGAACTATGTATTGCGAATAGTATTCAAAGGAATGAATGGGATACAGGAAAAGCAAGACCTAAGCAGTATAATGATTACTAAATAAAACTCTCCCTCTATCTTGATTCTATAAAGGCCCAACTTTTTGAAATTTATATGGAGCTTAAACTTTCTGGCGAGAATGTACTGCCAGGAAAGTAAAAAATATTTACCTGGGAAAGGAGAGTCAGCAACTTACATTTCTTCAGCTCATTGACAAAGCAATTGAAAAATACAAGAATGAACTGGCAGCAGGTAGCATCAAGAACTATTATGCTACCAAGACATACGTATCTGAATTTTGCAAACTGAAGTATAAGTCAGGCGACATTTTTTTAAAATCTCTGAATTATAATTTTATTGATGAGTTAAAGACATATATGCTTGGTAACCCACTTAGACCCAATGATCCTTGCACAAATAACGGCTGCATGAAGCATCTGGAAAGGGTTAAAAAAATAATGAACTGGGCTTATGAGATGCGTTTTATAGATCGGAATGTATTTGCTTCATTTAAGATCAGAAAGAAGCCGTCAGAACCTATAAGATTAACCCTGGAACAACTTAGAAAAATCGAACAAAAAGAATTTAGTCGTTCTATGTTGAATCTTGTGAAGGATCTTTTTATTTTTTGTTGCTACACTGGAATGGCTCCCGTGGATTTGCAATATTTAAAGCCTTACCAGATATACTGTGAGTCTGATGGCACAACGTGGTTGACTTATACCCGGAAGAAAAGCGAGATGATATCAAATGTTCCTTTGCTTGTCCAGGCTTTATTGATAGTTAGAAAGTATGAGATGAAAAAAGGGGATTTATTTCGGGAGACTGTTTTTCCCTTTGTAACCAACAAAGACCTAAATCTTCAGCTTAAAGTTATCAGTGAAGTTTGCGAAATTGGTTTCCCCCTAAACTTTTATATAGCCCGGCACACATTTGCTTCTACAATAACTCTTGCTAATGGAGTACAGGTCACTTCAATAAAGGCGATGATGGGACACAGTAAAATTGAAAGTACACTTCAGTACGCCCGGGTTGATAAATCGATTTTAAAAAAAGAGATGATGTCTTTGCAAGAGAAAATGGGTTAGTTAAAGCCAAGTACCTGATTTAAAGGAAGAACAGTTCAGCACACAAAAGCTGAGTAATCTCAAAAATGAACACAGATATTGTTGCTGTTGAAAGCCAGAACGTAATCGAATTCTATTACAAAGGCGAATTGTGAGTTGCAGAACCTCATTGCTATGTTGAAACTACCGCGGGAAATGAAGGTTTGCGTGCTACCAGATTGATGGGTATAGTCCTACTGGTAAATTTGGTTGGAAGATGTATGAGCACTTAAAGATGAATATAAAATGTTTATGTTTCATATCTTAAATGTGACCTGATAAGTCCCGAAATAGATATAATTGATAATTTTAAATATGTTTCGTATCTTTATCGGGACTTTTAAAGTCCCAAAATGGATATAAAACATAAAACATTATCAACGCAGTCAGCCGAAGTCATCAGGCATTTTACTGGGCTGAACCAGCCTGGTTTTACCTTGGCTGAAGCAACAGCTTTGCTGTATCACTCGTCTGGTGATGCCGTCAGGAAGCTCATGCGTGATATGGTAAACAGGGGATTGTTATTACGCCTAAAGGATGGGCTTTACTGGATTATTCCCTACGAACAGGATGCTGCCGGTTATTTCCCTGATTGGCATTTGGTAGCAGGCTATCTTGTGGGGGATGCTAACTACTATATAGGTTATTACAGTGCATTAGAACTGCATGGTCTCATTACGCAACCGTCTATGGTAGAACAAATCGTAGTGGACAGGCAGGTAAAGCCTTCATCCCTTAAAATCGGGGACAGACAATTTCAGTTTATCTACCATAACAAAACGCATTTTTTTGGTGCTAAGAGTACCTGGATTAACAACTTTAATAAAGTTCCTTGCAGTGACCTTGAAAAAACCTTTATTGACTGCCTCTATAAACCCGACTATGGTGGTGGAATTACAGAAATATGCAAAGCGCTTTACAAAGTGAAGGAAAAGACAGACTACGAAAAGCTTCTTCTTTATTGTAAAAAATTCGACGCCCAGGCGGTAATTAAGCGGTTAGGATTTTTACTGGAACTATTGCAAATAGATCATCCTGTTGTGAATGAATTACAGCAACTGAAAACTCGATCATTCACGTTACTGGAACCTTCCTATGAAAACAAAGGAAAATTTATCAGCAAATGGAGCATCCAGCAGAACATAGATACAGAAGACATTACTTCATCCATTTTTACTTAGACTTATGATACAAGCTAAAGAAATAAATGCAGTGGCAGTAAAGAATAAATTGAAAGACACCCAAATTGAAAAAGACTACATATTGAGTTGGATATTGTTTGGTATAGCAGGCAATGAGCTTTTGTCAAAACAGCTTGTATTTAAAGGTGGGACGGTGCTCAAAAAAATATATTTTCCTGATTACCGTTTTTCGGAAGACCTGGATTTTACGTTGTTGGACGAGAAAATCACCAACGAAGAATTGCTTCATGAATTTGAAAAGGTATATGCCTTTGTAAAGGAAGAAGCCAATATTACGTTGCAGTTGGGCGAAGCAAATACACATATCAGCAGAAGCCTTGCATTTTACATTAACTACATAGGCCCTTTACTGGGAAACATCAACAGCAGGAATGCAAAGATTGATATTACCCGTAGTGAAACGCTGGAATACCCGGTAGAGCAACGATCCGTTTTTATCCTCTATTCTGACCTGCCTGAACAATCTTTTCAACTGCAATGCTATTCATTGTCTGAAGTATTGATAGAAAAATGACGGCATTGATGGGCCGTACAGAGCCGAGGGATTTGTTTGATTTCTGGTACTTAACGGAATACGAAGGAATGGATACCCGCTACCATAAACCCGAATTTGAACGCAAAGCGAAAAATAAAAAACACGATCCCAGGTTATTTGAAGAAAAAGTTTTAGCAAAAGAAAAGAACCTGAAACAAGGCTGGGAAAAGAAATTAACTAACCAGGTGCATGCGTTGCCGGGATTTGATGATGTTTTCAGGAAAGCAAAACGGCATCTTAAATTGTAGCAATAAGTAAATTTACAGTATGAAACAGGAAGTCATAAAATATCAAAGTGATCTGTTTAAATAGGAATTTACCTTAACAGTTGATGAAAATCTTAACAAGCGTAAGAGTAAGGCTCTTGCACCTAAGAAATTGGAAGCTGCAAATAAAACTTTGCGGAAACTAAAAGGAGCACTCCCGAAATAGAGTAATATTTTCTTAAAATATATGAAGCCGCCCAAAAGGCGGTTTTTTTATTTCGGATATAAAGAGGCTTATTATTTTATTTACTCTGCATCAAATACTTGAAAGATATTTAATTGATAATTTTGTTAAATGGAACAGTATTGCAAGTCTGACCAATACTATAACCTCGCCTTTCTGAGCGGACAATTAAAAGGATATTCCCTGGAGGAAGACTTGTTGAAAGTCTCAAGAGAAATCCATGAAAAAACCTTAAAGTGATTTCTTCGAAAAGTATCGTTTGGTGGTAGAACTCGCAAAATGGAAGGTAAAAGCAATTGTTGAGGATGAAATGGACAGGATTATGAATACACCGGGATGGCTGGAATGGTGAAGAAAAAACAAAATATTTCGTGCAACGCTTAAATTTTATTTTATACTGTTTAACTAATTATATATGAATAAACTTTCTGAATTTAATAAAGCGGTAACTGAAATAGTAAACAGCATGGATTCGTATTTTAAATCACATTCTACTGGAAAAGTTCTTCAAAATGCACTGCCCCCAAAAAGTTAGACACTAATTGGGGGCATTTTTATGTACAAAAGAAATAAGTACAATTATGATTTTAGGCTTCGTTGCGTGGAAGCAGTATTGCAAAAAGGGCAATCAGTAAGCGAAGCTGCAAGGGAAAAAGGAGTTGATAGAGCCAATCTTCGGCTCTGGGTAGGTTTCTATAATCGATATGGTAAAGCAGGACTTAAAGCCAGGAGTAAGCGGCATTATGATGCAGCCTTTAAACAACAAGTCTTAACAACCATAGACAAGGAACTTTTATCTTTACGGGCAGCCTGTTTTCGGTTCAATATACCAAGCGAATCAGTAATTATTAACTGGCGCAAGGCTTATGAATCAACCGGACAATCAGGCTTAATTCCCCAACCCAAAGGACGACCTAAAAAGATGGACAAGCCCATAAAAAGAAAAAAGAGAAAATCAGCCAAACCCTTAACCAGGGAAGAAGAGCTGTTGTTAGAAAACGAGTATTTACGAGCAGAAAATGAGTTGCTAAAAAAGCTTCAAGCCTTAGTTCAAACGGACAAAAAGCAAAAGCCATAATGGAACTAAGGCATAAATATGATTTGGCTGTATTGCTTAGTTGTCTGAAAATGGCAAGAAGCAGTTTTTACTACTATGCAAAGCAATTGGGCATTGCAGATAAATATCTTGAAATTAAAGCGGCGATTCAAACCCTTTATCACAAACACAAAGGCCGTTTAGGGTACAGGCGCATTACCCTATTACTGCGTCAGCAGGGACAAATCATTAATCACAAAACGGTTTTTCGATTAATGCAAATGTTAAAATTGAGGAGTGTGATCAGGATAAAAAAATACAAGTCGTATAAAGGGGAGCAGGGAAAAATAGCACCTAATCTATTGAACAGGGCTTTTAAAGCAGAAAGGCCCAATCAGAAATGGGTAACGGATGTAACTGAGTTCAATGTTCTGGGAAAAAAATTGTATTTATCGCCTGTTCTGGATTTATACAATCAGGAGATTGTGAGTTATGAACTTTCCGAAAGTCCCAGCTTTAAGAGTGTGATGAGTATGCTGGATAAGGCTTTTAAGAAAGTAAACAAACCACAGTCCCTACTGCTCCATTCCGATCAGGGCTGGCAATATCAAATGAAACAATATCAACATTTACTACAAGAAAAAGGGGTAATACAAAGTATGTCCAGAAAAGGGAACTGCCTGGACAATGCAGTGGTAGAGAATTTCTTTGGAATCGTAAAATCAGAATTGTTTTATTTGAAGAAATATAAATCGATTTTTCAATTGAAAAAAGAAATTAAGCACTATATAAACTACTACAATAATGATAGAATAAAGCTCAATCTTAATGGAATGAGCCCGATACGATATCGGGCTCGTCACTATCGAAATTAATTATAAACTCGTCTAAACTTTTGGGTTCAGTCTAAAAAGAGGCTTTTTTATTTACACAAATAACAAAAGCTACTGTTATTAAAGCATATGAATTTGTAAGGTCTATTAATAGCCATCATGAAGATCATATGTATTTTACCCTTCCTACACTCCGAGGAATATGCGAAGAATATATTGTTGAAAAATTCATTTTCTCCCACTTTCCGGAAAATAGTGATGAAGTCATTCATCTACGACATTATTACGATCATCTTAATTCTAGTGTGGTACAATGGAAATATTTTGAAGCTAATCGGCCTGATCAACTCTTATACTATCAAGACAGTTTTTCTACAAAAATGGAAGAAACAAAAATCAGATTAAAGGCAATCGTCAAAGCAAAACTTCCCAAGGTTCCACTAAAAGGGGTATTTCCTTCTGTTCATTTTATGAGCAAAGAAGCTGGAGAGTTGGAATTGTACAACTATTTATATCACGCATCTTCTTCCTTTGTCCATTTTAGCCCGAATAATCTTTTAAGAATGGGATGGGGGGATTTACCAGACATTAATTTTTCTACCGCTAATTTCAAATTATATTATAGAGATTTTTCATTATTCTACGGATTGTTACTGCTATCAAAACTATGTAAATGGCAAAAGGCTCATGGGTTTTTGCCTGGTTTCGATGAAAATTTTATCAAGGTAATGGCTTCGATTCTGGATAGGGCAGAGCGTTGGCCTGAATTAGTAACGTTTGAAGAAATGAATGTCGGGGTTTTATCAAAATATCTTTTCTACAAATCCCCCAAATCGTTGAAGTCAAACTAAATAGTGTAAATGACGAGTGGAGGATTCGTTAATAGCTTTATTCAACGCATTTTGCAAAAGATGTTTCATGCATATGCAATGTGATTAAGGTATTAATATTAGTAGTCTACAAATCATTACCGAAAACTGTGCTGATGAAAAGTTATCCGGGAGATTCTCCTGCGTATAAAAACGGAGGCAAAAGCGATCGTGGAAGATGAAATGGACAGGATTATTAATACCCTTGGGGTGGAAGGTATCATAAGCAAAAAGCAAATTTAGTTGCTAATAATTTTAGTATTTTTGTAAATATTTTTAACCCGATCGATTACATAATTATGAAGAAAATTGGAAGGAACGACCCATGCCCATGTGGTAGCGGTAAAAAGTATAAACAATGCCATCTAAAAGAACAGGATGATCTTGCTGATACTACACAAAAAATAACTAAATCGCCAACAATAAACTTTAATGATTTATTGGCATCTCGTAACTCTGTACAGATGTTGGGGCTATTAAGTGCGCTACAGCTACATCCCGAAAATCACGGCAGAAATTTTCGCTTTGAGCAGTTATGCAGAACAACGTTGCTGCAGTTTGACCCTAATGATAAAAAGCCACCGGCTATGTGGGAAACGTTGAAAGAGGTAATACAAAATTATACCAATGGGGAATTGTTAGAAGATTCGCTTTCAAGTGCCTTTACTGAAATAGCTGTTTTCGAGCAAGGCAATTACATTGTCTATCCTGGCATATATGATGGGTTTACTGTGATATTGAATCAACTTACAGAATGTATTTTCCTTCATAAACACACTTTACACGAGCACTTCATAAAGAAAGTACACGATGCCGTAGGTTTATTGTTATTCATGAGCAACAGTGTGGCGCACAAAGCGGGACATGTACCATTTATCTATCAAGAGGGAACTACCGGCAATATTGAGTTCCCCCCTCATGGAGTTACTACTACATACACAGATGCTATCGTATTTGACCGAACAAATTTAAAAGAGGTATGTGATGAACATAATTACGACATGGCTATTTTGGACGAGTTCACAGTCCAACCAGGGGCAGACGAACTTAGGAACGACAATCCAGATGAGAATGTTGTCAATTATAAGCCAATTGTAGTAGTAGGAGATGATTTCATTCTTTACATGCCAACGGGTATTTTAAATTCACTCATTACTTATGCATATCAAAAAGCAAAGGAGTACAATTGCTATGATGAGCTAATGAATTTGCTCTACGAAAGACAATTCTATCTTACTTGTAGAACACTAGAAAAAACAGAGTGGCTGGCAACGGATATAGAACTGCCCGAGTTACAAAAGCCGTTACCTGTTAGGGAAACAGTATTTCAATTTGATAATCAAAAACTCGCTTATATCTGCTATGTCAAAACTGGCGAACAGCAATCTCTTGACGAAAAGAACCTGTCAACCTCTAATTCCAATGACCCTTACGAAGATCGGACACTGGAGGTAATTCAGTATCTCAGCACTCTTAACCCAAAGCAGCCATTTGGAATATTTTGCCTCTATATCATTGGTGAAACGGGCAATAACCATTATTTTATGTGGTCTAAACCATCAGCAGGAAATCAATCTCTGGCTTTAAAGTATCGTGAGCTATGGGCTATTATCCATTCTTCCAATGTCAATAGCTTAACACTATGGAAATTTGCAAAGTGTTACAGCAGAACAAATGAACTGGCTAGAATTATGTCAATGGGTGGCCCAATGGACGCCTACGCTATTTATCGTAAAAATGCAGGCAGCCTACTTCATTCCGATGAAGCCAATCCAGTAGGAGGCGTGCTAATGATCGTAAACGGTAACTCAAATGACTTCAGAAGAGAAGTGCAAAAACAGCAGAATGAGCATGCCATACCCATTTTTTACAAGGAGCAACTTGCTTACGCCAAAGTACGCCGATACAAAGATTATGCGCCGATCTATATAGAAGAAGAATTAAGTCGGTATTTCCGGATTGTTATTGAAAGTTATAAAATGCCAATATGGGTTATCAATCAGCAAACGAAGCCATCAAGGGAAAGTTGGGGAACATATGTATGCGAAGCTGTTGCTTTCTGGTTGAATAAAATGGAACCACTTCTGGCTCCGTATTTGAACAAGCAGACATTTATTCAGTTTGAACTAGAGATAGTAGTTGATGAACAACTGATGGAAGCAAGGCAATTTGAGATCAAATCGGTACCGTTGGAAGATATTAAACTCATTATTGAGATCAATGCTCCGACTATACGTATCATTATGCCTTTTGAGTATATCTATGCTGTAATGCTTTCAGACAATCGTGCTGATAGAATACTTATGGACGCAGTACTAAACGGTATTGTAAACTATATTAAGGCTGCCGGGACGAATACAGAATTAAACTCCGACATTATTGATGAAATAATTGACCAAATACTACAGCCTCCCGGTGCCAAGATGCTTCTTTTTAGTGACACTTCTACTAATATTAAAATGGATGATCGCAACCTGCCACCAATACGGTATATTACCGATACCGACATTTCGTATATCTTGGACAATCTTGTAAGCTATTTACCGAAAGGATACGTAGTATCTGAACACATTCCAGATAAAAAAGACAGAATTAAACTCTGTGATGATGTGGTAACTGCCCTAGCAACACAGATTACTACGAAGCTGGCAATATTTAATGGGCCTGAACTCCTGCAATGGTTAATTAAGCTAAATGAAAAATGTATCCATTTCAGGGAATTGAAGGAAATTGTCATCCCCGCAAAAATTGCTTGCTTTAGTAACTTTGAAACAGAAGTACAACAGTTACTTGATGGAGAAAAAAATCTGGTGACCACTGCCCATGCTATTAGAACGCTGATAGAATTTGTTGCTACCAACATTCCGACAGGAAACAGGTGGCCCAATTTTGATGACATTGATGAACTACTTGCCCTTACAAATCAACTGACTGAATGGGGCGCTTTGAGTGAAGCGATGCGAATGGGGATAGACGATCCGAAAATGGGGCTACTTCCTTCGGGTCGCATAGGTATTGATAAAACAATAGAGCGCGAAGCTTTCAAACCCTATGCAATAGCCAGAACGGAGAGCACTTTGTTTAAGGATATTGAAGAATTTGAAAAAAATTATGTTCCTGCCAAAAAAACCGGAAACGCTGTAGAAACAGAAGAATCAAAGTTGCTTGACACTGCATTCAAGGCAGAATTTGGACTAACACTTACAATACTTTCCAAAATTGTCGGCTCATTGGTAAACGAGGGGTTTATCAATGCTAAATCTTGCATGGAGATAGAAGAAATCAATGTAAAAGATATTTTATCAAGAATTGAAGGAATATCCGGAAATAATATTAACACCTCACTTAACTTATTAACGTTATTGGAGAGAGAAAGTATTGCTGTACCACCTGCAGGTTACTGTTCTCTTGATATTTTTCCTTGGAGGTATAACCGACCTATTTCTTATATCAGAAGGCCATTAGTTAAAGTCATCAAAAATGATACTCTTTACTACTATTATGGTTACAGGCATTTAACACAATTTATTGACAACTTGTTTTATCTCCTGTTCTCAAGCAAACTTCCTGGCGCTAAGTCAGATCGAATGAAGAGTTGGCTTGCTACCGCCTCTGGCAAAAAGGGTAATCCCTACCGAAAGGCAGTTAAAACTTGGTTTGATGAAAACTCCAACTACGAGGTAATACCTTACGAAGTGCAAATGAAACCAGGTGTTTCTAAAGAGCATATCGAGGCTGAAAAGGACTACGGAGATATTGACCTGCTGGTTATTGACCACGGAAATCGCATTATTTATCCCATTGAATGTAAAAACATACAGGGCGGTCGCAACGTACATGAAATAAAAGTTGAAATGGATGAATATTTGGGACGTGACGGAAAAGATAAAGATGCAAAAATGAGAAAGCATGTGGAGCGTACTAATTGGCTTAACGCCAACAAGAAGGCACTTATAAACTTAGTGCCAGACGCTGATAGTTATACTATAAAGTCCTTTATTTTAACTGCAGATGAAATATTCCTTGGTTATCTAAAAAAGGATATTCTTCCACTGCCGGTAAAGTCATTTGCATTTCTGAGAAAAAATGGATTATCATACCTAAAAGACTTCTAAAAAATGGCAACTCCGATTATCGAACTGCATTTTCTTGAAAGTATATGCCGATGCATTGCTGAAACAAATTTGGGATTAACAGGCCAAGAAATAGGGAAAATATTAGCGGACAGCAATATTCCGGATACTGATCCTTCAACTACTAAATGGAAGCGATTGTATAATGCATTTATTAACTGGCAAAATGAGTTTCAGAGATCGGATCATATTTTGAACTTTCTAAAAAATGCCATGCAACCAGCAAGATATATTCAAAACCCTCAGCTTTTTGAAAGCAGGAGGAATGAACTAAACAAGTGCTTGTCTTTCATTGGAACAGAGATCTCTGATAAAGGTACTCTGAGAAGAGTCGACAAATCCACAACTATTACCGAAGCTCAACAAAGAGCGAGCATTTTCAAGTACAAGTTAGAAAATAGAAATGTACATCCGACTGTAATGAACTACTGCAATGCTGAGCTATTAGTAGAAAATTACTTTCATTCAGTTTTTGAGGCTATAAAAAGCATTGCAGATAGGATACGTGAAACAACTGGGTTATATGCCGATGGACAAGCTCTTGTAGATACGGCATTTTCGCTTAACAGTCCATTAATTAGAATTAATTTGCTTCAAACTGACACGCACCGGAGCGAGCATTTAGGATTGGCAAATATCATCAAAGGTCTTTTTGGCTTAATCCGAAACCCTACTGCTCATATTCCCAAAATAAAATTCCAGATTCAAGAGGATGAAGCATTGGATATTATGACGTCAGTTTCAATGGTACATAAAATACTGGACAGAGCCCGATAAATATTGGCAAATCAAGCAAAAGCTTCAGATCTTCCCTTAAAAGGAG
This sequence comes from Chitinophagaceae bacterium, assembly GCA_023957155.1. GTDB lineage: Bacteria > Bacteroidota > Bacteroidia > Chitinophagales > Chitinophagaceae > Agriterribacter. The sequence continues at coordinate 6,915 of JAMLHK010000007.1, read as the reverse complement.
AAATTTCTAGTATCGAGCCGATTTTCTCACAGCAAACTCAATTCAATGAACGATTTACTTATAGATGAACTCGATATACTTGTTGATAAGATAATTAATGAAGAACTGGAGAAATTAGCCGAGCGGCTGATTGCCCCATATACTTGCCAACTTTTTGTCAAAGAGGCTGGTAAAATGAAACGCTATGCATCAGGCGTTTTAGCTATGCTTAGCAATTCGATTTATCTACTAACGGCTTTACATGTAGTTGAACATATCTCAGAATCGAACACACTTTTTGTTGAGCTTGGTGAGGACGCATATATAGAATTGAATGGCTCGGTAATGGGTATTAAGGGAATAGAAAGCAGGATCGATTTAGGATATATCAGATTGACCGACAAGCAAGTACTATCCCTGTCGTTAAGATACAAGTTCTTGACAATTGACAGATTTCTTTTTCCCAATGGATTTTTTCAGGAACCTGTTTATTGTGTGTACGGATATCCAACGCAGATCAATAAAGGAATAAGTTACTTCGTAAAAGAGCAGTCGAAAAAGGTATATGACTATTACCAACTTAATATGAACGATCATGTTGTGCTTGAGTTTATGGGAAAGGCTACAAACATAAAGACTTATATCATGGAAAAAGTGAAGATCCAGCATTACGGCTTAAGTGGCGGGGGGGTGTGGTACACGGTGCTTGAGAATAAGGGTAATAGATTTAAAGCGCATGCCTACCTCGTAGGCATTATGACTGAATTCCGAACTGGTAAGTACCCTAGCCTTATTGCTAACAGCATCAATATTCTTCTACATGCTATGATTGATTCGGAAGGACTTAAATTCAAATTTAATAGTCGAATGCACAATCAGGTAAAAAGAATATTCGGAAAAAACCCTTCTGTATTAAGATGAAAATATCCTGCATCATATCTTTGAAACAAATGTACTGATGATATTTCTGAGAAATACAAACATTCTTGAGTAAGACAGAAGAAAATATTATTACAACATTTTAACGATATTATTTATTTTAACTGTTAGTATGAACCCAACGAAAGAAAAGCGGGCTCTGACCGAATCAGAGATGATTGAATCCCTGCAGCGTTCAGGCTATTTATTTGAATCAGAAATTGCCAAAACATTGCAAGAGCTAGGTTTCTTTGTGGAACCCAATCAGGTAATTATAGATCAACTTACCGGAAAAAGTCGAGAAATAGACATGACAGCTGAATATCATAAATACAATGCCGAACGGGCAGAGTATAAGGTTTCAGGGAAGATTAAATTCGTGTTTGAAATCAAAAATAATAGTTTTCCTATTGCTTTGCTGTCGCGCTACAAGTATTCTCCCAATACAGATATGGACAGCTTGTTTAAGTTTGTGGAAACAGGTGTTACATTTGGTTTCGGAACCGGTGACCCGGCTTTCTATGATGGACCAACAGACTTGGAACTTAGAAAGAATATATTTACTCAGTATTGCTCATTTCAACAAAAAAAAACGGGCGAAGAGCTTATGGCTGTGCATCCCGATGAACTTTACTCAGGACTTTCTAAAGTCACGCAGCATTGTGAGGATGAGGTTCGTTGGTGGAGCGAACGTGATAGAAGTAGTGCAGCTATAGCGGATTATACAAGACAATTTTATTTCCTTCCAGTCATTTTGTTTAAAGGAGATTTGTATGAGGTAATGCTGGAAGATTCTGCTGCGCCTAAACTCATCTCGGTGGATTGTTCAAGGTTTATATTTAATTATCACTATAATGAAAAAAGAAGTCATGCCTTAGTCTATTTTTTAACACAAAAAGGGCTAGTAAAATTCTTAGAGGAAATGATTATCTGGGAAGAACAGATCGAACGAGATTTGTTCGAACTAAAGAAAGCTCAACCAATTAAAAAAGTCAAAAAATTTACTTTTTCATCAGGCGAAATTTTATTAACGTCTGCATCATTTGACCTTCTTACCAATCTCTTTGACAGTAGTATAAAGCCTTTATTTGAAAAGCTGATAAAAACTTTAATGGAATTTGATACTGATTTTCTTTCTGCAAACAAATATTGGTACAGCGGTAATTCCGTAATGAACACCCTTAGCGAATTGGGGGATTTTTGGAATGAAGAGCAAAATCTAAGAAGCAATAAAGACATTAATTTTCAATATAGGTTGAGCGGTTACAAGAAAGCAGGAGTTGATGCGTTTGATATTGTGGTTCACCTAACCTTCACAATGGAGGCATATTGGTATGGCTTTACACTGACTAACTATAACAGGCAGCAACCTTTTATAAGGAAGATGTATCATGAATCCCTGGAAAATGAAATTGATGAAATATGCGATATGATTCGGGAGGATATTATGAATAACATCGAGACAAGGCTGCAACGCATTGGATAGGACTATTCAAATGTATCTGAATTTATTTTAAGAATTTTATAATTGTTTTATTTTGTTGCTTTCATTACTTTGCATATAAGTTCTTTCATCAAATTCATGTGTGAGTTATTCCGTGAGTAGCGTGAAATAAGATTAGCAAACAGGTTGATTTTCAATAAGATAATTGGTCGGTTCGAATCCTGTCCTCCCGACAAATAACGGAGCCTCTGGCGAAGCCAGGGGCTTTTTGTTTTGCAGCGTCGAGCGCGCTCGTACAAGCGGAAAAACGAAAAGCCCAAACGCGCGAAGCGCGTAGAGGCGGAGTTATTTGAACACCCCTTTTAAGGATCACCGCAGGCAATCCTGTCCTCCCGACTTTTGCCCGCCGAAGCTTTTGCGAAGGCGGGCTTTTTATTTGGTAACATAATACTCTCGGCACAGGCTTTGGTGGGCAAACCCGACAGCAGTTCTGTATTTGTACAGAGAAAGGTGACGAATTGCATCAGCGCATAAGCACGGGTTAACGCATTTTCATACTGCTGACCATTTTTATTGGGTTTAACATAACTTACTTTCTTCGCGTTTATTTTATTATACTGTTTGTGAGTGCCGAACTATATAATGAATACTATTTTCTTAAATTTTTTCATATTGAATGTCTTAGAAATCGTCTAAAAAATATCACCGCTAAATTTCCGTTGCCATTGCCGGATCGCTTATGCTATGCCGTTGGATCTCTATCCTTCCTGCAAAGCGATGTAGAAATCCATCATCTGTCTTAATAGAGAAATCATACCAGTTACCACTGTTTTTCAGGTCCCATGATTTACTTTTCTTTTTTCCCGCCTTTAGCGTTATCAACCAGGGGCCTTTATCTTTATACTGGTACGCATTTGAAACAATGGTTACGCTAACAGGATGACCGGTTGGATTATGTAAGTCCGCCGAAATAGAGCCCTTTACATGATCATATACTAACTTAACCTCCGGCTCATGATTTTGAATGCTACCGGAAAATTTATGAAAGTAGCCGTTCGGTCCGTATACTTCAAGATCATACGATCCGTTATTGCCCACAGTATCCCATTCATCGCTCAATGCTTTGCCGGACTCTACTGTGTAACGCCGGGGTATTTTTTGCAGGTGATTCATATCGTACACATGATACACAGCCCCCGCAGCGCCTTTGTTTTCAAATACCAGCCTTATTTTATTTTCGTCTTTCAGCGCTTTGTAATAAGTATACAAACGGTAAGGAAGCTTTCTTGAATATCTGACTCCTTTTTCCTGGTACAACGGAGCGGGTGTTTCGGGAGCCAGGGCCTTGGGCAGCTTTTTGGATGCCTCATCCATAGCCGCATAGTCGGAGGTTTCAGGCATAGCAGGGAATACAGGATCATTAGGCGTTTCAAAATCAAAAGCAGAGGTAAGATCGCTGCAAACCGCCCGGTGCCAGGGACTGATGGCTGGTATAACCACTCCAAAACGTTTTTCTATGAACTGGCCAACAGATGTATGATCGGCCACTTCTGAATTTACCCAACCGCCTTTGCTCCAGGGAGAGATGATATACATGGGTACACGTGGTCCGAGTCCCCAGGGGCGTATGTTTCCCGTAATGGTATCTCTTTTATCCTGGTAGATCCTTTTGCTGTTGGCACCCCAATGAATATTGGGAAATTCATCTGTTCCTTTGTCGTTATGAAAATACATACCCCGCAGGTCAAGCGTGGATTTGCCAGCCAACGTACCATCAAGGTTATAAGAAGGCACCGCGGGTGCAGGCAGATGATCAAAAAGACCGTCATTTTCATCGAACGTAAGAAAGAAAACCGTTTTGCTCCATACTTCAGGATCAGCAGTAACGGCGCTCAAAACGCTGTGCGTAAAATCCGCACCCCGGTAAGGACTTGACGGCGCACCCGGATGCTCCGAATCATCCTGCGAAGGCAATACCCAGCTTACCTGCGGAAGCGTATTATTCTTTACATCGTTCATCAGATCCTGTACAGACCAGTGCCGCATACCATTTTCATAAACCGGCGATCCCGGTTTAGCATTCCTGAAACTTTCAAACGCCAGACAGCCATGCATCGCGCCCGTCCAGTTATTATTCGGATCCTGGTAGATCTTCCAACTGATACCTGCTTCCTGCAACACATCGGGTATGGTTGGCCAGGTAAAGGCATTAGCCCTGTATGTATATTCCGGATCGGGCATTTTACCGGTAATCCAACACCGTACATTGACCGGCTCTGAATGTTCATCGGTACAATTAATACCTGCCGCCCGTTTTTCAGGATCGAAATTAGAGCCCGACCAAAAAACGATGCGGTTGGGGTCGGTTCCTGTAGCTACCGAACAATGATAGGCATCACAGATCGTAAACGATTCGGCCATGGCATACTGAAAAGGTATTTCCTCCCTGGTATAATACGCCATGGAATACGGCTTTTTAAACAAAGGCCAAAAGCCGTATTTACCCTGGTTCCAGGCGGCTTGTGTATCCGGGAAATCGTGTGGCGTACCATTGATCAAAGCCGCGTTGGTAGTTCTTTTGTTCGCCCTGTACGGGGGAATGATCTTTTTACCGTCTGACTGGTGAAACGCTCTTTTCCCGCTTTCCAGCGGAATAGGGAACCGGTCGCCAAACCCCCGAACACCCTTCATTGCTCCAAAGTAATGGTCGAAAGAACGGTTCTCCTGCATGAGGATCACAATATGCTTTACATCCAGGATTGACCTGGTAGCATTATTGGCTTTTACAGCCAATGCTTTCTCAAGCAGGGGCGTCCATATTGCCGTTGCCATTCCGGCACCAGCTGACATTTTGATGAATTTTCTTCTGGCGATCAAATTTGACATACCTTTTTAATATTGAGTCTGATGTTTAGATTATACCTTTTCGGTCAAATCCGGTATACTAATATCGGAATCATAATCCAGATATGTAAGTACTTTTCCGAATGGTATCCACAATCATACTGTTGTACGCGCACCTATAGGGCAGAAATAAAATGAAGCTATTGTACATCAGGCTGGTTTGTGGCAAAATATTCCCTTTACATAACAAAGAGCAGAACATTATAAAATAATCAATCAGGGAGTATTTATCTTCAGTGAGAACTATTCTCATTGCGGAAGATCAGCAATAAACAGATACCACAATAAAAGTTCAAATCTTTACTGGTTGGTGGGAACCTGCCTGCCAGCAGATTCGAGCCTTACAGACCACATCTTTTTTAGATGGCCACCGGATATGTATTGTAATCGTCATCACTTAATCTGACAGTTTAGGTTTTTTAAGGCATTTGAGACAAAAATGATTTTGAAGAAGAAGCGGCTGTAGATTCAACCGCTTTTTCATTTCCGTCTGTCAGACTATCCCTGACAGGTTGCTCCTCAGCAGCGCCTGTTTCCGTTTCGTCTGGCGATTTAAAGTTAATGCTTTGTCTGAAAAAGTTGTTGAGGTCTTTTTCATGCGCTAAATTTTTACTATCGGCAAACGTTTGTGCCGGTGTCTTGCCAAAGCAATAACGACCACTATGAGGACGCTCGCTGTTGTAAAAATCGATCCAGTGGTCAATATCTGATTGAAGTTCCTCCAGCGTGTTGTAGAGCTTTTTTCTAAAAGCAATCGCGTAAAATTCTTCCTGCATGGTGCGGTGGAACCGTTCGCAAATGCCATTAGTTTGAGGGCTCTTTGCTTTGGTCTTGGTGTGGTCAATATCTTCAATATTGAGATAAAGCTGATATTCGTGATGCTCTCTTGCCCCGCAATATTCGGTTCCTCTATCGGTAAGAATACGTAGCAACTTTATATCCTGTTCCTGATAAAAAGGAAGTACTTTGTCATTGAGCATATCGGCTGCTACCAAAGCATTTTTCCGATCATAGACCTTTGCAAAAGCCACCCGTGTATAGGTATCTATAAACGTCTGCTGGTATATTTTACCTACGCCTTTAATGTAGCCAACATAGTAAGTATCCTGCGACCCCAGGTAACCTGGATGATGAGTTTCAATTTCGCCTTTGCTTTGTTCGTCTTCTTTTTTCTTTTCCAGTGCTGCCACCTGTGCATCGGTAAGAACAAGACCGTCTTGTTGAACTTTGGCTTCTAATGCTTTTAAACGCTTTTGAAAGGTCTCCAGGTCATGACGTAGCCAGACACTTCTAACAGTCGATGGTGCTACCATCTGCCCCCTTTTAAGCAACTCATTACTCACACGCTGTTGCCCGTGAGCTGGTTGCTCGGTTGCATAGGCCACTACAACATCTTCTAATGCTTTTTCAATACGGTTCTTCAACAATGGCTTACTACGGCTAATCTCCTTCAAGGCCATCTCACCGCCCTCTTCATATAATTTCTGGAACCGATAAAAACTGTCGCGGGAGTATCCCATTACTTTACAGGCTTCAGAAACATTACCCAGTTTCTCGGCCAGCTTTAGAACACCCAACTTCGGCTGAATTAACTTTTTTTGTGTTGTCATCTTAATCTGTTTTTAAATTAACTAATTTAAGAATTGTCAGATTAAGTTTTAACTATTACA
>JAMLHK010000006.1 GCA_023957155.1 Chitinophagaceae bacterium | reverse complement strand
CTTCAGTCTGTCACCTTTCAGATTAACGGGGTAGATCAAAAGCAATATGTCGAAGCTAACCCTCAATTCAAAACCATCAATATTTATGACGGCGGTATGAAAAGAGTAGAAAGCCGGCAGTCAAAAAAAGAACAACAATCCGATGAGGAAAGCCAGCCGGTTAAGCAGCAAAGCAGGAAGGAAAAACAAGCTGCCCCTGAAGATGATGGTCCTGAGCTACCTAAAGCATCCAGGAAAAGAAAAAGAAAACAAAGCATCAGCTAAAAATTTAGCAGCCCGGCTTACGGTAACAGCCGGGCTGCCAAAATTCAAAAAGCTACCTTTTAGAAGTAAAGTTATGAATGACAACCTTGTAAACAGAGTAGAATCAGAATTGAAGCAATGGCGTTCAAAAGAAGAACGGTTTAGCAAGTTATTCTCTTTTAGTCTTTCATCAAACAGAGCCTTGCTCAAGGAAAAACTGAATTACTACGACCGTATTGCAGCAAAGTATAAAGGTACGCAAAATCCGGATGAACGATTTGTCAGGCAGGTGCATTCAGAGCCGTGGAACCTGGTTACAGTTCGACTTCAATGATAAGGAACCAAATGGCAACTTCCGCGTCAAGCAGTTTCATTTCGATTACGGATATGATCTGGACAAAGTGCTGCAACAGCTTCCGTTGAAAGAGCTGCTGAATAAAGGGGAAACGGATACCATGAAAGAAAAATTAAAGAACGGCGACCGGATTTCGGTAAGTTTTGTAAAAGATGGCAATGAACAAAGATTTTATATTGAAGCAAACCCACAGTTCAAGTCGGTAAATATCTATGATGAGCATTCCAGAAAGGTAACCCTTAATACGGCATTAGGCAATAAGACGATGGAAGCTATGAAAGTTACCCATAAGGTCAATGAGCAGCAACAACAAGCCCAAAAGAACGGTATGCGGATAGGATAAAAGTGTGAATAATGGATAGGTTATATTGCTTATCGAATTTTTTTGAGGCTATCGGCACAGATGCCCGCATTAGCATTACTCACATAGGCATTTATGCGGCCTTATTGCAGTACCGCATACAAAACGGTTTTGTCAACCCCATTCAGGTTTTCAGCCATGAGATATTAAGCATCGCAAAATTATCATCTGCTATCACTTATCATAAATGTGTGAGAGAGTTGAGCGAATACGGCTATATCAGGTATGAGCCGTCGTTCAATAAGAACAGAGGAAGCAGGATATATTTCCGCGATCCGTGTGTGTCAGAAGACATACTATAAGTTTTAAATTTAATATGATGTTATGGAAACAATGATTTTCATACCCAAAGAGGAAGATTTTCGTAGGTGGATTAAGGAGGAAGTCAGGGAATTGCTCAGTGAGCTAAAGCCAATTCCAAAAGAAGCGGAGGATACGAATCCCTTGATCAGCCGGGCTGATACCGCAAAAATGCTGGGAATATCATTGGTCACTCTTACGGATTGGGTCAAGCGTGGATTGCCACGTCATAAACAGAGGGGCAGGGTCTATTTTCTGAAATCCGAGATACTGGATTACTTAAAAAAGGATACCGGCGGTAGGACGCAAAAAATTTAGAAAAGAGCCAGAAACAAATGCTGTTTTTTTGTATATGAATCCTGCTATTAAGGTACAGAAGGTTTGTAGATGGGGGCTATTTTCGTTATTTTGCAATAGAAAGTTCTTTGACCTCACATTATAAATCGTCAAACTGATTGAAAATAATCGGTCTGCAAAAGGCATTGTTTGAAAATTGTTTGAAAATTTTGAAAATGGCATAAAAAAAGGCCGTCTTGTTCAGACGACCTTTTGTACCCGAGGCGGGAGTTGAACCCGCACGAACATTGCTGTTCATTGGATTTTAAGTCCAACGTGTCTACCAATTCCACCACCCGGGCAAAATATTTTTATGTCAAAGTACACAGGATTTTAAGTCCTGCGTGTCTACCAATTCCACCACCGGGGCAAAAGGTCAAAAAAAATCCCCTCGCACAACGAGAGGACTGCTGAGCGGAAGACCGGGCTCGAACCGGCCACCCCGACCTTGGCAAGGTCGTGCTCTACCAAATGAGCTACTTCCGCTTATAATAAGAACTACTCTATCGTTTATCTTTTACGAGGTGTCCCGAACCGGTCACCCCAACCCTGGTCCCGCCAAAGGCGGGATGTTCTGCCAAACCTGCCTACCGATAGGCAGGTAAACTACTTCCGCTTATTAAAGAACTTATTGAGGTGTGCAAAATTAAGGATTGCTTTTAAACAGCAAAATTTTTCTACCCGGCGCTCTTACTTATACTTGGGCGTATAGAGCGTATTTTCAGGAACGGTAACATGGGGCTTTCCTTTATAGCTGTGCTTGTATAAAGCATAGCTGCCACCAATCAGAAATGCAGAAAGCGCTACTACCTGCATATAAAATAGAAACCTGGATGATTTAACCCAACTCCGGGTAAAATCATTGCTTGGCGTTGATATCACTTCCTGTTCCATATCTTTCAATTTACCCTGCAAAAATAACGGTTACGCACCAAGATTTACCCTTTTGTTCCAACAATTTCTTTAAATCGTTGCTTCTTTTTTATAAAATACTCCCAAACTATGCTCCCCTTATATATTCCACGGGGCAATGCAACCCGCTTTGCCGGGAAACAGGTACGATCCCACGATGAAAACAACCACCGGTAAAATGCAATATGCGCCTTTAATACCGTTACAACAAAACCCGGGTTGCCTTTAAATAACTGCTGCGCGGCACTTATCCCGTCCAACACCAGCCGGAACGGTATTTTCCACAGCCTTTCCCAAAAGGTATAGTTTTTAAACAGCATAATAAGGCTGTTACGATAATTGAAATACACCTTACGGGGATTGCCTTTGGGTAAACTTCCTCCTCCTACATGATATACTACCGAGGAGGGACACACGTAAACATCGTATCCTGACAACTGCATCCGCCAGCAGAGGTCTATTTCCTCCTGGTGGGCAAAAAACAACTCATCAAAGCCATTGTGCTCATGAAATATTTTTGACCGTACAAACAAAGCACAACCCGAGGCCCAAAATACAGGTACGGTATCATCATATTGCCCTTTATCTTCCTCACATACATCAAAAATCCTTCCCCGGCAGAAAGCATAACCATAACGATCCATCCATCCGCCCGCACCACCTGCATACTCAAACTTCGTCTTCTCCCGCCAGGATAATACTTTAGGCTGACAGGCTGCTATACGCTCATTTTCTTCCATCAGTTGAATCACAGGCTCTATCCACCCGGGTGTTACCTCCACATCTGAATTCAGCAGCACATAATAAGGCGCCTGTACCTGTTTTAAGGCCGTATTGTACCCTTTGGCAAAGCCTTCATTTGTACCGTTACGCAACTGTATGACCCCCGGATAATTCCGGCTCAGGAAATCCAGGGAATCATCGGTAGACCCGTTATCAGCCACAATAAATTGTACCGCCGGATAAGTGGTGCGCATCAGGGAAGGAAGAAACTGTTCCAGAAACTTTCTGCCATTCCAGTTCAGGATAACTACTGCTACCGTTGGATAATTGACCAATGTATAGAATTATTTTTTCAAAAATAAAGGAAGCATGCTTACGTTTCGCTATTTTTAAATATGTTTCATCGTTTTTTAAACTGGCGTACCGTCTTTTCGGTAATTGCTATTGCTATAGTATCCGGCACTATCTTTTACTCGCAATATCTTGCCAATAAAATAGCAGCAGATGAAAGGCAAAAAGTTGAAACCTGGGTGGAAGCCGAAAGATTCCTGATTAACTCCCCATCCGATGCAGATACCCGGCTTGTTTCCACTATCATCATCAACAACCGGGATATCCCGATCATCGGGGTAAATGAAGACGAGGAGATAATAGCCTATATCAATCTTGATTCGGCAAAAATCCGGAAAGACAGCAGTTACCTGGCACAAAAATTACGACAATTTAAAAATCTGCATGAGCCGATAGTATATACCGACCCCCTCAATAATAAGAGCGACCTGTATTACTATGGCAGCTCTGCACTGCTACAGGAAGTGAAGTACTACCCGTTGGTTCAATTGCTCATCGTTGCCCTATTTATTGTCTTTGCCCTGTATACCATTGCCATCCGCAACCGGTCCGTTCAAAACCAGCTATGGGCAGGGATGGCTAAAGAAACCGCTCACCAGTTGGGAACACCCGTTACTTCATTGCAGGGATGGGTGGCTATGCTGAAGGAAGATCCTTATACAGAAAAAACCGCGGCAGAGCTCGCAAAGGATGTTGACCGGCTACAACTGGTATCCGACCGGTTCAGCAAAATCGGAAGTACGCCCAAATTAGAGGAGAAGGACCTGCTGGTACAGATCAACAATATGGTGGATTATATGCGTCACCGGTCACCCGAAAAAGTTCAATTCATTATACACGCCTACGATGCACTTACTATTCCGATAAAAATATCAGCGCCACTATTTGACTGGGTCATTGAGAATCTTTTGAAAAATGCGCTGGATGCCATGGGAGGAAAAGGTACTATCACCATTGATATTGTTCAAAGCGATCAACAGGTATTTATTGATGTTACGGATACAGGTAAAGGCATTCATCATGCTAATATAAATGATGTATTTAAGCCCGGCTTTACCACCAAGAAGCGGGGATGGGGATTAGGACTAACGCTTTCCCGGCGCATCATCCAACAATATCACAAAGGACAACTATTTGTAAAAAGCTCGGAACCCGGCAAAGGAACTACGTTCAGGATCATATTACAGAAGGCGGGGTAGAAGGTGTAAGGAGTAAGATCTCCGGGCTTATAGCTGAATGCTATTGCGGATTTCTGATTTGTTGATTTCTGATTTTGGCTGTTGGTACACTGGGCTTATCAGGTATTAGTTTCGGTTGCCAGCTCATAGCTGAATGCTCACAGCCCCTTTCGGATTTCAGATTCTATTATTCGAGCTTTACTTGGTTCTTGTCTTTTGGATCTTGGTGCTTTATAGGTATCAGGTATCAGCCGAAAAAAAAATACGTTGCGCCGCTGCTTCGCCGTGTCCGCCGCGAGAAACCGCAACTCCAAACTATAAACTTCAAAACTCCCAACTTCTCCTACCCGAACATTTCCTTTACCCGTTCAAAAAAGCTTTTTTCTCCCTTTACCGGTTGCGGTTTAAAATTCGGAGAATCCTGTAATTTTTCCAATACAACTTTTTCTTCGGCACTAATATGCTGCGGGGTCCATACATTAATATGAATAAGCTGGTCGCCACGCTCATAGGAATTAATGGCGGGGAAGCCTTTCCCTTTTAAACGAAATATCTTACCGCTCTGTGTACCCGCAGGTATCTTGATTTTTGCTTTTCCGTCAATAGTGGGAACTTCCACCTGAGTACCAAATACAACATCCGTAAATGAAATATGCAGATCGAAAACCACATTCAATCCTTCTCTCTGCAGATGCGGGTGGCTCTCTTCCTCAATCAGTATGATCAAATCACCGGGAATACCGCCCCGCTCACCGGCATTGCCCTTACCACTCATGCTCAATTGCATGCCATCCTGTACACCGGCAGGTATTTCAATGTTAACCGTTTCTTCACTATACACCCTGCCCTCGCCACGGCAACTGGTACATTTATTAGTGATGGTGGTTCCCTCCCCGTTACATGTGGGACAGGTGGTAACCGTTTGCATCTGGCCTAAGAATGTATTTGTAACTTTCCGTACCTGTCCGCTACCGCCGCAAGATGAACAGGACTGTACACCTCCTTTATCTTTCGCTCCCGTACCGCCACAGGTGCCACAGGGTACATATTTTTTTACTTTAATCGTTTTGGTGGTACCATTTGCAATCTCCTCATAATTCAACTTTATTTTTACTCTCAGGTTACTCCCTCTCACTCCCTGATTCCTGCGCCCACGCCCTGACCGGCCCGAACCGCCAAAAAAGCTGCCAAAAATATCATCTCCAAAAATATCTCCAAACTGGCTGAAGATATCTTCCGTATTCATATTACCGAATCCACCCCGCCCGTTGTTACCTAACCCCGCATGACCAAAGCGGTCGTACTGCGATTTTTTATCTGCATCGCTCAACACCTCGTAAGCTTCCGCCGCTTCCTTAAATTTTTCTTCTGCGGCCTTATCTCCAGGGTTACGATCCGGATGATATTGCATCGCTACCTTGCGGTAAGCCTTCTTTATTTCTTCTGCTGAGGCAGATTTCGAAACACCTAATACTTCGTAATAATCTCTTTTCATATACTTGAATATACAAATGGGGAAAGCAGAAAACGGATACGGTTCCGGCAATGGAATACGGCTTTCCCGTTTTCCTTTTCCCGGATCCCCGGATTAAGCCCCCACCACTACTTTGGCATAACGTATGATCTTATCGTTAAGATAGTACCCTTTTACAATTTCGTCTATTACCTTCCCTTTCATTTTTTCATCTGTTACCGGAACCTGGCTCAATGCTTCCTGCTCATCCGGGTTAAAGTCCTGCCCTATACAATTCATAGGCTTTACCCCTTTGGAAGATAAGATGGATCTGAACTTATTAAAAATTAAGAATACGCCCTCCTGCACGGCATCTTTTGGCTGTCCGCTCTCGGCAATGAGCTTCTCTGCCCGGTCGCAATCATCAAGCACATCAAGCAAAGGAATAATCACTTCCCTGCCGGCAGTCTGTATCAGCTCCACCCGTTCCCGGGCGCTTCTCCGTTTAAAATTATCAAATTCAGCATACAAACGCAGGTATTTCTCTTTTTGTTCTGCCAATTCGGCTTGAATGCGTTCTAATTCGTCTGTCAATTCCTCAGGGTTATTAGTCTTATCTGTCATATCCGTGATTTCATTAAGATTATCCATATCATTAGACGGTATATTCTCCCGATTTTCAGCGTCTCTGTTATTGAAATCGTCCATAATCATTATATGTTGAATAATTGTATTTATAAGAGGCAACAAGTTTGCCAACCCCATTTTCAGGTCAAATTGTCGCAAAAATTCCTGTTGTCAGCAACTATCATGAAATCATATCCCGGCAGATGAATTCATACACCCGATTGAACACCACGCCAACCCTTTCATATAAGACATACCGTATTTATATGTTATTTTCTGTGTAATTCTCTTTACTTCTGCATCACTAATTGCCAACAGGTTCAATTTTACCTGTTAATTTTGAGTATCACTTAACTTTTATGTTATGAAATTTTTGAAACACCTGCTATCATACATATTATCCTTTTTTTTACTCATGCCACTTAAAAGTCAAACCAAAATAAGCTACGATGATGACTGGAAAAAAGTTGATCATCTTATCAGTGACAAGAAGCTGCCTCAATCCGCACTTATCCTGGTGCAAAAAATATACGAGCAGGCAAAGAAAGAAAAAAATCAGCCGCAATTAATCAAAGCGCTTCTCTATCAAATCCACCTGAATATTCCTTTAACGGAAAACGGGGCCACGGAAAGTATTCAAAAGATGGAGTCCGAGATACAAAAAGCTCAGCCGCCTGTCCGTCATATTCTGCAATCCGTAACAGCCAATATGTACTGGAAATACCTCCAAAATAACCGGTGGAAATTTTACAACAGGACAAAAACAGAAAACATAAGCAAAACAGACCCGGCTACATGGACATTGGATGACCTTCATGAAAAAATCAGCTCACTCTACCAGGCATCAATAAACGATGAAAAATTATTGACACAAATCCGGCTCGAAAACTATGAGCCTATTATCCTTAAAGGCAATACCCGGAAGTTACGCCCTACACTATACGATCTTTTAGCACACAGGGCGCTGGATTATTTTGAAAATGATGAAAAAGATATTACAAAACCGGCTTATGCTTTTACCATTAACGAAAATGCCGCATTTGATCCCGTAGCTGATTTTATTCATCACTCCTTTAAAACGGGCGATTCCTCGTCTTTGCATTATAAGGCCCTCCTCATTTTCCGGCAGTTATTATCCTTCCATAGCCAGGATGCCACGCCTGATGCTTTAATGGACGCTGACCTGCGCAGGTTACAATTCGTATACCGTTATGCCACCATGCCTGATAAAGAAGAAGTGTACCGCCAGGCATTAGTGCATCTGACAGATCAGTATGGACAACAACCGGTAACCTCCCGGCCACGGGCATTACTGGCTGCGTACTATTTTCAGCAGGGTAATCCGTATGGTGGGGACAACGGCAACGAAGCGTTGAAATATGCTCTTAGAACCGCGAAAGAAATTTGTGATGCCACCATAGCCAGTTTCCCGGGTACAGAGGGTGCAGCGGATTGCATTCACCTCCTGAATAGCATCATGAGTAAATCATTATCCCTGCAAACGGAAAAAATCAATATCCCGGACGAAGCATTCCGAACCCTGGTGAGCTATAAAAATTTATCCGGCTGTCATTTCCGGGTAATTCAGATCAACAGGGCGCTCAAAGAACAATTGGAAAACCGGTACGAAATTGCGTACTGGAATAAGCTGGCTCAGCTGCCTGCCATACGTACATGGCGGCAGGTGCTACCGTTAACAGACGATTTTCGTAATCATAGCGTTGAAATTAAAATTGATCCCCTGCCTGCAGGCGAGTATCTTTTGTTAGGCAGTATAAACGATGATTTTACAACGGCAGAAAACCTGCTTGCCGCACAATTCTTCTATGTATCAAATATCAGTTATATCAATAATGAAAATACCTTTTTTGCTCTTCACCGGAATACCGGTCAGCCACTGTCCGGTGCCTCCGTTCAGGTATGGACATCCAGGTACGATTATACCGACAGGAAAAACAAATTACAGCGGGCAGAAAAGCTGACGGCGGATAATAACGGTTCATTCAGGCTAACCACAGATGCAAAAAATAATCGCAATAATGCCCGGCTGGAAATCAGGTGGCAAAAGGACTATTTGTTCCTGGATGATTACCAGTACCTCTATACCCGCTTTGATGCTAACGACACAGATATCGCGTTGAAAGATATTGAACAAACAAATGCCCGCCTGTATTTTTTCACCGACAGAAGTATTTACCGCCCGGGACAAACCGTATATTTTAAAGGCATAGGAATTACAAAAGAGGCAGCTACCCATAAAGCCAAAACCATAACCGGCAAACCGGTAAAAATATATCTCCGGGATGTGAACCAACAAACTTTGGATTCAACGGTTCTAACACTAAACGATTTTGGCTCCCTACACGGGCAGTTCCGTATACCCCAACACGTTCTTACCGGAAATTTTTCATTATATGCCGATGATTTTAATGAGAGCACGGAATATTTCTCTGTTGAGGAATACAAACGCCCGAAGTTTGTGGTAACCATCAATAAGCCGGATAAAAGTTTCAGGGTGAATGATACCGTTACCCTGGCGGGTTCAGCAAAAGCCTATGCCGGTAATAGCATTGACGGGGCCCGGGTAAAATACAGGGTATCACGCGAGGCCAGATTTTTTGATCCCCGGCTATATTACCGCGGAGGATTCCCCCGGGCTAATACAATGGAAATTATAAACGGCACTACAACCACAGATGCTTCGGGGAATTTCACTATTCATTTTGCTGCTATACCCGACCACAGTATCAGCCCTTCTTTGGATCCTGTTTTCAATTATACCGTAGAAGCTGATGTAACAGATATCAACGGGGAAACCCGGAGCAGCACAGCAGTGATCCGGGTGGGGCATAAAGCCATTCAATTAGGAATTAGTCTTCCTCAAAACGGGCCCGTTGCAGCAGACCGCTTTACCTCTGTTTTGATCAGCAGTAAAAACATGAATGACGAATTTGAAGCGGTGAACGCAAAGGTGAATATATTCCCCATGCTGAATCCGGGGCGGCTTATCCGTAACAGATACTGGGAAAAACCCGACCAGTTTCTTTATACGAAAGAGGAATACCTGAAATTCTTCCCCCACGATGAATACAAAGATGAATCAGATTACCGCAACTGGGAAAAAGGATCCATCGTATATTCCGATTCGCTTATAACATCCAAAAATCCCGTATATCAACTACCCAACCTGTCCGCATCGGGCATCAGATTACCGGAAGGCTGGTACGGCATTGAAGTAACCGCAAAAGACCGGTTTGGCAGCGAAGTAAAAGCCGTGGAATATGTACAGCTATATAACAATGAGTCCCGGGCTATCCCCTCTTACAGCTATGCCTGGAGTACAGGTATAGCTCAACCTGTTGAACCGGGAGAAACGGCTTCCTTTTTGAGCGGCACATCTGCGAATAATGTGTTCCTTATTCAGCATATAAGCCGGAATACGGATCAGGCGCCCGGCCCGGCCAACGGGGAAAAGAATACCGGTAACCGCTACCAGTTCTTCACCCTGAACAACGAGAAAAAGGAATTTCATTATACCGCCACAGCAGAGGACAGGGGTGGTTTGGGCATCACCCAGTTTTTTGTAAAGAACAACCGATTTTATACCAACAATCAGATCATCAATATCCCGTGGACAAACAAACAACTTGATATCACCTACACCACATTCAGAGATAAACTGGAACCGGGCAGCAATGAAAAATGGGAAGTGAAGATCAGCGGGAAAAATGGGGAGAAAGCAGCCGCCGAAATGCTGGCATCCATGTATGATGCTTCGCTGGATCAATTTAAACCGCATGAGTGGAACATACCGGGAATATGGCCAACCTACTTTTCCCTCAGTTACTGGAATGGAAGAGAAAACTTTTCGGCAGTGCAGTCTCAGCTAAGAAACGAACTTGGGGATGGTTCCGGTAAGAAAGACGGGGTGTTTATTAAAAACTACGACCGCTTACTTGATACAGAGCTTCCGCTGTCAGATGAGGCGGTGGTAGTTGCATACGGGATGCAGAAGCGGAGCCTGGCAGGGGCAGCGGATGCAGCCGTTCCTGCATCTCCCCGGATGGAAACAGAGCAGAATAAGCTACAAGAAAGCGCTTCAATAAACCCTGCCGGCAACGATACCTGGGAAGATGGTGCCTCTTCAACAACAACGCATGTCAGCAATCCTGCACTCCGCAAAAACTTCAACGAAACGGCATTCTTTTTTCCGGATCTAAAAACAGATAGTACCGGTAACATCATCTTCAGCTTTACCGTACCGGAAGCCTTAACACAATGGAAGCTCATGACGCTGGCGCATACGCCCTCCCTGGCCTTCGGGTATGCCCGGCAGTTAGCTGTTACACAAAAAATCCTGATGGTGCAGCCTAACCCTCCCCGCTTTGTACGGGAAAAAGACAATATCTTTTTCAGCGCTAAAGTAGTAAACATAAGTGACAGCCTGATCAACGGGTTTGCCAAGTTGGAGCTGTTTGACGCTGCTACCAACCGCCCGGTGGATGATCTGTTTCATAACGCAGTACCGGTAAAGAATTTTTCGGTATCCGGCGGACAAAGTACCGCCCTGTTATTTCAGCTTACCATACCTGAAAACTTTAACAGGCCCTTGTTATACCGGGTCAGTGCAACTTCCTCACAACAGGCAGACGGAAGTACACTGAGTGACGGAGAAGAGAATATATTACCCGTATTAAATAATCGCATGCTGGTTACCGATGTCCTGCCCCTTAATATGCGTGGCGCCGGCAGCAAACAATTCAAATTTGAACCATTGTTAAAGCAGGATACCTCTCCCGCATCAACTCAAAAAAACTACGCGCTAACGGTTGAGTACTCGGCTAACCCTGCCTGGTACGCCGTACAGGCACTACCCTATTTAATTGAATATCCTTTTGAGTGTTCCGAACAAACCTTCAACCGGTACTATGCTAACACGTTAGCCACACGTATTGCCAACAGTGCGCCAGGTATAAAAGCAATGTATGAACAGTGGCTTTCCGATTCCTCAAACAACAAAAATTTAGTTTCACCGCTTGAAAAAAATGAGGAACTGAAAAGCATTTTATTACAGGAAACCCCCTGGGTATTACAGGCACAAAGTGAAACACAGCAAAAACAACAGATCGCGCTACTGTTTGACCTGATCCGTATGAGCAACGAAGCGGCGTCAAACAGGAAAAAACTGGAAGAAATGCAAACTTCCAACGGTGGCTTTGCATGGTTCAGCGGGGGTGAAGACAACCGGTATATCACGCAGTACATTTTAACCGGGATAGGTCACTTGCAAAAATTAAAAGCGCTGTCTCCAGAAGAAAATATACAATGGAATCAAATGATTGAAAACGCATTGCGCTATACCGATAACCGGATAAGGGAAGATTATGAAATGTTGATTAAACAAAAAGCAGACCTTAAAAAGAATAACCTCACCGGTATAGCTATCCAGTATTTGTATATGCGTAGTTTTTTTGACAGGGAAAAAGCGGATGCCAATGTGCAGAAAGCATACCAGTACTATAAGCAGCAGGCTAAACAATTCTGGGTAAAACAACGTCCCTATTTCCAGGGGATGATTGCCCTGAGCCTCTATCGCGATAACGACAAAACCACATCCAATGCGATCCTCGCTTCACTGAAGGAAAACGCAATAAAACATGAAGAGATGGGTATGTACTGGAAGAGTAATCGCGGGGGATATTTCTGGTATGAAGCTCCTGTAGAAACACAGGCACTGCTTATTGAAGCCTTCGATGAAATAACCGGGGATGCAAAAACAGTAAATGAAATGAAGACCTGGCTGTTAAAGCAAAAGCAAACGCAGCACTGGGGAAACACAAGGTCTACCGCAGAAGCCTGTTACGCCTTACTCTTACAGGGAACAAACTGGCTACAGGATCAGCAACAGGTTACTATACAAATGGGATCACAACATTTTTCGTCTACTCAAACGGATGCAACAGCAACCGGCTATTTTAAATCCCGGATTAAGGAAAAGGAAATCTCCCCCGAAATGGGTAATATCCGGGTAACCGTAACCTCACCTTCCGCCTATCCGCAACAAACATCCGCAAGCTGGGGTGCGGTATACTGGCAGTACTTTGAAGACCTGGACAAAATAACCGCTTCAACGGAAAATAAAATGCCGCTGCGGTTGAAGAAGCAGATCTTCATCGAAAAAAACAGCGATAGTGGCCCGGTACTGCTACCCATAGACGGTAACCAGGTATTGAAAACGGGCGACAAAATAAAGGTCAGGATTGAATTGCGGGCAGACAGGGATATGGAATACGTACACATGAAAGACCTTCGCCCCAGCGGTACGGAACCGGTAAATGTATTGAGCCAATACAAGTGGCAGGACGGACTGGGTTATTATGAAAGTACCCGGGATGCCGCTACCAACTTCTTTTTCAGCTGGTTGCAAAAGGGAACGTACGTATTTGAATACCCGTTATTTGTTACCCACCAGGGTCATTTCTCTTCCGGTGTGGCTACGATACAGTGCATGTATGCTCCTGAATTTATTGCACACTCGGAAGGAATAAGCATTACGGTACATTAAACGGCACCTGGAACTAACCTTACCCTATTGAGAAATGAGCAGCTCCGGAGTTAGCATATATCAACTATCCCGGGTAGGCTATTGGTCTACACACCGGTAAGTATAAATACTTATCGGGCAAAATCTACCAAAAAACGAAGGGGAAAACGCATTTGCCGAATTAAATTCCTTTAAGGGTAAATCTGTAGCATCTTTGTTATCGAATCATTAGGATAGATGATCAAATAGTTAAACAGTAATAGAGGTTGCTTAATAACTCGCCAAACAAAGTCACATTAACCCGGCACACCGGAATAATGACCAGTTTTAAAAAACTGGTTTTTTATTTTTATGCCCGTCCGGACAGGAGACGCCCCCCGAATACCCGTAACCACAGCATACAATAGCCCCTAATCCAACATAAGAATTTATACTTATCGGGCAAAATCTACCGAAAAACGAAGAGGAAAACACATCTGCCGAATTAAGTTCCTTTAAGGGTAAATCTGTAGCATCTTTGTTATCGAATCATTAGGATAGATGATCAGGCAATAGTTAAATAGTAATAGAGGTTGCTTAATAACTCGCCAAACAAAGTCTCATTAACCCGGCACACCGGAATAATAGCCAGTTTTTAAAAACTGGTTTTTTATTTTTCCAACCTGTCCGACTTAAATCAGCAAATCATGAACAACGAAAAATGAAATCACCTGATTTTGACAATTCATGCTTTAGGCATTTTAGGGTGTGATAAGTCCGGTGTAAACTCCGGTATGCAGGATAATCTGTTCTGCATACAGACAAAGCTATATGACACAACAAAGGTAACCGGCAGATAAGCTGCGTAACAGCCTTAATATTGCAGGAAAGAAGTAGAGGAAAAGTAAAAGGCGCATAGCACCGTAATATTAAAACCGGTTTCATACACGTGGACTATCACTCCTGGTCAAAAAAATCAAATAGATATTCCTTTTTGTATGCTACGCCATAATATGACGCCGCGCTGCGGCTTAGAGAAATGTGTTGAAAATAGCTACAAATATTTTGGCACACTGCGCCTGGTAAATACAGTATAGCAGGGAAAAGGCGGGTAGTGCTGTAATATGAAATGAATGGACAAGTCAGGAGTTAGCATATATCAACTATCTTGGGTATACTATTGGTCTGCATACCGGTAAGTATAAATACTTATCGGGCAAAATCTACCGAAAAACGAAGAGGAAAACACATCTGCCGAATTAAGTTCCTTTAAGGGTAAATCTGTAGCATCTTTGTTATCGAATCATTAGGATAGATGATCAGGTAATAGTTAAACAGTAATAGAGGTTGCTTAATAACTCGCCAAACAAAGTCACATTAAACCCGGCACACCGGAATAATAGCCAGTTTTAAAAAACTGGTTTTTTATTTTTCAGCACCGCGTTACTTTAATTCAATCTGCGTACCACCCCCATGAGCAGGTTTAAAATATAGCTCAGTTGTACGATCAGTAAGATCCAGATCAACACCGGGATTATCATTTGGGGACTAAAGCCGGACTGAAACGAAACTTCTCCCACAGAAGCCGGGTGATGCTGACCGGAAAAATAAAAAAAGAGAAGAACGATAGACAACAGCAGTAATAGTGTAAGTACTATATGGATCCAGATGAGTGCCGTAGAAAATAAGATCCGGATGGTAAACATATATAAGATCCACAACAGCAATAAAAGCATGGCAAAGGACCGGAGCGTATCAATATAGTTTAATACATAGGAAGCCCCCTGTACACCCACATTCATAGAATGACGAAAGGGAACAACAGACAGCATGATAAGCAATACGGCCGCCGGCGGAAGTATATGATATGGCTTTGAAAAACGCATTTTCAACTTATTCCTTCAGATGTATGCAGACCACTGCAAATTAAACAAAAACCCGCTCTGCGGTAAAGCAGAACGGGTTGGAGTAAATTAAACGATCATCTCACAAATTCATATCCGTTGTTATTAAGCCGTTACCTTCCCTTTCACTTTTGCAATTACTTCTTCTGCAATATTATTCGGTGTGGGATTATAATGACTGAACTCCATAGTGGATGTTGCACGCCCGGACGTAAGTGAGCGCAATTGGGTTACATATCCGAACATTTCGCTCAGAGGCACTTTGGCTTTAATCACCTGCAGGTTATTACGGGTATCCATACCTTCCAATATACCGCGACGGCGGTTAATATCACCGGTCACATCACCCATATACTGATCGGGAGTTAATACTTCAACTTTCATTATAGGTTCCAGCAGTACCGGCTTTGCTTTTCTGCCCGCTTCTCTAAAGCCGGATTTTGCACATAGCTCGAAGGACATGGAATCGGAATCCACATCATGGTAACTACCGTCAAACACCCGCACCTTCATGTTCTGTACGGGATAATTGGCCAATACGCCGTTACCCATAGAGGTTTCAAATCCTTTCTGGATGGCAGGTACAAATTCACGGGGAATGGAACCACCAAAAATATCATTTACAAACTGGAAAGACTTACCGGGATTTTCTTTAATCCATTCTTCATCAGCGGGCCCGATCTCAAATATGATATCGGCAAATTTACCCCTACCACCGGTTTGTTTCTTCAATACTTCACGATGCTCAACCGTAGTGGTAAAAGATTCCTTATAAGCTACCTGTGGCGCTCCCTGGTTCACTTCTACCTTAAATTCGCGGCGCATACGGTCTATGATAATTTCCAGGTGCAGCTCTCCCATTCCGCGAAGAATAGTCTGACCTGTATCTTCATCGGTATTCACCCGCAGCGTAGGATCTTCTTCTACCAGCTTACCGATAGCTATACCCATTTTATCAACGTCAACCTGTGTTTTAGGCTCAATAGCAATGGCAATAACCGGCTCCGGAATAAACATGTTTTCCAGCGTAATGGGATGCCCTTCATCACAAAGCGTATCCCCGGTTTTTATTTCTTTAAATCCAATAGCAGCGCCGATATCACCCGCCTCAATATAATCAACGGGATTTTGCTTATTGGCAAACATCTTCATGATCCGGCTTATTCTTTCCTTTTTACCACTCCTTACGTTTAATACATAAGAACCCGCATCCAAACGACCCGAATAAACCCGGAAGAAGGCCAGACGACCTACAAAAGGATCTGTCATGATCTTAAAAGCCAATGCTGCAAAAGGTTCTTTTACATCAGGCTTACGTACTTCCACATCACCGCTATCCGGGTTGGTTCCTTCTATCGCGTCAATATCAACAGGTGAGGGAAGATAACGGCAAACAGCATCTAATGCGGTTTGTACCCCCTTATTTTTAAATGAAGAACCGCACATCATAGGCACAATGCTCAGATCAATAGTAGCCTTACGGATAGCTGTATGCATTTCATCCTCTGTGATGGAATTCGGATCTTCAAAAAATTTCTCCATCAGGTCATCATCATACTCGGCAACAGCTTCTACCAGATGACCTCTCCATTCATTCGCTTCTTCCAGCATATCGGCAGGCACATCAATTTCGTCAAAGGTCATTCCTTCTGTTTCATTATGCCAGATGATACCTTTCATTTTAATAAGGTCTATCACTCCCTTAAAATTATCTTCCGCACCTATAGGTAACTGCAAGGGAACCGCTTTAGCGCCCAGCATTTCTCTTACCTGCTTTACCACGTTTAAGAAGTCTGCACCGGAACGGTCCATTTTATTTACAAACCCGATACGCGGTACTTTATACCGGTTTGCCTGACGCCATACCGTTTCGCTCTGTGGCTCTACACCATCAACGGCAGAAAACAGGGCAATCAACCCATCCAGTACACGCATAGAACGTTCTACTTCTACAGTAAAATCCACGTGGCCGGGGGTATCAATAATATTGAAGCTGTACTTCTTCGTATCGGCAGTCGGCTTCCCGTTTATTGTAGGAAATGCCCATTGGCAGCTTACGGCTGCGGAGGTAATGGTAATACCTCTCTCCTTTTCCTGCTCCATCCAGTCGGTAGTAGCAGCCCCCTCATGCACCTCGCCCGTTCTGTGTATCATTCCGGTATAGCGCAGAATACGCTCTGTAGTAGTGGTTTTACCTGCATCAATATGTGCAGCAATACCGAAGTTTCTTTGAAGTTTTAAATCTGCCATTGTATTGGGGATTAAATATTTTGATTTATATACCAGAGCTTATCTTACTCTAACTATATTTTTTTGAGGCGCAAAGGTAGCAAAATTACTGTGAAAACAATAACAGGGCTGTTCTAAAATTTTGCACAAAAACAGGAAAAGCCATGGCGGAATTGGTAACTTTATGCCTTTTAACCCATTTTGTACATTGCAGACCGGGTAGCAGATCCAATAATGACAACAAAACGAATAGTAATAATAGGAGGAGGTTTTGCCGGTATAAACCTGGTCAGGCACCTGGCAAACCGAAGGAAATTTCACCTTACCCTGGTGGATAAAAACAATTACAACTTCTTTCCACCCCTTCTCTACCAGGTAGCCACCGGGTTTTTAGAAACATCCAATATCAGCTACCCTTTCCGAAAAATGTTCCACGGAAAAACAAATGTCCGGTTTCGTATGGGGGAGCTGATAAAAATAGTACCCGGTGAAAACAAAGTAATATTATCGTCCGGTAACCTGGAATACGACTACCTGGTATTAGCCACCGGAACAGAAACCAATTATTTCGGGATAGAAAATGTAAAAGCGAACGCCATCCCGATGAAAACAGTGAACGATGCGCTGGAAATGCGGAACTACCTGCTCCAGCAGTTAGAAACGGCTACGCTTACGCATGACACTGAGGAAAAGGAAAAATTACTCACTATTGTAATAGCCGGCGGCGGACCAACGGGAGTAGAAATATCAGGCATGCTGGCTGAGATGAGAAAATTTATCATACGAAAGGATTACCCGGAATTTTTAGGATCAAAAGACCTCAGTCATATTTATTTAGTAGATGGGCAAGCCCATCTGCTCGAACCAATGAGCCCCCGGTCCCGGGAAAATACTTATCAGGCGCTGACGAGGTTAGGAGTTGAAATAAAGCTAAATACAAGAGTTCAGGATTACGTAAACGGAACTGTTGTTTTATCTGACGGCCAAAAGATACCAGCTCAGACACTTATCTGGACGGCAGGTGTTTCAGCCCAAAAAACAGAGGGCTTACCGCCGGAGTGCTATGGGCAGGGAAACCGGCTTATAGCAGATGCATATCATCAGGTAAAGCATACCCGCAACATATTTGCCATTGGTGATACCAGTATCCAAACTCATGATCCCCGGTATCCCCACGGACATCCCCAGGTAGCACAGGTTGCTCTTCAACAGGGGGAAAACCTGGCAAAAAACTTTAAAGGACTGCTGAGTGGTCAACCTCTCCACGTTTTCCGGTATAAAGACAAAGGTTCGATGGCTATCATCGGCCGCAACAAGGCCGTTGCCGATTTACCTGCACCCCCTCTTCATTTCAGGGGATTTGTTGCGTGGTTCCTCTGGTTGTTTATTCATTTAATATCGCTGATCACTTATCGCAACAGAATAACCACGCTTTACAACTGGATGATAGCCTACTTCACTAAAGATCAGGCACTTAGAATGATCGTCCGACCGGGGAAAAACAAATCCTCCCATACCTAATCCGCAGAACTCGGCGCCTGTTCCCGGCGATCTGCCTGCCCGAATTTCAAAAAAAGAGCAAGCTGTACAAAATCCTTTCGATCCCGTTTATCCAGCGTATAATTATATTGATGTACATATCCTGCCTGGAAGGTTACAACAGGAGTAAAGATATAGCCCGTACCGGCAAAAAACCGGTTACGTTCAAAATGAGGTGGTTCATTATTAAGGAAAATTTCATCATATATATTTACAAAAATTGCTCCGGGAGCCATTTTTTCCTTGTTTAAAGGAACCATCGCACTTAAGCGGTATCGGAAGCGGTTACGATAGCCATCGCTCCTCCATCGCTGTTCCAGCCGGTAACGATGTTCTATCTTCAGCCGCTCAAGATGCTGGTTGATCGTCACCTGCTGCCAGACTCGAAATTCACTGTTTTCCGGTGGTCCCGCAAAATTTCCTTTCCCTGTGTAAGTCACATACCTGCCCGTACCGACCAACAGCGAAAAAGCCTTATTCACCTTATAGCCTATCCCGCCTTTGATTTCGTAATAAAAAAAATCACGGACAAAGCGGTTCGACCTCGTCTGCAGCTCTGCAAAAGCTTCCCATCGTTTATCCAATCCCAATTGTGCGTTTATGATGTGCCAGGAGCCCGGTTCCTTATTTTGAGAAAAAGAAACGGTGGAAAAAAGCAATGCTATGATCGAGAATTTCAGTTTCATTTCCCGGCTGTTTACGGTACAGGAAAATAAGGAAAGCGGGGATGATCTCCCCTTGAATAAAAATAAAAAAACCCTACCGAGAAAGTCAGCAGGGCATGTAATATAATTAAATCCGCAGATAATATTATACCTTGAAATGAGCAAAGGCTTTATTGGCATCTGCCATACGATGGGTATCTTCTTTCTTTTTAAAAGCCGCACCCTCACCTTTGCTGGCAGCCAGGATTTCATTAGCTAATTTATCGGCCATCGTTTTGCCATTCCTTTCACGGCTATAGCGGATAAGCCATTTAATGCTCAGCGATATTTTCCGATCAGGGCGAACTTCAGAAGGTATCTGGAATGTTGCACCGCCAATCCTGCGGCTACGCACTTCCACACTGGGAGTAACATTGCTCAATGCACGTCTCCATATTTCATAACCATCTTCGCCGGACACCTTGGAAACCCGGTCAATTGCATTGTAGAATATATCGAAAGCCGTACTTTTTTTCCCACCCCACATTAAGTTATTTACAAAACGGGTTACCAGTATATCGCTATACCTGGGATCAGGTGCTAATGGTAATTTCTTGGCTTGAGCTTTACGCATATTGATTAAATATTATTACGCTTAACGGTTAATTTGTATGATCGCTGTAATTATTTTTTAGCTTTTTCCCTTTTGGTCCCGTATTTGGACCGGCTTTGTTTACGGTCTTTTACCCCGGCGGTATCTAAGCTTCCCCTTACAATATGGTAACGAACACCTGGTAAATCCTTTACACGACCGCCCCTGATCAATACGATAGAGTGCTCTTGTAAATTATGACCTTCCCCGGGTATATAGGCAATCACCTCCACTTTATTGGTTAAACGCACTTTGGCTACTTTACGCAAAGCGGAATTTGGTTTTTTGGGTGTGGTGGTATAAACACGGGTACATACGCCACGACGCTGCGGACAGCTGTCTAAAGCCCTGGATTTGCTTTTGGCCCTGATGATTTCTCTACCTTTTCTAACTAATTGTTGTATTGTAGGCATTCTTACCTTTTATTTTTGGGAGGGCAAAGGTAAGCGGCTTGTTGGGAAATACCAAACTTTATAAGTTCAAATTATTAAAAATCCGGCGTTTAATTTACCCAGTCCGTTAAAACCCGGCTGAAACATCCTTCAAACGAGCCGGATTAACATTCCGGAAAACTTTCCCCGAACTTATACGGGAACCATCCAGCCATGGGTGTCAGGTGCTTTCCCATCGCGTATGGCATCTAACCTTTTCTTTACTTCTGCACTCAGGGTCCAGTCTTTTTCACCAAATTCCATTATCACATCTTTATACTTCACCTTTTCTACCATAGCAATGGTAGCGGCGGTTCCGGTACCAAAAACTTCCTGCAGCCGGCCTTCCGTATATGCCCGGGTTACCTCATCCACGTTAATATGACGTTCCTCTACCGGAACATTCATTTCCTCTAATATCGTAATTACACTTTTACGTGTTATTCCGTCCAAAATGGTACCCTCATCCAGCGAAGGGGTTATGGCAACATGATCTATAACAAAGAAAACATTCATTGTCCCTACTTCCTGTAACCATTTATGCTCGAAAGCATCCGTCCACAATACCTGGTCATATCCCTGCTTTTGAGCCTCTGCAGCTGCAATCAGACTGCCGGCGTAGTTCCCGGCATTTTTTGCAAATCCAACGCCTCCCGGAGCCGCACGGGTATATTTTTCTTCAACAATTATTTTCATCGGCTTGGGATAATAAGGACCCGTAGGACTTAAAAGAATCAAAAACTTATACGTTTGTGAAGGACGTACGCCCAGCATGGCATCCGTTGCAAACATAAAGGGACGGATATACAGGGAATGATCTTTTTTTGCCGGGATCCAGTCTTTATCTATAGTGATGAGCTGGCGCATTCCTTCAATAAAGATCTCTTCAGGCACATCCGGCATACACATCCGGGCTGCCGAAATATTAAATCGTTTGAAATTATCGTAAGGCCGGAATATCAGCGCCTGACCATGCTCATCTTTATACGCCTTAATACCTTCAAAAATGGATTGCCCGTAATGCAGGGAGGTTAAAGAAGGATCAATCATCAGGTGCTGATATGGCTTTATCTCCACTTTCACCCACTGACCATTGTCATATTCTGCCTCCAGCATGTGGTCTGTAAAGTATTTTCCAAAAGGCAGGTTTCTCATATCAATATCCTGCAACTTGCTCCTTTCCGTTTTTGTAACCCGAATATCTGTTGCGGCAATCATAAAACACTATTTTTGTTGCAAAGAAACGAAAAAAACCCGGTGACCGGGAAACCGCCTGTAAATAAATATGAGTCTTAAAAACTTAATACTACCCGAAAACATTATTGCAAACCTGTATACCGCGCCATTAGTGCAAATGCAAAACACAGCCGGCGACATTGCTTCAAACCAGGTCAAATTCATGGGGTCTAACCAAAAGCACATCACCATCCTCGTCAATACGGATGACGCCAGGTTCCTCAGCGACAAATCTTTTTTATTCTTAACCGGGATTTTGAATGCCTGCAAACTCAGCGTGGCAGATGTAGCTATCATCAATATCCGTCAGCTCGCCGATAATCATTACCTGAGCCTTAATACCGCTACCGAACCTAAGATTGTGCTGCTTTTCGGTATTTCGCCGGAGGAAATCGGGTTGCCTCTTCATTTTCCTCATTTCCAGGTGCAGCCATTCAACCATATCACGTATCTTTCATCCCCTGCATTAGACAACATAGAAACCGATAAATCACTGAAAACAAAATTGTGGACCAGCTTAAAATCAGTTTTCCAATTGTAATACCGCCTTATGCAAAAGCTCATCTTCGCGTCTAACAACCAGCATAAAACAGAAGAAATCCGCTCCTTATTACAAGGAAGATTTACCATTATACCCCTTGCAGAGGCAGGTATTGATATAGATATTCCCGAACCCTATCATACACTGGAAGAAAATGCAAGAGAAAAAGCAACCACCATCTATAATTTAACCGGGACAAGTTGCTTTGGAGAAGATACCGGACTGGAAACCAATGCCTTAAATGGTGAACCCGGCGTAAAGAGTGCCCGGTATGCAGGAGATGGAAGAGATCCTGCCGCCAATACCGAAAAATTATTGCGGGCGCTGGCAGACAGAACAGACCGGGAAGCCCGGTTCAGAACGGTTATTTCCTTAATCTTAGATGGTATTCCCTACCAGTTTGAAGGAATCTGCGAGGGGCATATTGCCGAAGAACCCCGGGGAGATCAGGGATTTGGCTATGATCCTGTATTTATACCCCTGGGCAGCAGGCTTACTTTTGCCGAAATGAACTTAGAGGAAAAGAATCAATACAGCCACCGGGGAAAAGCTTTAGAGAAATTAGTGGAATTTTTAATAAAAAAATAGTCGTACTATCGCTTTACCAATAACCGAAACAGAAGAAAAATTGATCTTCGCTAATTAAATGTCCTCCATAAGCAACCATAATATCAATGAAAGCGACTTAATAAAAGGCTGCCTGGCCGGAGATCGCCGTATGCAGGAAGCATTATATCAACGATTTTCGCCAAAAATGTACGCCGTATGCCTGCGTTATGCAGGAAAAGCAGAAGATGCCCAGGATATTTTGCAGGACGGATTTGTAAAGATTTTCAAAAATCTGCACATGTACCGGGGCGATGGATCATTTGAGGGCTGGATAAGAAGGATATTTGTAAATACGGCTATAGAGCATTACCGGAAACAGGTAAATCTTTATCCGGTAACGGAAAATCATGAAAACCACCTCGAAACCACAGAACTATCGGCTTTTGACAGCTTAAGCATGAAGGATATGATGAAGATGATCCAGGAACTGTCGCCAGGCTATAGAACCGTATTTAACCTGTATGTAATTGAAGGCTATTCTCATAAAGAGATTGCTGAAATAGCCGGCATCAGTGAAGGAACAAGTAAATCGCAGTTAGCCAGGGCAAAAGGGGTGTTACAAAATATGATTAAAACAAAAAGAATAATATCGTAGTTTTTGTCTAAAACCTGTTCATGAAGTGGAAAAATGAAATATATGAACATGAAGTTACTCCACCACACCAGGTATGGAACAGGATCTCTCATGACCTGGAGAATGAGCTTATTGTATTTAAAGACAGGTTACACCATATAGAGGTCACTCCCCCGGAAAACAACTGGGACCAGATTCTGAACAAGCTTGATGCCCCTCATCCCACTAAAGTCCGCTATATCTCCATAAAAAAAGTGATCCGTATTGCTGCGGCAGCGGCAATAATAGGAATTGCCTTCTTTACGGCTAATTATTTTATCACGGATATTGATACCGGCAAAACCACCGGGCAAAAAATACAACCTGCTGTCAAAGAAAGCAACCCGGTACATACGCCCGTAACAGAAAAGGCGGAAACTCCGGGAATTGCCAACCCCGAAACCGGCAAAACCATCATCGCATCAAATACCGGTCTCAAAAAAGCTAAGATCCGCCGTAATACGGATATGCCGGGCGAAGTATACCTGAACAGCCGGCAAATGGATGCTCCGTCTGTTTCCTCTATAGACTTTGATACCGCCCCCGTTACCGATCGCTATAACTTAGATGACGCCACCTCAAAGCGAATCAGGAATTTAAAGGGAGAGATCAGGGAAGATGTACGGTTAATGGATTTACCCAACAGCTATTTCTATATGACCGGACCTAACGGGCAATCGGTGAGGGTTTCTTCTAAATTCAGAAATACCATTCAATACCTTAACGGCAGTGAAAAGGAAGAGATGCTGGATGTTATTCTCAGGGAAAGCCGGTACTGGAGGGATCAGTTCAAAACATGGAAAGAAAAAGTAGGGACTTCTACATTCATTCCTTCAGCAGATAACTTTATGGATATATCGGAGCTGATGAAACTGTTGCAGCACAACGACAAATAGCACACGGATAATATCCCCCCTTTATCTTTGTGAAAAAATAAACATGCCCAGAATAAAGCTCGAATTACCTGATTCCTTTTCTTTTCTCACCACCATTCCCATTCGCATCACCGATATCAATTACGGCGGACACGCCGGAAATGACAGTCTGCTTTCCATTATCCATGAAGCCAGGATACAATTCCTGCAACAACAGGGATATAACGAACAAAACTTCGCAGGCGTGGGGCTGATCATGAGTGACGTGGCTATAGAGTTTAAAAAAGAGCTGTTTTACGGAGACATCATCTATATAGCCGTAACGGCTGCTGCATTTGAACGGGTAAGCTTTGATATTTTTTACAAATTAGACACCTTCAGGAACGGGAACTTAGTTACCGTAGCTACGGCAAAAACAGGAATGGTCTGTTTCAACTATGCAATAAAAAAAGTAGCACCCGTCCCGGAGGAGGCTATCCGGAAACTGTCGGAAGTCAAAAAAGAAGAATGATCCTCAAAGCTAATCCCGGTGATCAAAATTGTTGCTCCAACCGCTGTCTTTTAATCTTATCGCTTTTTTATACACTTCCTCTTCCAGGCTTTTCTTATAAACGGCAATGCGCTCTCCAACGGCGCTATCATAAGCACCAATTATTGAAGCAGCCAGTATACCCGCATTTTTAGAAGCATTCAGCGCTACAGTAGCAACAGGAATACCGTTAGGCATTTGTAAAATAGACAATACCGAGTCCCACCCGTCTATGGAATTAGAAGACTTCACCGGAACACCAATAACAGGTAATGTAGTAAGAGAAGCTACCATACCGGGCAGGTGTGCAGCTCCGCCGGCCCCGGCAATAATCACCTTCAGCCCTCTTTCCTTTGCCTTTGTGGCGTATTCCACCATACGCAGCGGCGTTCGATGTGCCGACACTACGGTAAGTTCATACGAAACACCAAAATCTTTTAAAATATGAGCAGCGGCCTGCATCACTTCAAGATCGCTGTCGCTGCCCATGATAATTCCTACAAGTGGTTGTATTGAAGACATGTTGATCAGATTCTAATATCATTGTTAACCGGTTCCCGCTTCATCCGCTCTATTCACCACTCACCACTTTCAAAATATGCCTTATCCGGCTTTGTTTATAGGTGAGATCTTTCCGGTCTGCACTTAAAATGGTTACATGCCCCATCTTTCTCCCCGGTTTTGTTTCTCTCTTTCCATAGATGTGGACGAATACATTATCCATGAGTAATACCTCGTCCAGCCCGTCATACTTTGCCTCGCCGCTATAACCTTCATCTCCCAGCACATTAACAATAGCCGCCGGAAGGATAGCTTCCGTGTTCCCTAAAGGATAACCTAATATTATACGCCAAAGCATATCAAACTGCGAACTGTAATTACCCTCTATCGTATGATGCCCGCTGTTGTGTACCCGCGGCGCCGTTTCATTAACAAACACTTCCCCGGTTTTATCTATAAACAATTCTACCGCAAAGATACCGGGACTGGCCAATGCTTTTACTACCTTTAACGCTATAGCTTCTACTTTCCATAAAATAGTATCCGTAAGCTCTGCAGGACTGATCTGGTAGCTGAGCAAATTCAACCCCGGGTCAAAAACCATATCAACAGGCGGATACAAAGCGGTTTGCCCGTTTTCATTAACGGCTACGATTTGTGCTATTTCTTTATGTACGGCAACCTTTTTTTCCAGGACGGACGGTGCATCAAAACCCATAACCGCCTCTGCAGATGATTCAATGATCTGTACCCCCCTTCCGTCATACCCGCCTAAACCCAGCTTATGCACTGCGGGGAAAAAATCAGCATACTGGTCCAGTTCCTTCAGCGACCGGGTAACCACAAAATCAGCCGTAGGAATACTATGAGCAGCATAGAACTGCTTTTGCTCAATTTTATTTTTAATGGTTCGCAATGCCGCTGGCCGGGGATATACTTTTACACCTTCCCGCTCTAATGCAGCCAGCCCTTCTTCATTTACGGATTCAATTTCAATGGTCAGGGCATCCAGTTCCCGCCCGAACTTATAAACATCGTCATAATTACGGATATCCCCCTTTACAAAATGATGGCAAAGATGTGCGGCAGGGCAGTTCGCATCATTTTCCATAACATAAGTTTCTACAGGATAGTTTGCTGCTGCCTGCAACAGCATCCTGCCCAACTGACCCCCACCTAAAATACCGACTTTTAACATAACGCTCTTAAATAAGCCGTGAAGATAATAAACTGGTGGAAATTGGTTATTGAAATGAATATTTACCCCGTCATTTTTCAACATCTCCTGCCAGCAGCTTTTCATTGCTTTATGCAAGGTTTTAACGGGTAAGGATAAAATAGACAGGTAATTTTAGCGTTGAAGCCATTACCATTAAGCTCAAACAGGAAAATTGTATCAAAATATTATAATATGCATGATATTTGCAGAGCTAAAGTTGTGTTCCGATAAAGAAGCTGCCGGAAATTTATTATATGATAAAAATTTCAGGTAATTTTACAATCAATATTAATGAATAAACCAGGATCCATACTTACGGTATTTATTGTCATTTTTCTATCCTGCACTGTAGTAAACGGGCAAAATTCATTTGTTGATTATCAAAAGTCATTTGCCAAAGTTGCCGATGTTTTCCGGAGAAAGGAAGACACCCTGCGTAAGCAGTTTGAAGCCAGAGGACTGAAATGGCCTGCCAAATACATTTATATCCGGTCGTTTAAATATGACAGCCAGCTCGAAGTATGGGTAAAAAACAGCACCCGGGAACAATTCAAGCTATTTAAGACTTTTAAAATATGCGCTATGGCCGGGTCGCTGGGGCCAAAAAGGATGCAGGGGGATTACCAGGTACCGGAAGGCTTTTACTATATTAATGAATTTAAGCCCAATAGCGTTTACCATTTATCCCTGGGATTAAATTATCCAAACGCATCTGATAGGATACTCAGCGATTCTCTTTATCCCGGTGGAGACATCTTCATTCACGGCTCCTGTGTAACTGAAGGATGTATCCCCATCACTAATGACCAGATAGAAGATCTGTATGTTATTACAAGCTATGCACGGGCTATGGGACAGGATTATATTCCCGTACATATCTTTCCCATTCAGTTTAATAATCCGAAAAGTGTAAGCTACTTAGAGCGTTTCCTGAAAAATTACCGCAACTATAAGCCTCTGGCAGATAACCTGGAGGCCGCCTATAATTATTTTGAAACCAACAGGCAGGTACCGGTAGTGATGGTTAATACAAAAGGAGAATACCAGGTGGAATACGTACGCCCTGCAGTGGAGAAAGTAGTTAAAGAAAAAAGAATACTGCCCGAAAAAGATATACCGATACCGGATCATGAACTGGCAAAAGTGGTCAATAATCTGCCTGTTTACCCGGGGGGAACAAAAGCCTTTCAGCATTTCCTGGATGAAACCGGAAAAGAGTTAGCCCCCCTGTTGGACGAAGGGCAAAAAGCCGCCTATCTTGTTGTAGATTATATCATCAATAAAGAGGGTAAACCGGTATACGCCCGCGTGGTTAAAGGAGGCAATGCAGACCTCAATGAAATGATTGAAAAGAAGTTTGAAAACATGCCTCAATGGAAACCGGCTATCCGCCAGGAACAGCCTGTTGCTTTCCGGCTAAAACAAACCGTAGTTATTGAAGCCAGTCCCGGCTCATAATCATTGCCCGCTGCTACCTATCCGGTACAGACTGTTCTGATCAATACTATACAACCTTAGCGATTCGGGGACTGACGTTCGGGTGAGAATTTCAGCACGAAATTCCCGACAAGAACATCAGCCCGCCTGATACCAACCCTTGTTAATGGCAAACCTTTTTTAGTCTGTTGTACCTTTATGTGTCCAAAGCCAGGCGATTCCAATTTCTTCGTCTTGCACAATTTCAGTAAACGCAAAATTATTGTTCTCTAAAATTTTTGTTGAAGCGTTGTGTTCGGGCGCTGTCTTTGCTGTGATTGTCAAACCTGGGTCTGCCTGGTTAGCGATTGTTACAAGTTCTTTACAAGCAAACGAAGCAATCCCTTGTCCTTCAAATTCTTTAAATGTCCAATAAGCAACTTCAACTTTCCCATCCTGTGGTTGTCCCAGAAAACTACAGGAACCCACAATCTGATCTTGTCTAACCACAAAGTAACCAACCCAGGGAATGTTGAAACCGATTTTAGGATAAAACCCGTCATACATTTGCAATAGTCGCTGACAGTCAGCCGAAGCAAACGCCCCATTTGTTTTGTCTTCGTTTAGTGTTATTGGTCTTAATTTCATTTTGTCTGCCTGGTATATAGTTATCGTGGGATTGTCACCCTGCCGTTCACAAAATCCATAAAACAATGAATTAGTGTGCCCCGAAACTGAACTCCAAATAGATGCACCAAAGTTAAAAATTATCTTCTGCTGTCAAATTGGAAATTGCTAAAGGGACAGTCATTCCGTGTCTGATTTTACTATCGTCTATGGTTGCACTGTCAGTTCATACGGTTGCTGCCAACAAAAAATTGCCCCCGTTTAATTACGCTGTCGGATATCATTCACAGCAGACATACCCGATAATACCGATAGTCCTGGCTTCTTTCAATAAACAAAAAGGAAAATATACATTTGTGGTAAATAAACAGCCATGCGTAACACGATCATCCTGAAAAACATTACCCTGCTTTTCTTATTCTTTATACACATAATACCGGTACGGGGCCAGGTTAACCCTGCAGACAAACTGCCGGTTGATACCGCTGTTGTTATTGGCAAGCTATCCAACGGACTAACCTACTATATCCGTTCTAATAACAAACCTGAAAAGAAAGTGGAACTGCGTTTAGTGGTCAATGCGGGGTCAATTAATGAAGATGATGATCAGCTCGGGCTGGCGCACATGGCGGAACACATGGCATTTAACGGTACAAAAAATTTTAAGAAAAATGAGATTGTATCTTTTCTCCAGAAAATAGGGGTAGGTTTTGGAAGTGACCTGAATGCCTATACTTCATTCGATGAAACGGTTTATATTTTACCCATTCCAACTGATAATCCGGACAACCTGGAAAAAGGATTTAGTGTTCTGGAAGACTGGGCACATAACGTAACTTATTTAGATGAGGATATTGATAACGAACGGGCAATTATCCTGGAAGAAAGCCGGATGGGGAAAGGAGCAGGAGAGCGGATGTTTAAAAAGATCCTTCCCAGGTTATTTAGCGGTTCATTATACGGAGAACGCCTCCCCATCGGGAAAGACAGTATTATCAAAAATTTCAAACACGATGTACTGCGCCGTTTTTATCACGACTGGTATCGCCCCGATTTAATGGCGGTGGTTGTGGTAGGCGATATTACTAACGAAAAAGCCTTATCCCTGATTAAAAAACATTTTGAGCACTTAACTCCCCCTGATCATCCCCGGCCAAGAATACAACCATCAGTACCGGCTTATACTACATCAGACGCTATGATAGTAACTGATAAAGAGGCTACCAGTTACCAGGCTATCGTTGAATTTCCCTCTTATCCTTTGGAAAAGATCATTACGTATAATGATTACCGGAAAGACCTGGTCAAAGACCTGTTTGTTACTCTACTCAATAAACGGATGCAGGAGCTTACGCAAAAAGAAAACCCGCCTTTTGTATATGGAGGAGGATCTTTCAGCGGTTATGCAAGAGCGTATGAGAACTTTGAATTGTATGCGGTTTCGGGCGACAAAGAACCGGGCAGCGCTTTACAGGCTGCCCTGGAAGAGTTAGAAAAAATAAAACGCTTTGGATTTACCGAACCCGAATTAGAAAGAGCAAGGATGAATAAGTTAGCCGAATATGAAAAAGAATATAACGACAGGGACAAAAGAGAATCTTCCTATTTTGCCGAGGAATACATCCGGCACTACCTGCAACAAGATCCTATACCCGGCATAGCAGCAACATACCAGATGGCAAAAGATTTTTTACCCACAATCACCTTACGGGATGTAAACGCAGTAGCTGA
Source organism: Chitinophagaceae bacterium (assembly GCA_023957155.1). Taxonomy (GTDB): domain Bacteria; phylum Bacteroidota; class Bacteroidia; order Chitinophagales; family Chitinophagaceae; genus Agriterribacter. The sequence continues at coordinate 269,092 of JAMLHK010000006.1, read as the reverse complement.
TATACTAAAAGGAAGCCGGCAGGTATTCGCATTTATTATGGGGCCGCAGAAGGAAGATGTGCCATTGCCTTCTCCCGAGGCGCTTCTCCAAACCGTAGCACGTGCCGGGCAGGCCGATGTAAAGCCTTATGAGGAAAAAGCAATAGCCTCCGAACTCTTACCCGTTCTCCCCAAGCCGGGCCGGGTAATAACCCGAAAAGTCAATGCCGTCACCGGCACAATCGAGCTTACCCTGTCTAACGGCGTTTCCGTAACGCTTAAAACAACAGATTTTAAAAACGATGAGATACTAATGTCTGCCTCACGTTACGGGGGTACCAGTAACTACGGACAGCAGGATAAATATAACGCTGCTTATACTATACCTGCAGTTAATACCATGGGATTCGGAGATTTTTCACCTACCGATCTCCAGAAGGCACTTGCGGGTAAAACAGTAAGCGCTACACCTTTTATATCAGCTACAACCGAGGGTATCAGTGGAAATGCCACGGTTAAAGATCTGAAAACCCTTTTCCAGCTCACCTACCTTAAGCTTACCCGGCCCCGGTTGGACAGCAGCTTATTTAATTCATACGTACAAAAAAACAAAACACAGTTAGCCTTACTCAGCGCTAACCCCCAGGCTGCCTTCATTGATACCGCTTTCCGTGTTTTTTATAATAACAACCCCCTTGCTCCTATCCAGGTTCCAAAAGCAGCTTACTTTGATAGTATCCAGGCTTCCCGGATCATGAATATATATAAAGAACGCCTGGGAGATGCCGGCGGACTGCATTTTGTTTTTGTTGGAAATATTAAAGAGCAGGAAATTATCCCGCTGATTGAGACCTATATAGCCAGCTTACCGGCAGGCAACCGGAAATCTCACTATGTTGACCAAAAAGTAAGACCCATACAGGGGAAAAAAACAATAACCGTACATAAAGGAGAAGAACAGAAAAGCCTGATCCTTTCTTTTTATTATGGGGATATTTCTTATTCCGAAGATCTTGCGCTTAAAGCAAGCGCGCTTACCGAAGTGCTTAATATCCGTATTATTGAAGAGCTCCGGGAAGAGATCCAGGGTATCTATGGCGGAGGGATCTTTGGTGGTCTGAATAAAACACCCTACCCTTCCTTCCGCTTAATCGCTCAATTACCCTGCGGTCCGGAAAAAGTGGACGTACTGGTAAAAGCACTCGGGAATGAAATCGGTAAAATCATTAAAAACGGACCCAGTCCTGAAAACCTGGACAAAGTGAAACAGCAATGGCGTGAATCCCATAAGCAGGAGGTAAAAGAAAACGGACCCTGGGCCAGCCATCTGCTATCTGCAAAAGTAGACGGAAAAAATATTGACCGGTTTATCCATTTTGAAAAATATATTAATCTTTTAACCCCGAAAGATATACAGGAAGCAGCACGGCTGTTACTTAGCGGAAAAAATCACTATACTGCCATCCTGATGCCGTCTGATGCAAAAAAAGAATAAACGGATCAGAGAATCCGGGATGCTAAATATAATTTAAGATAACATCTAACGTTGTTATCTTTGGGTAATTAAACCTTTTAAACACTCTAAAAGATGAAAACACACAACCTTAAACTCCTGATCTTATCTATTTCCATTACAATCGTTACCTCACTAAAAGCACAGGTTTCTGTAGGTGTTGGCCCCGAAGTCGGTTTTAGTGCTGCCGGTCTTTATACTGATGAGAACAATGTATTCGCCGGAGTAAACGGGCATTTTGGTGCAACCGTTCATGTTCAATTTGGAAATTTCCTGGCTATAAGGCCTTCCGTATTATTTAAGCTGGGCTCGATGACCAACAAAGACTATGATGACACTAAAATTTCCTTGATCCGTGTTTCGGTTCCGATCCCTGTTATGTACTCGCACGTTTTCCGCAACAACAGTAACCTGTTTGTTGGTGCGGGACCTAACCTGACGTATGCTTTATCCGGTAAAATAAAAACCGATTACGGAAGTTCCAAAATTTCCTTTGGCAGGCGTTCGGGGCAAATGAAGTCTTCCGACATAGGGTTGCACCTGAAAGGCGGCTTCCAATTTCCCTCTGGTGTTGCCCTAAGCACCTTCTGTAATATCGGGTTTACCAACCTTGCCAACAACGGTGATAAATTAAAAACCCTTGACGCTATCGGATTTTCACTGGGTTATATGTTTAACGCGAATGCGAATTAATTCCTGTAAACGAAACGTAAGCTACCCCCTTGTTCTATCCTCGGGGTTTTAGCTTATTCTCTACCGACCTTATACAACATACACAACCCACTCCGGGCGCATGCCCCTTCGGTGTTATTGCAATTTTGTACCCTCATACATATCATGCAGCGGTAAAGTAAGTTGCGGCATGGGAAGATAAAGGGTTTCATTCAATGACTTATATTCTTCCAGTTCCCAGTGGCCAGATCCGTTTATGCGAAATACCTCAAGAGCAACGCTTTCCGAGTCAACAAGAATATATACTTTGAGCGAGGGGATATCCCGGTAAAGCCGGAATTTTTCGCCACGATCATAGCTCTTAGTGGATGGAGATAGTATTTCAATGATCACAGTAGGCTCAACGCCATAATCATTGGCCGCATCTCCTTCCATTAGATCACGACAAATGATCGAAATATCGGGATAGGTAAATAATGTATTTTCCGGAATGTGAATGCGCAGATCGCTGCCATAAGGCTGACACGGTTTTCCTTTAAGCTGCGCCCCGATATTTATCATCAGGTTTTTGGCAATTATATTATGCCGTATCCCCGTACCGGCCATCGCAAATACTTCTCCCCTGTAATACTCATGCTTTTGAGAAGCACACCGCTCCCACTCCAGGTACTCTTCCCGGGTTATCTTTTTTTTACCGTAAGCAACAACAGGTTCGCGTGATTCCATCCTGCCCCTAATTTACAAAATTGTTTTCAGAAACAACCTAAAGTTCTATAAGGTAAAGCCTGTTTAACTTCGATAAGAGAACGCCTCCATTTACCTGCCGGGTCAGATTGTAATACCACCAACCAGACTTTTGATATCAAACCAATTCCTCAACCCTGCTTTTACGTTTTTAATCCGTATATTTCAGTTAAAACATCCGTTGCTCCTGTTCCTGAAATACTATAGTGATGTCAATAAGTATAACCTGCTTATATCAATAGCCTTATTATTGACCGGTCAAAGTCTGTCGGTGAGTGCTGTCAGCTTCTGCAGCGTGGGCATGATAGCTTCGTTTGTTATATACCGGTACTATTACAACATTCAATATTACTTTTATGCCAATGCGGGACTTTCCAAAATCAAACTCATGACGCAGGTAGCAGCCGTCAATACCATACTTTCAATGCTTATCCTTTTATTAATCAGATGACCGGGCAGCTAAGCATTAGTAAAATCAGCCGCTACTTCGGTACCAAAAAGATACTGGAAAACGTCAGCTTCGAATGTCGGACAGGTGATATAATCGGGCTTTTCGGACGGAACGGCTGTGGTAAATCTACTCTGCTGAACATACTGTTTGGAACATTAAAACCGGCATCAGGAAACATCCTGATAAACGATGTGCCACTACGGAATAACACCGGTCAAAAACAAATAGGCTATAGCCACCAGGAGATATTTATACCTCAGGATATTACCGTAAGAAATGTAATCCCGCTCTATTTTCCCGGTGGAGAGGACCAGAATAAAATATTTTATTCACCCGGCATACCGGCTATGGAAACCACCAAAGTAAGTAACCTTTCATTAGGTGAACAACGATACCTTCAATTTTTACTGGTTATCTATTTATCCCATCCCTTTATTTTATTAGATGAGCCTTTTTCCATGGTGGAACCCGTTTACCGGGAAATCATCAAGGAAAAGATACGACAACTACAACCGGTAAAAGGATTTATTATAACCGATCACTACTATAAAGATGTACTGGAAATAGCAACAAAAAAGCTACTGATGGTACCCGGTAATATTATTACTGTTACCGATGAACATGACCTCACCACTGCAGGTTACCTCTCTCCCAGGCAGCAACAGAATGACTATTAATTGCTCATTTCCTTTTACACACCACTTCCCTATTCTATATTTTCATAATGATATATATGCTTTTCTTACCTGAACTGTACCGCTTTAGCAGGCTGTATCCTCCGGCTCACTAAGGAAGGGATCAATAAAGTAAGGGTACACACCAATAAGGTACCGGCAACTACCAGCACCACTTCCCACCATATTATTTTAACCGGTACAACCAGCATGTAATACGCATTTTCATCCCAGAACTTAAGAAACCCTGTCTTTTGCTGAATTACACAAATACCCAGTCCTATAATCAACCCCAGAAAGATACCCACGGCAGAAATGATAATTCCATGCAGGGTAAATATTTTTTGTATCATCCAGTTGGTGGCACCCACGGCTTTTAAAACACCGATCATGCGCGTACGTTCCAGCACCATTATAATTAAACAGGTGATCAGGTTTATAATGGCAATAATGATCATAACGCCCAACACTACATCCCGGTTCATATCCTGCAAACGCAGCCAGTCAAAAATATTAGGATAAATATCCCTGATGGTCTTGCTTCCCCATTCACCGGGGAGGGATTCAAATATTTTATCATTCACCCTATCCATTTCATGATAATCGGTCAAAAATATTTCATATCCGCCTATCTGATCAGGAGCCCAGTCATTCAGCCGCTGCACCAGCATAAGATCGCCAATCGCATACAGCCTGTCGTATTCCTCCATATTGGTTTTATACAAACCTACAATGGTAAGTTTATCAGGACGGGGCTTCTGGTCTTCCCCTTTAAAAAAGTAAATCAATACCCGGTCGTTTACTTTCAGCTCTAACTGATTTGCTGCATATTCAGACAGCACGATCTCGCGGCTGTAGGTACTGTCATTAAAATTAATCCACCGGCCGGCAGTAAGAAATTGCTGCATGGAATTAAAATCATATTCCTTACCTACACCTTTAAAAAGAACGCCTTCTATTGTTTCCGGCGTTTTAAGAATGGCATATTTGGTAGCAAAAGACTGCACCTGCCTTACGCCTTCCGTTTTATACAACTGATTAACCACCGTATCGTTTTTCTGAATAGGCGACTCTTCCGCTATGGCAGCCTTATATTGCTCATAATGCTGTACCCGGAGATGCCCCCAGAAGCTGAAAATCTTCTGGCTTACTGCCTCCTGGAAGCCATTTACAAAAGCCAGCGTCATAATCATCACCGCTACGCTGATAGCAGTTGCCGCTATGGAAAGCCTGATGATAAACCGCGAAAAGGAACGCTGCCGGTTAAACGCTATCCGTCCTGCTATAAATGAAGCTATATTCAATCCCTGCTATTTTACTAAATTGTGAAGATAAAAGAATTAGCCGATGTATAAGCGATACTTTACCACAGGTTTGTTACTCCCCTTTCTTTTTTGCTTTCATGCACAGGCACAGCGGGAACCGGATCAGATCTTTCACCCCAATATTAAAACTGTTCAGCTTAACCCTTACGGAGATCAAACCGCTTATCCTATAATCAAATTAAATAGTAACGACCTGCTGCAACTGGACTTTGACGATATGGACGGCGATGTTAAAAACTATTACTATAACATTGAATTACGCAATGCCGACTGGTCGGCTGTACAAATGGGCTACTTCGACTATGCCAAAGGATACACGAACCAGCGCATCAGTAATTACCGCCGGTCTGCCCAAACACTCACCAGGTATACCCATTACTATTTAACCTTTCCCAACAGGGACATTACCCCCATCAAAGCAGGGAATTATATCATTAAAGTTTTTTTAGACGGGGATACGTCCAGGCTCGTATTCACCAGGAGATTTTTAGTCGTAGGTGCAGGTATCGCCGTATCTGCCCAGGTTCAGCAACCCTTTGGACAGCAGTTTTTCAGAACACATCAAAAAATTCAGTTTACCGTAAACGCAGGAAGGCTGAATGTCAGCTATCCCCAGCAGCAAATTAAAGTGGTGATATTACAAAATAACCGCTGGGACAACTGCATAGAAAACATTAAACCGACTGTTGTCCGTAACAACATCCTGGAATACAATACCGAAAAAGACGGTATTCTCCCTGCCATGCGGGAATGGAGATGGCTCGATTTAACCAGCTTCCGTTTACTTAGCGACCGGATACAACGACAGGAAAATACCAATACCGCTTATAACCTGTTTGTAACGCCTGACCGCTCACGCAATTCCGACCGGTATATCTATTATAAAGATTATAATGGCATTTATGCAGCCTTAACCAACGAAAATGTAAATCCATACTGGAACGCAGACTACGCTACGGTTCATTTCTCCTATTATCCCCCGGGCAACCGGCCTTATCCAAAAGATCTCTATCTTATAGGACAGATAACCAATTATGGAAAAGATGAGGGGGCAAAAATGAGCTGGAACCCCCGCGAAAACGTATATGAAACGACCCTGCAGCTGAAACAGGGCTATTACGACTATGCTTACGGACTGCGGGATGACAAAAGTAATCTTCCTAAATTCGTTACAGACGAAACAGAAGGCAATATCTGGGAAGCGGAAAACCAGTATACCCTGCTGGTATATTACCGTGAATTAGGGGGAAGATATGACCAGTTAATGAACGTAACTCTCATGAATTCAATGACGAACCGCCCCGGGCAGTTTTAGATAATTTGAGATTTAAGATTTGAAATTTGAAAAGGGCTGATAGCCCATAGCCATTATTGATTTCTGATTTGTTGATTTCTGATTTTAATTTTATTTGGATATTGGTGCTTTTAAGACTGTTTCACGCGGCGTTCGCCACGAAGCAAGGACGCAGAGGAGAATACTTTAACCATGTTGCCTCAGCTTCCTTCGGATTTAGAGCTTTGGATTTCGGATTTTATTTGGTTCTTGTAATTTGTCTTTTGATCCTTCCTCCGTATCTTTGCCGAGGCAAGTCTTATACGACCAGCTCCTGCTGAACTCCCCCAGGACCGGAAGGTAGCAAGGGTAGGCGGTTGTAGCGGTGCGATGTAAGTAACTTGCCTTTTCTATTTTTGTATATTCGCAGCCGGATTTTCCATCCGCTCAACACATAAAACCAAACCGATTATGAAATTTTTTCTTGACACAGCCAATCTCGCCCAGATTAAGGAGGCCCATGCATTAGGTATATTAGATGGTATTACCACCAATCCTTCCCTGATGGCTAAAGAAGGCGTTAAAGGACACGATGCTATAAAAAATCATTATAAAACCATCTGTGAAATAGTAGACGGAGATGTAAGCGCCGAAGTATTTTCAACAGATTTTGAAGGCATGGTAGCCGAAGGAAAAGAGCTGGCAGCCATTCACCCCAACATTGTAGTGAAAGTACCTATGATCAAAGAAGGGGTAAAAGCCATGAAATGGTTTTCTGACAACGGCATCAGGACCAATTGTACGTTGGTATTTTCTGCCGGACAGGCCATCCTGGCTGCCAAGGCGGGAGCACTTTACGTTTCTCCTTTTATTGGCAGGATTGACGACAGCGGCTGGGATGGTATGGAACTGATCGGACAGATTGCCCATATCTATGCACAGCAGGGATTTAAAACCCAGATACTGGCAGCTTCCATACGTAATGCATTACATATTGTAAGAGCTGCAGAACTGGGGGCAAACGTATGTACCTGCCCGCTGGATTCTATTTTAGGTTTATTGAAACATCCCTTAACCGATATCGGGTTAGCCAAGTTTTTAGAGGATGCGAAGAAAATGCAGCATTAAAAAAATCCCGGAACTTTCCGGGATTTTTTTTAATGACTTAGGCTTAAACAGCGATTTATTTTGACTTTACGATCGCATTCTGGCTGATGATATTATTTACAATACTTACAGTTTCATTAAGATAAATATCAGATTTCAACGCTTTAAGCCAAAGATCCTGGCGCTCCTGTTTAGCGGTATCACCCGAAAACCTGGCTACATCAGCGGGCAGTAATTCTATCGGGTTAGGCCTTTCTGTTTTGGTAAGCTTATCTATCTGACGGACAATTTCCCGGATCTGTTTCTGCTCTTCCTGGTATTTTTTAAGATTAAGCGTATACTCCTTATCATTTAACCGGGCAAGCAGTTCCGTGTTCGCTTTTATTTGCTCAAACACACTATCGCTTTGTATTCTTTTTTCTTCTGCAGCCTTTATTGCGGTAATATCTGCTCCATTGCTCCAGGTTGCATACTTTGCCCTCGCTATCTCATCCCATTGCAATGCATCGGGATTGTCCTTTTCACGATACCGGAGATATTCAAACTGGTCGGGTAATACGATATCCGGCGTTACACCTTTAAGCTGGGTTGATCCCCCATTGATCCGGTAAAACTTCTGCAGGGTCAGCTTTATTGTACCCAGGTTAGCAGCGGGATCATCATCATTAGATACCAGAAGCCCGTTACGACCGCCATCCAGCCCTATATTTCTTTGCACGGTACCCTTGCCGTATGTAGAAGAACTGCCTATAATTACTCCTCTTTTATAATCCTGTATAGCAGCAGCAAAGATTTCCGAAGCCGAAGCGCTAAATTCATTTACCATCACGGCTAACGGTCCATCGTACAATACCCCTTTATCCTTATCGCGCAAAACCGATGGACTGCCCTGCCTGTCTTTTACCTGCACGACCGGTCCTTCATCAATGAACAATCCTACCATCTGTATGACATCAAATAAAGATCCCCCGCCATTATTACGCAGGTCCATAATAATGCCATCTACCTGCTGATCTTTCAGCTTTTGAATTTCTTTCGCCACATCCTCTGCAGACTTCGCACCATTAGGGCGTTCCCAATCCGCATAAAACTCAGGCAGGAAAATATAACCGATTTTTCTCGCACCTTCATTAACAACAGCACTCCTGGCAAAAGTTTCATCCAGCACAATTTCATCCCGGATGAGAGATACCGTTTTTGTAGTTCCATCCGCTCTTTTCAACGTTAACCTGACTTCGGTACCTTTTTTTCCACGGATAATTTTAACAGCGTCTTCCGTATCATAACCGGCCATATCCTGAGGTTCCTCGTTACCCTGGCCCACCTTGGCAATCACATCTCCGATCTGTACCTGGCCGGATTTCCAGGCAGGGCTTCCTGTTACTAAAGCCACAATCTTTATATTACCGTCTTCCTGCCTCAGCGAAGCCCCGATTCCATAAAACCTGCCACTCATGTGCTCGTCAAATGACCTTTTTTCAATAGGTGGCATGAAAGTGGTATGCGGGTCCATGCAGGTTGTAATCGTATTCACAAACTCACTGAAACGATCTTCCTCGGTAAATTTATTTTTCAGCCTTCCAGCTATCCGGTCAGTAGACTGAACCACTTTCTCTCTCGCCTCTTTTTCCATCTCGGTATGGGTGCGGGGCTTAAAATCTTTTTGCCCCTTACTTTTTTCATTGCCTGCAATCAGGTCGGCGTATCTTATCAGCACCTGGTACTTTAAACGTTTCCTCCAGGTTTCCATACGTTCTTTTTCCGTAGCAGGGAAGCTCGTTTTTGATTTATCATCAATAAAGGTTTCATCGGTATCAAAATTAAACGGCTTTTCCAGCAACCCCCTGTAAGAAGCTAAATACTCATTTAGTCTTTTTACGTACACATCATTTATAGCCTGAAAAGATTTTAAAGAAGCACCATGAATTTCATCATCAATTTTATCCTCATACGGTCTGAGATGATCCAGGTCGGACTGTAAAAACAATTGCTTCTCCGGGTCAATGGCTTCAAAATATTTCAGAAAGACTTCCTTTGAAAACGCATCATCAATTTTCTTCGGACTATAATGTCCCTGTTCAAGCATCACCCCTACCTGCCTTAATATTTTTTCATATTTGGTAGCCGGTGGTTTTCCTAATCCTATGGTTTGAAACGCTACAAAAATTCCCGCAACAAAGATAACCAGTACTACCGGCAAAGATTTTTTATTAAACATATACTTCAACACTTTTTGCATAATCAAAAATAACGGAAATAATACACTTATGTTGCCGGGAACATCAACGAAATAGCCAAGGATTTGCAAAATGTATAAAAAAGAAGGGAGATAAAAAAAGAGGGCATATCTTTTGTCAAAATATGCCCTCGCTGGAGGGGTGGCTAATGGGACTCGAACCCACGACCCTCAGAACCACAATCTGATGCTCTAACCAGCTGAGCTACAGCCACCGTTTTGCCGGGCTGCAAAAATAGAAGAAAAATACATGCATGCAAAATTTGAATCGTCCATTTTATATTTTTACCCGTTTTGGGAATAACCACCCCGAATACCCGGATTAAAAGCGAACATGGAGCGAACATACCTTTAACGTTTATTAACGTAAATCCTTTATCAACCCCCTCTTATAGGCTTATTTTTGCCGCTGATACCAATAAGATCACGCTTCATAATAATAGCCTGAATTTTGAGTTTCAACAACCGGCAGATCATTGATACCATACCTTTTTGTATCAGGATAAAACTGCAGGTTAAAAACATAATTAAGAATGAGACTTTTTTTATCTTTTCTGTTTTGTACGCTTTCAGTTAGTCTGTCGGCCCAGCAACCCCAACGCAGCGGAAATTTCGGTGCAAAGAGAGAAGGCATGATGAGCACAGGCAGGTTCTACGGTAAAATTGTTGATGCCGCCACCAACAAAGGCATTGATGCCGCTTCTATTCTCCTTATTCAATCCAGGCCGGATTCTTCGGGAAAAAGAAGAGATGTGACCATTGGAGGACAGCTTACCAATGCCAAGGGAGAGTTTAGTATGGAAAATATACCGATGATGGGTCAATTCCGTCTTACCGTATCTGCCATCGGTTATACCCCTGTTGAAAAAATCGTGCAGTTTGATCAGCGCAGCATCGAAAAAGACCTGGGCAATATTAAATTAGAAGCCGATATACAGCAACTGGGCGAAGTGACCATTGTGGCTACAAAACCCATGTTCCAGATGGGCGTTGACAGGAAAATATTTAATGTAGATAAAAATATTACCACCACCGGGCAAACCGCCACTGAAATCATGAAGAATGTGCCCGGCGTTAATGTGGATATTGATGGTAACGTTACTTTACGTAACTCAGCGCCAACAATTTTCGTGGACGGAAGACCAACAACACTCACCCTGGATCAGATACCGGCAGATGCGATAGAAAGCGTGGAAATCATTACCAATCCTTCGGCTAAGTTCGATGCTTCCGGGGGAACCGCCGGCATACTGAACGTGGTGCTGAAAAAAAATCGTAAAGCAGGCTACAACGGGAGCCTGAGAGCGGGGATTGACTCCAGAGGAAGGATGAATGCAGGAGGCGATATTAATGTTAAACAGGGTAAGTTTAATTTCTTCCTGGGATTGAACATGAACCAGCGTAAAAGCCTTAGCAGGGGATATACCTACCGTGAAAATATCTACGCCGACAAATTTAAAAATACCATTCTCAATCAATCCAGTAATTCAACCCATAGCGGGCAGTTTATATTTGGCAGAATAGGATTCGATTACCTGATGGACAACCGTAACTCGTTTACCTTATCTGTGGCGCTGCCCAACGGACAGTTTAACAATAACCAGACGGATAACATCCATATTGATACCCTGTCTTCTCCGGCAACCACCCAGGATGCGATCAGAACGACTACCAACAAGCGTAAGTTCAGGAGCTTCGGACCGGCGCTGGGATATAAACATTTGTTTCCCAAACAGGGACGTGAACTTACAGCCGATTTCAATTACAATACCAACTCAAATTCAGGAGCAGGTGATTATTCCACCCAATACTATAACAGCAATGGAAGTATTTTGGGAGATCCTGCCCTGCAGCGGATAACCGGCTCCGGCAGCACTACGTTCTGGACTATACAATCTGATTATACCACTCCTGTAAAGAAAGGAAAATTTGAAAGCGGCTTACGGGCTGCCATCAGGGATAATAAAACAATAAGCGAAAACACTGCTTTTGATTATTCAACACATCAATTCCTTGTTATCCCTTCGGCAAGTACCAATTATAAATACAACGACCAGGTATATGCCGCTTACACTACGTATGCAAACAGGATAGGAGAACATTTTTCCTACCAACTGGGTTTACGGGCAGAAAGCTCCAAATATAAAGGAACGCTGATCAGCACGGGTGAAACCTTTGCCAACAGCTATCCTATAGAATTTTTCCCAAGTGTATTCCTTACTCAAACGCTGAGCCCGGGACAGGACCTGCAATTGAACTACTCCCGCCGGATAAACCGGCCGAGCTTCTGGAACCTGATCCCCTACTATGATGTATCAGACCTACTGAATATCAGTGTGGGCAACCCCGGCTTAAAGCCCGAGTTTACCAATTCCTTTGAACTCAACTATAATAAATCCCTCGGAAAAGGACATAGCCTTCTTACCTCTGCATATTTTAAACAAACCAATAACCTGATCACGCGCTACCAGAGCAGACAATATGATGTTCCCTTACCCGATGGAAAATTAGATTCGGCAATGGTTACTTCCTATATTAACGCCAACTCAAGCCGCTCTTTCGGCCTGGAATTTACTTCTAAAAATCCACTCGCCGAATGGATGGATGTAACCACCAACCTGAATTTTTATAATGCCAGGATTGATAACAGCGGGTTAGACCAGCTGTTGGGAGTAAACGATCGCTGGGCATTTTTCGGTAAAATGAATGTCAACTTTAAACTTCCTGCTAATTACAGCATACAGCTTTCGGGAGATTACCAGTCCCGTACGCTGGTACCGCAGGGGGGTGGCGGAGGCGGACGCGGAGGAGGCGGATTTTTTGGTGGCTCTAATGGTGCTGCCCAGGGATATATTAACCCGAATTATGGAGTAGATATGGCTGTCCGGAAAGAATTCATGAAAGACAAAAAAGCATCTGTAACCCTAAGCGTAAACGACATCTTCAAAACCCGCATATATGATGCCCATTCGGAGAATAGTGTATTTATCCAGGACATGTGGAGAAAAAGAGACGGGCTGGTATTCAGACTTAATTTTTCTTACCGTTTCGGGAAGTTTGACGTATCCCTTTTCAGGCGGAAGAACAACAGAACAGGAACGGACGGCGGGGACGATATGATCCCGTAAGTAGGGAATAAGAAAAAAGCATTATAATCCGGCAGCGCCATTGAGCCTTAACTCAGTGGCGCTGCTGATTATTGTCCTTCCCGTTTGTTTTGCCCTCCAGCATGGGAACAAAGGAAAAAAAATCAAATCTTTCTTCTTCCAGTGTATCGTCCGCTCTTTTGGTAATCCTCATCATGCGTTGCGCATGCTCTTCATCCACGGGTATGACCATCTTTCCTCCTGCTTTTAACTGTTCCACCAGCTTAGGGGGTATTTGCGGAGCAGCGGCTGTTATCAGTATCTTATCAAAAGGTGCAAAGGTCGGCAGTCCTTCAAATCCATCGCCATAAAAGAATTTTATTCCCGGGTATTTTTTCAGGAAAGAAAAATTTTTATTGGCATCGAACAGTTTTTTTTGCCGTTCTATAGTATATACCTGCGCCCCCAATTCTGCCAGTACTACACTTTGATAGGCGCTGCCGGTACCAATTTCCAATATTTTATCAAAAGGCTTTATCTCCAGCAACTGGGTTTGATAAGCCACCGTATACGGCTGTGAAATGGTCTGACCTTCCCCAATGGGGAATGCCCTGTCTTCATAGGCAATCTGGTCAAAAGCCAGGTCCATAAAAAAATGGCGGGGAATTTTATTCATTGCATCCAGCACTTTGAGGTCCGAGATGCCTTTCCCTTTGAGGGAAGCGACTAATTTGCTGCGCATGCCTTTATGCCGGTATTCATCTTCATACTTTTTCATGCTTGGCGCAAGATAAAAAATTGACGGGTTAAAACCGCTGATACCCGGGATAAGAGCAAAATAATTCTATTTAAAAATGCTTACTTTGAATTAAAAATACCGGAAATATGACGGCTATATAGGGGTAATGCACAGGCACAGGACAACCGTACTGCAAAAACAACGTAGCGGAAGGCATTGACAGGCAGGCAACATACAGACTATATTGAAACGGCACAACAAGAAAAATCATGACTTATAGCTTATCACTCATAAAAAACGATTTGCTTCCTGCCTATATGGAACAGGTACCCCAAGGTTTGCAGGCAGCATTTGAGGCTTTACAGGATGCAGATATTTCTACGGATACCTTTAGCTTTTACACTTCGGTATCCTCTGTCTTCAGCAGTAAAATTGAGGGGGAGGATATTGAGCTGGACAGCTATGTTAAACATAAAAAATTCGGTATAGAATTTTTACCCGACTACACCAAAAAAATTGATGACCTGTATGATACCTACACCTTTGCAAAAACAAATGAACTTACTCCCGGAAATATTGCAGAAGCGCACAAACTGTTGAGCAGGCACCTTGTGGTAAAAAGCGGGCAGGGTAAGTTTCGCACACACAATATGTATGTATCAACACCTGACGGACGGATTGAATATGTTGCTGCTTCTCCCTTTGAAGTAGAAAGTGAAATGAAAAAATTATATGATGATATAGCCGTTCTGCTCAAAACAGATATGAACGTGGAAACCGTATTTTTCTATGCATCATTAATTCACCTGGTGTTTGTAAAAATTCACCCGTGGAACGACGGGAACGGAAGAAGTGCAAGGCTGATAGAAAAATGGTTCTTATCTCAGAAACTGGGTGAGAAAGCCTGGTTTGTGCAAAGCGAAAAGATGTACTATCAACAGCACCAGACATATTATAAAAATATCAGGCTATTGGGATTGGAATATCCCGAATTAGATTACACCAAAGGGTTGCCGTTTTTGCTGATGTTGCCCAATGCTTTGATTCACGAAATAACAAGCTGAACAACCTGAAGAGCAGGCTAAACTAAATGACAGGGAACGGGGCCGGACGGTAAAAAATCAAAAAATCTTATTTTTGCAGGATGAAGTTTGCGGAAAAGAAGCCCGTCAGGGTAGCCATACTCGACCTGTATGAAGGGGTAGCTAACCAGGGCATGCGATGTATCAGGGAAATTCTGGATCAATATGGCGAAGCCAATTTCCTTGATATCGAATACCATGAATTTGACGTACGCCAAAAGCTGGAAGTACCCGACATCAGCTACGACATCTATATTTCCAGCGGTGGTCCCGGAAGTCCGCTCGAAAGTAAAGGCAGCGAATGGGAACACCACTTTTTTCAATGGCTGAACCAGGTAGAGGCCTGGAACGGCAACCCCGCTAACCTGCAAAAGAAATATGCTTTTTTCATTTGCCATTCGTTCCAGTTATTATGCCGCCATTACCGGCTGGCAGAAGTGAGCAAACGCAGATCAACGGCATTCGGCGTATTCCCTGTCCATTTGTTGAATGAGGGAAAAGACGAATCCATTTTTGAGGGGCTGAATGATCCCTTCTATGCTGTTGACAGTCGCGATTACCAGGTAATCTCTCCCTATTACGGCCGGATAAAAAAAATGGGCGCCTCTGTACTTTGCATAGAAAAAGAAAGACCGCACGTTCCATTAGAAAGAGCCATTATGGCTATTCGCTTTAACCGCTTCATGATCGGCACCCAGTTTCACCCGGAGGCCGATGCCATAGGCATGAGCATGTACCTCCAGTTGGAAGAAAAGAAAAACAGCGTAATAGCCGCCCACGGACAAGCCAAATGGGAATCAATGATTGAACAACTGAACGACCCCGATAAAATTTTATGGACCTATTCTCATGTGCTTCCTAATTTTCTTAACCAGGCGGCAGAGCACTTACAGACAGAAGAAGTGTGATATATTATATTTACCTTCCCTGAAAACTTTTCAGCGATGGTACCTTATTTACGAAAAACATTCAACGAAGCGTTTACAGCAATCCGGTATCAGGCTTTTTTAGAAGACGTCAACCGGGACTATCCCGGCGCCCTTGCCTTTAATATAGCCGAAACGCCGGTATTCGCAGATAAAGCCTTTACCCAAAAAATGCTGGATGCCTGCGAAAGTATCATATATCTGATTACCCACCCTGATTTTAAAAATATTACGCAAAGAGCTATACCCCAAAACGAAAATGTACCCGGCGAAACAGCGCACAGCCAGATGATCGCTTTCGATTTCGGGGTTTGCCTTAATGAAAACGGGGAACCCGAACCCCGGCTGATTGAGATGCAGGGCTTCCCTACACTCTTCGGTTTCCAGGCGTATTACCCGGAACTCTTTAAAAAGCATTTCAACATCCCCGAAAATTACAGCCACTACCTGAATGGATATGATCAGTCGAGCTATTTAGACATGCTTAAAAAACTGTTGTTAGGCGGTTATCCTCCGGAAAATGTGGTACTGCTTGAAATTAAACCTGATGAACAAAAAACAAAAATTGATTTCTATTGTACCCGGGACTATACCGGTATCCAGCCTGTATGCCTGTCCCAACTGATTGCCGAGGGAAAAAATTTATTCTACCTGAACAACGGCAAAAAGACCGCAATTAAAAGAATATACAACAGGGTCATTTTTGACGACCTGAAATCACAGCAAGACCTGAAAAACGCAATTGATATTACTGCAGCATGGGATGTGGAATGGATTCCGCATCCCAACTGGTTTTATCGTATCAGTAAATTTACCCTGCCTTTTATACATCATCCCTTTGTACCCAAAACCTACTTCCTGAATGAGGTGAAACAAATACCCCGCGACCTGGAAAACTATGTGCTGAAGCCTTTGTTTTCTTTTGCGGGACAAGGCGTAATAATAGACATAGAACCGCCTGACCTGGATAAGATAAAAGACCCTGAAAACTGGATATTGCAGCACAAAGTACAATATGCAGATATTATCCCTACGCCGGATGTTCCCGCAAAAGCAGAAATAAGGCTCATGTATGTATGGCCCGATGGTGACAGCCGTCCTCATGCGGCAATTAACCTGGCAAGACTGAGCAAGGGAAAGATGATCGGTGTACGCTATAACCAGAACAAAACCTGGGTAGGTGGCTCTGTCTGCTTTTTTGAAACTTATTAACCTTATTTAACGTTTCGTAACATAGCTGCATGTACTAAGGTCGTAGCTTTGATAACCAATCAGAACCGATCCCTCGTCCAGGGAACCATTCAGTTCGTTTTGGGGCTATTTATATCTATAAGGACCTTTAGCAATAAAGGTCTTTTTTTATGAAAACAAGCTGCCTTCTCACGCTTTACAGGGGAAAAATGAAAGTTGTTTTATAAATTGTGCTTATGAAAATATTCAACATTATTTTTTGCCTCTTATTTATCATTTCCGCCGGGTTACAATACAATGATCCGGATCCCTGGTTATGGATACCTATATACCTGTATGGTGCGGCTTTATGCTGGCTGGCATTCCGGGGAAAACATTATCCCTTAGCCTCATGGCTGGGAATAGCGGGATACGCCGTTTATGCCATTATCCTGTTTTTTGAAAAAGACGGGGTTTGGGAATGGCTAACCCGGCATGACGCGGCCAATATTGCCGCAACCATGAAAGCCGAAACCCCCTGGATAGAAGACACGAGAGAATTTTTCGGTCTGGTTATCCTGATCGCCGTGCTGCTCATCAATCTGGTCAGTGAAAGAAGAAAGGACGCTTCACGGATATCATGAAGCGTCCTTTATACAACTATATATTTTTACACGCAGCTGCCGGTGCAACACCACCTACTTCGCGGTAAGTTCAATCATCCCCAATCCTACCCGGCTGCCGTCATTTTGATTTTTAGGTGTGCTTACAATGAAAAGGCGCTGCTTCCCTTTCGTAGTGATCACATCAAAATTAAACTTCACGATCTGCTGCTTATCCTTAACCGAAGTGCCATTAAGCACCGCTTCGCCCAGTTTTTGACCATCCGGTGTACCCAGCCTCAATTCAAATGTATATCCGTCCTTAGGCGCATCCTTATCCTCCTGCCAGCGCGCCAGCAGTTCGGCGCCGTTCACTCCTTCAAGATCCACGCTATCTATACCAAACCAGCCCTGGCGACCGGCAGGGACGATCATAAATCGAACGCCTCCCACATTAGTGGTACTGTATCCTTCCATTTCTGTAATTCCTCCAAAAGTCAGCTTACTGCTTAGCAACACATAAGCATCATTACCGGAAAGCGGTTTTATGCCGGCTCCTCCTTTGTCGGTATAGCTGGCGGAAATATACAACGCTTCATTTGCTTTTGTTGCTTTCACGGGAATAGCTCCTTTTTCAGGCAACGATTGTTTATTCGAAGCGGGATCGGCTAACGAAAGAATCCAATGCACAATTTTTTTGGCATCATCTCCATCCAGATCGGGATGAGCCGACATGGCAACCTCACCCCATACTCCGCCACCGCCTTTAATAATTTTATCCGTCAGATAGGGTAGCGCATCCCCGTTTTTATAATACCGCTTAGCGACTTCGGTAAAAGAAGGCCCGATGGATTTTCCATCAGTTTTATGACAGGTCTGGCAATCCAGCGTAAGCATGATGCTTTTCCCACTCACCGAAACAGTCGCTTCCTGGTGTCCCTGGGGCATTCCGGCCTTATCTGAACCCTCCAGGAAATCAGCAGTAATATAGAGGTTCTCTTTCTCAATACTCACTCCGTCTTCCTTGTCTGTTACGGAAACCGTATAGGACACTGCTTTCCCCGGAAAATAAAAAGACTGGTTGCCGTTAACCTGCACCAGTACCTCCGGGGCAGTATTACCGGCATATACATTCGCAACATTACTTTTTGAAGCAGCTCCTTTCTTATCTTTCACCTCTACCGATATGGCATAATCTCCCGGTTTATCAAACACCAGTTCCGCTTCGGGAGTCGTGGTTTCTTTTGTTTGTCCGTTACCAGTTGTCCAGGAATAAGTCATAGCATCATTTTCCGGGTCAGTTGCATCAACCGCTGCTTTTATTGTAAGGGGAAGCGTACCCGAAGTTTTATCCACACGGATAGCCGAAACTTTAGGCGGGCGGTTTCCTGCGTTATAATCAATACGGCTCAGTCCTGCGTCTTCATTTTTTGCAAACCATCCGCTTCCATATTCGAGCACGTACAATTTTCCGTCCGGCCCCACTTCCATGTCAATGGCATTATGCCATTTTGTATGCTCCATGAAGGGTTCCATTTTGTCAAAATCACCATTCGGAAGCATGGTTACGGCTTTTATCCATCCTCTTATCCAGTCATAGATAAACAATTTACCATTGTAATAATCAGGCAGCCGGGTTTTAGCAGGCCACATATCCGTATAATATACCGGTCCCGCCATGGCATTACGCCCCCCGGTTCCTACCTGCGGGAAATCGGGTGATGCAGCATAGGGATACCAGATAAAAGCTGGCGCTACGGGAGGCAACACAGTCAACCCGGTATTATTACGGGACTCATTTGATGGTTTTTCAGGATCATACTCCGGTCCGGATGTACCGGTAGTATAATCATACCGGTTATATGGGTAGTTTTTCCCCACAAATAACGGCCACCCGAAAAAGCCGGCTTTACGGGCCTGGTTCAGCTCATCATATCCGCGCGGGCCTCTCACCCCGATACTATCCTCCCTGGCATCCGGACCTACTTCTCCCCAATACAGGAAGCTGTTTTTCTGGTCAACCGATATACGATAAGGATTACGGTTGCCCATTACATATATCTCCGGCCTGGTTTTTTCTGTTCCAGGGGGAAACAGGTTGCCCCCGGGAATTTCATAAGAACCATCCTCCTTCACTTTTATCCGGAGAATCTTTCCTCTGAGATCATTGCTGTTACCCGAGCTTCTCCTGGCATCATACTGCTCATGCCCCGGACGATCATCCTGCGGGGCAAATCCCTTATTGGTATAGGAGTATCCGGGTTCATTAAAAGGAGTAGAATTATCCCCTGTTGAAACATACAGCAATCCATCCGGTCCAAATGCAATGGATCCCCCGGTATGACAACATATTTCTCTCTGCGAATAGAACTCCAGGATTACCTGTTCCGTTTTATTATCAATCGTATCATTCTCAAACTTAAACCGCGACAGCCGGTTTACCGAAGTATCTGCCGGACTGTAAAAAATATATACCCAGCGATTTTTACTGAAGCCGGGGTCTTTACAGATCCCCAATACACCTTCTTCTGCATTTGCAGCAGTGTTCGTCTTGAAATACGCATTTAAAAATCCAACCTGCTTTAACTGCCCGGTTTCATTTTTATATAGCATGATCTCACCACGGCGTTGTGTGATCAGGATATCAAAATTGGGAAGGATAGTCATTTCCGTAGGTTCAAAAAATGTACCCTGGATCAGCGGTGTTTTGGTAAAGCGGTCTTCATCAGGCGGATACTGGGATACCACCTCGCTGTAATCTAATTTTTCATTTCCGCCTATGGCATACAGGATACCACCCAGGATATGATCTAAATAGAGCGGTTCGCTATATGATTCATCCGTATGTCCGAGTTCGGTATAGAAAACCCTTCCGCCATCAAATTCCTGGTACCAGGCCATGGGATGATCATCTCCGTTCTTTCCCCCTTCATAACTTTTTTCATCAATCGTGAGCAGTACGTGTACATCTTTATTCAGCTTCTTAAAATTATACCACTCATCTTTCCTCGTCCATACTTCCGGCAGATGCTTTGTTGATGCATGGTTTTTATCTTTTACTATTAACCGGGCTTCCTGCTGGCGGGGATGGCTTTCAAAATTGGCCCCGATCATGCGAACATACCAACCCCAGTCATATTCAGCATCAGCAGCTGCATGTATGCCCACAAAACCGCCCCCGGCCTGCATATACCTCTCAAGAGCAATACGCTGGGTGGTATTTAACAAGGGACCAGTGGTATTCAAAAAAACAAGCGCGGAGTATGCTTTCAGGATATCATCCGAAAACATACCGGCATCAGATGTGGTATCCACATCAAAACCATTCTCTACACCTAACTTCTGAACCGCGGCAACACCAGCTGGTATAGACTGGTGATGAAAACCTGCCGTTTTAGTAAAGACCAGTATTTTAGGCTTACCACTGCGTTTGTTACAGGCTGAAAAGAGAAAGAGTATAAAGCAACATAAGAGAAGCGGGAAATTTTTCTTCATTGTAGAAGCGTTGAAACGTTTTTTTAAGATGGATAAATGTAAGTTCATTTCTTCAAATAACATGACCCTGCATAAAAAATTTCACCCACCCCCTACCTGCCGGCCTGTTTTTCCCTTCCCGGCAAGCAAAACAGGAACTCCCGGAGTAATACCCCAGGACAAAAACGCCTGTTTTCGAAGCGGGGATGAACAGTCCTGTTAATACTATACACCTTTCTGTCCCGGCGAGGTCTTCGCCGTATGGTAAGAAGCGTGAGAGCGAGACCCCGGCGAATAGCACAACACGTACATCCACTTCCCCACCCTACACCTTATGCCCTATAGCCAAAACCGATAGCCGAAAGCTCACAGCTACCTGTACACCTACGATGCCTCGGCAATCTCAAAAGCAGCGCATGGATGGAGGTTATAAACTACAATCAGAATGTAAACCCCGATAAGGAATCACCCTAGAAGAAAGCAACATGGGAGACACTTATTTGCTTGGCTTTATCAGACAAAAAATACTGTTTGGCGTTAAAGCTTTATAAATCTTATTATTTTTCTCTCCCCGTTACTGTTTATCAGAACCACTATATACCGTCCTTTACTTAACATATATACAGGTATCTGCACTTTGGTCAGCCCTTTAATATTTTTAGTAATAAGCTTACTTATACCGTTCATACCTGTAATTTCCAAACGCACAAAATCCTCGGAAAGATCAATTGAATCCAACACAAATTCATTAGTCGCCGGATTGGGATAAAGGCGGGCTCCCGCCTCACGACCCGAAGTTACCGGAGAGATTACGAATGTAATTTCGTTACTTTTCAGTTCGTTTACAATCGAGCATATATCTGATGTACTGTAAAAGCACCTCACTTTGTCGCCCGAGGTTTCAGGCGCGTATGTTAATTCTGCCCCCACAGCACCTGGAATATCGTGCCATCCGCCTGCTGTTTTTTTCTCCTGCCACTGAAGCATCCCCTGCCCCGCAGCATTTGCTAACGTAGCAGTGAGTATAACCGACTCCCCGGATTTCACTAAGGTATCCCCGAAAATCTCCAGTGTGGGATCAGTCATTTCATTTACCCTGATCCTGATAGCATTGCTAATGACACCGACAGTGTCTGCACAGACGGCATTACTGTTCATCCTGACGCTGACCTCATCCCCATTGTTCAAAGTATTAGTATGATATTCACTGGTGATTGCTCCTGTTTTTTCGCTGTTAACCAACCATGAATATTTGGGTGCAGTTCCCCCGTTAACGGCAGTTGCTGTAAAGATTATATCTGAGCCCTTACATACCTCTGTTGCAGAAGACGCAATAGTTACAGATGCCACTATAACAGGATTAACTTTTATGATTAAGGTGTTACTTTCTGACATTAACGGAGCTCCGCATTCATTAACAGCCGTATAGATGACCTTAATATTACTTCCATCTCTTACATTGGCAGTTATCAATGTGTCGCTATTTGTACCTACTTCACTGCCATCAATCATCCATTTATACACACTGTTATCATATTTTTTGTTTTTTGCTGTAAAAGTAATGGTTTCGCCAGGGCATATTTCAGCTTTTGAAGCCTGTATGACGACATCCGGATTTCGAACGGAGCTTACACTCACCCGACCCGCACCACTGTATACAGTTTGAGGGCCGGAACATGATGTAGCCGCAACAGTTAAACTGGCTTGTATCTCGTCAAGATCTTTTAAATCGTACAGTACGATCGAATCTTTATTATCTCCAACGTTCGTTCCGTTAAGCATCCATTGTATAGTGTACGAATCCCCGGCATAAAAAGTTTCTGCATAAAAGGTCGTGGCGGTGCCGGGGCAGATTACACCGGGATTCTCCCTATGAATATTTATTCCGGGTTCATCTCCTTTTACACTCATGGTAATGATATTGCTGGTATCCCGCTGTATATCCTCGCTACAGAGGTCACTGGAATGGAGCACCGCCCATACCCGGTCGCCGTCCTTAAGGTAATTGGGCTGATATATTGTATCCTCCAGGGCTAAGGAGTTCGTATTGTATTTCCATTCAAGATAGCCATCATAGCCCATCCCGGAAGTGTCGGCGATAAAGGTTACCATAGTGCCATGACAAATATTCGTCTTATCTGCAGTTATTTCCACATGGGGAATCTTTTTTTGCCTTACCTGTTTTATGATTACCACACTGCTATAGTTTCCGTCAACCTTACACCTAAGTTTATATCCAATGGCCGTTACCGGCACTCTGTAAAAATACAGGACTTGTGTGTTTATACCGGTGTAACTGGTATCGTCTGCCTGTATATCTTTAAAGCCGTCTCCCTTATCAAGCTGCCACTGGTAAGTATTGCCATAAAGATCTGTTTCAATGGTAGTTGTCCATCCTTCGCAGACTGTTTTAGGTAGTTCAGAAGGGAAATTGTTCCCGTATACTGTGATAGCATGTGACCCTGAATTTACAATATCAGTACGGCCATCCAGATCAAAATCTACAGCACTCGTTGCCTCCCGTGAAGACAATACCTGTACTCCGGGGTCAGCAGCTATTTTGCCGGGGGTAGACATATTTCTGATTAAAACGCCTGTAGAAATGAGATCGGGCTTATCATCTCCATTAAGATTAGCTGCTATTACACCTGTTTTTGAGCCTCCTAAATTTACAGGCGGAGCAAACGATATCACGCCGTTTACCGTTGTATTTCTGAAAACAACAGTACCCATAATAACATCCAACTGATTATCGTTGTCAAAGTCAAGAATATTAATTTCCCCCCTGCTAACTTCAGGTGCCACAATGTCTGTAAGCTTACCAAAAGTAACTTTACCGGGTGTCGAAGTATTTTCAAGGTAGGAAAAAATGATTCCATTTATATTTTCGGTTTTGCAAATAATAATTTCTTTTTTATTGTCGCCATTTAAATCACCGATCGCAATAAAACCTGATGATCCGGAAACGTCGAAACGTTCTGCAGCCGCAAAGGATGGAATTCCGGGAGTGCTCGTATTTCGTATAACAGAGATACTCGGTCCGCTGAAGTCACCGGTAATGATGTCCGGTCGCCCATCACCGTCAATATCTCCTACAGCAAGAGTAGTATTGGAACGATTATCTGTAGCAAGCGGAAGGCTGATTGCAGGATCAAACACTACATTACCTGGTGAACTGTTATTTCTTGAAAAAATCACATAGCTTGTATTGCCTGCTACTATTAAATCCTGCTTACCATCACCATCTATATCATTAAAGGTGAATCGTGAAGCATAAGTATTTGTAATTACCTTTTTTTCTTCAAAGGAAAAGTTGCCCGGTGTTGAAGTGTTTCTGTAAGCTACGATGCTGTTTTTAGAAAGATTCTGATTCGAAATGATATCCGGTTTGCCGTCAATGTCTACATCAACTGCCGACACGTCAGAAAAACTGAATGCACCGTTTTCGGGCTGAAAAGTCATCTTTTGCGTAAAGGAATTCAATGTGAAGTTACCTCCCTTCGGAAAAGTAAGAAGAAACGGAGTTGTAGATGCACCACTCAGATGAGTGCCGGTATTAAGCAGAGTAATTGGTGCAAAGCTCGTACCTGCCGGAACGATACAGGTTATCTGGGTGGAAGAGGCGGCAGTAACTTTTGCTCTAACTGCCCCAAAATATACAATATTATTTCCGGGGGTCGGGTTGAAGCTTGTTCCTGTTATAGTTACCGGTGTGCCGGCGGGCCCCACGGTAGGAGATATGCTGTTGATAATGGGAGCTGGCGATGCATTAAGATTAGTATATGTGAATTTCCCGATAGTAGCTGTGTGATAAATATCCTTTACAACTATGCTGCCCGTTGCTCCTTCTCCTACTACGGCCTCTATTTCCGATGAAGAGAGAATAGTAAAAGATGCTGCCGGAACATTACCGAAACTAACCGAAACAGTCTTTTCCAGATTACTCCCCCTGATCCTGACTACCGTTCCGGAGCCTCCTGCCGAAGGAGAAAAAGAAGTAAGGGACGGAACACCGGGAACCACAAAGTTTTGAATCCGTATAAGCGTATCATCTGCCATACCGTTAGACACAACCAACGCAATAGTGTCAGAAGTCCGGTTAACATCATGTTGGTATGATGCGTGAAATGCCTCGCTGATCAACGTGCTATTGAGATACCATTGATACGTGTAACCTTGCTTGGAATAATTAACAAGATTAACCTTGCCTGTTGCATAGCTGCCAGTAGTATCTGTTATGAAGTTAGCTGCCGGAACAGGCGTTCCCCCGCCATTGGTGCTCAGCATCAAAGCACCATGCCACCCTCCTGCCCATAGTTGTTTTTCATCCCACAACGAAAGCTCGTCCAGACTATATGCAGCAGCTAAATAACCTTCATCACCCGAAAGTTTCTCCCAAAAGCTGCCGCCATCGGTTGTTTTAAATATAGATCCTGTTTTGTTTAGTCCGAAACCCA
This sequence comes from Chitinophagaceae bacterium, assembly GCA_023957155.1. Classification (GTDB taxonomy): domain Bacteria; phylum Bacteroidota; class Bacteroidia; order Chitinophagales; family Chitinophagaceae; genus Agriterribacter. The sequence continues at coordinate 243,582 of JAMLHK010000006.1, read as the reverse complement.
CACTATCATTCACAAATTTTATATTGATACCGATAAATGGATTTATGTCAGGATTGTTCTTCAATGACCAGGTAGCACCTCCATCAGGAGTATAATAAATGCTTCTCTTATCATTATTTTCTATGCTGATCCATCCTTTGGAAGGGGTAATAAAGGATGCGTAATAAAGCCGCCCGGCTGGAGTGGGCACTTCCTGCCAGGTTTTACCGCCATCACCTGTATTTAATAATTTATTTTTGTTGTATTCGGTATTAAACGCAAAAATATTATCGGCATCTACGTAAATAAGCCTGTTAAACTCATCTACTCCGGATTTTATAACGCTCCAAGTTTTTCCCCGGTCAACAGTCTTTAATATTCGATCGAGATCTACTGCATATCCAACATTTCCATTTTTCGGGAACACCATATCGGTTACTGATGAATAATACCTTTGAGGATTAAACCCTGTATGGAATATAAGTTTATAGGTATCGCCGCCGTTGGTGGAATATAAAATAGAAGGTCCAAATCCATAGTGCCCGTAAACAATAATATTGTCCGCATCAAAGGCTTTTACTCCCTCGAGTATAAAACCAAATGTGAGATTTACCAGATAGTTATTGAAGTCAACATTGCTGATAGTGACATATTTTCTAACAAATGTTCTCCCACTATCCTGAGTGAATCCTATCCATTTATCAAATGCAACATAACCCTCAGCGGGGGAAAAAAAGCTAATCTTTAATATTCTTTCCTCATCTAGGCTATCAACATACATTTTTTTTACCTGGCCATAGGTGGTAAATGGGCCGACGGCTAAGAAGAATAAAGCAACTATGCTACTTAAACGCAAATAGTGGGTTATTGTAATAAATCGGTTCATAAATACCGTAGGATTCAAGGTGCATTACAAAATCTCTTTCGGTTCTTATAAGCTACTCAAAAAAATAATCAAAAGGCGGTTTATGATAGGATTTAGTTTAGCCGGAAAGTACTCTTTTTATTACTGCAAGATATTCTAGTAGATAAATACGAGGTAGTATTAACAGTGTAATACCCGCGTCAAATGTACTCAGAAGGATTTATTTTTCCAAAAACAGGAATAATGATCTTTTTGTCTTGCCCGGTTTTCAGCGGATAGTATAGAACCTGGATAACCCGGCAAACAGTAGCTTTACCCCACAACCGGTAGGCTATTGAACCACCTACAATATCACCCGAAGGACATAAAATTTTTGAGTCGTATGGTTCTAATGAGTTTACTACTCGCAATATTGACTTTCTAATTAATGAATTATTGAAATAGATCCCTTAGTGCTGATCTTGTAGCATAATAGATAAGATAATGTGTTACAGTATCAGAGATTATGTGTCACTTGTTGTATAAAAAGAATAGCATAGAAGAAGCAACTACGATTTTGTAGTGGTTTTTTATTTATACGCCAATCTTATTTTAGTGTGTTGTATCAGCCCGTTGAGGGAATACATGATTGTGTTCTGCCTTCGGGGAGCTTTTGGATCGTCACTATTTTGCCGAGAATGCACAACCCTATACCTTCTACACCAAAGCTCACAGTCAACGTCTACACAACATACCATTGCCCTTTATCATCTTTGCTGTAGCTCAAACCGTTGCTCATTTCATATACCGGGCGTCCGGTTTTTTCACTTACGTAATTTCTTTTTTCATATATACGCACCCCATTGTTTTCCCTGGTGAGGTATACCAGCAGGGCCGGCAGCCCCGGCGCCACATCGTGCAACCATTGCTCATCGCTTTCCCTTACAAATGCGGAACTCATAACAATGCCCTTTATGAATTTGGGGAGTGATTCGCAGCACAACTGCTTTTCATCAAAACTCCCGGTAGTCTCCAGCTAAATATTGGTTTGCTTTCTCTTCCTTAAATTTTGCGGTTTCTGCATCCCAGTGCAAAGTTTCGCCGGGGAAGCGTCCAGCGATGGTTCCCAGCAAAATGGTTTCTGTCAGTCGCGCAGCATAGTCAAAGGGCGCCGTAGTGGTGCCCTTGCCCAAACAGGCATCCACAAACTGATGGTAATGCTTAGGTCCCTCACGGTCATAATTCCGGATGGGCTCACCCAGGTTATGCTCTTTTGAAACCTTAGCGATTTCTTTGGAAATGTCCACGTACCTGCCATTCACAATTTTCTTTGGAAGCTGCATAAAGTGGGGTAACAATAATCTGCCTTTTTCCCCGACAAACATAGCTCCCTGCTCCGGCAATTCATTTTCGCCCGCTATTCCTGCATCTAATGAAATTTTATCCTTAACACTTGCATCTTTCTGACCCTTTTTATCCTTTTTCATTTCCATACCGGGTAACATCAGATCTGCGGACATAGCGGGAGCCCCCTTGCCATCGTACCAGATCCATTTTAAGGAATTGGTTGTGAACGGTGTACCCGGGAACTCATAGGTAACGGTGTTGTGTTCCGGGAAACCAAATCCGTTGGATGGTCTGCACTCAGTAGTGATCGTTCGGGGCACGTCCAGCTTCAATGCATTATACGGGGTGTCGAAAATATGAACCCCCATATCGCCCAGAGTACCACAACCATAATCCATAAGCTTTCTCCAGTTACCGGGATGATACATGCCTTTTTTATAAGGTCGCTTTTTTGATGTGCCCAGCCAAAGATTCCAATCGAGTTGTTCCGGAATGGGGTCTTCCCCCTCAGGCAACGGACCATCGTATCCCCAATTTTTGGGCGACCAGGCATGTACGGTATGCACTTTCCCAATAATACCGGATTGAATCAACAAGGTGGCTAATTTGTAATCGTAAAAAGAGTGTACCTGGATACCCATTTGTGTGACCAGTCCTTTTTCGGCAGCCAATCTTTTCATTTCCCTCGATTCAGACACATAGTGCGTCAACGGCTTTTGGCAATAGACAGGCTTATTCATATTCATGGCCATCAGGGAAGCCGGTGCATGAGTATGGTCGGGTGTGGAAACAATAACAGCATCAATTCCATCGCCCATTTCCTCCAACATGCTCCGGTAATCAAAAAATATCCGTGCTCCCGGATGCATTTTGTGGGCCACGGAAAGGTTTATGGCATCCACATCGCAGAGCGCAACTACTTCTACCGCGGAGTGGGACGAAATGGCTTTCAGATCTGCCATTCCCATGTTGCCCACACCAATATGGGCCGTTCTCAGTTTTTCTTTTAGATCTGCCCCTTTTAAAAAGGAGGGCACCAATACCATTCCCAGAACCCCCGTAACGCTGTTTTTGATAAATTCTCTTTTGTTCATGAGCTGAAGCTTATCGTTTTTTTATTTTTATGTTTCTGAACCAGATCGGACTCGCATGATCCTGTAATGCAATATAGCCTTCCCTGAATTTTCCGTAATCAGGGCTGTTTTTCCACTTGTCAGAGTTTTTCTTTTCGTTCCAGGCATCGTCCCAGGGAACAAAAGATAATATCATTTTACCATTGAGCCAATGTTCTACTTTCTCCGGGGTAAATACGATTTTTGAACTGTTCCATTCTCCCACCGGGTACAAAGTTTTTCCCGGGTCGGGCGGGTGCATGGCGTAGTCGGCCCCTGTTTGCTGTAAAGGTTTAAGTTCTTCAGGATGGTCTGTGTATCCCAAACTGGTATTGTAAGCCGTCAGATCATGGATACTGGCATAGTTTTCATCATCAATCAATTGATATTCCGGAGCTACAACGGGAGGCCCATCGTATCCTTCTTTTACGTGATAAAAAATACCACTGTTCCCCCCTTTGGGCAGTTTCCATTCCAGATACAGTTCAAAGTTTTCGAATTCTTCGGCTCCATACAGAATGTCCTTGCCACCGGTATAATTCTGTTCCAGTCCGAGTTGGGTATCAAAAGTCAGGGTGCTGTCTTTTATGGTCCAGCCGGGGGGAAGGGAATCCATATTGTATCCCCGCCACCCCTCAAGGCTCGTACCATCAAAAAGATAGGTCCATTCGGAGTTGTCCTCCCTGGTTTCGGCAGTTGTGGTTTCTTCTTTGTCGGATTGATTATTGCAGGCTGCAATGATCGAAAGTAGGACAGCGAGCTTAAAACAACGCTGTAGATAACCAAGTTTAGTTTTAACCTTCATTTTTATTGGGGTAATTTATTTTGCTCAATTCTATTTTTCGGCACGAATCAAAAGGTATAGCAGTTAACGCTTCAATAATACTACTTTTTTCTTTAAAACATATTTTTTATATATTGACATTGTTAAGAAGGAAACCCAACAATTTTTCAAACACGTCATAGTGCTGCTCAGCAAGATTATGTTCCTCTCCAATATGATCAATTCATTTGTCCCGCCAGGAGAGGTACGCAATCTTCACCAATAACAGCAGACCGTTGAATACAGGATTTTTACCTATTCCATAGTTTCCAGCTGGCTTCCGCCTGCCCCACCAGCATATCATATCCATTCTGAACGGCAGCTCCACGCGCTGCACCCTTTTTCAGAAACAGGGTTTCTTCGGGATTGTATACCAGGTCGAATAGAAAATGCCTGTTTCCAATACCCTCGTAGGGAATTGCAGGGCACTGATCTACATTGGGGAAAGTGCCTACAGGAGAGGCATTAATAATCAACAAATGACTTTTGATCATCTCTTCACTGAGCATGTCATAACTGATACAACCTGCTTTTGCGTTCCGGCTCACCAGCAGAAAGGATATACCCAACTGCCGCAAAACATATTCAACCGCCCGCGATGCTCCCCCGGTACCGAGTATCAAAGCTTTTGTATGATAAGGCCGCAACTGCACAGCTAATGACTCCTTAAACCCAATCACATCGGTATTAAAGCCCGTGAGCCGGCCATTACTTATCCGTATCGAATTACATGCACCGATCTCCTGAACTTCAGGATATACCTCATGAAGATAAGGAATGACTCTTTGCTTATAGGGTATGGTTACACATAATCCCCGCAACGAAGGATTATTTTGCAATACCTCCGGCAGAAGATCAATATTTTCTATCGGGAAATTCTCAAACCGGCAATCAAGTCGTTCCCGCTCAAATTTTTGAGTAAAATATTTTTTTGAAAAAGAATGCCCGAGGGGGTAACCAATCAATCCGTACCATTTCATTCCATATCATCTTTACTTAAAAACAAGTGAAAAGTATCACCCCGCAGCCCGATACGCATAGCTTCTAATGAAATGACCTCTCGGGGAGCAATATTACCCAGGTTGGCATTGCATCCCAGCAGTTCAAGAAAATACAGTTGCTGTGCTTTTTGAGGCGCTTCCCACAAAATCCGCTCTTCCGGGATCTGGGTAAGGATTTCCTGAACCAGCCCTTCCCGCACTTCACCGGTACCCCGGTAAATACCCACATTACCGGCTTCCCGCGCTTCCGCAATAACATAAGATGAGCCAGCGCTCAGCTCCGCTTTCATCAGCTCAATCCATTTATAGGGAGGAATAATATGTTCCGCATCCTTACTTCCCACTTCACTAAATACCACGCCATATTTAGTAAGCTTCTCAATATAACCGCATTTTTCGGCATGAGGAATGGTAATAGATCCATCACTCACCTCCACGTGAGAAATATTGTATTCCTGTATCACATTAATATAATCCTGGAACTGGTTACGAATAACGAATGCTTCGAACAACGTACCTCCGAAATATACCGGCAGATCATAAGACTGGTAAACCTGGATTTTTTCACGAAGCTGCGGGGTAACCGCCGAAGTTCCGAAACCCAGCTTTACAATATCAACATAAGGATGAGCAATACTTAAAAAATCTTTTGTTTCTCCGATACTTAAGCCTTTATCCATTACCATTGTGATACCTGAAATACGGGGTTTGTTTTTGCGTTCGGGTATCTGACTTAAATTGAAGTTCATGAAAGACGGGATGTTTTATAGAATACGCAAAAATAAGGAAGATTCGGTTTTCCCCACAGGTTTTCCATATCAGATAGAGCGTTTGCGCTTGTAATAGGCAATCAGGTCAACCACCTGTTGGTTCTGAAGTATGGTAGGATTCAGCGCAATGAATTTTTTAAGCAGCCTCGGCGCTCTTTCCATAGCCGTCTGCAACGCCAGCAATGCCTCTTTGCTTTTTCTCATAGCAAACAGCACGGCACTCTGGTAAAAAAGGAACAGGGGTTTATTTCCCGTAATCTGCAGCGCATTTTCAATCTGCTCTAAAGCTTCCGCCAGGAAGTCTTCCTGGTACAGGCACCTGATCAGCGCTTCCCATCCCGCAATTCCCCGGGGTCTGGCCTTTACCACCTGCGAAAAATGAATGATGGCATCTTTAATATTACCTAACTCCAGCAAACATTCGCCCATTGCCAGGTTATACTCCGGCTGCATCCGGTGTATCCGCATCGCCGACTCTAAGTATTGAACGGCTTTATTAAAAGACTGCTCATGAATATACGTACAGGCGATCTTGTAATACAACTTACTGTCATCACTGTTAAGATGCGATGCTTTCTTATAATAGAACCTGGCCTGGGCATATTGCTTCAGCCTGTCGTAACAATGCCCGATGGCTTCATAAATCACATCTTCCGGCCGAGCCAGCTCTATTACTTTCTCAAGCGATTCAATAGCATCCCGGTATTTTCTTAACCGGATAAATGCATCGGCTATATTCCGGTAGGCATAATCAAATTTCTCATTAATGACCAGGGCATATTTATACGCATCAATGGATTTTTCATATAATTTCAGCTCCTGGTATGCCGCACCAAGGTTAAACCAGGCCAGCTCATTATAGGGATACTCGTCAATAATATGCTGGTGCAGCCTGATACTTTCTTCGCTTCTTCCGGTAAAATCAGCCCAGAAACAAATTTTATAAAGCGCTTCTTCATTCACAGGCTCTGCCTGTAATATATGCACTAAGCAGTCAAACACTTTATCAAATTCTTCGTAATCATCATATACATCCGCCAGCTCAAACAACAGGTTAATACGGTTTTCCCCTTCAAACAGGCGAATGGCTTCCTCTAAAAGCCCTACCGCTTTCTCATGTTCATCTAAGGCTAAGTAGGCATCGGTTTTAAGAATATAGATATCAATATCGGAACTGTCTAAAATTTCAGCTTTTTCTAAAATTTCCAGGGCTTCGTGATACTTGCGGGTGGCGATTAATAAATCTGCCTTTTTAACCATTAATGAAGCAGAATAGGGAAACTGGCCAACAGCCAGCTCTGCGGCTTCCAGCGCACGGGAAATCTCATCTTTATCATCAAAGTAATCTATGATCTTTTCAAAAGCCTCCTCTTCCAGGAAGCCATGGCTGAGTCCCGAACGGAGATTTTCAAATTGCCTGAGCAAATCTCTCATCTCATCCCTGCTGTTTCGATAAGAATTATCCTGCATTACGGTGTAAATTAATGAAAGTTAGCTCGTTATTAAGCACAAAAATATTTTTGTAACTTTTTTACCGGATAAACGTTAAATAACCTGTAAAATTTATCCTAAAAGATATAGGAAATACTAAATATTAATTATTACCTTTGTCATAACATGAAGTCTGACAAAAACATACCGGTACAAATCGTTAAATACAGCCTCATTATAGTGGCTGTGTTTGCCCTTGCCCAGTATGTATTTGCCGTAAGCGGGATCAGGATTAAATCTGGCGAGAATGACCGGAGCCGAGGCGCCAGGCATAGCACTTCTGGCGCATTTTCCGATCTGAAATCAACAGTTACCTTTTCCATTAAAGATAATTACATCTTTAACAACTCCAATTTTGCCAAAGCAGATTTGAAACCCCACGAGCAGGAGAAGCTGCCCGGTTCTATTATTTCTTACAAAAAAGGGAATACGGTTTACATTTTGCCCTATAAGCCGCAGCCAGGTCTTAAATTACCCGGCTTTATCAGTATGAGTCCCTGCGGATCTTCTCTTTCCAGGTAATATAACGCACACTTTTCGCTGCTCATTACCGTATATACAGTTTAATATCTCTGTATTTCCGAATGGAATTTTATGAATATATTAGCGGAAATGTTGTGCAATCATCCTCAAGCATTGATATGAAAAAAATATTATTTCTCTCAGTATCTCTTCTCTTTTGTTTTAACGTGCTTTCAGTTCAGGCTCAAAAATCTACCCGTACAAAACTGTTTGACGGAAAAACGCTTAAAGGCTGGAAACAGCTTGGCGGTAATGCAAAATACACTGTTGAAAAGGGCGTTATCACAGGCACTACGGTAGCCAATACCCCGAACAGCTTTTTAGTGACGGAAAAGGAATATGGCGATTTTATTTTAGAGCTGGAAGTACTCCTGCCTGACACGGTTACCAATTCGGGAATACAAATAAGAAGCCATTTTAACCCGGAGGCTAATGACGGCAAAGGAAGAGTATACGGTTACCAATATGAATTAGACCCTTCTTCCAGGGCCTGGACTGCCGGTATTTATGATGAAGGCCGCAGGGGATGGCTATATCCTTTAGACCTGAATCCCGCTGCTCAGAAAGCGTATAAGCCCGGAGCATATAATAAAGTAAAGATAGAATGTATCGGGAACACCATTAAAACATGGATCAACGGGGTTCCTGCCGGTTACTTAGTAGACGATGCAGATCCTGCCGGATTTATCGCATTGCAGGTACATGGCATTGGTAAAACCACCGCTCCCGGGAAAAAGATCTGCTGGAAAAATATCTATATTCAAACCGGGAACCTGAAACCCCAACCATTTCCCGCTTCTGCTTTCGTAGTGAATAATACCGCAGCGAATACGCTGACCGATTTTGAAAAAAGCAACGGCTGGAAGCTATTGTTTGACGGGGTAAGCTCAAAAGGCTGGAGATCAGTAAAAACACTGCAATTCCCTGAAAAAGGATGGGAAATAGCAGATGGAAATATCACCGTATTATCGTCAACCGGACAGGAATCCGGCCGCGGCGGCGATATCATAACAGATAGAAAATATAGCGCTTTTGATTTTTCTTTTGAGTTTAAACTTTCTTTCGGAGGTAACAGCGGCATAAAATATTTTGTAACCCTGTCGGAGGGCAATACCGGCTCGGCACTGGGGCTGGAATACCAGGTTCTGGATGACAAAAACCACCCCGATGCAAAAAACGGGATTGCAGGTAACAGAACCCTTGCCTCATTATATGATTTAATACCGGCGAAAAAAACGGATCGCTTTGTAAAACCGCTGGGTGAATGGAACCAGGGAAGAATTGTGGTATATCCCAACAACCACGTTGAGCATTATATAAATGGAGTTAAAGTATTGGAATACGAAAGAGGCTCCGAAACATTCCGCGAACGGGTAGCTAACAGCAAATTTAAAAAGCGCCCGGACTTTGGAGAGGGAAAAGAAGGCTGGATATTATTACAGGATCATGGAGACAGGGTAAGCTACAGAAGTCTTAAAATTAAAGAGCTGTAATATAGCTTTCCTGTCCCCGAAATCTCAAACAGATCTATTGCTTCACTCAATATTGATCCAGCAGGTATTTTATTACATCTGTGGTGGTAACAATTCCTTCCAGCTCTTCATTATCCACTACCGGTAAAGAATGGTATTCCGCCCCGCTAAAAATCTCGGCTACTTCCTTTATTGAGGTATCACTGCTTACCGAATGTACACCGGCAGTCATGATCTGTGGAATAGTAAGCATATCCAGGATAGCGGCATCTATACCCTCCTGGTTATCAAAAAGGGCGCCGAATGTAAGCCGGTTAACATCATTTCGGCTGATCATTCCCGTTATCTTTCCTCCTTTTTTTACTGGCAAATGCCTGATATTTTTTTTACGGAAAATAGACACGACTTCTTCCAGCTTATCATTTTCGGAAACACTAATTACATTTTTAGTCATTATCCGGGAAACAGGTTCTCTCTTTTTCATAATATACTTGTTTTAAATGCTGAACTTAAAATTAAGCAACCGGATACTCCCTGAAGATGATAAAGATCAGCACCCGCTACAATTAACGTCAGGATAGCGCCTGTTGTTTAGCGTTAATACTAAGCAGAAAAGGCAACACTACTATACTTTCCGTTCATATTCCACCGGAAGAATCTCTTATAATCAATTGTGAAGGCAATACAATATGCTCCGGCTGGCTTTTCGGGGTCTGTTTATTGGTATAATCTAAGAATATTTTCGCGGCTTCCTCCCCGATCTGTCTTCCCGGGCGTGCTACCGATGTAAGGGAAGGAGAAATATAGGCTGAAATGGGTGAATTATCAAAGCCTATCACGGCAATATCTTTGGGAATGTTCAAGCCCTTTTCCCGTATCACCTTCATGGCGCCAATGGCTACCTGGTCGTTTACACCGAAAACAGCATCAGGTAACGGATCCAGATCAAGCAGCCGGGCTGCAGGCTCCAGGGCGCTTTCCACCCTGAAATTGGTATTAATGATAAGCGATTCGTCTACGGGAAGCCCATGCTGCGCCAAACAATCTGCGTAACCCCGGAAGCGTTGTTCCGTAACCCTTAAACCATTAGGACCCTTCAAATGTGCAATACGCTTTCGCCCGGCAGCCACTAAGTGCTGCACCGCCGCAAAAGCGCCATGATAATCATCTATCGTTACGCTTCCTGCAGAAAACCCCTCATAATCCCGGTCTATAAAAATCAACGGCAGGTTTCTTCTGCCTACATCTTCAAGGTGCTCATAATACCCGAAATCATAGGTTTCCTGCGAAACAGAAAGGAAAATACCTTCCACCCGATTTGATAACAATTTGGTTACATATTCCGATTCCAGCAGGTATCGCTCATTGGTTACGCATATATTCAGCGTATAGCCTAAGGGATGCAGCACCGAATCAATTCCTTCAATAATGGCCGATTCATAGTAATTATTGATCGTAGGTACGATCACTCCGATGCTGGCTGTTTTTGTATTTAACAGGCTTAAGGATATCTGGTTTCGCTGGTAACCTACTTTCCTGGCATACTCCTGCAAATTGCGCCGGGTATCCTCATTAATAGAAGGATGGTTATTCAGCGCTCTTGATACGGTAGATGGAGAACACCTGAATTTTCTGGCAATATCTTTTATCGTAACCGGCTTATCCATCATTATTTTTACGCTATGGCTCCTCAAGTTCCACTTTTTTCTTTATTCAAAAAATTTCAAACGTTTGCAACCTTTATAAACGATTTAAATAGAATTATAATGTTAAGTTTACCTAAGTAAATTATTGCCCATGCCGGATCAGAAATTGCTTGTTAAACCCAATACCGGGAGCCGGAAATATCATCATTTCACCGCACAGGATGCCGGCTGGAGCTATCTTAATTTCGAAACGAGGTTACTCTACAATAATGAATCTTTCAGCGAACAAACGGGCGATTATGAATATGCTATTGTTTTATTAGGCGGTAATTTTAAAGTAAGCTCCGATAAAGGAGAATGGGAAACCCGCAATGGCAGAAAGAATGTATTTAGCGGAATTGCCCACACCTTATACCTGCCCCGTCATACTCAATTTACCCTTACTGCCCAGTCTGCCGATACTGACATCGCTATTTGCCGGGTAGCTACAGATGAAGATCACCCGCCTTATTTAAAGCAGCCCGAAGAAGCGACAATCGAATTAAGGGGAGGCGACAATGCCAACCGGCAGATCAACAGCCTGCTGCAACCCGGGTTCGATTGTGATAAAATCGTATGTGTGGAAGTCTATACCCCTTCCGGTAACTGGAGCTCCTATCCTGCACACAAACACGATGAGCGTAAAACCGATGCAGATGGAAATTTGCTGGAAGCGGACCTTGAGGAGATCTATTTTTACAAAACCGACAAGCCCAATGGATTTGCCATTCAACAGGTCTATACAGACGACCGCTCTATAGACGAAGTAATAAAGGTACATCATAACGATGTGGTGCTGGTACCGGAAGGATATCACCCGGTTGTGGCAGGACACGGGTATAATATATATTATCTCAATTTCCTTGCAGGCAGCGACCAGTCATTGGCTAATTCGCCCGATCCGCAGCAGGAGTGGATTTTCGGAACATGGAAGGGGCAGGATCCCCGGCTGCCTATGGTTACTGCAAAAATGAATAACAGTATTTGAAATTTCAGTTTGAAAACCTGCCCCCCGGGACAGATTTGAAATGACCATTATGGACAAAACAAGAAAATACGATCTGCTGACTATCGGGAGATCATCTATTGATCTATACTCTGCCAACGTAGGAAGCCCCTTTACCGACATTGCCGCATTTAATGCTTTTGTTGGCGGATGCCCTACAAACATCGCTGTTGGCACAACCAGGCTGGGATTAAAAACAGCGCTGCTTACAGGCATTGGTAATGACCAGGTGGGCGCCTTTATCAAGAATTTTGTGCAAAAAGAAAAAGTGATCACTGACTTTATACCCACGATAACGGGCACCCGAAGTTCGGCTGTTCTGTTGGGTATTGAACCCCCGGATAAATTTCCGTTGGTTTATTACCGCGAAAACTGTGCAGATATCCACCTGGATATTGATCATATCAATGCAATACCTTTCGGCGACTTTAAAGCAGCCGTCTTTTCCGGAACAGCTTTCAGTAAAGATCCGAGCCGTACAGCCCTATTTTATGCACTGGAGCTGGCACGGAAGAATAATGTGATCACACTCTTAGATCTCGACTTCAGGGCCGACCAGTGGAGCGATCCGCGCGCTTTCGGAATAGTGATCCGCGCCCTGCTGCCGCAATTCAATATCATTATAGGAACAGAAGAAGAAATACTGGCCGCCTGCCTTACCGACAGCAGCCAGGTATCCATTAAACACCAGCAGATATCGGCCCCGGAAATAAAGGGCAATATGGACAAAGCCATTCAGCACATTATGGCTTTCGGCATTGATACGCTGATTGTAAAAAGGGGGAAAGACGGCGCTTCGGTATTTGAAAAAGACCAGCCGGAGATGAAAGTCCCGGGGTTCCCGGTACAGGTGCTGAACGTGCTGGGTGCCGGAGATGCTTTTGCAGGAGGCTTTTGCTATGGCTATCTGAATGGATGGGATTTGAATAAAAGTGTGCGCATGGGCAATGCCTGCGGCGCCATAATTGTTACGCGGGAAGGCTGTGCGAATTTTATGCCCACGCTGGAGGAAGTGATGCAATTCACCGGTGAACGGGGAGGATTGTAACATGCGAAAATATAGAAGTCAATACAACACAATATGGAAAAATTAAGAAATTACATCAATGGTCAATGGGTAAGCAGCAGCGCTACAACCTACCTGCCTGTACTCAACCCTGCCAGCCAGGAAACGCTGGCTGAAGTGCCTTCGGGTACGCCTGCCGATGTAGATGAAGCCGTAAAATCTTCCGAATCTGCTTTTGCTACCTGGAGACGTTTGCCTGCCGGTAAACGGATCCAGTATCTTTTTCATTTAAAAAGATTACTGGAAGAAAATATAGACGAATTATCCAGAACGATTACGCTGGAATCGGGAAAAACATACGCCGAATCTAAAGCCGAATGGGTCAGGGCTATTGAAAATGTAGAGAATGCCTGCGGTATTCCCACGTTAATGCAGGGCGATTTTTCAGAAGACATTTCTTTAGGCATTGACGAATACATGATTCGTCAGCCGGTTGGAGTTTGTGCCTGTATTTCTCCCTTTAACTTTCCCGGGATGATACCTTTTTGGTTTCTTCCTTATGCCATTGCCTGTGGGAATACCTTTATCATCAAACCTTCGGAAAAAGTACCGCTTACCATGACCAGGGTGATGGAGCTGGTATCGAAATTAGATTTACCAGCCGGGGTAATCAATATGGTACATGGGGGTAAGGCAGTTGTAGACAGTATACTTGAGCATCCGGGTATTAAAGCCGTAAGCTTTGTAGGCTCATCGGCCATTGCCCGCTATGTATACGCCAAAGGTGCTGCAAATGGCAAACGGGTACAGGCACAGGGAGGAGCAAAAAACCCGGTGATCATACTGCCCGATGCAGATATAGATATGACAACCCAGATTGTAGTTGACAGTGTATACGGTTGCGCAGGACAACGTTGCCTCGCCGCCTCCACTATTATCACGGTCGGGGAACATGACCATATTACAGATAGCCTGGTAGAAATGAGCCGCAAGCGTGTTACCGGGTTCGGACTGGATGAAAGCGTGCAAATGGGACCCGTAATTACTTCCGAAAGTAAGACACGGGTACAGGGTCTTATAGAGAAAGGTATCCGGGAGGGCGGACGATTATTACTGGATGGACGCCAGGCAGCTGTACAGGGATATGAGAAAGGCAATTTCATTCAGCCGACTATTATTGAAAATATTCCGCTTCATGGCGAAATTGCAGGAACCGAAATTTTCGGACCGGTAATGAGCCTGGTACATATCAATACCATTGAAGAAGCCATCAGCTACATAAACGGTAACAAATACGGCAATATGGCCTGTGTATTTACCAGCAGCGGGCTAAATGCCCGCCGGTTCAGGAATGAAGCCGATGCAGGGAACATAGGAATTAATATCGGCGTAGCCGCCCCGGTGGCCCAGTTCCCTTTCAGCGGGTGGAAAGAAAGCTTCTACGGTGATTTACACGGACAGGGGAAGCACGCAGTTGAATTTTTCACCCAAACCAAAGTTGTTATTGAAAGATGGCTGAAGGAATGGACACGAAAATTTTAGCGATAAGCAAGGGCATCCATATATTCCTTATGCATCCGTTACGGCTTTGCATGAAAAGGGAAAGAGGTGCCGAACATTAAATGTCAAACGTCAATTATAACATGTCAAAAAAAATAAAAACCGGTATAATCGGGCTTGGACGTATCGGACAAATACATCTCTCTAACCTGCTCTTTTATACACAAAATGCAGAGGTGGTCATCGCATCCGATGTTTCGCCTGCAACTCATGACTATGCCAGACGTTTGGGTGTGCAGCAGGTTACCACGAGCGCAGAAGAAGTACTCACTCACCCGGGGGTAGAAGCGGTTATCATCTGTGCCCCTACACCACAACATGTTCCCTATACCATAGCGGCTGCCCGGGAGAAAAAACATATATTTTGCGAAAAACCGCTGGACGTTACCCTATCCACTATCCGGTTGGCCCAGCAGGCCGTTGAAGAAAACGGTGTTAAGCTCATGCTGGGATTTAACCGCCGCTTCGATCCCAACTTTTCCAGGATCGGCGCCTTAGTCAGGGAAAACCGTATCGGCGCCCCACAAATCTTACGCATCACCAGCCGCGACCCCGCTCCTCCTCCATTGGAATATGTGAAAGTATCGGGAGGGCTTTTCCTTGATATGTCTATACACGATTTTGATATGGCACGCTTTATAACCGGCAGCGAAATAAAAGAAGTTTTTGTAAAAGGCGATGCGCTCATTGATCCCCGGATCAAACAATACAATGATATTGATACGGCTATTATTGTGCTTACATTTGAGAATGGCGCTATCGGCGTAATAGACAACAGCCGTAAAGCAGTATATGGATATGATCAGCGGCTTGAAATATTCGGCTCGGAAGGAATGGCAAAGGCGGAAAACAATACGCCGGATAATATAACGCTGCATAATAATAAAATCGTGCAGACGGCTTTGCCGCTCCATTTTTTCCTGGAGCGCTATGAAAAAGCATACCGTACCTGTATGCAATCGTTTATAGACTGCATAGTAAATGACACCCCCTCTCCGGTAGATGCGCATGACGGGCTGATGGCCACGGCTGCAGGACTTGCCGCAGGGATATCTTTAAAAGAAAACAGGACCGTGAAGATGGAAGAAATCATAAAAACACAATGATATCGTGAGAAGCTGAAAATGCCGGGTAAGAGGAAGAATGAATTGCCGCTCACTACACACAATGCGCTACAATCACCCACTTAACAATCCCTAACGATGAATCAGACAGGCTTGCACACATTAGATTACCTGGTTTTTTTTGTATACCTCGTTATTATCGGTATATACGGTTATTGGATATATAAAAAGAAAACCAATAAATCGGATACCGCTTCGGGGTTTTTCCTGGCGGAAGGATCGCTGACATTCTGGGCCATCGGCGCCTCGCTTATTGCTTCCAATATATCAGCCGAACATTTTATAGGTATGTCAGGATCGGGCTTTGCTATCGGACTTGCCATCTCATCCTATGAGTGGATGGCAGCTGCAGCCTTAATTGTTGTAGCGATATTTTTTCTGCCCGTATACCTGAAAAATAAAATTTATACCATGCCCCAGTTTCTGCGGCGAAGGTATAACCCGCTGGTGGCTACCACTATGGCTGTTTTCTGGTTACTATTATACATCTTCGTTAATCTCACCTCTATCATATACCTGGGCGCCCTGGCGCTGGAAGTAACAGCCGGCATCAACTTCACGGTTTCGGTATTTGCCCTGGCACTATTTGCCATACTCATAACTATCGGCGGTATGAAAGTGATTGGGTATACCGATGTGGTGCAGGTAGTGGTTTTGGTTGTAGGAGGATTACTCACCACCTACTTAGCGTTAGACCTGGTTTCGGAAAAATTTGGTAACACGGGAATTTTAGGCGCGTTTACCACTCTTAGGGAACAGGCGGATTCCCACTTCCACATGGTGTTGAAAAAGGACAATCCTTATTATAAAGACCTCCCCGGACTGACCGTGATCATCGGGGCAATGTGGATCAACAATTTGGCATATTGGGGATGTAACCAGTATATCATCCAGCGTACCCTGGGAGCCGACCTGGATACGGCAAGAAAAGGTATTTTATTTGCCGCATTTTTAAAATTACTCGTCCCGGTTATTGTGGTTATCCCCGGTATAGCGGCGTTTGTACTCTATCAAAACGGCATGTTCCAGCAGGAAATGACTGATGCCGCAGGCCTGGTAAAGCCGGATCACGCCTATCCTGTTTTACTCAACCTGTTGCCCACCGGGCTGAAAGGTGTAGCCTTTGCCGCATTAACAGCTGCCATTGTAGCCTCCCTGGCAGGAAAAGCCAACAGTATTTCAGCCATCTTTACGCTGGATATATACAAATTGTACATCAAACCCAATGCGAGCGAAAAGCACCTGATCAAAGTGGGACGATGGGCAATATGGGTTTCCATGCTGATTGCCGTAATCATTGCTC
This sequence comes from Chitinophagaceae bacterium, assembly GCA_023957155.1. Taxonomy (GTDB): domain Bacteria; phylum Bacteroidota; class Bacteroidia; order Chitinophagales; family Chitinophagaceae; genus Agriterribacter. The sequence goes on along the minus strand of JAMLHK010000006.1, from coordinate 226,537 downwards.
CCCAGCTCAAGGTGCTGGAACAGGCCTACCAGTTCATCCAGGAATACTCCAGCTTTATTGCACCTGGCGTGCTGGTGATCTTTATGTTTGGCTTATTCTGGAGAAAAGCTACCGGCAGAGCGGCATTAATTACCGCTGTGATTACAATTCCTTTATCCATGCTGTTTAAATTCTGGATACCGGAAGTGCCCTTCCTCAACAGGATGGGTATTGCCTTTATCATATTAAGCATCATCATGATCACCCTCAGCTTAACCGACAAAACACCTCAAAAAGCGGCACCCCTGGATATGCCGTCCTTTAATGTCAGTAAGGGATTTTTGCTGATGACCTTTATTATTTGCGGTATCCTGGCGGCATTATATAGTGCGTACTGGTAAACAATTATACAATGAGATTAACAGGCTCTGTACTTTTTAAACATTGTTACGGTAAATATGCAATACCGGCAGTAAATGTTTTTTTCATGGAAGAAGTACTCAGCCTGTTCGCGGCCGCCCAAAAGGCAAAAGCGCCATTTATTGTACAAACCACTCCTTTTGCCAGGGATTATGCCCATCCCGAAATGTTGCTGGCCATGATAGGAGCTGCAGAGAAGATTTACCCCGATACCGTGTTTGCCGTTCACGTGGATCATGGTGTCGAGAAACATATATGGGATGCTATTGCAAGCGGGGAATATACATCGGTAATGATTGATGCATCGCACGATGATTTTGAAACAAACATAAAAAGAACAAAAGCCGTTGTAGAAAAAGCCCATGTGCATAATATAAGCGTAGAAGCCGAGCTGGGTGTGCTGGCAGGTGTTGAGGATGATATCAGCATAGATGCTACCCGCTCTTTTTATACCAATCCGGATGACGTGGAAGTATTTGTACGTGAAACCGGTTGCGATAGTCTGGCCATTGCCGTGGGCACGAGCCATGGCGCATATAAATTCTCAGGGGGACAGGGCTTGCAATTGCATATCTTAGAAGAAATACAACAGCGCCTACCCGGATTCCCCTTAGTATTGCACGGCGCTTCTCATGTGGATGAAGCCACAGTACGGAGAATTAATGACGCGGGTGGCAAGCTAAAAACGGATGCGAAGGGTGTACAGGATGAGGAACTGAGGAAAGCAATACCATTGGGCATTTGTAAAGTGAATATTGCTACCGATACCCGTTTATTATGGACGATGGTCAACCGCGAATTTTTCCGAGACCGTCCCGAAGAGTTTGCTCCTACAACGCCAGGAAAAATATTTATGGAAGCTTACCAGGAATTTATGATGAGAAGATTTGAATTAACCGGGGCTATAGGAAAAGCATTGGAATTTGATGTTTAACATCACGGATAACACTAAATTTTTTTTATAAAGAACCTGTAAGAGATTAAAACCCCCATCATGAAAAAAAGATTAACTGTTGCCCAGGCAACCATTGCTTTCTTAAAAAATCAGTACGTAGAACGGGATGGCGTAGAACAACCGTTCTTTGCCGGCTGTTTCGGTATTTTCGGACACGGTAATGTAGCCGGGCTGGGGCAGGCGCTTCAGGAAAATCCGGACTTCCGCTATTACCAATGCCGCAATGAGCAATCTATGGTGCATACCGCCGCCGCATATACCAAAGTAAAAAACAGACTGCGTACTTTTATCTGTACCACATCCATCGGCCCGGGTGCAACCAATATGCTTACCGGCGCTGCGCTGGCAACGATCAACCGGTTACCTGTGCTGCTATTGCCGGGAGATATTTTTGCTACCCGTGAGCCTGCCCCGGTATTGCAGCAATTAGAAAGCGCCGCTACGCAGGATATATCCGTGAACGATTGCTTTAAACCCGTTTCCAAATACTGGGACAGGATCAACCGTCCCGAACAGCTCATTTATGCCCTGCCCGAAGTGATGCGCGTACTCACTTCTCCTGCCGAAACAGGAACAGTTACACTTTCCATGCCGCAGGATGTACAAACCCATGCCTATGATTTCCCTATATCTCTTTTTGAAAAAAGAGTATGGCATATCCCGCGCCAGCGCCCCGACAGCAGTGCATTAAAAAAAGCCGCCGACTGGATCCGCCAGGCCAGGCAACCGGTAATTGTTGCCGGTGGAGGCACGATATACAGTGATGCGGGTGAAGCATTACACCGCTTTGCTACCCAAACCGGCATTCCTGTGGGAGAGACCTTTGCCGGAAAAGGATCGGTAAGATATGATGCTCCTTACGCCCTGGGCGGACTGGGGGCAACCGGTACCCAATATGCTATCGAGATTGCCAATGAGGCCGATGTAGTAATAGGGATTGGCACCCGCTACAGCGATTTCACTACCGCTTCCAAATCCATCTTTAAAAACCCGGACGTAAAATTCATCAATATCAATGTAAATGAATTTGATGCCCATAAGCACAATGCCCTTGCACTCACCGGTGATGCGAAAGTTACACTGGAAGAGCTGCTCTCTTTGCTAAGCAACTATGAAGTGAATGCGCAATACCGGCAAAGAACAGAAAAAATGAATAAGGCATGGGATGATGAAGTAACCCGGATTTATGCAGAAGGAAACGGTACCGTACCTCCTATTGACCAGGCTGTAGTGATCGGAACATTGAACAGCTTTATGAATGAAGAGGATATTATGATTAATGCTTCCGGCAGCGCTCCCGGCGACCTGCATAAATTATGGAGAGCAACCGGCCCCAAAAACTTTCATCTCGAATATGGCTACTCCACTATGGGCTATGAAATTGCTGCCGGACTGGGTGCAAAAATGGCGAAACCGGAAAGTGAAGTATATATTATCTGCGGCGATGGTGGCTACCTGATGAACAACCATGAAATCATAACAGCCATACAGGAAGGGATACGCTTTACCATTTTATTGCTTAACAATAACGGCTATGCCAGCATAGGCGGGTTATCTGAAAGTATAGGCAGCGAAAGATTCGGAACGCAGTATCGCTACCGGGAAGATCAGACAGGACAATTAAGCGGCGAAGTGTTACCTGTTAATTTTATTAAAAATGCGGAAAGTCTGGGCGCCGTGGTAATAACGGCTACCGATGCCCGGTCATTACAATCAGCGCTTGCCGCAGCAACACAACAACAACGCACAACCGTTATTTATATTGAAACGCATTTGCACCGTACGGTAAAGGGGTATAATGCCTGGTGGGAAGTTCCTGTAGCGGAAGTCTCTACTTCCGCATCGGTTCAAAAGGCATACGAGCAGTATAAAGAAAATAAAAAACAACAACGCATATTCTGATCACATGAACTTTGAAAATATACAGTTAGGCATAGCCCCTATTAACTGGACCAATGATGATATGCCCGAACTGGGTGCTGAAAACACGTTTGAGCAGTGCATCAGTGAAATGGCGCTGGCAGGGTTTACCGGTTGTGAAGTAGGCAATAAATTTCCACGTGATATTGTTGCTTTAAAAAAGGCGCTCGGCTTAAGGGATCTTCAAATCTGTAACCAGTGGAACAGCTATGAGCTGACGACCCGATCCCTCGAAGAAAATAAAAAAAGCTTTACGCAATTGCTGGATTTTTTAGAAGCGATGGGAGCCCGGGTAATCGGTGGCGGGGAAACCGGCAATAGCTGCCAGGGGAAAAAAGATATACCGGTATTAGAGGGAAAGGGCATGCTGAATAGCCCGGATGAATGGAAAAAATTCACCTATGGCTTAAATGAGCTGGGTAAGATAGCCCGCGACCGGGGCATTACATTAGCCTTTCATCATCACATGGGTACCTGTATACAAACCCGAGAGGAAACGGAAAGGATGCTGAATGATACCCACCCGGACAATGTATCTCTGAACTATGACTGCGGCCATTTTTATTTTGCAGGAGAAGACCCTGTTGCCTGCCTCGAACAGTTTATCTCCCGCACCGCGCATATCCATTTAAAAGATATCCGTCCGAATATATTACAACAGGTAAAAGATCAAAGAATGAGCTTTTTAGACGCAGTAAAAGATGGCGTATTTACTGTTCCGGGAGATGAAGAAGGCTGCATTAATTTTCCTGCTTTGTTTAACATCATAAAGTCATCTGATTATACAGGATGGATGGTGGTGGAAGCGGAGCAGGATCCGGCCAAAGCTAATCCTTTTGAATATGCCCTGATAGCCAGGCAATATATAAGAAAGGCAACCGGCTTGTAAAACAATATACTAAAATAATGGCCCGTTCTTATGGCGTAAATCACCTCTGCCCGGTATGAAAAAAATCACCTCACTTTACCTGTTGATCTTTTGCTCATTATATTTCAGCATAAGCAGCTGTAAAAAAGACCCTGTCAACAATGACCCGGAATACTACGTTAAATTTAAGATGAACGGAAGCTGGATAACATGGAAGGACGGGCTGGCAGAACTTGGGCCGGACCTGATAGACAATACAAAAACAAATTTTAGTTTTGTCAGCAACAGCCCCGATGACAGTCAACTGTTCAGCATCAGCTTCCAGGTAGATGGCCCTGACATAAGCCAGGGCTCTTATTCTTCTGATGAATACTTTATGCCGATTGACTATAGTACAGGAAGCGGAAGCAATATGAAATGGTACAGCATGCAAATCAACCAAATGCCCTATTCTTTCTATACCGTTACATTAAGCGATATCACCGATATTACGGTGAAGGGACATTTCACGGGAGATTTCCTGGTGAATACCTCAGACAAAACCGATAAGGTGTCCATAACAGAAGGATCCTTTTTTCTCAAAAGGATCAGGTAACCTGTATTAAACAGCTTACCTGTCCTCATCCTGCCATCTCCCCACATCTGCTACCCTGATGAGTGGCCCGTGCAGTTGATCACTCGCATTATAAAAGATGAAAGGATTATAAAGTAAATTTGCCTTATGCATATCAGGGAGGTTAAAGCAACAGACAATCCATCACTCACGGCATTAATAAGAACCGTATTTGAAGAATATAACGCTCCCCGGCAGGGCACCGTTTATTCCGACCCTACAACCGATTGCCTGTTCCAACTGTTTCAAAAAGATAAAGCGGTGCTATGGGTAGCAGAGGCAGAAGGCACTATCATAGGTTGCTGCGGGATATACCCTACGGAATCATTACCGGAATATCATGCGGAGCTGGTCAAGTTTTACTTGTCCGCTCACGCACGTGGCAAAGGCATCGGGAAACAATTGATGGTCAAAAGCATCGAGTCTGCAAAAAAATGGGTTATACCACGCTGTATATTGAAAGCATGCCTGAATTTTCCAACGCGGTTACCCTGTACGAAAAATACGGATTTACCCATATTCAACAGCCATTGGGTAACTCAGGGCATACTTCATGTAGCATCTGGATGACAAAAAATATCGGGTAAAATGATTTAATCAAAAAACGGTAAAGCTTATTATCTTTAATCCATACATCCAGATAAAATAATTTGCAGTATGAGCCAGCATCACTTTAGCCGCCGCCAGTTTATCCGCGGTACTTCCGCAGCCCTTGCATTAGCCTCACTCCGGGCTAACGGAATGGATCTTTTTGCTTCGCCGGCCGCAGTTCCCCGGCGGGTTGCGTTGATAGGAACCGGCTGGTATGGTAAAAGCGATTTGTTCCGGCTGATACAGGTTGCCCCGGTTGAAGTAGTGGGATTGTGCGATCCCGACAGGCACCAGTTAGAGAATGCAGCTGAGATGGTGAGTCAGCGCCAGTCAAATCATAAAAAGCCGGCAATGTATGGCGACTACCGGAAAATGCTCGCAGAACAGCAACCGGAGATCGTACTGATCGGCTCACCCGATCACTGGCACGCATTGCAAGCCATAGATTCGATAAAATCCGGCGCCCATGTATATGTGCAAAAACCCATCAGCGTGGATGTTATGGAAGGCGAAGCGATGGTGGCTGCCGCCCGGAAATACAACCGCGTGGTACAGGTGGGCACCCAGCGCAGGAGTACGCCTCATTTGATAGATGCAAAGAAAAATATCGTTGATACCGGGCTGTTAGGAAAGGTATCACACGTAGAAATGTGCTGCTACTATCACATGCGCCACAACGGTAATCCGCCCGTTGAGCCTGTACCGGACTTTTTTGATTATGATACCTGGACGGGGCCGGCTCCCATGCGCCCTTACGACGGGCTCCCCCACCAACGCTGGTGGCGGGCATTTATGGAATATGGCAACGGCATTATGGGCGATATGTGTATTCACATGCTCGATGCCGTAAGGTGGATGCTGAAACTCGGATGGCCCAACCGGATTAGTTCAACAGGCGGTATTTATATGAATAAAACCGGCAAGAGCAATATTGCCGATACACAATCTGCTATATTTGAATATAACGAGCTTAACTGTGTATGGCAGCACCGGACATGGGGTACTTCAGCTGATCCCGATTACCCCTGGTCCTTCAAGCTGTATGGTGAAAAAGGTACACTCTGTGGCAGCACAACACGATATGATTTTATCCCCGCAGGTAAAGGCGAAAAGATTCATAAAGATGTAGTACATGAAAAGGAGCAATACCCCGAAGATCTTACTGAACCCAACATTGAATTAAATGCTGCTCCAGCCACCCGGCTGCACATGCTGGACTTTCTGAAAGCTATTGACAACAAAATCAGGCCTGTTGCAGATATTGAAGAAGGACACATTTCTACTGCAAGCTGCATTATCGCTAATCTTTCCATGCAGTTAGGGCGGCCCCTGACCTACGACCCGGTAAAAAAACTCATCGTTGGAGATAAAGAAGCCACCAAACTGTTACAGCGACCCTACAGGAAGCCGTGGATACACCCTACCATATAATTTAATTTCTACAAGCTCTATGTGGTGGTTCGTTACTTCTCAAAGTTGTAATGTTAGTTTCAAATGTCCACCAAACCCTGTCTGAACAATTTTCATTAACGTTGAAAGTCTGATATCGCTTGCATTGTTTTCAATTCTTGAAATATAAGATTTGTTGGTCCCGCATTTTTCAGCAAGCTCCTCTTGTGTCATACCGAGTTTTGTCCTTGCTTCCTCAAGTAATACACCAAGCTGGAAAGCTTCAAACTCTTGTTCCCATTGCTCTCTTTTTGCTGTGCCACGTTTGCCGTATTTCTTGTCAAGAATATCAGTAAATGAGGTCAGATTTTTATTTGTCCGTCCGGTAGGCGGTTTTTTCGCTCTCATATTCTGCTTTTATTTTTAACGCTTTGTCAATTTCTTGTTTAGGTGTCTTTTGAGTTTTCTTCTGAAATCCATTCCCTAAAACAACCAAATTTCCTTCGTCAAAGAAGGAGAAGATTCTGAAAATATTACTGCCAACTTCAACTCTAATTTCATAAAGCCCTTTTGCTCCCTCAACATGTTTGAAATATTTTTCAGGGACTTGCCTTGTCACTCTGATCAAGTTTAACGTCCATTCTATTTTTCGTTGAACGCTATCATCAAGGTGTTTGTAAAAGTCCAAGAAATAACGCTTATAGGCGAATATTTGTCGCTCAAAAATCACCTCGCAAAGTTAACTATTTAGACAACAAATTCAAAATTCAATTTTTGGGTATTGTCATTGGATGAAATACCTGGGAATGACTGCCAACGGGGCGATTGTCTAACCGGACCTGTATAGCCGTTCCGCCCGGTTATTTTTACCCCGTCCTTTATAGTATAAGCAATATCAGTCTTTATCGCCGGGCTTATTACTATTTTCTATCGTGCAACTTCCTCCAAAACAGCTTCCGGCAGCACAACCAAAGCGGAAAAGAGCCATTGCCGAAAAATAACCTCCCAGGGCTACCCCTAACCATTGCCCGTTAGTTGCCGACTGAATAATAATCGTAACACCGGTTATAAGATAAATGACCCGTATCCAGTTCCAGCCGGAAAGTACACGCTCTTTCATGATTTACTGATTTTATATTGTAAAGACATCCATCCCCCGCCATTATATACCTTAGTAAACCCGTTAGCCATCAACATGCTTTTTGCCGATGCGCTCCTCATCCCCGAAGCACAGCAGGTAATAATTACCGTATCCTTTTTTAATTTACCCAGATGATTCCTCAATTCATTTAAGGGAATGTTGACAGCATGTTTAATGTGCCCGGACTGAAATTCACCCTTCGTCCGGACATCAATAATTTTTGCTCCGGAAGCTACTAAAGAAGTCCAGTCAACACCGGGACCCAAACCCAATACTTTTTTTAAAGCAGATATCATTTTTATTCTTATTTTAAATAGCAGGATTTAACTCCATGATATGGAGATTGTCAAATACTTTTATCTTGTTAAACCATACTTCCCAGGTTACGGGCATCGCCTTCTTTAACATGGCGCTTACTCCGCATATATCTTCCTGCGACCGGTTAACCACACGCAGTACATCAGTCTGCATAGCATCATCGCCCTCGGCCTCATACACAACATGTATAGCAGAATATTGCATCGGCGCCGATTTGGTTAGTTCGCCGCTCACCACCACGTTAAAATTCCGGAGTTCTTTTCCTTCCTTTCTCAATAAAGCCACCACATCCATCCCGGTACAACCGGAAAGCGCGGTAAGCACCAATGGCTTGGGAATAGTGCCCAGATTTTCTCCTCCAACACGCTCGGGGGCATCCATTATAATAACATGATCATTAACCAGGGAATTGAACTGCATTTTTCCCATCCACTGGGAAGTAACTTCATGTTTCATAGACCTGTTCTTTTACTGATTATATCGGGTTTGCTATGCGGCAAAAATAAAACAGCAATAAAAAACAGTACGTTACATTTGTTACAAAGCGTTGAGTACCTTAATCTGGTTACGGTAAAGCAGCACCTTCTTATCTATTTCTAATTTTTTAAGCAACCGGGAAATCACTACACGTGAGGTGGCCAGTTCGTTGGCTATCTGCTCATGGGAAAGGTTAATAAGCGTAGAACCGGTAGCTTTTGATTTTTCTTTGAGATAATACACCAGCCGTTCATCTAATTTCTGAAAAGCGATCTGGTCAATGGTTCTGAGTAAATCATTAAAGCGGTTCCGAATGGTTCTCATAACAAAACTCTTCCAGGTGGCATACTTCCTCATCCATTCATCCATAGACCTAATCGGTATCATCAGCAAGTCCGCATCATCTTCCGCCACTACTTTTATTTCACTGGGAAAATGTTCCATACAACAGGTAAACGTCATGGCACAGCTTTCATCAGAACTAATATAATACAACAAAATCTCCCGGCCCTCTTCATCTATCCTCAATACTCTTAAAGAACCCGATAAGACAATCGGCATACCTCTCACTATTTGTCCGACCTCCAATAAAATATCACCCGCCTTAACGGACTTTATTTCCGTCTTTTTTTCCATCTCCCGGAGCAAGCCCGGCTCAAAAATATCCTTAAAGTGTACAGGAATCATCATGGTTCAAATGTAATGGTATTTACAAAACATTAAAAATCGTTTACCGCAATACCATCGTGCAGAAAAGATAAAAAACACCGGAGAAGCATTTTCACAACGGGTGTTGTATAAACATTCACCACACCACTCGCTACTCATCACTCACCATTCACTACTCACCACTCACTACGACTATCCCCTTCATCGTATCCTGCAATTGCCTTACATCTTCTTCCGTAAACCGGGTTTGCCAGAGATTGATCTTTTGTAAAGCTGTCATTTGCTGAAACACCGCTATACTTTTCGCGGTAATATCATTTTGTCCTAAGTTTAGTGAAGTCAGTTGCTGCAGTGCTTTCAGCGGGTCCAGCGATTCATCCGTAAGATCATTTTTTTGTAGTTCCAGCTTATTGAGATTAGGGAGATCCGCTATCATTTTTATTTCCTCACCCGTAAGCATGCAATTGCTTACATCAAGGCGATAGACCTGTTCTTTTACGGATAAAAGCAACTGCAATGCTGCTCTCTTCTGCTGCGGGCTACTCTGCCGCATCATTACAAAAGAAATGTCGAGCAGGTTGCTTTGTGCTGTTAATGTACGAACGACTAATTTCATTTCCCTTAGCTGCTTCACCACATTGGGATCGGCAGGGGCAGCTTCGGGCAAAATAATTTTCTTATCATTTTCTTCATCAAAGCCAAGATAAAAAGCCAGTACATATTTTGTCTTTTCGTCTACTTTGCTTTCGGCAATGTTCTTCGTAAAATCTGCCCCTGAAGCCACCCACCATTTCAATAACCCGGCTTCCATGGACGTAAGCGGCGTCCGGTTATTGGGAGGCATGAATTTCGTGTTGTCCGGATCTAAGCTAACCCGGTATACCAGCTCACTTTTGGTGATATCGCCGGGGACAAGCGTATTTCCGCTCTTGCCTCCCTTCATTATGGCTTCCGGCGAATTAAGCGCCAGGTCGCCCTGCTCTTTTCCGGGATTATGACAACCCACACATTTAGCGCTTAGGATAGGTTGAATGATATGGGCAAAAACCCGGACAGAATCTAACTGGGCGGGAAGCGGCTGTGGCTGCGCACGGGGTGTTACGTGAAAAACAGACCGGAGAAAAGCGGGCATGTGGGCTGTTAAGTAATTTTCACCATGCGTCATTGTTCCGCCGTAATGTCCTCCCACAATGATAAATAGTATGCACAAAGACAGCAGCCATACGCTAAGTCCCGTCTTCAAAAAAACGATATCCCTTTTTTTATTTCTCCTGATCCACCAGGCGACAAAGCCCAGAACGGCTGCGGCAATACCTGTCCATTTATGCCAAAATAAGGTATCAACGTCATAACCGCCACCGGCAGAAAGAAAATAACCGGATACCGCAGCCAGCGCGGCGCCCAGCGACCCGGTAAAAAGCGCGATGCTGATGGCGGATTGCAATACCCGGTTTCTTTTATACCGGGCAACGCCACCCAGCAGTGCAGCAAATAACAGTATGCCAATAGGAATATGAACGATCAGGGGATGGAAGCTTCCAAAAAACAATGACCAGTCTGTATGCATCTCTAAAGTAATATTTACTATACCCGCTCTAATTTAACAGGATATGTTTTCTCTGCATTCCACTGGCAGACATATAGATTCTTATCAGTATCCACGCAAACATCATGACCGTGATAGAAAATATTGCCATCTGCAAACAGGGACTGTAACACACCGTTCTTATACACGGGCGGTGTTCCGCCGGGGTTCGAAACGACTTTATTGTTTTTATCCAATATCGTAACAAAGCCTGATCTGCCGCCATCCATTTTGCCGGTATCCCTGAAATTAGACCAGCATACGCCGGCATAGATATTTTCACCATCTAAAACAGGGCGACATACATAGGCGCCCGGTAATTTAACCGTTTCAAGATAGCGCCCGTCCAGTGTAAAAAATTTAAACGCATTGTCGTTGCGTGAAGTACAGATCAGTTTTGGTGATGCAGGATTGCGCAGGTCAACCGCTACGCCGTGCGCATTGTTCAGGTTATGATCGGGATTGCTGTTATGATGTCCTCCGAAATGGCGGATATACCTTCCGCTATGATCATACTGGATAATATAATCCGAACCGTATCCATCTGCTACATAAAAATCACCGTTGGGCGCCACTGCAATTTCGGTAGGTTGAAATTTTTCTCCCGGTTTATATACGCCGATGGTAGCCGGATGGCCTAATGCAAATACAAGATCACCGCTAATAGTTGTTTTATATATCGAGCCTGCCTGTGCATGCCATTTGTCATCTTTGCCGAGATAATATCCGCAATCCGCAATGAATAAAAAGTCTTCGCCACCTTCAGGAGATAAGGTTAAACCATGACCACCCGGGTATTTTGTACCCCAGGAATCAAGCAGCTTGCCGGACTGATCATATACCAAAATATTATTCTTCACATCATCACCAATCATCACTAACCGGCCCTTTGAATCCTGCACCATTTCATGACAGTTCAACACGGGTGTTTTCACAGGGTCGAGATCGCCCCAGGTTTTATTTACTTTATAACGAAACGCTCCATGACCGATTATACCATCGTCATTAGGGGTTGCTTTGCCGATGATATTAAAGCCTGCAATAGCACCGGTTGTAAGCATAGCAGTTTTTTTTAGAAACGATCTTCTATAATTGCTTTTTTTCATAATGTGAGAAATATATAATAGTTTGAAACGGGATTGTATTTTATAATACGGGATTATTACAGTCAGCAAACATACCAAGCTATCTCAACTTAATTAAACAAGGATTAAAGAGTCAATTCTTTCAAAGTGTTTCTCATTTAGTGTAGCAACAGGCAAATTATATGTAATTGCTGTCGCGGCAATAAATAAATCAGCCAGATCTATTTGTTTTCGTTTCCTTTTTAAGGTACTATTTATAGTTACTGCGGTATCAACCGATATTTCGTCAAAAGGAATAATAGTGATGGCTTGTAATACACTGTCCCCAAATGATAGCTGATTTGGTGTCGCTCCGGCATAAATCTCATATTTGGTAATGGCTGAAATAGCAAATGAATATCCTTGTTGTACTAAATATAGCCAAACAGACTTGGTTTTATCAGACTTCCGGTAATAGTCAATGAGAATAGAAGTATCCACCAATACTATTTTGTCCGCCATTGGTTGATCGCTTTTCTATTTTTAGCAATGGTATCCAACTGTTTTTTTGTAGCTGTTGGTCCCTTTAGCAACAAGCTTTTCAAATCAACTGTTTTTGCTTTGGTAACTTCCTTTTCTATCTCGGACTTTAGTCGCCTGAGCTTTCCGGAAGGCAAGGTCTTTATTATTTTGAGCAACTGGTTAAATTCTATATCTGCATGTGCTTGCATAGGCTAAATTTACAAAGTTTTATTGAATGTCAGTTGTTCCGGATAGGGTTACCGTAAAACCGTTTCCAGTCTGTCAACCCGGTAATAATTTTCTTTATATATTACCCAATAAATATCGAACTAAAACTCACGCAATAATCCCTTTCACCACCTTCCCTTCCACATCCGTAAGCCGGTATCTTCTTCCTTCCGCCTCATAAGTAAGCTTCTCATGATCTACGCCCATTAAATATAAGAGCGTGGCCTGGAAATCGTGCACATGTACCGGGTTTTTCACAATATTATATCCAAAATCGTCTGTTTCACCGTAGGATAATCCCGGTTGCACACCGCCACCTGCCATCCACATCGTAAAGCAGCGCGGGTGATGATCACGCCCGTAATCCTCTTTGGTCAGTTTTCCCTGCGAGTAATTCGTTCGTCCAAATTCACCACCCCATATCACCAACGTATCATCCAGCAATCCTCTTTGCTTCAGGTCTTTTACCAACGCCGCCGATGCCTGGTCAGTGGCCTTACACTGCCGGGTAAGCGCAGAAGGCAGGTTGCCATGGTTATCCCAACCCTGGTGATACAACTGAACAAATTTTACGTTCTTTTCCAATAATCTTCTTGCCAGCAAACAATTAGCGGCATAGGTACCCGGAATGCGTGCATCAGAACCATACAGGTCAAACACCCAGTCGGGCTCGTCGCTCATGTCTGTTATTTCGGGTATGGAAGCCTGCATACGGAAAGCCATTTCATATTGAGCTACCCGGTTGCCGATGCCGGGATCGCCAAAGCTTTCCATCTGGGACTGATTTAAAGCGTTTAGCGCATCCAGCATTTCACGGCGATCTGCCGCTTGATATCCCTTAGGGTTATTGAGGTACAATACAGGATCTGCTCCCGAACGGAACTGCACGCCCTGGTATTTAGAAGGAAGAAAACCATTCCCCCAAAGCCGGGCATATAAAGGCTGATCCTTGGGCGCATTATTAGACACCAGTACAATAAATGCAGGCAGGTTATCATTATCCGATCCCAGCCCGTAATGAACCCACGATCCTATGCTGGGCCGGCCCGCTAACTGGTTTCCGGTCTGCATAAAAGTTAAAGCCGGGTCGTGGTTGATCTGTTCCGTATACATGGATTTAACAAAGCAGAGATCATCTGCTATGGCGCCTGTAAACGGCATAAGCTCGCTTACCCACGCCCCGCTTTGTCCGCGTTGCGCGAACTGAAAAGAAGAGCCTACCAGCGGAAGTGCAGACTGTTGCGCGCTCATACCGGTAAGCCGTTGTCCTTTCCTTACAGAGTCCGGCAGATCCTGCCCGTGCATTTTTTCAAGCAGGGGCTTATAATCAAAAGTCTCAAACTGCGAAGGTCCCCCACTCTGAAAAAGATATACTACTCTTTTGGTTCTTGCCGGTATATCGGGCACACCGTGAAAACCCGTAATCGCTTTTGCTTTATGCGATAAAACGTCCTGCCCCGCCAAAAGCGAGCCCAGCGCTACGGATCCCAGCCCCAGGGAAGCCTTTAGCAGGAAAGATCTCCTGTTGAGATGGCTGGCAATAAGCTGTTCTATTTCCTTATGCATCCTACTTTCGTTTATTGTATACCGTTATCTTTTAGTTATAAACGCATCCGAATTCATGATGGTACTGGCTATTACCGTAGTAGCGGCCAATGCCGGCAGATCATTTCGCTGCTTAATCTTATAGTCGCCCGCCGTCAGCCACCCGCTCATTTTAGCAGGCTGCTTCTTAAATTTTTCATGTTGCACGGCATATAAGTTTTCCAGGATATCCTTTTCTTTTGCCGAAGGTGTTCGTGCAGTTAAAGCACGATAACAGTACTGTATCCTGTCGGCAATGCCGTTACCGTTTGTCACCGCCTTTTCCGCCAATACTTTTGCCGCTTCAACAAACTGGGGATCATTCAGTAACACCAACGCCTGCAGCGGGGTGCTGGTTTTTTGCCTTTGCACGGTACAACTGCTCCGCATGGGTGCATCAAAAGTGCTCATAGACGGCGGAGGGTTGGTACGCCGCCAAAATGTATACATGCTTCTCCTGTATAATGCAGATCCCGTATCGGGCTGATACACTTCGCTGTTTACTGCCCATACCCCATCGGGCTGGTAAGGCTTTACGCTGGCGCCGCCTATAGCGGGAGCAAGTAAACCGCTTGCTGTTAAAGCCGCATCACGTACCATTTCCGCTGTTAACCGGAATGCCGGTCCCCGGGCCAATAATACATTTTCCGGGTCTTTCTCTAAGAGCCCGGGCGAAGTATAGGAAGACTGCCGGTAAGCAGCCGATAAAACAATCAATTTTTGCATCGCTCTTATGTCCCAGCCCGATTCGCGGAAACGAATGGCTAGCCAGTCTAATAATTCGGGATGAGAGGGCATGCCGCCCTGGTTACCAAAATTATCGGCATTTTTCTGTAGTCCCGTACCGAAATAAGTTTGCCAGTACCGGTTCACCACCACCCGTGCAGTTAAGGGATGCCGGGGATCCATCAGCCATTTCGCCAGCCCGAGGCGGTTCTTTGGAAGATCTTTTCCAAAAGGCAGTATGGCTGCAGGCACACCGGGCTCTACTTCTTCCCCGTAATTATCATACACGCCTCTTTCCAATATATACGCTTTTCTTCTTTGCTTCATTTCTTCCATTACCATTATTTCAGGTATGTTTTCCGTTACCTCATTTCTTTCCTGACGCGTTTGCTGCAGCTCAGCAGCTTTCTGCTGCCATGCGGTGGAAATATTGGATAAATAATACTGCCTCAGGTCATCATCAGCAGCAGTACCCTTTGGCACCGGATCATTAGCCTGCATCCGTACCAATGTATTTATTTCAGCGGGAGTAAGCGAACGGTTGTATACGACCAACTCATCTACCAGCCCGTTTTTAAATCCTGTTCCACGCCAGTCGGCCCCTACCTGCAATCCCGGCTGTTCTCCTTTGACGAACATGATATCCTTATACAGATTATCCTTCTCCGTGACCAGGGATATTTCATTCCCATCCATAAATAATCGCAGTCCTTTTGCTTTACCGGAACCATCATAGGTAAGGGTGAGCTGTATCCATTTTTCTTTTGGCAAAGGAGCTTCACTTACCCTGAGGATATTATTATAGGGCCAGGTATGCGCCATTAATAGCTCTGCCTTATCATTCTTTACATTTAAAAAATAGCCCCGGAAGTTATAGGTGATATCACCGCTGCCTTTATGAAAGATCACACCTTTACTCAGTTCTTTTGGAATGTACACCCATACCCCGATGGAAAAAGGCTGAAAGCGGTTAAAGATACCTATGTTGCCCAGCTTCAGCACATCATCGCCATTCGATCGGAAAGCCTTACCCATCCTGCCCGGAACCAATACCGGATCCGTTGTTATGCCTTTATCTTTTGCGTTCACTTCGTTGATAAAAGCACCGTTGACCAGCTTATCAAATGTAAAGTGCGCCTGCAATCCTTTCTTTGCATCAAAGGGAATCGTATTTCCTGCAAGTGATTTCCACTGTTCAAAAGCTGCTTTTTCATTCTGCATGATCACATTCAGTTCCTCTGCTATGGCATCTTCCTTTTTACTGAGATAAGCGATGATGGAATCCTGCTTTGCATCGGTTAATAACATTGTAGGAACGGGCATGGCATTATCCCACGATATCTGGCCCGCTTCATCTATGTTGTTAAAGAAACTGTAGAGACTGAAAAAATCTTTCTGGGATATAGGATCAAATTTATGATCATGGCATCGGGCGCAGCTAAGGGTTAAACCCATCAAGGCTGTTCCCACGGTGCTGGTACGGTCTGCCACATATTCACTCCGGAATTCTTCATCCACAATACCGCCTTCCATATTTTGAGCGTGATTGCGGTTAAACGCGGTAGCCAGCTTTTGTTCACGGGTAGCATCAGGCAGCAGATCACCTGCCAGTTGCCAGGTAACAAAGCGGTCAAAGGGCATATTTTCATTAAATGCTTTGATCACCCAGTCGCGCCAGGGCCACATCGGCCGGTAGCGATCTACCGTATATCCGTGCGTATCGGCATAACGCGAAACATCCAGCCAGTCCAACGCCATTTTTTCTCCATAGTGAGGCGACTGCAACAAACGCTCTACCACTTTTTCATAAGCATCGGCCGAATGATCGGCCACAAAAGCATCCCTTTCCTGCAAGGTAGGCGGCAGCCCGGTAAGATCTAAAGTTACCCTTCGCAACAGCGTTTCTTTGTCAGCCTCCGGTGAAGGTTGCAATTCGCTGGCTTCCAGCTTTTGCAACACAAAAGCATCTATTTCATTCTTAACCCACAGCTTGTTCTTTACCTCCGGGATGCCGGGTTTCACCGGTGCAATAAAGGCCCAGTGGGGTTTATATTCCGCTCCCTGCTCGATCCATTTGATCAATACGGCTTTTTCATAGTCCGTTAATACCCTGTTGGATCCCTTTTTCGGCATCATCATTTCCTCATCGGTAGTTGTGATCCGGTAATACAGTTCACTTTTACCGAGCCTGCCGGGCACAATAGCATGCTTACCGCTGGTTAATGTAGCCAAAGCTCCTTCTCTTGTAGAAAGGTTCAGCCCAGCCTTCTGGCCTTCGTTCTTATCGGGACCATGACATAAAAAGCATTTATCGGAAAGAATAGGCTTCACGTGCAGGTTATAATCAATATGATCCGGCAACGATTTGTCGAACTGTGCTATAGAAGCCGGTTTGTCAACAGCACCTGTGCTGATAAAGAAGAAAGCACCGACAGCAAGTAAAGCAACCGGTACGACTATCTTCCAGGAGATCCTTTTTTTCATATTTAAACAAGCCATAAGGTCTGCTACAAAACAGAATGTTCAGGTAAGCAGCCGGACTTATAAAGATAATCAAAAAAGGATTTACCGGGCGCAACATCCGGGTGCATTTCAATTTTTCACTCCACCCACAACGTACCGGTCGGTGAGACACCGACCGGTAGCGGGTTCTACAGGCGAGTGCCTGCCTGACCGGTAGTCAGGTCACCACCCGCCCGCCAAAAATTGAAATGCACCCCAACATCCGTATACAGGGGATCTGTTTGGCAGACATTCATTTTTATTTTACATTCATGTTTCACACTAAGTACGCAGCAAAGCAGAGGACGCATAAGAAAATTATAATATAGTTAATATGAAATCATATTTCTTTTCTCTCCTGGTCACAACTTTAAGTTACACCTTATCCTTTGCCCAGGCGCCTCCGGCTAATTATGATGAATCCAGGGTACTTCCTTATACCCTGCCCGACCCGTTAATATCCCGGCAGGGAAAGAAAATAAATACGGTAAAAGAATGGGAGCGAAAACAAAGACCCTATATTTTATCCCTGTTTACAGAAAACGTATATGGGAAGATCTCGGGGAAACCCGCAGGTCTGCATTTTAAGATCACAGAAACAGACACTACGGTTCTGGACGGGAAAGCAGTGAGAAAGCAGGTAACGATTTATTTTTCAGCAGGAGACGAGGCCCCTTCAATGGATGTATTGCTGTACTTACCCAAAGCCGGTCATCCTGTAACTGTCTTTGCCGGACTGAACTTTAACGGGAACCACGCTATTGTAGCAGACAAAGCTATTAAGCCGTCAAAATATCTTAAAAAGGCAAATCCGCAAATGACCGACAGGGAAGCTATTGATGCGGCAAGAGGATCAGCAGCTTCCCGCTGGCCAATAGAAGAAATTATCGGGCAGGGATATGGTATAGCCACCGCTCATTATTACGATCTTGAACCCGATCATAAAGAAGGATGGAAAGAGGGGGTTCGTACCACGATGAAAGAGGCACTACATATCGCAACAGGTGAATGGAGTGCTATCGGCGCATGGTCATGGGGATTAAGCAGGATACAGGACTATCTTGAATCAGATAAGGATATAGATGCCAAAAGCACAATACTGATCGGTCATTCCCGGCTCGGTAAAACAGCGCTTTGGGCAGGAGCCAACGACCGGCGTTTTGCTATGGTCATCTCCAATAATTCCGGCGAAGGCGGTGCCGCTCTTTCCCGCAGAAATTTCGGAGAAACCATCCGTAACATCAATACCAGCTTTCCTCACTGGTTTATTGCGCAATACAAGAGCTATAACGACCATCCCGAAAAACTCCCGGTAGACCAGCACAGCCTGCTCTCCCTGATCGCTCCCCGTCCTTTATATGTTGCCAGCGCCGAGGAAGACAGATGGGCCGACCCCAGGGGAGAATTTCTTTCAGCAAAAAACGCAGCGCCGGTTTATGCCCTCTATAAGCTGAAAGGACTGAACGTAAATGAAATGCCTGCAGTAAATCACCCGGTGGGAGAAACAATCCGATACCATATCAGAACAGGGAAGCACGATGTTACCCTTTACGACTGGCAGCAATATCTTGCATTCGCCAGACAATATATAAAAAACCGGTAGACAGGAATATTCCGGCCACAGCCATATCTGCGATCTATACACCGAAGCACCGGGCGAAATAAAATATAGGGTGTCCTGCTTTGCCTGATGTTTTTAAATAAAAAAAGTATACTATTCTTTTTTACCTTCACCATGCTAATATTATATTCTTCACAAAATCACAGATGAACCCTGCATGAAAAAACAATTCGGACGCCGCAATTTTATCGGCACAGCTATAGCCGGCAGCATTGGACTTAGTTTGCCCGGCAGCATCAACACCCTATATGCACAAAACCTGAAGCAACGAAAAAGAATAGGCATCATAGGACTGGACACTTCCCATAGTACCGCTTTTACCAAAGCGCTTAACAGCGCTAATCCGTCACCTGCGTTAAACGGGTATAAAGTCGTGGCGGCCTATCCGAAAGGAAGCAGCGATATCATTTCTTCCGCAGAAAGAATTCCCGCATATACGGAAGAGGTAAAAAAAATGGGGGTAGAAATTGTAAACTCCATAAAAGAACTGCTTAAGAAAACGGATTACATCCTGCTTGAAACTAATGACGGCCGGCTTCACCTGGAGCAGGCGTTGGAAGTGATCAAAGCCCGGAAGCCGTTATTCATTGACAAGCCGATCGCCGCTTCCCTGAAAGATGCGATTGCTATTTTTAAAGCAGCGGAACAATATAAAGTGCCGGTATTCTCTTCTTCCTCTTTACGTTTTATGGAGGGGGTACAGGAGGTGGTTAAAGGAAAGGTCGGTAAGGTTATCGGGGCGGATACCTACAGTCCGGCACATCTTGAAAAAACACATCCCGATCTATTCTGGTATGGTATACACGGCGTAGAAACGTTATGTACGATCATGGGTACGGGCTGTAAACAGGTAGTACGTTTGCATACCAATGATACAGATGTGGTAGCAGGCACCTGGGAAGACGGGCGGATAGGTACTTTCCGGGGTACCCGTTCAGGTAAGAGCGGTTACGGTGGTACGGTATTCGGTGAAAACGGCACAACCACGCTGGGTAATTTTGGCGGATATGATTCACTGCTGGAGGAGATCGTCCGGTTTTTTGATACCGGCATTCCCCCGGTAAGCAGCAAAGAAACAACGGAGATCTGCGCTATTATGGAAGCCGCCGATGAAAGCAAAAATAAAGGGGGCATTCCTGTAAGCCTGGATGAAATAATGAAAAGAGCAGGAGCATAGACTGACGGTTAGCAGCATAATGTAAATCTTGATTACCCGGTCAATTACAATCCGTAGAGAAGCAGAAGGAGCAATACACAGAAAGAGATATCTACACCCGGGAGTATCTTCTAAAGTAAAACAGCATCATGGGAAATTCAAGAAGAAGGTTTATTAAAAAAACAGTGTTGGGTACGGCTGCTCTTTCCGTAGGCGGTATATTACCCGGATTCAGCGCTAAAAGCTATGCAGGTATTATTGGTGCCAATGAACGTATACGCGTTGGCGTAATGGGCGTTAACAGTCGCGGACTGGCCGTAAGCAAAAATTTTGCCGTACAGGAAGGCTGTGAAGTGCTGTATGTTTCTGATGTGGACAGCCGCGCAGCAGATACCTGTATAGCAGCCATTGAAAAGCTACAGTCCAGGCGCCCCAGGCCAGCTCCCGATTTCAGAAAATCCCTGGAAGATAAAGATATGGATGCCCTGATCGTTACCGCGCCGGACCACTGGCATGCTCCCGCTGCCCTGATGGCCTGCAAAGCCGGGAAACATGTTTATCTTGAAAAACCATGCAGCCATAATCCCCGGGAAGGGGAACTGCTGATCGCCGCCCGGGAAAAATACAACCGGGTGCTGCAAATGGGTAATCAGCGCCGCTCCTGGCCAAAAGTAATGGAAGCCATTGCTGCCCTCCACAGCGGGGTGATCGGCCGTCCTTATTTTGCTAAAACCTGGTATTCCAACAATCGTCCTTCCATTGGAAAAGGGAAAATAGTACCCGTACCTGCCTGGCTTAATTATGACTTATGGCAGGGTCCCGCACCGAGAACGCCATACAGGGATAATATTTTACACTACAACTGGCACTGGTTCTGGAACTGGGGAACGGGTGAAGCGCTCAATAACGGCACGCACATGGTTGACCTGGCCAGGTGGGGGCTCCAGGTAGATTATCCCATTAAAGTAAGCTCTTCAGGTGGCCGTTATCGTTATGATGATGATTGGGAAACGCCCGATACCCAGGTCATTAACCTGGAATTTGAAAACAACTGCATGATCTCCTGGGAAGGCCGTAGCTGCAATGCACACCCGGTTGAAGGCAGCCCGGTTGGCGTATTATTTTATGGTGATACAGGTTCCCTCTTGATTGAAGGAGGGAATGCTTATAAAATATTTGATCTGAGCGGAAAGATCGTCAAGTCTGTAAAGCACGAAGACCTGATAGACCCGCGCAACCTGTCAAGTCCCGCACAGGAACTGGATGCGCTGCATATCCGTAATTTTTTCGATGGTATACGAAAAGGAACACCTCTACGCTCGGATATCATTGGAGGTCATCAAAGTACACTGCTCGTACAGCTCGGCAATATTGCACAACGCATGGGGAGAACGCTGCAAATCCATCCAAAAGACGGGCATATCCTGAATGATCATGAAGCTACGCTGCTCTGGAGCAGGGAATACGAGCCGGGCTGGGAACCCCGGGTATAATGTACGGGTTAAGAAAAACCAGCAATAACCTCAACTTATACCGGACGGATATAAGATAAAAATTCATTCTCATCATCCGGTTTGAAACAACAAAAGGGGCATAATGTAAAAGAGTACTGAAGAATACTACTTTTAACATTATGCCCCTTGCTTATCTTTTCTATATCACCGGCGTATTCAGCTCAGCCAGGGAATGATTAATATCTTCCTGTGTCACTTCATAATCCACTAACTTACCATTTAGATATTGCTCATAAGCGCTCAGATCAAAATGGCCATGCCCGCATAAATTAAACAGGATGGTTTTGGAAACGCCCTCTTCATCAGCCTGCTTTGCCTGGCGTATAACTTCAGCAATGCCGTGGGTTGCTTCAGGTGCGGGGATGATCCCTTCTGTTCCGGAAAATAATATCCCGGCCTCAAAACATTCCGTCTGGTTAATGGAATCGGCTTCAATAATTCCATCTTTAAGTAACTGGCTAACGATAGCGCCCGCACCGTGATACCGCAATCCGCCGGCATGTATGGGAGAAGGAATAAAATTATGACCCAGGGTATACATCGGGATAAGTGGCGTCATCCCCACCGTATCACCAAAATCATAGCGGAACACCCCTCGGGTTAATTTGGGGCAGGATGTGGGTTCTACCGCTATGGCCCTTATATCCTTGCCGCCGGTTAATTTATTTTGTAAAAAAGGAAAGGTAATACCTGCAAAGTTAGAGCCGCCGCCGAACGGAGCAACTACAATATCCGGGTAGTCGCCTGCTTTTTCCATCTGCTTCAATGCTTCCAGCCCGATTATGGTCTGGTGCATCAGCACATGATTCAATACACTGCCTAAGGAATACTTGGTATCATCATGCGTAGCGGCAACCTCCACCGCTTCCGAAATAGCAATACCCAGGCTTCCCGGCGAATGGGGATCAGCGGCAAGAATAGTTCTGCCGGCATTTGTTAAATTGCTTGGAGAAGCATGAACCGTTGCACCCCAGGTATTCATCATCACTTTACGATACGGCTTACCGTCATAACTCACCTTAACCATAAATACCTCACAGGATATGCCAAACAGCTTACAGGCAAAACTCAGGGCACTGCCCCACTGGCCGGCGCCGGTTTCTGTTGATATTTTCTTTATGCCTTCCTTCATATTATAGTAGGCCTGGGGAACAGCCGTATTGGGCTTATGCGATCCCGCAGGACTAACGCCTTCATATTTATAATAGATCCTGGATTTTGTACCCAGCGCTTTTTCCAGCTCATAGGCCCGGAACATCGGTGTGGGACGCCAGATGGAATACAGGTTCCTTACCTCATCCGGTATTTCAATCCACTTTTCCGTACTCACTTCCTGCTTGATCAGCTCCATAGGAAACAGGGGTGCTAAATCATCCGGTCCAACAGGCTGGCGGGTGCCCGGATGCAGGGGAGGCAGCGGTTTATTAGGCATATCCGCCATAATGTTATACCAGTGTGTTGGTATTTCCGACTCGTGTAAAGTAATTTTTCTTTGCTGTGACATGTGTAGAATTATTTTGGACAATCAAGATACTGAAAAAGATTAAAACAGTCCGTTCTCCGCCTATTATTTCAAAACCGGTTCCATTTGCCGGATTCATTTTTTCTTATTTATCTTTGCTCCCGTACTTTTGTTTGCATATTGTTTTTAGCAGTTCAACCGCTTATTTCCATTCGCAACCGGAAACCTAAGCAACCCAACGGATATTTTTGTTATTATTCAATAAATTCGTTAATCTTAACCTCCAACACAAGCAAAAAGATGCAATACGAAGAAGATTTTGACTCCAACCTTGCCGGTGAGGATGGCAATGATGAAGCGAGAAGCCGCTGGTTTAAGCGAATAAAAAAGGGCATACTTACTTCCACTGCAGAAAAAAAGGAAGCGCCGGACGGGTTATGGATCAAATGTCCCAGTTGTAAATACACCTGCACCGTACTGGAATTAAAGGAAAACCTGTTTGTTTGCCCCAAATGCCGGTATCACCATCGTATCAGCAGCCATGAATATTTTGAGATATTATTTGATCAACAGCAATATGAAGAGCTTTTTGCAAATATCCGGTCTGTTGATTTCCTCCGGTTTAACGACCTGAAACCCTACCAAAAACGCTTAGAAGAAGCATATCGAAAAACCGGTTTGAACGATTCCATCTCCGTGGCACACGGTAAAGTTCATGATCATCCCTTAGTGGTTTGTTGCATGGATTTCAATTTTATCGGCGGATCATTAGGTAGTGTAATGGGTGAAAAAATAGCCAAAGCTGTTGATTTCTGCCTGCAGCACCGTTTCCCATTAATGATTATCAGCAAAAGTGGTGGCGCAAGGATGATGGAAAGTGCCTTTTCACTCATGCAATTAGCCAAAACCTCCGGCAAGCTGTCACAGCTCGCTGATGCCGGCGTTCCTTACATCTCTCTTTGTACCGATCCCACTTACGGGGGAACTACCGCATCTTTTGCCATGCTGGGAGATATTATTATGGGAGAGCCCGGAGCCATGATAGGATTTGCCGGGCCACGGGTAATTAAAGAAACCATAAAGAAAGATCTTCCTTCCGGTTTTCAAAGCTCAGAATTTTTAATGGAACACGGGTTCCTGGATTTGATCATTCCGCGCGAAGAGTTAAAAAGTAAAATAGCTACGCTTCTTACATTATTTCAATCTTAATACGGTAAAAGCCTACGGCGCCCTGCCGGGAAATCACATACATTCAGCATGTCCAATATACGTAACCGCTCTGCCTATTATGAGTATCACATAGATGATAAATATGTGGCGGGTATGGTATTAACAGGTACAGAAGTAAAGTCGCTGCGCGAAGGCAGATCCAGCTTTAACGACAGCTACTGCTATTTTAATAAGGGGGAGCTTTGGATTAAAAGTCTTCATATAGCAGAATACAGTCACGGCACCTATCATAACCACGACCCGCTGCGCGAGCGGAAGCTGCTCCTGAATAAAAAGGAGTTAAAAAAGCTGGAATCCAAAATAAAAGAGAAGGGCTATACCATTGTACCTCTCCAGATTTTCTTTAACGAAAAAGGATTAGCTAAAATAGAAATTGGACTGGGCAAGGGGAAAAAGCTGCACGACAAAAGGGAAAGCATTAAAGCCAGGGACAGCGAAAGAGAGATTAAACGGAAATACGGTATATGATAACCGGATTTTTTAAATTTGCACGCGATGAAGTTCAACAGTTTATTTACAATACTTTCAGATAACATGCGTTACCTTGCAGACATTTACGTAACCGTACTATTCCAATAAGTTTGATGAGAATAATACTAATCCTTATTTGTTTTTTTTGTGTAACCCAAAGTATGGGTCAGGGAATAAAAGGCAGTTGGTTTGGAAGCGCCGATGTATTACTGGGAGGCTCGCATAATAACTACCTTGTTGAGCTTGACCTGAAGCAGGAGGGCAATGAAGTAAAAGGAATAATCAGCTACTACTTTCGCGATACCTACCAGAGCTTTTATGTAAAAGGCAGTTATAATCCGAGAACAAGAGAAGTGCTGATCAAAGATGTGCCTATTACCTATTTCCGGGCATCGGCAAATAATGGTGTGGAATGTATCATGGATCTGAGAGCCATTCTTACCGCTTCAAGGGTGAGTACCAATATTAAAGGTTTGTTTACTACCCAGGGAAAATATAAATATACCTGTCCCGATATTGCATTCGACTTTGTATATGGCGAGTCCCTGAATACAGACAGCTTAATTGACAAGTTTGCAGAGATCAAAAAAATATGGCGGCCTTCTGAAGAAGATGTGGTGGTAAATAGTCCTAAGGTCTATATCCCCGATTCGGTTGACCTGAAAGTAAAAGAGCCATCCGCCCAGAGCATGGAGGCTCAAAAAATACTGGAAGAGTTTGCTAAACGAAAGGAAGTAGTAGGCCAGGAGATATGGGTACATTCCGACTCGCTCAGGCTTACTTTTTATGATAACGGGATAGTAGACGGTGACAGCATTTCTGTTTTCTTCAATAAAGAGCCCATTGCCACTCACCAGCTCCTCAGTGAAAGGGGTATCGTATTTTATACGGTCTTAGATACCACAAAGGAGTATAACGAGATCAGCATGTTTGCTGAAAACCTGGGAAGCATACCTCCAAATACGGCTTTGATGGTACTGACCGATGGAGTAAACCGCCATGAAGTATTTTTATCCAGCAGTCTCAGTCAAAATTCAACAATAAGAATACGGCGAAAACGATAAGGTTTTTCCGCAGGCGTATTTCAGGTTCCCGCCGGTTACTGTATATAAACCTTATATCCCCATGCAGGCAGATCAAACCACGGGTTACCGGAAAAATCAAGCTCTTCATCGCTGAACAGTTCCCTGCCCTTCCCCGTAAGACCGGTATTTTCATGTATAAAACGGCCGAGATAAGGAGATAAATTCAGTAAGACCAAAACCGCATGTATCCCGCATTTCCTTATATACCCGAGGATATGCTCATTCCCGCTAAAATCCAGTATTACCGTTTCTGTCTTTCCATCGCCTGATGCTAACGCAGGATTTTCTTTCCTGCAGGTCAGCAGCTTCCTGTAAAAGATTTCCAAAGCAGGATCGCCATCCCATTCAATTAAATCCTTATCAAAAAAACAGAGTCTTTTCCGGTTGGGCAATTCCTGCCCGCTGTATACCAGGGGAATACCTTCCCATGTACAGCTGAATACGGCGAGGGCCGGCGCCATATCCCCGTATTTTTCAAACTCGGTTCCATTCCAGCTGTTTTCATCATGATTGGAAGTAAAGAACAAACCGGTTGTACCCGGCAAAAAAACAGCGCGGTATTGTTGCAGCAGCTCTTTCAAAACGTCCACCCGGCGTTGTTTCTTATAAAATTCTTCCGTCCTGTGCATCCAGCTCCAGGCGTATGCGGCATCAAAAACTTCGAGATATTCAGGATTATCCAGCGCATCAAATTCTCCTAACCAGAATAAAGGTTTTATACTATCCAAAGCGGGGCGGGCGGTCTTCCAGAAATTGAGGGGTACCCAAAATGCGAGGTCACACCGGAAACCATCAACATCACATTCCTTTATCCAAAATGCCATAGCATCAATCATCGCCCTGACCATATCCGGGTTATTGAAGTCTAGCTCAATAATATCATCCATTCCCGAAGCCGCTGTAAAATTACCGGCTTCATTCCGTTCATAATATTCCGGGTGTGTTACTGTCCATATATGATCCCAGCCGGTATGATTGGCAACCCAGTCTATAATCACTTTAAATCCCTGCCCGTGTGCCGAATGCACCAGTTGCTTAAAATCATCCAGGGTACCAAATTCCGGGTCTACGGAGGTATAATCCGAGCAGGCATAATAACTGCCCATCGTTCCTTTCATTCTTTCTTTTGCGATTGGCGTTACCGGCATAAACCATAAGGTTTCCACACCCATTTTTTTCAGCCTGGGCAGTTCCCCGGCAAAAGCCTTAATCGTTCCTTCCCTGGTATATTGACGAAGATTGACTTCATATACATTCGTATGATACCTCCAGGCTACCCGCCGGTGTTCTGTCTGCATTACAAGTATAATTATCGGATGAAGAAAACTAAGTATCTCTTTTTTTACCTCCAAAGAGTTTCCTGAAAAAGCCTTTCTTTTTATTATCTACGGTATCGGGTGATACTTTATTACTTTTTTTACCTGCACCCTTCGCTTCCTCCAGGATTTTCTTTTCCTCATCAGAAAGCTGCGATTCGGTGGTTACCCGTTCCCGTCCGTCACTAACCGGCACATCAATATACTGGTTGGCATCCCCCTGCTGGGTTTCCCCTTCCAGGATCGGCGTATCAGACTGGGAAGGATCAGTCCAGTCATACATCATTTCATTCTTAAAGCTTTCGGGTTGCACAAACCTGGCGCCCACATCTATCCCCAGCGTTTTATCTTTATATACTTCCTGGAAAAAATAGGCCCATATCGGCATGGCCATCTGAGCACCCTGACCTACGTAATTGTTTGCTATCCGCAGGATAGGATCATCCGCTCCAACCCATGCACCGCCTAACAGCTGGGGCGTAAACCCGATGAACCAGCCATCAGCATTGTTATTGGTGGTACCCGTTTTGCCAGCCACCTCGCTGGTAATACCATAGGTTCCCCTCATTGATCGTCCGGTACCAAAGTCAACCACACCCTGCATCATCCTTGTCATTATGTAGGCATCTGCTTCGTTGATCACCTCCCGGTGTGAAGTAGTAAAAGTTTGCAGCACGTTACCGTTGCGATCTTCTATCCGTGAAATATAAATAGGCTTAGTGCTCATTCCGCCGGCGGGGAACATGCTGTAAGCGCCCACCATTTCAATTAATGAAATATCGGCCGCACCGAGGGCTATGGAAGGATAAGGCGGAATATTGCTGGAAATACCGCACTGATGAGCAAAGTCAACCACTCTGTTCACACCTATTGTGTTCATCAGGTTAGCTGCCGCCGGGTTGATGGAAGCTGCCAGGCAATAATTCAGCGGACGGGTTCCATTATACTTTTTGTCACTGATTATTTTACCTCCAAGATTAACGGAATCTACCTGTACGGGCGTTTCGGGTGTATACCCGTTCATCACCGCCAGGGTATATAAAAACGGTTTAAATGTGGAACCTACCTGTCTTTTCGTATTATAATTTGCGTGATCGTATTTATAGGTCTTAAAGTCAATTCCACCCACCCATGCTTTTACTTCCCCTGTTAACGGATCGGTAAGCAGAAAGGCCGCCTGCAGCATTTGCTTATGATATTTAATGGAATCCAGCGGGGTCATCACCGTATCTGTTTCACGCTTGTCGTTCCAGGCAAATACTTTCATGGGCACTTTTACTTCAAAGGTTTTTCTGATCGCTTCTTCTTTCAGCCCTCCGTCTGCCAGATCAGCCCATCGTGCGCTGCTCTTCATTGCTCTTTCCAGCACCGCTTTACCATCTTTGGTTTTCCATACACTGCCGTCTTTTATATTTTTCTGCGTATTAAACACTTTCTGCAGGTTGGGCATGTGCCGCGCCACAGCCATCTCGGCATATAGCTGCATACGCGGATCAATAGTGGTATAGATTTTTAATCCGTCTTTATAAATATTATACGCCTCTCCTGTTTTCGGATTTTTATGTTCCTTACACCACTGGCGGATATCATTTCGCAATACATCTATGAAATAAGGCGCCAGGTTGGTATTCTGGGTCATTTTTTCATAGTCGAGCTTTATGGGAACTACCTTTATTTTTGCCGCATCTGCAGCTGTTAAATAGTCATTCCGGACCATCTGGTCTATCACTGTATTCCTCCTGTCCAATGCCTGTTTGGGATTAGTGCGCGGGTTATAAGTGCCCGTTGCTTTAAGCATACCGATCAGCACGGCAGATTCGGCAACATCCAGGCGGGACGCATCCTTTTGAAAAAAAGTACGGGCAGCATTTCGAATACCATACACATGATCACTGTATTCTACAGTATTCAGATATAAGGAAAGGATCTCTTCCTTCGTAAAATTCCGCTCCAGCTTTATAGCCACGATCATTTCCTTTAGCTTTTCAATAACACGGGCGATCGTATTCCGGCTACCCTGTCCAAGCATATTTTTTGCTAACTGCTGGGTAATTGTACTCGCGCCGCCTTCCCTGCCAAAAAAGAAGATCGCTCTTCCCAGGCTTCTCGCATCAATACCCGAATGTTTATAAAACCTTTCATCCTCCGTAGCTACCAGGGCATTAATCACATTCGGTGAAATTTCACTGTACGGTACATTGGTGCGGTCGGTGATATAATACTTTCCCATCAGCCGCCCGTCTGCCGCATATACTTCCGAAGCAGAAAGAATAGAAGGATTTTCCAGTTCAGACAAAGAAGGGAGCTTCCCGAACATCCCCCATGAGATCGCTAAAAGAAATAAAATAGCAAAGCCTAACCCACTGAAAAAAAACCGCCAGAAATATTTTACTGCCTTTGTCATGCGCTGTTGTTATGATTAATGTTAAACTTCAACAAAATGCGTAAGCAAATGTAAAAGCAAATTCCATGCTTAATTCATTTTTCTACCGCACCCGGTAATGCGCTTCAGCGAATTGCCTGTACCCTTCTAAGTCCTTATTATTTTTTAGTACCTCAAGGTTATGAGCCGAGATCACCATAAATGAATATTTATCGGCGGACAGCCAGGGCACGATCTGCGCACCGGCAATACGTTTTACCTTCTCTACGTAATCTAACGCTCCCAAAGCATCTGAAAAGCCAGACATCAGCATCAGCTTATTTTCCTCATCTAAGGGTAAAAACGTCAGGTCTATTGGCTGATCCCGGAATGATTCGCGGTTATACCGGTTGAACGCATTTTTAGCCTCATTGCCATATACCATATCCACTTTATGAAGTACAACCGCCACGTAATGTCCTGCAACGGGATCATAGCTGAAGCCAGACTGTGGCTCCGGTACGGGCTTATTGAATACAGATGAATCCACTACCGGTTTTCCGATGGTTTCCTTTGCAGCAACAACGTCCCGTGCTTTAGGCTGGTTTAATGAACTGATCTTTTCCTGTACCGCGGTAACCGGCTTTTGTTCCATCACCTGTACCGTATCCTCTTCCGCCCTTTTTATATCAAGCCGGGTAAGGTAACGCTCAATTTCCTCACGACGATCCAAAACATCCAGCATAGTTTCTGCTTTTTTGGCAACGGGCGCTTCCGGGTCAATCTGGATCAGGCGCTGCAAAGCATTAACAGCAGAGTTTTTATCCTGTTGCTTCACGTAATATACTGATTCTATATATAATAACTGCTGCGTCCAGAATGCGCTTCCATACATACTGTCCGACTTTGTTTTTGCTATGATGGCTTCTTCAAACTTACCCTCTAAGAAAAGATCGTACACTTTTTCATAATTCCGGGTAGCCTCGTCCTTCATTTTTGTTTTACGTTCCTCAACGGACCGGGGATTGTCAATATATTCTATATACGGACTTCCGGGCGCTACTTTGGCTAACCGTTCTCTGTACTGACCGGCTTTCGCCGGCATATTCAGTTTGGTATAACAATAATACAGATCAAAAACGGCCTCTTCCTGGTAGCGGGTATCAGGGAAACGGTCCAATAATGTTTCATAATGGCTAATGGCTTCGGTATAATCTTCAAACTGGTCCTTAAATGCCTTTCCTAATCCAAACAGGGCCGACTGAATACTGTCGTTTGAGGCTTGTACGGCAGCGGCGGTTAGGGGAAGGGTCTTCATTAACCCTTCATAACTGATATCTTCGGGCGGGGCATCCTTCTTTAATGCACCGGGTGAGTGCCCGTTAGCCGGTTCAGGTGTTTTAAACTGTGCAGATACATCAGCCATGCGCCTCCAGTTATCTACATTCGCCCTCGATCCCCAGCTATTACGAAAAGCGGTAAATCCCTTTGATTTCAACCCATTATTGTAAAAATACCAGTCTCCTTTTCCTTCATTCCCCGAAAAGATATCCATACTTACCGTATTGGCAAAGGGGTTATTTGAATTGGCACCAAGAGAATCACTCTCTTTCCATCCTTTCTCTTTACGAAAACGCCTGACGGCAGCTTTTATATATTTTTCCCGTTCATCTTCAGGCATGGCGGCAACCTGCTGCAGGCTGTCTTCCACCTTTATGATCTGCATATTCCTTATTACTCCGACTAAAGCATCTTTTCTCTCTCTGATCACCGCAGTATCCTTCACTACTACCGGGCTGTTAATATCCAGGCTGTCATAAGCCGCATAAGCAAGCTCATATTCTTTTTTCTCAAAAGCCAGGTTTCCGAGGTATGCATACGACCTGTTCCGCTGATCCAGGTTTTCGTTATTGTATTTCACACTTCTCAGCAACCAGTTTTTAGCCCCGTCAAAATTATTACGCTGCATTTCCATTTGAGCCGCCATATAATAAATGATATTACGATAGTTGTAATACTTATCACGCCGGGCCATTTTAAGCAGCTGTTTAATATTCTCATCAATTACCTTTTCTTCATTTTCACCCTGAACTAATTTTATTTTGTTCAGCCTCGCATATACCTCCATTACCGGGTCAACGGTATGTTTAATGCAACGGTCAAAAAAAGCTTCGGCTTCTGCCGTATTTTTTGCCAATGCATATAATTGCCCGATCAGGTATTCCCGCCTGGCCCGCTCCGCCATATTTTCAGTGTTATCTAACGCCGGTATCAGATAATGAGCGGTACTGTCCCATACCTTATGCTTATAAAAAAGATAAGCATGCATTTCTTCAAGAGCCGGCTTCAACCTGCGGGGAAATCCTTCATCACGCCTAAGGGTCTGTATCAGAGCAGAAGCTGCATGATAATTGCTGTCTTCAATAAGATTCCTTAGCTGCCAGACGAACGCGTCATTACGGCGGGGAGGTTCGGTAAACACTTTTGAAATAACACCTGTCTTTTCTTTCGTGGAGACCGAGTATACATTTCCTTCATCATTCAGATTACTACCGATATATTTTTTAAACCCAAGCTCTTCTTCTTTCTTAGGCTGGAAATAATAATTCAGGTATTGAAAAGCGATATATGCAGAGTCAAATTCTTTTTTAAAAAAATAAGCCTTCCCCATTAAAAAATACATATCGTCAATCCATTCATTTCGCAGGTCATGAAGCAGGATACCGGCATTGCATTTCTGAAGTACAGAATCCAGCTCTGTTTTTTGTGAAGCCGTGGCGTCAAGCGTATAATTATAGAAAGGCAGCAATTCGGTATAATCTTCCCGGAAGCTTTGTTTTGCACCGGCTACTACCTCCGTTAACTTCACATTGGCATTAAAGAAAAAATTATAATGTGTGCTCATCCCCTGCATCAGCCTTCTGGGAACCGTGTATTTGGTAGTAAAGGTTTTATCTGATCCCAGGATCCGGTTACTGTATTTTTCAGGCTTTTTTACATCAAGGGTTGCATCCTTTTGTGCCATCAAAGACGAAATATGCCCACAATAAAATAAAATAGTGAGTGAAATCGTTAAAAGTAATTTATAACAAGACATGTAGGCGTAGTTCGTTCGTATAATAAACTAAATTTCAGCGAAATTATTTTAATTGTACATTTTTTCAAGCTTTAGCTCTTACAACTAAGCCAAAGTGGTTATTTTTAACACAAATAACTGATAATGGCAAAGATTTTTGATGCAGACAGTACGTTACAACGCCTTCGTAACCGATACCGGTTGGTGGTAATGAATGATGATACGTATGAAGAAGTGGTAACGTTCAGGCTGTCTCGTCTCAGTGTTTATATTATGTTATGCACTGTATTTGTAGCGCTGGTAGGCATTACGGTAGCCTTATTGGTATTTACGCCGTTGCGCTATTACGTACCGGGCTATGGAAGTGCGGCAGACAGGAGGGAAATGGTAACACTGAAAATGCAGGTTGACTCATTAGAGCAACAAATGAATTACCGGGATAAGTACATGGAAAATATTCAAAATGTATTAAAAGGAAACATCACAACTATAGTAGACACAACCCAGTTAAATATCCCCCCGGAAGAGAAAACCGAAGATTAATCATAATAAAAACCAATAACCATGTTTTCATCAAAATCCAGATCTGAAATTGAAATACCTGCTTCTTCATCAGGAACAAGCCTTATTGGCGCCGGTACTGTTATTAAAGGCGATGTGGTAAGTAGCGGAGATATCCGTATTGACGGAACCCTTAAAGGAAATATTTCGGGATCGGCAAAAGTGCTGATCGGTGCCGAAGGAGTAGTTGAAGGCGATATTGAAGGGCTGCAGGCCGATATACTTGGAAAAGTTAGCGGAAAAATCATTATAAAAGAATTGTTAAACCTGAGGGGCAAAGCCATAATAAAAGGAAATATCAGCGCCGGCAAGCTGCTGGTTGAACCCACGGTAAGCTTTAACGGGCAGTGCCATGTTGGTGAAAACAGCGTGGCTAACGTAGTGGAAATGCCCAGCGATGAAAAGCACGCCATAGCACAATAAATCAAGGATTTAACCTGCCTGAGTTTTTTCCCCGGCACGGCTTTTGCAGCTGTGCCGGGATTCTATTTCCTGTCTGTAGACATTTTTTACTCCATAGCATTACGTGCAGGTAATAAAAGCCAGGCTATTCCAAATTGTCGCCGCTTATTTAATTGCCCTCACTCTTTTATTCCCTCTCCGCGCAGCAGAGAGGAAAAGTGGTGTGACAATTTTGGAATGCAACCATAAAAGCCGCTGCCTGTATATAAAAAGGCTTTACTTTTAATCTTTACTAATATAAGATCCCGGTAACAGCCCGTATGCAAAATCTCTCCAGGCAAAGCATCATTTCCATAGTTATCCTATCCGTTATAGCATGCGGTATTCATCTATATGCGTCCCTGCCGGAATATGTTGAAACCCTTTACAGCTCGTCTGTTTACCCTTTCTTCAGCTCCCGGCTAAGAATACTTCTGGGAAGCATTCCATTCAGCACCGGGGATGTCCTGTATATCCTTCTCCTTTTTGTAGTATCCTGGAAACTGGTGCAATGGATAAAAAGATTACGGGAAGAGAAAGCACGGCGAATGTTTTTAAAAATGACAGGGTTAAATATTCTTCGCTTTTCCCTGCTGCTTTATATCTGCTTTAATCTTTTTTGGGGATTAAACTATAACCGGAAGGGAATCCATGATCAGTTAGGTTTAGAACGCGGGAAATATGCCGTTGAAGATCTGTTGCAAATCAATCATCTTTTACTCGATAAAGTAAACGAATGTAAAACCGCTTTACTTCGCCACAACCCTCCCTACCCCTCGGGACAGGATCTGTTTACGAGAGCAGATCAGGCCTTTACACAGGCAGCAGAAACATATCCTTTTCTACAATACAGGCACTCTTCCGTTAAACCCTCCCTGTTTAATTTCTTAGGAAATTATTTCGGGTTTTCAGGATACTATAATCCGTTTACCGGGGAAGCGCAGGTAAACACAGACATTCCCGGGTTCCTGCAACCCTACGTGAGCTGCCATGAAATTTCTCACCAGTTAGGCTATGCCAAAGAAAATGAAGCCAACTTTGCCGGCTACATTGCCGCAACCGGCTCGGGAGATTCGCTTTTTATGTATTCCGCTTATTTCGAACTTTTTTTATATGCCAACCGCAATTTGTATACAACAGATTCCATCGCAGCAAAAGAGGTGTATACTTCCTTACTCCCCGGTGTTAAAGCGGACATTAAAACGCTTAAAGCCTATTACAAAAAATACGAGAACCCCGTAGAACCGGTATTCCGGTGGATCTACGGAAAATACTTACAAGCAAATGATCAGCCGGCAGGTATGGTTACTTACAGTGAGGTGGTAGCAGACGTGATTGCCTGGCATAAGAAATACGGGAAGCCGGGAGGATAGCGGTAAATTCCAGGCAACCGCGTTTCTATACCCCGACTGAAGCATATAAGCGGAAGATCTGGTTAAAATAAATATGGAGAAGGCATAAATTTTATATTTACGATGATATTAATCTTATTTTGCCGAAGAACCGTTCCGTCGGTTTCGCGGTAAATAATGATACGACACGTTAGCGTTAACATGCCACTACTATCAAAAATATTTTTTATGAAAACTATCCTCTCTCTTTTTCTGCTGATCGTAATGGTTAAGCCGGATTTCATCCATGCTCAACCGGTCAGGATAGCCGTTGCCGGTATATCTCATGGTCATTCGAGCTGGATATTAGGCAGGAAGCTCCCGGATGATATCATCCTTGCGGGCATATATGAATCAAATCCATCCTTATTACGGGAATCAGCTAAAAAATACAATCTTCAGGACAGGCTCCTGTTTAACGACCTCGGTAAAATGCTGGATGTTGTACGCCCGGATGCAGTAGTGGCCTTCGGCTCTATTTATGATCATCTTTCGGTTGTACAGGCCTGTGCGCCAAGAGGCATACACGTGATGGTAGAAAAACCTTTGGCAGTAAGCGTAGACCATGCACTTCAAATGGATTCCCTGGCACGGAAGTACCGTATTCACCTCCTGACCAATTATGAAACCTCCTGGTATCCCACTACAGCTAAGGCTTATCAACTGATATATGACAGCAATTATACCGGGGGGCTTAAAAAGGCGATCTTTCATCATGGTCATGAAGGTCCAAAGGAAATAGGCACGAGCAAAGCCTTCCTGGACTGGCTCTCCGATCCCGTACAAAACGGAGGAGGGGCTATTATAGATTTCGGTTGCTATGGCGCCAATTTGATGACATGGCTGATGAAAGGACAAAAGCCCGTTTCCGTTACCGCCGTAACCCGTCAGTTCAAGCCCCATATTTATCCCAGGGTTGACGATGAAGCAACTGTTATACTAACCTATAAAGATGCGCAGGGCATTATCGAAGCCTCGTGGAACTGGCCTTTTAACCGCAAGGATATGGAGCTGTATGGCAATACCGGATATATAACTACCATTAACAGAAATGATATGCGCATCCGACGCCCAAACGACAAAACAGAACAAACACGACAATACACTCCACTCGATATTGCCGTATATGAAAATCCTTTCAGTTACCTGGCTGACGTTGTCCGGAATAAAATAGTCGTAGCTGATGACGGGCTTTATGCATTACCGAATAATGTTACGGTAGTTCGCATCCTGGAAGCAGCGAAAAAATCGGCAGCAACGGGGAAGACTGTTTTATTAAACGACTAATCCGGAAAATCATAAATTGCACTTTCATCTTTATCATCATGAACAAAATATCTGTATTCGTCTGCTTTTCTCTCCTACTGTCTTTAGGCCTGTCTGCCCAGGATGAACTGTGTAAAGGCTCTTATTTTACCCCGGCGCAGGGCAAAGCATTTTTGGAAGCGCATACTCCCGCTAACCTGTTTCAATGGAAGCAACGCACAGAACAAATACGGGCGCGTTTGCGTGAAGGAATGCAGTTGGAAACCATGCCCGCCCGGCCTGCATCGGCTCCCATTATTCACAGCAAAAAAATAATGGATGGCTATACGGTAGAGAATGTAGCCTTTGAAAGCCTCCCGGGCTTCTACGTTACAGGAAATCTGTACCGCCCGCTTACGCCGCAAAGCTCTTATGCAGGTATTCTTTGTCCCCACGGGCACTGGACTGACCCGGATGGCAGATTTCATGAACAAATGCAGATCCGTTGCGCTACGCTCGCCAGGATGGGAGCTGTGGTTTTTGCCTGGGACATGATCGGTTTTGGCGATTCCAAGCAATGCGATCACAATTTGTCGAAGGGAGTACAACTGCAAACCATTAACAGCACAAGAGCGCTCGATTTCCTGCTGTCTCTCCCCGGGGTTGATCCTGCACGTATTGGCATCACGGGTGCATCGGGCGGAGGAACACAAACTTTTTTATTAACGGCGCTTGACCCGCGCATTAAGGTTTCCGTACCCTGCGTGATGGTGTCGGCTTATTTTTTCGGCGGCTGCGCCTGTGAAAGCGGTATGCCCATTCACAAAAAAGGAGATTTTCAAACCAATAACGTGGAGATCGCCGCGCTGGCCGCACCGCGACCCATGCTGCTGATATCTGACGGAAATGACTGGACCAGAAACAATCCAACGGTAGAATATCCTTTTATGCAGCGGATATATCGCCTGTATAAAAAAGAAAAAAATGTGGGGCTGGTCCACCTTCCCGATGAAGAACATGATTATGGTCCTTCCAAACGGAAAGCCTTATACAGTTTTATGGCAAAGCATCTCCGGATGAACCTGAAAGCCGTTACCAAAAGCAACGGGGAAGTAGACGAATCAGCAACGAAAGTGCTGGATCAGAAAGAGCTGGAAGTGTTTAATGAAGCCCATCCACGCCCTGCCAACGCAGTGATGGATAATGCGGCAGTGCTGAAGCTGCTGGAGAAGTGAGGTTGCAGGGCACAAGTTCCAGGGTACAGGGAAGTCTGGAGTTTGGAAGTTTATAGCTTCTGGTTTG
The DNA here is from genome assembly GCA_023957155.1 of Chitinophagaceae bacterium. Classification (GTDB taxonomy): domain Bacteria; phylum Bacteroidota; class Bacteroidia; order Chitinophagales; family Chitinophagaceae; genus Agriterribacter. The sequence goes on along the minus strand of JAMLHK010000006.1, from coordinate 188,753 downwards.
TTCGGGTTTCGTTCCCTCCATTTCCACATTAAAATTTGTTCTTCCACATCATGCTTTCAACCGGTTTATCCGGCTGTCCGCTGTATTTGGCATTTTTTTTCTGATTATATTTTACATGAATATCTCCCTCTACCGGAAAATAGATCAGCTGCCCGATAGGCATACCCTTATATATGCGTACGGGCTGCTTAACTGAAATTTCGAGTGTCCAGTTACCGCAAAAGCCTACATCGCCTTTTCCCGCTGTGGCATGGATATCTATACCCAGGCGCCCGGTAGAGGATTTGCCCTCCAGGAAAGGCACATGAGCATGGGTTTCCGTATACTCCAATGTTACTCCGAGATAAAAAATATGCGGGTATAATACAAACCCCTCATCAGGGATCTCAAAATATTCAATTTCGTTATGCCTTTTCGCATCCAGTATGTGCTCCCGGTAGGTGGCTAACCACTTACCGAGATGTACATCATACGAATTACTGCCTAAACACTCCCTGTCGTACGGTTTCAGTACAATTGTTCCTTTCTCTATTTCTTCCAGTATTCTCTTATCAGATAGTATCATTCCCTGATTTATTTGTTTATTTGCTCCCGAATAGTTTTCAGCAGCGAATTTCGGACTTCGTTTTTTGCTATGCCTTTATTTTATCAACATAATATTAACGCATCTACGAAATTAGGCGTCTGGCATATTGATGAGGAAGCAGATTTCTTTCTGAAATCGGTTCCCCTCCAACAGGAAATAAGCCACCCGCATAAGCGGCTGCAACATTTGGCAGGCCGTTACCTGCTGCGTTTCCTGTTCCCGGAATTTCCCCATGCGCTGATTAAAATAGCCAACACCAAAAAGCCGTTCCTACCTGATGAGGCCTTTCACTTCTCCATTTCTCACTGTGGCAATTATGCCGCTGCTATCGTAAGCCGTTCACACCGGGTAGGCATTGATATCGAAATTCCTACTTCTAAGCTGCAGCGCGTACAACATAAATTTCTACATCAGCAGGAATTAAACATTTTGGAAAACGGGAGGGATATGATGCCTGCTGAAAATATGGCAGCTGAAAACACTTACCTGCGCAAACTAACACTGCTCTGGAGCGCTAAAGAAGCCGTTTTTAAATGGTACGGCAACGGTGAAGTTAACTTTTCTAACCAGATCAGGATAGAACCACCCGAAGATATAGGCTCCATCCCGGGAGAAGGGAATATGCAGGGCCTGTTTTTAAAAGAAAAACCAACGGCATTATCCCTCCCTTTTGTTAACTTTAAAGCGCTGTGCCTGGTCTGGGTACTCACCTGATCCGTTTAACGGCAGATAACGAACACCCTGGTATAGCACGAAGCGATACGTTAGCGGTAATTTTTGGGCGACACACCAAACATCAGGGGACAGACAAAGACCTTACTAACTTTCTACACCATAACCCCAGGGATTTCGCTTTTAAGATTTTTTAGATAAAGAGACCAATAGTATATTTGTGTGATAACGGCTAAGGTCAGCCATATAAAAAAAAATGACCACTACTACCCAGGAGGAGTACAGTCCACTAATTGTATTCAAAGAAAGTTTTCAATCATTGAAAGATCCCCGTCGCCTTAGCAAAGGCAATATCCTTTACAGTCTTGAAGAGATAATATTTTTAACTATTTCAGCCTCTGTATGCGGTTGTACAGCATGGACAACAATAGAAGAGTTTGGCAATTTAAAAACAGACTGGCTGCGCAAATTCTATCCGTTTAAGAAAATACCCTCTCATGATGCCATCAGTGATTTTTTTAGTGCATTAGCGCCCCAGGCATTTTCCAAATGCTTTTTTGAATGGGTGCAGGCTGTGACAGAGAGGGCAAAGGGTAAAGTAGTGCCTATTGACGGCAAAACGATAAGGGGGGCGGCGTCTTTGGGAGGTAAGTACCCTCAACACATTGTCAGCGCCTTTTGTGCGGGCAACAGGCTGTGCATAGGTCAGGTAGAGGTATCAGAAAAAGAAAATGAGATTACAGCCATACCCGCCCTGCTGGATATTCTTTTTCTGGAAGGCAGCATTGTTACCATTGATGCTATGGGCTGTCAGAAAGAAATCGCTAAAAAGATAGTAGAGAAGAAAGCTGACTACATACTTCAGGTGAAGGATAATCAGAAGTATTTAAAAGACCAGATAGAAGACATTTTTAACGGGACCTCACTAAGATGTGTATCTGAAAAAAGCGCTATGGGTCATGGCAGGATAGAGAAAAGAATATGCGAAACCATTGCTGTTAAAGATGTGTACTTTCAGGATAGGGAGCAGTGGGCAAAACTCAACACTTTAGTGCGCATCCAATCTTTTCGCACCATTAAGAAAACAGGCGTTCGGTCGCAGGAATATCGCTATTATATATCATCACTAAAGCCTGATGCAACGCTGTTAAACGATGCTGTCAGGTCGCATTGGTCAATTGAAAACAATCTTCACTGGGAACTGGATGTACTCTACAATGAGGACGGACAATTGAAAAAAATAGGCAACTCAGCTCAAAACTCCAATATTATTAATAAGGTTGCTTTAGGACTCATTGAAAATGAGAAGACCGTAATTAAAACCAAACCCCTCAAAAGACTTAGGGCGGCTCACAACGATGCCTACAGGGAATTAGTCCTCAAACTTTAAAAGCGAAATCCCTGACCATAACCCTACATTTTGACTAACTTTGTACCAAAGAATTTAGCATTGAATACACACCACAAAATAGTAAATGGCGACAGCAGACAAATGGCGGAATTGCCCGACAATTCGGTGCATTTGGCTATTACATCGCCACCGTATTGGCAACTCAAAGACTACGGAACAGACAACCAAATTGGTTTTCACGACAACTACGAAAATTACATCAACAACCTGAATTTAGTTTGGAAAGAGTGCTACCGTACTCTTCACAACGGTTGCAGGTTATGTGTGAACATTGGCGACCAATTCGCAAGAGCAGTTTATTACGGACGTTACAAAGTCATTCCTATTCGTGAAGAAATCATCAAATTCTGCGAGAACATCGGTTTTGACTATATGGGTGCAATCATTTGGCAAAAAGTTACGACTTCCAACACCACGGGCGGTGGCGTTCAAATGGGTTCATATCCGTATCCAAGAAACGGAATCTTGAAATTGGATTACGAGTTTATTCTCGTTTTCAAAAAGTTGGGTGATGCACCCAAACCAACGAAAGAACAAAAGGAGCTTTCCAAAATGACCGCAGAAGAATGGAATACCTTTTTTGCAGGACATTGGAATTTTGCAGGTGCAAGACAAAACAACCACATTGCAATGTTTCCCGAAGAATTACCGAAACGTTTAATTAAAATGTTTTCATTCGTTGGCGAAACAGTTCTTGACCCTTTTGCGGGAAGCGGAACAACTGCATTGGCTTCAAAAAATTTGGACAGAAATTCGGTTGGTTATGAAATCAATCCCGAATTTATTCCATTCATCAAAGAGAAACTGGAAATTCATCAAAAGGATTTGAACGGAACGACTTATGAATTTATAGAACAGCAACCAATCAAAACAGACTTTGAAAAAGAAATCAAGAAACAACCTTACATTTTCAAAGACCCGCATACGCTTGACAAAAAAATTGACGTAAAAAAATTACAGTTTGGTTCTAAGATTGACAAAGACAGTTCAACCAAACGAGAAGAACTTTATACGGTAAAAGAAGTTATCAGCCCTGAAAAAATTCGCTTAAACAACGACTTAACAATAAAACTCATTGGCATAAAAGAAGACCCAATTATCAACGGAAAAGCAACAAAATTTATCATTGACAAAACGAAAGGGAAGCGAGTTTTCTTGAAATACGACAATATAAAACACGACAACGAAAATAATTTGTTGTGTTATCTCTATTTGGAAAACAAAACATTTATCAATGCTCATTTAGTCAAGAACGGTTTGGTGCAAGTGGACAGCGATATAGATTTTAAATACAAGAACAAATTTTTAAACCTCTTGCAAGAACAACAAAATGGCTAAAAAACAAGTAATAAAACGATATTCAAAGGAATTTGGTAAAAAGGAAAAAGTTCTCAATTACGCAACTCAAACCTATCAACTTTCACGACCAAACAAGGTTGGTGCTGTAATGGCTCTCATTCGTGAATGTCAGCCGAAAACTATTGAAGATTGGGAACAATGGTATTTTGGAAATGCAAACACAGATGGCAAAACACCAATAAAAATAACGAAAGAAAGTTTAGCTGAATTGGGCGAACGACTTTACGAAAAAATTAGAGTAATCGTAATTCCCGAATGGACAGAAGCGTTTAATCAACTCACATTACAAGACTGTATTGATTACATTCATAACCTAACAATCAACAGAACTTTTGACAGTTTTATTCGTGAAAAATCTGTCATTGAAGATAATTTGGCAAAAGAATTTCCGAATGTAAAATTTGAAGAAAGCGACCCCGAACTTGATCACGCAGGTGACATTGATTATTTGGGTTGGGTTGGCGACAAAGCATTTGGTATTCAAATAAAACCTGTAACAGCAAAAGCAAATTTTGGCAATTATTCAGCGACAGAACGAATGAAAGCAAGTTTTGACAACTTTACTAAAAAATTCTGTGGACAAGTATTCATAGTTTTCAGCATTGACGACAAAATCAAAAACGAAGAAGTAATAAACGAGATTGCGAGAGAAATAAATAAGTTATCCCAAAGTTCTTTTTAGTTTTATTCCCCAAAACAAACTAAATGATAGTTAAAATACTAAAATATGAGACATTTTGATGACGATTTTGAAACTGACGCTATTGAGAAATGCTCAAGAGCATTGTCAAGACTTGATGATACAGCAAAAATTAGAGTTGTAAAATATTTGCTTGACAAATTTGGATTGATTGCCCAGACAGATAATTCTCAAAAGGAAGTAATTAATCAGAACATACATTACCAACAAAATAATTTGGTGTTAGCAGAACCCAAAGACCTACCAAACGTAAGTAATCATAATGGACTATTGCCGAATAATATGAAGTCCATACAAATGAAAGATGTTCTAATAAAAGGTCTCACAAAATCTGAACCTGAAGTAATACTAATTGTTTGCTATATAAATTCAAACTTCGGAAAAGATTCGTTCACAAGACAATCTATTCTTGATACACTAAGAGAACATAAAGTATTTAGCGATTCCAGACGCAAAGCATTGACAGTTAGCTTAAATAGCCTAACAAAGAAACTTTACATTTCAAGCCTTACGGACGATGAATTAATGATTACTGAATCGGGTTGTGATGCATCAATCAATATCCTAAACGGTAATTCCACAACAAAGAAGAGGAAACCAAGAGTTAGGAAGACTAAAGTATCCAATCAAGAAGCAAGTGAAAATAATAATGACTTAGAAATTGAAAATGAACAAGATTAAGAAACTTGCACAACTTTTAATAAATGAAAATGCAACGAAGAGAGAACTTGCAACTTCTTTCATTTGGTATTATTATGCTACTACCCAAACCGAACTAACTTTATCAGAAGTAAATAAGTGTTTTGTTGATTGTGATTTGCCAAAATATAATCAAACATATCTTAAAAATGATTTGAGAGCCTCTAAGAATGTAACAAAAGGAACAAAGCCTAATTCATATAAACCTGTAAGTAAGTACTCTCAAGAATTGTCAGCGAAATTTTCTTTTGTAACTAATCTTAGTGAAGAAATTCTTACAGATGACACTGTTTTACCCGACAGTTTAATTAAATCAACTCGTGGATACATAGAAAATATAGCAAAACAGATTAACGCATCATACAACAACAACATTTTTGATGGTTGTGCTGTGCTAATGAGACGGCTATTAGAAATACTGTTAATTCATTCCTATGAAGCTGTAAAGTTAGAATACCAAATAACGGACAATAATAATGGTTTTAAAAATTTGAGTTACATAATCAATCACACTTGTAGTAACAAGCCATATACTTTATCAAAAGACAGTTTAGAAGTATTAGACAAGTTTAGACAAGTTGGAAATTTTTCGGCTCACCGAATACAATACAATGCTAAAAGGAAAGACATTGATAACATAAAACTTCAATATCGTATGACAATTGAAGAATTATTATATGCTTCTAAAATTAAAAAATAAAACTACCGCCAACAAGGGTTTGGCGTAAGCGGGGCTGACGAATTTCTAATGAACGGAAGATTTAAAACAAACAGTAGTAATTCTAATCAGCAATAGTGTTAAAAATCCCCGCTTACACCAAGCCCTAAACCATTCTCCTTCACTTTAGAAAGACCCTGATATTCAAATGAAGAAAGCAATCATTGTAGGTTCGACATCAGGAATTGGCAGGCAGTTGGTAATCCTATTAGCAAACAAAAATTATATTGTTGGCATTACACCCAACATGAAATTTGCTGACGACTTTGCGAAACTTCAACAGGAAGCCAGGGAAAACAATCGTGGATTTTGGGCTGGAACCGAATAATAGGCAATCCTAAATGTCAAGTTTTTGGTGCAAAAAACTTGACATTTAGAAATTATACATACCATTTGTGCAATGGCTTTGGCAACTCAGATACGCAACAGAATAAAACAACTTCCCGAGAGGTAAACGTATTAACATCATCAGAATCACACTAAAAGCTGATGGGGTAAAAGCTATACAAATGAGGTTACAAATCCCTTACGGTTGCTGCCCCGCATTTGCTTTCGCCGATACATCTTCCTGCATTTTTTTAGCCCATACGGCAATATCGCGGTACTCATCATCGCTCAGTTTCGCTTCATCATGTACCAGCAGGTAAGATTTCAATGGCATCGCTTTCTTCTCCATCATTTCTTCTATTTCTTTATATTTCCGGGCTACCTTACCCGGGGCATAGGCGGCAAATTCAGAAAAATTTAATTCCTTCTTCCCTTCACGTATATGCCAGTCCATCCACCAGCTCACAGGCTGTATATGATAATACCAGGGATAGGCTTTGGTATAGTTGGAATGACAATCATAGCAGGCATTATACAGGTGCATCAGTATATCCATCGGTACATCGTACGCAGCGGTAATATCATCTACCGGCTCTTCATCGCTATTGTTTTTTTCAGGCGTAAATGCCGGGATCTGGATAACCAAGAAGATGATGATAAATACTATACCTGCCTTTTTCCACCTGTTCATAGCCTCATTTTTGACATAAAGTTAATATAAACAGCTTTGCATGGGGGAATTTGTACCTTTATTATCGTATATTCAATTTATTCATTCATAAACACACTTCATCATGAAAACAATAAACATGCGCAACGTGAAATTATCCGGCTTTCTCCTCGCCGGAATGCTGTTCTCCTTTTCTGCCGACAGCTTTGCACAAAGTACAAAAACAATAAAAGGAGAAGTGCTGGATCTGTCTTGTTACATGACCGGCGGAGCATCAGGAAAAGGACATAAAGGCTGCGCCCAGGGATGTTTGGACAAAGGTCTGCCTGCCGGGATACTGAACAAAGCCGATGGCAAAGTATACCTTTTGGTAGAAGATCATAAAAAGGCCGATGCATATAAAAAAGCGATCCAGCATGCCGCTGAAAATATTGAGATCACCGGGAAAGTAATTAGCAAGAACGGGGTCCAAAGCTTAGTAGTGGAAGAGGTTAAAGCAGAAGGATAATCTTCAGCCCGGTAAACATTATAAATTATAAACAGAAAGCCGCTCCGGTCTGAAGCGGCTTTTTTACGTTTTTTTTAACTATACCTGCTTTCAATACATAAAATAAGAGCAGCACCTTGGCCTCTGAATATCATTTATAATTAACCTTTAAACAGGAGTAACATACTTTCCGGTCTTTCAGCTAAAACACCTTTTGCATGATGAAACTTTTAAAATACGGAATAGTGCAGCCCTGCACGCTGATATTATTATTCTCCTTTGTATTCTTTGCCTGTAAGCAAAAAGAAAAAAGAAACTCTATTGACCCGGCTTTCAGCAGGTATATTGAAGGATACACTTCAGGAGTAATATCAAAAACGTCTGCCATACGGATACGCTTAGCATCCGAAACCCCTTCCACACATACGCTGAATGAGACGTTAAAAGATCCGATGTTTTCCTTTACGCCTTCGGTAAAAGGCAAAGCTTACTGGACAGATGCAAGAACGATAGAATTTAAACCTGATGAATACCTCAGCCCGGGACAAATGTATACCGTACGTTTTAACCTGGGTAAAGCCGCCGATGTTCCCGAGAATTTTTCCAGCTTTACCTTTAACGTACAGGCAACAAAGCCCGAATTCCTGCTAATAGAAAACGGGCTGAAAGCAGAAGGAAATTCAAAGGAAACCATGATCTTCTCCGGTGCAATAGAAACGGCAGATATGGAATCAACCGCAGATATAGAAAAATTGCTGACCGCCCGGTACCTGGATAAGCCGGCCACCATAAAATGGGAGCATAATGAAAGCAGCCGCACCCACCAATTCATTATAGGAAATATTAAACGCGGTACAACCGCATCCCCGCTGCAGCTACAGTGGGACGGAACACCACTGGGACTAAAGGAAAAAGGAAGTAAAAATGTGGAAATACCGGCCATAGGCGATTTTAAAGTACTGGATATCCGGAGTGTACAGGAGATGGAAAATTATATCCTTGTTCAATTCTCCGAAGCCATTGCTACCGGCCAGCAACTGAACGGGCTGATCACGGTAAGCCAGCAATCCGATCTCAGCTATAGTATGGACGGCAGCGAAGTAAAATTATATGTGCCCGACAATTTTGAAGGCAACTACACCGTCACTGCTAATGAAGGAATACAAAATGTATGGGGCAACAGGTTAGATAAATCATTTACGGCAAACCTGTTTTTTGAAAACCGGCTGCCTTCCGTTACCATGCGGGGACGGGGCGTAATCCTTCCCAACGCCGGCAAGCTGGTACTGCCATTTGAAACAATTAACCTCAACGCGGTGGATATCAGCATCATTAAAATCTATGAGAATAATATCCCCCAGTTTTTCCAGTCAAATAACTACGATGGAGAATATGACCTCCGGCGTGTAGCCACACCCGTTGTACAGCAGACGATCCGGTTAGATAACGACAAAACACTCGACCTGCACCGCAAACAAAAGTTCTCATTAGACATAGATCAGTACCTGAAAACTGAGCCGGGCGCTATTTATCATGTAACGATAGGCTTTCGGCCGGAATACTCTTTATATACCTGTCATACCGCAAACAAAGAAGAGGATGATGAAGATAACGAATATTACAACTGGTATACCGGTAGCGAAGGAGAACCCTCAGACAGCGAAGATGGCTTCTGGAAAGTATATAACGCTTATTATCCTTACGGGTATAACTGGAAGCAGCGCGACAATCCCTGCAGCCCTTCCTACTATAACAAAGAAAGATGGGCAAGCCGCAACATCATTGCTTCCAATATCGGGCTTACCGCTAAAAGAGCTAATGATAACAGCATGGTTATTGCAGTAACGGATATTCTTACGGCACAACCCATGAGCGATGTTACGCTGGAACTGCTCGATTACCAGCAACAGGTGCTTATTAAGACGAAGAGTGATAAAAACGGGATGGCTAATCTTAACCTGCCCAAAAAACCTTACCTGTTAATTGCCAAAAAAGGGAACGAAAAAGGATATCTGAAATTAGATGACGGCAACTCCCTCCTGTTAAGCCGCTTTGATGTATCGGGGATAGAGGTAAGAAACGGGCTTAAGGGTTTTATTTTCGGAGAACGCGGGGTATGGAGACCGGGCGATACGATGTACATTAACTTTATCCTGGAAGACAAAGCCGGCAAACTACCTAAAGACCATCCTGTTGAGTTAAATTTAATTACCCCCCAGGGGCAGTTATATAAACGGATGGTGGAAACCTCTGCCCAGCACGGCTTTTACCTGTTTACTACGTCCACCGATGTAAGTTCTCCCACAGGCAACTGGCTGGCCAGGATTAAAGTGGGTGGTGCAGTTTTTGAAAAAAGACTAAAAGTGGAAACGGTAATGCCCAACCGCCTGAAGATCGCGCTGGATTTCGGCAATGATCCCGTTTTAGGCACCGATGGTATACCGGGCGGTACCTTAAAGTCGCAATGGTTGTTTGGCGCACCGGCAAAAAATCTCGAAGCTAAAATTGATGCTTCACTATATGCACGGAAAACAGTTTTCAAAAAATACCCCGGCTATGATTTTGATGATCCCACCTCGGGGTATACTACTGAAATGAAAACGATCTTTGACAACCGGTTGAATGAACAGGGTGAAGCCCGGGTAAATACCGCATTCGGCGCTATAAAAAATGCGCCGGGTATGCTCAATGCCAGCCTGCTTATAAAAGTGTTCGAACCCGGTGGAGCATTCAGCGTAGACAACATGGTAATCCCCTACAGCCCCTATAAAAGCTACGCAGGCATCCGTATTCCGGAGGGACAGAAGCCCTGGGGATTTTTATTGACCGATAAAAACTATGAGCTGCCTGTTGTAAATGTAGATGCAAAAGGGAATGCACTACCCGGAACACAACGGATGGAAGTAACGCTTTACCGTGTAAGCTGGCGCTGGTGGTGGGATAATACCGGCGATGGCTTCAGCAATTTTACACAAAACACGTATAACAAATTACTAAAGAAGGATACCGTTCGCTTAACCAACGGCTCGGGTAAATGGAATTTATCCGCACCGGGTGGTGAATGGGGCCGCTACCTCGTTTTGGTCAGGGATCTCGGCAGCAGGCATACAACAGGACAGGTGGTATACTTTGATGATCCCTGGTGGCAAACCCGCGGCAATACCGATGATCCTTCCGCAGCAGCCATGCTGTCTTTTACTTCCGATAAAGAGAAGTATAACGTAGGAGACAATATTACCCTGCAAATACCCGGCAGTAAAGGCAGCCGGGCATTGATCAGCATTGAATCGGGCAGCAGGGTTATTAAAACAGACTGGCTGGATATGCAGGACGGTCAAACACCATATACCTTTAAAGCAGAAGCCGGCATGGCGCCCAATATCTATGCCAATGTAAGCCTGATACAACCTCATGCCCAAACCATAAATGATCTGCCCATTCGGATGTACGGTGTCATTCCCATATTGGTTGAAGATAAAAGCACCGTGATCAAACCGGTGATACAGATGCCGGATGTTATACGCCCCGAGCAACAAACAGACATCACCGTTTCCGAAACATCGGGACTGCCTATGACGTATTGCGTAGCCATTGTAGACGACGGGCTGCTTGATCTTACCCGCTTTAAGACACCCAACCCGCACGATGCCTTTTTTGCAAGAGAAGCGCTTGGTGTAAAAAGCTGGGATATGTTCGACAACGTAATCGGCGCGTGGGGAGCGGAACTTGAGCGGATATTAACCATTGGAGGCGATGAAACAGCAGGCGGAGGAGCCAAAGAAAGCCGGGCTAACCGCTTCAAGCCCGTAGTTAAATACCTCGGGCCATTTCATTTAAAAAAGGGAGAAAAGCAAACCCACCGCTTCCAATTACCTCCCTATATCGGCTCAGTAAGAACGATGGTTGTTGCCTCCGGAGGAAATGCCTACGGCTTCTCCGAAAAAACAATCACGGTAAAAAAACCGCTGATGCTCCTCGGCACGCTGCCCCGGGTGTTAAGTCCAACGGAAAACATTAAACTGCCCGTTACGGTTTTTGCCATGGAGAAAAACATATCCCGTGTTACCGTAACACTTCATAGCAATGCCTACCTGGAAACCGTGGGTAACGCTTCCCAACAGGTAGATTTTACCTCTCCGGGAGAAAAGATGCTCTACTTTGATGTAAAAGTGAAAGAAAATACCGGCGTGGGTAAAGTACAGCTCACGGCTTCAGGCGGTAGTGAAAAAGCAACCTACGAGGTGGAGCTGGATGTTCGCAACCCGAACCCGGTAATGACCCGTGTAGCGGCATCTGAGCTTCACGCCGGGCAGCAATGGAATGAAACAGCGATCCCTTTAGGCATACCAGGTAACGGAAAAGCTACGCTTGAGCTATCCGGCATACCTCCTGTGAACCTCGAAAAAAGATTAGACTATTTAATACAATATCCGCATGGATGTATTGAGCAAATTACCTCTGCCGTATTTCCCCAGTTAGTGCTCAGCCAGTTAACCGATCTAAGCGACCGCAAAAAAGCGGAAACGGAAAGAAACATCCGTGCCGGTATTGAGCGGTATAAAAATTTTCAGCTTCCGGATGGCGGGTTCAGCTATTGGCCGGGACTGGCGGAAAGCGATGAATGGGGCACCAGCTATGCCGGACACTTTCTACTTAAAGCCAGGGAGAAAGGATATATCGTTCCGGCGGAGCTATTGCAGCAATGGCTGATCTACCAGCGAAATAAGGCAACCCGCTGGATGCCTTCCACCACAAACTTTTATGGCGGCGATCTGACCCAGGCATATCGCCTTTACCTGCTGGCTTTAGCCAAAGCCCCCGAGTTGGGCGCTATGAACCGGCTGAAAGAATTCAAATACCTGTCGCCGGAAGCAGGGTGGAGATTAGCCGCTGCCTATCAGCTGACCGGACAACAAGAGGTGGCATCAGATTTAATTGCCGGGTTACCGTATTCCTTTAAAGAACGCCAGATGCCGGGTATTTCCTATGGCTCGGGACTGCGTGATGAAGCGATGGTGCTTGAAGCACTCACGTTAATGAATAAACGAAAAGAAGCCAGTGAGGTGCTGAAAGTGGTTACGGCCCGGCTGGCTACCGATAACTGGTACAGTACCCAAACCACGGCCTACAGCCTGATCGCTATTGCGGCATATTGCGGAACCGATACGAATGACGGGAAGAAAATTCAGGCAGCTGCAGGTGTTAATGGAAAAAGCATGAACATCAGCTCTGCATCCCCGGTGATACAAATCCCGGTGAGCCTGACGGATAACAATAAAAAAATCACGGTTATCAATAAAGGAACAAACATATTATATGCACGGCTGATCATACAGGGGCAGCCGCTTACCGGGGAAGAAACAGAAGTGAAGAACAACCCCGATGTGTTATCTGTAAAAGTAGATTATGTAACCTTAAACGGGAACCCGGTAAACACAGAAAGCATCGAACAGGGAACAGATTTTGTAGCCAGGGTAAGCATCCGCAATCCGGGCATCAGGGGTAAATACCGCAACATGACGCTGACCCAGCTTTTCCCTGGCGGATGGGAAATACTCAATACCCGTATGTTAAATAACGAAGGGAGCTATACTTCTTCTCCCTATAATTACCTCGACATCCGTGATGACCGGGTGTATACGCATTTTGATATTAAAGAAGGCGAAACCCTTACCTATTACGTGATGCTGAACGCAGCATATAAAGGAAGATATTTCTTACCCGGCGCATACTGTGAAGCAATGTATGATGAGACCATCAGTGCCGGGGTAAAAGGCAAATGGGTAGAAGTGAAATGATTTGAGATATCATGCGCTGCAACTGCAGGAGCTGATTAACTGAATGATTAATGAAAGCTTATCTTTCTGCCATATACCGGTACGCTCGCAGGCTGAAAACAAGAAGCCGCATATTTTGGATTGCGATGATGGCCGGGCTGTTATGGTTCGGGTTCTGCCTGCCTGATCCCCTCTTTCACTCACCCACCTCTTATGTTATAGAAGATGCACAGGGTGAACTGTTAGGTGCCGCCATAGCAGCAGACGGGCAGTGGCGCTTTCCCTATCATGATGATGTGCCTGAGAAATTCAGGCAGTGTATCATCAGCTTTGAGGATAAACGCTTCAGGTATCACCCGGGCATTGATCCCTTAGCCATGCTCCGTGCATTAAAGCAAAACCTGCAATCTGCACAAACCGTAAGCGGCGGCAGTACCATTACCATGCAGGTCATCCGTTTGTCGCGTAATAAAAGCAGGAATATTTTTCAGAAGCTGGTTGAAAGTATTTTAGCCGTAAGACTGGAATTAGCACGTTCCAAAAACAGTATCCTGGCCTTATATGCAGCACATGCACCATTTGGCAGTAATATAGTTGGACTGGATGCGGCTGCGTGGCGATATTACGGCAGAAGCGCAGACAAGCTGAGCTGGGGGGAAATGGCGGCTTTAGCGGTACTGCCCAATGCACCTTCTCTGGTGCATCCCGGAAAAAACAGGGCTGTTTTGCTTCATAAAAGAAACCGTCTTTTAGATCAACTATACCGGGAAGAAAAAATAGACAGCACTACCTGTATGCTGGCCAAGCTTGAGCCCTTACCAGACGCCCCCCAGCCCTTACCGCAACTGGCGCCTCACCTGTTGCAACGGTTCAGGAAAGAAGCACCTCAGGGCAGTTATACGCAGGTTCAGACCACCATCAACCGCAACCTGCAAAATACCGTTACCCGCATTGTTGAACAACATCACCGGATTTTAAAAGGCAACGGCATTAACAACGCCTGCGCCCTGGTATTAGATGTAGAAACAGGAAAAGCGCTGGCATATACGGGTAACGTATACCACCCGGAAAACCCGGAGCTGCAGAGTCATGTGGATATGATTACCTCCGCCCGAAGCCCGGGCAGCGCATTAAAGCCTTTTTTGTATGCCGGTATGTTAACAGACGGATTACTCTTGCCGCACAGTCTCATTCCGGATATTCCTACCCGGATCGGGGGCTATACACCGCAAAATTTCGACCGGGATTATGACGGAGCTGTACCGGCTGATCTTGCATTATCAAGATCATTGAACATACCGGCAGTACGTATGCTGCGCGACTATAAATACCCCCGGTTTTATGACCTCCTGAAGAAAACAGGTATCCGTACTTTAAACCGGCCGGCAGATCATTATGGGCTGTCGCTTATCCTGGGAGGATGTGAAGTTACCCCCTGGGACCTGGCCGGACTATATGCAGGAATGGCAAGAACACTGAATCACGCAAAGAAAAATAAAGGAAAGGTATTAGCACGGGATTTTCATGCGCCTTATTATACAAACCCCGCAAACCGGAGCGGATCCTCTCCTGCCGGTGATATCAGCCCATCCGCAACCTTTAATTTTATAGACCCGGTTTCTATATGGTATATGTTCCAGGCAATGGAAGAAGTAATGCGTCCGGGTGAGGAATCCCTGTGGAAGCAATTCGGCGCGGCACAGCGCGTAGCCTGGAAAACAGGTACCAGCTTTGGATTCCGGGATGCGTGGGCCATAGGAGTTACTTCCCGCTTTGTAATTACCGTATGGGTAGGCAATAGCAGTGGTGAAGGACGAGCCGGGCTGATTGGGGTGCAGACTGCAGCGCCTGTACTGTTTGATATTGTCCGGGCGTTACCTGCATCGCCCTGGTTTACGGAACCGGAGGGACTCTTTACTCCCGTTTCCGTATGCAGGCAAACCGGTTTCAGAGCCAATACCGATTGTACAGACACTGATACGCTACAGGGTTCACCGGCAGCCGGCAACGTACAGCTCTGCCCTTATCATACCCTCATACATTTAGATCCGGGTCAGCAATACCGGGTTAATGAAAACTGTATATCTCCTTCCGCTATGGTACATAAAAGCTGGCTGGTGCTTCCACCGGTAATGGAATGGTATTATAAACGTAAACATTTCGATTACCAGCCGTTACCTCCGTACAAAGACGGTTGTGCCGTTTGGGAAACACGGAAACCCTTAGCCCTGATCTATCCTGAGCCGGAGGCAAAAATTTATGTTCCGCTCGAAATTTCCGGACAAAGAGGAAGAACGGTTTTCACGGCAGCTCATCAAAAACCGGAAGCAAAAATTTTCTGGCACTTAGATGAAGATTTTATAGGCACCACCATTCATCAGCACCAGATGGCATTGAATCCCCCGCCCGGAACACATTTTATAACAATTGTTGATGAAGCGGGCGAGCGTATTACCCGGCGGTTTGAGGTCTTAGAAAAGGAAAAATAAACAGCCTCTTACAGCCCGATAACATAACGCAACAGCCTTTTTGGAGATACTAGGAATAAGAGCAGCATATAGTCCGGAAAACAAGGAATTGCACTTCAAAATCTGGGCAGCTTCTTCATAATCCCTGAAATTCCCCTATTTTTGCGCATCTACTTTCATAGTAACTATTTACATCATGTCGGTTTTAGTAAACAAGCAGTCAAAAATAATTGTACAGGGATTTACCGGAACGGAAGGAACTTTTCATGCTACCCAGATGATCGAATACGGTACGCAGGTGGTAGGGGGGGTAACCCCCGGAAAGGGAGGTCAGCAGCATCTTGACCGCCCGGTATTCAATACGGTGGCAGATGCAGTGAAACAAACCGGCGCTGATGTTTCTATCATATTTGTACCGCCGGCTTTTGCTTCTGATGCGATCATAGAATCGGCTGAAGCAGGCATCGCCCTGATTATTTGTATAACAGAAGGTATCCCCGTGCAGGACATGGTTAAAGCCAAACATTATCTTTCCGGCACGGATTCCAGGCTTATTGGTCCAAACTGCCCGGGTGTTATTACTGCCGGCGAATGTAAAGTAGGCATTATGCCGGGATTTATTTTTAAGAAAGGAAGGATTGGTATTGTCTCCAAATCGGGAACGCTTACTTATGAAGCGGCAGACCAGGTAGCCAAGGCAGGATTGGGCATATCAACTGCAATTGGTATTGGCGGAGATCCTATTATCGGTACTACAACCAGAGATGCGGTAGAATTATTTATGAACGATGATGAAACCGATGGCATTGTCATGATCGGTGAAATTGGCGGGGGTATGGAAGCGGAGGCTGCTGCATGGATCAAATTACATGGAACCAAACCGGTGGTAGGTTTTATAGCGGGACAAACCGCACCTGCCGGCAGGCGTATGGGACATGCAGGCGCCATTGTCGGCGGAGCAGATGATACCGCCGCCGCGAAGATGAAAATACTGCGGGAATGTGGCATCACGGTAGCCGACAGCCCGGCAGATATCGGAAAAACAATGGCTGAAGTACTGGCGATGAAAGCAGTTAAACAACCCGTTAAGATCTAAGCCGGTTCCTGCGTTAGTTCAATACATGTCCTAAAAAACGGTATATTATTTATTCCCGTTTTTTCCATTCGGCGCTTTCCCTTCTGCTTCCAGCATACGCATTTCTTTTACATCCTGCAGAAATTCAGACGCAAAAATAAAATCGTTGAGCTTTTTGCTTTTACTGTAAATGATCTGCTTATTATTTCCTTCCCATTCCTTCTCTCCCTGGTGCATATAAATAATATGGTCGCCAATCTCCATTACACTGTTCATGTCATGGGTATTGATCACCGTAGTCATATTATATTCTTTGGTCACCTCATATATCAGCTTATCAATAACCAGTGAAGTTTGCGGATCTAGTCCCGAATTGGGCTCATCGCAAAAAAGATATTTCGGATTCAACACAATAGCACGTGCAATACCTACCCGCTTTTTCATCCCACCGCTTATTTCTGCAGGATATTTTTTATTGGCGTCTTTCAGGTTAACGCGTTCAAGCACTTCGTTTACTTTTTTTACTTTCTCCGGGTAGGTGAGCCGCGTAAACATATTCAGCGGGAACATCACATTCTGCTCTACCGTCTGACTGTCAAACAATGCCGATCCCTGGAACAGCATACCGATCTGCTGACGCAATTCTTTTCTCCCTTCATTCTCCATCTCCGTAAAGTTCCGGCCACTGTATAATATTTCGCCGCTATCGGGCTCAAACAATCCTACCAGGCATTTCATTAAAACCGTTTTTCCACTGCCACTGGCACCTATAATCAGGTTGGCTTTTCCTGTTTCCATCACCGCACTCACCCCGTTAATGACCACTTTGTCACCAAAACTTTTTTTCAGATCTTTAATCTCAATCATGCGAACGTATTCAATTTATAAGAGTAATGCAGCCAATATATAATCGGCAAACAGTATCATGATACAACTGGTAACTACCGCTGTTGTGCTGGCTTTCCCTATCTCAAGCGCGCCACCCTGTACAAAATAGCCGAAATACGCAGGAATGCTGGAAATAATAAAAGCGAAAGTATAGGCCTTATACAAGGCAAATGCCACATTAAAAGGGAGAAATCCGCTCAGGAGCCCCCCGTCAAACTCTTCAGGAGCAAGAATACCGGACATCACGCCGGCTAACCTTCCACCCCATATACCCAGCACACCGGCAATGATCACCAGCAGCGGGATCATAATAAACGATGCCAGTATTTTCGGCATGATCAGGTAGGCCTTGGTGTTGATCCCCATAATTTCAAGCGCGTCAATCTGCTCACTGACCCGCATATTACCCAACTCACTGGCAATTTTACTGCCCACAACGCCGGCAAGTACAATACAGGTGATCGTGGGAGCAAACTCAAGAATGACCGTATCACGCACAATTTGCGCAATAGTAGACTTGGGAATAAGATTACTTACCAGTTGGTATGCCGTTTGCAATGTTGACACGGCACCGATAAACAAAGCGACCACCATAACAATACCTAATGATCCGATACCGATATCCGAACACTGGTGCATAAGCTCTTTCCAGTACATTCTCCAGTTTTCGGGTTTAGTCAGCATCCCCCTGATCATCAGTATATAGCGGCCAAAATGGTTAAAAAAATTCATGAAGGCTATTTAAAGATCAGACAAAAATACCTGAAAGTAATCAATCATCATATTCCCTGATGCTTCTTCCCGTCAGCTGCTATGTAAATGCGTCACCACAAGCTCTCTCAACTGCAACCGAAGCACTTCAGCCATACTATGACATAGTAGAAATTTATCATTGTCAAAATACTCGGCCAGTTCCTTCTTCAGCTGCGCAATCTTTTCAGGAGGTGACAGCTCATCCTGATCAACAGAGGCTTTTAAGTCGCGCAGCCGGTGCCGTTGTGCCTTTATGCGCTTAAAGAGCTGCGCACGTTCTTCCTGCTGGTACTGGATAATTACTTCCGCATTCAGGTGCTGCTGCACCAATTCTACAAAAACCCTGTTTTCTTTGAAAAATTGTGGTAAATAAAAGTTTTTTCTTCCTTCATAAGACTGCTGGTCAAAATCAATGGCACGTATGCAGAATTGCACATCATCAAAATCCTGCGTAATATCAAATACAAAATTATAGCTCCTCATATCGCCCAACAGGCGGGCAAAGCAGCGTTCGTTAAATTTCACAAACTCCTTGGCAATACGTATGGGATTAAAATCCGGCTGATGTAGAAATTCTTTGATGAACATATCCCCCGGAACACCGGCTATATGTTCTTCGATCAGGGTATCATTATCTACCAGGTAGTTGATATAATAAGGAGAAAGGAGATGTTCCAGCTCCAAACCCAAAATACGGGAAGCGTCCGCTTTTTTGATGTAGAGATAACTGTATACATCGTTGTAGTTATTCACGATCTTCACCCGGAAAGGCTGCGAATTACCAAATACACAAAAATCAATCCGCTCTACATGTAAATGATCTTCAGCCCGGTTGGCGCCGGCCGCTTTGATCAGGGAGTATATCCTGATCAACGCATGATGAATTTCAGCAGTAAGCGAATGATGATAAAATACCGTTTCCCATAAAGTATCCTGTCCCTTTTTATTGTAACAGGGCATAGCGCCCTGGAAATAGGTCAGCGACTCATAGGAAATAGGCAGCTGCACTTCTCTCCCGTATCGCTTCAGATATTTTTTAAACGACCTGCTTACCGGGTAAACATTTTTCTTTCGTGAAATCTCGTTATGATATTCCTCACCCATAATTCTTCCCTGGTTAATTTTTTCCGGAGACTTTTACTTTTGGCTTCGCTGCTTCTTTCTTTTTTGTATATGCGCCTTCAAAAATACATTTAATACCACGGTAATTGCCGCATGCCCCGATTTCGCTGATGGTTACCTTGTTGCCGGAGAATGCCAGCTGCAACACACAGGGATCACCCACCTGCCGGTATTGAGCTATATCGGGCTTTACCAGTATAGCTTCGCCTTTCAGTTCCCCGGAACAATCGTTCTTTCGTTCAAAATGAACAAAAAACAACAGCTTTTTAGCCGTTTCCCCATCCCGTACGGAAACAAAATTTTTCTTATCCTGGACATAATCACCCGACCATTTATGTTTACGGGAAAAAGTATCAATCGGGTTATATACTTCTTTGGGAACTACCGGCTCGTTTGATTCTATTTTAATATGTGTAAAAACACCGGCACTATTATACACGTAGGCATTCAATTTATAAAAAGACTCCCCCTGGGGTCCTTTATAAGTTTCACTGGTATTAATAACATACCGCTTGTCTATACTGCCGGTTATCCGTTTTCGCCGGTCGGCATTATTTTTTACCAATGGCATTGAGGCCCTGAAATTTTTATCCTGGTCAAAACATAAAACATACGCCACCTGCCGTGACGGGGTAGCCGCTTTCACTAACAGGTAGGTTTCATTTTTCTCCACCTGTATTTTTCCCAGGGCATAAAACAAGGGGTGTGTATTTTTTCCATAATCTTTACCGTATACCGTGTCGGGAACAAACTGAGACAATACTTTCGTGCTGATCAATAACGAATCAGGCAGTTTTCTGCTGATCTGGGTATCTGCTATTTCATAGGGCAACGGCAGCTCCCGGAAAAATGCGATAAAGTCATTGATATCTACCGGCTCATTACCTGACAGGTCCTTTTTTTTACTTTTACATGCCATCAATACCAGCACAGCCATACAAATAGTAAGAAATTTCTGCATATAACAGGGTTTCATCATGTAAAATATATGTTTTTAAAGTTTTCTCCATACAAAACATCGTTAAGAGCGGCTGCTTTCAAAAGGGTAACCCGTTGCGGCAAAATAAGTTTGCGATATTTTTTCACAGAACAGAATTATTTCTTAGATTAGTCTAAAATTTAACTTAGTTATATTGAATTACAACAAAAAAGATTAACCCTGCTTTCATTTTTTATATAATGAGTCATAAAAATCATTCTGATATTTCCTTAAGCGAAGTGCATGAAAGTATTGATACCACCGGGATGCGGCACAAGTCGAAATGGAAAAGAGCTATGGCTTTTCTGGGTCCCGCCTACTTAGTCAGCGTTGGGTATATGGACCCGGGCAACTGGGCTACCGATCTGGCCGGAGGCAGCAAGTTTGGATATACGTTGATCTGGGTGCTGCTCATGAGCAACCTGATGGCTTTGTTGTTACAGAGTCTTTCTGCAAGATTAGGTATAGTGCGCGGAAGAGATCTTGCCCAGGCTAACCGCGAAAGCTATCCCCGATACGTCAACTTCATCCTGTATATCTTAGCCGAAATAGCCATTGCAGCCACTGACCTGGCAGAAGTACTGGGCATGGCTATAGGATTACACCTGCTTACGGGGATCCCTTTGCTGTGGGGCGTGGGCATTACCGTCCTGGATACATTTTTGCTATTATTTCTGCAACGTATGGGCATGCGGGTAATGGAAGCCTTTATTATAGCGCTGGTGGCAATAATCGGGGTGGCTTTTTTAATTGAAATACTGCTTGCCAAACCCGACATGGCGGAAGTAGCTACCGGGCTGATACCCAGCCTGCCCAACAACGAAGCACTATATATAGCTATTGGCATTATCGGCGCCACCGTGATGCCGCACAATTTGTACCTGCATTCTTCCCTCGTGCAAACCCGGAAAATTAAAAGAGATGAAAAAGGAATCCGGCATGCGTTAAAGATGAATGTGATTGACAGTACCATTGCCCTGAACCTCGCTTTCCTGGTAAATGCCGCGATACTCATACTCGCCGCTGCCACCTTCTATAAAACAGGCCGTACCGAAGTAGCGCAAATCGAAGAAGCACACCAGCTGCTTTCACCTTTGCTGGGCAGCAATATGGCCTCCGCCCTTTTTGCTGTTGCCCTGATCGCTGCGGGACAAAGCTCAACAGTTACCGGTACGTTAGCCGGACAAATTGTTATGGAAGGATACCTGCGGCTGCGTATTAACCCCATGCTAAGGCGGCTGATAACCCGCCTCGTGGCTATTATACCTGCATTGGTTGTTATTGGCATCTATGGCGATAAAGAGCTGAACGCACTACTTATCCTGAGCCAGGTTATCCTGAGCTTACAATTAGGCTTTGCCGTTATCCCGCTTATTCATTTTGTAAGCGACAAAAAAACGATGGGCATATTTGCCATTAAGCCCCTCACCCGGGTATTGGCCTGGACCATTACGATTGTGCTGGTATACCTGAATATGAGGATGGTTGCCGAAGAAACCATTGTAATTTTTCAAAACCCGGATCACCTGCTCTGGAAAGGAATACTCATTGCAGCCGGCGGTTTCTTCTTCTGCCTGTTACTGTATATCAGCTTCCGGCCTTTATTTCATAAAACCGGACTGCCCGCCCACCAAACTATACACCCGGAGATCAATGACAGCATTAACCTCAGCATACCGGAATTCGGAAAAATTGCTGTTGCCCTCGATTTCAGCAAAAACGACAGTAAGCTCATCTCTTACGCTATCGCGCAGGGTAATACGCATGCCAGCTATTTGCTTATTCACGTAGTAGAAAGCGTATCGGCAAGACTTCTCGGAAGAGAAAGCGATGATCATGAAACTAAGGAAGACGAAAAAAGGTTGTTGGTATATAAAAACGCTTTACAGGCAAAAGGGTACCAGGTGGACATTGCGCTCGGTTTCTACAAAAGGGCTGCGGAAATTGTCCGGATAACCAAAGAACACCAGGCCGATATGCTGGTAATAGGTGCACATGGGCACAGCGGGCTCCAGGATTTTATTCACGGACAAACGATCAACACCGTAAGGCACGACCTAAAAATACCGGTACTGGTGGTGAATGTATAATCACGGGTATATGCTTCAAAACAAGTCCGGGAAACCTGTTCCGTTGCAGGATCCATGTTACCCATTTCAATGCAGCCTGCTTTTGATCTTTGCGTCTCACGGATAACACAAAGATCAAAATTAAAAACCGCTTATTTTCCTATATCAAATCATTTCTGTAATTTCATTACATTCTTCAGGCTAACCTGTTCTATATGCTGATTAAAACCTTTGGAAGCGCCGTATACGGCGTAGAAGCTCTTACCATTACGGTGGAAGTACATGTTACAAACGGTCAGAAATTCTATATGGTAGGGCTTCCGGACAATGCAGTAAAAGAAAGCGCGCAGAGAATTGAAAGCGCACTGAAAAGCATCGGACATTATATGCCCCGTACTAAGGTGATCATTAACCTTGCCCCGGCTGATATCAAAAAAACCGGCTCTGCATTTGATTTACCCATAGCCATGGCCATCCTCGGCGCCAGCGAGCAGATTGCTCATGCCGAACGCCTCTCTGAATATATTATCATGGGCGAACTAAGCCTGGACGGGAACATTCAGCCCATTAAAGGCGCATTGCCCATTGCCATTACCGCGGCCAAAGAGCAGTTTAAAGGTTTGATCGTACCCTCACAGAATAGCAGGGAAGCAGGTATGGTAAGTAACCTGCAGGTATATGGCGTAAGTCATATCAACGAGGTCATTCATTTTTTTAAGGATGAAACCAGTCTTCAGCCCGTTGCCGTTAATACGAAAGAAGAATTTTACCAGTCGCAATACCGCTTCGAGCATGATTTCAGTGAAGTAAAAGGCCAGGAAAATATTAAACGTGCCCTGGAGATTGCCGCTGCCGGTGGTCATAACGCCATATTAATCGGTCCGCCGGGAGCCGGGAAAACCATGTTAGCTAAACGGCTGCCGTCCATATTACCCCCGTTATCGTTACAGGAAGCGCTGGAAACAACAAAGATACATAGTGTGGCAGGTAAGCTCCCGGCTAACACCACGCTCATCTCACGCCGTCCGTTCCGCTCTCCGCATCACACCATCAGCGATGCTGCACTGGTAGGCGGTGGCGGCATTCCCCAGCCGGGTGAAATATCCTTATCACACAACGGCGTATTATTTTTAGATGAACTGCCTGAATTTAAAAGAACCGTTCTTGAAGTAATGCGGCAGCCAATGGAAGAAAGAAAAGTAACCATCTCCAGGGCAAAAGTAGCGGTGGACTTCCCGGCAAGCTTTATGCTTATTGCATCTATGAATCCATGCCCCTGTGGCTTTTATAATCATCCTGAAAAGGAATGTACCTGCCCCTCCGGCGCTGTTCAAAAATACCTGAATAAAATTTCGGGCCCGCTTTTAGACCGGATTGATCTGCACGTGGAAGTTACGCCTGTCCCTTTTTCCGCGTTATCTACACCAAAAAGCGGTGAAGACTCCGCGGCTATAAGAAGCCGGGTGATCCGGGCAAGAGCCCTGCAGGAAAAAAGATTTTCCGGCCAGCCCGGTATTTATTGCAATGCGCAGATCAGCAGTAAAATGCTCAAAGAAATATGCGGAATTGATGCAACCGGGCAATCCCTCTTAAAAAATGCTATGGACAAGCTCAATCTTTCGGCAAGAGCCTACGACCGGATACTAAAAGTATCGCGAACCATTGCAGACCTGGCGGAAAGCATTCCTATCCAAACAGAACATCTTGCTGAAGCTATACAATACCGGAGTCTCGATCGGGAAGGATGGGCCGGATAAATCATGGATATTCCCTAATGGGCAAAATCCATTTCATAATTCCCTTTAATTCTTTCTATGGGAGGATTGAAGTATCCAAATTTTAAAAGCGGAAATTCTTCCCGGATAAGCATCATCATTTGCTTTATACCCAAAGATTCACCCGTTTCATACACACCAATCTTACCCAAATACCAGTCGGGATCAATATTAAAATTACGCCACTGTATCATACGCAGATCCGTGTCTATGATCAGCTTTCGTAAAGCTTCATATTCTTCCACGCTGTCGGTCATGCCGGGAAAAACAAAATAGTTGATGGATGTCCAGCCTCCGTAGCTCCTTGCTATTTTCAAGCTTTCTATGATGTCTTCAAAGACATAATTATTGGGGCGGTAATACGCTTCATAGATATGCTTTTGCACCGAATTGGTACTTACCCGTATGCTATTTAATCCTGCTTCACACAAAGCTTTTACCGCTGCGGGCTTTGAGCCGTTGGTATTGATATTAATACTCCCGTTAGGGGTATGACGGCGAATTTCGGTTATCGCCCGGGCGATGGTTTCCCACATCAGGAGCGGCTCACCCTCGCAGCCCTGCCCAAAGCTCACCAAAGGATAGGGAGCGGTTTGCAGGTGCGGCACCGTAAACTCTACAATCTCTTCCGGGGTGGGCTTAAAATTCAGCCTGTCCTGTGTTGAAGGTATGCTTTCTTCCTCCGGCTGAAAAGAAATACAGCCAATACAGTTGGCATTACATGCCGGGGATGAAGGGACGGGACATTCCCATCTTCCTATGAAATAATTTCTTGCAGCAGGACAATGATAGGTAAGGCAGCAGTTTTCCGCCAGGTGTTTCACCAGGCGGTTATGCGGAAAAGCATGCAGCAAGGTATCCACGCCCTGGTGAATACGTTCTTCATCAAAACCGCCGCACTCCTGCCGGATATCCTGTTCAATACGAACTGCAGGCACATAAAAACCACCATCCAACCAGGCAGCAGCCGTATAACAAAACAAAGGCAGCACGGGCGCTTCAGGCCCGCTTTCGTAAGCAGCAAGATATAACCCGGTATGAGCAGGCGGGATAAAAGCCGCAACTGCCCAGCCTTTTTCACACAAACGCATCTCTCCTGTTATTACATCAATGCCAAGACCTCTTCGCCCGGGCAGCTCATACAAAGAGCCTCCTTCCGGCAATGCGATCCAGTCTTCCGCCGGCACCGGCAAAGCATCCCAGCCGGTTCTGCCCACCGCATACAACGAAGTATCTTCAAAGATATCGCCCTGACCATTGGAATATAACACATAAGGGGACTGTTCTAATACTGCCATTTTTTATGTATCTTTTTTAGAGGAGTTAAGACTGAAAAGACTGTCTACAAATTCATGCTTGTCAAATACCAGCAGGTCTTCCATCTTTTCGCCCACGCCAATGAATTTTACGGGAATATTGAAATGATGCGCTATAGATAATACCACACCGCCTTTTGCCGTACCATCTAACTTAGTAATGGTTAATGCGGTTACTTCCGTTGCCGCAGTAAAATGTTTAGCCTGCTCTAACGCGTTCTGACCTGTTGATCCGTCCAAAACCAGCATCACTTCATGCGGCGCTTCCGGTATTACTTTTTGTATTACCCGTTTTATTTTACTCAACTCCTCCATCAGGTGCGCCTTATTATGCAGGCGACCAGCCGTGTCAATCAATATCACATCAACGCCTTTTGATACACCGCTGTTTACGGTGTCAAAAGCCACAGAAGCAGGATCACTCCCCATCTCCTTTTTTACAATCGGCACGCCTACTCTTTCACTCCAGATCGTAAGCTGATCAACCGCAGCCGCCCGGAATGTGTCGGCAGCGCCCAATAAAACAGATTTACCGGCCAGCTTAAAATTGTGCGCCAGCTTACCGATGGTAGTCGTTTTTCCTACCCCGTTTACCCCTACCACCAGGATTACGTAAGGCCTGGCGGGCAGCTCCGTATTAAAACCGTAGGTATTCTTTTCCGGAACATTAGCCAGCATGGCTTCCATTTCTTCCTGCAAGATGGTATTCAGTCCGGCCGTATTCAGGTACTTATCTCTCGCCACACGCGCCTCTATCCTTTCGATTATCTTTACCGTAGTATCCAGTCCTACATCAGCAGTAATCAAAGCTTCTTCCAATTCATCCAACACTTCTTCATCTACGGTGGCTTTACCTGCTATCGCCTTTGTGATCTTCGATAAAAAATTCTCCTTCGTCTTCTGCAGTCCTTCATCCAGACTTTCCTTTTCCTTTTTTCCGAACAATTTTCCAAAAAAACCCATAGTATATTAATTTAAAATCCCGGGTTTACAATCCGGGGCACATTTCAATTTTTCGTTCCGGCAAGTTTCCGGCGGGTCAAACATCAACCAGTAGCGGATATCCCGGTAGCCTGCCGGTCGTATTGCTCTGCTTCGCTGTATTCCATCTCATTACTTAAGACAACAAAAGCCATCGCGACAAATATCGTGACAGCTTTATACGCCCTTACCAATTCTTTGACTATTTCTGAGCCAGGAACTCTTTAATCTTATCCTTATGTACGATAGATTCTTTAAATGTATACGCACCGGATTTAGGGCTGCGTATTGTACGTACTACCTTCGTCCAGTTCTTCGATTCCGCTGCAGATTTCTGATCCTTTGTTTTTATCGCGGTTTTAGCTGCTTTTGCCATGATTCTGTTTTGAACTTTTTAATTAAACCTGCATACCACAGGGATGATTATTTAATCTCCTTGTGAACAGTAACCTTTTTTAAGATAGGGTTAAACTTTTTCAGCTCCAAGCGCTCAGGGGTGTTCTTTTTATTTTTAGTGGTAATATAACGGCTGGTTCCCGCCTCACCACTGTTTTTATGTTCAGTACACTCCAGAATTACCTGCACCCTGTTGCCTTTCTTAGCCATTGCTTATAAATTTTAAATGTGATCAGATTTTTTCTCCCTGCGCTCTTAATTCCTTAACCACCGCATACAGTCCCTTTTTATTGATTGTTCTCAATCCTTCAGTAGAGGTTTTCAGGGTGATCCACCTGTCTTCTTCTGCCAGGAAAAAACGCTTGGTCTGCAGATTGGGTAAAAATCTGCGCTTTGTTTTAATATTAGAATGTGATACCCGATTTCCTGTGATGGGAACCTTACCGGTAACCTGACATACTCTGGCCATAATCCTTTTTTTTGGGACGGCAAAGTTCCGTAAAATATCGTTACTACCAAAAAAGATTTTGCCTGTTTTGACGTTATTTTATCGAAATTAATACATTAAAGGTGGGTTTGGTACGATATTTTACGCTAAAGAAGCGGTTTTAAATAACAATATCCATGAAATCAGTTATAGCAGCTTTAACGCTGGTATTATATGTTAACATAAGTATGGGACAGTGCCCGGCCGCTTCCGATATCATACCCAAAGATACCCTTATTATTTGCGCAGATACTACGTATACCCTGACCTTACCCTCCGTACCGGGTATTTCTTATGCCTGGTCAACAGGAGAAACGGGTAACAGCATTAAAATAAGTCAATCCGGCAAATACTGGGTTACCGCAACCGATCCTGCCTGCCTGCCCGTTACGGATACCGTAACAATGCTCTTTAACTCGCTGATACAACAACCCGTTGTTGACGATGCACTGCTGTGTTTTAACCAGCCGGCCTCCCCTCTCGTGGCACGGGGTAAAGACTTAACCTGGTACAGCTCGCCGACCTCCTCGGACGGAAACCCTGTTGCACCTGTTCCTTCTACTTCCGATACCGGAACAACCTATTATTATGTTACGCAAACGATACTGGGATGTGAAAGCCCGAGAGCGAAATTAACCGTGGAGGTAATTAAAAAACCCAACTTTAACCTGGGAGATGACATTCTTATTCCCTGCGGGGTTAAAGGTGTGGTATTGCAAACCGTTGAAGAAAAATACACCAGCTATACGTGGCATAACGGCAGCACCTCCCCGGAACTATTAGCAACGGAAGCCGGCAGCTATATGTTAAAAGCCAATAATATTTGTGGCACGCTTAGCGATACCGTACGGGTGGTGCTCTGTAATACCCGCTGTGTAAGCTTCCCCAATGCTTTTACACCTAACAATGACAAGCTGAACGATTCTTTTAAACCCGGCGTTTTTTGTCCGGTTAGTTCTTATCACTTCACGGTTTTTGACCGCTATGGCAAAAAAGTATTTGAATCCAAAGAACCTTCCCGGGGCTGGGACGGAACGATAAATGGGAAAAAAGCCGATCCGGGCTCATACGTTTATTATTGTATATACCACGATTTTATACTAAAAAGAGAGTTGTTGCTTACCGGAACCGTAACATTGATAAGATAGGGAATGGTGAATTTACTGCACTAACGCTTACATTTGTGCCCAAAACGAAAACCGCAGCAATGACCGAAGAAAAAGGGCTCAACTTTATTGAGGAAATAATTGAAGAAGACCTGAAAAACGGCAAATACCGCCAGATCATTACCCGCTTTCCACCCGAACCCAATGGCTATCTTCATATAGGACACGCTTCCAGCATTTGCCTGAATTTCGGGCTCACTCAAAAATACGGGGGGTATACCAACCTGCGTTTCGATGATACCAATCCCGTTACCGAAGAAACCGAATTTGTGGAGAGCATTAAAGAAGATGTACGATGGCTGGGCTTTGAATGGAAAAACGAGCTTTATGCTTCCGACTACTTTGATACGCTATACCAGTATGCCATAACCCTGATCAATAAAGGACTGGCCTACGTAGATGACAGCAGCTCAGAAGAAATTGCAGCCCTGAAAGGTACGCCTACGGAACCCGGAAAGAACAGCCCGTACCGCGGGCGCTCCGTTCATGAAAACCTGGATCTTTTTGAACGGATGAGAAACGGAGAATTTAAAGACGGAAGTAAGACCCTCCGGGCCAAAATTGATATGGCGCACAGCAATATGCTCATGCGCGACCCGGTATTATACCGGATTAAGCACGCTCATCATCACCGTACAGGAAATAAGTGGTGTATTTATCCCATGTATGATTTAGCCCACGGGCAGAGCGACAGCATTGAAAAAGTTACCCATTCCATTTGTACGCTTGAATTTGTTCCGCACAGGGAATTATACGACTGGCTGATTGAGAAATTAGAGATCTACCCCTCGCGGCAATATGAGTTTGCACGCCGCAACCTCACCTACACCATAACCAGCAAACGCAAATTAATGCAGTTGGTGAATGAAAATCACGTGCAGGGGTGGGACGATCCGCGGATGACCACCATCAGCGGTATGCGGCGCAGGGGCTTTACCCCCGAAAGCATCCGTGATTTTTGTGACCGGATCGGTGTGGCCAAAAGAGAGAACATGGTAGACATGAGTCTGCTGGAGTTTTGTGTAAGGGAACATCTGAATAAGATAGCCATAAGACGTATGGCTGTTCTGGACCCGGTGAAGCTGGTAATTACAAACTATCCGAAAGATCAAACAGAAGAAGTATGGAGCGAAAATAACCCCGAGGCAGAAAATAACGGCGGCACAAGACCGGTGATGTTTTCCGGCGAGTTGTGGATAGAAAGAGAAGATTTCATGGAAGTTCCGGTAAAAAAATGGTTCAGGCTGGCTCCCGGAGCTATCGTACGGCTTAAAAGCGCCTATATAATAAAATGCGAAAACTATATTAAAGATAAGGAGGGCAATATTACCGAAATTCAATGCAGCTATATACCCGAAAGCAGGAGCGGTAACGACACCTCGGGTATCCATGCCAAAGGCACTATTCACTGGGTGAGTACAGCCCACGCGGCAAAAGCCGAGGTGAGGCTATACGACCGGTTGTTTACGGTAGAAAACCCCACCGGGGAAGAAGGTGATTTTACCAGGTATATTAATCCCAACTCCCTGCAGATCATAAAAGAGGCATATATTGAAAATTCCCTGAAAGAAGCGAAAGAAGGAAACAAATACCAATTTATCCGTAAAGGATATTTTACCCCCGATAAAGATTCTACTCCTGAACACCCGGTATTCAACAGAACGGTAACGCTGAAAGATACCTGGGTGAAAGAAAGCAGGAAATAGTTCTTTCCGGTCGGTACGCGACAGCGTCAGACCGGAAAGGAAAAAAACTTCCTATATACCGGCAGTGTTATATGTATAAATACGTGGAATTAGATACTTTAAATATAACTTTGACGTTTATTCACACCCAAACCATCAAATTTATGAAAAAGATTATTTTCCTTTCTGTATTTACTGCTGCTGTCTTTATTGGGCAGGCTCAGGTTAAGTTCGGTATAAAAGCCGGGGTTAATTTCTCAACGCTTTCCGGGGATGACGCCAAAATAGAGAATCTTTCACCTAAGTTCAGAATAGGAATTGCGGGGGGAGGCCTCGTTAATATTGGTCTGAATGAAATGTTCAGCCTTCAGCCGGAATTGCTTTACTCTATGGAAGGTTGTACATATAAACAATCCGGAGAAAAAGCAACGTATAAAACGGATTATGTTAACATTCCTGTTCTTATCCAGTATAATAACCCAAGCGGATTTTATGCAGAAACAGGCCCGCAGATAGGCTTTTTAACATCAGCCAAGATAGGGTATAATGGTAATTCAGTGGATATAAAAGATGGCTTTAAAACAATAAATTTTTCATGGGGGCTTGGTGCAGGTTACAAACTGTCTAACGGGCTCGGTATCGGTGCACGTTACAATTTAGGTATTACTAAAATTGCCGACAGTGGTGCCAATATTAAGGTAGGAGGCTTCCATGTCGGTTTATCTTACATCTTTGGTTCAGATAAATAATTATGTAAAAATATTTTAAGTTAAGCACGGAAGCTCCGGGATTACCTGGGGCTTTTGTGTTTATTACAATAGGGGGGCGGTTCGTGTTGGGCATAGAAATCAACGGTAACAAAGACCTGCGGTGCCGACCGCAGGCTTGCCGGTCGGTACGCGATAGCGTCAGACCGGGAAGAGCATTCACGACACAGGTGGGGCGTGCGTACCCTGCCGTGAAGCACTTACGAAGAACAAAATCAGCTATCCTAAGCCTGCCGGTGCTTTGATCTTCCAAACAGATCATAAACCAATACCCCGGCTACATTAAATACTAAAACAATAATCAGCCAGTATATTTTGACTGAAACATCACTGAAATGTGTTCTGAGTATGTGCACCAATGTTTTGACCCAATAAATAAATATGAGGGCGCCGATAGCTATTAAAAGAACATCTGATCCCGAACCCGGCATACTGATTCCAAGAGAACTGTAATTCATCGTAGTAGATTCTGATTATAAAAAAGAGGATGGAGTAAATATACAATATTCTTTTGTTATAGGTGCATATTGAAGAAACGACAGAAAGAATCCCCCGAACTGCGGTCTGACCTGCGGTACCGACCGCAGCTCTTCCGGTCGGTACGCGACAGCGTCAGACCGGAAAGAACACATAGCCTTTGTAGTATATAAAATTAGACCACAAACTATTTTTCCGCTTACAGCGCCGTACAGACTTTACAGATACAGCGCATCTACCAGCTTTAAATGACTGCTGAAGGTATAGATCCTCGGTGCGCCTGTGGGTATATCAACATCGGCTATTTTTTCCGGGCTTATCTTTTCAAGATACATCATCAATGCCCGTAAGCTGTTACCATGAGCCACAACCAGGATGTTCTTATCTGCGATCAATAAAGGCTCTATCTCCTGCTGATAATAGGGAATGACCCGCCCCGCAGTATCTTTCAGGCTCTCCCCTTCCGGCGGACGTATATCATAGCTTCTCCTCCACGCCGCAACCTGGTGAGCGCCATACTTTTCCGATACTTCCGCTTTGTTCAGCCCCTGGAGCGCCCCGTAATTCCTTTCATTTAATGCAGCGCTTTTTACTACGGGCAACTGCATCTGATCAATTTCACCTAAAATAACGGAAAGCGTTTCTTCCGCTCTTTTCAGCAAAGAAGTAAAAGCACGGTCAAACAGGATATTCTTCAGCTTTTCTCCTGCCTTACGCGCTTCTTCCTTACCCAATTCCGTAAGCGGCACATCTTCATTGCCGGTAAACCTGTTTTCCAGGTTCCATTGTGATTGTCCGTGTCGTACAATTACCAGTAAAGGCATCCCATTGATAATTAAAAGGTAAGCATACCTTAATGTTTCGTCCCGGAAACCGGAACAGAAAGATACAAAAACTATTAAAGATGATCCGGAACAATGTACAACAGCCCATTTTTACCTGTTTTATCATAGCCCGCATCTTATCGCACTGTCCTTCTCCTTATTATACCCCAAAAAAGGCTTAATATTACATTTGATTCATAGCCTAAAAACTATACCTATGCAGGAGGATGTACTCATTCAAATCAGCAATAAAATAAAAGAAACCCGGAAAAGCCAGAAAAAAACAGTTCAGGACCTGGCTACCAAAGCCCAGGTAAGCAAGGGGCTTATCTCACAAATAGAAAACAACCGTACGGTACCCTCATTACCTGTCTTAATGAATATTGTACTGGCACTCAATATTGACCTGAAAGATTTCTTTGAGGATATCAGTCACAATAAAGAAGGAAAGCAAAGAATCATCATCAAGCCGGCAAGCACCTACCAGCCATTCGAAAAAGAACCCGCCAAGGGCTTCAAATACAAAAGGATCATAACCCGTAATATGGAAGGAGGACCGGTTGATACCATCCTGCTTGAACTCAAAAAAGGAGCCCGCCGTACCCAGATGATCCGCACAGACGCTTATGAATTCAAATATATTATTAAAGGCAGGGTAGAATACGAAATTGAGGATGAGAAATACATCCTGGAAGAAGGAGACACTCTCTTTTTTGACGGCAGACTCTCACACCGTCCTGCTAATGTGGGCACTACCGATGCGCTGATGCTTGTCATCTACTACTTCATCAACAGCAGCAAAGATTAGCCTCTCCACTCCCCGGTTCCGGCTATCAGACCGCATATACAAATAAAATTCAGCTTTTATTTAATAAAATGTTTAATTTAGCTATAATATATTTTAGCATTTATAAACACATATCATGTCTGTTTCTACTTCTTCATTTTCCGTTAACGGCATAACATACCATCCTGCACCGAAACCTATTGTTGTGATTTGTATTGATGGCTGTGCGGATGAATACTTAGATATCACGGCGGCCCACGGGCGGTTGCCGCATCTTCAGCAAATGAGTAAATCGGGCTTCCGGGGAATGGTTCGCGGCGCTTTACCTTCTTTTACGAACGTGAATAACTCCTCCATCGTAACCGGTGTTTCACCTGCTATACATGGTATATGTGGTAACTTTTTTTATGATGCGGTCAAAGATGAAGAAGTGATGATGAATTCCTCGAACTATCTCCGTGCGGGAACCATCCTGTCCGCAGCAGCCGATGCCGGCCGTAAAGTAGCCGTAGTAACCGCAAAAGAAAAGCTCCGCGATATTCTTTCCTATAAATTGAACGGCATTGCCTTTTCCGCCGAAAAAGCCAACTTAGCCAAAAAGGAAACGCATGGACTGGATGATGCGGAAAAAATAACCGGTTATCCAACGCCTGCCATCTACAGCGCAGATGCCAGCCTGTTTGTATTACGCGCCGGCGCCGCATTGATAGAACAGGGGCTGGCCGACTTTCTATACCTGTCGCTCACCGATTACATGCAGCATACCTACGCTCCCGAAGCGGAGGAATCACTGGCCTTTTACGAACAGATGGATACAGAGATCGGCCGGTTGCTCGCAACCGGCGCTATTGTGGGCGCAACAGCCGATCACGGCATGAACGCTAAGGTAAAAGCAAACGGGGAGCCGAATGTATTATTTATAGAAGAGATGCT
The DNA here is from genome assembly GCA_023957155.1 of Chitinophagaceae bacterium. GTDB lineage: Bacteria > Bacteroidota > Bacteroidia > Chitinophagales > Chitinophagaceae > Agriterribacter. The sequence goes on along the minus strand of JAMLHK010000006.1, from coordinate 154,399 downwards.
GGAAGCTGCGTTTGGACAAGGGTTCCGCGTTATCTGCCCCATCACCGACCCCTATGTTAAGCATCATGGCGCCCTCGGCTCTTACGTAGTAGTACACATTAACGACAAAGAAAAAATAAGTACGGTAAAAAACTGGCTGTCTGCCCAGCCGGGTATAACCGAAGTGCACGATAAAGCTACTGCAACAAGCCTGCTGGAACAACCCGAAGACCGTACCGGGGACCTGGTCGTGATGTCTTCCAGAGATGTGGTGCTGGGGCGGCGTCCGCAATATCATGATCTTACCGCGTTGGACGGAACACTCCGTTCGCACGGAGGAAGATACGAGGAGATGGTACCCCTGGTGATCTCTCATCCCCTGAATGCAGCTTATCGTATGAAAGCCTGGGGAGACCCCAGGAATTTTAACGTATTTGATTTTACAATCAACGGAACAAGATAATTAACAACTAAACTACTTATCATGAAAATGACGTGTTATGTTGCCGGAACAGCCATTCAAAGCGATTCTGTCCTCGAAGTAAAAAGCCCTTATGATCATCGTTTAGTAGGCACCGTTACTTTGGCTAATGCATCTCATGTTGAACAGGCTATCCAGGCAGGGTTGAATGGGGGAAAAGCATTAACCCGCTACGACCGCTTCAGTATTTTAGATAAGGCAAGGCAATTACTGATTGCCCGCAAAGACGAGTTTGCTCAAACCATCAGCGCCGAGTCAGGGCTGGCAATCCGCGAAGCAATATATGAAACCGGAAGAGCCCATGATGTATTGATGTTTGCCGCAATGGAAAGCTTAAAAGACGATGGGCAGATTTTTTCATGCGATATCTCTCCACAGGGAAAAGCGAGAAAAATATTCACCCTCCGCGAACCGCTTAAGCTGGCAGCCTGTATCACCCCTTTTAATCATCCTCTCAACCAGGTAGTACACAAGCTGGCACCCGCTTTAGCCGTTGGCACACCGGTGATTTTAAAGCCTTCCGAGAAAACACCCCTGACGGCAATACTGCTTACCGAATTACTTTATGAGGCCGGGCTACCGCATTATATGCTGAGTACCCTGCTGGGTCCTACGGCTGAAATCGCGGAGCCTCTTGTTAAAGACCCGCGCATTGATATCATCTCATTTACGGGAAGCGTTGCTGTAGGTAAGCGCATTGCCGGTTCCGCAGGCTATAAAAAAGTGATCCTTGAATTGGGCGGAAACGACCCGCTGATCATTATGGAAGATGCAGATATAGACACCGCCGTTCTCCTGGCTGCCGAAGGATCTTTCCGGAACAGCGGACAACGCTGCACTGCCGTTAAGCGCATCCTGGTACACGAAAAAATTAAAGCAGCCTTCCTGGAAAAATTTTTACCTAAAGCCCAGACATACCGGTGCGGTGATCCCGCTGACCCGGATACTAAAGTGGGAACGGTTATAGACGAACCCGCAGCTGTCTACCTGGAAAGCGTAATACATAAAGCGGTGGAACAGGGAGCAAAAGTGCTGCTCGGCGGAAAACGCAAAGGCGCATTATTAGAACCTACGGTTATTGACGAGGTACCACGGGATGCCCAAATGGTGGTACAGGAATCATTCGGACCATTAGCCCCTATATTAACCTTCAGGGATATTGACGATGCCATAGCCCTGTCAAATTCTACCGCATATGGATTATCATCCGGAATTGTTACAAAAAACATGGATTATGCACTCCGTTTTATAAAAGAACTAAAGGTAGGCACCGTAAATATTAATGAAGTACCCGGCTACCGCATAGAGAGCTCTCCCTTCGGAGGGATCAAAGATTCGGGACTGGGCATTAAGGAAGGCGTAATTGAAGCAATGAAATGTTTTACATACGTAAAAACCTTTTCATTACCCTGGTAGCCGGAGAACTACCTTAGTGAAAACCTGGAATGCGCCCGTGTAAAATTCCAGGGCAAACGCATTCCCCTTCAACCGGGCAGGTTAGGGCAAACTTCGTACCTTTGCGCTATTGCATCTCCATCTACATGAAACAGTTTAATGTTCCTGTTATATATCGCAGCCCGCTTATCTCTGCCATCAAACAAAAGCGCAGGCAGCAGGATAAGATGAAAAAAGATTTCAGCCCTACCCTGCTCCGCCTCGGTGAAGTAGATATTTACCTCGCCAGGCATTTTGGATTTTGTTACGGAGTGGAAAACGCAATTGAAATTGCTTTCCGCACCGTAGATGAAAACCCGGGTAAGCGGATCTTTTTGCTGAGCGAAATGATCCATAATCCTCATGTAAATGAAGACCTGAAAGAGAGAGGTGTCCAATTTCTGCAGGACACCCGCGGGAAGCAGTTATTTCCATTTGAATCACTGACTCCCGAAGATATCGTGATCACACCAGCCTTCGGCACTACCCTGGAAATTGAAAAGCGACTGCATAATATCGGGCTGGAAACCAAACGATTCAGCACCACCTGCCCTTTTGTGGAAAAAGTATGGAACCGCTCCGAGCAGATTGCAAGAAGAGGCTATAGTGTTATCATACACGGCAAACCCCAGCACGAAGAAACCCGGGCCACTTTTTCGCATAGCGCTATTAACGCCCCGGTAGTGGTGGTTAAAAACATGAAAGATGCTATTGAGCTTGGAAAATACATTACCGGGGAAGAAGATGCAGCCACATTCAGCACAGCATTTGAAGGAAGATATTCCCCCGGATTTGACCCGCGGAGAGACCTGCAGCGGGTTGGAGTAGTCAATCAGACTACTATGCTGGCTGCCGAAACCCAGGCTATCGCCGATTATTTCAAACAGGTGATGATCCAACACTACGGGCTAACCGAAGATACCCTGGACCTGCATTTTGCCGATACAAGGGATACCCTGTGCTATGCAACCAATGACAACCAGTCGGCGGTTACCGGGATGTTAAGTACAGATGCCGATATTGCAATCGTTGTAGGCGGCTACAACAGCTCCAATACTTCTCACCTGGTAGAGCTATGTGAAGAAAAACTACCCACTTATTTTATCAACAACGCGGATAAGATCCTTTCAAAAGAAAAAATCTTACACTATAATTTTCATAATAAACAAGAATCGGAAACCACCGGTTTTCTGCCTACGCATACTCCTGCAAAACTGCTTATAACCAGCGGGGCTTCCTGTCCCGATGCCCTTGTTGAAGAGGTCATCAAAAAAATCGCTTCCTTTTACCATGCAGAGGATAAAATCGAAAACTTAGTGAAAGAATGGGCTGAAGCCGATGCCTCTTCGGTATCTTAATACCTATATACCGGTTTAACATCCTGCTCACGGATAACCCTGGCTAATGATATAACCCGTAAAGTCTGAATTTCCCTTTTGAATTGATCTCCAGTGCCGGTGCGGGAAACTTAAACGGCTTCAGCAGGTATGCTGCAGCTTCTACCGGCGCAGCAGCAGGTATCCTGAACCAATCTGCATCAGGCGACAGCATAAACCGGCGATTGCGTTCAAAAGACGGGATGGGCTTTCCTTTAATACTATCGGGATTAAAATGTCCGCCGATCAGCCCTTCAACTCCATACCCTAAAGAAACAGACGGCCAGTTGGGAAAAGAAGAAGAAGCCGGCAGGAAGGATTTAATATTAAAAGACAGCCAGTAGCTCTGACCATTGTAATCTTTAAGAATACGCGAAGCCCATGATTTTCCCAATTCACCGGAGTGATACTGCGCATACGGTGAAAAATGAGCTGAAAATCTCATAGTTACCCGTTGCTGGTCCCACCAGCGCTGCTGCGAAGCAAATATAGCCGTACCCACTAAGTTAGCCAGCATATCGCCTTTGGAAAAGCCCCAGTGCGTGGAGAAGCCGTCAAAAAACTCAACGATCGCTAACCCGCCTAAAGCAGTAGCAGAACCAATGAGGATAGCGTCATTTTTTTTTACACCGCACCAGCGCATCATATCATATTGCAACACCCCTATATTATAGGCCGTAGCGGCATGACCCATTTTATCCATTTGCAGCCATTCCCTGTTATCGTTAAAAAAATGAAACCGGCTCCGGGGAAATTTTTTATACCATAAATAATTCAGTCCTATACTCATTGCCGCGCCTACAGCCACCTCGGTAATCACTACTTTTTTAAGCCGGTCCGGCCGGTAACGGTCAGAAGGAGGAAGAAAGTGCTGGGTGTATGCTGCTTCCGCTATAAAAAAAAATAATACGGCAACAAGGAAAACCCTGATTATTATACAATTGAATCTGTGCATATTATATGATCTACGAAGTAACAAAAAGTTTAGGTTTTCAGCACACCATACTATGCCCCTTCATCATGGCCGCGAGTTTCCGTATTGCGGTATGCGAAGGAAATACACACTAAGGCAAATATGCCTTTTTGCCACTCAGCACGGAATAACCTATTTTTGCGTTATGAATTTAGCATATCAGCATCTCCTTCCCGCAGACTTTTCAGCATCATCCCGGGTATGGATATTTCAGAGCAGCCGGGTGTTTACCTTACCCGAAGTATTACAGGTGGAAGATATGCTGAACAATTTTTCGCAACAATGGCATGCACACGGGGCCGCCGTAAGGAACTTTGCTACCGTTTTCTTCGGGCAGTTTATTATTATTATGGCAGATGAAAGCCACACCCAGGTGAGCGGATGCGGCAATGACAGCTTAGACCGGATGATCAAAGAAATAGAAAAACATTTCAGCATAAGCTTATTCAACAGGCAAACCCTGGCCTTTGTGGTAAAAGACAAGATACAACTGCTGCCCATGAGCCAGTTAAGCTATGCGGCGCAGAATCACTTTATTACACCGGAAACACTATATTTCAATAATACCGTGCAAACCAAACAGGAGCTGGAAAACAACTGGATCATCCATGTTAAAGAAAGCTGGGTTGCCCAAAAACTGGCTTCCCTGTCTGCCTTATCATAAATGAAAATATAATTTTCACCCACTAAGTACATTTTAAAAAAAAGATTATGATCGTTGAAAAAGATAAAGTGATCAGCATACAATATTTTGCCACAGACGAAACCGGAACCGTGGTTGACAGTAATATGGAATCGGAACCCCTGGAATACCTGCACGGCCACGGTAACATATTGCAAAGCCTGGAAGCAGCCCTCGAAGGCTTACAAACAGCCGAAGAAAAAAAGGTGCTGCTGTCTCCCGAAGAAGCTTACGGAGAGTTCAATCCGGAGCTGGTATTTGAAGTGATGCGGGATCAATTTCCCGAAGGCGCCGATCAGCTGCAGCCGGGAACATTGGTCCAGTCTTCCGACGGACAGGAATTATTAGTTACCGATGTAGACGACAACAAGATCGTATTAGACGGCAATCACCCGCTCGCCGGAAGAACATTGCAGTATACGGTAACTATACAAAGTATCCGGCAGCCTACCGATGAAGAGCTATCACATGGTCATGTGCATCATGGACATGCTCATGGAGACAGCTGCTGCGGTAATGATGGCTGCGGCTGCCACTAAACCTATAGCTTTCGGTTAAACCATGCTTCTGAGAAGGGCTTCTTTTTCCAGGATCCTTTTCAGCAGGGCAATCTGGTTTGTACCCCGTATAAAATTATGCCCCTCATATTTTGCGCCGTAATACCGGTCATTATTCAGGTGATCAGCAATAAAACGCAGCGCCTGCATATACACCAGGTAACAGGCCGCATCAAAAAAAGCGCCCCTTTCCGAAACACTAAGCTCATCTTCCATGCCTTCGAGATATCCCTCTACTATAGCTTTATAATACGCTTCCCTGATCTCAATCCTGGAAAAATCTTTTTCTTCTTCGCTCACCGGTGAAAGACAGGTGCGCATCATATCACCCACATCACTGATGAAATATCCCGGCATTACGGTATCTAAATCTATTACACACACGCCCCGGAATTTCTCATCAAATAAAACATTGCTGATCTTGGTATCATGATGTGTAACCCTGATCTTAAAATCCGGGTTCTGCTTCATGGCATCAAATCTCCGTACAATATAATCCTGTTCTTTCAACCACCTGATCTCCTTCCCCGCACTTTTAATACGACCGGCATCACCGGTTTCCAGCGATTCAAGAAACTGTTCATACCGGAGACTGAGATTATGGAAATCAGGAATAGTGACTTTTAACTCATGTACCGGGAAACCACCCAGCAAATGTGTGAACCGCCCGAATTGCTTTGCTGCCTCATAGGCCTGCTGCGGAGTTTGTACTACATCAACCGTATGCGATTTCCTGACAAAAGGCACGAGGCGGAAAAAACCCTCCCCCTCCATAAAATACATATCTTCTCCCTGTAATGTATGCAGCGGCCGTACAAAAAGATAGCCGGGATGATGTATCGAAAGATAATGGCCGATCTTACGGATATTATGCGCTATATCCTGCGGTGATTTGAAAACATGATGATTTACGCGCTGTAAAATATAGGCATCCTCATTGTCCTTCCGGCTAACCTTCCACGTATTATTAATTAAACCGGAGCCGAAAGGCTTTACCTCCAGCAGCGTAAAATCGAAACCGAATGCCTGTAATACCTGGTGTAACATTTGCATGAAATTGCTTAAAGGTAGAAGAAAATCAAACCGGAATACCTATTTCACCTTCCTATCTCTAAATTTCACACAAACGTTTCCGTAAATCAAAAACAACTTAATACAATACTCTTACCTTGATGGTTTCCTTAATATCCTTCAGCAAGGCCACTGCTTCTTTGGAAAGATTTTTATTCACGTCCAGCACTACATAACCGATATCCTCATTGGTTTTAAGATACTGCGCCAGTATATTAATATGATGAGAAGACAAGCGGGTATTAATCTGTGATAATACACCGGGTACATTTTTATGAATATGTAATATCCTGTGAGCGCCTTCCTGCAAAGGCATAGCCAGCTCGGGTACGGTATGTGATCCGGTAGAAATACCCGCTTCTAAGTAATTGACCAGCTTCGTGCTTACATCTTCACCTATATTGGTCTGCGCTTCCTCGGTAGATCCGCCTATATGCGGCGTAAGAATAACATTAGGCAGCTGCTGCAGCGGGACATAAAAGGTATCCCCGTTTTTTTCAGGCTCAACCGGAAACACATCAATTGCCGCGCCGGATAGCTGTCCGTTTTGCAAGGCAAGAGCCAGTGCATCCAGGTCTACAACCTGCCCGCGGGCATAGTTAATCAGGATGGCTCCCTTTTTAAAATGCTTAAACACGGATGCACTGATCAGGTTTTTTGTTTGCACGGTTTCCGGAACATGCAGGGTTACAATATCCGACTCCTGCAATACTTCTTTCATGCTTTTACGCGACTGGGCATTCCCTAACGGGAGACGCGTAACGACATCATAAAAGATCACCTTCATACCCAACGCTTCCGCCAGTACGCTCACCTGCGCACCGATATTTCCATAGCCAATGATACCTAAAGTTTTTCCACGCAATTCATAACTGCCTTTTGATTCTTTGAGCCATATACCTTCATGTGCAGCTTTGTTCTTATCAGGAATACGGCGAATGAGCATGATAGAAAGCCCGATAACCAGCTCCGCCACCGACCGGGTATTTGAATAGGGAGCGTTAAATACCGCAACACCTCCAGCCCTGGCCTGACCAAGGTTAACCTGGTTAACGCCAATGCAAAAACAACCTATAGCCTGCAGCTTGCCTGCGGCTTTCAATACTGCCGGGGTGATTTGTGATTTGGAACGAATGCCTAATAAATGTACATCTTTTACTTCCCTGATCAACTCTTTCTCCGGTAAAGCCCCTGCGATCCTTTTTATTGAAGTATAACCTGATCTTTTAAAATGTTGTACCGCCTGCTCACTGATATTTTCGAGTAATAAAATATTTATCTTCTCTTTGGGATAACTGGTTCGTTTTTTGTCACTCATGGATAATATTTGTAAAATTGCAACGCGAAAATAATAAGTAATTGTATTTCAACGTTCCTTTCTCACGATATCCAGATGAAAAATTTAATTTTCTACCTTTTACTGATCTCGTTTTTTGCACCCGGTTGTTATTACACAACCATCAAAAAAAACAAGCCTGCAGTCGCTCCGGCCAATGATTCTGTTTTGCATCATTCCGGTATTCCGAAAGCGGAATTTGAAAAATATCGTCATGCTTCGGAGCAGTTCTACCATGATATCTTAGAAAAAAGCCATTTCAACGGGGAGTTTCTCGTTGCAAAAAAGGGAGAGATCATCTTTGAAAAATATGCCGGCTACAGCAATTTCGCAACTAAGGATCCCATCAATGCCGGCAGTGCGCTGCACTTAGCCTCCGTTTCCAAGACCTTTACCGCAATGGCCGTGCTGAAGCTATGGGAAGAAGAAAAATTAAATATCAACGATGAAGTATCGGTTTATCTGCCTGGCTTCCCCTATCAGGGAGTTACGGTAAAAACCTTATTGAATCACAGGAGCGGGCTGCCCAATTATGTTCATGTCATGGAGCAATTGGGGTGGGACAGGAAAAGAATCGTATACAACTCCGATATCCTCCAATTCCTGATTACCAATAAAACCAAATTACAGGTTGGCCGCCCCGACCGGTCTTTTCACTATTGTAATACCAACTACGCCCTGCTGGCGCTTATTATTGAAAAAGTGAGCGACCTGCCTTACCCCCAGTACATTCATGAAAATTTCTTTACCCCGCTGGGCATGACCGACAGCTATGTATTCACCATGTCTGACTCCCTAAGCGCATTGCCGTCCTATAATTACAAAAATCAACGCGAAGCATTTACTTACTTAGACGCAGTATACGGCGATAAAAACATTTACAGCACTGTTCGTGACCTGTTGAAATGGGAAACTGCCCTCAGCTATGGCAATCTATTCAAACCATCTACCTTAGATTCCGCATATTCAGGCTACAGCTATGAAAAGAAAGGAATAAAAAACTACGGATTAGGCTGGAGAATGCTGGAATATCCCAACAATGAAAAAATAATCTTCCATAACGGCTGGTGGCATGGCAACAATACCGTTTTTGCCCGTATCCTGAAAGATTCCGCTACCATAATTATATTGGGTAATAAATACAACCGGAATATCTACCAGGCAAAGAAGCTCTTCCCCGCTTTCGGCGATTACGCATCTGACGAGGATACAGAGGATTAAATCCACTACCTTTACGGTTCCAAGCACAGCTCATGAAACTTTTTACCGCAGCGCAAATCAAAGCATGGGATCAATATACCGTGCAACATGAGCCGGTTAACTCGGCCGAGCTGATGGAAAGAGCCGCAACAAGTTGCTGCCAGTGGATGGCGGCGAATATCCCATCCCATAAACAAATCGTGATCTTTTGCGGACCGGGCAATAATGGCGGCGATGGTTTGGCTATAGCCCGCATGCTTATACAAAAAGGCTACCGGGTACAGATCTACTTATCCGGGAACAACACTACACGATCCGGCGATTTTCTTATTAACCTGGAAAGGCTACAGGCAATAACCAACCGGATAGAGCTGCTGGAGGAAGAAAGCCTTTTCCCTGTTATCCGTTCATCCGATATCGTTATAGATGCGCTGTTCGGCTATGGGCTTAACCGCCCCCTGGAAGGACTGTCTCAGCAATTAGTCCATCATATCAATTCATCCGGCGTGCCTGTTATTGCTATTGATATGCCCAGCGGGTTGTTTACAGATAAAAGCTCAAAAGGGGGTACCGTAATACACGCGGTTCATACCTTAACCTTCCAGGTATTGAAACCGGCTTTTTTATTAGCCGAAAATGCAGCATATACCGGGAACATCGAGGTAATGGACATCGGTCTGCACCCGGGATATTACAACGAAACCCCGGCTGATTATGAGCTGCTTGACGAAGCACATATTCGCACCTTCATTCAGCCCCGTAAACGGTTTTCGCATAAGGGCACCTACGGAAATGCAGCGCTTATTGCCGGGAGCTACGGCATGATGGGTGCTGCCGTACTCAGCGCCAGGGCAGGCATGCGCAGCGGAGCAGGTAAGCTTACCTGTTATATACCTTCCTGCGGATACCCGGTATTACAAACCGCTGTCCCCGAAGTGATGTGCGTAACCGATCCCCATGAAAAATACCATACGTCCTTAACACTGCAACATAATTATGATGCCTATGCTATTGGTCCCGGACTGGGACAATATGAATCGGGAACCACTGTATTAAAAACGTTGCTAAGCAAAAAACCGGAACGCCTGATCATTGATGCAGACGGCTTAAATATTTTATCGGATACCCCGCAATTATTCGCTGCATTACCGCCTAACACTATTCTTACTCCCCATCCCAAAGAATTTGAAAAGCTGTTTGGTCCTTCCGTCAATGATTTTGAACGACTTGAGTTAGCCCGGCAAAAAGCAAAAGCACTACATATCTATATTGTACTGAAGGGACATTACTCTTTTATAGCCACACCTGGCGGGAAAGGCTACTTCAGCCCTACCGGGAATCCCGGGATGGCCACAGCAGGAAGCGGCGATGTGCTTACCGGGATATTATTGGGTCTGTATGCGCAAAACGGTAATACGGAACAGGTTGTTTTAACCGGTGTTTATCTGCATGGACTGGCGGGAGATATCGCTGCCCGTATACAATCGGAAGAAGCCCTTCTGGCCGGCGATATTATCGAATATATACCCCGTGCTTTTATACGGCTGAAAACCGGCGATAATTTTAGTTAAATGGTGTTTTTCAGCCTGAAACCCCTATTTTTGCCGTCCTAAAAACTTAACATACAAGAACTCAACGTTTATGGATAAATTGTTTTATCTCGTTCCCGTTCTGGGGCTGGTTGGATTAATTTACACTTATGCAAAATTCAAATGGGTTGTAAAACAGGATGCGGGCTCTGACCGTATGAAGGAAATCAGCAGCTACATTGCCGAAGGTGCAATGGCTTTTTTGAAATCCGAATGGAAAATATTGGGCTATTTTGTAGCGATAGTAGCTGTTTTATTGGGTATTATGGCCCAGGCAAATCCACACTCTCACTGGTCTATTGCCATTGCCTTTGTAGCCGGCGCCGTATTTAGCGCCGTTGCCGGGTATATCGGCATGCGTATTGCCACTCAAAGTAATGTGCGTACGGCACAGGCAGCTAAATCAAGCCTGAGCAAAGCGCTGTCGGTTTCTTTTACCGGTGGTACCGTTATGGGGCTGGGTGTTGCCGGTCTGGCAGTATTGGGTTTGGGCAGCGTATTCATCATTCTATACCTGAATTTTGTCAGCGGTTTAACTCCGGGATCTGCAGAATACGGACAGGCGATGTTAAAAGCCATTGAAGTGTTAACCGGGTTTTCACTCGGCGCGGAAAGTATCGCTTTATTTGCCCGTGTAGGCGGTGGTATTTATACCAAAGCAGCTGATGTGGGTGCTGACCTGGTGGGTAAAGTAGAAGCAGGAATTCCCGAAGACGACCCCCGTAACCCCGCTACCATAGCCGATAACGTAGGTGATAACGTGGGTGATGTGGCCGGTATGGGAGCCGATCTGTTCGGTTCTTATGTAGCTACGGTGCTGGCTACCATGGTACTCGGGCAGGAAACCCTGTCGGAAGGAGATCATTTTGGCGGAATGGCCCCGATTCTCCTGCCGATGTTAATTGCAGCGGTTGGGGTTATCTTTTCCATTGTGGGTACCTGGTTTGTAAAAGTAAGCGATAAAGCAGGCATCAATACAGACAATGTGCAAAAGGCGCTGAATATGGGTAACTGGGGTTCCATAATACTTACCGCCCTGGCATCCGTAGCGCTGGTATCCTATATTTTACCGGATACGATGTCATTACGCGGCCATGAATTTACCAAGTGGGGTGTTCTCGGTGCAATCGGTGTTGGTCTTCTTGTAGGCGCTTTAATGAGCATTATCACGGAATATTATACCGCTATGGGTAAAAGACCCGTACTTTCCATTATCCGCCAGTCGTCTACCGGTCATGCTACCAACGTAATCGGGGGACTGGCAGTAGGTATGGAATCTACATTTTTACCTATCCTGGTGCTGGCAGGAGGAATATGGGGCTCATACGAGTTTGCCGGTCTTTACGGTGTGGCCATTGCCGCTGCCGGTATGATGGCTACTACGGCTATGCAGTTGGCTATTGATGCATTTGGCCCGATAGCCGACAATGCAGGCGGTATAGCAGAAATGTGCGAGCTGCCCAAAGAAGTTCGTGAAAAAACAGATGTACTCGATGCCGTAGGCAATACTACAGCCGCTACCGGCAAAGGCTTTGCTATTGCATCAGCAGCATTAACCGCATTAGCTTTATTTGCCGCTTTTGTAGGCGTTGCCGGAATTGACGGCATTGATATTTACCACGCTAAAGTATTAGCAGCTCTCTTCGTAGGCGGAATGATCCCCTTCATTTTTTCATCCCTCGCCATACGCGCCGTAGGTGAGGCTGCCATGAGCATGGTAGAGGAAGTCCGCCGCCAGTTCCGTACCATACCCGGTATTATGGAAGGCAAAGGAAAACCTGAATATGAAAAATGTGTGGCGATTTCAACAGATGCTTCCATTAAAAAAATGTTGCTTCCCGGTGCTATTGCCATAGTTTCTCCGCTCGTTATCGGATTTTTAGCCGGACCGGAAGCATTAGGCGGATTTTTAGCCGGTGCCACCGTTAGCGGAGTACTGATGGGTATGTTTCAAAACAACGCCGGCGGTGCATGGGATAATGCAAAAAAATCATTTGAAAAGGGAGTAGAGATCAACGGAGAGCTCTTCTATAAAAAATCTGATCCTCATAAAGCATCCGTTACAGGAGATACCGTTGGTGATCCGTTCAAAGACACGTCCGGTCCTTCTATGAATATCCTCATCAAACTGATGTCAATTGTTTCCTTGGTTATCGCACCTACTTTAGCCGAGTTGTACAACACCAAAACAGACCAGGCAACTATTAAAAAACAGGCAACCGAGCAGGTAACAACGCTTACGTCTGTAAATAATAAATAGCATCGTACCGGTTTTATATCATACCGAAAGAGGCGGGTTTCTATAAAACCTGCCTCTTTTAGGTTATGCAATGGTTAATCTATAACAATTTACCATTTGATAACGTCTGAAACAACGATCATAAATAACTGATACACAACAATTTATAACAATATTTTTAAAAGCACACTATTTTATAAACCATGAACATCATTCCTGCGTATGTATATTTAGAAATTTTACAGAAATTTATTCCGTAGTTTAATTTCGATTGCAGAAGATTAGTATCTTCACGCCCCTTAACACCTGACCTAACTATAATTTGAAAGAACCAATTCCTATTTGGCCGACTCATTTGAAATCTTCCTGTTAAGAACCTCCCGAATACCCTGATCATCCAATCTTTTCCTCTATTCTTTGAGTAACCGTTATAATCCGGTTTTACAGCATTAGCACAGACCCTCAATAAACTTTTTATATGAAACCAACTCTACTTTTTATTGTAGCGCTATTATTTACTACTGCTGTAACAGCACAGTACGAAATAAATGACCTTGAGCTTTTAGCTGGTACACATAGTGATGTATCGGATCCCGGCGGCACTTCTGTTCCCCATATTACCAAACGATTGGGAGGCGTAAGGTATAATCATACCAACCATAACTTTATTGTAAATAACGGCGGCGGCTGGCTTACGCTATTCAATGAGGGTCCTTACCCCGATCCTTATGGCAGAACAGGTAATAACACAGATTACTTTTTATACCAGGGAACCAATGAGATTTCGGGGAATGGAGGGATCATCGTATTTGATACGGTTCGTTTCAATATCGGGGCTGGAAATATCATGCATATTACCAACCATCGCCAGGGTACGCTTACTCCCTACGGAGAAGTTTCGGGGGGCATCATGGTGGGTAGGGCCTTATATTTTAATAACGGTATAACAACAACAAACCGGCAGTACCCCGTAGAAAGCGCCATCGTATTTCCCAACAGCGCTTTTTATGAAGGAGGGCTTACCGATGCCCAGCATGTAGACGGATTTGTAAGCGAAGTGAATTACCCGCTTGGAGATGATGACGTATTAGGACATGGCGGAGAATTTATTTTCCCGGTAGGGAACGGTTCAGAAGTATACCAGCTAAAAAGAAACGGAACCTTTGAGGATCCTGTATATTTATTAACCGTTGGATGGGTGGATGGCGACCCCAATACTACCGTAGACCCGACCCAGGGAATTCCTAATCCAACGAGCAATGGTTACCTGGACAATACGATCAAAACGATTATCCCGGTAGGTTTCTGGGACTGGCATTATCTTGATGCAACTGAAGCCAATCCCGGAGGACCTGGCTATAAAGGAGCTGAAGCACTTACAAACAACCAGACAATTACGGTTTCTATCCCGGGCTTAACGCTTACCGGAGCTACTGCTGCCGATTTAAGGCTGGTAGGATACGATATACAAAATTTCAAATGGATCCCTTTGGGAACAACGGGCGCTACCGGGCTAACAAAAGGCTCTTTACTCAGTGGCATCATCCCGGCAAATAAAGTTATTACGGCAATCGCTATCGGAAGTATTCAAAATGCCATCCTCCCGGTAAGCTTTATTTCCTTTACCGCAAAAGCAGAAAACTGTAAGGCCTTATTGAAATGGGAAACAGGAATGGAACAGAACAACAGTCATTTTGTTGTAGAGCGCAGCACTAACGGGGAAACATTTACGGCCATCGGGCGCGTGGGAGCAGCGGGGAACAGTACTTCCGTACAATCGTACGAATTTACCGATGAAGCGCCGGCAAGCGGGATCAATTACTACCGTATTATACAGGTTGATTTTGATGGTAAATACAGCGGTACAGAAATGAAGCCCGTACGCATCCAGTGCAATGGAAATACGGCGGTCAAAGTATATCCCAACCCTGCACCCAGCCAGGTAAATATCCAAAGCGGCAAAGCCATAGCACAGGTAAATATAGTATCCGCCGGCGGACAAACGGTGATGAAGTATGTGCCTTCGCAAAACCAGGGAACCCTGTCTATTCATATTCAGCATATTCCCAATGGTATCTATTTATTGCAGATCATCAATAAAGACGGCACCGTTGATGCAATAAAACTGGTGAAACAGTAAGAAGAACCGAATACAACGTACCCCTGAAGGTCAGCAACGAAAGCAAAAGCTTTTACTGCTGACCTTTTTATTTGGCATTTACTCACCAAAGAGAAATGCACGCTGAAAAAATTATTTAAGTGTTACAATTTTTATAGAAGTTTGTATGCCGGAATATGGCTTTTAAAGACTATTATAAAACCTTAGGAGTTACTCCTGATTGCAGCCCGGATACGATCAAAAAGAAGTTCAGGAAACTTGCATTACAATATCATCCGGATAAAAATGCAGAGCGTGAGCTTGCCACCCTGCAGTTCAGAGAAATACAGGAAGCTTATGAAACGTTATCCCACCCTTCAAAAAGAGCAAAATATCATTTTGAGTGGAAATTACATTTCCCGTCTGCCCATAACCATTCCGGTAACTATAACGATCCCCTGGGTATTCTAAACGAATGTACCCGGCTCAATAACGAGGTTGCCCAAATGGATATATTCCGGGCAAACAGGGAAGGTATCTTTCTCCGCATGAATGAGATCCTGTCGGCGCCAAACATCAACCTGCTGCTCTTCCATAAAGAAGAAAAGATAAATGAAAAAATTATTACTCAGCTGCTGTCCGCCGCCCGGGTTATACCGTTTAAACATATCACTGCTGTTACAGATCCTTTAGTTGCGATAGCCGGAACAGATGATGCGGTTATAAAAAAGATCAGGAGGTTTATTAAAACAGCGAAACAACAATACTACTGGGAGAAAATTTACCCGGTATTCGTATTACTGATCACGATCCTGGTATGCCTGTTTATTTACCGGGCAAGCCAATAGCGGACGGATGACTTTTACCTTGCCAGCAGATCCTCGATAATATCTATATATATTCGTTTCTGCCTTTCATATTCGGCACCGGTACCCGGACCATTAAACCCGGTATGTACTTTTTGGATTTCTCCCTTCCGGTCAACAAAAATGGTAGTAGGAAAAGCAGAAATCTTTTCTAACTGGGGCAGCGTTTTGTCGACATTTTTCGGATCATCTGCAGCCACCGGGGCAATAAGTACGGGGTAAGTTACCTTCAGACGATTCATAAAATTTTTTACGCTTATCCGGGAGCGGTTAAAATCCGCGGTTCTCTCATAGGCAAGTCCCAATATTTCCACCCCCTTCATTTTATACTTCCGGTATATCTCATTCATAAACACCGTTTCATCCAGGCAGTTGGGGCACCAGGATCCCAACAGTTGGATGATCACCACCTTATCCTTAAATCCGGGTTCATTAAAAGAAACCGGTACTCCTTCCACATCATTAAAAGAGAAACTTAATTTCGGCGATACGCCCGGCTTAAGATTTACTAAAGTAAGACTATCAGGAAGCGCTGCCGCCGGATTTTTATATGCTTCCCAACTCCGGGGCACAACCCCTGCGCCGGAAAAATACTTTCCCCCGCTGATGGTTTGCCCGTCATTAATCTTCGCTGTAAAATAAATGGCATAGCCTCCGTCAAAACCCGAAAGCTTCAGGGAATCACCATCTACTACTCCTTCCAGGTAACGATAATCACCGGAAGGCGTAATAAAAGAACCGGTTAACAGGGCTCCCTTCTGCTGAAATACCCCAACGGCCTTTGTTTCTCTTTCCGTAGCCGGATTAAAGAAAGTAACCGACCAGCGTCCTGTAACTTTCGCAATGGGCTTTTTATTGACGGTTTTAAAACGGATGTTTTTCTTTCCTGTACGAACGGCAAAAAAAGGCATGACCAGGTCACGGTCTGCCAGGCGCTTTATCCATGATCCTCTTATTTCTTCATCACTTATAAAAGCCGCCCTGAATTGTGAATCAAAAAAAGGCAGCCGGATAAAGACGGAATCACCCTGAAGCACCATATCGTCAACCGTCAAACGCTCCCCGGCATTCCGAAGGTTAAAAGCGGTTTTTCCTGCTTTCCGGTATACCTCAAAATTAAAGACAATGTTATTACCGTCTTCTCTTACCAGCTCTCCCCTCCACTGTCCTTCAGAGAGGATATTCACCGGTTGTGCAGCCGGTGACAAATAAGCCGCGAGCAATATAAATACCAGTAGTATATCTTTTATCATGCGGTGTGAATATAGCACAAAAGTACAGCTAATCCTTATCGTTAGCTATCAAATCCAGGTTCGTACCCGTAACAACCCTTTCTGTCTAATCACACAAATCAATTTGAAAATTATCGGTGGGATCCAGCGCACAACCCGGCAATACCCCGGGAACAATTTTATTGCGCATGTGCAGCTTAAAATAAATAGTCTGATTGAGCGTCAGATTAAGATCCTTCTGATGAGAAATTAACGTCACTTTAGTACCTGCCGGAACATCTTCCACATCCGTAAGAAGCATAGCAATATGGCTTTGACACGGATCGGCAGATCCCCCGCCAATATGAATTACCGTAGCTGAATAACATCCTGAATGTTTATCTTTTTTACAGCTATATAATGTCAATAAGCAGGCAAACGCCAGAACACATACAGCGAGTCTAAACCTGTAATTCATAACATAAGATTGAAAAATGAATATACCAAAGAAAGGGAAAATAAAATTGGTATATAAAAAAGAAAACTTTACTTTAACGCACAAAAACACACACCATGTATTCATTTCACAAGAAGAAGCTCCTGGCAGGAATATCTTTAATTTTTATTCTTACCATAGGGATAGCTGCTACCACGGTTCAGGATAAAGGACCAAAACCCAACCTGAAAGTACTGCCTAAAGACATTACCCATGAAGAGCTGGAGAAGATCATGAAGGGATTTAATGTATCCTTAGGCGTTAAATGCAGCCATTGTCATGCACCTTCCAAAACAGACGCAAAGAAACTTGATTTCTCCAGCGATGAAAAACCGGAAAAAAATGTAGCCCGCAATATGATGCGTATGACGGCAAAAATCAATAAAAAATATTTTAACCACGGAGGAGATCAGTCTGCGGCAGCCATTACCTGTATTACCTGCCATAACGGGAAAACACATCCTGAAAGTAAAATAACACTCCCTGCTCCGCCTCCCGGACGATAAACATAACTTCTTTGTACCGGATTTTAACGGGTATGCCATTCCATAAGCGGTATGCCCGTTTTTATTGCATGATCTTCCATACCATTTCCTTCACCAGCGAGGCGTCTTCGGTTCCCGCATCATGTACGCCAACACTCCTGAGATTGTACTCATGCAGCAATAACAAAGCCTGCTCAACCCCGGCAAATCCATAATTTTTTTTTGCCAGAAGATACCCTTTCATAAAGTAGGGATTGACCCCGATAGCTGCCGCCGCTGCTTTCTCATCCTGCGACTGGATGCCAAACAGCTGGTAAACCTTGCTAAAGAAGCCATACAGGGAAGGCAGGATCATCTGCAGGGGAGCCGCTTTGGGATTGGATCCAAAATACTGGATAATCCGGATGGCTTTTGCCATGTCTTTCCGCTGCAGGGCCTCCTGTAATTCAAAAACATTATATTCTTTACTGACACCAACGTACAGCTCAATATCCTCTACGGTAATGGATGTACGACCTGCCAGGTTGAGCAATAATTTATTAATCTCATTATTAATGCGGCTCAGGTCATTACCGATATGCTCTACCAGCAATATTACCGCCTCACGGGTTATACTGTATCCTTTCTTCTGCACCTGGTTAACCGTCCACTCGGGTAACTGGTTTTCAAAAAGTTTCCTCGTACTCAGCACCACCGCATGCTGCTTTAGCAGCCTGGACAGCTTGCTCCGTCCATCTATCTTTTTTTCTTTGTGCGCCACAACTAATACCGTTGACGGCAACGGATGCTCAATATATCCTTCCAGCTTATCAATATCCTTCATCTGCTGGGCCTCCTTTAATATAACCACCTGCTTATCCGAAAACACAGGATATCGCCGGCAGGCATTGATCAGGTCAGACCAAACTGCATCCTTGCCGTAAAAAACAGATAAATTAAATCCCGCTTCCGATTCAGCCAGGATATGATGCTCTGCATATTCCACCAGTTGGTCAATATAAAAATTCTCTTCTCCCTCTAACCAGTACACCGGTTCAAACTTCTTTTGTTTCCAGTCTGTAATAATCTTTTCAATACTCATTATGGTAATTTAAATAAGCTCCGGGATTTACCGGCTGCCCATTGTCTGCATTATTTTTATTCTACGATCAGGATATTTTCTTTCTTCAGGTAAGGCAACTGCTTAAACCGGAGTATGACATTGGCCACGGTAACCACATCTTTCTGGCAATAAGTTACAATACGGGGCAGGTTTTTTTCAACATAATACACTTCCTTTACCATACTACCGTCAATATCATCCTTAGGCGTGTCAATACCCAGCACAGCGGCAAGTAACTTCAGGGAAATATAATTTTTATAATCCCCGAATTTCCATAATTCCATCGTATCCACCAGGTTGGTCTCCCAGGGTTTCTTACCGCTCAGCTGTAAATATTCCGGTAAGGACATATTCAATATCAGCATTCGCCGGCAGATATAAGGGATGTCAAATTCTTTCAAATTATGCCCTGCAATGGCAAAATTGCCCCTTTTAGCCCGAAAAGTATTAAGCAGATCTACAAAAGCACCGAGCACCTCTTTTTCATCATCCCCACTAAAAGATTTCAGTTTAAAACATAAATTACCCTCTGCATCGTTATAAAAGAACCCCGTGGAAATGCAAATTATTTTGCCAAATTCTGCCAGGATACCCGCCTTTTGGAGATAAGATTGGTCGGGCAAAATGTTTTCTGGCATGGTTTTGGAAATCTTGTCCTGCCAGAGCTCCTTCCAGTTTTCCGGTAATAGTTGAAAATCAGGCGCTCCGGGAACAGTTTCTATATCAATAACCAGTAAATTTGTTAAGTTAATCTGACTTATCATAATCTCTTAAATTGCATAAAATAAAAAAAATAAACCAATATGAGCACGTCCAACTATCCCTCGGCTTCAAGCCAGCCTCAACCACCCAGGAAAGATAATCGCGGTATTATATACGGTGTATTAATTGCCGCATTATTAGGTACCTGGGGCTACATTATCTATGATAAAAGTAAAACCAAGGAAGTAATTCAACAAAAGGATGTTCAATATGCCTCTCTGGATTCGGTAAGAAACCAGCTTTTAACAGATTACCAGGCTGCAGAAATCCGCTTAGATAAAATGACTTCCGAAAATAGCAAGCTCGACAGTCTGGTTAAAACACGCGACAAAGATGTAGCCTCGATGAGAAGCCGGATCAAAACGCTGATCAGCAAACAAAATGCAAGCGCGGCCGACCTGGCAGAAGCCCGCAAACTGATCAACCAGTTGAACGGTAAAATTGAAGAATACGTAAAAGAAATAGAAAGACTCCAGGGTGAAAACCGGCAGCTTACCGCTGATAACGTACAACTGACAACAGAAAAGAAACAGCTGACAGAAACATTAGATACCAAGCTGGCGGAAAACAAAGACCTGAGCGGTAAAGTAGATGTAGGCTCCACCCTGAATGCTACGAATTTCCAACTTGCAGCTATTGACGAAAAGAAAAGCGGGAAAGAGAAGGTAACGGCTAAAGCCAAAAAAGCTGACAAGCTCCGGGTTTCATTTGATGTGGAGAACCGTCTCACCCTTACGGGAACCAAGGATCTTTACATTGTTGTGGTTAATCCCGAAGGAGAAGTAGTGAAAGAGGAAGGGCTGGGCTCCGGTACTGTAAACACAAGAGAAGAAGGGGACAAAGAATTTACCAATAAAGTATCCATTGATTACGAGCAGGGAAAACGTAAAAACGTAAGCTTCGATCTGAAGCAAACCGACAAATACAAACCCGGCACTTATAAGGTAGAAGTATACCAGAATGGCTTTAAGATCGGTGAAGGTGCGGTTACCCTTAAAAAAGGTGGTATTTTCGGATAATACGTAACCATAATCAGAAAATAATATTCAAAAACCGGGAGTAAAACTTACTTCCGGTTTTTCATTTAAAATAAGGCTCCCGGCGAATCCTGCCCGATATGTATGGCATTTCCCAACTTGTCCAACTTAGATCAGCAAATCATGAAAAACAAAAATGAAATCACCTGATTTCAATAGTTTATGCTTTGAGCATTTCAGGAGTAGATAAGTGAGGTATAAACCCCGGTCTGCCGGAGATCGTCCGCATAACAGCAAAGCTTACAACACAACAAAGATAACCGGCAGATAAGCTGCAGAGCAGCCTTAATTATTTGTAGGAAAAAAATAGAGAAAAAGTAATAAGGCGCATAGCGCCGTAATATTTAAAACCGGTTTCATGCAGATGGGCTATCTATCATTCCTGGTCAAAAAAGTCAAATAGACATTCCTTTTTGTGCATAGGTGTTAGCCATAGGAGATGTTTATATTTCATAATTTATCAAACAATTTAATATTGCGCCGCGCTGCGGCTTAGAGAAATGTGTTGAAGCCCTTTTGACTACAAATATTTTGGCGCGCTGCGCCTGATAAATACTTAGTCCCTTAAATCAGGAAAAACGAAAAATGAAATTACCTGATTTTGATAATTCATGCTTTAAGCATTTGAGGGTGGACAAGTCATGGAAAACCGGGAGTAAACCTACTTCCGTTTTCCATTTAAAACAAGGCCCTCAGCGAAGCCCGCCCGATATGTACGGTATTTGAAGTACCTGCTTTCCTGCCTTCATATTGAAAATTCAGCTCGAGATAGGAAGTAAGACGCTTGGTAAAATCAATAGTCCATAAATAATTTTTACCCGGCAATAAAGCATCCAGCATCATATAGGAAACACTGGTATTCGGCTTATCTGCATTCCCGGGATCGGTATATTTAATCCGGCTGTAGGTAAATTTAGCCGTAACCACACTACTGGAAAGCACATTGTATTTTACCTCGCTGCTTAACGCGTTTATTATTGCCTTTTGGGTGGAATCTGTATTACGCTTATTGTCGTACCGGTATCCCATGGCAACCCTGAAATCTGTTCCCCTGATAAATGATAAACGTGGCTCAATCCCCTGCGACTTAATCCGGTAATTGCGGTTATCAAAACCTGGCGTCACTAACTTATTCAACCCGTTTTTTCCCAGCAGCTCCAGCAAAAAAGACCGGGTGATGTTCCACCTGGTTTTTATATTCCAGTCGTTACCCTCCCTGCTTTCATATCCATAGGTTAAGAAAGCCTTATTACCGTTACGGATATTGTTGATGTCTATACCCCAGACACTGCTGAAACGATTGAAGGAAAAAGAATTACTGAAAACCTGGTTCAGCACAATTAAGGAGGTATCAGACAAAGGCACGGCAAACGGATTAAACTGGAGCTTACCCGAGTTTTCTTTTTTGTATATCTGCAACGAACTCTGAAAATAGAATCTTGCTATAAGCTTTTGAAAGTTACCGGCTGTGGATATATCAATTACAGATCGCGGGTTGATGACAAAACTATAATTGAACTGAAGATAATTTGCTTTAACGAAATCATTGGTGGGCGTGAAGATACGAATGTACTTAGCCTGGTCGCGAAACTGGGACAGCTCAAACTCGTTTAATTCGGGAATACCGTTATCATTGTAATCATTCCACGTGTACTCCCCCTGCCCGGGAGGAACTTCCACGTAGGTAAAGTTGCGCTTTTGCTCCTGCCCGGTACCCACTTCATATAACGCATTTCCGTTGATCAGTCCCTTAAACTCATTAATAAAATATTCCGCCCTGCCCAAAACCGTTTCTTCCGGTTTCTGCGAGGTAACCTTAGCGTCAATAATATCCAGCTTTCTGTATGTAAGATTAACCTTTAACTGGTGCTTTTCGTTTTTAAGTAATTCGGTATAGGCATTAACATTATGGCTCCGGTCAGACGACAGGAGATTTGCCCCGTAGGGATGCTTATCGCTCCGGGTAGAATATGTTATTCCCCACTTATCCGGCTTATCCATAGGCGATTTAAGATAAACCTGCCAACTGGCATAAGAAAAGCTGCCGATCTGCAAAGAATCAAGCTGCCGGTATTGTGCTTCATTTCGCTCTGCCGTGTATCCTCCCCCTATCCGGTAATTGCCTATTTTAGGAAAATCCCGTGCCACATCTATAAAGGGCTTCACATAATACCCTTTTAGTTCAGGCAGTTGAAACCCGGTAATATCAAACTGGTTATTAAAATGCCAGTTACCATAATCTGCCCGGTGCAGTATACGGTTCCGTACACCATGATACCCGTCAGACCGGTTATAGTTTTCAAACTGGTAGCGAAGCCGGTTTCCTTTTGCTGCACTCAATTCAATACCGGCATGAAAAAGATTTTCAGTAGCTGCCGATACCGGGTTTAACGGCAGTCCCCATCCCCGGTAAAACTCCACATTTCTCAATCGTTCAACTGGCTTAAACCGGTCCTGCACCCATTCATAGCTCAGGCTGCTTGATAAAGTCAGTCCTTCTGAACTTTTTTTCAATGGGCGGCTGTCATTCGCTGCCCATTTCATAGCAAAGCCCTTATCATCACTTTTATCTTTTTGGGAGAAGCTGTTGTTGTTATAGCTGCTCACCGCCATTTCCGTACTGATCTGCGTGTGTTCGGAAATCATATAATCTGCACCAACACTCAGCAACTGCTGTTTTTTCGGCGCTATCAGTAAGATCACCGGGGCATACCGTCCCTGCCTGTTGTTATTGGCATCCGGAGATAACCATTTAAATACTTTTCCATTTGCGGCATTAGTTTCGTCCGGTACGTAATCCCCCATTCCCTGTCCCACTTCCGTAAAAACCAGGTTATATAACGTATCAGCAGGCGAAGTAGAATATACAAACACGGAATCGTGCATCGTACTATTAAAAACCGTATCTACTTTTTTATACAATACTTTATTCGCAGAAAAAGTATCCAATACCTGCGAAGGATACAGCGCCTGGTGTACACTGTCACCAATATCCGCAAGGAACTGCTTCTGCCGGGGATCAAGCGCCTGGTTTACAGGCATATTCCTGGCATCGGCATTTGAATAGGCGGCTAACCGCACTTTCAACTTCTGGTTCACAACCGCCTCATCAGATACAAACCATTGCGAATTGAGGTAATTACGGTCGGCATACCCGAACTCCACCTGTATACGGCTATCCTTAGTGATCATACGCTTTGGAGTAAAGGTCAGCTCAGCAGTATTGTAATTGATCACATAATCCTGGTCTTCGCCCCGCTGCATCAGCTCACCATCTAAATACACGCGTTCTGTACCGGCCAGTACGATAAAAAACAGCTCATTATTCGGTCCCTGTAACCGGTACGGTCCCTGGTTACCTTCTATCCCGTTAAATATATTCCGGGTGTACTTTCCTTTTGCCACAGCACCGCTCAGCATCAGGTTATTGGTTACCGATGCACCTATTTTACTCTTCTGTTCAAAAGCGGCACCCTGCAACCGGGAGTAATAGTTGAGGAAATAATGCTTCTGTTGCCGGATATCTATATCGCCGATATCAAAATGCCAGCCTCCTTTTTTAAACTGAATAAACACCTTATCAAATTCATTCAGGTTTTGGGTATTGCCATCCGGCTGAATGGGAATATTACTATCCGTTATGGCTGCGGCAAGCTGAATACTGTCGGCCAGATAACCATTCATTTGCAGGTTAAGCGTAGAATTGAGCACCACATCCTGCTGGTTACCGAAAGAAAGCCCCCTGCCAAAGCTTCCGTTATAATTGATATTACCAAAATCAAAAATGGAATTTTGAAGTGAACTGGAATAAGGCATTCTTACCGGCGGAGCCATGAAATTGGCACTGATACTATCGAACCGCATACGCTGATAAACGGTATTGATCTTACCGGGGAACGTTCTGTAAGACACCGCCACACTATCGGTGCCGGGCTTTTTCTTCCATAGTAACCAGGCGTTAAAAAAATCCAGGGTATAGCTGTTGCTGTCTACTCCCGAGATAAAGAAACTTCCCGGTACAATACTTAATGTGTCTAAAAAAAGGGTATCCGAAGTAATGGGAAGGATTTTGTTGCGCAGGTTCGACAGCGAAGGATTTTGTTGCGTAAATCCCCATTGTACACCCAGTAAGCACAACCATAATAATAGCAGCCGGTTTTTCAATCCTTCCTTTTTTGTAACAATGCTTAAAGTTAGAAATTATTGTATATCAAAGGGAAAAAGAAGAAAATGGGGGGATCCTGCCGGATGAAATAATATAGAAAATAAGCATACGATAGTCCTAAAGTACCCCAAACAATGCAGAAAGCTATACCCTTATAATTCTTCATCTGTAACTTTACATGGTGAAAGAAAACGAAAACCCGGTAATACTTTTCGATGGCGTATGCAATCTTTGTAATAACAGCGTACAATTTGTTATTAAAAAAGATAAAAAGAAAACATTCTATTTTACCTCCTTGCAAAGTAATACAGGGCAGCAACTCCTGGAGCTATACCGGTTATCACCCGGCAGATTCGACTCTTTCGTTTTGATTGAAAATAAAAAAGCATATACAAAGAGTACCGCGGCGTTACGGGTGGTAAGAAGACTGGAGGGATTATGGATATTATTGTACGCGTTGATTATCATTCCTCCATTCATCCGGGATGCTGTCTATGATTGGGTGGCCCGAAACAGGTATCAATGGTTTGGTAAATCTGAAAGCTGTATGCTTCCAACACCTGAGCTAAAAGGAAGATTCCTGTGAGCATTTTCTTATCATAAAAAACTATACTTCTAACCGCCCTCTAAAGCCTCTTCCCGCGTAATAAGATTCAGCGCCATTATGGTAAAAAAACACCCTTCCAAAACGGAAGTCTCCAAAAATGGCTCCCCCCAGGTCTCTTACATTATCGGGGCTCATCAGCCAGCTTGAGGTTTTGGTATCAAAATGCCCGGTTTCCTGTAATTTAAGATATTGCTCTTCATTGAGCATTTGTATTCCCATTTCATCTGCCATACCCATAGCACTGTTTTTAGGCTTATGTTCTTTCCGGGATTCCAACGCCGCAGTATCATAACATAAACTCCTCCGCCCTTTCGGACTTTCGGCTGAGCAGTCACAAAAAACATATACCCCTTCTTTTTTATCATACCCTATAACATCAGGCTCTCCTCCGGTGATCTCCATCTGATCCAGCGACCATAACTTATCCGGCTTTGACAACAGGCGGGCTTCCACTTCATTCCATGCTATTCCTTTATGGCGGTGTTTATTCTTTTCAAATCGTACGCTGAGCGTTTCCAGTAATTTTTTGATTTGATTTTCCGGCAATTTCTTTTTCATATTTATTATGCTTTGAGATCACTCCAGCGGAAGTCCCGGCGGGGCAGCAGGCTGGTATCAAACAGGACAGTTCAAACGTACATAAAATTTTTCATTCATAAAACCTGCCCGTTCCGGCAGGCAGGTACACAAAGGATGAATGATCCGTCATCGGCGGATTATGGGAGTTCCTCCCGGCTAAAATAATAATAAATATTCAAGAGAAATTGAGCAATTACAATGATATAAAGTGCCTGCCTGATACATTTACCTCTGCTGAAAAAATTCAAATTATGCAGCCGGAGGGCATAAATCCGGAACACACCAGTTTCATATTTCCCGGGTATCTGCCAGCGCGTCATATAATATCTCCACCGGGTGGTAAGACTTCCTGGAAGCGCCGTCTTTTATTTGATGACGGCAACTTGTTCCGGGAGCTGCAATAATAACCTCTTCCGGCTGCTTACGCACAGCAGGAAGCAATACCAGCTCACCGATCTGCATGGAAAGCTCGTAATGTTCCTTTTCATAGCCGAAGGATCCGGCCATACCGCAACAGCCCGAAGGAATAACCTGCACAGAATAATTCCTGGGAAGCGATAAGATCTTTACAGATGAAGTAACGGATGAAAGCGATTTCTGGTGACAGTGCCCGTGAAAAAGCACTTTTCTTTTTTCCGAAGTAAACGCATCTGCCGTGATATGGCCGGCTTCTGCTTCGCGGCTTAAGAACTCATCAATCGTAAAGACATTTTTCGACAGGCGTTTTGTCTCTTCGAGCATAGCATCATCGGCTAAATCAATATATTCATCACGGAAACTAAGAATAGCCGAAGGTTCAATACCGATCAACGGTGTCTGTTCGCTTACTAAGGGCAATAATAACTTCACATTTTTTTCTGCTATTGTCTTTGCTTTTCTCAGAAGTCCTTTGGAAAGCCAGGAGCGCCCGCTTTCAATATGCTGCGGAATGATCACTTCATACCCTAAACGCTCCAGCAGCAAAATGGCTTTAATGCCTGTTTCTGTATCGTTATAGTTGGTAAACTCATCACAAAAAAGATATACCCTGCGATTAAAGCTCCCGGTAACCTGTTTTTTGTGTTTATGATACCAGCGTTCTAATGTTGTTTTATACAGCAGAGGCATAGAACGCCGGGAAGCAAAACCAGCAACCCGCTTTACCAGACCGGCAGTCAGCTTACCCGTCATGACCAGGTTATATAATCCCGGCACTAATGCTCCGGCTTTGGATAATGCAGCGAAGTTGCCGATCAAACGGTTCCTTAACGGAACTCCATTGGCATCGAAATATTGTTGCAGGAACTCTGCTTTTAACTTGGCTATATCTACATTGGAAGGACATTCCGATTTACATCCTTTGCAGCTCAGGCAGTTGTCCATTACGTCCCGGATCTCTTTATGATCAAACGGGTTTTCTTTATCGGAATGTGTAAGAAATTCCCGCAGGATATTTGCTCTTGCCCTTGTGGTATCTTTTTCATTTTTGGTGGCCATATAAGAAGGGCACATCGTTCCTCCCGACAAATGGGTTTTACGGCAGTCTCCCGAACCATTGCATTGTTCGGCATGTTGTAATATATTCTGTTTGGGGAACCGGAAAACCGTTTTAAACTCCCGCATCTTCCGGCCAGGCTCATAACGAAGCATCGTATTCATAGGCGGCGTATCCACAATCTTATGGGGGTTGAAGATATTGCCCGGATCCCACGCCCTCTTAATTTCTTTAAGCAGCTGATAATTCTTTTCACCGATCATCTGCCGTATAAATTCTCCTCTCAGCCTGCCATCGCCATGCTCCCCGCTTAAAGAGCCTTTATATTTTTTTACCAGTATAGCAATTTCTTCGGCAATGGTGCGGAAAAGCCGGTTCCCTTCTTCCGTCTTTAAATTAATAATAGGCCGCAAATGAATTTCACCGCTTCCGGCATGTGCGTAATGCACGGAATATAAATTGTACTTCTTAAGAATTTCATTAAACTCCCGGATATATTCGGGCAGATCCTGTACATCTACGGCCGTATCTTCAATTACCGGAACGGCTTTATCATCGCCCGGCAGATTACTTAATAACCCCAGCCCGGCCTTTCGCAGCGTCCATATCTTTTTGGTATCATCTCCGAATAATAAAGGAAAATAATAGCCTAACCCTGCAGCCTTCATTTCGGACTCAATCTGATGGGCTACGGCAATGATCTCCTCCCTGCTGTCTCTTGCAATTTCTATTACCAGGATAGCTCCCGGATCCCCCTGCACAAAAAAGCGGTTCTTTCGCTGCTCAATATTATCCTTGGTACATTCCAGGATATAATGATCTATCAGTTCGCTCGCTGAAGGACGATATTTTAATCCGATCAGGTTGGCCCTCAGCGATTCGTCTATTGTATTAAAATGTACGCATAGCAAACCCGATTCCCCCGGAAGAGGGACCACGTTCAACTTGATCTCTGTAATAAAAGCCAGGGTACCTTCCGACCCGGCAATCAGTTTACAGAAATTAAAATCTTCAGCACCCGGGGTAAAAGGAGCTGTTTCCAGTAACATGTCTACCGCGTACCCGGTATTTCTTCTCTCTACCGTTTTCTTGGGAAACTCTCTCCTGATTTCATCCTGTGTTTCGGGATTGCTCAACAGACTTCGTATATTTTTATAAATTTTTCCTTCCAGACCCGGCGCATCACATTTAGCCTGGAAAGCCTCAACATCCAGCGATCTGAATTCCACCTCCGACCCATCGCTCAACAGGGCTTTGATCTCCAGCAGATGTTCGCGCGTACTGCGATACACCAGTGAATTGGAACCGCAGGAATTATTCCCTACCATACCACCGATCATAGCACGATTGGCCGTAGAGGTTTCCGGCCCGAAAAGCAAGCCGTGCGGTTTTAAAAACATGTTCAGCTCATCGCGTATCACCCCCGGCTGTACGCGAACCCAGCCTTCCTCCTTATTCAGCTCAATGATCTTTGTAAAGTATTTAGACACATCCACCACAATACCCTGCCCCACTACCTGTCCTGCCAGCGAAGTGCCTGCTGTACGGGGAATGAGAGAAACTTTTTGCGCCCTGGCAAATGCAACCAGCTTTTTTATATCATCAGTAGTGCGGGGTGTAGCAACAGCCAAAGGCATTTCGCGATATGCCGATGCATCGGTTGCATATAAGGTCCTGATCGTTTTATCACTATATAAATCTCCTTCCAGGGTTTGGGAGAGCTGTGCTAATAGAGTTGTCATCATGTCAATAATATGAAATTACCCCGCCTTGGGGTGCATCGTATAATGTGAGATGTTTTATACCAAACACTTCGCCGGCGAAATTAGTTTTTTTTTGAACACCCGGAACTCCCGGAATGAACAGGTCAGAGAACAGTACATACCGGTGCACAGGTGGACTATTTCGCTTCGTACAGCAAGTTATTGTATTTGACAATGATCTCTAAAGGCCTCACTCATAAGCTATATTGTTTTTTATTTTACCATAATTTAACATACAATCCGCCCGACTGATTTACCTTTATATCTATAAAAATCACAAGATGAAAAAAGCGGATAAAATACTCGTTGCTATAGCCGTTGGTTTGGTTGCCGGGCTTGCTCTATATGCTGCCCGGCGCTGTAAAGAGAAAAGTATGTTGAACCAGGTTGCGGATGAAGGATACGAGACCGCCCATGATATTCTTTTTCCCAACAGGGAGCAGATAGGAAAGAAATTGCATTACGGCCCTGTTTTGCCTGAGTAGGCTATAATTTATATTTCTTGTAACTTCTGTTTTGGCACTCTTATCCGGATTTCAGGGTTTATCATTCAAACTTTACCGGTGCACTGATCTTCCCTCACCGGGTGCCGGCTATAGATTTACTTTTCTTCATACGCCATATTGTGTACACGGGCCACTGCACGTCCTGAAGGATCATTGAGATTCTGGAAAGATTTGTCCCAGGCCAACGCTTCCGGTGTGCTGCAGGCCACCGAGGGTACCGAAGGCACACAGGCCGCTGCCGCATCGGAAGGAAAATGTTCACTGAATATAGAACGGTAATGATATTCTTCCTTCGACATCGGCGGATTAACCGGAAACCGGTACCGGGCATTTGCCAGCTGCTCATCGGTAACTTTCAGGCTGGCAACGGTTTTAAGCGTATCAATCCAGCTATAACCAACCCCATCGGAAAATTGTTCTTTCTGACGCCAGGCAATGCTTTCGGGCAGGTAATCTTCAAAAGCCTTACGCAGTATCCACTTTTCGATCCGTCCATCTCCGGCCATTTTATCCGCCGGGTTCAACCGCATGGCTACATCCATAAATTCCTTGTCTAAAAAAGGTACACGACCTTCGATTCCCCAGGCAGCCAGTGATTTATTGGCACGCAGGCAATCATATAAATGCAGCTTGCCTAACTTTCGCACCGTTTCTTCGTGGAACGCTTCCGGGTTGGGCGCCTTGTGGAAATACAGGTATCCCCCGAACAATTCGTCCGACCCTTCACCCGACAACACCATTTTTATACCCATGGACTTAATGATCCGTGCCATCAGGTACATGGGAGTGGAAGCACGGATGGTAGTCACATCATAGGTCTCCAGATGATAGATCACATCCCTGATGGCATCTAACCCCTCCTGTATGGTAAAATAGATCTCATGGTGTATCGTACCGATATGGTCTGCCGCTTTTTGCGCAGCAATCAGGTCGGGCGAGCCTTTAAGCCCCACGGCAAAGGAATGTAACTGCGGGTACCAGGCAGCCTGTGTATCGCCGGATTCTATTCTTTTAGCCGCAAATTTTTTGGTAACTGCGGCAATAATAGAAGAATCAAGACCACCGGAGAGTAAAACACCATAAGGCACATCACTCATCAACTGGCGATGTACCGCATCTTCAAGCGCCTTACGCAAAACCGTTATATCGGAAACATTATCTTTTACATTTTCGTATTGCTCCCAGTCGCGCCGGTACCAGCGTTTCAGCTCATAACCACCGTCTTTGCTATGCAGATAATGACCAGGCAGAAACTCTTTAATGTTATTACAAACCCCTTCCAGCGCTTTCAGTTCTGAGGCCACATAAAAATTACCCCATTCGTCCCAGCCCATATAAAATGGAATGATGCCGATATGATCACGGGCAATAAAATAAGAACCATCCGTTTTGTCGTATAAGACAAAAGCAAATATACCGTTCAGATCTTCCAGGAAATCAATCCCTTTTTGCTGGTATAAGGCCAGGATCACTTCACAATCCGACTGGGTCAGAAACTCATATTCGGGCAACGATCTGCGGATATCCCGGTGATTATATATTTCTCCATTCACCGCAAGTACCAGGGTTTCATCTTTTGTATATAAAGGCTGCCTGCCCGACTGGGGATCTACAATGGCCAAACGCTCATGCGCTATAACAATATTGCCATCGCTGTATATTCCCGACCAGTCCGGTCCGCGATGCCGGATCTTTTTAGACATACCAAGTATCCGGGGACGAAGCAATTCCGTATCCGTTTTGCAATCAAATACACCAACTATGCCGCACATAAGTATACTGTTTAATCTTTTTGTTGAAAAATTTCTCCAAAAATAAACAATTGTTTGATATACATAAAAATATTTTTCATTTTTTATATAAAATATTCAATAATAGTTAAATTATTATAAATAATTTCAAAAAAACAAATATCCCGTCTTTCTTTCTAACTAATGCAGGAAAATACTTTTGTGTGTAATTTTAACCTTGTTAAAACACACACAGTGAAAGCATGGATTTTACAAGAGCCGGGAGGAATTCAAAACATGACGCTGAAAGATCTGCCTCTTCCGGCAATTGCGGAAGATGAGGTGTTGATAGCGGTGAAATCAGTGGCCATTAACCCTATTGATGTAAAAACCCGCGCCGGCAAAGGGTTATACGGCGTACTAAAAGCTGATGTCCCTTTGATACTGGGCTGGGATGTTTCGGGAGTGGTTGCAGAAACGGGCAATAAGGTTACCACACTTAAAAAGGGAGATGAAGTATTCGGCATGGTGAACTTCCCCGGCCACGGTAAAGCATACGCGGAGTATGTACCTGCACCTGCCGGCCACCTTACCATAAAGCCTGCTGATATTTCGCATAATGAAGCTGCGGCAGCTTCTCTCGCTGCTTTAACAGCCTGGCAGGCGCTTACTCCTGTTCAAAA
The DNA here is from genome assembly GCA_023957155.1 of Chitinophagaceae bacterium. Classification (GTDB taxonomy): domain Bacteria; phylum Bacteroidota; class Bacteroidia; order Chitinophagales; family Chitinophagaceae; genus Agriterribacter. Next base: position 121,918 of record JAMLHK010000006.1, on the reverse strand, counting down.
AGGACAACGTGTACTGATCCATGCAGCAGCAGGCGGTGTCGGGCATTTTGCTGTTCAGATCGCAAAATACAGGGGTGCATGGGTGGCAGGAACAGCTTCTGCAGCAAACAGGGATTTTGTATTACGTCTCGGAGCGGATAAACATATTGACTATAACGCAGCCCCTTTGAATGAACAGGTATCGGATATTGATTTTGTACTGGATACATTGGGAGGGGATACCATTGACCGTTCCCTGGAAGTAATGAAAAAGGGCGCCACTATTGTCAGTATTCCCTCCGGGTTAAATGAAATGGTTTCTCAAAAGGCAGCAGGCAAAGAAATGCAAGGCTATACTTTTAAAGTAAGATCCAGCGGAAAAGATATGGAAGCCATAGCCGGGCTGTTACAACGAGGTATCCTGCAATCGCATATCTCTCATATCTATCCTTTTGCCGAAATACCAAAAGCCCATGCACAAATAAAAAGTGGAAGAACAAGAGGAAAGATCGTAGTAACCCTATCTTAAAATATAAGGAACCAGGAACAGACCATGCCAACATTTGCGGATAAAGTCATTGCATTTAATACCTCACTCCGTTTCACTGCACCGTTACCCGCCGGCATTAGTGTCATGAATCCCTTTAAGGAAAACAAAGACAGCGTAAAGGTTTCTTCGGCGTTTTATAAAAAATATTATAACGATAACAATCACCGCAATATCATTCTCGGTATTAATCCCGGGAGATTTGGAGCAGGTTTAACGGGCGTTCCGTTTACCGATCCCAAAAGGCTTGTGGAAAAATGTGCCATTCCCTATCCCGGCTCCCCGGCACATGAACCCTCTTCTGTTTTTATCTATCAAATGATTGAGGCATACGGAGGTACGGAGAGTTTTTACGGAAAATTTTACATCAATTCCATCTGCCCTTTGGGCTTTACCATAAAAAACAACCTGGGCAAAGAAGTGAACTATAATTTTTATGATAACAGGGCATTAGCAGAAGCAGCATACGATTTTATTGTACATAGCATCAAAAAACAAATCGGCTTCGGCATTCATACCGATACCTGCTTTTGCCTGGGAAGCGGGAAAAATGAAAAATTCCTGAGGAAGCTGAATGAGCAGCATAGATTCTTCAAACAAATTACAGCACTGGAACACCCCCGCTTTGTGATGCAGTATAAGTCAAAGAATATGCAGGACTATATTGATAAATACCTGGCTGCCTTTAGTATGGTAAAATAATCCATACCAACATTATATTCCGGAGAATCCGTACGGCAGGAATCCGTGTGATATATTACACCACAATTTCCACCACCCGGGTAGCCTCTATATTGGCATTGCGCATAGCCACGCTCCTGGCTACGTTGCCGGCAAATTCCATAAAAGCCTTTCGCGTGATCTCATCATCACTCACCATTACCGGCACACCAATATCACCTCCTTCCCTTATCCCCTGCACCAGCGGTATCTGGCCTAAAAACAACACGTCATATTCTTCCGCTAATTTTTTACCTCCGTCTTTCCCGAAGATATAATACTTATTTTCCGGTAATTCGGCAGGCGTAAACCAGCTCATATTTTCCACTAACCCGATAACCGGAACTTTAATCTGTGCCTGATTAAACATACCGATTGCTTTTTTTGCATCGGCCAACGCCACAGGCTGTGGCGTGGTTACCACTACGGCCCCGGTTACCGGTGTGGTTTGCACTAAGGTTAAATGAATATCTCCGGTACCGGGAGGCATATCAATTACCAGGTAATCCAATTCTCCCCAGTCCACATCCGATACAAACTGGCGGATGGCGCTGCTTGCCATAGGACCACGCCATACGATCGCCTGTTTTTCATCAACTAACGAACCGATACTCATTAATTTAATACCGAATTTTTCTATAGGAATAATAATCCCCTTTTCTCCCTCTTTCCTCATCTGTGGTCTTTCGCCACGTATACCAAACATAATGGGCATACTGGGACCATAGATATCGGCATCCATCAGCCCTACGGCAGCGCCGCCTTCCGATAATGCCAAAGCCAGGTTAGCTGCAACCGTTGATTTACCCACACCCCCTTTACCGCTTACCACCGCTATAATATTCTTTACTCCGGGTAAAATATGCTTATTGTCTTTTCTGTTACTATTGGTATTTGCAATAAACTTTATATTTACCCGCGCATTTTTATTGACCATAAGCTGAACCGCGTTAATGCATGCGCTTTTAATCATATCCTTTAAAGGGCATGCCGGGGTAGTCAGCACAACAGTAAAAGAAACAGTATCTCCCTCTATTACAATGTCTTTTACCATATTAAGGGTTACGAGATCCCTGCCTAAATCGGGCTCAATTACATTTCCCAACGCCTTAAGTATATCACTTTCTTTCATGAACCGAACTTTTTGTTAAAAAAAAACTGCCACGCAAAGTTAAGTCCATAAATGCTTACTTTGGTTTTTTACTGTATTCGAATTAAATTACCGGACTCATTGCCAAAATTGGGTTTTTGGGGTATTATTGCATTTCACATTAAACCAATTGATGAAACATTTTATATCATATTTGTTTTTTTCACTTTTACTGACCCCTTTTGCCGCAAAAGCACAATTTGAATCATTGAAAGATTCTGTTGTACAGTTGTATGGTATTGTAATGACACACGACAGCTTAAAGGGCATACCCGGAGTAACCGTGATGGTAAAAGGGCAAAACAGGGGTACCATTACAAATGAACAGGGTGTTTTTTCAATTGTGGTACTAAAAGGCGACGAAGTGCAGTTCAGCCATGTAACCTACCGGACAGAAACAGACAAGATCCCAACTAACCTGGAAGGAAACCAGTTCAACATGGTTAAGCTTTTGGCCCAGGATACCATTTACCTTCCTACTGCCATCATAAAAGCCCGTCCCACACGGGAGCAATTTGAACGTGATTTTGTGAATAATGAGGTGCCGGATGACGGTATAGAAATTGCCCGGCAAAATACCAGTGAAGCCAAAAGAAGGATCCTTGCCCGGTCTTTACCCCGTGATGGCAGAGAAAACTCCAACTACATGCTGAATAAAAGCGCGCAGGGTTACTATTACAGCGGACAGGCGCCTCCTATGAATATATTTAATCCTTTTGCCTGGAATGAATTTGTGAAGGCCTGGAAGAGAGGCGATTTTAAAAAGAAAAACTAACTCATTTATTTTTCCCGTTCCGCTTTATCACTATAATATTTGATTATGATAAAAAACATTGCCGTAATTGGTGCAGGTACAATGGGCAACGGGATCGCTCACGTATTTGCCCAACATGATTTTAATGTAACCCTGACAGATATTAATGAAGCTGCACTGAAAAAGGCTATTGATACTATTTCCGGAAATGCGGATCGCCAGATCAACAAAGGGATTATTACCCGGGAAACAAAAGACAGGATGTTATCAGCCCTGCATACCACCACATCACTGGAAGCAGCAGTAGGTCATGCCGACCTGGCCATAGAAGCTGCAACAGAAAATAAAACGGTTAAGCTAAACCTCTTCTCCCGGTTAGATCAACTTGCACCTCCGGCATCTATTTTAGCCAGCAATACTTCATCTATATCCATTACCGCTATTGCTGCGGCCACCCAACGCCCCGAAAAAGTAATCGGCATGCATTTCATGAACCCGGTGCCCGTTATGAAGCTGGTAGAAGTAATTAACGGATACGCCACAGCCCCGGAAATAACCAACGAAGTGGTGGATGTCAGCAGGCGTTTGCAAAAAGTGCCCTGTATTGTAAATGATTATCCCGGCTTTATTGCCAACCGGATCCTGATGCCGATGATCAATGAAGCAATATATAGTTTATACGAAGGCGTGGCAGGTGTTGAAGATATTGATACCATAATGAAGCTCGGCATGTCTCACCCGATGGGACCGTTACAACTGGCAGACTTCATCGGGCTGGATGTATGCCTGAGTATTTTACAGGTATTACAGGATGGATTTGGCAATCCTAAATATGCTCCCTGTCCCTTACTTATCAATATGGTTGCCGCAGGAAAACTGGGAGTAAAAAGCGGGGAAGGGTTTTACCGGTACACACCGGGCAGCAAGACAATAGTTCCTGCAGTCCAACGGTCTGGCCGGTAACATAGAAGCGGCAGTCCGTATCTGCAAATAAGGGATAACATTTCCTCTCAACAAACCCCGCCCCTTCAAACTCCTCAGGTCCCTTTGGACTTTATTCTGTCGTATAGTATCTTGTTGGTGGTAATGGTAAAAGACACGCTACATAATGAACAATTTCAGACTAACAACATACCTCACTTCCAATATTGGTGCTGACAAATCAATAATTGACCAGCTCCTTTCTCATTGTGCAATCAGGCAATATAAAAAGGGAGATTTTTTATTAAGACAGGGAGAAAAATGCGAATATTCTTTTTTTGTTGAAAACGGGTTGCTGCGCCAATTTTCAATAGATGACAAAGGCAAAGAACATATCATTCAGTTTGCTCCCGAAAATTGGTTTATGTCAGACAGGGAAAGTGTTTACTTTAATCAGCCTTCGACTTATTTTATACAGGCATTAGAATACACAACCGTTTTTTTGGTTGCGGAAACACTGTTACTCGAACTTGCAAAAACAGATGCTGCATTTTTAGCATTTAACAATAAGCTGCTTCACAATCACATCAGGCATTTACAAAGACGGATCACACAATTACAAAGCGCCACAGCAGAAGAAAGATATTTATATTTCACTAAAATTTATCCCGACCTGACACTCCGCGTACCACAGATATTGATTGCTTCCTATTTGGGAATTACACCCGAAAGCTTAAGCAGGGTACGAAAGGAGTTAGCAGGAAAAAATCACAAAAAATAATTCTTACCATAGGTCAATGTACGGACTGTAAAGCAGGGCTAATTTTGTGTCATAAAATCTAATCAAATGGCAACAAAAACAGTAGAATTAGTAGTCAGCCCAAGAGAACCTCATTTTGTAGGCGATGGCTTCAGGGTACACAATTTTATACCCAGCGCATACAGGTTGGATATGCAGCGTATGGATCCGGTTATTATGATGGATTATAATTCAAGATATTATTTTGAGCCAAGTGAAATACCTAAGGGCGTTGGCGTGCATCCGCATCGTGGTTTTGAAACGGTAACCATTGCTTATAAAGGAAAAGTAGAACATCACGACAGTGGCGGAGGTGGCGGAATTATCGGAGAAGGCGATGTACAATGGATGACGGCGGCAAGCGGTGTTTTGCATAAAGAATTTCACGAAAAAGAATGGAGTAAGAAGGGTGGCGATTTTCAAATGGTACAGCTTTGGATAAACCTGCCTGCAAAAGACAAAATGAGCACACCCAAGTACCAATCCATTGAAAATGCAGCAATGAGCCGCTACAAACTGGAAAACAATAGTGGCGAAATCGAAATCATTGCGGGTGAATATGAAGGGCTTAAAGGGAGCGCTTCTACGTTTACGCCCTTACACCTGTTTAATGCCAAATTGAAAAAAGGAGCAACTGCAAACTTTAGTTTTCCCAATAATTACAATACTGCATTATTAGTTATCGAAGGAGATATTAAAGTAAACAGTACAGAAGAAGCTCCTACAGATCATTTTGTATTAATGGCAAACGATGGTGAAGTGTTTACGATAGAAGCGACCAATGATGCCATCGTTTTAATCCTGAGCGGTGAACCTATAAATGAACCTATCGCGGCACACGGGCCTTTTGTGATGAACTCAAAACAAGAATTAATGCAGGCCTTTGACGATTTCAATAAAGGAAAGTTTGGGTACCTGGAAGATTGACAGGAGCAATATCCGAAACCACTACCGGGAGTTGAGCGCCAGGCGGGGTTTAGTGCCGGGTGTATTTCAAATTTTCGCAGGCGGGTGGGTGCCTACCGGTCAGGCAGGCACCCACCTGTAGAACCCACTACCGGTCGGTGTCTCACCGACCGGAATACCGCGTACGAAGCGAGAATTTGAAATATATCCTTTAGTGCCTCGTATGAAAGTTTTTGCTAAATTTGAAGTGCCGGCTTCGTATTTAGGTTAGCAGTAAAATCCCGCCTGAACGCCAAGCACCGAACTAAAGTATGATGTTCATTATCTCTAAATTAGTCATTGAATTACTAAAGCCCGTACTATGGATCATCCTTGTTTTTTTATGCGGATGGTTCAGTAAAACAGACAGCAGGAAAAAAAAGTATTATACAGCCGGGGTCATCATGCTGCTGTTCTTTACCAACCCGTTTATTATTAATAAGCTTGTCCTTAGCTACCAGCCTGAAAAAGTAACGCTCGGAGCAAATGATAATTACAGCGCCGGGATCGTGCTGGGCGGCTTTGCCGGAAAGAACAAGACGGATCAGCAAACCTATTTCAGCGAACAAAGCGACCGGTTTATACAAACCGCGCTACTATATAAAACGGGGCACATCCAAAAAATAATTATTGCAGCGGGGGACGGTACGGTTTTTAACCGGGACAGCTTCAGGGAAGGGGATTTTATCCGGGAACAACTTATGGCTATGGATATTCCCGGGGAGGCTATCGCTTTGGACCGGAATTCACGGAACACAGCCGAAAACGCCGCCTTTGCTAAAACAATCATTGACTCATTACAGCTTCCCCCGCCCTATCTTCTCATTACTTCTGCCATACACATCCCCCGGGCAAAAAGAGCTTTTACTAAAGCAGGACTAACCGTTACCCCCTACCCGGCTGCCTTCTCCGTTCAGCCGCCTGACGGCATGATCTTTACCGGTTATTTTATTCCTTCGGCTAATGCACTTAAGATATGGGATATGTACTTAAGGGAAATCATCGGCAGCCTGATGTACCGGGTAACCGGTAAAGGATAAGCACACACACCACACATCACTGCTTTTGTGCAAACCGCCCGGCGATATAGCTTATAACAAATATCTGGAAAGCATGAAACAGCATTAACGGTAACAGCATGAACCCTGCAAAAGATGCATTGCTAAACAATACTTTTGAGAATACGGTACCATGCACCAAAGATTTTTTTGAACCACAAAACAAAGCCGTGATCCGGTCTTCCCTATTGAAGGCAAGCAGCCTGCTTAGTAAATAAATAATAGCATATAATCCAAAAAACAATATTATCGTAATGACACCCATTAATCCGAGGTCGCTCCATTGAATACCGGAGAAAATACCTTCAGAAAACGACCTGGCAAAGCTTTTATACATAATTAATACAATTACGCTCCTGTCAAATATGGTAAGTTGTTTACTATACCGTTGAGCGTAGTTCCCGAGAAATCGCTGGACGCCCAATCCTGCAATTACAGGTAGGATAATTTCAACCATTAACCCGGAATATACCTGTAGGAAATCAATCTCCGTTTGCTGTTTCAAAAACAAACCCATCCACAATGGTGTTAATACAATACCGATAAGCCCCGATATGCTGGCATTAAAAATAGCCGCCGGCAGGTTACCCTTAGCCAGCGACACCATAACAACCGAAGAAGAAACGGTAGATGGTAACGAGGCCAGGAAGAAAACAGAAAGCCACATCATTTCCTGCTGCTCATTTTGTATAAAAGGGTAGAAAATCAATACCAGCAAAGGACAGATAATAAAAGTAGCCGCCTGGATAACAATATGCAGTTTCCAGTTTTTTAATCCTGATTTAATTTTTTCCGGGCTAAGCTTTACCCCATAAAAGAAAAAGATCAGCGCGATACCGATACTACAGATAGCGTCAAGCGGGATACGACTCTGTGCAGATCCCATATACGGGAAAAACCATGCAAGCACAACTGCCAAACACAGGGCCAATAGAAACCGGTCTATCTTCATCATGCATAGTTAGTGTAACAGGAACAAATTTAACGGCATTCTTATGAATATTTTTCATCATTAATATTATACAGAAAAAGTATAGCATATCACTGACCCGATAGTATATGCTATACTTCTCCGCTTAACTATTTTCTATTCCCGCCCGGCAATATCATCTTCTCCTCTTTGCTTTTCTGCCTTAGCCAGGCTTCCCGCCTTCCTCACCAACGCTAAGAAACCTTTACGATATCCTTCGGGGTCGGTACCAAGCGCAGATCCGGCTAAGGCCAGCACGTTATTATATGAAGACTGCTGTATAAATTCAGATTGAACGAGTAACATTCCAAATTCAGCCACTGCGGCAGCAAACCGAAAATTATCGGAGGTATGGACTAATGCGGTATGTTTATCAATAACCGGGTATACTTCCAGCTTACTCTTTTCCCCGTTAGGTTCTTTAAACCGGACCTTTATCGTCATCAGCTCAGGCGAACCATAATCACCCGCCCTGTTCTTTTCAGGCTGGTATTTCAGCGGATCCACCTGTTCAATAAAACGGCTTTTTACGCCTGCGGGTATCACCTCATACAACGCCGTAACGGTATGCCCGCTACCCAGCTCGCCGGCATCTTTTTTATCGTTGTTAAAATCTTCTTTATTCAACATCCGGTTTTCATAACCGATTAAACGGTAAGCCTGCACTTTAGCAGGATTAAATTCCACCTGCAATTTCACATCCTGGGCGATGGTAAATAAAGTACCTCCAAATTCATGCACCAATACTTTTTTGGCTTCTCCCAGGTTATCAATATAAGCGTGATTTCCATTTCCCTTGTTAGCCAGCTTCTGCATTTTATTGTCTTTGTAATTACCCATGCCATACCCCAATACGGTTAAGAACACGCCGCTTTTCCTTTCCTGCTCAATCAGCTTTTCCATTTCAGCATCACTGCTAACGCCTACATTAAAGTCGCCATCCGTACATAAAATAACCCGGTTATTACCTCCCTGAACAAAATGCTGCCCGGCTATTTTGTAAGCAAGCCTTATCCCTTCGCCACCGGCGGTAGAACCACCGGCTGTTAAGCCGTCTATAGCATCTTTTATAGTTTGTGTATTTTCCCCGCTTGTAGAAGGCAGCACCAATCCCGCAGTACCGGCATAAACCACTATCGCCACCCGGTCCTGCTCCCTCAACTGGTCGGTCAGTAATTTCATGGATTGCTTTACTAAAGGCAGCTTATTCTCATCTTCCATTGATCCGGATACATCAATCAAAAAAACCAGATTAGAAGCCGGGATATTTCCTGCAGCTATTTTCTTTCCCTGCAGGCTCACCAATAACAGGCGATGGTCTTTGTTCCAGGGAGCATCAGATATCTCGGTATGAACAGCAAAGGGTGTATTACCTGCAGGCTGCGGATAATCATAATGAAAATAATTGATCAGCTCTTCCGTACGAACGGCTCCTGCCGGTGGTAACTGTCCGCTGTTCAGGTAACGCCTGACATTGCTATAGGAAGCAGCATCCACATCTATGGAAAAAGTAGACAAAGGATTATCCTTTACCGAAAGAAAACGATTCTCTGCAATGCCGTCATAATCTTCAGTATTCATAAAAGTCACCCGGTTTTCAGATAAGCGGCTGCGCTCATATAATCTGTGTTTCCTCGCCGGAGAAGCGCTACCTCTTATCACTACGCCTGCCACCCGGCCGGTCATATCCCCTGCCGATGGGGCTGTCATAGCTCCTCTTATACTTTTGCTGTGGGCTATACCAGTCCCGGTAACGACTACTTCCTCCTGTTCTGCAGTTAGTTCAGACAGGGTTACGTTAAGCATAGCTTTACCGGCTACCTTCACCTCCCGGTCAACAAATCCTACCGATGAAAACACCAATATGGCATTGGCATTGGAAACGGTAATCATAAAATTTCCTTTGCTATCCGTTTGCGTAATATTTGGGGTACCTTTTTCCGTAACCGATACACCGGGAAGTGCAGCACCCGAGCTGCCGGTCACATTACCTTTTACCATAAGATCAGCCTTAGGTAAAAACGCCATTAAAGCCACAAGGATAACCACGCTGAAAAGAATTACATGTTTCATAAAAATAGTTTTAAGATTCAGGATGTAGGATGGATGCCCTGTTGCGCAGGATTACATAAGCCCCGGAAATATTTAGGGAAAGAAGGGGTATAAACCGTTATATCACTTTCTATTATCTTTTATCTTTGAATAACACTTTTTTGCTGTTTGAGCTTTATTAAACACATATCAACCACCGGCAATACGGATCCCGAACTGCTGGCGCTATATAAACAAACGGGAGATATGCAGGCGCTCGCAGACCTGTACCAACGCTATATGGAACTCGTGTACGGGGTATGCCTTAAATATTTCAGGGACAACGAACGCAGTAAGGATGCCGTGATTGGTATTTTTGAAGAACTGGTAGAAAAATTGAAGCTGCATGAGGTAAGTAATTTCAAAAGCTGGTTACATACGCTTACCCGTAATTACTGCCTGATGCAGCTACGTACCCCTAAAAACCTCAAAACCGTTGAATTCAACGCAGATTATATGCATTTGGAAGAAACCGTGCATCTTAATGGCGTACTGGAAAAAGAAGAGCAATACATTAAGCTGGAAAAATGTATAGAAAATCTATCGGATGAACAAAAACAAACCGTAATGCTTTTTTATCTTCAACAAAAATGTTATGATGAAATTGCTGAAATTACCGGGTATGAATGGAATAAGGTGAGAAGCTATATTCAAAACGGAAGGAGAAATCTGAAAAATTGTATGGAAGAATGAAGAATATAGAAATGCAGCGCCGGGTATATCAGAAAGAAATATTAAATCGCATATACTCATTACTGACCAAATAATCAATGCCCGAAAAAGATAAACATAACAAAACTTATTCCGTTGCGGATATCCAACGCTACCTGGATCGTCAGATGTCGGCACAGGAAAGGTATGCATTAGAAAAAGCCGCGCTGGAAGATCCATTCCTTGCTGAAGCAATAGAAGGATATCTCCAACATCCTTCATCCACCCGTTTAGCCGATATAGAGGAGCTTGAAAAAAGAATACAGAAAAAGGCGAAAGGCAAAGGCACGCTTTTGCGAAGTATAAAAATAGCGTGGAGCGCCGCAGCAGCATTTCTTATTATATCAGGCGCAGCGGTTACATGGTACTGGCTTACACCCGCTGAAAATAAAATAGCAAAGCAGGATAAGCATGAGCTTACTATTGAACCATTACAGGAAAAACAAACCCCGGCTGATCCGGCAGCGGCAACTGCCGACACGACAAATACCGGCATACCGGAAAACAAGATAACGGAAGAAGGCAACACAACCCACACAAACCCGGCTCCCGGCAGGCTGCCTTCAGCTTTACCCCTTTCTCCAAAACCCGCTTCACCCGGAGCCGAAAGCTACGTGAAGAAAGAAAAAATATCCCCGTCTGCTTTCCAGGAAAATGAAATAAACTCAGCAGAAACACGAAAAGCTGCTATACCGGAAGAAAACGACAGGGTATCAAGAGCAGCACGGGAACTCCGTGAAAAACCAGTCTCCGCGGTACAGTCTGATGCAAAAGATCATATATCTTCCAAAATAATAACCGGTAAAATAACGGATAACAATAACCAACCCCTGCCTTTTGTAAATATCCGTATTGATAACACCCCATATAACACGTATAGTGATGCAAACGGTAATTTTAAATTGATCAGCGGGGATACCTCCCTGTCAGCGGATATCAGGTCTGTGGGCTTCCGGCCTCAACAAACAACACTATATGCCACAGTTCCCGTTAACCATATTACACTACAACCCGATGGCAGGGAAAATGCGGATTTAGCCATATCGGGCTATGCAATGACCGGGGCAAAAAAACGGGCAAAAGACGATAGTAAAGATGAACCTGCTGAAGCCATACCGGCAGACGGGTGGAGCAACTATGATATTTACCTGGCAAACAATATTCGTATCCCGGACCGGGGGTTATCTAATAACCGGGGATTTGTTGATCTGACGTTTTCGGTTGACCGGTACGGACGCCTCTCTGATTTTAAGGTCACCCACTCAACCTGCCCGCAGTGTAACAAAGAAGCCATCCGGCTCGTAAAAGAGGGGCCGTCCTGGAAGCTGTCTGATGATGCTGATGCCGCACAGGTATCACTCACTATCCAGTTCTAAACATAAACCCGGAGCCGGACAAACGGGTCAGATTGTTAAATCGGCATATAATCCGCTTCAAATTTCTTTTCGTCTTGAATTACATCGTGGTAAATATTATCTTCGCCACAATAAACCTCATGTACCGGCTTCGGATCAGGCAGAGGTTTGTGCAAAAATTATTATTGCGCTTATTAATCAACAAAAAACGACAACTGATGAAAAAGATTTTTTTATTTGCCGCTTTTTCTACGATAATTTGTTTTGCGGAAGCACAACAATTAAAGACACCGGCCGCTTCGCCATTGCAAACGGTAAAACAGGAGTTTGGCTTATCTTCCGTTGAGCTGTCCTATTCCAGACCAGCGATAAAAGGCAGAACGATCTTTGGTGATCTCGTACCTTATGGAAAAGTATGGCGTACAGGTGCAAATGCAGCTACTACCATTACTTTTGGCGATGACGTTACTTTCGGAGGAAAAAAAGTCCCTGCCGGAAAATACGGATTGCTCACCATCCCCAATGCACACGAATGGACCGTGATCTTAACTAAACAATTAAACGTAACCAGCCCTGCCGCTTATAAGGAAGACCAGGATGTAGTTCGTATAAAAATCAGCCCTACGGATATTCCCTTCCCCTTAGAATCTTTTTTAATCACATTTGATCATGTTCTGGCATCTTCAATGAATCTGGTTATCGGTTGGGACAGAACTGCGGTTATTATTCCGATAACAACGGATGTGAACGCTAAGGTAAACGCACAGATCAACAATCTGGAAGGAAAGGAGGATTTTCCGTATTTCGCTGCAGCCTCTTTTTACTTAGAAAACGGTAAAGACCTGAATAAAGCGCTTGGCTGGTTCAATAAAGCAACGGAAAAAGATCCTAAGGCTTTCTGGATCTGGTATCAGAAGGCCCAGTGCCTGGTAAAACTGGGCAAAAAGAAAGAAGCTGTTGCAGCGGCTAATACTTCCAGAGACCTGGCTGCTGCTGCAAAAAGTGACGACTATATAGCGTTAAATAAAAAATTACTGGCCTCGCTGAATTAATTTAACATTCGGCTGCCATACCCGCAATCGCAGAACAGGAACCATTAAGATTAAAAGGCAATAGGGTAAAAACATCCTTATTACTTACGCTTAATGGTTTTTTTATTTGCAGTTGCTATAACCGCTACCCCTGCTATTGAAAGAACATAGTTCATTATGGGTTAATCAGGTGGGGACCGGATGCAGACCCTAACGATTGAAGTACCCGGAGCAACAGCTAACCGGCACGTTCTTTTCCCTTCTTCCCTCCTTATCTTTGCCGCCGTAAAACATCCCCGATGACTACAATACCTGAAAAGATAAGGGAAGCCGTTTCCTATATCAAAAGCTGCTGCAATACATCTCCCGAAATCGGGATCGTACTGGGCAGCGGGTTAAGTAATTTTATAGCAGAGATCGAGGAGGAGAAAACCATACCTTATACCCACATCCCCCATTTTCCTGTTTCCACGGTTAAGGGACATTCCGGCAAACTGATTTTTGGCCGGATAGGTACAAAAAACATCGTGGTTATGGCCGGGCGGCTGCACTTTTATGAAGGATATGCTGCGGGTGAAGTGGCTTTCCCCATCCGGGTGATGAAGCTGCTTGGAGTCCATACCCTGCTCATCAGCAATGCAGCAGGCGGAGTAAATCCATCATTTAATGTAGGCGACCTGATGATCATTACAGACCATATCAGCCTGGCAACCGTAAATCCTTTGATCGGCAAGAACGAAGATGCTTTTGGCACACGATTTCCCGATATGAGCGAACCCTATTCAAAAGAACTTATCGGTAAAGGAAAAACGATTGCCGGTGAATTAAATATCCCGGTAAAAGAAGGTGTATATTTTGGCGTAACGGGCCCCAGTTTTGAGACCCGGGCAGAATACAAAATGATCCGTATACTGGGAGGAGATGCCGTGGGGATGAGCACGATACAGGAAGTGATCGTGGCCATACATGCCGGCATGCAGGTATTTGGCATAAGTGTTATTACCGATCTGGGCATTCGCGCAGAAAATAACCTGATCACCCATGAAGAGGTACTGCAGGCTGCCGGTAAAGCGGCACCTGAGATCACTGCTTTATTCAAAGGCTTAGTTAAAGCTATTTGATTTAATCATTTTTTTAAACAGATATGAACCGATTTCAGGTATTTTCGCCGTAAAGTGAATAAAGCTGACAGCATTGAAGGAAATATTTACATACTTACTGCTACTCATATTAACCTGTTCTGCCTTACCCGTCTTATCACAGCGGCTTCCGGGGCGGTTGGGTAATCTGGGTAACATGGGCAGGGGAGCAAGAACCGGGTCGGGAGGGAGTGATTCTATCAAATTTGAACACCGTGACCCTTTTACGGATTCTGTAAGCATACGTTTTAAATATATTGACTCGGTACGTTCCTATACTTTCGATTCTTCTTTGATTGATTTTTTCATTAAGGTTCCCTTAAAGCCGGAATACCTGTGGTTAGGCAATAACGGTACTGCCACCTCTTCTCTCCTGTTTCGTCCGTCCACAACACCAGGATGGGATCCGGGCTTTCATGCATTCGATGCCTACGCGTTTAATATTGAACAAACCCGGTTCTACAATACCACCCGACCTTTTACCGAATTAAATTACCTGATCGGTAGCGGTGCAGAGCAGTTCATCCATGTCTTACATACACAAAATATCAAACCCAACTGGAATTTTGCTTTTCAGTTCAGGCTGATCAATTCCCCCGGGCTTTTCAGAAGCCAGAATGCCAACCATTCCAACCTGAGGTTCAATACGTATTACCAGTCACCCAACAAAAGATATGGCCTGTATTTTATAGGATTAACCAATGCCCTTCAATCTGCCGAGAATGGCGGTATCGCCAATGACAGTTTCCTGGTAAATAAATCAGGAGCTTATAAAGATCGCTTCAATGTGCCGATCAATACGGCAAGCGGAGCTACCTACAGCCGGGATCCTTTTAATACGCAATTAAAAACCGGTAACAAATACAATCAACGATTACTGCTGGTCAGGCAACAATATGATTTTGGTAAAAAAGACTCGCTGGTGACCGACTCTACGGTAATCCCTTTTTTTTATCCCCGTTTCAGAACAGAGCATACCATCCAGTATAACACCCACAAATTTCTTTTCCAGGATATTGCCCCGGATAGTATTTTCTATAAAAAGAATTATGACATTCTATTTGATCACGGGGATACGCTTTTTTATAATAATATCTGGAAAGAGCTTGTTAATGATATCTCGGTCTACCAGTTTCCCGACATCAAAAATCAGCAGCAGTTTTTGAAAGTAGGCGCCAGCATACAAAACCTGTCTCTGAAAAGACCGGATTCTTCCCGGGACAACCTGTATAATATTTTTCTTCATGGTGAGTACCGAAACCGGACCCGTAATAAAAAATGGGACATGGAAGCCTACGCCCACCTGTATACCGCAGGCTTTAACGCGGGCGATTACCGGGCTTATATAAGCCTGCAAAGGCTCCTCAGCAAAAAATTAGGATCACTGCAGGTAGGCTTTGAAAATGCAAACCGAACACCCTCTTACCTGCTCCGGAATAACAGCGGATTCCCGGTAAAAGCACCGGAAGGCGGCACAAACAAAGAAAATATTACCCACCTGTTCGGCACCATTACCGTACCTGCTTTACAGTTACAACTGGGTGGTCATTACTATCTTATTGGTAACTATACCTATTATAAAAACTTTTATGAAGCGGAACAGCAGGCTTCTCCGTTTAATGTGCTGCAAATTAACGGCAGCAAAGATTTCAGGTTAAGCAAATACTGGCACTGGTATGCCGATGTGGTCCTTCAAAAAACAGCAGGCAATACACCGGTTAATATCCCGCTGCTTTATATGCGAAACCGCATCGTTTTCCAGGGCGAGTTCTTTAAAAACCTGAACATTGCCTTAGGCTTAGATTCCCGGTACTACACGGCATATACAGCCGACAACTATTCTCCCATCACGGGACAGTTCTTTCCTCAGGACAGCATCCGCATAGCTAATCTTCCTGATATTGCCGCCTTTGTAAATTTCCGGATCAGGAGCTTTAGCGGCTTTGTACGATTGGAAAACCTGAATACCCTCGATCTCAACCACTTTTCTTTTACCAATCATAATATGGCGGCGCCATTATATCCTTACCCGGGTTTGTTGTTTAAGGTGGGAATTTTCTGGAATTTCGTAAACTAACGGTTAACCGTCCACGCTCAGTTGCAAGTTTCCGTCAGCATGAAACAGGGTATGCAGCATACCTCAAATTTTAATTTCACCGGGATAGACCAAATCTCAAATAACCCTTACTTTTGCAGGATATGACACAAGAGCACATAAAAGATATGAGGTCCCGGCTGTTGGGATTGGGGAGGTTTCTTTGACGTTGCCAACAGGCACGACAAGATAGCAAATGATAAGCAGCTCACTCTTTCTCCCGGTTTCTGGGATGATAATGCCCGGGCTACACAAATTCTCAAGGACATCAAGCTCAATGAATATTGGGTGAAGTTGTATGAAGATGTTCATACGGCAGTGGAAGATTTTGCCGTATTGTTTGAATTCTGGAAAGAAGGAGAAGGAACGGAAGAAGAAGTAAAAGCGGCTTATCAATATGCACAGGACCGTATTGAAGAAGCTGAATTTAAAAGCACTCTTAACCAGCCCGAAGACGAATTACCTGCCGTTTTACAGATCAATAGCGGCGCGGGTGGTACGGAAAGCCAGGACTGGGCAGAAATGCTTGCCCGTATGTATCGCATGTACGGCGAAAAGCAGGAATGGAGCGTAAGTGAACTGGACTGGCAGGAAGGCGATGGAGCAGGTATAAAATCTGCCACACTACAGTTTGACGGTCCCTTTGCCTACGGATTTCTTAAATCAGAAAGCGGCGTTCACCGGCTGGTACGTATTTCACCTTTTGACAGTAATGCCCGGCGGCACACTTCTTTCGCCTCTGTATTTGTATATCCCCTGGTAGATGATTCCATTGACATTGCGATAAGTCCGTCAGATTTAGAATGGGAGTTTTACCGTAGTGGCGGTAAGGGAGGTCAAAATGTAAACAAGGTAGAAACGGCAGTCCGGTTAAAGCATATTCCTTCCGGCATCATTGTAGAATGCCAGCAGAGCCGTACCCAGGGAGAGAACAGGGAAAAGGCGTTAAAAATGCTGAAAAGTCGTTTATACGAAGAAGAAATACGTAGACGGGAAGAGCTCAAAAACGCTTCCAACGCTAATAAGAAGAAAATTGAATGGGGCAGCCAGATACGCTCGTATGTATTCCATCCTTATAAGATGATCAAAGATCATCGTACTGATTACGAAGTAGGCAACGTTCAACCTGTAATGGATGGTGAGCTGGATGGTTTTGTTAAAGCCTATCTGATGATGGAAAAAGAAGCTGAAAGTAATTCTCAGTCTTAAATAAAAATCTTCGCGGTCAATACCGGTCAGGAAGTTCATTTTACCGTCAGCCAATCCGACCGGCAAGGTGAAGTTATTGTATAAAAAAGCCCGCCATACTTTGTAGCAGCCCGAGCGGACTTCGTCCGCTGAAACCAGCCGAACGAGGAAAGAATGCTATATTAAAAAAAAGAAAGAAAGCCTTTGCTAAAGCTCCGGCTGGTGAAAGCGGAGAGACAGGGATTATTTTATGATCCCCTTTGCCTGCGGCGGGCGGGCTTAAGCCAATGAGTGACCCGTTCGCTTCGCTCTCTATCATTTTTGTTTGTCTGCATCGCCCAGGCAAGCCTGGCGCCGTTCCCAAACAAAAATGCCCCGCATTGCGGGGGCACTCATTGGCTTGCGGAGAGAGAGGGATTCGAACCCCCGGACCTGTGACAGTCAACGGTTTTCAAGACCGCCGCATTCGACCGCTCTGCCATCTCTCCGGCGCAAAAATAGGCTTGCCGCACTAATTGGCAAAACTTATATTATTTTATTTTGGGGATATCGGGACTACCGGTTCTGAAGAAAATTACTGATAACCCTTGCCGCATTGACGGAGGCATTACCTCCTCTGCTCAGTATTTCTTTTAATGCATTATAGTCTTCCTGCAACCGTGCTATCCGTTCTGTACCTGTAAGAAGTTCCTCCAATTCTTTTTTTACATTATCTACCGTGAGTTCATGCTGTATTAACTCTTTCACTACAGGCTTATCCATAATAAGGTTTACCAGCGATATGTATTTTATCTTTATCACCCTCCTGGCTATTTCATAAGACACCATGCTGCCTTTATAACAAACCACTTGGGGTACGCCAAACAGCGCCGTTTCCAAAGTGGCCGTGCCGGAGGTAACCAATGCTGCGGATGCCTGCATCAGAAGATGGTAAGTTTTTCCGGTAACAGCCTTTACATCAGGATAATCGTTGAGCAGCATATCATAAAAGGCTTTTTCTAACCCCGGCGCCATAGCAACAACAAATTCATACCCGGTAAAGTACCTGCTCACCTCGAGCATGACAGGTAATTTCTTCAGTATTTCCTGTTTACGGCTTCCGGGTAACAGGGCGATAATATTCGTTTTTACCGTACCAGGATGCTGCCTTTTCCAATCATCTATCACCTCTACCAACGGATGTCCCACATATTCTACTTCATAGTTCCATTTTTGATAATATTCCTTTTCAAAAGGAAGAATAACCAGCATCTTATCCACACATTTTTTGATCGTATGCACCCGGCTTTCCTTCCATGCCCAGACCTGCGGGGATATATAGTAGATCACTTTAAATCCCTTTGCCTTCGCCCATTGAGCTATACGAAGATTAAACCCGGGATAATCAACAAGAATAATTACATCAGGAGCAAAGGCCGTAATATCTTTTTTGCAGAAGGCAAGATTACGAAGAATAGTACGGAGGTTTTTTACTACTTCTAAAAAACCCATGAAGGCCAATTCGCGGTAATGCTTCACCAGGTCAGCACCGGCAGCCTCCATCATGTCTCCTCCCCAGCAACGGATATCGGCTTGCGCATCCTGTACCTTTAATGCTTTTATCAGGTTAGAGCCATGCAGATCTCCTGATGCTTCACCTGCGATAATGTAATATTTCATTTTTCCTAAGCCCTCTTTTTACACAAATTTAAACAACAGGGCGGCAAGAGCATACAAAAGGGTCATAGCAAAAACTCCTTTTGCCGTACGGTCTTTACGGGAATTAATATACAAAGTAAAAATGAGGATATTTAAAAAGAGGCAGGGAATAGAAACTGCCGTAACCAACCTTTTGTTTTGCTGAAAAGCAGCAAACATTTCTCCCATACTATACAGCGGGTAAAATTTAATAAAGTAATAAATAATAAGACTCAGCAAAGGTCCTAACAATCCTATAATCAATCCGAAAACCAGGTTATCTTTTTTAAATATCACGGTTTAAAAGTTTTTTCAAGTTTGGATTTTAAAACGTAATTAGTCAGGTCAAATTGTACCGGCACCACACTCACATAATTATTCGCCAGCGCCCATACATCCGTATCTTTCCCCTTATCATAATTTACAAATTCGCCGCTAAGCCAGTAATACTTTCTGCCGGCAGGGTCTTTTCTTTCATCAAAATCTTCTTTGAACTTAGCATAAGCCTGCCGGCATATTTTTATACCGTTAACCAGGCTGTCATCAACAGCCGGGAAGTTTACGTTAAGACAGAGATGCCTGTCGGGTTTACGCTTCAATATCGTTTCTACAATAATCCTCGCATATTTTCTGGACATCGTAAAATCAGCTTCCATACTATAATCAAGCAGTGAAAAACCAATGGACGGAATATTTTCAATTGAAGCTTCTATTGCCGCACTCATGGTTCCGGAATAAATAACATTAATGGAGTGATTGGCACCATGATTTATACCGCTGATACATAAATCCGGCTTGCGCTTCAGCACCTTATCAACAGCCAGCTTTACACAATCTACAGGTGTTCCCGTGCAACTCCAGGCGTCCATTCCGTCTGACAGATGTACCTGCTGTAAACGAAGCGGGGAACCGATCGTAATGGCATGTCCCATGCCCGATTGTGGCTTATCGGGCGCCACTACTACTATTTTACCCAGCCCCTTTACCGCTTCCACCAGGTTCAAAATACCCGGTGCCATAACTCCATCGTCATTCGTTACCAAAATTACGGGGGCATTTTTTTTAGATTTAGCTCCTGCCATCAAAAAGGATTTATTTTATCTGTAAAAGTCCTGATTATTTGGTTGCTGCCCAAATCGCAAAAAATAAACCGGCAACAACAATATTTTTTTGTTATAACTAAAAGTATTAGTATTATTGTGTACTAAAATAATTAGTATGTCACAATCGCTTGCAGGGCAAAACCTGAAATATCTTCGCAAACTACGTGGCTGGACACAGGAAGAGTTTGCTAATAAATTAGGAATTAAGCGGTCTCTGGTTGGTGCTTATGAAGAAGAGCGTGCAGATCCGCGCATTGATGTTCTCGAAAAACTGGGGGAAATATTTAAGCTTACCCTCGATGATTTGCTCCTGAAAGATTTGAGAGAAACCAGGGGAAATTACCTGGCTAAGCGAAGGCAGCAAAAACTGATGTCGGAAAATAACCTGATTCACTTTGTTCCCGTAAAAGCCGCCGCCGGTTACCTCGCAGGCTATGCAGATACAGAATTCATAGACGAGCTGAACACGTTTACCCTACCGATGCTTACGGGAGGCAGCTACCGTGCATTTGAAATTATAGGAGACAGCATGCTGCCCACTCCCAGCGGATCTGTTATTGTAGGTGAAAAGATATATAATCTTGAAGAAGCTAAAAGCAACAATGCATATATAGTCATTTCCCGGAACGAGGGTATTGTATATAAACGTATAGAAAAAAACAACCGCAATAAAAGTAAGGTCACGCTCGTGAGCGACAATCCTTCTTATCAGCCTTACCAGATCAATACGGAAGATATTTTAGAATTATGGCAGGCACAGATGATCATTACCAAGGTAGCCAGCCAGCAACGCTGGGATGTAAATCAACTGGCATCATTAGTAAGCAACCTGCAGGAACAGGTATCGGTGCTGAAGAAAAAGTATAATTAGCCTCCCATTATTCAGCAGCTCACTTGTAGCGCTCAAATAAAAGAAGTATCCCGGTTTCAGCTCTGTTTGTATAGAGCCGTCTTCCGGGATACTTCTCATACTATATCCGGTTGGGATATGAAAATCTTTACCGTTCTAATTTAAAACTATTCACTTCGTCCATCGTTAACCCCAATGCTTTTGCAACGCCTTCCCCGTATGCAGGATCAGCTTTATAGCAGTTCCTGATGTGACGGATCTGGATGAATTTCTGGGCGCCGCCAACCTGTGCAGCTGTATTTTTAAACAGCAGTCGCTTCTTCTCATCCGTCATCAAACGAAACAGGTTCCCGGGTTGCGAATAATAATCATTATCGTCTGCACGATGATCCCACGCGTGCGCATCACCATGAAGCGCCAGAGGAGGCTCTTTATATTCAGGCTGCTCCTGCCATTCATTAAAGCTATTCGGCTCATAGTGCTTTGTTGCACCAAAGTTGCCGTCTACCCGCATAGCACCATCCCGGTGAAAACTGTGATAGGGGCATTTAGAAGCATTCACCGGTATCTGGTAGTGATTAACGCCCAGGCGATAACGCTGCGCATCGCCGTATGAAAATAACCGGCCCTGCAACATCCTGTCGGGAGAAAATCCAATACCCGGTACAATATTAGCCGGGTTAAATGCCGCCTGCTCTACCTCCGCAAAATAGTTCTCCGGATTCCGGTTCAGTTCAAATTCCCCGACAGGTATCAATGGATACTCACCCTTGGGCCATATTTTTGTTAAGTCGAAAGGATGAAACGGAGACTTGTCAGCCTGTTCCTCCGTCATGATCTGGATGAACATCTTCCATTTGGGAAAATCTCCTCTTTCAATAGCTTCAAATAAATCTTTCTGATGAGATTCCCGGTCGTTACCGATCAATGCAGCCGCTTCTTCATCTGTAAGATTTTCTATACCCTGTTGCGTAATAAAATGAAACTTTACCCAATACCGGGTGTTTTCCGCATTAATGAGACTGAATGTATGGCTGCCAAACCCATGCATGTGGCGGTATGACCTGGGTATCCCCCTGTCGCTCATAACGATAGTAACCTGGTGCAATGACTCAGGCAGCAGGGTCCAGAAATCCCAGTTATTATCCGCACTTCTCATATTGGTTTTGGGATCTCTCTTAACAGCATGATTCAAATCGGGAAACTTCATCGGATCCCTGAAAAAGAATACCGGCGTATTATTACCTACCAGGTCCCAGTTGCCCTGCTGAGTGTAAAACTTCATAGCAAACCCGCGTATATCACGCTCTGCATCTGCAGCGCCGCGCTCACCAGCAACGGTAGAAAACCGAACAAACATATCGGTCTTCTTTCCAATAGTACTAAAAAGGTCTGCCTTCGTGTACCGGGTAATGTCATGAGTTACCGTAAACGTTCCATAGGCACCTGAGCCTTTTGCGTGCATACGTCTTTCGGGTATCACTTCACGATCAAAATGAGCCATTTTTTCCAGGAACCAAAAATCCTGTAGTAGAGCCGGACCGCGGACACCCGCAGTCTGAATGTTTTGATTATCCGGAACCGGGTTTCCTGTGGTCGTGGTTAATTTCTTTTTATTTTCCATAATTTTTAATTTATTACGAAGTCGGAATGACAATATTACTGCTTTAACCGTACAGTAAGTAATATAGAATCTATATTATCTTTCTATGATCAATAGATTTTATCTATATGCCATAATAAAAACTGACTGTGATTTAAAACAGGCTGATCAATACAGAAAAAATGGAGAAAGGTGAAAATATGCAGACGTATTAAAACAACTCCCGGTATGCTTTTTCGCTCCGTTTATTTTCAAATTCGTCTATGGCTTCTTTTATTCTGCCCGAAAATACTTTTTCGCTTTCTATAGAAACGGATGCCCCGTTTTTCCGTGCACCTTTAAGCCATTCGCCTTTTTCCCTGGTTTTGAAAACCAGAAATTCGTTTTTCTCTGACGGGCTTTCTACAATTACCGTATACGCGATTATTCTTTCCTTGTTTCTATATTTGAAGAAGAGAAATTTGCGGGGACGTCTTATACCGACGCGTTTATTAATAACATGACCCACACTATTGCCGGGGAGAGACAGATTAAAAGATTTCATATACAATACCTGTTGTCAAAGATATTGTAAATATTGCCTGCATAAAAACAACTCCGGCATTAAAGCTTCTGATTAACAAAACATTATTTTCATCATATTACTTGGTAATCAGATTATTTCCGGTTTTCAGCCAGCTATTTTTTCAGATAATTCATCTCAATAATTGCTGGTCGGTTTTGGGATTCTGATCCTGACCTAAAATAAATGCCATAAGATCAGCCATCTCCTGGTTAGTCAGCAATTGGTCAAAACCCTGTGGCATCATAGACATATCTACGATTTCCATGGATTGAATATCAGAACGGGGGATACGCACCGCTGTCTGAGCAGAAGTTGCCAGGATAATTACATCCGGTGTCCTCTCTCTGATAATCCCCGTATGTTCTCCCTCTTTTGTTTTAATGTGATAACTCTCAAACTCCCGGACAAAGCTCGCACTGGGATATACGATAGCCTCGAGCAGATCATGCGCCGACCGGTCCCGCTGGATAGAAGTAAGGTCCGGGCCGAAATGCCCTCCTTCCGTACCGATTGTATGACAGGTGAAGCAGGTGGCTTTGCCAAAAAACAAGGCACGTCCTTTATCAAGAGAGCCATTGGGAATATTTTTTTCCAGAACTTCAAGTCTTTTCAACCGATCTGCCCTGACTTCCCGAAGCTTTGCCATGAGCTCATCTACAAAGGGCTTTACTTCCCCGGGATATTGTTCAAATATCTTTTCAAGAAATTCGGGTGTAAAACCCGAAAGACTGGTTGATTGCCTTAATGCAGAAGCCAGCGCTTTTCCCGTTTCAGCAGCATGTGCTCCTTTAAATACAGGAACGACCCTGGGCAGGATGAAAGCATCGGCCGTAGGGAGAAAACCGGTAGACAGGTGCAACAGTTGCTTTTCTGAAAGCTCACCCTGTGTCAGCGTAGTTGCAGCCTCCTGACGCAAGGCAGCTTCCTTGTTGCTCAGCAACAGTCCATAGAGGTAATCAAAATACTGGTCTGTAAATGTAGGCTCTGATTTCAGCAAAGTTGAAATTGCTTCTACCCGTAGTTCATCACTAAGGGTTGTATCGCCTGCTACCCGGTGCAATGACTTAGATAAGCCGGCTACCCCATGTAAACGTACCAGCCGCATTACCCTTAATTTAACTTCTGCATCAACTTCCGGTAACAACAATTGTTGCTGTAACTGTGCTATCCAGGCTTGTGGAAATTCTTTAACCTTTCCCGATTCCATTGATCCCAGCAAGAAAAGTTTGAGCCGGGTTGTTGCTTTTTTAAACGCATCAGCTATAAATTGCTGCACGCGGGTATCATTGCCGAACGAAATCAGTATATCACTATAGAGCTGCTCATCTTCTTCACTTACCGAATCTTGTTGCAAACGGTCTGCTAAAAAGCGAACAACATCCGATGACCATTCCGGATGATGAGATGCTATCCACAATGCTGTACGTCTTAACGATATATTATCTGCAGAAAAGAAAGAAATAAGCTGTTTTCCCTGCAAAAGAGGAGATGCCATCTGGTCGAGTGCAATAAGCGCCGCTTCCTGCACGCCGACAACCTTATCAGAAAGTCCTGATGCTACCCGCTCCTGATCATTAAGTAAAACGAGTGCATAAATAACGGCATGCCGAACAAAGCGATCATCAGTTTGACCTGCAGCAGCAAGCAATGCCTCAACTGCTTTCTTATCTCCGATCTGTCCCAATGCCGTAGCCGCCTGCCGGCGCACCGCAAGGTCATTAGCTGCCAGAAGTGTGATGAGCTGATCTACAGCCAGTCCATCCTTTGCCAGCCCTACTGCACGGGCAGCCGCTACGGCTACCTGTACATCTCCATCACTTAACATTGCCCTAACCTGCGCCATGGCTTCGGGTGTGCCTATCCGGGAGAGTGTAAATACCGCTTTTAATTTTACCTCAGCAGAAGGCGTTTGCTGAAGCATAGCTTTTATAGATTCTATGGAAACGTTACCGGCATCTACCAATCGTTGTGCTGCGCGATCACTAACAAAAGCGTTACCTGATATCAGCCTGTTGACCGCTTCCTCCGGCTGAAGATCCGCCCATGGTATCGTATTACCGTACGGGTCACCTGCTTTTTTAACACCTTTACGCCGTACCCGGTAAATGGTCCCTTTCAATTCAGGCTTAGATACCTGTGACAGCGGACACCCTTTGATAAACCATCCGCCGGTCTCTACTATGAGCAGGCTGCCATCCGCATCTTCCAGCACATCTGTGGGATGAAAATCTTCATCATCGGACCAGAAAAAAGGTTCTTCTTCAGCCCGGAAAGAAGCGCCTTCTCTGAAAAGCTTATGCCGGATAATCCGGTGCGTATTAAACTGGGCACTAAAAAGATTATTATTGAAATCCCCACCCAAAACCGTATTCCGGTATGTAGTTATTCCAGAAGGTGCAACCCGGGAATATTTGGATATTACCGGCATCAGCTCCCCGGTTCTTACCAGCTTATCCCGGTCAATATTAGTGTTAGGTTTTGGATACACACCGCCTTCTGTCCAGTAAACCAGGGCATCCCGTTCACCAGCCTTGGGATCGGTAAAATACGTTTCTGTACCTATAACCTCACCCGCAACGGTAAAAGTCAGCTCCACCGGGTTATTCATACCGCCTGCGGCGATCCACTCTAATCCCGTACCATCGGTACGTACTCGCCAGATACGGGCGGTTTCCCCTTTTAACCGCTTTCCCTCTTTCGTGGTTACATCAAAGCCTTCTATAGCACTTGTCATATATAACCAGCCATCCGGCCCCATGAAAGGGCCAATGAGGCTGTTAGCATTAACATTAAGCGTCCACCCGCTCAGTATCACCTCACGCTGGTCAGCCACACCATCACCATCCGTATCGGTAAATTTCAGCAGGTCGGGTGCAGAAGATGCATATAAACTCCCTTTGTAGAAAACGCCACCCTGTGGAAATCCCACCTTATCAGCAAAAACAGTACTCTTATCATACACACCATCACCATCAGTATCTTCCAGGAGCCTGATCCGAAACCGGGGATTCGTTAATGCAGAATCTGTTTTAGGATATACGTTACCGGTAGATTCAAAAACAAAAAGCCGCCCGGTTTCATCAAGCGTTGCAAACATGGGATAGTCTAACAGATCAGCGCCTGCGGCTACCTCAACGGTATAACCTTCCGGCACTTGCGGTAAACCGGTTTCAACAGCAGACTTCTCCTGACAGGAGAAACAAAAAAGCAAGGTAGACAGGACGGCTGTACATCTGCCGGGAAGTAGTTTACCGGTCCATTTCTTTTTATTCATCATTAAACGATTGGGTATAAATATTATGCTTGTTGCATTTCTCCGGGCTACTTTGTCTGTGTCCACAGCTCATCAATCAATGCCACAGTACGTTCCACCAGTTGCTGTCCTCCTTCCGGCCCAACAACGTTGCTCTGACAAATTGCACTGTAGCCGCCGCCCGCTACCGCTTTGCTTGTAGGCAAATACGTTCCGGCCCCGGCGAGTTGAATTACAAATGTCTGCAGCGCTTTACTACGTGCCTGCATGCGGATACCATAATCTGTAAACAGTTCAAACTGATTCGTGCATATTACCACATCTCCAATGCGCACTACATGGATGTCTGTTGTATATAGCGGATGAGGATCAGCCTTCTGACGTTCATAGCGCTTCACTACATCATCATACCAGGTCATTTTTACGTATAGCTGATCCGCCAGTTTAGGATCGCGGGATATTTGCAGGGCCGCATCATCCCGAACCTGTATTGAGTTTTGATATTCCTCTTCTGTAATAATACGCATAGGTAAGGACAGCTTTTCCACTTTATGTACTAACTGAATAGCGGTGTGGGTGTCATTTTGTACGGCTTCATACGTTTTATCAACCGCCCAGGCAATGCGTTGGGCAATATCCTCCATTCGATTAATATTACTTAGCTTCCTCATTCTTTCTTCTGCCTTCTTACGATACATCAGGTGTGGTGACTGATCTCCTGCCGCACCTATCCAGCCCAGCACACACAGGTCCGTTCCATATTTTTTTTGTAAGGTCTTCCGTACTTCATGCCAGTAATCGGCATTAACCGCAGAGCGTCCTTCAACTTCCTGGGCCGGGCACGCAACATTAATGCCCAGTGCAATCAGCCTCTTATTGCTATCTAAGAAGAAAAGCATATTCACATCATGATCTTCATAACCCTCAAGATTCATAAACCCCGGAGTGTCTGTTTTGCCATACATAACAGCCGTGCCATCTGCGTATACCGCCCGCCGGTTATATGCAATGGCCGCCCGATTTTGCCCCCAGGCTATACTTCCGGCACTACGGCCTTTCCATGCTTTTACAATAGCATCGGTAACCCGCAGGGTAAATAACGAAAGATATTCCGATACCTGGGAAACGCCTTCTTTAGGTATCTTGTATTGAAAGGAAACTTTTTCCGGATCGTCTTCCAGCACAGGTGCAGTATGTGTATGCGTAGCATTAAAAATGATATGGTTAACATTTAGTCCGGGCAATTGCTTTTGTACTTCAGCTCTGACCATCTGCATATAATCATTGGGAACGCCAACAAGATCGCAGGAAACCATGATCGTTGTTTCCAGAGAACGGCCGCCGGTTCTCGTTTCCAATACTATAACATTGGCTGTTAATGGGGTTTCTGCTTTATACGCAATACGCAACCCAAACTGCCCCATTAATGCTACCGGTAACCTGGGTGTAATATCGGCTGTTGCTTTTCCTATATACAGCTCTGTTGCCTCTGCGTTTAAAAAGCATAGCAGGCACACAGAAAGAAAGGAATACTTTACAGATACAAAAAATCTAAAATTATATCCATACCTGTTTTTTCCCCGGATAATACTATTGGTAATACATTTCTTTACTGTATAAAAGCAATTTTGAAATGACAGGATCATAATAGTTCAAATTTACTGAACAAGGCTTAAGCCGGTACGCTAACAAATTCAACAGTTGAAATATTTCATCTTATCTATGGGGTGTGATTATTTAAACTTCGCCTCTTCTGTAATGCTTTTCCAGTTGTCCGTACGGAATGGAGCAGCAGGTAGTCCCTCCCTATTAAAAAGGTTGGCTTCCATGTTATCATCGGCCCATCCATAATGTACTGCAACCGGATTACTTACCGCATCACTCCAAACAATCACTTTCCCGTCACGGATCTCGGCTTTAGCCCAATGAAATACCCGGTCGGCGCCGGCCACTTCAAACCCCTCCAGGTATCCGTATTTTCCAGGTGCCGTTAAACCGCTGCCGACATGATTAAAGCTAAGTATAATCTTATTGCCTTCCTTTTGCATTGTCTGGTACTGAGGACCCTTAGAAAGCAGGTTTTGTCCATAAGCTATCTCAAAGGCTTGCAGGGCCAGCCTTTTCCCTACGTCCTGCTTATTGGTTGGATGGATATCTTTAGGGTTGCCGATATCATGTATAACGGCCATGCCTGTACGCGGCAGAGCCTGCAGTGTTAACGCCTGAGCCTCCCGCAACTCTGCCCAGCTGCTTCCTTTATTACTATTGCCATTACTTGCATTAAAACTGGCCAATTGCACAAATAAAAAAGGGAAATCTTCCTTCCAGCGATTGCGCCAGTCACTAATCATCAGTGGAAAAGATTTCCGGTACTGGTAAGCACGTCCGGCATTAGATTCACCCTGGTACCAGATTGCGCCCTGCATACCATAAGGAACCAGCGGAGCAATCATGGCATTATATAATAATGTACCGGCATCATTAGGACCGGTAAACTGATTATTATCCGTATAAGAAGCGATCCGGAATTTCCAGTCTCCGGCAAGCGATTGTTCATACGCATCCCTACTGATTTTTACATCTTCCGGCTTACCGGTAAACCCTCCACGGCCACCAAAGTCTTCAACACGAACCGTTATGATATTTTTACCGGCCCTAAGCTGGGATGGCTCTATGATATAAGTTCTTCCTGTTGATGTTTTACGAGATGTGCTTCCTACTTTTATCCCGTTAACATAAGTAACATCTACATCATCAATGGTGCCCAATGAAAGTACCATAGGTAATCCGGCTAATGAGTCCGGTAATACAAATTCACGGCGAAACCATACTACTCCGTCCAGGTAATCCAGTCCTTTCCGATCAAAATTACGGGGTATCTCCAGGGTTTTCCAATTGCTATCATCAAAAGAAGGCAGGGACCAGGAGTGAATTTCTTCCTTAGCAGGTATGCCTCCCTGCAACTCATTGATGGTATTGATCAATTTCGTTTTGCGCATTTCTCCGAGGGCTTCCATAGTTCCCGGCATGGCATCCACGACATCCGAAAATTCATTAAAGCTTTTCATCGCTTCTTTACTTATCCAGGTTTCAACAATAGTACCGCCCCATGACGAGTTAATTAAACCAATAGGTATCCCCAGCTTTTTATACAGCTCTCTTCCAAAAAAATAACCCACAGCGGTAAACTGGCCCACATTTTCAGGTGTGGCTGTTTTCCAGCTTCCTGCTGATATGTCCTCCCTGGGCGTCATACTCATTTCCCGTGGTACTTCAAACTGGCGTATCAGCGGGTAATTGGCTTCGGCTATTTCTTCCTTTGCACGAGCAGACCATTCCACAGTCCATTGCATATTGGACTGACCGGAACAGATCCACACTTCTCCAACCAGGACATCTTCCAGGGTAATTACATTCTTTTTCCCCCGGACAATGAGCTGGTATGGCCCGCCGGCTTCAGCAGCATTCAACCTGAGCAGCCACTTTCCATCTTTTCCTGCCTTTACTACCTTGGTCTGAGTAGCTATCCCGCTACCTCTTAGTTCAACCGTCACTTTCTCACCGGCATCCGCCCAACCCCAAACCGGTATTGGCTTATGGCGTTGGAGTACCATGTGTGAATTAAATATTTTTGGAAGGCGAACATCCGCCATAGAGACACTAACATAAAGCAGGCAGAAGAAAGAAATAGCTGTTCTGAATAACATACTTAATATTTAAGGCTGAAAAAATAAAAATACAAATAAAATCTGTCCCAAAATCAACAGTCCTTACAATCTTTACTATCTTAACACCCCGTATTTTAAACGGTAACAGTATGAACAGGTATTTTTATTCTCTGTCAGTCGTATCTTTTTTAATTTGCACAATAATGGGATGTAAAGAAACACAGTCAGGAAAGGCGGTTGAGTTTATTAAAGGCAGCTATGGCTATGATGCCTCTTTTTTAAAAAAGCATTTAGATAATACTATTGAACTCTGGAATGAAACCGGCGCCCGTGTATTACTTTCTGCCGATTACCAGGGACGGGTTATGACCAGCAGCACTAACGGCGACTCTGGCAATA
Source organism: Chitinophagaceae bacterium (assembly GCA_023957155.1). Classification (GTDB taxonomy): domain Bacteria; phylum Bacteroidota; class Bacteroidia; order Chitinophagales; family Chitinophagaceae; genus Agriterribacter. The sequence goes on along the minus strand of JAMLHK010000006.1, from coordinate 91,347 downwards.
GTGCCGGGTGGATTAATTATGACCTGATCGCTTCCGGCCAATTCAGGGAGCAGTTTAACCCCGTAGGAGGAGAAGAGCGGTTATGGATAGGTCCCGAAGGTGGGCAATATTCTTTCTATTTTAAAAAGGGTGATCCGTTTCATATCAGTAACTGGCAGGTTCCTCCCATAGTTGACACGGTTACTTACCAGGTAACTCATTCCGACAGCTCAAGTGTAGAGTTTTCACAAAGTGCTACTGTTACTAACTATAGTGGAACCTCTTTTAATATTTTCATCAACAGGAATATTCGCCTGTTAGACAGCCGTACTCTCGAAAATCGCCTAAGCACCAATATCCCCGGAAACGTAAAATGGGTAGCTTATGAAACAGAAAATGTGATAAAAAATACAGGGGATAACACATGGAAAAAAGAAACCGGGCTGCTATCTATCTGGCTGCTGGGTATGTTCACGCCTTCTGATGAAACTGTTGTCATTATTCCTTTCCATAAGGATAAAAATGCTAAAAGCTTTATCACGGACAATTACTTTGGGCAGATTCCCTCCAGCCGGCTCACCATCCGGGATAGCGTGCTGTTACTCAAATGCGATGGAAAACACCGGGGTAAATTAGGTTTAATGCCCGAGATTGCCAAACCGCTTGCAGCCAGTTTTGATTTTAAAAGAAATATGCTGACTATGATACTGTTTGATATTGATTCAGCAGGTGATTATGTAAATTCCAAATGGGAACAACAAACGCAACCCTATAAAGGCGATGTGGCAAACGCATACAATGACGGACCATTGGAAGACGGTACTCAGTTGGGTCCTTTTTACGAATTAGAGTCTTCGTCTGCCGCCCTGCCCTTGCAACCAGGGGAAATGCAAACTCACCGGCAGATTACTTGTCACTTTGAGGGAGATTATGCTGTATTAAATACACTGGCTCAAGACCTTCTTGGTATTAACTTAGATAATGCCCGGATGCCATAGTATAAGATAATATTAAACCTATCCAATAATATGTTTGTGCAGGTAACAGGAATCCCTGCCAGGCAACAATCTTACAAACTTAAAATTGATGATATGAAATTATATAACACTAAGCATGGTACTGTATTGGAGCATAATGGAGATTATTACAGATCGGGTGCGGATCTTGACCGTTTAATCAACAGGAATAATCTTTACGAACACCTTATCCATTCTTTAACTACATTTCCTAAACTATCTGAGCAGGAAGTTGCTTCATTTTTAAATAGTCCGCTTTTACCACCCATAGGTTCCCAGGAGGTATGGGCTGCAGGAGTAACTTATTTGCGTAGCCGCGATGCCCGTATGGAAGAATCGAAAGAATCCGGCGGTGCTACTTTTTATGATAAAGTATACGAAGCGGAACGCCCTGAGCTTTTCTTTAAATCACTGCCTCACCGTGTTGCCGGACATACGGAGGATGTATATATCCGCAAAGATTCCACATGGAATGTACCTGAACCGGAGCTTACTTTATATATTAACAGTGAAGGAATTATACAGGCCTACACCATTGGAAACGACATGAGTTCACGCAGCATTGAAGGCGAAAATCCTTTGTATCTGCCCCAGGCAAAGACTTATGAAAGGAGTGCGGCATTGGGACCCTGCCTGTATATTACTGAAAAACCTATTGATCCGGGTACTACCATTAGTATGAACATTTTTCGAAATGATCAGTCCGTATTTGAAGGAGCTATCAAAATCAGCATGATGAAGAGGTCGCTGCCCGAGCTGGCGGAATTTTTATTCCGGGAAATGGATTTTATCCCCGGTTGTTTTTTAATGACAGGAACCTGCCTGGTTCCTGACAATGACTTTACCCTTCTTGAAAAAGACATTGTAAATGTAAGTATAGATGAAATCGGTACGTTATCCAACCGGATTACGTATAAACCGGTCTTACGATAATATGATAAGAAACAAATAGAAAATAATCAGGCGTATCTATAGTTAATATATTACGAATAGACAATAGGAAATCAGGGGAGATACAAAGAATTATGGGAATAGATTAATCCGATATAAGCCCTGTATAGAGTCCTTATTCAATGAGGGGGAGGATGTCTATCTCATAAAAAAAGCTCCCGGGAGGAGCCTTGTAGCGAGGAGCAGACTTGAACTGCCGACCTTCGGGTTATGAATCCGATGCTCTAACCAGCTGAGCTACCTCGCCATCTATCTAAAGCCGCTGGTGGCTTTGGGGGTGCAAAAATAGGTGTTTTTATTAGAATGTTTAGATTTTTCAGAAAGAAAGATACAAGCCAAAATCATCAGATAGTTATACAATAATTAACCACCGGTACCCTATTGCTTTTTTATATAAACTTCAATATCGCCCGGCCGATTTCCACTCCTTGGTGCATCAAATGTATCTACCTGTTGATAATATGCTTTCAAAGCATCCCGTATTGCAAATGGGAAGAGATTATTATAACTCGTTACATATTCAAACAATACCAGGTCATAATAATTGTTACGAATTCGTTCTTCATAGATACGTAACTGGTCATTAAACATGCCCACCCCCAGGTGATGCCAAAGTGGTAATGCCGGGTCTTTTTCCAATGAATACGGTATCTCCTGGGCAAGAAAAGTAAGCTCAGACATATTTAGTACTTTAAGATTCTCCCCGTTCTTTACTATGTCTGAATTTATCAGTCGTTTAACTCCATCCAATGTGGGTTTAGGTACCTTTATTTTTCGTAAGCTGTATAAATCCGAAGACACCCAATTCCCCTGCACCGCATCTTCATCTTTTTCCCTTAGAATGAAATTATGCATACCAACAAGATTTTCACCACTTGGTGATAATGCCGTAATGCCTTCGTTTTTCTTTTCAATAAATAGACGTTCTACATATTTCCAGGGTAGCTGGCTCCACCATAACGCTATTCCTCCAATCAAAAAAGTAATCAGAAAACCTTTTTTAATATTAATATTTAAAAGTGAAATTAATTGCTGTAAAATAAACACAAACGCGAATGTGTGAAAGAACATATTACCTATTCTCGGTACATAACTGGTTACCTGTAGTATTGCAGCCATACATAAAATACCCAGTGTAAGCAGTAAAGAAAGCATATAATTTTTATCTTTTATAAGATCCTTCCAGGTCCGGTCCCTAAGCTTCGCCACTAATAAAAACAAAATGGAAAGGAGGTAAAATTTCAACCAGATTGAATCCCCCAACAAGTCATTTGCAAGATCACTAAAAGAAATTCTGGCATTATGTGGAAGTTGTCCATAATTAAACCAGTAGGAAAAATTGTATTTATTTAACACCACAACAGTAACCCCAACAAACAAAGAAACACCCCCTATATAAAGGACTAAAAACAACCACCTGCGTTCAAGCCAACAATAATATAACAAAAGGGAGCAACATACAAGGAAAATTAATCCTCCACCATCCTGCTTGGTAAAAAACGAAAAATAAGTAAATAAAGAACCCAGCATAAGGAAAATATACCGCCTCTTGCCTTCTTGGTTAAATATAAATTTTAGAACAAATGCAACAGCAATAAACGCATACACTATAACTGTATGATTATACCATGGCCAAAAATTCTGGAATGAAAAAGAGATACAATATAAAAATACCCCGGCAATTCTGACGGTAGGAAAGACCGACAGATTTTTCAAAATTGAACGTACGGCAAAACCAGAGAGGATATTGATAAAGGCCTGTACTTTTACAAGGGTAATGATTTGCGAGCCAAATATTTTAAAAAAAATTGCCGGTACAACCCAATACATACCACCAAGAGGCAACCCGAAATCACGAAAAGGTATTTGCCCTTCACTTAACCTGTATGCCCCCTCCCAGGATAAATATATATAAGATCTATAAGGAAAAGTTATAAATAATGGGAATAATGCAAATATTATTATAATCAATCCCTCCAATAATTTCTCCTGCGCATTCGTTTTCATATTGACAATATATTATTTAAAAAAATCAATATATAAAAAAGAGATTTTAATGTCAACCTATTCCTTTGAAAAAAAGAAAAGAATAACGTAATTATTAGCTTATTATTGGATTCCTTACATTTATATATCAAACTTATATCTATTGCTTCATAATCTTATATTATTTTGTGACTTATATCAAATTATTACGTCCTAAAGATTGGGCTAAAAACCTGTTTTTATTTATCCCTCTCTTTTTTTCTGGTGAAATTTTCAACTTCGCCAAACTAATCAATGTTTCCGAAGGATTTGTAGCATTTTGTTGTATTGCAAGTTGTATATATATCCTTAATGATTACGCTGATATTGAAAATGACAAAAAGCATCCTCAAAAATGTCACCGCCCCCTTGCATCCGGCGAAGCAAGAATAACCATTTCTTTAGCTATTGCACTATTACTATTTATTGCAGGTTTTTTTATTGCTTATCAGATTAGTCATCTCTTTTTTTTATTACTGGGTATATATTTTTTGCTAAATATTGCATATTCATTCGGGTTAAAAAACATACCCATACTCGATATATTTATAATAGCTATAGGTTTTTCTATAAGAATCCGATCAGGAGGGACAATTGCAGCTGTCCATGTTACTATCTGGATGAATATCATGGTTTTTCTTCTCGCATTGTTTATGGCGGCGGGAAAAAGACGAGATGATGTTTTGCTCACTATCTCATCAGGGGTAAATATGCGAAAAGCAATAAAAGGATACACCCTGGATTTTTTAAATACCCTGCTATCCTTAATTTCTGCGGTAATGATTGTTTCCTATTTTATGTACACGGTTTCCGACAGGGTAATCACACAGCATGGAACAAACAGACTGTACTTCACCAGCCTTTTTGTTATGGCCGGTATGATGAGATACCTACAAATCATTTATGTCCACTCCGGTGCAGGATCCCCGACTAAAATTCTCTATAAAGACCGGTTCATCCAGGTTTGCATCCTACTCTGGATGGTTAGTTTTTATTTTTTTATTTATCTGAAGCATAACAGTTTCTACCACATTTTGGGTCTTTAGAAGATTTGATATTAACTTGTAGCACACAAACGATCCCGGTAAAAATTATACACACATGTCAACTATTCTTATTCTTGGAGCTACATCGGACATGGGTATTGCAATTGCCAGGCTTTTTGCAGCAAAGCAATTCGATATTCAGTTAGCCGCCAGAGACACATCAAAATTATCATATCTGCAAACAGATATCACCATTCGCAATAATGTTCGCTGTAGTATTCATCAGTTTGATGCTGTTGATTTTACTTCTCACCAAACCTTTTTCAATACATTAAGCCCCAAACCCGATATTACAGTATGCGTTTTTGGCTATATGAATGATAATGCAAAAGTAACAGATGACCTGAATGAGATGCTAAAAACAATGCACACAAACTATACAGGAGCTGTAAGTATATTAAACATCGCTTCCAAATATTACGCCTTTAGCAAGAAAGGTTGTATTGTTGGTATCAGCTCCGTAGCCGGGGAAAGAGGCAGGCAAAGTAATTATATTTACGGAAGTGCCAAAGCCGGATTTACCGCTTATCTCTCGGGGCTCAGAAATGCCCTTCATGAAAGCGGGGTTCATGTTGTAACGGTACTTCCCGGTTTTGTATATACCAAAATGACAGAACATCTACGCTTACCCCAATTATTAACTGCTCATCCAAATGATGTTGCCCTGTCAATATATAATGCTGTTCAAAAAAAGAAAAACATTATATACGTAAAATGGTTCTGGAGATGGATCATGTGTACCATCAAACTGATTCCCGAACCCATTTTTAAAAGAATGAAGTTGTGAAAAAGTCTATTGCTTTCTTTGATTTTGACGGTACAATTACCTATAAAGATACTTTATTTGAAGTCATCAGGTTTCAAAAAGGTAGTCGAAATATGTATCTTGGATTGATTAAATTATCACCATGGTTGATCGCCATGAAGCTTCGCATTATAACAAAGACAGCTGCAAAAGAGAAAGTGCTTTCCTGCTTTTTCAAAAACATGACTTTCGATGATTTCCAGAAAAAATGCAACCGGTTTATTGAGCATAAGCTACCCCTTCTTATAAGACCAGATGCATTGCGAGAAATTAATATGCACAAACAAAATAATACTACAATTGTAGTTGTAACTGCATCCGCAGACAATTGGGTAGAAGGCTGGTGCAGACAAAACCAGGCAATATGCATTGCTACAAAACTTGAAATTATTAACGGCAAAATCACAGGAAAAATAAAGGGTAAAAATTGTAATGGCATTGAAAAAGTAAACAGAATTAATGCACTTTTCCGTCTTGACGAATACGAATCCGTACTAGCATATGGAGACACAAAAGGTGACAAGCCCATGTTAGCACTTGCCACCCTTTCTTTTTATAAACCTTTCAGAAAATAATCCCCGAACTTTAATACCTTCTTAACGTCCGATATCCACTACCTACCACCTCAAGTATATCGTTTACCAAAATAGTCCGGATCTATAATTTTATTATTTTTATAACCGACCTGTATTGATAGTCTATTACTACCTCAATAAAATAAACACCTTTTACCAATCCTGACATATTCAGCCGATGATTTACATATAGGTCATCTTTAATAAACTCTGTTTTATATACCCTCCGGCCATTGGCGTCAAATATATTAATACCTGTCCTACCTTTAGCCGGTCCCTGTAATTCAATCGAAGCAACGTCAGATACAGGATTAGGGAATACTTTTATTACCGGAGACATATCCGGCCTTCCACTGGCATTAGTCACTGTTATTTTTACGGTTGCCTTATCCGCTTTCCCCGTATTATCGGTAACGGTCAGCTCAAATACATATTCACCTACAACCATTCCGGATACCATAGCCAGGTCTGATTCAGCATTATCTATCTCTACATCTGATGGACCGGATAACATTACCCACTTATATTTTTCAATATTTCCGAACTGAGCATACGATGACCCGCCATCTAAGAAAATCTCCTCACTGGTCAGTGCTATTGTTCTTGATTCACCTGCATCGGCTACAGGAGGAGGTAATATCGCCTCCTCATTCATTACAGTTATTTTGACCTCATCCAAATCAGTAAAGCCATTGGAGTCTTCCACTAACAATCTGAATATATATATACCCGGTTTTACATTTTGAATTACAGGAGTTGCTGAATTTGAATTTAAAATGATTAAAGCATCCGGCCCGGATATTTTCTCCCATTTATAACTTTCAATCTTTCCTTTTCGTGCATACGACCCGCTTCCATTCAGGGCAATCTGATTAAGAGGAAGCTGAACAGAGATATCATCGCCAGCATTTGCTATTGGTGGAACAAAGGGAACAGGATTTACAATAACTGTTACACTAGCTGTAGCAGAGTTGCCATTGGTATCTGTAACTTTAAGCTGAAACACGTATGTACCAGCGTCCAATTGACTTACTGATGTAACTGAGCCATTGGCATTACTGATTACTCCTGCAGAAGGACCTGATACTTTACTCCAAGAAAAGGTTTTTATCTGCCCCGAACGAGCCGAAGATTGTGACCCATCCAAAGTTATATGATTATCAGGCAATGTTATCGTCTGCGTATTTCCTGCATTAGCTACAGGAGGTAACGGAGCGGGTTCTACTGTTATAAAAACCGTAGCAATGGCAACGGATCCTCTATTATCAGTTATCTTAAGCCGAAACTGATATCTTCCTTCTTCGAGATTATTTACCCCAGACACTGCTTCCGATGGATTAACTATATTTCCCCCGGACGGGCCCGAAACCTTAACCCATTCATAATTTACAATACTACCACCAGGCGCTATGGATTTTGATCCGTCCAGGCTTGCATTGTTAACAGGTAATATTATCGTTTGATCATTTCCTGCGTTAACAACAGGTGGAGGCGGTGCAGCATTTACCGTAACGGTAACCATAGACGTTGCCTTCTCACCCTTATCATCCGTTATCTCTAATTGAAACTTATAAACGCCTATAACAAGCTCGGTAACAGTTGTAGCAATACCTGTATTGTCTGTAATAATACCCTCAGAAGGCCCCGAAATTTTACTCCACTGATAACTAACAAGATGGTTACCCGCAGAAGCAGAAGACCCGCTTCCATCTAAGGTTATACTATTATTCGGCAAAGTGATGGTCTGTGCGCTGCCGGCATCGGCTACAGGAGGAAGGGGTGCCGCTTTTACCGTAACTGTAACGGTTGCCGTTGAACTATATCCATTATTATCGGTTACGTTCAATTCAAAAATATATACTCCCTCTGTAAGACCTGTAACCACAGTAACATCACTACCTGATGATGTAATCACAGCTCCTGACGGACCCGACAGCTTAGTCCATGAATAACTATCAATGGTACCCGATGGAGCAGTTGAAGCACTACCGTCTAAGGTCACGCTGTTGTCCGGCAAAGTGATGGTCTGTGCGCTGCCGGCATCGGCTACAGGAGGAAGGGGTGCCGCTTTTACCGTAACTGTAACAGTTGCCGTTGAACCGGAGCCATTATTATCGGTTACGTTCAATTCAAAGATATATACTCCCTCAGTAAGACCTGTAATCGCAGTAACAGCACTACCTGATGATGTAATCACAGCTCCTGATGGACCAGACAACTTAGTCCATGAATAACTATCAATGGTACCCGATGGCGCAGTGGATGCACTGCCGTCTAAGGTTATACTATTATTCGGCAAAGTTATGGTCTGTGCGCTGCCGGCATCGGCTACAGGTGGCAGGAGTGCTGCCTTTACCGTAATGGTAACGGATGCAGTCGAGCTCGCTCCATTATTGTCCGTTACGTTCAATTCAAACACATATATACCTTCCGCAAGATCCGTAACCGTTGTAATAGCGCTGCCCAAGGAGGAGATTACCCCTCCGGAAGGACCTGACACTTTGCTCCAGGCATAGCTACTGATTGTGCCAGACGGCGCAGTTGAAGCACTGCCGTCTAAGGTCACGCTGTTGTCCGGCAAGGTAATGGTTTGCGCACTGCCTCCATTAGCTACCGGTGGTAAGGGCGCTGCCTTTACCGTAATGGTAACGGATGCAGTCGAGCTCGCTCCATTATTGTCTGTTACGGTTAACTGAAACTTATATACCCCTTCTTTAAGATTTGTTACAGATGTAATATCACTATCGGGGTTTGTAATATTTTCATCAGCAGGACCTGAAATTTTAGCCCACTGGTAAGTACTGATGGTTCCTGATGATGCGACAGAAGCACTTCCATCTAATATCGCTGTATTAACTGGAAGGGTTAAAGTCTGTGCAGCACCCGCATCGGCTACCGGAGGCGTAAGAGTTGTACTTACGGTTACGGTTACTATACTTGTAGTTGATAAGCCATTATTATCAGTTACCTTCAATTCAAATTGATATACACCCTCAGAAAGACCGTCAATTGTTGTGACTGCATTATCCGGAGTTATTATATTGCCTGCGGCAGGGCCAGATACTTTACTCCATGCATAGCTGTTGATCGTACCTGATGGCGCAGTCGAAGCACTGCCATCCAAAATCACACTGTTATCTGGAAGTGATATGGTCTTATCCATTCCAGCGTCCGCTACCGGCGGCAGAAGTGCCGCTTTTACGGTAATGGTAACACTTGCCGTGGATATCCCTCCATTGCTGTCTGTCACCTTCAATTCAAAAATATAAGTACCTTCTATAAGACCAGTAATAGTGGTAACAGCACTGCCTGGTGAGGTGATCGTTCCCTCCGAAGGACCCGATACCTTGCCCCATGCATAACTGCTGATCGTACCCGATGGTGCAGTGGATGCACTACCATCTAAGGTTACATTATTGTCCGGTAAAGTTATAGTCTGTGCGCTACCGGCATCGGCCACAGGTGGAAGAGGTGCCGCCTTTACCGTAATGGTAACTGTTGCCGTGGAACTCGCTCCATTACTATCGGTTACCTTCAATTCAAAAATATAAGTACCTTCTATAAGACCAGTAATAGTGGTAACGGCACTGCCTGGTGAGGTGATCGTTCCCTCCGAAGGACCCGATACCTTGCTCCACGCATAACTGCTGATCGTACCCGATGGTGCAGTGGATTCACTACCATCTAAGGTTACATTATTGTCCGGTAAAGTTATAGTTTGTGCACTGCCGGCATTGGCTACAGGTGGCAGGGGCGCCGCCTTTACCGTAATAGTAACTGTTGCCGTGGAACTCGCTCCATTACTGTCTGTTACCTCCAATTCAAAAATATAAGTACCTTCTATAAGACCAGTAATAGTGGTAACGGCACTGCCTGGTGAGGTGATCGTTCCCTCCGAAGAACCCGATACCTTGCTCCATGCATAACTACTGATCGTACCCGATGGCGCAATCGAAGCGCTACCATTCAAAGTTACACTATTATCAGGAAGGATGATTATTTGCGCACTGCCGGCATTGGCTACAGGTGGCAGGGGCGCCGCCTTTACCGTAATAGTAACAACGGAAGTGGAAGACAGATTTTTACTATTGGTTACTTCCAATTCAAACTTATATATCCCCTCAATAAGACCAGCAACAGTTGTTACAGCACTTAATGGATCTGTAATCGTTCCCCCGGAAGGACCAGACAACTTTCGCCATACATAAGCACTTATAATATCACCAGGTGCAGCAGAGGCGGTACCATTTAAAGTTATACTATTATTAGGCAAGGTGATGGTTTGTGCGCTACCGGCATCAGCCACAGGTGGCAGGGGCGCTGCCTTTACCGTAATAGTAACTGTTGCCGTAGAACTTACTCCATTATTGTCTGTTACCTTCAGTTCAAACTGATATACTCCTTTTATAAGACCGCTAACAGTTGTAGAAACAGAGGTTGGGGTAGCTATTTTTTCTCCGGACGGGCCTGATAGCTTATTCCATCTATACGACACAATACTTCCTGCCAATGCCACAGAATTACTTCCATCTAATGTTATACTGCTAACAGGTAGGTCTATTGTCTGATCATTACCTGCATCGGCAATAGGAGGGGCAGGTGCTGCATTAACCGTAATGCTAACAGTAGCTGCAGAGGTTCCCCCATTGCTATCTGTTACCTTTAATTGAAAGACATATACTCCCTCAATAAGTCCAGTCACCGAAGTCACAGACACCGCCGGAGTTACTATTATTCCTGAAGAGGGTCCGGAAAGCTTACTCCATTGATAAGTTGTAATACTACCGGAAGGAGCTGTTGATTTCGTTCCATCTAATGTTACACTATTTACAGGAAGCGTAATAATCTGCATGCCCCCTGCATTTGCTACCGGTAGTAGTGGAGCAGGGTTAACCTTGATTGTTACCACAGCCGTTGAAGTTCCTCCCTTATTATCTGTAACTTTCAACTGAAACTGGTATGTTCCTTCTGAAAGACTGGTAACGGTAGTCTTGCTGCTACCCGCAGATGAGATGGTTCCACCCGATGGTCCAGATACTTTTGTCCACGCATAGCTACTGATCATGCCTGTAGGGGCAGTTGACTTTGTGCCGTCTAATGTTACACTATTCACAGGTAAGGTTATAGTTTGATTAGCCCCGGCATTAGCCACAGGTGGTGTAGATACTGTGCCGCCTCTTTTATAAGACAACATCCATTCATATACATTTAAACCATTTTCTTTAAAGCCAGGGTCATAGGTTTTAGACCAGGCATCATGGCTATTAGACTCAAAAATTGTCATTATCGGTTTAGGATCGGGTGCAGGTATATGTGCATTTAAAGCATCTATCCACTTCTTCGTTACATTTACAGACACAGTTGGATCTCCAGAATTATGTGTGGCCCAAACAGGTAAATTGGAAGAAACAATTCTATCAACATCTTGCTTAGCATTACTTGCACTTCCGCAAACAGCCAAACCCGCCGCTATAAGTTCCGGATATTTACCCATAAACCTCCAGGCAAAACCTCCCCCCATACTCAGCCCCGTTACATAGATCCGCTCTTCGTCAATCCTATATTTTTGTTTACAAAAATTAATAACATCACTAATATTATCTGCTGATACATCATAATTATTTGAAACAAACTGTGGCGAAATAACAATAAATGAGAACTTCTCCCCTTGCACCGTGAACGAATTTGGAAATTTCCCCTGATTAATCAGCTTTGCAGGGCCATTCACTAATACTCTCGGCAATTGAGATGCCGACCCATCACCAAGTTCTCCCTTCCCATGAATGAAAATGAGTAATGGATATTTCTTCCCGGGACTCGAATTATAATCTACCGGCAATGATTCGTAGTAACCTCGAACATGGGTGGAAAGCGAAGTGTAAACAGGAGTCTGTTTTTGTACCTGGGAAATCCCTGTATTAGCATACAAAAAGTAAAAACATAGAAAAAGGATAAATAAACAAGAATTCTTGCTATTTTTTGGCTTCATAGTCTTACGGATATACGGATTAAAAAGATATACTATATCATAGCAATAGTAATATCCAAATTAGTTTTCATCAGGATAACTATCTATAAACTCCAAAGTAAATGCCAAACGTATAGGGAACAAGACCTATTTGGTTAGCCTATGATAAATTAGATTGGACAAAAAAAGCGATGAACTATTAGTCTCATCGCTTTACTTGTTATTTGTTTTTATCTGATTATTGCTTCACTATTCTGACTGTTTGTTGGTATTTATCTTCAATACTTACCTTCAACAGGTATACCCCTGCAGGTAACTTTGATATATTAAATGACTGAAGCTCCCGCCCTGATGTATATTTCACAAAATTTCTCTGGAATAGAGATACCCCCTGATAATTATAAACTACAACATTTACTTTACCGGTTTCTTTAGATTCAATCCACACATTCATATCTGATTGAACCGGATTTGGATAAATCTTTACATCTAATGCTGTTGAAGTGGATATCAGATCAGAGTTCCCTGAAAGTAAAGGTTGATCTACTGCGACATTTACATCCGAATCTCCGGTAGTCCTTGCAGATACGGCAGATGTAACCGTTATCGTTGTGGTTGAAGTGGCTACGTTCCCTTGCGGATCCGTCAACACCAATTGAAATTTATAGATACCTGCTACCGTCAAGCCTGTTACATTTGTCCCTATGCTATAAGGATACAGAATATTAGCTGTTACAGGACCTCCCGTCTGTTTCCAAATATGAACGCTTCCTTCCGGAGCAGTTGATTTTGCACTCCCATCAAGCTTAACCTGGGTAACAGGAAGCGTAATAGTTTGATTACCACCGGCATCAGCATACAAAGGCGGTACATTAATTAATTCCGGCGCAGATTTTACAATTACATGCATTGAAGAAGTAGAAAGGGTGCCATTCTTATCCCTTATCTGTAACTGAAACTGGTAATCTCCTTCATTGTTTAACCCCGTAATCGTTGTCTTCAATGATGCCGGAGTGGTAATGGTGCCTCCTGCAGGACCATACAACTTTACCCATAAAAACGTGCTACCTGTCGGATATGTAGATTTAGTACTTCCATCCACTGTTACACTATTAACCGGTAGCGTTATCGTTTGATTCGAACCAGCATGAGACTTAAGCTCTGTCACAGGAGCAGCATTCACTATTACATGCATTGAAGAAGTAGAAAGAGTGCCATTCTTATCCCTTATCTGTAACTGAAACTGGTAATCTCCTTCATTGTTTAACCCCGTAATCGTTGTCTTCAATGATGTCGGAGTGGTAATGGTGCCTCCTGCAGGACCATACAACTTTACCCATAAAAACGTGCTACCTGTCGGATATGTAGATTTAGTACTTCCATCCACCGTTACACTATTAACCGGTAGCGTTATCGTTTGATTCGAGCCAGCATGAGACTTCAAAGGAACAGCCTCAGCATTTACAGTAACACTAACCGTTGCACTGGCTGATTTTCCATTGCTATCTTTTACTGTTAAACTAAACTGGTATGTACCAGCTACTAACCCTGTAACCGTTGTTTTAGCTGAAGAAGAACTTGTTATTGTTGCGGCAGGGCCTGATACTTTTGTCCAGGTATAACTAACAATACTACCTGAAGCGGCCGCAGATTTACTGCCATCAAGAGTAACACTGTTTGTTGGTAGTGTAATTGACTGATTTGTACCGGCATTAGCCGTTGGTGGAAGCGGATCAGGTGATGAGGTAGCTGCTCCTCTTGAATAAGATAACATCCACTCATATACATTCAGACCATCCTGTTTAAAATTCGGATCATAAGTTTTAGTCCACGCATCATGTCCGGAAGCGTTAAAAATAGACAATAAAGCTTTGGGAGGTGTAGGAACAAAAGCATTTATTGCAGAAATGGCAGCAGATGTAGCCGATGGTGACATTAACGGATCACCAGTATTTACAGTAGCCCATATCGGTAACTTAGCATTAGCTGTATTCTTGACCCTAGTGTCAGAATTAGAAACATTCCCACATACAACTAAACTTGCTGCAATATTCTTTGCATTCGCTTCAGAACTACCACCATAATACCAGGTCATTGTTCCACCCATACTTAAGCCCGTAAGATATACGCGTTGCTCATCCACGCGATACTTTTGTTTACAATAATTGATAATATCATTGATTATTGTTGGAGATTCAGAATAATTACTACTGATAAGCTGTGGAGATATTACTATAAAAGAATAATTTTTTCCCCCTACCGTAAAACTTGATGGAAATTTCCCTTCATTTAGCAGTTTTGGAGGACCGTTTTTTAATACAAGGCTTAACTGGGACGAACCGTTTCCCAACTCGCCCACTCCATGAATAAATATGAGCAAAGGATATTTCTTCGCGGGATTCGAAGCATAATCTTCAGGCAATGATTCATAATACCCATTTACGTACGCATCTATCTTTTGCGTCACGGCTTTCTGGGTTTTCTGATACTGTGCATCTACCCGCTGAGTAGAAAAAAAAGTTAGGAACAAACAGGAAAGAAAAAAATGTAATAACACGTTAGGGAAGGAAAAAAACTTTTTGTTCTGGTTCATGATTTTTCAGGAAAAAAAGGTTAAGAAATGTACGGTTAATGATGCCTGTTCACAAGAATTAATTACTTTTCATAGTAGGCTGATGATGCTTTCCTGTAGTGAAACCTTAGATAGAATTTAAACATAGTAACTGGATTTACAAAGTAAAAAAAGAATCAGAAAGAATACAAGTTTTATACCAATTAGTTAAATAAAAATAAAAAGTGGAAAACTTTTAAACAGATATGACAATGCCATTCTTATTATCAAATGATAATTTTTCTTTCATCCCCGAATAAAATAATATTACTAATTACCTGCTTATCAATTTATTAAAATAAAAATTGAAAATAGCCGCTAATCCATAAAGCTGCACTCCCCGGCCTCATTAAGGAAAAGGAAAAATATTTGCTATTTTTAGTATCGCTTATGTATTCAATACACATAAGATTCCTCCTATATCCCTGCGTCCAGGGTAAGTAGTTACTCTATTCCACGCTGTATTTTGAAAGACTGCCTTTAAGTCCATTATTTCTCAACTACCATTATTGCTTAATAATCAAAGAGAAATAACATGCAGGAAAAAAAATTCGTCCTTGTAAAAGCAAAACCCTTAATCTCTATAATCACCCTTAACTGGAATGAAACGGAAACTACTTGCCAGTTTCTGGAATCTACCAGAAAACTTCTCTATAAAAATTATGAAGTACTCGTTTGTGATATGGGCTCTGCCTCTGACCCGACAATGCACATTATTGCCGGTAATTACCCCAACACACGTATCCTAAAAGCTGACCGGCATAGCCATGAGCATGGCGTTAACTGGGCAATCAGGCAGGCAAAGGGAGATTTTATATTATTAATTAATAATCATACCGAACTGGCTGATAATACATTAGATGATCTTTTATCTCCTTTCTTAACCGACAATATCCTGGGCGTTACCTGTCCGAAAATCCGTTCTTATCACAAAAAAAATGAGATCCAATATGCAGGTTATAATGCACTGAATAAACTTACCGGAACAAAATCCATAATCGGTCATAAAAAACAAGATAAAGGGCAGTATGATACTCCATACTATACACATGGTGCCTATAGCGGAGCCATGATGATGAAAAAAAATGTTATCGAACAGGCTGGCATGCTTCCTCCCAATTTTTTCATTTACTTTGACGACCACGATGTAAGTGCCCGTATTTTGAAAACCGGCTATAAAATATTATACCAGCCCAAAGCTGTTGTTTATAATAAGAAAACAGCCCTTCCTTCAGAAAAAAGTGCCATTAACGTATATTATAATACCAGAAACCGCATATTTTTTATGCGTAAAAACAGCAGCCGCTTACATTTTTTTGCTTTCCTGTTCTTTTTCCTGTTTTTTTCTATACCGGCAGCTACCTTTAAATTTCTATTGAAAAGGCAGTTCTCGCACCTGCAATCCTTTTTTAAGGGGATATGGTGGAATGTAAAAATGAAAACTACAATTTGAATTAAAGAGATATAAAAAGATATTATAATTCATTCCATATCTCGCGGGCAAAGTTTTCCAGGGAAGGATCCCTTGCTCCCATAAGTAAAAGCACACAATCCTCAGTTAAATGAGGCCGGACTTCGGCTATAAAATTTTCACGCTGAGGGGTAAAAAAAGCATTTTTCCCCAATAGCCTGATATCATTGATGAGGTCTCCTGCCGAAATATCCTTTACAGCAGTACCTCCCGCATAAAAAATCTCACTCATCCATATCTCATCCCCCGGACGCAAAACACCTGCGATCTCTTTTACAAAATCATCCCGTAAAAACCGTGTTGGTCCATAACCATGAGGTTGAAACCAGGCAATTACTTTAGGTGCAATTTGCTGACAGGCAGAAATAGACGCGGCACATTTGGCGGGGTTATGTGCATAATCATCTATCAACCAAACACCCCGTTTGTTGCCAATGACCTGGTGGCGCCTGTAAATTCCTTCATACCTGGCTAATGCCGCAGCCGATACCGATAAATCAACACCCAATAAAGAAGCAGCGGCTGATGACGCTAATGCATTCTCCATATTATGTGCCCCCACCGTATGCAGGGAAAAGGGAATATTATTAATTAAAAAATTAATATCTAACCCCTCCTGGTGAAAATCTGTACCGATAAATCCTGCACCGGAATATACATCAGTTGAAAAATCTGCGCGGATATCCCGGGAAAGCTTTGCAGCTAACGGATGCGACCGATTTACGATAAAAATACCCCTGGTATTCTCTTTAAAAACCCCAAATATGCCCATCAGTGTATCAATTTCCTGATGGTCTTTATCTACGTTCAGTAATACCCCAATTTCCGCCTCATATTGTACGATCGAGCCATCACTCTCATCCGCTTCAATTACCAGCCATTCCCCCTCTCCCGTTTGGGCATTCCCAATTTTCCCCTCCCGGATAAGACTCACCAGCCCTGCACCGCTAATAATACCCGGCTTCAACCCGGCATAACTTAATATATCAAAAAGCATGGCACTTGTGGTACTTTTTCCCGAAGTGCCGCCAATAGCAATCGTTTTTCTGTTCCGGACAACAGTTGCAAGCAATTCGGAGCGCTTAATAACAGGAATGCCCAGTTGTTTTGCTTTTTGCACTTCTAATACGGTATCTTCTACCGCTGTTGACACTACAACAAGTTCTATATCCCTCGTTATACCTTCTCCATCCTGCTTGTAACAACGTATTCCGGCAGCCCCGAGCTTATCCTGAATATCATTCTGCAGGCCCGATGAAAAATACCGGTCAGACCCGGACACTTGTTTTCCCAACCCGGCAAAATATTGTGCCAGCGCACTCATTCCTGTTCCAGCCACTCCTATAAAAAAAACATGATCCAGCTTATCAATATCAATTGTCATTTTTTCCATTTCATTACAAATAAAAGCATTAATTCTTTCACCTGTTCTGTCTTTAAAAGATTATTAGGCGATGTATCTGCCATACTCATTTTTATATTACATTTAAATCTTTTATTTGCGACTTCAAAATTCCAGGCATGTATTTAACCGGGGTGCTTAAACGAATTTTCTCTCATCTCACTTTCTGGGTTTTACTTGCCATAATTATCGCTGTATTATTAGGCTATTACTTTCCCGAAACGGCTGTCCGGGCAGAATGGATGGGCACCGGCTTCATCCAATTGATAAAACTGTTTATCGGTCCGATCATCTTCCTCACGATCGTGCTCGGTATAACGGGAATGGGTAACCTTAAAAAAGTGGGAAAGATCGGGTTAAAAGCCCTGGTTTATTTTGAGATAGTAACTACTATTGCTCTGGCCATCGGCATTGTATTTGCTCATATCGTGCAGCCCGGTAAGATTGACAAAACGGGACTTCCTATACAAGACGCTTCCGCCTATGAGCCGGGTAACGCCGATTTTAGCTGGCTCCACTTTCTCAGGGAAAACTTTACCCTACAGGTTCTCATAGCAGCTATCCTGTGCGGTATTTTACTGAGCATGAGTAAGCACCAGCACAAAATAATACGGCCGCTTATAAAAGTCACTAATATTGTGTTTAAGGCCCTAAAATATGTTATGTACCTGGCCCCCCTGGGGGCTTTTGGCGGTATGGCTTACACGGTTGGAAAATTTGGTATCAAAACGCTCATCCCACTCGGAAAATTAATGTTAACCATGTACGGCACGATGGCAATATTTATTTTTATTGTATTAGGACTTATCCTCCATTTTTATAAGCTCAGCATCTGGAAATTTCTCCGAACTATACAGGAAGAACTGCTGATCGTTCTTGGCACATCGTCATCCGAAACAGCCCTGCCTTCACTCATGCTTAAGCTCGAAAAAATGGGATGCAGCAAGCCGGTGGTAGGACTTGTTGTCCCTACAGGCTATTCATTCAACCTGGACGGTACATCTATTTATCTTTCCATGGCCGTTATTTTCCTGGCACAATTGTATAACGTGGAGCTGTCGGGGATTGAAATGATTTCTATCGTAGGTATCCTGATGATTACATCCAAAGGTGCAGCCGGAGTTACAGGCAGCGGATTCATTATTCTGGCTTCAACGCTTACCGCATTACATAAAATTCCGCTGGAAGGACTGGCTTTTTTATTAGCCGTAGACAAATTCATGAGTGAAGCCCGTGCTATTACCAATATTATAGGAAATGGTGTGGCAACATTAGTAATCTCAAAAAGCGAAAAGGAGTTTACGACACTATACAATGAATAAAGAAATGTATTAAACAGACTTTACCGGTAATCAGGGCACCGCCTGTCTGCTATCTCGCACCAAATACCTGAGTCCAGTAATTCCCTGAACGCCCAACCCCTATATCTTTAAAATTTTTATTCATAATATTTTTACAATGTCCTTCGCTTTTCAGCCAGCTATTCATTACTATTTGTTCGGTGGTCTGCCCCATAGCAATATTTTCTCCATAGGTAGACCACTTATATCCTACGGCCTTCATCCGGTCTCCCGGCTTTGTTTGGCTTATACTGGTATGTGAAAAATAATTATTTGTTTTCATATCAACGCTGTGATCGTATGCCGCTTTTGCAAGCAATTCATTCCAGGTCAGCGCAGGCACGGGAGGCATCACGGTAGTACCGCAGGTACACCCTTTGGCACGTGCCCCGTTTACAAGGCCAAGGATAACATCAATATTTACATTATAAGAAATGTCAGGTTTTTTCCCTTCCGGCCCGATTTCTTCAACCCGGTCTTTTTCAACAACTTCTTTTGTACAGGAAAAAGCCATACAGGTACATATTAAATATAAAATAAACCGGTAGTTCATCTTCATGGAATATAGATTTCCATTGTTAATGCAAATCGGATACCATTACAGTTTAGCCTATGATAATTTTCCTTAAAATATATATTCCCTTTCCTTAACTTTTTGGTTTAACATGGCATTGTTGTTGAATATATCTTTGCAGTATAAGCGCTCATCTTAAAATTATTGCGATATGCGATACCTTCTCATCCTGCTACTATTGGTTTCCCTGCAAAGTCAGGCGCAATTAAAAAGCTTTATCATCTCCGTAAAAGGAGATACCCTGAACCGGGTGGATCAAAACAATAAAAAGCAGGGACCATGGGTTATCCACGTTGATGCACTACGCGGAGAGCCGGGCTACGAGGAGGAAGGTTACTTCTCGGATGATAAAAAAGAAGGACCCTGGAGAAGATATAATCTTACCGGGGATTTAACAGCACTTGAAAATTATAAATGGGGTGAAAAAGATGGCAGGCAACAGTATTACACTAAGATGGGAGACCTCCTCCGCGAAGAAAGCTGGAGAGCTACCAACCCGGAAAATCCTTACGATACGGTACAGGTTCCCGATCCCGTTACTCCGGACAAATGGGAAACAAAAGTCGTCAAGTTAGAAGTGGCTTCGGTAGCTCATGGTACCTGGAAATTTTATGATCCCAATACAGGATTTATTATCAAACAAGAGAACTACTTCTTCGGCCAAAAAGAAAAAAATGCCGGCAGCACAAGCGCGGAAGCAGCACCGAAGAAGGCAGCCGAAAAGCCTAAGACCGTTTCTGAATGGGAGAAAAAAAATTCAGGCAGGAAAAAAGTTAAAGTCCGGGACGGAACAACCGGTTTCTGACCGGCCGGATTTAATGCTTACATTTGCGAACAACATATATAACTCTCATGCGCAGCATCATTTTTCTTCTGACTACCTGCTATTTGCTTTTTACCGGATGTACCGAAAATAAAGATGCTCAAAAGCCGGATGATCCACTGGAGGCAGGAAGAGAATTTATCCGCTTTGCTCTCGATGGCGATATGCAAAACGCTAAAGCATATATATTACCAGACCCTGACAATGAAAGACTATTTGAAACCATTGAAAAGAAATACGCTGCAGAAACCCGGGAAGAAAAAATCAACTATAAAGGAGCCAGCATCATTATTAATAAGTTTCAATCACTTAATGATTCTACCGCAATAATAAATTACTCCAATTCTTATAAGAAACAAAACAGTGAAATTAAACTGGTAAAAACAAATAACGAGTGGTGGGTTGATTTTAAGTATACTTTTACGGGAAGTAACGACACAGAGTAACCCCCATAGATTATTGCTCCGCCGGTTTTCCATCATTTCATCACGGGAAATTATCCCCTTTTCTATCTGGTTTTATTATTATCTTTCCTTCTAAAACTACAGTATATTATGCAAACAGTCCTTCATCCCTGGCATGGAATAACACCCGGTGAAAATGCACCAAGAATAGTGAACGCTGTAATAGAGATACCACAGGGATCCAGGCAAAAGTATGAGATTGACAAACCAAGCGGATTGTTGAAATTAGACCGGGTTATTTATTCATCTTTCTATTACCCGGTAAATTACGGCTTCATCCCGCAAACTTACGGCGATGATAAAGACCCCCTGGATATACTGGTTATTTCCAGTGTGAGCATCCAACCGCTATGCCTTGTTCAGGCTAAGGTTATTGGTGTGATGCAAATGATTGACGGTGGCGATGCGGATGATAAGATTATTGCGGTTGCCAATAATGACCCGGGCGTAAACTACATCAACAATATCGAGGAAATGCCCAAACATTTCTTTAGTGAGCTGCGACAATTTTTCGAGGAGTATAAAAAGCTGGAAAACAAAACTGTTAGCGTTAATGAGTTTCAGGATAAAGCAACCGCACTCAAAATAACAGAAGAGGCTATCCTGGCTTATAAGCAAAATTTTGCTTCCTAACCTGCCTGTCCGGAGCCGGTAAGAACTTTTATTTTTCATGCTGCTTATGGAATATAACCTAATCCGCATCTCTTTGATAAGTATTTAATCAATTTTTCAGTTGTGTCAGCTCCAGAATTGAACAATATCACAGATGCCGGACTTTTAGCACAGTATTACACAGATGGCAATAATGAGTGGCTGGGACTGCTAATGCAACGATATACGCTGTTATTATACGGGGTATGTATGAAATATTTAAAAGATGAAGAAGAAGCAAAAGATGCCGTACAACAAATTTTCCTGAAGGTAATAGCAGAACTGCAAAAATACCCGGTAACCTACTTTAAAAGCTGGTTATATATGATTGCAAAGAACTATTGTTTAATGCAACTCCGGGATAAAGGAAAAAACACGTTACCGGTTACAGAAAGGATGATCATATCTCCACCGGAAGAGAGTAACGGCACCCTTTATCAATGGCAGAAAGATATCACATTAGATGCTTTACATGATGCGGTAGACGAGCTTAATGCAGAACAAAAACAATGTATCATTCTTTTTTACCTGAAAAAGAAATCATATCATGAGATCGCAACCATAACCGGATTTACCACTATGCAGGTAAAAAGCTACCTTCAAAACGGAAAACGCAACCTGAAGCTCAGCATAGAAAAGAAAATGAAGAATAATAAAGTTTGATACCAGCAACCGTAAAACATGAATAATGAGTTACTGAACATATTATCACAGGTAAAAGATGCAGATCAAAGGAAGCTCCTTGACTACCTTGAAAACAAGCTGTCACCTGAAGAAAGACATGAAGTTGAAAGGCTGCTGATTGACTCGGATTTTGAGAACGATGCTGCGGAAGGACTGGAGCAGGTAACAGAGAAGCATGATCTCCCTGTGGTAATCAGCCAACTCAACAAAAGATTAATTAAAAAACTGCACGGACGCAGAAAAAAGCTATTAAAAAAGAAACCACCTGAACTGATGATCCCGGTGGTTACAACGATTATCATTTTGCTGCTGGTACTTATGTTTTATATTCTTCTCCGGGAACATTTATAATCTTTACCTGCTGTATCTGCCCCATCCGTTACCGGCACCCCGGATTTATATAGTCTACCTTCATGGCGTGCCTGCCCGCAGGTTTTTATATTATTAATTCCGCACCGGCTTACCCCCTTTTAAAACACTTTGTATCCGCTCTAATGTTTTCTTTTCACCGCAGAGACTTAAAAATGCCTCTCTTTCCAGATCAAGCAGATATTGCTCACTCACCAGCGATGGTTCGCTTAAATCACCCCCACACATCACATAAGCGAGTTTTTTAGCCACTACCACATCATGATCCGTAGCGTAATTTGCCCTCCACATCCCATTAACGCCGGCATAGAAAGCCCCAAGCATAGAACGTCCCGGCACCCTGATATCCGTTCGCTGAACAGGCGTTACATAGCCCTTATCAAATATTTCAATAACACTATTCTTAGCGGCAGCAATACGCCGGTCCTGGTTAAGGATCACTTCATCATGCCCCTTTCGTAAAATGCCCAGATCAAAAGCTTCAAAAGCGCTGGTTGAAACTTTAGCCGTAGCTATGGTTAAAAACCGGTTTTTCAATGTAATGGTGTCCGGCTCATCTTCATGCATCTCATCTGCCGCACGTAATACAAACTCCTTGGTGCCACCGCCACCCGGTATTAATCCCACACCCAGTTCCACTAACCCTATATAACTTTCTGCTGCCGGTAATACTTTATCGCTATGCAGGCTTAGTTCACAGGAACCACCAAGAGTTAATCCATGTGGCGCTATAACTACCGGCACACTGGAATACCGTGCACGCATCATCGTATTCTGAAATGCACGAATAGCCATATCCAACTCATCATAATCCTGCTCTACCGCATACATGAAAATTAAACCTACATTAGCACCGGCCGAAAAATTCTGATTGCTGTTAGCAATTACCACACCTTTATATTTCTCCTCCGCCAATGAAATAGCTTTTTGAATACCTTCCAGCACCTCTCCTCCGATTGTTCCCATCTTGGTATTCCATTCCAGCCCCAATACATCATCGCCTAAATGATAAACATTGGCGGCGCTATTCTTCCAGACCGTCTGCCCGGCAAAATTCTTCATCACCAGAAAAGCACTTTCCATACCGGCTGCAACCGTGGGCACATATTTGCTTTCAGCAGGAGAATAGCATAATGTAACGCCTTTATCTACTTTATAAAAGGAGCTGTTCCCTTTTGCCAGCATATCCTCAACCCATGGGGCTACAGAAAAACCGGCATCTTTCATTGCTTTGCATGTTTTTTCCACACCCAATGCATCCCAGGTTTCAAAGGCTCCGATCTCCCAGCCAAAACCGGCTTTCATGGCATCATCAATCCGGTATACTTCATCAGATATTTCCGGTATACGATGAGAGATATAAGAAAACAACCCGTAATGAAATTGCCGGAAAAATTCTCCCGCTTTATCCTGTCCCGACAACAGGGCTTTGATCCTTAGTCTGAGATCATCTATTCCCTTTGCCGTTTCTACCGATGCGAATTTAGATTTCTTACGCGGCTCATATTCAAAAGAGGAAGGATTAAGCACGAGTATCTCCGAGCCGCCATTTTTAGATTTGATCTTTTTAAAAAAACCCTGCCCCGTCTTATCACCCAACCATTTATTTTCAACCAGCTTTGATATCCATGACGGAATAATAAAAGTATCCCGCGCTTCATCCTCCGGGCAGTTATCATATACCCCCTGGGCAACCTTTACCAACGTGTCAATGCCCACTACATCAGCCGTTCGGAAAGTAGCCGATTTCGGCCTTCCCAACACCGGCCCGGAGAGCGCCTCTACTTCATCAATGCTTAATCCTAATTTTTCAACCAGCTTAAATATTAATGCTATGCTATATACACCAATCCGGTTGGCTATAAAAGCAGGAGTATCCTTACATAATACGGTAGTTTTACCGAGGTACACATCGCCATACTCCATCAAAAAGTTAATGACTTCCCTATCGGTATATGTGGTAGGAATAATTTCTAATAAACGCAGGTAACGCGGCGGGTTGAAGAAATGCGTTCCACAAAAATGTTTTTTAAAATCTTCACTCCTTCCTTCCGCCATCAGGTGTATAGGAATACCCGAAGTATTAGAGGTGATCAATGTTCCCGGCTTACGGAATTTATCAACTTCCGAAAGAACCTGGTGCTTAATATCTAACCGCTCTACCACCACTTCAATCACCCAATCGCAACCGGCAATATCTTTCATATTATCCGTAAAGTTACCTGTCGTAATCTTCTTCACGGCATCTTTAGTATATACCGGCGATGGATTTGACTTCACTGCTGCTGCCAGCGCATCATTAACGATCCGGTTTTTAACTGCCGGGTGATCCAGGGCTAATCCTTTTGCCTTTTCTGAAGCATTTAATTCCGTTGGTGCTATATCTAATAACAAAACCTGCACCCCGGTTCCTGCAAAATGGCAGGCGATGCGGGATCCCATTACACCAGAACCTAATACGGCTACTTTTTTGATGATACGTTTCATCAGATCATATTTAATTTTAGTTGAATAACCGGTTCATTCAACCGTTATTTCCTTACCTTGAATTTGATATATCAATTAGTTAGCTAAACAACTAATCGGTATCGAAGGTAATATAAAATTGATTGAGAAAGCACACTACCTCATATTTAAACAAAGCTAATTTCAGACATGTTGAGACAGGACGCTATTGCCATATTCCTGGCGGGTGTGGAAGCCGTTAAGCCCGGGCATTTTATTCCACATCATATTCAATTTGAAGAAAACAGGATACGGGTCGGAGATCAACATATCCCGGTAAAAGAGACAGGCGGCCTGTATATTGCAGCGGTTGGTAAAGCAGCTTCGGCGATGGCCTTAGAAACGGAAAAGATATTCAATAACCATATCACGGAAGGGCTTGTCATTACCAAATACGATCATGCTCTTTCGTTAACTCATTGCCATACCATAGAAGCAGGGCATCCTGTTCCTGACAACAACAGTTTACTGGGAGGCGAGGCTTTGATAAGGTTATTTAAAAAAGCAAAACCTACAGATACTATCATCCTGCTGATCAGCGGAGGAGCTTCTGCCCTGATTACTGATGTACCGCGGGGCTGCAACCTGCCGGATATCCAGCAAACCGTGCAATTGCTCCTCAGTTGTGGTGCTTCTATTGATGAGATGAATACCGTCAGAAAGCATCTTTCTGATATAAAAGGTGGTCAGCTGATGCAATATACCCGTGCCCGGGTTATAGCACTGCTGCTGAGCGATGTTCCGGGAGATGATCTGTCGGTCATTGCCAGCGGATTAACCGTGCCTGATGAAACTACATTCGGGGACGCCTGGCATGTAATTGAAAAGTATGCGCTTGCTGACAGCATCCCGGCCTGCATTAAAAACCGGTTGCTTAACGGCATGCGGGGCAGCATCCCGGAAACTCCCAAGCCGGGCGATCCGGCCTTTTTAAACGTATGCAACTTCTTAGTCGCTTCTAACCAAAATGCGCTGGATGCCGCTGCCCAAAAAGCACAGGCCCTGGGGTATGCAACTACGATTCTTTCGCCTATGCTTACCGGTGATGCTGAAATACAGGCGGCAACTTTCATCAGCCGGTTAAAAAATGAAAAAGGTGATTCGCCTCTATGCTTACTATGGGGCGGTGAAACAACAGTAACCGTAAAGGGGACAGGTAAAGGAGGAAGAAATCAGCATCTTGCTTTAGCCGCCTTATGTGAAATCCGGGACAGGATGTGGTTACAAAATCACCGGGTGACCATACTGTCGGGAGGAACAGATGGAACAGACGGCCCCACAACAGCAGCAGGCGCCGTTATTGATGCGGATATATTTAACCAGGCCGACAAACTTTCCTTAAACCCCAGAGTGTACCTTCACAACAACGATGCCTACCATTTTTTTGAAAAAACCGGCGGACTGATCATAACAGGTCCTACCCAGACCAACGTAATGGATATTATAATAGGTCTGTCCGATTAAA
The DNA here is from genome assembly GCA_023957155.1 of Chitinophagaceae bacterium. Lineage (GTDB taxonomy): Bacteria > Bacteroidota > Bacteroidia > Chitinophagales > Chitinophagaceae > Agriterribacter. The sequence continues at coordinate 64,623 of JAMLHK010000006.1, read as the reverse complement.
ATGGACCGATAAGAAACATTTTAATCACAAAAACGTTAGTTTATACCAATTTTGCTATATGGCAGCATCACACCAAGGAGTTTTAGCCGGCTGGGGCAATTATCCAAAAGCCAATGTACAGGTCTCCACACCTGCAAATGCAAGGGAACTGAGTAGTGTAATATCAGCCGGGCCGGTAATTGCAAGAGGACTGGGAAGAAGCTACGGTGACCAGGCAATCCTCTCCGGACATAACGTATGCATCTGCACCAGGATGCATTATTTTATTTCATGGGATGAAAATGAAGGGATATTGGAATGTGAAGCCGGCGCAAGCTTAGATGAGATCATTACCACATTTGCTCCCAGGGGCTGGATGCCGATGATCTGCCCCGGAACGAAATTCGTTACTATTGGTGGCGCTATCGCTAATGATATCCACGGCAAAGCACATCACGTGGATGGCTCTTTTATCAACTGCGTTATCTCTTTTACTATTTTACTGGCTAACGGAAATATCATAACCGCTTCGCGGGATGAGCACGCCGACCTGTTCATTGCCAACTTTGGAGGGCTTGGTCTCCTCGGAATTATACTAACAGCTAAGATCAGGCTAAGAAAAATTGAAACTACCTATTTCAGGCAGCAGTCTGTTAAAGCAGCCAACCTGGATGAGATGTTAGACGCCCTTGAACAATACAAACACTATAACTATTCCGTAGCCTGGATTGATCCGCTGGCAACAGGCAAACAGCTTGGGCGGGGTGTTTTGACGGTAGGAGACGCTGCCCCACTCGAAGCGCTACCCGAATCCTTAAAAAAAGAGCCGCTAAAAATTCATAGGGCCGCCGGGCTGAATGTTCCTTTTTTCCTACCCGATTTTACACTCAACAATATAACGGTACGGCTGCTTAACAGGGTTATCGGATACGTGCAAAACTCACCCAAAACATTTGTGCATTACGAAAAATTTTTCTTCCCGTTAGATATGATCAATAACTGGAACAGGGGCTATGGTAAAAGGGGATTTATCCAGTACCAGTTTGTGATCCCGGAAGAGAACGGAGTAACCCATCTCCGGAAAATCATGGAAATGATAGCCTCCAGCAGATGTACACCTTTCCTGAATGTTTTTAAGAAAATGGGAGAAGGGCATGGGATGTTATCTTTCCCGTTTAAGGGCTATACCTTAGCCATTGATTTCCCGGTGACCCACGACCTGAAAACATTTACCAAACGGTTAGATGAAGCTGTTCTGGAAGCCGGAGGCAGGATATACCTCGGTAAAGATGCCATGCTGGATAAGTCTACCTTCCGGGCAATGTATCCGCAATACGAAAGCTGGGCAGCTGTCAAGGCCAAATATGATCCAGACCATATCTTCAGTTCCGATCTTGCAGTACGGCTTGGGTTGTAAGCATAACCTGTTATATCGTATTCCTCCTGCTTTTGAACATCCGCAATCTTTAATCTATTAAAAAAGCCGCTCTTAAAAGAACGGCTAAATCAATATATCAATAAGCACAACAAATAGTGGTGAATTAATGTACCCGACAGGATACAGTAACCAACTTAATATTCATCTTCATTAAAGAAGAAGTCCTCCTGGGAAGGATAATCAGGCCAGATATCATCAATACCTTCATATACCTCTCCTTCATCTTCCAGTTCCTGGAGATTTTCAATTACTTCTATCGGCGCACCACTTCGTATAGTGTAATCAATCAGTTCGTCTTTTGTAGCGGGCCACGGAGCGTCTTCGAGATAGGATGCCAGTTCAAGAGTCCAGAACATGTATTGTTGTTTTTACGATGATCAGATTTATGTCTTGCTGTCCAACACCTTTCGTTCTACCTTAGCCGGTAAGGGACAGCAATTTTTCCGCAAAAGTAAAGTTTAGCACGTAATTTCCAAATTCGCTTACCTGAAATCGAAAAAATGAACGGTTATAAGCAGTTTTTATTGCCGGCGCCCTTGTTAAGTGTTGCCTTAATGATTAATTTTCAGTTTTTTAAAACCCTGGTTATTCATGCTATCTGTTAAAAATATTACCAAATCTTACGGCAGCCTGCAGGTACTTAAAGGAGTAAGCCTCGACATACAGGCAGGTGAAATTGTAAGTATTGTAGGTTCATCAGGTGCGGGGAAAAGCACCTTATTGCATATTATCGGGACGCTGGATAAGGCAGATAGCGGGGAGATCATGCTGCACAACCAGCGGGTAGATCTGCTCAGCGGTAAAAAGCTGGCAAACTTCAGGAACAGGCACATGGGGTTTGTATTCCAGTTCCATCACCTGTTGCCCGAATTCAGCGCCCTGGAAAATGTTTGTATTCCCGGCTGGTTAGAGGGTAAAAAGAAAAAAGAAACGGAAGCCCGGGCCAGGGAGCTCCTGAAAACGCTGGGATTGAAAGACCGGATAGAAAATAAGCCCGCTGCCCTTTCCGGCGGTGAACAGCAACGCGTGGCTGTTGCGCGGGCACTCATCAATAACCCGGACATCGTGTTTGCCGATGAGCCTACAGGAAACCTGGATTCCAAAAACGCAAGGGAATTACATCACCTGTTTGTTCAATTGCGGGATACCCATAAACAAACATTTCTTATCGTCACACATAACGAGGAACTGGCTAAAATGAGCGACAGGACCTTACATATGCAGGACGGAAGAATGATTTAGGTCTTGTTGTTAACTGGCAGCAGTGATTTTTGTAAAAGATATATTTGTCGGATTTATTCTACCACTTACTCAAGCCGCCCCGGCTTCCACAAAACATCTTCCACGTTAAGTAACCGTGCGGTATACCTTGCCAGCACAAATAAATAATCACTCAGGCGGTTAAGGTATTTAAGGATCAACGCGTGCCGGTTCGTATTTTCATCTGCTAAACGTACACAGCAGCGCTCCGCCCTTCGACAAACGCACCGGGCAATATGCAAAAAAGACACCGCGCTGTGCCCGCCCGGCAAAATGAAATTTTTAAGCGGGGGTAACATATCATTCATCCTGTCTATTTCCTGCTCTATGAAAATGATATCGGGTTCATGAATATCGGGAACCGACATCCGGGTTTCTTTGTCCGGGTCGCATGCCAGTATCGCACCTATAGAAAACAATTGCGATTGTATCTGCTCTAATACCCGGCAGCTCTTTTCATCCGTAAGATTGTCCTTACACAAACCCAGGCAGGAATTCAATTCATCCACTGTACCATACGCCTCAATACGTAAATGTGATTTAGACACTTTGGTTCCCCCGATCAGGGAGGTTGTGCCTTTATCGCCTGTTTTTGTATATATTTTTAAAGACATAGGAATCCGTTCTTTTAAAACTGTACCATCCGGCACGCCGGTAAAGATCAGGCAGAAGCGATTACTTCAGCCGTTCTTTTATCAGTTTCTATAACCCCGTCTCTCAGGCGAACAATCCGTTTGGAGTAATGCGCGATATCCTCTTCGTGGGTAACCAGCACGATGGTATTGCCTGCCTCCTGAATTTTATTAAAAATGTTCATGATCTCGTAAGAGGTTTTTGTGTCAAGGTTCCCGGTTGGTTCATCTGCCAGCACAAGAGAAGGGTTATTTACCAAAGCCCGGGCAATGGCCACGCGCTGGCATTGTCCGCCACTTAACTCATTGGGACGGTGATGGCTCCTGTCTGCCAGGTCAACCTGCTCCAGTACGGCCATGGCCCTTTCCGTACGTAGCTTTTTGGGTACTCCTGAATAAATAAGCGGCAGCGCTACGTTCTCAACCGCAGAAAGCCGCGGCAATAAGTTAAACTGCTGGAACACAAAACCAATCTCTTTATTTCTAATTTCCGCCAGCTCATTATCCGGCATCTTGCTTACCTGGTGTCCGCTAAGATAATAATCCCCTGCCGTAGGAGTATCCAGGCAACCCAGGATATTCATAAGTGTACTTTTCCCCGAGCCGGAAGGTCCCATTAAAGCCACATATTCATTTTTATGGATACTAAGTGAAATGCCTTTTAAAACCTGCAGCTCCTGCTTTCCCATGAAATAGCTTTTCCTGATATTTTCCAGGCGTATAATGGCATCCATATCTATTGCGTAGATTATTTAAACAAATATACACGAACCTGCCGGGTTATCTTTCATCCCTCTGCCGCCTTTTTCTTTTTTTTGAAGGTTCGTAAATTTTTTTTGCCTTTACAACCATATCTATAAATTCCGTATGCAAAGGATTGGTAATATCCATAGAAGACTTAATGAGATGTATTGCATCATCCCAGGCGGACTTTTTAAGATAGGGTGAGCTGCGAAGAAACCCTCCAAACATACATACTCCTGTGGCAAAGCTGAAATACGGGTCTAATTGTGCCAACGGTAAATAGTTATCAACACAATGATATTCCTGGGTCAGTACTTCTTTTTTTCCCGGAAGGCAATAGTTGATCGTTACGATAGCCAGATCCCTGCCTGCGCTATCCACCTGTCTTTTCCCGGGCACCACTTCAAATACAGCCATCATAGAATGTCCTGAGCCGATCTCTCCTCCTTCTAAAGTGCTGGTTGTATCTTCCAGCGCCGTTCTTTTATTATCGAAGCCGATAAGACGGTACGCCCTGATGGCTTCCGCATCGAAATGAATATTGAGCGATACATTATCGGCTACGGAATATAACGTTTGAGTAAGCTCTTTGACCAACACCTTCTCTCCTTCTTTTTCGTCATCGAGATAAGCAAAATTGCCATTCCCTTTTTTAGCCAGCGCCTCAATTTTAGAATCTTTGTAATTACCCATTCCCACACCGAGGCAGGTAAGATAAATACCCCCCTGCTTCATTTTAAGAATAAGGCTCTCCAATTCATTTTCACTTGATACCCCCACATTAAAATCTCCGTCCGTTGCTAATATCACCCGGTTATTCCCCTCTTTAATAAATGTATTGTGCGCAAGCTGGTATGCCTGTCGTATACCCGCTTCTCCGGGGGTAAAGCCACCCGCCGCCAGGTCTTCAATAGCCTGTAATATCTTCTCTTTATTCTCCCCGCTGGTAGGCGGAAGCATGATACCGGTAACCCCACCGTATACCACAATAGATACCGTATCTACGGGACGAAGATTTTCTACCAGTTTTCTAAATGCAGACTTCAGCAAAGGAAGCCGGTTGGGCATATCCATTGAACCGGACACATCTACCAGGAAAACCAGGTTGCTGGGAGGAATGTTATCCAGATCCAGCTTCCGAGATGTCATCTGCAGAAATAATAGCTGGTTCTCGCTATTCCAGGGGCAGGAACTCAACCGGGAACGAACCGTAAAGATGCTGTCTCCCCCGGGTTCTATGTAATTAAAGTTAAAGTAATTCAGCATCTCCTCGATCCTTACCGCATCTTCCGGAACCATGCTGTTCATATTGATAAACCGCCTGATGTTACTATAAGAAGCACGATTTACGTTGGGTGTAATCCCCGTAACGGGATTACCGCCAGTCGGAACGAAACTGTTCTCTACCAATACACTGTACGTCTCATCCGCCACAGACAGTTTTTGATATACCTGGGTCTTTAAGCTGGTAGTAAGTGAAAGGAGATAGTGGGTTTGTAAACTTGCCGTATAAGGCAGCATCTTCATGGTTATCTGCTGGTACTTCGCTGTATTTACCCTTATGGAAAGGGGCTCATACCCATCCAGAGACAGGCTTATACTATCTGATTGCAGCGTGCTGGGAATACCAAAAGCCCCTCCTATTCCGCTGGAATGAAGATAACCCGTTGAATGAAGGATGATCTTCACATTTTGAAGAGGCCGGTCTTTGCCATCCTTTATCTCCCCGCGTAAGTAATACTGAGCCGTTACCGCCGTATAAAAACAGAGCCATCCCAATAATAATGTAATCTGTTTTATATGGTATTGCATATTTGTTCCGTGGTTTTCGTTATAACTAACGATATTGGGCACCTGTTATTTTTATGCAGAGGATATCGTTTACTCTGCCAGTTGATATATTGCGCTTAAATTCCGTCCTAAGCCGTCATAATCAAGCCCGTAACCTACCACAAATTTATCGGGTATAATAAATCCCCGGTAATCTATAGAAACGGGATACCGGGTTGCCTCCTGCTTATACAGCAAAGTACATACTTTCAAAGATGCCGGCTGCTGGTGTAAAAGCTGCGGTAAAAAACCGGTCATGGTTTTTCCGGTATCTACAATATCTTCCAGAACAATCACATCTCTTCCGATCAGGTCAACATCAAGACCTATCGAAGTAATCAGATGTCCCGAAGACCGGGTTCCTTTATAAGACGCCAGCTTTATAAAACAAATTTCCGCAGGATTGTTTAAGGCTTTAAAAAGATCTGAGGCAAACATGAAGGAGCCATTCAGCACGGCAATAAACAAGGGGATCTTTCCCCTGTAGTCTTTTTCTATAGTATGTGCTATTTCCTGAACCCTTGTGGAAATTTCTTCCTGTGAAATATACGGCTGAAACGGTTTATCATGAACATAGATCACCGGCATGATTTAGTTTTTATAAATAAGCAGCTCCTGCCCGCTACGAATAGCATCATCCGGAAGCCTGTTCCAGGAACGGATCTGCTCTATTTCCACCTCGTATTTCTTAGATATGCCGAACAGGGTTTCCTTCTGCTGCACAATATGTTTAACCAATCGGAGCTGAGCTGAAGTGTTAACGGGAGATACCGGCTGCTCCGCCTTTACGGTTTCCGTTGATACTTTACGGTTCCTTTCTTCCTCTTCGGCATACTGTGCTGCATCCTTTTGCAGGTAAAGCCGTTGCCCGGCTATCAGCGTTTCGCTACCCTGCAGGTGATTATACGCTAATAAAGACTCTAATCTTATAGCTTCCTCCTGGGCAATATCATATAAGGTTTCCCCTTTCCGTACTATATGAAAAGCATTGGTACCCTGTCGCCTTTTCCGCTGTAAAAAGATCAGCTGGTCTTTCCGGATAATATCGTCCGACTCCGAAAGCTCATTAAACTCAAGCAGGTGCTTATACCGAACGGCATATTGCTCTGCAATAGCCAGCAAAGGGGTTCCCGCTATCGCCACTACCACCCGGGTATCATTTATCCGGAACGGTTCCTCCGGATAGCGCAGGCGCAGTGCTTTGACCGCAACTTCAGCCTGTATTTCTTTATCCTCTTCCATTAAAGCCACGGTTGAAATAAACGGCTGCCCCTGGTTACCGGCGGCATACGCCGGCTGGTCTTCTTCCATTTTACGCCTGCCCAGCGCTACAAGCGTATACTGCTGAAGATCATACGTTTCAATATAATTAATTAACTGCTGCGTATACCTGGGGTTAGTAGCATAGCCTGCCTTCTTCAACCCCTTTGCCCAATCTTTATAATCTGCAGGATCCAACTGAAAAAGAAACGCATACCGCTGGCTCTTTTTTAAAAAATCCGAATGATCCCGGTAGGAATCTTCAGCAGAAGAATAGGAACGAAAACACTCTCCTTTTTCATCATCATCATGATATACCTTTTCACCATCCCACCCGGTTTTACATTTAATACCGAAATGGTTGTTGGAACGTTTTACCAAATCACTTTCGCCTGCCTGGGTTTCCAAAATACCCTGCGCCAGCTTAATAGAAGCCGGCACTCCCGTACGCTGCATTTCCTGGACCGCCAGGTATTTGTATGTATTTATATAGCGGAGAATTGCAGGATTCTGCGCCTGCAATGCCGTAATACCAAAAACAAAACAAATGCAAAAAAAAGTCTGTCTTATATACATAAATTCAGATTCTATTTCTTCATGATCAGCATCAGCCCGTCTCTAACCGTTAATAATACCTGGCTCACCCGGTTATCCCGCTTCACATATTCATTAAAGGCATGAATGGCTTTTGCATTCTTCCCTTCTATCTTTTCACCGAGTACCTGCCCGTGAAATAACACATTATCTGCTATAATAACCCCTCCCGGGTTTAGCCGGGGAAGTACCATTTCATAATAAGTGATATAATTTACCTTATCGGCATCAATAAAAACCATATCCCAGCTTTCGTGCAATTCCGGGATTATTTCTAACGCATTTCCGGTGTGCAATTTAATACGATCCTTTACTGCACTTTTGTTAAAAAAGCCCTGTGCCTTCTTCGCATCTTCCTCCCGCACCTCAATGGTATACAACAACCCCGCTTCATTTAATCCTTCTGCCAGGCATAATGCGCTATACCCTGTAAAAGTACCGATCTCCAAAACACGCAGGGGACGTATCATCCGGCTCAGCATAGCCAGGAGCCTTCCCTGCAGCCGGCCGCTCAGCATGTGTGCATGGGGATGTTCTCTACAGGTATAATCAGCCACTTCCTGCAACAGCATATCCTGAATGCCGGAAAACTGCTCTGCATAAGCTGCCGCTGCCGGGTTAAGATGTGCCTGGGTCATTATTACGGCAAAGTTAAGACTAAGAACTACCAAATACAATTCCTGATTTCCCGGCAACAGCCAGGCATGGTATCCTGATTTGCTTCAGATTATGCCATATCAACGAATAGCATGGCTTAAGATTGCCTTTCCTACCCGGATGCTGACAGAATTAATTTAAATACTTTTGTCTCCATTTTTAAAAGCTAAAAAAAGCTAAATGAAGTATTACGAAAAGACTGCATCGGAAGCCGTGAAATGTATACAATCGGGAAACCGGGTATTCTTACATGGCAGTGCAGCAACACCCATTACCTTAATCCAGGCTATGCAAAACCGGCATGCCGGGCTAAAAAATGTAGAACTTGTAAGCATTACCAACCTGGGGAATGCAGATTTCAATAAACCGGAATACCGGAAAAGCTTCTTTTTTAATTCCCTGTTTGTATCGGCCAATACACGTGCCGTGGCCAACAGCAGCGATGGTGATTATGTTCCTATTTTTCTGAGTGAAATTCCTCAACTGTTCAGGAAAGCCATACTGCCTATAGACGTAGCCTTAGTGCAGGTATCGCCACCTGATTCACATGGATATTGCAGCCTGGGCACTTCGGTAGATATCGCCAGATCGGCGGTAGATACAGCAAAAACCGTTATTGCCCAGGTTAACCCCAATATGCCCCGTACGCACGGAGACGGCTTCCTGCACGTTAACAAAATACATACTATGGTATGGGATGAAAGCAGCCTCCCCGAACTGGACTACGCACAACAGGTAAGCAGCACGGTTGAGGATATCGGCAGGCATGTAGCTTCCCTGATTGAAGACGGCGCCTGCTTACAAATGGGCATTGGCGTTATTCCCGACCAGGTATTAAAAAACCTGGGCAATCATAAAAATCTCGGGCTGCATACCGAAATGATGTCGGATGGAGTGATCCCGCTTCTTGAAAAAGGCGTGATCAACAATAGTATGAAAAAAATAAATACCGGGCGTTCGGTTACCGGGTTTATGGTGGGTACCCGTAAGCTCTATGATTTTGCAAACGATAACCCTTCAATAAGGGTAATGGATATCGGTTATGTAAATGATTCCGGGAATATCCGGGCCAACCCGCGGGCCACCGCTATTAACAGCGCCATTGAAATTGATCTCACGGGCCAGGTATGTGCCGATTCCATAGGCACTTTCCAGTACTCCGGTATTGGCGGGCAGATGGATTTTATGCGCGGCGCTTCACTTTCCGAGAACGGGAAACCCATTATTGCCCTGCCGTCCGTTACATCAAAAGGGATATCCCGTATCGTCCCCTTCTTAAAGGAAGGCGCAGGCGTGGTTACTACGCGGGGGCATGTTCACTGGGTAGTTACAGAGTATGGCATTGTAGATCTATTCGGCAAGAACCTGAAGCAGAGAGCTAAAGCACTTATCAGCATTGCTCACCCTGACCACCGGGACGAATTAGAGAAAGCATTCCGTGCCCGCTTTAAATAAGCCGGGCAAGATAACGGAACCCGACGCAATTTGCTTTTCACAATAAGGTAAGCGCTTAAAACTTTATACTTTTTCATCGCTTCACCTTAATTTGCATTCTATTTACATACAGGTAAGCACAGTTCACAATGAATAAAAAAATAGCAATCATAGGTGGCGGCAATCTCGGTACCGCCATCGCGGAAGGACTGATCCAAAGCAGATTTATAACGCCCGGGCAGATCCTGATTACCAAAAGAAATCTTTCCACGCTTCGTCACCTGGAAGAAAAAGGCGTACTGATAAGTAAAGACAACACCGATGCGCTTCGCTTTGCAGACTTAGTCATTCTTGCTATAAAACCTTTCCAGGTACAAAATGTGCTTAATACACTCCGGGAGCACTTTGACAAAAACCGGCACATACTGGTTTCCGTAGTTACCGGGGTATCCACGGCAGATATCCACGCTGTCTTAAACGAAAACATATCTATCGTAAGAGCAATGCCGAACACGGCTATTGCCATACAGGAAAGTATGACCTGCATAAGCACCAGGGATATCACCGGCGAGCAGATGGATTATGTGCAGTCCCTCTTTGAGCAGTTGGGAAAGGTAGTGGTCATTGAAGAAAAGCTGATGGACGCCGCTACCGTATTAGCGGCCTGCGGCACGGCTTATGCCATGCGGTATATCCGCGCCAATATCCAGGGCGGTATAGAAATAGGATTTGATGCCGCTACCGCCAGCCTTATTGCCGCACAAACCGTAAAAGGCGCTGCCCAGCTGCTGCTGCAAAAGAAGACCCATCCCGAGCAGGAAATAGATAAGGTAACTACTCCCCAGGGATGTACCATTGCAGGCTTGAATGAAATGGAACACCAGGGATTCAGCTCCTCCCTTATTAAGGGGGTGATTGCCAGCTATGATAAAATTACAGGAGATAACAAATAAGCGGTGAATTTAAAATTTTACTACCGCTACTATACTGACTAATATTCCGGAATCAAAACCGGGAACGACCCTAAAAGTCGTCATGGTAAATGACAGGCAGTATTTTCCGTACCCATCTGTGAAAACTGCAAACCGGAAAATATGATTAATATTTGGGAACTTTACCCCCATCATGACGAGTGAGGAATTTCAATTCATATCTTCTACCATACCACATCAGCCGGGTGTATATAAATATTTTGACCAGGAGAGCAGGCTGATTTATGTAGGAAAAGCAAAAGACCTGAGAAAAAGAGTTGCCTCTTATTTTGTAAAATCCCAGGATAACTATAAAACAAGGAAACTTGTTCAGCATATCCACCATATTGAGTTTACCATAGTAGACACGGAACAGGACGCATTTTTACTGGAAAACTCCCTGATCAAACAATTTCAGCCGCGGTATAATATCAACTTAAAAGACGATAAGACCTATCCCTACGTGGTGATCAAAAACGAACCTTTTCCGCGTGTATTTTTAACACGCCGCGTAATAAAGGACGGGTCGGAATATATCGGGCCATTTACCGGTGTGGGCAAAGTAAGAGAGCTGCTTGAGTTTATCCGTACCTACATCCCGCTGCGCACCTGTGGACTAAGTCTTACTTCAAGGCTTGTCAGATCGGGGAAATACAAAGTCTGTCTCGAATATCATTTAGGTAATTGTAAAGGACCCTGCGCAGGTTTACAAACGGAAGAAGACTATCAACAGGACCTGCAACAGGTCAGGAATATTTTAAGGGGAAACTTAGCCCCCGTTATCAGCCGCCTGAAGGAAGAAATGCAGGGATACGCCTCCCGGCTGGAATTTGAAAAAGCTGCCGTTATTAAAAACAAAATAGACTCGCTGCAGGATTATAACGCTAAAAATTCCGTTGTCAGCACGCACGTGGAAGACGTTGACGTTTTCTCTATTGTAACGGAAGGCTACCAGGCTTTTGTTAATTACTTACAAGTAAAGAACGGCAGTATTATTCAAACAAAAACGATTACCTTAGAAAAGCGGATCGAAGAAACAGACCAGGATACCTTGCTATTTGCCATTGCTCACCTGCGTGAAAAGTTAAACAGCTTTACCAATGAAATCGTAGTGCCGCTGCATATTGATTACCCGGATAACAATATTAAGATCACCGTTCCTAAAGCCGGGGATAAAAAGAAATTATTGGACCTCTCTACCAAGAACGTACTTTATTTCCGGGAGGAAATGAGAAAAACGAAAGCGCTGCATTTACATACCAAAAGCCGGGAGGAAGCAAACAAAATACTATACCAGCTCCAGGACGATCTGCAATTAACCGAGCTGCCCGTGCATATCGAATGTTTCGATAATTCCAATTTCCAGGGCAGCTTTCCGGTAGCCGCATGTGTGGTATTCAAAGACGGAATAGCGAGCAATAAGGATTACCGGCATTTTAATATCAAAACCGTTCAGGGCATAAACGATTTTGCTTCTATGAGCGAAGTGGTCTATCGCCGTTATAAAAGGCTGCTTGAAGAACAACAACCTTTACCTCAATTAGTTATCATTGACGGAGGAAAAGGGCAATTGGGTGCTGCGATGGAAAGCATACAGCAGCTCGGGCTTACCGGCAGCATGACCCTGATCGGGTTAGCCAAAAATGAAGAAGAGATTTTCTTTACGGGAGACCAGCAAAGCCTGAAATTACCTTATAACAGTGAAAGCCTGAAGCTGATCCGCCGCATCCGGGATGAAGTGCATCGCTTCGGCATCACGTTTCACCGGAATAAAAGAAGCAAAGGAACCTTTACCAATGAGCTGGAGCAAATTAAAGGAATAGGGAAGCAGACCGCAGAGCAGCTGTTAAAAAAATTCAAATCCGTTAATAAAATCAGGCAGCTAACCGAAAAAGAACTGGAAGCAGCAATAGGAAAAGCTAAAGCCCGGTTAATCACCACACATTTTTCACAAGCTTTAACAGCAAAGGAAAAATAAACGCTTCGTAACGATCCCCTGTTCCATACAGTGGTAAGAGACAACAACTGCAAAGCCGGACAGCAACCGGATTTTGGCTGTTAATTCACTTTGGATGACACCACCTGCACTTCCGCCTCTTTAGCAAGGGTGATCACTTCCTGGATGATGACAGATTCAATACTCGGCTTCCATGTGGAAGGCAGTCCATAAACCATTTGAGAGCTGGCGCCTTCATACCCGCCTTCCTGTACTATTTTAGCAGAAGGAATATAGCTCATTACATCATTAGAATAACCCAGGACAAACAAATCAGGACCAAAAATACGTTTAAGCGCAATAGCATATTCTATTACGGATTCCCCTCCCAGGATCACTACCGGCTGCTCCCCAATCTTCCAGACTTCTACAGGATAAGGATATGACGACCTCAGCGGAACACCATTATCTATATCCCGGATCAGGTTATGGGCCCAACGCTTTTGATACTCCGCTCCACTCCGGGTCTTCTCCATTAATTCTTCTTTGGCGGGAGCTGCATTCAGGGGCAGTTCTACTTCTGAATAGGCTGTATTTAACTTAGCCGACAAGGGTTTCATCTGTTCATTAAGCACACGTTCAACTGCTGCTGCTAATTCTTTTCCATATTGCTTTGCCAGCTCCACGGTTCGCCGGGGAAGCGGATTCTGATCAGCGCCACATCCCTGCAGAAAAAGAGCCGTAACACCCGGGTTAGTCTTTTCCAACTCCGCCTGTGCAAATCCTGCATAATCGCCCGACCATTTGTAGCCCGCCAGAACCGTATTGTGGCAGGCATAGCCAAATGCTACGGCCATCAAACGACCTTTTTTATTTACTATTTTTAAAACAGGTACCGCATAATCATTAGGACCGTTTAGCCCGGACTGCAAAGGCAGGGCAGACTCCACGTTATTTCTCCTGTTTACCTGGAAACGCGTAACTCCATTTCCGGAATACAATTGTGCCGGCTCCATTGCCTTCAGCGCCTTACCTACCAAAGCCACAATTTTATCGCCCAACTGAACGGTATACCGGTCTATGTCTTTTTGCTGGCTTTCATTTACCGGGTATATGCTGACTAAGGCATCCGACAATACCGGGCCGGTATGCGTATGGGAAGTATTGATCGCAATCTGCGATCTGGAAAGGTTATATTTTATTTTCACCTGATCACGGATATGATCTGAAAGCTTCTTCGGGATACCAACCAGATCGGCCGCAACCAATACAGCCTGTTTCCCGCTTTCATCCTGTATAGCCAGCGCTTTAGCCCATATATCCATAATCTTCCCTTCGGAAGGACGATCCCGGTCGCCATAGCCGGCCATCCATTGCGGACGCTCGGGAGTAATGATAACACGGGCAACCCCGGCTTTCCAGCCTTTTACATTACGTCCCTGGCCATTTACGCTGCTTGCGGTAAAAAGTACGACTAATAAAAGAGAGGAAAAGCAAAAAGTTAAACGCTTCATTTCTGTATTTTTCTATGTTTAAGAAATATCAACACCGATCCGGGATTATACATTCCCAAGGTCAATGCAAAAGAAAGAATATCAAATGTAAATCACTTGTGGCAATCTACGGCCACACCGGGAGGATTTTGTAGTACCGGGCTGATGAACGGAATACCCAGGTTCATCCCTCTTAAAATTAATACGGCAGCCATAAGTGCTATGCCATAAGGTATGGCCTTCCGCATTGTCTTTCGTATGCCTGTGCTTAGCGAGGTTCCAAAATAACTTATAGCCGTCATAGCCGGGAGCGTTCCCAGTCCGAAGAAAGTCATAAACAATACACTTCCGGTAATGGTTGAGCCAGTAAGTGCGGCAGCAATGGCAACATACACCATCCCGCAGGGAAGCAGCCCATTGGCCATGCCCAGCAGCAGGTAGGAGAACGCATTTTTTTCCGATTGCAATATAGAGATGATGATCTCCTGGATCTTTTTATAAAACGACCGGATGAAGGGCGGCTGAATATTTTTTTTATATAAATAATTCAGGGTTAACAGTACAAAAATAAGAATACCCGTCCCTATGGAAAACCATTGCTGAAATCCGGCAATGTAAATATGCCTCCCGGCAAAACCAAACAGTAAACCTAATGACGCATACGTAATAACGCGACCCAACTGGTACAATAACAGCATAACCAAACGCCGGGAACCCGTGAGATGATGAACGGGCAAAGCCAGCGCCAGGGGTCCGCACATCCCCACACAATGCATGCTGCCCAACAAGCCCAGCACAAATCCTCCTGTTATCAATACCCACATTACAATCTCAGTTTGGTTTCGCTGTAATAATGCTGATCATTACTCGTCCATTCCATCTTTACCGTATATTCTCCCTCTTCAAACATGGCTGCATCCAGCTCCTGGACAGCATCCTTATCCGGCCGCAGCTCAAATCGCCTGTCCATTTTTTCATTATATGCACAATAAAACCACAGAGATCCCTCTACCTGTGTATCCTTCATTTCGCCCGGAAGCTGTACAATGATCCTGTTCCCCGATTTTACCACACTGGGCTTACTGCTTAATGCATTAACCCGGCTGTTCCCGTCAATAACCTGCTGGTACTTTAATTCACTTTTATAGTACCCTTTTTCCACCAGTT
This sequence comes from Chitinophagaceae bacterium, assembly GCA_023957155.1. Taxonomy (GTDB): domain Bacteria; phylum Bacteroidota; class Bacteroidia; order Chitinophagales; family Chitinophagaceae; genus Agriterribacter. Next base: position 49,228 of record JAMLHK010000006.1, on the reverse strand, counting down.
GAAAGTCGGTTTGTGTTGCCTGATACACCATAAAACCCATCAGGCATACAAAAGCAATAATTACTATAGTAAGTTTGTGTCCCCAGTTCATCGTGCTGATTTTTAATTTACATGATACTTTTAACGTGCCGATGGCCCCATAAAAGTGGTATTCAGTGTGGTGATCTTCTTATCCCCTTCATACAGCCCCACTTTAATTTTTGTTTTCCGTGTTTCAATGATATCACGAGGCAGTACAATGAAAAAGGATCCCTTACCCTGCCCTTCCCGTTTAACTAAGATATCCTTCCCTTCCGCTTCAATTATCCTGCCCGGCAGATTTTCCAGCCGTAAAGCAAGCGATACATCGTGTACGGTCTTATTGATCACCTTGATATTATACAAATTCGTTACACTGTCCACGCCCCGCTCCTGGTACAGCATCCCTCCCGCCCTCATGATAGTACCATCCACATCTTTCCTGGATACTAATAATGCGGTCAGCAACCCGGTTAAAATAACCAGCAAAACAATATAAAATTTCATCCTCCCCGTAAACTTCAGCTTCTTTCCTTCTGCAATACCATTCTCGGATGCATAACGGATCAGCCCTCTTTCTCTCCCCGTTGCATCCATCATCTTATTACAGGCATCAATACACGAAGTACAGCCAACACACTCCATCTGTGTTCCGTTACGGATATCAATACCCGTAGGACAAACCTTTACACACTGAAAACAATCAATACAGTCGCCCAATACCGGCGCCAGCTCTGCTGTCTTTTGCTTTTTGAATTTTCCCCTGGGTTCTCCTCTTTTATAATCATAAGCCACAATCATGGAATTGCGGTCAAGCAATACACCCTGCAAACGTCCATAAGGACAAACTACCGTACAGGCCTGCTCACGAAAATAGGAGTATACCCCATAGAATACTCCTGAAAAAATAACAATGGAAAATAAGCCGCCTATATGCTGCGATGCCGGCTCTGTTACAATCCTGAACAGCTCATCCATCCCGATAATATAGGCAAGGAAAAAATTAGATACAATAAAAGAAAGCAGGAAAAATACAAAATGCTTGGTTGTTTTTTTAACGATCTTATCGCGGTTCCACGGGCCTTTATCCAGGAGCTTCTGTGCCGGCGCATCGCCTTCTATAGCAAACTCAATTTTACGAAACAGCATTTCCATAAAAATGGTTTGCGGACAAACCCACCCGCAAAACAGCCGTCCAAATGCAGCCGTAAAAAGGATGATGAAAACAATAGCCGTGATCATGGTAATACCGAAGATGAAAAAATCCTGCGGCCAAAATACCCGCCCAAACAAAATAAACTTTGCTTCGGGAATATTAAACATGAATAACGGGCGGTCCTTATACTTTAAAAAGGGAAGAGCAAAAAATAAAGCAAAAAATCCCCAACTCACCCAGGTACGGATATTGAATAACTTTCCCCGGGTTTTATGCGCATATACCCACTTCCTCTTCCCTTTTTCATCAACAGTTGCTATCCTGTCGCGAAAAGAAGTTGTGCTATCTTGCTTTACAGCATGCGGTGTATTTTGTTTATTTTCCATTATATCAAAGTCCCGTTTAACAGGCTTTAACTTACTTATTATCCGGTGCGGCAGCAGAAGAAACATCTACGCTTTCCTGCTTATACAATTCCCCTTCTGCGGCTTTTGCACCGGCAGGATTCGTTCCATGCAAGGATACCACATAGCTGGCAACCTGTGCTATCTGCTTATTAGAATAGCTGGTTTGCCATTGCGGCATTGCATTTATACCATACTTTATGGTTTTAAAAATACTCTTAATATCCCCGCCATGCAACCAGTAATCATCCGTAAGATTAGGACCTACCATTCCTCCGCCATCATCTTTATGGCATGCCACGCAGGCGGCAACATATATTTTCTTTCCTTCCGCCAGGTCGCCGGCATCTACAGAAACCGTAACCGTATTTTCATCAACCGTTTCTCCTTTCTGTGCAAGATAAGCTTTCACCTGCCTTTCCGCTTTCTCTACCGACAGCTCATACTCTTCCGTACTCAAAGGCGCACTATAGGAAACATGATAGCGCCATAAATAGATGACACTAAAAATAATGGTAACATAAAAACCATATAGCCACCAGGGAGGAAGCCGGTTATCCAGTTCGCGGATACCATCATATTCATGATCAAGCGCTATATCAGCTTCCTGCTCTACGGGTTTAAATTTATTCATCCGGCCCCACCATGCACGCAATGAAAACGAAGCTCCCGCTTCAGCCATTTCCGTTCTGTCCGCACGGAGCAAAGTCCTGATATTATATATCAATACCAGGATAACCAGCAGCTCTACCAGGATGACAGAGATCATAAAATAAAAAACAAAAGCAGATAACCCGCCAAATGTCTGAGGATTTGCGGCTACCGGTTGCAGGCTTCCGCTATTATCCTGAGCCATAACGGAAGCAGATAACATTAAAAGTAAACCGGTAATGACTGCTGCAGGGGGTACTGTTTTTTTCTGCTCTTCTTTTTCTTTGTTCAGCTTAAGCTCGGCCAAACCGGTCAGCACCCGTCCTAACATGAAAATCACCAACAGTAATACCAGCATTAATGTCACTAAGGTTAAGGCCAGGGCATTGTTCAGCGCGGAAGGCAGGGGCGGACCGGCAGCAAAGGCAGCCGTACTACCGGATACTACGAACAATACCAGCAATGATAATGATTTAAACATACGGGTTAAGCAGTTTGAATTATTTTTAAAAAGCATATCACTTGATTTATTGTTCCTGGTTATCTAATGGGATACGGCTGATTTCCTCAATCTTGCTTTTATCCGTTTTTATTACCCATGTAAGCATGACGATAAAAAAAACAAAGAATATTCCAAATGATGTTAAACCGAGGATATCCACTCCACTGACCTTTTCGAGATAATTAATAAATTTCATATTACCTGCATTTACATTTTATTATTTCATGGCAGATTCAGCAGCTGCCGCCTTTTGTTCCAGCTTAATATCCGTACCAATGCGCTGCAGGTACGCAATTAAGGCGATGATCTCCCTGTTAGCCGGCGCCTCTATTTTATCCTTCCTGAGCCTGCCGGAGATGGCTTCCGCCTGAGCAGTCAGTTCCTTATTGGCTATTTTATCGAACCCTTCGGGATAGGGTACTCCCAATTTCTGCATCACCCTGATCTTTGCCGGGGTGCTGCCCGTATCCAATTTATTATCCAGCAGCCAGGGATAAGCAGGCATTACCGACCCGGGAGACATGGAAGTGGGATCGTCCATGTGATTATAATGCCAGCTGTCCGGATATTTTCCACCTACCCTCGCCAGGTCAGGACCGGTACGTTTACTTCCCCACTGAAAAGGATGATCATAAACAAACTCACCGGCTTTTGAATATTCACCGTACCGGGCTACTTCATCACGAAACGGGCGTATCATTTGCGAGTGGCAGGTATAGCAACCTTCTCTTACATAAATATCTCGTCCCTGCAACTCGAGCGGCGTATAGGGTTTTACACTTGTTATGGTAGGGATATTTGATTTTACCAAGAAAGTGGGAACCATTTCCACCACACCGCCAATAATCACCACAATTAAACTTACCACCAGCATCGTAACGGGTTTACGTTCAATCCACCGGTGCCAGTGCTCCTTTCTGTAATGTGCCTTGTGCGGTATGGGTGCAGCTTCGGCAGCCTCGTTGGCAATAAATGTTCCTCTTGCAATGGTTTTTGCCAGGTTATAGCACATCAATATAGCGCCTATTAAATATAAAGTTCCACCCACGCTGCGGGTAACATACATGGGTATAATATTGGTTACCGATTCAAGGAACTGGAATTTCAGCTGTCCTTCAGGCGTAAAGGTTTTCCACATCAGGGATTGCGTAAACCCGGCCCAGTACAACGGCACGGCATATAAAATGATCCCAATGGTTCCGAGCCAGAAATGGTTTGTAGCCAGCTTTTTAGAATACAGGGATGTACCCCACATTTTTGGAACAAGGTAATACAGCATGGCAAAGGCCATAAACCCGTTCCAGCCCAATCCGCCTATATGCACGTGCGCAATGATCCAGTCGGTATAATGCGCTATAGCGCTTACATTTTTCAAGCTCAGCAATGGTCCTTCCAGCGTAGACATCCCGTAACAGGTAATGGCCACAACCATAAACTTCAGCACCGGCTCTTCCCGTACTTTATCCCATACTCCGCGCAGCGTAAACAAGCCGTTCAGCATCCCTCCCCAGGAAGGGAAAATGAGCATCAGGGAAAAAACTGTTCCGAGCGACTGTGCCCAGTCGGGCAGAGCCGTATACAGCAGGTGATGGGGACCCGCCCATATATAAAGAAAAATCAGCGACCAGAAATGGACAATGGAGAGCCGGTAAGAATATACCGGCCGGTTGGCCGCTTTGGGAAGAAAATAATACATCAGCCCCAGGATCGGCGTGGTAAGAAAAAATGCCACTGCATTATGACCATACCACCACTGCACCAACGCATCCTGAACCCCGGCATACCAGCTATAGCTTTTCATAAAAGATACCGGTAATTCAAAAGAGTTGACAATATGCAGCATGGCAATCGTAACCCAGGTAGCTATATAGAACCAGATTGCCACATACAGGTGCTTTTCTCTCCGTTGCAGGATCGTGCCAAACATATTAATCCCAAACACCACCCATACCAGCGTAATGGCAATATCAATCGGCCATTCCAGCTCTGCATATTCCTTACCTGTAGTATAGCCCATTAACAGGGTAACAGCGGCAGCGGCAATAATAAGCTGCCATCCCCAGAAATGGATCCAGCTCAGCTTGTCGCTGTACATACGGGATTTACAGAGCCTTTGCAGCGAATAATACACCCCGGTAAATATACAGTTGCCAACAAAAGCAAAAATAATGGCATTGGTATGCAACGGGCGTAAACGTCCAAATGTAGTTGGAGCAAGGTTCAGGCTGGTTGCCGGCGCATAAATCTGAATAGCAGCCCAAAGACCGGCCAACATACCAACAACGGCAAAAACGATCGTGGCATATCCAAAAGCCCGCACAATCTTATTGTCATAATAAAACTTTTCTACTTGCATATCAGGGAATATTTAGTCGGGATTTTTATTGTTTTTTAGAAGGGGTCTCATTATCAAATAATATCCTGGAAGAAGGAGAATAGTCATCCTCAAACTGCCCGCTTTTTACACTCCATAAAAAAGCGATAAGAAAAAGTCCGGCTACGGAAATACTGGCTATTAACAAAATGATCATTACACTCATGACACAAGAGTTATTTGTAAAAGTATTAGGAGCCGGAGGGATAGGATATAAGCAATATCAGGATATAAAATGACTTTTGTCATACTATTGTCAGGGTACATAAAGAGGACGTTTATGGTCATGCACTCCCGCTCCTGTATCCATAACCCCTGCATAGTCTGACCGCCGGCAACCTATTAATGATATCCTATCGTTTCAATTTCATTCCTGCCGCGGCTATATTACTTGCGCCGAAAGTAAGCAAAACAATGCTTAAAGAACTGGAAGGCATCAGTATAGCCGCTATCAGCGGTGACAGGGTGCCCTGTACGGCAAAATATAATCCAATTATATTATATATAATGGATATTACAAAACTGCCGATCACTATTTTCCTGTTGATCCGGCATAACCGGATAAAACGGCCTAAAAAGCCAAGATTTTCCGCCCCTATAATACCATCGCTTGCCGGTGTAAAATTATTGACCTGCCCGCTCACTGCTATGCCTGTATCACTTTGTTGCAACGCCCCGGCATCATTTAATCCATCGCCGATCATCATCACCCTTTCACCTTTTTGCTGCAACTGCTTTATATAGTCTAATTTCTGGTCAGGCTGCTGGTTAAAAAGCAGCACGGATTTTTTCCCGGCAAGCTGCCGCAGGTTCTCTGCTTCAGAAGCATTGTCGCCGGATATCACCGACAAAGGATAATATTTCCGAAGTGTTTTCAGCAGGGCCGGTACAAACGGCCGGTAATAATTACTGAACCGGAAACAGCCTACTGTTTCTCTCTGGATACTGATATACACAACCGTCCCGGTTTTTTGAGATAAATGGAAATCGCTGGTCTGGGCGCCAATGCTTACATGAATATCATTAATATAGCCCTCTGTTCCCTCACCGGGCTTTTCTTTAAAATCCTGTACGGCAATACCTCCGGGTACACCCCAATATTTTGCAATAGCTCTGCTCAGCGGATGATTGGAGCAGGATGCGAGGGCAGCTACCTGCGATTGCTGAACGTCCGACAGCGGCATGCCTTCATAGGTCATATTCTGCTTTTCCGGGTCCGTAAGCGTTCCCGTTTTATCAAATACCAGGTGGGTAACCCGCGAAATGTCTTCTATGATCCCTGCCTTACGCAGATAAAACCGGTTAAGACCCAATATGCGTAAAATATGCCCGTTGGTAAAACTATTGGATAAAAGCAGGGCACAGGGACAGGCTATAATGAAAATTGCCGTTACCGCCGGCCAAATTTTAGCCGGGTCGTGCATTTGCCAGTAAACCGCTGTAACAAGGGCAATGGCAAAAACGGCTATGGTAAAGTATTTGCTTACCCGGTGTACAAAAGATTGTCCTTTTTCTTCGTGGCGGTCATTACGGTTCCAAAGCCCGGTAAGATAGCTCTGGGTAACTTCTTTCACCACCAGCACTTCGATATTACCGCCGGTTTGCTTCCCTCCTGCATAAACCATCTCACCGATATCACGGCGCACAGGCAGTGATTCCCCGGTTACAAAGCTATAGTCAATAAAGGCCTTCCCCCGGGTCAGGATCCCATCGGCAGGGATCAGCTCTTCATGATGAATGAGCAGCGTATCGTTTACTTTTACCTCAGGCAGCAGCGTTGGCGTTTCCTTTTCCTCCTTTACCACAGATACCGCTATAGGAAAATAAGACCTGTAATCTCTTTCAAATGAGAGTTGCCGGTAGGTTTTATCCTGTAAAACCCGCCCAACCAGCATAAAAAATACAATACCGCTCATGGAATCAAAATAACCCCCGCCTGTTCCCGATAATACCTCTGTAACGCTGCGAACAAAGGTAATAATAATGGCAAGGGCTATAGGTGCATCAATATTCAGGAACCGGTGTTTCAGGCTTTTCCAGGAAGAGCGGTAAAAAGGCAGGGCCGAATAGAAAAATACCGGCAGGGATAATAACAGGTTTGCCCAACGAAAAATGCTGCGTAATCCCTCATCACTGGTATCCACCCCCAGGTATTCCGGGAAGCTGAGCATCATAATATTACCGAAGCAGAAACCCGCTATCCCCAGCTGATACAGCAGGCTTTTATCCAAAGAAGGACGTTTTTCCGACAGGTCATTCAGGCTGATATACGGCTCGTACCCGATAGCCGTAAGCAGTTCCGCTATTTTACGGAGCGTTGCTTCATTATGCAAAAAAATAACGGTTACTTCCTTACGGGTAAAGTTAACCGAGGATGACAATACCGACTCATTCAACCGGCGCAGGTTCTCCAGCAGGTATAAACAGGAGCTGCAATGCATCTGGGGCAGGTAAAATATAACATGAGTCTGATTTTCATCCCTGAAGCTAATGAGCCTGGCGGCTATACTTTCATCGCCAAGAAAGGCAAATTTATCTTTGCGGACTTTTACCCGCTGGGTGATGCCGGGCATTTTATTCAGGTCGTAGTAAGTACATAACCCGCTTTGGTTAATAATACCATAAACCAGCTTACATCCTTCGCAACAAAAAGACTTGCCGTCTGACTGTATGCCGGAGGTAATACATTCCTCACCACAGTGGCTGCACAAAACAGGGGATATGACTGATTGATCCATAGCTGCCATTCGGGCGTAAAGGTAACCCGGCATATAGATATAAGCAAGTGACCAACTTCAAACAGGGAGTTGATTAATATCACCATTGCTGCGGTACCTACCGCAGTCTTTCCGGCCGGTACGCGACAGCGTCAGACCGGGAAGGATCATTACACGGCGAGTCCGGCAGCTATCACATATAACTATGCGCCGAAACTACGCCTGGGAAGATGAAGGGACACTCGGCAGCGAAAAAAATGATATTGCCACGCGGAAATCATCAAAATATATCCCGCAACATTGCGGGACAAGCTATGCTGGTCGCTGCGGTTGCTGATGTACACATACACATAGCCGTTCTTAGACGCTTTTACCGCTGCCAGCGCAAGGGGCAGGGTAGTACAAATGCGGTCTGACCTGTGGTACCGACCGCAGCCTTTCCGGTCGGTACGCGATAGCGTCAGACCGGGAAAGGTAATAAGACAAAATTTTCGATTAATGGTAACAGTTATTTCATACTATATTCCACAGCACAGCCTATATTAATACACCAGTTTCTTCAATTCCTTATTGTTGGTACACCAGCTACATTACCCCCACTGCATACCCAATTTATCTACCGAAGGTATGACAACGGCGAGAAACCTTCGAAAGATTGGAAACCCTTTCCTTACCAGCTTTATCGTCTTGTCAGGCTGAAAATATAGGCAACGCGAAAGCCTATTGACTGTAGCGTATATTCTTTACCGGCCACATCAGCTTCATATTTCAGTCCGAAACAGAGGCTGCTGCCCCGGCTGTCGGTTTGCAGGCTGTAACCGCCGATCAACGCCGCCGCCACACCACTTTTGCTAAGGGCTTCTTCTCTATTGCGTACCACTTTACAATACCCGAGTTGCGGTTCCAGGAAAAACCCGGTTTTGTCTTCTTCATTGAAAATATAACGATAACCTGCTTTTATGGATATATAACCGATCAGGCGGTCTTCGTATTCCTGTTTATCGGGAAAGAACCCACCGTCTAATAGTTCAAGCGTTACCACGCGGTTGCCGGCTTCTGATGCATTGATGTTGTAGGCCAGAAACAGGCTGTACCCCAATTTGGCTTTCTCAGCGTCCTGCCCGATCATTTTTAATACACCCAACTGGCTATAAGAAAATAAACTCAACAGCAACATACAGGAAAGCAGGAAAATGAATTTGTTCATATAAGGGTGTTTTAGTTTCAACCGATCCAATTATTTTACCTACACTGGCGCAGGTTTAGTAGCCCCGCAACTGCGGGGCCTTGCTGTTACTTATCTTAATCTCTTTAACAGCCATTGCATAAACAGCATGGCCATCTTATATCGAAACAAGTAATGCAACAGCACTGGTTTGGCCTTACTCATTACCTGGATACAAGACCAGCGCTAGTAAGTTACGCCAACCGTATTACCCGAACTGCATACCAACGGCGGGAAAAAGTCAAGTCCTTTTTTTTCAGTCTTTTACTCACTGCATTTTTATTGTTGTACTTGTGCTCGTGAATACTTCCTGGTTCACTCTATAAATTTACACAAAATCGCCATGCCTGGCAAGCTGTTATCTCGGTTATAGAGTGTCGTTGCCATGACCATATCGCAGCCGACAAAGGCCGTGATGGCGGCTTTCGGCAATATATAAAGGAGATTAACGTTAGCCTGATACAACGATAATAACTTAGTGTATAAATTCAAACGGCGATGGGAATATTTTATACAAACAGCCAATATGGCTCCGGTATCAGCCGGTATAGCAGAGGCATCATTCTAGCCCTGCTTTCCCTGGGCTTTTCGTTCCAGGTAATGGCACAGCCACAGGTTGTTTTTCAACCTGCAAAAACATTACCTCCTATTATCCGGGACAAGCCGGTTACTGTAAAAACGGTGAATCTGCTGGATGTTGACCCTCAGTTCAAAAGAAAAGCAGTAAAATTTATTCCATTCAAAGCAACAAAAGAAGCTGAAGCAAAGGGATTGAAAGCAGACAGCATCTATGTATGGACCGATCCAAACGGCAACGCCAAAAGAGCCAGCGGCAAACAGATACTGGCAAACGTAAATGAATTTGAGAAAGAATTGAATAAACGGGGACACAGCTTAAGAGACAAGGAAACTTTCAAAAATATCCGTGCGGATATGCAATACGTCAGTACCGGAACCACTGTAAACGCTGCGAACGCAAAGATATTCGCAAAGATGCGTAGAGCAGATCTAAGTGCTGCCACGGTAACAGCAAATCCTAAAGAGATCAAATTTTACAACTACCTGTATTTTGGACGATTTGAATATTTTTCCGGGGAGTTCCCCGACCAGCTTGAAGCGGAATACAATATGCAATTGACGAAGGAAAAAGGTACAATTGCATTGCCTGTCTCTATTGCACTCTTACCTGATGTGGCCAAATTAGCTACCCACTATGAATTAGAATTGTACGAATCTCCGAATGACAAAAAACCAAGATACAAATATGTTAAGAATGATTTCAAGCCCCTGGCGGAATATGAGATCACGGACAAAATGCAGCGAAGGCAGATAAGAGGTGGTCATGTGCCGGGAAAGAACTATAAAATATATTATCTTAAGAAGGAACTAAAAATAGGAGCAGGTTTTGGACTACCTGCGGCCACTTACAGCATCAGGAAGTATTATCCCCGTATTAAACTCTATGACAAATCCGGTACTTTGCTAAAAACTGAAATGATCAATAACCCGGTACTGGGTAATTATCTTTATGATTGGATTGCGCCGGTTGATCATTACAGCAATATCAATCCTTTTAATGAAAACATCACAGATCCCATTACGAAAACCTTTGGCTTCTATATGAGATCGAATGGTTTTGCTGCCTATGCGCACCATTTTACAAGCAAGGCAAACAAAAGAGTAGAGGACACTACAAGAATTAACGGACATTTTGATATGGGGATCAAAATGTACAATTGGGCTAACCTGTTCGATAAATCCAAACCCAAGACCCAGGATCTTTCCCTGTTCAATATTGAGATAGAGGGTATAAACGGCAGGGTATTATCAACAGGGAAAAAGCCCCCCAAAAGCAACAAAAAAGAAATCGGTGAGGATAAAAATATCAAAGTCTATTACTCTTATATAGGCGAAAAAAGGAAACAGCTCACCGGATCAATACATCAACCTTATACACAGGTTTTGTTTGATCAGCGGTTTATGCTGGGTCCGATCCCCTGCCGTGCCACTATCAAAATGGACGGAAGCATAGGGATCAAATACGGTGGTTATACCAACCTGGAGGAAACATCGGAAATCAATACCGTTATAGAGCCTTATGCCAATCTGAACGTCAATGGTTCGGGAGGGGCAGATGCGGTCGTTGCCTATGCAAAGATCCTCGCCAAAATTGACCTGATTGACATGACCGTTCCAATGAAATTTCATGCGGAGAGCAATCATAAAGCCGATGTTAACAGCGAGATGACGATGAGTGGTCTTAATGGAGAGATCGGCTTTAAAGCAGGCATTTGTATCCCTATTCCCTTTTTTGATGATCTGTGCAAAGAATTCAGGATCAATATATTCAACTGGAACGGGCTAAGCGATACCATTGATTTCAGGGAGGACATTTGATAAGTACGATTTTTGTTTAACTTCATCATGTTGTTTGCCGTGCTGTCCGGCCAGCCCCCGATAAAATATTCCCCGCTATTCTGCGTTTGATCCGTAAAGTAACCTATATGACACTCAAAACCCTCCCGGTAGCGCTTGCATTTGTTCTCACCCATCAGTTAGCAGTTTCTCAAAGCTTCATGCATAGTGTGGGAGCCACTATTTCTGTCCTGAGCGGGAGAACGGACGATATCAACCATAACCCCATCTCGCTTATGCAAACCAACCTGTCTTATTTCCCGAGGTATAACTTTGTTGAATATGACAACGCTTCTGTTAGCGTGGGGCTGCCTTTGGGACTGGGGATCGGTATCGCCCAAAATATGTACAGCGATTACGGTATTGCATTTGCATACGACATCCCGGCAGTATTGGACTACAATATAGGCTACAAATCCACCCCCGACAACGACAGCAGGGTGGGCGGCTACCTGGGAGCCGGATTTGGATACTACGGTATAACTATTTCGAAAAGCACGTATTCCGATTATTCCGGCAGATCTTACGGCCCGATGGCCAGGGCAGGATTCCGGTTCAGCACGCCGAAAGACAGGGAAAACGGGCATGGTATCACGATCGGGCTGTTTTATAAAAAGGGGCTGGAAAAGGAGAAGTTCAACACGTACGGATGCCATGTTTACTTAGATCTTTAGGAACAGGGTACCCGTAAGTCAATTCTTTTTTCGCGGTCTGACCTCCGGTACCGACCGCTGCCTTTCCAATCGGTATGAAACAGCTTGAAAAACGAATATGTAAAAATAAAGGAACCATTACCGGGAGTATACGACCCGGTTCTTACTTTCTGCTTTCTAACAGATAATGCAGCGCCAGCTCATATCCCTGTAAACCCAATCCAAAAATACTACCGGCTGATTTGGCAGATACGTGTGAGAATTTGCGAAAATCTTCCCGGGCATGCACGTTGGAAATATGCACTTCAACAACAGGCGCTTTAATAGCGGCAATGGCATCACCAATGGCTACGGAAGTGTGGGTATACGCCGCAGGATTCAATATAATGCCATCATATTCATATCCCACCCGCTGCAATTCATTCACCAGCTCTCCTTCTACATTGCTTTGATAGTAATGCAGGCTCACCTGCGGATATTTATTTTGAAGCGATGTAAAATAGGTATCGAAGGATACTTCGCCATAAATACCGGTTTCCCGCTTACCCAGCAGGTTCAGATTCGGACCGTTAATGATTGCGATTTTCATGTGCATATCCCTATTGTTAAGTTAATCTAAGAGGTCAGGTTGCAAGTCGCAAGTTGCAGGGTTCAGGGTTCAGCGAAACAATAAACTATAAACCAGAAACTACAAACTATTCAACTCTTCTTCAGCATTCCTATAAACTCATCAAACAAATAGCGGCTGTCAAAAGGTCCGGGGGTTGATTCCGGATGATACTGAACGGAAAATGCGGGCTTGTTTTTCATCCGGATCCCCTCAATAGACTCATCATTCAGATTCACATGCGTTATTTCCACATCCGGCGATTTTTTCACCGCTTCCGGATCAATACCGAACCCATGATTCTGGGTAGTGATCTCGCTGCGGCCCGTAATTACATTTTTTACCGGGTGATTGAGTCCGCGATGCCCGTGGTGCATTTTAAATGTAGGTATTCCATTGGCCATCGCCAGCAACTGGTGACCCAGACAGATACCAAATAGGGGTTTCCCTTTTTGTAATATCTTATGTATGGTTTTCACTGCGTAATCCATCGGGGCAGGGTCGCCCGGTCCGTTGGAGATGAAATAACCATGAGGATTGAAATCATTGATTTCATCCAGGGGTGTTTTAGCAGGGTATACTCTTACATAAGCGCCTCTTTCTACAAGACATTTAAGAATATTTTTCTTTACCCCAAAATCATATACGGCTATCCGGTAAGGGGCGTGAGGATTACCCATTTCGTACACTTCTTTGGTGGACACTACAGAAGCTAGTTCCAGTCCGTTCATAGACGGGGTTTTCGAAAGTTTGTCCTTTAAAACCCCGATATCTGCCGTTTCGGAAGAAATCACACAGTTCATTGCCCCCGAAGTGCGGATATGGGCCACCAGCGCCCGGGTATCCAACCCGTGAATGGCAACCACCTGCTGCTCTTCGAGATATTGCTGCAGCGAACCATCCGCCTGCATCCTGCTGTACCTTTCTTCTAAATTCCGTCCAATCAGTCCTTTTATTTTTACGGAGCTGCTTTCCACATCAGCGCCTTTTACGCCGTAGTTACCTACGTGCGCCGCATTCATAATAACCACCTGTCCATAATAACTCGGATCGGTAAATACTTCCTGGTAACCCGTCATACCGGTGTTGAAACATACTTCACCGGTAGTTGTACCTGTTTTACCAAAAGCTTTACCATAAAAAATATTTCCATCTTCGAGGAGAAGAACAGCAGTAGAATTTTTAGCAGACTCAGACATCAATAGAGAAATTTTGCAAAATAAAGACATTCGCACGATTTTACCAGAAGTTTTATTTGCACATTATAAGCAGGAAAGGCTACCGGTATAGAAAGGAACCGGCATCATACCTCACTAAATAACAAAAAAGGCAGACCTTAAAGCCTGCCTTTTTACTATCTGCAATTATATGCTGCTACTCAGGTTTCGCTGCTTCCGTATCCGGCGCTGCCGCTGCTTCTTCTGATTTTACTTCAGGTGCCGCAACAACTTCTTCCGTTGCTTCTGCTTTCTTTTTACTGCCTGCCCTGCGTGTTCTGCGGGTAGTTGTAGCTGCCTTTTCCGTACCCTTCGTATACACTTCATTGAAATCAACGAGCTCAATCAATGCCGTTTCCGCGTTATCTCCCAGTCGTTTTCCTAATTTAATGATACGGGTATAACCACCGGGTCTGCCGGCAACTTTTGGCGCTATTACCGTAAACAATTCTTTTACTGTTTCTTTATCCTGAAGAGAACTGTACACGAGCCGGTGATTGTGCATGATCTGCTCTTTGGTTTCATTCTTCTTCGTTTTGGTAATGAGCGGCTCAATATAAATTCTCAGGGCCTTTGCCTTAGCAAGTGTGGTAACAATACGCTTATGCTTTATTAACGCATTGGCTAAGTTACTCAGCAGGGCTTTTCTGTGTGATGCCGTTCTGCTCAGGTTTTTGATCTTGTCTCCGTGACGCATGACATTTGATTTGAGATTTGAAATTTGAAATTTCAAATCGGTTATGAATACCCGCCTGTACCGTTGTCAGGGAATTACAGGCCGGCTCTGCACTTTCGCAACAGATTATGTGATGTAAAAAATTATATTTTCTCTTATTGGCAGGTTACAGGTCGCAAGTCTCAGGTTACAGGTTACAAGTCTCAGGTTGCAAGTAGGTTTCACTATTCACCATGCACACCCTACGCCTTTCACCCTACACCCTACACCTTCCACCTTTCCTAGAACTCATCCTTATCCAATCCCAGCTTTGCGAGATCCATTCCAAAATGGAGGCTTCTCTCACCCAGCACCTGCTCTATTTCAGCCAGTGATTTCTGACCAAAATTGCGGAACTTCATCAGGTCTTCCTGCTCATACTGTACCAGTTCGCTCAGGCTGTTGATTTTCGCTGCTTTCAGGCAATTAAATGCACGAACGCTCAGATCCAGATCTTCCAGCGGTGTTTTAAGCACTTTACGCAGTTGTAATACCTGCTCATCCACTACATCTTCCTTTTTATCTTCCTTACTGTCGAATGTTATATTTTCATCTGTGATGATCATCAGATGCTGGATGAGAATGCGGGAAGCCTGCTTTACCGCTTCTTCAGGATGAATAGTACCATCGGTCAGCACATCCATTAACAGCTTTTCATAGTCTGTTCTTTGTTCCACACGGAAATTCTCAATGCTGTACTTTACATTTTTAATGGGTGTAAAGATGGAATCCGTAGGAATATATCCGAAAGGTGCATCCTTTACTTTATTATCTTCCGAGGGAACATAACCACGCCCCTTTCCGATAGTAATTTCAATATTTAATTTGGCGGAAGGATCAAGCGTGCAAATCAGTAATTCAGGGTTCATTACCTGGAAAGACGCCGTTGCTTCTCCGATGTGTGCAGCGGTAAACTCACTTTTCCCTTTAATGGAAATGGTAAGCTTTTCCTGGGCGATATCGCTATCCAGAATTTTTTTAAACCGAACCTGCTTCAAATTAAGAATGATCTCTGTTACATCTTCGGTTACCCCTTTTAATGTAGCAAATTCATGCTCTGCCCCTTCAATAAAAATTCCAACAATAGCATACCCCTCTAATGAGTTCAGTAAAACCCGGCGAAGTGCATTGCCTATGGTAACACCATACCCCGGCTCTAACGGGCGGAATTCAAAAGATGCTTCAAACTCATTTGCTTTTTGAAGAATGATCTTATCCGGCTTTTGGAAATTTAAAATGGCCATATTTAAATTTCAGTTTTAATTTTTGATACCCTGTGATCAGATTCCGGGTACCTGTTTAATAATGATATCTACGTTATTTATACTTCACTACAAAAAGGAGGAACGATTACTTGGAATACAATTCCACGATAAGCTGCTCCTTAATATTTTCAGGTACACTTTCTCTTTCCGGGTAGGCGATAAAAGTACCGGTTAATTCCGTTTCATTCCAGTCTAACCAGTTAAACTTGGGGTTTTTACCCCGGATCTGGCTGGTTACCGCCGTATTGGTCCTGCTCTTTTCTTTAAGACTAACCACATCTCCCGCTTTCAACCGGTAAGAAGGGATGTTAACAACCTGTCCGTTTACCGTAACATGCTTATGAGCTACCAGCTGACGGGCGGCAGGGCGGGAAGGAGCAACACCGAGGCGGTATACGGTATTATCCAAACGCGATTCAAGTAATTTGATCAGATTTTCGCCGGTAACGCCACCTAAACGGGAGGCTTCATCAAAAGTTTTATGGAACTGCCTTTCCAGCAATCCATAGGTATATTTTGCTTTTTGTTTTTCCTTCAGCTGAAGGGCATATTCCCCGGGTGCTTTACGCTTTTTGGAATTTCCATGCTGACCGGGAGGGAAACTGTTTTTGGTAAGATATTTACCATTGCCAAGAATAGGCTCTCCGAAAATACGGGAGATCCTTGTTTTTGGGCCTGTGTAACGTGCCATAATTGGTTTATTTTGATTTTTTAATTATTGGTGTGCGATCAGTAAAAATCTAAAATCAATCGAACACCCGATTTAATTTCAAATTTGAAATTTGAAATTTCAAATTGTTATACTCTTCTCTTTTTAGGAGGACGGCAGCCATTATGAGGCAGGGGAGTAACATCTTTAATCATTGTTACTTCTATACCACTGTTGGCTATCGCACGGATGGCGCTTTCCCGCCCGGAGCCGGGACCTTTTACAAATACATCCACACGCTTTAACCCCGCTTCGGCGGCAACCCTTGCTGCATCTGAAGCAGCCATCTGAGCCGCGTAAGGTGTATTTTTCTTAGATCCTTTGAAGCCCATTTTACCGGCGCTGCTCCAACTGATAACCTGCCCGGTTTTATTGGTCAGGCTGACGATAATATTGTTGAAACTTGCAGTAACATGTGCATCGCCGTATGCATCTACTTTTACCACTCTTTTTTTTGCAGCGGCTTTTGCGCTGCCTGCCTGTGCTTTAGCCATAAATACGAGGTAGTCCTTTAAATATTTAAAAAATGATGTTGAACAGCTCCTCCCCGCGAAGCAAACGGATCCGGTAACTATTCTATATGTTTACTTCTTGGTAGCTTTCTTCTTACCTGCAACTGTTTTACGCTTTCCTTTACGGGTGCGGGAGTTGGTACGGGTACGCTGTCCGCGAAGCGGCAATCCTTTACGATGGCGCAATCCACGGTAACAGGCAATATCCAGCAAACGCTTAATGCTCATCTGCACTTCAGAACGCAACTGCCCTTCTACCTTAAATTCATTGGTAATGATATTACGAATGGCATTTAAGTTCTCGTCATCCCATTCATGTACTTTTTTATCGTAGCTTATTCCAGCTTTTTCCAAAATGTACCTTGCGGTAGAGTTGCCAATACCATAAATATAGGTCAACCCTATTTCTCCTCTTTTGTTCTTAGGTAAATCAACACCGGCAATACGAGCCATAAAGATTTTAAATTTTAAATTTCAAATTTGAGATTGTCTTATCCCTGTCTTTGCTTGAAGCGGGGGTTTTTCTTATTAATTACATACAATACCCCTTTCCTCCGCACAATCTTACAATCTGCGCTGCGCTTTTTTATGGATGCTCTTACTCTCATTTTATTGAGTTTTATATAATTTATTATTTATATCTGAAAATGATCCTGCCCCTGCTCAAATCGTACGGACTCATCTCCACACCTACCTTATCACCCGGTAAAATCCGGATATAATGCATACGCATTTTACCGGATATGGTTGCCAGGATCTCATGACCATTTTCTAATTTCACCTTGAACATCGCGTTGGACAAGGCTTCTAAAATGATTCCATCCTGCTTTATAAGTGCTTGTTTCGCCATACCGTTTTTGGGTGCGCAAAGATACGATTATAATGTTGATTTTCACAAAAAAAGAGATTTTTTCCCGAATACCTCCGGGAAGCCGGCAATTTTCCGGCAAAAAAAGTGGTATTATGACCAGCCCAGGGGTACGTTTGTCATAGCCCGGTAGTGGTTCTGAAACTGGTGCACGGGGATATTTTTGTCAATTTCCCGGAACTCATCACGATAAGTAAGTAACATCTTACTGTTATCTTTTTTAAGAAAGCGTACGATAAACGGGCCTTTTACATAAGCTGCCCCCAATTCATTCAGAACGGGATCGGATGAACGGGCAAAGCCGAGCAATTCCAGCATATCGGCCGTAAGCGGTATGGCGCTCAGATCATCGTTCGAATACCAAAATTCCTGGGCGCCATGGGCGATCAAAACTTTTCTTTCCGCCCGGTCGGTATCTAATACTTCACCTGTATTTTGAGTACCATCAAAAGTGGCGGAAACGATGTCGCCTGTTTTGATTTCTGAAAGTCTGATCATGGCAAGCGTTTTTCTGTTCAGCTAATATAATAAAAAGATTGTTATGTAATCGTTAAGTAGCAGTACCGCTGCGGTATATACGCCCAGGCGGCAGAATACAACGTGCCTGGCCTGGACCCGTTACTGCACCACCCCGGTTTTGCTCTGCACATTATGAACACTAAAATAGCCTAATGCCCCTCCTTTTATATTTGTAACCGGGTTTGCCGGGGAGGCCGAATTGCTGCTACCGGTTGCACCCTGGCCGAGACTATACCAATACCTGAATATTTCCGGTGCAATACAAAGCATTTCTACCTTAATCGTATCTCCCGTTTTAATTCCTTTTTCGTCATCAGGGGGTGTAAATAAGGTTACGGTAGAAATCTTCCCATCAGAATAATCATCATCGCGGATAAATATGCTTTTTTCTTTTACCCCGTTTACATATTGAATAAAACGGTAATAGTTACCCTTGCCCACGGGATCGGCATATTGAACATTTGCCAGCGTTAACTTTTCTCCGAAAAAAAACTCATTCTGGATATAAAGCGAATCCATATTAACCTTAACAGGCATAGTGCAGGAACCTGTAAATACCCGGTCGTTAACCTGTACCTGCAGGGTATAGGTTTTACCGGTCAATGCAGTGTAATACCCTGACTGATATATGCCGGTTGCCGTTTCGGTTAAACTGATACTATTGCCCTCATTATCCAAAATGGCTACCGAAGCATTAGCAACTCCTTCAAAATCATTATTGTCACTGAAGTCTTTTGTTTTTGATACGCGAACCGTACAGTCTCCTGCCCGGTCGGTAATTATTCCTTCAATTACATATTGCTTTTCAGAATCTTTTAAGGCAACATCTATCACCTTTTCGCAGGAGATGAACAAAAAGCACGTTACAGGAAAAATCCGGAACAGTGCCGGAATATATTTACACATAGGCCTTAAAATTTAAAATTATAGGACACGGAAGGGATAAACCTGAACAATGCCAGTTGTACGGCTTCCGTTTTACCCGGATCATCTTCGCTTTCACGAAAGGATATGGTGTACGCGTTTTCTCTTCCATAGGCATTATAAACGCTGAAGCTCAGCTCAGAAGAAAATCTTTTACGTTGTTTCAACATCCAGGCTGCTCCCAGGTCTAACCGGTGATAGGCAGGCATCCGGTAAGCATTCCGTTCGGTATAATAAAAATAAGTCTGGTCATTTACGTGGTATTTTCCCGCCGGGAAGGTTACCGCATTACCGGTATAATAAACCCAGTTAGCGGACACGGTCCATTTTTTACCCAACTCGTACGACAGCACCAGGGCCAGGTCATGTGTTCTGTCCTGCCGGGCATTATACCATTGATTATTGCTGATGCCGTCAATCTTCCTTTCTGTTTTAGACAAGGTATAACTCAGCCACCCGCTCAGCTTACCCACCTTCTTTTTAAACTGCAGCTCCGCACCATAAGCCCGGCCTTTTCCAAACAACAATTGCGCCTCTATTGCATCCGAATTAACGAATACATTGGCGCCATCCCTGTAGTCTACCTGGTTTTGCATGGTCTTATAATATATTTCAGCAGTAAGCTCATAGTTGTCATCCCATAGGTTTTTGTAATATCCTATGGCTACCAGGTCTGCGATCTCCGGCCGGATAATATTCGTACTGGCCACCCATTTATCCGTAGGACTTGACGTGGTGGAATTGCTGATCAGGTGAAGATTCTGCACATTACGTACATACGATGCTTTCACCGAGCTGCTGCCATTTAACCGGTAGCTTGCAGCCACACGCGGCTCGGGATTAATATAGGTTTTAACAAACGCTCCTTTTGTGTAGCTCATGGTATCGGTAACAGCGCCATCCGCATCAATGGTATAAAAATCGCCTTCCCCAAGTATACTGAATGCAGTAAGCCGCAAACCATACGTTAAACTCAGCCTGTCGGCCGCTTTCCACGTATTGGTGAAATACAGGGCATTTTCCCATGAATATCTTTTTTGTAATAAAGCCAGGTTGATGCTCGCCTGATCGGAAACGGGGCGTACTTCACCCGGGCGTATGGTATGATAAATGGTATTGAATCCAAACCGGATATTGTTTTTATTATTGAGATACCACTGGAACTCCTGCTTAAGATTCAGATCGCGGATCTGGGAGAAGATATCGAACTCATTTGCCCCGCTGCGAATGGAAATATTATAATTGTAATTACTGAAGATGAAAGAAGTATTAGAAAATAATTTATTGTTGAAGATATGATTCCAGCGCAGGGTACCGGTTGCATTACCCCAATCCAGCCCAAAAGTTTGTCCTGCCGCCAGCACATCTTTTCCGAAGTACCCTGAAAGATAAAGCCGGTCTTTATCCCCTATAGCATAATTAAGCTTGGCATTCAGATCATAAAAGTACAGGGTGTTATTTCGCAGGGAGGTATCTTTTGCCAGCTTTAAGAACATATCGGCATAGGTTCTTCTCCCGGTAATTAAAAAAGAAGATTTATCTTTTTGAATGGGACCTTCCACGTTGAGCTTTGCAGAGATCAGTCCTATACCTCCGCTGACACTATAATCCTGGTTGTTACCGTCATTCATTTTAATGTCCAGTACCGAAGATAATCTTCCCCCATATTGTGCAGGCATTCCCCCTTTATATACCGTTATATCTTTAATGGCATCCGAATTAAAGGTCGAAAAGAATCCCAGCAGATGCGATGCATTGTATACCGTTGCTTCATCTAAAAGGATCAGGTTTTGATCTGCCGCTCCTCCCCTGACAAAGAAACCGCTGTTCCCTTCTCCCGCCGGTTTAATACCGGGCAATAACTGTACGGTTTTCAGCACATCCCTCTCCCCAAGTAAAACCGGAATATTTTTTATCTCTTTGGTGCTTAGTCTTTCAATACCCATTTGCGGACTGCTGATGTTCCTTGTTTTGGAGGTAGCCGTAACCGTGATGTTATCCATCGTTTTAGCCTCTTCCTCCAGAGCAATATTCAGGGTAATATGTTTCTCCAGCGTAACCTGTTGCACATAAGGCTGCATGCCCACCGCCGATATGATGACCGTATAATTTCCGGGGGAAAGAGAAACTGAATAAAACCCGTAATCATTACTAAAGCTGCCGGCATCGCCCACGCGGATACTGGCGCCGATAACCGTTTCCCCCGTTCTTTTCACCCTGACTGTCCCGCTAATGCTAAATTGCTCCTGGCTAAAAGCCTGTGCATATACGAGTACGGCTATCATCATTAATATTAACCTGTTCATTTCAACTCAGATTGGGTACTTTGAAATTAAGGGAAAAGTCGTTCCGCCTGTTCAACAGCTTCCGGTTTTCCCACGTCAATCAGGATATCACCGGTATGATCATACCCTAAAATAGCATGGTCTGCTGCTAAGCTGAGATACAGGTCTACCAGCGAAAACTTTCCTTCCTGCTTTATCAGTCCAAAAATAGCCGGATCAATAATTTGAATACCGCTGAAGGCCTTATGGGTATGTTCAACTGCGGGAATGGAAATCCTTTCCTGCCCCGAGATAATGTTCCGCCAGCCACATAACCTGCTTTCCTTTGTAAATAAAAAAGCGCGGGAAGCGCTACGTCCGGTTACCGCCAGCGTAACTAAGGTCCGGTGTTGCACATGAAACGCCAGCATGGAATACAGGTTAAGATCAGTTAGAATGTCCGAATTGATTACAAGAAAAGGATCATGCTCTTCTAAAAACGGTGCCGCTTTTTTTAATCCTCCGCCGGTTTCCAGCGGCTCTTCTTTCTCATGCGAAAGGATGATATCACAATTAAAATAGTCATTGGCTTCCAGGAAGTCGCTGATCTGCGAAGCAAAATGATGCATGTTGATCACAAAACGGGTTATGCCATACGATTTCAGGTATTCAATATTTCGCTGCAGCAGGGGCTTTCCGTTTACCTGGGCTAAAGCTTTAGGGTGATGGTCCGTCCAGGGTTTCAGCCGCGTGCCCAAACCTGCCGCAAAGATCATAGCCGTAGTTAAATTATTATTTGATCGCGTAAAATATTCGCCGGGATGATGTGTCATATTAACCAAGATCATTGCTTTAAAAACATGCGCTGCCGCCTCTCCCCCTTTGCACTCACCTTATACATTCGCCCAGTTTTTTCCTTCCTGGACCAGATGATGCAAGGCAATTTTAACGCCAAACTTTTCCTCCAGGTGTTTAGCCAGGCTGTCAGCAGCAAATACGCTGCGATGCTGCCCGCCGGTACAACCAAAGTTGACCACCAGGCTTTCAAAATTCCGTTTGATATAGTCGCTTACCGATATATCCACTATACCATACACATGCTGTAAAAAGGCCGGCATTTCCGTTTTATGAAGCAGGAACTCCTGCACTTCCTTATCCCGTCCCGTCAGCTTTTTGTATTCCTCAAAACGGCCGGGATTAAAAATACCCCGGCAATCAAATACAAATCCACCGCCATTGGCCGTATTTTCTTCGGGTATGCCATTCCGATAGGAAAAGCTGTTGATATGCACCACCAACGAAGTATCCGCACCGGCTTTTACCGTTTCATATCTTTCAATAACACGTTGGTCTGCTATCTGCCACAACAACTTTTGCAGTTCAGGCAGGCGGATGGGAATTTTCTTATTTTCCAGGAACCAGCGTAACTGTTTCAGTGCATACGGAATGCTGGCAACAAAATGTTGCTTTCGTTCAAACAAGCCCCTGAATCCATAGGCACCGAGCGTTTGCAGCATCCGGATAAGTACGAACCCGTCATAACTGTCTAAAAAATCTTTTTTATCAAGCCGGTTCCCCAGCAATTCATTCACCTTTTCAAAATAGCAGGCTACCAGCTCTTCTCTCCAGTCGTACGGCAAAGCTGCCCTGGCCTGCCACAACATAGCAGCCACATCGTATTGCAAAGCACCCTGCATTCCCCCCTGGAAATCTATAAAATAGACCTCGTCATCTTTTACCATCACATTCCGGCTCTGGCAGTCGCGGTGCATGAAATACTTTGCCTCTTCCTGCATAAGATAACTACTCAGCAGTTCGAAATCATTCAGTAATAAATTCTTATCATAAGGCAGGTCGAGTGCCCGTACAAAATAATAGAGAAAATATAACAGGTCGGAATAGATGGCCTGCTTATCAAAAGATTTGGTAGCGATGCAATGGTTATAGTCGAGTCCTTCTCCGCCCTTCACCTGCAATCCTGCCAGTTGGGCAAACACCTTACGATACAATTCTTTCACCCTGGCACTGTATCCTTCCAGCCTGATGATATCAAATAACGAAGTATCACCGAAATCGGTTTGCACGTACATCGTCTTCTCTTCGTTGGTATGCAGTATTTTGGGTACCGCCAGGTGCTTGCTGTAAAAGTACCGGGCAAATTCAATAAAAGCATTGTTTTCCGGAATATTATCCGGATTAGCGGTAATAATGTAGGACTGGTTGTTTGCAACAGCACGGAAATACCGGCGATTGCTGCCCGCCTGCTTCAGGGTATACCATTCACTTACGGGATGCTTTGCCCACTGTTCAAAAAAATATTTCGCTTCATTCATAACATCTGCCATAGTAACCGGTTTATCGGGTAAAGATAGTCAACCGCATGATGATATATTGCTATAATACAATGTGGGCATTTAAAACGCAGTTTACCTGCCGGTATTGGTTCGCTCTTCTATAAAATCAATAATTTTTTTTACCTCTCCCGGAGCAAACCAATGTATACTATTGTCTCTCTTAAACCAGGTAAGCTGTCTTTTAGCATAATGCCGGGTATTTTTCTTTATCGCATCTACCGCTTCCTGCAAGGTATATTTCCCTTCTATATAATCAAAAAGCTCACTGTAGCCTACGGTTTGAAGTGCATTGAGCTCACGGCAGGGATACAGCGCTGTTGCCTCCTCTAATAGTCCGTCATTCATCATATCGTCTACTCTCTGGTTGATGTTTTGATAGATCTCTTTACGCGGCAGTTCCACACCAATATGAATAATAGAAAACGCTCTTTGTTTCTGTGGAAGAGAATGCATAGCCAGCACAGACTTCCCGGTTGAAAGCACAACTTCAAGCGCACGCATCATTCTATGCGGATTTTGCATTTCCCCTTTATCACAAAATACCGGGTCGTGCTGATGCAGCATTTCCTGCAACCAGCTTATCCCCTGCTCTTTATACTGCTGCCTCACCCACTGGCGTACGGAATCCTTAATCCCCGGCATATCGTCCATTCCTGTGCAAAATGCTTTTATATACAATCCTGTGCCACCGGCCATAACAGCCACATCACGCCGCTCAAAAATTTCGCTTACCGACTGCAATGCATACGCTTCAAATATGCCTGCATTCATTTCTTCATGAATACTATGAGAACTGATGAAATAATGTTTTATCCTTTTTAAATCTGAAGCAGGGGGCCGGGCCACACCAATATTCAATTCCCTGAAGCATTGCCGTGAATCTGCAGAAATGATATCCGTGTTAAAATATTCTGCCAATTGCAAAGACAGCCTGGTCTTACCCGCAGCAGTAGGTCCGGAAATTACTATGCAGGTTTTACTGAACATATAAAAGACGGAAAAGATAGCGTAAGTATAAAGTAGTAGATGAGCAA
This sequence comes from Chitinophagaceae bacterium, assembly GCA_023957155.1. Classification (GTDB taxonomy): domain Bacteria; phylum Bacteroidota; class Bacteroidia; order Chitinophagales; family Chitinophagaceae; genus Agriterribacter. The sequence continues at coordinate 24,125 of JAMLHK010000006.1, read as the reverse complement.
AACGCTACATACAGGGATATGCCTTTTTAATCATCTGTCCCATTATCTTCCTCAGGTTCATCACCGGAGTCCTCCTCTTCACCTTCCTGGCTAAACCCTTCTACCCCTTTGGTAAGATCATACTTTTCTTCTATATCCACAAAACGGTCACCGAGGATACTTTTGGTTCCATACTGACTGGGCGCTACCCCTTCGCTGCGGATTATGGCTGGATAGGATAGCTTCGCGCTTTCCTCTTTAGACACATTGATCAGTTCTATCAAAAAAGTCCAGTTACGGGTAAAATCGTATACATAAATGAATTTCTCATTAGGGTTACGTATTTCCGATCCTATAGGAGTTGATGACATAATAAGAGGCTCTGCCTTATAGGGCTTATCATATTTTTCAATACTTATTTCACGCCCGCGCTGCCAGTTATCATTACTGCGATAAAAAGTAGCCTGGTGCTTCGTATCAAATTCAAAACTTTTCAAAATAGTATAGTGCAAATCCAGAAAAGACTGTGTATGCTTTATAGCAATATCACGATAAATACTGTCATCTTCTTCAAAATAAGCCCTGAATTTTAATATAGCCATGTGAACCGTTTAGTTATAAATAACGAATAAAACTGGTCAAAAATAATATAATTCCATCAGTAAAACGGTATCTCCCGCTCCCCTCTTTTTTATTTCCCGGATCAGGTAAATGCTTTCGGCCGCCTCGCTTCAACCCGATACCGTCCTTTTCTGCAAAATAGGGATTCCATCGTACATTATAGTGCTCATTTTACCGGAACCAGGTTAAACGCTTCCGCTTTTAAAAGCATATAATGATATGCCGCTTCGTAGTTGTTTTCTATTTCACCATCTAAAATCGCATCTTTAATTGCATTTTTAATATCCCCCACCATTTTGCAGGGTGCAATGCCAAATATATCCATGATCATTTCGCCTGTTATGGGAGGCTGCCAGTTGCGTATCCGGTCTTTCTCCTCCACCTCAACCAGCCGCTGCTGCACCATTTCAAAATTATCGAGGTACTGTTTAACCTTTTGCCGGTTCTTTGAAGTAATATCTGCCTTACACAAAGTCATCAACGCCTCCATATCATCCCCGGCATCAAATAAAAGGCGCCGTATGGCGGAATCGGTAATGTTTTCTTTCGTGAGACTGATCGGACGCAAATGCAGCTCCACCATTTTCCGCACAAACCGCATTTTATGATCCTGCGGAAGCCGGAGCCTTGCAAATATTTTAGGCACCATTCTTCCCCCTACCACTTCGTGCCCATGGAAGGTCCATCCATGCCCCTCTTCAAATTTTTTAGTTGCCGGCTTGCCGATATCATGTAATACCGCCGCCCATCTGAGCCAGAGATCATCCGTATGTTTCGATATATTGTCTACCACCTGCAGGGTATGATAAAAATTATCCTTATGCCCCAGCCCGTCCTTAAACTCGGCCCCGGCCAGGTCAACCATCTGTGGAAATATCCGCTGCATTAAACCACTCTTATACAACAGGTCCAATCCAATAGATGGTTTTTCACTCATCAGTATTTTATTCAGCTCATCGGTTATGCGTTCCTGTGAAATAATCCGGATACGCTCCGTATTATCCATGATGCCCTGCCAGGTATCGGGGTCAATAGTAAATTGCAGCTGGGCGGCAAACCGGATAGCCCTCATCATACGCAACGGGTCATCGCTAAAAGTTTGAACGGGGTCTAATGGTGTTTTGATCACCCGGCTTTTTATATCCGCTGTTCCGTCAAAAGGATCTATCATCCTGCCGTAATCATCCTGGTTTAAGCTTACCGCCAGGGTGTTAATCGTAAAATCCCGCCTGTTCTGATCATCGGCAAGCGTACCCGGCACCACTTCCGGGTTCCGGGAATGATAGCGATAGCTTTCCTTCCGGGCGCCCACAAATTCAATGTCCATCCCATGAATATGGATATGTGCTGTTCCAAAATTCTTAAAGAAGGCTACTTTAGGAGCCGGTGAAAACTGGGAAGCAGTTTTATCTGCAAGCGCTATGCCATCGCCCACGCATACAATATCCGCATCACTTGTTTTACGTCCAATAAGCTTATCCCGCACAAAGCCTCCTATAATATAGCAGTCCATGCTCAATAGTTCGGCCGCCCGTGCTATTTTTTTGAAAATAAGCCTTTCCTTTTCGGTACAATTCGTCAACATACAAAAACAAAAATACTGGAAATGATTTGTTGATTCACCGCTTTAGTTTACCGGGAGACACCACCCTAAAGCCTTTCCCTGTTTTTAAGAAAACCATCAATGACCGCTTTAATATTAACCAGTTGTCTTTTATGATCTATACGATTGGCAATTACCGGGTTTACCCCGCTCATTTCGTGATAGCTTTTATGGATGAGCGCTTCAATTGCTTTGGCGCCCTGTTCTGTTAACCCCGCTTCCAACAGCACATTTTCCTCCTTCTGCTCAAAATCGGTTCGTATATCTTCCAGATCGTCTACAATAAGATAATAGCTGATTAAAGCGTACCAGGCATTTACCAGCTTCTGTTTTAGTACACTGTCAAAATCAAAATAGCATAAGCTAAACAGGTATGCATCGGCCCTGTTGAGCGATGGATATGGCATTCCTAACGCTACGGAAGCCTTTTCCTTTTCACCGGAAAAATAATAGGTAAGGTCCTGAAGAAAAGAGGGATTCCGGGATAGCGGCCGGGTTAAGGCAATACACTCTTCAATGTGCTCTTCAACGTTAATTAACCTGCCCTCCAGCTTTGCGGCACTATGCATTATGGCCTCCATCAATTGTAAATGTTGCTCTGAAAGCAGCCCGGACTTAGGCAGTCCCAGCCTGAACTGTATATCCATATACATGGGAATGAACAAATACCCGGGCATGGGTATAATATATAACAACCTGTTTTTCCAGTACAGGTTATCTTCGGGCACTTTACGGTCAACCAGGTGTTTCCCGATTTCCATATCAACACCATAACTCAGCTTCAGATCATCCTTACTTGTGAACATGAGTATAAATAATTCCTTTTTTGAATGTACGTGAATGAAGCTATTTAAAACCACGATGCCGCAATGATGGCTCTCATGATACGATACGCCGCTTAATAATCCGGCATCCGGTATAAGTCATTTCTTGCCCGCTGCACCCTGGCATTCAGGGAATCCATCATTACTTTAAACACATTGATATGCGACCTGTAATAGCTATAGCTTTTCTCAAATTTCGCTTCGGTTACCCCGTGTAACAGGAATATCTTCTGGTATTCCTTCTGCAATTCAACATCTTTATTCTTTGATGAATCTTTCGCTACATAGACACTAACAAATTCTTCCGCCATAGAAATTTCAAACAATATATTGCCCATTTCATGGGGCTGAATAATTTTAGAAGGCGGTTTGTTACCCGAGCAGGCGATGGCTAATACCCATCCGGTCATCAGCATAATATACCCTCCTGCTCTCATTTTAATTCCTGTTTATAAAGCGCTGCGTTTGACACATCCAATCTTTGTAATAGTTCAGATGCCTGTACTCTTTCCTGTGGCGGTGATTTTTTAAAAATCTTTGATAATTCCCCACTCTTTCCCAAAAAGAAAAACTGGAGCGCGAAAAGATTCCGGTTATTGGTATTCAGCGTATTTAAATGATTCAGCCCATTAAGCATCTGCTGCCGTGCTTCATTTTCATCTTCGTACATCTTATCCATTCCCAACCGGTAATAAGTATAGTAAGCATCATGCAGCAGGGAATATTTGCTGTTGTTAAAATTTTCCGCAAGCCAGTAGCGGTTTCGCTGGCCGTCAAAGGCTTTCCAACCGGTAATATTACGTCCATCGGGAGCTCCCGAAACAATTTGTTGCGCTTTTTTAAAATAGATATCCCCGCCTCTTGGCGAAAAAGAATCATAATCCAATCCGAGGATCATATTAACATAATAAGCAAATATGGCGGTAAGATTGGAAGCTACCGGATCGGAACCGGTTATATTGCTCTCATTAAATTCTACCTGCTGAAATTCAATATACTTAAAGGTTACATCATTATCCTGGTAGTTCACCAGCGGGGAAACATAACTACTGTTGTATACCGGGCGGGCAGACTGGATGGTTAAAATGGCCCGGTACACATTAGGCTCTATGTCCTGTGTAATATTTAAAAGAAAATGGCAGACAATCTTTTCCTGCTGCCGGTAACTGTCATTTGTCCATTTCCGGTTATTCAGGAAATTAGTCAATGCCGTTTGTAAGGTTTGGAACACTTTTTTGTCAACCGAGCTTTTAATCTGCCCGGCCATTACCGATACTTTAGCATTCAATTCCTGCCCGGTAACATGGCATGAAAACAATAAGCCAATCCATAAAATTAAAATCTTATACATGAATATACTCAATTATATAATCAACAATATCTTTTGCCACACCGGCTTTAGATTTCAGATCAAAATATTTTTCTCCTCCGTTACGGTCAAAAACCGATACTTTATTGGTATCCGTTCCGAAACCGGCACCGCTATCACGCAACGAATTTAAGACCATGATATCTGCATTTTTCTGCTGCAGCTTAGACAACGCATTTTCCCGCTCATTATTCGTTTCCAGCGCAAACCCCACCAGCAGTTGCTTACCCGTTTTCTTTTGTCCCAGGCTTTTTAAAATATCGGGAGTTTTCTTTAGTGTCATCTGCCAGCTTTCTTCCTTTTTCTTGATTTTCTCCGGGGCAACAACAGCCGGCGTGTAATCGGCAACAGCAGCAGCCATTACGGCTATATCCGTTTTTTCAAAAGCCCGGTTACAGGCATAAAACATTTCTTCCGCGCTTTGCACATGAACGACCTTCAGCCCATCTAACACAAATGTATCAGATACAGGACCTAATACTAAGGTAACTTCCGCCCCGCATTGAAACAGTTCCCGGGCTATGGCTACCCCCATCTTTCCACTGGAATGATTTCCGATAAAACGAACAGGATCTATATGTTCGTAAGTAGGTCCTGCTGTTACCAATGCTTTTTTGCCGTTTAATCTTCCTTCATTTTTACCCTGCCGGGAAAGAGCGGCTATGATGGTTTCCGGCTCGGCCATTCTTCCCTCGCCAAATAAGCCACTGGCTAACTCACCGTTTTCCACCGGTACAATGATATTTCCATGAGAAACCAGGGTTTCCATATTTTTCCGAGTAGCAGGATGCTTCCACATATCTTCATCCATAGCAGGGACAAGCATTACCGGGCAGGTTGCGGAAAGATAGACTGCCAGTAATAAGTTATCGCAAAGCCCGGCAGCCATTTTGCTCAGTGTATTACAGCTTAGGGGAGCTACCAGCATTATATCGGCCCAACGCCCCAACATGACATGATTTGCCCAGGTATCTTCCTTAAACAAATCAACAGATACCGGATGCTTTGAAAGTGTGGCAAGGGTAAGCGGAGAGATAAAACTCTTTGCCGCCTCCGTCATAATAACCTTAACCTCGGCGCCTTCCTTAATAAGCGCTCTTACCAGCAATGCCGCTTTGTAAGCAGCAATGCTGCCCGTAACCCCCAATAGAATTTTTTTCCCCTTTAACATGATAATATCTTCTTTTGGCAAGCACTCCGCCTGATGATATCCTGATTATGTCAACAGTTAAGTACGGTATCCTGACGGGCTCCCGAAGGTGCTGACAGACGGTCTTTCCACAATCATCCCAGGAACGGTCCACCAATAAACCGGGGTTAGCCCAACTCCGGATACTCCCTAAAAATACAAAAGCGGCAGGTATTAATTGCCGCAAAAAAAGTTTAAAAGACAGAACCCGGTTAAATTTTAACTAAACAGGTCATTATCGCTTCTGCGATGATAAATTTTATCATCAAAAAATTCCTGTGTTGCCAGCAATGCCGGGTTAGGCATCCTTTCATAAGCCTTGGAAATCTCTATTTGCTCTTTATTTTCATGAATTTCTTCCAGGCTGTCTGTATGACTGGCAAATTCCTCTAATTTATTGTGCAATTCTTCTTTAAGCGCAATATTAATCTGGTTAGCTCTTTTACCGATAACGGCAATTGACTCGTACAAATTACCCGTTTTATTCTTAATGTCCACCACATTCTTCGTTTCTACTACATTAGAGGTTGTATTGGTACCCCATTGTTTTCTTAATCTGCTCATTGAGAAATAGTTTTTATATTATTTTCCGACAAAGTTAAGTAACGTTCCACTTCTTTCAATAGTTTACTTTCAGGAAACCTGTCCTGAAAATCCTGGGCCTCCTCAATTACCTGCCCGTAACGTTCAGTCTGCTTACCGACTATACTCATTTCGGCATACCTGTAGTATGACTTCACAACCCACAGCTTAAACTCATCGGCATTGGGCGCATCCGGGTAGGTGCTCAGCAGGGTGCCGAAAGAAACGGCAGCCGCTTTATATTGCCCGATATTATAATACAACCCGGCACTTTTATAGTCTTTTGTGATCAATTTACGATAGCATTGATCAATGATGTCCTGGGCTTCTTTATTCCGCTCTGACCCGGGATGAGTATTCACAAATGTCTGCATCTGCCCCATAGCTTTAATCGTATTGGTTTGATCCAGGTCAGGCTTGGGCGATTGCTTAAAGAAGCAGAAAGCGTGCATAAAATCCACCTCCTCTGCTTTTGTACTATTGGGAAAATATTCCAGGAAGCTTTTAAAAAGATTTTCAGCGCTGATGTAATCCTTCAGATAATAAGCACAATAAGCAAACTTATAATGGATATCTTCAAACTTATTGGAACCTTTAAATACGGGAAACAAATCTTCATACAACTGTTGGGCAAACCGGTATTTTTTCTTCACATAGTACTGATCAGCCATCCGGAGCTTATACTCGTAGTCCTTGCTTTTCATTACTTTAGAAAACCTGGAGCACGAAGAAAAAATCAGCGCCAGGCCTGCCAGCAATAAAATATATTTGAATATTTTCATAAAAAGACGGACAAAAGTAATTGTTTTAAAGCATAATCCGGAAGAATAGATATAAACGGCTCAGATTTAGCAAGATATTAAGGTTATTATTAAAAAAACTGGCTCGGCATAAAGCGGGAGCCAGTTTTTTAATATGCTTAATCAATGATGCTCAATATATTATCCCCTTCTTCTCAGATTAGGATGAGGTGCCGGAACCGTATTCGGTCCTTCATCGCCCACTTCAGCAGATCTAAGATCTACGGTATTGCAATCACCACCCATCTCACCATACTTAAATATTAAGCGGTCGGAGCTGATACCCTGCTTTTCTACCAGGTAGTTGATTACTACGTTCACCCTGTCCCAGCTTAACTGCTGTGCCGATTTTGAAGGCTCGCAGGAATAACTGGTTACCACTACTTTACAATTGGGATTCTGCCTTAAACGTTCTGCCACATTTGCCAGTACTGCTTCGGCATCTTTAGACAGTTTATACGCTTTAGCACTGAATGAAATACTTGGTAAATCACCTATTCCGCAATCTCCGCCACCTCTCCTGGAATAACCATCAAAGCAGGATTCATCGGGACATGGGCACTTACCTACTCCATCGGCATCTACCGGCTGGCAAATAGTTGGGGTGATCAGTTCTTTATCTTTATAATCAGGTACGCCATCGCCATCTGTATCCCTGCTAACACCATGGCTGTCAACCGGCGCTCCGGCAGGTGTATTGGGCTCCATATCAAACTGGTCAGGAACGCCATCGCCATCGCTGTCATCCAATACCGGCTTGGGTATTTTCATGTGCTTGGGAGAATTAAGCTCGCTGTATGCATAATCCAGGGGATTGAGCCACCACAACGGCTGAACAGACTTGGAGCTGGAACCCAGGTTGATATTCAACCCCAGGCTGGCATAGTTGTATACATCATTATCAGGCGTAAGCACTCTTCCCGTATTGGGATTACCCGGAGAGCTTACATTCTGCCAGCGTACACCATCCAGCAGATCATCACCAATAAAGGTCATCCGGTCTTCCAACGCCAGATTTAACCGGTCGCTCAACTTAACAGCAATACCCACTCCCAGTGTCCTGGAAAACCGAAGTGTTTGTCCAAACAGCTTAGCCCGGGCATCGCCGTCATTTTCTGCAATAACATTATAGCTCCCGGCATCCAGCAGTTTTTTAACATCTTTTATGGTTTGTCTCCTGTCTTTATACACGTTGCTAAGTCCTATAGAATTGAAATTATGCTTGGCGCCGCCATCCGTGGTCACATTGGTTTTAGTTTCATACGTGGTCGCTCCCACACCTCCGAGCAAATACACAACAAATCCGGATTTGGCTTTGTGAAAACGAATATTATTAAAAGTAAATACGCCCTGTAAAGAAAGATCCTGTACCCTGGTTTTATAATTATCAAACACCCGGTCACCGGCAACATATCCTGCATCGCGCCAATGGTTGGCGAACCCGGATGTTCTGGCTTTCCAGTTGACGCCCCCTGCCATTCCATAAATATATTCACCACGCAAAGAGAAGAGATATCCAAGCGATTTCCTTACATGTACGCCAAAACCGGGCGTAGGAAACTGTGAAGCCACATCTCCTAATACATTAAAGGTACCCACTTTTAAACCCAGCTCCCACTGATTTCTCGGCTTTGCCGGGAAATTATACTGGTTATTCAGAAACTCATTATGCTGGGCTAATCTCCTGGAAGGTATTAAGGATGAATCCCTCCAGTCATAGCTACCAGTTGTTTCCTGGGCAAACAGGTACGAGGTTATCAAAGTAAATATCCCAAGTAGCCATAAAATTCTTCTGGTTGCCATAACGTCTAAAATTTGTGAATGAAATTCAGTAGTCTTAAAAAATTACATGCAAAAGTATTGATTGACCGCCAAATATCAAATTTTTTAAAAATAATAAATTACACTGTTAACTTGCAGCTTTTATCTGTATGCAATATATGACTTGTTGCAACATTTATGCCTTTTTTTTAATACGATGAATATAGCAAAGAAAATCATAGCAAATGAGCTGGGCATATTTGAATCAAAGTTCAAGGCATCCGTAAAAAGCAATGTACCATTACTTGACCGGATAATGCAGTATATTGTAAAACGCAAGGGAAAACAGCTTCGCCCCATGTTTGTACTGCTGTCAGCAAAGCTTGCCGGGGAAATCAACGATGCCACTTACCGGGCAGCCTCGCTGGTAGAGCTCCTGCACACGGCCAGCCTGGTACATGACGATGTGGTGGATGAATCGTATGAAAGAAGGGGATTCTTTTCTACTTATGCGCTTTGGAAGTCAAAGGTATCCGTATTGGTAGGAGACTACCTTTTAAGCAAAGGGCTGCTGCTTTCGCTGGACGGAGGTGATTACCGGATCCTGCATATTTTGTCTGACGCTGTGCGCCAGATGAGTGAAGGAGAGCTGTTGCAAATAGAAAAAGCAAGGGGCCTGAATATAAATGAGGATATTTATTTTGAGATCATTAAAACCAAAACAGCCTCCCTGCTGGCATCGGCCTGTGCTGCAGGCGCCTGGTCGGGTGCACAAAATGAAGATACGACCGAAAAGCTCAGGCAGTTCGGTGAATATACAGGCATCGCTTTTCAGATAAAAGACGACCTTTTTGACTACGGGAACGACAGCATCGGCAAACCTACAGGCAACGATATCAAAGAAAAAAAGCTTACCCTCCCCCTGATATATACCCTTCAGCATGCCGACCCATCCAAACGGAGAGAACTCATTTATATCATAAAAAACCAGAACCGCCGAAAAGAAAAAGTCAACTACGTAATTGAAAACGTAATACAATCCGGAGGAATAGAATACGGTATCCGGAAAATGACAGCCTACCGGGACAAGGCGCTTTCCATCTTACATGAATTTCCTCCCTCGGAGATACGCGATGCATTGGAAGAAATGGTAAATTACACGACAGACAGAAAGCATTAACCCGAAAAAACACCGGCATGGAAAAAAGATGGCACATACTGGAGCCCCCGGAGGAGAAGGTTGCGCATCTCTCCGATGCGCTTGGAATACATCCCCGGCTTTGTCAGATACTGGTACAGAGAGGAATAGACACTTTTGAAGCAGCTAAAAACTATTTTCGCCCGCAGTTATCCGGATTACATGACCCGTTTTTGATGAAGGATATGGATCGGGCGGTTCTGAGGATAACTACCGCCTTTGAAAGAAAAGAACAGATCCTCGTTTTCGGCGACTACGATGTAGACGGCACTACTGCCGTTTCCTGTATGTTTCGCTTTCTGCAAAAGATCTACCTCCCTGAACATGTCAGGTTTTATATCCCTCACCGCTACCGGGAAGGCTACGGCGTTTCCAAAGAAGGTATTGACTTTGCCATAGAAAATAATATCACCCTCATCATAGCACTGGACTGCGGTATCAAATCGGTAGAACTGATCAGGTACGCCAGGATGCAAGGTGTGGATTTTATTGTCTGCGATCACCACTTACCCGATGACGAGCTGCCCCCGGCCGTAGCCATATTGAACCCAAAGCAAAAAGACTGCACTTATCCCTATAAGGAACTGTGTGGCTGCGGGGTAGGATTTAAGCTGATCTGTGCATTAGGTAACCGGTTAGGGCTTAAAGCGGATGAGTGCTTTGATTATCTTGACCTGGTAGCTACAGCTATCGCCGCTGATATTGTGCCCATGACCGGAGAGAACAGAATATTGGCCTATTACGGCTTAAAAAAGGTAAACACCCATCCTTCTCCCGGTATAAAAGCGCTCATGGAGCTAAGCGGGTTTCAAAAAGCAGAGATGCACATTAATGATCTCGTTTTTGTTATTGCTCCCCGCATAAATGCAGCCGGGCGCATGGATGATGCCCATAAAGTTGTCCGGCTGTTTATTGAAGAAGATTATACCAAAGCCCTCGAATATGCCGGTATGCTCCATTCTGACAACCACGACAGGAAGGAAGCCGACAGCAGCATTACCGAACAGGCCCTGAACATAATAGAGAATGACAGCCGGCTCATACAGCGAAAAACCACCGTGGTTTACCAGCCTCACTGGCATAAGGGCGTTGTAGGTATCGTGGCCTCAAGACTAATTGAAAAATATTTCCGCCCTACCGTGGTGCTCACGCAAAGCGGTGAAGTTGTGGCCGGCAGTGCAAGGAGTGTGCCCGGGTTTAATTTGTATGAAGCCATACACGCCTGCAGGGAACACCTGTTGGGATACGGCGGACATTTTGCCGCAGCCGGCATGACGATGCTCCCCGATAAAGTGGAAGCCTTCAGCTACAAGTTTGAAGAGGTCGTATCCAACCGCATCACGCCCGCTCAACTGATCCCGGAGATCGTAATAGACGCCACTATTGAACTCTCCGATATTCAGCCTGTTTTCTATAAGATCATCTGCCAGATGGAACCGTTCGGTCCAGGGAATCTCCGGCCTGTTTTTATTTGCAGGGCGGTTACTGATACGGGATATTCCAGGGTAGTAAAGGAGCAGCATATCAGATTTTCCCTAAGACAAAAAAACACCACGATGAGCGGCATAGGATTTAATATGGCAGAACAGTTTGACATGCTGCGATCGGGGCAACCCGTTGATATCGTTTTTACCATAGATGAAAACGAATGGAATGGCGGGAAAAGCCTGCAATTAAAAATTATTGATTTCAGATCATCCTTATCTTGAAAAAATGGATTAACTATATCAAGCTATTCTGGTATTATGCCGTCAACTGGAACCCGGTACTGGCAGGTTTTATGATCTGGCACGAAATAAGAGGAGAAAGGAGATACGGGATTATAACTTCAAAACCGGCAGAGCTCTCTACCCTCACTATCACCGATGGAGATCTGGCACAGTCATCAAGATATGAGGCGGTAAATTATTTTATCCTGGAAGCCCTGCTGAACAAACTGCGTACACTTACCGATGAAACTTCATTTACAGACCTGGGCTGCGGAAAAGGCAGAGCGCTGGTAGTTGCCGCCCACTATGGATTTACCCGCATCAGCGGTGTTGATTTTGCTGAAGAGGTCTGTAATATAGCCGAAATACATTTGCAGGCATTACAAAAACAATTCCCGAAGATGGAATACAGGTTGCAATGCCGCAATGTGCTTGACTATGATATCCGGCCCGATGAAAGTGTTTTCTTCCTGTTCAACCCGTTCAGTGATGAGATCATCTCCCATATTCTCGAAAAGATAAATATTTCATTAGCACAACATCCGCGAATTGTCTACTTTTTATATGCCAGTCCGAAATACATAGACACCTTCTTTGAATATGAATACGAGCCGGTATATCGAAAACGAAAGCTAAAATGGATAGACGCCGTGATCCTGAAAAAAGAGGGCTGACATCAGTTCCCGGCTGAGCATTTGTGATTGTGGCGGTTTCGATACCCCGGGCCTGTCTGTCCGGTCAGGCGGGTGTCCGCCGGTATACTACCAATACACATATTAGCGGTAATTTTATGACCGATCCTCAAACCAAAAGAACAGACATTAAACGATATGCAGACAATACTCGGAGCAAACGGACAAATAGCCGAAGAGTTGGCAAGGGAATTACACAGGAACTATACGACTGATATCAGATTAGTAAGCAGAAATCCTAAAAAGATAAATGATACCGACCAACTGTTCCCTGCAAACTTATTAGACGCCCAGGCAACGGACAAAGCTGTTGCAGGTAGCGAAATTGCTTACCTGACCGTAGGTTTACCAATGAACGCTCAAATGTGGATGGAACAGTTTCCTGTCATGATGAAGAATGTAATTGAAGCCTGTAAAAAACATCAGTGCAAATTGGTATTTTTTGACAATACCTATATGTATGCCAAAACCAGCGAACCGCAGACAGAGGAAAGTCCGTTTGTCCCTGTCGGACAAAAATCAACTGTAAGAGCACAAATGGCGACAATGTTGTTAGACGAGATGAACAAAAAAAGCATTGAAGCGGTTATTTGCAGGGCACCAGAATTTTACGGCACAGGCAAAACACAAAGCATAACCAACACGTTGATTTTTGACAACATTAAACAAGGTAAAAAATTGAAAGTTCCAATTAACGACAATACAAAAAGGACTTTGATCTGGACACCCGATGCAAGCCGGGCAATGGCGTTGATCGGTAATACACCGGATGCGTATCATCAAACGTGGCATTTGCCTTGCGATGACAACAGGCTTACTTACAAAGAATTGATAAATCTTGCTTCAAAAATTTACCTGCCGGACGGACAGTCCGGTCAAAAAAAGCTCAATTATTCAGTCATAAAAATGTGGCAATTTAAACTTGGCAGTTTATTCAACAAACAAGCAAAAGAATTGCAGGAACTTCTGCCACGCTACCAATATGACAACATTTTTATTTCCGATAAATTCAAAAAGCGATTTCCTGATTTTAAATTAACAAGCTATCAGGAAGGTATTGTCAAATTATGAACGAACAAAAACAATGATGATGAAAATCTTAATGATAGTTACCAGCGTTTCAATGTATGAAAACGGCAACCTGGAAACAGGTTTATGGCTGAGCGAACTGACGCACATTTACCATCTTGCCAAAGAGCAGGGCTACGACATAACAATCGCAAGCACAAAAGGCGGAAACACACCTATTGACCCTGAAAGCCTGAAACCAATGGTATTGGATAAAGTAACCAAAGATTATTGGGCAGACCGTTCATTCAGAGAATTGCTGAAACACACGAAAAGTTTAAGCGAAGTTTCAGGGCAGCAATATGACTGTGTATATTTGGCAGGTGGGCATGGCACGATGTATGACTTTCCTAATGATACGACACTTCAAACTATCATCAGACAGCATTACGAAAACAACAAAATTGTTGCAGCAGTATGTCATGGCGTTGGCGGACTGTTAAACGTAAAATTGTCAAACGGAGCATATTTAATCAAAGACAAAACAATCACAGGGTTTAATTGGTTTGAAGAAAGCCTTGCCAGACGAAAAAAAGAAGTTCCGTTCAACCTGGAAGCAGAACTGAAACAAAGAAGCTCAAACTACAAAAAAGCATTTATTCCAATGACTTCAAAAGTGCTTGTTGACGGAAATCTCATTACAGGACAAAATCCGTTCAGTTCAAAAGAAATAGCGAAAGTGGTAATGCAACAACTGAAAAAATAAAAGCAGCCGCCAACAAGATATTGCCAATGCCCCGATCAATCGCACAAATTTGAACGACATGAACGAAAGACCAAAAATAAAATTAGAACTTACAACAACGGACAAGACACTTGAAATTCTTGGCTGGGTTTCAATTCTTGCAATTTGGATTTTGACCATCACAAACTATACCAGCCTGCCCGACACGATTCCAATACATTACAACACGGCAGGAAAAGCAGACGGTTTTGGCGGAAAAGGCAACATTTTGGCTTTACCGTTAGTTGCAACGGCTCTTTTTACCGGGCTGACCATCTTGAACAAATTTCCACATATTTTTAGTTATCCCGTCAACATAAGCCAGGACAACGCATTAAGACAATATACCAACGCGACACGAATGGTCAGGTATCTAAAGTTTGTTTTAGTTTTCATTTTTGGATTGATTGTGTTGCAAACAATCAGAAATGTAAACGGGCAAACAAGCGGGCTTGGTGTTTGGTTTGTTCCATTGACATTAGGATTGATTTTTATACCGTTGACCTACTTTATGATACAATCATTTAAAACAACGAAACAATAACGACAATAGACCCCGACTATAACAGGTCAGTTTTCGAGAATAATCTTGGTTTTCTTTCCGCCCGACATCAGCTCCACGCTACGGTTAATAAATTCGGTAAGACTATTGCCTTTCAGCAGCCCCTGTGATAATAAAGCAAGATCAGCCAGATTATGAACAACCTTTTCTTTTTTTCCGGTATCGCTTTCTGCTAATATTTGCTGAAACAAGGCATGATTACCATTAACCGTAAGCGTAACTTCATCCGGCATATTAGCATAAAAAGCAGTCATTGGTCCACCTGCAGCCGCCATATCTTTCATCCGGCGCATAAATTCAGGACGGGTAGCCACCACCGGCGGAGCTTCCGGACTTAGTCCTTTCACTTCAACCGACATATTGATCTCGGGTATTTTTATATCAAACAGCTTCTTTAACGCTTCCATATCGCTTTTATTCAATACCGTTTCCTCGTTCTCCTGCTTGTCTATCAGGTTATCCGTAATATCGGCATCTACACGGGTGAAATGCACATTTTCCCATTTATTTTCAATCTGCCCGATAAATGCCGCATCAATCAGGGTCTCCATCTTCACCACGATATACCCTTTATCTTTTGCCTGTTGAATATAAGCATCCTGCTGTACCGGGTTGGTGGTATATAATATAACGAGCTTGCCCTCTTTGTT
The DNA here is from genome assembly GCA_023957155.1 of Chitinophagaceae bacterium. Taxonomy (GTDB): domain Bacteria; phylum Bacteroidota; class Bacteroidia; order Chitinophagales; family Chitinophagaceae; genus Agriterribacter. The sequence goes on along the minus strand of JAMLHK010000006.1, from coordinate 8,794 downwards.
TTTCTGGAGAGATTCCGTAGCGGAACGGTATTCTTCCAGGGTATAAAATTTCCCGCCTTCCACATCTTCAAACAGGTGAAAGGTATTGGCACGTTCAAAGAATTTATCATCCGTCATCATACCGTATTTCACAAATAGCCCGATATGCTCCCATTTTTCTTCAAACTCCTTCCTGTCTTTCCTGAAAATCTCCTCCAGCTTATCCGCCACTTTCTTTGTAATATGATTGTTGATTTTCTTCACATTCGGATCTCCCTGTAAATAGCTGCGACTTACATTAAGCGGGATGTCGGGCGAATCAATAACCCCCTGAAGAAGCATCAGGAATTCCGGTACAATATCTTTCACCTCTTCGGTAACAAAAACCTGGTTGCTGTATAACTGTATTTTGTCTTTTTGTATTTCATAGCTCTGCTTTATTTTAGGGAAATACAAAATACCGGTAAGGTTAAAAGGATAATCCACATTAAGATGTATCCAGAATAACGGCGTTTCGTTATACGGGTATAATTCTTTATAAAAATGCTGATAGTCTTCTGCCGTCAGCTCGGATGGCTTTTTTGTCCATGCCGGAGAAGTATTGTTGATCTGCTTTTCTTCAAAAAAGATCGGCACGGGTAAAAACCGGCAAAATTTTTCCAGGATCTGCCTTATTTTATCTGCTTCCAGGAAGGCTTTGCTTTCTTCATTTATATGCAGCACAATATCGGTGCCCCGTTCGGCTTTTTCCGTTTCTTCCAGCGTAAATGCCGGGCTGCCATCACACTCCCATTTTACCGCAGGCTGATCCTGCCGGAAAGACCGGGTTATTACCTCAACTTTGTCACTCACCATAAATGAAGAGTAAAATCCCAGCCCGAAATGACCGATTATAGCACCCTCTGCCTGCCCTTTATACTTTTGCAGAAATTCTTCTGCACCACTAAAGGCCACCTGGTTAAGATATTTATCTACTTCACCGGCCGTCATACCCACTCCCTTGTCGGAGATCGTCAGCGTTTTTGCTTCCGCATCAAGCTTCACGTCTATCCGCAATTCACCAAGCTCACCCTTAGCCTCTCCGATGGAAGAGAGCATCTTCAGCTTTTGGGTGGCGTCAACCGCATTACTTACCAGTTCCCTCAAAAATATGTCATGCTCACTGTACAAAAATTTCTTAATAATAGGGAATATATTCTCCGTTTGTACCCTGATGTTTCCTTTTTCCATAGCTTTTAATCAGTTAATGTAATAATTGCGCTATTGCCACTGACAAATAAAATGCCATTAGTGCCTTTACTGACAGGTTGACAAGGTGAGAAGTTTCGGGTTGGGAGTTTGAAGTTTGGAAGTTACAGGGTGCAGGGTTACAGGAGTAGCAAGTTTATATATAATATATTTTGAACCGCGGGAACTTTAAACTACAAATAATTACGGAGATATGATAAAAAAAGCTACCTTCGCACCCCATATTTTTTAAACCAAATTTCAGGGTAATGAACAATTATGAATTGATGGTGATTTTTACCCCTGTTCTGAGCGAAGATGAATTTAAAGCAGCTCAGAAAAAATATACTGATCTCGTTGCCGAAGCCGGTGGTGAGACGGTACATTCAAACCCCTGGGGGTTGAAATCACTGGCGTATCCCATCCAGAAAAAGACCACAGGTATTTACTGGGTTGTGGAATTTACTGCGCCATCCACCTTCAATGAAACGTTGAAGATTCAACTGCTTCGTGACGAGCAGGTTTTACGTCACATGGTTACCAAACTCGATAAATACGCCGTCGGGTACAATGCCAGAAAGAGAAGTGGTGTAAGTTACAAAAACGAAAACGCAGCAGCTGAATAACATGGCAAAGGCTAATGAAATCAAATACCTTACGGCTATAAAAACAGAAAAGCCTAAGAAAAAATTCTGCCGCTTCAAGAAATACGGCATCAAGTACATTGACTACAAGGATATTGAGTTCTTAAAGAAGTTCCTGAATGAGCAGGGTAAGATGTTACCCCGCCGTATCACGGGCAATTCACTCAAATACCAACGCAAAGTATCCGAGGCGATAAAGAAAGCTCGTCAAATGGCGCTATTGCCGTATGTAACTGATCTTTTAAAGTAAGGAGGCAATCATGGAAGTAATCTTAATACAAGACGTAGATAACTTAGGTTCGGCCAACGAAAAAGTAAAGGTAAAAAGCGGCTATGCACGTAACTATCTTATCCCCCAGAAATTTGCTATTGAAGCTTCTCCCTCCAACCTTAAGCAGTTGGAAGAAAAGTTGAAGCAGGTAAAGAAAAGAGAAGAAAAGTTACTGGCTGAGATCAACCAGGTAATTAATAAACTTAATGAAAGCCCGTTGCACATTGGGGCAAAAACCGGCACTTCAGGTAAAATTTTCGGTAGTGTTACCACGGTTCAGATTGCCCGTGCCATTCGCGATCAGAAAGGATATGAAATAGACCGCCGCCGGATCCATATTTTGGAGGAGATAAAAGAGCTGGGCTCTTACAAAGCTAAAATAGACTTCGGTAACGGAAATGAAACCGAAGTAAGCTTTGACGTAATCGCTGAATAATGCTGTAAGCAATCATCATTTCATTAAAGGAGACTGGTTAAAATCAGCCTCCTTTTGTATTATATATCATAGATTTAGCAGCACCGATAGAATTTATATAAATATATTCCATTTTATATGGTATTATATTGGAAAATATTATCTTCACAATGCAGTAATGCACGATTAGTTCCTATTCTGGCTGGTTTTACGGCTAACCTCCGGTTGTCAGATCATTGTAGCGACTAAGTTTCCATTACTATTTTTCAATTTTCACTTTTTAAATTTTAGTTACAATGAACCTGTATGTAGGCAACCTCTCCTGGACAATGACAGAGGACGACCTCAGAAATTTATTTGAACAGTATGGTACTGTTAATTCCATCAAAATTGTTAAAGACCGTGAAACCGGAAGAAGTAAAGGATTCGGATTCGTAGAAATGGAAAATGATACCGAAGCACAAAATGCCCTCAGCAGTCTTTACGACCAGGAGGTATTAGGCAGAAAAATCGTTATCAACGAAGCTCAGGAAAGACCTGCCAAACCCGGCGGTGGCGGCGGTTTTAAAAAGAGGAGCTTCGGCGGAGGCGGCGGTTATAACAAAGGCGGAGGCGGTGGTTATCGCGACCGCGACCGTGGCGGCTATAACAAAAGAGATTATAACAACGAATATTAAATAATACCTGTTCAGCTTATTTCTTTAAAATCCCGAGGCTTCGGGATTTTTTATTTGCTATAACCCGTCAACAATACCGGTTACCCTATAGCAATAAGTTATCTGCCATCCGCTTACGGCGGTTACCACATGCAAATTAATCCCGGGCTTAATTTTTAAGGTATACGTTTTGATTTAACAGGTGTTACGTAACTTACAGCATTCCTATATATATTAAATTTATTATTTAAACCGGAAGCATTAATGGTTACCGTTATTATACCTACACTGAATGAAGCAGGAACAATTGGTAACATCATACGATTTTGCCGTGAAAATCCATTGGTGAAAGAAGTTATAGTTGTTGATGACAATTCAGAGGATGATACCGTTGCCATAGCACGGGCAGCCGGCGCTAAGGTAGTAAACAGCAATATAAGAGGAAAAGGAATATCCATGCGGGAAGGTGTTCTGGATGCGAAGCAGGAAATCCTGGTTTTCCTTGACGGAGATATAGATCCTTACCCGGAAAATACCATCAACCTTCTCGTTACCCCTATTATAGATGACGAGGCAGATTTTGTAAAAGCCACTTTTGCCAGAAATGCAGGGAGAGTTACCGAGCTGGTTGCTAAACCCTTACTGAATATTTATTTCCCGGGGCTATCAGGCTTTTCACAACCGCTAAGCGGAATGATAGCCGGAAGGAAAAAATTTTTTAACAGAATTGAGTTTTACAATGATTACGGAGTAGATATAGGCATTTTAATTGATATGTATTTGATGCAGGCCCGCATTAAAGAAGTAAATATCGGCTATATCGAAAACAAGAGTAAACCATGGGAAGGGCTGGGTAAAATGAGTAAAGAAGTATCCCGTGCCATTATTTCCAAGGCACAGCCCAAATCTGAATTTAACCTGCCTGAAGAAGAAATTTCTTCTATAGAAACCATTCAGAGAGAAATGCACAATACCCTGAAAGAAGATCTTTCCCGTTATCATAAACTCATTGTCTTTGATCTGGATCATATCATTTTCAAAGGCCGCTTTATTGATGAATGTGCGGCTGCATTCGGGTTTACCCGCCAGTTAGAAGAACTCAGGTTTAATGAAAAGGACCCGATCATACTTACCAAACGCATAGGACTACTGCTGAAGGGCAAATCCATGGATGACCTGCTCAATATTGGATCAAAAATTGAAATGACCCGCGATATACAGGCGGTAATGCAGGCTTTAAAAGAAAAAGAATACCTCGTAGGGATCATCAGCCACAGCTATATGCTTATCGCCAATTACGTGCGTCAAAATATCGGCGGCGATTTTGTATACGCCAACCAACTGGATTTTTTTGGGGGTAAGGCCACCGGAGAGGTTAATATGCCCTCCTATTTCTTTGCTTCCCCGGACAGTATTTGCGGACATTCCTACTGTAAAACAAATGCTTTACAGTATGCCTGCGATAAATATAACGTATTATTAAAAAATTGTATTGTTGTGGGTGATAACCGGGAAGACAGGTGCATCCTGGCGCACGCGGGCAAGGGAGTTGCCTTTTGCACAAAGGATGAAATACTGGAAAAAATTGCGTATCTTTCTATTAAAGAAAAATCTTTCAAACCCTTGCTAAATATAGCCTGAGGTATCAGTTCCTATCCTTTAGAAAACTTTAAAAACGTAAAACCTTTTACTATGCAAAACAAACAACTTTACAACATCCTGGTACCGGTTGATTTTACCGCCAGGAACAAGTGGGCAATTGCCAAAGCGATTGAGCTGGCCAATAACTTTAACTGTAATATACACCTTGTACACGTTGTTTTTAACCCTGTATTCCCGCTAATTCCTATAGATGCAAGCCGGTTTACGCCATACGCATCGCATATTAATATGCAGGTGAGCCGTGAAAAGCTGGCTGCGCTGAAAGCCACATATAAAAACCAGCTTTGCGGAGACGGGCAAATTGAGATCAGCCTTTTGCAGGGACATCACCAGGCACAGCTTATACAATACATTGAATCGTATAATATGGACATGGTAGTGCTTGGACTGTCTAAATTTAATTTATTAGAAAGGATCATTTCTTCCATTTCCATCAGCCTGCTGGCGCGCAAAATCAAGATCCCCATATTGGCGGTGAGGTCCAGCGGACTGGTGAGTCATTTTAAGAAAATTGTATTGCCGCTCCACAATGATATTCCTGTTGACAGGATTAAGCTGGCTACTATGTTGGCCCGGTCTTTCAGGTCAACCGTTTACCTGGTATCCCTGAGGGATAACATTAACGGCAATCCCAATAATATCCTGGACACCGCACTCGAAGTGGTACAGAGTGTTTCCACCATTCCCGTTCAATGTTTTTTATTAGAGGGTAAAAACTTAGCCAAGAGTACGCTTGACTTTTCAAAACGTATTAACGCCGATCTTATCCTGGGACAGACAATAAAAGAATTTCGCTTACCCGGCCTTTGGAACAAGATCACCAATAAGCTATTATCTTATGCTTCAAAAATCCCCGTACTGACCTTAGATAAAACGGCTGCACAGGCCTGATGCAGTACATATAAACTGACATGCACCTTACCGGGAGGCTTCCCCTGTACTCTTACCTTATTTCGTCCCCAGTTCAATAACTTCACAGTCCTTCATGGTCTCACCATCAATTACCAGCCGAACGATTGTCCTTACCTTATGCCATCCCTGCCTTCCTGCTGCTCCCGGGTTAATATGCAGGCAATGATTCCGGTCGTCATATATGATCTTCAGGATATGAGAATGTCCGCTGATAAATAATCCTGAACCGGTCTGTACTATTTCTTTCCGTACTCCCGGAGCATATCTTCCCGGATAGCCGCCGATATGCTGCATAAACACGTGAACCTGCTCTATGTTAAAATGATTTTTTTCCGGGAAACGGAGACGGATATCCGGGGTATCTATATTACCATACACTCCTCTCAGGGGCCTGAAGGCCCGGAGCCTGTCCGCAACTTCATTTTCTCCAAAATCCCCGGCATGCCAGATCTCATCACACTGCTCAAAGTGCATAAAAATTTTTTCATCCAGGTAGCCGTGTGTATCCGACAGTATACCGATTTTTTTCATACACCCTGTTTCATGGTTTGGGAAATGGCCCGATGGTTTATTTTATATTACCGCCCACACTTAACCCGCTGGGTACGGCAGTTGGTATCCTGCGGTCATACTTCTCGTCATTCAGTGTATTTAAAAACTCAATAATGCGGGGAATATTTTTAAATTCTACTTTTATTTTAAGCGCCAGGGTATCTACCTGCTCTCTTTTTACATTAATATTAGGCAAAGGCTTACCGTTCAGATCCTCATAAAAGGTCAATACCTGGTCAAGCGTTTTTAATTTACCGCTATGCATATAGGGCGCAGTGTAACGTAAATTACGTAAGGTGGGCGTACGATAAGCAAACGTATTATTAAACCCGGAATCGAGAAATCCGAGCTTTTCTTCATTTTCAGGCGCTCCAAGCACATGCGGTTTAAAATCGGAAAGCATAGGTCCGTTGTGGCAAAGAGCGCATCCCGATTCTATAAACAATTGCATCCCCTCCTTTTCCGACTGAGTCAGGGCACTCGTATTACCCCGCATATATTCATCAAACCTGGAATTGTTTGCCACCAATGAACGCTCAAAACTTGCAAGCGCCTTGGCCATATTCATCTCTGTTATGGACTCTTCCTCATTGAATGCCGCTTTAAACAACCGCCTGTATTCGGGTATAGCTTTTAATCTTTTTACAATAACGGGTAAAATCTCATCCTCCCCTATTTGCCGCCCCCGCATTTCTTCCAGTTGTTTAATGGGCTGTAACGACTGCACCTCTAAACTTTTTACCCGTACATCCCAAAACATAGGCGCTTGCTCGGGTATATAATTTCCCCCCTCATCAATTCCGTTAAATACCGTATTCACTATAGCCGGGGCATTTCTTTTTGAAAAAGGTATATCGTTGGGATGCCGAAATTGCCGTTTTGATCCAAAGCCTGTCCCGTTAACTCCGATAGGAAGCTCCAGGATTTCAGCATACCCAAACTCGGGATGATGGCAGGTGGCACAGGCTACATCTTTATTCCCGGAAAGAATGGGATCAAAGAAAAGCAGGCGGCCAAGCTCTATTTTTTCTTCCGTGGTAGGATTATAGCCAGGTGATTTGTAAGAAACGGGCAGTGCAGCAACCGTACCTAAATCAGCCGGCTTTTCTTTAGCCGGGGGGCGTTTTACTTTTCTTTTATTGTTCTGCTGTTTGCAGGCCTGTATCAACAAGGTGGACACTAAAATGGACAGGAAAACAATAAAAATGACAGACCGATGCACTATGAAAAAATTTTGTATAAAACTACCGATAATAAAGGAATAAATTATCCTCTATTTTAAGGTAATTATTTATTTTATGATCATTATTCTGTACCTGTATTTTTATAGTATCCCTATTTATCCAGGCATACAGGAGTATATGAAAATAGATAAGCATACGATATCTTTTCTTCTTTTTTAATACATGCGGTATCCTATTTCTCCTCTGCTTCCATATCCTCTTCTGCTACTATGTGTTCACTCCGCCTTTCACCAATCTGCTGACGCCACATAGCATAATATAACCCTTTTTTATCTACCAGGAACTCATGGGTACCTGATTCGGCAACCTTGCCTTTTTCCAGCACATAAATGGTATCGGCATGCATAATGGTAGACAGCCGGTGTGCAATAAGAATGGTGATCGGGTCGCGCTGCGCCGATATTTTTTTAATGGTCTCCGTAATAGCCTCCTCGGTAAGTGAATCCAGCGCTGAAGTAGCTTCATCAAAGATCAGCAGCCGCGGATGCCTCAATAATGCCCTGGCAATAGCAATACGTTGCTTTTCACCGCCGGACAATTTCATACCGCTTTCACCCAAAACCGTATCCAGCCCCCTACCCGAACGGGCCAGTATCCCATCACAGGAAGCCTGGTGCAAAGCGTACAACATTTCCTCATCGGTTGCGCCTGGCTTAACAAACAATAAATTTTCTTTTATAGTACCAAAAAACAGCTGCGTATCCTGCGTTACAAAACCAATCTGGCGGCGCATTTCATTATACCGGATATGATCTGCCGGAATATGATTAAAATAAATTGCGCCTCCCACAGGCCGGTACAAACCCACTAAGAGCTTCACCAACGTAGATTTTCCTGAGCCGGATGGACCGACAAACGCAACGGTGTCGCCACTTTTCAGCTCAAAAGAAATATCATCAATGGCGTTTATCGAAGCGGTAGCATGCCGGAACACCACATGCTCAAAACGCATAGATTCTAACGGCCCGATAGCAATCGGCTCCTCCGGCCGGGTTTCTACCGGCTTTTTCATCAGCCTGTCAAAACTCATAATAGATGCTTCTGCTTCGCGGTAGGAAAGAATGATATTGCCCAGATCCTGCAATGGTCCGAAAATAGTAGTGGAGATAAACTGCATGCTGATGAGCTCACCCGTGGTAAGCACATGGCGGAAGATGAGCCATAACAGGATAAATAAAATAGACTGTCGTAGTAAAGTGAGCGCAGAGCTTTGTAAAAAGCTGAGCATCCGC
>JAMLHK010000005.1 GCA_023957155.1 Chitinophagaceae bacterium | reverse complement strand
GAAGAACTGCACTTGAACCTACCACAAAACTGTCATACGAAGCACTGCACCCGCCATTACGCAAAACCGCTGTTGGTGGCTGGTGTTCTTGTTGTCCGCTATTTGGTTTTGTTATCAATTCCTGTTTTTGTTAGTCAAATAAATTTCCTTGCTGAAAAGTTGTCGTGCTTTTAACTGTCGGCTGTTTGTCTAAGATTTTAGAAACTGTTTCGTAAACATTTTCCTGTGTTATTATTGTGATGTCTCTTTGTTCTTTGATTAAATCTCTGTTTAAGTCAAACATTGGGTTGTTTTCGTCAATATGTTTGTCATACATTACTGCTCTCGGAATACCATAATCTTTTGCGAAACCCATAGCTAAACGAGCACCACTGTCAAGTTTTTGTCCAAACATTTTCCATCGTTCAGCCGAATTTTGAGCATAGCTTGCAGCCAAAACAATTGTATCGCAGAACAAGGCTTGTAAGCGGTCTCTTTCTTTGTAACGACTACTTAGTTCCATTTGGCTTTTAAAATCAGTTCCATATTCTGTAACAAGCAAACCGCCTTCTTCTACAATTTGGAACGCTAAACCTTTATTTCTTACAGGCATTATACTACTGAGTGGGCTTGGCAAAACTGCAACGGTTTTACCATTAGAATCTAATGCTTGTTGATGTGATATGCTGTCGCAACCAAATGCGAGACCACTCACTATGGTAGCACCTTTCTTTACAAATTCAGCAACTATTTTCCTTTCTCTTTCTTCTATATCGCCTTCTGGGTTTAAAAGTCCAATTACAGTGATGTTTATATTGTCAATGCTCAATAAGTCGATATTGCCTTTGTAATAAAGAAAAATAGGTCTTTCACTTTCTTTCACATTGCCACGATGTTTAGGGAAATCTTTATCTCCTAATGCTACAATCCCGTCACAAAGTTCATTGTCAAACTTTTCTAAAAGCTTATTTTCAAAATTACTTTTAAGACGTTCAAATTCATCTTCGTTTGTTTGCTCTCCTTTGATTGTTTTGTTAAGCAATGACACAATAGTTTCCACACTTTCGTTGCCCTTCAGATTTTTTACAATCCAAGCATTACCAATTCCTTTGTAAGATTTGGTTGTTAAAATATTTAATGCGTTATCGGTATACTTCATTGTCGCTAAATTATTGATTTCTTGATACAGTTTTTCCAACAGAGTAAAAAGTAACAGAATTGGCTCCTTTGTCCAATAGTGCTTGAATTGCATCTTCATCAATGTTTACGCTTTTCGTGTATAAATCATCAATGAGTAAAATGTTTTTACCATTTACCTGTCCTGAAATCGTGCAGGTGTCTTTTGTGATTCCTGGGTATGGCAAATTTTCGTCACCACCTTCGCCATTTCTGTCTAAATGCGTTGTTCTTGTATTTGTGTGTCGCACAATGTAATTAGTTCCGTTTTCAAAATTTGGCAATTGGTCAACCACATTACTAATTACCATTCTAAAAAGTAATTGGTTGGCTCTATAATGTCCTTCCGCTTTTGAACGTGGAACAACACAAACGGTAAGATTGTTCTTTCTTGTCTGTCTGAGGATTTCTGGTAAATCTTGCCTTAATATCGCTGAAAGCTGTTGCTGGACGTTAGGTAGTCTTTCAGGAAATGGGTCAACATCATTCTTAAAAGTCCATATCAAATTTTCAATACTATTGGGGATTTGCCAAGAACTACCACTATTATAATCAGCGTGAAAAAATGCATTTGTATTCTGTTTGAGAAATGTCCCAATTAATCTGATTTCATCAGAGTCATTTACAAAAAATCCTGTGTTGGCAACTCTTCCTTTTCGTTTGTCACCAATTAGCCTTCGAAAGTTAGCTTCTCTTTCGTTCGGTATTTTATACCATTGTTCTTCTGATAAGATTGTGAAATTTTCCATTTCTTATAGATTTGTTGGGTTGATAATTGTTATACCTGCTTTATGTGCATCCGATATTTCGCTTTCTTCATTTTCAAAAGCAATAACAAGATTGGGCGGAACGCCCAATCTTAAAATAGCGTTTTGAAATTTGTTTACTTTTTCTCCATTGTCGCCAAACTCCCTGTAGAAAATATTGCTGAATTTGTCGTCAAGTCCGAAATGTTTTAATGTTGTCATTGCTCTGTCTTTTCGGCAATTTGTTACTAAAACAGTTTTGTTTGTTTTTGAATACTTAAAAAGTATATCCGCGGTTTCTACATTTAGTTTTGTTTCGTTTAGAAAGTCGTTGTAGAATGCTTCCTTTTCTTGGATTATTCTTTCGTATTCGTTCTCCGTCAAGTTTGGAACAGCATTTTTAAGACTACTACGGTTAAAGCGTTTGTCAGAATTGTATGTCAGGTCGTGGTTTGATTTTGTTACGGAAAGTATTGCTTTCTTGTATGAAAGAAAGTTTGCAAGGTTAGTATCTACCAATGTTCCGTCCATATCGAAGAATAAAACTGTGTCTGCCGTGATTTTACTGTCAAGGTCTTGAATTATTTTGTCTTTTTGCTCCATTCTTCTGTTCCGGTTTTCGTTTATGTGGTAGTCTTTTACACTTGCCACCAACGGTAGGGCTTGCTGCTGCGCTGGCATTCAATGTACCTTTCGCCCGAACGTCAGCCCAGTAGCGAACCCAAAGCCGAAGATAACTACAAAAGCTGAACAATGAATTTTTAGCCCGGAACTATAGATGAACAGCGAACCCAAAGCTGATGCTTATTCCTTCAGCCAGCGTAGAAGCAAGCCCCTTGTTGTGCGGTCGTACAGTTTTTGTCGTTAACTCATTCTTGTCCAACAATGCTAAATATGTCGCTTTGATGAGGTCATTTTTAAGCCCAGTTAAGGTCATCAAAATAAAACTTGTTGAAGATTGAGAAAAAAATACAAGATTAAATTCACCAGAGCCTAAATAACCTCTATATTTTGCAAACAGTTTTTTCAGACTTTCTTTCCTATTAGCGTCCTTAATAATTTCAAGGCAATATTCATGGATAGAATTAGCTCCTTTCGTTAGCCTTAAACCACTGGGCGAAGTTGTTAATAAAGATTTACCAATATCTCGGCGCTCTCCAGTTGGGTCGCTCTTTTCTACTACAATTGTTAGGCTGTCTAAAAGGTCTGTAATCTCTTGGGTGCTCTGATACAATGAGTCAAGAATAGGGTCATGAGAATTCGGATTTGTCTCTCTGCTTATAATTTGATTGTACAAACTATCATAAGATGGCAGTCTTTCCATTTTCAGCCGAACAGTAATTTTCTTGCTCTTCTCCACCTCTTTTTCATAGTCGCTTTTGCAACTCAAAAACAGAATAGAAAATAATAAAAGTGTTGGAATGAATCTGCTCATAAGTATAGGGCTTTTGGTTTTGTATGTCGCACAACGGATAGGTATTGCCGATGGTGTGGAAATAGAATTTCGTCCGCCGGAACCGATGCCTGGCTTTTTGCTAAAGATAAATAATAAGAACTAAAGCTGGGCTCTATTCGTCAAGCCCCGAACCGCAGTACAGTAGAATTACTGCTGCCGATTGTTCTTCCGTCCAGCCCCACTATTGGCAATACCAATGTTGTGCGTTCGTTCTTCTTCGTGTCACCCTAAAGTATATTCCTATCCTTTAAATGTCTTGATAAAATAGCGATAGCTCAAGGCTGAAAATAAGATAAAATAAAGTATACTCAACATTTCATGTTGAGGAAAAATTCCAAACATTTTTTGCTCAACCCAATACGGCGGGTTAACAGTTGAATAATTGTAAGCGTATGGGAAATATGTGATTTCTTCTACTCGTCCCTGATACAAAGCTACCCATATTATGCCTCCCACAATAGCAATAGCTATTGGTATAATCATGTTCTTAAAGCGAATACTTAGCCAAAAATGAATAGCAAGTACTCCAAGTGAAGCAATAAAAGAATGAAAACATAAACTCAATAAGGAAATGTAATCAGGCGCATGATTTGTCAACTGTAATTGAGGTTTTATAAACCCGACCAAGAACCCACAACCTATCCAAATTGGAATGTAAAGAATGTAAAACAGTGCAATGAAAATAAGTAGTGTCAAGAGTTTATTAAGGTAAATACTACTCTTTAAAATCGGAAGAGTGAAAATATGTTTCCATGTATTGTTCTTATGTTCAATGTTGAAGAATAAACAAGTTAGCAAAACAATAAAAAGGGGTGTGTATAAAAAACCCATCCCTTTCCACGACATTTCTGTAAAATCGTCCCAAGGGTTGTGTCCTTGTTGAGGAATCAAGTGTTTCCATTTGCTTAAAAAGACAAAGGATACAAATACTGGCATAAAGGCTGCTCCAAGAATTACAAGCCACCAGGCAAATGTTTTCTTTGACTTTATAAATTCTGTACCTACATTTCTAATTACGTTCTGCATTAGTTTTTTGTAATTTCTAAAAATATATTTTCAAGGTCATTATTTTGTAACTGCATTTTATATATGTCAATGTTTGTTTCTACCAGCAGTTTACAGATAGCAGCAATTTGTTCCTTGTCTTGATAATGAACCATTAAATGTGAGTTTAGCAAGGAAGGTGCTTGAAATTTAGCACTAATAATTTCAGATGCTTTTTGATTGTCGCTTGTTTCAATATGAATCGTTGCAGATTTATTCTGCAATTCTTTGAGGTCGTTATATTGCCCTTGAAAAACTAATTTCCCTTTACTTAAAACTCCTAAATGAGTAACAATTTTTTCTATTTCGGAAAGCAGATGGCTTGATAAAAAAATCGTGATGCCATTTTCTTTGTTCAATTTCAAAAGCAATTCCCTGATTTCAATAATTCCGTTTGGGTCTAAGCCATTTACCGGCTCGTCTAATATTAAAAGCTCCGGTTCAGAAAGCAACGCAATAGCAAGTCCCAAACGCTGCTTCATCCCTAATGAGTATTCTTTTACTTTTTTTCCAGATGCGGTTTTCAAGTCCACAAGTTCAAGAGCTTTGTCTATACTATTTTTATTTGCGTTTCTTATTCTGCGGGTAATTTCTAAATTGTCAAACCCCGAAAGATGCTCGTATAAAGATGGTTGCTCAATTAGCGAACCTGTCTTTGAAAGAATGTTAATTCTGTCATTTTTAAAATTGTGTCCAAATAATTTGATATTATCCTTAGAGTTTGGCAGAAGTCCTAAAAGCAACCGAATGGTTGTTGTCTTGCCCGAACCATTTGGTCCAAGAAATCCATAAATTGAACCTTGCTCAACTTTTAGATTTAATCCTTCTAAAACAAGGTCGCCTTTACTAAAAGCAAAATCAAGGTTTTGAGTTTCTATTATTGTCAATTTTATTAAGGTTATATGTTATGGAATGGGGTCGTGTAGAATGACGCACAACACACAGAAAAGTATCCGCAAAGCCCCCTGATAAAGCCCCGTCCTTAAAGAAAGTTACGGGGCTTTGTGGTATACTTTTGAGTTGGCCGACATCGCCGTAATGTTTGCCATTAGGGAGAAAGTATCGGTCTTTAGCTTTTCTCGTGGTGGTTGTCTGGTTTTGTTTTTTAGTCTTTACCGCCTGGTATTGCTTTAGCGGAGGAGCAGCTACCGGCTGGCGTCTCTAAAATACGTTTTTATTACTGTTTTTCTGAACGTTTTTTGATGCTGAGGCAATATAGTGCTGTTACATCGCCGTGCAACGTTTGTTTTGATCCATATTTAATTTTCCTGTTCGTTATTTTTCTTACCCATCATCTGCCTTCTTCCACGGAACGTAGACAGCCAATAATTGCAGTGTCTCCTTTTTACAGCAGGGACATTCCTGTATAGCTATACCATACATTTCTTTCATACGTATTTCCAGGGGTATTTTTACCAGCCCCCTGTGCTGTGGGAGCTTCATTGTTTTTAGTATGGCATTGATACACTGGCGCCGCTTCCTGTTGCTCAGGTACCCGTAGGATCTGATCTTGGTAAACCTTTCAGGCAGGATGTGCTGCTCAAAACGCCGGATAAACTCTCCGGCATCGAGGGTCATTTGTTTTTGTTTACCGTTATCAGCATAGTCTTTATAGGTAAAGCTTACTGTTTTGTTTTGGTGGTCAATACCTGTTATCCTGTGATTGCTGATAGCCACTTTATGGGTATATCTTCCCAGGTATTCAATTACAGCCTGAGGTCCTGCAAAAGGAGCTTTGGCATATACTACCCAATCTTTACTGTATAAAAGCTTTATGAGTTGGGGCGTATCTGTATCTGCCGGCTTTACTTCACCATTGCTGATCAGCAATTGCAAGCGCTGTAAAAACTTAGCCCTGTATACTATGCTTAAAGCCTTTACCGGGAACAAAAAACGGTAAATGTTTTTTGAGGCATCCTTCCAGCAATGCTCATCGGTAATACCACCACCACTTACAATACAGTGTATATGCGGATGAAAGCTAAGCTGCTGCCCCCATGTATGTAATACACTGATGATGCCGGGTTGGGCGGCGAGATACTTTTTGTCTTTTGCAAAGCTGAGCAGCGTTTGAGCCGAAGCATCAAAGAGCAGCTTGTATAAAAGCTTCCGGTTACCCATCACCAGGCTGTTAAGCTCATGAGGCAGGGTAAATACTACATGATAATATTTTACAGGCAATAGCTCCTGGGTGCGTGCTTCTATCCATTCCTGTTTTTTTATAGCGCCGCAGTTAGGGCAATGCCTGTCTCTGCAGCTATGGTACTGATATTTTATATGCCTGCATTCCGGATTATCGCATTGGTATATGTGGTACCCCAAAGCGGCAGTGCGGCATTGTTTCAATCGCTCAAGTACGTGCCGGACATGTATATTATCACCTGCCTGGGGAGTATGATAGCTCATCAGCGCCTGCTGCACTGTTGCGCCGGGCATTGTATAATGCAACATGGTCTGTCATTTTAATGAAGAAGACCGTGGTTGCCTGTAGTTGCCCGGTAACCTGTCGTAAGGGTTGGTGATACCGCTGGTACGGACAGTAGTAAGGTGCAGGTATCGCATGGTGGTTTGTATATTACTATGACCGAGCAGTTCTTTTACCGTATGCAGGTCAGCGCCGTTATCAACCAGATGAGTGGCAAAACTATGGCGGATGGTATGCACGGTATAGTGTTTATTAGCCAGCCCCACCTGGGCTATGGCTTTTTGCACGAGGTGTTGAATATTACGCATGCCCATGGGCTTACCCTGCCGATACCCATTGAACAGGTACTCCCGTGGTTTGTAAATGAGGTAATATGCCCTGAGTTCCTGCAATACCTGTTCAGACAAAATAGTATACCGGTCTTTAGCACCCTTACCCTGCACCACTTTAATGCGCATGTTTTTGCTGTCAATATCACAAATACGTAAGTGTGCTATTTCTCCCAGGCGCATACCTGTACTATAGAGCAGTATAATAATGGTGCGGTGTTTTACATTTTGTACGCTGTCAATAACTGTTTTTATTTCATCGGGGTTCATTACTGCGGGCAGAGTGGTGCTTGTTCTGGGATAAATTACCGTAGGTATAACGTATGCTTTTTTAAGCACATGCCGGAAAAAGAAAGAAATGCTTTGCGCAGCCATTTTGCATTTTACGCGGCTGCACCCGATGGTTTTTGACAGGTATAGCAGGTATTGCAATATCATATCCTCTGTAAAATCAAGTGGATCTACATCTGCATAATAAACGAAAACATACCGGAGCTCACTGAGATAATTACGAATGGTAAGGGGGCTGTAGTGACCGATGGATAAATACTGATCGGTTTTCTCCAATGCCGCAACTGCTTGCGGACTTAATGTTTTTTTTCCATAACCTTATAGTTTTATAAATGAATAAATATCCTATAAGGTACAACCTTTAAAACTCATCGCCTTACAGGCGATGTTGGTTCAACGCATAAATTTACGCTATTAGCTGCACTGATGCAATTTTTCCTGGCTGAAAATCAATAGGATAACATTATATATCCTGAATTATCATTAGTACAATCCGCCGCGAACAAATCCATTGACAAACAGCAGGATCATTCTACACGATCTTTTTGTATAACTAATATCCATTAGAATATAACAGGTTAATAACCAACAATCTAATATTATATAATTTACATTGTTATCTAAATATATTACCAGTTAACCTCCCCACTCTTCCATAAATCATCAAAAGGACTTATAATATTTACCAATTGCCTCTTGCTTACATGCAGATAGCGCTCCGTAGTTCTTATGCTGAAATGACCCAGCAATTCTTTTATATACCGGATATCCGTCCCCCTATCTAATAAATGCGTGGCAAAACTGTGGCGTAGACTGTGTATACCTACCGCCTTACTAATGCCGGCCTTTTGCTTCGCATTGGAAAAAATCTGCTGCACCGTCCGGGTAGGATACGATGTGAACGTCTGTTCCGACTCAAACAAATATACCCTGGGCTTAGGTTTGTACTGCCGGATATAATTCCTCAGAATGTCTAAAAGAACAGGACTAAGGTTAACATACCTGTCTTTCTTTCCCTTGGCCCGCGCTATAAATATCTGCATCCGCCCGCTGTCAATATCAGCTATCTTCAAATTCACTATTTCGCTTACCCGCAGCCCGGCGCTGTATGCGGTAAACAGCATCGCCTTATGCTTTTTATTGGTAAGGGCATTAAATAATCTTCCAATCTCAGTTTCGTTCAAAAGTTTGGGCAGCGCCTGCGGCTTCTTAGGACGAGGTACCTCCCAAAAGAATTTTTCCCTGTTCAGTACCTGTTCATAATAGTACTTCAGTGCATTGATCCTGCTGTGAAGGGTGTTTTCACTCAGCCCCAGCTTTTCCGAACAATACTGTAAATAATCTTTTATCCGGTCAATAGTAAAATCATCTGCCGGATGTTGTTTTATGGTAAGCAAAAACACATGCATTTCATTCAGATACGTTCTGATGGTGGAGGAGCTATAGCGTTTTAATACCAGGTGTTGTTTCATCCTGGCAAGTACGTGGCTGTTTACTTTATGTACAATATCTTTAGCCGCCCTGTAATTTTGTTTTTGACCCAACCGGTTGTTCTGTCCGTTTCTGCCGGCGGGTGATAAATCTGCCGGTTTGTCCGGAACCGGTTGGCGGGTAAGCCAGTCTTTAACGTCTTTATCATCTACCGGCGCTATACCCTGTAAAGCCTGAACAATAGTTAAATGGTTTTCTTTGCTCAACGGCAGCCACCAGCATTTATTGGTGTGGCTCCACCGGATACCATTAATTTTCCTAATAGCAATTTGCAAAGCAGATCTATAACCAAAATAAACGGCAATACAATCTCTGTTATGATGCGTAATGACTTTTATCTGTACAGTGGTCATGGTGTTTAAACATAGCTTCGCCCTCTCGGTAACAATAACCGGATTTAAAGAAGCAGATGAAAGAATTAGATAGAAGGGTTACAGCATCAGGTTCGTCAGTAGGTATGAGGATGGGGCGCTAATAAAGTTAATACTATTCTGTGCATTTCTGTAACAGAATATCCGCTAACAGATCTGAAGAAAGTTTATTATGCCACGTTTCCTTTATTAACTTCGCACCATTATGTACACATTATTGCGGAATATGCTTTTCCTTTTCCCGCCGGAAAGGGTACATTATTTTTCCATGAACCTACTGCATTTCTTATGCAGCATAAACTGGATAAGGAAAGGCATCAAAAAACGATTTACGCCTCCCGGAAACGACCGTCTAATAACTGTTTTACAAACCAAACACTCAACTCTTACTTTTTCTAACCCGGTTGGACTGGGAGCCGGCTTCGACAAAAATGCAAAGTATCTGCGAGAGTTGGAATGCCTCGGGTTCGGGTTTGTTGAAATAGGAACGGTAACGCCAAAAGCACAGCCGGGAAATGATAAGCCGAGGCTGTTCCGCCTGCCCAAAGACAACGCACTGATAAACCGAATGGGATTTAATAATGACGGGGCAGCAATGATTGCCGGCAGGTTACGCCAGTGGAGAGAACAGCAGAATACTAACAGGCATACCCCATCGCTAATTATAGGCGGTAACATCGGGAAAAATAAGTCAACGGCCAATGAGGATGCCTGGAAAGACTATGAAATTTGCTTTACCGCACTGTTCAACTATGTAGATTATTTTGTGGTAAATGTCAGCTCTCCCAATACCCCGGGACTAAGAGCCTTGCAGGAAAAAGACGCGCTCAGGAAGATCCTGCAGAACCTGCAAAACATCAATATAACCCGGCCGAATTCCAAACCGATATTACTGAAAATCGCACCCGATTTAAGTGATGAGCAAATTAACGATGTCATTGACCTGGCACAGGAAATTCAACTTGATGGCATTGTAGCTGCCAATACCACTATCGGCAGGGAAGGGCTGCAAACGCCGGCTTCTGTGATCAGCCGCATAGGAGCAGGAGGATTAAGCGGTAAACCGGTACAACAACGATCCACACAAATCATACAGCAGATCACCCGGCAAACGCACGCATCCATACCTGTTATAGGCAGCGGAGGTATATTTTCCGGCAATGATGCCGCCGAAAAATTAAAGGCAGGCGCCATACTGGTGCAGGTGTGGACCGGCTTTATCTATGAAGGTCCGGGAATTGTAAAAAAAATATGCAGGGATCTGGTACTACCGGAATAATACAGATATGGGCAAAGAGCATTCACGACAAATTAATAGAAAAAGTAAAAGAATATTTGACAACAACAAATTTGTCGGTTTCCGAAATTACTTATCAATTAAGTTTTGAACATTCGCAATCGTTCAACAAGTTGTTTAGGAAGAAGACCCGCTTAACATCCGTTGAATTTACAGGAAGACTTCCGGAAGGAAAAATTAGCGGAATAGCTGATCTTACTTTCAAAGGTGAAAAATCGCAGAAGCAAAAGCAGACTTAATTTAGAATTTTCTTCTCGACCCTTTTCGTTGCTTGTTATCCTAATTCCCATTGCAAAATGTGTAACTTTGAAACAGGATAAGATGAATTTAGATAATACATACAAACAAGATTTTGAGCATATTCTTACGCTCATAACTGAAGCACGAAACCGTGTTTACAGCAAAGCAAACAGCGAGTTGGTTTTGCTGTATTTTAATGTGGGTAAAATTGTTTCTGACAAAGTAAGTTCGGATAAGTGGGGCGAAAACACCGTTCAGCAATTAGCAGATTTTATTCAATCAAAAGTTCCAAATCTTTCAGGTTTCAACCGCAGAGGTTTGTATAGAATGAAACAGTTTTTTGAGCTATACACACCCGAAAACGAAGTTTTTAACCTTTGGTTAGATACCACAATGCCAAAAGTGTCACCTCTGGCGGTACAAATTTCGGAGGACAATCAAAAAGTGTCATCAGCGCTGACACAATTACAAAACATTGATAATCAGCATAATAAATTTGTGTCAACAGTGTTGACACAAATACAATGGTCATCTCATCTGCATATTCTAAGCAAAACAAAAAGAGCCGGAGAGACCTTATTCTACTTACTGTTAGCAGTAACAGAAAAGCTTGCAGTTAGAGAGTTGGAACGACAAATCAAGACGGCAACATTTGAACGCACAATGCTTTCAAACAAACTGGTTTCGGGAGTGCAAACACAATTACCCGAAAACTTTTTCAAAGACCCATATATGTTTGAGTTTTTGGACTTACCGGACGGACATAGCGAAAAAGATTTGGAAAAAGCTATTACGATCAACCTCCAAAAATTTATTTTGGAAATCGGCAAAGGTTTTACCTATATGGGCGAACAATTTCGTGTTCAAGTTGGCAACAAAGATTATCGTACCGATTTACTTTTTTATCATCGTGATTTGCAATGTTTGGTATTGTTTGAATTGAAAATTGAAGATTTTGAACCCGAATTTTTAGGCAAACTCAATTTCTATTTGGAGGCATTAGACCGTGATGTAAAACGACCACACGAAAATCCAAGTATTGGTATTTTGCTCTGCAAAGGCAAAGAAATTGAAGTGGTAGAATATGCAATGGCACGCAATATAAGTCCTGCAATAATTGCCGACTACGAAACAAAATTGATTGACAAGAAAATATTAGCCGACAAGCTGCATCAATTAACGCAAGTATTAGACAAAACAGACGAATGAAATCTGAAAGCCACTTGCCCATAACAAGGATTTGGCGTAATTGACTTGTCAACGCACAAAGCAACCGCGCAAAAGCCAACTACGCCAAGCCCTGACCTGAACAACCGATACAATTCCGGGAATTAACTGCTCTTGTATATTTCCAGTAACCCGTCCGGCAGGTCAACCCATACTTTTTTATTTTTCCTGTCTATACGCTGTAATGTCTGATCATGCAGGGGAATAAGCACTTCCTTACCTTCAAGCAAAATTTTACATAATACCTGATGCGGCTGCTCTATTATTTCATCTATGTTGCCGATAATATTGCCCTTGTCTATCAATTGATAACCCAGCAAGGCTATGGGAGCCGACCGGTCGGCAAACTGCTTAAAGTCCTTTTCTTCCAGCCACACTTCTTTATGCACCATCTTTAAAGCCGCTTCACGGGTATTGATATCTTCCAGCTTCAGGTATATTTCCTTTTCGCTTTTTATACGTGCAGACTGAACAAAATAAGGCAGAAACGAGGTCTTCTGGTCTTCAACAAAGATGGCATCTATTCCTTTAAGCGCAGTTTTTTTACCGAGGCTGTGTAACAGGATGATCTCTCCTTCCAGTCCAAACGCCGAAACCATTTTTCCTATTTTAAAATATTCGGACATTCCTAACAGGCTTCTTTTTTCAGGGTTACCATATGATTACTAAAAAAAGCCCTGCATGATGCAAGGCTTTTTGTTTAGTTCAGTTGAAGCAACAATTACTTTATTGTCAGTTACCTTCTTCTTCTTTTTGCTCAGCTTCTTTCCTGGGTGCAACCGGTTTCCTCGGCCTTCTTGCTCTTGCGGATTCTTCCTGTTTCTGCCTGATGCTGCCTTCATGTTCTTCGTGCCATTTCTGGAACTTGCCCATAGCGGTAGCTTCATCAAATAAACCCAGGCTTACCCCGCGCAACAAATGTTTGAGATACAGAACACCTTTGTAAGACAAAATGCGGCGTACGGTATCGGTCGGCTGAGCTCCTTTTTGCAGCCAGTCAAGCGCTTTTTGCCTGTCTAACTGTACTGCAGTAGGTTGTCCCAATGGATTGTAGGTACCGATCTTCTGGATGAATTTTCCATCCCTTGGCGCACGGGCATCGGCTACCACTATAAAATAGAAGGGTCTCTTCTTACTCCCGTGACGTTGTAGTCTGATTTTAACAGCCATAAAAAATAAACATTTTAAATGGGTGATACAATTGGTTTCTTTCTTAAGGTTTGCGAAGATAAGCCTTGCAAACTATTTACAAAAAATAAAAATACAAAAAATCAACGTTTTCCCAAACCCATTCTTCCCATGGGCATCTTATTCATCATTTTCATCATTTGTTTCATCTGTTCAAACTGCTTCATAAACTGGTTCACCTCCGTAATGTCTTTCCCCGCCCCTTTGGCAATACGTATTCTCCTGCCCTGGTTGATGACATCGGGATTTGCCCTTTCGTAAGGCGTCATAGAATTAATCATGGCTTCTATCCCTTTAAACGAATCATCATTAACATCAACATCTTTTATGGCTTTTCCCATACCCGGTATCATCCCCATCAAATCTTTAATATTGCCCATTTTTTTGATTTGCTGCAACTGGTTTAGAAAATCCTGGAAGTCAAACTGGTTCTTCCTCATTTTCTTTTGCAGCTTGGCCGCCTGAACTTCATCAAACTGAGCCTGGGCTTTCTCCACAAGGGTAGTGATGTCGCCCATCCCTAAAATACGCTGGGCCATTCTTTCCGGGTAAAAAACATCCAGCGTATCCGGCTTTTCTCCGCTACTGATGAATTTTATGGGTTTCTTAACCGTATATTTTACAGAAAGGGCAGCACCGCCACGGGTATCCCCGTCTAATTTGGTGAGTACCACCCCGCTGAAATCGAGCCGGTCATTAAACGTTTTTGCCGTATTCACCGCATCCTGACCTGTCATGGCATCTACCACAAAAAGCACTTCATGGGGATCAACCGTATCTTTAATACGCTCCACCTCTCTCATCATCACTTCATCCACTGCCAAACGACCCGCAGTATCAATAATAACTACATTCTTATTTTTGCTCTTCGCCTCTTTTATGGCATTTTGTGCAATGGATACGGCATCCTTATTTTCAGGCTCGCTGTATACATCTACCTGCACCTGTTCTCCTAATATTTTCAACTGGTCTATTGCCGCAGGACGGTAAATATCCGCAGCAACAAGCAAGGGCGATTTCCCTTTTTTTGATTTAAGATAATGAGCCAGCTTACCGCTAAAGGTAGTTTTACCACTACCCTGCAAGCCTGCAATCAAAATAACAGCAGGATTACCGGTAATATTTAAGTCACTTTCCGAGCCACCCATCAGCTCGGTCAGCTCATCCTTCACTATTTTAACCATCAGCTGACCCGGACTGACCGCAGTCAGTACCTTTTCTCCCAGCGCCTTGGTTTTAACCGTATCGGTAAATTCTTTGGCTATCTTATAATTTACATCCGCATCAACCAGGGCCCGGCGTATATCCTTTACCGTATTAGCAATATTCAGCTCGTTAATTCTACCCTGACCTTTTATTTGCTTAAAGGCAGACTCCAGCCGTTCTGATAATGACTCAAACATATAAATGCTCTTTTAAACAGGTATATAGAAAGCATAGATACAGGATAATTTTTATCACATATTGCTCTCTCTTCATAAAAAAAGTGAACAGTAATCCATTGTTCACTTCTGAAAACGCTGCAAAGTTAAGCAAACTAAAGATGAGTAGAATTATGAACCCAGATAAGTTTTTAACAACTTACTTCTTGATGTTGTTCTGAGCTTGGTGATGGCTTTGTCTTTAATCTGCCGGACTCTTTCCCGGGTAAGATTAAACCTTTCCCCAATATCCTCCAGGCTCATGGGGTTATCAAAGCCAATACCAAAGAAAAACCGGATCACATCCTGCTGGCGGTCTGTTAAAGTATGCAATGATCTCTCAATTTCCTTCTTTAAAGACTCGTGGTGAGCCACTTTTAAATCAACTCTGTCGGCATTGGGATTTTCCATTACATCCACCAATGTGCTTTCCTCTCCGTCAGACAAAGGCGTATCCATGCTTACATGCCGGGCGGCAACGCCAAGCGTTGCGGCAATTTCATCCGTATCTATCTCAAGCAAATCTGCCAGCTCTTCAGCAGAAGGCTCGCGTTCATATTCCTGCTCTAATTGCTGGAAAGCCTTATTGATCCGGTTGGTAAGCCCCACCTTATTCAACGGCAGGCGCACAATACGGGATTGTTCTGCCAATGCCTGCAGGATACTCTGGCGAATCCACCAGACCGCATACGATATAAATTTAAACCCTCGTGTTTCATCAAAACGCTGGGCTGCCTTTATAAGTCCTAAATTACCTTCATTAATCAGATCCGGGAGCGATAAACCCTGATTTTGATATTGCTTGGCTACGGAAACCACAAAACGCAAATTGGCTTTAGTAAGCCGGTCAAGCGCTTTCTGATCGCCCTGTTTGATCAAAGCGGCCAACTTAACTTCCTCTTCAGGTCCAATCAATTCTACCCGGCCAATTTCCTGTAAGTACTTTTCAAGGCTCTGAGATTCACGATTGGTAATGGACTTCGTGATCTTTAGTTGACGCATGCTCATACGCAGCAATTTTTAAGAGGTTTACTGAATATCATAAATCAATAGATTTATCTATAAAACGTTGGCTACCATAAGAAATTGCACTTCCCAAGCAATTTAAGCAATTAGCAGATACAAGAAAAAAATATTATTCCCTGAAGATCAGGCCCTTCCTCTTTAAAATAGCCGGTACCTCCTTTTCTTAACCCCTGAAAGAAAAAATATTCCCTAAAAAATTTTGATGCTTCTATTAATTTTATATTATTGCAGGCTATCATGGATCAAGTCTAATAGACCTACAAATGAGTAAAAAACAATTATATACGTTAGAATACCCGGTTCGCTGCTCCCCGTCTATCTTGTATGAATTTCTTTCTACTCCTGCCGGACTCCAGGAATGGTTTGCGGACAGGGTTGATGAAAGAGATATGGTTTTCAGTTTTACCTGGGAAGGCTCTACAGATAAAGCAGAGGTGCTTGAAGGGGAAGAGAACAAGTTTATCCGTTTCCACTGGATGCATGCCCCCAAAGACGAATATTTTGAATTTAGTATTGAGAAATCCGAAGTCACCAATCAAACGATACTGGTAATCAAAGATTTTGCCGATAAAAAGGAGATTTCCGATCAAAGCCGTCTGTGGGATTACCAGGTAAAAGAGCTGTTTCACCGCATAGGAGCATAGCCTGTGCAAAAGCCGGCAGACACCCTGGTCATATTGCAAAAATCTTCCGAAAATTCCTGTTCCGCTTCTTTCCTTTGCCATATACTGTATTTTTGCGGCTTCTATTGATTACAAATACAGCAGCATAAAACAGTAAGCGTAAAAACCGTGATTAAAAAATTAGATAAACTGGTCGTTAAATCCTTTATTGGCCCTTTTATTGTTACTTTTTTTATCACCCTGTTTATCCTGGTGCTGCAGTTTTTCTGGAAGTATATTGACGACTTAGTAGGAAAGGGACTGGATTCTTTTACTATCCTGCGATTAACCAGCTACGTTACTGCCACGGCTATACCCCTGGCATTACCCTTAGCCGTCCTGATATCTTCTATCATGACCTTCGGCAAGCTGGGCGAAAGTTTTGAAACGGTAGCCATAAAATCTGCCGGCATACCCCTTCTGCGCTTTATGCGCCCCCTATTTATTATTTCATTGCTCATTTCTGTTATTGCCTTTTTATTCTCCAATTATGTTATCCCCGTAGCACAATTGAAATTCCAGACGCTGTTGTACGATATAACGGTGGCAAAGCCCGCCTTCAACCTTAAAGAAGGTGTCTTTTTCAAAGAGTTTGAGGGCTATACCATCAAGATAGGAAAGAAAGAAAAGGACAACACCACGATACATCACATTATCATCTTTGAAAAAAACTATAACCTGCAGGACAATATTATCATTTCCGAACACGGGAAAATGAATATCAGTGCCGACAAAAAATTTCTTGAATTTTATTTAGAAAACGGATGGCGATACGAAGAAAGAGGACCCTCTTATTCCATTAACACCGATTATATAAGATTAGGCTTTAAAGAGTACAAAAAGGTATTTGACCTGAGCTCATTCAAAATGATGCAAACCCCCGATAGTATTTTTAAGGATAATTTCAGGATGCTCAACATCAGGCAATTAGATAAAACGATTGATTCACTGAAGAAAAGAGCAGGCAGCGATATGGAAAAGAAATCTGACCGGGAAGTAGGCATTAATTACTCTTTTATAAGACGTGTACTCATCCCTACCCAGGAACCCTATCCCGTTGCGGAAAAGATACCGGATGCTGCTATTCAGTCCAGGCAGGGGAATAAACCCCTTGCGGTTAAACAACCTCAATACGATTCCCGGGGAAAAAGTATAGAAAAAGCGCTCCGGCCGCCGGAAGGAAAAGGTTACGCTCAGCTACTTCCGGATTCTGTCAGAAAATTAGTCATGGGCAGAGCCTATGACAGGGTAAGCGGCCAGAAAAACAACCTTGACATTCTTGCGGAAGAAGCCCGTATAAAACAAAAGGACCTCCGGTATCACCTGATCGAATGGCACAGGAAATTTTCATTATCTTTTGCCTGTGTAGTGCTATTTCTGATCGGTGCACCGCTGGGCTCTATTATCCGAAAAGGAGGAATGGGCATGCCCCTGGTAATAGCCGTTATCTTTTTCCTCATTTTTCACCTGCTCAATATGTTTGGCGAAAAATTTGTACGGGAAGACATCACTTCGGCATTTACGGGCATGTGGCTCTCTACCATGGTGCTGCTTCCTATTGGAATATTTCTTACGTACAAGGCGATGCACGACTCTCAATTATTCAATAAGGAGTTTTATTATCGTTTCTTTAAAAGCATCAGCTCACTTTTAAAAAAACTGAAGAACTTAAAAGCACAGAGCCGGTTTTAATTTACCTTTATTAAACTGGTTTTTTTAGTAAAAGAAGATATGACTAACTGGAAGATCATTGGCTTTTTCTTTGCCGGAACAATATTTTTTATACTGCTGCTCCAGTTGCAGGGAAGGCAGCTCATTACCCCCTTCTCTCCCTCAGGTATCCTGTCATTAGAATTCAGTTGCAATGCATCGCACACGCAATCTATAGCAGCAGCCTGGAGCCATTCACTGCACGGCGCTTTTCGCCTCAATATGTTGCTGGATTTTTTATTTATCCCCTTTTACGGGCTATTTCTTTACTCCACATGCGGCTATTTTTCCGTCCATTACAAAAACACACACTGGGCACAACAATTAGGCGTGCTGCTTGCTTTTGGCAGCTTACTTGCAATGCTCTTTGATGTAACAGAGAATATAGCCATGTGTTTTTCTATTCATTTTTTTGCAACAGCCTTTATATCGGCGGTTACCACCATCATGGCAACAATGAAATTCTTACTGATTGGTTCAGCCATCATATATAGCATTCTTTCTGCCGTATTTATGCTGCTATCCAAAAGCAATACCAGACCGGTATAGTGTAAAATTGGCTCAGCCTTTGCCAGAACCTCCCTGCAACGGTCGGACCAGCAAAGGCTGATATATGGACTTGCAATACGATGGCAAAGATAAAGCGATGTGGTACATCATCAAAACAGGTTTCGTAAAAAATATGTAAAAATATTTTTTACGAAAGTCTTTTCGCCAACAAACCGCTTAAAGTTTACAGTACCGGCTATATAAAAACACTTAATTTCGTTATATCTATTTTTCACCTGAAATTAAAAGATCATGCAAGTATGGAACGAGTACCAGCAAAAAAATAAAGACCGTTTTTTAAATGAATTACTGGACTTGTTACGTATTCCTTCAGTGAGCGCTTCAAGTGCCCATAAGCAGGATATGATAACCTGTGCAGAAGCAGTTAAACAAAGACTATTAGAAGCAGGCGCCGATAAGGCTGAAATATTTCCCACCGAAGGCCACCCGGTAGTATATGGAGAAAAAATTACCGACCCATCCCGCCCTACCGTGCTGGTATATGGCCACTACGATGTACAACCTCCCGACCCGCTTAACTTATGGAAAAGCGGTCCGTTTGATCCGGAGATCAGGGACGGTAAAATTTATGCACGTGGATCCTGTGATGATAAAGGGCAGTTTTACATGCACGTTAAGGCATTGGAAACCATGGTTAAAACCGACAGCCTCTTCACTAACATTAAGTTTATTATCGAGGGAGAGGAAGAGATCGGTTCACCTAATTTGGCCCGGTTTGTATCGTCAAATAAATCATTGCTCAGCGCCGATGTAATTCTGATCAGTGATACGGCCATGATCAGCATGGACACCCCTTCCATAGATACAGGAGTCCGGGGACTCTCTTATATAGAAATAGAAGTAACCGGTCCGAACCGCGACCTGCATAGTGGCGTATATGGAGGCGCCGTTGCCAACCCGATCACCATGCTTGCAAAAATGATCGCCTCCTGCCACGATGAGAATAATCACATTACCATACCCGGATTTTATGATAACGTAATAGCCGCTACTCCGGAAGAAAGGAAACTGATGGCCGAGGCGCCTTTTGATGAAGAAGCATATAAGAAAGACCTTGGAGTAAATGCCTTATGGGGAGAAAAAGGATATACAACCAATGAAAGAACAGGCATACGTCCCACGCTGGAGCTTAACGGTATATGGGGTGGCTATACTGGGGAAGGCGCAAAAACCGTATTACCGGCAAAGGCACATGCTAAAATTTCAGCACGCCTGGTACCCAACCAGTCGGCGGCTGACATAACCGCCAAATTGTTACGATATTTCAGGGAGATTGCACCTCCGGGAATAACGGTCAAAGCTGAAGAACATCATGGTGGTGAGCCTTATATTACCCCTATTGACTCCCCTGCTTACCGGGCTGCGGCCAAAGCAATTGAAACCACTTTCGGCAAAAGCCCTATACCAGTTCGCGGAGGCGGAAGCATCCCCATCTGTTCATTATTTGAGCAGGAGCTGGGAATCAAAATCGTATTTATGGGATTTGGCTTAGACAGTGACAACCTACATTCTCCTAATGAAAAATTTGATCTTTTCAACTTTTATAAGGGCATCGAAACGATCCCGTATTTTCACAAGTATTTTGCAGAACAGAAATAAGTGCACTACGATTTCCTGCTCTCCTATATTCCCGTAATATAGGATACGCTTTTCTTATAATAATAAGGAGAGGAGCTGATACGAGATAAAGTCTGCTGCCGGTATTTAAGAGGCCTTCCGGTGTTCACTAAGACCGGAGGTGGAATCAACGATTTTCTTATGCAGCTCTTCCGGCTTAAAGGGCTTAGGCACATAATCATTAAATCCTTTGCTCAGTAAATCTTCCTTAATATTCTCATAAGTTGCCGCAGTAAAGGCAATTATTGGAATATCGGGATGCGTTTTTCGTATTTCGGTAACGGTTTGGGCTCCGTCCATCTCGGGCATTTCCAGGTCAATCAGCAGCAAATCGGGATAATGCTGGTAAAACAGCCCGACAGCTTTTACGCCGTTCTCCGCCTCTACTACCTCAATATTCCATTTCTCCAGGAATCTTTTTGCCACAATCATATTGATGGGATTATCTTCAGCCAGCAGCACCTTTAATCCTTCCAGGCTGGAAAGTCCTTTCAGCTTGTTTTCATCAACATAAGCTTTTTGTTTCCTCGCAATCTTAAAGCTGAGTGTAAAATAAAAAGTGCTGCCAACGCCAACCTCGCTTTCAGCCTGCAGGTCACCACCCATTTGCGCTATGATTTTTTTACTGATGGCAAGCCCCAGTCCCGTTCCTCCAAACTTCCTCGTTGTTTCAATATCCGCCTGGGTAAAGCTTTCAAATATCTGCTGCATTTTATTTTGCGCAATACCGATACCGGTATCTTTAACCGCCATATAAATATCCGACCGGTCACTCTTGTGTACCACTTCTTTTACTTCAATGGTTATTTTGCCTTTTTCCGTGAATTTGATAGCGTTGGCTACCAGGTTATTCATCACCTGTATCAACCGCATCTCATCTCCGTATACCTCCATATTCACATCATCACTAATATCCATCTCAAGTGCAAGATTCTTAGCTGCCACCGAAGCACCAAAAGGCGCTACTACTTTTTGCAAAAAGACTTTTATATTGAACGGCGCATTTTCCAGCACCATTTTTCCCGCTTCAATTTTACTAAAGTCAAGAATGTCATTCACTAACTGCATCATGTGCTCCGAAGAATATTTAAGCACCTCAAAACTCTGTTTTTGCGAGGGCAGGTATTCCTCATGCAGGATGATATTTGTAGTACCGATAATCGCATTTAAAGGCGTTCTGAGCTCATGGCTCATATTCGATAAAAATCTTGATTTTATCTGGACGGCCTTCTCCGCTTTCTCCTTAGCCTTCAGTATTTCAAACTCAGCCACCTTAATTTCGGTAATATCCAGGATACTGATCTTACAAAAATGATGATCCTGGTGTGTAAAAGGAACGATGTTTACATAGGCATAAAAAGGGATATCATCTTTTCTTACCAGGTCCATATTACCATACCAGGGCGATTTTTTGGTAAACTGCTGCCTGCCCTGTACCGCAATATGTTCTTCCATCTTATCACCCAGCACCTGCTTAACGGTTGTACCCGTAATTTCCTCTTTACCCGCAAAACCGAATACTTCGGCCGCCTTTTTATTACAGCCGGTTACTACCATACTATGGCTGTCAACAATAAAAACACTATCTAAAGAAGTATCATACACCGTGTCTTTAAACCGGGTTTCATCCAGCAACTTTTCCTCATTGATCTCGAGCGTTTTTAGAATATAATAAGTAAAACATGCCGTAATGACCAGTGAAAGGCTGAGATTTGAGCTGAATAAAGCGCTGTATTGCTCGGCACTAATGGTTTGTACACCACTTACAAAAGGCGCCATTATAAAAATCAATGCTGCGGTAATCAGAGTCACTACGGAAGTCAGGATCAGCTCTTCATAATTCTTCCGGATATCAATAACAAAAATCAGGGCCAACAAAAAGGGGAAATAATACAAATGCTCCCCTGCCTTTAACCCCTCGGCATAACTGATTGCAAAAAGATAGAGGTTAATGGTAATGATGCCCAATACCTTAGCAAAAGAACGTTTCCCATCCTTATTTAAAAAATAAGATACCGCCAGTAAAATGATAGAAGTAATGTTAAGAGATATGCTGATATACAGCCCATGCACCACATTCATTATTACCGAAATGAGGTTTACCCCTATCCCGAAAAAGATAAAAATGATAAGCCGTTGTACCTCTTTGTTCTCTTCACGTTCCTTTGAAGGATCAATGCCGCTGTTTAAAATACTGTAACCAAAAGATACTAATTTATCTAAAATGTTCGTTTGCATAAGCTGAAACGTTGATTTTATATAATTAATAATTGATTCAACGTAAAAGGTAAAACGCCTTTATGCAATACAAATTGTGATTATGTATAATGAAGATCAGAAAATAGTATTCCGCTTCTCTCCTGAACTGGATAATGCTTTTTTGGAGGAATTGTATGGTGATGACCTGCAACAGGCAGAAATGGTATTTGAGTCTTCTGTTCAACAACTCCGCAACGGGCAACAGTTAACAGACGCCAGGTTCCACGATGGAGATATACCGGGACTAAAAAAGGAAATCCATAAAATGAAGCCCGTATTGGGCTATATGGGCATGAATAAGATCATGGAAGAATTTGAGGCATTTGAACAAGCCTGTATTCAATTTAAATCCTCTGCAGAAGCAGAAGACGGGTTTTATCATATTAAATCCTTAACGCTCGAAGCCATAAAAAGAGGAGAAAAAGAAATTAACCGGCTGAAACAACATAATACCCAATATCTATGAAGTATCAAAGCATTATTGTAGAAGACTTACAGGTAGCTGCAGAATTTCTTACGCGGTTCTGCGAAAAATCAGGGATGATAGACGTATTGCATCACTTTCTCAACGCAGAAGATGCGATGGAATTCCTGAGAGACAATGTCGTTGACCTGATCTTCCTGGATGTTGAAATGCCCGGGGCATCCGGATTTGAGCTGCTCGATCAATTGGTATATACGCCCCAGGTAATCCTTACCACTTCAAAAACAGAATATGCTTATGATGCCTTCCAGTATAACGTTACCGATTATCTTAAGAAGCCATTTACCTACCAGCGCTTTTTAGAATCGGTACAAAAAGTAAGTAAAAAAACAGAACAATTGAATGGCGGGTCCGAGCAGGATCACATGTTTATCAAAGCAGACGGGAAGCTTATCCGCCTGCACAATGACGATATTCTCTTTATTGAAAGTATGGGCGATTACGTTAAGTTCATCACCCCGGTAAAAAAATACATCACCCATAACACCATAAAAAACTTAGAAACAAAAGTAAACCCCCAGGTTTTCATGAAAGTACATCGCTCCTATATCGTAAACTTCACCAAGATCAACGATATCCAGGAAAACGTGCTGTTCATCAATGGCAATATGATCCCTATCAGCAAAACCCACAAGTCGGGTGTAATGCAAAAAATCAATATACTGTAATCACTACGGTAAGGGAAGTCCACTGTGCATCATCGTGGGATGCCGGTAACGAAATACCGTTCGGGGGGAAAGTCTTACTTCCTTTTTTCAAATATTTTTTCAGCGATCCGCACATCATGACCATAAATATCCTCCCTGAAATTCAGCTCTCCTGCCGAATTAACCCAGGCTGTAAAATAACCGACAAATACTTTTACCGGCTCTTTTAGTGTAACGCTCCTTTCTTTTCCACTATTCATAGCTGCAGTTATTTGAGATGCGGTCCATGTACTGTCATTGCGCAAAAGAAACCCGGCCAGTTTACGGGGTTCACTTAAGCGTATACATCCATGACTAAACGCTCTTCGCTCTTCTCCAAACAGGCTCTTCTGCGGGGTATCGTGTAAGTATATATTATAACTGTTGGGGAACAAAAACTTTACTTTCCCCAGGGAATTATTTGCACCTGGCTTCTGTCGAACTACGGGAATATTTCCCGTATAGCCGGTGATTTCCATATTATGCCGGGCAATATAATTGTTGTCTTTTTTCATACCCGGTACAATTTCATTTTTTACAATACTGGCAGGCACATTCCAAAAAGGACTAAAGACAATATATTTTAAATCACCGCTAAAGACAACGGTATTATGCTGGGTAGTTCCGACTACCACATCCATACTAAAAGAAGGCACCGCATTTTCAAATACATGTAATTTAAATTCGGGAATATTTACCAAAAGGAAGTCTTTATTGATTTCCGCCGGAACCCATCGCATCCTTTCCATATTGATCAGCATTTTGCGAATCGCTTCCTTTGGTGATACGTTGATCATCCGCAACGTGGCAGCGCCAACAATACCATCCGCCTGTATTCCATATCTTCGCTGAAATTTTTTAACCGCCATGGCCAGCTCATCAGTAAATAGCAGGGAACTATCTTCCACGCTCATATCCTGTAACAGAAGCAACCGGCGCTTTATAGCAGGGATCACCGCCGCAGTATCACCCGGCTCCAATTTCTTACGACCGGTTGTAATGGGTTGCCATTCCTCCGCTTTCTCTATTGCGTAATAATCCAGCAGCTTTTGTTTCAAATGCTGATAATAGATATTTACCGGCTCATAGCTGCCAATTTTTTCACCTTTATGTGCAATGAGAGAATCCAACAGGGCAACCTCATTGATTTTCTTCCTGGGAATATACCATTTCAGATCCCGGGTATTGATCCTGCCGTCTCCCTGGTAAGCTTTTTCTGCATACCGAAAAAATTGAATGGTAAGAGACAACTCGGCATTCAGCCGGCTACTATCACTCAGGGGAATAAAGTGCCCGCCGGTTTCTAAAGTATCAAATACCTGCTCCAGCACAGGATTATACAAACTGCTGTCGCCGCTGTATGCTATATAATCATTCTGTAGGTTCAGGAAATGGTAAGCCTGTTCCGCAGGACCATCTGAAAAAAACCAGGCATATTGATAATTACGCGCATTATAAAAGTTACGGAACTGATTGGCTACACTATCTGAAAAGCCCTGTTCCCTAACAAACCGCTCCAAAGCAATACTATCAAAAAACAGTTGCGTATATGCATTAGAAACGGTGATGCTGGTGTCCCTTGTCTCCACAACGGGGAACTCTTTTTGCTGCATCCTGCAGGTTGAAAAAAGCAAACCCAACAACATCAGTACGGCAGTCTGCTTCATACATGACAGTATATAACCCCGGAGCTTAATCACCATACTCCCTCTCTATTATATCCGGCCTTCTTTCCCGGGTTCGTTGTAATGCTTTATCATAACGCCAGTCGGCTATTTTTTTAGGATCACCGCTAAGCAGTATTTCCGGCACTTTCCAGCCCCGGTACTCTGCCGGGCGCGTATACACCGGCGGCGCCAATAAATTATCCTGAAAAGAATCGAGGAGCGCAGAGGTTTCATCATTCAAAACGCCCGGTAATAAACGTCCGATAGCATCTACAATAATAGCAGCAGGTAATTCTCCCCCGCTCAGCACATAATCCCCTATTGAAATTTCTTTCGTTATAACATGCTCCCGTACCCGCTCATCAATGCCTTTATAATGGCCGCAGATCAGGAGTAAATTTTGTTGGAGAGAAAGCTGGTTGGCCATTTGCTGGTTAAACCGTTCACCATCCGGGGTAAGATAAATAATTTCATCGTACACCCTGTCCCGGGATAAATGTTCAATAGCATTAACCAAAGGCTCACACATCATGACCATACCGGCGCCGCCGCCATACTGGTAATCATCCACCTGTCCGTAAGCATTCACTGCCCACTGTCTCAGTTGATGCATGTTTATATGCAATAACCCCTTGTCCCTGGCCCGTTTCATTATTGAATGTGAAAGAGGGCTTTCTAACAATTCCGGTAACACGGTAATAATGTCTATATGCATCCCACAAAGATAAACGCACAAATCACAAAAACGAAGCCTCTTACCTGGTGAACTGCCCAATCTTATTCCCGGCAGCATCCATTCCTTTTATTTAATATATTCTTATGCCGTAACCCGGTACAAAAGTCCAATGATTTCTATCCCCTTTTACTATTTTTGCCACACTTATGAACATGACGAAGATAATTCTGACTGCCGTTGCCTTCCATTTCATTTCTATTCTCCGTGCCCAGGATGTAGAATTAGATCCCATAACGGTAACTGCTACTTTAAGTCAGAAAAGAGCTTCAGAAACCGGAAGAAATATTACTATAATAAAAGGAGAGCGGATCCGGCACCTGCCTGTACATAGCCTGGATGAGCTGCTCCGGTATATACCGGGTGTTGAGATCCAGGCACGCGGACCCATGGGTTCGCAGAGCGATATTATTTTACGCGGCGGCACTTTTCAACAGGTACTGGTTATATTAGACGGCTTACGCATAAATGATCCGAATACCGGCCATTTTAACAGTTATATACCCATTGCCCCGTCTGAAATAGAAAGGATAGAAGTTTTAAAAGGCGCCTCTTCGGCTATTCATGGCGCCGATGCGGTAGGGGGTGTTATATATATCATTACAAAATCATTTGCTGCTAAACAAAACCAGGAGAAAACGGATATTTCGGCAGGTGTATCGGCGGGTGAATACGGCTTCCTGAATACAGATGCCGGTTTCTCTTACAGCAAAAAAGATATAAGCATCGGCGGGGGTGTATTAACCAATAATGCCGGAGGCGTACAGCAAAGAGGAACCCGGGGCTTTTTCCACAACACTACCGCATCCGTTTCCGCCAACTATCATCTTAGCTCCCGCTGGAACATAGCTTACCGTACAGCATACGATAAACGGGATTTTTCAGCACAGAATTTTTATACCCCCAACCTGTCTGATACTGCAACAGAGCAGGTTACTTCCCTGTGGAACCAACTCCGGGTTAGCTACCATACAGACAAGCAAAGCCTTTCATTAGATGCCGGCTTTAAAAGCGTGAAAGACGATTTTATCTACAATAAAGCTTCCTCACCCAATAAAAATACTTCCCGGGTTTTCCAGGCATTGCTCCTGTATCAAAACCAGTTAAGACCGAAAACCGCTTTGGTCAGCGGAATGAATTATCAGCAAAAGATCATTCGCTCTAACGACCGTGGTGATCATTCGCTCTATATGGTATCGCCTTTTGTTTCCGTTTCGCAGCAGGTGGCAGAGCATTTCGTGGTACGTCCTTCCATACAATTAGTGCTATTTGAAAAGATTCCTGCGGAACTCGTACCCCAGCTTGATCTTTCATACAAAGTCAATAACTGGCAAATCCGGGGCAGCGCCGGAAAAACCATAAGAGATGCCGATTTTACCGAACGATATAATAATTATAATAAAACCAGTATTCCTAACGGACAACGGGTTGGCTTTCCCGGGCTTAAAGCTGAAAGATCTTTTAGCTATGAAGGTGGTGCGGACTGGTTCCTGCAGGATAAGCTGAAGCTGTCTTCTACCTTTTTCCAACGCTTCCACCAGCGGCTGATAGATTACAGCAATACAGGATACAACGATATGCCAAGAAAAGAGAATCTTTCGCCAACGGGAATATATGCTTTAGCAAAAAACATAGCCAGGGTAAATACTACGGGATTTGAGACGGATATACAATACCTGCACAACTTAAACGATAACCAGGTCATTACAACCTCTGCCGGCTTCGTATGGCTCAATAGTAAAAGCAGTGATAAGGTTCCGTCATTTTACATTTCCTCACATGCCCGGTTCCTTACTAATTTTTCTTTGATGTACCGGTGTCACAATTTGACAACAAGTGTTATCGGACTGTATAAAAAAAGACAGGAACAATCTGCTTCTGCCATTGAGGCTACCGTAACTCCCGATTATTTCATTATGAATGCCAAAATAGGATACACCTTCTTTCATCAATCCTTATCTGTTTTTGCACAGGCTGACAATATCTTTAACAGGCAGTACAGTGATTTGTTAGGTACCCCCATGCCCGGCCGATGGCTGACAGGCGGCATAAGATGGCAAAAACGATAAAGATAAAACTCCCTTACAGGATTTACAACAGATACCCCCGAGTACCCGCGGGTACACCATACGCTTATATTTTTCTCTCCTACCTGATCTTGCCTTTTACCAGTTCAATCACCTTATTAACAGGCAATCTTTCCTGCGTCATGGTATCACGGTA
This sequence comes from Chitinophagaceae bacterium, assembly GCA_023957155.1. GTDB lineage: Bacteria > Bacteroidota > Bacteroidia > Chitinophagales > Chitinophagaceae > Agriterribacter. The sequence continues at coordinate 341,320 of JAMLHK010000005.1, read as the reverse complement.
ACGAATGGTAACGGTCTGGTCTTCTTTTGTCTGGTGATCTACCGTTATACAGAACGGGGTGCCTATGGCATCCATACGGCGGTAACGCTTCCCGATGGCATCTTTTTCTTCGTAAAAGCAATAAAACTCATCCTGGCAGTCATTCATAATGGTTCTTGCGATTTCAGGTAAACCATCTTTCTTAGTCAGGGGAAGAATGGCCAGCTTTATCGGTGCTAATTTTGCCGGGAGGCGCAATACTACCCGGCTATCAGATCCTCCGTCTTCTTTTGAGATCGTTTCTTCCTCGTATGCATAAGAAAGAACCGACAGGAACATTCGGTCTAAACCAATAGACGTTTCTACCACACAGGGAACATAATTGCCATACGGCTTACCGGTTGCCGGGTCAATATCATTGTCATAATACTGCAGCTTCTTTTTGCTGTACAGCTGATGCTGGCTTAAGTCATAATCGCCCCGGCTGTGTATTCCTTCCAGCTCTTTAAATCCTATCGGAAATTCAAACTCAATATCACAGGCTTCTTTGGCATAATGGGCTAATTTAATATGATCATGATAGCGGTATTTTTCAGCCGGTATCCCCAAACTTAAATGCCATTTTAATCTTTCCTCTTTCCAGAACTTATACCATGCGCCTTCCGTACCGGGCCGTACAAAAAACTGCATTTCCATTTGCTCAAATTCTCTCATCCTGAAAATAAACTGGCGGGCTACTATTTCATTCCTGAACGCTTTTCCGGTTTGTGCAATACCAAAAGGAATTTTCATCCGGGCTGTTTTTTGCACATTCAAAAAATTAACAAAAATCCCCTGTGCTGTTTCCGGACGCAGATAAACGATATTGTCTTCCTCCTTTTCAGCCACAGTAGCGCCAAACTCGGTTTTAAACATCAGGTTAAACTGCCGGATGTCGGTCCAGTTACAGGTACCGCTGACCGAGCATTTAATTTTATTATCCCCGATCAGCTTTTTCAACCCGGCAAAGTCATCTCCCGACAACAACCGGTCCATGGAAGAAAGCAAAGCCTCCCCCTCCTCTTTTGCCAACGTTTCAGCATGTGCCTCAATTAAATGATCAACCCGGTATCTTTTTTTACTGTCTTTATTATCAATCATCGGATCGCTGAAATTGTCAACGTGTCCGGAGGCTTTCCAGGTGGTTGGGTGCATAAAAATAGCGGCATCAATACCCACAATATTTTCATGCAGCTGTGTCATGCTCTTCCACCAATAATCGCGGATATTCTTCTTTAACTCACTCCCCCACGGCCCGTAATCATATACGGCGCTCAGCCCGTCATAAATTTCACTGCTGGGGAATACAAAACCATACTCTTTGGCGTGCGCAATTACCGCCTGGAACTTATTATTGTCATTGGTTGCCATAAGGGCGCAAAGATAAGAGATAAGGAGAATTTATAAAGCAGGCAAAACAGATTAGCCGATATGCAGCAGCAGGTGAATACCGGCTCAATATATCACTACACCTTAGCGGCACGTTTATACCCGTTCTTTTGCAGCCACTGTAGTACTTTATCCCGGTGATCTCCCTGAATAATAATTTCTCCGTCTTTTACGGATCCACCGGTACCACAATAGTTCTTTAGTTTTTTACCCAATGCTTCAAGGTCATCACCGCTCCCTTTAAACCCATATATAATGGTAACCGTTTTCCCCGCACGATGTTTGGTATCTAAAACAATCCGTAAGGACTGCTGCGCAGGAGGTAAAGTAAGGATATCTTCATTTTTTTCTTCGAAAGAAAAAGACGGATCTGTGCTGTATATGTACCCCCGGGAATCGGGCTTATTTTTTTTTGACATAACTACGTTTATTTCAGATCAATACCGCTTTTAAACTCAGATCAGCACTAACCGCATGATGGATAACAGCACCTACACTTACAAAATCCACCCCGGTACGGGCATAATCCAGCAGGTTTTCTAAGTTAATTCCCCCGCTTGCCTCGGTCTCAAACTTTCCACCAATAAGTTTCAATGCTTCCTTTATTTGTTCAGGAGTGAAATTATCAAGCATAATCCGGTCTGCCCTGCCAAAATCCACCACGCGCCTGACATCATCCAGATTCCGGGTCTCTATTTCAATTTTCAACCCCGGTTTCTTTTCCTGTACATAGATATAGGCTTTCTCCAGCGCCTTTTCGATGCCGCCACAGTAATCAATATGATTATCTTTCAACATAATCATATCGTATAACCCCATGCGATGATTACCTCCCCCGCCAATGCGAACAGCTTCTTTTTCGAGCAACCGGAAATTAGGTGTGGTTTTACGGGTATCTAACAAGCGGGTATGATATCCGCTAAGCAATGTAGTGTATTTCCGGGTAAGGGTGGCAATGCCGCTCATACGCTGCATACAGTTCAGCACCAGTCTTTCACATTGTAAAATGGTATGCACCCGGGCTTCCACTTCAAAAGCCGTTTCTCCCATATACATTTCATCCCCGTCTTTTTTGAAAGCAGAGAACAGGATATCAGGCTGCATATACCTGAATATTCTTTCCGCAACCGCCATTCCGGCTAAAACACCTTCTTCTTTTATTTTTAATATGGCTTTCCCTTTGGCATCCGGCGAAATACAACTTAATGTAGAATGGTCGCCATCACCTATATCTTCCTGTAAAGCATTTTGGATAAATAACAAGAGTTCCTGTTCGTCTGCTGTCATAGGGCAAATCTAATTGAAAATACAGAAACCCAAGACATCGCCCTCTCCGGCACCATTCATCTGCCGGCTGCTATATCTTATTGTTAACATAAGATAACCCTTAGCAAGAAAAGAAGATTTTGCTATATATTAATCGGGAAAAAAGGTCTGTAAATCGAAGAAAAATATCCGTACACCGAATTGATTATGATACTGCAGAATTAATGACCAACTTTGTATTGTCAATGACACAACGCTTAAATCCCAATCCCGAAAAAGACCCCAACCCTGAAAAATACCCTTATCCAATCCAAATTCAATATCTATAGATAACCGGCCTTTATCCTCTGAACCCAACCTGAAAATGCTAACCATACAGAAAGCCAACCTTTCTTAACCATTCAATTACTATGAAAACAAGAATCCTTAACCCGTGAAACGCACCAGAAGAAGGGCAGATTACTACAGATTAATCCAACGGAACACAAGCACACCTCTGATCAAAGAATTATTAAACCGGACGTTACCCGCCCGGTTTTTTATTGTATTTTATCCACCCGGTTCGTTTAAAAAGTTTTGTTTTTACTTCATCAGAATGAGCAGTTGTAAAATCATTTTACCGGCATCCCATAGCAAAAAATAGAAAGCTGCTGCCAACCGGCAACAGCTTTCTGATTAAACAATATGTTTTTTATTCCGGCTAAAAGTTAAATCCTAATCTAAGTCCGAGCAAACCAATATTTGAGTCTTCGAGGCGAGTAGCTTCATAGCGGATGCCTGCTTCAAACTTACCCAGGTTAACACCTATAGAAGGTGCGTATGTAAAGCCGCCGGATGTATTCTTAACGATTTTATCATCATTGTCGGCCGAATAAATGGTATAAGCAGCATATCCCGCTTCTCCCATGACAAAAAACTTTTCGGCAAAAATGTATTTATAGCCAACCCGCAATGGAACATGCATACCCACCTTAATATCGTCTTCTGATAGTTTTTTGGGCATTACCAGTAATGCCCCCGGAGAAAACGTGGCATACCCGGGACCGGCTTTAACGGAAAACCGGATACTCAGTCCAAATTCGGCGCTAAACACCTCTTTAACATTAGCATCACTAATCAGAGGACCTCCTTCAAATCCAAAACCGAAACTAAAGGGTTTATTCCCTTTTTGAGCATAGGCTTCACTCATATAAAGAGCAGAAACAGCAACTACGAGGAGTATTATTTTTTTCATAATATTAGATTTATGAAAAAACGTTCCCCTCTCCAATAAAATTGTATAACGGCCTGCTACCGGGTGCTTTATGCTAATATTTCCATTTCGCGGAGAAATGGTATGCCGTTACCTCTTATGCAGCGAATAATTGAGTGCAGAATTAATTTTATTTTGATCCTGATCAAGCATTACGATAGTAGAATCATTCTCTTTTAAAAAATACCTGGACTCATCAGGACTGTCATAATTTAAAACAAATACGGAGGCTTCCTTGTCGGTCTTAATTCCTTTAATTATCCCCCAACTGCCTTTACTGGTAAATACAGTATCAGCCGTATTTACACCCAGGTAAGTTTCTTTTAATATATAATTATTGTTATCGGCATTGGCAATATCCTGGTATAACGTCAATTCCATTCTGATGCCCTCACAATCGGCACAGGGCAATACCCCCTCAAACACACTTAAAAGGGAACTTCCGGCATCCGGCTCTCCGGTCATACCGGTTTTCACCTCAGAAACGGGATCTATACCTATCTCAGGGTCAGAACTGGCTTCCGTGCTGCTATTACAGGCAACAAACAAAAGTATTACACAGGCTGGCAACAAAATTCGTTTCATATATCCTTATCTTTTGCTTAAAGATAAAAAACAAAATCGTACTGTAGCTACCTCTGATGTATTTTGCAACCCGGGCTTACCCTGACTATCCACCTGCTTCCTGCCCGATTGGGAAAGGCAAATGACTTGGTTTAGTGTAACCCGAAAACTTTTGAACCCGAAGGCTACAGGCAACATCCGCCTTAGCAGGCATTGGCAGGCGTATTCAAACCCGGTGATTACAGCGTGTCAGCCACTTTTAAAGAAACCGGCAAATAAATTTAATATTTCTCATTTACCATTCTCTATTTTCTGCCTTTCAACTCCTATCTTTGCGGCAAATTTCAGGTAACCATGTCATCAAAATGGCTAAAATCCTTATTGGTAGCGGCTTTTAGTGTATGTATACTTTTTTATACTAATACGATTTTTGCTCAAAACGGTACTCAAAATGAAGCATCCGGTCAGCAACATCATGCAGACCCGAAAGGAGAAGGCAATTTTGATGTTGCAGGTACTATTTTAGAGCATATACGCGATCATCACAGCTGGCATTTGTGGGGACACACCGAGATCCCTCTTCCTGTTATTTTAAAGACCGACAAAGGGTTTGAAGCGTTCTCTTCCTCCCGGTTGTCCGATGAGCATCATCAGCCGGTAATATATAATGGTAACTATCCCTACAAACTGGTTGAAGGAAAGATAAAAATCGTAAACGCTGACGGCAGCGTAGATAAGGAAGCTTCAAAAAAGGTTTTTGATATTTCCATTACCAAGAACGTGGTATCTCTGTTCATTAGCGTTGCGGTACTCCTTATCCTTTTCCTCGGAGTAGCCAGGGCATATAAAAAAACGGGGGTTACCTCAGCACCTAAAGGTTTCCAGTCATTTATTGAGCCTATTATTATCTTTATAAGAGATGAGGTTGCCCGGCCTTATTTAGGGCATCATGCTCCCAAACCGACCGGTTTATGCCTTTCATCCTCAATATTTTCTTTTTTATCTGGATTAATAATATATTGGGTATTGTTCCCTTTTTTCCCGGAGGGGCCAATTTGAGTGGTAATATTGCTTTCACTTTTACGCTGGCGTTATTCACTTTTGTGATTACGAATGTAAATGGAAAGAAAGATTACTGGAAGCATATTTTCTGGATGCCCGGGTTGCCGGTAGCCATGAAAATATTTTTAATGCCTATTGAATTATTGGGGGTTTTCATAAAACCCATGTCCTTAACCATTCGTTTATTTGCCAATATTACAGCCGGTCATATATTAGTTTTAAGCCTCATTTCGCTCATCTTCATTTTTAAAGCAGTGGCAGCATCCGCTATGGCGGTTCCGTTCACCGTTTTTATAAGTGTCATTGAGTTGCTGGTAGGTTTTATCCAGGCTTTTATTTTTGCTACATTATCGGCCTTATATATTGGAATGGCAATTGAAGAGCATCATGAGGAGGACCTGGTATTATAATCGTTTTTATTCACTTTTAAATATTAAAAAATGGTAGTAGGAAGTGTTGCCGCAATTGGTGCAGGTTTAGCAGCCATCGGTGCAGGTATCGGTATCGGTCAGATCGGTAAGGGCGCCGTTGAAGGTATTGCCCGTCAGCCGGAAGCTGCCAACGAAATCCGCACCAACATGATCGTTGCTGCGGCGTTGGTGGAAGCCGTATCTCTATTTGCAGTGGTTGTTGCCCTGCTTGGCAATGGCTAAACAATGTTTCTTTGTACAGATCCCAAGCACAGGGCGAAAGGATCTGTACTTTTTACAAAAAAATTATCAAGCATAAAGCCTTTTAATATGTTATTAGAAATCAATCCGCTGGTGCTTCCCGATCCGGGATTAATGATATGGTCAACACTGGCATTCCTGATCCTGTTGTTTATATTAGGAAAATTCGGATGGAAGCCTATCATGAAAGCAATCAGCGAAAGAGAAAAAGGGATCAATGATTCTTTAGCCACTGCCGAAAAAGTAAGAGCAGAAATGGCGCAGCTTAAAAGCGATAATGAAATATTGCTGGTGCAGGCACGTGAAGAGAGGGCGCAGATACTAAAGGAAGCTAAAGAAATAAAAGACAGGATGATCAATGAAGCCAGGGAGCAGGCAAAAGAAGCTGCAGCCAAAGTTATGGCTGACACACAGCAGGCAATCGAAAACCAGAAAATGGCTGCTGTAATTGACCTGAAGAACCAGGTAGGCAATATGGTGGTAGAAGTGTCGGAAAAGATATTACGCCGTGAGCTGGCAAACAAAGCAGAGCAGGAAAGTTATATTAAACAATTAACCAACGAAATAAAGCTGAACTAAACTTTGATTTGAGGAATGAAAAACTGACCTAACGATTCATTCCCCTTCTCAAATTTCAAATCTTAAATCTCAAATTTCAAATTCCCCAATGCTCCAGCCACGTTTAGCCGGAAGATATGCCAAAAGCCTGATTGATTTAGCACAGGAGCGCAATCAACTGGAACAGGTATACGCCGATATGCTTTTTTTACAGTCCGTATGCCGGCAAAGCCGCGAGTTTGTTCTGCTTATGCGCAGTCCGATAGTCAGTGCGGATAAAAAGAATAACATCATAGATAGTATTACCGGAAATAAAGTAGGGGCGCTCACCTCGGCATTCAATAAACTGTTGATACAAAAAGGAAGAGAAAGCGTTCTTCCCGAGATTGCAGATGCATTTATTGATCAATATAATACCATAAAGGGCATCCATACCGTAAAACTGTCAACAGCAGAACCCGTAAGTGATGCATTGAAAAAAGCTATTGAGCAAAAAATAAAGACAGACGCGGCATTACCCCATATAGAGCTTGAAACTATAGTAAAAGAAGAATTGATCGGGGGCTTTGTGCTGGAATTTGATAATAAACTGATAGACGCCAGCATATTAAGAGATCTGAAAGACATCCAGAAACAGTTCAGGAGTAATATATACGTGAAAAATATCAGGTAATCCTTTCCCCCGGAAAGAAAAAGTTCTTAATTATATATAAATTGATTAATAAAATATAAACTAAAGTATATGGCGGAAATTAAGCCCGATGAAATAAGTGCTATACTGCGGCAGCAGCTAAGCAATTTTAATGCAGGTGCCGACCTGGAAGAAGTAGGTACCGTATTACAGGTGGGCGATGGTATTGCCCGAATTTATGGCTTAAACAATGTACGTGCCGGCGAGCTGGTAGAATTTGACAATGGTGTAAAAGCCGTGGCTTTAAACCTGGAGGAAGATAATGTGGGCGTAGTATTGATGGGTGATTCATCCGAAATTAAGGAAGGACATAAAGTAAAAAGAACAGGAAGCATCGCTTCATTAAAAGTAGGTGAGGGACTGGTTGGACGTGTAATCAACGTGCTGGGAGAGCCTATTGACGGAAAGGGCCCGATAACGGGTGAGTTGTATGAAATGCCTTTGGAGCGTAAAGCGCCCGGCGTAATTTATCGTGAGCCGGTAAAAGAACCCCTGCAAACGGGTATTAAAGCCATTGATGCCATGATTCCCGTTGGCCGTGGCCAGCGTGAATTGATCATCGGTGACCGGCAAACGGGTAAAACCGCTATTGCTGTTGATACCATTATCAATCAAAGAGAGTTTTACCAGGCAGGAAAGCCGGTATACTGTATATATGTAGCGTGCGGTCAAAAAGCATCTACCATCGCCAACGTGATGAAAACGCTAGAAGACAACGGAGCTTTGGATTATACGGTTATCGTTGCCGCATCGGCATCTGATCCCGCTCCACAGCAATTTTTCGCACCCTACGCAGGAGCGGCTATCGGAGAATATTTCCGTGATACCGGTCGCCCGGCGCTGATCGTATATGATGATTTAAGTAAACAGGCCGTAGCCTACCGTGAAGTATCCTTATTATTGCGTCGTCCTCCCGGACGTGAAGCCTACCCCGGTGATGTATTTTATCTGCACAGTCGCCTGCTGGAACGTGCGGCAAAAGTGATCAGCGATGACGCGGTAGCCAAAAACATGAATGATGTACCCGACAGCATCAAACATCTTATAAAAGGTGGCGGGTCATTAACCGCTCTCCCCATCATTGAAACACAGGCCGGCGATGTATCGGCATATATCCCCACCAACGTGATCTCCATTACCGATGGACAGATATTCCTGGAATCCAACCTGTTTAATGCGGGTATCCGCCCGGCTATTAACGTGGGGATTTCAGTAAGCCGTGTAGGGGGTAATGCGCAGATCAAATCCATGAAAAAGGTTGCCGGAACACTTAAGCTTGACCAGGCCTTGTATCGCGAAATGGAAGCCTTCTCTAAATTTGGAGGTGACTTAGATGCAGCAACCAAGTTAGTATTGGATAAAGGTGCCCGTAATGTGGAAATTCTAAAGCAGCCCCAGTATACTCCTTTCCCCGTTGAAAAGCAGGTAGCTATTATTTACCTGGGTACCCAGGGATTGCTGAGAGACGTACCGGTAAACAAGGTAAGGGAATTTGAAGACCTGTTCCTGATAGAAATGGAAAACAAGTTACCTGATGTACTCAGTGAATTCAAAAAAGGCAATCTGCCGGAAGAAGGACTAAAGAAAATGACAGAAATAGCCAATGCGCTGATGTCAAGATATAAATAAATTACATACTCACATTCGTTAAACTGCCCCGGTAAATTTTGCCGGGGCAGTTTGCATTTTAGTAAAGAACGATGATCATCCTCCTGTAGAAATCGCTTCCAGCCGATATTGTAACGATCCGAAATGAAGGCGGGCATAAAATTTTGAGAAGCGCCGGATATACTTTTAGCCGGTACCTTACGTTATAGCATAGAGAAAATAAGTGTATCCCTTTATAGTTGACATATGTTAAATGAAGGAAATTCATCGAAGAATTTTGCTGATGTATCGAATTATGTCTATTTAAGGAATTACACGTAGTAGTTTTGTTGAAGAAAAGACATTTTAAAAGAGTAATCCAACCTTTTGAAAGCCATAAACACTGGCATTATGAAAATACATTTCTACCCTTTACGAAAATTATGGTGGCAAACTGGTTTAATTATAATTGTCATTGCTTTGACGTTTCCGGCCGTTTATGCTCAACCATCTGCAGCTTTTCCGGCTACAGGTTCATTTCCTGTAGGTATCGGAAAACTCTGCACTAACGGCACGAATTCCGTACGCGTTTTTAAATATGACGGGATAACTATGACCTTAAGCGAGTTTGAAACCTGTATCCCAGATCTTCAAAGCCCCGGATTTAGTATAGGCGGCGCCGGTATATCTTTTAATCCCGGCGATCACATGTTATATTATTACAGGTATACCAGTAAGAACACCTACGTTTGGCGCTGGACACCCGGAAGCGGTTGTCCTCCTAAAACAGCCCTGTTTGATACCTATACCAACCAGGCTATACTCGGATTCGTTTTTGACCCCAACGGATTATGCTACCAGGTGGAATTTACCGGATCTTCTTCTCCTTATGGTCTCTCACTGAGAACAGTTGATTTCAGTACCGGTACTTTTGGACCTTCAAAACCCATTTCATTACCTTCAGGAGTAAGCATTACCCAACAATCAGGTGACTTAACACTCAGCCCCGATGGCCGAATGCTGATGGTATGGGACAAAAAGTACCTTACGGTCAATTACGAAGATTATGCAACTCCTACCCCTTTAAAGGCAACCTTGGTTACAACCTTATCAGGAGATCAAATCGTAGGCTTAAACTTTGCGGAAGGGAGACTCATTGCAGCGGACAACAAGAATAAATACTGGGATCTGAATATTCTTACAGGCGCTAAAACAGCCATTACCCAAACGCCCTGCTACCAGAGTAATGACCTCACTGAAATCATTTCCGGGATCGGAGGAGCTAAAAAATTATCTTCCGTCATACCAACCGGTGTGCCTGGCCAATATGATATCAGCTATGATATTTTTGTAAAAAACTACGGAGGATGGGACGTTACAAATGTGCAGGTTGTTGAACAACTCAGGGGTAGCGCTACAGCACCATTCACCAATACGGAAAGCCCTACTGTTCTTTCGGTATCTTTCCTTGATAATCCTGTGGGATTTACGCTTAATCCTGCTTTTACGGGTTTTGGAGCTAACACAAATCTCCTGGCAGCCGGACAAACCCTGCCCAATGCCCCTACATCCAAAAATCATTTCACTATCAGGATCACTATTAGAGTAAGTAATATTGTACTTGGGAAAATATACAACAATAATGCCCGGATAAAAGGAAACGGATATGCCAACGTAAGCCTGGAGGATATTTCAACTAACGGTGATAATCCTGATCTGAACAATAACGCCAAACCGGATGACCCTGGTGAAAACCAGCCTACTCCCTTTGTTGTATTAACCACCGCCGAAATGCCGCCTTGCGAAGCATTAGATACAATACTATACAAACAGACTTTCGGAACCGACAACAATATCGTAACGCCCATTCCCGCAGCAACCGGCTCGGCAGGAACAGCAGCCACCGACTACACGGGAAGTGCGTCTCAGCCATTAGATGTAGAGCAATATGCTATTACCAACAACGCTAATAAAGGTAATACCACACGCTGGATCAGCCGTACTGATCATACCGGCAACACAAACGGGCGAATGATGGTGGTAAATGCTGATGTAAGATCAAATAAAATTTATACAGACAAAATAAACATATCCTGCGGCAACCTGAAATATTCATTGTTTGCCTTTGTGTCAAATATTGCCAACTCTACTTATGATGATTTTTGTAATGCTTTTGGAGGAACAGTAAAACCCAAGCTGACGTTTACGGTAAAGGATGCGGCCTCCAACCTTATTATTACAGCCCTTACAACGGATGAGATCACAAGCCCCAACTGGACGCAATACGGGATGAAATTCGTAATGCCGGCAACCGTAAATGGCAACCCCGTAACCCAGATCATTATTGAGATCAGCAATGCGGCACCGGGTGGCTGCGGTAATGATCTTGCCATTGATGATATTCAGTTTGGACTGTGCGATCCTACACCCACTATATCGGTTAACAATACCGCCGGATGTACCAACGGTGTAACTACGTTCAGCGCAAACCTCAGTGATCCGACCGTGATTTCCGGACCATTGGATTACCAGTGGCAGAGAAGCAATAACGGCACCAGCGGCTGGACGAATATCACAGGGGCAACCAGCGTAGACTATACCATCAACCCGCTACAGGCTTCTGATATCGGCAAGTACTACCGCGTAATGGTAGCAGCGGCAGGAAATATTAATAATGCAACTTGTCGCTATACATCTACGGCCTTCCAGCTCACAGCTAAAACATCATCTGCCGCCCCAACAGGTATTAATGCATCACCGGCAATCACTACCTGTCCCGGCAACGCAGTGGATCTTACGGTACAGGGTGGGTCATTAGGTACCAACGCGGTATGGAGATGGTATCGCAACAGTTGTGGCGACACCCTGATCGGCACCGGCAATACAATATCCGTGCTGCCTGCACAAACCACAACCTATTACGTAAGGGCTGAAGGAGATTGTAATATAACCAACTGCGCCCAGGTAACGATCACCGTCAACTCCTGTGTCATTCTGCCTGTTGAATTCCTCCAGTTCAGCGCAGTACAGCGGTCCTCTTCAATTGACCTGGACTGGAGAATTATTACCTCTGAACAAATCAGCCATTTTGAGGTAGAACGCTCTGAAGATGGCAACCAGTTTAGTAAGCTGGGTACGGTTAGCGGTAATAATGTTCCAAAAAACAAGGACGTAAAGTTCAGCTACCAGGATACCGAAACAAACTTTAACAGTAATATCATCTATTACCGTATTAAAGTGATAAGAAAAGATGGAGTAAGTAAATACAGTAATATCCTTACCGTACGTATTTCTTCCACCAACAATAGTAAATTAAGGATCAGCCCCAACCCGGCTTCATCTCTGGTGAATATTAATTTCTATTCCGCCTTACGTGCAAACATGGACATCCAGTTGCTGGATATGACGGGAAAAATAGTATTACGTGAACAGAGGATGGCAGAATCAGGGCAAAACAATATTACCCTGACCCAGCTAAACCGTTTAAGTGAGGGGATGTATACCATTATCGTCCAGATAGGCGACCGTTTTGAAAGGGAACGGATCGTGATTAAACGATAGGGAATAGAAAAACAGCCAGACACATAAAGGACATAATAAAAGCTTTTGACCTTCCGGCCGGAAAAGATATGCCGGCCGGAAGTGGGCTTTACCACCTGTAGAAATCCTCCCTCATAAGATCCGGGGATCTGATGAACTCCACCATGATAGCCCGATCTCCCAATCCAATACAAAATCGGGTTAGAGACCATTTGTTTTCATTCCTATCTTCGCAACATGACAAAGGAGGAACTGATAGCACAAATCCGCTTAAAAAAATCCTATCTGTGTGTAGGATTAGATACCGACATCACAAAGATACCCAGGCACCTGCTATCGCATGCCGACCCGGTTTTTGAGTTCAACAGACAAATTATTGACGCTACTAAAGCTTGTTGTGTAAGCTACAAAATCAATACTGCCTTTTATGAAAGCCAGGGAATTAAAGGGTGGGATGCAATGGAAAAAACCGTAAACTATATACCATCTACTCATTTCACCATCGCAGATGCCAAAAGAGGAGATATCGGTAATACCTCTGCTCAATACGCAAAAGCATTTTTTGATGTACTCCGTTTTGATGCGGTCACCATCGCCCCTTATATGGGGGAAGACAGTGTACGTCCCTTCTTAGAATACAAAAACAAGTGGAGCATCGTCCTGGGCCTTACCTCAAACTCCGGGGCTAAGGATTTTGAACTTCAGCAGGTTGGCGAAGAAAAACTATACGAGAAAGTATTACAAACCGTTGCGAAATGGGGATCAACAGAAAACCTGATGTTTGTGATCGGCGCCACCCGGGCGGATGAATTTATCCATATCCGCAAAATACTACCTAATCATTTTCTACTGGTACCCGGCGTAGGTTCACAGGGTGGAAGCCTGAAAGAAATTTCTGAAAAAGCAATGAATAAAGACTGCGGTTTACTGGTTAATGTATCAAGGGCGATAATTTTTGCCGGAGGAGAAGAAAATTTTGCAGAAGAAGCAAAGCATACCGCAGAACAATACCAAAGGGAAATGAGCACTTACCTGAAATAAAAAAGCGCAACCACTTTTAGCTGCGCTGATTTATACTAATTCTTTATTTACCAGAATCGGTATGCTATAAATTAAATAAGCCTCCGTTATCTTCGGATGAAGAAGGAATATCTGTGGAAGGCGGAGTTGAAGGAACTACCGGCTCAATGGCAGGAGAAGGAGAAGGTGCCGGTGCCTGCTTTTTTACAACCGCTTTCTTTTTAGGTGCAGATTTTTTCTTGGGAGCGGCTTTCTTTACGGCTTTTTTTGCCGGAGCTTTCTTTTTGGGCGCTGCCTTTTTCGCAACTTTTTTAGCAGGCGCCTTCTTTTTGGGTGCAGCTTTTTTAGCTGCCTTTTTAGCGGGCGCCTTCTTTTTAGGCGCTGCTTTTTTTACGGCTTTTTTTGCCGGGGCTTTCTTTTTGGGCGCTGCCTTCTTTGCAACTTTTTTAGCAGGCGCTTTCTTTTTAGGTGCAGCTTTTTTTACGGCACTTTTTTTCTTTGCTTTAGCCATGATTGATGGAATTTATTGTGTTTGTAGAAGTGAAATTTCGATGCAGAAAATTAGGTAATAATATTTATAATATAATAAAACATCCATATTTTTTTTACGGCTACAAACAAAAAAATCACAGAAGCAGAAAGACGGGCTGTATTATACATACAGCTTCCGCCCGTCAGCCTCTGTGATCCGTCCTGTTATCCGGGATGCCCCGGAAAGCCGCGATTATAAATCCGGTTGCGGCGTATACCGTAAATAAGGCTTAACAATTTTCACCCCTTTCGGAAACTTCTTTTCCGCATCTTCGTTGGAAATAGAAGGAACAACAATTACATCTTCAGTCTGCTTCCAGTCGGCCGGCGTAGCTACACTATAGTTAGCGGTTAACTGAAGAGAATCAATAACCCGTAATACTTCATGAAAATTACGCCCGGTTGACGCCGGATAGGTAATCGTAAGCTTCACCTTTTTGTCGGGTCCTATAACAAACAAAGACCGTACGGTAAAGTTTTCAGAGGCATTGGGATGGATCATTCCATAAGCCGTGGCTACTTTTCTTTCCGGATCGGCAATAATGGGGAACCGGACATCCGTATTTTGTGTTTCATTAATATCCTTCACCCACCCGATATGCTTATCCAGCGGGTCAACACTTACCGCCAGTACCTTTACATTCCGCTTATCAAATTCATCCTTTAACAAAGCCGTTTTCCCCAATTCCGTAGTACAAACAGGCGTATAATCAGCCGGGTGTGAAAACAAAACGCCCCAGCTATTGCCCAGAAACTCATGAAAATCAATCTTGCCTTCTGTTGTTTCGGCAGTAAAATTTGGCGCAATATCGCCTAATCGTAAACTCATAATAGATCATTTAAAAATTATAAAAAGGACTGCGAATATATCATATTCCTACTAATTTAGTAGACTATAATGGTAAAAAATTATTAAATCCCCCCGGCACGGGCTATGGCATCTTTACCAAACCTGCCTTTAACAGCATCTATGGCACTATACAAATCTGTTTTTTTCTTTACATTTTCGAAAAGATTGGTTTGCTGTGCCCCGTTGGTGAGCTCACTTATTCTTACTCCCAGTAAACGAACAGGCTGTCCCTTACGGTAAAGCTTATTAAAAAGTGCTTTAGCAGCAGGTATCAGTTCATCATCATAGCAGGTATAAGAAATAGCCATCTGGCGTGAGGAAGTTTCAAAGTCCGGGTATCTGATCTTCACCGCTATACACCCCGTCATTTTATTATCCTGCCTTAATTCATAGGCAACCTGCTCCGTCATACGTACCAGTTCGCCCATGATAAAATTAGTATCGGAGCTATTGGTCTCAAAGGTATTCTCGGTGGATATTGACTTAGTCTCATAATAGGGAATAACCTCTCCATGATGAATACCCTGAGCTTTATTCCAAAGCTCCGGTCCATAGCTACCCAGCAAAAACTCCAGCTCTGCCGGCGTACGAAGGTGTATATCTCCAATAGTCTGTATACCGATGGATAGCAACTGCCGGTAGGTTTGGCTGCCAATACCCGGTATGGCATTTACCGGCAGGGCCGAAAGAAATTCTTTCTCCATGCCGGACTTTACCAGCATATAACCGTTAGGCTTAGCCTCATTGGTTGCTATTTTGGCTATCATTTTATTTGAAGCCAGCGCAAAAGAGATGGGCAGCCCGGTTTCATCTGTAATTTTCTTTCGCAGATCAATAGTCCATTGCCAGGGGTTAAAATACTTTTCCATGCCGGTAAGGTCAAGGTAAAACTCATCTATTGACGCTTTTTCAAACAAGGGTGCCCTGGCGGCGATGATCTCCGTAACCCACCGCGAATACCTGCTATATTCTCCCCGGGAACCTTTTACAACGGTTGCCCGGGGGCATAAACGCATAGCTGTTGCCATAGGCATAGCCGAATGAATACCATATTTACGAGCCTCGTAGCTACAGGCAGCCACCACTCCCCGTTCCTTACTTCCTCCAACAATCAGCGGCAGCCCCCTGAGAGAAGGGTTATTGATACACTCAACAGATACAAAGAAGGCATCCAAATCAAAATGTGCTATCGTGCGTGGCCGGGGCATAACTGAAAGAGATGTAATTTACCGAATTCGCAACAATATAGCTGCAGCTACCCCGGCGGTTTCTGTTCTCAAACGGGTATCACCTAAGCTTACCGGAACAAACCGGTTGTGCAACGCCTTCTCAATCTCCACAGGCGTAAAATCACCTTCGGGGCCTATACCGATCACTTTATTCCCCGCTAACCCGGCTACACCGGGAAGTCCGGTTTTCTCCGTATGCATACAATGAGCAATGTACTTATTTGAAGCTTCCGTACTTCCTATCCATGTAGCAAAACTTACCGGTTCGGATAACTCCGGCAACCAGCTTTGCCGGCTTTGCAGCATAGCGCTAACCAGGATATTTTTCATTCTTTCTATCCGAAAATGCGTTCTTTCCGTTCTTTCACAAATCAGCGGAACGATGGCGTTCACTCCCGTTTCAGTTGCTTTTTCTAAAAACCATTCAAACCTTGAGGCATTCTTTAAGAGAGACATTGCAATGGTAACCCGGGGTTGTAGCGCCGGAACATCCGACTCCTCTTCAATATATACGTTACATTCCTTTTTATGCTGTTCCCGGATAACAGCCGTAAGCATTTTGCCTCTCCCGTTCGTAATGCAGAGCCTGTCGCCTTTTTTCATACGCAATACCTGGGTGATATGCCGGACCGCAGCCTCATCTAACGCCAGGAGCGTGCCGGGAGCAGATATCTTTTCCGCATAAAAAAAAGGAAGTGACATAGCTTTACTATTTCATGCAAATAAACATTACTTTTTTCATCATAAAAAAAGCTCTCCATAATGGAAAGCTTACTGAAGGATTCAATATCCAACCTCAAACAAATAAAAGTATCATTTTAACACAAAGATGTCCGGTCATACGGCTAAAAAGGAGCTTCTTCATCAAACTGCCCATCATTCATTTTGCTCCCCTTTTGAATAAATAAACGGGCATTATTATCTCCCTCGCCACCGGGTACAGGTTTCCAGTTGCCCTGTGGCATATTTATTCCGCCAAAATCATCACTTTCCATTTCGGTAAACTTCTGGATATGTAATAAAGCCCTTAGTTTAATGGTCTCAAGAGAGCCATTCCGGTGTTTCGCTATACGTACATGAGTTTCTCCTTTATTACTCTCGCCAAATTCGTTAGCCGTAATATTATAATACTCCGGCCGGTATAAAAACATTACCATATCGGCATCCTGCTCAATAGCTCCGGATTCCCTCAGGTCGCTCAACTGGGGCATCTTATCTCCCTCCTTACGTTTTTCCACTTCACGGCTCAACTGGCTCAGCGCAATAATAGGTATACCCAGTTCCTTCGCCAATCCTTTCAGGTTCCTGGATATCGTGCTGATCTCCTGTTCGCGGTTGGAGCTGCGTTTATCCCCCGCACCACTCATCAATTGCAGATAGTCTATAATGATCAGGCCTACATTGTGCTTATTCTTCAGCCGTCTGCACTTTGCCCTCAATTCAAAAATATTCAGTGCCGGTGTATCATCAATAAATATGGGCGCATTCTGCAGGCGCTGAATACCATTACGGTACAATTGCTGCATCTCATGTTCTTCCATCTTTCCCCGGGCAATTTTCTCCAACCAGATCTCACTTTCGGCACTTAAAATACGCTGCACTAACTGGCCGGAGCTCATTTCAAGACTGAAAAAGGCAACGGGGGTAGGCTTGGTAGCATGCAGGGACGCATTACGGGCAAGGTTAAGCGCAAAAGCTGTTTTACCCACAGACGGCCGTGCTGCCAGGATAACCAGGTCGGTAGGCTGCCATCCGTAGGTTATCCGGTCTAATGAAGCAAAGCCACTGGGAACCCCGGTAATATCTTCCTGCCGGTTACGCATGTCTTCAATCCGTTGTATCGTCTTAACCAGCACGGTATCTATACTATCGAAGTTTTTACGCAAATGATTATTCGTGATCTCAAACAGCTTGCTTTCCGCTTCATCCAGCAAATCAAATACGTCTGTTGAATCTTCATAGGCATCGCTGATCACTTCCCCACTGATCCGGATAAGATCACGCTGGATGAATTTTTGAAGTATAATGCGGGAATGGGTTTCGATATTAGCCGATGATACCACCGCATTTGTCAGCTTAGTCACATAATAAGGACCTCCTACTAATTCCAACTCTTCTTTTGTTCTTAACTCTTCCACTACCGTAAGCAGGTCAATAGGCATACTCTTTTGCGCCAGGCTTTGCATAGCACGAAAAATACGCTGATGGGCATCTACGTAGAAACATTCGGGTTTTAGAATTTCAACAACCGTATCAAATGCTGATTTTTCCAGCATAATAGCTCCCAGCACGGCTTCCTCAAGATCACGCGCCTGCGGCGGCACTTTTCCATAAACCATTGAGCTCAGGTCAAGCGCACTTTTCCGTCGGTTTTTCCGGTCTTTATTGAGATTAGTAAGATGATCCATTAAATGTTTTTATATAGGGTGAAATACCTTTCTTCCCATGACTCCTGCCAGCCTATAACAACCCTCTTTATACCATCCACACCCCTCTTCCCGGTTAGTGTAAACGATATTGCCCGTCTTTATGCTCCCGAAATTATACTGCAACTATCTGGTATGAACGCCGGAGGGTTATCATGGTGTCAGGACGGCGAATTTAATACCATTGATTTTTGATAACCAAATTACCACTCTACTTTTTTTTATTAAAATCTATCAACAGGGTTTTACACTGCTTCTACATGGTTTTGCACTGTTTTTTTGCATTTATGCACAATTTAATGAAATAATGCTGTAATTAAAGCAGGTAATGCACACCCGCTGTGCGTAATAATTCAGCTCGTTTTTTTTGGCTGGCTTGATATAATTACAGTATGGAGTTACAGGCTTTTTCAATGCCCATTGTAATTTATTTATCTTTGCCGGCACGCTGTTTTAGGTTATTGAATTTGAAAAAGAAGTAATCATTATATGACGATAAGTTATAATTGGCTCGGCGAATATCTACCGGTTGATATTACCCCCGAAAATCTGGCTGTTATATTAACCTCACTGGGGCTGGAAGTTGAAAATTTTGAGCAGGTTGAAGATGTTAAAGGCGGACTGAAGGGCTTGGTTATTGGACACGTTCTGGAAACAGAAAAGCATCCTAATGCAGATAAGCTCCGTTTAACGAAAGTGGATATTGGCGCCGGTGAACCGCTACAAATTGTATGCGGCGCTCCGAATGTTGCTGCCGGCCAAAAAGTAGTGGTCGCCCCTATCGGTGCCACTATTTTCCCGGTTAACGGTAACCCGGTTACGATGAAAACAGCCACTATACGCGGTATAGAAAGTCATGGAATGATTTGCGCGGAAGACGAAACAGGACTAGGTAACAGTCACGAGGGTATAATGGTTTTATCGGATGATATCCGCCCCGGTACTCCTGCCGCAACCTATTTCCGGCTCCAAAGCGATTGGATCTACGAAATAGGACTTACCCCTAACCGTATGGATGCCATGAGCCACCTGGGAGTAGCCCGGGACGTCTGCGCTTACCTGAGCGTTCACGAAAAGAAAGATTACTCGGTTAAATACCCGTATAACGCACATTTTAAAAAAGATAAGCAGGGAACGACCTTTGAAGTAAAAATTGAAAACAATAAAGCTTGCGAAAGGTACAGCGGAGTGCTTATTGAAAATGTTAGCATCACGGAAAGTCCCGAGTGGCTTAAGCAACGCATCCGCTCGGTGGGGCTACGTCCTATCAACAACATCGTAGATATTACCAATTTTATACTGCACGAAACCGGACAGCCGCTGCATGCATTTGATGCAGAGAAGATCAAAGGCAATGAAATCATTATAAAAAATCTTCCGGAAGGTACGCCCTTTATCACCCTGGATGAAAAAGAAAGAAAGTTGCACGCTGACGACCTGATGATATGTAACGGCGGGGGCGAACCGATGTGCTTCGGTGGCGTATTTGGCGGACTGCACAGCGGGGTTACGGATAAAACAAAGCATATTTTTTTAGAAAGCGCGTGGTTCAATCCGGTTACTATCCGTAAAACTTCTTTCCGGCATAACCTTCGCACCGATGCCGCGGCCCGGTTTGAGAAAGGAACAGATATCAGCAATACCGTAACGGTATTAAAACGGGCGGCTTTACTGATAAAGGAGCTGGCGGGAGGAATGATCGCATCAGACATTATTGATGTATACCCCAACCCCAAAGCACAGAAAGAGGTTACGCTTACGTACCACTATCTCAAAAAGCTGAGCGGGAAAAACTATCATCCGGATACCATAAGAACAACACTCACCCATTCGGGATTCGGTATACTGGAAGAAGATACAGATAAAATACGGGTGGCCGTACCGTTTAGCAAACCGGACATTGAATTACCTGCCGATATAGTGGAAGAGATCATGCGAATTGACGGTTACGACAATGTAGCCATACCGGGCAGAATAACCATCAGCCCGTCTGTAGAAAATATGACTCATAAGGCGGCATTAACAGAAAAGATCGCTCATTTCCTGGCCGGCAACGGGTTCAATGAAATATTTACCAACTCTATTACTAACAGCGCATATTTTGATGAAACCACATTACAAACCGCGGTAAAAATGCTCAACAGCCTGAGCATCGGATTAAATATTATGCGCCCCTCGATGCTGGAAACCGGGCTGGAATGCGTATCCCATAATATTAATCACAAAAACAATAACCTTCGCCTGTTTGAATTTGGAAAAACCTACCATAGCACCGGAGTGGGGAAGTACGATGAAAAAGAAAAACTATGCCTGTATATAACCGGGCTGCTAAAGGAAGCCTCCTGGAAATCTGCAGAAGACAAAAGTGATTTTTACTACCTGAAAGGCATCGCCGAAAGTATTTTATGTACGGCCGGCTTATCCCGTTATCAATCACAACCCGTTTCTGTGCCGTATCTTAGCTACGGGTTACAAATACAAATTAACGGAGATACCCTGATTACACTGGGACTGGCTGATGCATCCATTCTCAGGCAATTCGATATTAAACAGCCGGTTTGGTATGCGGAGCTGGAATGGGAAAAGATAGAACGCCACGCATCAAAGCAACAACCCGGCTATTCGGAAATTCCGAAATTCCCGGCGGTTCAGCGTGACCTTTCCATTGTAGTGGACAAACAACTTCCCTATGAAAGAATTGAGCAGTCCGTCAAAAAGTTAAATATCAAAAAGCTGAAAGCCATAAAACTTTTCGATGTTTTTGAAAGCGATAAACTCGGCCTAGGGAAAAAATCCTTTGCCATCAATCTTACGTTCCGGGATAACGAAAAAACATTAACAGATAATGAAATTGAGGGTATGATGAAAAAGATCATGCATACCTTCGAGCAGGAGTTGCCGGCAGAAATAAGAAAATAAACAATATTTTGCATTGCTAAGTTGCATGGACCAGCTTAATGAACATATCAACCGGGTAAACGAAAAGCTACAACTGCTGATCAGGCAGCATCAGCTATTGCTGAAAGAAAACGAAAGGCTAAAGCAGGACCTGGAACAAATTAAGGGAAGTGAGCAAAATATAAAGGAGCGGGCAGTATGGTTAGAACAACAGTTGGAGATTGCCAGAATATCATCCGGTGAGGCTGATCAGGAAGCTAAATCGGCTTTGGAAAAACGAATCAATACATATATTAAGGAAATTGATCAATGTATTTCTTTGCTGACGAATCAGTAATTAAACCCTTTTTACTAATCGCATGCGTTGCTCTACCTTACCGCCGGTCAGCTCAAGAGTATATACCCCATACGGCAGGTCATTAAGCCCTTCCCACCGGAAAAATTTCTGCGCGCATCCCACTTCTGTTTCCAACATGCTGCATACCTTCCCTTTTTCATCTTTAAGTACGGCCTTTAAAGAAGAATCGGTAGCATCACTGAGCTCAAAGAACAGTGAATCAATAAATGTCATTGATCTTAATCTTGCATGCATCGTAAATATTTTTTTATGATTCTGATTTCATCAAATTGGGTTTATATTTATCACCGGGATATACACTATCCGCTGTTTATAAATTGTGGATAAATATAACATTAATATTTTTTATATGCAAACGCTTATCGTAATAAATATTGGAATCGGCGACAGAACTTACCGGATTAAAGTGGCGCCGGAAGATGAAGAACAGGTGAGAAAAACCATAAAGATCATTAATGATAAGATCATTGAGTTCAAAACGGAGTTTGCGGGCAAGGACATGCAGGACTATATTTCCATGGTGCTGCTCTGGTACGCGACCCAGCTACAGAGCGGAAAATCAACGTTTTGGGAGAAGGATGTTACCAATACACTTACCAAAATAGAGGAGCAACTGAATAAAACACTGGGGCTATAGTAGCCCGGTCAACGGCTGCAACGATACACCTCTGCCCGGTGCATACACTTCAGTTACTCATCACATATTTTTACCCTACATCAACACAAATCCGGCTTATTTTTCGGGTAACCAACCCGTTGGAATGCTATCCGGGACTAAAGATTACCCGGTTTCCCGTCAGGAAATTCCATGCTTCTCTGACCCAATGTTAAGAAATTATTAACTCTTGGATTTGGAATGATCCGGAAAATGATACCTTTATTTTTGCCCAAAGTTTCCGATATGATCAATTCTATAATGAAGATCTTTCTGCCTAAAGACCGGGTATTTTATCAGCTCTTTGAGGAAGTTGCTGTTGTAGTACTCGAAATGGCCAGGAAATTAAAGGAAGTGGTAAATGAACCCGAATACGATAAAAGGGCAGAAATTGCTTCCCGGATCGAAGAGCTGGAACACGTAAATGATGATCTCACCCATAAGATTTTTACCGAATTAGGCAGGAATTTCATCACCCCCTTTGACCGTGAGGATATTCACTACCTGGCATCGGCATTAGACGACATTGCGGACTATATTTTTGCCTCCTCAAAAAAAATAAAATTTTACCGTGTTAACCCCAACGACCAGGGAATGCGGAAGTTCGCAGACCTGATTGTACAGGCCTGTGAGCATATCAAGGGGGCGGTTCATGAATTACGCGACATGAAAAATCTCCGCCAGATCACGGAATCGCTTGTAAAGATCAACAGTATAGAAAACCAGGCAGACGATGTTTTTGACATGAGTATTGAGCACTTGTTCGCTACAGAATTAGACGCCAAAGAAGTGATTAAGAAAAGAGAGATCTACCAGGCTATGGAAATAGCGACGGACAAATGTGAGGATGCGGCTAACGTTATTGAGTCCATCATTGTGAAATATGCGTAATGTGTAATAGTTAAAACTTAATCTGACAATTCTTAAATTAGTTAATTTAAAAACAGATTAAGATGACAACACAAAAAAAGTTAATTCAGCCGAAGTTGGGTGTTCTAAAGCAGCGGAGAAACTGGGTAATGTTTCTGAAGCCTGTAAAGTAATGGGATACTCCCGCGACAGTTTTTATCGGTTCCAGAAATTATATGAAGAGGGCGGTGAGATGGCCTTGAAGGAGATTAGCCGTAGTAAGCCATTGTTGAAGAACCGTATTGAAAAAGCATTAGAAGATGTTGTAGTGGCCTATGCAACCGAGCAACCAGCTCACGGGCAACAGCGTGTGAGTAATGAGTTGCTTAAAGGGGAGCAATGGTAGCACCATCGACTGTTAGAAGTGTCTGGCTCCGTCATGACCTGGAGACCTTTCAAAAGCGTTTAAAAGCATTAGAAGCCAAAGTTCAACAAGACGGTCTTGTTCTTACCGATGCACAGGTGGCAGCACTGGAAAAGAAAAAGAAGACGAACAAAGCAAAGGCGAAATTGAAACTCATCATCCAGGTTACCTGGGGTCGCAGGATACTTACTATGTTGGCTACATTAAAGGCGTAGGTAAAATATACCGGCAGACGTTTATAGATACCTATACACGGGTGGCTTTTGCAAAGGTCTATGATCGGAAAAATGCTTTGGTAGCAGCCGATATGCTCAATGACAAAGTACTTCCTTTTTATCAGGAACAGGATATAAAGTGATGTTACGTATTCTTACCGATAGAGGAACCGAATATTGCGGGGCAAGAGAGCATCACGAATATCAGCTTTATCTCAATATTGAAGATATTGACCACACCAAGACCAAAGCAAAGAGCCCTCAAACTAATGGCATTTGCGAACGGTTCCACCGCACCATGCAGGAAGAATTTTACGCGATTGCTTTTAGAAAAAAGCTCTACAACACGCTGGAGGAACTTCAATCAATGTTGACCACTGGATCGATTTTTACAACAGCGAGCGTCCTCATAGTGGTCGTTATTGCTTTGGCAAGACACCGGCACAAACGTTTGCCGATAGTAAAAATTTAGCGCATGAAAAAGACCTCAACAACTTTTTCAGACAAAGCATTAACTTTAAATCGCCAGACGAAACGGAAACAGGCGCTGCTGAGGAGCAACCTGTCAGGGATAGTCTGACAGACGGAAATGAAAAAGCGGTTGAATCTACAGCCGCTTCTTCTTCAAAATCATTTTTGTCTCAAATGCCTTAAAAAACCTAAACTGTCAGATTAAGTGATGACGATTACACGTAATGTGTAAGCATTTGAGTATTCACTGTATTCTAATTACCATATTTTTAAACAGGGATGCATGACTTTATTAGTTGTTATTATCATTCTGGCTTTGGTTTTTGACTATATCAACGGATTTCACGATGCCGCTAACTCCATTGCTACCATCGTATCCACAAAAGTACTCACGCCCTTTCAGGCAGTACTCTGGGCGGCACTATTCAACTTTGCCGCATTCTTCATCTTTAAAGATCATGGTGTTGCCAATACCATTGCCAAAACCGTAAAGGAATCCTATATTACGCTCCAGGTTGTACTAACCGGATTGTCGTCTGCCATTATCTGGAATCTTATTACCTGGTGGTTTGGCATCCCTTCCTCTTCTTCTCATACTTTAATTGGCGGCTTTGCCGGGGCAGCTATTGCTCATGCGGGATTTTATGCCATCAATATGGCGCCCGTACTCCAGATCGTGCTCTTTATCTTTTTAGCTCCTCTCGTGGGTATGATCATGGCGCTGATTATTTCCCTTTGGTTCATTAATGCCTTTAGGAAAAGTATCTGGCCGAAGCTGTTTTCCATTGGTATTATGGTACTTACCATAGTCCTGCTTTCATGGAATATGGAATTTGATCCTGCCCTGTTACATTCACACTATGAAGGGTATGTTACCAGGGTTATCTTTCATTCTCATAACTTTAAGCTGCTCCTGCTTGGTTTTATCGTAATGATCATGTGTGTCTTTACGCTTTACGTC
Organism: Chitinophagaceae bacterium; assembly: GCA_023957155.1. Classification (GTDB taxonomy): domain Bacteria; phylum Bacteroidota; class Bacteroidia; order Chitinophagales; family Chitinophagaceae; genus Agriterribacter. The sequence continues at coordinate 315,835 of JAMLHK010000005.1, read as the reverse complement.
AGCAGGCTTAATGCACACCGGTCCACGGTTTGGTTTAAGCGGCTACAATTAGTCTCTTCAGCAGCTTTCAGCATCGGGCATGGTGGTAATGACGCTCAAAAAGTAATGGGTATCATCACTGTGGCGCTCATCTCCCAGGGCAGTATCAGTACTTTTGATGAAATGCCCAACTGGGTGCCTATATCCTGCTACACGGCCATATCGCTGGGAACTTTAAGCGGGGGATGGAAAATAATAAAAACAATGGGCAGCCGCATTACTAAAGTAACCCCATTTGAAGGCGTTGCTGCAGAAACAGCAGGCGCCATGACGCTGTTCGTTACCGAACACCTGAAGATACCGGTAAGCACAACCCATACCATTGCAGGCGCCATAATGGGGGTGGGCGCCACCAAGCGCCTGTCGGCTGTACGCTGGGGTGTTACCGTTAACCTGCTTTGGGCATGGATAATAACCATCCCGATAAGCGGGCTTATGGCGGCCATCTTATACTGGCTCTCTCATTTCTTTTTTTGATCCTTTAATTGGCCTTACTTTAAAACGAAGTGGGTAACTTCGTTGAAAGGCAGGAACGGCTTTTTCATTTACCCAAATACAACAGATCAATATTACTGAATGAAAGGAATCATTTTGGCGGGAGGATCAGGTACAAGACTACACCCGATAACATTTGCTATCAGCAAGCAAATGATGCCTGTTTATGATAAGCCGATGATATATTATCCCTTATCAACCCTTATGCTGGCCGGTATCAGGGAAGTACTGATCATTTCAACCCCGCACGATCTGCCTAATTTTAAAAAACTGTTCGGGGACGGGAGCCAGTGGGGACTTCAATTTTCCTATGCGGAACAGGCCGTACCTAACGGTTTAGCCCAGGCTTTCGTAATAGGTGAAGAATTTATAGGACAGGAAAAGGTTGCCCTGGTATTAGGAGATAATATTTTCTATGGAAACGGGTTGGGGCAAACCTTAAGTCATAATATTGACCCCGATGGGGGAATAGTGTATGCCTACGAAGTCAGCGATCCGGAACGATACGGAGTGGTAACCTTCGATGAAAATATGAACGCTTTATCCATCGAAGAAAAACCCGTAAATCCCAAAAGCAGGTATGCCGTGCCCGGGCTTTACTTTTATGACAATGAAGTCATTGGTATAGCAAAGAGCCTAACTCCTTCACCGAGAGGCGAATATGAAATAACCGATATCAACAAAGCTTACCTGCAAATGGGAAAGCTAAAAGTATCTATATTAGACCGGGGAACAGCCTGGTTAGATACCGGCACCTTTGATTCGCTGATGCAGGCATCGTTGTTCGTCCAGGTGATCGAGAAAAGACAGGGTATCAAAATTGCATGTATTGAAGAAATAGCCTATAGAAAAGGATTCATTAATAAAGACCAGCTGTTAAAAATTGCCGAACCTCTTATGAAAAGCGGTTATGGGAAATATCTGCTGAACTTAGTATCTTGATTAAATTTTTTAACTGACATGAAAAAAATTCTGGTAACGGGTGGATGCGGTTATATCGGATCTCACACAATAGTTGACCTGATTGAAAACGGTTTTGATGTCGTTTCCGTTGACAATAATTCTCGCTCTTCCGAGCACCTGCTGGAGGGAATAGAGAAAATTACAGGTAAAAAAGTGAAGAACTATAAAGTAGACCTGTGTGATTTTAATGATACCAATGCCATCTTTGAAGAAAACGAAGATATCGCCGGCATTATTCATTTTGCAGCTTATAAGGCGGTTGGTGAATCGGTAGAAAAGCCGCTGCTCTATTTTGAAAACAACCTGGTTTCGCTCATCAACCTGTTGAAATGCGTTGAGTTCTTTAAGATCCCTTATTTTGTTTTCTCCTCCTCCTGCACGGTTTACGGCAATCCTGATCATATACCTGTAACAGAAACCACACCTGTTAAGGCAGCAGAATCTCCTTACGGCTATACCAAACAGATGGGCGAGCAGATTATAGGTGAATTTGCACACGTTAATCCCACGTCCTGTGTGCTGCTACGCTATTTTAATCCCGCAGGGGCACATCCATCCGCCCTTATTGGAGAATTACCTATTGATAAGCCCCAGAACCTTGTTCCGGTTATTACCCAATCTGCTATTGGCAAACTTCCCGGGATAACCGTTTTTGGGAATCAATATCCCACACGTGATGGCTCATGTCTCAGGGATTTCATACATGTATGTGACCTGGCTCATGCCCATACGCTTGCACTCCGGCACCTTATAGAAAGAGAGAACAAACAGAACCCTGAAGTGTTCAACCTGGGCACGGGATCGGGCTTTACGGTATTGGAAACCTTAAAAACTTTTGAAAAAGTTACCGGGATCGCCTTAAATTACACTATTGGTCCAAACCGGCCGGGAGATGTTATTGCCATCTATGCCAATAATGATAAAGCCCGACAGGAATTAGGCTGGCAGCCCCGGTTTTCCCTGGAAGACATCCTGGGCACAGCCTGGTCATGGGAACAAAAGCTTAAAGAAGATGAAAAATTGTTTGCAGGAAAAAATATCCGGTTAAATTAATCCATTATTTTGCGGCCAAAAGCCTGAACAGGGCGCCAGGTGCTCTGTTTCACAGCAAAAAACAAAGCGTTTCTTCGCCAGGAAACGGGCTATCTAAACCACATAATAAAAATAAATATACAAGTAAATTATGCTAAAAGACATACAGGTAACAGGACAAAAAGATACAAGAAGCGGTTTTGGGGACGGTATTCACGAGTTAGGAAAAAATAACCCGAATGTTGTAGCGCTTACAGCTGATCTGGCGGGTTCCATGAAATTAAATGCTTTTATTAAGGATTTTCCCGATCGTTTCATACAATGTGGCATTGCCGAGGCAAATATGATAGGTATAGCAGCCGGTTTAACTATTGGCGGCAAAATTCCGTATACCACTACTTTTGCTAACTTTTCTACCGGCAGGGTCTACGATCAGATCCGGCAGTCGGTGGCTTATTCCGGTAAGAACGTAAAAATCTGCGCATCTCATGCCGGGTTAACCTTAGGCGAAGATGGTGCTACTCACCAGATTCTAGAAGATATCGGGATGATGAAAATGCTTCCGGGCATGACGGTAATTGTACCCTGTGATTATAATCAAACCAAAGCGGCAACCATTGCCATCGCCGATCATGAAGGCCCGGTGTACCTCCGCTTCGGAAGACCCGTTTGGCCGATATTTACCCGGGCGGATGAAAAATTTGAAATCGGAAAGGCGCAGTATTTTTCACAGGGAAGCGATGTGGCTATTTTTGCGTGCGGACACATGGTCTGGAAGGCCATTGAAGCCGGCATACAATTAGAAGAAAAGGGAATCAGTGTGGAAGTAGTGAATATACACACCATAAAACCATTGGATGAAGAAGCTGTTTTAGCTACACTGCACAAAACAAAATGTGCAGTAACCGTTGAAGAGCATAATATTATCGGCGGACTGGGAGATGCCATAGCACAGGTAGCGGCAAAATACTTCCCGGTTCCTATCGAATACGTAGGCACAAAAGATACTTTTGGAGAAAGTGGAAAACCGCTTGAGCTCCTGAAGAAATACGGTCTCGATACCCCCGATATCATTGCTGCTGCCGAAAAAGTACGCCAACGAAAATAAAGTACGAAAAATTTATCCCGGCTATGGCTAATAATAATGCTGAAGATGTTTTGCTATTGCAGGAATTTCGTACTCCGGCAACCAGGGAAAAAGCATTTACCGGGATAATTAAAAAATACCAGGAAAAACTTTACTGGCATGTACGCCGTATCGTTATTCAACATGAAGACGCCAATGATGTACTGCAAAATATGTTCATTAAAGTATGGAACGGACTCGACAACTTCAGAGAAGATGCCCAGCTTTACACCTGGTTGTACAGGATCGCCACCAATGAATCTCTTTCCTACCTTGACCAGCAAAAAAGAAAATCTTCCGTTTCCATAGACCATGAAGACGGTACCATTAACCTGCTAAAAGCAGAAAAGGACTTTGACCCCGGGAAAATTGAATGGAAACTTCAAATGGCAATTCAACAACTTCCTGAAAAACAACGGGTTGTATTTAACCTCCGGTATTATGATGAGATGCCCTACGAAGAAATGAGCCGGATCTTAGATACCTCGGAAGGCGCATTAAAAGCAAGCTATCATCATGCAGTAAAAAAAATTGAAGACTTTATCCTCAACCATTAAACTTTCAACTTATAACGTAGTCTTAACATTTATTGAAATGTAATTTCCTGCTATGCAACAGCATTCAGACATAGAGAAAGAACTACGGGAAATCAGCCCATTAGTTGCTGAAATGGAGAAAAATATAATTTTCCATGTTCCGCCCGGGTATTTCGAATACCTTCCCGGCAAGCTACTTGCACACGTAAAAAGAGAAAAGCCGGCTGACTTACCGGCAGATGAAGAAATTAAGCAACTATCGCCGCTGATCGCATCACTGAAAAATAAACCCACGCTGAGCGTCCCCCCGGGCTATTTTAATACCTTTTCACAAACCATTGACCCTGTAGAAAAAGCTGTCCCGGTGCCTGTGATTAACATTAACCGCAACCGCAAATGGAAAAACTATGCGGTTGCCGCATCCATAATCGGGATAATGGGAATAGGTATATCCTTTCTGTTACACACTAAAAATAAGCATGAATCGCCTTTGATCGCCCAAAATGGTGATACCCGGGTATTATCGGTTCAGTTGCCCGGTGTATCTGATACAGATTTAGCCAACTATCTTTCTTCCGTTCCGGAAACCCCGGAATGGACTTTTGACAATCCGGATATGGAACTTGAAAATATTGCCTTTTTGAAGATAGATGATGCCAACTTTAGTGATCTGTTCAACGATATCCCTGACGAAGCGCTTAGTCGCTATGAACAGGATTTTTCGGGAGCAATTTCTTTATAATAAACAAAAATTACGTGAAAAAGTTTTTTTTAGTTTTGGGATTTACTACATTCGCAACCCTGTTAGCCCAGGCACAGAGAGGCGTTGATTCCGGGAATGGCAGAGAGAAAATAAAAATGCTCGAAATTGGGTATCTGACCAGGGAACTACATCTCTCTGGTAGCGAAGCCGAAAAGTTTTGGCCGTTGTTTAATAAATACCGCCAGGAATTAAGAGGTGTGGTAAGGAACGGAAGCATCAGCGATGAGCTCGACAGGCAACAGAAGGCTCTGGATATCAGGAAAAAATACCGGAAGGATTTTAGTGGTATTTTAGACGAACAAAGGGGGGCACAGGTATTTGAGGCAGAAGACCGGTTTAAAACAATGGTGCGTAAGGAGATGCAGCAACGGATGAAAATGAGGCAGAACAGAATGGCGCCCCAAGATAAACCGAAATGATTTTTTAAATACAGAATAATTACCTAATTTTAACTTGGTGTTTTTCATAGGTTAGCAACGGCTGGCTCTTTCTAGGGCTGGCCTTCTTTTTTGAATCTATTTTCCGCATTACTTGAACTACGCAGATTTTCCCGGATATCACAACGCTATCCCGGAACATTTAACCGGTTTTTGACATATTATCCAGCAGGTCCTCAGCAAGATCATATACAGACTGCATTTCCGTTTCGTTTACAACCGGCGTATATAAAGCCATCTCACACTGTTGAATAAGTAACTGAAACTGCGTGATCATAATATCATCAACCCCCCGTGCCTTCATCCGGTCTATGATATCCTTTTTATCGGAATACGTACCGGTAAGCTGCAGCTTCTCATTCATATAATTCGATAAAGCCTTACCCAGCTCGGCATAAAATCCCTGCCCGTTTTGCTGTATGAGCATAAGCTTTGCCCTGAATAACGGGTTGGACAAAACATCAGTCTGTACATCTTCCCGGTGAGCCTGGATTTTATATTCTTGCTCTGTGCCCCGTATACCAGGTGCAGCTCTTTGAAAGCGAAAATACCTGAACAAGAAGAACCCGGACAAGCCCAGGACTACAAAAGCAGCCGATATCCATAACCACCCGTTCCCCGGGGTCTTGGGCACTTCAGAAGCCGTTGTTATCATCATATCAGCATCACCACCACTTTTAGCAGGAACCTCAGATACGGCATGAATAATAATAGCATCTGTTTTTGCAGTGGTATACTGATCGGACTTCGGATCAAAATAGGAGAACTCAACCGGGGGAATGACCATCACACCGGTTCGTTTAGGCATTACCGTATAAACAAAGGTTTTATACCCCCGCATGGGAGCTACATGCTTTAAGATGTTTTCCCTGATTTCCGGCTCATAGGCATCCAGCTCCGTTGGCCACTGTACCGGCGGTGCATTGATCACCCCGAAATTACCCTCTCCTTTTATAATTACCCTGACGGTTGCCATATCATCCAGGGCAATTTCATTTTTATCTATAGTGGCTTCAATACTAAAGCTTCCCACTGCTCCATCAAACGATGACGGACGTGAAGAAACCGGGAGTGATTTTACGGTTACCGGCAGCGGATCACTTTTAATACTTACATGATCTGTTACAATAGCTTCCCGGGCAATATTACCAGACTCAAACGACCTCAGCAACTCAGGGAAATAAGCTTCCCTGTTTTTTCCTATTGCTTCCGCCTTTAAGAAAGAAACATCATTTTCTACCTCTGCCGGGTCAAGCTCAAGCGTTCCGGACTGAAGCGGGAAAAGTTGTGCCTTGCGAATAAGGTACACATTAAATTCTTTGCCATTGTATGTTTCCACGGTAACAGGAACAGACGAGGGTTCAACCATATCACATACGCTGAAACCGTTAAATGAGGGCCATTTCGACACTTTTGTTTCTGCATGCAAACGGGAATATAACTTATAGGTAGCAACCACCGGCTCTCCTTCGTAACAATGGTTTTTATTTATATCTACCCGGATAAAAAGATTTTGCCTGATCTTATTGTGTATGTCCTCGTCTTTACGGATGACATAATCATGGTATAAATGCTGCTCCACAGCAGCATCATACGACTGGTTTTGAAAACTATACCGGTTGTTATTGTGTTGGTATTCTATAACCTTAAAACGGATGCTATTAAAATTAAAGCGCCGGTCATTTACGATAACAGCCCCTCCCGATAGCGCATATTCACCCGGTGCTTCGGGCTGTATAACATATACGAAAGCTACATAGTTATTTACCAGGCCATTAACAACAGAAGTACCGCTGGTATGCATAGGACCTTCCACCACCTTACAACCGGTAAAAGAAGGCGGAATAAACTGTTGCACCTCATACGCATTCTCAATGATAAACTGCAGCTTAATAAGCTCATCCTGCAATATCATATTCTGACTGGCAAAAGCAGACACGCTTACCTGTCCTGAGCTTCGCTGAACAGGCAGATAAAAAATAACCGGCAGCAGTACAAAGTGAAGTAAATATTTTTTTATACGGTACATTTTTTATTTTCCTCCCCGGGTACCTAACATCCCATCACACCCTCACAACAAATGTATATATTCAGGTTAAGCAGACCGCTGAAAACGCGGTAAAGTTGCGTTAAAACCCGGTATCCGGCTCTTCTTCCGGCTCTCTTTTTCGTTATATGGCAAGCAGCCGGCAAATAAAGAAAATCAAACATAATTCAATTCTCCTTACCACGGAGAGCAAACGATGTTTTTAGTATCTTGTTCCTTTATTTAAACAAATCCTTTTACCAGTTGTATGTTACTTCTCGGCATAGACGTAGGCACTTCGTCCATCAAAGTATCTGTAATAAATGCTGCCGACACCCGGCTGATCGCTTCAGCGCAATTTCCTGAAACTGAAGCCGGCATCATATCACATCATACCGGGTGGGCAGAGCAGGAACCGGATAGCTGGTGGCAATACACCTGCCGGGCTATACAAAAGCTGAATGCCTCCGGTAGTTTTAATCCCGGGGATATAGGAGCCATAGGGATTGCTTATCAAATGCACGGGCTGGTGATCGTAGATAAGAACAGGCAGGTATTGCGTCCCTCAATAATATGGTGCGACAGCCGTGCCGTTGCCACAGGGAACCAGGCGTATGAGGCGATTGGCCCCGACTTTTGCCGTTCACATCTTTTAAATTCACCCGGAAATTTCACTGCATCCAAGCTGGCATGGGTGAAAGAGCAGGAACCGGAAATCTTTGAGAAAACGGACAAGCTCATGCTGCCCGGAGATTATATTTCGATGCGGCTTACGCAGGAAATAACCACTTCGCCTTCTGCCTTGTCGGAAGGAATTTTATGGGATTTTCAATCCGATAGCATTGCCCGGCCCGTTATGGAACATTTGGGCTTTCCGGATAATATAATTCCCCCGGTACAGCCGGTATTTTCCATACACGGCCGGGTAACAGCAGATGCCGCTGCTATATTAGGGCTGCAACCGGGGATACCCGTATCTTACAAAGCCGGTGATCAGCCAAACAATGCCCTGTCGCTTAATGTGATGCACCCGGGTGAAATTGCCGCTACCGCCGGTACCTCGGGCGTAATATATGCCGTTAGCGACCAGTTGACGGGAGATCCTCAATCCAGGGTGAACAGCTTCGCGCACGTCAACCACAACAAGACACAAAAAAGTATTGGTGTTCTGCTATGTATTAACGGTACAGGTATTATGAACAGGTGGGTAAAAGATATTACCGGCAGTCATTTTTCCTATACACAAATGAATGAGCAGGCTGCCGCTATTCCCCTGGGAAGTGACGGGCTGATCATATTCCCCTTTGGTAACGGGGCAGAACGTATGCTGGGCAATAAACTGACCGGGGCGCAGATCAACAACCTCCAGCTGACCACACACCAGCCTGCACATATATTCCGTGCCGTACAGGAAGGAATAGCCTGCTCGTTCCGATATGGATTAGATATCCTGAAAGAGAATGGCATCCATCCTTCGGTGATCCGGGCAGGAAAAGCCAATATGTTTTTAAGCCCGTTGTTCACTGATCTTTTTGTAAACCTTACCGGCATCCCGGTAGAACTATATGAAAATGACGGTGCAGTGGGCGCAGCAATAGGTGCGGGCATCGGAGCAGGAATTTACACCAGCCTGCAGGAAGCATTCCAGAACTACAAGCCTGTTGCCCTTGCAGAACCGAATAACAATCAAAAAGCATATACCGCATTATATGAAAGGTGGAAGGGCATATTGGAGAAAACGATATCTTAACAGGCAGCAAAGCTACCGGGTATATGTATGGATTATCACATCATGTATACTATCAGCAATTCCCAAACTCATTCATGCCCAGGAAATACAGGGAACGGTATATGATATTACACAAAAGATACCGCTTCCGGGAGTAAGCGTACTTACTACGTCAGGTAACGGCACACAAACAGACTCCTCGGGGGTTTACCATATCCGGGTAGTACCGGGAGATTCCGTCTGGTTTTCCTACTTAGAGAAAGCGACCCCGAAATACCCGGTAAGCACTATACAAAACCCTGCAGCTTTTGATATAGCGATACAAATATCCGCTATTGAATTGCCCGGTGTAACCGTAAAAAAACCCGGCTACCGTTTTGATTCTCTACAAAACCGCAGAGAATATGAAAAGATTTTCAATTATCGCCGGCCGGGACTAAGCACTTCTTCTTTATCGCCCGGTAGCCTGGGTGCAGGCGTGGGGGTTGACCTTGGTGAACTGGTCAACGCGTTTCGCTTTCGCCGCAACAGGAATATGAAATTTTTGCAGGGATGGCTGATCAAGGAAGAACAGGATAAATATATAGACCACCGGTTCAATAAACTGTTTGTAAAGAAGCTTACCGGACTGGAAAGTCCGGAAATAGAAAGCTTTATGAAATATTATCGCCCGGAATACGGATTTGTTGTTATACTGAATGACGCCGAGTTAGGATTATATATCCTGGAATGTTATAAAGATTATATCAATCCCGGTAACAGGATCAATCACTAACCGGTATATGGCAGAACGGGATCACTCCTCTATACAAACAAAAATGCCTTCTGGCTTTACCGCCACAGCCCAATGTCTTAAATAATAGCCCTCGCCACTTACATTATACCCGTTTCGTATATTGAATTTATAGCCATGTACGGGACATATCACCTCCCCCGACCCGGTTATGCAGCCTTCATGTAAAAGTCCCCCGGCATGTGGGCACCTGGAAGCAAAAGCAAAAAGCGCATCCTGCATTTTTCCAACACAAATTTCTTTACCGCCGGCTATTACTACAGCCATGTTATTATCCCCGAAGTGTATTTCACTGATATCCCCGGCAATACGGATCCATCGGTTCTCTTTGCCATCCATAGCTATACAAAAGATAAAATGAGTATTTCAAACATATATACGAAACACTGTTAAAGCCCGGCGATATCAGAATATGGTTTTGTACGGATACCGTATACGGTACAATTCACGAACCTTATCAATGAGCGTCTTGCGCAATTCTTCTATATTTTGTTTTTTTACGGCAGCAATAAAAATGCAATTACCCTGTGTTTCATTCATCCATCTTTGTTTCAGCTCTTCCAGCAATTGCTCCTTTGTGCTATCATCCAGCCAGGGGTCAAAAGTATGACTGACATACAGGTCCATTTTGTTAAAGATGGTAATAACCGGTTTGTCATAACATCCCAGGTCCTGCAGGGTTTTTTCAACCACTTTCATCTGATCTTCATATTGCGGGTGGGAAATATCAACCACATGCAATAATATATCACTCTCTTTCACTTCATCCAGGGTACTTTTAAAACTTTCTACCAGGTGATGAGGAAGTTTACGGATAAACCCTACCGTATCGCTCAGCAAAAAAGGGGTATTTTCAAAAACTACTTTACGGGTAGTCGTGTCAAGCGTGGCAAACAGCTTATTTTCTGCAAATACATCACTTTTGCTCAACACATTCATGATGGTAGATTTCCCCACATTGGTATACCCTACCAGGGCCACACGGATAAATTCGCCCCGTTCTTTCCGTTGTGTGAAGGCCTGCTTATCTATCTCTTCCAGCTTTTTTCTTAACAGCGAAATTTTACCGCGTACGATACGGCGGTCCGTCTCGATTTCCGTTTCTCCCGGACCTCTCGTTCCGATGCCGCCCCCCAGCCTTTCCAGGTGCTTCCACATACCCCGTAGTCTCGGTAGCAGATACTGGTATTGTGCCAGCTCAACCTGTGCTTTCGCTTGTGCTGTTTTTGCCCGCCGCGCAAAAATATCGAGGATCAGATCGCTGCGGTCTATCGTTTTTATACCTAATATTTTTTCAATATTGGATATCTGTGATCCGGTAAGCTCATCATCAAAAATTGCTACCAGGATATCACCGTGCCGCTCAATATATTGCCTGATCTCTTCCAGCTTACCGCTGCCTATAAATGTTTTACTGTCGGGATGCGGTAGTTTCTGGTAAAACGTTTTCACTGCTTTTGCACCGGCGGTTTCCGTAAGAAAAGCGAGTTCTTCAAGGTACTCCTTCAGCTGATGTTCCGTCTGGGCTTTATGCACCAAACCAATCAGCACCGCTTTCTCCTCCTTCAAAAAATTATTTTTTTTATCTATCAATACTGAAAATTTAGAATAGTAAAGGTAAACGAAGCATTATAAAAAAAGGATGCCTGGGCATCCGTTTAAATGTATTACAACCGGTCAGTGCATAGTAACGGTAAAGTGTAGTATCCTGATTTTCCACCGATGACACTGATCATCGCGGCCGGTAATGTTTTCTATATCCGGGAAACAGTCAGGCCCATAAAGCGGATACCACAACCGTAACCTACAAGCCGCTTATGGTTAGTCCTATACTGTAAGGCTTCACATTAGGCCCCGCTCCTTCTCTTATAAATTCATTAAACTGGTAGGTTCCAAAAACCGAAAATACCCCATAGCCTACCCGGAGCGTACCTGCCAGCCGGGTTGAATTAAAGTTTCTCCTGTCTTTCAGTTTCCGGGTATAACCGCCATATCCTTCCACATCACGTGTAATTTTTGCCTTCGTATGCGCATCTATCATCGTACCTACTTTTATACCCAGGGCAACCTTAAAGCTCTTATTAAAATTTTCCGGCCTGGTAGCATACCGCAATTCTACAGGCACTTCCAGGAACCCTGTAGCGATTTTATATTTTTTATACGTATTTAATGTGTCATGTGCAAAATTCAGCGGAAACTTCCGGAGATCAACCGAAGTTTGCTTAAAGAACATATTATCGGTTCCCAACCCGGCACCTACGGCTGCACTGAAGCGGGGATTTGATTTAAAAGGAAAATCAAACATAAAGTACATGTTAAAAGTCCTGCTCAATCCCCCCGTTCTGAAGGAATCGGGAGAGCCCGCCCACCCGTTATAACCTAACTGTATCATAAAATGGTCTGCAGCACGACCGGAAAGCTGGCTGCTGTTGCGGCTTTTTTTTCGGGAAAGCGTATCTGTTTCCGTTTGCGCCCATAAGAAACTACCCCATACTAACAATGAAATAACCAGTAAGAAACGCTTCATAATTTAAATTAAGTGACAAATGTATCCTGCAACAGGTTAATAAAAGGTTAAAGAGAATAAATATATAAAGACATTCTTCTGAGCGTGGAAAAATATAAAAGCAACCGGGAAAATGAAGTAGTGGACCCTGCTGGGCTCGAACCAGCGACCCCCTGATTATGAGTCAGGTGCTCTAACCGGCTGAGCTAAGGGTCCTTTCTCCTCAAGGAAGAAATATCATTTATATGAATTTATAAGAACTTACCGCTTCCGCTATCCGTCAAACAGCCAATATATTATCGGTTTGTTTAGCGGTGGGCAAAGGTAAAAAAAAACACGGGATAGCATAATTTTTCTACTAATTCCTTTCATCATTTAATTGCAGTAGTCTGAATGAGGTACAAAACATGCCTAAATTACCGAGACAAGACAAAATGACGCTATTTTATACTTCATTTATTTCTTTTTACCATAAATCATGGCATAGTTTTGGTTTCAGCTATGCCGATCCATTTTGAAGGAGTACCTTTGTACTTCATCCCTCCAATATCTCTGACGAGCTTCACCCATGTTGAATACTTATAATCCACTGTGAATCAACCAATTATTTTGTACCCTCCTTTTTGGAATTGCTATTCTAAAACAGGAGAAAACCAAAAAATTGAGTTTTATGAACATGTTATTCAAAGGTTTTGTTTCCTTTATTGTTGTTTTTTGCATATCGCTTTCATCGAAAGCCGGAGCAACAGACAATCATTTGGGAGATTACGGACAGCAGGAAACAGATACGAGCATTGCGATGACGGAAATCGTTGTTGCCCCGGCAGAAAGTACCTCCGCTGCTGAGGAAACCACCTCATCAGCAGAAGCAGAAATGACGACACCCGTAGAAGCCGCTTCACCTAAAACACTGGCAACCAGCCAAAATAAATACAGCACCTTACATCCCCTGGCTATTTCCTTTGTCAGGGATTATGAAAAAAAACACGAAGTACGCCTGGAAAAGATCACTTCCAAATATGCGCGTCAGATGGCGATCATAGATCAGATAATGATACGCCATGACCTCCCGACCGAATTGAAATATCTTGCGCTCATTGAGTCGGAGATGTTCAACGGGGCTATTTCCCGTAAAGGAGCCGTAGGGCCCTGGCAGTTCATGGCCTCTACCGGCAGATTAATGGGTTTAACCATTAATCATAACAGGGATGACCGGCGGGATCTTACCAAAAGTACCCATGCGGCGGCAAAATATCTTAAACTGCTACATAACCAGTTTAATGACTGGTTGCTGGTTATTGCAGCATATAACGGCGGTTCCTCCAGGGTTGAAGCAGCCATCAGGAAAAGTCAAAGCCGGGATTTCTGGAAGCTGCAATATTATTTACCTGCCGAATCAAGAGCACACGTTAAAAAATATATAGCGGCCTGCTATATCCTGGAAAAACAGGAAGAAAACGTTCCTTTGATAAATATGGATAAGCTCTTTGCCGGAAGCCCGGGCGACTTAAGTGTGCTGCATATCTCCGGCAAGTATAATCTCAACGTGATCGCCAAAGCGTTAGATATGGAAACGGAAACCTTTAAACAGTACAATCCGGGCTTTGAGGAAGAAGTAGTGACAAAGGGATATGACATGAAGCTCCCGGAAGACAAGATGAAGCTGTTTAAGGAAAAGCGCCAGGATATACTAAATGAATCAATCGAAGTGCTGCTGCATGCCAACACGATCGTATTGAGCAGCGACAAAAGCAATTATCCTGAAGCAATTGAATTGCCCGGCACCAAAGGAATTATGTCAACAGCTGCCGAGCAAAAACCGATAAAAAAGAAGTAAAAAAGAGGAGCATACTTACCTGTCTTATATATAAAAGAAGTGCCGGATTAACCATTCAGCACTTTTTTTATTGAGGTTGCCTTCAATAAACACTCTTCATATTCGTCTTCCGCCCTGCTATAATATGTAATTGCGGAACCGGTTTGATAAGACAGGTACCGGTTAGAAGAATTATATAATATACTCCTGATCACCACGTTAAAATCCATATCCTGCTCCGGGGTAATGTAGCCCACTGCTCCCGAAAACAGCCCACGCCGGGTAAGCTCGAATTGTTCTATTAGTTCCATTACTCTTTTTTTGGGCGCTCCGGTCATGCTTCCCATAGGAAAAGTGGCTTTTATCATCTCTGTCAACGGAACCGAACCGGCTACTTCCCCGCTTATCGTAGAGATCATCTGGTACACCTGGGGAAAAGCATATATACCCATCAGCTCATCCACCTGCACACTTCCTTCTTTACATATTTTTGCCAGGTCATTCCTCACCAGGTCTACTACCATTATATTTTCCGAACGTTCTTTTGCACTTTCCGTCAGCATCTCCCTGTTCTGCCGGTCAGCCCCGGCATCTTTATTATTTCTTGCCATCGTTCCTTTTATAGGCTGGGATATCAGCCGGCTCCCTTTTTTGCAGAGATAACGCTCGGGACTTGCGCATAACAGATATCTTTCTTTCAGCCTGTAGTAGCAGGAAAAAGGATTAGGCGACTCCCGGCTCAACCCCCTGTATACCTGCAAGGGATCAATGCGGGCATTATCATTATAAAATTCCTGGCAGAAATTAATTTCATAACAATCACCCTGCAGGATGTGCCGCTGCAGCTGACGAACCGTATCAATATAAGTATCCCTGGTAAACCGGCTTTTTATTTCAATTGGTGATAGTAACGGAGCAGAAGGCGCCGGTGAGTGATTAAACACCGAACGGGCAACAGAAGCATGTTCCCCGCTTTTAATACCTATTAATAATTCATGGGTATTAAGTATTAAAACGATTTCGGGAACAAAAAAGAAAAGATCATCAAATTGCAGCGCATCTGCATTACCTGATTGCAGCGCTTCAATTTCATTTTTAAGATCGTAGCCTAAGTGCCCGAAGCACCAGTCCTTATTTTTATCAATAAACTGCTGCAACTGTTCAAAGGCTTTACCGGCTGGGGCCCTAAGAACATTAACCGCATTTACTGCAAGCAAACATTCATAACTATGCTCCCGTACCTGATATTGCTGGTTGTCTAAAAAACAACAGATGCTGAACTGGTCAGCCCAATCCAGCATCTGCTCTTTTACTTTTACAATATCATGAACAAGAAAGGAACAAAATGTTCTTTTCACTTTATGCTGTTAAAAATCATCGTCATCATCATCGTACCGGCTACCCCCGTCATCAAACAAGCCCATATCCTTAAACTCATCATCAATGCCTAAATCATCATCATCGTCTTTTCCTTTTTTCCCACCTGATGATTTCCTTGCCTTTGACTTGGGAATATCAAACTCATCGAAGTCCGGATCCCAGTCATCCTCTTCATCCACTTTTTCCCAGTCATCCTGCAGGTCATCCAATTCATCCTCATCCTCGTCTTCCTCTTTTGAAGATTTGGATACAGGTTTCTTTCCTTTTGCAACAGGTTTTTCATCCATCTCTATATCATCATCTTCGTCTTCCTCTTCCTTCTTCGGGCCGGATGATGACTTTAGCGATTTACTCTTTCCGCTGTTTTCGGAAGCTTTACCTTTACTTCCTGCAGTCTTTTTAGGTCTTTCAGATTTTGCCATAGCATGACTAAATTATAACTACGTAAAATTTCTACGAGATTTTGAGATAGCCAAATAATTTTAAAAATAATTTTTATTATAATACAAAACAACAATTAAGCTACCGGAATGATCTGGTCTCTTCCCGGCCCGTTGGAAATATATTTTACCTCTACCCCCAGGTAGCTGTTTATATGGCTGATATAATCTTTCATTGCTCCGGGAACAGCAGGATAAGACGTTAATCCGGCAATGTTTGTATTCCACCCCTTAAACGAAGTATATACCGGGTCTATTGCCATCTTCACCATCTGATAGGGCACCTGCTGATACAGCGCTCCGTTAACGCGGTAACTTTCACATACTTTCAGTTCCGTAAATGCATCTAATACATCGGCTTTGGTCATTACCAGCTGTGTAACGCCGTTTATCATACAGGCAAACTTAAGCGCTACCAGGTCTATCCATCCGCAACGGCGCGGACGCCCGGTCGTTGCTCCAAATTCATTACCGATTTTACGTAACTCGTCTCCTACGGCATCGTGCAGCTCGGTGGGAAAAGGTCCGCTGCCCACCCGCGTACAATACGCTTTGGTTACCCCTATTACTTCTTTTATTTTTTGCGGAGCCACGCCGAGTCCCGTGCATACTCCCGCAGATATGGTATTGGATGAGGTTACAAAGGGAAACGTTCCGAAATCCACATCCAGCATGCTGCCCTGGGCGCCTTCTGCCAAAACCTTCCTGCCTTCAGCAATCTTTTCATTGATAAAATATTCACCGTTGATAATTTTAAACCGGCGCATAAATTCAATCCCTTCAAAAAATTCATCTTCCCAGGCGGAAATATCTTCATTAAAGTGCATGCTGTCAAGCAGCTTCTGATGCTTAAGCCGCAGCTTAATATATTGAGAGGTAAAATTCTTATCGAGGATATCTCCCACCCGCAAAGCGTTCCGTCCGGTCTTATCCATATAGGCCGGTCCTATTCCTTTCAGGGTAGAACCAATTTTATCATTCCCCTTTAAAGATTCGGAAGCCTTATCCAACGCCCTGTGAGTGGGTAAAATGAGGTTTGTTCTTTCTGATATATAGAGATTTTTGGTATAGTCCACTCCAAAAGAAGCAACGGTTTCGCACTCTTTTTTCAGTGTAACCGGGTCTAATACCACACCATTACCGATCAAATTAATGATATTGTCATGAAATATCCCTGAAGGGATCTGGTGCAGAACAACTTTTTTGTTTTCTACATATAAAGTATGCCCGGCATTAGGTCCGCCCTGAAAGCGGGCAATTACATCATACTTAGCCGCAAAATAATCTACAATTTTACCCTTTCCTTCATCGCCCCACTGAAGGCCTAATAATACATCAACCATTTGAAATGATAATTTGGAAAGTCGCAAAAATAGACGAATGAAAGGAATATGGGAAATAAAATGTAAGAATGAAAGAGCACAAAAACAGAAATATCCGGGAAGCTGATGTTTCTGTTTTATTATTTCAGCCTGACCTGTTTTTCTGACCGGGATTTCATGGCTCATCAACGGATTTAACGATTCGGAGTTAAAATTGCACATTCCCTTACATTTGCATAAACGGAATCAGGGGTATGGATAATTTTATAGTATCAGCACGTAAATACCGGCCGCAGACTTTTAATACCGTAGTGGGTCAGGCACATATAACCACTACATTAAAGAATGCCATTAAAAACAAGCAGTTAGCTCACGCCTTCCTGTTTTGCGGGCCAAGGGGAGTGGGTAAAACCACCTGTGCCCGTATCTTAGCCAAAACCATCAACTGCGAAAAATTACAGGAAGACGGTGAAGCCTGTAATCAATGCGATTCCTGTACCTCCTTTAATGATGGGGGATCCCTTAATATTCACGAATTAGATGCAGCGAGTAATAACTCGGTAGATGATATCCGAACCCTCACCGAGCAGGTCCGCTTTGCCCCCCAGGCAGGGAAATACAAAGTATATATCATAGATGAGGTACACATGCTGAGTACCGCTGCTTTTAATGCTTTCCTGAAAACACTGGAAGAGCCTCCGCCATACGCTATCTTTATTTTAGCCACCACGGAAAAACATAAAATACTTCCTACCATCTTATCCCGTTGCCAGATATTCGATTTTAAACGGATCACACCTAATGATACCGTTGAGCACCTGCAGGAAATCTGTGATAAGGAGAAGATTGCATCCGATAAAGCGGCGCTTCAGGTCATTGCCCAAAAGAGCGAAGGCTGCATGCGCGATGCCCTCAGCATTTTAGATAAAATAGTCAGCTTTACCAACAGTGAGCTCAGCTATAAAAACACCTTAGAGCACCTGAATATCCTGGATGCCGACTATTACTTCAAACTGATTGATGCCATGCTGGAAGAGGACTTGGCCACCGCCCTGCTGCTCTACGATGACATCAACAGAAAAGGTTTTGAAGGCGACCTGGTACTGAACGGCTTTGCCGAATTTATAAGAAACCTGCTGGTATGCAGAGATGAAAAAATAACCGGGCTCCTGGAAGTTGTAGAGAGCTTTAAAGACAGGTATAAGGCAACGGCTCAAAAAGTATCCCCGGCATGGCTCATCAGCGCACTGAATATTTTGAATGAAGCAGAAATCAATTATAAAGGAGCAAGAAACAAAAAACTGCATATAGAGCTTACCCTTATCAAGCTTACCTATCTGGGGCAGGCTGTAGAGCTGGTAAATGATCCCGGTACCCTTAAAAAAAAACAAGCTGATACGGCTAAACCGGTAGCGTTTAAAAACATCAGGCCTATAATAGCCGGGCAAAATACTCCCGGTAGCAAAACCGCTACTTCAAAAAAAGCACAGCAAACACAGGATGCCAGGCTTATGATTGAAAGTAGCATTCCCGTGCAAAAAGAGGCTGCAACACCCTACCACCGGAAGCCGGAAGGTCCTGCCGCTTCAGCGGTAAAGCCCGATACGGCCACATCAACCGCACCAACAGCCACTCCCCCTCCGGCAACACCGGGAACAACACTTGGGGCGTTGTCTAAAATACGCAGGCAAATACGGAACCAGACAAATACTACCAACAACACCTCCCTTTTACTAACGCCGGAAAGCCTCGGGGAAGCCTGGAACCGGTACATTGAGCTGTTAGCCGATCAGAAAAATCATTCCGCCGTTACCAACTTTAAGCTGGCACAGCTCAGGATAACCGATAGCAGCAGCTTTGAAATTGTAGTAGAAAGTAATATCCAGCAAAAATTTATAGAACAGGAGCGGGCAGCCTTAGTTGAGCATCTTCAATCTTTTTTCAACAACCATTCTCTTTCCTATACCATTCAAATAGAAGAACCGCAAGACAGCAATACGCCGAAGGAGCGCCCGCTGAGCAGCCGCGAGCAATACCAGAAAATGGCGGAACGGTACCCTATGGTAAAGGAGCTAAAGGAGCGCCTGAAATTAGCATTGGACTACTAATACGTTCCGGTTTGCCGATAGCCGAAAACCGGTAACGATATCCTGCGCATTCACCGGGTGCGGTTAACGATAAAAATGGGTACGGCTCATTCCGTTTGCGCTTTTTGCCTTAATTTCGACCTTCCAAACACATCTTAAACTTAAACATTATATATAGTATGGCTGAAGTAATTAAAATGCCACGCATGAGTGATACCATGACGGAAGGAGTAATTGTGGAATGGCATAAAAAAGTAGGCGATAAAGTTAAACCCGGTGACCTGTTGGCCGATGTGGAGACAGACAAAGCTACAATGGAGTTAGAAAGTTATAACGAAGGAACCTTATTATATATAGGCATTGAGAAAGGGAAAAGTGTTAAAGTGGAAGAAGTCATCGCTGTGATAGGAAAAGAAGGAGAAGATTACCAGTCTGCTTTAAGTAATGCCGGCGCCCCTGCCGCTCAGCCGGCAGCTGAAAAAGCCGTACCGGCAAACGCGGCACCTCCTTCCGGTGATCCCGGGAAGAACGTTCCGGCAGTAACCCCGGAACAATTAGGCGTTACCGTTATACGTATGCCTTTGCTGAGCGACACCATGACAGAAGGCAAAATCATACAGTGGAATAAAAAAGTGGGGGATAAAGTAAAAAGCGACGATAACCTTGCTGACGTAGAAACCGACAAGGCAACCATGGAAGTGGTGGGCTATACGGAAGGCACATTACTATACATCGGAACACCCGAAGGAGAATCCGCAAAAGTAAATGACGTTATTGCCATTATAGGTAAAGAGGGAACCGACCTGAGCGCGCTGATGGCTTCTTTAAACAATCCGCAGCCAACGTCACAGCCTGGCGCTGCTACCCCGAAAGAACAGGGGCAAAGTTCTTCTGCCACACAACAGGAAGCTGCTGCTTCTGCTGAAGCCGGTGAAGACGGCAGAATTAAAGCATCCCCGTTAGCCAAAAAAATTGCAAGGGATAAAGGAATTGACTTAAAACTGGTGCAGGGCAGCGGAGATGGAGGAAGAATCATTAAAAAAGATATTGACAATTATACACCTGCTGCTGCAACGGCTACTCCTGTTGCTTCATCCGTACCCCCTGCCTTTACGGCTGTTGCCGGAACGGAAGGATATACGGATATAAGCCTTAACCAGATGCGTAAAGTAATTGCACGCCGCCTGAGCGAAAGCAAATTCAATGCACCACATTTCTACCTGACCATGGAAATCGTAATGGACAATGCCATTACCGCCCGTGCCCAGATGAATGAGGTGAGTCCTGTTAAAATCAGCTTTAACGACATGGTGGTAAAAGCCGCCGCTATGGCTTTGCGTAAGCACCCGGCAGTAAACAGCAGTTGGATGAACGAAACCATTCGCCAGTGGCATCATGTTCATATCGGGATTGCCGTGGCGATTGAAGACGGGCTGATTGTGCCGGTAGTACGCTTTGCCGATCAGAAATCATTGAGCCAGATTGCAGCAGAAAGCAAGGAGCTAAGCGGCAAAGCCCGGAATAAAAAATTACAGCCTAATGAATTCAGCGGCAACACGTTTACCATCTCCAACTTAGGCATGATGGACATTGATGAATTTACGGCGATCATTAATCCGCCGGACAGCGCTATTATGGCTGTTGGGCGTATCAAAGAAACCGTTGTAAAGAAAGCAGACGGATTCGGGGTAAGTAATATTATGAAAATAACACTAAGCTGCGATCACAGAAGTGTAGACGGGGCTGTAGGAGCTGCATTTCTGCAAACTTTTAAAAAATACCTCGAAAACCCGGTTACCATGCTGGTATAGTTCCTGATTTGCCGGGAGGCAACCTGAAACCTGAGCTATTTATTCTTAATTAATAATCCTATAAAATATAATCAATTGAAAAAAGTTGTTTTTCTACTGGTTGCGGCGCTTTTCAGCGCAAACCTGTTTGCACAAAAAGCCGTTTCTATCTTTAATGGTAAAGACCTTACGGGATGGACAATCAATGGCACGGAAAAATGGTACGTAGAAAAAAAAGGGATCTTAGTGTGTGAAAGTGGTCCCGACAAAGCATACGGTTATTTATCAACCAATAAAAGCTATAAGGATTTTGACCTTACCCTGCAATTCAAGCAGGAAGCCGATGGCAATAGCGGTGTTTTTTTCCGGTCCTCCATTGAAGGGGTAAAAATCAGCGGCTGGCAGGCAGAAGTTGCGCCTCCCGGGCACAATACAGGCGGAATTTACGAATCTTACGGCCGTGGATGGCTGATCAAGCCGGATGCAGAGAAAGATAAATATCTAAAATACGGCGACTGGAATACTTACCGTTTAAGAGTAGTAGGTGATGAAGTCACCACCTGGCTGAACGGTCATGAAATGATACATCTAAAAGACGAAAAGATTGGTAAAGGAGAAGGCTTTATTGCCCTGCAGATACATGATGGCGGCGGTATAAAAGTAAGATGGAAGAAGATTAAAATTAAGGAGCTGTAAGGAATGGTGATTGGTCAATAGTGAATGCGATTGTTCACTGTGTTTTTCACCATTCACTATTCACCACATTTATCCCCAGTCCCGGAGCTTCCGTAGTTGTTACTTTTCCAAAATCATACCGTAACCCTTCGGCTATATCTTCCTCCAGTAACAGGGGACCGTCAGCATCTAAATAATCAGCCTGTGGTGCCAGGTGAACAATGGCTGCTGTTCCTACCGTACTTTCATTCATACAGCCCAGCATCACTTTCAGTCCCAGTTGCCGGGCCTCGGTAATCATGCGCAACGCCGGCGTAATGCCGCTGCATTTGGTAAGTTTGATATTAATACCGTGAAAATGGTTGAGGCATTTTTTGACATCTTCTTCTCCCACACAACTTTCATCGGCAATTAGCGGCAGCGGCGATCGCTCATATAATATTTTCATCCCCTCCCAGTTATCTTTTGCCAGGGGCTGTTCTACCAGCTCCACTCCCAGTTGCTGCAGCTGCGGTAATATATCCAGCGCTTCCGCTAATGTCCACCCCGCATTGGCATCAACCCGGAACACGGCATTGGAATGTTTACGCAACTGCTCCATAACCACCATATCTTCTTTAGTTCCCAATTTTATCTTATAGACCGGCCATGGCCGCTCTTCCATTTTCGCAAGCATTTTTTCAACGCTATCTATGCCGATGGTATAATCGGTTAACGGGGCGGTAGCCATCGTGGTATCCCATAGCTGAAACAGCGGCCTGCTCTTTAATTTTCCATATATATCCCAGGCAGCAATATCCAGTGCGGCCACTAAAAAAGGATTACCGGGTAACAGGTGGTGCAGGTAATGCCAGTAACGATCCGGATGGGTAAATGAAAATTTTTCGAGGAAGTTTTTTTTTCGCTGTATATCCGCTATCATCTGCTCAACCGTGATATCGTAGTAACTAATGGCCGGCGCTTCCCCGTATCCCGGTATCCCTGCAAAGTTCAGCGTTACCAGTAATGACGGCTGATGTGTTTTCGTTCCTTTGGAAATAGTAAACGGATGCCTGAATTTTAAATGATTATGCCAGTATTGAATATTGAATCCCATAAAATAGAAAAGTTTGCCTGTTCATAGCTGCGGCTTTTGCGTATCAGATACATTCAAACAGCCTGCGGATATACCGTTCTTTAATATACTTTTATCAATCGCACCCCATATTTATACCCACCCGTTCCCTCTTCCGCTCGAATGTATATAACTCATCAGTTCATTATTAAAATCATCTTCCTGCAAAAGCTGTTCTAACGTAATATGCATACGATAACGCCAGTAATAACGGGGAACAGCCGGCACATTAATACGTTCTTCTGCGGGATATTGCCTTCTTAATTTACCATCAATCCCCATCAGATCCTGCAATAAAAATACGCTCCACATAGCGGGCGAGTATAAATGCCGGATAATGATTGCCTTATTGATCCAGGGTTCGCAATAATAGGGTGCAATGCCGGGGTGCTGCATTTCATTGTTGAAAAAACGCTGGGTGGCTTCCCGGTCTTCTTCCCACCATGCCCTTATGGTACTCATATCATGCGTGGAGGGCGTAACAACAGACAGGCGGGGTGCATGTACGGGATTGAAGAATTCCACACCCTCCTGTTTCGGCATTCGCTGGATCTCGAGGCTTAGCATCCCTAACTGACGCATAATTTCGGGTACACAACGCGGCACCATACCCAAATCTTCCCCGCAAATGAGCATACGGGTTGATTTTTTCAGTGAGGGCAGCTTCTGCATAGCCGCTGTTGCCCAGGTATCCTCCTGCTTATGAAAGAAGTAATCAATGTACATATCTTTCAGCAGCCGCTGCATATAGCCATCCAAATGACGGAAAGAAACGGTATTTTCCATATCTATCCTGAAATGGAACTGCCGCTGCTGAGATCCCTCTTCTTCAAAAAGAATAACATTAGATATCAAATCGTATAAGACCAACCGGATCCGGGTGTTCTCTTCATTCGATTCCCGGGATGAAAAATGGGACGCTACCTTTCGCTGGGTTGAAAACGATGGTTTAAGTCTATATGAGCCATCCTGGCGCAATTCAAGAAAATCCCTGATCCCGTCCTGATCTTCCCCCCATAATTCATCTAACACCGCATCCGTAATAAAAGGCTCGCAAAAACGATGGTAATCAAACACGATACCCCGCTCAGCAAATGTTTCCAACGCCATGGGAATGGCGGGAACAAAATGCCCCATTACGCCTTCAACCGCATGATCCGGTATACTCCATATTCTAAAAAAGCCCAGCAGATGATCAATCCGGAAAGCATCAAAATAACGGCTCATCTGCTTAAACCGCCTTTGCCACCACTCATACCCGTTCTTTTGCATCTGCTCCCAGTTATAGGTGGGGAAACCCCAGTTTTGACCCTTAACCGCAAAGTCATCAGGGGGAGCGCCGGCCTGCATATCCGTATGAAACAATTCCGGCTCCATCCAAACATCGCAACTATCGCGGTTAACGCCAATGGGAATATCCCCCTTTACAATTATGCCATTTGCATGTGCATAAGCCGTAGCATCGGTCAACTGCCGGTGAAGATGGTACTGTGTAAAATAATAAATACCTATCCCGTCAAAATGCTTCTGTCCGGGATCTGATAATGCTGTAACCGCATTCTCATCATAACTGCTATAGGCTCCCCATTCCGGAAAGTTCAAAGCATGGTGCTTATCGCGCAGATAACTATACGCCGCATAGGGAACTAACCAGTGCCGGTTATCTTTCATGAACTGCCGGTACTCTTCACTTTCAAAAAATGCTTTCTTCTGTACCCGGTATAGTTGTTTTATGATCCCCCATTTATATCGCATCACTTCTTCATAGTCTACTTCCGCCAGCCGGTTCAGTTGCTTCCTTTTCTTTTCCAGGGATTTCAGCAAAGGCGCATCTTCCCTGCGGGCTACTGCTTCCACATTAAGATACAGGGGATGCAGGGCAAAAGCGGAAACCGCATTATAGGGATAAGAATCTTTCCAGGTACCGGTAGCCGTAGTATCGTTTACCGGTAGCAACTGTATCATACGCATCCCGGTTTTTTTTGCCCAGTCAACCAGCAACCTGATATCGGTAAACTCCCCCGTTCCGAGACTCTTATTGCTTCGCAGGCTGAATACGGGTATGTTTACCCCGGCTCCACGCCAGTCATTGTGTACAAGATGCACAAAGCCGTCATGTAAAACAGTCAGTCTCTTTTTATCAGCATAATTATGCAGTAGCCGGTTATCTCCATCTTCATACCGGATAAACTTCCTGGTTTTGGCATGATATACCGCATACTTATAAGCAACAGGCATCACCACTCCGGACAAATTAACCTTTGTTGTCCACCAGTTCCCTTCCCTGCTCATCCATACCGGGCGGGCTGTATTCCATTGCCCCAATGCCTTAGTACCTCCCAACATAGCCATGACCTCATCCTTCTTTAGCAGCGGCGCTTTTACTTTAAAGATATGGGTATTGCCATGATAAGGGGCCGGCTTTACCGGGGATGCGGTAACCGGTAGCAAAACATCACAAAAAGGGGAAGTAAAAAAAGCATTTTCATATTGCCCGGCGAAATTCCAGGTATCAACCAGGTGGATCTGTTCCGCCGTGATCTTTTTAATATCTATGGTTTTACCGTCATCCCATTCTTCTGTTATCCTCCCTTTAGTATCCTTAAAAAGATATTTATATTGAATACCATCCGACAAATCCGCAGGCGATCCGTTAAATTCCAGCAGGTAAGTCCAGAACTCTTCATTCAGGTAGTTCATGGTAACAGCCGAACCGGGATCAAAATTACCCAATTGCGGAATGTTCCCCGAAAGCTGCAGGGACTCTCCAAACCGGGTGTTATAACGTATATAAAAATGAATTTTTATCATACCAGCATATATTAACCTGAATGGCAATATTTCTTTCTTATCCTGATATTGTAAATGTAAAGAGACAAAAGCTGAGTGCGGATATAAATTTTAACTTTCTTACCCTTCAGAAGGCAAATCCTCATTATATTTGCCATAAATTAATCATCAGACATGGATACTGTCAATAAAAAATCCCGCGGGTTATACTGGCTGCTTTTCCTGCTTTCCATCGTTCTTTTTTTCCTGGTGTACACTTTTGCCGGAAATTTTATTACGGTGACCCTTCCCTTTGTGTTTTACACTTTTGTCAAGGCGCTTGATATCATATAACCGGCAGCCTGTTCAATGACTGCGCAGGCATTTTACGAAAGTAAGTCCCGGCTTTATACGGAAACCGTGTTGTCTTTTAAAAGAAAGATAGCGGTATCAGCCGTATTACGGCTCCTGGCTTTCACAGCTTTCGGCTTCTCTGTCTATTATTTCTTTACCCACCGTTCAACCGGCTTATTCCTGCTCTCTGTAGCTTCTTTTATACTTTTTTTACTATTGGTGATATACACCCAACGGTTAAAAGAGCAGAAAGCCCTTACCGAAAAACTACTATTCATCAATAACAATGAGTTGGGTATCCTGCGTGACGAACCCAACCAGATGGATAACGGCAGCTCCTTTACCAACAGCAACGGCTATGCGGAAGACCTGGACATTTTCGGCCCCGGCTCCCTTTTTCATTTGCTGAACCGCTGTGCTACCTCGCACGGTAAATCCTATTTAGCCGCCTTATTAGAGCAGCCCTTATCAGACTCCGCTGCTATCATACAACGGCAGGAAGCCGTTCAGGTACTTTCGGGGCAGCCTGACCGGAGACAGCTCATCACCGCCCGGGGGCTATTGAATACCGAAGCAGAAGGCTCCCTGCACAGCATTGAAACCTGGCTGCAGCCGGCAACTGACCTGCATAAAAAAAAGTGGCTCCGGGTACTCCGATGGGCGTTGCCGCTATACAATATTCCCTGCTTTTTGTACTATATCGCCACCGGCGAAATGTTATATATCGCCATCGGGGTTGCTGCTGCATGGATCGTAACGGCACGTTATGCAAAATATATTCACAGCCAGCACCAGCTCATCAGCAAAAAGCAATCTATCCTTGATCAGTATGCCGGTATTTTAAAAGCTTTTACAGGAGTGGAAACCGGTGCATCCCCGGTATTACAGCAATTAAAGCAAACCG
Source organism: Chitinophagaceae bacterium (assembly GCA_023957155.1). Classification (GTDB taxonomy): domain Bacteria; phylum Bacteroidota; class Bacteroidia; order Chitinophagales; family Chitinophagaceae; genus Agriterribacter. The sequence continues at coordinate 288,739 of JAMLHK010000005.1, read as the reverse complement.
CCTCGGGCGCTCATCATGCAATTGGCGGACTGGCAAAGCTTTCTTCTTTTTTTGATCAGCGTCTGAACCTGCTGGTGAACATTTTTCTGAACAGTCTTATCCTGTATGATATGCAGTGCATTGTGGCCTTGGAACAGTGGAAAGCGCAGCATAAAGCCAATTTTTCGCAGTGGCTTCATACGGTTGGGGATATCGAATGTTTAAATACGCTGGCGGGTTTTGCTTTCAACCATCCCGGTTTCTCCTATCCATCGGTTCATCCGGGAGAGGGGCTTTTCATCCGTACCGTGCAAATGGCGCACCCGCTTATTCCTGCCGCGAAACGGGTGGCAAACGATTTTGAAACAGGGAAAAGCAGTAAGCTGGTATTAGTTACCGGCTCCAATATGTCGGGCAAAACCACATTTTTACGAACGCTGGGGGTTAATCTTATCCTGGCACAAACCGGGGCACCCGTTTGCGCCGGGCAATTTATTTTTTCGCCTATGGAGCTATTAACTTCCATCCGCGTAAATGATTCTCTGCAGGAGCATACCTCTTATTTTATGGCCGAACTGAAGCGCCTGCAAAAAATCATACAGCGCCTCCAAAGTAACCAGCCCGCATTGGTATTGATTGATGAAATATTACGCGGCACCAATTCAGAAGACAAGACCTACGGGTCGGAACAATTTATCCTGCAATTGCTGCGCTACAACTGTATTACGCTGTTTGCCACCCATGATCTCACATTGTCTTCCCTCGAAAATACCCATAGCGGGATAAGCAACTATTGCTTTGAAAGTATTATTGAGCATGACACGCTCCACTTCGACTATAAACTGCAGCCCGGAGTTGCCAGGAATAAAAATGCTTCTTTTTTAATGAAAAAGATGGGAATTGTTGATCGGTCCTGATCCGGTCCGTTCCATGAAACAATTAAAGGCGGAGTAGAACTACTTCGCCTTAATCATTTTAATGCCTGCCTGTTTTAAACAAGCAGCAGGGCAAATACCGTAATAGTCGAAAAGAAAGCCCAGGCAATAATATAGGCCTGTGTTTCTTCTGCATGCTGGGTAGAAAGTAGCTTTTTCATGGACACTGTTTTTAAGGTTTTAAAATGACAGGGTCGGATCAAATTGATTTAAACGGAAGTTCCCAGGGAGGTGTACGGAGTAATAGGATATCAGTTTTCAAAACGGGATCACACTATTAACGACAAAATATGCCGTGGTATTGTGTTTTACAGGATGAAGAGCAACCGCCGCAATAAGGGATCAGTGTTATCGGCTACCCGTCTCGGTGCTAACCGGGCTTATTCCATCAGGGTTTTCTCCTATGGTACAGGTTGGCAAAGTGCAGTTAACAGCATTCCGTCCCGGCCAGCCGCCGAAGTTGATCATTTATTTTAGGTAGCATTCAGATATTTCTTACATTCGTATTAAGGTCTTTTAATATAAGTTGGATACCGGTAGTATATCTTATCCTCTGGAAGCATTCTATAAAGAAGAAATTTCTCCATTTCATAAATTCTAAACTTCTTTGATCCATGCAAAGTTTAATTCGGAATTTTGGGATAATGGTAGGGATGCTTTTCATAAGCAATCATATTTATGCACAATATGATTTTCCCGGGATTCCCCAAACCCAAAAAAGTTCGGGCTCTTTGTACAGGACCAATAACCTGCTTGTAATTAATGATTCTTTGCTTTATGATTTTGATCCAACTACCGCTATACCTTTTCCAAAATTTCATCAGGATAGTTTGATACACAAAAGCAAACGCATTACCGTAACATCTTCAAAAAAAGAAATGAAAGCTTTAGGATATGATACGCTCTATTCCGCCATCTATTTTATTAAGGTTGATAAAGACTTCATAGATTATATAAGAAAATAATGGGAGGGTCTGGAAGTGCAGTAAATTTTAGGTGCCAACGCGATAGCAATTGTTCATATACACACTATTGCAGTAGCACCTACGGAATCCCGTGTGGGAATAATCCCGAAATATATGGGACTGCATATGTTCGTAGATAATGTAATATTGGGTGACTAAGCACCAATAGCCATCCAATATATTTATATTTTTTCTTTAGAATACTAAAGATTAGTCACATAAATGGTTTCAGAGGGCCGGCCTCAGAAAAATGGCGTTAAGAAATTTACGAAATGGAGCGCTAAACTGAAAACGCTGGTCAGTTTTTTACCATAGTTGAAGGATAGATTCGCTTAATAGAGTACCAACAGTCCGGCCTTAGACTTGTTTTCGGTAGTGGAATGCAGTAAATTTTAGCTATTTTTCTGCAGCCTTGACTTTTTTTGTTACTTTTTTGTGTCAAGACAAAAAAGTAAGAAGAAAGATTCTCTTGGTAATACCAATGTGGTTAAAATTTATTATTCTATTTTTCTTTGTAATATGTTTAAGTACAATATAAGTGCATGGCTGTTAATGTTGTTTACGCTAATAATTGTAGCAACAAGAGCGCAGCAGAAGCACAATGTTTTTTTGAACGGAACGGTCTCTTATTTTGAAGGAGAGGTATCGGTTGAAGATATATCTGAATTCGGACAGTTGAAGGAAAAAGCTGATGTCACCTCATTTACGCCGGACACAAGCGGGAACTTCGCAGTTTCATTTTATATCAGGGATGCGAATTATTTCAGGATCGGAAGAAACATCTTATACCTCTCGCCAGGCGATAGTTTAACGATGACGCTTGACTACCGGTATCCCGAAAAAGCTGTTTTTACCGGCAAAAATGCAAAGAAGAATGAATACCTGAAATTTACTCTGTATCCTAAAGGAGGTTCATTCCTGGAAGCTGGTGATAATATCAGAAAAACAATTAGCGAAACAATTGAGTACATACTGAATGCTGCCAGATCCAAAGAAGAATTCTTAGATTCTTTCGGTATACATGACGCCGGGTTTAAAAAAATGGAAAAAGTCAGAATTAAGGCTGATGTGATTAATAGTCTCAAAAGCATCCTTTTTTATTATACTTATGTGCATAAGTTAAACAGTGACTCCGTAGCTCAATTCCAATCAGAGCTTGAAAAAGAAAGCGTTCCGCATATCAGGCAGTTCGCAAAAGGAATAGTAAACAAAAGATACCTGAAAATCGCGGTCTATCGGACTATACTATCCGACCTCAAAAAAGAGGGGAATCCAACCGGGGAGGAATTAAAAACGCTGGAAGACTGGGAAAATGCAACTACAGTTTCACACAAAATCAAAAGCTCAACCAATAAGGTGGACACTATTTTCTTAACAACTGAAATTAGCCGGATACAGGATCCCGAATACAGGAACACCTTATTATATACAATGCGGGAAGCAAATCAATTAAAAAACGGTGACCCTGCGGTAGATTTCATGTCATTTAACGACAGGAACAACGCTGTATATCTCTCCTTCTATAAAGGAAAGATCATTTATTTAAAGTTGTGGGCAACATGGTGCGGCCCATGCCTGGAAGAATTTCCCGCTTATAACAGTTTAAAAGAAATCTATAAAAATAATGACCGGATTGCATTCATATCTCTTTCCATTGATACAGACATTGAAAGATGGCGGCAATATTTGTCCAAAACAAATCCTGAAGGAATACAATTGATCGTAGACAGGCAAAAGTTAGGAGCTTATCGCGTTGAGGAAATTCCAAGATCAATACTTATTGATGACGAATTTAAAGTAAGAGAATTAATTGCGCCGTTACCTTCTTCAGCAAAAACAAAATCACTTCTGGACCAATTACTTTTTTCGGCAAAACGCCAAAACTGATAGCAGATGTTGAAAATATAAAAAAGATGATGGAAACTTTATATACCCAAGATGTTCATATTGATATGTTCTATAATAAAGTGCTGAGTATAACTGTATCTCAACACTTTTTATAAAGAAGATTTACACGACATTTCTAACTTTCAGGTTATTGCCAAATTCGATAACACTTATTACGTAAAGTTTGTATACCAGCCCCGATGAGGAAGAAGGAGAAATAGTAAAATGTTTGTTTATAAAGCAGGGGGGAAGTGCTGTCAAGAGAAGAAACCGCCATCATTAGCAAGCAGGTAGAAAAGCTCTGCTTTTCAAAAGTGGCTATTTTTTAAATTTGTGAAAATCCATATTTTTTTCTCGATACACTTATAGTGCGCTGAGCTGTTTGAACTTTATACTGTAAATTCATTTTTAAACAACAAAATTTGGTTGTATGAAAAAGTTAAAATTAAGTCTTTCAAATCTTGAAAGCACTGAATTATTATCAAGAGAGCAATTAAAGAAAATTACAGGAGGCGATGGCAGTGATGGCACGTGTACAGCACACACAAATTGTTCCACTGGATACGTCGAATGCTCAAGTACTTTGGGAGTTTGTAACAAAGGGAGTAATTGGGTCCAATGTGATGGTGATCCCAAGAACTACTGTTATTAATAATTCTTTAGCTTTAAAAATGAGAGGGCTGACTAAATGCGAATTCTAATATTAGAACAAATTTGGTACATTTAATTCTTTTAAATATCTAGTTCGCTTACATAGTCAACCCTTTAAGGAAATATAGCGAATATGAAATTCCTGACCATATTAAATTTCCTTTTGCTTCTCTTCTGCTTTAGTTTATCTCAAACTATTGATCTTCCTCTTCAGATGCAGCCGGGAATAGGTCCTTTTAGTGGTTCTGTAACTCCAACAAATATAGACACGGCAAAAAAATTCAAGAATCTACCACAAAAAATTCAGGATTATATCATAAAATATGTAGACATTAATTACAAGAAAAAAGATTCCGTAAATAATCTGGAAAAACTCCGGGTTTTCTTTTTCATAGGACTTAAATCTGATAGTATTGTTGTAATTGCAGACAGTAATTTTAATCTAGATTTTTCAGATGATGTGCTGATGACTTATCCAATTGAAAAGAAAAGTCTCCAGGACCTGCCTTATACAACAATTATTATTCCGGGAAGTGATAAAAAATTCACATTTCAAGCTTATCCTTATCATACTTCATTCAAATACTACTCACAGATAGAAAATAAATTTTATTTAATGATAAAATCATTTGAATATTCAAATGGATTTCTACCCTGGAGTAATATCCCGATCGCTGTTATAAATAATAGGCTTTCTTCCGTTGTAGAAAATCAAAGAGATATAAGTATTGCCCTATTACAGGATAATAATTCAAAAATCAGTTTCTATGAACTTGGAGATAACTTTACCATAGATAAAGAACGATATATTTTCAATAGCATCAGCCTTGAAGGAGATACCCTAACTATGACGAAAGTGGATTCAGCAAAAATTCAGTCCGGAATCTCAGAAGGACTGACACCCGACCCAATAATTATAGAATCCATTGATAAGGAAAAAATAAGTATACCATCAGCGAATAGATATATTCTTTTAGATTTTTGGGGGACGTGGTGTAACCCCTGTCATAAGTTAGTTCCTGACGTAAAGAAAATCTATGTCCAACATAGTGAACATCTAAATATATTAGGCATTGCATACGATGATAACAAAGAAAAGGTAATTAAATATTTAGAAAAGAATAAAATATTTTGGCCGCAAATATTTGAGAATATGAAGAACAGTAATTCATCTTCAGCCGTTGAGTTTTTTAGAGTAGACACTTTCCCAACTTTTATTTTAATAAACGATAAAGGTAAAATAGTCGTTCGTGGAAATTCTAAAGAAAGCCTGAATAGAATAGATTCGGTCTTAGTGAATGTCAAATAAAATGTCGTCAAATACTTAATACAAAACGATTCATAAATCCCATTTTAGTTCGCCTTTAATAATATGTAATAAATCCCAAATGCAATCCTCTACAATTTCCAGTATTTTTCTGCTATTTTTCCTCTCGCTTAGCGCTATATCTTATTGTCAACAGAATAGGGATACCATAGGAGTTAATATAGGCAAATCCCAACCCAACTACTCTTTCTTTCCTATTGAGAGCATGTTAACCTATTTAACCTCAGAAAAAATCATTTTAAAAAATACTCCCGGTAATATCATTAATTTCAAAATAAAAGAGCGAATATTTGACTCTATATCCCCTACTTTAAAAATATTCTACGGAATAGATTCTCTCAAAAATTATATCATTATACTAGATTCTGATTTTGATGGCGATTTAAAAAATGAAATGGTATATACACTGCCGGAATCTGTCAAAACCAATAAAGACTCTTCTAAAAAAATAATGGATGGTCTTAATCCAGTGGAAATCAAACTGTCCAACGGTAGAACACTTGCATTAAAGCCTTCAATATTTAACTCAGATCTGAAATATACAAGACCTGAAGACTCCGTCTGGCACCTTTCTTTAGACAAATTTCAATATAGAAAAGGAGCATTTAACTTTAACGGAAGAGACTATGTGATTTTATCCAATGGCTTAACAGATCCCCCCTTATTTTATTTTGAGGATAGGAATATTCCCTATTCAATACATCAGCAGCCAGATTTGCCCTACGAATTAAACGAACCCGCTTATCTTAATAAGAATAGGTTCATTGTATCTCATATATCTCCTGAATTTGATTCAATCACCATAATTTGCAGCGGGCCATTTGATTCAGCATTCGGTTCCCGGGCTGGTCTGTATGCACTTAACATGCAGGGAATGACTCTTGATAATAAGCTCTTCGATTTAACCTCACTACGGGGTAATTTTGTTATGATTGATTTTTGGGGAAGCTGGTGTGCCCCCTGCCTTGAACAGATTCCTGAAATGGTAAAAATTAACGAAAAATACCGGGACAAATTAAAAATCGTGAGTGTAGCATACGATGAAAAAAGAAATATTGGTAAACTGAAAAAAATAATTCAATCCCGAAAAATGAACTGGATCAATCTTTTTACGGACAGCGAGCTTACTGATAATATATCTATTCAATACCATGTTAAAAATTACCCTACCACCATTCTTATTGCCCCAAATGGCAAAATAGTGTACAGGGGTTATGGACTTAAAGACCTGGGCAAATTAAAAGAAAAGATAAAATCACTACTGCCCGACTAAAATGTATTTATGAGTAAATATTGCTGATTCCCGCTATATCCGCAGTCCGCCCTTTTACATTCATTCTGCTTTTAGCGGTAAATTCCACTTTTGATTACGTTGTTCCAAAGAAACCCAACAAAATTATGATTTCCACCTTGCTATTTTTAGTAACAGCAATATACACGATATTGTATTTCAGAAAGTGGAAATAATAAAGCCGCATTTTTATTATTGACTAAAAATCAAATAAAGTACATTTTTCGTCAATATTATTACCTTTACAAGAAATAAAGGACAATGATACCACGGGAAATATATCTTCAAAAACTGCGGCAGATCAAAGACCAAAACATCATCAAGGTTATTACAGGCATAAGGCGTAGTGGCAAATCAACGCTTTTGGAAGCCTTTAAAAATGAGCTGATAGCAAGCGGAACTTTACCCCGCAATATCATTTTTCTAAATTTTGAAGAAAGAGAAAATTTGCACTTAACCGATTGGACTGTACTTTATGACGAAATCATAAAAAGGGTAAAAAACAACAAGAAACACTATGTTTTTTTGGACGAAGTACAATTGGTCAACGATTTTGAAAAACTCATCAATGGACTGTTTACGAAGAAACATATTGATCTATATATCACAGGCTCAAACGCTTATCTGTTAAGTAGCGAACTGGCAACACTTCTCACAGGCAGATACATTGCCATAAACCTACAGCCGTATTCTTTCAAAGAATATACTTTGGCATACAAAGAAGAAAAAAATATTGACCGCCTTTTTCGAAAATATATCAATGCAAGCAGTTTTCCCGAAGCAGTTACACTTGCCCAAAGCAACGAAAGTTTGGCAAACGATTATCTGCTGCAATCCATTTACGATACAGTTGTTATAAAGGATATTGCACAACGCTATAAACTTCGGAATATACATAATCTGCACCGTGTTATCAGCTTTGTGTTTGATAGTATCGGTTCATATATCTCACCTACTAATATTGCAACGGAACTCAACAAAAACTCGCAGAAAAAAATATCTCACAACACCATTATCAAGTATTTAGACTTTTTGACCAAATCCTACATTCTGTATCCTGCTCCGCGTTTTGACATTAAAGGCAAAGAACTGCTTACTACCAACGAAAAATATTATCTGGTAGATTTGGGATTAAGAAACATAACAGTAACTAATAAATACGATGCCGATTTAGGACACAAACTCGAAAATGTAGTGTATTTTGAACTTTTAAGACGTGGCGGAAAAGTTTATGCAGGAAAAAACAACGACAGAGAAATTGATTTTGTAGTACAAAAGCCCAATAACGAAAGGGAATATTATCAGGTTGCCTTTACCATTAATGACGAAAAAACCTATAAAAGGGAAATTTCGGCATTTAAAAACATCAAAGACAATTATCCGAAGTATCTTTTAAGTCTGGATTTTGACAATACAAACATAGACGGTATCCAAAAACTGAACGTAATTGACTGGCTCCTGAATTAATTGATACAAAGCTGCCTTAAAAATGACACATGAATTTTAAACATTTTTTCTTCGTTTTTTCACTGATAACAGGAGAAAAGGCTTTTACGCAGCAACAAGATACTGTTGCGGTACCTTTATTTACTGTCATTGCTGATTCAAGCATATTTGGCAGGAGAACTATGGGCACCTCCGCCTCCGACCAAAGCATTCGCTTAAAAAATATCCCTTCCGATATTGTAGACTATAGAATAAGGACACGTACAATTGACATTAGTTTACCCAATCTGCATATCCTTTACGGTAGGCGGGCAGACCGGAAACGTATCGTCATTTTTGATTCAAACTTTGATAATGATTTAACAGGTGAAACCATCTATGTTTTTGGCTCAGATAATTCCTGCCAGGAAGAAGTTTATAAAAAAGTACGCGATTCTATCGCCCCGGTTAAAATAAAATACCCGGGACTTTCATCCTTTTTCTTTAAACCGTCCATTTATGTTTGTGGGTATAATTATAAAACAGCAGATGACTCTACATGGCATCTCAATTTAGATTTATCCTATTTTAGAAAAGGACATTTTGATGTCTCAAAAAAACATTTAACCATTGTCTCGAATGTATATAATCGTTTACCACAGTTTTATATTGATAAAGGCGATACAACATTAGCCAGGGATATCTATGCGACACCACCTCAAAGATTAAATGAGCCTTTTTATATAGACGGTGAAGAATTCGAAGTCTACAAGATCAGCCCCTATTTTGATACAGCCTGGGTGATCTCAAAGGGGCTGACCGATATTTCCTCCGGCATACAAACCGGGCTATTCGCAAAAAACATCAATGGTTTTACAATGAATGGTCAACCTTTTTCACTGTCATCCCTAAGAGGCAATTTTGTATTACTCGATTTTTGGGGATCGTGGTGCGGCCCCTGTATAAAACTTATCCCCGATCTTGTGAAGCTGAACAGGCAATATTCAGGTAAATTGAAAGTGGTTAGTATCGCTTACGATAGAAAAGAAAATATAAGCAGGCTGAACCAGCTAATAAAAGATAAGCAGATGCGCTGGACTCACTTATTTGCTGATCAAACTCAGACGAATAATGTATGCGAACAGTATAATATATCGGTCTATCCCACTTCTATTTTGATAGACCCTGATGGTAAAATTGTTGAACGTAGCGCCGGAGCCGGCAATTTTTCCGAATTGAGAAAAATTATAGCTTCCTGTATTAATAAGAGTAAATAACATTACATGCGGTCTGACCCTTCCGGGTACCGACCGCGTTAGCTGCCGCTATTTATTCTTTTCCTCCAGTTCCAGCAACTTTTCAAAAGTTCGTTCGTATTCCCTGTTGGCCGCTGCCAGCGCTTCGCCGTTTTTCTGGTAATCTGATTCAACACCCAGGAACCTGTTTTTATCGGCATAAATATCCGGGGATGCCAGCTGCGATTCGAGTAAGCTTTTTTGCCGGGTGAGCGTAGTGATTTTCTCTTCAAGCTGCTGCAGGTTTTTCTGCTGCTTCTGCATTTCTTTTTTCAGCTCTTTATCAACAGGCGCCTTTGCCACAGCAGCGGGCTCCTGCCTTTCAACGGCTTTCTTTTCCTCCGGTGCAGCTTTCTTTTCCGGCTGCTTTACCGCTTCAACGCCGTTCTTAGCCGCTTCAGGCTTCTTTCTCTCCTTCCATTCCAACCATTCTTCATATCCGCCGGCAAAGTCTTTTATTTCGTGATCTTCTATTTCCCATATACGATTGGCCGCTTTTGATATAAAATGGCGATCATGGCTTACCATGATAACGCTGCCCTGGTAACGGTTCAGCGCCTCTATCAACAAATCAATAGAAAGCATATCCAAATGGTTGGTAGGCTCATCCAGGATCAGGAAATTGGCTTTGCTCACTATCGTTTTTGCCAGGGCTACCCTGGCCTTTTCTCCTCCGCTTAACACTTTGATTTTTTTATCCGTATCATCACCGCTAAACAGGAAACAGCCCAGGAGGGTTCTTAATTCCTGCTCTGTTTTCTGGCTCCCGCAATTCTTCATCTCTTCCAGGATGGTCTGTTGCAGGTTCAATGCTTCCAGCTGGTGCTGGGCATAAAAACTCTCTTCCACGTTGTGCCCCCATATCCTGTCTCCGGAAAACAGCTCCGTACCGGCAATGATCCGGAGTAATGTTGATTTTCCTTTACCGTTTGCACCGATCAGCGCAACTTTATCCCCCCGGTTAATTTCTGCAGCGGCGTTTTCAACAATCTTAATACTACCAAAACTTTTGCTGACGTGTTTTAACGTACAGATTATTTTACCCGGAATCTTATCCACCTGGAAGTTGATCTTAATTTCAGGACGGTCAACGGTAACGTCTTCTATCCGCTCTAATTTATCTAACCGCTTAATGGCACTTTGTGCAGCGGCCGCCTTGGTGGCCTTAGCACGGAAACGTTCTATAAACCTTTCCTGCTGGCGGATATATTCCTGCTGATTTTCAAAAGCCCGTTGCTGCAGATCCAGCCGCATGGCTTTTTCCGTTTCATAAAAATCGAAATTCCCATTATAGAAATGTAATTGCAACTGGTACAATTCCACAATCCGGGTAACCATCCGGTTAAGAAAATACTTATCGTGACTTACGATAACCACCGATCCTTTATAATGTAACAGGTATTTTTCGAGCCACTCAATAGAAGGAAGATCAAGATGGTTGGTAGGCTCGTCCAGCAGCAGCAGGTCGGGCTGTTGCAGGATCATTTTCGCCAGCAGCACCCGCATACGCCATCCCCCGCTAAACTCTTTATAAGGCCGCTGCAGGTCATTATTGGCAAATCCCAGCCCCTGTAGTACTTCTTCTGTCCGGTGATGAATATCATAGCCGCCCGACATTTCCAGCTCATGCAGCTTATCCGAATAAGCATGCAGGAGCGCTTCGTTCTCATGCTCCTTTTCCAGCCGCTTACCTAACGTTTCAATCTCTTCCTCCAGTAATAATATCTTTTCAAAAGCACCCAGCGCAACCTGCAGAATAGACTCTTCCGTATCAAAGCTCAGCAGGTCCTGGTGAAGATAGCCAATAGTAACCCCCTTCCCTCTTTCCACTGTTCCGGCGGAAGGAAGGTATTCTCCTACCAGTACTTTTAATAAGGTTGATTTTCCTGTGCCGTTATAACCGATCAGTCCGATGCGTTCTCCGGGCTGAATATGCCAGGTGGCATCCCTTACAATAGTCCTCGCACCAAATTCAAAAGTCACATCCTGCAATCCTGCCAGCATAACCCAAATGATATCTTTATTTTTCTATGGAATCCGGATCAGCAGCCGGACTATCCGTTTTTATTTCAGCCGGTGCTTCCGGGCTTACAGCCGGGATATTGTATTTGCTTTCAATAAAGCTAAGGTAGTTCTGTACCCTAAAGGTCTGATCAATCTCACCATATAAAGTACGTTGTTTGGCGCTCAGCCCATCGGGATCCTGTATATGCTGCATCATTTCCTGCACCGACATACCACCCAATGCCGCATAATACCTCAGTTGCTGGTCAATATCCTTTTTAATATCCTTCAATACCCGGTCGCCCAGCTCTTTATCCTCCGCCTCATAAGCTGCCTCCATTACGGATATAGCTACTATATTCTGCTGGTTGTTCCTGCTGACCATCGCATAAGGCATGTTCTCCACATGAATACCTTTATCGCTCTTCTCCAGTAATTTCCTGGCTTCTTCTTTTTTACCTTCTTTGGCAAGACTCTCGGCTACGTTGGCATAGGCCTGGCGTATGGTCAGTAAATGACGGCGATTCTCCTCATCAAAATATACACCCGGAACATTGGCATTACCAAAAGCAAATTTGTTCATCATATTTTCATACGCCACGGCATTGTTCACATTCATGGAATTATTCCCCTTAGGCTGAACAGGCACTAAGCGGTAACTCAGCCCATCCGACCTCAGGTATTGCGCAAAACCCAGCTCACTGAACGGAGCCGTAAAATAAACAGGACGCTTCCATTGATTGGCTGCTATTACATTCATAACAGCAAGGTCATTTTTCATGAGCGCGTTTTTCCCTTCGGGTAAGTCAAACCTCAGCTCATCTACCAGGGTATCATCTGCATTTACCGTTCCGTTTTCACGTACCCGTGCACTATCAACAGGAACACTGAATTTCCTTACCGGGAAAGTATTGAACACATTATCCGTACCATAAGTTATCGTATAGGTGGGGTCATCGCTACCAATGATCTTGGTCAATACATCCCCGAGATATACATACTGGTTCTGCGGAATATTAGGCTTAGCCTCAAAATACACTACATTACGCTTATCCCCTTCCGTTTTTTCAGGTCCCCATAACAGGTCTATGGGATCGCTGTCATTTAACTTGTAACGGAGCTGGTTAATGTACCAGTCAATACCCAGCAGGCTGTAATTGACTACCCGGATATCCGGCCGGATACCTTCCACTTCCTGGGCATACCATAAGGGGTACGTATCGTTATCGCCAAACGTAAACAGGATGGCATTGGGCGCACAGCTTTCGAGATAATTTTTTGCGAGATCACGCGCCAGCTCCTTTTTGCTCCTGTCGTGGTCATCCCATTCCTGGAAGCCCATAATAACAGGTACGGCTAAGGTGCAGATCACCGCGGCGGCATAGCCTGCCAGCTTAGTATTCATTACTTTTTCGAGCCATTGCTTCACCATCATTACACCAATACCGATCCATATAGCAAACGCATAATAAGAGCCGGCAAACGCATAATCCCGTTCACGCGGCTGGGGACCGGCTGCATTCAGGTAAAACACAATGGCAAAACCGGTGAAGAAAAACAATAAAAAGCTGACTATAAAATCTTCGCGGTGATGGCGGTAGTGGAAAAACAAACCGATAAGACCCAGGATCAAAGGCAAAGCAAACAGCTTATTGTTCGCTTTATTATGACTGATGCTGTCAGGCAATTTAGACTGATCGCCCAGGAACAGGTTATCAATAAATGAAATGCCGGTTATGGTGTTACCGTCTCTTACATTGCCGGTTCCCTGCAGGTCGTTTTGTTTACCGATAAAATTCCATCCAAAATAACGCAGGTACATCCACCCGATCTGGTATCCTATCGCCCAGCGGATATTATCTATATAGGTAGGTCTTTCATCTTTACCCAATCCGAGCCAGCTCCGGTAAAAATTAGCGTGTCCCTGGTCATTACTGGCATCCCATATACGGGGAAGGAACATCATATCAGCATCCTCATACACATATTCAAAATTCTTTCCGATATTGATATACTGCTTATCACCCTTTTGCCAGCGGTAGCCTTTTTCTTTAACCATCGGGGTACCATCAGGATTTCTTTTTACATCCGCAGCAAAAGTCTGCCCGTAGATCAGCGGGAAATCACCATACTGCTCACGACCCACATACCCCACCAGGCTCATCGGGTTATCTACATTATACATATCTACAGAAGGATTAGCTGCAGAGCGGATCATGGTAGTCAGGTAGGTAGAGTAACCAATAAGTATAAACGCAAAGCACCATAGTCCGAGCTTAAGAAAGCCCAGTATTTTAACCCTGCTGTGGTAAGCCCCGTATACTGCCAGGGCAGTACCGGCCACAAACAGGAGAAAGGTGAAGAAAGAGGTAATAAAAGGGAAAGAAAACAGGAAAATAAAAACCGACAGCCAGATGGCAAAACCGGTGAAATTATTGATCAGCTTATCTGCCCGGCGGATACCAATTGCAATTACAACAGCCAGCAGTATAAAATAAGTGGCAAAGCCGGTGAAGAAAGGCAATCCCAGTCCATTTACAAACCAACGATCAAATATACCGGAGCCGGTGATGGTGTACTGGATAACGAATTTTTGTACAAAGCCCGTGATCACACACCCCACAATAAAAGCCCAGAAAATACCCCAGGGAGTGATCTTATACCGGCGGAAATAATATACCATTACAATGGCAGGAATAGTAAGCAGGTTAAGCAGGTGAATACCAATGGATAAACCGATCACAAAGAACAGCAATACGATCCACCGGTCGGCGCCCGGCTCATCGGCAATATGCTCCCACTTTAACATCATCCAGAAAACCAGGGCCGTTAAAAAAGAAGAAAATGCGTACACTTCGCCCTCTACCGCACTGTACCAAAACGAATCGCTGAAGGTAAAGGCCAACGCACCTACCACGCCGGCAGCCATGATGGAAAATACTTTTTCTCCATTCAATACCTGATGCCGCTTCTGGTATATTTTCCGGGCAAAATGCGTAATGGTCCAGAAAAGGAACAGTATAGTAAAGCTGCTGGCTAAAGCATTCATAATATTAACTGCCTTTGCTGCAGTTAATGGATTATCACCAAACAATACGATGAAGATCCGGCCGATGACTACAAATAAAGGCGCCCCGGGCGGGTGAGGGATCTGGAGCTTAAAGCAACTGCTCACAAATTCACCGCAATCCCATAAGCTTCCTCCTGCTTCGGCAGTTAAAATATATACAACAGAAGAAATGATGAAAACGATCCATCCGGTAATGTTGTTAACCTTATTGAAATTCATATTAGTGCTGTCTTTTATAAGATTGGCAAACCTACACGAATTTTGATAAGCTACAAAACCATCGTAGTGAATTTGGCTATCCTTTCCACATTTTAAACCGGCAGAGGCAGGGTACAGGGCACAAGTTACAGGGGGCAAGAAGGCTGGGACATTCCAAATTGTCGCACCATTTTCCCCTCTTTGCTGCGCGGAGAGGGAATAAAAGGGTGAGGGCAATTAATTAAGCAGCGACAATTTGGGATACGCCCGGGGCAGCTTGCAGGTTTCAGGGTGTACAGGTTGCAGGGGCAGGATATTCTCTTCAGATCTAATCTTAACAATTAACGCAAAAATTGCATCATTGTTTCATTTTTATATTTATCTTCGCGGGCTCATACCATACCTTTTGCTCAGGTTTATTCAGTTATATCGTTTCTCTATTGCGCTGCTGCTGCTGGTCTGCTTTTCAGCAACCCAGTTCCCTTTTGAGCTTTTTCATAATCATAGCGACGTTGTCGTCTGCCACGATTACAGCCCGGGAACAGATGTGTGCAAGCACAAATCGCACCTTGCCACCAAAAAAGATCATTGCCTGGCATGCAGCATTCATGTAGAAAAAATATACCTGTTCATTCATTCTTTAGTAGAAAATAATGGGGGCAACAGTTCTATACCACCTCATTTTACCCTGGCCGGGATACGGCCCGGTACCCCCGAACATACTACCTTACGAGGTCCCCCGGATTACACGGTATACGCAAACTAACATTGTTATTATTTCCTTCGCGTAACAACACCACAGCATTCAGTTTTGGCAGGCAGCCGCCTGATGCACCGGGTGTTAGCTGAAGCATTTTTCACTATCACAAGTCTATCATGTTGAACTATTATATCAGGCTGTTCCTTATTTCATCAGCCGTATTTTTTCTTAGTCCCGGTTTTCTAAAGGCACAACACTGGTCCGGTGAGTCCACAAAAAATAACCGGGCGGGCATTATTTCTCTCTCGGGCAGAGTAACCGATGCCTTAACGGGCGAGCCCCTGCAGGGTGCATCCATCTATTTTGCCGATGCCAAAACAGGAGCCGTCACCAATGGAAAAGGAGAATATATGATCCGGAATATTGCAGCCGGTAATTATCTTATTGAAGTTTCTTCTGTTGGCTACACCAGTATTTCCGAACATATTGTGCTGGGAGGGGATATCCAACGGGACTTTTCCATGCAGCCTTCCGTTCTTGAAAACGAAGGCATCACGGTAACGGGTGTTTCCACAGCCACAAAAATTAAAAGAACCCCTACGCCGGTCACTATTGTAAGTAAAAAAGAGCTTACGATGGCGGTGGCAGATAACCTGGTTGATGCATTAAGCAAAAGCCCGGGCATATCACAAATCGCCACCGGTCCATCCATTTCAAAGCCTGTTATCCGGGGATTAGGCTATAATCGTGTAGTGGTGCTGAACGATGGCATCCGGCAGGAAGGTCAGCAATGGGGCGATGAGCACGGCATTGAAATAGACGAATACAGCGTACAGAAAGTGGAGATATTAAAAGGCCCCGCCTCCCTTATTTACGGAAGCGATGCGATGGCGGGTGTGATCAACATTTTGACGAATGTACCTGCAGCAGAGGGAACGATAAAAGGAAATGTAACGGCCAACTACCAGACCAATAACCGGCTCCGGGGCTTCGGCGCCAACCTGGCGGGTAACAAGAACGGGATCAACTGGAATGTATACGGGTCTTTTAAAGGAGCCGAGGATTATAAAAACAAATATGACGGCTACGTATTCAATTCCAAATTCAATGAAAAAAATATCGGCGGTTATATAGGCTATAACGGCAGTTGGGGATACAGCCACATCATCGTAAGCAGCTTTGACCAGGAACCGGGACTGATAGAAGGCGACCGCGATGAGCTTACCGGCAAGTTTATCCGGGAAATAAACAACAACGGCAATGCCGCAACAAGAATAGCAGAAGGCAGTGATTTCAGGGGCATTCATCCCGATCTTCCCCGGCAACGCATCCGGCACTTTAAGGTTGCCGCCGATAACCGGTTCAATGTAGGTAACGGAAAGCTCTCTGTTAATCTCGGCTTCCAGAATAATAAAAGAAAAGAGTTCGCAGATGTGATGGAGCCGGATACTCCCGAATTGTATTTCGACCTTAATACATTTACCTATAATATACAATACCATTTACCAGACAACAGCAAATGGAAAACAGCCACAGGGCTTACCGGTATGCAGCAAAGCAATACCAACAAGGCCGAAGAAGTGCTGATCCCGGCCTACCACCTGTTCGATGCAGGGGCTTTTGTTTATACACAGCGCAACTACGACCGCTTTACGATCAGCGGAGGTATACGGTTTGACAACCGGAGCATTAACTCAAAAAAATTAGAGGAAGAGGATGAAACCAAGTTTGAGGCTTTTACCCGGTCGTTCAGCAATGTATCGGGCAGTGCAGGCATCAGCTATGAAGCCGGCAAAACCACTACGCTTAAGCTCAACATTGCACGGGGATTCCGTGCGCCGGGCATAGCCGAGCTGGCATCCAACGGCACACATGAAGGCACTAACCGGTACGAATACGGCGACCGGGATCTGCGATCGGAAACCAGCCTGCAAACCGATATCGGAGCTGAGATCAATACCGAACATCTTTCACTGCATGCCACCGGTTTTGTAAATGCCATTGACCATTTTATTTTTTACCGGAAGCTTTCCGGTGTAAATGGCGGCGATTCCCTGGTACACGTAGACGGCGATGAGATCACCGCCTTTACCTTCAGCCAGGCGGGAGCCCTGCTGTATGGTGCGGAATTATATATGGATATTCATCCTCACCCGTTAGACTGGCTGCATTTTGAGAATACCTTCTCTTATGTAAGGGGACGATTTAACCAACCGGTAGAGGGGATAAGGAATATTCCCTTCATACCTGCCGCCCGGCTCATTACACAACTGAAAGGGGAGTTTCTGAAAAAAGGAAAAAGGATCGGCAATCTTTCCATTACTGCCGAGTTAGACAATACATTCAGGCAAAGCAAGGCGTTTACTGCCTATAATACAGAAACACCCACCAAAGGCTATACCCTGCTGAATGTTTTTATAGGAGCAGATGTTATACATCACAAAAAAACGTTGTTCTCGGTATATGTTGCCGGCAACAACCTTACTGATATTGCCTACCAGAGCCATCTAAGCCGGTTAAAATATACCGATGTAAATGAGGTTACCGGAAAAGAGGGGGTTTTTAATATGGGGAGGAACTTTAGTATAAAGATCAATGTGCCGCTATTATTTTAAGTTAAATAAGCACACATGTTGCTAACCTATTAAAAGCATTAGCAGTACTGTTCTTGTACACACCACATCACGATATGTATTAAATAGGGCTTACTGTTTAACGGATGCGTATCTTTTTCTATGCCACGAATGCACAAATGCGCCTGCGACGTATCCGTGTATCAAATTCACGCTAAACATTCGTACATTCTGTACAACTTCCTAGTAAGGAACAGATAATGACACTGTTGAAAAAATATCAGCAATATCCTTTTGAGTTAGCTTCAACTTTGTTACTTGTCGTTTTAGGTTTTTGATTTGATGATTTTTTATTCTTCTGTATTACTGTGAACGCTGCTTTAGTTCACTTATCATCAACGACTATGAGTCGGCTGGTGGTTTCATTTGCATAATATATCAAAGAGCTATCGCTGAAGTTACAGTAGTACCGAAGCTAAATCAAGGCACTCCGGGAAATGGCGGTAATCATTTCCCGGCGGCTTTTTGTGTTACTTTTTTCCGCAAAAAAGTAACAAAGAAGAAAATAGCGTGTTTGTAGTTTGTGACTGTTCTCTGTTGTATTCGTAAATCAGTCCGCTTGTGGACGAATGGAATTAGTGGCAATATACTCGTTTTACCAAAATCTATGAGACATCTCCAGTTATTCAGAGCCCCTAAATAAACAGGGGGAATAAGACTATTCCCCCGCTTATAGGCCCTCTATAATCTATAAAAACAAATAAAAACTTCGCATTTTTTGCAGCGCTAATAATATTTAATCCCTTTGGTATACCAGAAGTCTTTATAAGAAAGTGTGAGCGTAATTTTGCCATATCGCTCCTCTATTAAATTCTTTTCTCTCGTTCCCCTTATGCCATATTCGAAAGCTACCAGGTAGCTCATGGTGCTTCTTTTTGAATTAAACCCGATACCTGCCGACATCCCCATGTCTTTCAACTGCCTCCCATACACCTGCAGGTAAGAATCGGAATAAAATAACCCTCCCTGGTAAAATATTTTTTCAATGGTTAAAGGCCATACCTGTTGCGATTTCGAGTATTCAAAACCTATTGAGCCCCGCTGGCTGTTTTGCAATGCATATCCCGCACCCCTGTATCCCAGTGCCGACCAATTTTGATAGCGGTAATCAGCCGCTACAGTGAGCTGCCTGCTTTTGGTAAGCGCTATTCCCAATCCCAATGCACCCGGCAACCTGAAATAATCATTTTTAGTAACCTCATTATGAACAACAGTTTCGTTGGAAGCAATATCCGTAGTATATTCTGCAGCAAGGTTTGTTTTAGCCGCATAGACAGCACCCAGTGCGATATCCCACTTTTTATTCAGTTTCGTATAATATTGCACCCCATAATTCAGGTACAGGTTGCGAAGAAAAATATTCTTCGTGGTGGTCAGCTCGTCGGTAACCTCTGCACCGGAAAATGTTTCTGTCTGGGTAAGCGATCCCATTAAATAGGCAGTAGTGATCCCCACTGAAAAATGTTTTCCGAGACTAAACCCGTTATCCCAGTACAGCTGGTTCACGCCACCCTTGCCTTCATACTTCGCATAAGTAAACGCATTCGTGCCCTGTATGCTTTTTTTACCCGAAAAACTATAGTTGGCCGTGCTGAAAGGCATCAGTCCTATACTGCTCCCCCACCATTTTTTAACCTTAATACCCAGGCTAAAACGGCTTACGCTGAAATCTCTCGTCTGGTTAACCGTACTATTTGAGTTGTTAGTATAATAAGTAACAAATTTACCTCTCGCAGCCGCTTCCACCGAGAAGAACTGTTCCTGTATTTCCGAAACAGAAGCAGGATTATTATGGGTGAGGTAGTTCTTGTTGCGATAGGCAATACCGGTATTAGCCATCCCCGAAGTACGGTTAAAATAGCTTTCCTCTATATCGCCTATGCCAAGTATAGAATACGGTGAGCTGTTATTTTGCGCAAGCCCCGTATGCATAGCAGCCAGGATGGTCGCACTTGTAAAAAAGGATTTTCCCCATGCTTTCATGTTCATTCCGCATTATTGTTGCACAGATATATAATATACTTTTAACTTCACACCACCCTTGCCAGACGCATTATCATCCACAACAAGTCTGTTTAATTTTGTATTGTACCCGGGCGAGGGAGGAGCAAATATCAATCCATTGGTATTTTCCGCATCATTTCTGATTTCAGATTGCAGATATGCCGTTACATCGTAGGTATAACGGGTATCTTCACCATACAGCCAGTCAATCGTTAAGCCGCCATACTGAATACTTTGCGATCCGGCATTACCCCTCTCTGCAAGATAACCGCCCAGCTGATTATTGATATTGGTGGAAGAGGCTATCAGTTGGGGAGGCAGCATATAATCGTGGCTGTAGGAACCTTTTGATGGCG
This sequence comes from Chitinophagaceae bacterium, assembly GCA_023957155.1. Lineage (GTDB taxonomy): Bacteria > Bacteroidota > Bacteroidia > Chitinophagales > Chitinophagaceae > Agriterribacter. The sequence continues at coordinate 268,019 of JAMLHK010000005.1, read as the reverse complement.
CAATCATCAATTCCGCTTTCATGATCTTAACGTAATCGCTTCGTGCCAGCAACGAACGCAAAGTAGGGAAACGCATTTTCAGCAATACACCCGTAAGGGGTTGTACATATACCGAACCGCCGGTAAATGCAGGTGAGATTTCCTTAGCTTCGGGAATTGCCACATCCAGCGCTGTACCGCTCCTGTCATACTGCAGGCGGTTGAATTGCTTATTCCTTGATGTTAAAACAAAATCAATATATTTCTGAGAAAGGTATGGATCGGATTCATGATAGTAAAGACGCATCGTAACGCTGTCTGAAAAGCCGTACACAGCAGCATTGGCGGTATTATCATCGGCGCTGATCCTGAGTCCTTTAAAATATTGCTCAAAATCAGCGCTGGTGAGCACCTCCTGCGATTTAGACTGGATCAGTTCAAACAACTCCTGCCCTTTTGTATCACTTAAACGGATACTCACACTATCTTTTAAAGAAGGGCGGACAGTTACAATAGCAGAACCGAGCGGGGTGGCATATACCGGGAAACTGCTACTGTTGTATAAATATGTTTTGTCTTCACCAAACTCAATTAATGAAGACAGCTCGTGTATATTGAAACGCTGCGCAACAGAAGTATCGCCATAAAAAGAACTGTCGCTCCTCATTTGGAGCACTAAGGAATCGTAAGCCGCGGAAATATGCATATCCGGGATACCCGGAGATGCAAGTACAAAAAAGGAGGACGCCGCTATTTTACCAAAGACGGGATCATTATAGCTCCCTGTGATAATAGTGCCGGATTGCGAGGTGGGTACTGAGTCACGAAAAACACTGAAAAGCGCCGGAGTGATCGTATCTACCATTACGATATTGGTTATGCCGGCATCAACGAACTGCTCCCCAAATTGTATATCGGCCTTTTTGCATCCCATCGCATACACACAAAATAAAGCGCCTGCAGCGCATATTAATTTTCTCATACTTTTTATTACAGACAACGGTACATTGGTAACTTACGATTGCAATATTATCAGCATTGACTGTTACTATTTTGTTAGTGTGTACCAAAGGTGCAGATACATATACGGGAATTGGCTTTTTATAGATGAACGCCGGATATACGTACACGTAATGCGGCCTTTAAAAAGTAAGTGCGTATGGAATACCATACCGGTAAGAAAAACAGTCACCCACCGCTTTTATGGCGTGAATAACCTGTTGGTATGGAAAAAAGCATTATTCATCTATAAATACAATTTGCTGTTACATTTTAACGATTTTGCCGTTATGCTTTCGGATAGTTTAGCAGCAAATTTTTTGATGATGAAAGCGAAAATATTATTGATCTCCGTTACAGCCCTTAGCTCTCTTCTTCATTCCTGCACCAAAAGCTCAGATACAGACAGCACCACCAAAGGCAACTGGATCAGGCGGTCTTCTTTTGAGGGTGTGGCCCGAAGCGAAGCCGTGGCATTTACTATCGGTAATAAAGGATATATCGTTACCGGATATGATGGAACAAGGCGGTTGAAGGACCTGTGGCAGTATGACCCTGAATTTAATTTCTGGCAGCAGAAAGCAGAGTTCCCCGGAACAGCAAGAAATAACGCCACGGGCTTTTCCATTAACGATAAAGGCTATATAGGAACCGGTTTTGACGGATATAATAAGCTGAAAGATTTCTGGGAATATAACGCTGCTACAGACGAATGGACACAAAAAGCTGATTTTGGCGGATCGGGAAGATATAACGCTGTGGCTTTTAGTATTACAGGTAAGGGATACATTTCCACCGGTTTTGACGGCAACTACCTGAAAGATATATGGGAATTTGATCCTAATGATGGTGCAGAGGGAAAATGGACGCAAAGGGTAAGCATGAGCGGTGAAAAAAGAATGAGCGCCGTAGCGTTTGTATATAACGATAAGGCTTATATATGCACAGGCACTTATAGCGGGGGTACGGGAGCGGTTAATGATCTTAATGTATTTGATCCTTCAAAGCCCGAGGGGCAGGCCTGGAGCATGCTGCGGAAGATCAGCAATGCAAGCGATGAGAGTTATGATGATGATTACAATATCGTTCGCAGCAAGGCGGTGGCTTTTGTGATGAACAATAAAGCCTACATCTGCTGTGGCGAAAATGGCGGTGTGTATAAAGACACCTGGGAATATGATTTTGCCACCGACCTGTGGCAAAGCAAAACCCCTTTTGAAGGATCGCCAAGATCAGGAGCCTCTGCATTCAGCATCAACAACCGGGGGTTTGTATTGCTGGGCAAAAGCAGCACGGGCCAATACGAAGACGTCCGGGAGTTTTTCCCCGACCAGGAATACAATGAATATGAGGATCAGTAAATACCGTATTGCATTTGTTGTTTCCATAGCGCTGGCAATAGCAACCGGAATGTATACCCTGTTGCGCAACGCCGGGAACGATTTACTGAAGGTAGAAGTCGTGTCTTTTAAAACAACGGAAGGATGGGGCTATGAGATAAAGGTAGATAACGAAACATTCATTCACCAGGAAACCATACCCGCTATCGCCGGCAACCGGAAGTTCCTGTCGGAGCAGGATGCTTTAAAAACGGGAAATGCCGTGATGAAAAAATTACTTGCCGGGGAACAACCATCGCTATCGTATAAAGAAGTAATGGCGCTCGGCTTACGCTCTACAGCTTTGATCCCTTAACGCCTGTTCAGGAGTATTTTTCCACAATGCTGAAAAAATCGTTCCTATAGCTATTGCCTATAGGAATGGTTTTTTTCCCAATAGTAATTTCATTTTTAGAGATAGAATCCACATGAAATAACGACACAACAAATGACCGGTGCACCCGCACAAAATCTTTTGCAGGCAAACGCGCCTGGAAATTCTTTAAATTCTGCAAGGTTAATACCGGTTGATTTTTGCCGGCAACGTAGATCTGCGTATAATCTTTCATGCCTGCACAAAACATAATGTCTTCCAGCCTTATTTTAATGATCTTATATTCAGATTTCACAAAAACAAAATCATGGTGCACATGGGCGCTTAAAGCAGTGCTGCTTTTGCTGATAAGCAGGTTGTTTCCGGTCATATTAAAAAACATTTTTCAGGGATCAGAAATGGATAAACGCGGTAAATTTCTATATGAAAGTGCAATCTCACCTGTTAAAATCGGTAAACTGCCTAAAAGAATAGGCGAACAGAACATTGAATTGGAATCTTTCAGTCCGCTCCTAATTCCGGCTCCTGAAGGCGCGGAACATTTGCTGATAAGTTCGGAAGTAACAATATCTCCGGTGACGACCTGTACTCCGGTTTTCCATTTGCCCCCGGTCCCATATCCTACATACGGACCAACAGCTATTAATAAATTTCCGGAGCCGGCTTTGGGACTATACAAAAGATCAACGGGCATCTCTATATAAGACGCCCGGGCTTTAATATCTTTTTCCCACCATAGCACATTGAAAATACCATCTACCCTGAATCCCCGCTCGACTTGAGAGAAAGTGTAATGAAACACAAGCATTGAGGCAATCAAAAAGCATATTCTTTTATCCCTCACCAGCAAGAACGTTTTAATTATGGAGAACAGGCTTGAACTGTTATACTTTCTCTATGGCAACCTGTTTCTATAAAACGTTGCACGAAAGTTAACAGAATAGACAAAAAATGGAGATTCATCTACGAATAGATCAAAAATATCTACTATCAAAGTAACAGGCAGCACATCACAACAAAGCGTTGAGCTTGTGCGATTGGGTCTGGCTAAAGCCGTCTTTTCTCTGTGCATTTCGGAGCAGGATGCTTTAAAAACGGGAAACGCCGTGATGAAAAAATTACTTGCCGGGGAACAACCATCGCTATCGTATAAAGAAGTAACAGCGCTCGGCTTACACTCTATAGCTTTGATCCCTTAACGCCTGTTCAGGAGTATTTTTCTACAATGCTGAAAAAATCGTTCCTATAGCTATTACCTATAGGAATGGTTTTTTTCCAATAGTAATTTCATTTTTAGAGATAGAATCCACATGAAATAACGACACAACAAATGACCGGTGTACCCGCACAAAATCTTTTGCAGGCAAACGCGCCTGGAAATTCTTTAAATTCTGCAAGGTTAATACCGGTTGATTTTTGCCGGCAACATAGATCTGCGTATAATCTTTCATGCCTGCACAAAACATAATGTCTTCCAGCCTTATTTTAATGATTTTATATTCAGATTTCACAAAAACAAAATCATGTTGCACATGGGTGCTTAAAGCAGTGCTGCGTTTGCTGATAAGCAGGTTGTTTCCGGTCATATTAAAAAACATTTTTCAGGGATCAGAAATGGATAAACGCGGTAAATTTCTATATGAAAGCCCAATTTCGCCTGTTAAAACCGGTAAACTAGCTAAAAGAACAGGCGAACAGAACATTGAATTGGAAATCTTTCAGTCCGTTCCTAATTCCGGCTCCTGAAGGCGCGGATAACATGCTGATACGTATTGCCCACGGGTATTTCTATTTGATCTTTTAACAACAATCGTTTACGCTCCACAAAACTGATCTTCTTTATCGCTACTATATAGCGCCTGTGTACCCTCAAAAAATCGGCAGACGGAAGCTTTTCCATAAAAGATTTCAGGCTCATCAGCGTAATAACCGGTTTGCTGCCTTCTAAGTGAATACGGATATAATCATCCATACTCTCTATATAAATAATGTCCTGGAAATGTATTTTTACCAGCTTATACTCCGATTTGACAAATACCCCGGGTAACAAATTATCATTATTTTCTTCCTTCGCTCTTATAAAATCTGCTGCTTTCTCTACCCCTTTCTTAAACCGCTCAAAGCTGAAGGGTTTCAGCAAATAATCCACCACACCCATTTCATACCCGTCTAATGCAAAATCACGGTGGGCGGAAGTAAAGATCACCGCAGGTTTTTTGTTAAGCCGCCTGAGCACTTCAATACCTGTTATATCGGGCATCAATATATCCAGGAACAATATATCTACCTGGTTGCTATTCACATATTGGATGCTTTCAATAGCATCCGTAAATCCGTCAAGCATTTCAAGTCCCCCGTATTGCCTGATATATTGATGAAGCAGGGAAATAGCCAGTGGCTCATCATCTACCACCACACACCTGATCATACCAATTCAATTTTGAGATCAACATTAAAAATATTATCCTTTTTGCCGACGTTAAGCGAATATTTCCCCGGGTATAATAACGCCAGCCTTCTTCGTGCATTCGATATCCCTATATGAGAAGCACTGCTGTTTTCTGGTCGTTCGAATATTGAATTGCGAACATGCATAAAAAGCACACTATTGCTTTCATGAATGTGGATATCAATCAAGCTTTTTTCATGATTACTGGTGCCAAATTTAAATGCGTTCTCAACAAAAGAGATCAGCAGAAGCGGGGCAATATAGCTGGATGAAAAATTACCGGAGGTAGTAAAATTAAGTTCCAGCTTATCATTGCTTCTCATTTTTTGAAGCTCTATGTAATTGGTAATGTACCGGACCTCTTTTTCAAGCGGCACCAGGTCTGCCAGCGCATCCTGTGTAACATAGTGCATGATCTCTGATAATTTCATCACGGCTTCCGGCGTTTGCGGATGTTGTGCGGAAGCCAGTGAATAAATATTGTTCAACGTATTGAACAGAAAATGAGGATTGATCTGGAGCTTCAGGTACGACAATTCTGCATGGGTTTTTTCCAGTTCAACTTCTTTAGAGCGCCGTTCGGCCAGCCGCCAGCGGTCAATAGCCTGCAACAGGATGCCCAGCAGCCACATCAGGGAAAAAGAAAATATGCGCGGCATCATCCTGAAACCAATAGTAAAAGCAGGACGTGGGCGGTTACGGATAAATTCAAGTTGTTCAGAAGTTAAAAAGGGGGATGATGTGGACATATTATGCGGCATCATCCTTCCCGGCTCCGGGATGAGCAGAAATAAAACAAGAGCCAAAAATGTACATCCGATATAAAGGAATGGTTTTTTATTAAAGAAGAATCTCGGAACTAAAAAATAAGCATTGAGATAAAAGAGCGGATCAAAAAAAGATTAATGGCAAAAAAACGGAAGGGGTAGCCAAACGCAGGAGATGCCCCCTTGGGCATTCCTTCAAAACCAGGAGCAAAAACAACCGGCAGCAGCAGATACAATGCCCAGCAGATAACGTGTATAACAATGGTAACTGCACCTTTATTCATAATGCCTCTTTCAAAAGATACCAAAAATAAAAAAAGCCACAGGTTAACAGGTATTTATAGACAAAACAGGCAGATCCATATACGAATAGATCAAAAATATCTACTATCAAAGTAACAGGCAGCGCATCACAACAAAGCGTTGAGCTTGTGCGATTGGGTCTGGCTAAAGCCGTCCTTTTTCTGTGCATTGTCAGATCCTGGACAAATACGTCTTTTATTTCTAAAGATTAAAATGCTTTTTAATTTCTACAACTAATGGAAAGCATTATATTTGTTATGCTAAAACCCTTTATAAATCAATGATTTCAAAGAGGCGCAACCTGATACAAAGACACAACACCGGGTATAACAAACCTGACTTTTCATTGCTTTTTTCTGCATTATTTTGTTGCTGTATACTATTCCTGGCCGGCTGCAAAAAGAGTGAGCGCGTTCTACCCCAGGAGAAGGGTAGTATCAGGTTCGAAAACCTTGACTACCCATTACATAACGCAATCAGAAGTTCTTATCCTGCCTACGCAATAAATAACAATGGTACTATACAGGAATTTTATGGTCATTCTTTTATATTGAGTTCATCGGATAGCAGAAACCGCGCTAATATCCGGGTTATCTCAGATGACCAGACACTTATCAGCGGAGAATATTTTTTAACCGGATTTTCAGCAAATACCCATGATGGTAAGATTACATTGGACCTTACATTAAATAAGTACGACAATGGTTCAATACTACAGTCGCTTAAAATTAACGTGCTATTCCAAAACGAAAAACTGTTGGAAATTGATTTTTCATACAGTGGTAATCCGGTTTACATTAATTGGGATGGAGAATTTTAATATTACGGCGCTATGCGCCTTTTTACTCTCTCGCTGTTTCTTTCTACAAATATTATGGCTGCTCCGCAGCTTATCTGCCGGTTACCTTTATTGTGTTGTACAGCTTTGCCGGTGTACAGAACAGATCAGCCGCTAGGCCAGAGTTTTACGCCTGACTTATCACAACCTAAAATGCTCAAAGTATATATTACTGAAACCAAATAATTTCATTTTTCGTTTTCATGATATACTGACCTGAGTTGGACAAGTTGGGAATAGCAACAGAAAGCCTGACCTCATTGTGCGCCATTTAGCGGACACCTCACTGTATAATGATGATATACACATCAGCTCACAGCGCATCACAACGAAGCCCGCTGTGTAAGTTTAAAAGGTACTTCTGTATGTCCCCTGGAAGAAGAAAGGATCATTTCGGCGGCTTTTATGCCCATCTGGTGAAAGTCGGTTGAAATAGTAGTAATGCCGTTCAATATGATCTTTTTGAGCGGCGTTTCGTTATAGGAAATAACTCCGATATGCTTTCCGATTTTATATTTCATGGATATGAGCCTTTCAATAAGGGTCACTAAGTCGGCTTCCATTACGTTAATATATACTTCCCCGCTTTTAATCGGTTCAGCCGAAATATCATGTACCACTTTATGAGTAAAAGCATATTCCTGGCAGAAGCGGTTAAATCCCTTTAATATTTCTTCGGGATAATAACTCTTTTCAGGGAAAATGATCTTTATGGTATGGTATTTAGCCAACTGTTTTAACGCCTGTTCCAGTACGTTATAAATATCATTTTCAAAATTTTCATATACCGCTCCATATTCCCCGTCAACACCCGGAACCTTTTTATCCAATAAGATCAGCTTATGTTTTGGAATGCTGTTAATGATCTTATACGCATTCTCTCCTCCTTCTATGAAATGGGGTATAATCACATAATGCGTATATCCTTCCCTGGCATTTCCCAGCAATTTTTTAAACAATACGAAATCGTTATTGTAAATGTAAAAATCAATGGCAACATGCTCTCCCAGGGTTTGCACAAACCCGTCATAGATGATTTTTTTATGCGCACTCAGCTTATTGAACAGCAACATGACATGCTGGGTTTGCTTAACATCATCATTAATAATATAGTATCCCTTACCCGGTACGGAGCCGAGCACTCCTTTCTTTTTCAGATGCTTATACCCTTTTTCAGCCGTATCCCTCGATATTTCCAGCTCAAAACTCAGCTCATTAATAGAAGGCACCAGGTCGTCTTTCTTTAATTTCCCCGCTTCAATGGCATTCAATATAGACTGGGTGAGCTGAAGATACTTCGGTGTAGCCGAAAACTCATCCACATGCACATGCTCAAAAAAATTACTGAATTTCATCCGGAGGTTTTTTACTTTTTATTTCCCTTCTTTTTCCAACTCTTCCAATGTCCAGGGGTCCCATCTCCTGCCCACCACATCACGAACTTTTTTGATATCAGCCGCCTGTACGGTTGAAGCCGAATTACCGAGGTTCGTCCGAATATAGCTCAACACGGCAGCCAGCCATTCATCATCGCTGTTCAACATCGGCGGCATAATGCTGGGATACTCCTTACCGTCTACCGGGCCGGTTAACCCACTTAAAACAATACGGATAAGCTTTCCGGGATCGCCATTCACCCGTTTGGAACCCGATAAGGGAGGCGCTACCATTCCTGACCCTCCGAACTGCAGCCCCTTTCCATCAGTACCATGACAGGAAGAGCAAAGAGATTTAAAATTTTCCGCACCTTGTAATACCAGGGCCTTATCCGCCTCCTTAAGATGTTCGGTCTGTACATCAACCGGCAGGCTGGTAGTCAGATAACCCATCGTCATCTGAGCGGCCTGGTATACCATGCCCTTACGATTGCTATCCGTCTTTATCATGGACTCCAGCATGGGCTTTGCCTTCTCTGCCGTACTGTAGCGTAACGACTGCGCTACCTGGGTACGGACATCGGTGTCAGGGTCATGGGTCATTTTTATCAGATGCGCATACGCCTCCCCGTTATTTTCCCGGATAAAATGTTCACTGATCCATACCGCCATGCGTCTCAGCTCCGGCGATTGATCTTCCATTACCTGCCAGATAAACGGCTCATCAACAGCCTGCAACCCTTCCAGTGTCCATAACGCATGTATACGCCCCAAAAGGGTGGGCTTCTCCTTCCAAAACATAAGGTTATCCCAAAAAGAAGGATGATATAATACCATCTGCTTCAACATAGGAACAACGGATTGTTCATTACGAACGATCAGTAATTTCTGCGCATTATCCCGCCACCATCCATTGGGATGAGAAAGATACCGGACCAACTGTGCTGCCGGCAGGTTCAGCAGTTCCGGCTTTTGATCATCAGGAGGAATAGCTTCATGAACAACCCGGTAGATCCTGCCCCTGCCTGTATTTTTATCCAGTCCGAAACGCAGGATTTGCGGGCGGATATAAGAGCTGGGGCCCGTCCAGGTACCCTCCTGTATAATACCCCGGTACATATCAACAATGTACAAACAACCATCCGGACCGGTAGTCATATTTACCGGGCGGAAATTCATATCGGTTGAAGCGAGAAACTCGGCTTTGTCATAAGCATTCTTTACCATTCGCACGCCATCTTTGTTCAGCACTTTAGCCCGCCGGATCAGCCGGCCTACCGGTTCACAAATAAAAAGATCTCCGCTCATCCCGGCGGGAAGCCTGTCTCCCCGGTATACGGTTTGCCCGCAACTGCCTGTAAAATGATTTAAAGTACTGTCTTCACGTAATCTTTTTTTACCTCCTTCAATATCCGGAGTGGCAATAATCGGCCAGGGTTCATGAAAATCACCTACATACTGATCATATTCAAAGTCCAGCTCACCGTAAGCAGGCATTTGCTGAAAGCCCAGCGCAGCCACTTCACCACCGGCAGAAGAAAGAAACAGGCGGCCGTAATTATCATTACCCAACCCCCATTGACCGGAAGGCACATCCACCAGGCTGTCAATCTTTAACCGGTCTCCCATCCATTTATACCTGATTTGCCGGGTGGTATATATCCAGTTATCAAGATTCCAGACCATCCCGCTTTTCTGATGTTCAAGGTTGCGGGTATCAGGCGTATCATCATGGTAAACCTGTACCTTCTCATCTGCGATACCGTCATTATCCGAATCCCGGTAAGCATATAAATTACAGGAATAGGTTTCCTGAACAATGAGCCGGTCATCTAAGGTCAGGATCATCCGGGGCAAAACCAGGCTGTCTATGAATACGGTCCGCTTATCCATTTTGCCGTCCCCATCTGTATCTTCCAGCCGGATAACCCTGCTCACCGGATCGTTTTCATTGGTAGCGTTAATATCCTGCATATAGGTACGCATTTCGGCTACATACATTCTTCCGTTACCATCCCATACGATAGCAACAGGCTCTTCAATCAAAGGCTCGCTGGCTACCAGCTCCAGCCTGTAACCCTCCGGAAGATGCATGGTCTTCATACTCTCTTCCGGTGTCAGCGCCACAGGTGACGGATTTTGTAAAACGGGCGGTCGTACAGCCGGCTTTTCAGGTATATTATTGTCCGCATTTTTACAGTTCAACGCGGTAACAGCCAATAAAAAAAACAGGAAGGAAACATTTCTTTTCATAACAGGTATAGTAAAATTAAACAAATGGGTGCTCACTTTGAAAAACAGGGTCAGGCCCAAAAGCAAAATTATAACGACTGGTCTGTTTCTCCGGGGGCGCATTTCAAATTTTCGCTGCATATATTTCCCTCACCCCTGCAATCCCCTCTCCGCGCAGCAGAGAGGGGAGGAAAAGCTGCGAAAATTTGAAATGCGCCCTTCTCCGGCTGGTTCCTTTATATTGTCCATCTCTTTATCCGGTGCCCGTAAAAAGCATAGAATACCAGATAGAGGTAACAGGGAAAAAGAATCCAGTAAGCCGAACGAACATTAAATGCATCAGCCAGAGAGCCATAAATAAGCGGCAGGATAGCATTGCCGCATAACCCCATGATCAGCACGGATGCTCCCAGTTTGGTATATCGGCCAAGCCCGTCTAATGCCAGTGGCCAAATACCTGCCCATACCATAGAGTTTGCCAGTCCCAATAAAACAACAAACCAGATAGAAATATCCGCCGTATGTCCCAAAAACGTTACCTGTCCGTTAGCCCAAACGATCATCAGGGTAAACAATACACCCAAAACGGTACATAACTTTAAAACCGTGACCTGGCTGATAAACCGGGGAATAAAAATAATACCCAGGATATAACCGCAAATAGTAGCAAACAAAGTATATGATGGAAATACTTTTGCTTCCAGCAGGCTGATCTGCATGGAATTGGCATAACCAATGATGGTATCAATGGCGATCACCTGCGTTCCTACGTGTAAAAAAATGGCCACAGCGCCGAGGATAAGATGCGGGAAATGAAAAATACTTGTTTTACCCGAATTGGCTGTTGCCAGTTCAACACTTTCCTTTTCCGTATTAATTTCGGGAAGAGGGGAATATCTTACCATTAAACCTAAGCCCACTAAAACGGTACCTACGCAGGCATAAGGTACAATAACCCGCCGGATCAACTCATCCAACGCGGCATTCTTTTCAGCGTCCGTCATACTTCCTATAGCATTAAACAATTCCGTATCGGATGCCTTTAAGATGATCGCAGCAAATAATAAAGGAGCAAGAATACCGGCGCCTTTATTGCAAATACCCATAATACTGATGCGTTGCGCTGCGCTTTCCTTAGGTCCCAGCACCGTAATATAAGGGTTGGCTGCCGTTTGAAGGATGGAAAGCCCCGTACCTATTGTAAATAATCCGATAAGAAATATTTCATAGGTTCTGGAATAAGCGGCGGGTAAAAAAACAAATGCTCCTGCTGCCATTACCCAGAAGCCAGCCATAATGCCTTTTTTAAATCCTATCTTTTTTAATAAATAGGAAGAGGGTACAGACATGACCAGGTAAGAAATATAAAATGCAAAAGCGACCAGGTAAGATTCAAAATTCGTAAGCTCGCAGGCAATCTTAAAATACGGAATAAGAATAGCATTGATCCACGAAACAAACCCGAAAATAAAGAACAGCAGTCCAATGATCAGAATAGAAATAATAGTGTCGCGTCTGGTTAAAGAACTTACGTCTACAGCTTTGGTTAAGGCAGTGCTCATTATACGGGTAAATTATAGTAATACATAAGGGTTAATGATCTTAGGGTGTGGAAAGCAGTCCCGCCGACATCTTATCTAAATAACAGGTGCAAGCCGGGTGGGTTTGTAATATGCTGGCCGGATAAAGATTGCTCACCGGCTGTTCTACCGTATTCTTTACCGCCACGGCCTTACGCTCATCGGGAACAGAACAGATAATATACTTTGACCGGAGTATCTGTTTTACCGACATGCTGATTGCTTTTTCAGGCACATCCTCAATAGAAGGGAACCAACCTTCTCCCATCTGCTGCTTACGACATTGCTCATCCAATTCAACAATAATATAGGGCGCATCGGTTTCAAAATCAGCAGGCGGATCATTAAACGCCAAATGCCCGTTTTCTCCTATACCCACAAGAGCCACATCAACAGGATGCGCTGCAATGAGCTGACCCAGGCGGGCACATTCGGTAACCGGGTCTGTTTCACCATTCACCAGGTATGCCGCTTTTAAAGGCGGTACTTTAGCTAAGAAACGTTCCTGCAGATATTTCCTGAAGCTGGCATTATGTGTTACCGGCAAACCGATATATTCATCAAGGTGAAACATTACCACTTTGCTCCAGTCTATATTTTCCTCCTTTATTAATTGATTAAGCGTTTCAAACTGGCTGGCTCCCGTAGCCAGGATGATATTGGCGCTTCCATTTTTTTCAATGGCTTCCCGGATGTGTAGTGCAGCGTCTTTACCTGCAGCTTCTCCCAACTGCCGGGGCGAATCGAATTTTCTAATATCCATGCTAACTATAATTTTTTATTTCAGAAGTATTCCGATGAAACCGGAAGATACGGCAGTTCAGTGAAATGAGCAGGGAACGGGCATATTCCAAATTGTCGCTGCTTATCTAACCTTTCCCTTTCAACCAACGGTCAAACCAGTCAAAAGCTTCTTTTTGCATTTGCCGGTCAAATTTATGCGGACCGGGATAAAAGGAACAGCGATAGTGATCCGATACACCTGCTTTCCCGTACACTTCCTTCAGTATCTCATCAGCTCTTTCCATTTCAGGCAGTGTAAATAACCCGTCTTCTCTATCGTTTAAAACCAAAGTGGGCAGCGGTGCCCTCAATCCCAAAATTTCGGGAAAGTCCAATTCATTAGGCAACAGGGGCACATAGGTCATCCAGGTATGTGTATAAGATTTATTGAGCAGGAAATCTTTCCAGGTAGTCATAAAGCCAATGCTCACCGTGCATTTGATCCGCTCATCTAACCCGCCCATAAATACGGTACGCAATCCTCCTCCTGATAATCCCCCGCAGCCAACCCGGCTTGCATCCACATCTTTTCTTGCACATAATATATCCAGCGCTACCCGGTCTTCCGCAAAAAACACGCCCGGCCACGTGGTGCCGGCGCTAAATAAGGATTTAGCCATAGTATGCTCATGCCCTGCCGCCCACCGGTTGTATGCGTTTATATTTTCAGGAAGTTCGGGGTCATCATCATGCAGCCGGTTACGTAAATGCTTAGGCACATCCTGTAACATCACCCTGCGGCTGGCAAAAGGAAAGGCATCCGATACCATGACAACATAACCTCTTTTGGCTATCTCATTTGCCCAGGCGGCGCCTTCATAATATTTATCCTGGTGGGTAACCATCATTTCATGACGATTATCGGATACCCTGGTGATCTTACGCGTTCCAAAATATTTATTTCCGCCATGATCATGAAATGCCAGGATACCCGGCAAACGTCCCCTGTGATTCAGCGGCTTTAACACAATTGTTTCCGTGGGCCTGCCATACGGCAGCTGCCAGCTTATTTCCTCAATATACAAACCATCATATTCGTATTGCTTCCTGATGGTTACCTCCGGGATGGCCTTAATAACAGGAATGGCTAACCGATCCGCCAAACGTTTCCGTGCCGCATTCCTCCATACATCAATATCCCTCCATTCTTTTCTCCGGAAGGAAAAATCAGGCAACCTGTTTTGCGTTAATTCTGCAGCCCATGCCCCGTATGCACCGATCAGGCTCTGCTGTATATCATCATATACCTTATTCTTTTCTCCGGTCATATTACCTGGTTTTAAAAACGGGTCTGCAACATGATTTACCCCGGCAAATCCTTTTAACAGGTTCCCGCCTGCAGCACCTGCTCCTGCGAGAGCTGCCAACTTAATGAATTTTCTTCGTTTGTTTTGCACCGCATTCCCTTATTGAATTTCTGAAAAATAGAAACCCCAGCCTCTTTTTAACTGGTCCACTTTTACCAGGATATCATTTTCTCCTTTACGTAAAGGAACCGAGATCTGGTCTTCATTTACCCGTGCCCGCCGGGCAACCTGGCGATCCAGCACTAACCGTCCGTTCACCCATACCCGTACACCATCATTACTGCCGACACCGAACTTAACCATTCCTGCGCTGTCTGCCACAACCGTTTTTCGTGCATAGGCTACAACATTTTCCGATGGGTCAAATATTTTTAAAAAATCAATATACCCTGACTCCCGGCGATCCAATTGTTTCCATTTCAGGTCCGCACCATTTTTACCTTTGATGACCGCTGATAAATCAGCACTTTTCTCCGGCGGAAAAACAGTAACTAATCCTTTACCGTTTTCATTATCAAAAGGCCCGATAACCCACCAGTCGGTATAAAAATGCTGGCTAATTTCTGCCCCGGCTAAAAAGGCTTCCACATTGCCGTAATCTTCCCCTTCTGCGATCCGCGTAATCTTATTTTCGTTAACGATACGCCTGAATCGTGCCACGGCTTCAGCAGCCTGCTCATTGCTTAAATAGGCAGATTCACCCATGGCATGGAAATAAAGCTTCGTATATAACACCGGCAGATAGGCTAACTCTATACGTTTGGATAAACGATCGTCTGCTTTGGCAACCTGTTGGGCAAGGACAAACAAGCTGTCTGCTTTTGATATCGTTTCAGTACCCAGGAAATTCACTTCTCCGGGCTCAGACCAGATACTAAAATATACCGAATCCGGCTTAACCTGGTCGTGCAACAGCCTGATGTATTCCTGTATATAGGGAGCTGCCGCGCCATATACCTCATTCACGAATTCGTCAATTAATGCCTGTGCATCCTGGTCTGGATTCCACATCAGTTGGGCAAAAACCCATGCCCGGAGCGTGGAAAATTCACTGCCTCCTTCCGAGGGCATATTACTACCCTGCGCAAACAATCCTTTCACCTGATGATCAGCATAGAATTTTACATCATGCTTCACCGGTTCAAAATTGGGAAACGGCATCAGGTACCTGTTAAAGTCGGTAAAATAATCCCATACCGTGATCCTTCGGGCAATTGCACGCCATTGCTCCAGCCGTTCTACAAACGGCTTATGATCATTACATCCTCCAATTTTATGTGCCGAGCAATAATTGTAATGACATAAACGAATGGTAACATTATCGGCAGGACGCAGCGTTTTGGGTGGAACCTCGGTATAGGCATAGGCCAGCGTTTGTAATTTCACGTTTGGATATTCCCGGGCTACATGAGCCGCTACCTGGTTCACAAAATGCAATAATGTACCGGCGTGGCTTCCTTCCGCATCATCCAACGCTTTGCAGGCTTTACATTCGCAATAGCCCATTCCATCATTCTGATCCACTGCAAAAATACTTGCCTCGGGATGCTCCCTGATCCAGCTTAACACGGTTTGCGTAGCAATGTTAACTACTTCCGGGTTGGTCAGGCAGAGCTGTGCATCCCGTCCCACCCGTTTGCCATTTACTTCCGAAAAATATTCAGGATGCTGCCTGAAATATTTTTCCGGGGGAACCATATTATAAAAGGTATGCACAAAGGGGTAAGAAATATAACTTCCTCCCAGCGAATCAGGAACAGGAACAATACTGGGATTGAGCCGGTTGTGCATTGCCCAGGCGGGCTGATATGCTTCATTATACCAGGCTTCCCGGTATTCAAATGCCGGCTGCTGGCGGTCGTCCCTGTTGGGAAGCGGGATAATCTTTCTTTCGGGAATTTTTACCACATCTTTTGTATACCAGCGGCAACCCAGGTGATCGGACAGGTAGCCGATCACTCCATATAAGGTACCCCGCGGCTGTCCTCCTGCTATAAGCAGATGCTGCCCATCGGAGCGAATGATATATTCTTCATTGCCAAATTCCTGCGGGTTGATATCCGGGAGCAGAGATTGGGGAGCGTCTCTGAATCCCACACAGACATATTTATCCTGTGCATTCCATTCATGCGTTACCGGCAGCCTGAAGCCGGTAATCCGGAACAGGTACTCCTGTAATTCTACGGCAGCAACCTGCTCGGGACGTGAAGCGCTATCGGATACATATATTTTATAATCGCTTCGCCCGTTTACTATAACGTTATTGACAGAGGAGCAGCCATACAGTAAGCATAGCAGGACCAGGAAAAAGAAGGATTGTTTCATATAAGCACAGAGATACTTTCCATCCATATATACTGTTTAATCTTTATCCTATATCGCTACAAAGGTTTTCTTTTGCCGGCAAAGTAAAGTTACCCGGTACCGGGAGCCGGGCCCAACCGGAGCTAAAATAAAATTACAGCTGAGACATCAATGCTTTCATATACCCCATAGCATAAGCCATACCGGAATGCCAGGGTGCATTGCAGTTCATCTGAGGGGTATGATCAGGAATAAGCACTCCATTGAAATGATTCGCCTTCAGTATCCTTAAGATCTTCATCATATCAATATCTCCTTCATCCAGGAAAACCTCCCTGTAGTCAGGTACTTTTCCTTTTACATTTCTAAAATGTACATACGCAATATGCGGCGCATATTGCTCTGTTGCCGCATACACATCTCCTTCCTGCATTTCCGCAATAGATCCAAGGCAAAATTCCAACGTATTACTTTTGCTGACCTTCATATCCAGCAGCTTTTGGTAAAGCCGCGGCTGATATACCAAACGCGGGGTTTGCCTGATATACGGCATGGGAGGATCATCGGGATGAGCAGCCAGTTTAACACCTGCCTCTTCTGCAACCGGGATCAATTCATCCAGGAAATACTGTACTCTTTTCCACAGCTCTTCATGTTCAATAAGCGGTAAAAATCCTTCCTGTGCCGGCGTTCGGTCATAATACATATTCCACACCATACCATTAGGCACAGGCGCATTATCTACTCCTGCCATACCAACGCTCATTGCTCCCCCTCTTGCAAAGGGTCCCGTTATTCTGCCGGCTACTCCCGCAAGAGAAAAATTGTAGCCGACAACAGGAATACCTGCCCTGCCAATAATTCTCACCTGCTCTTTCAATAATTCAATCTGTCTTTTTTTATCGGGTCCATCGAGTAATACATCATACCACATAGAAGGATCAAAATTTTCTATTGCCTCCCATTCCAGCCCGGCAGCATTGATCTCTTTTTTTATCTGCAGCAATCGCTCCAATGACCACAACGATCCATCGCCGGCATTTCCCCAACCCATACTTTCATTACCTACCGGCTGCCCTTCGGTATCCGTATTTTGCCGGTTATTAAAATAATCCACTAAATGAACAACCACGTGGGTAGCTCCACATTGCCTGGCAAACTGATAGTGATCTTTATCTAGCATGTGACTATATAAACCAAATCCTAATTTCATACAGCTTCTCTTAATAGTATTTAATTAAATTTAGAACCCTATGGCGTTCCCCCCGTCAACAGGCAAGCAAATCCCGGTAATAAATGCGGCGGCATCCGAAGCTAAAAAAGCGGCAGCTTTACCAATATCAGACGGTATCCCGAATCTTCCCACCGGGGTACGGCTTAATACTTTTTCTTTACGCAACGGGTCCTTTTCCATTGCCGCTAACATCATTTTGGATTCTATAAACCCGGGAGCGATAGCATTAAACCGGATACCGGTATGCGCATATTCCACGGTAAGCGTTCTTACTAATCCGAACAAAGCCGATTTGGATGCACTATATGCAGCCACCTGGGGTAATCCATAAAAGGCCGTCATAGAGCTGATAAAAATAACAGCCCCCTTGCGCCGCGGAAGCATATACTTCAAAACTTCACGGGTTAAAGCAAATACAGCGCTCAAATTGGTATCTATCACTTCATCAAATTCTGCATCGGAGATATCTACGGAAGGTTTTTTAATTTGCCTTCCCGCATTGTTTACCAGGATCGAAACAGGACCAATATGATTTTCAATATCCTCTACCAGCTCATGATGATGCGCTTTATCCGTTACATCATGCACATAGAAAAAACAATTTTTTCCCAAAGCCTTTTGGGCTTTTTCTAACTTATCAGCGGATCTCCCGGTTATGACCACTCTTGCGCCAAGCTGTATCATCTCTTGTGCAATTCCCAAACCGATACCACTTCCGCCACCGGTAATCAGGGCTATATCGCCTTTTAAATCTACCATTATGTATAGTTCTTATGAAAGGTGCAAAGGTTCAATTCTCTTAATAAATATTTTAATGATGACCCAATTTAATACATACACTACAGAAGCAATAGTAAAAATTACAGTATAACTATTGGAGATCTGCAATATCAGCCCTACAAACGAAGCCGATAATGCCCCTCCTATGGCGCCCATAAAACCACTTAACCCCGCCATGGAGCCAACCAGTCCTTTAGGATAAACATCCGAAATAATAGTAAAGATATTTGCCGCCCAGCTCTGATGTCCTGCCGTAGCCAGCGCGATGAAGAAAACGATCAGCCAGAGTTCATTTAACAGGGGTACAAATACAATGGGTAATACTAAAAAGGCGCTGAATAATATTGCCAGCTTCCTGGAAAAATCTATACTTCTTCCTGATTTTATCAGGTAAGAAGAAAACCATCCTCCCGCTATTCCCCCGAGGCTTGAAACCGTATAAATAATAATAAGAGGCAATACCAGCTCTTTAATATTAACACCTCCCGTTTTTGCTAAAAAATCCGGTATCCAAAAAAGGAAGAACCACCATACCCAGTCAGATATAAACCGCGTTAAACATATAGCGATCGTCTCTTTATGTTTTAAAAGCAGCCACCAGCTAACCCGCTTTCCCGGTTGCACATCATCTTTATCCTGGAAGATATGATCCAATTCGGGCTTTTTTACGCTCTTATGCTGTAGCGGGTGCCGGTAGTACAACAACCAAAAGAAGATCCATATAAACCCTGTCAGTCCCGTCAGCACAAAGGCCAGTCTCCAGCCTAATAAAACCGTAATACCGGATACCATAACCGGCGCCAGGATCGCACCTACTGTAGAGCCGGAATTAAATATACCGGTTGCCAGCGCCCTTTCTTTTTTAGGAAACCACTCGGCAACACTTTTTACGGCAGCAGGAAAGTTAGCCGATTCACCCAGCCCGAGAAAGAAACGGACTGCTATAAAACTACCTACTCCCCGTGCAGCCGCATGGGCAGCCGCAGCAACACTCCAGACAATCACAGCCAGTAAGTAGCCTGCCCGGGTACCATATTTATCCAGGAGCCTTCCGGTCACTAATAAGCCTATGGCATACGCCACCTGAAAAGCGGTAACGATAAATCCATAGTCAGCCTCCGTCCATCCCAGGTCTCCGGCTATGAAAGGCTTCAAAATACCAATCACCTGCCGGTCAATGTAATTAATGGTCGTTGCAAAAAACAGGAGCGCAAGGATCCTCCACCTGATATTGCCGATCCTGTTATGTTCAATACGCTCCATTATACGCTTGTATGCTACATGATGCCAAACTTGTTAAATGCGTCTACGGTACTCATTCCTTCATCCCGTAAAGCCCGTAAGACCCGGTTTTCACCGCTTGCCTTCTCCAATGCTTTGGAAAAAGCTTCTTCCTCTGCTTCCCGTGGTACGATGAGTACTCCATCCCGGTCACCGAAAACAATATCGCCGGGAGAAATCCGGATCCCATCCCATTCTATGGACACGCCAAAATCTATTACTTTTCCTCTCGGACCCTGGTCCTGGGCATAGGTTCCCATAGAAAATGTTGGGAAATTTAACCGGAGGATCTGATTCGTATCCCTGGAGAAGCCATTCACCACTGCGCCGGCGGCTTTCAGCCTGATTGCCCGGGTGCTCATCAATCCACCCCAAAGAGCATAGCTATAAGAAGACCCGGTACAGATATACACTTCGTCTTCCCGTAAACTGTCTAACGCTTCAAACATTAAACCGAAAGGCTTTTGCATGACCGGGTTACGGCTGTTCTCAACAACTTCTGAAAAAACATCTGCCTCTACCACAGGCATGGCTCTGCCAATGACGACCATTCCGGGGTCTAAAGGCTTGAGCTGCTGCGGCAAAAACTGGTGTAAAAACCCCAGCTTATCTAAAACATCTCCCACCAATGCCGTAAACAGCTCACGCCGGGCTATATCAAAAAGTTCCCGGTCGTTTTTCCACTTACTCATGATACTTTTTTTACAATGGAAGGTAAGTCATTAAACATTATGAATGATACCATTTACCGGAAAGGCAACCCCGGAAATAAACGTTCATCGCGGTACCGCTAATCCCCGGGGGTACCGTTCTGCATTCATCTGCAAAACCTGTGGCAAACTCCTTCTCCCACAAATACACCCAGCTCGGCTGTTGCTAATTTATTGCTATGCTTTAATCAGCAATTCCTTAACCGGCTTACCATGACCATCAGGGGTAGTATAGAAGGGCCTGTTTTCCACTTCATAGTTCGTCTCCGGCGGAATACCCAGGGCGTGGTAAATGGTTTGATGCAGCTGGTCAATTTTTATCGGATTTTCTATGGTTTTACACGGCCGTTCATCCGCCGTTTTTCCGTATACAAAGCCCTTTTTTATTCCTCCGCCAAACATCAGTATGGAACACCCATCGGTAAAGTGACGGTGCATGCCATAGAATTTTATATCGTTTATAATATCGGGCTGGTTTACCTGTTCCTGTACTTTGGCATCGGGGCGCCCTTCCACCATCATATCCCGGCTGAATTCGCTGGCTACAATGATCATGGTACGGTCCAGATGCCCGCTTTTATCCAGATCTTTTACCAGCTGTGCAATGGGTGCATCTACCATCTTCTTCATATCAATCATACGGGTATGGCCATTTTCGTGCGTATCAAATCCCATAAAAGGCTCATATTCCGTAGTAACGCTGATAAATCTTGCCCCCTGCTCGGTAAGGCGTTTTGCCAGCAGGCATCCCAGTCCAAAGCGGCCGGTATTATAAATATCATACACTTCTTTAGGTTCAAGGCTCAGATCAAAGGCTTTCGCTTCGGGTGAATTAAGCAGCATATAAGCCTGTTCCATAGAACGTTTAAGCGATTCTTTCTGATAATCACTACCCAGGTCGCCTATTACACTTTTACTGATCAGGTCGTTATATAACCGGTTGCGTTTTTCAAAGCGTTTGGCATCCATTCCTACAGGAGGACGCACACTTTCCAATCCCTGGCTGGGATCGGGAATGAAGAACGGTCCATATTCATTACCCAAAAAGCCTGCCGTGTGGAAAGCCTTCAGCTCTTCCGATTCGCCAACATTCATCCGTTGACCGATATCTATAAAGGCCGGGATCACCGGGTTCTTTGGACCTAATTCTTTGGCAATCCATGCACCAATATGAGGAGCTGCTACCGTTTGCGGAGGTTCATAACAGGTATGCCAGTGATACTGATGACGGGAATGAAGGATATGCCCCATGTCGGCCGCCACATACGACCGTATCAACGTACCCTTATCTATGATATTACCTATAGACTGCAGCCCTTCGGAGAAGTGAATACCATCCAGCGCCGTTGGCAGGGATTTGAACGTACTGAGTACCCTGTTGGCATCAAGTTCCGTTTCATAGGGTGTGTACGCTTTGGGATCAAAGGTCTCCGTATGCGCCATGCCTCCGGCCAGCCACAACAATATAACCGTATCCGCGCTGGCGCCGGTATCTTTTCCTTTTCTACACCCGCTTAACAACCCCGAAACCGGCACTCCGGCTGCCAGGGCTGCCATTGTTGCCGCGCTTGATTTTTTTATAAATTCTCTCCTGTTCCAATTAGCTTTCATGATCTGAACATTTAAATTAAAGACTCAATAAATCAACTGAAATTCCGGGTGCAACGTCATTGCCCATAAGAGATCCTGGATAATGGCCTCGTCAGGGGCCTTTCCCAATGCTTTTAGCGCAACCGATTCTTCCTCCGGTGCAGGAACCCTGCCTAATGTATTCCGGTATATTTCAGTAACCATTCTTTGAGGATCAGGGTACTCATTTTTCCATTTTACGGCCGCCCGTTTTATGGCATCATTCAGCCGGTCGCCGTTAGTAAGCTCTAAGGCCTGTAGCAGATTGGCCTGGGGTACCCGGCTGGTAGAAACTGTTTCCCGGCTGGGACGGCCTAATGCGGTAAGGTAACTATCATTTTTTACAAGCGATGCCCGGGGAAAGGAAATTTCAGACCTGATCTCATCCGGCAAAAGTTTATATACGATGGAACTGTCGCCATACACCGGTTCAATAGCCTTGCTTACAGCATCGGTAAACTGTTCAGCGGTTAGCCGCCGGCGTAACATACCGGTAAAGGTATAGTCAGGAGCAACGATCAGCTCTGCTTCTTTTATTCCTACGGATGGCAACTGGTAGGTTTTTGAAGTCAGTATCTTAAAAATGAGCTTTTTCAAATCGTATCCTGTTTCTACGAAATCAACGGCCAGCCAGTCTAATAAATCCTGGCTCCAGGGTGCCCTGTCCATTTCATCCACAGGCTCCACGATACCTCTGCCCATCAGTTGCGCCCATACCCGGTTCACCTGGGTACGGTACAATCTTCCATTTTTGGGTTGTATCAGTAAATCAGCCAGCTGTTGTAATTTCTCGCGGGGAATGGCATTGGAGTCTACTTCTCCCAGTTGCTTATACAGCATACGGGTGGGCGCCATTCTACCGGTAGGCTTGTCACAACGATTGATCTCAAGAGGACTTTCGGCAAAAATATTGGCAAAGCCATAAGCATCATCCAGTTTCCAGTCGCTTGTAAAGCTGTCATGACAGGAAGTACATTTTAAATTCAGCCCCAGGAAGATCTGGGATACGTTTTGAGCCGCCTGCATTTCTGTACGCTGACTGGCATTAATGGTGCCCCGCCATTTAATACCGGCGATAAATCCTTTTGACTCTTCATCCGGACTGATCAGCTCTTTTACGAATGTATTATAGGGCTTATTATCCCGGAGAGACCTGTATAGCCACCGGGTAATATCATAACGACCTTTTGTTATATACCCCGTACCACTATAATCATTGCGTAAAGCATCATTCCAGAAAGTAAGCCAGTGCTGGGCATAATCGCTGTTACGACTAAGGAGATCACTTACCAGCGCTTCACGTTTATCCGGGCGGTTGTTATTGACAAATGCATCCACGGAATCAGCAGCAGGGAGCAATCCGATCACATCTAAATATACCCGCCGGATATAAGTACGGTCATCCACCCTTTTGCCCCACTCCATTTTATGTTCCTTAAAATACTCGTTCACAAAAAGATCAACAGGGTTGGTAAGATCGGCTGTGGAAGCCGGTATAGCCGGCGTACGCGGCTCGAGCGCCGCCACCCGGTAAATACTTTTTAACGGACCTTCAGGCCAGGGTGCTCCCTGCTTTACCCAATATTCAATTATCGCTATTTCCTGCGGAGTTAATCCTTTCCCTTTTGTGGGCATAGCTTCTTTGTGTCCGCGGGGTAATTTAATTCTTCTCACTATATCACTCTTTCCCGGGTCGCCCGGTACGAGAACAGGTCCATTCTCTCCCCCTTTAAAAATAGCTTCTTTTGAATCCAGCCTGAGATCTCCCTTCGACTTAGCCTCTCCATGACAGTTGGTACAGCTGTGCGCAAAGATGGTACGGATCTGAAGGTTGAGTTCCTGGATTTGGGTTTCATTTAAAGGTTCCGTCTGATTAGTCAGTATAAAAGTAGATTCATTTGCAGCGTAATCGTAAGAGGAGGAGGATGGCAGCACACTGGTCAGGTAATCTTCCCCATGCGTTAATGATGCACCATAATGACCGACAATGGTAATTCCGGCAACCGTAAGGGTAAGTAAAATCTTCTGCAACCGCCTTGATCCCCTGAAATAAGCATAAGTAGTTACGGCTGCCAGGATCATGGTAACAATCCCCGACCACTGGTGAATCCATAATATTTCACCGCCATAATCTTCTGAATTAATCAGCAGCAATCCAAATACCACGGCAAGAACGGATGTAATACAACCTACCACCATGATTACTTTGATGGCCGGTGCAAAATCATTTGACTTTCTATTCCAAACCAATAACTCCAAAAGCCAGGCTATCACTAAAAGTCCAACCGGGAAATGTACCACCAGCGGATGCAGCCTTCCCAGCAAGGTCCAAAGCCAGAAAGGCGCTTCGGCAGCCGTTCCTGCTTCATTGGCAATAGCCGGGCATGCAATAACCGTAAGCAAAAGTAATATACCAGGGATTTTGGCATACCTGCTCTTTAACCATTTTTGATCTCGAATTTCAGGGATCGTATTACGCATCAGCATCTAAATATTACAATCGTTATATAATCTGCCGGAACACACTTATACCTCTTAAAGACAGGCCAGGCCTGACATCACAACATACCATTTCACTACTCATCTGCTTTTCTCTCTATACTTTTACAATACCGGATATTACCGGAAAGTATATAGCAAGATAACAAATTAAGGAGTACCGGATATCCTGTTCCATCCTGTGTATCCGCTTTGTTATGATGTCATATTATAGCCGGTTTCTAATAGCCGGACTGTTTTATACTTACCGGGCCTGTAAGGCCTGATGGCAACAATGGTGAATCTTTTCTATAATGCTTGTAGGTAGTAAATGTAAACCTGCCGCTGGTACGCGCTTTACCCTGCTGCAGCCATTCGGGCCATTGACCGTTCTTTACCCCGTCATCCGGTAATTGTTCATCGCCTATCAGGCGGTTGGCCCATAAATTCACTACTGTTATTTCCAACTGGTTGTCCTTTTCTTTTACAATGCCCGTGATATCCACCTGCCAGGGAGCTGTCCATACCACGCCCAGGTCTTTTCCGTTCAACTTTACCTGTGCCATATTGTTCACTTCTCCCAGGTCAAGGAAAAGTCGCCGGCCTTTATTATTGATATCTGTTCCGGGAAGGTCAAAGCTTTGCCTGTAAACAGCCGTACCTGAATAGTATTTTATTCCTTCTTCGGAGCGGGTCGTCCAGTCCTGCAACCGGTCAAATACTATTTTTTCAGGACCGCCCCACTTAGGATCAAAAGATACTGTCCATGCACCATCCAACATTACTAGATTGTTATATCCCGGAAAATTTTCTTTAGCAGGAATGGGTGCGGCTTTGGCTCCTTTTCTGAAAACAATAAAAAAGCTTTGGTTCGGCTGAAACTGTAAGGGAATAGTGGTCTGCCCGTCTTGTTGTGTGAATGCGGGCAATGGTCTGATCTCTCCCGTAAGTGGATCCCAAAGCTCAGGACTGCCGCTGTCGCAGCGGAATACAGCCTCCGCGTTCAAAGGCTCATTGGTTTTATTCGCTACAAAATACATATCCCAGCCGGGAGCTGTACGATGTGTGTAGCGCAGATCGCCGGCCCATTCAAAGTCTTCGGGCACTCCCATGTTCTTTAATATACCAGCGGTTATGCTGTATAGCGGGTAGAGCCCATCCGATCTGGTACTTATGCCGGCGCCCCAAATGATCTTTCCTTTGCCATATACACGCTCCGTATAAGCGGGAGGAGTTTCCAGCGCACCCCATATAGTACGGGACAGGTTTTGTACCTGCTCATCACAGCCGGGATATCCTGTCAGTCCGGGTGACTGAACAGGAGGATTGCCTACTATCACCGCGCCTTCGCGCACTAATTCCCCGATCTTTTCCAGCAAACGAGGGGTCATTGTTTTCATATCAGGCAACACTAATAGTTTGTACATGGCTCCCCCGGGAAATACCACCTGGTTGTCTTTAACGCTTGCATTAAGCAATTGACCTGGTGAACAACCGTCAAAATTATATCCTCTCCTGTCACGCACCGGCTCTTCGCCGCTAAGCGCCGATGATGGTGGGCGAAAAACATGCGGGGCGCCTTCTGGCGACAGATACAACACATCCGCCACCGTTCTTCCCTGCTGCAACATAAACTGGCAGCGGGAAACATAGCGGTGATAATCCCCTGCCATCGGCCACCAGGTCTGGTTCCTGTCCCAGTGGATGCCGTAAGGCCCCATCGTCATGCCGGGGCGCAGGCTGTCGGGCAATGACTGGCTTTGAAAAGTATGGTATACCAGCCGGTTAATGCCGGTGGCAAAAGCCCAGTCGCCCTGCGATTTCATAGAGCCGGGATGCTGTTTCCAGCCTTCATTCTTTTCGGCGGTAAACGCTTCCGCGGGAACAAGCGACTGACCGTTAACGTGAGCAATGGATACCGCTTCAATACAACTGTATGAAGTATTAAAGCCAAAATCTTTGCTCCAGAATTCACACATTGGTACATCAGCCACAGCGCCCAGCTCAAGGTCTGCCGTGGGGTTCATATCATACGGTTCTATAGATAATCCTAACCCGTGACGATGCGCATATTTTTTCACCTGCCCTGCATGGTATTCCAGCACAAGCTCCTGCGCGGTTTGACGCAAATCCCACAGGAACCGTTCGCTGATCTCAGGATTGTCTACAACAAGACCATTATATACCGGGTAAAAAGGTTGGGGATCATATCCTCTTCTTTTCATGAACTCCGCCCGCATATTTTTTGTCCAGTTTTGTGCGCCCATCTCCCAACTGTCCATGTGCAGGAATTTCAATCCTCCTTCCGATCTCTTAGCAGGCTTCCCGATCTTCCTGAATATCTTTCCTGTATATGCATCGAGGTGTGCATTTAAAGCAACTGTATCCAGCTTATCCGCTTCAAAGCCCAGCCCGGGAAAAGGAGCCGGGCGGGTGACGGCGCCATTATTACGTGTACCAAACCGCATAACGATCCAATTACCCGGTGGCGTTTCCCAATCTAATGTTCCATCGGGCTGTAGCTTATCAGTAAGATTGAGTATAGTATTTTTTGCAACGGCCGCACCGGTGAGCATATTTCCATCATCATCGGGAGACAGGAATGGTTTTACGCCGGCTACCGAAGAAAAAGGTGCACGGTAATACAAAGCCTTTTCATCTATATCTTTTATTTTACCCGTATCCGGAGGCTGCGGGAATGCCAGGACAGCCACATCCTCATAAAAATCCTGCCACTGCTTTTTTAAACCGGGAGTAAACACACCCTCACCAAAGAATGGTCTTTTAGGAAGCGGGGCAGGAAGCTTTATTTTTTGATTGCCACCTCCCTGAACGGTGATAGCTGACGATACCAGATGCTGCATGGATTGCGCAGGCGCTACCCAGGGTCCGCCACTACCCGCCCAGCCGGGCCCTATGCCCAACGTCATAGCGATGTTCAGTCTCCGGCATTCTTTTTCAGCATGCGCGAATAATTCCAGCCAGCGATCGCTTAAAAAATCAACCTTGCCGCGGGGTACCCCTACATTTACTTCAAGGAATATCACATTACCGATACCCGCCCCGGACATAGATTCCAGGTCTTTCGTCATCCCTTCTTCCGATAAATTTCCATCCATGAAATACCAGTATACACCGGGGCGGGCCCAATCCGGCGGATTTATAAAGCCCGCCTTAAGCGCTCCTATCCCGGAAATATCCGTTTGGGAAGGAGCTGTTGTTTTTTTAGTGCAACCGCTCCACAGCAATGCAGCCATCAAAGTAAAAACCACTACTGATGTGACGCTTTGAAATATGCTTCTGCAATCGTTACAATCCTTCATTAATATAGTTTTTGCTGAATATAAAATCATTTAGTCACAGGGATAACATCACCGGGCTTCGATCAGCTACCTGTTCAGGCAAAGCCCGTTTCTAAAGTTCCGTATATCCCAGGCTGATTGCTGAAAGCTGACAGCTCATAGCCCTGAACCTCTGCATCAACATACCTGCACCGTTCCCACCCCCAACAACTCCCCGAGCTTTTTGATCTTTGACGCGATATGCCCTATGCCTATCGCGCAATGATGCGCAGGTCCCTGCGCGTTCCACTCCTCTACAAACCGGCGCGCGCCGATAGAGAACCGGTACCGGCTGTTGGTATTGCCGATTTCCAGTATGGGTCCCGGAACAGATTCCGCCTCCGCGACAAGGAACAATAGTTTTCCATCCATGGTTTCCACTACCGACAACAGGGTCACTTTTCCATAACGTACCGACATCTCTACCGACAGCCCGTTGCCTACTTTGCCATGGTATACCCGCAGAGGCTTTACTTTTATTTTTCCCTCCGCGATGGCCAGGTGCCCGGGACCATCATGCCCCATCAGTACTACATCATCATTAAAATCCATGGCATAGTATTCCGTAAACGATCCGCCAACACCAAAGCTGTCCATGATCTTCATAGCCTGTACATTCTTGATCTCATACTCTCCCGCTACCGGAACGGCATTGGCGGTGAGCAATGAATTACCCAGTATAACAGAACTCATGGTGTCTTCATTTTCTGGATTACCTGTTCCTTTATGATAATAGGCCATGGAACCTAAACGATATTTACGCACCAGTTGATCAAGCGCTACCGAGGTACGTGCTGCACGCTCCAGCTCAAAAGCGGAGCAATCGGGTTGCACATCAAATGCTTCTTCAAATACTTTTAGCTTATCCTGTATCTGCTCCGCAGTCACCTGCTGACGAATGAAGGAAAGCTCATCTACCTCAATAATTTCTATATGCCCGCCCAATACAGCGCAGTGCAGGGTGAAGTTGGAATATATATCCAGCATACCGCCATAATAATTACCCATCACACCCAGGTTATTGTGATACATGATATGCGCCACCCTCGCCGCCGCTATCCAGTCTTCTATTTCTTTCCATACTACAGGGTCATCATGCAGCATACCTGTAACCTGGTAAAAAGGAATGCCCGAACGTTTGAACACGCTGGCGATCTCGGGAACGGGACAAGCCGAACAATAAGCCAGCCATTCACCCGTCATCCGGGTACGGTCATTCAGTTGATTGAACCATTCGTAATTGATGGCTGCTTCCGGCGACAGGTTGAGCACGATCACCGGTACTTTAGCGCGCTTCACTACCGGCAGCACGGTAGACGACAGCGCATAGGTAGTGACATACAGGAAGATCAGGTCCACATCTTCCGTGCGGAAACGATGCCCCGCGTTGAATGCTTTTTCCGGCGTGTCTATAAGCCCCAGGTTCACCACTTCCGCGCCATAGGTTTTTAACCGTCCGGCTACTACATCTACATAACCTGCTAACCGTTTTTGTAATCCTTCAAATTGTTCCCAATATGCTTCCAGTCCAATTCCAAAGAGTCCTATTTTTAATGGAAATTTATTTGCTGCCATTTGTTTATGATGATTCTGTGCTTAATTAATTGAATCATTTTTTTGTGTTTACCTGAAACCGGTATTTTCCTGATCCTACCGATATCAATACAACTCCGTTTTGGCGACCCAGGATTTTTATATCGTTGCTTTTATTAATAGGTTTGCCGCTTTCTGTAATTTCAGCCGTTTGAGACGCCGGGAGATAAACGGTAGCCGTTGTATTAGCCGGTATCTCTATATTTAATTCAAAGGTACCCTCTTCTTTCTTCCATCCGGAAGCGATCGTACCGTAAGGAGAAATATAATTTGCCGCAGCATGGGTTACATTGCCAACGGGCTCGGGACGGATATCAATCTGTTTGAAGCCAACTGAATGTTCCGCCTGCCTTATACCGCCCAATCCACTATAAAACCATTCCATTAAATGCCCCAGCATAAAATGATTATTAGATACAAAACGGTACGCCTGCCACGACTCAGTGAGCGCCGTTGCTCCATGCGCCAGTTGAAAACCATAGCCCGGCACATCGGAACGGTTGTTCATATCAAAGATCACATCCGAGCGGCCACTTTCCTCCAATACCCTGATCAAATAGCGGTACCCGATATCTCCCGCCGTAAGACTGTTCTTCCGCTCACGGATATCGGCGACAATATTTTCAACCACAGCATCTTTATACTGCGGCTCCACCAATTCCATATACACTGCCATTGCATTGGCGGTCTGACTGCCTGTAGCATATTGCTTCGTGTCTTTATTAAAGAAAGCATTATTGAACGCTGTCCTGACTTTTTCAGCCATTTCTTCATAATGCCGGGCATCTGATGATTTGCCCAGCAGCTTTGCAACCTTACTTAAAATACTCAGGTCATAATAAAAAATGGCGGTGGCAGTTACGCCTTTGGGAGTCAGTTGCGATTCACCAGGATTTTTAGGGCCGATATCAAACCAGTCTCCCAGTCCATGCGATAAAATACCATTCGCGGATTTTTTTTGAAGATAGTCAGCATAACGCTGCATCATCGGGTAGGCTTCTTTTAAGTCCTGCTCATCGCCATACCATTGATACAAATACCAGGGGAGGATGATAGAATTGCTTCCCCATTCGGGAGAATCCCTGAAACCGCTTTCAAAATGAACATATTCAGGCGCTATATCGGGCACAAGCCCATCCGCGGTTTGCGCGTCTATCATGTCCTTCACTATTTTCCTGCCCAGTCCCGCAATATTATAATTGTATTTTACGGAAGATCCCATTAAGTGAGCTTCTTCCAGCCATCCTAATTTTTCACGATGCGGGCAATCTGTAAGCACACTGGCCATATTGCTCCTGATCGCCCAGTCAATGAGCGTGTTGGTACGGTTAAAGAGCTCATTCGAACAGGAAAAGCTACCTACTTTGGCTGCCGCGTTACGCGTATGTAAACTTTCTATTTCCATAATTACCGGCAAACCCTGTGGGTTGGGTTCTCCGTTGGGAACCGCGCCCTCCACCTGTATATACCGGAAACCGTAATAAGTGAACTGGGGCTGCCAGGCTTCCGGCGTTGCTCCTTTTAAAGTGTAATTGAAGTAAACAGGCGTCCCAACCGCGTCCTGTGTAACCAGCCCGTCATCCGTGATCAGCTCTGCTGGCCGGAACACGATCTGATCCTGCTGTTTGCCTTTCACTTTTATCCTGAATATGCCCGAAGCATTTTGCCCGAAATCGTATACCCAAACAGAAGGTTTGGGTTGCGAGATCTTTTTTACGGAAAAGGAATCTGTAATTTTAAGCGGATCCGCGGTCTGAGCGCTCAGTACCGGCGGGCCATCTACAATAAGGGCTGTCTTCCACGACTGGTCATTAAAGGAAGGGCTGTCCCATCCCGCTTGTTGCAGGTTCGCATTATAATCTTCACCGCTGTATATGCTTGAAAAAGTTATTGGCCCGGGAGCTGCTTTCCAGCTATCATCACTTACAATATCTTCCACAGAGCCATCGGTATATTCCAGCGCTATCCTGCAGATCATTTTCGGATAGCCGTACGCTACGGTAATTTTCCGGTAACGCTCGCGGGGTGTATAATAAAACCCATTGCCAAGCATAACGCCCAGTGCGTTCCCTCCTTTCTTTAATTGATGGGTGATATCGAAGGTCACATACAACGCGTTGTTGCTGTATTGCGTCCAGCCGGCGTCAAGAAAATGATCGCCTGTTTTTTTACCATTCACGCTCAAATCGAAATGCCCCAGTCCGGCAATGAAAGCGGTTGCCCTTTTAACCGATTTCTTTATAACAAATTCCTTTCTGAGCAGAGGCAGGATGTTTTTTCCCGGGCCTAATTTGGGATTGCCTCCCCCATGTATGGCAGGCACAATACGCAGGCTGTCCGGCATCCTTTCATACGCTATCCACCGGGCACCTTTCCAGTCTTCATCAGCCAACAAACCCATTTGCCAGGAGGAAGGACTGCTCCATTGCGAACCAACAGCTTTATCATCCCATACCATCACTTTCCAGTAATATAACTTTCCCGGCTGAAGCTTTTTCCCGGCGTATGCTACCTGTATGGACTGGCCGGAGATCACTTTTTTTGAATCCCATACATTGCCTGTATTTTTTTGAAGAAGCGCTTTGTCATCTGCCACCAGCACGCGGTAAGCTGTCTGCATGGTATTTCTTCTAGAAGCGGTAAGCTGCCAGCTCAGGCGCGGGGAAGGATCATCAACGCCTAACGGAAATTCCTGGTACTGGCATTGAAGATTAACCACCACCGGTTGTTGTGCCGACAACGGGCAGTAGGAAAGTATAGATATAAAAAAAATTAAACTCCCCTTCATTTTATAAATATATAATTAGGCATTCGTTGATATTGCACTATTCCGGGCGTATTTACCTTCGGTGAAAAAGTTCAATTCTTCGCAGGCGGTTTTCTATCAGTCAGGCAGGCAACCCGCCTGTAGAACCTACTACCAGTCGGCGTCTCACCATATCCGTCAACTTAAGGAGCCTATGCGCTCAAACACCCCGAATGGGGTTTAATTTGAATAGCCATCGGTGTAACCGGTGGTATATTTGCCAAATTTTACATTGAACCCCTACGGGGTTCAACAAAAACATCGACATTTTGTCCCCCAACTTTGTTGGGGGCTATTCAAACCTGCCTGCCGCAGGCACGGTTCAAGCCCTCCGGGCTTAAGTTGACAGCTATGGTGTCACCACCAACCTGCGAAAATTTAAAATACGACCGTTAATGGTTACATTGTTATACTATTCTTCATACTTTAATAATTCAAAGTCATTCATTAATCCGTAATCGTAAGTATCATAAGCGCTGCCGGATGGATAGGATTTTATATTCCACCAATGATGCGGACCTACCATTCCGGGCCTGGGCTTGTTATGATGCGGACCTAACAGGTTTTTCAGGCTGCCGATCACCTCCACTTCTACACGGTTGGTTCCTTTCTTCAGGTATTTTGTAACGTCCAGGGTATTAGGCTCCGAAAATATAATACCTGCATCACGCCCATTTACTTTAACCGAAGCTACTGTTCCTTTCCAGTCTGCCAGTTGAAGCTCAAAACGGTTGCCGGTTTTTTCGAGATTGAAATTTTTAACATACCTGATGCCGAAGCCATACAAGGGTAATCCCTGCTCCTTCCAGCTACCGGGTTGCAACGGTTTGGGTGCTACGATCTGCCAGCCTTTGTCTGCCGGCTGCAGGTTAAAATCGCCCAGGATGTATACCGGCTCAATTTCCGCAAATACACTCATAGGACTGGCTGTAACAGACAGGGTATTGTCACCGGCTTTTAAATAAGAGCCGATCTGCAGCACCGCAAACGAGCGGTCTAACCACCACTTTCCTGCAGCGGGCTTAACTGTTCTGCCATTCACTTTAATTTCTTTCCACAGGTTCCCCTGCTCTATAACAGCGCGGAATTTCCTGAAGTCTGCCTGCTGACCGATCGTAAAATGATAGGTAGCCGTAAACCCTGTTCCAGTTGAGAAGGTATCTCTTGCAACAATATGATCCTTGAATTGTACCTGGTGGTTCCAGGGATTCCGGTTAAAGCCGTAATGCGTGAATACCGCCCTGGATGCGGCGCCCACGTGCGTATCTTTGAACAGGCTGTCACCTAACTGCAGGTCGCAGAAATCTACCATCAGCGTATTTTCCGCGGGGCGAATGGTTTGAACGGCTGTTCCTTTAACAGCCGATTTATTGGCGGTGACAGTATAGCGTTTCAGCCCCTGTTGCTTTTTATCAGCAATAAAAAGCAGCAGGCTGCCGGCCGATGGAACAGTAAACTGCAACGATATTTTATCGCCCTGCTCCTGTTCAGGATAATCTGTTATTTGTCCCGTGGCAGCATCCATCAGTAAGGCATCTTTCCCTTTTATCTTTACGATCCCTTTTGCGGGTGATACCATGTTAGCATTCGTCAGAAAAAGGATCTGCCCATCATTCATCATCCTGCGATGGTGATACAGATCGCCACCTATAGCAGCTCCTCCCTCTCCGCTGATCTGAAAATCATCCTGCCTGAACTGCTGCTCTACAACAGCCGGATCAAGCGCTGTAAACTGCCGGATGTGATCATTGGGCTCATTAAAATACTGCAACTCATTTTTCAACTCACCATCTATCCGCTGCAATTTGTCGAACAACAGCACTTTTCCTCCCGCGGCCGCGTATGCTTTCAGCAACTCGTAGGTAGCCTTATCAATACTTTCCATTCCCGGCGGTATTACTACGGTAGTATACGCCCTTTCGCCCACTATCAATTTTTTGCCTTCCGTTTTTCCATGATCGAGTATAATGTTTTCGCAACCTAAA
Organism: Chitinophagaceae bacterium; assembly: GCA_023957155.1. Classification (GTDB taxonomy): domain Bacteria; phylum Bacteroidota; class Bacteroidia; order Chitinophagales; family Chitinophagaceae; genus Agriterribacter. The sequence continues at coordinate 233,552 of JAMLHK010000005.1, read as the reverse complement.
TCGTATTCTACCTGCGCTTTTTCGAGCGTGGTAATGAATTGCTGGAAACGGTTGCCTATAGCCCGTAACCCCTCGTGTTTTTTTCCGGGGGCTACATACATCCACGCGGAGCTTGTAGGCTCAATGATCAAAATATTATTCTGCTGTTTGCCCTGCGACAACACGAACGATAACCGCGTACAATATTCGTTCAGGGTTTTGTAATAAGGCCACCAGGGTGTATGATAAGAGAAGCTCTGCGGATAATCGTATTTTCTTGCCCCCGTAAGCGTCATCATCGAAAGATGCTGGTTTAAGAAATTAACCCCCAGCACATATTGCCAGTCGCCCAACCGCTTCATATCTTTAAAAGTAAGTTCCCATCCGCCGCCGCCATAGGTTTCACTAAGCGTGCGTTGCTTTCCCAACTGGTTAGCCACACTCGACAATTCCTTTACCGAACGGATATTCCCGAACTGCGCGTTGGGACTTACTTCGTCAAACTGGTTGAACAACATATCAATGCCCGGTTGCTGGTGCCAGGCGTACATGGCCATATTATCGGGACCTTCTCCCGGATCGGGCCATCCATGCTCCCAGTAATGACCGGTCCATTTAAGGTTATGCTTTTCCGTATACGCGTGCATGGGCTTCGACCAGCGGTCAATAAATAACTGTAAGAGCGTTTGCTGGTAATTATGCCTTATTTTTTTCCAGTCGCCTGTTTCTTCAAAAAGAGAAGGCAGGTGAGCCTGAAGGTCGTAGCCCCATTTTTGTTGAAAGGCGCTGAAGAGGTCGGGCGTCCAGCGTATATTGCCTGCCCCACGCGAAGGAATGCTGGGCTCGTCCGAAAATAATCCGGGAATCATTTTTCCAAATTCATCGCCCGCGATCTTTTCATATCCCTTCATCGTTACCTCCAAAAATTTCTCCGTTACGCCTTTAACCATCAGGTCAACATAAGGAAACTCCGGCGGACCTACCGTGCCTTCCTGCTTTTGGTAAAACGCTTTTTTAAACAGGTAATACTTCCCGGGCTTGTTTTTTTCCGCATCCAGGTTGCCGCTGATATCAATGAAGCGTCCGTTGTCTTCTTTCAGCGCAATATAAATATCATCTGTTTGCGCAGGCAGCATATCCGCTTTTATCATATGCAGCATCTGCCCCTGGTTATACGATTCCGGCATCTCATCGGGCACATACCCTCCTGCAAAACCGGAGGGATAAGAATTTTCGTCGTATATCCACACATTTAGTCCCAGGGCTTTCCCCTTTTGTATTGTGTATTGATACAGAGCTAACCAGTCGGGAGATAGATATTCGGTAATGAGGCCCGGCCGCGGATGCACCATTACTCCGCCAAACGAATTTTGTTTAAACTCCAGCATCATGGAGTCTATAATGGTTTTGGTTACTTTGGTATGCCACACCCATAAGGGCGCGCTGCCATAAGCTTTGCCGGGAGAAGCAAAGCCGGCTACCAGATGATCAAAAGAGGACGCATTCGTATTATGCTTATTTGCCTGTGAAAGCACAGTGTCCGGACAGAAAAGCAGTGCAGCAAGAAATATAGTTATACCATATAGAAATCTAAGCATAATAGTATATTTATCAAACCACGCATAGCAACAACCCCTCATTTCAGCGTTTTCTGAGATGAATTTTTTATCCGCATGAAAGTATAACCAAAAAAATATACAATCTGATATTTGAGATATACTTCCTGATATTAACATATATTAGAAATATGACAAATTCTTACAAATACCTTCCTACCAGTGAGCAAGACGAAAGCTGGGGATTATACGTTTTGAACGCCGGTTGTAGCAGAATTGCTAAAAATGAAATTTATCCTGCTACAGCACATCCGGCACATCATTATTTCACCTGGGACAAAGGAAGGATACTGGATGAGTACCAGCTCATTTATATCACTAAAGGAGAAGGCATTTTTGAATCGGCAAACGGTAAAAAAAAGCACATAGATGAAGGTTCAATCGTATTGCTGTTTCCCGGTGAATGGCATCGTTTTCGACCTGATGAAAGGACAGGCTGGGATGAGCTTTGGGTGGGTTTTAAAGGCCCTATTATGGATAACCTCATACAGCAGCAATTTTTTCAGCAGCGCAAACCGGTATTACACATCGGTGTCCACGAAAACATTATCCATTTAATGCTGGAAATTATAGAAAAGACCCAAAGAGAAAAAACAGGATACCAGCCATTGGTAGCAGGCATGGTCATGCACCTGCTCGGACAGATTCATACCCTTATGAAACAACAAAGCTTCAAAGCGGAAGACATTACCGAATCCATCATCAACAAAGCAAGGGTCATTTTCAGAACCAATATTGACCAGGACATCAGCATTGAAAAAGTAGCGGAAGAGCTGAATGTAAGCTATGCCTGGTTTCGAAAGGCTTTTAAAGCCTATTCCGGCATAGCACCGCATCAATACCTGCTGCAACTAAAAATAGAAAAAGCCAAAACGCTGTTAACCGATCATTCAAGACAAGTAAAGGAAATAGCTTATGCCCTGAATTTTAAATCTTCATTTTACTTTTCAAAACTGTTTAAGGAAAAAACCGGGTTTACCCCCGAACAGTTCAGGAAGACCAAGACTTAATAAACCCCATAGACCTGGTGTAAATGAAAAACTACAGACCAACAACCGGCTGCAAAAGCAAATCAGATCAGCCGGTTATCCAATGCATAACGGGTAAGATCCGCATTAGACTTCATAAGCATTTTTTCAAGTATCCTTGACCGGTAGGTACTAACGGTTGTAACACTTAAAGAAAGCTGTTCTGCGATATCCGATACCGACCGGCCTTCCGCCAGCAGTTTAAACACGTCAAATTCCCTGTCAGAAAGCTTTTCATGGAGGGTGATCTCTTCATTTTTAGCACCGATAGCATCTGCTAATTTTTCTGCTACTGTGGGTGTTATGAATTTTTTACCCAGCAAAACAGTACGGATAGCCTTAATGATATCTTCGTGTATGTTATCCTTGCCCAGATAGCCCGAAGCGCCGGCTTTTAATACCCTGAGCGCATACTGGTCTTCCGGATACATACTCATAATCAATACCGGCAGGGAGGGGTAAACCTGCCTGATCTGATGTAATGCATCTAACCCGCTTCGTCCGGGCATTTTCAGGTCGCATAATACAATATCCCATGACGACTCCATCAGTTTAGCCATGAGCTCCTCCGCATCTTTAGCTCCTCCTAACTCCGCCGAAGGGTAGGCTTCATGAATAATTTGCTCCAGGCCTTTTCGAACAATAGCATGATCATCAGCAATCAATATCCTGATCATATGAATTAGTTTTTCGGATGTAGGAACTTATAAAAAATCGTGTTATCTGTCTTTGCCCTTACGGGAACGCCAGAAAATTACATAAAAAGAAAACAACTTAAACATTTTCAAACCAAACCGGTCATTACCTTTTGGATGCTCCGGAACAAATCAGGGTGCAACCATTCTATCCAACAGGGTTACGGGTTGTCCTTTAATTATTAAAATCCATGTTAGCTCATTGTTAATATGATCCCGGAACATTAAACATTCCTGCCCAAGCCATGTCCAAAGTTTAAAAACACGAGCCATGAAGCAAAATAAATTTAACCTGGCGATATCGGGCGGCTTACTGTGCATCACCCTTTTAGGCAGTTGCTCAAAAGATCCGCTAAGAAATATGACTAACGAAGAAAGCCGTATTTATATCAGCAATTACGACAGTACAGTCCATTTTAGTGATTATGCGACCTTTAACATTCCCGATTCCGTAGCCGTCATAAACAATGGTAAATTAGAGAAACGCACGTTAACCGAAACAGACGCTGCCTTTATTGAGGCGGTAAAAAATAATATGGACCTGCGGGGCTACCGGCTGGTGGCCAATAATGAGCACCCTGACCTTGGCGTAAATATCAGCCGCGTGTTTAACAGCCAGACCGGGATTATCAGCTACCCTTCTTACTGGGGATATTACGGACACTTCTGGGATCCGTATTACTGGGGATATGGCGGTTACGACTATTATTTCCCCTACGTTTCCTATTCCGTTTATCAAATCCGCGAGGGCGCATTATCCATTGATATGGTTGATTTGAAAAATGCAGGTAGCGATAAAAAGATCGAGGGGGTATGGAACGGACTGATAAGGGGGGAAGCCATTTTTGATGCCAGCACCGCTGCATCCCAGGTAAAAACATTATTCGATCAGTCGCCATACATCGTCACCGGCAGTATGCATTAGTATGATGTCAACGGTAAATTATGATATCCTGACTTCCATGGGATAGCGATGCCTGTTGATTGAAGATGTAACGTAAACTTTTAAAATGAAACACGATGAAACCTTATAGAATTATTATATTGACTATACTCTGTGCGGGTTGGGGATTACCCGCTATTTCCCAGGAGCACAGGCTGAGCATGAACATTAATTACTCGGTTAACAGCACTGTCGGAAGTTTCAAATCGGACCTGGTAAACAAAACCTCTTTCCGCGGATGGAATGTCAATATGCTGTACGGCGTTACCCACCAGCTTTCCGTAGGCATTGAAGCGGGTTTTAACGATTATTACCAGAAATATCCGCGCCAGGTTTATCAAACCAAAGAAGGCAACATATCCGCTGTATTGAGCAATTCCATACAAACGATACCGGTAATGGCCAAAGTAAGATACAGCCCTATATCTTCAGGAATGATACAACCTTACCTGGGCGCAGGTGTGGGAGGTAATATGGTAACGTACAACCAGTACCTTGGTGAATTTGGCAGCAGCAAAACCGGTATTTATTTTGCCGCCTCTCCGGAAGCAGGGATAGCCATTCCTTTCAGGAAAAACGGAGGCTCTGCATTTACCCTGGGTGGCAAATATAATTTCATGCCTTTTAACTATAGCGATAACAGGAATCTAAATAACTGGGGACTGTATGCAGGAATACAATTCTCGCTGAAATAAGGTATGTTACCCTTTTAGTTAAGCTGAGGATCTATGGGAAAGTTAGTCATCATGCCGTAATCACCGCCAAGCATTTTTAATGACTCCTTCCATATTTCTTCAGCTTTATAGTTAAATACCAGATCCTGGTTTGCCATAGCGGTAATCCAGCTTTCTCCTTTCAACTCTTCACTTAACTGGTTGATGCCCCAGCCTGAATAGCCGACATAAAAACGTATATCTTTTCGGTTAAGCTTATTCTTGCGCAACAGGTCTTTCACCAGTTCAAAATCACCTCCCCAGTAAACACCATCGGTAACTTCCCGGCTGCCGGGTATCTGATCGGGGCAAACATGCAAAAAGTGAAGGGTATCCGTTTGTACCGGTCCGCCATAAAAAACAGGTATCCGTATATCATCTAACTCCGGTACAATTTCATTTATCGTATATGTTAAATGCCTGTTTATAACAAACCCTATGCTACCGTCTTCCTGGTGATCGCATAACAAAATTACGGTACGCATAAAATTGGGATCCTTCAGAAACGGATCCGCAATCAATAACATACCTTTTTGAGGATTGAGCATGTAATCTAAATTAATACAGAAAATATTGGCTTACAATAAAGATCCTACAAAAACGCTTCCGGCAAATGACACATATATCAATATAGCCGGTAATGTAGTAATTTTTGTATACTTGCCAACGCAAATTACCGTACCATCCGCTTTTCAAGTGTAAAATTGAGTTAAATCGCTCCTATAATCGTTAAACACCGGCTGCTTTCAAAGTAATTTTACAGACCGATGAAGAAAATTTACTTACTGATCATTATTCTTATAACCCTTTCCCTGATAGGCATTATTGTAGGGCAGATCATGTCTATTAAGAATGCCCTTATCATTAAAAATGAACAACTGGAGCAAAATATCCAGATGGCGGTAAATGAAGTCGGGCAGGAAATAGCCGAACAATCGGGTAAATTTCCTTCCACAGGCTTTCCCAAATTATCACCCGAATGGCCATACGACCAGTTTTTAAAATTCAAAACACCTACTGTTGCACAACGCTATACGCCAAGCCAGGTGCATGACAAGCTGAGGATGGCTTTAAATAAGCACGGCTTAAAAAAAACCAATTTTGAGTTTGCGATACTGAACCGGAACAGCATTACCAATAACTATGAAATGCAAACCCTCAACTTCAGTAAGCTACTCGCAGATACTGCCCGCAGCCGGACTTTCTGGTTCCCGCTTTCCGCTCCTTCCGGCAGTATTACCGAAGGCCTGGTTGCAGATGAAGAATTATGGGTGATCGTTCCCGATGTAAAGAACTTCCTGCTGGAATCTATGAGCTGGATGATCATCGTATCTATTTTGTTTACCCTGGTGATCTGTACCGCTTTCTTTATCACGGTGCGTACCATGCTCCGTCAAAAAAAGCTGAGCGAGATAAAAAGCGATTTCATCAACAACATGACCCATGAGTTCAAAACGCCGCTGGCAACTATCTCACTGGCAGTAGATGCGTTAAAAAATGATAAGGTTTGGAGCAACAGGGAGAAAATGGACTATTTCAGCGGTATCATTAAGGATGAAAACAGGCGAATGAATAAGCAGGTTGAAACCATATTGCAAGCTGCCCTGCTCGACAAGCAGGAGGTACAGCTTAATATGAAACCGCAGCACGTACATGAAATAATTACCCGGGTAGCGGATAATTTCAGGCTGCAGATGGAAGACCGGAACGGGAAAGCAGAGCTGCACCTGGATGCGGCAAAAGACCTGATTGAAGCAGATGAAGTGCACTTTACTAACCTGCTCAGCAACCTGATAGATAACGCTATCAAGTATTCAAAAGACAACGGGCTGCTGGTGAAAATGTGGACCCAAAATACAGGCAGTACTATCCGTATTAAAGTTGAAGACAATGGGATCGGTATGACCAAAGAAACCCTGAGCAGAATCTTTGAAAAATTTTACAGGGCACATACCGGCAACGTGCATAACGTAAAAGGATTCGGACTGGGATTGAGCTATGTAAAAGCAATGGTAGAAGCCCAAAAAGGAAAAATAAAAGTAGAAAGCACGCCGGGCAGGGGTACAACATTCACAATGGAATTTCCTCTCCTCCGGTAAAAACAATTGAGCGTTTCACCCTTATTCTCCTCACTTTTTATCAGGAGAGATACAATAAACAACCATCGCCATAGCTTAAAAACCGGAAATCATGCTTCAGCGCATAATCGTATACTTCTTTCCAGCGCCCGCCAATAAGAGCGGCCACCAGCAATAATAAAGTAGATTGAGGCTGATGAAAATTGGTAATCAGTCCGGAAATAATATGAAAAGGATAACCCGGTGCTATTATGATCTGTGTTTGCGTAAGCAGCCGCTGCAAATGCCGGCGCTTCATCCACTCCAGCAGGGCATGTAAAGCTGTCTTTACGGAAATAGCATGTGCAGCGAGTGTTTCATATACCTCCCACTGGCTGATCACCAGGTCGCCGGGCTCCATGTTTTCATTCATTTTTATTTTTACTCCCATCCAGTATAAGCTCTCCACGGTTCGCAGCGAAGTGGTGCCTACACAAAATACGCTGCCGGCATGTCCGGATATTTTCTCAATGGTTTCGTAGCGTATATCTATAAACTCAGCGTGCATGGTATGATCCTGCATCCGCTCTGCTTTGACCGGCTTAAAAGTACCCGCTCCCACATGAAGCGTTACAAAGTCATGCGTAATATGCTTACTGCCGAGCGATTGAAAAATGTTATCCGTAAAATGCAAACCTGCAGTGGGTGCTGCCACGGATCCTTCCTCCCTCGCATAGATCGTCTGGTAGCGCTCTTTATCTTCTTCCGCAGCTTTTCTCCTGATATAAGGCGGAAGCGGTATCAGCCCGGCATAATGCAATACCTCGGCAAAAGACATATCTCCCGGCTCCCATTGCAATTCAACAGTAAAACTATCGGCTAACCTGTCGGTAAGCAATGCCTTCAACACCATATCACCCGCCGCGGTTCTGATCTTCTTTTCCAGTATCGTACCCGGTTTCCATTTGGATGCCCCACCTATCATACAGTTCCACCATACTTTACTTTTTTGCATCATAGCGGTCGTAACATCGGGGTAGCGGGTGTCCGGCGAGAGGCAGAATATTTCGATGCTTCCTCCCGTTGGCTTTTGAAAAAGCAGCCTTGCCTCAACCACCCGGGTATCATTCAATATCAGTAAAGCCCCCTCCGGCAAATAGTCGGCAATATGACGATAAATACTTTCCTCAATTATTCCGTCCCGGTATACCAGCAGCCTGGAGGTATCACGATCCGGCAGGGGATAGTCAGCAATACGGCCTTCCGGTAAAGCATAGGTAAAATCTTTGATCTGTAATTGTTTCGGATCCATAAATGCAAATATCCAACGGTATCGGGTAAGTTAAATCCGTGCACGATAAATTTTAGACTACCCCGCAGTCCATATCCCACCAATTAACACCACTTCCGGCAGGGAAATATACAGGCTTAACCCCGCTATTCCTAACAGCTATCCACACTTATACACAGGTATCCACATGATTTGCAGGTACGATAAGAGAAATTAGGCACTAAATTCCTACAGAAATACAGCCTGTAAAGGATTTTAAAAAAATATCCTGCTGTGGATAAAATATTTAAATTAAATTACACGTTAAAGGTGGGAAAATGTGTTATTTTGTGGGAATAAATGGGAAACGAGCATAACTCTTTATAAATGATACGGTTTTTAGGGGAATATGAAGCTACTTTGGACGCAAAAGGTCGGTTTCTCCTTCCAACAGGATTTAAAAGGCAAATCCCGGAAGGAGAAACCGGTAGCTTCTTTATTAACAGGGGATTCGAGCGCTGCTTAACCCTGTACCCCATGAAAAACTGGGAGCCGATTTTTGAAAACATAGGAAAGAAAAGTGATTTTGATCCAAAAGTACGGGAATTCCGCCGGTACTTTTTAAACGGGATCACCGTGGAATTAGACAGCGCCGGAAGACTATTGTTACCCAAAAATCTGATGGAATATGCCGGGTTGGAAAAGGATATCGTACTGGTTTCGGCATTCGATAAAATTGAAATCTGGGATAAAAGTAAGTATCAGCAGTTCTTTGACACTTTTTCACCCGAAGCATTTAGCCGGTTGGCTCAGGACGTAATGACAGATCATAACGGGCAGATAGAACAATAATAGTGTCAGGAGGTGGGAAGTCAAAACGGGAATAATCATTTCCTCGCTGGCTTTTCACCTTTAATTTACCACCATGAAGCAACCATATCACTTACCTGTATTGGCCGAAGAGCTTATTGACGCGCTGCAGGTTAAGCCTGCGGGGATATATGTGGACTGCACTTTCGGCGGTGGTGGACACAGCAGCGCCATCCTGCGGAATTTAAACGAGGAAGGCAGGCTCATTGCATTTGACCAGGACCAGGATGCCAGGCGCAATCTGCCTGATGATCCCCGGATCATATTTATTCCGCATAATTTTCGCCACCTCAAAAAATTTTTACGGCTTCACAAAATAGAAGAGGCAGATGGTATTATTGCAGATATCGGCGTTTCCAGCCACCAGTTTGATGAGGCCGGACGCGGCTTTTCTACCCGCTTTGATGATGCGTTATTAGACATGCGCATGGACCAGCGCCAGGAGCTCACGGCAGCCGGGATACTGAACAATTTTAGCGAGCAGGAACTGCACCAAATATTTGAACAGTATGGCGAAGTAACAAACGCTAAAACACTCGCCAAAACGATAGTCCAGCAACGGCAACGGGTACCCGTTAAAACAGTAAATGAATTCAAGCATGCCGTTTCAGCCGTGGTGAAAGGTAATCCCAACAAATACTTTGCACAGGTATTCCAGGCTTTACGTATAACAGTTAATGACGAGATGGGAGCATTACGGGAAATGCTGCAACAAACCCCTTCGCTTCTCCGAAAAGGCGGCCGGGTGGCCATTATAACATTTCATAGTATAGAAGACAGGATCGTAAAGCAATTTTTCAGAAGCGGAAGTTTTGAAGAAGCAGCAACGGACTCTTTATATGGCACAAAGCCGGAAAGTCCGTTTCTCATCATTACCAAAAAGCCCATACTGCCCTCCGCAGCCGAATTGGCCGCTAACCCCAGGAGCCGGAGCGCTAAGTTACGGGTGGCAGAAAAAAAATAAAAAAGACGCATACAACATATCATGCCCGATACAGAAAAAATAAAAAATGATGAGCCTTCTACCTTAATGGGTGGAATAAAAAAATGGTTTAACTACCAGTGGATAGTTAAGAATATTTACTTCTTCCTTTTTCTGTCCATACTGGCCGTAATATATATATACAACGGGCATTATGCAGAAAATACAATCAAAGATATTAACCGCAGCGCTAAAGCATTAAAAGAGCTGCAGTATGAATACAAAACGGTAAAAGGCGAACTGATGATGCGGGGTAAACAGAGCGAGCTGGCTAAAGCTGTGGAGTCACTGGGGTTAAAAGAGTTGAAGACACCTCCGATAAAAATAAAAGAACAAAAAAAATAAAGGACCGGCAACATTGTTAAGCAACGTACGGTCAACATCACCATCTTGGAAATTAAAAAAGACATATTATGGCGGGTTTACCTCTGCTTTTTAGGCATTGTGGTATTGAGCTGCTGTGTAATTGGTAAGGCTATATACATTCAACAATTCCAGGGTAACTACTGGAAAAGCCTGAGTGACAGCCTGCACCTCGAATACCGTACACTCGATGCGGACAGAGGAACCATCTACAGCGAAGACGGAAGCATGTTAAGCACCTCCATCCCCTTTTTTGATATCCGTATAGATTTTATGGCCGACGGCCTGCGGGAAAAGGATGGAAAAAGATTTACAGATAATATTGATTCGCTGGCTGCCGGGCTGGCTGCAATATTTAAAGATAAAAGTACGGCGGAATACAAAAAAGTAATAGAAGCAGGATACCGGAAAAAGGAAAGATACTTTTTACTCAGACGGAAAGTGAGCTTTGAACAATACCAGGCATTACGCGAATTACCCTTAGTACGGCAGGGAAGAAATAAAAGCGGGTTCATTGCAGAAGATATGGAGAAACGCCTTACCCCCTTCGGCTTACTGGCAAACCGGACAATCGGGCTGTCCAGGGCCTATATTAATAATGACAAGCAGGTGGTTACACAAAACGTTGGACTTGAAAAGACGTATGACAGCCTGTTAAAAGGCGTATCAGGAAAGCGCCTGGTACGGCGTATATCAGGCGGTGCTTTTGTACCGGTGGAGGGATCGGAAATTGAACCGGAGAACGGAAAAGATATTGTGACCACATTAGACGTAAACATACAGGACATTACACAAACAGCCCTGATGCGGATGATGGTCTCTAATGAGGCACTGGAAGGCTGTGCCATTGTGATGGAAGTGGCTACGGGGAAAGTAAAAGCCATTGCCAACCTGGGACGCATGCCCGATGGCTCTTATTTTGAATCAGACAATTACGCATTGAAAACCTCCGAACCGGGATCTACCATAAAGCTCATCACCCTGCTATCTGTGCTGGAAGATAAATATGTTACCACCGCAGACAGCATAGATATCAATAACGGCTCATGGGTGCTGAACAACAGGAACATCCGGGATGCCGAAAAGTCGCCCCATACCCGGTTAACCATTAAAGAAGCATTTGAACATAGCAGTAACGTAGCTATGGCCAAGCTTGCCTATAATTATTATGCTAAAAAGCCGGAGCAGTTCGTTGGGCACTTTGAAGCCCTGAATCTCACAAAACGTACAGGTATAGACCTGAAAGAAGAATTCAGCCCCCTGGTAAAAACGCCTTCACGCAACAACTGGCACATGCAGACGCTCCCTTCCATGGGATTTGGCTATGAAGTAATGCTCAGCCCCATGCAATTGCTGATGGTATACAATGCGGTTGCAAACGATGGTAAGCTGATGAAACCTTACCTTGTAAACAGAGTAGAAAAAGACGGGGCGTTGCTGCATAAATTTGAACCCCAGGTATTGAATAACAAGATCTGCTCGGAAGAAACGCTCCGGCAGCTAAAAGAATGTCTTAGCGCGGTTTGTACTACAGGAACAGCAAAATCCGTCTTCAGGGATGCGGTGTACCATGCCGCAGGAAAAACCGGGACCACTAAAGTCAATGACGGCAAATTCAAATACGCCGATGGCGCATACCAGTCTTCATTTGCAGGATATTTCCCCGCGGAGCACCCCATGTATTCCTGCATTGTAGTGATAAAGAACAAGCCCCGTGCCGCAAAATATTTCGGTGGTGCAGTAGCCGCACCGGTATTCAGGGAAATTGCCGATAAGCTCTATGCAGGAACCGCAGGTATGCAGCAACTGTACGTGGCAAGACCGGATTCCACCAGTAATAACAAGTACAGATGGAGCGGTCATAGTACGGAGCTTAAAAAAGTAATGGAATCCCTGCATCTGCCCTATGCCGATTCCATCGCATCCGGGAAATGGGGTGTGGTAACCCACAATACGAACCAACCGGTTATAAAAGATTTAGCCATCAACAAACAAACGATACCTGATGTAAAAGGGATGGGATTAAAAGATGCCCTCTACTTATTGGAAAACATGAACATTAAAGTAACGGTAAAGGGCAAAGGCAAAGTAACCAGCCAGTCGGTAGATGCCGGCCTGGCTATAAACAAAGGACAAAGCATCGCGCTGGAGCTGAATTAATATAAAAGGAAGCAGATAAAAAATAAATGGCAGTATTACAGGACATATTATACCGGGTAAATATCCGATCAGTGCAGGGGGATATGGCAGCAGAGATCGGGGATATACAATCCGATTCCAGGAAAGTGTCGGAGAAAAGCTGCTTTATTGCTATTAAAGGACAGCTGCAGGACGGACATGCGTATATTGATCTCGCCATTCAGAACGGAGCCGTGGCAATTGTTGCGGAACAATTGCCCGCAACAAGAAAAGAAACGGTTACGTATGTGCAGGTAGATAACAGTGCAGTTGCAGCCGGTTATATAGCCAATAATTTCTATGACAACCCGTCCTTCAAAATGAAAGTAACCGGGGTAACCGGAACCAATGGCAAAACCACTATAGCCACCCTGCTGTTTAAACTGTTCAGCGCATTAGGATATAAATGCGGACTGCTTTCAACCGTACAGAACCAGATTGGCAATGCAATCATCCCGGCTTCGCATACCACGCCCGATGCAATCAGCATCAATGCTCTAATGCAACAGATGCTGAACCAGGGGTGTACGCACGTATTTATGGAATGTAGCAGCCACGCTATCCATCAGCACAGGATAACCGGGCTTCATTTTTCAGGCGGCATCTTTAGTAACATCACACACGATCATTTAGATTATCATAAAACTTTTGATGAATACATCCGTGTAAAAAAATCATTTTTTGATAATCTCCCTTCATCCGCATTTGCCATAAGCAATACTGATGATAAAAGAGGAGCCGTAATGTTACAGAATACGCCGGCTAAAAAATATTTCTACAGCCTGCGCACTATGGCTGATTTTAAAGGAAAGATCATAGACAACAGCATCACCGGCTTACAACTTAACATTAATGAACAGGAAGTGCACTTCAGGCTTATTGGTGAGTTTAATGCGTACAACCTGCTCGCTGTTTACGGTGCGGCAACCTGCCTCGGAGAAGACAAATACCGGGTGTTGCAGGCATTAAGTAACCTGACGGGCGCTGAAGGAAGATTTGAATATATGGTTTCTCCCAGGGAAAAAATTATCGGCATTGTAGATTATGCACATACACCCGATGCGTTGCTGAATGTTTTAACCACCATAAAAAAATTAAGGCAGGGACATGAGCGCATCGTAACCGTAGTAGGCTGCGGCGGGGACAGGGATAAAACAAAGCGGCCGGTAATGGCAGAAGTAGCCTGCGCGCACAGCGATAAGGTAGTATTTACCTCCGACAATCCGAGAAGTGAGGAGGCAGATGATATTATTAAGGATATGGTAAACGGTCTACAGCCATCAGCAAGAAGAAAATATATTTCTATTACTGACAGAAGGGAAGCGATTAAAACATCGGTGACCCTTGCAGGTAAGGAAGACATTGTGCTGATTGCAGGCAAAGGGCATGAAAAATACCAGGAGATTAAAGGTGTAAAGTATCCCTTTGACGACAAAGCGGTACTTACCGAGATGTTTATACTGATGGAAAAATAAAAAAATCGTTAGAACCGGAAATAAAAAGCGGTAATTAAAAAAGCGCAGGTATGCTGTATTATTTTTTTGACTGGCTCAGAGATGAAGGCATTAAATTTCCCGGAAGCGGGCTGATGCAGTTCATTACCTTCAGGGTACTCCTGGCAGTATTACTGTCACTTGCCATATCCACCCTGTACGGCAAACGCATCATCGGCCTCCTTAGAAAAAAACAAATAGGCGAAAGTGTACGCGAGTTGGGATTGGCAGGAGAGCACCAGAAGAAGGGCACTCCCACTATGGGGGGTATTATTATTTTGCTGGCTATCCTCATTCCTACCCTGCTCTTTGCCGATTTAGATAAAGTATATATCCGGCTCATGGTGCTGTGCACGATATGGCTCGGCTTTATCGGTTTCATGGATGATTATTTAAAGCTGAAAGCAAAAAAAACAGCCCTTGCAAAAGGTGAGAACTATAAAAAGAAAGACAGTGACGGGCTGGCCGGCATGACCAAAATTATCGGGCAGGTAGGACTGGGCATTATTATAGGAGCAACCCTGTATTTTAATGACAGGGTGGTGGTATGGAGAGAATATTATGCCCCCGATGCTACCGCCATCACGGAAGGGTTTTTAAAAAGAGGAGAAAAGAAAGTAGGCGACACTATCGTAACGATGGAAGGGAAAGTACACCGGTACGCCGTTGTAAAAACACCCATTACCACTATCCCTTTTGTAAAAAGTCATGAATTTAATTATAGCCGGCTGATCAGCTGGATCGGTGAAGGAGCTGACAAATACACCTGGATCATTTATATCATTGCCGTAACATTTATTATAACGGCAGTATCCAACGGGGCCAATATCACCGATGGATTAGACGGACTTGCGGCAGGAGTAAGCGCGCTAATTGGCGCCTGCCTGGGCATATTTGTCTATGTAAGCGGCAGTACCCGTTTTGCAGAATACCTGAATATCATGTATATCCCGGACCTTGGTGAATTATCGGTCTTTGTCGGTGCATTCGTGGGGGGATGCGTGGGATTTTTATGGTACAACGCTTACCCGGCGCAGGTATTCATGGGCGATACCGGTAGTCTTGCGCTTGGAGGTATTATAGCATCACTCGCTATCATTGTGCGTAAGGAATTACTCATCCCTATTTTTTGCGGCGTGTTTTTAGTGGAGAACCTGAGTGTAATGCTGCAGGTCAGCTATTTCAAATATACCAAACGAAAATACGGTGAAGGAAGACGGATATTCTTAATGAGTCCGCTCCATCATCATTATCAGAAGCTGGGATATCATGAAAGTAAAATTGCGGTGCGGTTCTGGATCGTAACGGTATTGTGCGTATTGTTTGCCTTAGCCACATTTAAAATGCGATAAACAAAAACAAAGAAGCTAACCTGTCAAAGCCTGCCTGTGCTGTAACAGGTAAACGATAGCGGGAAATTCAATCCGTTGAATACCCTTTTAAACTGAGATGATGGTAAGATGGTAAAAAGAATGGTCATATTAGGTAGCGGCGAAAGCGGTACAGGAGCAGCTATTCTCTGCCGTAAGCAGGGTATGGATGTTTTTGTATCCGACAGGGGGAAAATACCTGACCGGTATAAAAACGAATTGAAGCAATACGATATTGCTTATGAAGAAGAAAAACATTCTGAAGAAAAAATCTTAAATGCGGATGAAGTTGTAAAGAGCCCGGGCATACCGGATAAGAATGACCCGGTACAAAAAATCAGAGCAAAAGGTATTCCGGTAATCAGCGAAATCGAGCTGGCATACCGGTATAAAGGCGGGAGCAAAATAATAGCTATTACAGGCAGCAACGGGAAAAGCACCACAACGGCATTAACGGGACATATATGTAAAACAGGTGGTATGGATTGTGCAGTGGTTGGCAATATCGGGTATTCCTTTGCAAGACAGGTGGCGCTGAACCCGAAACCGCTTTATATCATAGAAGTCAGCAGCTTCCAGTTAGATGACATAGCAACCTTTAACCCCGATATCGCCGTGTTGCTGAATATCACAGAGGATCACCTGGACCGCTATGAATACCGGTTTGAAAATTATATCAGATCAAAATTCAATATCATAAAAAACCAAACACGCAACGATTATTTTATCTACTGCGCAGACGACCCTGTGATATCAAAACATCTGGAAACTTACCCATTACTTTCTAACCCATTACCATTTACTATGCACTACGAACTACCTAAAGGAGCATATATACGAGAAAATGATATGGCCATACAATTAGATGACGAAGCATTTGTAATGAGTGTGCTGGATTTTGCCATCAAAGGAAAGCACAACCAGTATAATACTATGGCTGCAGGACTGGCAACGATGACTATCGGCATACGAAAGGAGAAGATTCGTGAAGCCGTTGAAAATTTCGAGAGTCTTGAACACCGGATGGAGAAAGTGCTGACGGTAAGAGGCGTTGAATTTATTAATGACAGTAAAGCCACTAATGTAAACAGCACATGGTACGCGCTGGAAAGCATGACAAAACCCGTGATACTGATACTGGGAGGAATAGACAAAGGCAATGATTACAGCTTTATCGTGGACCTCGTTAAGGAAAAAGTGAAAGCCATTGTTTGCATGGGACTCGATAACCGGAAAATTCATGAGGCCTTTGGCAAAGAGGTGGAAGTGATGGTAAACACAACAAGCGCAAAAGAAGCCGTGCACTCTGCATTCCATTTAGCCAATAAAGGCGATGTGGTATTGCTGAGCCCGGCATGCTCCAGTTTCGACTTGTTTAAAAACTATGAAGACAGGGGAAGACAGTTCAAGGAAGCAGTGAGAGAGTTGTAGATGGCAAGTTGCAGGTCACAGGTTACAGGGAGCGAATGGTAGGGGAAGGATAACGTTATGAGATTTCAAATCTCAAATTTCAAATTAATCATGCAGGCACTATTTAATAAAACAAAAGGCGACAAAGTGATATGGGTAGCAGTGATACTGCTCACCCTGCTTAGCCTTCTGGTAATATACAGCAGTACCGGTACGCTGGCGTACCGGCTGTCAAAAAGTGCCGAATCATACCTGTTCAAACAGTTTGCATTTACGGCTATCGGCTTTATGATCATTTACTTTGCCCACCGTATTAATTATACATTATACTCCCGCGCAGCACTCATCCTGTTTGTACTTTCCGTACCCCTGCTAATCTATACTCTTTTTTTCGGAGCAGAGATCAATGAAGGTACCCGCTGGATTAAGCTGCCCATTATCAACCTTACTTTTCAGACCTCAGATCTTGCACGGCTGGCTTTATTCATGTACCTCTCCCGCCAGCTAAGCCGGTCTCAAAACCAGATCAAAGATTTTAAGCAGGGATTTTTGCCACTTATTGTTCCCGCAGGTATTATCTGCGCCTTAATCGCTCCGGCTAATTTATCTACCGCATTATTAATTGGCGCCACCAGTTTACTGCTCATGTTTATCGGCAGGGTCAATGTTAAGCATATCGCTGCCACCATAGGCATCGCTTTAATTCCTCTGGTATTGCTGGTAAGCATTGCTTTCGCCTATTATGATAAAGAAAATCACCACTCAAAAGACCTGCCGGCTGTTTTAAGTGTCGGGCGTATTCCTACATGGATTAAACGTATACAGGATTTTGCCTACGCAGATAAAATAGAATCCGCATACCAGGTGCAGCAGGCAAAAATTGCCATTGCCAAAGGCGGATGGCTGGGACTTGGCCCCGGTAACAGTGAGCAACGGAATTTCCTGCCTCATCCCTACAGTGATTTTATTTACGCTATCATCATCGAGGAATATGGATTAGTGGGAGGGGTATTGATATTGTTTCTCTACCTCCTGTTCTTATTCAGAAGCATACGCATCTTTAAAAAATGCCCGTATGCTTTCGGCGCTTTTCTTGCACTGGCACTAAGCTTTACATTAGTTATACAGGCATTGGTGAACATGGCAGTAAACGTAAACCTGTTCCCGGTTACAGGAGTCCCCTTACCGTTGGTCAGTATGGGTGGCAGCAGCTTCCTGTTTACGTGTATGGCCATCGGCATAATCCTCAGCGTGGCAAGAAACGCTGAAAAAATGGAAGGAAAAGCACAAACAATACCAACAGAATAGAAAACAAAAGAGAACACATTGGCAAAGAAAATAATTATAGCAGGCGGAGGAACGGGAGGGCATATCTTTCCTGCCATTGCTATTGCCAATGCACTACGAAAAGAGGATGAAAACACGGAGTTGCTGTTTATCGGTGCAAAAGGAAAAATGGAAATGGAAAAAGTACCTCAGGCCGGGTTTCGTATTGAAGGACTGGATATAGCAGGATTTAACCGGAGTTCTTTGATCAAAAATTTAAGCTTGCCATTGAAACTCATAAGAAGTTTTTTGCAGGTAAGAAAGATCGTTAACCGGTTCAGTCCCGATGCAGTAATTGGCGTGGGGGGATATTCCAGCTTTCCTGTATTGCGGTATGCACAACAAAAAGGTATTCCCACCTTCATTCACGAAGCCAATTCATTTGCAGGCAAGGCAAATATATGGTTGGGAAAAAGAGCGACAATGATTTTCACCGGCGGGGATGGCATGGAGAAATTTTTCCCGGCGGAAAAGATCCGGGTTACCGGTAATCCGGTCAGGGATGCTATCGTAAACAGTACGATCAGCAGGGTGGAAGCACAGCGGTTTTTTGGATTAGATCCTCAAAAGAAAACCATTCTTGTAACCGGCGGGAGCCTGGGGGCAAGATCCATAAACGAAGCCATAGCTGCACATATAGATGAATTTGAAAAAAACAACCTGCAGTTGATATGGCAAACAGGGAAGTTATTTATTGAACAGGCGAAACAATTAACGCAGGGGAAGCCAAATATCTGGACCAGCGATTTTATTTCCGGTATGGAAAAAGCCTTTGCGGCGGCAGATGTGGTCATCTCAAGATCGGGTGCTATGTCGGTAGCCGAATTGTGTGTGGTAAAGCAAGCCGTGATATTTGTTCCCTTTCCCTATGCGGCCGAAGACCACCAAACCGTTAATGCGACCCGGCTGGTGGAAAAGCAGGCAGCATGGATTGTGAAAGACAGCGATGCCGGCAAAAGATTAACCGCAGCTGCTATCGAACTGGCATTAAATGATACGGAAAGGCAAAAGTTGAAAAATAATATAGGGCAGCTGGCAATGACCCATGCAGATGAAATAATTGCACGGGAGGTTATAAAAAGAAGCTGAATAACAGGAAGATGGAATAACCGTAAAAGACACGGATGAAGAGCATATAATAATGAAAGATATAAATAACATACAGGAGGTTTTTTTTATTGGCATCGGGGGAATTGGCATGAGTGCCCTGGCCAGGTATTTCAATGCAAAAGGAAAAAAAGTAAGCGGCTATGACAGAACAGAAACACCACTTACTAAGCAATTAATAAATGAAGGCATACCGGTATACTATACAGATGATGAAAATCACCTGGCTAAAGCAGCCGACCTGGTAATATACACCCCCGCTATTCCTCAGGATCACAAAGGGCTGAACTACTACCGGGATAATCAATACATACTGCTGAAACGCAGTGATGTGCTGGGTGAGATCACCAAAAGCTCTTTTAATATCTGTATTGCCGGAACCCACGGTAAAACAACCATCACCACCATGACCGCACATCTGCTACGTCATTCCGGTTACGGTTGTAACGCTTTTCTGGGAGGTATAGCAGCCAATTACAACAGTAATTTCTGGAGCAATGAAAACAATGTATATGTACTGGAAGCGGATGAATACGACCGGAGTTTTCTTAAGCTTCATCCCGATATGGCTGTTATCAGCGCTATGGATGCCGACCACTTAGACATCTATGGAACAGAAGACAACATGCAACAGGCTTTTGTTGACTTTGCAGGCCGGGTTAAAAAAGGCGGAGTGCTATTCAGCAAATCGGGGTTAAAAAAAGCAGACGCATTACAAGCGGATCATCACTATACGTACAGCCTTCAAAACCGGAACGATGATGTATATGCTACGAATATAACCAGCAGGGATGGCTGCTATGTTTTTGATGTACATACAACTGATGGATGGCTGAATGATGTTGTACTGAATATGGGAGGATTACACAATATTGAAAATGCTGTTGCTGCCATCGCAATAGCAAAACAGCTGCATATAGCGGATGAGAAAATAAAATCAGCAATAGCAGCTTTCAAAGGGGTAAAACGGAGGTTTGAATACATTATTCCTCCTTCAGGCAACAAGGGAACCGTATTTGTTGATGATTATGCTCATCATCCGGCAGAACTGGAAGCTTTAATAAAAGGTGCGAAACTGCTGTTCCCCGATAAAAAATGTACCGTGGTTTTCCAACCTCATTTGTTCAGCCGTACCCGTGATCTTGCCCCGGAATTTGCCGCCAGCCTCGACCTGGCGGATGAGGTGATCCTGTTACCGGTATACCCCGCAAGGGAATTACCCTTAGCTGGTATAAGCAGCAAAACCATATTCGACAAAATGAAAAATAAGCAGAAATACATCATGCAGAAAGAAGAATGGCTGACCTGGGTAAAGAATGCCTACGACCAGAATACACCTAACCTGCTTATTACCGCAGGGGCGGGAGACATTGACCAGCTGGTTCAGCCGGTAAAAGAAATACTGGAGAGCAGATAAAGAAAAGCAGAAAGCAACATGCGGCTTGGTAAAAGAAAAATAAGAAAGATTATTGCCATCATTGTTTGGATGGGCGCCGGAGCAGGGCTGGTGATGCTGCTTATTGCCGCTATTCGTAAAAGAGAAGATAAAATTTGTACGGGATTAAAGATTGAGATCAAAAACCCGGAGCGCAGTCTTTTTGCAGATAAAAACGATATCAGGGGCATGCTCACCCATATTATGCCGGACATTAAAAACAAGCCGCTGGCCGAATTTAATCTCCGGCAAATGGAACAAACCCTTGAACAGAACCCATGGATAAAAGATGCGGAATTGTTCTTTGATAATAACGAGGTACTATGTGCAAAAATTAAGGAACGCGAACCTTTGGCAAGGATATTTACAACAGCCGGGAAAAGCTACTATATAGACCCGGAGTTTGTTCGCCTGCCTCTTAGCAGCAGAGCTTCAGCAAACGTTCCGGTTTTTACCAATTGTCCTTTAGACAAAACAAAATGGAACCAGGCCGACAGTACGCTGTTGCAGCAGATTAAAACCATAAGTGAGTTTATGCTCAGCGACCCGTTTTGGCTGGCCCAGATAGAACAGGTGAATTACACCCAGCAAAAAACCTTTGAATTATCACCACAAATAGGAGAGCATGTAATCCTTTTAGGAGACGGATACAACTTAGAAAAGAAATTCGGTAAGCTGTATACCTTCTATAAGGAAGTATTATCCAACGTAGGATGGAATACCTATTCCATCATTAATGTACAATACAAAGGACAGGTGATTGCTACACGAAAAGACACCACCCGGACTGTTTTCATTACTAACCCATTAATTAATAATAGTTACACAACGCAATAAACCAACCACCATGATTACTGAACAACCCATTATTGTAGGACTGGATATCGGAACTACCAAAATTGCCGCCATTGCAGGCCGAAAAAATGAGTATGGAAAATTAGAAATCTTAGGCTTTGGAAGAGCCAACAGCAACGGCGTGCAACATGGTATGGTGCTGAATATTGACCAAACCATCAAAGCTATCCAGGCTGCTTTGGAAAACTGCTACGCTTCCAATCCCAACCTGGAAATTAATGAAGTATACGTAGGCATCGCTGGCCATCATATTAAAAGCCTGCAAACAAGAGGAGATATCGTACGGCAGAATACGGATAATGAGATCACCCAAAGTGAAATTGATCAGCTGGTCTTAAACCAGTACAAAACCTATATTCCTGCAGGCGACCAG
The DNA here is from genome assembly GCA_023957155.1 of Chitinophagaceae bacterium. Lineage (GTDB taxonomy): Bacteria > Bacteroidota > Bacteroidia > Chitinophagales > Chitinophagaceae > Agriterribacter. Next base: position 211,489 of record JAMLHK010000005.1, on the reverse strand, counting down.
ATCATTGACGTAATACCCCAGGAATTTACCGTGGATAATTTTCAGAATATCACGAACCCCATTGGGTACAGCGGTGTAAAAGTGGGCGCCAACTTTCATATTATCACCGGTGATAAGAATGCGATCCGGAACATCAACCGGAGCGTGGAGAAATCATCGCTTACCGTAAAAGACCTGGTATTACAGCCCCTGGCTTCCGCTGCTGCCGTAATGTGCGAACAAGACCTGGAAGCGGGAGTAGTGATCGTGGATATCGGGGGCGGCACAACCGATCTGGCGGTATTTTATGAAGGCATATTAAAACATACTGCCGTTATTCCTTTCGGAGGTGAAAATATTACCAACGATATTAAAACCGGGTTAGGTGTTTTAAAAACACAGGCAGAGCAAATGAAAGTACAGTTTGGAAGCGCCCTGGCGGATGAGGCCAAAAGCAATGCATACATCACTATTCCGGGATTGCGTGGTATGACACCCAAAGAGATCAGCGTAAAGAACCTTGCCGGTATTATCCAGGCCAGGATGAGCGAAATACTGGATTTCGTTACGTACCATCTCAAACAGGTAGGACTTGAAAATAAAATGCTCAATGGCGGCATCATCCTAACCGGGGGAGGATCACAACTTAAACACCTCATCCAGCTTGCTGAATATGTTACCGGGCTTGATGCACGCATTGGATTTCCCAATGAACACCTCGCTTCGGGGCATATTGACGAGCTTACCCGGCCTATGTACGCCACCTGTATCGGGCTAATTCTGAAGGGATATAACGTATATGAAAATTCCCTGGTAAAAGAAAACCAGGTCCGTCCTGTTTCAAACGAGGAAAATAAGAACGAAGAAGAAACCCGGAAAAGGGGTAAAAAAGAAAAAGGTATTGGTGCAGAAAAAACAAAGAAACGCTCCAAAAGCCTGAAAGAATTTATGGACTCCATAAAAGGCGGGTTAATAGAATTATTTAAGGAGGAAGGCGATGAGCAACTGAAATAACAACATAGTCTGGTGAAAAGCTGTCCCGATAAGGAACAGCCTTTCATCGTAACAAACCATATCATTAAACATTTTATACAACGAATCACCCATTATTTCACAACTCTTATTTAGTAACGCACTGGTAAGATTAAATTGACCGTTATTATGATACACTTTGATTTGCCTAAAGAGAAATCCTCCATCATTAAAGTAATTGGCGTTGGAGGCGGCGGGAGCAATGCTGTGAACTATATGTTCAGCCAGGACATTGAAGGCGTAAACTTTATAATCTGTAATACAGATGCACAGGCATTGTCCTCAAGCAAAGTGCCTAATAAAGTTCAGCTGGGGCCCACGCTTACCCAGGGACTGGGCGCAGGCGCTAACCCCGATATTGGAAGACAGGCCACAGAAGAAAGCCTGGAAGAGATAAAGCGTATACTGGAAGTAAATACCAAGATGGCGTTCATTACTGCCGGCATGGGTGGTGGTACCGGTACCGGCGGCGCTCCTATCCTTGCTAAAATTTGTAAAGAGCTGGGCATTCTTACCGTAGGTATCGTAACCACTCCGTTTGCTTATGAAGGGAAAAAGCGACTTGCCCAGGCAGAAGAGGGTATAGCAAAACTGAAAGACTACGTGGATACGCTCTTAGTGATCAGCAATGATAAAATGCGTCATCAATACGGCAACCTTACCATGCGGGCTGCTTTTTCAAAAGCAGATAATGTACTGGCTACTGCAGCTAAATGTATCACAGATGTAATCAATACCACCGGTCAAATCAATGTTGACTTTGCCGATGTGTGTACGGTTATGCGGGATGGAGGTGTGGCTATCCTGGGCAGCGCAACGGCCTCAGGTGAAAGCCGTGCGCAAAAAGCTATCCAGGATGCGATCAATTCGCCCCTATTGAACGACAATGATATCAGCGGAGCCAAATGGATACTGATCAATATTAATTCTGCCGAAGGCGATACCGAGTTTACTATGGATGAAGTGGATACGATTCAAAACTACCTGTTAAGCCAGGCAGGAGAGCATACCAATGTTATTATGGGCTTAGGCTATGACAACTCGCTGGGCGACAAAATAGGTATCACCCTGATTGCTACAGGATTCGAAAATAAAGGAGGCGCAGGTAACTCAACAGGCAAACAGGAACAGCCCAAAGAGGAGAAGATCATCCTTACGCTAAACGGTAGCGATCAAAAACCGAAGGAAGTATCTCCAACCGAAGCTATAGCAGATCCTATGGCTCCGCAAATAATAGAAGTGGGCGGTACTGATAACCTGCCGGATACAGCTACAGCTTCGCTATCTGCCGAAAAAATAAAAAATGAGGACAAAGAAATATTGAATTTATCAATAACTTTATTACCTTCATCTTCTTCCAACGCCATTGAAACCAGTACAAAACCCTTGCCTTCAGGCACAGACCCGGTTATTTTGCCAGTTGATAATAATAATTCAATAATAAATAAAGAAGCTAGCACCACCCCGACGTCAGGTGGTTATTTGTCGAAGCCATCCAAAATCTATGCTGAGGAACCTGTTCATTTACAATCCAAAACTGATAACCCTGATGAAGAGCCATCACCATCGCAGAGTAATGTACCGACCGACGGGAAGATAGATGAAATGCACGTGGTGATTAAGGATCCCAATGCGGCGAACGAGCCCCGGATACATTCAGCTCAAAGTAGAAGCTTTTTGGCTGAGGAACCTGCGATGCAGGACGAAGCCGAAGAACAAAAGCGACGTGCAGCAGAGCGTTTAAACAAGTTGCGCAACTTGTCGTACAACGTGAATGCTGCCGATTCAAACAATGAGTTTGAAACGGTACCGGCCTATGTTCGCCGCAATTTTCATTTAAGAGACGCCCTGGCATCAGTGGAAAAGTTTTATAGTAATTACACGGTTAAAACCGATGAAAATGATCAAACCCAGATAAGCACCATTAATACCTTCCTGGACGGGAAAAAACCAGACTGATCTGCCGGTTGGATAATAAAATAAGTATGGAAGTATAATTCCTACCAGGCAGAAGAAGATATAATATTGATAGTGACTAAATAAAGAGACCCGGAAAAAAACACCTGGCGTCTCTTTTTTTATCCCGGATTTGTTGCAGGAATACAAAAACCGGGGATAGCGGCAACATACCTTATTCAATTTTATTACTCACCATGGCAACAGTACTTATTACCGGGGGAACCGGCATAATTGGTAACCGCCTTACCGGTTTGCTTATTGAAAAAGGATACCGGGTTGTTATTCTTACCCGCAATCAAAAAGTAACGAATAAAAACATCAACTCAAATCCTGCTTATGCCAAATGGAATCCTGCCAGCTCGGAGATAGATCTTGCAGCGCTGCAGGAAGCCGATTATATCATTAACCTGGCGGGGGCTAATATTGCCGAAAAACGCTGGACCGCAAAACGTAAAGTAATAATAACCAACAGCAGAACTCAAAGTGGAGACCTCATCGTAAAGGTATTGAAGGAAAATGCCAACAAAGTAAAAGCCGTTATTAATGCCTCTGCTATGGGGTGGTACGGCGAAGACAACCCGTCAGAAAAAGAACCACGCCCTTTTACAGAAGGTATGCCTCCTGCTGCAGACTTTCTGGGAACAACCTGCAGCAACTGGGAAAAAAGTATTGATCCCGTAACAACAATAGGAAAAAGATTAGTAAAGATAAGAACAGGGTTAGTGCTGAGTCTGCGGGGTGGCGCCCTGAAAGAACTTGCCCGCCCCGCCCGTTTCGGAATAGCTGCCATATTGGGTAGTGGAAAACAAATACAGAGCTGGATACATATTGATGATCTTTGTCGCATTTATATCCATGCGCTGGAAAATGAAGAACTTCACGGCGCTTATAACGCGGCTGCTCCTAAACCTGTTGACAATAAAACCCTGACCGTTGAGCTGGCAAAGAAAATGAAAGGATCATTCTATATCGTACTCTATATTCCGTCTTTCATTTTAAAATGGATATTTGGAGCAATGGGTAGGGAATTGCTAAAAAGTATAACCCTGGATAACCATAGAATACACAGCACCGGCTTCCGGTTTATATTCCCTTCCCTGGAATCCGCACTGAATGATCTGGTATTAAATAATGAATCCGCTTAATAGAGCAACGCTTCAATACCCTCAACAATATCATGGGTATCTGAGGTTTTACTAAAATAACAGTCTACCATACCAATGCCCGTTCCCACAAGCCCCGGAACAAAAGCATAGTCCATCATGGTTATAACTACTATGGGTATGCGATAACCTGTTTTTTTCTCCGTTTCATATTGACGTATTCGCGGGATCAGCTCATCCCCTCTCATCCCCGGATGATTAATATCCGTGAGGAATAAATCAACCCGGCTGTTCTGGTCTATCCGGTTCCTGATATACCTGTATGCATCATCTCCATTCCTCAGCACCTCCAGCTTATCAATGGGGAAGTACGGCTGTATACAATAATCAATAACCGCATCACTGAATAACCGGTGATCATCTAAGTATACGATATTCAACCGCCTGTTACCGGATATCGTTTGGGGGCCGATCATATTACCCTGCGCGGATACCAACCATCTACTTAACCTCATGACCTGTATTTTTAAGATGTTATCTTATCGTATTAAAGTTATTAACTTATACACTAACATTCCGAATAATCCGGAATAAAAATCCCGTTTACTGCAATAACCGAGGAGACCGGTATTTCCAAACCGTCTTCCAGCAACAATACCGGGTGCAATGTGCCGTTGATGCCTACGATCAGCCCTTCGTACCGGGTTAATCCGTTATTATCATACAACAATGACGCTTTTGTATTACCGGTATGCAATGCGCTTAGTATACTAAGAAAAGATGCCCTGCTGTTTAATGTAGCCCGTGTATCCATAACCATTAGATTTAATATTCAGGGATCAATGAATTTATCTCTTCAGTTGCCCGGGGTCAATATATATCATATACCACTTTTACAACCGCTCCCTGCAACCGGTCATTGATAAAGACCTGGCAGGATAACCTCCGGTTTTCACCGCCACCGGCTTTTTTAATAAGGGTAGCCTGCTCATTGCGCTCCAGGGGTGAAAAGGCAGGACCGGCTGTTGCTATTTCGACCATACAGGTGGCACATCTTCCCTGTCCGCCACATTGGCCAAAATCCTCGATGTATATTTTATCATTCAGCAATACCATCAGGTTCCGGTATTCATTTTCATAAGTCTGCACCGTATACTCATTTTCTAAATAGACGACCGTAAAAGAAATGGTCTCTCCTGGTACATTCATTACAATATTTACTTTACAATTTTTATTACCGTATATCGGTATAGCATGGCGATGTGGCGCTATTCCGTGATTCGTCTGCCCGTAATCGAAGCTAAATTTATAACTGTCAACTTACGCTATCTATGGTTTGGTTTAGCAGTTGTCCGTTTAAAGGATAATTGCCGCTCTTCCAAACTTCTTTGTCAAATGCAGGGAGTGTTCTCTCGGCCTCAAAATATTCTCCTGTCGTTTTGAAATCTATAAACTCTTCACTGCCAACATTTCTTATAAATTCAAATTCTGTATTCGGGAATTGCTTTTCATACTCAAGTTCGTCTAAGTACTGTCCCCACAAGTAAAGTGTTTTCTGTTGTCCGTCGTCTGTTACGTCAAGGTAATAAGCTATTCCAAAATCTTCAGGGTCTTCTCTTTTGATAGCTCTGTTGGTTTTCACCTTCACTACTTCTATTTGTGCTAAATTGATGTCGGCTATTTGCTTTCTATTGCTTATCCCACCCTCATATTTTTTTGTCCATCGTAGGCAAAGATAAATAGAGAGTGCAACTACAACGACTGAATATATCGCTTGTATGGTTGACGCTACAGGATAGTAGCGGCTGTAAATTAAAAGAGGTAGAAGCAAAATCGGAGTGACGAAAATTAACTTCATCATCAAGTTTTCAAACCGCTTGTAAGCGCTCGGCAGTCTTTTTATCTGTCGAATCTTTTCATCGTTCGTGGGGTTTCTAATTGTTGAGATAATCACTTTGTCTGTCTTTGAAAGTTTTGGTGGCTGCTCATCAAATTGTGACAGCCAACCGTCTAACAGCTATTATACAAATACTATACGAAATTAATGAAAGTTTTACCCCGCCGGGTCACCAGACGAACAACGCTGCCGGTCTGCCTTACAACTGCTACCGGTACAGCATTAATAACCTCCTGCAGTTCAATACCTTCTCTACGAGATCCTGTTCCACATAATAATATTGATTGGAAGCTTCAAATCCAATACGGGAATCCTGACCTGCAATTTCAAATAATGAACCGGCATTGTTTATTTCATCTTCAAGAATTTGTGCCAGCTGTCTACGCAAAACTCCTGATACCGCAGCATCAGCGGCATGTTTCAACAGGCTGTCCCTGTAGATTACGAACATAGACTGATTGGCTACTGAGCTAAAATGAAGCCAGGCCGCACGGGCTATCTGCCGGTCCTGTTTTGCATTAATATTATGCTCTGCAGCAATAAAAGGGATTGCCTCTTCAAAATACCGCAACCCTGTTTGCCATCCGTCAGCCACTTTTTTCATCTGTTGTACAAACACGTCCGGTGGATATATGCTACGCCAGGATGTTAAGTCATCGTAAGGTATGCCTACCATCGTAGCTTTGTATCCCGTAGGCGTTTCATACAATAAATTAGCAGGGCCATACTGCTGCGGGGCAGAATATACCGTAGAAATATGATAAGGAAATTCGCTGAATCCGTCACTAAAAGACTTCCAGGCCCTTAGTATATAGGGAGCCGCATCAATTCCATATCGTTGTATAGCCAGCCTGTTCAATACGGTATCTATAGCTGCACCGGGATGCTGATCGAACGCCCGGGCTATTTCAAGATTGGGTGAAGGATAACCTCCTAATGACCAGCTCAGCATCAAACCATCCACCCCCGCTTTTGCCAGTTGAGCAGCATGTTGTGCCACAAGATAGCTGACAGGCAGCCAGGGCAGCGCAGATAGTTCCCAGGTATTGTTAAACTGTACTTTTGCCACTGTCTTTAGACCGTATTCTTTTGCCCATGCCCAATGCTGTTGGGAACGGCTTCCCGGTCCAACAGCCGAAATGGAATATTCACCTATTGCAGACCGTATCCCACCCCGCTCGATATCTTTTGCCCACTCACTTACCGACATCAGCCATACTTCTTTAGGTAAGCGGGTAATGATATCTTTTGCCAGACCGTGGTTATGCCAGCCCCAATCCCACACGATTACCTTTGCAGCAGGGTTACCGGCATGCACTCCCCGGCAGATGATCGCATTTACATCAGCAATAATCTCCGCATAATCCCTCTTACTGCAACGCACACAGGTTTTTTGATTATTATGAGAAGCACAATGGGTATAGTTTTCGGAAGCGGTGATCGTAAATACACCACCAAGCTCCGGGATTGCCGTAAATATATACGTAAGCGAGCCGGCTAACCATTTTGCCACCGCAGGATGTGCCGTACACATTGCCTGGAAGTCTCCCTGCCGGGCGCCGGCCATCTCAGGACGGTTTTTAAAAAAAGCAGGAGGCATTGCGCGGGGTTCGTTCATATACAGGTATACCGATATGCCATATTTTTTTGCCCGCTGTGCGATCCGTTTCAGATTGGCAATCCGTTTCTCATGCCCTTCGCCGAACTCGGGAAAATCTGTACCCGGGGGTGCAAGCTGACTAAGTACAACATGCATCCAAACCCCCGTTACTCCCTTCTCTGCCAGCCTTGCCAGCAGCCCATCCGGGTATGGATCATGCAGCGTGTCAATCAACGGATCTCCAAAAATGCCAAAATAAGAATAAATAAAACGGAGCTGATCCGGCGCAACTTCTTTTGTCCCGGTATTTTTTTCCGGCATCTGTTGCAGGGTTTGTACAAAATCAAAAGGCTGCTCCGTTGCCCACTTTGAAGGATCTGCAAAATACTGCTTAGCTATTTTTTTTATACCTGCCAGTTGCTTTTTTACTTTTTTATCCGGTGAAGTATACAAAACTTCGGCACAGTCGGGTTTAAGACTTCCCAGCTTGATATACAGGAAATCATCTTCTTTTAATATGAACTCCAGTTGCTTTTCCGAAATATCTAAAAGCGTGAGCAGTTGGTTATACGGAAGCAGGTGCCAGTTACGCCGGATAACCGTAATGTATATCCGCTTATGAAAATCCTCTGTAAGCGGGCGGGACGGGGGCAAGCCCATCAGGGCGGCAATTTCCCTAACCTGCCGGGGTGTTGCACCAATGGTCAGCGCAATTCTTTCCGGTGTTACCAGGTTCCAGTTGCGCCAGACAACCGCATACAGCTTACCGGGAAAATGATCAAATTGCAATGCGGGAGGATGACTGCCCACCGGTAACTCATTTTGCGCATACAAGCTACCATTGCACAGACAAATAAATACCGCCATAAGTAAAAAAAAACGGTACATAAATCGTTTCATATTAAAATAATTTTTCTACCATTTTCATAGTACTGTAATATATACTTTAAAATCTCCCTGTTCAAACGTACATGAAATTTTTCATTCATAAAACCTGCCCGTTCCGGCGGGCGGATGTCACCACCCTCCTGCAAAAAATGAAGGCAATACCTTTCATATCAGCTCAGCCGGGATTGCAAAACGTTATGGCTTTAAGGCTATACCATAAAAAAGGTCTGGAACCCTCCAAATTCAGCCCTTATCAGGAATTAAAGCCATTTTAAGAAAACTTTCACAATTTAATATAGGACAAACCTGCCCTTTCTGCGTCTATATATATGTACAACGCAAGTTTTGATTTAGGTTATTAATGTTATAATTTATAAAGATTCTCATAAGCAGTTAGTTTTGGTTACGACCCCCGTTTTTACGGGGGTTTATTTTTGAGCTACATCGTCCCCGGAAATCAGGTTAATACGCCGTCATATAGTTATAAAATGATTAATGTAACATAGATCACACAAAAAGACCGCTTCTCTTAGTAAGTTTGCGCCTTATACCGTTAAAAAATAATATCTACCAATCCAAAATTATATTCAGGATGGAAACAGCAACAAAAAATACCATTCACTTAACTAAAGAAGATTTTCTGAATAAGGTGGCTAACTATGAGAAAAACCCACAGCAATGGGAATACCTGGGTGATAAGCCATGTCTCATTGATTTTTATGCCGACTGGTGTGGCCCCTGTAAAGCGATCGCTCCTGTTTTGGAAGAGTTGGCCCGGGAATATAAGGACGATATATATATTTATAAAATAGATACGGAAGCCGAGCAGGAATTAGCAGGTGTCTTTGGTATCACCAGTATTCCTTCTTTACTATTCTGTCCCGTAGGAGAAGCCCCGCAGATGGCAAGAGGCGCATTGCCCAAAGCAACACTCAAACAGGCAATCCATGAGATCCTGCTGAAAAAGCAGGAAACTACGTCCTAAATACGGGAATAAGGTCATTCAGATACCCGTGGTTCGAAATGCTCCCACGTTAAAAAACTAAGATCTCTTTATGACACCTGTACCCTACCGGCGAGTGGCCATACTGCTGGCGTGTTTTCACATTCTTATTGTGGCTTCAAGCAATTATTTAGTACAGTTTCCCATTACGGTCTTAGGGTTTAAGGCAACCTGGGGGGCTTTTACTTTTCCATTTATTTTTTTGGCAACAGACCTGACCGTTCGCATTTTCGGAGCGGGGTTAGGACGAAGGATTATTTTCTATGCCATGTTTCCCGCACTCGTAGTTTCTTACCTGGCTGCAGCCGGATTCCAAAATGGGGTATGGCTGGGTCAGAAATCCCTCCTGGCTTTTAATCTCTTCGCAGCGCGTATTGCCATTGCCAGCTTTTCGGCTTACGTAATGGGACAGATCCTGGATATTTTCGTATTCAGCAAGCTGCGCCGGCACAGGCAATGGTGGCGGGCACCGCTGGTTTCGGCTGTATTCGGGAACCTGATGGATACCTTTATGTTTTTTATGATTGCTTTTTACAAAACCTCCGATTCCTATCTGGCAGAAAATCTCCCGGAGATAGCAGCGGTAGATTACGTCTTTAAACTCCTCGTCAATGCCGTTTTTTTCCTTCCTCTATATAAAGTACTCCTCGATCGCATTGTAACCCGGATGAAAAGATACCCTCCCGGAAGCTATAAAAAAATATCGCCTGAATCAACCGTACCTATGCGACCGTCTTAACTTATTTTCCGATACAGAATTTTCCGAAAATAGTTCCCAGGATATCCCTGTCTATTTCCACCTGGCCTGTTATCTCGCCAAGATAATGCAGGGCGTGCCGGATATCAATGGTCAGCAGATCACCGGTTAAATTACTTTTCATACCGGACTTTACCGCCGCCAGGCTTTCCTGCACTTTCTGTAATGCTGCATGATGGCGGGCATTGGTAACAATAGTGGCTTCAGAATGTACGGTTCCACCAATGGCTTTCCGGTAAAGCAATTGCCTGAGCTCCTCAACACCATAGCCCGTTTTTGCATCAATCGAAATAGGTATGGGTACAGGAATTTTACCCTGTGCTTCCATCCGTTTACGCCAGGGATCGAACTTATTATACACGGTAACTACTTTGTTCTGAAATTCCCTGAGCCATTCAAAGGCATTTTCTTCCTCATTATCCATCAGGTCTACCAGGTGTAAAATAATATCAGCCTTCACTGCATTGGCTTTACTGCGTTCAATCCCTTTTTTCTCTATCACATCAGTACTATGCTCCCGGATCCCTGCGGTGTCAATCAACCGGAACAGCACACCGTTAATATTCAGCGTTTCTTCAATGGTATCACGGGTGGTACCGGCAATATCACTCACTATAGCCCGTTCCTCATTAAGCAATGCATTAAGCAGGGTAGATTTTCCCACATTGGGTTTTCCTATGATGGCTACGCTTATCCCGTTCTTAATCGCATTTCCCAGCTTAAAAGAGGTTATCAGCTCATGGGTCTTTTTATCAATTGCATCCACCAGCTCTTCCAGCCTGCCCCGGTCGGCAAACTCTACATCCTCATCGCTAAAATCCAGTTCTAACTCTATAAGAGCAGCAAAATGAATCAGCTCTTCGCGGAGTTTGTTCAAATCAGTTGAAAAGCCTCCCCGCAACTGGTTAAGCGCCGTTTGTTTAGCAGCCAAAGAATGCGCGGCAATCACATCGGCAACGGCTTCTGCCTGGGTAAGATCCATCTTACCATTAAGAAATGCCCTTTGGGTAAATTCACCGGGCTTTGCCAGGCGGGCCCCTTTTTGTATGCAGGCTTCAATAATCTGCTGCTGGATGAATGGAGAGCCGTGGCAGCTGATTTCCACAATATTCTCCCCGGTGTATGATCGGGGTGCTCTATACAAAGCAATCACCACTTCATCCAGCTCCTCCCCGTCGGTTTTCAACATTCCCACGTGCAGGGTATGGGAGGCCTGATGTAACAGGTCTTTACCTTTAAACAGAACATGGGCAATGGCTATACTCTGCTCACCGCTTAGCCGTATAACACCTATTGCACCGGTGCCCGGAGGCGTAGCCAGGGCCACAATCGTATCATCCCAAACGGTAAAAGTGTTCAGCATCCGGCAAAAATACAATTTGGTTGATGTAAAAATCCCCATTGCCTGGTGACAATGGGGATTATACAACATGATTATTGAAAAACAAACTACTCTTCGGCAATCTGGAAGGTTACCGGCTGCTTACGGTAGGCTTTTACTTTTCTTCCGTTCTGCTCGGCAGGTGTCCATTTGGGACCTTTTTTAATAGCGTTTACACAAATTTCCGCCAATTTGGTTCCTTTCATGGTCAGTGCCTCTACCTCACTTATATTTCCTTCCCTGTCCACGATAAACTGAACCACACAGGTACCTGCTTTACCAGCTTCCTGTAGCTCATCAATATAGCGGTTGATTTCCCTGGAAATATATCTTGTCCACGCCTTATCGCCTCCGGGAAACTTTGCTTCAATCTCTACCTTCTGAAACACTTTATCGTCATCATCTACAACGGGTGCAGCTACCACACCACCCTTATCTTCAACGGGAGGAGCTACGATACCGAGGTCTTTTACCCCCTCCTGGTTAATCGTACTAATAGTCGCTTCCTTCAGCTCTTCCACTTCTTTCATTTCCTCTTCCGGCTTAACTTCCTCATCCTTTACTACTTTAGGCGGAGTAAATTTAGCCATTTCAATTTTGGGAGGAGGATCTGGTGGCTTGGGAGGAGGCGGTGGTGGTGGTTCCAATGGCTTATCCTCCTGTACATTGGTCAATTCAACTTCCTTGGCTTCTATTACAACGGCTTTCTTGGGGCCTTCAAATTTCTTTCCCAACACAAAAGCCGCTATGATAAGCGCTGCTGCCGAAGCTGTAATAACCAGTGCAAGCGTAAGCCTTCTCCTATATTGTGTCCTCAGTTCATAAGCCCCATAATTTTTGTTCCTTCCATCAAATATTATATCAAGAAGGCTGGAGCTTAATATTTTGCTTACATCCATGATGGTTTTTTTTTATTACAAATGAGATGCAGGGATATGCACAAATCCATAAATTTTTACTGAATATTATTTGCCTTTTCGGTTGCCTGCAATAACTCATTTTCAACGGGTGAAATAGGTACCAGTGCATACTTCTTCACTTCATTAATCGCCATTTCATCCAGTATTGCGACAACGTTCATGTAATTGGCTTCATCATTGGGTTTTATCACCACTACAAAGTCTTCAGGCTTGGTTGTTTTCTTTTTCTGGATAACAACTTCCCGGATTTCTTTATAAGTGCTGCTCTGTAATTTAGTAGGATCATCGCCTTCATAATAATACAACCCGTTTGATTTACCCAACATAATGGTCAAGGCGCCAGAGGCTTTTACTTTGGTCTGCTCCTCTTTATTTTCGGTATCCTTAGGCATAATCAACTGCATAGCCGTTGGCTGAGCCATAGTTGTGGAAAATATAAAGAAAGTGATCAAAAGGAACCCGAGATCCACCATAGGGGTCATATCCACCCTGGTAGAAAGTTTTTTGGCTTTTTTGACGCCTGGTCCTTTCTTACCGCCACCGCCACCTGAAGTATCTATATCTGCCATAACGCTGTTTTTAAATATTGTATAAAATATTCCCTTTTATCGGGACCTAACTCCCGGCGCCCGCGCTTTTAATTATATTCTGCCTGGTTTCCCAGAGTGGGGTACCTGCAGGAGCATCCTGGAATTTAGTTACCAACTGGAACTTGTAGATATCATTTCTCTTAAATGCCTCCAGCACGTTCCTTACTACCGGGTATTTGGTTTCATTATCGGCTTTTATCAACCAGGTGATTTTTTTACCGGCGTAAGTAGATTTTGCATCTCTTACCCAATAATATAATTCACCTCCGGTAGAATCGGGTACAGGGATTCCCGGCTGCCTTACATTTTTCTGCTCTTCGGCAGTCATAGACAACAGCTCTTTCATCCCGGCAAAAGGAACCCCTAAGCTCGGTGCATTGGTAAATGCTTTTATTTGAGCAGGATCAAGTCCTAATTGACGGGTTTCATTTAAGTTGTTGGCGATGGATTGCCTGGCATTGGGATCATCCATTTGAACAAATACCCTTCCGTCCTTATCTATTGTTACCAGGAAAGCGTCTGTTTCAGGCACTTTATCTGCCGAAACGGAACTGGGGAATTTAACTTCCACCGGCTCTACCGGCTTAAACTTGGTAGCAAGAATAAAAAAGGTCAGAATCAGGAAGGATACATCCACAAAAGCAGTCATATCCACCCAGGTACTTTTCCTTGTAATTTTTGCTTTAGCCATTATTTAAAAATATTTAGATTGACTTATAAGATGCATTTCCGTTTACATTCCATACTTCACTTCTCAAATTTATTTATACTGAGAAGCAAAGCTTTGGGTAAGCGTAAATCCAGATTCGTCAATACCAAATGTGATCCCATCAATCTTAGTGGTAAAGATATTATACATGATCAGGGCAAAAGCAGAAGTAGCAATACCTAATGCCGTATTATACAACGCTTCCGCAATACCAACTGCCAGTTCGGCTGCAGCACCTGCTCCGCCTTCTTCACCTAAGGCTCCGAACGAACGGATCATACCCATTACCGTTCCCAAAAGTGCCACCAGGGTACCTACGGATGTAATGGTTGATAAGAATACCAGGTTTTTCTGCAGCATAGGTAATTCGAGCGCAGTAGCTTCTTCTACTTCTTTTTGAATAGCGGCTACTTTTTGATCGGTACTGAGTTCCGTATCGGTGATCATTTCTTTATACCGGCGTAAACCTGCTTTCATCACGTTACCAACAGAACCCTGCTGCTTATCGCACTCGGCAAGAGCGGCATCTACATTCTTGTTGGCCAGATGATACTGTACTTTGCGTACAAATTCAGAATTGGATCCTTTGCCTGATGCTTTTATAATGGTAAGAAAACGCTCAATAGAAAACACGATTACCATTAAAAACATACCGATCAGTATCGGCACGATAATACCGCCTTCATAAATTCCATGTAAGGCGCCTATCGGTCCTTTGTGGTTGGGCCAAAATCCACCCTCCGGATCAGGCTTCGTAAATCCGGTTTCGCTACCCAAAATAAATCTCCAGATAATATACCCGGCGATGATACATACTACGGGCGCCAGCCATGAAATAATGTTGCTGCCTCCCTTTGGTTTAACTGATGTTGATGCCTTCACAGCAGACGCGGTTGGTTTAGTTTCAGCCATAACTCTTGTTTTTTTGAATTAAAAATTTTACAATTTTAAAAGTGTGTGGTTTTGATTCACAATTCTACTGAAAAAAAAAATTAAAACATTTAAATGTCTGTAGAAATAATTTTATTTGGGAGGCACAATATAGGAAATTTCTTACACCAAACAACAGATTTACATTTTGTTTTTATTTGCCTCAAAAGGCATAGGCGTACCGGTTGGGCGGGTCTCAAACCTCCGCGGGCGGCAGGACCGCCCGCTTGCAAAGCCTGCTTTCATCCGGCATTTTACCGTCCGGAAAATGTGCATGGCATGAAAACCCGGAATTCACCCGTACCGTTTGTGTTAGCCAAATAATATATTTGCGCTGGCAAAATACAGCTTATTGAAAAAAGTCTAAGTTTTGATATAAAAAAATTTTATACCCTGAATAACAAATGTTAGTTATATGTATATAAAACATTTCATTTTGTCCGGTTTGCTGCTTATGGCAGCCGCTACCGTACCCGCACAGGATAAGAAGAAATCCGCCCCTCCTGCCCCGCCGCCGGCGAATGGAGCCCCTGCCAGTTCCGGGCCTAAAAAAGGCCCGGTAGCATACAAAGAAGTGATTACCGACAAGGCCCGGTCAGACAGCGGGTTGTTCTTAGTACATAAAGTGGAGGACAAATATTATTTTGAGATTGCCGACTCACTCTTAAACCGCGATATCCTTGTTGTGAACCGTATTTCAAAAGCCGCCGCGGGAATGCGTAATTTCTTTTTCGGCTACGCCGGTGATCAGATCGGGAGCAATGTGATCCGCTTTGAAAAAGGCCCAAATAACAAGCTGTTCCTTAAAAAAGTGTCTTTCGATGAAATATCTAAAGATTCCACCCAGGCAATGTATAAATCTGTGACCAATTCTAACCTGCTACCCATCGTAGCAGCATTCGATATCAAAGTGTTAGCTACTGATTCTACCGCTACGGTCATAGACTTTACAGATTATATCTCAGGCGATAATGATATCCTGTTTTTTTCCGGGAATGCCAAGAGTACTTTCCAGGTGGGAGCTTACCAGTCGGACAAGTCCTTTATTACTACCGTTAAAAGCTACCCCCTTAACATCGAGATCAAAACCGTAAAAACCTACAATAAAGGCGGCAGCAGCTCTATGGGTAGCAGACCTCCGGCAACAAGCGGCCCCGCACCCAACGAATTGTATACCCTCGAACTCAACAGTTCCATGATATTGCTGCCCGCAATTCCTGCACAGAAACGCTTTTTTGATCCGAGGGTGGGCTACTTTGCCAGGCGGTATACCGATTTTGATGCTAACCCCCAGGGAGTGAAAGAAGTATCCCTTATTGTTCGCTGGAAGCTGGAGCCCCGGAAGGAAGATATAGAGAAATATAAAAAAGGGGAGTTAGTAGAACCCAAAAAGCAAATTGTGTTTTATATTGATCCGGCTACCCCTCCCAAGTGGGTACCTTACCTGATACAGGGGGTGAACGACTGGCAGGCAGCATTTGAAAAAGCCGGATTTAAAAATGCCATTATAGCCAAACCGGCACCCACTCCCCTGGAAGATTCTACCTGGAGCCTTGAAGATGCCCGCTTCTCTGCTATCGTATATAAGCCTTCCATTGTAGCTAATGCCAGCGGACCCAACGTGCATGATCCCCGTACGGGAGAAATATTAGAAAGCCACATTAACTGGTACCACAATGTGATGAACCTGCTTCGCAACTGGTACTTTATCCAATGCTCCCCCCTGGACCCACGTGCCCGGAAAATGGAATTTGATGACGAGCTTATGGGACAACTGATCCGGTTTGTATCATCGCACGAAGTAGGACACACGCTCGGACTTCGTCATAATTTTGGCTCAAGCTCCTCCACGCCGGTTGAAAAGCTAAGAGATAAAGCCTGGGTGGAAGCCAATGGTCATACCCCTTCCATTATGGATTATGCACGATTCAATTACGTTGCCCAGCCTGAAGATAATATCTCCGAAAAAGGATTGTTCCCGCGTATAGGAGATTATGACAAATGGGCTATTGAATGGGGCTACCGGTGGTTCCCCCAGGCGTCCACACCGGAAGAAGAAATACCCATCTTAAACGCGCTCACTATTGAAAAATTAAAAGACATGCGTTTCTGGTTCGGTACTGAATCCAACCCGGACGATCCGCGCTCTCAAAATGAAGACCTCGGCGACAACGCTATGAAAGCGGGAACTTATGGAATCAGGAACCTGCAGCGTATTGTACCCAACCTGATGGAATGGACCATGAAACCCGATGCAGATTACGCTGATCTTTCGATGTTATATAATGAGCTAACCACACAGTATGGACGCTACCTGGGCCATGTTGCAAAAAATATCGGCGGAATATACGAAACCCCTAAAACGGTGGAGCAACCGGGAACGGTTTACGCCTATACGCCTAAAAATGTGCAGAAGGAAGCCATGAGCTTCCTGGTAAAACAGTTATTCATTACACCCGAATGGCTTCTCAACATGGATGTGCTTAACCGCATTGGCAATACCGGGCTATCTGTTGTGAGCAGCAGGCAGGAGGTTATTCTGAACCGCATCATCAGCACAAATACAATAAGCAAATTGCTGAGTATGGAAGCTGAGCTGAAAAATGAAGCCTATAAGGCGTCAGAGATGCTGGACGAGCTGAAACGAGGTATATGGACCGAACTTATTTCAAAAAAACCGATTGATATATACAGGCGCAACCTGCAAAAAACATACGTGGAAAGAATGGGGCAAATTATCAACCCGGTTTCCACCTCACCGATGGGAGGTATCTTATTTCGTATTGGTGCGCCGGCAGCTATGGCTGATACCAGGAAAAGTGATATTATTTCTGTGCTAAAAGGTAACCTGCGTTCCCTGCAGTCAGAAATAAAATCGGCATTAACTACAACAGGCGACAAAATGACCCGGTATCATTTGCAGGATGTAAACGACCGGATTGCAGCCATATTAGACCCGGGAAAATAAGGGTAACAAATGGGGAGATGTTTCTTTCGGTTTCGGATAAGAAAGATTTATTTGTCCCCTGCATAACATGCCTGGTCACCGCTATTCGTACCGGAGCGCCACAATAGGGTCTAATTTAGATGCTTTCCAGGCAGGATAAATGCCTGCGGCAAGACCTACGGCCGAACAAATAAGGATAGCGATCAGTATCAGTAACCAGGGCACAAAAAACGGCACTTTCATCAGCATACCGACAAGGTTGCCGACAATAATACCCAGGAAGATCCCTATTATCGCTCCCATTAAACTGATCAGTATAGATTCGAAAAGAAACTGTTGCCGTATATTTCTCTTTTTACCTCCCAGGGCTTTTACTAACCCAACTTCTCTCGTTCTTTCCGTTACGGCAACAAGCATAATATTCATCAAACCTATGGCTGCGCCTATAAGGGTGATAAATCCTATACCGCCGGCGGCTAATGAGATATTTCCCAACAGGCTGATAAAAGTTTCCGCCAGGGCATCACTCTTATCTATGTAAAAATTACTTTGCTCGGTTATCGCCAGGCCCCGGATCGGGCGAAATACACCTTCCGCCTCACCGATGGCATCATTCAGCCGATCTACATCACTTACCTGCACTCCAATATAATAAGAGGCATTGCCAACAGAAAACAAACGCCGCAGCGTATTATACGTGGTAAATATTACATTGTCTGCCTGCATAAAAGAGCTGCTGCCCCGGCTTTTTAAAACACCGATCACCCTGAACTTATTAGCGCCTACCCGTATAATTTTATCCAAAGCCCGCTCTATCCTGTCTCCAAAAATTTTAACCGCTACATCATAGCCTAACACACATACATTTCTTCCGCTCTCAATATCCAGCTGGCTGAAGTTGCGCCCGTATTCTATTTCGTACCCGTTTAAAGCAAAATAGTTTTCATCTCCTCCCGATATACGCACATTGGGATTGGTTTTTTTATTTTCAAAAAAAATAGTTTGCGAGCCCACTCCGCCAAGCCCGATACTCACTTTTGAAGGATAGTCATACCGCTGTTTAAATGCTATAGCCTGCTCATAGGTGATCAGCTTACCGGTATTTGATTTTTTTACTTTTTTTGGACTGCTACTGGTTTTGGTAACATCTCCCGGGCTATCTCCTATGCGTACCTGTCTTTCTCTATGCCGGATGCTAAAAGAGTTGGCGCCCATTGTGGCAAAACTATCCTTCAGGCTGGAGTTCATCGCCTGTATAGCAGTTATGATACCCACCAGCGCCATGATGCCAAATGCAATAATGGCTACGGTAATGCCGGTACGTAACCTGTTACCGAGAATGGTTTTAAAAGCGAGGATGATAGTATCCTTTATATTCATTACTAATGACTAAAAATGTAATTTAAAATTACGGATACATATTTCATCTGCAAAATGGCTTGTGATGAGCGGAGCAGGCAGATCAATAATATAATCCTTTTAACAGCAGACCGGGGAACATACCTAAAAGAATAATGAGCGCGGCAGTAACACATAAAGTTATCCTGAAAACAGGAGAAACCGGAGTTACCTGTGCATTACCCTCTTTAAAATACATGGCCTGGATAACGCGGAAATAATAATATGCGCTGACAGCAGCCATTAATACGGCAAAAATTACCAGCCACAGATGGGTTCCGCTTTTTACCGCTCCCATAAGCATAAAATACTTAGCGAAGAAACCGGCGGTTAATGGTATACCGGTAAGGGAAAGAAGAAAAATCGTATTTGTTAAAGCAAGAAGCGGCTGGGTTTTACCCAATCCGTTAAAGCCCTCTAATGAATAATCTTTCATTTTGGCCAATACGGCAAAACTGCCAATGGTAGCCAAGCTGTACGCTGCCGCATACAATATTAATCCTTCCCTGGCAAACGTGTTTAAACTCCACAAGGCAAACATCATAAAGCCGGCATGTGCAACACTGGAGTAAGCCAGCATTCGTTTTACGCTTTGCTGAAAAACAGCAGTAATATTTCCAATAAATAATGTAGCAGCAGTAATTAATGCAATTAATAACTGCCAATCGGCATGCATTTTACCAAAAGCAGTATCAAATAAATGAAGAAAGGCCACAAAAGAAGCTACTTTAACAATGGTAGCCATAAAAGAGGTAACCGCAGTGGGAGCGCCATCATACACATCGGGTACCCAGAAATGAAAAGGTGCGGCGCTTACTTTAAACGACATCGCAACCATCAGCAACACAATCCCTATAAGGATCATAGGCCGCAGGGACTCCACACCCAGGTTCATACTATCAATATAAAAAGTACCGGTTGCCCCATATAGAAAAGCAATACCCATCAGCATGATACCCGTTGAAAAAACGCCCATCAGGAAATATTTTATCGAGGCTTCATTACTCCTGAGATTTCGTTTTTCACTACCCGCCAGGATATATAAGGGAATAGTAATAATTTCAATCCCGATAAACAGCATCAGCAATGTATTAAATGACACGGCTATACCTACCCCGCATAGCACAAAAAAGATCAGCGCATAGTATTCGTATACATCCGGACCCATTGCTTCAAACTCTGAAGCGTTTAACAAAAAGAATAACAGGGTACAGGCAAAAACGATCGCATTAAAAACCTGTCCAAAAGAAGTGAACTTCAACATTTGCCGGATATCGGCGTAGATATACCAGATATTATAATATTCCAGGAAATTAACCGTCAGCAGGGCGGCTATTCCCAGCAGGGCAATATATTTTGCCAGGGATTTCTTTTTCAGGAATATCCCGCTGAACATCATTACTACCCCCCATAACGCCGATAATATAATTGAGCTCATAATATTATAATAACCCCTTTTTGAGTTGTTGTTTTTGTTTTATTACCCTTATCTCTTCAGGCAATCCATATTTTCCCCCTTACAACATGCCTGCAACCCTGCTTATAAATTCATTTACCGTATCTTTTGTAAGATCTAATAACAGTTTGGGATATATACCAAGCAAAAGAATAAGGATCACAACTACGGTTAATGCTACTGCCGCACTGCGTTTAACCATACCTTCACCCGATGCGGTAAGCGCATTGGTATTACCGTAAAATACTTTTTGTACCATATTCAGCGTATATACAGCCGACAGGATAATCGTTATTAATGCAATGGCTGCAGTCCATTTTCCATACTGGAATACGCCATTGAACATTAAAAATTCTCCTACAAAAGCATTCGTTAAGGGTAGCGCAATATTGGCCAGGGCAATGATGACCAGGAAAATAGTGAGTACCGGTGTGCTGGCTGCTATTCCGCCTAACCGGGAGATTTTTCTTGTGCCGAAATGGCTTTCTATCAGCTCTACCACTATCCACAACCCGATGATGTTAATACCGTGATTAAACATCTGTAACATTACCCCTTCCACCCCGCTTTGATTGCGGGCAAATATAGCGGCGCACATTAACCCCACATGCACAATAGAAGAATAAGCAACCAGCCGTTTCAGATCATCCTGAACCCATGCAATTAAAGAGGCATACACCATTCCTGTAACTGCAAGTCCGATTACAATAGGGGTAAATACCCCGGTGGCATGAGGAAAAACCGGTATTAACCAGCGGATCAGGGCAAATACGCCCATCTTTACCATTACCCCGCTCAGGATCATAGTAACCGGTGCTGCCGCCTGCTCATAAGCATCGGGCTGCCAGGTATGGAACGGGAACAGGGGCATTTTTACGGCAAAGGCGGCAAAGAAGAGCCAGAAAACAAATTTTTCCTGTCCGGGCGACAGCGCTGCTTTAAGAAAGGAGCTCAGTGCAAAACTATGGTCGGGTGTATGCAGGTACACATATATAATACCCACCATTAACAGCAAGGATGCTACAAAAGTATATACGAAAAATTTAAACGTAACCTGGATGCGTCTTTCACCACCCCACAGGGAGGCAAGAAAATATATCGGGATAATAGCCAACTCCCAGAAAAAGTAAAAGACCAGGGCATCCATAGCACAAAACACACCCATTAAACCCGTTTGCGAAAGCAGCATCAAACCATAAAAATGATTCGGCTTCGCATAGTTGGTATTATAGGTAGTTAAAAAGGCCAGCGGAAATGCAAGCGCAGTTAATAAGCACAACATACGCCCCATTCCATCATACATCAATGCAAAGCTGCTTCCGATAGAAGGCATCCACACATAACTTACATTATTATAATGGAAGTAGTTCTTATCCGTAAAAAAGAAGCTTACGGCTACTATGGCAACCGTAATAAAAGAAGAAATAACCGCCCACCGTTTAGCCGTATCCCCTTTAGTCAGAAAAAAAGCTACCAGCCCGCTTAGCAGGGGGAACCAGATCAGCAATTCCGGGAATGTAATAAAAACATCATTAGGGTTCATAGCTTACAGTACAAACAATTGAATAATAAATAAAATCAATAAGGCGGCAACCATTATCAGGATATATACACCCACCTGCCCGTTTTGCAGCAACCTCAACTGGCGGCTCCCGTATGACACGAATTTGCCCACTCCGTTTACAACACCGTCTATACCCATTTTTTCTGCCACATTGTTTAATAATACAGATACCCGGTGTAACGGCTTAACAACAATCATATCATACAGCTCATCTACATACCATTTGTTTTCCAGCAATTTCCCCAAACCTCCCGGAGAATCCATATCCGGCTTTTTGCTGAACCGGGTTATTGCATATAATAATACCAGCACCGACAGTCCTGCGGAAATCCCCATAAGCAGGTACTCCGTAGTATGATCAGGATGAGCGGCATGTTGCAGCGCAACGGAGCCGGCAAAGACAGGTGAAAGGAAATTTTCAAGCTGGTGTGTTCCTCCCAGTACGGCGGGGATACCAATAAATCCTGCGACAGCCGAAAGTATAGCAAGAACGACCAATGGCACCGTCATTGCCCGGGGTGATTCATGCAGGTGCCGTTCCTGTTCCTCCGTTCCCCTGAACTTACCGAGGAAGGTTGTGGCATACAGCCGGAACATATAGAACGCAGTGAGCACAGCGCCCAGCACACCAATGACCCAGTATATTTTATTTACAGAAAAAGTGGCAGACAATATCTCGTCTTTTGAAAAGAAGCCACTGAGCGGAGGAATACCGGCAATGGCAAGGCACGCTACCAGGAACGTCCAGTGAGTAACCGGTAGCTGCTTTTTCAGCCCGCCCATTTTTCTGATATCCTGCTCGTGGTGCATGGCATGAATTACCGAACCCGCCCCGAGAAACAATAAGGCTTTGAAAAAAGCATGTGTCATTACATGAAATACGGCACCGGTATATGCGCCAACGCCCAAACCCAAAAACATATAGCCCAGCTGACTTACGGTAGAATAGGCCAATACTTTTTTAATATCATTTTGCTTTAATGCAATGGAAGCGGCAAAAATTGCAGTAGCCAGTCCAATAGCAGCAACCACACCCTGCGTAACCGGGGCCAGGGTATATAATATATTGCTCCTTGCTATCATGTATATGCCTGCAGTAACCATCGTGGCGGCATGGATCAGCGCAGATACCGGCGTTGGTCCGGCCATAGCATCGGGCAGCCAGGTATATAACGGGATCTGGGCACTTTTACCGACAGCCCCGAGAAAAAGAAGCAACGTTATACCTACCAGCACCTTATCGTTTAAAGGCATGCCGGCGGCCTTACCCAACACATCTCCGAAATTCAAAGAACCAAAATGCTGGATCATCCAGAATACCGCCAGCAGGAAACCAAAGTCGCCAATACGGTTCATAACGAAAGCCTTTCTGCCTGCAGTGCTGAAATCTTTGTTCTTATACCAGTACCCGATCAGCAGATAAGAGCAAAGTCCTACCCCCTCCCAGCCGATAAACATGATCAGATAGTTGGCTCCAAGCACCAGCAACAACATGGAAAACACAAAAAGATTAAGAAAAGAAAAGTAGCGGGCATACTGGTCTGATGCCTCTTCATGCATATACGAAGTGGAGTACACATGAATCAAAAAGCCTACTCCCGTTATGATAAGCATAAATATAGCAGACAACTGGTCAACCTGAAAAGCAAATGGTATGTTCAGCGTTCCGATAGAAATAAAGTCAAAAAGCTGCACCACACCGGTATGCCCTGCCTTTACATCTAAAAAAAGAATAACTCTGATAATAAAAGATACCTATACAACGCCGCTGCCAATGATGCCGGCGAGAGATTTGGATAAACGCTTCCTTGCCATACCATTGATCAGGAAACCGATCAGCGGGAACAGGGGAACCAGGTAAACTAATTTACTCATATCAGATCAGGTGCGGAAAACAAATAAAGAATCCCTTATTTATCATCCGAACGTTTAATGTTTTAATCGGTTCAAAAAATTCACATCAACGGAATGTGTATTCCGGTACATCATCACAATAATAGCCAGTCCCACACTCACTTCGGCTGCAGCCACCACCATCACAAAAAACACAAATAACTGGGCATCTGTTCCTGCCTTCGATGCCGCATCAAAAGCAGATGCAGACAGAAAATGCATTTTGGAAAAAGCCACCAGCAGCAGGTTAACGGCATTGAGCATCAGCTCTACGCACATGAAAATAACGATCATGTTCCGGCGGGTCAATACACCTATAATGCCGATGCAGAACAACGCCACTGATAAAAATATATAATGATTGATAGTCATATCGGTTACAAGTTTCAAGTCACAGGTTACAGGTTGCCGGTTTATGCCTTCTTACCTATTACCACAGCTCCTATCATAGCGCTCAAAAAAAGCACACTGCTTATTTCAAAAGGTAATATATAATCTTTAAACAAGACCTTGCCCAAATTATGGATCAGCCCGATATCCCCTGTCTGCATCAGTATTCCATTGCGCATGGCTTCGGTATCTTTTAAAGCAGCAACCAATACCAACAGCAGGCTGCCGCCGGATATCACACCCGCAAACATGAGCCATTTATTTTTTAAAGGAGAGGAAGGCATGTTCAGGTTCATGAGCATGACCACAAAAAGGAACAGCACCATAATTGCACCTGCATATACAATAATGTTTACAATAGCCAGGAACTGGGCGTTGAGTAATACATAATGACCCGAAATGGCAAAAAAAGTAATGATCAGCCAAAGTATACTGTATACGGGGTTTTTACTGAAAATAACCATCAGCGCACTGCCAAGAGTTAAGGTAGTAAGTAACCAGAAAAGTAACTGCGTTATTCCCATTATTTAAATCGTTCGTTTGGTATGTTTCAGGATTTAAGATTTTTCTTTTTATCTATAAGTCCTTTTGCTTTTGCATATTCCTCCGGATTGGTAACCGGATCAGGAATGAGCAGATCATCTTTTGCATAAATAAAACTCTTACGGCTGTAATTGGCAGGTGCAAAAGTTTCACTCAAATAAATAGCATCTTTAGGACAGGCCTCTTCGCATAATCCGCAAAAGATACAGCGCAGCATATTGATCTCATACCGGGCGGCATATTTTTCTTCCCGGTATAAGTCTTCTTCACCGGGCAGCCGCTCGGCAGCTTCCATTGTTATCGCTTCTGCCGGACAAGCCACGGCACACAGCCCGCAGGCAGTACATCTTTCTCTTCCTTCCTCATCCCGGTTTAAGATATGTAACCCACGAAATACCGGACTAAACGGGCGGGTTTGCTCGGGATACTGAATGGTTACCTTCTTTTTAAAAAAATGCTTAAGGGTAATAGACATTCCTTTAAATATCTCCCACAGGTATATTTTTTCGAGCCAGTTCATCGGCCTCCGGTCAACCGGCTTTGCTCTTTGTGTTAACGATTCCATAATCACTCCTTTGGTTCTTCCCTATCAGAAGATTAAAAGTTGTACAAAAGTATTTTTATCAGCTATATAACCCAACTAATTCGATACTATTTCATCGTAAATAATACCACCGCCCCGGTAATCACCATATTCAATAACGCCAGCGGAATTAATCCCTTCCAGCCCAGGTTCATCAACTGGTCGTAGCGAAACCTTGGCAAAGTCCACCTTACCCACATGAAAATAAAAATCAGGAGAAAAGTCTTTCCGAACAAGGCCAACAGCCCTACCAGCAAAGCCGTAACACCAGACAATTGCGATTCATCCACGAAAGGCATATCATATCCTCCCAAAAACAAGGTTGCGATAACGGTGCAGCTGATAAACATATTAATATACTCAGCAAACAGGAAAAACCCCAGCTTCATAGACGAATACTCCTGGTGATACCCCATATTCAGCTCACTCTCCGCTTCGGGCAAATCAAAAGGCGCCCGGTTACATTCTGCCAGGGAACAAATAAAGAACAACAAAAATCCCAGCGGCTGGTAAACAATGTTCCACCAGTTACCCTGTATCTGCTGGTCGGTTATGGTTCTTAAGCTGAGCGAACCGGTGAGCATGAGCAACGCGATAAGAGAAAGCCCCATTGCCAGCTCATAGCTGATGGCCTGGCTGGCGCCTCTCAGAGCAGCCATTAAAGAGAATTTATTATTGCTGGCCCATCCACCGATCATCATACCATAAACGCCCAGGCTCACAACGCCGAAAATATACAGGATACCAATGTTTATATCAGCTACCTGTAAATCTACCATCCTGCCTCCCAGCTCCACTTTTCCACCCCAGGGTATTACCGCCGAAGTCATCATAGCGGTAAACATAGCCAGGCTCGGTCCAAGTATAAATAAAAACTTATTGGAATGGGTAGGGATCACTTCTTCTTTAAAAAATAATTTCAATCCGTCGGCAAGCGGTTGCAACAGCCCGAAAGGTCCTGCCCGGTTAGGTCCGCGCCTGTCCTGTATAAAGCCGGCTACCTTTCGCTCGGCATAAGTTGCATACATGGCTACCACTAATGAAATAGAAATGATGACAGCAATTAAAATTGCTTTTTCCACCGTAAAAGCCCAATCAAAAGCGAGTAATGTCATATTTTTTATATTCGGATAATCTGTCAATCGGTTTTTATTTCTGGTCTGCCGGATCAGCAGCCTGCTGCAAATCCGTTCCTATCATTTTACTTCCGGTGATGGCTTATCATTTATTTCTTTCTTTTTCACAAAATCAGTTGAGTGGGCCGGGCCGGGTAAAGCGGCTAAGTTAAGTCCGGGTGGATTCACCCCGCTTACACTATGTATGTTCATTAGCAGGTTAGGCTGCCTGCCATTCATTACTTTACTGAATGTTTCAGCAGGTTTTGTTGTGCCTACCTTTCCCGAATAATGTCCCTGCGATATAACCGAGTGGCGGTTAATTTCAGCAGGACCTTCAACTATCCAGTCATTGATATTTTTTCTTTCAAAACGACATTCATTGCAGATCCAGTCTTCCACTTCGCCCCACTGGTCTTTACGACCGGTTACACGCAGCACTTCATCGCCTCTCAGCCAGGCATGTACTTTACCGCAGCATTTGCTGCAATTGCGGTGCGCTTTTACCGGCTTGGTGAACCATACCCGGCTCTTAAAGCGAAAAGTACGGTCTGTTAAGGCCCCCACAGGACAAACGTCAATCACATTACCGATAAAATCATTATCCAATGCTTTTTCTATATAAGTGGCAATTTCTGCATGATCCCCTCTTTCCAACACGCCATGTACTCTTTTGTTGGTAACCTGATCGGCCACATACACACAACGGAAACACATAATACAACGCGTCATGTGTAGCTGGATATAGGGTCCCAGGTTATGCTTGATAAACGTTCTTTTCTGAAAATCAAACCGGGAGGCATCGGCGCCGTGCGCATAGCTCAGATCCTGTAAATCACATTCGCCTGCCTGATCGCAAATGGGACAATCAATCGGGTGGTTAATAAGTAAAAATTCCACCACTCCCTGCCTTGCATCTAATACCCGATCGCTGGTTGTGTTTTTTACGACCATTCCATCCATTACCGTAGTTCTGCAGGAAGCTACCAGCTTGGGCATCGGCCGCGGATCTGCAGCAGAACCGGCAGCAACCTCTACCAGGCAGGTACGGCATTTACCCCCGCTGTTTTTTAATTTAGAATAATAGCACATGGCAGGGGGCGTTACTTCTCCTCCGATCTGCCTTGCGGCATTAAGGATAGTAGTACCCGGTTCTACTTCAATGGTAATACCATCAATAGTAACCTTAAATAATTTTTTTTCTTCAGCCATAATTTACGTTTCATACAAAGCTGCAAGGGCAGCCCAACCACAAATAGTTTTAATAAAGGTCTTTCCCTCCTTATCTTTCTTCGTATTCCCGCCGTATCAAAAGCCCTGCGGGAAACCTCATCCTTAACCCCACGCCTATGCCACCACTTCTCTCGGATCCGCATAATGCGCCAGTCCGAAATTCCTTACCAGGCACTCCTGCGGATGGTTCACATGCCATTCAAACTCATCCCGGAAATGCCGTATGGCTGCCGCCACCGGCCAGGCTGCCGCATCACCCAACGGGCAAATGGTATTGCCCTCAATTCTGCGCTGCACGTCCCAGAGCAAATCAATATCTGTTTTCTTTCCTTTACCTGTTTCAATATTCTTCAATATCTTATCCATCCACAATGTCCCTTCACGGCAGGGGCTGCACTGCCCGCAACTTTCATGACGATAAAACCGGGCCAGGGTATAGGTGTGTTTTACCACACACTGATCTTCATCCAGCACAATAAAACCGCCGCTTCCCATCATACTGCCCGTAGCAAATCCTCCGTCACTCAGGCTTTCATAATTCATATAGCGGGTTTCCCCTTTAGCTGTCTTTAATAACAGGTTGGCCGGTAAGATAGGAACGGATGATCCGCCGGGGATACATGCTTTCAGTCTTTTGCCCTTAGCTATGCCACCGC
Organism: Chitinophagaceae bacterium; assembly: GCA_023957155.1. Lineage (GTDB taxonomy): Bacteria > Bacteroidota > Bacteroidia > Chitinophagales > Chitinophagaceae > Agriterribacter. Next base: position 182,963 of record JAMLHK010000005.1, on the reverse strand, counting down.
AATACTCATCACTGTATATAAACTCTTCCACGCTGATGGTCATATCAATTTCATACACGCCGGGCTTATTGATGTTACCACAGGCCGATATCAGCTTGGTTCCTGCCGAACGACCCACACCAATTTTTGCATAGGCTTCGCCTCCTATATTGATCACAGGAACCACGGCAGCCAGCGTTTCTACATTATTCACCACCGTTGGGCGATCCCATACCCCTTTTAAAGCCGGGAAAGGAGGCTTGATCCGGGGATTACCTCTTTTACCTTCCAGTGATTCAATGAGAGCGGTTTCTTCACCACATATATAGGCGCCTGCTCCACGGTGTACATAGATTTCACAATCAAATCCGGAGCCCAGGATATTTTTACCCAGCCACCCGTTTGCTCTGGCTTCATGAATAGCCTGTTCTAATATATCCGGGATCCAGGCATATTCTCCCCGGATATAGATATAAGTGACATTACTTCCCAGGGCATAAGAACTTATGATCAGTCCTTCAATCAGCAGATGGGGAATAAACTCCATCAGGTACCGATCCTTAAATGTTCCCGGCTCGCTTTCATCCGCGTTACATATTAAATGACGGGGAATACCTTCCGGTTTAGCAATAAAACTCCATTTCATCCCGGTAGGGAACCCTGCCCCGCCACGACCACGCAGCCCGCTTTTTTTCACCTCTTCCACTATCGCCTCCGGATTCATCGTTTTGAATGCTTTTTCCACAGCAGTATATCCACCGTTTTTACGGTAGGCATCGTAGTAACGAATACCTTCAATATGTGCTTTATCCAGTAATAATTTAACTCCCATAATTATAATCAGTGATACTGTACTTCAAACCGCTTATTTTTTATTTCACCTGTTTTTTGTTTTTAAAAAGATCAGGATACAAGCTAAAAATAATGCCCTGTATAATCGTTGCACTTAAAAATGCCAATCCTATTATTTTAAAAATACCTGCTGTCTGCTCTTCTTTCACCGTCTTCGATATGATCCAACAAATTACAGCTGCTATCAAAAGCAGAACCGCAACTACCTTAAAGTTTGAACGTGCCTCTTTCATACTCTTACCTATTAATGCGCTCAATATACCATCATCATTTATCGTTACTTACCCTGCGTAAGGATCAGTTATTTATTGCTGCATTCTTACGACACTCCTCAATAATAGCGTCCACTTTTTCTTTGGTCAGATGCTCCTTATAGTGCTTTCCCAGCTGCATCATGGGCGCATAGCCGCAGGCACCCAGGCATTCCACCGTTTTCAGGGTAAACAAGCCATCGGAAGTAGTTTCACCCGGTCTTATACCCAGCTTATCTCCTATATAAGCCACAATATCATCACTTCCCTTGATCATACAAGGACCGGTCTGGCACACTTCAAACAGGTATTTACCTATCGGCTTCAGGTTGTACATCGAATAAAAGGTAGCCACTTCGTATACCTCAATTGGCTCCAGGTTAAGCAGGGAAGCCACATAATCCATAGCCTCAGTGCTCAGCCAACCCAGTTGCTCCTGCGCCATGTGAAGCACCGGCAATAATGCGCTTTTCTGCTTCCCTTCGGGATAACGCGCGATGATCTCGTTTACCTTTTTGAGTTTTTCTTCCGAAAATTTCATTTTCAAATTTTCAAATTTTCAAATTTCCTTATGCGGTCTGACGCACGCTTCGCTATGTTCCGACCGCTGTATTTTATGCATCCATCTCTCCCGCAATCAGGTTCAGACTGCTCAGTACAATAACCGCATCCGCTAACATCGCGTCCTTTACCAGTTCAGGATAAGCCTGATAATATATAAAACAGGGTCTGCGGAAATGCAGGCGATAGGGCGACCTTCCTCCATCACTAATTAAATAAAAGCCCAGCTCTCCGTTAGCTCCTTCCACACTATGGTATACCTCACCCGCAGGGATATTTGCCTCTCCCATAATAATTTTAAAATGCCAGATCAACGCTTCTATGGTGGTGTACACCTGTTGCTTTGGCGGAAGATAAAATTCAGGCACATCCGCATGATATACCTCTGCCTCCTGCCCTTTAAATTCCTGGATCTTCTGATACGCCTGTTTTATGATCTTCAGCGATTCCCACATTTCCTGGTTACGAACCAGCCAGCGATCGTATACATCGCCGGTAGTGCCAACAGGAATATTAAATTCAAAATCCTGGTAGCTGCTATACGGCGTATGCACCCTCACATCGTAATCCACACCCGAAGCCCGGAGATTGGGACCGGTGAAACCATAGTTCAGGGCACGTTCTCCACTTATGGGCCCGGCACCCACAGTACGGTCTACAAATATCCGGTTACGCTGAAGAAGTGCTTCAAATTCTTTTAAGGCAGCAGGAAATTCTTTCAGGAATTTATCTAACTTCTGCCAGGCCGTGGCATTAAAATTCCGCTCAAAGCCTCCTATTCTCCCGATGTTGGTCGTCAGGCGCGAACCGCAAATTTCCTCGTATATTTCATACACCAGTTCCCGGTATTGCATTACGTAAAGAAATACCGAGAGCGCACCGGCATCTACTCCTATTACAGAATTACAGATCAGGTGATCCGTTATCCTTGCCAGTTCCATAATGATAACCCTCAGGTAATCCACGCGCTTAGGCATCTCTATATGCAGCAGCTTTTCACAAGTCATGTGCCAGCCTAAATTATTGATCGGAGCCGAGCAGTAATTTAAACGATCGGTAAGCGGCGTAATCTGGTACAGCGGTCTTCTTTCGGCTATTTTCTCAAAAGCACGGTGTATATACCCTACTGTTGACTCTGCCGACACTACCCGTTCTCCGTCTACTTCCAGGATATTCTGAAAAACGCCATGTGTAGCAGGGTGAGTTGGCCCCAGGTTCAGCGTGGTGGTCTGTTTTTCAATAGAGCCATCAGGTAACTTTATGTTTTGTCCGCTGCTATATTGTAATACATCTTCAGTCATACACTATTACAGGCATTTGCTGTTATTATAATTACGTATCCTTACTTTATTATCTAATTATCTGCCAAACATTTCATCATCTTTATCCACCCTGGTTTGTTCTTCCAGCGGATATTCTTTCCGCAAGGGGAAATAATCCATTTCTTCCACGTTCAGTATACGTTTAAGATTAGGATGCCCCACAAAATTAACCCCGAAGAAATCATAGGTTTCTCTTTCCATCCAGTTAGCGGATGCATACAGCTGTGTAGCTGTAAATACATCCGGGTTTTCAATGTCCGTAAATATTTTGAAGCGTAAGCGCACATTATCCCTGATATTATGCAGATGGTACACTACCGCCAGTTCCCGGCCTTTATCATCAGGATAATGAACAGCCTGCAGATCGGTAAGAAACTGAAATCTTAATTCAGGGTCATCATATAAAAACTGAAGTACCTTAAGATTTAATTCTTTAGGCGCTTCAAAAGTAAGCATGCCGTAAGGCTCACAAAAGCCGCTTACCTCTTCGCCAAACTTTTCGGTCAAACGCTTTTTTATATAATCGCTGGTCAACTCCATGAAAAAAAATTATAAACTATCGCTATGATTTAATGTCAATGCCTGCCTGCCCGTTATTGTATTCCATAACTCTGTAACAACTGCTGGTACTTTTCCGTGTTCCTTCGCCTGATGCTTTCTTTTCCTACGAGTTCCTGGAGCGCCAGCACACCATCCAGTATTCCCTCGGGCCTGGGCGGACAACCGGGTACATACACATCAACGGGAATGATCTGGTCTATTCCCTGCAATACGGAATAGCTGTCAAAAATGCCACCGCTTGTGGCACAAGCGCCTACTGCAATTACCCAGCGGGGCTCTGACAATTGGATATATACCTGCTTTAATATCGGTCCCATTTTTTTAGCAATAGTACCCATCACCATCAGCATATCGCACTGGCGGGGGGTAAACCCCATTCTTTCTGCTCCAAACCTGCCGAAATCATAATGGGCTCCCATAGTAGCCATAAACTCAATTCCACAACAGGATGTAGCAAAGGGCAGGGGCCAAAGAGAATTTTTCCGGGCCAGGCCTACCACTTCGCTAAGCTTGGTGGTAAAAAAACCTTCGCCGGTATAGCCATCGGGGGCATCAGCCAGACCAATATGTCCTTTATAATCTCTTTCTTTGGGTGATATATTAAACCGAACCGGACGTGCCATAATTTAAAATTTTAAAATATTCAGACCTCACCGCCCTAATCTTCCCATATCAGGGCGCCTTTCTTTATGATGTAATAGAATCCAGTGATAAAGAAACCAACAAAAGCAAGGACAGCCACAAAGCCCGGCCATCCCAATTCCCTGAAATTTACCGCATAAGGGTAGAAAAAGATCACCTCAACATCAAACAGCACAAATAAGATAGCGACTAAGAAATACTTTACAGCCAAGGGCTGACGGGCATTACCGCTGATCTCTATACCACTTTCAAAATTCTCTAATTTTTCGGCTGTGGGCCGTTTAGGGCCTAACCAGTGCGTTACGGCCATCATTATCGCTACAAATCCAAAAGCAAAAAGCAATTGCAGAACAATAGGGAAATAATTAAATGAACTGCTTATGTCGGTAGCCGGAGAAGCCGGAAGGGCCTGAAGTAAATAATAAGGTATCATTCTCGTTTTATGATTACTTTTCTACAGTAAACGGAAGAACACTATACATTATTCCCCCTATTCACCATCCTTACTTCAATATTCCGTTTCCTGCCGGGCAAAGTCTTTATAATAGCACAAAAATAAGGCAGCTATACCTAATAACCATTATTTATAAAAATAAAACCCCAAAACCGGTAATGATCCTGGGGTTAATTGATATATAATATCAACAAGTACGATATACTTCTTTAGGGCTTGGCTCCCGAGCTATTGCCTTTACCGGTAGTCCCTGCTTTGGGTTGCGGCCGGTCTAATGCTTTTTGGAGTATATCCCGGTTGTTCTTTGCATCGGCATTGTTCGGATCCAGGCTGATCATCTTGTCAAGATAAAAGATCGCCTTTTCATACTCTTTCAACTGGTTGGCGTTATAGCCTGCAAGGTACCCGTAAGCCAGCAGCAACTGGGATTTATACTTTACAGAATCCTCTTGTGCCAGCTCGGCAAACTTTATGGCATCTTCCACAGGAAGTCCCTGTTCCATGGTAGAATCTACTGTCCATTTGGTACGAAAACCTCCATAGTATCCCTGAACATCATCGGGGAATTTTTGCTTATACAGGTTAAACACACTGTCTGCGGTCTGATATTGTTCACCATAAAAGTTCTCCCACCCGGCATAAAAGAGCTCCAGCTTACCATACTCGGGATTTAATTGCAGGATCCGGGTCAGCCAGTCTGCCGATTTTGCGCGATTGTTGATCTTCTTATACATATTGGATGCAGCAGTAGCAAATCCAACCTGGTCTTTAACCACCGTATCCATCCGGATCGCTTTATCGAAATAGCTGTCAGCCTGGCTCAACTTATCGGGGAATTTAGCTGATATTTCTGCCATTTTAATATAGTTGTCGGGTAAAAAGAGAGAAGTATCAGCTTTTGCAAAAAATAATTCCATATTCTGCAACGCGTTGAGGGAATCGCCTAATTTATCATAAGCATATCCTTTTACACGATACAATTTCGGACTTGCTTTTTCACCCTCACTCCTGAGCTTTTCATCTGCTTTTGCAATGGCTCCCCTGAAATCACCCGAAGCATATACCAGGCTGATCTCTTCCGCTTCAACAGAAGGAGTAAAATCGGCATTTGCCTTGTATTTTGCAAAATAATCCCTTGCTTTATTCACATCACGTGAAAACCAGTAAGAATACAGATCATAGTAAGCAGGAGCATACGCAGGATCAAGCGCTATGGCCTCTTCAAAATGCTTCAAAAATATAGCGGACTGATCCTGTCCCTGGGTAACGTATATCTTACCGATCTTATATTCGGCCTGCGCCAGTTTCGGGTCAAGCGAAAGTGCATTCTGATAGGAGGTAACGGCTTCACCACCATCCAATAATTTACGGTAAGCATCGCCCATATCAATATAAACCGCAGGCTCCTTAAATCTCTTCACCTCGGTGGCCTGCTTTAACTTTTCAATAGCATAGCGGGCATCTCCGTCAGCGGCATCCACATTGGCGTGACCCACCGCATTCAAAATACCAATATCTTTTCCTTTGGTAAGGCTGATGGCCGTTTCAAACCGCTGGCGGGCGTCATTGGCTTTATGTTTCAACAATTCAACATGTCCCATACCTACCAGCAGCAAAGGGTTGCTTCCTTTTGCCTGTAAAGCGGTTTGATACACTTTTTCGGCACCATCAACATCATTCAGCTCAATTAATGTTTGCCCCAACCAATAAGCGGCATCCACATCATCGGGTTTTGCTGCAAGCGCTTTTTCAAGCGTTTCCTTTGCACTGTTATACTTTTCGTAGTAAAACAATTTCTTTCCTTCATCTACAGATTGCGCAAAAGAAACATTACACAGTAAAACAGCCGCTACCATAAATCTGATCGTGTGCTTCATCATTTTTGATTTGAAATTTTGATTTTGGTAAATAAATATATAAAAAATTATTTTTCTTTTATCTGGGCCGACCTGATCGTAAACTGCATATTAGACGGAACAAGGTAGGCTCTTTGAAAAATAAGTTGTCCTTTTTCACCTTTTAAAAAGTTAGTAAATCCCCTGCCTAACCCGCTGTAATTCTCCTTTACAATATAATACAAGCCACGCACCATAGGATACCTGTTGGTTGCAATATTTGCCTGGTAGGGCTTTATAAACTTACCGGGCTCATCTCTTGCTTCTATAGAAGCCACCCTGACTTTAGACAGGAAAGCCAGTTGCTGTTTATCATCCGGGTTTCCTATCCAGCTGACCCCTAAAAAGCCAATGGCATGTTCATTTTCAGCCACATAATCTATTACGCCCTGGCTCGTTTTGGCCGCAGTTACTTCCGGCGACAGATCCTTACCCCTAAGGAGCGAATCAATCATAAAGCGAACCGTACTTGTTGCAGCAGTGCCGTCTAAAACGGGATTAAGTTTATACCCGCTGGTACCATTCATCAAAGACCTGATCTCTCCCATCGTAAAAAGAGAATCCTTCGATTTATTGTTTACAATAACCGATATAGCATCAGTCGCAATTTTTCCCCACGGGGGCGTAAATCTTAAGCTATCTTTTAAAGATTTAACTTCCTCTTCACTTAATCCACGGGTAACAATAACCATGCGAATCGAGTCATTAAGCAAATCTTTTAAACAATCCGCTTCGGCTTTATAATGAGGAATAATAACCGCTTCGGGAAACTGAGACATAAATACCCTGATCTGGGAATCTATAATGGGCTTAAAAGATTCATCCACACTGATATGAATCGTACCCGATTTGAGATCATCATTGCCGGCAATCGTTTTTACATTACTTCCCCCGTTACAGCTTACCAGCACATACAGAGCAATGGTATAGATCCCCGCACGAATCATATTATATATACAATTAATATACTTCACTTTCTCATATTTTTCCGCTGGTATCCCCTGTATATCCGGAATAACCCGTATGCAATTCCAACGGCGCCAAAAAGCGTATCTATCACCGGATCATTCTTCATCCAGTCAATATCCAGTTTTTTATTCAATAAAAAAAAGAGCCCTAATCCCAGCCATAAAATGCCCATCGCATAATCATACAAAGCGTGGAAAAATACATTCCTTTTCCGTTTTTGATCTTCCCAGTTTTGTTGTACCGACATCAGACAAAGTTTAAGGGAGCGGGCAAGTTAACAAATCCTTTGTTAAATGCCGCACCTACCCCTATTAAAAATTGATAAACCTTTATTCTTGCAGTGTTTCAAAGCTTACCGGCTGCACAAAGTACATCGCCACGTCCCTGCCATTTTTCTTAGCCGGTTTCCACCTGGGCATTTTTTGTAACACTTTTATTACTTCCATGTCCATCTTTTCCCCACCCGATTGAACAACCTTAAAGCTCCCCACACTACCATCCCGGGCTATTACAAACTGTATGCTCACCTTCCGTGGTATATCATAACCCTCTTCCGGATGGCGGAGATACCGTTGCAAAAAACGCATCATGGCTTTGAGTCCACCGGGATATTCCGCTGCTTCATCCACGCTGGCAGCGGTATGGGGACCGGTATCTTCTGTTACAGCGTCCTGCCTTATGGCAACATCCTGCCCGCCAGGCTGTCCTGTTTCAAAAACCACTCCGATATCCCCTGATAGGGGAGCATCAATAGTAGCGAGTCCCACCTGCCTATCGGTCATAGCTGCTATATCGGGCATTGGCTCTTCTATCGCTTCCGACGGCGACACTATTTCTATGGATGCAAAATGCTGCGATGCCGCCTGCTTAGGTACCGGGCGCTCCCGGGGAGGCGGGGGTTCAAATTCTACCGGTTCCAGCGGATGCAAGCGTAGTATGGAATGCGTATCGCGAACAGCAAAAACACCCCCAACGGCTTCACTCCTGTAACGGGTTGATATAAATATGACCATTCCTGCAATAAACAGCATGGCTATCAAAGCTTTTAAAAGATTCTGATTGGAATGACGCCGTAAATAATATGCGCCATAGGCTTTGTTGCGATTTTCAAAAAGAATATCCAGCACATCGCTCTGCAATATGTGTTCGGGCTTCATAAAAAATAATTTGTTGTGCGTAATCTTGTTTCACAACAGGGTCCCTGTAACAACCATAAGATGCAGATCAAAAAAGATTCCACAAACCACAGAAAGGCATAGAACAAAGCCCCGGACAGGGTAAGTGAGTGGCTATATGCATTATGGAAACATTACAGCAAAACGATCAAATTACATAACAGGCTGCTTACCTGCTGTACAAGCTTTTGGATATGTAATGTTAAATCCTGTCTGGCAGCCGGTTTTACTCTGCCGCAACGCCAACAGTAATTTTCAGATCCGATGTATTCGTAATAATGGAACTACCCGGCAATCGGGTTAAATGCAGTTTTTTCTCCATAAAATCTTCAATAGCCTGCTGAACGCCCAGCAGGTCTTTGGATTTTATATAGCTTCCCAGCACATGGTTACCGGCATTCGGCATGGCCTGCTTCACTTTATTTTCTCTTGAAGTACCCAGTTCATCGAACATTTTAAGCATTGCCGGAACACTCACCACGCTATCCTGGTGTATTTCGTCTTTATAATAATACAACATCAGCACGGGTTGTTTTACCTTTTCAAAAGTCGCCGCATTCATGGTCGTTTCCAGGTACTCTTCTAATTGTACCGCCGCTTCTAAGGGATACCGTGCATACCAGTATTTTTTATATACGGGACGTGTATCTTCAGAAGTAATATGGTCGCTGCCCGTCACCCACCGCGCGATCTGCAGCCCCCACGGGTTATTGAGCAGCCACGCCTTATCACTGAATATCTCAATATTAGGGCTCATTAGTATTAACGCGTATACATCCTCCGGGTAAGTTGCCGACAGCTGGAGGGCATTGGTTCCTCCGGTTGACGTGCCCATCAGGATAACTTTCTTTCCTACTTGCTTCCCGATGGACAGGGCAAACTTTGCACTTTCCCAGTACCGGGAGGCGGTAAGGTTTTTCATGGAATCCGGAACATCCATGCCATGTCCGTCAATTCGCGCTAAATAAAGATTACATCCAAATGCTTTTGCAATATTGGTATGAATGGGAGCGCCCTCTTCCTGCGAAGCAGAAAAGCCGTGAAGATATACTATAGCATAGTCCGTTTGCTGTTTAAGCGAATCATTGAACCACACAATCCGTGCTTCGTTACCGGGCTTGAGCGCATAGCCGGATTCATGCCGGGATATATGGCTTTCCAGGTCAGCGGCAGCGCCCGGTACAACAGGCATAACGGTATTATAAACAGGGGGCTCGGGTTTCGGCCCCAGCAGGTACCCCATCGTTAGCAGCGCTAAAACCGGCAGGAGAATTTGAAAAGATTTTTTCTTACGCATACAGACCGGGATATAATCGTTCAGAAATAAGCCTTAATGCCATGCTAATTTACTACTCCCGCATCTGTTAAAATTAATCACTTAAAATTGCTCCGGGATGCAGGTATTCATTTTAAAAGCCTACCTTTATATATAACCTGAATTAAAAGCATACACATACAAATACCTACACTATACGGCTTGCACCGTTGTATTTATTTGCTCTACTGTAACATTATGCTCTTCTTACAGGTTAATTAATAACATTTTAATGTAAAAGTATGAACATGTACGTTTCGAATTTAAGTTTTCACACCAAAGATGAGGACTTAAAAAATTTATTCAGCGAGTTCGGGGAGGTTTCTTCTTCAAAAGTAATTACCGACAGGGAATCAGGCCGCTCACGCGGATTTGGTTTTGTGGAAATGCCTGAAGAAGCCGATGCCAAAAAAGCTATGGAAGAGCTGAATGGCAAAGAAGTGGAAGGTCGCCCGCTTTCGGTTACCTTAGCCCGTCCCAGAGAACAACGCTCTGGCAATGGCTCATTTTCGCAGAATCGCAAAAGATGGTAAACTGATCCTTAATATATAAGTCAGAATATGATACCCGGACGCACCTCAATGGTCCGGGTATTTTTTACCCCGGCATATTACTCTGTATGCTTTAAAATAAAATCAGAAAGCATACTTTAAGCCGGTGGAAAAGGTATAATTGCTCCTGGGAATACCTTCTACCGGATATTGATCGTACAAATAATTCCAGTTTACGGTTGCAGATAATTTCTGGGTAATGGAGAGGTTAGCAGATTCCTGGTTCAGTATACGGAAATCGCCCCAATGGGCCAGCCGGGGCTGGTAAAAGGTGGTGCTGACGATCTCAAGCGTAGGAGTGGGCTTGAGCGTAAAGCTCAGGTAACTGCTGTTTCGCACCGTACGATGAGAAACAGGAGGTTCCGTCAGCTCTCTTTCGTATTCATACATCGCAAGCACACCCAGGTAAACATGCAGCCTGCCCGATCCGGAAAGCTTGAAGCGAGGCCCCATACCGGCAAGAAAGCGGTTATCAATTTTAGTTATTTTATTGGTTTGTAATTGTGTAAAAATTTCCCAGCGGAGCAGGCTGCTGATCTTTCGGTTATAGCGCAGGTGAAAAAAAGTATTGTCGGTATATTTTTTCTGGGCACCTTTCAAAAAAGAATAATCGCCCAAAAAAAGATAGAGATTTTTACCGGTTTTATATTGCAGGTGGGCAAAGGCACCCGCAGAAAATACCTTATCCACATTCTTTGCAAGACTAACATTACCGCCCATACTACCGGACCAGCCGATAGTATCGGTGTGTATCCTGCTGGATTCTATATTCACGATCTGGGCGTTTGCATGGATCCCTGCTGCCATGCACAACAGGAGAAAAATAATTCTTAGCCAATACATGCTACAAAAATAGCATCTTATTTATTGCATAAAGACCCCGTATATACCAATAGCGCACAAAGTATTTTTACAAAACTACGCTGTTAAAAAACTAAGTAGTAAATTGATGATTTAATTTTCATCAACGAATCACCACCCATGTCTTCAGATTTTATACAGATCCTGTTTTTTCTTTTAGTTGGTATCGCATTGATCATCCTGCTAACGGCAAAGCTTAAAATACATGCCTTTTTCGCGCTTTCCGTTGCCTGCTTCGTAGTAGGCATCGGGGTGCAGCTGCCCTTTGCCGGCGTTATTGGCGCCATGAAAGAAGGGTTCGGCCATATCATGAAATCCCTGGGCTTCATCATTGTACTGGGAACGGCGTTGGGTGTACTGCTTGAGCATACCGGCAGCACACGGGTAATGGCAGCCTTCATCCTGAAGAAAACCGGGGAACGGCATGCTGCCTTAGCCATGAACATTACCGGCTTTATGGTAGGGCTGCCTATCTTTTGCGATTCGGGATATATTGTGCTGAGCGGGCTCAATCAAACCCTGGCCCGGCGCACTCAAATAGCCGTGCCGGTGATGGCCACATCACTCGCAGCAGGCTTATATGCCGTGCATTGTCTTATTCCCCCGCATCCCGGGGCAGCAGCAGCAGCCGGAATCATTGGTGTTGACCTGGGTAAACTCATTCTTGCAGGCATCAGCATCGCCGTTCCGGCAAGCGCTGTGGGATATTGGTGGGCGAAATATGCAGGAAAAAAGGTCCCGCCGCTGCCGGCTACAACAGATGACGAAGCTGACACATATACGCGGCTGCCTTCGGTAATGCAATCCTTCCTGCCGGTGATCGTTCCCATTGCTTTAATTGCACTGGGCTCATTCAGCTCGGTTGAAACGCATGACAACGGGATATGGAATTTTTTCAGGATCATCGGTGATCCCGTAATTGCCTTGTTCATCGGTGTATTGCTGGCACTTATTCCCGTTCGTTCATGGAAGGACAATACCGTAAGCAAGCTGCTACAGGAAGGAGTGGAAAAAGCAGGCAGCATCCTGGTGATCATTGGCGCAGGCGGCGCTTTTGGCGCTGTGCTTGCCGCCACTAAGATCGGCGATCACCTGGGCGACAATTTACCTCTTGCCGGGATGGGTATATTCTTTCCTTTTTTGCTCACCTCCCTGCTTAAAACAGCACAGGGGTCCTCAACCGTGGCCATTATTACAGCAGCTTCCATCATTCAACCCCTGCTGCCGGCGCTGGGGTTGGACAGTCCAACGGGACAATTACTGTCTGTGCTGTCTATGGGCGCCGGCTCTATGATGATCTCCCATGCCAATGATGCCTATTTCTGGGTGATCAGCAAATTTTCGGGATTAGAAATGAAAGTCATGCTGAAAGTATATTCACTGGCTACCGTATTCATGGGATTAACGGCATTGGCTATGGTCTATATTTTATCGTTGTTCCTACTATAATATTGTATGCTATTCACAGTCCAAATTTTACAAATACCCAGAAAATACTTACTTTTGACGTTAGTAACTTGAGACGGCAGTATGATCATTTCATTTGGCAATTCTGACACAGAACAAATATGGTTAGGTAACCGGGTAAAGAAATTGCCAATAGAAATTCAAAATATTGGCAGAAGAAAGCTCAGGATGCTCAATAACGCAGTTGACATAGCTGATCTAAGGATTCCACCAGCAAACAGATTGGAAAAGCTGTCCGGAAAATTAAAGGATCTTTACAGTATTCGGATAAACGATCAGTGGAGAATAATATTCAAATGGAATGCCGGAAATGCTTCAGAAGCTGAAATAATTGATTATCATTAAATCTTACTAAAATGGCAAAACTTAAAAATATTCATCCAGGCGAAATTCTTTCAGAGGAATTCCTTATACCTTTTAATATAACTGCTTACAAACTTGCAAAAGATATAGAGATTCCTCAAACAAGGATTTCTGAAATTCTTAAAGGTAATCGCAGAATTACAGCGGATACAGCTTTAAGGCTAAGTAAATACTTTGGCAATTCTGCAAAATTTTGGCTTGGGCTACAAGATGACTTTGACATTGAAGAAGAAATATTATCAAAAGGATCGGCGCTCAAGTCCATTAAAGTATTAAATGTAAAAGTAGCCTAACGGCGTACAACAGGCAGTTTGGCTATATGGCGGCACAACGAATATATCCCCGGCTTTTTGTTCGCTATTCGGCTTTCCTGCCTGCCGGGTTGCAGGATCAAAAAAATGGTGTAATGGCGCCTGTTATTTTACATGCTTACCCTCTTACTGGTTTACAATGAACATATTCACCACAAAAGCGGCTATTACCATCACCTGCCACAAGCGGATCACCCCTTATGTAGAGCAGGAAGTAAACGCATTGGGATTTACCGTTGAGCATCGTTTTATTACCGGGGTACGTATTTCGGGCACCGTAAATGACTGCATAAAGCTGAACCTTAACCTCCGTTGTGCCAGCCAGGTATTGTACCGCCTTAAAGAATTTGAAGCATCCAATGCGGATACCATTTATAACAACCTCGTCAGCTACCCGTGGGAAAGCATTTTACCCGAAGGAGGATATTTTTCCGTTACGAGTAATGTAAGCAATGAAACCATCAATAATAATTTGTTTGCCAACCTCCGGGTAAAGGATGCTATTGTTGACCGGATAAGAGAAAAAACAGGTAAACGGCCATCTTCCGGGGCGGAGCTTACCGGCGCCGTTTTTAACCTGTTCTGGAAAAATAACCATGCGGAAATCTTTATAGACACTTCGGGCAACTCCATAGCAAGACACGGTTACCGTAAGATACCCGGACTGGCGCCCATGCTGGAAGCGCTGGCATCAGCTACTATTTATGCCACCCGGTGGAACAGAACTTCGCCCTTTATAAACCCGATGTGCGGATCAGGAACCATAGCCATTGAAGCGGCGCTGATCGCTACCAACCGGCGACCGGGGCTGTTCAGGACTAACTACGCCTTCATGCATTTACAGGGATATGACGATGCGGTATACCTTAAGGAAGATGCCTTGCTGGAAGAACAAATCATTGATGTGCCCGAACTCCGTATAATAGCTACCGATTATAGTGAACGGGCTATTGAAAATGCAAAGAAAAATGCCATCGCCGCGGGTGTTGCCCAGCTGATTGATTTTAAAGTATGTGATTTTGCCGATACCGAAGTGCCTCCTGATGCAGGGGGTATTCTATTCGTTAATCCGGAATACGGAGAACGGCTCGGGCAGGTAAAAGAACTGGAAGAAACCTATAAACGTATCGGCGACTTCATGAAGCAACGCTGCGGCAGTTATTACGGCTATGTCTTTACAGGCAACCTCGAGCTGGCTAAAAAAACCGGCTTAAAAGCCAGCCGCCGTATAGAATTTTACACCAGCACCATTGACTGCCGGTTATTAGAATACGAATTATATGCCGGCAGCAGAAAGCCAAAAGAAGAATAAGAGGCGTAACCGGTATATCATTGCCATAACCCGCTTTTACATTAACGATGTCATGCATAAATACACTTGCAGAATATAGTATAATCCCGCGACATATATCTCTTTCAACCTTATCTTTACCATTTCAATGCACTTCGATATGAAATCATTCAAACACTTCTTCCCGCTGTTTCTTACCCTTATTATTTTTATTTCCTGCCGCCAGCAGCAGTCAACAGAAATAAAACAGGATGATATTGCCGCCATCGGTATGAAATGGGAGCTGGTGAGTAATTTCTCTGAACCTGTTCAGACCTACACTGCAAGAATACAACTCATCAATAAGAACGAACAGGCGCTTACCGATAAAAACTGGGCTATTTTCTTCTCCATTGCTCCCAGCCCGGTAGCCTCTCCCGACTCTCCCCAGCCTGCCACACTTGAACATCTCAACGGCGATTGGTATAAATTGTCTCCCAATGCGGGTTTCTCACTACCTGCAGGCGACTCTATTGACATCCTTTATAAAGCCACAGAGGGCAGAATAAAGGAAACCGACCAGCCATTAGGGATCTATATTGTTTTTTATGATGCCGGGGGTAAAGAAGAACGCATTGCCAGGATTGAGGATTACACCCTTATTCCTTTTACCCGCAGGGAACAATTATTAAGGGGCACGGCAGACCTGGAAGCTCCGGCTTCCGCTGCCAAAACTTACCAGGAAAATGCCTCTCTTTCTGTTTTAAATCCTGACCAGCTATTACCGATTATTCCCACTCCCGCTCATTTTTCAAAAGCCAATGGTCATTTCACACTGGATGGAAATGCGATTCATTATACTTCGTCATTGAAAAATGAAGCCGGTATATTATCTGCCAAACTGAAAGAAATAACCGGGAAGGACTTCGCTGTCAGCGAAGGCAAGGCGGAAAGTAAAGGCATATACTTATCGGTTGATCCGTCTGCTTTCAAAGAGCAAAAAGCAGAATCCTATCGTTTAACCATAAACGAAGAAGGTATTGTTATTACCGGGATAGATGCAGCAGGCGCCTTTTACGGCATTCAGAGCCTGCTGGCGCTTATTCCCAGCCAGGTGTATCTCGATAAAAGCACAGCGGTGCATATTCCCTTTGTAACCATTGATGATGCCCCGCGCTTTGGATTCCGCAGCTTACATCTTGATGTATGCCGCAATTTCCAGGAAAAAGAAACCATCTTCAGGGTGCTGGATGTAATGGCACAGTACAAGCTGAATCATTTTCTGCTATACACTTCTGAAGATGAAGGGTGGCGGGTAGAGATCCCCGGTTTACCCGAGCTAACAGAAGTGGGCGCACAGCGTAAGCATGTAAGCAGCATAAACGTTCCTGCACTTCACCCGGCTTACGGATCAGGCCCGTTTGCCTATGATAAAAACGATCATGGAAGCGGGTATTACACGAGGAAAGATTTCATCGAAATATTAAAATATGCCAAAGATCGTCATATCAAGGTTATCCCCGAGCTGAACTTCCCCGGTCACGCACGTGCCGCTATCAAATCAATGGAAGCCCGCTACCAACGTTTAATGAAAGAAGGGAAAGAAGCAGAAGCAAACGAATACCGTTTGATTGATCCGGAAGATAAATCCGTATACCTGTCTGCTCAAATGTTTAAAGATAATGTAGTAAATGTCAGCCGTGAATCCACCTATCGCTTTTATGAAAAAGTGGTGGACGAATTTGCAAAGATGTATGAAGAAGCAGGTTTAAAGATGGATGTATTCCATGCCGGCGGGGATGAGGTAGCCGAAGGTGCGTGGACACAATCGCCGGAAGCGCTGGAGCTCTTAAGTAAACACCCTGAGATCAAAGACCCCAAGAACCTGCAGGCCTATTTCTTCGGTGAGCTGCTAAAGCGTATGGAAAAGAGAAACCTTGAAATACACGGATGGGAAGAAGTGGCTTTAATCAAAGATGCTACAGGCAAGTACATTCCCAACCCGGAATTTGCAAATAAAAATGTGGTATCCTATATATGGAACAACCTGTTCGACTATCCTGATCTCGGGTACAGGCTGGCCAATGCCGGCTATAAGGTAGTGCTGTGCAATGTATCCAATTTTTATTTTGACCTGGCTTATAGCAATGATCCCAAAGAGCCGGGCTTATACTGGGCTGGATTTATTGATACCAGGAATGCCTGGACGTTTGCGCCTTACAATATGTTTAATACCACACTAAAAGGATCCATGGGCAATGAACTGTTCTGGGATAGCCCCTCTTCCAAATGGGAAAGCATAAAACCCGAAGCAAGAAAAAATATTATCGGTGTGGAAGCCCAGCTTTGGAGTGAAACCATAAAAGGCAGGGATATGCTGGAATATTATATGCTTCCCAAGCTGATCGGCTTTGCCGAAAGTGCCTGGTCGCCCGAAAGAAAATGGGAAACGCAAAGTAACCGTGAGCTTCGCCTTAAAAACATCAATGAGGGATGGAACCGGTTTGCCAATACCATTGCCCAAAAAGAATTTCCCAGGCTGGCGCATACCAATAACGGGTATGCATACCGTGTACCACCGGCAGGAGTCATTATAGAAAAAGGACAGGCAAAAGCGAATGTAGCTTTACCGGGTATCCGCATTCACTATACCACGGATGGTACCGAGCCCACACAGCAATCAGCCCTATATAACGGACCTGTTCCCGCAACCGGCACGCTGCAATTTAAAACATTCGATGCCGCAGGAAAAGCCGGAAGAACCGTAGTGCAGGAAGGATCCCCAAAGCAAAAGCTGAACTGATGTAATACGTCCCCCGACTGGAAGAAGATCCGGGTGGTAGAGAGTCCAATCATAAAAATCCAATAAAATCCGGAATCGCAAGATGCGGTCTGACCCTCCTTATGTCGGGTACCGACCGCATCCCATCTCCAATTTCAAATCTCAAATCCTAAGGGTTACCTTTGCCGGGATTTTTTACTATGAAGATATTAATGGTATGCCTGGGTAATATATGCAGAAGTCCGCTGGCGGAAGGTATTATGGAATATAAAGTCCAACAGGCACAATTGAACTGGACCGTAGACAGCGCCGGCACCAACGGGTATCATGTCGGCGAAGCCCCCCATCGCCTGTCGCAAAAAGTAGCTTTAATGCACGGTATAGATATCAGCCGGCAAAGCGCAAGAAATATTACCGGCAATGATTTTCAGGTGTTTGATATGATCTATGCCATGGCTGAAGATGTAATTGACGATATAAAATGGAGGACAGGCAACGCATACAACCCGAAAAAGGTAAAGCTGCTGATGGATGAAGTATATCCCGGCCGCAGTATAGATGTACCGGATCCCTGGTATGGACCGGAGGCAGACTATCACCAGGTCTTTGACATGATTGACAAAGCCTGCAATAAGATCATTGAACATTACGCTCTATTGTCAAAATAAATATTTTTTCCCATATTCAAACCGTATGAGTAAAGTTTCCATTCCACAGGGTACCAGGGATTTCGGCGCCAATGTTGTCCGGAAAAGAAATCATATTATCCATACTATAAAAAATGTATTTGAGCTATACGGTTTTGGGCCATTGGAAACACCTGCCATGGAAAACTTAGACACCCTGATGGGAAAGTATGGAGAAGAAGGTGATAAACTTATTTTTAAGATCCTGAATAACGGACTGAACGACCCTAAAAATATAGATAAGGCAAAGCTTGCTTTTGAAAATGTGTTACAGGGGAAGAATGATAAGCACCTTACCGAACGGGCATTGAAATATGACCTCACGATTCCTTTTGCCCGTTACGTAGCCATGAACCACGGGCAGCTCACCTTCCCGTTTAGACGCTACCAGGTGCAGCCGGTATGGCGTGCCGACCGTCCGCAAAAAGGAAGATACCGCGAATTTTTCCAGTGTGATGCGGATGTGGTAGGCAGTACTTCCCTATTAAATGAAGTGGAGCTTGTCAATATATATGCCACCGTATTCGGAAAATTGAAAATGGAGGTTGACATAAAGATCAACAGCCGGAAAATATTATCTGCATTGGCTGAATTATGCGGTGGTACAGACAAATTAACAGATATCACCATTGCGATTGATAAGTTAGATAAGATCGGGATTGAAAAGGTACAGGAAGAATTGCTCCAGAGAGAATTAGATAAAAAACAGGTAGCAACTATCAGCGAATACCTGCGCATTGACGGCGATAATACCCAAAAGATAACCGCGATAAAAGAACTGCTTGGCGCCACACAGGCAGGAGCGGAAGGTATCGGGGAGATCGAATATATTTTACAGCACCCCTCGTCCGCCCACATTAAACCGCCGGTCGTTGATTTTACCTTAGCGAGAGGATTGAATTATTATACGGGAATTATTTTTGAAGTAAAAGCCCGTGATGTTCAAATGGGCAGTATTGGCGGTGGCGGACGTTATGATGATCTTACCGGCTTATTTGGCGTACCCGGCATTCCCGGGGTAGGCATTTCATTCGGTATTGACAGGATATACGATGTAATGGAAGAACTGAAATTATTTCCGCAGGAAGTGCATAGCGGCACACAGGTATTGTTTTTTAACTTAGGTGAGGCGGAAAGCAAAAAAGCATTCACCCTCATGCAGCAACTGCGGGATAAAGGCATATCGTGTGAGCTATACCACCAGCAGGCTAAATTTGACAGGCAGTTCAAATACGCTGAAAAAAAGCATATCGCTTACGCCGTAATGATCGGCAGCCGCGAACTGGAAAGCAATACCTGTATCATAAAAAAGCTCGGAACCGGCGAACAATCTACGGCAGCCCTCTCTGATCTTGCCGGCTATTCTTTTTAAGCGTGCATCTTTACCTTCTTCATTGTTTCGCTTAAAAAAATTTTGCAGTAGGTTTGTTATGTAAAATTGAAAGCACTATGAAGAAGTTCCTTATTACGGCAGTACTGTTCATTTCTTTTAGCAGAACCTATGCCGATGAAGGCATGTGGTTGCCCCTGCTGCTCGGCAAACAGGTATATGCCGATATGGTAAAGCAGGGTCTTAAGCTCAGCTCCGAGCAATTATACAGCATCAACAAAGCATCAATAAAAGATGCCATTGTAATTTTCGGTGGTGGATGTACGGGTGAAATGGTAAGCAATGAAGGACTGCTGTTCACCAATCATCATTGCGGTTACAGCGCTATAGCAGCTGCCAGTGATCTCCAGCACAACTACCTGCGTGACGGCTTCTGGGCTTACAATAAAAAGCAGGAAATTCCGGCAGCAGGACTAAGCGTTCAGTTCCTGCTGAAAATAGAAGACGTAACCTCAGAGATCGCACCTGAGTTAGAGGGACTAAGCGTGGAAGATCGCGCCAAAAAACAAACAGCGCTTATAGCACAGGTCAATGAAAAATATTCCGATCCGCTAAAACATATACAGGCCAGGGTAAGTGCACTTTTTAAAGGAAATCAATTCCTTGTTTTTGTATACCAGCAATACAATGACATCCGGCTGGTTGGTACCCCTCCGGAAAGCGTGGGTAAATTTGGCGGTGATACCGACAATTGGGAGTGGCCGCGGCATACCGGTGACTTTTCAGTATTCCGTGTATATGCGGGCCCCAATGGTGAACCGGCTGCTTATGCTGCAGATAATATACCCCTTAAGCCCAAATATTTTTTACCCGTTTCCATTAAAGGAGTGAAAGACGGCGATTATGCTATGATTTATGGTTATCCCGGCAGCACGAACCGATATGAAACTTCTTACGGTATAAAACTGGCAACAGACATCAGCAACCCCAGCCTCGTTAACCTCCGGGATGTACGTCTGAAAGCGATGTTTGAAGAAATGAAAAAAGACCCGGCCGTAAAGCTGCGGTTAGCGCCCGCTTATGCAAGTGTGGCCAACTACTGGAAATTTTACGATGGGGAAACCCGGCAACTGCTGAAATATCACACCTATGAAAAAAAGCAGGAAGAAGAAGCCCGCTTTATACAATGGGCAAAAGGCAACCCTGAATTTGAAAATATATTTACGGAATGGCCCAAAGTATATGACGCCTGGAAACCCTATGCCAAGCACAGGGTATACATCAACGAGGGTATCCTCGGTTCTCCCTTAGCCAGGTTTGCCTCTACGCTGATAAAGCTGGAAAGCGATATGCTTAAACAGGGCGCAGATGCAGCAGCCGTTAAGCAGGGACTTGAAGCAGCGGATGCAGCAAGGAAAAAATTCAGGGATAGCGAAAATATTGTTTCCGACCAAACCATCATGGCTGCCACATGCCGGATGTTCTATACCGATATAGATAAAGCACAGCATCCTGCAGGTTTTTATGAAAAAACAAAAGCCGCTTATGGCAACCTGAACGATGCGGGTACTTATCAAACCTGGGCTAAGGCGGTATTCAGCAATACGATCTTTTTAAACGATGCAAAATGGGAGGCATTCCTGAACAGACCGGATGCCGTAACGCTTCAAAATGATCCCGCATATATCTATGCTGGTGGTTTTGTAAAGAATTATAATACTAAATACGAGCCGCTTTTTCAACGGTTCAATACCCGGAATAATGATCTCGGCCGCCTATACCTGAAAGGTGTGATGCAAATGGATCCACAGAAAAAGATGTACCCCGATGCTACATTTACCATGCGGGTAAGCTACGGTAATGTAAAAAGCTATAGCCCGAGAGACGGGGTAAAATACGATGTGGTATGCACCATGAAGGGGGTTATGGAAAAGTATATCCCGGGTGATTATGAATTTGATCTTCCGCCCAAATTAGTTGAACTGGTAAAGAAGAAAGATTTTGGGCAGTATATTGACAAAAGACTGAACGACCTGGTGGTATGTTTTATTACCAATAATGATATTACCGGAGGTAATTCGGGCTCCCCGGTAATAGATGCGAACGGTAACCTGATCGGGCTGGCTTTCGATGGCAACTACGAAGCATTAAGTCATAAGCTCGCCTTCGACAAAGACATGAACCGGAGCATTTGTGTGGATATACGTTATGTATTATGGTGCATTGATAAACTGGGCGGGGCAGATCATATCATCAAAGAATTAAAGCTGGTGAAGCAACCTTAAGACCGGAGGAAATTTATTTACAATGTCCTTTTAGGTTATTTACACATTATTTAGCAGGTATTCGTGTGGTAAAATGCTGTAAGATTCCGGCTGAACTTTATCGTTAAACGAGGCGGCCCTTTTCATATACTTTTCTCGAATTAAACCAATAAATAAAGAGCGCAACAAAACTCAATCCTCCTGTAATCAGGAACATGTTGGCAAATCCAAAAATGCCGGCCAACCAGGCGCCTGTCAGCATCCCGGTACCAATACCCAGGTCAAAGCCGGTTAAATAGGTAGAATTGGCCGTACCGCGTTTGGAAGCCGGCGCCATATTGATATAAATGGTCTGCAAGGCCGGGAAGAGCGTTCCGTATCCCGTACCGATCAAAAAAGCAGCAATGCAATACACATATATGTCATGCACCAGGGCGAAACCCACATATCCCCCGCTGATCAGCAGTATGGCCACGGCCATTACCTGGTGGAGATAACCGCGGTCAACAAGCTTGCCGGAAGTAACCCTGGAGAATACAATTCCGCCCGCTAAAAAAAGAAAGAATATGCCTGAATTTTGGATGCCTATTCTCTTCCCGTATAAAACAGCAAAGGCCACCAGCGTACCCCAGCCGAAAGACAGCAGCAGCTGATTCAGGAAAATAGGAATAGCCCTCACCAAAATAAACCGGTCAGGCGAAATCGGCGGAACCTTGTCTAACTTTTTCCTGTATGGCACTTTAATGAAGAGAGAAGCTATAATGGAGAGGGACCCCATAAACAGGGCGGATGAGATCAATGCGCTGAAATGATAGGCATCATAGATCTTCACTGCAATATAGGGTGCTATTGCCATAGCGATATTGATATTTACTCCAAAATAACCCACTCCTTCCGCACGCCGCGATGCGGGAATGATGTCAATAGCTACGGTATTTGCAGAAACCGTGGACAAACCCCAGAACAGTCCATGCACAAACCGCAGCACAATAAAAAACAAAACCGATACGGCAAAATAATAGCCGGCAAACGTCAGCACAAACAGGCTGATTCCCAATACAAAGAGCGGCTTTCTTGCATACACATCCACCAAATACCCGCTGAACGGGCGGATAATTAAAAGGGCTGCGGCATAGGATGACAGCACCACTCCGATCTTAGAAGGAGACACCCCCAACTCTCCCGATAAAAAGAGCGGAATGGTTGGCATTAAAAGATTAAAGGAGCAGGCAACCAAAAAATAAGTGAGACAGGCTATGATAAAATTTTTATTCCAGAGCCTTTCTTTTTTTTCAATACTCGCCATGAATTAATAGACGAAGGTAAGAAAGTTTAAAATGTGAGCAGGAGATGGGAATGAGCGGCAATAGGCGATGGTGAGGTTGCAGGCTGCAAGTCTCAGGGCGCAGGTTTCAGGGAACAAGGTAGATCGCTGATCACTGGAAACTCACAGCCGACAGCTACTTTCTGATTGTTGATTTGTTGATTTCTGATTTCGTCATTGACCTTCGGGGTTGATCGGATCTTGTCTTTTGGTTCTTGATATTTTGAGAGGTTTCAGGTGAGATGGCTGAGTGCCAAAAGCTCATAGCCTCTTTCAGATTTCTGATTTGTTGATTTCTGATTTATTTGATCTCTTGTTATTTGATCTCTTGTTATTTGGCATTCCCTTTTCGGGCTTTTTTTATCCAAAGGTACTCTATTGCTATCAGCCATTAACAGCCGGCAGTCAACTTCACTACTCACCCGGATAGCGTTCAGACCCGCCTGACTGACTTAGTCCGGCGGGCCTTCACTATTCACTTATTCACTTCTATACCAGCCTACCTGATCTTTTCCAGCGCCGCTTTCAGTGCCTCAAAATTTACCTGTGTTCCCGGGTTTGCCGTTTCTTCCGCATATACTACCGTGCCGCTGCCGTCTACTACGGTTACCCCTCTTTTTGCCACGCCTTTCAGACCGAGTACAAAATCTTCCAGGTACATGTCATACGCTTTGATCATTTCTTTATTGAAGTCAGACAAGAGGTCAAAATTGATATTGTTCTGCGTTTTAAATACCCCAAGCGTAAAAGGCATGTCAACTGAAACGCCAACTACCGATGCCCCCAGTTTGCTGTAAAAGCTCTGGTCATCACGGTTGCTGCACATCTGCTCGGTGCACACTCCTGTAAAAGCGGCAGGAAAAAAGTTGATCACTAAAGTTTTACCTGCAAAATCCTTTAAGGAAACTTCTTTCTTTTCGGTATTGATCAATGTAAAATCAGGCGCTTTTGATCCGATCGTTAATGCCATAGTTATTGTTTTTAGAGGAACGAAGTTACTGAAAATATGGTTAGGTACTATTGTCATGCCAACTGTAATGCACAGTATCGTAATTTCCCGCTGATGACGCTGATACCCGCTGACAGGCAGCGTTTTCTGCGAGCATCCGCGAAATCTGCGGAACTCCCACCCCAACAAGCCGGTACCAACACCATACCATGATTAAGTTTAAGCATAAATCGGTAATAGTTGAATACTTACCCAACTTTCATGTTTTACCTCTGTAGGTAATGCCACACATTACAGTAGTCCTGCATTAACTCAAACAGCAAGCAAAAGATAGTAAATCGGGAAAGGCTTCTTCAAAGGCGCTTTTAAGAAAAATATCATCTTTTCTTCTCGGCATACCAAGCAAACGCACTTCAAATTTCCTACGTTATAAAAAAACTGATGAAAATATATAGTTTTACAAAAACCATTTTTTCCGTGGATATCCGCTACAAATGAAGGAAAGAATCAATCAAACATAAATAATTCTGCGGCAGGTACACCAAGCGCTTGAGCAATAGCAGCTACATGACTGATAGAAGTATTCACCGTTCCTCTTTCGATTCTACCGATCTGGCTCAATTCAAAGCCCGTTCGGTAAACAAGCTCTTCCTGGGTAATTTTCTTCGCTTTACGAATCTCCCGGAGTCGTTTGCCAAATTTTTTTACAAATTGATCGTCCCTGAAATACTTCACGCGACCAAATTGACGTTTTAAGGCAAAATTTATTAGAGCAAATTTGCTCTATTTTAAAATCTATTAAACTTATATCATGAAAATCAAATGCTTAAACTTACGTGACTGGCTGCTGGTCGTTGCGCTTCCACTGGTCATTGCATCGTGCCAAAAAGAGAATGCAGATCCTTGCGACAAAACGGTTTGTTTGAATGGCGGACATTGTGCTAACGGAAACTGTGTATGTCCTGAAGGATATGGAGGAGCCGATTGCAGCCAGCCTATTACTCCCAAAAAAATCAAAATAACCAAAATCGAAGTAACCAGGTTCCCTGCCACCGATAATAACGGAGCAGGATGGGATCCCACTAGTGGTCCGGATATATACCTGAAATTATCAAAAGGCGATGTACAAATATGGAAAAGTGCGAATACCTATAACTACCAGAATGCAGACCCTTCCAAGATATACTCTTTTGATATAACGCCTGCCGTTGATCTTACCGACCCCCAGGATCAATATACCATTACCTTGTATGATTATGATGATTTTGATGCCGATGATTTTATGGGAGGAATTATTTTCACTCCATATACCAAATCAAATAGATTCCCTTCAGTGCTGGCCCTCGATGCAGGAGGCACTGTTGCCTTTAAACTATATGTATCATATACATGGTAATACAACTATTTTTATTCAAACCATATAACCTGATTGTTCCACCTAAACCTGATCCATTATGAAAAAGAATGTAGTACTTGCTCTCATTTGTATGATCCTTACTTCCGCTGTATCTGCACAAACCACAGAGATCAACAGAGGTTATATCGGTATATCATTAGGCTCGGCTATACCGTTGAGCAGCTTTGGAAAGGATGGGGCAAGAACAGGGGTATATTGGATGCACATTTTGCTTATAAGCTAAGAAAGAATGCAGGACTGGCAATGCTGCTTCGCGGCCAGTGTTATCCTGTTAACGTGCGATCGTTGGCGATTATATTGGGACCGGCAGCTCCCGGGGCAAATACAAATGTGAAAGGAGACAGATGGAGCAGTGGAGGTATAATGGCAGGAGTCTATTCTGTCTATGCCTTAGATCAGAAGGGTGCTGCCATATTCGAGCTAAAAACACTGGCAGGGCTTATGGCCACTGCATCGCCCCAGGTGGATCTACACATTTCATCACCCGGAGGATCGGGATGGGTCCGGCAGAGCAGCGCTATCGCAACAGCATTTTCATATCTGGTTAGTGTCGGAATGAGATTCAATGCAGGTAACAGGATGGCTTTTATGCTAAACGCCGATTATATGGATTGTACGCCGGATTTTAAAAATGTCAGAATAATAACGAGTATGGGCACAAAAGAAACCCATAATATGGCGCAGGAAATCCAAACAATAAATATCAGCATCGGTATTGCTTTCCGATGGAAATAGCTGCCTAAAAGAAAGTAGTAAATAACAAGCCTGAAAACATCATTACATTATAATGATAACCAATATACTATATAATATATTTGACAAATACAGAATCA
Source organism: Chitinophagaceae bacterium (assembly GCA_023957155.1). GTDB lineage: Bacteria > Bacteroidota > Bacteroidia > Chitinophagales > Chitinophagaceae > Agriterribacter. The sequence continues at coordinate 156,579 of JAMLHK010000005.1, read as the reverse complement.
GAATCCATATTTGTCAAATTCTTCTATAGGCTCTGAACAAAGGTCAAACGAGGAAAGAGAAACCTACACTCTTTACCCTACACCTCCCACCTTATACCCTCTACCCTACAGATTCCACCAGTAATTAAACTTCAGCACAAAGGCTCTTGTTTTTACGGCAAGCAGACCGGGATAATAATTATCGGTATATACCAAAAACAGATCGGAGGCTGGTTTGTACCGCCATTGAAACCTTGCATTGATATTAAGATTGTCCTGCTGCTCGTTGTATTGTACATAAGTAGTTAAAAACAGGGTATTCGTAAACGTTATGTCTATACGAGGTCCAACAAGCAGAAAATCCTGGTGGCCCCAGGGCTGCGGCAGGCGCAGCCGGTTGTAACTGGCGGCCATGGTGATATTAACATAAGGCTGGATCCTGTAACCTATATCACCGGCTGCTGTTAACAGGTGCCCATCGGCATAATACCCACCGTACCGGAAAGAAGCGGTGCCGGTAAGCAGGTGCTGCGGTGCAGAAACATAATCAAAGCCAATCGTATTCCATTTGAATTTTTCTCCCGCCGGAATAGAATCCTTTCCGGTGTTTGTAGGATCATAAGGATTCAGTAATTGCACATAGTCGTTTTGAGTAATGATATTAAGCGTACTCTTTGAACGGAATGTAAGAAGGTAAGAGAGCACATTGGAATAATCCGTTTTACCAAAGGCAGTATTGAAATAAAGATTGCTGTTGAACTGGGGACCATGACTTAAGAAGTTTCCTCCTTTGGGGAAAAAATAATACGCAGCAGACGGGTTCAGCTTGAAATAACCGCGCCGCGGCACATATCCTACTTCAGCGGTATAATCTTTACCCACATGCTGGAACTGCCCCAGGATGAGCCAGTGCCGGCTGCTGTGCTGGAGATGAGCAGCCTGTATCCAGTCATCATTACCAGCACCGGGTTGAAACGATTTCAGCACCATCGCCTTTCCCGTCCACACATTGTTGGAAGAAGCCAGGTTATACTCCATACCCAGGTTCCTGTTGTATGTTGAATAAACCTGCTTATCACCACCATTACTATTATTACTATTGGGATGATAATTAACAGAGATCTTATCAATATACAGCACCCCGATATTGGAGCGCTTAAAGATTTTTCGCTGCAGCGATACCACGGCAAAATTCTGTGCAGGCAGTCCCGTTTCCTCCACTTTTGCAGTTTGCATATCCATTATACCGATACGCGTGTTCTTATCCAGCTTTCCGCTCAGCCTTGCGCCAAAGTTGATGGGCACGCCCAGCCCGATCCTCCTTGAAAAGAAAGGCCGGATATCGGCATAGCCGAAATTAGCAAACAGGTCGCCGTTCTCTAAAAAGAACTGCCTGCGCTCCGGAAAGAAAAGCTCAAACCTACTCAGGTTGGTAACCTGCTTATCTACTTCCACCTGCGAAAAATCAGGGCGATAAGTAAGATCAAGGTTCAGCGATGGACCGAGAGAAACCTTTACATCGCCGCCAATATTTTTATCCCATACCACTTTGCTGCCGGTAATATAATTTTTAGAGAGTCCGCCAAGCACATAAGGAATAACAGAAATATTAGAACGGGGAGCCGGGGGAGCTTCATCCCATACCAATGTGCCGGTATATGCGAGCGCGGCCGTAGGGAACTGGCGCGGCACCGGTGTCCAGCTCGATTTCTCGGTGGTTTTAAGATCATTGCGGGAGAAGTTGATCCCCCACTGCTTTGCATCTCTTTTATACCGGATGGTTTTAAACGGGATGGCGGCCTCAAGCACCCATTTATCCTCATCGTTCTTTACTTCCGATACCCATTTGTTATCCCAGTTGAGATCTACCCTGCTGCCTTCATACATCGTACCATCCCACTGCGCGCCGTACGCATTTGCTCCAAAAGCGAACCCTGTTGTCTGGTCTTCAAACGGATCAATAAATACCAGGAAGTTGTCATTTTTCAGGAAAGCAAAATCGCGCCGCAAAGATTCCACCATCAATCTTGTACCGGTTAAATTATAACAAACGGCGAGTAAATAGACATTGTTCTGATCGTACGTCATGCGTACATCCGTACGTACCCTGGCGGCGCTGGTATCCATAGGTAACACCATATAAAAATCAGTGGCAACCTGGGCATCTTTCCATGCCTGCTCATCTGCTATACCGTCAACCCGGATCGGCGACGAAGCTTTCTGGATATGATATTGAAAAGACGCGTTCTTTTTTTGAGCAAACAATGAACAATACAGGAATAAGAACAAACCCAGAAATACAAACCTGCTCAAGATGAAGAAGTTTCAAAAAATGACGAAAGCGGAAAGATAAGAAATATTAGAAGTACGAAGAGCCAGGAAATGGAAGAACAATAACAGATTATCACTGCGGTGGCACTTCATCGCTGTCGCTGCAAGAAAAATTTTGTAGTTTCTTCTGTTTATAGCTTTATCTCCTCATCATTGCTGTCAAAAAAATGGAACTCCGTGAGGTAGTAATTGTTGTTGGGGATCAATTTGATCTGTTGCTTATATTTCCAGCTCCATTTTCTGCGGATGGAAAAAAGCCATCCTTTGGTAAGATAGGCGTATATAATCGGATGCACTACGATACTAAGCCCTTTATGCTTTTGCATAACAAGATAGCTCAGGTTCTTTTCTATCTCATCTTCCAGTACCAGGGTAGAAGAAACCTTACCGGTGCCGTTACAGGTGGGACATACTTCCTGGGTATTGATATTCATCTCCGGCTTCATACGCTGCCGGGTGATCTGCATCAGTCCGAACTTTGAAATCGGGAGCACGGCATGCTTCGCCCTGTCAGCCCGCATAAAGCCTTCCATTGCCTCAATGAGCTTACGCTTATTATCCGGCAGCTTCATATCAATGAAGTCCACCACAATGATACCGCCTATATCGCGGAGCCGCAACTGGCGTGCAATTTCGGCTGCTGCTTCCAGGTTGGTTTCCAGGGCATTCATTTCCTGGTTATTGCTCACACTTTTGTACCCGCTGTTCACGTCTATCACATGCAGCGCCTCGGTATGCTCAATAATGAGGTAGGCGCCGCTGGGCATATTAACTGTTTTACCAAAAGAAGCTTTTACCTGTTTGGTGATGCCATACTGGTCAAAAATAGGGGTGCCGTTATGATATAACGAAACGATCTCTTTCTTTTCGGGGGCAATTTTTTGAATATAATTACGGGTATCGTTGTATATATTCTTATCATTTACCACTATGCGGTTAAAATCTTCATTCAGAAGATCTCTCAGCATACTGGTTGTTTTGGTTTGTTCGCTTAATATCTTGCAGGGTGCGGTGGCTCCCCGGAGGTTATGCTGCAGGTTTTTCCAGCTATCCACCAGCATCATCAGGTCTTCATGCAACTCTGCCGTATTTTTTCCTTCGGCAGCCGTTCTAACGATCACCCCAAAATTCTTAGGCTTGATCGCTTCTACAATTTTATGCAACCTTTTTCTTTCTTCTGAAGAATGAATTTTCCGGGATACAGCAATGATATCATTAAAAGGAGTAACCACAACAAACCGGCCGGGCAGTGAAATTTCGCAACTCAAACGCGGCCCTTTTGCCGCAATAGGCTCTTTTAAAATTTGAACAAGAATATTAGGCTTTTGTCCTAATACTTCATTGATCTTGCCGGTTTTTATAATTTCCGCTTCCGTCTGGAACTGTGAAAAATCAAACTCACCCTGCGGGTTGTCGTTCATAGCCTGCTGGGTAAACTTGAGCAAAGAACGGGCATACGGGCTAAGATCCGTATAATGCAGAAAGGCGTCTTTCTCGAAGCCCACATCTACAAAAGCAGCATTGAGCCCCGGGATAAGCTTTTTTACTTTCCCCAGGTACAAGTCACCCACTGCAAAACTGGCATCTGCCTTTTCATGGTGCAGTTCTACCAGCTTTTTATCTTCCAGCAGGGCAATTTCAACGCCTACGGGAGCCGCATTAATAATTAATTCTTTGTTCAAGCTAAAAAGCCATTTAATAAACCGTCAAACAAACAGGTGTAACCCTTTGTGCAGGTCATTTGCATCACATGGTTACATTTAAAGCAACCGGGGAATACCAGCAACATCCTGCTTCAAACATATACACAGCATTTAGCGCCGGTTATCCGGAATTGAAAAACAGCAGTAGTTATTTCTTCTTCTTATGACGGTTCTTTCTCAGGCGCTTCTTACGTTTATGAGTAGCTATTTTATGACGTTTTCTTTTTTTACCACAAGGCATAAACCAAATAGTTTTTGTTAGGTAATTATTATTAAATTAAATATAGTATTACTGTAATTCTTTGATCCGCTTATCAATTTCCTTTAGCGCTTCAGGGTTCTGAACAAATTTTTTACCTGTTTCATACCACTGCGCGGCTTTTGCATTTTCGCCATGACGTTCATAGGCTTCGGCTAATAAAAAAATAGCTTCCGTATTCTCCGGATCTTCCCGGGCTACCAGGTTAAGCCTTTCTATCGCCTTATCGTACTGCCCCGTCATTATTCCACCATATCCCAGCATAAACTGTGCATACAGATTAGTTGAATCCCTGTTTACCACTTCCAGTATTTTTTGAATACCTTCCATCGGGCTTGAGGCGCCGGAAGCGCCAAAAATATAGCTGCTTCCCAAACCAACTTTGCTGGAATCATTTTCGGGGTTTAACGTTAAGGCCTGCTTAAACAGATCTGCAGCCTGGTTAGCCATCCATACCTGCAAAGCATGCTGTTCAACACCTTTAAGCTGCTTTAAATACAAATGGGCAGCAAAGGTGAGGCTTTTTTCAGAATTTTCCAATTTGGACTTTTCGCCGAGATAATACATAAACGGCTCAAAAACATGCGCAGAATCCTTCCAGAAGGTAGCCAGCTCATCGTATAATTTAATTTTCTGGCCGGTTACATCTCCTCTTACCACAGCATTCTCTTTTGCAGTAAGCCAGGCCTGGCGTTCGGGAGAAAGCCTGGATTTAGCCGTTTCGAGTATAGAACCTGAATTTAATTGTTCTTCCTTATGGTCGGACGCTGCCTGCGTTACCGGGGTTTTTGAAGCATCCGGTTTGGTTCTTCCCCAAAAATAAAGGCTCAATAAAAGCACGAGCCCCGATGCTACCACTACCCATTGCTGTTTTTTCACTCACCTTGAATTTGGAGCGAAGTTAAATGCTATCTTCCGTCTCATCATCAAAATTCTCTGTAACCGGGTTGACCGACTTTAATTTCTTTACTTCGTGAACAAACTCTTTAGCCGGTTTAAAGGCAGGTATATAATGTTCCGGTATATGTACAGCCGTGTTTTTCTTTATATTACGTCCTATTTTAGCTGCGCGCTTCTTGGTTACAAAGCTTCCGAAACCACGGATATAAATATTTTCTCCGTTTGAAAGATTTTCTTTAACCTCTTTAAACAATGTTTCCAATGTAACTAAAACGTCTACTTTTGGAATTCCGGTTTTTTCAGAGATATTGTTAATGAGATCAGCTTTTCGCATGGTATTGTATTTTATAAATAAATGAAATTCAATAATAAAATAACATAAATAATATATTTCCTGCAACTTAATCGTTACAAAAATTTTTTTATCGTGCTGTTACCCCGGCAAAAACACATTGGTTTTTCGGTAAAATGCATTTGATTATTACTGAACGTACAGAATATCAGAAAATTGTATATTATATAAACAAAATAGCAGTCATATTATTGAATCACAGTTAATTACCGTAAGATGAAGTTGTTTTTTACAAAAAAGCTGTTGTTTTGGAATAATCAATTCAACCGGAGGGAGATGCCCTGGAAAGGGGAAAAGGACCCCTATAAGATATGGTTAAGTGAAATTATTCTCCAGCAAACCCGGGTTGAGCAGGGCTGGAATTACTACCTGAAATTCATTAAGGCTTTTCCAACGGTACAGGACCTGGCTCATGCGCCGGAAACAAAAGTTTTTAAGTTATGGGAAGGGCTCGGTTATTATTCCAGGTGTAAAAACCTCATTGCCTCAGCCAGGATCATTGATAAAGTATATAAAGGTCGCTTTCCTTCCGGGTATGAACAGATCCTTAACCTTCCGGGAATCGGTCCCTATACTGCCGCGGCCATTGCCTCTTTTGCCTTTAATCTGCCCTATGCCGTAGTGGACGGGAATGTTATACGGGTATTAAGCCGCATAGGGGGAATAACTACCCCCACCGACTCGGCTAAAGGGAAGTCCATAATAAATGAGCTTGCCCATGAGCTGCTGGATAAAAAACAGCCCGGTTTATACAACCAGGCAATTATGGATTTCGGCGCTGTGGTCTGCAAGCCCAAAGCCCCGGCATGCGCGGCATGTATAATGCAAAAAAAATGCAGCGCATACCAGCTTGGGAAAGTGGAGGAATTGCCGGTAAAAGAAAAAAAAATTATCAAAAAAGACCGATGGCTGTATTATTTTGTAATCACATACCAATCCCGGATATACATCCGGAAAAGAACCGGGAATGATATCTGGCAGAATTTACACGAATTTTACCTGGTAGAAAAAGACCGCCCGGTTACCCCAAAGAACTGGTTGCAGTTGCCTCCCGTTAAACAAGTGCTTTCGGGGAAAGAAGCAAAAGTGACGAAAGTTTCAAAAATGTATACCCAGCAACTTACCCACCAGATGGTACACGGACAGTTCATTGAGGTCAGCGTGAATACCCCCCCTGAGCTGGGAGCTGATTTTACCGGTGTACACTACCACGAACTCCGTAACTACCCGTTTCCAAAATTTATGATTACTTATTTGAAAGAAAAAAATGTAAATTTAAGTCAGTAATGAGGAATGATGTTGATTTGAATGATTCAAAATTAAGTGTTATGCGCGGAGTAAACAGAGTAATGTTAATTGGTAACCTGGGTAAGGAACCGGACATTCAATTTTTGGAAGGGAATATTGCCGTAGCAAAATTTCCGTTAGCGACAACCGAAACTTTTAAAGACCGTACCGGGAAACTGATCAGCCAGACGGAGTGGCATACGGTGGTGCTATGGCGCGGTTTAGCAGAGCTGGCTCAAAAATATCTTCACAAAGGCAGCCTGGTATATATTGAAGGGAGATTACGCACACGGAGCTGGGAAGACAAAGAGGGAAGCCGTAAATTCGCTACCGAAGTGGTTGGCGATAACCTGATCATGCTGGATAAAAGAGCGGATGGAGCACATGGGGTCAGCCATGCTTCGGACCAGCACGAGGGTTTCAGCAGCGATATTCCTCCCATCAGCGATACCTCTGATGAAAACATGGCTTTTTAAAATCTTACACGAATACTTACTTTTGTACGTTTATAAACAGGCAGGCTAACCCCCTGCCTTTATGATTACATTATATTACTGATAAAAAAATACCGGATTTGGATTACCCATTCGTTTTATATAACAGCCTGCTTAAACTTCAACCTGTACTGCTGGTCATTAATCCACAAAGTATTACCATCTTAATCATTCTCCTGCTGTCGCTCCTGATCGTATCTTTTTTTGTTTCGGGAGCGGAAGTCGCTTTTTTTTCTCTTACTTACCGGGATATTAATATGCTAAAAACGAAGCAGCATCCTGCTGCCCGGAGGATTATCACGCTGCTGGATCAGCCTAAACGACTACTCGCTACCCTGCAAATAGCCAATACGTTTGTAAATATAGGCACCATCATCGTATCCAATGTATTAATGGATGAGCTGCTGCAGCAGCCCAATGCTTTTTTAAACTTTGCCATAAAGCTGATCATTATTGTTTTTTTATTAGCTCTTTTTGGAGAAATCCTGCCTAAAGTATCGGCAACACAAAACAATATACGGTTTGCGTACAGCTCCTCCCTGCTTATTGAAGTGCTGTACAGCTTTTTCAGCAATATGAGCAAGTGGTTTTCAAAATTTTCTGATGGTATTGAAAGGAGCTTCGGTGGAATTAAACACCATCACGTATATGATCCCCAGGATATTGATCAGGCTATAGAAATAAACTCCTCGGAAAGTACTACGGAAGAAGAGAAAAATATTCTGCGGGGAATTGCCCGGTTCGGCCAGGTTACGGTTAAGCAAATTATGCGTACCCGGCTTGACGTGAGCGCCATTGACTACCATACCGGCTTCAGGGAACTGATACGCAGGATTGAAGAATTACATTACTCCCGCCTGCCGGTATATAAGAAAAGCCTCGATGATGTTGTCGGTATCATACACAGCAAAGATGTGTTGCCGTTCATCAATGAGCCGGACGATTTTGACTGGAAACAACTGATCCGCCCGCCTTATTTTGTTCCCGAACAGAACCTGATCAAAGATCTTTTACGCGACCTGCAAAGGAAAAATACGCACTTTGCCGTAGTGGTTGATGAGTTTGGCGGAACAGAGGGTATTGTAACGATGGAGGATATTATGGAAGAAATAGTAGGAGATATACGGGATGAATTTGATGATGAGGAAAGTGCAAATAAAAAAATAGACGACCATACTTATATTTTCGAAGGACGTATTATGATAACGGACGCCTGTAAGGCCATGGAATTAAGTACGGATACTTTTGACCAGGTAAGGGGTGAAAGCGAATCCTTAGCCGGATTAGTATTAGAGCTGGCAGGGGAAATACCACAGGAAGGGCAGGTGATACCGATTGGTGATTTTGAATTTACGGTGATAGAGATTGATAAGAACAGAATTAAAAAAGTAAAGGTAACGATCAAGCTGCAAGACCCGCAGTAAGCCGGTTGCTAAAGTAATGACAAGATGATGAACAAAACAGGTACGCTGCTTTTTATTTTAGTATCCGCAATACTATATTCCTGCAACAGCAATTACACTCCCCGTCCCAAAGGATATTTTGCGATAGATCTGCCGGAACACCAATACCAGCTGTTTAACCAGCCGGGCTATCCCTACCGCTTTGAACACCCGATATACAGCACGATCGTTAAAGACAGTTCTTTCTTTGATGAAAATCCCGACAATCCATACTGGATCAATATTGATTTCCCTTCGCTTAACGCACGCATATACCTGAGCTATAAAACAATCGGGGGAAGGTCTTCTTTCAGGGTAAAGACCGATCACGGCTATAAGGATTCCTCTTCTTTAAATACATTTGAAAACCTCCGCGAAGACGCCTATAAAATCACATTCAAGCATACCGTAAAAGCATCTTCCATCGAAGATTCCACGTTTATAACTCCCCATGGCATCGGCGGTGTTTTTTTTAACGTAGGCGGTAATGCGGCAACGGGAAAACAATTCTTTGCCACCGATACGGTAAAACATTTCCTTCGCGGCGCATTGTATTTTGATGCCACACCCAATGAAGATTCCCTGGGCATTGTATACGATTTTTTACAGGAAGACATGCTGCACCTGATCAATACGCTGGAATGGAAATAGGGAGAGGGTTTGTTGTTTATGATTTATAGTTTATTGTTTGTTATTGGCCGCTCTACCTATCCAATTGCTTTTTCAGCGGGATGAAATTTTGTAATAATGCTTTTACACAACACTGCGGGTGGCTGCCGCCACCCGGTTCCTCAATAACTATTCGTTTCCGACATTTCATATACTTCCAAATTCCCGGCAACTACAGGCTCACCGGTTGCAAATAACTTAACCTGCGTGCTGGTTTTTAATTCGGGGTATACCACCTGGGTAACACACTGTCTGCCATTTGCAAAAACCTCGATAATGGACCGGTCAATAAAAATATCCAGTTGCAGCTGCTCTCCCTTCTTCAATTCAAACGGCGCTCTTTGCCGGGAGGTGGTACTTCCGTACCCTTCTATCTTTTCAGGCTTTACAATAACATGGGTTACCATCTCTACAGGGTTGTGAAAGGATGATTTGATAAAATCAATAATAATCTCCTTAGCTACCGGGTCGTATTGGATAATGGTTTCCTCTCTGCCATCCGGAGAACAAAACACTTTAACACCATAGGGTGATTTTTCAGCGCCTTTAAAGTCCACCTTAATTTCAAGCGATGTACCTTCCATGGAAACAACCTTTTCCGTATTGGCAGCAATAATGCCCGGCTTTTCCTTCAGCCCACCAGGCAATCTTATATTTTTGATCTCTTCCGGTGGATTGATCTGCATCTCCCCACTTTTAGAAAGCGTTAATACTCTTGGCAGGCTCATGATGCCCGACCAGCCGTAATTGGGAAGATGCGCAGGCTTTCTTTCCAGCACCCATCCCCATATAATATTCCTGCCCTTATCATCCACCAACTGCTCCGGGGCAAAAAATGTTCCGCCGGGCCAATTCATGCGACCATGCTTTTCTATAGTGTATTTATCCTTCTCAAATTTCCCTATATAATATTGCGTACCTAACTGATGGCTGATGAACAACAAAATATCTTTATCACCGATGCTGAAAAAATCAGGACAGGAAATGTCTTCATACTTAAAAAGCCGGTTGTTTTTCCTGTCTATAAAATCTCCGATATAGTCCCATTTATACATGTCTTTCGACTTAAACAACCCGGCAATCTCCCCTCCGGCGATCTGGTAATAATGATCTGTTTTTTTATCGAACCAGCATTCGGGGTCCCAGGCCCGGTACTTCCCTTCAAGGGCGCTGCCTTTAGCGGGCGTTACCAATACAGGGTTTCCTTCAAATTTTACCCAGTTCCTTAAATCCCGGTCCCTGGAGTAAGCGATAAGATTAACATTAGCCCCCTCTCCATGATAAATAATATGTGGCACTCCTTCCCTTGAAAGAAAAGTACCGCCACTGAATATACCCAGCTCAACATCACCCGGTTTTACGTCCAGCATATCCGGGTAAAGCGTCCAGTGGAACAGGTCACGGGTAACAGCATGACCCCAGAAATGTTCCCGCTTTCCATTTTGCAGGCTTTGGTAAATAAAGCCCAGGTGGTATTTCCCGTTCCAGTAAATGCCGCCATTGGGATCAAAAGGCATGGCAATACCTTCAGGATTTGCAAAATGAAAGGTCGGCCGGTGAGGATCGCGCTGGATCAACTGCCTGAGCTTGCGGCTTGCATTCATCAGATTGGCATCATCCTTCTTATCGTACTGAGCAGAGCAAACCTGGGAAACGAGGATGCCCAGCACCCAAAACATAATTTTGTACATACTATTCATTTTAGATGATTAACCGTGTTGATTTAATATGAATTGGAAGGAGCCAGATCCCATGTTTTAACAGACACCACTGCCGCAGTACCGCCGTTGGAAAAAAGCTGTACAGCCGAGCCTCCTAATGTGGGATATACCGTTCTTGCGATGGCCTGCCTGTCGTTTGCAAACACTTCTATAATTCCTTTATCAATAAATACCCGCAGGTTGAGCAACTCTCCCTTCTTCAATTCAAACGGAGCGCTCTCCACATTTCTTCTTCCGTAGCTTACACTTGATTTTGACGCATCCAGCTTCAGCTTCTTTTCTTTGGCATCATAGTAAATAACCGTTCCTTCCCTTCCATCTTCCGAGCGGGCTACTACAACGCCTGCCTGTGCCGCAGTACCGGGCTGTATGGTGATATCCATTTCTGTGTACCGGCTGCTTTGCTGATGCAATGTCAACGGATTGCCTGCAGTAAGGCTTATATTTTTCTTTTCCCTTTCATTCATGCGGAGATTCTTCAATTCTTCCACCGGGCGCATTCCCAATTCACCATCCCTGTTCACCCAAAGCGACCGGGGTAATCCATATATGCCGTTCCATCCATAATAGTTTTTCAGGCTATCGGGCCGGTCATCGAATATCCAGGCCCACATGATTTGCCGCCCCTTGTTATCCACCAAAGCCTCGGGTGCAAAATAAGCGTTGTCGGTCCAGGTCATTCTTCCGTGCTTATCCGGAAAAAACTGATCATTGCGGTAGCTGCCGACATAGTACTGGCAGCCCAGGTTATGACTGATGAACAACAGGAGATGCTTATCGCTTGTACCTCCATCGGGAGATGATGGCAGGGGCAAAAAGCTGGGGCACATATTATCCTCGGTTTTTTGCGTCCACTTCCTGCTCGACCGGTAAAATTCATGCTTATATGTCCAATCCTTCAGGTTATCCGATTCAAACAGATACAACCGGTCTCCCTGGTAATTAAGTGAATCTTCCGGTAAACTTCCCTCTTTGAAATTGGCGGGCAGTCCGGCACCGCGGGAGCCGAATTTACGCAGCACCAGCAGGTTGCCGGTAGCCATATAGTATTTCCCGTTCTTTTTCCAGATATTGGAAGGGTCTGCCGAACCAACGTAATAAGATTTTCCATCTTTGTTTTTCATGGCAGTAATGCCCCATTCTGTTGACGGTATCACAGGATTAGCTTCGGACTTCTTCCATGTCGAAAAATCCGGGTCTTTACTGCTGGCAAGGCCAATGCCTTTTGCCCCCCACAGCATCCAGTAAGATAATACAGCCGTGCCATCATCATCTACGAAGGCTCCTCCGCTGAAGCAGCCTTCATCACCATCTCCCGGACCTATCGCATCGGGATGGTATCTCCAGTGCAGCAGGTCTTTGCTGGAAGCATGCCCCCAGGCAAACTTACCGTCTGTACGCTTATACAAAAACATCAGGTGATAGAGTCCGTTATGATAAAATGCACCATTGGGATCTCCCGGGCGCCCATCGCCTTCGGGAAAGCTAAAATGATATCCCGGGCGGTACGGATCACTTAACAGCCTTTCACGAAAAGCCGCTGTAGCGCCGATCACACCGGCAGGAATGTCTTTTTCTTTACTGACCAGCGGCTGGTCTTCTTTGTTTTGCGCGTGAACATCTGCGCCTGCCATACAGAGGAATAAGGCAATGCAATATTTTATTCTATTCACGATCGAATTATTTTTTTAATGTAAAACAGAGAGCGATCAATAATTTACACAGGCTAAAATACCTGATTTACTACTATCATTGCCATTATCGAGATCAATTTTTCCTTTTCTGCTTCCTGCGCTTTCAAAAGCTTCCATTTGACCAGACTATCCAACCGGCTTACTTATGCGATTATTTTTCAAAACCGCCCATGTGCTCAAAAACGATACATTTATGATACAGAATGATCCCGCAGCATCAACAATACAAGTTTTAAATTTTGCAACTCCATTCCAGTATCTTTACAAAAAAAAGCCGTGATAGAAATTGATAATGTACTGGTAAGTGATGAAGTGGTTAAAGCCCGGTTTGTATGCGACCTTATAAAATGCAAAGGCGGTTGTTGCGAAGACGGGGATGCCGGCGCTCCTCTAACCGATGAAGAAACAGAAATACTCAATGATATTTTTGAAGAAGTGAAACCTTATCTCACGCCTGAAGGACTTAAAGAAATTGAGAAAAGAGGGCGGTATCTGTACGATAAAGATTTTGGATGGGTAACGCCCACCATTAACGGCAAAATCTGCGCTTATGGTCATTACGATAATAAAGGAATCATAAAATGCGGTATTGAGCAGGCCTATCGGGATGGCAAAATATCCTGGAAAAAACCGGTAAGCTGCCACTTATACCCGGTAAAAACAAAAAAAACAAAAACATACGAACTGGTGAATTATGAACCCCGGGACCCTCTTTGTAACCCGGCCTGCCAGTTGGGAAAAAAGCTGAACATGCCGGTATATATTTTTTTGAAAGAAGCGCTCATCAGGAAATTTGGTGAAGATTTTTATATCATTCTTGACCAGATAGCGAAAGAGTATTACAACGAAAAAGATTAAACGGGGTTATCATCACCCAGATATGCTTATTATCTACTCTACCCATAGCAGCCCGAGGTTACAATATATTGCGGATGTTTTATTAAACAACCTGAGCGGTATTGAAATCTTTTTTACCACGCAGGCTGAAGAATTTATTCAATATGAAGGTCCCAAGATCAATTATTCCCCAAACAGCCTGACCGGGGACGAGTTTAAAATAATGCCGGTATCCCTGCTCTTTGAAACCGGTATTTCTTCCCGGCCTGTTGAATGTAAGGAAAGCAGCAGGTATAAAATATTATTCGCTACTGAAAACAGCGATTTGCCTTTTGATATCTTCGCCGCTTCCTTCTATTTACTCAGCAGGTATGAAGAGTACCTGCCCTACCCCCCGGACGAATACGGACGCTTCCCTCATACGGAAAGCATCGCCTGTAAAAACGGTTTTTTACAGGAACCCCTGATCAACTACTGGCTGGCTGATTTTCAGCAAGCGTTGCAGTCCAGATTTGCTTCCCTGGTGTTTGCAGTAAAAAAATTCAGGTTCATCCCCACCTACGATATTGATATTGCCTTTTCGTACCTGCATAAGGGCAAAAAAAGAAATATCGGCGGTTTAATACGCTCCCTGCTAAAAGGAGAATTAGCAGATATAAAGGAGCGTATAGCCGTACTGACCGGAAAGAAAAACGACCCTTTTGATGTGTATGAATGGCTTTACGCCCTGCATCTGAAGTATAACCTGCGGCCATATTATTTTTTTCTCGCGGCAGCTTCCCCGGGAGAATTTGACAAAAACATACCTCCCCATCAACCGGATATGAGAGAGCTGATCCGGTACCATGCTGCCGGCTATCATACCGGCATTCATCCTTCCTGGCAAAGCGGCGATAACAGAGCGTTGCTCCAACAGGAAATACAAACGCTGGAAGAGATTACCGGAAATAAGGTAGTACACAGTCGCCAGCACTATATCCGCTTTACCCTGCCTGATACGTACCGTCAGTTAACCGAGCATGGGATTCTCAATGATTTTTCAATGGGTTATGGAACCACTAACGGTTTCCGGGCTTCCATCGCTTCTCCTTTTTACTGGTATGATCTTCCCCGGGAAGAAAAAACAACACTTTTGGTATACCCGTTCTGCTTTATGGATGCCAATGCTTATTACGAACAACAGCTCACCCCTTCGCAGGCGTATAGTGAAATTCATTATTACCACGATATCATAAAGAAAGTAAAAGGCACCATGATCAGTATCTGGCACAACAATTTCCTCGGAACCGATAAGAAATTTGAAGGGTGGAAGGAGGTGTATGAATTATTTATAAAGGAAGTGGTATACTGGGATCTGTGATGAGGCAAAGGATTAGCGGTGAATGGTCAGTTGTGAATAATGAATAGTCAATAGGGAATGTCAATGATTGAATGATCTGCAGTGCGTGTAGCATACGATTATGCTTCAGCTAATTGTTTTACATTTTTCATAGCCTGCGAAAGACGGCTGGCCGCATTGCGACCGGTCAGTTTCCACCACATCCAGCTTAAGGGACCCTCTACCCATATTTCATGTGTAAAGGTGGTTTTCATATTATTATAACCTAGGAAACGGTGAACATGTATTTTAATCAAAGGAAGCCGGGTGGTAAGAGTATAAGAAAAATTAGGAACGCAGGAGGTCACTTTAAATCCTGCCTTTAAGCCCTTTTCGGGTATTATCACCCCATGCACATCGGCCTGAAAACTTTCTTTCAGCAGGGCAGCTTCACGCAGCGTTACATCCCATTGTTTCCAGTTCTTCACATCCGTCCATATTTTCCATATCTTTTCAGGACTTGCAGTCGTTAACATGGTATGAGTGATATACATATACGAAAGATTTAACAGCAGCAAGGTATCTCTAATCCACAGAAAAAAAATCAACAATTTATGCAGAGATTTCCCGGCAGGATCATATTTGATTGAATATCAGGCTATAAAGTTGCAATGCGGTTAAACAGCTTAGCTGTTTTGCTTTAACCCAAACGTACATGAAATTTTTCATTCATAAAACCTGCCCGTTCCGGCAGGCAGATACACAAAGGATAAATGATCCGCCATATCTGCCAGATTTTAACACGATACCAATAGCACTGGTGCTTTCAATCCATCTTTTGGGGTCATCACAAAACTATTTAATCCTGCTTGTTTTGGGGCTGACCAAAAAGTAATATTTTGCCACGAAGCCGCTAAGTCCCAAAGAAAATTAAACCCGAGAATCAGGACTTTGTGCCCCTGCCTGTCGGCAGGTAGGTTTGAATCTTAGTGGCATATCTTTAGACCAAACATTTTTAGTCAGCCCCAATCAGGGTTGTAAATTGCTTCCCAAAACCCAGGAGTTCTATTGTATTGCGATTTCGCATCCAGCTTTTTATAATATCGTCTGAATACCCCACATCTTTATACCTCACAATATCCGTTAATGCAATATAATCCTGCTGATTATCTACATATAGTGTTATATCTATCTTCTGAACCGTTATCTTTTTATTCTTTGCCATCAGTTTTGATATTTAAACTATAGCAATCTACAAAAATCAGCTGCCGCTATACTTTGGATTATTCTAATGTTACTTTTGAATTTCCATCAGAAAAAGTCTTTCTGAAAGACCGTCTAAACTCCGGAAGCCTCATAATGAAAGGTAAGTTGGGGTAAACCAGGCTCTATACACAAGTTTGGCATGTCGGCAAAAATCATCTAATGAAGTACCTTTCATATTCAGTCATGCTTCCGCTTCGGCAATAATATTGCCCTTTGTAGTTTACCGCACCGGGTAAGATTTTACAACCATTTCACAATAATCTCATTCCCTCGTGTTCTGCAAATTCATATCAACCAAAATATCTTTCCTTTTTTTGGAATTTCAAAATCCTAAGCTATTTCTTCTTTTTTTGTAGGAAATAATAAAGACAAGGCAACAGACAAAACCAAAACTCCACCTACTATTCCCAAAGAAATTGGCGATGAAATATGAAACCAAGGTGAAATAATCATTTTTGCACCAATAAAAGTCAGAATGATAGATAAACCATAAGGCAGTTTACTGAACATATAAATAAAGTTCGACAAAAGGAAGTATAACGAACGCAAACCAAGAATAGCAAAGATGTTAGATGTATAAAGAATAAACGGGTCTTTCGAAACCGCAA
Organism: Chitinophagaceae bacterium; assembly: GCA_023957155.1. GTDB lineage: Bacteria > Bacteroidota > Bacteroidia > Chitinophagales > Chitinophagaceae > Agriterribacter. Next base: position 139,719 of record JAMLHK010000005.1, on the reverse strand, counting down.
ATATCGCAGGAATACTATCTACCGCAAACAACAAGTCCGTAAACTCAATTACTGCAATTACAGTTAGCAATGGAGTTGCCATTTTCACCCCATTTTGAATGGTAAAAAATTTATCGTCATCAAAACTATCGCTTACTTTGTAGAGTTTGCGAATAAGTCTTGCACCCGCAGATTTACTAAAATCCTGCTCGTCATCATCGTCATCTGCTCCCCACGATTTAACTCCCGCATAAACCAAAAACAAGCCAAAAAGAGTAAGAACAATGTTAATGCTAACAGCTTTTCCCAAAATACTCATTTCAGGCAGATAAGTAACACTAATCAATCCCACACCTGCAAAAATAAAAATGGCTCTGAATACCAATGCCCCGATTATTCCCCAAAACAGCACTTTATGGTGTAATTCTCTTGGCACTTTAAAGAATGAGAATACTAAAATAAAAACAAATAAGTTATCAACTGATAATGCTTTTTCAATCCAGTATGCCGTTTGAAATTGCGTAAATTTCTCAATGGCTAAATCGTGCCCGCCAGCATCTTGGTTAAAAACGTAATACACAATTCCTGAAAACACCATTGCCAGCGAAATCCAGACGACTGACCATACTGTGGCTTCTTTCGATGTAATAATATGGCTCTTCTTGTTGAAAACGCCAAGATCTAATAATAGCATAATGACCACTGTTATGGCAAATCCCACGACCAGTACAGGATGTAATTGTAGAATGCTTTGCTCCATGTTGTCGTTTTATGTTTGGTTTTTAATTGTTTACTAATTGAACTATTACCAATCTTCCGCCTTCTTCTTTTGAAAGCAGGATTTTTTTCCCGTCAGTTATATCAACCGACTGGCCGATTGGAATTTCTTTGTCTTCCATTACATCTTTCATTGATGTGAGTTTTCTGTTTATCAAAATCCATTTACCGTTATGAAAATGAAAGTCTGCAACAGGTTTGGTTTGTTCTGCTGTTAATCTTTCATTGGGAAAAACCTTACGATTAGAGTGCCACTGATAAATATTTTGTCCCGAATACACCATTAACCTATGGTTTTCGGGCCTGAAATTCCCGGGCTTAGGTGAATAGTATAAATTCAATACAGGCAACTGACCTCTGTATTGCGTTCCACAAAAAGGACAGCAAGGTTTTGTACTATTGTCAAAAACAAACCATTTCTGCTCACAATTCGGGTTTTGGCAAGGTTGCATTAAATCAACGGTTTTTATTAATGCCTGCTCCCATTCGTCTGCGGTTGGCCTGATTGCAGGATTATGTAAACCGTCAATAAATGCTTTGTCAAAAAGCGTTTTCAAATAAGGTCCTGCAACGGTATAAGGGATTTTAGCAACATCAGCCCAAGGCAAATGCGTTGGCTTTACCTGATTTAATTTTGGTCTGTTTGATTTGTCCGTTGGGTGCTCAACAAACAAAGCCTTAGAACCCATTCCTAGTTCCTCGTCTTTTTGTGGGTCGGTGTCGTGAATTTTCCCGCCACGCAACGGGTGGCGATATAATAAATACATATAAATCATTACCGCCAAAGCGTGGCGGTCGGTTTGGATATTGGGCAATTTTCTGTTCGGGTCGGTTTTAGGCAAATACTTTGTTGCCATTACTTCGGGTGCAATAAAATCAGGCGTTCCAATTACATCAGGCGGAAACTTACCTGGCACAACCAAACCGTCAATGTCAATAATGGCTGCTTTTCCCGTTACAGGGTCGATCAATACATTCTTGTAAGACAAATCGGAATGTGCCAAACCTGCTGCGTGCATTCTTTTAACAGCACGGCTAATTTTGATACAGACGGCAATATATTTTCCCCAGTCGCCCAATTCAGATTTATCTAAATGCAGTTTAAATTGTTTGCTCCTGAATTGTGGCGAAGCAAACCATTTTCCCTCTTTCTCTTTTCCTTTTATGGAAGCAAAATTTCCTGCTGCCAAATTGTAACCTTGCTGAAAGAAAAACTGTTTTTGATAAACAGGAACGATAATACCTGTTTGTCCATTGTGTTCAACAATATCATATGGCCAACAGAATAAGTCTTTCCAATATTCCCCTCCAATGTTTTCAAAAATGCTTTTTCTGTATTTAATTACAATATTTTTCAATCGCTCTTTGGAATTAAAATCCTGCTTATCACGAAAGAACGCAACCACATAACTTTTATCAGGCGAAAAATAAACATCTTTCATTCCTCCTTGCATTGGCGAACCGTTATCAACAAACTGATATGTTTTACCTTCGGCTGTTTTTACTGTGACGGTCTTACTCATATCGTTAATATAAAATGGCTATTGTTCTGTCATCATGATTTCCCGCACTCCAAAAGTCTAACCACATCATTAAATCTTGCTCGGTTTCTTCTATCGGTTTTGAAAAGCCAACTTTTCTGTTGTCTTGATTATTGCCGTTCAAATCTTCCCAGAACTCATTCCATTTTTCAATTTTATTCAGGTTGGCATCAGTTTGAAATTTAGCATCAGTAATACCGTCTGTCATTAAAATTAAAGCCGTAAAATCTTCCACAATTTTGAAGCGAACACGGTTTGCGTAGGCGCCGCCTGCGAAAATATCGCTCATCGTTAAAAAGCGGGTTTGTCCTGCGAACTCACCACTATCAGGCGTTCCCAATACAAATACTTCGTTTGAGCCTTTATTGTAAATGCCAATACCACCATCGCCCACCCAAAAAGAAGCAATCACAAATTTGTTTTCATATCTCTTTATCAAAGCAAAAATGATCGTGGTAGAATAATCTCTTATTTCCCTTTCTTTTTTGATTGCTTCTTCTCTGATATTTTTTTGTGCAGCAAAAGCCGCATTACCTAATTGTTCAATGAAATGACTGCTTAGTTTCCTTTTGTTTTCTTCGGTTGCTTCCTGCAATACATCAGCTATTGTGGTTTCAATTTCTTTCAGCTTTTCTTTATCTACATTTTTGAAATACTCAACAACTGTTTCACAGGCAATTTCAGAACCTTTTCGACTGAATTTTACCGAACCTGCTCCGTCTGCAACGGCAATAATCCCCCAACCTGTTTCTTCATGATACAAAAATTCAAAAGCATCATCTCGTGGTTTTGCTTCGTGAGCATGACTTCTGCCACGTTTAGAGCCAACAATCAATTTCTTCGCATCAAAATCAAAACTTGCCGAAACATTGTCGGGTTTGTAGTATTCAATATCCGTAGGCGTTGGTTCGTTTTTCCAAAGGGATTTCGGGTCAGGATTGATGATCAGTTTAATTTCTTTGGTGTGAAACGGTTTTTCTTGACCTTCATTTTTCAATTTGAAATTAAACAACAAAATATGTTCACCCGCTTCTTTTGGAATACCTGAAATTTTGTTTTCTTCTTTACTGAACGTAATACCCGCTTTTTCGTAGGCTTCTATATTGTAATCACCAATGATGTCGGTAAATTTCAGTTGTTCAAAGTTTAATACAAACTCGTAAGGCTTGTTCACCGTGCCGTTTGACAACACAATTTGTCTGGATTTTATATCCTCAATTTGCGTTTGTTCTTTCCATTTATCTAACATTGCTTTTTGTGCATTTTTAATTTGACTATAAGCTTCAATCGCCGTTTCGTTATCGGCAAAAGCATCTATTAAAGGCAGATGATTTATAGCTACATCTATCCTGTACTTTTGCAATAGTTGCTGTATGTATGATTTTAATTCCGTCATTTTATCCTTGTGTTCTATTTACATCAAATCCACCCTCGCCAAATCCATACTCACCCTGATTGCCACACCAGGGACAAGTGCTTATTTGTTCATTGCCAATGCAATGAATACCGCCACACCGACAAGCCGCAAAGCCAAATTGATTGCCGCAACTCGGACAGGTCGGTGCACCGCGTAATTCTTCGGTACTAATTTTTTGAGAAATGGCATTTGAATCGGATAGTTCAAAATAAGAATCGCCCACTTGATACGCACCCACTAAGCGGTATTGCCGTGTGGATAATCCTAAATCGCCAAATTCAGCATTACTTAAATGCTTTCTGAACTTGATTAAATAAGGTCGTTTGGTATTCTGACATTTTGCCGAGATCACTACAAAGTTGTCATCAACAAATTGTTTAGGTTTATCTTTTGTAAGGTCAATTTTTTCGATTATATCGTCATTTGCTTTTGAAAGTTCAAAACCAGAACCATTGCTATCCACACTCAAACTGCTTGACTTGATTGAAGCCGTAACCCAACGGAAAAATTCTCTGTAAGATTGTGCCGTAGTGTTTTTGAAAAGCAACACATTTTCAGTTAATTCTTTCAGCAAATTCAAGTCTGTTTCTTCGCCAAATGAAACAGCAACCAAATTCGTTTGGTGTTGCCAATTTTGTTTCCACTCATTGAAAGCCGCTTTGATATCATCAGTCGGCACACCGTCTGTAAACAGGAAAATAATCGGCTTCCAATCGCCTTTTTGTTCGGCTGTTGTTTTGATTGTGTTCTTACGCAATTCATACATCAACTGCCCTAAACCAACACCCAACGAAGTACCGCCACCAATCGGGAACTTTGGCGGATAAAAATTGATAATATCCGTTAGCGGAACTAAAGTCATTGCTTGTCCTGCAAACACAATGATTGAAATATGCACCGTTTCCAATGCATACGGGTCGGCTTTCAATTCTTTGATGATTGTTGCCAATCCTTCTTCCACCAACTGAATTTGTTCCCCAACCATTGATTCGGAAACATCAATCAGAAAATATATAGGTAATCGTCTGGTCATAAATAATGTTTTATAATGCTTCCTCAGAATTACTTGGTCTTGTGCTAAAATTTCCGTTTTGTTGTAAAATCAATTCATATTGCAACACGTTATTGCTCAAATATTGTGGGTCATCTTTCCCAAAATGTTCGTCAGTAATAAATCCGCCTTTCATTTCTCCGCCTTTCATTTCCTTTTCAGGATTCCAACCTTTTCCGTAATAGAAAAATGCCTGATATGTCCCATCGGGGAATGAAAATGTGTAATTACTATACGCTGTAATATAGGCGTGTCGGACTACTTTTTCGTTTTTTTTGATTGTTACTAAAACATCTGAATTGCTTGTACTTACCTTTATTTGTGAGCAACCGTATTCATTACAAGTAGAGTTTCTGCCATAATATTTTGAATAAGGTGTTGCTCCAGTATGTAAAGAATTGTTTATATATCTGTCGTATATTTCTTGTTCCTTACGCTCTTTTTCAAGACGTACCTCCCTTTCAATTCGCTCGATTTCAGCTTGTTTTTCTTGTTCTATATGAGCTTCTTCTAAACGAATAGCTTCAGCTTTTTCTTCTTCGGCTCTTTTGTGTTCAAGTTTGATACGTTGTTGCTCCTCACGAGCCAATCGTTCCTTCCTTGCTTGTTCAGATTCACAAGAAGAAAGCATTAAAGCCGACATACACACTACCGTTATAATTGGTATTCTCATTGAACAAAATTTTATATCACTAAATGAACTTCTTGTGGTGGCGGTGGCAATGCAATGTCTTCCGTAGTTCCTACAGTTTTGTTTCCTGTTCCAATTGAAGCCGAAACCCATTTGAAAAACGACATCAATGTTGAACTGTCTGCTGTATCCAAATGAACAACGTTGCCTGTCAATTCTTTCAAATAGCTATCCTGCGCTTCCGCACCTGCCGCACACGCTACAATAGCCGCCAGGTTTTTAGATTTCACTTTCGGAACAGCTTCTCTGAACTGTGCCAAATCAGACGGCTTTCCGTCTGTCATTAAAAACAACAACGGCCGCCAATCGCCTTTTTGAGTTTGCGAACTTTTAATGATTTCAGTATCCAATTTTTCGCAAAGCATCAGCAGGGCTTTTCCCATATTCGTTGGTCCCGACTCGGGCGTTACAATCTCAGGAAGCTGCAATGTTTCCAGTTCGGTCAAAGGCATTACCTGTTTCACTTCTCTGTCGAAAGTAATAATGCTGATAGCAACACTTTCTAAAGCAAAAGGGTCTTGCCTGAGTTTTGAAACCAAAACCTGCAAGCCGTTTTTCACAGCTTCAATTCGCTCGCCACGCATTGAGCCTGATGTGTCCAACAAAAGATAGACGGGTAATCTTCTCATCGCTATTTCAAAAGAGATTCAAGATTTGAAGGGAAGTTTTTTGATTGCTTCTTAAGATTCAACAAAAGGTTCTTTTCAGTTTCATCAATTTGTCCGTCTCCTTTAATTTTGTTGTAAAGCCATTCTGCCTCGTCAGCATCAATTTCACCTGCCGAATTTTTATCTTCCAACAAATAGCCCGTAATCGCTTTGATAAAAAGCGTTTCCCAACTTGCATGATTGGCTTTTCTCGAAACTGCGTTATTCAGGTCAAAAAGAAATTCTGCTTCGTCAGTATCAATTTTACCATCAGCATACAATACTGTTTCTAATTCTTTTACTTCTGTTGCATCAATTACTCCGTCAGCAAGAAGTTCCATTTTAAGTTGTTCTAAACTCTTCATTGTTTTAAAATTTTAATTGTTTACGTTATTTTTTACCTGATATGATTTTTAAAATTGCACTAAGAATGGATGAACCAATTTTTCTTTCTATTCCCTGCTTTGATGTCGGAATGCCTGTTTTTCGTGCAAAACGCTGCTTCGCAGAGGTAATTCCCAATGCTCTTTTCCACGAAAAAGACCAACCAAATTTTCCCATTACACAACAATATTTACTTCGGGTGGCGGTGGTGGCAATTCGTTTAATCCTGCTACTTCTTTAAAATCGCTTTCTACTTTTTGGCTACCTATGCTGATAGAAGCCGAAACCCATTTAAAAAATGCTTTAATGGTGGCAGAATCAGCCGTATCAAGCGATACAACCACTTCTGTAATCTGTTTCAAAATACTGGTATCAGCACCCGAACCTGCGGCACAAGCCACTACAATGCCGGTTTTCCTTTTTTTAAATTCACCCAATCCTCTTTGCCAATCGTCCGTAGGAACTCCGTCTGTCATAATGAATACAAGCGGTTTCCAATCGCCTTTTTGTTCGGGTGTTGATTTGGCAATTTCTCTATCAATACATTCTGCCAACAGTTTCAGGCCTCCGCCTAATGAAGTTCCGCCACTTGCCGAAATGCTTGTCGGTTGAAATGAAGCAAGGTCTGTAAGCGGAACAAGTTGTTGTGCATTACTGTCAAACGTAATAACGCTGATGTAAGCGGTTTCAAGAGCATAAGGATCCTGACGTAAAGTGGAAACCAAAACCTGGACGCCATTTTTCACGGCTTCAATCGGTTCACCACTCATTGAGCCTGATGTGTCAAGCAATAAGTAAACGGGTAATCTTCTCATTTTACTTCCTGTTTGTTATTTTTAGTAAGTATATTTTTTAAGGATTTCAACGAAACTGTCGGTTTGGTATGGCTCGCCAATGGCACGGAATTTCCAACTACCATCTTTGCGATACACTTCTGAAAATACCATTGAACACATTCCGTTGTAAGTGCTGTCGCCCGACAAGCTGAATTTTACAATTTCTTTTCCTTTGGCGTCCACCGCACGGATAAAAGCGTTGTCAACCATTCCGAAATGCTGGTTATTTTGTCTGCCCTGATAAATGGAAACCACAAAAAGAATTTTCTGATACTTTTCAGAAAGCGAATCTAATTTTACAATGATTTGCTCATCGTCACCGTCACCCGCACCTGTACGGTTGTCGCCCGTAAGCCAAATATGTCCGCTTGGATGCTTCAATGAATTGAAGAACACGATATCTCCCTGATACAACCCCATTTGTCTCCCATTTTGAGTCTGAACCGTTCTCCCTAAATCGGCAACTTTGTCGTTGCTGTCCAATAAAAAGGCAATGGCATCTAAATCGTATTCCTCTTCTTTACCACCGCCAAAAAGTTTTCCGAGAAAACCGCTTTGTTTTTGACGAACGTCCCAACCCAGGCCAATCGTTACTGTAGAAAGATCGTAACTTTCTCCTTTGTCGCTTTTGCGCAGGTCAATGGTTTGACCTTTCACTAAATTGATTGCCATACTGTATTTTTGTTTTATTATTTAATGATTTGCCCTTTGTAGTATTTTGACAAGAAGAATGATAAGTCTTCTTTGTAGCCAATGCCTGAAGCTTCAAATTTCCATTTGCCGTCACGCTTGTAAAGTCGTCCGAATTCAACAGCCGTTTCAATAGAGAAGTCCTCCCCCAATTCGTATTTTGCTACTTCCTGCCCGTTGCTGTCGTCCACAATGCGGATATAAGAATTGCGAACCTGCCCATAATTCTGTTTGCGTTGTGTTGCTTCGTGAATAGTTACCACAAATAAAATTTCTTGCACGCGACTGTCCACTTTTGATAAATCCACTTCTATAATTTCATCATCACCGTCTGCACTGTTGCCGCCCGTTGGGTCATCACCTGTGTGGTGTAATGCCCTGTCGGGCGAATCGGTGTTACCGTAGAAAACAAAAAATTCTTCTGCAGGGATCAATCGATTTGCATCAATCATAAATGCAGAGGCATCTAAATCGAAGTCGTACCCTGTGCCTTCGTTCGGATTCCAGCCAAGACCTACGCTCATTTTGGTAAGTCCGATGTCAATTTTTTGACCTTTTTGTAAGTTGATTGCCATATTAATTATTGTTTTATAATTTCTTTAGGTACATATAAAAGAATAGCGTGAGCTTATTCCCCAAGCTTGTCACAGAGGTTCGACCAAGAACCCACACTACAAAGCAAAAAGGAACGCCCACGCTTTACCGCAGGCGTTTCCACTTTTACTTCCCTGTAGTGTTAAAAATTGGTCGATTTCTGTGACAGGAAATTTTAAAGCGAAACGCTATATTTTATATGTCTTTAGATCGTTTTTAGTCCATTTACTCGTTTTAAATTACTGCGAATATAATTTTTTAGTATTTATTTTACAATCATTACTTTGAAGCATTGGCAAAGATGCAGGCGGTAACAGGAAAGTTAAGCGCAGGTTAAGCGCCTGTATACTACTCCAGCCGCGTCTTTCGTTTAAACCCGGTATTGACTAAATAAATACCGAGTATGGTTACCATTGTACCGCCGGCAATAACCATAGTCAGCTTTTCACGATTAAGCAACGCACCTACAATTACGGCAACAATAGGATTAATGTACGCATATACAGACACCTGCTGCGCCGGCAGTCTTTTGAGCGCATAAATAAAGGCAGAAAAGGTAATAATACTACCCGCAAATACAAGGTATGACAGCGCATACCACACCTCTATACCGGTTTTGCTTAAAGGAATATACTGCCCGCTAATCCTTGATACGATCAGGAGCACAATACCGCCGAGAAACATCTGCCAGCCTATGCTGAAGTACGGGTCAACGTGTTCGGCATTTTTTACCGTAAGCAGGGTTCCAAAAGCCCAGGTTACCGAAGCTATAAGGTTTAATATGACACCTATAGAAAAACGGGTATTGAACAAGTCCTGCAGGTAATCAGAAAAAATGATCAGTATACCGCCAATACCAAGGAGCAGCCCAATAATGGTCATACCATTGAGCTTCGTTTGTTTAAACAAAAATGTACTCAGCACGGCAATCCATAAAGGAGAGGCCGCACCGATCACCGCACCCAGTCCGCTGGGAATATACTTCATAGACCAGGTACTAAACCCATTATTAATAACGATCATCAGCAGGCTCATCCATCCAAACTGGATAAACTGATTGAGGGTAGGTAACTTAAATCCTTTTACAAAAAAATAACCGAGAAAAAAGACGCCGGCCATGAACTGCCGTAAACCGGCAAGCTGGAGCGCCGGCATATATTGTACTCCTTTTTTAGATGCCAGCCAGGTGGTGCCCCAGAAAAAGCAAACCACCACTACCGCCAATATAGCCTTGGTTCTGTCGCTTTGATTACGCAGGTAAACGGGTTCTATTATGCTTTTCGCCCTGCCATAAATATCATAGATATAATTTTTCATAACAGGATCTGCAATCAAACCATGCAGGAAGTGTCCATTTTATTTTTTAACGGTTCAGCATAGCAATCGTTGTTGTTCCATTGATACCCGGGACACTGCTCTGCTATAAGCTAATGCCTGAAGTGTCTTAACCCGGTTATGATCATTGCCAGGTTGTGCCGGATGCAATAATCAATCGAATCCTTATCGCGGATAGAGCCTCCGGGCTGTATAAATGCCGTAATTCCGGCTTCATGACTTAGTTTAACGCTGTCATCAAAAGGGAAGAATGCGTCTGAAGCCAATACGGCACCTTTCAGGTCAAAATTAAATTGTTCTGCCTTTTTGATGGACTGACGCAATGCATCTATCCGGCTCGTTTGCCCGCATCCTTTACCAAGCAACTGCTTATTCTTTACCAACGCGATGGCATTTGATTTCAGATGTTTACAAACAATATTGGCAAATTCCAGGTCGGCCTTCTCCACGGCAGTGGCTGCTCTTCCCCCAACTTCTTTCCATTCGCTGAAATTACCTTTATCCATATCCTGTGTCAGTATCCCGTTCAGAACGGTTTTAGCCTGTTGTGCAAAAGCGGGTTTTTCTTTCAGCGTAAGCAGTATCCGGTTCTTTTTTGTCTGTAAAACAGCCAGGGCTGCCGCTTCAAACCCGTTAGCGATCAGCACCTCAAAGAATATTTCATTTATAGCTTCTGCCGTAGCCTTATCTATAATCCCGTTACATACCAGCACCCCGCCAAAAGCACTTTCCGGATCGCCTGCTAATGCAGCATCCCAAGCTTCCTTTACACTTGCTCTTGCTGCTATTCCACAAACATTCGTATGCTTAATGATGGCAAAAACCGCATCAGGGGTATCCTTTTTATCGTAGGAAGGAAACTCGCTGATTAACTGAACCGCTCCGTCTACGTCTACCAGGTTATTATAGGACAGCTCCTTTCCATGCAGCTTATCAAAAACCTCATCCAGATCGCCATAAAAAACGCCTTTTTGATGAGGGTTTTCCCCATAACGCAACACCTGCTCTTTGCTGCTATAATTCAGCATGGGAGAAGCAGGGTTAAAATAATTGCTGATGGCAATATCATAGTGCATCACAATTTCAAAAGCTTTAGCTGCATATTCCCGGCGCTGCTCAAAGCTGGTTTCTCCATGTTGAGTTGTTAACAGGTCTACCAGGGATGCATAATCATCTTTGGCAGCAACAACCAGCAGGTCTTTACAATTCTTTGCCGCTGCCCTGATCATGGAAGGACCGCCGATATCTATTTTTTCCGTGATCATTTTTTCCGCTTCTTCCGCAGTTCCCGTAAAGGAGGATGACCTTGCCTGTGCCAGCGTTTCTTCAAAAGGATACAGGTCAACAATGACCAGGTCAACAGCAGGAATATGATAGGCTTTCATTTCCTCTATATCCTGCGGCACATCCCGCCGGGCTAATATTCCTCCAAACACTACCGGGTGAAGGGTCTTTACCCTGCCTCCCAGTATGGAAGGGTAAGAAGTAAGGCTTTCTACCGGCACACAGGGTATATTAAGGGCTTCTATGAATTTTTGTGTACCACCGGTAGAATAGATGGTAACACCAAGGCGATGAAGCGCTTGAACAACGGGTTCAAGTCCGTCTTTGTAAAAAACGGAGATAAGTGCGGAACTGATCTTCTTTTGCATAGTATGTATTGCTGGCATCCCCGCAGGGATTGAAGTTATAAATCAAGTATAAAAGCCCCCTCTTCCTGTACGGAATGGCCGCGCAAATGTAAACTATCGCAATCATTTTTCCATTGGCGAATTTTCCACGCCGGGTTCGAAGCATCAAAAACAAACTGCCGGCAGCGGAACAAACGCAGCAGACCGGCAATCTGCACATTTACATTTTTAGAGAGAATAATGATATCCACATCGAGGGGCTGAACCAGGTCCGGCAATGCACCTATCGAATTCAGTAAAAGTATCCGCCTGTTATGGAAAAAGAAGAAAGACTGGTCCGTTTCTACATTTTTAAGCCGGTTAGCCGTATCTATGCGCAACAACAACCGGGAAGGTTGTACATGGAAGTTATAAAGGGAGGGATCGGTTAACAATGTATCATCCCCGGCAAAGTGGTAGTTTCTTCCACTGATAAAATCAACGGCACTGAAACGGGGTACATTGTACACAATCAACTTTTTTTGTTGCTGTTTATATCCCATATCCACGAAGCGGAGCAGAACAAACCCCAGCAATACAATCAGCGCATAAATCAACATTTGCTTTTTTGCCTCCGTCAGCCAGATGGCAACTGCAACAATTAAAATATACATCAGTCCGGTCTGAAAAGCAGAGATGAAAATATGATCGGTAACGGCAAAAGGAATATCATTAACAAAACGGATAAAATCATTCATTGCCCGCAACAGCAGGGAAAGGATCTTACCTGCCAATGCTGCCACAACAGGAAGCCAGGACAGGAGGCAGAGTAATATCTCACCATATAATATGAACCCCGAAAGCGGAACGATAACCAGGTTACTGATAAGAAACAAATTGGGTACCTGGTGAAAGTGAAAAACACTTAAAGGGGTGGTAAGTATTTGCGCAGCCAGTGTTACGGATACCAGATTCCATACGCGGTTAACCATCACATGCCGGGTATGAACCCAACGACTGACGGGACGCAGAAAAACAACAATGCTCAATACCGCTGCATAGGATAGCTGGAAGCCAACATCCCAGAGAAAAAAAGGATTCCAGCATAACAGGAAAAACGCAGAAGCGCTTAACGTATGGTACACCGATACTTTTCTATGCATGCTTTCGCCAACCACAATAAAGGAAAACATAACGGCGCTTCTCAAAATGGAAGCTCCTGCCCCGGAGAGTAAAGTAAAAAGCCATAAAACCGACAATACAACCAACCCGCTGATCCACCTTGTACGGGGCTTACGTTGCAGCGGCTTCAACAACACAATCAGCAACCCGTAAATCATTGCCAGGTGCATTCCCGATATAGCAATAACATGTATTACACCCGTATTCGCGTACGCCTGAAGCAGTTCACCCTCCAGGTCGTCCCGATAACCAATCAGCAAAGCCTCTGCCACACCGGCTTCCTGCTTTCCCGGGATATATATTTTCAGGATTTTCAGCAGATCATTACGCGACCGCTGCAATAAACGGGCATATACAGAACGGGTTTGAACAGGATTTAATGTAAACTCCTCTCCTTTAAGATATACCTGGTGAGTGATCCCGTTAAAAAGACAATACCGCTTATAATCGAATGTTCCCGGGTTACCCGGGTTCCTGACGGGCTGTAGCTCTTTTTTAAAAACAAGCGTTGATCCATAGCCCAACCGGGCTTTAAGGCTGCTGTCTTTCTCAATATACATAATGATGCTGCCTTTGGTCTGAAACAGGCTATCGCCTTTAATCAACCCATATACGTCTGCCCGGGCTTTATACGATTTTGCTTTTTCTGACAACGGCTCGGACAGAACGGCAACTACAGCCGTGCCGCTCTTATAAAAATGACCAAACCAGTCCTGCTGACGGGTAATATTTTTAAAATGGGTGATGGTGATACCCAGCAGCATGATCAACATGATAAGCACTATTCCGAACAGCCATTTGTGCAGATAAAAAACGTATCCGCGCAGGACCAGGGCAAGAAGGAGCAGCAGGATGCAGATACCGGAAAGAAAGTATATGCTATAGCGACTTAGCAGATCATACCATTCCAATATAATCCCGGCTATTAACGGAATGAGCAAACGAATGAACGGTGCTTTTTTCCATATAGGAATCACAGGCAGCAACATGATGAAAAGTTAAGAAAGAAGCACAGAAAAACAAAATTGGGGTGCATTTAAAATTGTCGCGCTGAAAATAGGCGGTGAAGCAACGCATACGATAGAGAAAAATAAAACGGCGCATAGTGCTGCAATATTAAAACCGGTTTCATATTAGATTGGCTACCCGCCAAGGGCGTACCGGCTCCGGGCCGTTATCACCTTGCGTCAGCAACATGGTTATCATCTACAATATACCGTCTGTAAGAAGCAGTCAATATAATCCGTAGCGATATGCCATACCAGCCCGATAGCTACCAACCGGAGGGGCTTAAAGAACAAGAGTATGATATAAACAGCTATAGCAGGATAGCTGTGTAAAATATGGAATCCTATACTACATCTGCAGGCGGCATATACAGGCGTGGCCAGCAAATGATCCAGATCCACCAGCATTGTCAGCAGCAATATAATATAAGCGCTTAGCCAGTGTTTCCTGCTTACGAAAAAAGCAATACCTAAAGGAACAAGAAAATGGCAACTATAGTGAATGATCTGCTGTATCAAACGCCCGTCATTTAAAGTTGATTTTATTTATTGTTTTATGTACTCTTTTTACCACAAAAAGCATTATTTCTCAAACATACAATATATATTTGCAGCATACGTTATTTATTATAAACTAATATAATTATGAAAAAGATCTTTATTCTATCCGCTTTTACACTTATCGGATTCACCATTCAGGCACAAATAAAATTCGGGGTAAAGGCCGGGGCAAACTTTACCAGCTTTGGGGGTTCGGATGCAAAAATTGAGGGCTTGTCTCCCAAATACAAGGTTGGCTTTGCCGGCGGCGGCCTGGTAAATATCCAGCTCAGCGAAATGTTCAGTCTTCAGCCCGAACTGCTGTATTCCATGGAGGGTGCTACTTATAAATCTGAAGGGCAAAGTGTACACCTTAAAACAGACTATATTAATATACCGGTGCTTGCCCAATACAATAATCCTTCCGGCTTTTATGCTGAAACGGGACCGCAGGTTGGTTTTTTAACAAGCGCTAAACTTTCGGCAGACGGGAATTCAATGGATGTAAAGGAAGGCTTTAAAAAAATCAATTTCTCATGGGGATTGGGTGCCGGGTATAAATTATCCAATGGTTTCGGAATAGGAGCCCGGTATAATCTCGGACTTACGAGCATAGCAGATGCTGACGAAGGGGAGTCTGTCAATATTAAAACAGGAGGTTTCCACCTGGGCGTATTTTATACTTTCGGCGGAGGTAACTAATACAGGGTACTACCTGAACTCATATCACAGCCCCGGTATACCCGGGGTTTTTTTATTTTTGCAGGATATACATCGCCTGAAATAACGCTTGCTCGCTCAGGCAAATAGCCTCATGGCGTTACATTTGTACGCATGAACGGATCTTACCTGGCCGCTTTTATTATCATAATAGCAGGCATGCTCATCAGCATATCAAAAAAGAAGCTAACGGTTGGCGGTGCCTTTATGGGCGGTTTGCTGGCGCTGCTTATTTTCCGGGGAGCCGGCTTTACGGGTATTGCGCTGTTATCGGTCTTTTTTATCTCAGGCGTTGGCGCCACCGCATGGAAGTTCAATGTAAAGATGAAAGAAGGAACAGCAGAAGATACCCGGGGAAAAAGAAATACGGGGCAGGTTTTTGCCAATGCAGGCGCAGCCGCTATCCTGTCCATAGCGGCACAATACAGCCCCGGGATAGCCGAAATGCTATGCCTGATGATCGCAGGATGTTTTTCCGCAGCTACGGCAGATACGCTGTCATCGGAATTAGGCAATGTGTACGGCAAAAAATATTTCCATATTCTTTCCTACCGGAAAATGCAACGCGGAGCAAATGGCGCAGTAAGCACGGAGGGAACTGTTGCTGGGATTGCCGGAAGCACGGCTGTTGCATTTGTATATGTTTGGGGTACCTGCTGGAACAGTGAACACTTCCTGATCATAATTATCGCCGGCACAACAGGTAATATAGCAGATTCCATATTAGGACTTACTTTAGAAAATAAACGCGTGCTCACCAATAACGCAGTGAATTTCTTAAATACAATGGTTGGAGCAGCAGTAGCGGGAGTTTTATCCGGGTAAAGCATACCGGCTTTCTGCAGAGCGTACCGGTTGTCGCAGACAGGCAGGCTTTCCCGGCCAGGTAACCGGGCAACACCATAGAACCGAAATGCCCCTTCTAATCGAACCCCGGCACTTTCATATATTCCCCGCCTCTCAGCGCTGATTGATGGGCTACAATACCCGGAGCGGTATAAGCTAATGCTTCATGTATATTTACCTCGGGACTGCGGTTATTGATCAGCGCATCTATAAATTCGTGCGTTATAAAAGAATGGGACCCGTCATGACCGCTGTTATGGCGAAGCGGCTGGGGTAACATATCCGTTTCCCACCACTTAGGTTGAGTGTACAGCTCTACAGTAGCTCCTTTATGCTGAAATCCCGCATCGTCCTTGCCCGTTACATCAGCCGACCGGACAATGGTATGCTGCTGTCCTTCCTGGTAAGCAGAATAAAAGCTCATTTTATCTCCCCGCCATTCACCGCGTTCTACGCTTCTTAATGCACCTTTCCAGTTTACTTCTACCCGGAACGGAGTACCCCGGTTTGTTTTAAAAAATGCCGTTTCATTCCAGAACGGATTATTATAGGGATTGCCTTTCAGCATAGGGCTGTTATCTCCCCAACCCAAACCACTTACCTCTGTGATGCGCTCGCCGGTTACCGCAATTAAAAAAGCCGTACAATGGGTAGGGTAATGCATCGGCGGAAACCCGTATCGCCATGTAGACTCTCCCTCTTCCCGAAATAGCTCTTCCAACCCCGGGTGATTGTACTCCGCTGCTGCGCTGAAAATATGACCGAACTTTCCCTCCTGGTACATTTTTTTTACCGATATGGTATTTTGACGGTAGGTCGTTGTTTCAGCCATCATATAGGTAAGCCCGGTCCGTTTCACCGTTTCCAATAGCAGGGCACATTCTTCCAGCGTCATAGCTGCAGGTACGGCACACAACACATGCTTACCCGCATTTAATACCGCCAGCACATGACGGGCATGATCCGGCGCCCCGGTAGCTATAAATACCGCATCAATCTTCCTGTCCTTTAAAAGAAGATCCAGCGATTCATAAGCTTTTTGACAACGATAGGTTTTCTGTAACGTTGCCCGGCGATCGGCACGCAGATCACTCACCGCCTCAACAATACAGTTGGGATGTTCATGAAAATAAAAAGATGCACCGAACCTGCCGCCGACAATACCTATGCGGACCTTCCGGTCTGCTAAGGCTTCTCCGGCAAATGCAAAACGGGAACTTAATACCATTCCGGTTCCGGCGAGAGCCGTCATACCAATAAAACGGCGACGAGGTAAGATCATATTATCAGGATTAAGAGAATGAATATATCAGGTTTACTTTAAAAAAGAAGCTATATTTTCTTTAGTGACCAGTTGAAAAGGAATAAATACCGATTTATTTTCGACAGGTTCTTTCCGGGCCAATTTTACAGCCATGTCAACAGCACCCTCGCCCTGTCCTTTTGCATCCTGGTATACAGTGGCATCGAGCCTGCCGTCTTTCACCGCCTGTAACGCATCGGCAATGGCGTCAATACTTACCACAACCACCTTATCTTTCAGCTTCGCCTGTTCCAGCGCCTGCAGCGCACCCATGCCCATCTCATCGTTATGCGCAAACACTGCATTGATTTTATCTCCATAGCTCTGTATCCAGTTTTCCATCAGGCTCATCGCCTTTGCTCTGTCCCACTCCGCTGTTTGCTCTGCCAATACGTTTATGTCCGGGTACTTCTCCAATATACGCTTTGCCCCGATC
Organism: Chitinophagaceae bacterium; assembly: GCA_023957155.1. Taxonomy (GTDB): domain Bacteria; phylum Bacteroidota; class Bacteroidia; order Chitinophagales; family Chitinophagaceae; genus Agriterribacter. Next base: position 122,133 of record JAMLHK010000005.1, on the reverse strand, counting down.
GCTCTTTTAATTTGTGCAGCCTGCCCCATGTACCCGTCAATAATTACGATATTCCCTTTGCCACCTAATAATTTAGCAATTTGTTCCATCGCTATCGTACCGGATTCCTCATCGTCTGAACCTACGAACCCGTCTGGCGTTGCGGAGGTTTCGGAATTTACATTAATGACGGGTATACCGGCCGCCTTAGCTTTTTCGACAGCGGGAGAACTGGCTTCCACTTCACAGGGGTTAAGAATAATAGCATCTACTTTCTGCGAGATAAAGGTTTCTATCTGCTGCACCTGCTTGTCGGCCGTGCGTTGCGCATCATTCACGATAAGCTTAACGCCGTTCTCGCCGGCATAATTTTCCATCGCGTCTTTCACATTCACTACAAATTCAGATTGCAGGCTAAGCATGGAAGCTCCTACCACAATACTCTTTCCCCCGTCCTGATTGGCGCCCGGGTTACATCCTGAAAGTAAATATCCTGTTATGAGCAAAGAAAAAATGGAACAAAATTTCATACTATCTACGGTTGATTTTTGAAGCAGGGGGTAAGATAGGTATTTTTAATGATTTTCTACCACCGGGTGGGCAGGAGTAATATTGCCTTATACCTTCTACGCCGATGTTGTTGTTTACTGTGCATTCTTCCTGTCGAGCAGTACAGCGCTGATAATGATCACCCCTTTTATGATTTGCTGATAATAGGATGTTACGTTTAACAGGTCCAGCCCGTTATTGATAACACCTATAATCAACACGCCTATTACAGTTCCGGCAATGCTTCCTCTTCCCCCCATCAGGCTTGTACCGCCAATCACTACAGCGGCAATGGCATCCAGCTCATACGCAATGCCCGCATTGGGCTGCCCTGTAGTTATCCTGGCAGCCAATACAATACCTGCCAGTCCGGCTAATCCCCCGCAAATGATATACGCAAACAGCTTTACCCTGTTAATCCTGATACCCGATGCCCTGGCAGCATTTTCATTACCTCCTACCGCATAGATATAACGACCGGTGCGGGTATATTTCAGGATCACTGCCGAGATAATAATTACCAGCACAAACAACAGGATGGGTACAGGAATATGCAGGAGGTCACCCCCGCCGATATCATTAAAAGCAGGTGAAAGATTTGTAACCGGCCGGCCGTTGCTCCAGACCAATGCCAGCCCCCGCGCGATAGTCATCATACCTAATGTTACAATAAATGGCGCCACCCTTCCCACAGTAATAGTCAAACCATTTACTGCACCTACAAGGATGCCCACACCTATGCCCAGCAAAACCGGTACGATCAACGGGTAGGTACCCGGATGCGCAAAGCTTGCGGCAACAACCCCGGTCAATGCCAGCACTGAACCCAACGAAAGATCAATTCCGCCGGCAATAATTACAAAAGTTACGCCGATAGCCAGTATACCGTTAATAGATACCTGCCGGAGTATGATGAGTATATTTTGCGGAGTAAAAAAATAAGGAGTAGTAAGAGATAGTAATACGCATATCCCTAAAAAGGCGATAAAAATACCATACTTAGACAGGTAACCGGAAGGCAGTTTTATTTTCGACAGGTTCATATTCATATCATTTCATTTGAGATTTTCCGGGTTTATTGGGGCATTGTCAATTTTTCGCTCCGCCCGCAACATTCCGGTCGGTGAGACACCAACCGGTAGCGAGCTCTACAGGCGGACGATGACACCCGCCTGCGAAAAATTGAAATGTGCCCGGTTTATTGCATGGCATATTGCATTATTTTTTCCTGCGTGGCTTCGGCGCCCGTCAATTCTGCCGTTATGCGGCCTTCATGCATCACCATTATCCTGTCACTCATACCCAGGATCTCAGGCAGCTCGGAAGAGATCAGGATGATCGCTTTCCCCTTTGATACCTGCTCATTCATCAACTTATATATTTCTGCTTTAGCGCCGATATCAATACCCCGCGTAGGTTCATCAAGAATAAGGATATCCGGGTCATTCAATAAAACTTTTGCCAGTACCACTTTTTGCTGGTTACCACCGCTTAAATAATTCACAACCTGGTTACCGGAAGACACTTTAATAGCAAACTGCTGAATCTGGCGCTTTGCTATGCTACGTTCTTTTTGTACATCAATAAACGGCCCGCTACAGCAGGTTTTTAAAGCCGCTAAAGTAATATTCTGCTTTACCGTACCGGAAAGAACAAGCCCTTCTTTTTTTCTGTCTTCGGTTATCAATCCGATACCCAGCTGTATGGCATCACGGGGAGAACGAATGACAACAGCTTTCCCTTTCACCATTATTGTTCCGGCAGTGGGTTTTTCCAGTCCAAAAATCGTATTAACCACTTCCGACCGCCCTGCCCCCATCAGTCCGGCTATGCCCAACACCTCGCCCCTGCGTAATGAAAAATCAATATCCTTAAATTTCTTACCGGTTAATCCTTTTACCGACAAAGCGGTTTCCCCCGGAACAACTGCTCTTTTTTTGAAAATGGTATCTAACGCCCTGCCAACAATAAGCGAGATCAACTGCTCATTGCTTATCGTACCAGCCGGGCAGGTAGCAATATGCTTACCATCACGCATAACCGTTATGGTATCGGCAATCTGCAGTATCTCATCCATTTTATGTGAAATGTAAATAATAGCAATACCCTGCGCTTTCAGTTCACGGATCAGGTTGAACAAAACAGCAGTCTCCCGGTCAGATAAAGCAGAAGTAGGCTCATCCATAATAATGATCTCGGCTTTATTAGAAAGCGCTTTAGCCATTTCAACCATCTGCATTTCTGCTACGCTGAGCGTTTTCATACGCCGGGTAACCGCTATCTTCAACCCTAATTTTTCCATCAGGAGCTGCGCATCCCTGTTTTGTTTTTTGCGGTTTATCCACCCCGGAAAAGATTTGAGCGGCTCGTTTCCCATATAAATATTCTCCGCCACGCTTAATTCCGGGAACGGCATCAGCTCCTGGTGTATCATAGCAAACCCCGTTTTAAGCGCATCATGCACCGCGTTAAAAAACACAGGCTTACCCTTGTAAATAATCCGTCCTGCATCGGGTGTATACATACCGATGAGGATCTTCATTAAAGTAGATTTCCCTGCACCGTTTTCTCCCATCACGGCATGTACTTTCCCTTTTTCAACGTGCAGCTGAACATTATCGAGCGCTTTAACACCCGGAAAAGATTTTGATATGTTTTCTGCACGCAGCAGGTATCCTGAGTTCATTGTTGCAAACGGCTGCATTTACTTCTTCACAATATAATACCCTTCATCCGAAACAATCTGCCTGTTATCTTTTACATGTAACAGGTTCATAACAATCCGGATATCCGGCTTATCAAAGAGGCTGAGATGGTGCCAGCCGTAGGGTTCACCTGGAACGGGATTATCCAACTCATACCGTCCTTTGAAATAATACAGGAAAACAATATTGGAAGTAAACCATCCGTGCCAGTCATTGTACAATGAATCTTTCGCCGAAGAACGGCGGATCTTTATCGTGATCCCCGGAACAGGCGACAGGAAACGGGCCCAGTCATAAGATACCGTAAAAGTAACATCATCGGGCGTTTCGCCCGGAGGAGTAATATGACCATACTCACCGAAAAAGGGAAACAGCCGGATAAGTGCAAAAATTCTTATCATAATAACAAACAGGTACAGTCCTACAAGAACAGACAGTACCATATTCAAAAAAGGGGGAATAGTATACATGGGATAAAATTAATGTTTAGAATGCGTTATCAGGTACTATTGCAAAAATCTTCCCAGGTCGTCCATCATTTCCTTTGAACCTATAAACAAAGGGCTGCGCTGGTGAATATGTTCGGGTTGTATATCCAATATGCGTTGCCTGCCATCTGTTGCATTGCCACCAGCCACTTCCGTTATAAAAGCCATAGGATTGCATTCATAGCAAAGCCTGAGTTTGCCATTGGGCTTATCCGTTACCTGCGGATAAAAAAATATTCCGCCCTTTAATAAGTTACGGTGAATATCGGCTACCATACAACCATAGTAGCGGTTGGAATAGGGTCCGTTCTTATTTTCGGTAGTGGAAATACAAAAATCAACATAGTTTTTAAGTTTCTGATCTACCTGGTTATAATAACGGTTATCGAATGAATAAAACGGGCCACACGCAGGCATTTTCAAATTGGGGTGACTGAGATAAAATTCACCAATAGCAGTATCTAAAGTAAATCCGTTCACTCCCCTACGGGTGGCATATACCAGTATGGTTGACGACCCGTATATAACATATCCGGCCGCTACCTGTTTTATACCTGGCTGCAGAAAATCTTCGAGCACCGCTGGTTTTCCCAGATCGGAAACCCGGCGATATACACTGAATATACTCCCTATGGAAATATTAATATCAATATTACCCGAACCATCTATCGGATCCATCAGCAGCACATATTTCGACTGGTTGCTTTTGGCATCATCAAACACAACCATCTCTTCATTTTCTTCGGAAACAATACCGGCGCAATTGATCCCGGATCGCAATACATTGATAAAAACATTATTGGCATACACATCTAATTTCTGTACCACTTCTCCCTGGATATTGATACTGCCTTCCGCACCCAGTATATCTGCAAGCGCCGCTTTATTTACTTCGAGATTTACCTGCTTGGCGGCCAATCCAATGCCGCGCAGCAAGCCCGATAATTCTCCCGTGGCATGCGGGAATAAGCGAAGCTGCTGAATAGTAAATTCATCCAATGTAACCTGCCCGTGAAGTCTTTTCATTTTTAAAATTACTACAACCGGCGGATATATATGCTCCCGGAGGCAGATAAGCTGTGAAGCAGCCATACTATTGCGCCGCGCTACGGCTTAGAGGAAATGTATTGAAACCCCTGTGGCTACAAATATTCATGGCGCACTGCGCCAGGTAAATGCAGCATAGTAAGGAAAAGGCGGGTGGAATCTGCCCGTGGTCAACTAAAAAGTAATTTTTTCAACCCAATCATAGTAGCTATATCTTTAGACCAAAATTTTTAGTCAGCCCCAAAACCTATATGAACCGAGAAGTTGAAATATACCCATTTCCCATACTCATCATTCAATGGTAAACCCGGCTTCATTTATTTTATAATCAGCTTCCCCATACTGGAAGGAACATGAAAATCCGGGGTGTCTGTTTTAGGATCTACCCAGCTCAGCCAGTTTTCCTCAATGAGCGTATCGCGCCTGTTAAATTCTGCACGATATGCTCCAAAATATAATTCACCATTGTCCGCAAGACGCTGTATAAATTCAAGAGGAATACAGCCTTCTACCCTATACCCGCCGTCATGCTTTACTGAAGCTATTTTATACCCGGGAGGCGGCTCCCAATCAAAATTAAACACCCGGTAATATTTTGCCTGATACGACAATGTTCTTCCCATTGCATCCATCTCAAAACAGTAATATTCATTCATTTTTCTGTCTTTGGAAAAGAACAGCTCCACCCGGTCTTCTTTCTCGATATCTCTTTCCCCCGAAAAATCCGGCTCGGATATGATCTGATCATCCTGAACATCAAAATAGAAATAAACAAACCGGCTGTCTCTCCACATCATAAAAGAAGTGTTGGGCGCAATCTCTTTATTCCACGGGTTACCAAATGAAGTGATCCTTTCCGTATTCAACCAGCTGTCTTCATTCGCTTTCCCGTCTATTATGATCCTGCTATCCGGGGTGCTGCGTACGATATATTCGGGGTAACTGTTACATGACAGCAGCCCCTGCGTCAATAAAATAACGAATAGCTGCTTCATCTCTTCTTAAACGGTTCTTTCAGCTTAAACACAGGTGCTTCACCATTCAGCGTTAACCGGACAGCACCGATCCGTTCGGCACCGCCCCGCCAGCCTTCACGTGCATTGAAGTACATTAACAGCGAATTTTTCCAGTTTACCACGTCTAACTGGTAAATGATCGCCGATCGCCAGGGGATATCCGGATCGGGTTTAACCACGGGATTACAATCTGCTTCTTCCCATTGTAATCCATCCTTACTGGTGAGCATGCGAATTTCAGAACGCGACTTTTCTTCATTATCAATATAAATCGGGTTATAAAAAGCCATGTACCCGTTTTTATATCCAAACACTTTAAAGCCGCCACAGCCATAGTTCCGGTAAGGGAGATCAGGATCAGGCGCCAGCACGGGCTCTTCCTTTTTTACAAACGGCCCCAGGGGATTATCGGATTCCGCACAAAAAATATATTTAGGCTCCCCATAGCCTGCATCTTTCAGATACACCATTCCGCCACTGTAGTACATCCGGTAACGTCCGTCAGGCAGCCGGATCACACAGGGATTACGGGCCTCTATCCCGGAACCTTCCCGCTCCTTAGGCAAATCGGGATAAATGAGGTCAACCGGTTCTGACCAATGAACAAAATCAGTGGTAGTGCGTGCCCGTATGATGGTATGATATTTTTTCCTGAATTCCTTTTCCGCAAAGGCAGCCGTAGTAGCCGTATAATATTGTATCCATTGGCTGCCGTCAGAAAAAAGATATTGTATCCCTACTTCCCCTTCTTCCCGGAACACTTCTTTCCAGCGCAGCCCGTCATCGGAAACCGAATGGAAAAACCAGGTATGCCAGCCCTTATCGTCATGCGAGAAGCCATGATAAAAAGCATGCCACTGGTGATCAAATTCACCGGGTGTCAATATCTGCGGATCACCGATAACCAGCTCCGGCAAGCCGTACCCGGCAGGATCTATAAGCGGGTTTTCGGGAATATCTTTCCATCGTTTTTCTCCCCAGTCAGGGGCAACAAATGAAGATCCGGGCGATCCCGGCGTCCGACTGGCTACTTTGGAATGGCAGGCAGACATCATTATCACAACACCAATACCAAGTGCAAAAAGAAAATTCATTTTCATCATAAGTAAGAGATTACTCCGGTAATATCATTTGATTATGTTTTGACCAGAGTACCCCGGACACCCAGACTGACCCGTCAGCACCACGGGGATGGGGGTTTTCACCAATCATAAATTCAGCATCAGTAACCCAGGATTCATGCTCCGTAATATAGGATGCACCGAAATTTCCAAGCATAGCTCCCCTTTCGGGAATGAGTACCTGCTCTGAGCTGCGTATTACAGATAATGTTCGGGGATCAACCTGTGCCATAAATACCGGGGCGCGGTTTCTCGGGATATGGTCATTATCAGCACCTCGCCGGGTATAGCACAAAAATAATCCTTTTTTATGCACCAGCCAGTGTGCCTGGGTATTGTAGCTGCCCAGATCAAGTCCATCATCAAACACCCATGCCCGGGGCAACGTCCAGGTAATGGCGTCTTTACTGGTGGATACATAGGCTTTTACATCATTTCTAAGCGTCAGGTAATACTGATTGTTCCAGTATGCCAATGAAGGCTCTACAAATCCGCGGCCGCCCTGCATAAATAACTCATCACCATGACGAATATAAGAAAGCCGCTCACCGTCAAATTTGCAATGAAGCACTGTTGAGGCACTATCCGTCTCTCCCTTACCGCTAAAATACACCGGTAGTAAAATCGTTCCATCCGCTTTAACAAGCCATTGTACACACCCGGGATTTAGCAGGAAGAACTTTGAGCTGTCGTACGGCAGGGGAGGAAGTCTTTTCCAGTGCGACCATTTTTCTGTTCCGGGATCGAAAACGGCATAGGCACAATCATGCGCCAAAGGCGTATCGGTTACCTGTTCACCACTTTTCGCATATTTTACCCTGATCCCGATAGCTAAAAGCTTTTGGGTAGGCGCATGCCATCCCGGAGTTACATCTGCCACACTGATTTGATAACCCTCGTCATCCGTATACATCTTCAATTCCGGTATTTCAATCGGGCCAGACCAGGTTTTACCCAGGTCCCTGCTGTCCATATAATACAATCCCGAATAGTAATCACTTACCTTCAAATGCTTTTGGATCGTCATGATTACCCGGGGCATTCCCTTCCGGTTCCGTGCCGGTATTGCGGCTACCCGTGGATGAAACCAGCAAAAATCCTTACTGAGTTGTTGAAAAGCTACTGTCGGCCGTACAGTATAACGTATACCAGAACCGGGTACAGAAGATCTGAAAGCTGAGATACCCGCATAAGATGCGATGACGGACTTCAAAAACAAACGGCGATGAACAATATCCTTTTGCATAAAACCGGTTAGATAATTACGGGTCATCCCTTTCCTGAAAGCACGGCTTACCCTATACCATTTTCACGCCCCGTGGTGAATATCATACTATGGAATATCCGTTGCACAGGGAGGTAAAGGAATTAAATCAACCCGCCGGTAAAAGATCTCCGCACCTTCGGACTGAATTTGTATTCTGCCCTCATCAGGCCTGGCATGTATGGCATGGTTTACCAGCTTCCCGTTAAGATAAATAAATATCTCGCTTCCTCTCAGTATACATTCCAGCCTGTTCCATTCACCCACCGGCTTTTCAACATCCTCCTTTCCCCTGAATCCTTTTTCATCCTTCCAGCCGGGATCACGTGCATACCAGTTAATTCTGCCGCTGTTTACGGTAACCGGATCGCCTTCCGGCTGATAGATATAAGAGCCGTTCTGCTTTTCCGGAGCCACCAGGGAAGTCAGCAAAAAGTTATTCGTATTATCTCCCACCACGATAAAATCACCGGTACCCCCTTCAATTACATTACATTCTATAGAATGCATCCAGTTGCCTCCCCATGCACCATCTTCTCCTTTTGAATGAAAAAGGATCCCATTGTCACGGGCATTATTTAACCGCTCTCCATACGTCCTTTCCCCCCATTTATATTCCACAATAAGCTTATAATTTTTAAATTCTTCATTTGTAGTGATACCTCCCCATTCTTCCCCGCTAATATGTATCATCCCATCCTTTACCGTAAACACTTTTTGAGGATCATTATTTTTTCCCCGTCCTTTAATAAAAGTATACCACCCATCGAGATTTTTTCCATTAAAAAGATGAGTGATATTCTGTTTACCCCGGCGTCCCTGGGCATAACTATCATCTGCCTGAAAAGTAAAAAGCAAAACTCCGGCAAGTACGAGAAGCATATTTTTTTTCATTTGAAATATCATTTTAGGTGAACGATTCATTAATAACACTTATACCTCCACTATTCGTGACTCTTTACCTGTCCCATGCCGTCAGGAAGCGATTCAAGATAAGCCAATAAATCTGATATCTCCTGATTATTGAGCTGCTTCAATAATCCCGGGGGCATCAGAGAAACACTTTCCGGCTCTATAGAAACAATTTCGCTCCGGGGTACCTGTACTACAGATCCCGGTCCTGTTGACAGGATAATGACATCGGGCAATTGTTCTTTAATAACCCCGGTATATACCGTGGTCTTTGTAGCTATTTTGGATGTTTCATATTCCCTGGCAAAACTGGCGCTGGGATATAGCATTGCCTCAAGGATATCATGGCGCGAACGGATCTCCCCGATATTAGACAGATCAGGCCCGAAATCTCCACCCTTCCCGCCTACCGAATGACAGCTGAAACAGGTTGCTTTACCAAAAAACAGTGCTCTCCCATCTCCTACATCTCCCTTTGTAAGCCCGGCCTGTAACTTTTCCAACTCTTCCAGCCGGGACGCCTGTTTCCCCTTCAATATTTCTATCAGCGGCGCCGATGCAACCTGAACAGACGGCGGATACGTACCAAACAGCTTTTGCATATCGGTAACCGCTAAATTATCCAGCCGGTCGCCGACATTTTGCAATGCCGTGATCAGCGCTTTCCCGGCAGCTTCGCTTTTCCCGTCTTTATATACGTTTACCAGATTAGGCAACAGGAAAACATCTGCCGTGCTGATGTGCTTACCGGCAAGCGCGATCAATTGCGATTCGCTCAGTTTTGCCTGGGCCAAGAGCCGGGAAGCTTCCTGCCGGATGGGAGATTCATGACCGGGCTCCAAATAGGTCAGGATCATCTCAAATTCCGCATCACTTAAATCAGGAGCAGACATTAACCTTGCGCTAAGCGCTTTAAGCCTGAAATCAGTGCTTACTTTTGTATCCTGAACGATCCGGTGTAATTCCTCATTAAGAGATGAAATCCTTCTTGATTTAATTAAATTCAGAACCGCCGAACGGACGTCATGATCATCACTACGAAGTAAGCCACTCAATTGTTTCACCCACGAATCCGGCAGCTTGCTTACTTCAGCACGATTCATGATCTCAATTAAAAATATTTTTTGGGACGGTGTGATCTGGCTATTGCCTAACCGGGTACCGATGAAATGCTGCACCTGCGCATCAGGGCTGAATTTGATCATCAGGTCGCGTACCTGGGATTCCTGTTCCGGAAGGATATCCCCGGTGTTTAATTTCCGGGCAAGAAAGTTCACAACAACGTCAGCCCAATCCGGATGATGCAGGGCCACCCATATACCCACATCCTGCAATTGCGTGTCCTTACTGTTCAAAAACGGTACCAGCTGTTCTTTATTTAAAGGGGAATTATCCATTTGATCGAGGGCAATTAATGCTGCTTTCTGAATATGGGCAGCCGTATCACTCAGCGCCCGGATCAACGGGCCGGAGGTTTTAAGTGAAATCAATGCATAAATAATAGCATGCTCTACAAAACGGTCATTAGGGTCAGATGATGCCTTTAACAATGCAGGAACAGCCTGAACATCTCCGATCTGTCCCAATGCTGTTGCAGCCTGCCGTCTTACCGGGGCTTCATCCCTTTGTACCACTTCCATCAGTTGCGCAACAGCGGATGAATCTTTCGATAAACCCAGCACCCTGGCTGCCGCTGTTCGCACCATCGCACTTTTATCCTTCAGCATATCGCGTATGATACTCATGCCATCGGGATGCCCGATCCGGTAAAGCATAAATACACCCGCTGTACGTACTTCCTCATCCTGCGCGGAGAGCAGTACTTCCCGGATGTCTTTTACAGAAGATCCTCCGTTCAGCACCAATTGTTCAATTGCCTGGTTTCTTACTGCGGAACGCGTATCCATTACATATTGCGCTACTTCGCCGGGCGTCATTTTTGTCATATCTAATTTTCGTCCCCAGGGATCATCAACCGCTTTTGCGCCGGTCTTACGGATACGATAAATACCCGCTTTCACTTCTTTCTTAGCTACTACCGAAAGCGGACATCCCGCAATAAACCATCCCCCGGTATTTACTACTAATATGCTGCCATCCGCATCTTCCAGCACATCGGTAAGATGGACATCCGGGTGAGAAGAAGTTAAAAAAGCTTCATCCCGGGTCTGAAAAGTGGCTCCATCAGCCGTAATGATATGTCTCATTATACGCCCGGTATTAAACTGGGCGCTAAACAAGTTACCTTTAAACGCGTCTCCCCATACCGGGCCTTCATACCGCATTAAACCGGAGTGAGCAATACGGGGTAATTTCGTCATTACCGGCATCAGGTCTCCGGTCAGCTTCATCCTGTCATCTTCAATTACCTGCTGAGGCTTGGGATATACGCCTCCATACTCCCAATGCATTAATGCATCCCGAAAACCATTCATGGGATCGGTAAAATACGTCATGGTACCAATCGCTTCTCCTGCAGGCATAAAAATCAGCTCCACCGCATTATCAAATCCTCCGCCGCTCACCGGTTCCAATGCCGTACCATCAGGCAGACAACGCCATATCCGGGTTCCTTTACCTTTAAGCTCAGTACCTTCTTTTGTAGTAATATCAAAACTGCGTCTCGCATCGGTCATATACAACCATCCGTCGGGTGCCATAAAAGGTCCGCCAAATGCTGCGCCGTTGGCGTGTAATACCCATCCTGAAAGCAGTACCTCCCTTTTATCCGCAACACCATCGCCATCCGTATCCGTCAGCTTCAAGAGGTCCGGTGCAGAAGCCACATACAGGCTCCCCTGGAAAAACACCGCCCCTTTAGGGTAAGTAAGCGAATCGGCGAAGATGCTGCTCTTCTCAAATTTGCCGTCTCCATCCAGGTCTTCTAAAAGACGGATATGGTAAGGCGGTTTTTTGAGATGGTCTTCCGTTGAAAAAGTTTCTCCTGTTGATTCACATAAAAAAAGTCTTCCCTTGTTATCAAAGGAAGCAAACATGGGATAGGAGATCAGGTTCGAATCAACAACCGGCTCTAAGGTAAAGCCCTCCGGTACCAGCATACCGTGCAGTTCACGGGTGCCTTCATGCCGGGAATTGCACCCTGCCAGTAATGTAATAGCCAGTAAACACACCAGGGCAGGGTTCCACCGGCTGATGCCAATCCTGTGAACAAAATTCCGGCCGGAAAATGTCATCCTTGTCTTCTTTGTGCTGCGCATCGTATTAGATTTTATGAGTCTTTACTTTTTAAGAGAAATACCACAACGTTTTAAGAAATTGGCAGTCATTTTCTGCACTCTTTCATCTGTTCCATGAGGACCTCCGAAATGAGATTTCGGAAGGATATGCCCGGGTGGATCAGATAACCCCAGGCTCCAGTAAATGGTAGCGGCGTTAAATACCCAATTGCCTTTCGGCCCGGGATACACGGTTGCCGTATAATAAGATTCTTCCCCTCCGCTGTTAATCGTCTTACCTTCTGCAACCACTTCCAGCCCGGGGATATTTGCCGGATCGCCGTGATGCTCCCACCCTATTAACCCGGGAATTTTATCTCCCTTCTTCATTCCTGTTCCTTCAAAGATCCAGTGATCGGGCCGGCTTACAATCCAATCCGCCGAACCATTGAAAGGATACATTGTCCGGGCTCCTATCAGCGCACTTTCATTTGGCCAGTTCTTTTTTTCAAAAGGTCCCATGATGCCGAGAGATTCTTCCACTTCGGTTTCACCTCCAAAGCGCCCAATGCGAAACAGGGTACGGTTTGCTGCGCTTTGTATACCGGGCATCGCCGCTACCCGGCGGCCCGTGGCGCGATCCAATCCGCTCGGAACATCAACCGTTGCAGGATCTATATACACTCCGGGTTGCAGGTCTATGACCCACATAACGGCATTGCCTGAAAGGAAGGCCGCATTTAATCCATTGTCCACCGCGCCCTTTACATGCTCATACATAGGCAGCGTCCAGTATTCATCATGCCCAACCGACAGGAAACATTTTACCCGGTTAAGCCCTTCCCGATCTATATGGGTATCTATATTACTGCAATAGGTTACATCATAGCCCTCCTGCTCTAACCAATAGCATAACGGGTATTCCCATAACAAAAACTCTCCCGATCCCTGAGATAAAGGCTGGTCTACCACCTGGGGATATTTCCCATAGGGGCGATCGAAGCTAACCCGGGTCCTGCTGCTATGAGGCTGTACGGGTGAATCGCTGTCATATAAAGAATACTGATCCGGCCATTTATTATAGGCCTGCCAGGTGGTATCACTTGTCTGAAATAACAAATCAGCCTTCCTGTTATCCCGTACAACAAAGATGATATAGCTCTGGTAACGGTGTGCAGTACACGAAAGCTTACCTACATATACACCGCTTATCCAGTTACCGGGTATTACAAATGATGCCGACCGCTCCCAATTGCAGGATCGCAGCCGGTGCTCCGCTATCGGCGGCGTAGGTTGCTTACGAACGGGTACTGGTCCCAACTGAAACATGAAACGCCCTCCTTTACCGCCATAATACCCGATCCTGAAAAAATCTATCGTAACATCCGTTGTAAAATTTTTCTCTCGTGCAAGTCCTTCCGCACTCAAAAAGATATCCAGCGATTCACCCGCGGAAACACTGGTCTTTGAACAATAGCCTTCAAGAAGCTTAGACCGGTAATTTTCAGACCTTACATAAGTGAGCTGCCAGTCGGTAGTGCCCGGGTTTCTATTTTCCTTTATAATTAAATTCTCTTTTCTGCTATCTTCCTGTAGCTGTTCACCGGCGATAGCCGCTCCGCTCAAAGAAGTAAGCGTTCCTCCCATTCCAATCACAACGGAATCTTTAAGGAGCTGGCGCCTCGAAATACGGCTATTCTTTTTCATATCTGTATTATTATCGTATCAGGCAGCTTTCAAAATATAAAATAATTACTATTGGTGTGTTCATTATAACATGCCGTATAGTACGGGTGAATGAGCAATTGTCAATCAATGTCATTTCCTTAAGATGTTGGTGATAACACCAACATCGGAGTTGCCGTTGCGGGTGTTGTCACCACCTGTAGAACCCGCTACCGGTCGGTGTCTCACCATATCCGTCAACTTAAGGAGCCTATGCACTCAAACACCCCGAATGGGGTTTGAGAATAGTCCCCAACTCTGTTGGGGATGTAGCCGGTGGTATATTTGCCAAATTTTACATTGAACCCCGTAGGGGTTCAACAAAAACATCCACATTTTGTCCCCCATCTTTGTTGGGGGCTATTCAAACCTGCCTGCCGCAGGTACGGTTCAAGCCCTCCGGGCTTAAGTTGACGGCCGTGGTGTCTCACCGACCGGGATACCGCGTATGAAGCGAAAATTTGAAATGCATCACTATTCACTATTCACAAAATGATGCGGCATATTACGGTTAACATAACACGATCATCTGTTGCTCTATTTCAATACCGCCCTGATGGCGTTCATCAATACCTCTTCCACATCCGGAGATACAAAAGACTGGGTAACCTCATATCCTCCCTGCGCGTAGGCTATTTTTGTTCCGATATATCGCGGACCATATTCTTCATAGGCCGCTGTGCATACCTGATCGCCCGGCCTCATGGCTTTGGCTGCCAGTTGATATTCTACGAAGGTTTCTCCCGGCAGATTCAATAACCAGGTTTTCCCCATCCGCAGGGCAGACACCGTAACGTTCTTCCCCTGTACCGTTCGCTCTGCCCAGGCAAGCCGGATAGCTACATCATACTTTTCATTAGGAGTCAATTTTTCATCTTCCATACTGGCTTTCAGTTCATCTATGACCAGGTCATGCGCAAGCGGAAGACTAACCGGGATACTTTTCCAGGTCATATCTTTCGCTGACACCGGTATTTTCTTTGTTGCCGCCCATGCTTTTTTCATACCGGCTTCCATCCGCGCAGCCAATACGGGGCGCATTTCGGGAGAACCGTTATTGTATTTCCCTGCTGCTATATTACCGCCTGCGCCATTGAAGTGAGTACTGTGTACTCCAATCGCTTTCTCAAAAGCATTTCTGCCTATACCTACAAAATCGCAGCTTACATCCCCTGTGCCATAATAGCTCTGCGGATGGGTAGCATAGAAAGTAAGCACCGCAACCGGTTTTTCTTTATTCCAAAAGCTGACACATTTGAGCCAGGGATCAATTACGCCTTCAGGAGCAGCTATTGCGGCGGAATCGGTTGCACTACTGTACCGGACGATAGCCACTTTACCATCCTTTCCTAATATCCTTCGATTGGATGCTACTTTTTCAACTTTAGCTTCTCCAAAACCGATATGTGTAACCGGCTGCGCATTCTTTACCGCTTTTTCCACAGCAAGGGCTGCCTGCTGAAGTACTTTGAGGTAGAACGCATTTTCAAAGCGGGTGCCCCCCATGCCATATTGTGTTAAAATACGTTCCACGGTGAAATCGCATCGCGGCGCATCATGCTGATGTAATGAATGTACCGAAACACGGTCAACCGTTGTACCGGCCGCATTTGCCAGTTGTTCCTTCCACACATCAAGACCTTCATTGGCTATTCCTATCCAGTCCACCGCACATAAAACAACGGGCTTCTGATCGGAAAGGATGACAATACCCCGTACACTCAGCGAATCCGTAACCGAACGTGTTTTGGCATAGGCTACCGGGGTACCAAGCGCCGGCGAAGCATCTACCGTAAAGATACCGGCACGTATAGATTGAGCATCACAAAAAACAGGTAGCAGAGATAATACAACAAAACAAAAAAAAGAGCGGGATGACAGTTGCATATTTACGGGTTGATAAAATGATCACATAGAAACACCACAACGCTTTAAGAAATTTGACATAATTTTCTGAACCCGCTCATCCGGGCCATGCGGCCGTCCAAGATGAGAAAAAGGATAATTAAAGCCCGGAGGCTGAGATAATCCCAATGACCAATAAATTGTTGCCGCATTAAAAACCCAATTTCCTTTTGGCCCGGGATAAATTGTTGCCGCCCAGGAAGAAGTAGAATCATCGCCCCGCCTCACCTCGCCTGAAGCAAGCACTTCAAACCCCGGTACATGCAAAGGCGGATCGGAGGCAAATTCCCATCCTACCAACCCGGGAACGCAGTCGCCGTTTTTCATCCCGGTTCCCTCAAATATCCAGTGTTTTTCATTTGTTATGATCCAGTCTCCCGAACCATTTCCGGGATAGGTAGACCTTCCGCCCACTAACAGGGCCTGCGCCGGTCCATGTTTTTCCCAGTGTTCATGTAATAAATCGTATCCCCACCCCGAGCTCATGGTTTCGTATAGTTTCCTGTCTTCCGGCGGGATGCCGCCAAACATTCCGGTACGACGTATTAACCGGTGCTGACGCCCTTCGCTATTCATTTGATGTAAAGGCACTACCGAAGTGACGGTATCACCGGCCAGGAACCCCACATTTAACCCCTTTTGTATGGCAGATTGAATATTTTGATACATCTCTATGCTCCAATATTCATCATGCCCTACAGAAAAGAAACATTTTACCCGGTCTAATTTTGCATCGTTTGTATGCGTATCCGCATTTGCGCAATAGGTAACATCATACCCGTGCTTTTCAAGCCAGAAGCAGAAAGGATATTCCCACAACAAAAACTCACCTGAACCCTGGGACAGCGCCTGCTCAACCACCTGCGGGTACCATCCATAAGGCCGGTCGCAACTTATCCATGTAGTGGCATTCCAGGAACGCTGGGGAGGATCGCTCTCATACAAAGAATAATTATCCGGCCATTTGTTGTATGCCTGCCAGGTGTTATCACTTGTCTGTACAAGGATATCAGCCTGCCGTTGATCTTTTACCACAAAAATGATATAGCTTTCATAACGGTGGGTATCACAGGACAGCTTACCGAGATATACTCCGCTAACCCACTCCTTCGGGATCTTTATTTTAACCGTACTCTTCCAGCGACATTCCCTGAGCCGGTGTTCTCCAACCGGCGGAGTAGGCTGAGGTTGTACATCAAAAGGTCCTAATGAAGTGATATGGCGCCCGCCTTTACCTCCATAATATCCCATGCGATAGATCCGGATGGTTACTTTTGAAGGTGAGGCCGTACTCACAAAAACATCTAAAACTTCACCGGCGCTTACACTTGTATGTGAGCAGTAGCCTTCAATACTTTCCGAGCGGTAATTTTCCGATCTTACATAAGTCAATTGCCAGTCCGTTGTCCCCTCATGCCGATTCTCGTTTACAATCAGCCCCTTCTTCGGTAAATTTAAAGGAGCCGCTTCCTTCAAAGAAGTGGTCATTGTACCAAGCAGGCCCATTTGCGCAGCCTCTTTAAGCAATTCACGGCGAGTCAGATTATCAGATTCCTTTTTCATCATACTATTTTCAACGTGCATATATCTAATGCCGGTAATCTTATCAGCCTGAATACAGGCCGCTGATCACGCCGGCATTATACGGCAGAACTTTAATCTAAGATAAAAATTCGTTTCGTATCAGATCGTTATTTCTAAAAAATAACCACCTGGTCGTAATATGCAGACGAGGCCCGGAAGGACCTCATCTGAATTACAATATCGCTAATTTATCTTTATGCGCCGGTTTTAATTGCCGCTATATCCCGGATTTTGTACAAGGTTCTTATTCAGGATCATTTCATCCTGCGGAATAGGGAACAGATAATATTTTTCAGGGAATACACTGGTGAAATAAGGACGCATGGTGAAATCATATTCCACCTTGTTCAGTCCAAATATCGGGTCGGTGGTAGCTGCGGTTTTCCATCTCCGTACATCAAAGAACAGCTGGCCTTCACCCGGTAGTTCCCGCATTCTCTCTAAGCGGATCTCCTGCCGCAAATTATCTTTGCTTAATCCCGAAAGATGGGGAACATGCCCCCTGTCCCTGACCTTGTTGATTACATTAAAGATCTCCGCAGACGGGCCATCTGCTTCATTTTTAGCCTCTGCCCATTGCAGGAGCACATCGGCAAACCGTATGAATATGATATTCAGCGGTGAATCTTCCCTGTTTACGTGAGCATGCTTATTGTCCATAACAAACTTTCTCCACCCGAAAGAGGCTTTGTCGGAATTATCCAGCTGGTAAGCCGGATAGGGATTGTCATTTGCATGATCCCCGAACGGCCACTTCATCATATACTGCAGGTTACCATTGCCTAATATGGTATCCCCCGGCATAATAATATTATCATGCAGGCGGGTATCTGCATTTTTATACTTCTGCTGGTACCAGGGAATCAGCACTAAGCCGTAATCATATTCGCTGGCATAATTTTCCCTTTTAGGGATGTCTGAAATATCAATTGCCGAACCGTCCTGGTTGGTATAAGAATTTACAACCGCCCAGCTGGCAACCGTTTGTGACCAGCCGGATACCGGCAGCGACCTCCCCCCATACCGGAAATCCTGTTCACTTCCCAACCCGGGATAATCAATACACTCCATATCCCATATAATTTCTTCGTTGTATTCATTATCCGGATCAAAAACACTGGCATAATCAGCAGGCAGTCCATAAGTATACGGGGCCTGCATCAGCTTTCCCAATTCCTCCGCAGCCTTTCCCCATTCCTGGGCATACAGGTAGGTTTTTCCCAGCATAGCCTGGGCGGCTCCCTTTGTTGCCCTTCCCCTGTTAGACAGTGAAGCATTATAATCTACCGGTAATGCCGCTATAGCATCCGTAAAATCTTTAACCAAAAACTGCTTTATCTCTTCCTGGCTGTTTTGCTTTAATGTATAGGTCTCTTCAATGGGGATGGGCTTATCTACGATGATAATGCTTCCAAAGGAAGCCCATAAGTTGAAATAACAGAATCCGCGTATGAACTTGGCCTCACCAACCAACCGCTGGGCCGTTGCGGGCGTAAGATTAGGGTTATCTTCAATGTTGACAATCGCATCATTACAAAGCCTGATCAGTCCATACATATAAGCCCATTTCCGCCACATGTCCCGGGTGCCGGCATCCATCCTTCCCTGCTCCATCGTACTACCTCCGTAATCCAACCCGTCCGGTCCCCACATTCCATATCTCCAGGTATAATCACCAAAATAACGCTCTCCTAAAAAGGTACCGTAAATACCATTTACCGCCATTACTGCATAAGAATCGGAGCTCCAGAGAATAGAGCTGGAAATTGCCGCCTGTGGTCTTGTATCAAAAAAATCTTTATTACAAGACGTTATACAGGAGAGGATCAATCCAATTAAAATCATTTTTTTCATACTATAATAATTTAATCAAGATTAAAAGGAAACGTTCACGCCAAATGAAGCTGTTTTAAACAACGGGTAAGTATTGGTGTAATTGGGAGAAGAAGACGCGCCTCCTCCGTCAGCTGAATTTGCCGCTGCCAGGTTATTGGTTTCCGGATCCATACCCCGGTATCTTGTCCATTGAAAATAACTTTCAAAGTTCACGAAAAACCTTACCCGGTCTACTTTAGCTCTGCGAACAAGATGCTGGGGAAGCGTATATCCTAACTGAATACTTTTTATCCTGAAGTAATCCCCCGGGCTCAGAAAGTAATCATTATCCCCGCTGTTCCTGCCATCATTCAAATAAATCTTGGGGATGGTAGTGCTTTTGTTTTCCGGAGTCCAGGAATTCAGCCACCTCTTGGCATAACCATATCCTCCTACCATGGCATTCAGCCCCTCGCTGTATCCTCCCAACTGCTTGGTCCATTTGGCAACACCATAGGCCATCACATAAAAATCAAAACCTCCATAAGCCAGGTTTAAATTAACCGCATAATTATATACGGGAATCGGATTGCCCTTTAAAACCATATCGGTTTCATCCGTTTGAAATATTTTATCATTATTGGCATCCTTGTAAAGAAAATCGCCGGGGCCGGGTACCGGGCCTTCCCATGTATAACCCGCATTAACAAGCTGATCAATTTCCTTTTGGTCCTGCACGATATGATCTACCTCTCTTACCCAGAATATGCCGATCGGCTTTCCTTCTGCCCAGGCTGATGCTCCGCTACCCTGATTTTCTATCACATCCGGCCCTTTGTATTTTACGATCTTATTGTTATTATATGCAGCTAATATGCCGGCTGCAATACTTAATTTCCCGATCCTTTCATGAAACTTGGCATCCACCTCAATACCCTTGTTCCGCACTTCTGCAGCGTTAACCAAAGGGGGATCCAGCGGGCCATTAACGCCGGGTATCGGCATATCGGCAAGGATACCGTGGGTAAATTTATCGTAGTAATCAACCGTTACGGAAAATTTATTCAGCAGGTCAATATCTACACCAATGTTCGTTACATCCGTTGTTTCCCAGGTAATATCTGAATTGACGAGATAGCCGGGTGCCAGTCCCTGAACCTGTGCCCCATTAAAGCTGTAGTTAGAAGGTCCATACACATCCTGCCAGGCATAATTCCCGATCCCGTTATTACCCAGTCGTCCCCATGATGCCCGGATCTTAAAGAAATCTACCGTTTTGCCCAACGCATCCCAAAACTCCTCTTTCGATGCTATCCAACCGGCAGAAAATGAAGGGAAAGTTCCCCACCGGTTTTCCGGGCTGAACCGGGATGAACCGTCTGTACGGATATTCGCTTCAAACAGGTACCGGTCGTTGAAGCTGTAATTCAGCCTTCCGAAATAGGATCGCGTTCTGTATGACTGACCACTACCTGAAGTCTGAGGCTGGAATGCCGCAGCATCCAGCGTATTCAGGTCATTGCTGATAAGTCCTAATTTTGAGGCGGAGAAATAGGTATTATCCCATTGTTCCTGGTTAAAGCCCGCAAGCAGCTTTACAGCGTGTGACCCGAGCGATCTTTGATAATCCGCGTAAATATCTACCACTTTCCTGTCCGTCCTGCCAAAGTTCCTGTAAATAGCAGAGCCATACGCCGATCCCGTACTTAAAAAAACATCAGTTTGAAAATTTTTACGAGGCAGGCTGACAGCGCTTCCCCAGCCATCGGAAACGCTCTTATCCAAAAAATAGCTACCGGTAATATTCAAGCCGGTAACGGGTGTAAGAATGGCATATATCTTACCGGTATAATTTTGCCTTTTGGTCTCTCCTTTCTGGGAGTCAATCTCTTCTAAAAGATTGCCCGCCTGGGTATCAAGCCCTCCGGACATTGCAGTTCCGTATATTCCGTTATATATTGGCGTAATACTGGGATTAGGATAAACAATAAATAAGCTATTGGTAATATCGGGCGGGTTTTGCTGGAAATTGCCGGTAATAATATTACCAAGCTTGAGCCAGTTGTTAATCCTATAGCTTAAATTATTTCTGAAATTAAATCTTTTTACCCCCGTTTTCAGCACCACACCGTTGTTGTCCTGATAACCGACTGCACTGTATATATTAAGCTTTTCATTACCTCCGCGGGCGGAAATGGTATGGCTGGTGAGGAGATTCGGTTTCATGATTACACTATACCAGTCGGTATTGGGATAAAGAATGGGATCTGTTTTTGACTTCTGCGCCCATTCTGCAATACGTTCAGGCGTAAAGGCTTCTGCAACACCGGAGTTTCTTTGAATCCGGTTAACTAATTCCATATAATCAGGAGTATAGGAAATAATATCGAAAACCTTGGTTGGCGTTGTGGTGCCTGCATACCCGTTGTAGTTGAACGTGATCTTTCCGTTAGAGTTACTACCGCTTTTGGTCGTTATCAGAATAACGCCGTTAGCGGCGCGGGACCCGTATATAGCTGAGGAAGCCGCATCTTTTAATATAGAAACAGAAGCCACATCTATGGGGTTTATGGTGTTCATATCGCCAGGCTGCCCGTCAATAATTACCAGCGGCTCGGAGCCTGAGTTTAAGGTTCCCACCCCCCTGATCGTGATATCGGCGTTATTATTTTGAGGATTACCTGTAGACTGTACTACCAGCGCTCCCGCCGCCAGGCCCTGAAGGGCAGAAGATACATTTACTAAAGGGCGTGACTCGGTTTCCTTAGACTCAAAGTTGATGCTGGATACCGCGCCGGTGAGGTTTACTTTCTTTTGAACGCTATAACCAATTACCACCTCTTCTCCTGTTGCAAAAGAAGGCTTCAGTTGCACAGACAGCACGGTGCGGTTATTCACCCGAACCTCAGTGGGTTCAAACCCGATGTACGAAATAACTAAAATTGAATTGGGATCTGCTTCTATGGAAAAAACACCTCCGGCATCTGATTTTACCCCATTACTGGTGCCTTTTACCAAAATGGATGCGCCTTCCAGGGGTAGCCCTTTTTCATCGGTTACTTTCCCGGTAATGTTTACAGCCGTAACAGGTTGCGCAGCTTCTTCCGTGTTGTAAGCGGTATATGCTCTTTCTCTTTCTTTGATAACTACCATCATGTTTAGAATGGTATAGGTCAGGGGCTGATCTTTAAAGCAAATATCCAGCGACCTTTCCACAGGAATGTCCTGTACGTTAATGCTGATATTCCTGCTTTTCTTTAAAAGACTCCGGGTATAAACAAACGTATAACCGGTTTGCCTGTTGATTTCCTTAAATACCTTCTCAAGAGGTACATTGGTTTCAGACAGGCTTACCGTTTGAGAGGATACTTTTGCGCTGACGCTTACACTCAGCACAAACAGAAAAACAGTTGTCAGGTTCATAATCAAAAGCGTTTTATATAAACCCTTTTGCGCCAATGGTATGAATTGGCAATGATCAATTAAACGCATAAATTTGTACTTTGGTTTTGGTTAAACAATAAAAAACAATTGAGTCGTTTTGCGTTGGATTAACCCCAATACCTGCCGGAAGTGTTGCAAGCGCTTCCGGTATTTTTTTAAGGTAATCCCGGTTTATTTTTTACGGCAATACAATAATTTTTGCCCCTTCTATCTGAAAATGTACTTTATCGGTATATTCCAATGCTTTTAATACTACAGACAACTTAGTATCTCTTGGTATTTTCGCATAAAAGAGGTCGTCAATTTTCCGGTTGGATACGACTTCCACATTATACCACCGGGATAACTGCCTGGCAATCGTTTCGAAATCTAATCCCTCAAAATCAAAAAACCCGTTCTTCCATGCCACTACTTCTGTTACATCCACCCCGCTTATTACCCGGGCCGTTCCGTTTGGTGAAAGCTGCCATTGCTCCCCCGGAGCTAACTTTATCGCATTATCTCCTTTATATACCTCCACTGCTCCCTCCAATAAAGTTGTTTTAAACACCGGCTCATCCTGATATGCCATAATATTAAAATGAGTACCCAATACCCGTACCCGCACATCCCCCGTTTTTACAATAAAAGGCATTGCCTTGTTCTTTGCTACTTCAAAATATACTTCACCGGTTACTTCCACCTCTCTTTCTTTTCCTGAAAAAGATGCGGGGAATTTTATAGAGGAAGCTGCATTCAGCCAAACCCCCGTACCATCC
Source organism: Chitinophagaceae bacterium (assembly GCA_023957155.1). Lineage (GTDB taxonomy): Bacteria > Bacteroidota > Bacteroidia > Chitinophagales > Chitinophagaceae > Agriterribacter. Next base: position 98,645 of record JAMLHK010000005.1, on the reverse strand, counting down.
GACAACTCAACCATATATTGTCCGCCCCGCGGCGTGGTAATGGTATTGTACGCTATCTTGCCGGGTGCATCATCTTTAGTATGATAGTTCAGCTTCCCTCCCGACTTGATCACCACCGCGCCGCTTTCGTGCGCAAGCGTTCCATTTTCAGCCTCGTCAAGCGATATAATAGCTCCGTCATCAAGCATCAATGTTGCCTTATCTGTTCCGGGATTTACATCATCACGGAATTTCACTTCCTCATTCTTGGGGAAGCCGGCAAGCTGCCGATGGTCATATACCCTGAACATAAAATAACTTAACGCCAAAACCACAAGTACGACCGAAGCCGCGGCTAATCCCCGCTTCAATAACTTAACGATCACAGCGCTTCGCTGCTGCGGCGTAATGCCGACCCTCCTATGAATAGATCTTAACAACCTCTCCGGCTGATCAGGTACAGCGCTTTCTCCTGCATCATGAGCCAGGCTTTCCTCAAATTGTTGCTGAAGTATGGATTTCAATTCCTCTTCATCCGTATTTTCCAGATAGCTTAACACCCGGTTTCTATCCTCTGTAGTCCAGTCTTCTTTGGCCAGTAACTGCATCAGACTACTTCTTATATCCTGCATTTCTTTTTTCCCGATTTTTAGTATTATTATTTGAGCAGTGTACCAATGAGAGGATTCATCCCCCGTACATCTCCTATAACTAAATACCGGAATATTCAGATAACGGGGGGGTATAGGGCAAATAAAATAAGTAAACAGTCAATCAATGACTGCGTAGATTGCCCATGAATGTATTCTTTGATATAAGAGAGGGATTCGGAAAGATATTCTTTGACGGTATATTTTGAGATATTCAGTTCTCTTGCCGTTTCTTCATACGTCTTCCCTTTATACTTGCACAACTCAAATACTTTTCTTTTTTGGGGAGACAAATTACTTACCGCCTGCTGAATCAATTGTAACCGGCTTTCCTTTTCTTCTTCTTTACCGGGGTCAACCCATACTTCGATTATATGCTGTTCACGGGTAAACCGGGAGGCAGTCTGTGTAATTTTCAGGTAGTCAACAGATTTATGATAGCTTGTAGTAAAAAGCCATCCTCCAATACCCATCTCAGGATTCAGGGTTTGTCTTTTTATCCAGAGCGCAACGAATACTTCCTGTAAGATATCTTTTGAAACCTCAGGATCTTTTACCAGTTTAATAATATTCAGGTAAACCGCCTTATGGTATTTCCAATACACAGCATCAAACGCAGAGATGTCATTATTTATCATCTCTCTCACCACCTGTTGCTCATTGCGGAAAGTCGGTTTCATAAAACAATGCAGAGATATGTTATGCATCTACGATACAAAATACACCTGTAGCCCTTATAAAGATAAGAAATAACTTTTTTAATAATTACAATAGAAAATCCGTAAGAGAAAACTAAAATACCCTCATTACCTTTCTCATCGGTAGGGAACGACCATGTACCCCTCTTCTTTACTTCAATGTTTTGATATACTCCAGCAGATCCGCCATCTCTTCTTTATTAACAGAGGACTCCAGCTCTTCGGGCATCAAAGAAACGGGCAGGGGTGACATAGACCTGATATCACTCTTCAAAATGGTATGTACTACTCCGCCCTGGCTCTTCAGGACGATACCGGAACTGTTTTCACTTTCAATAATACCCACAAAAGTCCCGCCGTCTGATGTTTCAATCGTATATCCCTCGTAACCCGGAGCAATATCATGATTGGGATCTAAGATCATGGTCAGGAGATTGATCTTTGTCTGATGACTAACGCTATGTAAATCCGGGCCAAAATTCACACCTACCCCCTCTAAGGAATGGCAAACGCCGCAAGCCCGGCTGAATACCGCTTTGCCATTAGCCGGATCACCATTACCTGTAGTAGATACATTATAGTCATGGATAACCTGCTCCCGGCTTCTGCTGCCAACGTCCTTAAATACTTTTTTTGCCGTTTCCCTTATCGTGCTGTCTGAAAAGGTTAATAGCCGGTTTTGCGTATTTCTGCTTATCCACGCAGGTTTTATCTTTCCGGATCCGATAGCGTTCATTAAGGATTCCGATCGGTCCTTTCTTGCCAGAAATCCCGTTTCCACGATGGTATGTATCCGGGGATTAAACAAGCTCCATTTATTCAACAGTATTTCCGTAGCAGTATTCTGCCGGCTGCTTAAAAGAACATTTACCACAGCCAGTTGAATATCCAAAGGCTGGCTGCCTTGAAGTAGGGCTTCCAATACAGTAAAAGGCAGCCCGCCGGGATCCAGTCCCAAAGCCTGAACAGCCAGCACCCGGTCTCCGGGGTCCAGGGTAGTGTCTGACACTATATGCTTTGATTGGCTGATAATACGGGTCAGCCCCCCGGAAGCCGTCAACTGTAACCGGGCGGCCATTCCCATAGCAGCGGCTCTTACATTGCGCGGCCGGTCTGAGATCAACGCCATCAGTCCTTGCTGCCCTTCCGGAGTGAGTTGAACAGGATTGATATTACGTTTCATGCCGCGCTCTATACCCTGCAGTCCGGCAATTACCACTCCCGTATCCTTTACCGCAGATATTATTTTCACCAAGGAGGATAATTCATTTTGTTTATACCTGGCCCCGGTTATCGAGGTAATCCTTTTTAAAAATTCTTTCTTTCCCGTTTCTGCCGAACTATCTTTTGCATCAAAATCTTTACAGGCTTCAAACCACTGAATCGCATGCTCACCCGCGCCCAATAAAACGGCAATCTGGAACCAGGGATCCCCGATATGGGCAGAGATGACCTGGTACAGCGCGGGAAAAATCTCCGGGTACGATCCCGTAACATTACTTAAGGTCAGCACTGCCTGAAACTGAACATAAGGATCCGGATCTGATGAAGCCCGGATCACTTTTTCAAGCATACTGCTATTCTCTATTCTTTTTTCTGCTAATAAGATCGCCTGCTTCCTCACTATGGGGCCGGCATCCTGAAAAGCATTTTCCAATATGCTATCGGGCAACGCGCCCAACCCCTCTAATGTCCATAACGCATGTATCTTTCCTTCAGCCGAAATGTTTCGGGATAACAGTTCCCTGACTAAGGGAACGGCACTTTCATCTTTGCGGTCTACCAGCAATCGCTGTGCATTCGTCCTCCACCAAAGACCGGGATCATTCAGATTATTTACCAATGTCTGTATATCGGCATTGCTCAACTTTGCTGCGCTCTTTTTATCCGTCTTAAAATCTTTCGGAACAACCCTGTAAATCCTTCCCCGGTCATTGCCTTCCAGGAAATCGGATTCTTTTATTTTACCGGCGTGTGTATAAAAACCACTTGAGTCGGCCATCGCCAGCCAGTCGGGATGCTCCACTAATTTTCTGTAAAAATCTACCACATATAAAGCCCCGTCCGGGCCGGTGGTTAAATTCACCGGGCGAAACCAACTATCGGTCGAGGCCAGGAACTCCTTTTCCTTTTCCGCCCTTTCGGCCGTGAACGTAGGACCATTGGGAACGAGAATGTCGGCATGTACGATATTAGAAACCGGCTCACACACAAAAGAAGCATTCGCATACTTCCCTTTAAAAAGGCCGCCGGTATACTCCGTTATCCCGCACGCAGAAGTAAAATGCCCCATCTCAGATTCATGAAGATTGAGCATATCCCGGGTGATCGCATATACCGGCGCTGCATTTCCATGATCTGAGATATCGGCCATAGTAGCTCCAACGCTCAGAAAAGGATTATTGGATACATACTTTTCATTAATTACCACATGCCGGATATGCACATTATTCCATACGGTAAACTGGTTTCCCGACCTGTCAAAAGACAAACCAAACTGAGACATACCGCCGGACGCCTCTGCTTTATATTCACCCGGCATAAACCGGATATTTGTTCCGGGAAGCAATGGAGGCAGTTGCTGATCGGGCTTATCAGGAAAATACAGCGGGCTGCCTTTTCCTTTAAATTCTTCGCGCCATTTGCCGCCGCCTGCATGGGAATATGCGGCATAAACCCAGTTATCTAATCCATACCGCAGGCTGCTCATTCTTAACTGCGGATTCGTTACCGCAAAGCCGGTAAGCAGTACTTTTTTTTCATCTGCTTTTCCATCACCATCGGTATCTTTTAAAAATAAAATATCAGGTGCAGAGGCTATCAGCACTCCCCCTTTCCAGGGCATTACCCCGTTTGCGTAATGTAATCCTTCTGCAAACACCGTTCCCGACTCAAAAAAGCCGTCTCCATCCTTATCTTCAAGCAACATGATCTTACTCCGGGGTGCATTATCAGCGCCATAGTCATCCATACGGTCGGATGGATAATCATCCATCTGTACCACGTACATCTTACCATCTTCATCAAACGCAATCTCCACCGGATCGCTTATGAGCGGTTCGGAGGCCGCCAGTTCAATTCTATATTCATTCGGGAGACGAAAAGTAGAAAGCGCTTCACGGGGAGAGAACGGGGGCTGGCCGGCTCTTTCATTGCATGATGATAACAGGAATACGAATACAACCGGTAATACCGGGAACAGGGGCCTGACTAAATTTAACTGCATTCTGATCAATGTATACGGGTTTATTAAGTCGAGTCAATATGATTTTACACGAGGTTATTTACAGCGGACTATTTCGGCTTTATGAACAGCACCTCTGCACGATCTATCCATCCCGAACGAAGATCAAGACGGAACCATCCTTCCGAATTCTTATACTGGAGTCTTACCGGAGACCGGGGACCCAGCTCCGTCAGATCATACTCACTCCATGTCTTTCCCATATCCGGGGAATATATAATTCCGCATTTCCACGGCGATGCGGTTGCATAATGTGCAGCAAGAATAACCCCGTCCTGGATGATCATATTGGCCGATTCATAGCGCGGCTGAAACAGCAACGTATGTTTTTCCTTATTGGCGATATCTGCCGGATCACAACAAAATATACCCCTGTCATACGGTTCCGGCCCGTTGGCATCACTCACGAAGTATAATTTGCCATTAACAAAATTAATTCCGCCACTCTTATACCGGGTGTTAAGACTGGCTTCAATGATCACTTTCCAGCTCCACTCATCCCGTGAAAGATCATAGGTTCCCCTCAGCCACTTACATTCATGACTTCCGGGACGATCTCCATCACCGGTACAGGCATAAAATGCTTTCTCAACAGGATTGTATGCCACACAATGGATGTGACGGCAAAAAAGAGGGTTATCCGGGTTTCCAAGCAAGGCTCCCGTTGATCCTCCCCCGCTTCCATTATCCCGGTAGTACGGATTCTGACCGAAGGTATACGCGATCTTTACGGTCCGTCCATTATCCGTGGAATAATATATATTAACGGGTACTGCTCCTCCCGCTACATTTGAATAGTTACCCCAAACCAGCATCTCCATACCATCAATCGTCCATGAATTTACTCCGCAGAGCGGCATGAAATACCAGCCCGGATACTCAGGATTTTTGGGAATATGGGGAAGATAATCCGAGCCGTCCGGATTTTTAACGATGATCTCCCGGAGTGTTTTAAGGCGGTCCGTGCTTAAATATAACCTGTTACGGGTGGCAAAAAGCACATTCCCGTTTTTAAAAAGATGACTAAACGTAATATTTTTTGCATCCCAGAAATCCGACACATAAGGCCAGGAATGGCTGTTGTCTTCCGACATTAATATTTTCCCGTCTGTAAAACCAAATGCCCGGTGCCCGGATTGCGAATCAATATAAGGCTCATTTAATGCTCTTTTATACCAAAAGTGCTTAGTAGACGGCAAAGGCTCCTTAGGGTTTGCCAGGAGATGATCAGCAGGAAATAACAATCCCCCGGTTGCCGTTGCCACAGTTGCAATAAACTGTCGCCGGTGATAAACCAACTTATTTGTGTTCATAATTTTTTCGGATATGATGACTTCATTTTAATAACAGGCAAACTAATCCAGTTCAGGCGGAAGGTTTCCATACGTCCAGGGCCCTTTAAACGGCGGAGGTGGTGGTGGCGCAGGAACGATGCCGGGACTCATTTCATTGGCCAGCTGAATCCCGGTATTTGCAAACTGGCGGCCGGCAGATACTTCCAGATTACTGTAAGAGGTTAACCGGGTTTCATATCCGCCCCCGTTAGGTCCCATCGCTTCCTCCGTGGGTACATAACCTACGCACCCGTTGGCCAGCTCTACTACAAAGGTGAAAGGAAATTTACTTGCCTTCTTAATATCAAGCGCATACTGTACAAAATACTCCGCAGGGTTAGAAACAAATACTGCCGGTCCTACCTGCACTGCCTGTACTTCCACTTCCGCCGCAGAACGAACTTTTAACATCGCATCCAACATTAAGGTCTCCTTCGCGAACGTCCATTCCACGCTACCTGCTTTTTCCGGTCCCTGCTTTACCAGCTCAAGCGCCCGCTTCACTTTTGCGGGAGAGGGTACCCTGCGCTTTATAGTCCAGACTTTCTGACGCGTATCCAACGGGATATCCTGCCCGGCTCCACGCCTTATCAGCAGCAAGGTTTTATATACTTCCGCACCAATGCGGCCTCCCACCATTTCCCACCACTCTTCCGATGAAGGATTTGCATATTTCGCCAGGTTATCTACCTGGGTGATATCGCCGCAGGCACCCTGCATAAACACCACGGGTAAAGCAGCATTGCCTGTTGCCCGGCGAAGCGTTGCCTCCATAGCACCAACCCAATTGGCCGATATACCGCCGGGGTTAGTGGTATTATGATTGGCAAAATTAACCACTACGCCAAGTAAATTATTCTTTAGATCCCATACACCTATGGTGCCCACATCCGGATCAACAGGACCGGCATAATCAATAATATCAGGATTCCCTACCCCGGCATGAGAATACGTTAACCCGTTTTTCATACGCTGACGCCGGTTAAAGGATACTTTATCTTCATGCCCCGTACCAACGGCCAGCTTTGCATCAACGCGACCGGCATCAGCAAATACAACCGCTTCAACAATCTGCTTCTTCAGGTATTGTATGAACCCCGGATCTGAAACAATGGATTCTTTATTCACCAAATCCTTTACTAACGGGGAAGCTTTATCATAATCGCCCGGCTCTCCCATACCTATCGGGCCTGATGAATGGGAATGAGAAGCCCCGATCATTATCGCATCGGCACTTATTCCGCAACGTTTTTGAATTTCGGCTCTTGTTTCCTGAACTATACTTCTTGTTACAAAGAGTAAATCGAGTCCCACAAGGGCTACCCGTTTTTTCCCGTCATCAAAAACCACAGCCCGGACTTTACACTGATCGTGAAAACTGCGGTGATAACTTTTGCCATAATTGCCGGGCTGCTCCATACCAATATCCGGCGTGATGTCGCGCTCCGCAAATCCCGCTTTAAAAACAGGCGGTTGTTGCAGATTTACTTCTCCAAAAGCCGGAAGAACAAGCATTGACCACAACAAAACAGAAATATGAAATTTAACCATTACAATAAGTGTTGAGATATACAATTTAATTCTATAGTACTTGTTTAAGGATTAATATGATCACCGGCTGAAGAGACATCTACAACAGGGATAGCAGCTCAACCTGGTGAATGATGAAAGGCAATGTGAACAGTCCATAGTGAATGTAAGATATCTCCATTTTCCCGTTTAACGTTTCCCTTATTCACGATCCACTATTGCCCATTCCCTACAGGTACACCGAGACAAATCCTGAATCCATCCCGCGAATCAGAATAGCTGGTGCTCTTTATACCGAGGCGCACAGCACAGCGCGCATTTCCGGGAACATCATAGTAGTTACCCCCTTTGCAAACATTATGAACCACCTTACCCTCTTTACCCAAATATACTTTTTCATGGCCGCCTTTGGGGTCAAAATCATCCAGCACAAATTCCCATACATTTCCCAACATATCCGCCAGTCCGAAACCGTTACGCCCTTTCTCTCCATAAAAATCCACCGGTGAAACAAAAGCAAAGCCATCGCTCCAGGGTACTTTATTATAGGGCCATGCCTTATTCCTGCCCGGCAAAAAATCCATACCTGAAATATTCAGCCTCCCTTCCCCCTCACTCAGATCGTTTCCCCACCAGAAATAGGTACTGCCTTCCTTTCCTCCCCGGCAGGCATATTCCCACTCTGCTTCGGTGGGTAAGCGATATACTAATCCTTCGGGTAACCGACCGGCTGCTCTTTCCTTTTTGGTCAGCCATTCACAAAATGCTTTATTGTCATTGTAACTCACACAAACCACCGGGTAAACATCCCGCAACGGAAAACCAAAATTCGGATCACGCCAGCTCTTTCCCTTCATGGAAACCCACGGATAGGGAGGCCAGGTACCTTTTATCTCCCAGTTGATATCAAACACCTGCGTTTCACCACCCGGTTTTTCTGCATCCGTAACGTAGCCCGTTTCCTCAATAAAACGCCTGAACTGAGCTACCGTAACCTCCGTTCGTCCCATCCAGAACGCATCCTTAATATGCACAGGACGCGGGTGCTCCCCTTCATACATTTCCCGTTCCCCGGTTCCCGGAAGCCCCGGGCCCGGCTCTGCACCTCCTTCCCATCCCGTTGCCCAGATCTTCTCCTCCTTTGTGCTTCCCATCATAAATTTACCTGCAGGGATCTGAACCATTTCTATAGATACCCCACCACCCAGGTCTATCTTCCGGGCAGCAGCCTGACCTGATCCATCATTGTAAATCCATAGAAACCCAATAAGCAGGATGATATTTTTTACTTTCATGATATGATCATTTTGATAATTTTCTATCATAAATCCCGGTAACCCTCATAACCTGGTCATCTTTCGGACAGGCAGCAGATCACGGCTATATGATACGGCATCCCATCGGATATAAAGACCCGCAATACATTTTCCAGACAATACGGCTAATATTCCAACCCCATAAAAAGATGGGCCCCGGATGGCAACGCTCATCTCCGCGCAGCGTTTAAACCAACTCCTTTCGGGGGTATAGCCGGGAGCATATATAAATGGTAAGCACTGCCAGAGGAAAAGAAATAAGGGCGGGGTTTTCTAACTGGTGGATAGCGCCTGCCGGATCCAGCCCGTAACGATCCCACATGGTAGGAGAGGTAAGGATGATCGCCAGCGAAGACACAATACCTACTACAATGGAATACGCGATGGCTTTTGCAGAAGTCTTTTTCCAAAAGAGGAGGAAGAGAATGGCCGGGAGATTGGCAGATGCGGCAATGGCAAATGCCCATCCTACTAAAAAAGATACGTTTATTCCTTTGAAAGCCATACCCAGAAATATAGATAGCAATCCTACTGCAAAGGCAGCTAATTTTCCTGCTTTCACTTTTTCTGCATCGCTCAGGTTTTTCTTCAGGTACACATCCATAAAATCATGGGCAATAGCGCCGGAGGCGGCCACTATCAATCCCGCCACTGTACCCAGTATGGTGGCAAATGCAACCGCTGAAATGGCTGAAAATAAGACGGCGCCTATCGCTCTTGCCAATAAGGGAGCCGCCATGTTACTGGACTCTACATCCATTGAACCATTCACGGCAGCGCCGAGTCCCATATATAAGGTAAGCACATAAAATGTTCCGATAGCCGCAATAGCAAGAATGGTTGATTTCCTGGCGTCTTTTGATGATCTGACCGTATAATAACGAATAAGGATATGCGGCAGTGCGGCAGTACCCAGGAACAAAGCCAGCATAAGAGAAATAAAATCCAGCTTACTCCAGAGGCTGGAGCCCTTGCCTATTTTATATTTCAGGCCCGGAAGCAAAAAGTCTTTACCGGAAGTGGTATGCTGATAATACAGTGATACACTTTCTCCCTCATGCTGAAATTTAGCGTTGCTAAAACGAACAAGCATGCTTTTATCCATTACAGATAAATATTCCAAAGGACCGAGGGAACCGGTTTCCGTTACTTCTTTCCCATCTATTACAATCTTATTCAGATGCCCTACCTGGTAAAACCTGCCACCCGACTGCGGCTCTCCATTATATAGTACGCTGCCCCGGCTATCCGTTGTGATAGAAAGCGCCTCCTTTAATATATAATGCTGATCTTCTTTCACCAGGTCAAACCACCGGACAATACCCTCTTTTTTCAGCTGAACAAATTCTTTTCCTTTTACGGGTACCTGGGCCAGCACATCCCAATCCGGAACAGATGCCACTTTATTATCCATCATCTGCGGGTGAAGCGTTATAAAGGAATGATACGCCTTGTCCTGCTGGTTGGGCGTTAGGGTAAAACCGTTTTTTAATATGTAAACAGTGAGTATGGTAGATAAGATAATTAATAAACCGCCTTTTAAAAACTGTACATAGGTAGTAGAAGCCATTCCCGCCGTTGCCACAATCACAATAACAATGATCCCTACAAATAAAACACCTGCCCAATGCGGCAAACCCATAAGAGGCGTAACCAAATCACCGGCGCCCACCATCTGGGGTATGAGATAAAAAACAGAAATAATCAATGTGCTTATAGAGGCCGTTAAGGTGATTGCCCGGGAATTAAACTTGGCATTCAGGGCATCGGTAAACGTATATTTTCCTAATTTTTTAAACGGTTCTGCAATCAGGAATAATGCAACCACCCATCCTGCAAGAAAGCCGATAGCATATAGAAAACCGTCAAACCCGGAAACGGCGATCATCCCGCAAATACCCAGGAAGGAAGCCGCGGATAAATAATCTCCTGCAAAAGCAATACCATTAACCGACCAGTGAATTTTTCCCCCCGCAGCATAATAATTAGATGCGGATTTTGTTTTTCTCGCCAGGTAAAAAGAAAGGCCCAGTACCAGGCCTACAAAAAAAATAAAAAAGGCCAAGGCTATGTATGAAACTCCGTATATCATAACGCATTACCCTCCTTTTCATTAGTACCGGCCTCATACCGGTTGCATAAAGCATTGTAGAGTACGCCCAACAGTACGGCCAGGACAATCAGCCCGAAACCATAGATAACGGCGAGATTGATTCCTTTAAAAACTTCAATGGCTAATAATTCATAATTGAGAACTCCGATGGCTACAAAGCCTGCATATACCGTTAGATAAAAAAAGAAAAACTTTATCCCAAGCTTAGCTTTTTTTTCTGAAACATGCGTTGTATCGTGTTCAGAAAATACATTCTGTTCCATGTGTGTGTGAAGGGTAATTAAAAAAATGAAACAACTGTCTATATGTATCAGACACTCTTTTTACAGGGAGTGAATATAGGAATTATTATTGAAGAAAGATCACAAAGCAACTGTCTTCTTCAGGAACTTCACTCCTTCAATTGCAATGCTTTCACGGGAAGGCTCCAGGTCTCTCCAGATGCAGGCTGCGCGTGCGATGATCTCGATGGCAGGCGTAAACGATTCAATTACCACATCACCGGTATACCCCACCTGCTTCAATGCATCAAAAATACCTGTCCAGTTGATCTGGTCATTCCCTGGCGTTCCCCTGTCACTACCGCTGGCATGGAAATGCGCCAGTTTATTTCCTGCTTTCAATATGGCATTCGCTGAATTTTTCTCTTCAATATTCATGTGAAAAGTATCCAGGTGTACCAACAGGGCAGATTCGTTAACATCATTCACCATTTGTAATGCCTGCTCACAGGTATTGATAAAATCCGTTTCAAACCGGTTGAGCGGCTCTATAGCCAGCTTAACGCCCAGGCTACCGGCATGCGCTGCCAGCGTGCGCAAGTGCTTTACAACGGTATCCCATTGTTGCTTATAATCTTCAGGGGCAACAAGATCAGCTCTTCCTACAGCAGAATATAAAGGACCGATCAGGGTTGGATGCCCCAAAACAGGAGAAAGATCAACGATCGCTTTAAGATAATCCATTGCTCCTTTTTGTTCCTCCGGCGTTCCGCGAAAATCACGTCCTCCTCCCATCGCAGCACATATCGAGCCGCAAACCAGCCCGTTATCATCCAGCGCTTTCTTTACGGTAACCGGATCAATATGTGATGCATCTTCCAGGGCGATTTCAACAGAATCAAATCCCCATTTTTTGAATTGGGGAAATAATGCGATGCTTTCCGTAGTAAAAGGAGAAGTAAATAAAAAGGTGTTAATGCCAAATCTCATGGATCAAATAATTAAAAGTAAATGTTGTATGTAAATATAGGAAGGATGAACGGCTTTACAAGCAACGCATGTCTCAAATTTTCACTTTTACATCATTTGTTCTTATCCTGAATTGTTCCTTTCAGCATACCGGCCGGTATATTTATTAACCCCGCTCATTCATTGTTCCTCCTTATTTTATTGTGCAGACCAGCCGCCATCTAACGGAATAGCGGTACCGGTAATGGTTGCGGAGCCCTCTGCAGCCAGGAGGAGAGCCATATCTGCTATAACTTCTACAGGCACAAAAGACTTCACCGCCTGCTTGTATAACATTATTTTAGCTGCCACTTCCGATTCCGGTATACCATGTGCCCTGGACTGGTCGTCCATTTGCTTTTCTACCAATGGGGTTTTTACATACCCCGGGCAAATGGCATTACAGGTTATATTAAAAGATGCCCCTTCCAGGGCAGCGGTTTTTGTAAATCCCACCAGGCCGTGTTTAGCCGCTACATAAGCGCTTTTGAATTCTGAAGCCACTAACCCGTGTGCGGAAGCGATATTGATGATGCGTCCAAACTGTTGTTCCCTCATGTAGGGCCAAACCGCTTTAGTTAAATGATATGCCGCATGCAGGTTCACCCCAATGATATCATACCATTTTTCATCGGGAAAATTTTCAATGGGAGCTACATGCTGAATGCCCGCATTATTAATAAGAATATCAATGCCGCCAAACAGGGCTGCCGCTTCATCCACCATTTGTCTTATCGCTTCCGGGTTAAGCATATTGGCAGCAGAAAAGAGGTAAGCGACCCCGGCTCTGCCGGCTACTTCCCCGGCAATGGCTGCCCCATCCGGCTCTAATCCATTCAATACCAACCGGTATCCCTTTGCAGCAAATGCTTTGGCAATGCCCAGTCCAATTCCGCTGGTACTACCCGTAATTAAGGCAGTTCTCTTTTTCATACCTGTTTATTTTATTACACAATGCCTGTAAGATAGTACAACCCGATAACAAGGAACACCGCCATCGTTTTGATAATGGTCATGGCAAAAATATCAATATAGGACTGCCGGTGTGTCAACCCGGTAATTGCCAGCAAGGTGATCACGGCTCCATTATGAGGCAGGGTATCCATTCCCCCGCTTGCCATAGAGGCTACCCTGTGCAATACCTCGTTGGGTATACCATGCCGGGCAGCCTGTTCGATATAGGTATCACTCATTGTAGCCAATGCAATGCTCATGCCGCCGGATGCAGATCCCGTCACCCCGGCCAGTGTAGTAGTTGTAACGGCCTCATTCAGCAAAGGATCGCTGATGGCATGCGCCAATCCCTGATTAATTTGTTTAAAACCGGGCAATGCGGCAATAACACTTCCATATCCGTATTCGGAAGCCGTGTTCATAGTAGCCAGCATAGCACCGCCTATAGCATCCTGTGTTCCCTGCCGGAAATGCTGTTTAATCGTTTTAAAGGAGCTTATGACAACTGTTGCTATGCCAACCATTAATGCTCCTGAAACAGCCCATACGGCGGCCAGCTTAGACACATCGAGCGGCTGTATATCCGGTAGCCCGATAGCTGCAAAATCAAACCGGCTTTCATACGCACCCAGGATCGCCAGGGTAAATAATTTATTGCATACTCCCACCAGCAATAAAGGCAAAACCGCCACAGCGGCCGGCGGTAATATCCCTTCCCCTGGTCCGGCCGGAGGCAATATGCCGGGCGCCAATGCGGAAGATATGCCCGCTTCATAACCCTGCCCTTTCCCGGTAGCTCCTTTCCGCCTCCATTCAAGATAAGTCATTCCCAATGTAAATACAAACACACTACCAATCAGCCCCAACCACGGCGCCGCCCAGGTAGTGGTGTTAAAAAATGTAGTTGGAATGATATTCTGGATCTGGGGAGAACCCGGTAAAGCATCCATCGTAAAAGTAAATGCGCCTAATGCTATGGTTGCCGGGATCAGCCGCTTTGGAATATCAGCTAACCGGAACAACTCCACGGCAAAGGGATATAACGCAAATGCCACAACGAAAAGCGATACCCCTCCGTACGTGAGTACAGCCCCCACCACCACGATAGTCAACATAGCTCTTTTTTCACCGATCAGCCGGATAATGAAATGGGCGATAGACCGGGCAAATCCGGATATTTCAATCAGCTTACCAAAAATGGCACCCAGTAAAAATACCGGGAAATACAGCTTGATAAACCCTGCCAGCTTCTCCATAAAAATGCCTGAGAAAAAAACAGGAACTAATGAAGGTCCGGTAAGTACAACGGCCATCAATGCGGCAACGGGAGCAAAAAGAATAACACTAAACCCTCGATAGGCAACAAACATGAGAAAAGCCAGCGACAGGAAGATGATCAGAATATCCATATAAAAAAAATGATACTCTATATTTCGACACTCCGGTCATGATGCAAGAAAGTATACTTCATTACTTTTTCTGCAGAAAAATATGTACTCCCTTTTTGTTCGCTACAATTATATCAGACAGCTTATCGCCATTAATATCCTCTACTACCAGGTTCAACCCCGAACCTGAATCATTGTCCACTTCATGCTTTATCCATACCGGCGTTTTCCCGGGCTTATACTCATACCAGTATAATACCGCAGGATCATGCGCTCCCGGATCAGCTCCATTATGAGCAAAATACCGTTTACCGGTTACCAGGTCCGGGTGTCCGTCACCGTTAACATCGGCTAATGCCAGGCTATGGCTCTGGGAAAAGCTGGAATCAATTAAATGATGGACAAAAGACAGCTCACCGCCAGCATCTCTCTTTTGCTCATGCCACCAGATACCGTAATCGTGTGCGGCAGAGCTGATAACATCGGCTAACCCGTCATTATTTAAATCCATCACATACATCTGGGCACAATCACTACCCAGATCTGCCGGATGGAATTTCCAGCCGGGCTGCTTCGGATCTGCAGGCCCTTCCCACCAGCCGGTATGGATCAATACATCCTTCCTGCCATCTCCATTGATGTCGGCATAACCCTGTCCATGGGTATACTGGTGCGTACCCGGAATACCATCCCTCCCATCTATAACCGTTACGGTCCAGGCAGTATCTCCTTTTTTTGAAGGCGACTTCAGCCAGATGATCTGCTTCTTTTCCGGATCATTGCAAACAATATCCATCCGCCCGTCGCCATCTACATCAACAAATAAGGGAGATTCATTGCCTACTGCTGAATGAATGATATGTACCGGCCAGTGACCGGGTTCATTTTTCGGGTTTTCATGCCATACTGCCGTTTTCCCCGGCCAGTCTATACGTACCTGGTCAATCCATCCATCCTGGTTGACATCCATACTGAAATTCAAAAATGAATTGCTGTATCCCACACCCACTACATACTTTTCGGGTTTGGCTATTTCATGCATTTTCCAGTCAGGCGCTTCAAACCAGAAAGCGCCTGCAATTACATCTAATTTCCCGTCATGGTTTACATCTCCTACAGCCGCCCCTTCGCTGACGAAATCCTTCGTAAGCACCTGCTTGTCGAATGTAACCGGGTTCGTCTTTTGTTTATGCTGTGCAACACAGCCTGCAGATTGTAATATCCATAACAATCCTCCCAGGAATAATATATTTGTTCCCTGCATTAAATTTTTCTTATTCATGATATGTGAATTTAGCAAATCCATTATGAACTAATTTTTTATTGTCAAGAAAAATTTTACTAACGCATAAAAATCTTCCTCTTTAATGGTATGCCTGAACTGGTCGGGCATCAACGTATATGATGAGGGCTTAGCTTCTTTGATATCATTTTTGGCTACCGAAAATTCTTTTCCCGAAGCGTCAGCATATACATTCACCTCACCTTCCGTTCTGCGGAACAAACCACTTGTCTGATTTCCATTTTTCAGCACAATATTGTAGGTGCGAAAAGCCTGGGAGATATTGCGGTTAGGATCGAGGATTTTTTCGGAGAGCGCCCTTACGCCCCAATTACCTATTCCATCTAATTGCGGGCCAATCAATCCGCCTTCTCCTTTGATCTGATGGCATATACTGCAATGCTGAACAAAAACCGCTTTACCTGCTTCGGGCGCTGCATTCGATATGGATAAGCCGGATATCCGCTCTTTTATCAATCGTTGTCTTTCTTCCGCATCGGCTTTACCGTCACCCCACAATGTATTTAACTGCTCCTGCTGTGATGGAGTGCTGTTAGCGGCAATTTTTTCTTTTACGGCAACTTCCGTCAATGCCACGGGGTTGAATTGATTGTCTTTAAATGCCTGCAGCAAATAACCGATCCCCTCTGCAGAAGAAGAAAGCGCTGAAAGAACAGCGGTCTGCAGGGCAAACTCACTTCCGGGAAGCGCCTGCTGTAAGATCGTATATGCTTCCCGGGAAGAAGACTGTCCCAGGGTCGCCGCAAGGCTTACACGCAACGCCTGCAGGTTATTCTTATCATTAAATACCTTACTAACCAGAGGCAGGTTGTTACCCGGTGCAATATGCATAAGCGCATTAGCTGCGGCCGCACGAAGCCGGTAATCTGAGCTGGTGGAGGCCAGCACCTTTTGTAAGGCCGGTTGCAGCGCAGACACCCTATACTCATCTGCTATTTTGGCTGCCTGTGTGCGAAGCCGGTTCGTTTCTTCTGTTCCTTTACCGGGTATGGATATAACTTCAGGCTCCAGCTTACCTATACCGATAGAACCCGTTTTCGTACTGTCCACTACTTCGATATATCCTTCTTTTCCCTGCCAGTTTGAAAGATCAAAGGCCACTTTTTCTTTGATAAGGTCTTTGTATTCCATAGGCTGTTTCTGCTCCATCCTGTACGCTGCTATTACTTCATTACTACCGTACAGGCGTATACGAACAACATTCTTTGACACCCCCGTTTTCTCATCCCGGTTATGGATATCGTTATCAAAGACATTCATATACAGCATGCCCGGCAGCTTAAAAGGAACGGAATATAATACTGCCGTGGGGTTATACCAGTGTGCCTCACTTAAGATAATACGAAAAGCAGGCGTTATATCCGTTAAGAACGCATCCGATACCATCCAGGGATCTAACGGCTCACCGCTGCTGTCGAGCGGACGGCTTTTCCATACATCACCCGCTTCTGAAATATTTTCGAGATAATGCCTGGCTAATGCAATACCCCACTGCTGCATCCGCGGCGAAGGCTTTGCTCCCTTTTGTGCAATCCCCTGGACTATGGTAGTATACAGCGTCATTTGCACATCCGTATTTTCGGAAAAACGCTTTGTGATCAGCACCACCACATCATCGGTGCGGGACAACGGGAGATAACGTCCGGCATATTCAACGCTGCTGACCAGCTGCGCCTGCGGAACGTTGTGGTTCCGGATATAGTTCAAAACAAATCCCGCAGCCTCCGCCGAAGGCACATCCAGCATCACCCTGGCAAGCACGGCAAGCTGGTCCTCACTCCATGGTTTGCCCATTACTTTTTTTATTTCCCTGCTATCGCCCAGGTTATTACGAACCGCCAGGAGCACGGTATATCTCAGGTGTGAATCATCTTCCGGGGTAGCGGCATACAGGTTGAGCAAGGGTACAATATTTTCGGCATTGGTGAACCGGTTGAGCACCCCCGCTGCCATGCGGCGCACATGAGGGCTGGGATCCCCAAGCGCAGCAATAACCCGGAGACGGTAGGGAGCACTTAGGGTATCCATTTCCGTAAGTATTCTCAATGCGTGTACTTTTATGAGCGGATCATGGTGCTCCAGCGCTTTTTCCAATGATTCAGCGGTCAAGGCATGCAAGCGATACAATATCCACAAAGCCTGTACATACACTTCCTTCGATGAGGATTCTGCCAGTAATGCCTTAACCGGTACTACGGCTTTCTCTTTCCACACATCTACTATACGATTGGCAATGGTAAAACGGGTAGACAAGGGAGCGCTTTGTAAACCGGCTATCAGCGCTTCCAGCCCGGCTTTTGTCCAATCCGTTGCTTTTACTTCTTTATGTGCTTCTTTTCCTTTGTATGTCACCTTCCATATCCTGCCGCTTACCCGGTCTCTCCCCGGATGATTCAACGGCACTTCATAATGCCCTATGATGCGATTATAGAAATCAGCGATATACAATGCGCCGTCCGGCCCGGCTTTTATATCTACCGGGCGAAACCAGGGATCCCTGCTCACCAGGAAATCTTCCTCACGTTTAGCAACAGGCGTAGATCCACTGAATGTCATGGTATTCCGGTTAACCTGGCAGGTTACCACATCGCCGGAATAAAAACTGTTGCGGTAGGCTTCCGGGAACTGCTCACCGGTATAATATACCAGCCCGGCAAGGGCCGTAGACCCCAGCTCATAGCTGGTCATTTCCGGTCCAAAGCCAATTCCGGCAGGCGCCTTTTTTCCAAAATGAGGATAATCTGCACCGGGTATCAACTGGTAGATCGGCTTACTATGGCAGTCTATGGAATAAAGATATCCCCATTCATCATAGCTGAAACCAAAGGGATTCACCCTGCCAAAAGTAGTCTGCTCTACCCGGCTGCCATCCGGCCTGAAACGAAAGGTATTACCCGATGTCATGGTAATAGAATTCCCATCCGTTCCCGCTATGGTAGAGGTATTGGTGAACCCGTGCGAAGCCTGTATCCACCCGTCAAACCCCCGGATAAAATTATTGACCATGCCATGCGTATCCTTAAAGCCAAAGGGACCCAGCAGCTTCTCCTGCTTGTCGGCCCTGCCGTCTTTATCGGTATCGGTAAACCGGTAAACATCGGGAATACTAAAGGCAACCGCATCACCATCACTTAATGGTAATATGCCGATAGGAATATTGAGACTGTCTGAAAAATGAGTAAACTTATCTGCTTTACCATCACCGTCCGTATCTTCTAATATCGTGATCCGGTCTCCGCCTTTACCGGTACCTGCCGCCATCGGGTATTCTGACGATTGCGTAACCCACATTCTCCCGGCATCATCAAATGCAATATTCATCGGCTTACTGATATCGGGTTCCGAAGCAAAAAGGGTGATCTCAAAACCTTCCGGGAGCACAAACCCTGCACGTTCCTGCTCAGGTGTTTGAAATTCGGTACTGCGCACATGCTCCTGGAATTTCTTTTCATCGCGTGTTCCGGTCTTTACCTCCTTAGACCAATTGCAGGACGGAAGACCAACCAGGAAAGCAAAAACAGCGAGGCAGGCAGGGAAATACTGGCGCATGTGCAATACAATCGTTTAAATATTAGATAATGATATGGCAATTGCAGTAGAAGTCTATGCAACTAATGTAAGATAACTCGTTTCTTTTACCCCCGCATCCTGTACTTACCTTGTGGAGCCGGAGGTATTTTCAAATTAAAGATTTCCTTTCTTCAGCTCATCTACTGCAAAATTGGCTGCTCTTGCCGAAAAAGCCATATAGGTAAGCGATGGATTTTGCGTAGAGGTGGAAGTCATACAGGCGCCATCGGTTACAAACACATTCTTACAGGCATGCAGCTGGTGCCATTTGTTAAGCACAGACGTGCGGGGATCGTGTCCCATGCGAACGCCTCCCATTTCATGGATATCTATCCCCGGCGCTCCCGGCCGCTTTCTTGTTCGTATATCTTTAAATCCTGCCGCTGCAAACATCTCGCTGAATTGTTCAAAATAATCCTCAAGCATTTTCGCATCATTGTCATCAAAGTCAACCGAAACTCTTAACAAAGGCACTCCCCATTCATCCTTTTTATCTGTATCCAGTTTAATATAGCTTTCTTTTTTGGGAATGGTTTCCCCCATCATGTGCGAACCCACATACCAGGGACCGAGCTTACGGTTGACCAGGTTATCTTTTAATGCTTCCCCGATTGCATTGGTGTCGCTATAGAAATCCCGTCCTGCACTTAACCCGGCTGCATAGCCGCGCAGGAAACTGGTTTCCTGTTTATACACATTCCTGAACCTCGGTATATAACCGCGTGCCGGGTTGCGTCCATCCGTTCTGAACCGGTCTAAAGGTCCTTCATACCTGCCGCCTACATCACCCCCGTAATGATGAAAGGCTACATACCTTCCCAATACACCGCTGTCATTTCCCAATCCCTCAGGAAAGCGATGGGATATTGAATTAAGGAGAATGAGGTTGGTATTTACCGTGGAAGCATTTACAAAAATGACCCGGGCAAAATATTCTATTTCTTCTTTTGTATTGGTATCAATTACTTTTACGCCGGTTGCTCTTCCTTTCTGTTCATCATAGATAATGGAATGTACTACAGAGAAAGGACGGAGTGTAAGGTTACCCGTTTTCTGCGCCCAGGGAATAGTGGAGGAGTTACTGCTGAAGTAGCCGCCAAAAGGACATCCACGCTGGCACAGGATACGATTCTGGCATTGTCCGCGCCCCTGTTCCAGGTGAACAGGCTGTGGTTGAGAAAGATGAGCTGCGCGGGCACTAATGACATAACGTCCCGGATACTTTTCGCTTACTACTTTTTTAAAATGATCTTCTACTGCATTCAACGGATAGGGGGGAAGAAATTCACCGTCAGGTAATTCTTTCAACCCGTCCTTATTGCCTGAGATACCGGCAAATTTTTCCACATGGCTATACCACGGAGCTATATCTTTATATCGTATCGGCCAATCTACGGCAAACCCATCCCGTGCCGGACCTTCAAAATCCAGATCGCTCCACCGTTGTGTCTGGCGGGCCCACATCAATGATTTTCCGCCAACCTGGTAACCTCTTATCCAGTCAAAAGGCTTATCCTCTATATAGGGATGTTCAGTATCCTTTACAAAAAAATGCATGGCATCTTCCCTGAACGCATAGCACTTACTTACTATAGGATTTTTTTCCCGTATAGCTAAGGGTACTTCGCCCCTGTGCTCAAATTCATAAGGCAGCATATTCGTTGTAGGATAGTCCTTAATATGCCGCACATCCCGTCCACGTTCCAAAAGAAGTGTCTTCAGCCCTCTTTCCGTCAATTCCTTAGCCGACCAGCCGCCACTGATCCCCGATCCGATTACTATAGCGTCAAATGTGCGATCTTTTATACTGTCTGTATTTAACTGAGGCATAAATTCAGGTTGTTTTAAACGTTTTCTACGGGATAATAACCGTTATACCTGCCGGGAACCAGCTCGTATTGCTTCAGGTCAGTCATTGCGTATTTTGAATTTTTAAACCCCTGTATTACTCTTTGTTTAGTAATCTTCATAAACTCCCTAAGCTCCTCCGGTGCATTTGTATCTTCTAACAAATCTGTTATGAATTTTTCCCGTTTAGCACCGTCTAACCGTGTAAACAATCCCTCTTTATCCATCACCCGTAAGGATGAAACAAATTTTTGCTGGTCATCTGCAGAGTGGCAGTCGTCCACCATCTTCAGGGTAAACAGGTGCAGGTTCAGATCCTTTGCACCGGGAGCATCTTTTGTACCGGGGATCAGCGTCTCGGCAATCGCTGCCAGCAGCGCTTCCTGTTGTGCAGAAATGGTGATATGCGCTAATTCAACAGATGCTTTTCCGGGATCACCCGAGCAGGAAGGAAGAAGATATATGCCTCCCGCAAAAATCATCATATTTTTAATGGCAGCACGTCGTTTCATTATTCTCGTATTTAAAGGCTTTCACCTATCCTTTTGCAAATACCGAATGTAAAGAATAAAGACATTTTACCGGTATTTTTATTTTTTACGCTGTAAAATACGCAGCAGCCTTATGGAATACCCACGATCTCATACATCACTACCCCATGTACTTTTACGGGGGTTTCTAACAGCAGGTGATTATTTTTTATACCGGTAATATATTCTGTAGCGTTCAACCGGGACAGTTCTTTATAATGGGACGCTTTTGATTCCCAATAATCTTTATCTGCAGCATGCAGCAGGTTACGCGGCAGGTCGGTAGAATACATGGACCAGCTAAAAGCCGTTTTGTCAAGTCCCCGTTGTTTCATATCCGCCCACCAGGCAGGCCAGAAGTTGGCATGATCATCATCTACAATCCATTGCTTCACCCTGACCTTTTTTCCCCATATATCGCCGGCATTCTTTAAGGTAATCACCATATTTTTTACTCCTGAAGAAAGCATATCGGCATTATAATTATACAGCAGGATATGAGCCGTATTCGATGAGGTATTCAACGAGGCGATTGCATTCAACTCCTGCGCCGGCTGTGCCGGGTCATGCTGAACATTTATCCTGTTTAACCGTCTTTCTCCCGTCATCTTATAGGCCAGATTTGCGACATGGGTGCTTACAAGCGGTATGCCTTCCCATAGTCCGCCGGTCAATAGCGACCAGGATGAAAACCAGTCGGCGCCTGCATCATTCATCTGCCTGAATAATCTGGCATCAGAAGCTCCCTGGAAACTGAACCCTACCACCCTCGACCAGAGATCTCTTTTGTCATCCTCGGGCCCGGTTAAAATACGCCCCTCATCTATACCAAATTGCAGATGCGTTAATCCATTTTGTACGGCCCGGTTTCTCAACGCTTCTATCACTTCCGTAGCCGACATCGCACGGGAAGATTTCTTACCCGGGGTGCTTTCATAAAAGGAAGAGCACAGAAAATTGAGCTGTGTTCCCTGTTGCCTGGTTTTGTAATTCGTTCCTTTTGCCGCATGATCAATAAATTCAAGCTCATTCCATAAGCCATCCACTGTGGTCATACTATGTGCCCCCACACGCAGATCAGATGCGCCTATTACATCCTGCAGCGCAGCAACCGTATAATCATACAACTTAAAATATGCGATTTTAGTGGCTTCGGGATCATCATTTTCCGCTGCAAACCAATCTTTGTTTTCATATTCCGTTAAAACACCCCATGACCAGGATCTCAGCTCATCTAACCCGAAGTGTTGTTTAAGCGCTTCCGCCAACGCCTTAATATACCGGTAATACACTTCATAATCATCCGGCGGACGTACATTCACACCAAAGAACCCTATGTGCGGCCGGGAGCAAAATTTTTCCGGAACCGCCCCGGTTTTGATCATAGGCTTCAGCCCCTGACGTACCACATTCCGGCAGGCCGTAATAAGGGGGTTAAAATTATAGTCCGTCATCCGGCTGCGATCTGACGGATCAATAAAAAGATCTCTGGCCGCATTACCCCCGGTAGCCGTCATCAGCTGAATATGCCGTACAAACGGGAAGTTTTCCCTGAAAAAATCAGCAGGTCTTCCTGCTGCATGGTTTGTCCAGTAATCCTTCAGATCCCATACATTAATATCAGAAAAAATATTTTTGACCGGAGCGCCCGTTTCACTCATTTCAATTTCCATCCGGGTCACATCTCCCGGCAACCGGTTTGGCGTTTTCTGCTTATTGCAGGTAGCGCTCAACAAAAAGGCGTTTATCACAAACAAACAAATACATAAAAACAGCTTATTCATCAGCATGAAAATTTCCCGGGTCAATGTATACCGGTATTATACAGCAGAACTTCCGTCTAAGATAAAAATTCGTTTGATATTACAAACGCTTTGCGTGAAATAATATGGAGCGCTATACAAAACCGGTTTTATGATACGGTCACCAGCCTGTTGACACCGGCAATTCCTGAATGAGTAAACTATAATACATCCCGATTATTGATAGTACAGCTTCCGCTTTATGGTATCAGCAAAGCGCTTATCACCTGGGCATACCAGCGGGCAAGATAATCATTGGGATGATTAATATTGTTGCCGGTCATATCCTGGTATGCTTTATGGCGCAGCAGCTCTCCATGAATGGAAGTCATATCCGCTATGGCGATACCCTGGCCGGCTAATGCGGTAACCGGCTTTAGATATTCCGACTGGATCTGGCTGTGGATGGCTTCCGGGTTGGCCAGCATCGTTGCAATTACGATAAACTCGCATTGAGGATTTGCCGACCTTACTGTTTGTATAATACCTTTGATCTGCTCAATAAAAATTCCGGGAGGCACTTTGCCTGTACCGTCATTCATGCCAAAGCCGATAATCACTAAGTCCGGATTTTCTACATTCACCAGGGTGTTAGTATTTTCCAAACCCCATTTAGCAGACATTCCTCCCCTTGATACATTTTTAAATGGAACAGCATTGCCATAATGATTACGCAGGTTATAGACAATCATTTCGGGCCAGGTTGGCAAAAAGGGCGCCTGGTTTAAGGTGATGCTCGAGTTTGCTCCCGTTTCGATACTATTACCGTAAAACACAATTTTCAGTGGCTGGCCGTTGTTGAGTTTAGCCGAGGCAGCCGGCAAAAGATTTGCAGCATAAGCCGGGCGAACCCCTTCCCAGGTACTGGTTTTCTCTTTAATATACGTAACAGCCAATTGCCGGGATTGCAACAATCCCCCCTCGCTGAATAATACAAAACGCCCCTCCTGCTTTGCCGGTAAGGAAGTGCCTTCTTTCTTCTGATCAAATAGCAATTCGTTACGGGTAAACCAGGGGACCGTGCTTTTTGCCGTCAACACGATCTTTCCGTTCTTATATTTCCAGTCCTTTCCTTTTTTATATTCCTTTTGCAGGTAGGTGTCTTTTACCGTAATGATCTTCTTTGCTTTGAATAGTAACCGCCCCTCCGCGTTTTTATCGCCGTCTTTTATGGGCTGAACAGCTTCACTATATATCGTATCGGCCTTCCAGAAGGGCTGTAAAAAATGATCCATATTCACATAAGTTTCCCATGCCGGGCGATCATTCTGAGCCCATGATAATTTTGGACCAATCAATACCATTAACCCAAATACAGCTATTATTTTAAACATAAATCATCTGAATTATAAAAAATAAAACACAACTAAAGTTGAACAGTGAATATCCCGCCAGACTGGAGCTGATAGTGCACAAAAAGTTGAGCATTTATCTGTCGCCAGTATAGCAGCAAACCATGTTGGCAGTTCATGCTTATTGAGCCTGAAGTTCTTTCTTCTTTTTTACCAGCTTTTTCCGCAGCACTTTTTTCTTGCGGGTCTTTAAAAACTCGCTAAACGCTTTATCTTCTTTATCGCTCAAAGGTTTACTAACGAAAACAAAGTCTTTTTCGTCCATTTTTTTGAAGTCTATCATAGTTTAAAATCTTTAAAATATTTTCTTGTCAAAATGTATGCTTCTTTGGTGTCTATAAACATTCTGTTACCGCTAAATGATTTTGCTCCCAACGTCAACGAATAATGGTCAATGAGTTGAGTTTTAGCAACAAAGGACACAATGCCGTCATAGTTCTTTTCAAATGAGGTTTTGCAAGCGAAAGCAACAAGATTACCGGCAACTCCTTTGTAAAGCTTATTTTTCCCTTTATTGAATCTGGCATTTTCAATTAAGTCCATAAAGATATGGTCTCCCTTGTCTGTCAAACAGATAAGTCCCTGAATGATAGTGGGATTGCTTGCTGTTGTTAGCCTAAAAACAGCTTTGGCTTTATCCTTGATCTCTATCTGCCAGTTGAAAGTCCATTCTGCTTTTTTAATTTGTCTGACGTCTGTAACCAGTGAAACCAATGTATCAAAAACCTCTCCCGAAATTGTATTTTCAATGGAGTTGGTAAGTTTATCAACCTCAAAATCAAGCTCTATTTCTTTTCGTTTTTTCACCTTACGAATTTACGAAATTTTGTCCTGCCAGTGTCAGGCAGGTATCTTTTACTCATAGTGTGTTCTGTAACATGACCGCCACAGCTCCATTATTGCAACTGCCGTAAAGCAAAACCCATTCATCCTTATTGCAACTTTTTTACCGGCATATACTTCAGATCGAAACCTTTGAATTCAAATCCCGCATCAAAAGTTCCCGGCACTTCCCAGCCGAGGTTCATACCGCTTACACGCATATCATCTAAATAAGCGCCTTTTAAATATCCCCGCTCTTTTGCAATATCAAAAGCTTTTACCATCAAAGGCTTCAGGTCTTTCTCGATCTTTATCCAATTGCCATCATGAAAGCTGCCCTGCATATAATCGGTGGTGCCAATACTATATATGAACATACCTGTCGCATCATCTTTTCCGATATCCTTTGCCGCGTATACTTCCTGTTGCCTGCTGCGGTAATCGTAAAAAGGCACGCCAAACCACACCAGCTCACCATAGCTCGGCGATTGCGGGTTAAGGTTTTGCAGGGTAATGAATAACTGGAACTGAGCGGTATGCAGCCCGGGATCAAAACTGCCGGAGGGCATCCGGGAAACACAATCCACCAGGCGCCCTTCAAAATTCAATGTTAGCTCATCTGTATATTTTAAAAAGGGTTTTGTGGCAAACTCCTGCTCAATCAGCAAATGCGGCCAGCCTTCCCCGCTTTTACGCGGGTGATCGTATTCAGCGGAGGCTTTCACATCCATACGGATCCTGGTTGTATTATCTTCCCGCTTAAATGAAACCAATTTACCCGCATTTTCATATAACTTAATCCCCTCCTTTTCTGCAAGGTCACTTTGATGCAATAAATATTTACTGGCCCATTCAGCCAATTGCCAGGTAGGCTTGTCGCTCTTTTTACCAAAAGGATATAACACCTCACCTGCTGAAGGCGCTCCGCTCACATCGCCTTTTAAATAAAGTCCTGCTTCAAAATTATGATCGCCCAATAAAGAAACCGGTGTAGCTGCAGGGTCGCCTGTACCGGAAGCAGTTGAATTTATTTTTTTACAGCACGATGCTATCATGATACAACCGAAAAGTATAGAAGCAAAAGATCTCATAATTAATTATTTTAAAACATCAACAACACCGGCAGGCAAAGCAGGCATTGTTGATATTCGTAAAAAAATCATTGCAGCTCAAGCAATAAATTATCAAAATAAATATTGGTAGGATTAGCCAACCCAAAATAGTAGAAGCCGGGAACGCCGCCTGTATAAGGATTATTGTCTGTAAAGCTGCGATCCATAATAATGCCATTACTATCGGGGTCTGTGATCTTAATAGAAATTTTTCCTGCCGTGGAAGATATAATTTCCACGTGATATTTTTTATCATCGGCCAATCCTTCAAAATTAGCGCTTAGCATGACAGCAGCCCAGTCGCCCAGTCCGTTGGCGCCTGTTTTTAATAACTGCACTAAACCGCCTGCAGTCCTTAACAGATAAAATCTTTTATTATCTTCCTGCGCATTGAATATTATGCCGCCAAATGAGCCGCCACCGGAAACTGTAATCTCTGCCGAAAGTTTAAAAAAGTTACCATCACCTGTTTTCATATCCACTTCCGGAGCACGATACAGCATGTAACTTTCCAGTCCGCCAACGTGCGTAGCCAGTTGATTACTCTCCAAAGCAAATTTACCTGTGACGATTTCCCAGTCTTCGCCAATTGGATTGGGCGCAACGGATGCATCAACCAGCTCTACATTTGCACGGTCAAAATCGTCCTGGAACTTTTTTATCTTCACCAGGTTAAGATTTTTTTTGTTGGAGATCTTACCATTGCTCCTCACTGTTACGCCGGCAGACTTTACAGCCAGGTCTGGAACGATTACGATTATAGCCGTATCGCTCACCGATTCTGCAGGAATAACAGTTTGATTAAACCTGATAATATTCTTTTCGGGGTCGGGAGAAAAATTCAATCCTTTAATTGTCAGCAAATCACCCGGAGCCGCATTTTCAGGAATAAACGCCAATATTCTCGGTATCGGTGCATTATTAACCGGCAGATCATTATCCTCTCTGTTGCAGGAACCCATGCCTGCAGCTGTAACCACCAGCAATGTAATGATTATATAATTTTTGATAGTCATATACTTCTGTTTCAAAAAATGAACAATAAATAGTACCTCTCTGCTGCACTTACCAACCCGGGTTTTGCTGCCACCGGGGCATAAGGGTCAGTTCACTTAACGGGATAGGGATGATCAGATAATTATCCGTTGCTGTTTTTCTTCTGCCAACCACAATTCTTTTACCGGTAAACTGCCCCTCTCCGGTTTTTGTCCATTCAACACCTGTAGTCAGCCTGTCGGTTTGCCCGATAATTTTCCAGCGTCTCACATCCCATATCCTGTGTTCTTCAAAAGATAGCTCCACCCTGCGTTCCCTGTGAATACGCTCTCTCATCTGTTCTTTGGTTAACCCTGCAGGCAACTGCGGCATATTGACCCGTGCCCGAATTGTATTAACAGCGTTGTAAACTTCGGCTGTAGGGCCATACGCTTCATTAGCCGCTTCGGCATAGTTCAGGTATATTTCACCCAGCCTGTATTTTTTAAATAAAGCCGTACCGGTATAGGGATCTAATTGTTTCGGATTGCGAAACTTGCGCAGGTAGTAGCCATTGTGCGTTCTTTGCATGAGGTTTGAAATACCATCTGCCCCACCTACATAAGACTGAATGCGGTATGGCTGACCATTAATTTCACCATAATAGGCATCGTTATACCAAACCGTTGCATAAAAGCGGGGATCGCGGTTTGCATAAGGATGCGCTTCGTCATAACCCGAAGCAACATTGATAATAGGCTGAAGATGGTCTTCATCCTGGTAGCCGAGAATAGGTATTTCTCCATTGTCCATATCATAAGCATCCACCAGTTCCTGCGAAGGGCTGCATCCTGCTTTATCGCCGCCTAATGTGGGAATGGCATGCATCCGGAACATCAGGTGACTAAAATCCGGGGTACCATTAAATGTTTTGATCTCATAGATCGTTTCCTTATCACCAGGATTGGGACTAAGATCAGACCGCCCGAAAAAGTAGGCTTCGTATTGCGGGTATAACTGGTAGCCGGCTCCCGTAAGCGCTTCCAGCGATTGTTTTGAATAGTCGGCAGCCATGGTCCAGCGGTTGTCATCTCCCTCCGGATTCCATAAAGGACTTGCACTGAACAGCAGGGCCTGTGAGCGAACAGAATGTGCAACCGCTTTGGTAAATCGTCCCCTGTCAGGCTCAGTTACAATGCGCCAGGGAAAGGCGGCTTCCGCTATCGCTTCATCACAATCCTGTTTTATAAAATCAACACATTCTTTAAACGATTGCCGCGGGAGGTCTTCAAATTTAAACTCTTCTGTAAAAGGTTTGTCTACCACGGGCATTCCGCCATACATCTTAATCAGTTCCAGGTAAAAGAAGGCACGCAGCGTTTTAACTTCTGCGATCAGCCGCAGTTTGGTATTCGGGTTGGCATATACTGTTTTGTCAATATTTGCGAGGAAAACATTGGCCAAACGAATGGCTTTCCATGCATTACGATAATAATAACCATTGGACGCCGGATCATTTCTACCTATTGTTCCGGGTATATCCATGGGGTTCCAGTTGGGTCTCAGCTCACCGGCATACCAGCGGGCCGGGGCGCGGCCCATATCCTGCGGGTAATCGTTATCGTGAGCTTCATCCGAATAGCCGGCCAACATGGTCCAATAATCATAAGCCGTACCATAATGCTGCATATTGGAATAGATAGAGTTTACATACTCCGAAGCCATCATCTCATCTTTAAAAACCTGGTCTATGGTTATGCGACCATCAGGCATAAGATCCAGCGGATCTTTTTTGCAGGCGCCGATCAGCAATGCCGCCATCAGCAATATATTAAGTGCTATATTTTTCATCTTGTGTTTGTAAAAGGATTAATCAAAAAGTTATATTCACTCCGGAATTAAACACCTGGTAGACCGGGTAACTGAGGGAATTATTGATTTCCGGGTCGAAATCTTTAGTACGCATTTTGTCCCATGTGATCAGGTTAAACCCATTGGCATAAAAACGCACTTCCTTACTACCGATCTTACGTACCCATTTTTCCGGCAGGCGATATCCTATTTCCGCATTTTTTAACCGTACAAAACTGCGGTTCTCTATAAAGAATTCATTGAAGTCGTTCTCGCTTGAGCTGCCACCTGTTGTTAACCGGGGATACAGTATTTTTTCACCTTTCGCTGCCCGTTCCGCAGTCCATGCATATAAATGGCGTTGCCTGAAATCGGAAGTGCTCATGGTACCATAGCCAGACAGGGGCTGGGATACATTGAAGTTGCCCTGGAATAAAAAGGAAACATCAAAGTTTTTATATGTAATGCTAAAAGCCGCTCCCAGGGTATATTCCGGAATGGCAGAATAACCTATGGGAACCATATCCCGCTCATCAATAACCTTGTCGCCATTGGTATCCACATATTTGAAGTCACCGGGCCTGACCGTATAGCCTGTATAGGTTAAACCTTCATCAGCAATTTCCTCGTAGCTGGCATAATACCCGTCGCGCAGCTTATAACCGAATACCTGCCCCAAACGAGACCCTGTTTGGCGATACCGGTAAGCATAATCATCAGGATATTGCAATTCATCGGAGAACAATACTTTATTACGGGCAAAATTGAAATTGAGCTTTGAAAGCACCGACCAGTTTCTGTTAATCGCTTTACGATAGTTCAGCTCAATCTCGTATCCTTTGTTTTCCACAACGCCCATATTTACAGGCGCCATACGCCCGGGCTCAATACCATATACCATAGGAATGGTTTGCCGGCTGATCAGAATATTATCCCTTCTTTCTTTAAACACATCAATCATTATATTAAGATCGCTATGCAGAAAGCCCAGTTCCAAACCAATATTGGCTTTTTTAGCTATCTCCCATTGAATATTAGG
The DNA here is from genome assembly GCA_023957155.1 of Chitinophagaceae bacterium. Classification (GTDB taxonomy): domain Bacteria; phylum Bacteroidota; class Bacteroidia; order Chitinophagales; family Chitinophagaceae; genus Agriterribacter. The sequence continues at coordinate 68,006 of JAMLHK010000005.1, read as the reverse complement.
ATTACCGATATAGTTTTCAGCTATATAGCCGCCACGTCCTAACGACGGACTAAAGCCGCCACCACCAATACGTTGTATGTCATCTAAGTACAAAAAACGCCTGCCGCCCAGCCGGTCGCTTCCTACTTTTCCATAAGATGCCCTGATCTTGAGCAATGAAATGATATCGCTGGATTTTAAAAAGTCTTCGTTAGATACCACCCAGCCTCCGGACAGGGTAGGAAAGAAACCATAACGCCTGCCTTTGGCAAACTGCTCCGACCCATTATAGCCTGCATTGAATTCCAGTAAATATTTACTATCATAAGCATAGGCAGCCCGCATAGATATCCCCCTGAGATTATAAGGCAATCTGTCGTTAGGCAACACCCTTGTTTCCTGCTGTGCCAGCAATAACCCGGTAAAAGCGTGCTTTTGTTTGAATACCCTGTTGTAGTCAACAGACAACTGGAAATTAAAGAAAGACTGGAAATTAGATCCACTGCCAATGCTCAATGGTGTGTTATCCCTATCCAGGAATAAGCGGGTATACTGTACACTATCCATCCCTTCATGGTTAGGCGTGTTAGGGTCAATAATCTGTATCCAGCGCTGGTAATCTTTTCCGGCCGTGAGCGAATAAACGGTACGGGTATCAAATGAAGCCATAAATTTGGCAGAAAGCCCTTCCGTTAAAAATCCGAAATCCTGCTTTAACCCCCATGACGCGGTGATATTATTCCTCGTTTCCTGCCGGTAACCGCTCCTGTTGATCATTGCCCAGGGCGACTCGTTATAATTACCCGGGCCTATCAGCACTTCGCCGGAGGGCGTTAACGGGCCAGGCAATACTACCGGGAAAAAGGCATACGTTCTGCGGAATATTTCATCCGTATTGGCATTCGGTGAGTTTACCCTTTCAAAATAGCCTGCTGCATTTAAAAAAGTGCTCAACGTACCCGCCTTGTTCAGTTTAGCATCAATATTGGAACGGAAATTATACCTTCTCAAAAAGCTGGAGGGGTCGTAATCTGTAACGCTGGGGTCAACCTTCCATTGACCGCCCTGGTCTAAAAAGCCAACATTCACAAAATACTGCACATATTCGCTACCGCCCGACAGATTAAGATTATACCGCTTCTGCGCCACATAATCATTGATGAGCATTTTTTGCCAGTTATTATTGGGATACGCTTCAGGATATTCCCGGTACATAAACCTGTCCAAAGCATATTCTGAATACGGCGGCTGGTTGACGGGATCATCGGGATCAACACCCGGGTTATCATTGGACCAGGCTTCATTCTTCAGTCGCGCCCAGTCATACGAATTGACCATTGAAGGCGACCGGGTAAATCCCTGCAACCCGTATTCATACGTTAATCCGATGCTTGGCTTGCCGCTCGCTCCTCTTTTAGTGGTAACCAATATTACCCCGTTAGCACCGCGTACACCAAACAAAGCGGTTGATGAAGCATCTTTTAAGATAGTTACATTTTCTACTTCATTAGGATCTATATAGGTCATTTCGCGTTCCACGCCATCCACAAGAATAATAGGTGCGGTTCCGTTGAGCGTACCGATCCCTCTTAAAAATAATGCGGTGGCATCGCGCCCGGGCTCGCCGCTTCTCTGCAAGGCAGTTAAGCCAGGTAGCCTGCCCGCAAGTGTAACCGCCAGATTAGCTGCGGGACTTTGCTTGATCTCCCTGGTTGAAATAGAAGCAATAGCGCCTGTTACCGAAATTTTCTTCTGCCTACCGTATGCCACTACCACCACATCTCCCAAAGAGCCTGCGGAAGGAGTTAATACCAGATTGATCGTTCTCTGGTTTCCTACAACCATCTCCTGGCTATCGTAGCCTACATACGAAAACACCAGCACCGCATTGCCGTCGGGAACCTGGATGGAGAATACGCCATTGCCATCGGTAGTGGTTCCGCTATTGCTTCCCTTCACCATCACACTTACACTACTCAATGCCTCACCGTCAGGGTTCATTACAACACCAGTGATCGTAATGTCGGCCGGTGGCTGGACCACCTGCTCCTGCGGAGAAGCTGTCTTATTATTAACCCTTTTTACTACAATTGTTTTATTAAATATTTTATACGCTAACGGCAGGTTTTTGAAGCCTTCGTCCAGCGTATGCTCTACACCTGCATTCACTACCGAAATGCTTGCGATCCGGATATCCTTTAACTGGAGATCATCATATAAAAAGCTATACCCGGCTTGCTTTTTAATAAGTTGCAGGAAATGAGAAACTGTGAGATTTTTTTCATTGATCGTTAATTGCTGGCTGTAAGTTTTGGCACTTACCTGTAAAGTAGCAATGATCAATAAAGCAACAGTTAGTTTCATGGCTAAGACAATACAGGAATTGACCGGAAATACCAGTCCCATCCCTTTAGGTTTAAAATTCATACTTTTGCTTTGTTAGTTGTAAACGTTAGGGGTTTCTAAACATCATGTATACAAATCCCTGCGTATAGCGGGTAGTGGCTCTAATCACTGCCCGTTTTTATGGGATATGCAGAATAAAAGACTGAGGTTAAATCATAATGGCTGTTTTGGTTATAAATTAGTTTATTGGAAATCAGTATTACACTTTATTCCTTTATTGTTAATACTTTGTCCTGCAATACGAATTTTACTTCTGAAAACCGTAGAATTTCCAACAGCTCAGACAGTTTGACATTTCGGGGCAGCTCACCGTTAAATCGTTTTTCGGGAATACGTCCCTCGTATTCAACAGTAATATCATACCAGCGTTCCACCTGCTTCATCACGGTTTGAATATCCATGTATTTAAAATTGAACCACCCGTTTTTCCATGCCAGTTCAGCGTCCATATCTACATCCTTCACCAGCCGGGCAATATTCCCGGTTACCTGGGCCTGCTGCCCGGGTAATAAGGTCAGCTTATGTTCACCATGAGACAATTGAACAGATCCTTCGGCAAGCGTGGTTTTCATTACAGCTTCATTTTCGTAAGCCATCACGTTAAAATGAGTACCCAACACCTCGATAGTGGTTTTTCCTGCCGTTACCGTAAAGGGGCGCCGGGGGTCGGGCGCTACTTCCAGGTATACTTCGCCGGTGATTGTTATGTTGCGCTTCTTATTGCTGAATACAGTAGGAAAATAAACAGAGGAAGCGGCATTCAGCCAAACCTGTGTACCATCCGGCAATGTCATATGATACTGCCTTCCTTTGGGAGTTGTCATGGTATTATACACTACTTCTCCGGCAATGTGTTCCTTTACTTTATAGGCAAGCTGTCCGTTTTTAAGAACGGCCTGCACTCCATTCTGTGTGGCTACCACCCCATTATCCAGGCTGTCGAGCAGCAGATGGGTACCATCTGCAAGCGTAAGGATAGCCCCGTCCCTGCCGGGCTCTACGTCAACAACCGTTGCGATTGCGGGAGCAGGTGCATTGCTTTTTTTATTGATCATACGGAATACCAGTACGGACGCCAGGATCAATACAACCGATGCGGCGCTCCAGCCCCAGCGGCGGAGGGCATACATCCTGAAAACTTTTGGCCGGTTTTTATGTTGCTGCAAAAGTCCGAAAATACGTTCGCGGAGCGCTTCATCTTCTTCTACCTCAAAAGACATATCCAGCGCTTCTTTAACAACTTTCTCCAGGTCAGCCCGGTATTCCTTCTTTTCAATCATATCAAACAGTTGCTCCTGTTCCTCTGGCAGTATAGCATTGGTCAGGTATTTGTCAATCAACTCCTGGAATTTGTTCGCGGACATAATAAAAATGCTTGCTTGTTGAACAGTAAAGACAGTAATTAATGAAAACAGGTGCAGTGGAGCTCAAAAAAATTATCTCACAAATGCGGCGAGCAGCCAAATGACCATTAAAGTACGATCGGTGTGGCGGTATACGTATTCCCTGATGCTGTTGAGGGCGCGTATGATATGGCTTTTTACCGTAGCCGGGGCAATATGCAGCCGCTCTGCTATCTCCGCATAGGTGAGCCCCTGCTCACGGCTCAGCCTGAAAACCAATGCCTGCTGGGGAGGCAGCCTGTTGACGGCATCCTGTATGATTTCCGAAACCTGCTTGTATTCCAGCATACTGGAAGGAGTAAGATAATCTTCGGGAACCACGTCTTTTATCTGCTGAATACCTTTTCTTGAAGAAACGATCCGCTCCAGGATATTTATAATGGTATTACGGGCTACAATAAAAAGCCAGGCATCCAGATTTTCCACTTCGGGAAGCTTATTTCTTTTTTCCCAAAGCTTAATGAATACCTGCTGCACAGCATCCTGCGCCTGATCCGGGACCTTTAAAAAGCTCAGCGCAACCTGGTATATTTTATTCCAGTAGCGGTCAAATACCAGTTTATACGCGTCTTCATCTCCTTCGGCTATGCGTTCGAGCAGCTCTTTTTCTGTATATGATTGAATGGACGACAATAATAGTTTCGGTTATATATTGATTGCAATACTATACAAAAAATACAAAGGAGCGTATTCTATGTCATCTTAAATACCCAATTAGCGGCTTCTCCATCATTGAGCTGTGACATACGGAGTCAACAATGATAAGTTAACTAATCTCTTTATTTACACGATATTTTAGGGAACTATAGCTGAGTTTACACAGCACTAAAGCTTAACCCGTTCTGCGCGTGCGGGCCGGGGAATTGCAGTAATCCGCCACGGCGGACAAGCTTTTCCCCGGCAGCGTTTTCCTGTCTGCCGTCAGGGCGCTACTTTTTTGCGGAAAAAATAGCAGGGAGCATGGAGTTAAAAGGAATACTGCATCTACGGAAACAAATCAATATTCCGCCACGCTGTGGCTCCTTCGTACTAACTATTTTAACCACTCCAAATATCACCGTGCGCTGCACCTTTTTTGCAGCTTATGGATTGAACTGGCAAATAAAAGGAGATGCTTCAATATTGAGAACAATCCAGTTTTTATAGATCACTGATTACAGTATCTCATCTCATACACCATTGACATCTTACTTAAAATAATACATATCACTATATTATCTCAATACGATGTGGCGTACCCTTACTATCTCTCCTGCATCAACCTCACTTCCTGCATTCAATACTATTTTTAATCCTGTAATGACGCCTGTATATTCGGGAGAAGTATGTAACGGAATGGTATAGGTATGTAGTTTGCCGTCATCTTTAACCTCGAACTCCATCGTGTTTTTTTCATCAAAATTTCCCCTGAACGTTTTCCACCCCACTTTTGCTTTTTTTACACCGGGCGGAAAAGCCGCCTTAATTACCAGCCCGGGTGCATCGGCTGCCTTCCAGAAGGTTGTTGGCCCGATCATGACCGCATCTTTCTTCAGCTTAATCCGCAACCCGTTTTTGATTGGCCATCCTTCATCAGTTGTATTTTGATAATACCATTGCTGCCGGTCTTTTTTAAAATCGAAACGTGGCAGCGTGGAGGAGTGTTTTTTATATACATAATTTCTTATTTCATCCAGCGTACCGAGGATCAGGGTATAATGATAGTCATACGTTATATTATGGTCCAGTATCTCCATACCAAGCGGTGCGATATACGCAGTGGGTCCATCATGGCTTCCACCCACAAACAAACTATCGCCGTAATAGCCGCCGCAAAAGGTTTGTGCAGCGACATTCCACACACCCAGCCCGTAATTATTTTCATCCACATTTGCCGCCCAGTTTTCTGTTGCCTGCCAGTGCGCCCACTGGATATTATTTGTTGTTGGTAAATTATGATTGGGGATCAGGCTCAGCGTATCATGTGTGAAAGGCCGGTCTCCCTGGTAAGTGATCAGCTTATGCCAGGGGGCATTGGTATATACCGCAGGCAGTTCCTGCCCTCTTGCTGCATATTGTGTTTTGTCCGGACGGTTATTCACAATACGGCTGGTTACTTTTACGGTATTTTTATCAAGACTTAACCAGCACTCATATACACACTCTCCCGGTACATTGTCTAAAGGCCAGTGCATAGGAATGCTCTTTACATACAAAGTTTTCCCGGTATTTTTATGATCCAGCACTTTTGATTTATGACCAGCCACATCACCCGACTGGATCGGGTTCCATCCTATAAAGGTCCAGGCAGGATGGGACTTTTTACCATCCGGTTCGTAAGGGACCGGACCACTGTAAAACGACATCTGTACCTGCCTGCCCCAATCTGCATTATTGATCAGGTTTTCGCCCTTCTTAGGATCTGACAGGTAGGTGATGGCTCCGCCGAGATTGAGATCTATACCTACTTTTATGTATTCATTCTCTATAAAGCTCATTTGTTCATTGCGGTCCAGCGGCACGGTTTTCTGGGCATGGGATGAAACGCTGAACAATAAAATAATAATGCCAAGACATATAACACGCATAAGATAATCGCTTTTAATTACTCCTTTTCTTTAGTATCCACTTCCCAGTTATCTGTTCTGAAAGGCGCCACCGGAAGCCCGGACTTGCTGAAAATGTTCCCGATGCCGATGCTGTTGAAGGAGAACCGGACAGCTACCGGGTTTTTAACCTCCCGGCTGGAAACGATTACATGATCGCCTTCGATTTTTACATCGGCGGGGAAAAAGTTCCGGTCTTCGCCGGCAATATAAAACTCAGTCGCTTTCGCTTTTTTATCATTACTTTTTATCATCAGCCCTTCCGGTGCGTGATCAAAATAAACAACAGCTTTATCCTTTTTAATTTCCAGGTTTTTATATTGGGGGCTTCTATAAGCGCCCACCGGTTTATTATACGTTTCAGCCAGGGCCCAGCCTGCCAGGCGTTCGCCTACTCCCCTTTTCTGCCGGGGATGAATATCCTGTACATTTTCAGTAAGATCGGATATCACCACCATACCGGTTTTAGGCAGCCCCATCGTCTTCATTTGGGCTTCACGCAGAAGCGCACTGCCGTATTTCCTGCCATATTTAAAAGGAGCTATCTGTACATAATAAAACGGGAGCTCCTTATTCCATGCCTTGCGCCAGCTACCGATCATATTACGCATCAGCTTATCATAAAGCAGGGCTTCCCCCACATTGCTTTCACCCTGGTACCAGATGGCGCCGGCAATAGCAAATTGGGTAAGAGGGGCTATCATGGCATTGTAGGCAGACGCAGTTTGATGGGGACGCCATTCATTAGGCCCCTGCTTGTCCGCAGCGGCTTTAAGTTCGGGAGATACGGCTATGGCGTCTTCAGGTGTCCACACTTCTGCGGGAGTGCCACCCCAACTGGCATTGATCAATCCAATAGGTACGTTAAGCTCCGTTTGTAATTTTTTGCCGAAAAAATAACCTACACTGCTAAAGCTTTTCAGGGTTTCTGTGTTGCACTCCTTCCATACCGCCGACTGGTCGTCCTGCGGATATTCGGAAGTGGAATGCGTTACCGGGAGAAGACGGATATACGGATGAGTACCGGTTGCCAGTATCGAATCTTCTTTTACCAGTCCATTCAGGCTGCTCCACTGCATATTAGACTGGCCGGAACAAACCCACACCTCCCCGATCAGCACATTTTTAAGCGTAATGCTGTTGTTACCGCCGGTTACGGTAAGCGTATAAGGTCCGCCGGCAGCAGGCGTGTTGATCGTCAGTTTCCAGCGGGCGCCACCTGTAGCCCGGGTGGAATCAGTAGTATTATTCCACGAGTTGGTTACATAAATTTTCTGCCCGGGCGATGACCAGCCCCAGATAGTAGCAGCCGTTTTTTGCTGTAATACCATATTGTCTGAAAAAACAGCCGGCAGGCGAACCTGTGCTTCAGCTGTTGTTAAAATTACTCCGGCTATCAAAATCAAAAAGCTATGTAACAGAACTGTTCTCATTACAATAAAAGTTTTAAAAAATCAGGAACATTTTTTTATCAATACATTTATGATGCCCGTTCATCAGGCAGCTAATATAGATCATTTACGGATACGTTCCGGTAAGCGTGTATTTACCTTCGGTGAAAAAAGTTCAAATTTTTACAGGCAGATAAACTTCTGTCTCAAGATTGCCAATGTTAGAGACAGGCACGCTCAAACTAAACAGGAAACAACGTATATACAGGTATATTCTTTAAGAATAATTATCACTTTACGCTACAGCGGCTTGGAAAATTGATTGAAATTTAATCATCAAAAAAATCATTGCACAGTACACTGGTAATTGAATCTTCCTCCCGGCGCAGCATCACCATTGATATACCAGTCCAGGGCATCCGCATACTGCATGTTATCACTCCACTTAAACTCAAACCCGGCAGGCATTGAAAGAGCAGGCAGGGACCGGACAGGAACTGTTATCATCATTTTATTCTTTTCAACAGTATATTTTACCTGCTTTATATTTATGGTCCGCCAGCTTCCTCCGCTATACTGTTGTAATATATTTCCCTGCACGATCCTGTAATCATACCCGTTCCAGCCTGTGCCTGCATTTTTATCCGCATCAATCCATAATGTCATCCAGTTTTCACCTGCCGGCAGGGTAATATCCTGAACCGTTTGAGCATAGAAATACAGCTTCTTCACATCATACGCAGTCTTCATAATATGAAAATCATTCCTTCCCGTAGTATTGGTATAAGTTACTACCGGGCGGGCTTGTGCACCCGGATGATTACGGTGTTCCGTATCGCCGGTATAATCGGTATAGGTTATTGTTACCTGATCCCAATCTTTCATTTTTTTTATAGCCGCCTTTTGCAGCGGGAGATTTTTTTCAACACCCTTGTATCGCCGGATATTATTTACCAGCTGCATATAATAATTGTCTTTTAACCCGGCGCTCAGGGAGGGTTCTATATCCCGGCTGTATTCAGGATTCGCCTGGTCGCAGAACCAGGAGTGTTCCGGGTTCTTATCATGACTTGTCCAGCGTCCGGCTATCCATTCGTTCCAGCCGGTTACAAAAATAAAAGGGACTTCCTCTTTCAAAGCATAATCCCACTGCTCCTGGAAGTTATAACCATACGCCATATCTGTTACCGGGTTGCCGTGGCTATTGTTCCGGTAACTTCTTCCCCAGTTATCCATATTGCCATAAAATGCAGAGCCTCCCATACCCGCTGTGGGATTGGGATGCTGCGCAACAGATACATTCAATATCTCTCTTTCGCCGCGATGATTAATATGTACTTCCGGCTTGCGTTTAAAACTGATCCAGGGCCAGCCATCCACCACCTGCGGTACGGTAGGCCATTGCGACTCCCGGATAGTAAAGAACTGCTCATAATTTTTTCCGGCTGCTTCTTTAGATACGCCTAATATCAACGGCTTCCCGTCTAAGTAAAACCAGCAACCGGGATAACGGTAAGGCGCACCCTCTTTGTAATAAAAGTCATACACTTCCTGCATGGTTTCGCCGGATAGTGTATTGGTATAGTAAACGATTTTGGGTGGATTTTTTCCCTGGCGGCGCACGGCTTCCATTGCCTTCATCAACGCCTCAGATTGTGCGGGGTAGGTGTTCCGGTTGGTGGCATCAATCACTAAAAAGTCTACCCCCGCATCGGTCAGCAGCTGGATACTGCGCAAATGCACCCAGTAATCATCACCCCGGTAATAGCCGTAAACCGGTTTACCCCAGAAATAATAATGTCCAATATTACCACCCCATTGGGGATGATCCTGTTTTTCAAAAACTTCCGGGCTGTTGCGGGAAATTTCATCCAGGTCCCAAAAATCAGGAGACGTTGGAGAACCTTTGTCGCCCTGCCATAAAAAATAAAATACCCCTACATGCCGGTTGGCTTTCGGGTTGCCTGCTTCTTTATTTTGTATCAATGTTCTACCCAATTCATCTGTGCCCGCCAGTGGCTGTGCATGAAGATAACAGCAAAGGATAAACGAAAGAGAAGATAAAAAGAATTTTGCCATTTGAAATTTGAGATTTGAGATGTTTGGAACCCGGGGTTGCAAGTCGCAGGTTCCATGTTCCAGGGGCTGATTTGCTCATAACTGACGGCTGATAGCCGATAGCTGTTTATTGTTTATTGTTTGAGAAACCAGAAACTTCAAACCAGAAACCTGCAACAAGGGTGTAGGGCGGAAGGTATAGGGTAAACCCTGTACCCTGCGACTTGTAACCTGCAACCTGTACCCTGCAACTTGCAACTTGTACCCTGCCTCACTTACCGCTGTAATGAAAATTAAATCTTCCTGCCGGCGCTGCATCTCCATTCAGCCAAAAGTCCATGATATTTCCTTCTTCCTTCATGTTATCGCTCCACTTAAAGCTGAAGTCGGGTTCGCCGGTTATACCTAATATTGATTTGGGAACTTTTATCTCCAGCCTGTTTCCATTTACCGCATACTCCGCTTCACCCGCAGGCTGCCAGTACCAGGCGCCATCATTTTTTTCAACGATCGCTTTGTTGCCGGGGCTTGTCCGGTTAATTAAAAAATCATACCCTTCCCACCCGGTGTTTTTGTTATTATCTATGTCAATGAACAAGCGCATCCAGCCCGGGTCGGTTTTAGGACTTAACGGCGCCGCAGTTTCTACATAAAAATAAATGTTGTCATTATCTCTCGCCACTTTAGCGAGTACAATATCATTCCTGCCTGTAGTATTGGTATAATGCAGGCTGCCCCAGCCTTTGCTGTTACGGTGAATGGTATTGCCTTTATGAGAAATATAGGAAGGCTGTACGGAAGTCCATTCTGTAAATTTACCATCTATATTTACAGTAGCAGGCGCAGACGCCGGTTGTACTGCAGGCACTCCTTTAAAACGGCGGATATTACTCACCATCTGGTAATAATAGTTATCGCCATGACCACCCTTCATGGGCTCTACATCACGACTCCCTTCCTGGTTACATTCATCCGGGAACGCATTCGTTTGTTGCTGCCAGATTTCATACCGGCCGGCAATCCATTCATTCCACCCGGTAATAAAAATAAATTCGGGATTAATTTCCAGCGCCCTGTCCCATTGTTCCTGGAAGTTAAGCCCATAGTTCACAGCGTAAGCGGAGCTATCGTGCCCATTGGCATGTGTATAGCTTCTTCCAAAAGCACCGGGGGCATTCATAGCGGTCAACCCTCTTTCTTTACTCCAGTTTTGGGCTACACCAACCGTTGCCTGCTCATAACCGCCGTTAGCGGTTTTTACAAATCCATGCTGCGGATATATTTCCAGCCATCCCCAATGATCCGGCTTTTCGGGTCCTTTGTTATACACCGGCTGACCGGGCCGGAACGTGAAATAGGCTTTGATCTCTTTTGTTAATGCCGGATCGGAGGGTTTATCTTTCATATCATCGGCAAACTCAGGCATACCCATGATCAGCGGCTTGCCTTTCCACATAAAAAACAGGTCCTTATATTTGGCAGGCTTATACAGATCCCTGTATATTTCCCGGATAATTTCCCTACCGCCTTCACTTAGCCAAAAGGGCAGCATAAAAGCGATCTGTGGCGTACGTACCCCATCTTTCCTCGCCTGGGTAAATACCTCGCACAATTTCATATACGATTCCTTCCAGGTGATATTGCCATTGGTACAATCAAAGATCAATACATCCACGCCCGCATCGGACAGCATTTCTGCATGCTTACGCAATACCCACTCATCGGTATCAAGATAGTATCCAAACAAGGGTTCTCCCCAAAACCAGGGACTGTTCCTGGTTGGCCATACCGGGTTTTTATAATCATCTATCGCTTTGGGATCACGGGCCAAATATTCCGTAACATTAAACGCGGGGCTTGTTGATCCCGGCTGCGTATGCCAGGTCCAATAGAACAGTCCGACAAATTTATCTTTCTTCGGTTTTCCCGCTTCTTCAGCAGAAGGCAAACGCCTTCCCAGCGCATCAACAGCAACCGCATTGGTACCCGGTATTTGTGCTGCGGCAACAGCAGTACAAATGATCATAGAAAAAAGGAAAGTATATTTCATCGCAGTATTTTTTTTAAAAAAATGTAGGGGATTATTAATGTCGTTTATTTGATAAGAGCTCTAACCTTTTGAAAGTTTCGGAATCCCTATGTTATTTGCTCCATTTAAACCGGTAGTTAAAACGCCTGTTGGGGGCGCTGTCGCCATCGGTACATAAAGAAATAGGGTCTTTCAACGCTGCCGCATTATCGCTCCAGTGAAAATCAAAGTTGATGACATTCCCTTCCGCCTTCAGCAACTTTCTCGGAACAGCCATCTCCAACACAGTTCCTTTATAACGGTAGCTGATATCCGAAACTGTTTCCCAATCTGTTCCATTATACCGTTTAAGCGTTGTAATACGGTCAGATTTCACTTCTTTATTAACCAGGAAATCATACCCATACCAGCCTGTATTGGGATCCTGGTCTGCATCAATCAGTAACAGCATCCAGTTATTACCGGTATATGGTGTAAGAGGCTGTGCTGTTTCCACATAAAAACACACCTGCTTCTTATCTACAGCTACTTTGCTCGTAATAATATCATTTCTCCCCGAGTTGTTGGTATAGCGGATACCGGCATACCCAACCGCGTCGCGATGCGTAACATCGCCTTTGGTATCCCTGTATTCCGGCAACACATTATGCCACTCGTCTGCATTACCATCCGGTTGTATAGCAGCATATCCTTTTGCGGCCGGGATATCCCTTGCGCCTTTATACCTGCGGATATTCTGCGCCATCTGCATATAGTAATTATCTGTATAACCGTCCTTCATGGGTTGTATGGCGCGGTTAAATTCAGCATTGTACTGGTCTACAAAAAAATAAGGATTATCGCGCCGCATGAATTTGGTGGTTTTGCCTCCTTCCGGCTGGTATTTGCCCGCGGTCCATTCATTCCAGTCGTTGATGTACAAAAACTGCGGATCGCTTTTTAACGCCTCCTCCCATCTTTCCTGGAAATAAATACCATAGCCTTCGGGATGCTCAACGGTTTTCTTCAGCCACGGCACATAGGTGGGCTTGGGCAAATCATATTCATTCAGCTCAGGCTCGCCATGCGCGCGCGTCCACGATTTTCCGGTAAGGCTCGAAGGATGCTGACCGGGAGTAACCGCCGCTTCTTCTTTCTTTCCTTTATGTGTTGATACAAGGCTGTCGGGATGCATGGCTCTAACTTTTTCATTGCCCATGTCGTAGCCGAAGCTCCAGTTGTCTTCTGTGCCTATAAATCGCTTGCCTGCCCATTTATAGTATCCCCACCACATATTGCGAAGCGTGAAGAAGCCTTTTACCTCTTTTGTATAATCTTTATACAGCTTTTCCGTATAGTCGGGGTCGCCGTAGTGCGGATGATTATTATTGGTGGCTGCCGCTGAATCATAATGCGGGTTGGGATTATCTACCCCATTCCCATTGGCGTCAACCGAAGGATCGGCGTTGTACAGCAACAAGGGTTTGTCATCCCAGTAAAACCACAGATCTTCGTATTTTTTTGCCTTGTAAATCCTGTCGTACAAATCCTGCACTACCGTAATTACCGGGCCATTGAATGCCCAAAAGCAAAACCGGGGCACTTTATTTCCTTCAGCTTTCATTTTTTGCATGGTGGTAAACAGCACGTCCCACTGCTCCCAGTAACGCACCGCATTGGTAACATCCATCACCAGCACATCCACACCGGCATCTGCCAGCATACTCATATCCTTACGGATAACATATTCATCTTTGCTCAAAAAATACCCCAGCTCGGGCTCACCCCAATGGTAAGAGCCTTCTTTCCATAGCGGATGGTTAGCGTCCAGCCTGGCAGCCGGATCCTGCTGTAAGATCTTTGTAACATCAGCGCTGTAAGGGCTTTTGAGCGTTGCAAGATTATCTGTATGCCAGGTAATATAAAATATACCTACCACCCGGCGCTGGTCTTTTTTGATATCCCCTACAGACTTTGTATCGGGCATCGTCCTGCCCAGGGCGTCAGTGGCAACCCAGGTATCGGGATAAATATCGCGGTAGTATTCCTCTTCCTGTGCATGCAGTTCTGTTATACAAAAACACAAAACCGATGTCAATAACAGTAAACATTTTCTTCTCATCCTGCTTTATAATTTGATCGCATTAAAAAATCAGTTCGATTTAAATGAAATCGGCTGCCAGGCGGTACGCCAGTTAGCCCAGTTTGGCCCGTAGGCATACGAAAGGTATTGTTGTTTACCCGGATTGATATGCCCGCTCTCATCCCCGCTCCATCCGCAATTATGCAAATATGGCTTAAGTCCGGCTCTTATTTCAGCTATTTTATTAAACGATAAACCATCCGATGATTCCCACAAAACAATATAGCTATTCGTTGTAAGCCTGGAAGCGGTATGAATAGCATAATATTTTTTGAGATCATCCCTGTATTTCACATCACAATGATCAGCGCCGGTGATAGCCATTTTATCAACAGCCGTTCCCCTCTGCTGAAGCTGTGCCGGCCAATTTTCGCCAGGATTACTTACAATGGTAACACGTGTTTCAAGTGTATTTTTATCGTTCCATGAATAATAGAAAAATAAGGTGTCGTTATTGATTACCATTGAAGGTTCACCGGCGCCCCAGGCATCAGGATCGCCATTAAAAGCAATTACAGGCTGAGGATTATTACTCCAGCCATTACCATCCCATTTTTCCCAGGGTCCTTCAGGCGATGTTGACCTTGCCACATAAGCGTGATTATATAAGCCTCTTTCATCTTCGGTAGAAGTATAGCCCGTGTAATAATAACTGCCCAGTTTTACCACGCCGGGATCACAAACGGAGAACTGATCACGGGAGTATTCTGTCGGCTTTAAAACCATTGTGTCTTCCGTCCAGGTCTTGCCGCCGTCAGCCGACCGCCGGTATGCCACCTGATCCCAGTAGCTGGCGCCCGAGGATGGATTGATCAGTATAAAAGACTGATAACAGCCATCCGTGGGCGCGCCATCTTTAAAATTACTGATACCTTCAATATTTCCACCTCTCTTCCACACGCCGGCCGTACCTGAAGGATCCGTCAGCGCCCACAGGTACGTGCCTGCGGGGAATTTATTTTCGCCGGCTGCCTGCAGGTTTTGATTATCCTGATAATTATTATATACTGTTGTATACAGCGGAGAGGAAGCAACCGTTGAGGCATAGTTGCTTTTCCACCGGTACAGGCTTAAGGTCAGGCTGCTGCCGGCTGATCCCCAGTTAGGGCATGCTACAGCGATAGCATAAAAAGGGTCAGTACTCGTAAATTTTTGAGCCGCAGTATTGCCTGTTGTTAAGCTGATAGCAGTTTGCGTTCCCGATTCGTTATAGCACAATATCTTATCTCCAAATGTTTCACCGGGTGCCGCAAACCATGCATCAACTGTTCCGCCACTATTTTCTATAATAGAAGGTCCATACCGGTATACACCACCGGTATAAATATCCCACCCGGTTTGTACAGTAAAAATATTTTTATATACGGTATCTGCAGCAGGCAGCGTATCGCCCTTTGTTTCCGATTTACCACAACTTCCCGTGGCAATCAGCATCCAGGCTATCCAAACTTTATCCATTCAAAAGTAAATAAACCACTCCCGGTTCTTCAGGAGCGATATGCTTAAAATTATCAAAATAGCCCTGAAAAAATCTTTCCAGATCAATCCTTTTCCATGCCGGTACCAACTCAGGGTTTGATGTTGTTCCAATTGCTTTATTAAAAAAAATCAATAGGGTGCTATCTCCGCCAGGTGCGTCCAGGGGGAATTGGGTGGCCAGTTTGCTCTTATTTCCACTCTCAGGTACCTGCCTGCCACCGGATTCGTTGTTTTATAATCAAGTTCAACGCTGTTATCCTGCGTCACTTCGGGAATATCCAGTATCTCCGTCCAGTTCTCGTTGTCATCGCTGATAAAAAACACAATATTTTTAGCTGCATTTCCTATATCATCATGCCTTTGCCATATCAAAAAGCCCTTAATAGCCGGTCTTATTTTTTTCATATCAACCACAAACCACTGGGGAAGCCCGTTGAGTTCTCCGTTGAAGGGGTCACTGTGCCATCTTGTTTTGTTGTTCCCGTCAAAAAGATTTTTCACTGCCCAGTCGGTACTACTCCATTCCGACCTGAGCGCAATAACTTCCCATGTACTTTTTTCCCAGT
The DNA here is from genome assembly GCA_023957155.1 of Chitinophagaceae bacterium. Classification (GTDB taxonomy): domain Bacteria; phylum Bacteroidota; class Bacteroidia; order Chitinophagales; family Chitinophagaceae; genus Agriterribacter. The sequence continues at coordinate 51,988 of JAMLHK010000005.1, read as the reverse complement.
CGTATGGCTTGGACTGTACCACATAATAAGTGGTTTTCTGTTTTTCATTAACGGGGATATGTCCCCCTTGCGCCGATTTAATGGTTACCGGAACAAGGTATTGATGCTCCTCGTCAATATAGGATCCCTGAACAGTAAGGTTTACCGGGTCAGAAACCCTGCTGCCGTCAGGGATAGAGACCTTAGTCTTATCAAGAGACCAGGCTTCGGCAGGTAAGGACAGGTAGTTGGTACTATTTTTAGCATTATAAGCGTCAACCAGTGCATTATCAACCCCTATTTCTACAGCGATATCGCCCTGCCGGTAATTGGTGGTCCCTCCGTAAGAAACCGAAAGCGTGTAGGTGCTGCTCTTATCTGTTTCAACAAATTTCACCACCGGGCTTTCCGCAGACTCTGACAGCGTGAGGTACATAAACTGTTGCAGTTCGATGACTTCTTCGTAAGGTTTGCCGCAGGAGCTGAAAATAAAGGCACCGCAGATCATACTTACGACTAATGTTATTTTGGTTTTCATTATATAATAGTTAATGATAAGAAGCGATTAATTCCATCCGGGATTTTGCCAGTTGGTACCGGTATGGCTTTGCATTTTATTGATCTCTGCCTGTGGGATCGGATACAGGTACAGCTTTTCTTTATGTGATTCACGCTCGAAGCTGATCCGCTCGTAAGTATAGTCGCTCCCGCTTTCCGTAATCTTCATTCCGGTAACATAGTGTTCCGATTCCCCCATGATCTTCCAGCGCCGCACATCAAAGTAACGATGTCCTTCATAGGCCAACTCAACACGGCGTTCATTGCGATAGCGTATTTCAAAATCTCCTTTGGAAAGTCCGGCAGGAAGATCAGGCATGCCGGCTCTTCGCCGGATTGTATTAACCGCATCACGTGCGCTCAGCGACATCCCATTACCGATATTCATTGCCTGGTCGGGGTTGCCGGTAGCCTGGTAAGCCGCCTCCGCAAAATTGAGATAGCATTCGGCTAAGCGGAACGTACGGAGCTCTCCATCAGCATTGTTATCACGTCCGGATTTCCAGTTGTTGTACTTGCGCAAATAATAGCCGGTATGTGTATTGCGGCGATCGGTTGTGGAGATACCATCCTTTCCGCCCACATAGCTCTCGCAAAGATTAGCTGCGGGAGATTCTAAGTTGCGCGGGGCGCCATTGAAATAGATGGTAGCATAAAAACGCGGGTCGCGTCCTGCATAAGGGTTTTGGGGATCATAGCCCGAGGCGGCATTGATGATGGGTTGTAAATGCTGCGGATCGGAGTAACCGGTAACAGGCAGTAAGCCGGTAGCCTGCATTTCATAACTATCCACTAACTCCTGTGTGGGGCAGGCGCCGGCAGAGCTTTGTCCGGGCGTAGAGGGCATTCCATTGCCACCCCATATATTCACACGCCCGCCGCCATAGATCGTTTCTTTATCACGGGCGCGCTGCTCATCATGGGGCGTAATGAAGTACAGCGCATACGCATTCTGTGCAACACCTGCGCCGGGGGTTTCGGTCCATAATTCGTAGCCATTGGCCAGCAGGCTGGATAGCGCATTACCGGTAATTGCGGCAGCATCCTGCCAGCTATAGGAATCGCTGCTGTACAGGGGGCTGACGGCATAAAGAATAGCCTGCGACCGGATTGCCTGTACCACAGCCCTGTTCATGATATAGTTCTCCCCTGTGCGGATCGTCCATGAAAAACCTAAGGGCAGCTCCGGTGCAGCCATAGCGGAGTCGCAATCAGCAAGGATCTGGTTAACAACGGCTGATACAGATACGCGCACATCCTGGCTGAAGTCGTGCGCTATCTCATAAGGCTCAGTGATCAAAGGAACCGACCCGTAACGTTTAACAAGCTGCAGGTAGTAGAGCGCCCTGAGCGTATGTGCCTGGGCTTTCCATGAAGTAACCTCATCCTCCAGCGAGGCCAGGTCATTGCCGGAAATCCCCTCCATTCTTTTCAAAAAAACATTGCACTTACGGATGGATTGGTATATCCCGGTCCACGGCTGCCCGTCAACATTGGAATAATTAGCCGCCGAATACGCATCAACATACCACAGGGAGGGAAGCGTTCCCTGGTATACCCGCTCAGAACTATGGGCCTCATCAGTAAGCGCCGAACGTTCAATAACAGGCATGATCCTGTATCCATAGCAGGCATTAAGATAACCTCTTACCCCATTCTTCGTTTTAAACAATTCATCCAGCGAAGAGCGCCCGTCATATTCCAGTTCAAGCTTATCGTTACAGGAGGTGACAAACCCCGCTGACAATACAACCAGTATAAGTATAAAATATTTTTTCATCATCTTCTTGTTTTTTACAGTTTAACACTTAGCCCAAGATTATACAAACGATACACGGGAATGGCGAAGATGCCCTCGCCATTACTTTCGGGGCCATAGAGATCGTGCTTTAATTTATCCCAGGTAAACAGGTTTTGCCCGCTCACGTAAAATCTTATACCATTGAACACCTGGAAAGTATAGCCGATCTCCAGATTCTTCAGCCGCAGGTAAGACTTATCCTCCAAAAAGAAATTACTGGATTCATGATTGGAATTTTTCTGCGCTGACAATGCCGGGTAAGTAATTTTCTCGCCGCTGGCATACCGTTCGGCCGTCCACGCATTTTTATGCCATTCGGAATATATCCCTTCAAAACCATATTCAACACGACCGTTAGATACATCCACAGCCCAATAATCGGCTATTCCCTGGAAGAGAAAGTTCAGGTCAAAATTTTTATACTTAACCCCTCCGTGGAACGCATAAAAGAAGTTTGGCAAAGCTCCTTTGCCAAGCGGTATGAGATCTTTATCATTGACCTTGCCATCGGCATTAAAGTCGTAATATTTCAGATAGCCGGGCCGGGGCGTACCGATCTCATACACCAACCCGCTGTTATCAATCTCTTCTTCACTATTAAAATAACCGTTGCCATTATGATCGTCAACCAAAAATCCCCATTGCTGCCCCAGCGGGTATCCTTCGGAGCGTAAGCGGTAAGCATAATCTTCAGCACGCTCGCTCTCATCCCAGAATATGACTTTATTTTTATTATACGCCAGCCAGCCGCCGAGGGAAATATTCAGGTTACGGTTTATGTCTTTGTTGTAACCGATCTCCACTTCGTATCCTTTGTTTTCAAAAACACCCACATTGGTTCTGGGGTAGTTGCCCAACGGTACGCCCTGGTACTCCGGCGTTTTTGAAGTAGCGCTTGTAACGCCGTTGTCGGTCCTTTCTTTATACACATCCACCGACAATGAAAAATTGTTCAACAGCGTAAGGTCAAGACCCAAATTCTTTTTCGTAATGATCTCAGGATCAAGGAAGGGGTTGGCTACCTGTCCTTCATTTACGTTATACCCGCCGAGGAACCCGAATCCTCCGCCGGTAAGCGTTACATTATCCAGGTACACATAACGTCCAATACCGCGATCGTTGCCGGCTTTACCCCACGAAGCACGAAGTTTGAGGTAAGTGAGAACGCTGTTGTTTTTCAGGAACGATTCGTTGGAAGCCACCCATCCTGCGGAAACTGCGGGAAAGGCGGTAAACCGGTTCTGACGTGCATATTGTTCCGAGCCGGAATAGCCCAGGTCGAATTTAAGAAGATAGCGATCGTTGTAACCGTAAGCCGCTTCTACCCCCGAATTGAGCCGTTTATAGGGTAGGTCGCTGCCTTTATTCAGATGCTGATAAAAACCGTAAGCCATGGCGCTCACATCATGCACTTTTCCAAAACGGCGATGATAGCTTAATACCCCCTTATAGTTTAAGTTATAATAAAAGGATGTGCCTGACCTGTATTGCAGTGGAGTATTCACGCCGGTTCGTATCTTCTGGAATTCCAGTTCGTCATAATTACCGGTACGCACCCATTCTTCGTATGTACGGTTAACAAACAGTCCTTTTACGGCATTGGTCTGGTAACCGTAACTACCACCCAGGGTAAGACCGGGTGTAAGGAAACTGAGGTCGAGCTTTGGGGCAAACTGCGCATAAATATTGGTAACCGTGTATTGATCATAGCCCAGGCGGTTGATGACCCCCCATGAAGTGATCGGCTCCGTTTGGGTAACCACCACCTCGCCACCGGTTGTTTCCCCCGTTCCCGGATCCTGTACCAATGGCGTTATGGGCCCGTAAAGATAAGGCGGCAGGGAGAAGAAGCGGTACCATATCCCGTTAGCGAAGCCATTCCATGATCCCCCGTAATTCAATTCCACGCCATGGCCGCCAGGTGTTTTTTCTCTTTTGATATTACCGCTGAGGTTGAGACCAACCGTGAGATAACGGCCCAGGTTTACATCCACATTCGACCTGATATTTGCCCATAAGAACTGGTTGTTTGGATTGTATTGGGTGGTAGCAGGATCAACATTCCACATGCCATTCTGGTGCAGTACGTTCACATTGGTATAAAATACGGCATTGTCATTCCCTCCCGATACATTGAGGTTAACACGGCGCATCTGTGTGATATCTTTTGCATTTATGGCTCTCCAGTTGTTATCCGGGAAACGCTCCCGGTCCTCACCGGCAATAAATCCTTCCTCTACTTCTTTACTGAAATAAGAATACGCGCCATTGCCATCGTTAAAGCCGGCCTGGTTGCGCAATTGCACATAAATCGGCGAGCTGATATGCGGAGGCGTTGTTGTTCGCTGCTCCATCGTATTATTCACCTCAGCTTCAATTTTCAGGGGCTGCTTAACCCCCCGCCGGGTGGTAATTACGATCACGCCATTGGCGCCCTGGATACCGTACAAGGCCTGTGCCGAAGCGTCTTTTAATACGGTTATGGATTCTACCTCATGGGCTGTGATATATTCAAAAAGCTGGTTTGCATTATAGTCGTAAGGAAAACCATCTATGACGATCATGGCCGTGCCTCCATTGGGAGAAGAAGATCCTCTTACCCAGAGATCCGTATTGGTGCGTGCAGGTTCCGAATAGGTTTCCCGTGTAAACAATCCCGGCAGGCGTCCGGCAAGCGACATAGAAAGATTACCCACAGGCGAACGGCGCAGCTCTTCCCCGGTAACACGCGCAACCGATCCGGTTACTTCGTTTTTACGCTGTGAATAATTGCCAAAATCTATTTTTTCATCGAGGTCGTAGGTTTCTGCACGCCTAAGAGTGATATCGGACGATATTGCCCCGGTTTCAACGATTTCGATATACCGGGATTCATAACCCTGTAATGAAAAAGTGACCCGCGCACTCCCATCTTTAATAAGTAATTCGTAGTTACCATGTTTATCGGTAACCGTAAGATGCTTGCCGTTTTCAGACGATACCCTCACCCCCTGGAGCAGGTTACCCTGTTCATCTTTTACCGTGCCTGTCACCTGGGCATTGAGTCCCCCGCACAAGAACAGCAAAACAACCGGTAATAATATTTTATTGATTAAACTATTCATAGCTAAATCTGTTTTTTTGAATTAATGATCGGGCTACCATCCCGGGTTTTGCCAATTCTCCCCGGTTAATGCCAGCATAATATTGGCCTCATTCAGCGGTAAGGGGAACCATAAGAATTTGTTTTGGTAGCACAAACGTTCCCGCGATACCGGGCCCCTTGCATAAGTATAGCTGCCGTTTGCGTTACGCGTAATATGTGCAGCGGTGATCCAGCGGTCTGTTTTCTCGAGGTCGTCAGTAGGTTTGTGCCAGCGGCGAACATCGAAATAACGGTGTGCTTCAAAAGCCAGCTCCACTCTCCGTTCATTCCGGATGCGGAGGATAAGCTGCTCTTTAGAAAGCCCTGCGGGCAGATCGGGCATACCCACACGCCGGCGGATCGTGTTAACCGCTTCATACGCCTCTGTAAGATGATCTGCTTCGGCGGCAGCTTCGGCAAGATTGAGATATACTTCTCCCAACCGCATCACTTTGGCATAGGCATGACCACCGGTAACCACTTCCTGACCTGCATTAGGATGGAGGAATTTGCGAAGGAAATAACCGGTGCGGGTTGCTTTACGAATGGTGGGATGGCGCCCTGTCTGGGGCTCCCCGGCATAAGTGGCTATAATGCGTGTGCGGTAACCTTTTGAGGCTGGGAAATTCTCAACGCTTTCCGAGGTTTCATCAAAATTCCAGTAGCACTTGCGTTTGGAACCGTTGTAGTAAACGGAGGCGTAAAAGCGGGGATCCCGGTTCTCATAAGGGTCCTGCTCATTATAGAGCGTATTGGCGGGGTTGAGATTCGGCTGCAAATGTGTTACCTCATCCAAATAAGGCTTTGCCAGGTCCAGAACAGGTTGCCCGTCTGTGGTCTCAAAACAATCTACCGTTTCCTGCGAAGGACAGGAACCGGATTTATAACCCTGCTGGGCGCCCACACCTTCCGTATTAAACCCATCCTGACCTGCATTGGTCTGATAGATCGTTTCCTTGTCTGTGGGATTGCTTTCATATCCCATATTGTTACAGAAATACTCATTGAACAATTTAGCCCCGTCATTGGGAAGGAAAACATCCGGATTATCTCTCCAGGTAGCAAAATTGACCTTGTTATACAATTCATAGCCATTTGCTTTGAGGTTTTCCAGCGCCTGCTTATTGACCTGGTAGGCTTCCTCCCAATAGTTTCCTCCGGCATTGTACAGGGGGCTTGCCGCATAGAGCGACATCCTCGACTTAACAGACACAGCCACCGCTTTGGTAAAACGAAACGCTTCCTGCCCTGAAGTAATGCGCCAGGGCAACTCAGGACTTGCAAGCGCTGCATCGCAATCTTCTATGATGAATTGAACTACATCATAATATGAGCTTCGTTGTGTTTGGGAGAAATCGTCCACATAATTATGCGCCGTTCTTATTACAGGCAGCGGACATCCGAAAAATTTAAGCAGTACCATATAGTAGTACGCACGCAGTAAATGCGCTTCGGCTTTCCAGCGTGACCGGTTGGCTTCGGTTTTTACATTCGCATTATCAATATTATCCAGGAATACCGAACATTTGCGAATAGCCTGCCACATGCGAACCCAGTAATTACCATTGCCGGCATCCGCCCATTGGGTATTGAAATGGGAAGCTGCCGAAACATTACCGCTGTACAACTGCCCGGAAGTGATCCATGCCTCAGCTTCAGCATCGGTATCCCATGCTTCATCGCTCCAGTCAACAGGACCGCGCATCCAGAAAAAATACTGATGCCCTTCTCCCGGAATATACTGATAACAGGTATTCAAATAAGCAGCTACTTTTTCATCGTCTCCAAAGACTTCGTCCAGGGATATCTTGCCATCGGGGGCCTGATCCAATGCGCGGGAACAGGAAACCAATAAAAGGCAAACGGCCAATGCCAGTTGCAGTATCCCCTTATTATGTTTTTTGATCATAAATTTCTTCAATTAAATTGTAAGCAAAATCAGAACTTAATATTCGTACCGAAGCTAAACATGGTTGTTTGCGGATACCCGATAGAGTCGTCATTCTCCGGATCCAGATGAGAAGGTCTGAATTTGGGCGACCATGTGAATACATTTTGTCCATTCACAAAAAATCGCACATCGGATATCCCAATTGCTTTCAGTGTATTTTTGGGAAGTGTGTAGCCAACTTCAAAATTCTTCAGACGGATCAGATCGCGGTCAAATATGAAAAAAGAATTGGCTACATGGTTAACCGACTTTTGCGTATGCAGCTTCGGGTAAGTAATTTCTTCGCCGTTCTGCCAGCGTTCTTCTGTCCACGCATTTTTATGATAGGGGAAATAGGTGCCCCGGATGATGTATTCGTATGTTCCCTGCTCTGCGAAAGTAGAGTTGAACTTACCTAATCCCTGGAAGAAAATATAGGCATCAAATCCTTTGTATTGTACCGAAAGAGAAGCGCCATAGTTGAACCGGGGAATATTGCCCACACCAATAGGCGCCAGATCCTTATCATTGATCACCCCGTCACCATTCAGATCTTTATACACAAAATCGCCCGGGGTTGGGGTTCCAAAATCGTAGGTAACCCGGTTAGGACCAGCCAGCGATTTTTCGTTCCAGTAGCCCCCATCCTGTTCCCAGTCAATGAGGTATCCCCAGTTTTGTCCAATGGGATAACCCGTTTTTTGGTACTGATAGAAATAGGTTTCATCACGGGGCACTTCGTCTATATTGATACGTTTGTTGCGGTTATAGGAAAACTGCCCTTTAAAACCCACAAGCAAATCCCTGCCAAACTGTTTGTTATAGCCCAACTCAATTTCATATCCCTGGTTGAGGATTTCTCCTACATTTACTTTGGGTATGTTGCCGATAGGCGTACCCTGCCAGATAGGAACGCTTTCGCGTGTAAGAAGGATCTGCGAGCGTTTTTCCCGAAAAACATCAACCTTACCGGTGATATCTTTGAAGATGGTGAAATCTATACCTACATTAGATTTATCTGCCACTTCCCATGTCAGCATCCTGTTGCCCAGTAACCCTTCATTTATACCCCTGCCCCCGGCAAGACTCCCGGAAAAGCCTCCTCCAACTGTTATATTATCCAGGTAAAGGAAACGGGTGGAGCCCATCTTATCGTTACCCACTTTTCCCTGTGAAGCCCTGATTTTGAGAAAAGTAAGAGCGGGTATATCTTTCAAAAACGCTTCGTTTGTAAGCACCCAGCCTATAGAACCGGAGGGAAAGAAGCCAAATCGTTTGGATGGAGAAAATTGTTCCGACCCGTTATAGCCAAAATTGAGTTCAGCAAAATAACGGGAATCGAAATTATACGTAATGCGCCCTGCAAAGCCAAGCACATTAAACGGAATATCTGCACCTCCCGCATCCCAATAATCACGCTCGGCACGGACCATGCCGGTGAAGTCATGTTTTTCAAAGTTGCGGTTGTACAGCAGTTGTGCCTGCATGTTCACATTATATCTTGCACCCTGGGAGTAAGACAAAGAAAAATTGTCCGGCTTTAAGCTGTATTCGGAAAAGGTAAGCTCATCCGTTCTGGGGTCAATAAACGCAATGTAATCGGTCTGGTTTTTTCCGCCTCTTGTGGTATTGCTACCTACCGCATCGTAAGATATCATTCCTTTCAGAGACAGGCCGGGGGTAACGGCATCCAGGTCAAAATCCAATCCAAAAGAAGAGTTGAGGTTAGACCGGGTATCCAGGTTATAGCCATACCAGTTCATGATCATGAACGGGGAGCGATCGGCATAGTGACCGCTTGTTAAATAAGAAGGGTCAAGTGGCCTGTCTGCCGGAACGCCATAGCCGGGAAGGGTTGAAGGACCCGGTGAGATGGGCAGAATGGTTTGTGCCTGGTAGATCATATCCCGTACCAGCCAGGCCCGGTCGCCGCCATACATCACTCCCGGGTTAGGCATGTTCACTTTTTCAATATAAGTGCCTAAGTTAAGAAATGCGGTGAGCCATTTAGTGACGGTATAATCCACATTAGAGCGAAAACTGTAACGATCCAGCTTAAAGGAAGGATCATATTTCAGAATCTCTTTGGGCAGGGTTTTCATATTTCCGCCCTGGTTCAGGTAGCCGACATTCAGGAAATATTTGATCTTGTCCGTACCCCCACTGATATTGGTGTTGACCGTTGTTTGCGGCGACCAGCGGGCAATCAGCATTTTGTACCAGTTGTTGTTGGGGTACATCCACTTTCTGACTGCGGCTTTTTGTTCATATTCAGGGTCATTGGGGTCTAACCCGGCAAGAGGATTTTCAAACTTGGCAATGATATCGGGAGTAAATTCAGGCTGGAACCCATCGTTGGCTAAAGCCTGGTTACGAAGCTGCATATACTCTATTGATCCGGGCATGTCCGGTTCACGCGTCAAACGCGAGTATGTTTGGGTAGCATTGATGGAAAGGACAGGCTTGCCCACCTTGCCCCGCCTGGTTGTAATAATAAGAACACCATTTGCTCCGCGTACTCCAAATATAGCGGTAGCAGAAGCATCTTTCAATACAGAGATGGATGCTATTTCATTGACATCCAGTGTACGGATATTATCCCGGGGAACACCGTCAATAAGGATCAGCGGATTTGATCCGTTAATAGTAGCTGCCCCGCGTAAATAGAGCGTGGCATTGTCTACACCCGGCTGACCCCCGCCGCGCTGTATAGAGGTTAACCCTGCTATACGCCCCGCCAGCGCATTGGCTACACTCGGTGAGGAGCTAACGCGCAGTTCATCCATATCAACCGAAGAGATCGCGCCTGTTACCGACACTTTTTTCTGCGAACCATAAGCCACTACCACCACATCCTCCATTGAGCCCGCAATGGGGGCCAATGCAACAGCAATGGTTTTGTTTTTACCAACGGTAACTTCCTGTGTTTCCATACCTACATACGAAATCACCAGCACCGACTTTTCATCGGGTACGGATATGCTGAAAGAGCCATCGGCGGCTGTGGAAACACCTTTGCCCGTACCCTTTATCACTATACTTACATTTTCGAGCGGATTCCCGCTCTGGTCAAGTATTTTTCCTGTTATAACAATATCCTGCGGCTGTTGCGCCACAGGTTGTGGCGTTGCGGGCTCCCGTGCAATCACTTTTTTAACAACGATGGTTTTACCAACCAGCTCATAAGTAAGGGCCTGATTTTTAAAACATGCGTTCAATGCATCGGTTACCGGTACATTTGTCAGGTTCAGATTTACTTTGTTCGCCTGATCCAGCCATTCTTCCCGGTATACGAGGTGATAGCCGGCCTGTTTTTTGATTTTTTTTAAAACATGTTCAAGTGAGGCGTTTTGCACGGAAAGGCTGACGTTCTGTCCATATCCATTGGCCTGTACCTGGAGACAGGCGACAATCAATAAAACAATGGTCAATCTCATAACCAGCCATGTTTTGGGGTGAAAGAGCATCCATCGCTGTATTATACAGGACAATGCTTTGCGGAAAGCAATCAATAGCATAGTTTTGCTTAGTTTAGGTTAAGTGAATAAAATGATCCGTCACGATTATTATTACGAGGTTAACCTGAATACTTACCGGAGTTCCGTTCCCGCGGAACTTCGGTTTCTTTGATTAACCTTTCATCCAAAGATTTACCAGTTTTTCATGGGTTCACAATGATTTTCCTGTCCTCAATTTTAAAATGAACACCGCTAAGCTCCATTATCTTTAATGCTTCCGATAAATTCATATCCCTGGGAATATCTCCGGTGATCCGTCCTTCCGGTATGCCTTCTTCATAAACTACATCCACATCATACCAGCGTGCAAACTGCCGGAGGACAGAGGGAATTGCCGCACTGTTCATCATAAATAACCCATTTTTCCAGGCTACTACTTCATCAAGATTTACATCCTTTATTACTTTAATTTTCAGGCTGTTATGGCTGTTTCGCACTTGAGCCTGCTGACCGGGAGCTAACACGGCCGATCCCGTGGCAGTATCCATCCCTATGCTCACTTTTACTTTACCCTCAAGCAGCGTGGTATTCACACTTGCTTCTTCATCATAAGCATTGATATTAAAATGGGTGCCCATCACTTCAACCTGGCTTTTCTCTTCATCCCTTTCTGATAGTATTTTTACCCTGAAAGGAATCTTCTTACCGGAGCGGATATACGGTGCCACTTCAAAATACACTTCCCCCTTAACCTCTACCAGCCTGAAATCATCAACAAAAGCAACCGGGTACCTGATGGAAGATGCTGCATTCAACCATACCCGGCTCCCATCCGGAAGCACCAGGCTATATTGACCACCTTTAGGTGTAGTTAATATATTATAAACCGGTGTACTGATCATCCGGCTCTTCTGCTCCTGGCTATATACCAACGCATCGCCCTGTTTACTGACCCGGGTACCTCCCTCATCGGTCAGCACTCCATTATTTACATCATCCAGCACTACTGTACCACCATCGGCTAAAGTCAGCACCGCCTTATTACTACCGGGAGGTACATCATCCCGAACAACTTCTTCGTTTTTTTTAACGGCAGATATCTCCTGTCGCATTCCCTTTATAAAATACCAACTGCCTATTACCGTCAGTATTATCACCGATGCGGCAGCAAGATGAAAATAAAATCTGCGATCTCCCGGATGTCTCTGTCTTATTTTAGCCCCCTGTGACCCGGTTTTCTGATCGGCATACTGCAAAAGCCTATCACCCGTTTCTTTTATCCAATACTCACGATATGGCTGATCCATCTGTGCCCACTCGTTGTTCTCCAACTCATTTTCCTGCAGCCAACGTTCTACCATTTCCTGCTCTGCAGATGTAGCCGTACCTGCACCATACCGTTGTAATAACTCCGTAATAATTTTAAAATCAATCATTCTTCATGTATCATTTTGCAACTGTCCCTGCAGGCAAGTAACCGTTAAGTAGTCGTTTCAAACCGGTACAGGTACTATAAAAAATAAAAAAAGTTAAAGATTCAATGCAATAATTCAGGATATGAATAGAATAATGAGGATAATGAGCTTTTCCCGAAAATGCCGGAGATGATGGAGTGCCGTAGAAAGCTGGTTTTTCACGGTTTGCTCCGAAAGCCCGAGCAGATGAGCTATTTCTTTTACAGCCAGGTGATGGTCGCGGCTCATTCTGTATATTTCCTTTGTCCTTTTGGGAAGATCTTCTATCGCATGGTCAAGTGTATGCTGCATATCTCTTGAGATAATTACTGCTTCACCATCAATCATGCGTTCATAAAGCCGGGTTACCATTCCGGTATATTCTTTACGGGTAACGTTTTTTCTTATCTGGTCAATGATGCGGTAACGTACCGCCGCAAAAAGATAAGCCTTTAATGAACCATTGATTTGAAGTATTTCCCGATTATCCCAAAGCTGAGCAAAAATATCCTGTATAATATCACGTGCTTCTTCTATAGAAGGTAATCTTGAGGCTGCAAACGCAATTAGTGCAGGAGCATGAAGATGGTATATGGAAGTAAAAGCTTTTGTATTACCTTCTTTCAATAGGCCAAGCAGTTCTGTTTCAGTATAGGTATTATGGGTAAGCATAAATATTAGTTCAGGAACCATTACCGTCAGTGCTAATTTAACAGAATATATTCATACAACCATCCTGTACTTACCGCCCTGCACAACCTACTGTGCGCTGCAAGCACTGTTATGATATAGCAGATTCTTTATTCCGAAGGTATCCTCAAAGGCAAATCCATCCATGCCAGCCCGATATGCCGATGCATGTGCCCGATATCTTTGCCCTCAGCTGCATCATACAAAATTGCCAGCCTGTTACCGGCTTTTATTACTGACGGCATGCCTATTGCCCCTTTTCCCCATCTGCAATTACTGCTGTCAAGCACCACTGCTTTGTGACCGGCATTCCATTTATTGATATCTTTTGACCAGTAGACCCATATCGCATCCGTATATTCCTCCCTGCGCTCGTTGATCCCGATATGGTTAGTAAATAAAAACCAGGTACTCATGGTACTGTCAAAAAAAAGAGATGAATTTTCAACCTGTTCACTAAGGGGAAATACAGGAGTATCATCTATTTTCCATGATGCATTAAAATCTTTGGTACGGGCAATGCCCAAAGTTCTTTTGGTAATATTGTTCTCATTAGTCGCCGCACTGAAAAACATCAGGTATTTATTCCTGTCTTTTATAATGAAGCCCGGGCTTGAAGTAACCGTATAGTAACTACCCGGACTGGGCGGCAAAGGGGTTACCTCATACTGCTTAACCCACGGACCAGTTATGGAAGCAGACTTTGCCTTCATGGTAAGATAAGGAAAAGCGGGTATGCGGTAAGGAGGCGGGGTTGTATTGGGTGTGCCGAGGTAAAACATATGCCAGGTATTCCCTTCTTTTATTACCCATGGCGAAGAAGCGCTTTTATGGTCGCTCCTGGCAGAATCTCCCAGCGATAGGATGGCGCCTCTTTTCTTCCAGTTCCGCAGGTCTTTGCTTTCCGCCAGGCAGGATCTCCAGCCGTCTTTACCTGCCCCATCGTAAAACAGGTAGTAAGTATCTTTTTCCTTTACCACCACTGCTTCACGGGCGCCGTAGGTATCACAGCTATCCTTTCCATTGCCATACCTCATTACTATTCCTTCATCCTTAACATTCATTCTCAAAGTGGCAGCCGGCCGTCCATCGCTATACACAGCAGTTTGCGCAATTGCCGCAGAGCCTGTTGCTAAAAACAAGCCAAACGCGATAAAATTTTTTTTCACTTATTGTAAATATTTCAGTTTGACTTATTGAGTGATTAAATGCTGCTGCACCCACCCTGCCGGACCTGCGTTAAAAGCGCTCAGCATTTCTTCTGCCGTTGGTATCTTACTTTTATTTTCAACAAGGCCTTTTTGCTGGTTCTGAATACCCATTATCATAATAGCGTTGAACCGGTCTATCATATCCCGGGGGATATTTACAGGTGATAAAATAAACCTTCACAGACAACGGCAAACTACTGAGCATTCACTATAAACCGGTAGCTCCCTGAACCTAACTGCAACTTTGTATACCCGTCAGCATATCCCTCCACCTGCATATCATTTATACTTTGCAGCTTTTTACCGGAAACAGAAATATGCTCCGGGTTGCCTTTTATAAAAACCGTTGCCCGTGTATTTACCGGTATCGTTACTTCCTGTTTGATCTGATCTCCGCTTTTTTTCCAGGAAGATTGTATAAGTCCATTGACAGATTTATACTCTGCAGTCACACTTCCAATTCCTGAAGGATCAATCTCCGGCTTAATAATAAAAGTTTTAAACCCGGCGTCTACCGGCTGTATGCCGGCCATGTTCTGGAACATCCACTCGCATATTGCACCGAAGGCATAATGATTAAAAGAATTCATACTTGCATTGTGCCTGAATCCTTCTCCTTTTATATAGCTGTCCCACCTTTCCCAAATTGTGGTGGACCCGTTCACTACTTCAAACCCCAGCGAAGGAAATGCCGTATCTTTAGCCAACGTATATGCCAGCTTACTGTTACCCGTAGCCGATAATGCGGGTAATAACGGCTTGAATCCTAAAAAGCCCGTAGCCAGCTGATTGTTATTCGCCTGTACCAGTTGCTCCAGGTATTTACCCGCCTTCACCAGATTTTCGGGAGAAAGTATCTCCGTATAGATCGCATTGGCATACGCGGTTTGTGTATGCCCGGCAAAACCCAATGACCCATCTACATATCCTTTGCCATCTCCGTAAGCCGCAGCGTTAGTGGTTAATTTTCCGTCTGCATCAATATAGTGCCCGGCAAAACCCTTTTTTATTTTCTCCGAGATACCGGTATAGTAGTCCGCGTCAACGGTATGATCAATTGCTTTTGCCATTTCGGCCATCAGCAATGCACAATAATTGTAGTACATGGTTGCCAGCATATCCGGCGGTGTTTTCTTTCCTACCGAAAGCCAGTCGCCAAAACCTCCTTTAGGGCTGATGTCTTCGAAGCTGGCTTCCGTAAAAACGTATTTTCCTTTACTGCGTTCTTCCAGAAATTTCATATACTTTACCATATAAGGCCACGATGCTTCAATCACCCTTGTATCGCCATACATTTTATATATGTTATAAGGGCAAACGATGCCCGCTTCCGCCCACCCGGGTGAATACGTATCGCTGGAACGAATGGTAGCCACACCTTGTTCGGAGGGAATAGGCGCATATACCGGGTAGGTTCCATTTGCCCATTGCGCATCGTTAAGGTCGGTGATCCATTTGGTATGAAAAGCCGCTATATCATTGTTGTATGCCGCCGATCGCATGTATACCTGCGCATCGCCTGTCCAACCCAACCGTTCATCGCGTTGCGGGCAATCCGTTGGGATATCGAAGTAATTGGAGCGTTGTGTCCAGACAATATTTTTATACAACTGGTTGAGCATCGCGTTATCCGTCTCAAAATTCCCGGAAGCGGGAGTAAGCGAAGTCATCACGATCCCCCGGATGTCATTCGGTGCTGGCTTATTGCTAAGTCCGCTGATCTCCACATATTGAAACCCATGATACGTAAATCGCGGCATCCAGGTTTCGGGCTGTGCGGATCCTTTACTGATATAGGTATCGGTAGCTCTTGCACGCCGGAGATTTTCTGTCATCAACCGGCCATCGGGAAATAGCTTTTCGCCGTATTTAATAATAATCTGGTCTCCCTTACCGGCTTTTGCTGTTATACGTACAACGCCGGAGAAATTCTGCCCCATATCAATAATATATTTACCGGGACCGGCCTCCGTGATAGAAACCGGCTTTATTTCTCCCCAGATCCGCACCGGGTCGGCAGGATAGATCTGTGTGAGCAGCGTGGCTTTTTCTGCATGCACCTGTACCGGCTGCCATGAAGAGGCATTAAAGCCGGCAATCTTCCACCCTTCGGGCTCCAGGTTGGCATTAAATGTTTCTCCATTCAATATGTCTGCTTCTCTTATACCCCCATCCGTTGCTCTCCAGGAAGCATCCGTTGCAACAATTTCCTTTTTCCCATTGGTGTATTCTATTTCTACCTGTGCTTTCAGCAAAGGAACATCTCCATAAAACGCATGGGTTGTTTTAGATCCTACCAGTAAGGCATAGCCTAAATATCCTGCATACCAGCCATTGGCAACAATAGCCCCAAACGCATTTTTACCAGCTTTGATCGCACGGGTTACATCGTATCCGTTATAGTACACGCGTTGGGTATAGTCTGTCCATCCGGGGGCAAAATAATCATCGCCTATCCGTTTCCCGTTGATATAAAATTCATACAGTCCCAACGCCGAAACATACAGGGTTGCTCTCTTTACAACACCGTTTACCACAGACTCTTTACGGAAATAAGGCGCAGGAGGCAGATGATATTTCTTATCGGCAGACAAGGCATTCACATCATAGCCGATCCAACCGGCCTTCCAGTCTCCCGGAGCAAGTAATCCCATATTCCATGCGGCGGTTTCACTCCATACACCGGCAACACCGTTCTTATCCCAGCTGCGTACTTTCCAGTAATATTTTTTTCCCGCCCTGAGCGGCTTGCCTGCATATACTATCTGGCTCGTAGCATTTGAACTGATCTTCTTCGAATTCCATATATCAGCTTTAGCTTCTGTTAGTAATTCCGGCACGGAAGCTACAATGATCTGCCAGGCAGTTTGTACCTGATTATATACTTTGGACTGTAATTCCCAGCTCAGCCTCGGCTTATCCGTATCAATAAAGGGATTCACTTTATATTCCGTACGGAGGTATTGGGGCACCAGGTCAGACTGCGCTGACGCGATGCCCGGAAAAAAACAACAGGTTACTGACAAGAAGGCTATGACAAATACATTTCGTCTGTTCATAAAAAATAGTTGAGAACAATGATGAATTAACCGCGTATCACTTTAATTTCTTTCGGTGCGCTGATGGTGGTTGCTATTTTCCCGTCAGCCTGTTTTACGTGCTTCACTTTAACCACGCCAAAGGGTGTGGGAAATGTTCCTTCTGCAAAACTCAGGTCGCCGAGGTGTGGCGTTATCTTAATGACTTTACATCCGGGCGATACAACCCGGATACCCAATACATGTTCAGTTAACCAGGGCGTAGGTCCTGAAGCCCATCCGTGGCAGAGACTATGCCTGAAGCCAACATAACAGTACGCGCCATAATCACCATGGATGTCTTTCTGTCCCGGCAACGGTAATGCATCTATCCGTGAAGCATTGGGCAGCCAGTCAAGATTAAAGTCTTCCCAGAAAGTAGTAGCGCCCAGGGATAACATAGCGCCCCAGTATTCGCGGATGGCATCTATCGCCCCCTGGTAATCGCCCGCTTTGGCTTTTGCCTGCAGCATGTAATACCCGTAAAAAGTAGAAAAGTTATGGGCGCCTCCTACAGACAAAACTTCTTTATTTGCCTTGTCGGCAGGCAGTAAGCCGGTAAGCGCCATCAATGCCGCTGCCTGTTTGGAATGGTTGGCATCGGGAACATTTTTCTTTAACCTGCTGATCGCATCTTCACAATTTTTTACAGTGGCAGGCTCATTTAACACTTTACACAGGTCTGCTCCGGCCGTTAACGACCATACCATCATCGCCTGCAGCCCTGCATCTACTCCTTTTTTATTTTCACTGGACGGCCAATCCAGGAAGCGGTGACCATCCAGCATTTCCTTTCCATCTGCATCAATTTTAGTAATGATATGCGCTAATAGTTGTACAAGATAGTCTTTCTGCTGCTGCAGGTAGGCAAGATCACCGTTATGCATATACCAGTCCCGGTGAATAATGATCCACCACATAGAATAGGTGCTGATGCCATTCATCCAGTTGGGTACAGGTGTGATATCCCTGGATAAATCCAAGCTTTTGGGAACCACCTCATTGTTACCAAACACGGCTGCAATAGTTGAAGTTTCGGGGTGCATATCGCCCACCCATACCAGCCGGTCGCGCTTTATCCCATCCCACAGGTAATCCTGCATATTCAGATGCACGGTATAGGCGCCGGTCAGCCATATTTTATTCAATAAAGTATCGCTGCAATGGAATGAACCGAGATAAGGAATATCACGGAAAGTAAAAACAGCTCTTACTTCTTTCAACTGCAATTCCACATTAGCATCCATCATATCAATACGCACAAACCTGAAGCCGGTATTGCCTACTTCTAATTTTCCCAGCCAGGGTACTTCAACGATCATATCCCGCATGGCATGGTCATTGGTAGCGTTCTGTTGAGGTTCTATATCGCTCATCGCTTCACTGGCCGATTCGCCAAACCGTATCCGTAGTTTTACCGGCTTACTACCCGGATACATACCGGTAACGATCTGTAATCCGCCGTGAAGCTCACGGCCAAAATCAAGCAGCAATGCCGGCTTAATGCCCCATGTGCTTTTCAATACACACATATCCCTGTTGGCAAGGTCAGCCTGGCCGTTACCTTTCTTCAATAACCGGGAAGCATTTTTTATATTATCTGCGGCATTTTCCGTTTGCCATAATATGTTTACGGGAGATAAATAGCGAATAACCGTTTCCACTGCCTGTGACTGTTCATTTGCCGCTTTATCAAAAACAGGAGGAAGTTGCGCGTAAAGACTATTGCATATCAGGGCAGATGCCATCACTACCAGCCGGTACCGCTTTCCAACGTGTAAGTTCCTTCTCATACTATTCCATTTTATTTAAACAAAATAACCTGTATTGCCGTTCAAGATAGCGACAGAAACTTATACCCTCATCCTGTACCTTCCTGATAAATGACCAGGAATGACAGCCCGCCTGTATTATTGAAATCACC
Organism: Chitinophagaceae bacterium; assembly: GCA_023957155.1. Taxonomy (GTDB): domain Bacteria; phylum Bacteroidota; class Bacteroidia; order Chitinophagales; family Chitinophagaceae; genus Agriterribacter. The sequence goes on along the minus strand of JAMLHK010000005.1, from coordinate 32,782 downwards.
TGATTTCATTTTTCGTTTTCACGATTTGCTGGCCTATGTTGAACAAGCCGGGGAAATTATTTTTTCACGCTGTTACCCTCTCCCGGCTGCTCATACTAATGCAGATACCCGCTTTCTTTCATCCACTCCATACATAATCCCATCCATTGTTCCAGTGGCATTTTAAATACGAAGCCGTGATCGCCTTTGGGATAAATGTGCATTTCCGCCGGTACGTTATTGCGCCGCAATGCTTCATAAAATAAAATGCTGTTATCAACATCTACTTTTTTGTCATCGCCGGCATGGATAAGAAACGCGGGCGGAGTTTGAGGAGTAACCTGCAGCTCATTGGAAAATAACGTTATCGTTTGGGATGACGGATTCCTGCCTAAAAGATTATTCCTGGAACCGGGATGCCCGAGACTGTCCGTCATGCTGATCACGGGGTACACCAATATCATAAAGCGGGGGCGGACACCTGCAAGTTGTTTGCCGGTTATAACAGGGCGGTCAAAATGCGTTCCTGCCGTAGAAGCTAAGTGACCGCCGGCAGAGAATCCCATGATCCCTATCCGGGCCGTATCAACATTCCATTGCCCGGCATGTTGCTTGATCAGCCGGATTGCCTGCTGGGCATCCTGCAGCGGTCCAACGCTCTTGTCCTTCATGATCTTATCATCCGGCAACCGGTACTTTAATACAAATGCGGCAACACCCCGGTCAGAAAAATATTGTGCAATGCGATATCCTTCCTTTCCTATTACCAACCCGCCATAACCGCCGCCGGGGCAAATCAGCACGGCTGCACCATTTGCCTTCTCCTTCTCCGGGAGATAAATGGTTATGGTTGGTACAGATACCCTGGAAGTAACCAGGTTGACCGAGTCAAACTTTTCTTCATCGGGCGCAGGTATGGCACCGGGAATACTTTTTTCGTACACAGGAATCGTTTGCTGGGCAAACACTATCCCCGAAACCATCACAAAAAACAATAGACAGGAAAATAATCTCATTTGCATAAAGTATAGATATTACAATATAAAAATACGCATGGAGGTAGCCCCATGTGCACCCAATACAAGCGACTGCTCTATATCCGCTGTTTTAGACGGACCCGCAATAAATACACCGAAGCCATAATCTGCATTACCTATCTTCTCATAAGCATGATGCATGGTTGGCACGATATGTTCTCTTTTAATTACAACAGCTAAATGTTGCGTAATAAAAGGCAATACTCTCTGGGGCAGTATTTCTTCTGTTATCCAAACCGCCCCGTTTTCGGCTACGCCAATCGTGGCCGGAAGAATGGCAAGGTCTGCCATTGCCAGGTCATGCGGATCATGATAAGCGGTTTCTGTTCCTACGCCGGGAAGTTCCGGTATAAGAGAAACAATGCAGCGTGCGTCATTATATTCCTGCTTCACTATTTCTTTTATCTCCGTGTAACCGTTTACTATATGCGCTGTTCCTCCAATAGAGGTCAGCACCTCTGTATATTGCTGAAGCGCATGTGCATTATCCTGTAAAAAGGAATCCAGTCCGGGGAGCGGACATTGCGGCGGCTGACTGCGTTTTATTGCTCCGAGTATTTTTTCCCTGCTGCTCATTATGAATAATCAATTTTTAATTGTGCTTTATCTTTCCCTGTTCTTTTTATACCACTCGCTGAAAGATTGCTCAGGCGGTTCGGGCATTTCCCGCTGCTTATACCAGGTGTTCCATTTATTGTTTACCATATACGGCATCTTATTCATCAGCCAGCGGCCTGCTTTGCCCGCAAACCGGTAAACGCGGGGATTGGATAAAGTAAAAGTCATTCCCTGCATAGCCATTTTTTTCACTGTTGTGGTATGCCCTTCTCTCACCAATACCTGCCGCCACTTGTACAACTGATCGTGAATATCAATTTTAACCGGACATACATTCGTGCAAGATCCGCATAAAGTAGAAGCAAACGGCAGGTCGGCATATTTATGCATATCAAGATTCGGTGCAAGGATAGAGCCAATAGGTCCTGCAATAGCGGTATGATAGCTATGTCCTCCGCTCCTCCGGTAAACAGGGCAGGTATTCATACAGGCCCCGCAGCGGATACATTTAAGAGAATTACGAAAATCAGCCCGGCCCAACTGTACGCTTCGCCCGTTATCTACCAGCACAATATGTATTTCTTTCCCTTTCCGCGGCTTTTTGTAGTGACTGGAATACGTTGTTATGGGCTGTCCCGTAGCGCTCCGCGCCAGCAGGCGCAAAAAAACAGAGAGGTGCTTACGCTGCGGTATAATTTTTTCTATTCCCATACAGGCAATATGCAGATCGGCCAGATGTGCTCCCATATCTGCATTACCTTCATTGGTGCAAACCACAAATTCACCACTCTCTGCCACGGCAAAGTTCACTCCCGTAATTGCGGCCCGCCTGGTTAAAAATTTTTCTCTTAAATCTTTTCTCGCTGCCCGGGTCAGCAACTGGGGGTCAGCATTGCCTGCAGGTGTGCCGAGGTGCTGATGAAACAGCTCACCGATCTCTTCTTTTTTCTTATGGATACAGGGAAGCACGATATGGCTCGGCGGTTCCCCGGCTAATTGCACAATGCGTTCTCCCAGGTCGGTATCTACTACTTCAATTCCCCGGCTTTGCAGGTATTCATTAAGATGACACTCCTCCGTAAGCATGGACTTACTTTTAACGATCCGGTCAACACCTCTTGCTGTTAGCAGATCAGCTACTATTTGATTATGCTCTTTTGCATCTGCGGCCCAATGTACCGCTACGCCATTTTGCAGGGCACGTCCCTCAAACTGTACTAAGTATTCGCTTAAGTTGGAAAGTACATTGCTTTTGATCTGAGAAGCAGCTGCTCTTAGCTGTTCCCACTCCGGTAAAGTATGCGCTGCTTTATCCCGTTTAGCACGTACCCACCATAATGTTTCATCATGCCAGCTTACCCGCTGCTCATTCTCATTAAAACGCCCCGCTAAGGTGGCATGATCGTTGTTTTCCCGGTTCATAATATCTGATTAAAACAGTGCATAAAAGTTAATGTCCGTTCAGTATTTCAGCAATATGCTTAACCCTCACCTTACTGTTTTGCCGGCGCAAAATACCTTCCATGTGCATCAGGCAGCTGATATCCCCTCCAACAATATATTCTGCGCCATGACTAAGATGATCATTTACCCTGTCCTGCCCCATTTTAACACTAACGGCTTCTTCAGCTACACAAAATGTACCGCCAAAGCCACAACATTCATCGGTTCTCGACAAAGCTACGATCTCCAGTCCCTTTACCATATTCAGGAGCTTACCCGGCTTTGAAAAAGGTTCCGCTACCAGCTCACTCATCTGAGCCACTTTTAATCCACGCAGTCCATGGCAACCGTGATGTATACCTACTTTATGCGGAAATGCAGCGTCCCACTGTTCTATCTGCAGAATATCCGTTAAAAATTCAGTCAGCTCATACACATGGTTCCTGATGTACTCCGCTTCTTTTTCATTTTCCGCATCATGTAAATGCTCTTTTATATGTAGGGTGCAGCTACCGGAGGGAGAAACAATATAATCAAACCCGGTAAAGTTCTCTATGAATAACTCATTACAACCTTTGGTTAAATGCGCATAACCCGAATTGGCCATCGGCTGTCCGCAACAGGTTTGCTTTGGAGGATATACTACCTTAACCCCGGCTTTTTCCAATACCTGTAAAGTGGCTATGGCAACGTGCGGATAAAACTGGTCTATATAACACGGTACAAATAATGCTACTGTCATCTGAAAATAATTAATGAAGAACGCACTACATACGATCACCGAAATTAATCCAATTCTACCGGGGAACCTACCTGTACTTACCTGAACCCCACCATTATACGGCAACACCCGTTGTTGTTTAGCCCGGTTACCGGTTTATAAAGACATTATAAACTGCACATCCGGCCCGTTTTTAACAAGACGTAAAATATAAGGCAATGTATTTTACACTATTATTACAGTATATGGGAGAACACAACCATACACATTTTTTTACGGGAAGCCTTGTGCTAAACACCATAGGACTGCTTACCGTACTTCCCCTGGCTCCTTTGATCAACCGTTTTATTCCCCCGGTGATAATAGGTTACTGGAATGTTGACCTGCTCCTTTCTATTATAGCGGCTTTTATACTGGTAAGACTTGTATTATGGCTTTTCAGACCCCTTATCATTCCCGCCTTTATCCTGGTTTCCGGGTTCGTAGTATACAACCAGTTTACCGATGGCTATAACCTGAATAATATGATCCTGGATTATAAAAACATGGTAGTGAAAAGCTGGGATACCAGGGATAACAAAGAAAAAGACCTGTTTTTAATTAAGCCCGACCTGTTTGATACCGGCGTGGAAAAAGCGGTAAAAGGGCTGAAATCAAAGATGGACCCCAGGGATTCCGTTACCCGCAACTTTGCCGTTAAACATTCCATCGAGTTTTTTGATGACTATCATAAAAAATACGGGCATACGGTTCGTTATCTTTCCCTGTTTAAATACATCAACAATAATTTCAAATATGTTCCCGACCCCGACCGGGATGAGTATTTTGCCTCACCGCGGGAAACCATTGAGAACGGCATGGGCGGAGACTGTGATGATCATACCATTTTAATGATATCAACGCTCAAAGCTATTGGGGCTAAATGCAGAATGATATTAACTGAAAATCATGTATATCCCGAGCTGTACTGCGGTGATAAAAAGAATTTCACCAAAATGCAGGAAGCCATTACCCATTTATTTGCCACAGAGGATTTTACGGGATTATACTTCAGGGAAGAATCGGGTAATTACTGGATCAACCTCGACTATACGGCCCGTCACCCCGGAGGGCCCTATGTAGATAACAAAGCGTATGCTGTAGTAGAGTTTTAACAAGCCCCGTCAGGTATCGGCATTATGCTTCTGCTCGAGCTTTCGCATGGCTTTTTCCGCCCGGATATGTGCCTGTTTTACCTTATAATTATACCACTTATCCTTTAGGAGTTGCCGCATGGCATTGTCAAAATTCCGGGTAATAACGAGGTTACTGAAACCGGTGATCCTATCCCGGGCCGAAGACAATGCCCGCACACTAACAGAATATCCCCCGGTAAGGTACTGGATATAATGCCAGTAACCGGCCGGCATAAATATGGTTTCCCCGAAGCGGATAGTACCTTCCCACCCGTTGGCATATTGTAAAGCAGGGAACTTTTCAAAGTCCAGGTTTTTCATATCCCCGATACCGTGAAAATTATAAGGGAGCTTATACATTAACGGGGAGCTGCTGTTAGGAAATAAAGTCACTTTTTTTTCGCCATGAAACTGGGTAAGAAAAACATGCGACATATCAATATCAAAATGATTCCGTGTGCTGGACCCTCCCCCGCCGAAGAACATGAGGGGCAGCCAGGTGAGGATATTATCCGTAATTTTATTAAAGACTAATTGTTTTCTTATTTCCGGCTTTTCCAACAGCAGGTTGAATAAAAACAACCTGGACTCCGTAGGTCCACGCTCTATAAGGTCGAGGTAATCTGCAAATTTCATTTTAGCCATAGGAGCACTATGCACCATATCGGGATGCGCATTTTCACTACCATGTACCGGCACCATAAGATCGCCGGCAATTTCTTTAAAGTAATCGTAGTTCCATAACTCGAAGGCAGGTCCTTTAACAAAGTCTTTGAGGATAACAGGAGTTTTTGTTTTAACAAACTGTTCCGTAAACTCCTGCTTCGTCAAACCTTCAACGCGCTGAATGGGTTGTAAATTCATATTCTATATCAAATTTAATTTACACAATCACATTCCGTAAGGTAACCCCCGGGATGCGCATAAAAGAGTTAAATTATTTTTCCTTCCTTTTCAAAATCTTTCTGACCGCTTTACTCAGTTTATTGATATTATCAATTTGCTCCTGAATAGGGCTAAGCACCAGGTCTTCGGACTGCATACCCGTTTCCATAAACTCTGCCTGTCTTTGTTCAGGGTATAAAAGTATGAAGTTATTTCTTTCAAAATGCTTTAAGAGCTTCCCCGGGATATTCTCCATATAAGAATTATAGGATATTGTTCCCTTTCTTGCGCTGACAACAATAATAAGGTCATTACGGTGAATTTCCCGCGATAACACTAAAAAATCTTCTACATCTTCAAACTGCCGGTAAGTCACTTCCGCACTTTCCCGGATTTTTGACAATTCTTTTGCAAAAGCAATCTGGGTGGCCGGAGTACAGCATACCTGGATACGTGCACCTGCCTGTTTAGACAGGGCAACCACTCTTTTTATCCAATGCTGAAACCCGATTTCATATTCTGCATTTTTGGTAAGTACCAGGATAATCTTACTGGTAGTGTTAAGAGGATAATCAATCCGGCAAATGTAAACGGTTTCCCAAACACTATCCAGGATATTCTGTGTAGTTGTACCAAATAAAGAATTGAATAGTAAAGCCGTTGGGTTATTGCCCTTGCCCGACCACTCAATGACCACATCAGAAATAAGCATTTCCTTCACCGCCCGCGCAATTCCATCAGACATATTGAGATCAACCCGGGTAACCGCATGTACTTTTGTATCGGTTTCCGCACCATGCTTTATTGCTTTTTCCAGGTTCTTATTATTCAGCGCCACTTTTTCTTTCAGTCTTTCTTCATCCTGCATTACGGTAAGCATGTATACGGGCGCCTTATGCTGCTGGGTAGTAAGCATGACTGAAAAATCCAGCAGATCATCGGTTTTGTCGGGATCAATAACGGGAATCAGGATCCGTTCCTCTATATTAATTACATCGGGTGTTTTACCGGTTTCTTCTATGGCCAGCTTTTTCCCGGCATTTGCGGTTACAAAAGATCCCACCATACAGGTAATCAAAATCAGGATGATCGTTCCATTCAGCACATGCTCGTCAATTATCTTCATGTTATACCCGATAAGAATTACGGCAATGGTAGCCGCAGCATGAGAGGTACTCAACCCGAAGATGACCTTACGCTGGCTGGCGGTGAACCGCAGCACTTTTTGCGTTATGAATGCCGCAATCCATTTCGTGGAAAGCGCCATTGCGGTAAGTGTCCCGGCAATAATCAGCGCCTGGTTGCCTTTCAATAACACTTTCAGATCAACAAGCATACCTACACTGATTAAAAAAAAGGGAATAAATAAAGCATTCCCGGTAAATTCAATCCGGTTCATCAGCGGAGAGGTATGCGGTATCAGCTGGTTAAGCGCCAGGCCTGCGAGGAAGGCGCCTATGATTCCTTCCACACCTGCAAGCTCTGCGAGGAATGCCCCTAAAAAAACCATGGCAAATACAAACAGGAAGTGCGTGGTCTGATCATCTTTGATCTTCTTAAAGAACCAGCGCCCGATAAGGGGAAAGCCGACAAGAATAATGAAAGTAAAGACCAGGAAAGATAAGCCCAGCTTTAGCCAAAACTGCTGATTGATTTCACCCTCAACGGAACCCGTTATTACGGCAAGTATTAACAAAACTGCCGTATCGGTAATGATCGTACCTCCAACGGTAATGGTTACCGCTTCGTTTTTGGCAATACCCATACGGCTGGCCAGGGGATATGCCACAAGGGTATGGGTAGCAAACATACTGGACACCAGCAGGGAAGCCATGAAATTAAAATGGAGGAAATAATGACAAAGCAAAAAGCCCAGTCCAAGCGGAATAATGAATGTAAAAAATCCAAAAACAAGGCTTTTATAACGATTCTTTTTAAACTCCGTCATATCCAGCTCAAGGCCGGCTAAAAACATAATATATAACAACCCGGCTTTGCCGAACAGGTCAATACTGCCCTTAGCAATGATATTAAAACCATGATCACCGATCGCCATACCGGCCAGTATCAATCCGATTATACTGGGTATGCGCAATTTTCGAAGTAAAATCGGTGCCAGGAGAATAATAAACAATACGATTACAAAAATCGGAATCGGATCATTTAGAGGAAAAGCAAACCCATTCAATAGTATCATAATGTGATATTGTCCCCCGTTTATAGGGAATTGCGCCAAAAATAATAAAATACTAATTTTGAAAAGAAATTTGTAACCCATGCCAGTCGGAAACACATCCACAGCAGAAGAGAAAGAGCTACTGATATTAACAGAAAAGCCATACCAGCTGATTGTATGGAATGACGAGGTGAATACTTTTGAATGGGTTATTGAAACCCTGGAAAAGGTCTGCGGGCATACTCATGAACAGGCAGAGCAATGTGCATATATCATTCACTTTAAAGGTAAATATGCCGTTAAACACGGAGATTATGATGAGCTTAAACCTCAGTGTGATGCCATCACCGAAAGAGGAATAGGTGCAACCATAGAAGTGACAGCCGATTAAATGTATATACGGGAAATAAAATACTACCGGTTTATGCCGTGATATTTTTCCCTCAGTCCACCTAAAATTTCATTACTATATAAATGTTTTCAACAATTTTAGCTTTACACTCCCTGGTACGGTGGCTAATTTTAATCTGTTTATTTTTTGCCGTCTTTCGTGCATTCAACGGGCTGTTTTCCAAAAAAGTGTTTTCCCGGTTTGATCATTTGATGCAGCAATGGACAACAATTATCGTATATGTACAGCTATTCCTGGGGCTTTGGCTTTACACTACCAGCCCTATCGTTGAGTATTTCCTGCACAACTTTAAGGAGGCCATTCATCAAAGAGACAGCCGGTTTTTTGGAATGGAGCATATCGTAGTAATGACGCTGGCAACGATAATGATTACTATCGGTTCCATAAAAACAAAACAGCAATCAACAGATCATGAAAAATATAAGGCAATGGCTACCTGGTACACCATAGGGCTGATTATGATATTGTCTTCGATTCCCTGGACATTTTCACCTTTTACAAGCCGCCCTTATTTCCGTCCGTTTTAACTTTTATGGGAAAAGCATATCCTAAAGCCTGCCTGTATTACAATAAATACAATCCCGTTTGGTATAACCATCAAACTGATCCTGCGGTATCTTACCCCATAATTTTTATAGTGCACATAACAAAACTTCCCTTAATTTAGGCGATCATTTTTAACCTCAAACCTTTTTTATGAAAAAGACTATTTTGTTTTTCGTTTTTGCTCTCTCGATATACAGCGCATCTTCACAAAGTTTTATGCACGGCGCCGGCGTTGGCTTCCTGGTTTCCAACCCTTCAAATGCAGACACCAAGGTGTTTGCCACCCTGCATTATTATCCCCAGGTAGCTTTTGTGCAAACCGGGGCTTTTTCAGTTTCAGCCGGCATCCCTCTTACCGTTGGATTAACAGGCTCCTACAATGCCGGATATTCAAGTAACGGAGGCTCTTATGAAGAAAATACTTTATTAGGATTGATCCAGGTTCCCCTGATGGTAAATTTTAACGGAGGTGCGGGTTCTTCCAAAGAAAATGAGCAAAGGGTAGGTTATTTCATCGGCGGAGGCTTTGGCTATCATTCAACCGGAATAGGTGAATTTGACGACAAGAAACACTACACAAAAGGATTTGGTCCTGCTGCTAACGCAGGTCTACGCTTTGCAGTAGGCTCTCATCAAAAAAATATTGAAGCGCGTCTTTCTTATATGAAAGGACTTAAAGACTTTAAGCCTTCGATGTTCGGGCTAAATGCTGCATTTAATTTTTAAGGTAATACACATAGCAGGGTTCCAGCCTTTTGAAGGTTGGCGATTCGCTTTGCCTTGTCGCCCCTGCCTGCTTTCAGTTAAAATTTGAACTTTTCTTACATAGGCAAGTGTACAGGGCAAAGCATGTAGTTCCCATTTTAATGTTCTTCACAGAATATTTGTACATTCCCTTCCTAAATATTGCAACCTGACATGAAAAAGCTTTCCTCCTGGGGATTTTATCACCCGCGTATAGCATTGTGCTTAATGGTGCTGATCAAAATTGTAATGATTTTATTAGCATGGTATATTGGCAATATATTACAACTTGCCGATATTTATTTCACGACAGATAGCTTCTACATCATAGCAATATGCATATTGCCTGGCGTATTATTATATCCCAACGAGAAGAGAAAGAAGGTATATTTTGAACGCAGCTATTATATTCATCAAAAGTTATGCGATGGCATTATTACCTTTTTTTCCTTCAGCGCTTTCATCATACTTTTTAATACAAATTTTTCATTAGACCCTGCATACGGTGCCAAACCAATATACAGGTACGGCGAAACAACCGCACAGAATTATGTAAATAACTCTCCCGGGAACGGAGGAAAAAAGATGTCCGAAAAGAAAAGCAAGGCTGCAAAAAGATCATTCATAAAACAGATTAAACAAATATCTTCATTAGCAAAAAAGGGAAATAAAGAGCAGACCTCGCTCATACTCGAAATGGTATTCGCTATTACGCTGGGAGCGTGTTTGGGCATCATCGTAGCTGCACTGTCCTGCTCTTTAGCATGCAGCGGTAACGAATTAGCCGCTCTTTTGGTTCTCATATTTGGTGCAGGGGCAATAGCTACAGGGCTGATAACATGGATCAGATCGATAATTAAACGTAAAAGAAGATTAGCCGCTATGAATAAAAATCCTGAGTAAACACAGTCTTTTTAAAAGCAATAGAAAAAGAATTTTATGAGCTGCAAACTAACCTTTGGTGCTGTTTCCGGGCACTTTGCATTTTTTATTTTTACTTTCCTGGCAACATTGGGACTCTCGTTTTGGAGCGATTGGGAATTCTGGTATATTTCATTGATCACCTCGTTAGCACTTTTAGGTATTGCTTATTGTATATGGTTAGTATATGATAGATCTCCCTGGCTTATTATTAATGCAAGCGGTATTACGTTTAAGAATAACCGCTGGTTATTTACCAGGCTCAAATTTATTTCATGGGATTCTGTCGTATCTTACTATAATTATACTTATCCTTTTGATCATGTAATACAACCTGAATATTTGGTACTTGTTTGCATAAAAGGAAAGAAACAAAAAATCACCATATCCGGGTTAGACTATAGTAAAGATGAAATTTTAGAGGCAGTGAAAAGATATTATTCTTCATCCGGAGATGCAGATGGCGAAGCATAATTCAACTTCGGCAGGCTATGTCCTCCGGAGGCTTCAGTCTCCTGAAAACGGCCATTATCCTCATTCCTTAAGGTCACCCCGATCCCGCCATAAGTGTTTATTGGAGTATTGCAAGCAAATACCCTGATCGTGATCTTTGCGGAGCGCTTATTTATTATCATTCCTTACTATTTTATACGAAAATCTTCCTCTTTGCGTTGTTGATTAAGTTAACTCCAAAGCTTATAGCACCTTGTTATTATAAAAACAATAACCATGAAAATGAAACTACCCTCTCTTTTATTATTTACTGTAATTGCTTTTTTTACCTCCTGCAAAAAGGATTCAAACGAAGCTGCCAGCCCTATTTCCGGTAATTATAAGTTTGTTGAACTGACTGCCAGTGCCATTAGTACGATATCCTACGCAGAAGAAGGAACGTTCTATAAGTCAGTTACCTATACGGAGTACACGACGAAGAACAACAAAGGAAACCTTGAAATTGGCGGCAGTAATATGAAATCTACAGGACTTGCTTATTCAATTGATACCACAACAAAAACCGATTATTATGAGAATAACGAACTGGTTGATTCCTTTGAAATGCCGTTTAAAACTGAAGTTCCTGCAACGGATGCGGTAACCGGTTACAAAATAATAACCAACGATTCCATATATGTAAATAATGGATTGATATTTTCTGGAAATACTCCTACATCCGTGGAACCTGCAGGAGCAAAATACAGAATGGAAGGAGACAGGCTGATTTTTAATACTACCGCAACACAGACTAAAATAATACAGCTACAGGGCGTCAATATGAATCAGGAAATTAAGGTAAGCGCCGAGGTGATATTCCAAAAACAATAAACCTCTTTTTAATTATTCCAGCACCGGCCGCAACCATCTTTCCATATCCTCCCTGCTCAGCCCCTTACGCCGGATGTAATCTTCCAGCTGATCCTGCTGTATTTTACCTACCCCAAAATACTGGCTTTGCGGGTGACTGAAATACCAGCCGCATACCGATGAAGCCGGGTACATGGCTAAGGACTCTGTAAGTTGGATGCCTGTGGCCTGTTCGCCGCCCAGCAGCTCAAACAGCTTATATTTTTCCGTATGATCGGGACAGGCGGGATAGCCCGGCGCCGGCCGTATGCCCTGGTATTTTTCTTTGATCAGGTCTTCATTGGTCAACGCTTCGTCTTTTACATAGCCCCAAAACTCTTTTCTCGTGCGCTGGTGCAAACATTCTGCAAAGGCTTCCACTAACCGGTCGCACAGCGCCTGCATGGTTATTTTATTATAGTCATCATGCTCGACTTCAAACCTTTTAATATGAGGCTCTATACCCTGTATAGTAACGGAAAAGGCGCCGATGTGATCCTGTATGCCCGTGATTTGCGGCGCAACAAAATCGGACAGGGAGAGGTTGGGCTGCCCGGGCGCTTTTTTAATCTGCTGGCGCAGGGATTCCAAATGTATTGATGCCTCACCGTTCTTTACTTCAATGGTATCGGGTGCTGAGGTATTGGCATGCCAGAAGCCGATCACTCCCTGGGCCGTAAGGCTTTTTTCAGCAATGATCTGGTCAAGCAGCGCATTGGCATCATTATACAGCTTGGTAGCTTCCACACCCACTTTTTCATCGGTCAGTATTTGCGGAAAATTACCATGCAGCTCCCACGCTATAAAAAACGGCTTCCAGTCTATATACTGCCGTATTTCGTTAAGATCATATTCCTTAAATATTTTAGTGCCGGTGAAAGAAGGTACGGAGGGTATATAGTTTTCCCAGTCAACTTTTACCTTATTGTCTTGTGCGGCTTCATAGGAGATATATTGTTTAACGGGGCGTTTATTTTCAAAATCGGATTTAAGCTTCAGGTATTCTGTATGAATACCTTTAAGGAAATCTTCTTTTTGTTCATTCAATAACGCACCCGCCACCGTTACACTTCTGCTGGCATCAAGCACATGCACTACACCATGATTATATTGTGGTGCAATTTTCACCGCAGTATGGATACGCGAGGTTGTTGCTCCACCGATCAGCAAAGGCATATTCATCCCTCTCCGGTTCATTTCATGGGCCACATGCACCATCTCATCGAGCGAGGGCGTGATCAGCCCGCTTACCCCTACCATTGCCGCCCCACATTTTACCGCTTCATCCAGCAGCTTATCTGTAGGCACCATTACGCCCAGGTCTTTTATGTTGTAGCCGTTGCAGCCCAATACCACGCCCACTATGTTTTTGCCAATATCATGCACATCGCCTTTTACCGTTGCCAGCAAAATAGTTGGCGCATTGGACACCTCCGTTTTTTCGGCTTCTATATAGGGAGTAAGTATGGCAACGGATTTTTTCATTACCCTTGCCGATTTTACCACCTGCGGCAGGAACATTTTGCCTGCGCCAAACAAATCGCCTACCACGTTCATGCCATCCATCAGCGGGCCTTCGATCACATCAAGCGGCCGGGGATATTTCAGGCGCGCTTCTTCCGTATCTATATCAATAAAGTCGGTAATGCCATTCACCAGCGAATGCGTCAGCCGCTCTTCTACAGTACTATTACGCCAGGCATTATCCTTCACCACTTCCTTTCCCTTTGCCTTTACCGTTTCGGCAAAAGCGATCAGCTTTTCCGTGGCTTCATTATGCTCATTGTTCCTGTTCAGGATCACATCTTCACACAATTGCCGCAACTGGGGATCTATTTCATCATATACCACTAACTGGCCGGCATTTACAATGCCCATATCCATACCTGCCCGGATGGCATGATACAAAAAAACAGAATGCATGGCTTCCCGCACATGATCATTACCCCGGAAGGAAAAAGATACATTGCTTACTCCCCCGCTTACTTTAGTAAGCGGCATCAGCTGCTTGATCTCCCTGGTGGCTTCAATGAAATCAACCGCATAGTTATTGTGCTCTTCAATACCGGTGGCTATAGCAAAAATATTAGGATCAAAGATGATGTCCTGCGGGTCGTAGCCCACTCTTTCCGTAAGGATCTTATACGCTCTGTGGCTGATCTGCACTTTCCGCTCTTTAGTATCGGCCTGACCCTGCTCATCAAAAGCCATCACAATAACAGCAGCGCCGAACAGCTTACAGATCTCTGCTTCCTTTATAAATTTTTCTTCCCCTTCCTTCATGGAGATGGAATTAACAATGCACTTACCCTGCACGCATTTTAAACCCGCTTCTATGATCGTGAATTTGGACGAATCAATCATGACAGGGATTTTGGCGATATCGGGCTCGCTCTGCAGCAAATTAAGAAAGGTGGTCATTGCCGTTACGCCTTCCAGCATGGCATCGTCCATATTTACATCCAGCACCTGGGCGCCGTTCTCTACCTGCTGCCGGGCAACGCTCAGGGCATCTTCATATTTGCCATCCCGTACCAAACGGGCAAACTTTTTTGAGCCGGTAACATTTGTACGCTCACCCACATTCACAAAATTGGTTTCCGGGCGAACCACTAAAGGTTCCAGTCCGGACAAACGGAGATATGGTTTTATAACTACAGGTTCAGACATGATCGTTTGTTTTGCTGTCGGCTATCCGCCATAAATAATCAACCTTTGGTTGTCTATTATCAGCTCTCATTAATTTATTATTACTTCTTCACGGGAAATTTGAAACCTATAGGTTCTCTCGGCTTCTCTTCTTTCACCAGTAAATTTTTCAACACTTTAAAAATAGCCTGTACCTCTTCGTCTTTCTTCGCCAGCGCCTGCTCTATTTTTTCCATTTTCAGCCAAAGTTCTTTATTGTCTAAAAGCAGCGATTTCATGCGGGTATATACTCTTATGATCCGGATATTTACCTGTATGGCTCTTTCCGATCGCAACACTGACGAAAGCATGGCAACGCCTTGTTCTGTAAACGCATAAGGCGGATGCCGAAGCCCCATTTTATCCGCATTGGAGGTCGCAAATTGCGATCTCCAATGGGCAAACTCATCCACACTTAGTTCAAACATAAAATCCCCGGGAAACCGTTCTCTATTCCGGTTGACCTGTTCTTTTAGCCGGCGCGTTTCCACTCCATACATTTCAGCTAAATCCCTGTCAAGCATAACTTTAGTTCCTCTTATAAGGTAAATTTTCTGAACTATTTCCGCTTCGGAAATAACAGTTACCAATTGATCTGGTGTTTTCATATACTTTATTTTTGGTTAGTGATTTATTTACAGTACCCTCCTTGTTTCTTCCCCGGGACTGACCAAAAAGTAATATTTTGCCACGAAGTCGCTAAGGCCCAAAGAAAATTAAACCTGAGAATCAGAACATTGTGCCCCTGCCTGCCGGCAGGCAGGTTTGAGTCTTAATGGCAAATCTTTAAACCGAATCTTTTTAGTCTGCCCCATCGCAAAACGTGATATCAGGTTTAACCATTTTCACCTTTAACCCTCATCATACCGCTACCATAACCCTTTTGAATATTGCTTAATGCTCAAATTCATTTCCACACTTTCACATTTCTCCTCCAACTTTCAAATTAACTCACGCTCCACTACCGGTAAAGCACGGGGGTTCAGGTTCCTCACGCCATCCGCTATATGCTTAATATGATCCGGCGTTGTGCCGCAGCATCCTCCAACTATATTCACAAAACCTTTTTCGGCCCACTCTTCCAGGAAATGCGCTGTTTCGTGAGGCGCTTCATCATATTCACCCATAGCATTAGGCAGCCCCGCATTCGGATATGCGGAAACATAACAGGATGCGATCTGTGACAACTCTTCTATATGCGCCCGCATTTCCTTTGCACCTAATGCACAATTCAGTCCTATACTTAACGGCGCTGCGTGCATTACCGAGGTATAAAAAGCTTCCAGGGTTTGACCGCTAAGGGTACGACCGGAAGCATCAGTAATGGTACCGCTGATCATGATCTCTGCCGGAGACAGCTCCGGGTGATCGCGGTAAAACTGCTTGATGGCATAAATAGCTGCCTTGGCATTGAGCGTATCAAAAATGGTCTCCACCAATAATATATCAACACCACCATCCGCCAGCCCGCGCACCTGCTCGTAATAAGCCGCAACCACCTCATCAAAAGTTACCGAGCGGAAACCGGGATTATTCACGTCAGGAGAAAGACTGAGTGTTTTATTCAATGGACCTATAGCACCGGCGATCCATGCTTCCTTTCCCGACTGCCGGACCGCTTCTTTAGCACATTGTGCTGCCGCAACATTCAATTCATAAGCCAGGGATTGCATATCATAATCAGCCTGGGCTATTGCCGTACTGCTGAAGGTATTGGTTTCAATAATGTCTGCTCCTGCAGAGAGGTATTCCCTATGAATCGCGGTAATGATCTGCGGCCGGGTTATGCTTAATAAATCGTTATTCCCTTTTACATCGGATGGCCAGTCTTTAAACCGCTCACCACGGTAATCGGCTTCGGTAAGTTTATGCCGTTGTATCATGGTACCCATGGCTCCATCTATAATCAGGATCCTTTCACTCAATGCTTCACGAATACTTTTCATGCCTTCTGTATTTATATTACGTGGTCTGATACTACCCCATCAGGGTCCCCGGCATCAACATAAACCTGTTGAAACCGGTACCCGGTAATCATTGGATGCTACTTACTGAACTATAAACGTTGGAAAACTTAAAGAGGGGTTTTTTGGCGTTTATTAGTTCTGTTTTTTAACCAGGCTGAACAATAAACAAATCTGCCTGTTTTGCGATGCAAAGGTATGACAGTATATTGAAAATAAAAAGTACTAATGTGATACATACTTTTCTACCGGCATCCTGTTTTGCAGGCTCCTGCCCAAGGTAAGCTCATCGGCATACTCCAGCTCTCCGCCAAAAGAAATACCCCTGGCAATAGTAGTAACCTTAACGCTAAAAGGCTCAATCTTTTTTTGAATATAGTAAATTGTAGTATCGCCCTGTATATTGGGGCTCAGCGCAAAGATCACTTCTTCCACACCTCCTTTTTGTATGCGCTGCACAAGCGTTTCAATATGCAACTGGTCGGGGCCAACACCGTCCAATGGAGAAATGATGCCACCCAGCACATGATACAACCCATTATATTGCTGGGTACTTTCCAGGGCAATTACATCGCGGATAGTTTCTACCACGCATATTGTTTCTTTTTTACGGGAAGGGTTCCCGCAAATATTACAGACACTGCTGTCCGAAATATTATGGCAAACCGTACAAAACAACAGCTCTTTTCTCATCCTGTTAATTGCATTGCTGAACTGCAGCACTTCCTCAGGGCTTTGTTTGATGAGATGAAGCACCAGCCGAAGCGCTGTTTTTTTACCTATGCCCGGCAGCCGGGCAAATTCATTAACTGCATTTTCTAACAAAGCGGAGGATATTTGCATTGGGCAAAGATATTGAGGGATTTTTTATTTGCCCGCTTGTTATTATAGTATAAATTAGCCTTTCTCCCAAGCCTTAGACACATGAAATTATTACTTTCCGGAATAACACTTCTTACGTCCCTTTCGTTGTTACATGTTCCCTGCTCCGCCCAAAACTTATACGGTGCAGGTAAGGTATTTTTTTCAATGATCTTATATTAGTCCATAACATCACCCGGCGGCTGCAAGGGAAGCTCAATGGTGATCTCATTATCCCAGTTAGGACGCACGGTATACTTTTTACCATCAGAAATGATCTTTTCCGGCTGCACCTTTTCCCAGTAATTACCCGTATCCCATTTGCCATTGCTGTTGGCATCATACAGGATGCGTATTTCATAGTCCCCCGGGCGAAACAGGGAAAAATTAATGTCCTTACCGGGTACCGCTTGTGATGTTTCTATCTTCTCCGCTTTATAAAACACAAGAACAATATGTTGAGCCGTATCTACATGCGACATCCGTATTTTTAACCTGCCATAGTCGCTTTGCTTTTTTGTTTTAAACCGGATAGAGTCTGCTTTTTCCAGTTCCGTACCGGAAGAATCGCTGGCAATATCCTTTTCTAATATAAGCCGAAACTCCTGGTCTTCTTTCCAGGGATAGCGGAATGTAAATGTTTGGTTTGCGGAATCCGCTTCCAACTGATACCCGGTAACCGGCCGGAATAACGTATCGGTGAAATGAAGTTTGGCATTATTGAATGATTGCAGCGGCTCGCTGAATGTAAGTACCAGGTCGCCAAGCAGATCCTGCTGGTTGCCCTCCAGGTTAGTATGGTAACTTAACTTTTTTTCCTTTTTTGAAGCAGCGGGCTTTGCCGTTACACTACGCTTTTCTGCCCCGGCTTTTTTTTCCTCAGGCGCTTCTGCAAAAGCATACAATACCGGGCGTATATTATTCTCCCCGATCGTTAATATACTATCATAAAAACCCAACAGGTCGCTGTTACGCATATACATTTTTTGCCCTCCCTCGTCTTTTAGCGCAAATATCTTATAGCGGCCGGGCGCTATATTATGAAAGGAAAAATGACCGGCACTGTCTAACCGGGTAAAATAACGGGGCTTTTCTTTTGCTACCGCCGAATCGTCAAAATTTCGATGCAGCATAACAATTAATGTGCTGTCAGGACGGCCGGTTTCAGCTGCTATTACTTTTCCCGACAAACTACAGCTGTCTAAGTAATTACCGGTGGAAAACAGGTAAGTGAACTGCTTTGCCGGATTTCCTTCATTAATATCTTTTAACGACCTGCCGAAATTAATACTATAGGTTGTGTTTTCTTCCAGGGTATCTTTGATACGAATGGTTACTTCTTTAAGCCTTGCCTCAATGACCGGTGACACTTTCGGCACCGGGGAAATAATAAGCTGCGTTTCGGGCCGGTCTAACTGAACATATTCATCAAACTTCAAAACAATCTTATTACCTGTAAAATTCAGTGCGGAATCTTTAGGGACAGCGCCCAGCATCACCGGCGGAAGAGAATCTTTCGGTCCCCCGGTTGGGGGTATTATTTGTGCACAACCCGTAGTAAATACCACAGCCTTATAAATAAACAGGAGCGCCCCAACTAAGTAAAAAATTCTTTTCATGCTTGCTTGTATCCGCTTCAGTAAGCGGCAAACTTAAAGGCTTTCGGCTAATTTGCCTGCTTTCAATTGCCAATAATCTTATAAATATGATTCTTCCTCTCCTTCCTCAGCCGGATATAATGCCACGGCAAGGTTATTGGTTTTTACAAAATTGCACCAATCACAATCAGGTTTTCCGCAACCGGTCTTAAATTCCCTGTTCTGGATCTTTTGCCAGGTAGTAACAATCTGCTGCGTTACCGTGGTAATATCAGCATCGGTCACTTCTACCATCTCCGTCTTATATTCATCATTTACCGGTTCAATGAAATCAAATTCGGTGCTTACCACTTTCCAGTCGTGCGTTTTATCGTTGTCCATCAGTATTTTGTAAAAAACAGCCTGGCGCCAATAATCACCGCCGTTCGGTTCCTTATCATTAGGACGAACTAATTTCTTCCTGGCATTTTCATATTTACCGGTTTTATAATCTACCACATTTACCAGCTTCCCATTGAATTCCAGCTTATCAAGCTTCCCGTTTATGGGTACATTCCGTACCGTAACATTTCTTACGGGCTTCTCAACTATAATAATTTTGTTCCATTGATCAACATAATTGTCATAATAGGCGGGTAATATCTTTTCACCATACGCTGTTTTCAATTTGAAAGATTCCGGGGTAAACGCTTCCCGGTTGTTTTTCATATACCAGTGAAAATCCGCGAGCAGATCTTCCCTGGGAGGAAATACATTCCCGTTCTCTTTCATTTTTATAAAAAGCCGTTCAACCGACCAGTGAATAGCGCTGCCAAAGGCCATGCTTTCATTTTTGGCAGCGGGGATGCGGATAAGGTTCTGATAATAAAATTTCAGAGGGCAGCTCAGGTAATTGTTGAGATGCGTAACGCTCATGGTATAGCGCTTCAATATCTCATCAATATAGGCTGCCTCCACCAGCTCAATTTCGGGCTTCGCTTTTTCTTTAAACCGTTGCTGCAGGTAATCTGCCAGCAGCACATCCGGTACGGACTTGTTAGCCAGCTGTAAAGAGCCGTCTTCCAGCAATTCCGTAATAAAAGTACTCTTAGTCTGTTCTTTATCTTTTTCATCTTTTACCGCATACGATATATGCAAATGCGTTTTAGCCCGTGTAAGCGCCACGTAAAATAATCTCCTGTTTTCTTCAATGCTGGGCGGGGTGGTGTTATTGCTGAC
This sequence comes from Chitinophagaceae bacterium, assembly GCA_023957155.1. Classification (GTDB taxonomy): domain Bacteria; phylum Bacteroidota; class Bacteroidia; order Chitinophagales; family Chitinophagaceae; genus Agriterribacter. The sequence goes on along the minus strand of JAMLHK010000005.1, from coordinate 12,515 downwards.
TAAGTTATCCGGCATTTTGTATGACCGGTTTCCCATCCGGTTGTTGTCATCCCAAATCTTTTGCGTGCAACCGATTACAAATACATGTGCATACTCAGAACCTTTGGCACCATGAGCCGTTACCATATTTACTCCATTATCGTTTGCCGTAATCTTATATAAGGGTATGGGGAGCCGGTTAGCCTTCATCATCTCCATATTATTTAACCACTCCTTCAAATTTATATCAGGATTACGATGGCTCTCTTCTTTCAGATGATCGAATAAGGCATTCAATACCTGCATCAGCCAGGGCTTTTCGGCGCTTTGCATAATATAGGAAAGAACGCCCGCTTTTTGAATAACCTGCTCCAGCAATTGCTGTACGGTACTGTTCTGCGATGCTTTCAATAAGGTCTCAAGCGTATCGCTGATCTCCTTTACGGATTGTCCGTCCGGCTGATTAAATAAATCCACCGTGGGCCGGGCTGATTCCGCCATCATCCGGCGCAATGAAAACACATCTTCTTTACCTGCCTTATTTTTTGCATTCACCGCAATGACCAGCTTAGCGATCTCAAGCGGATGCAGCTTAAAGAAATCGCTGTGCAGCAGTAAAAACAAAATATCATCCGCGCTATAAGGAATGTATTTTTCTCTTTCGATCCATGTTAAGATGAGGAACAAATTCCGAATAAGGGACAACTGCAGTATATCAATTTTCTTCTTCGCATTTACCGGTATATTTTTCCCTTCCAGCATCGAGCTGATCGTTTCCACCTGCGCATGATTACGATAAATGACTGCGATCTCTTTACCGCTTACCCCCTGCTGCAGGAGCTTTTCTATTTGTATAGTAACGTCAATTGCTTCCTGCCCGGTATTGGCATATTCAACAATGACCGGCTCAACCGCCCTGTCTTTAATAGCAGGATTAGATGCAATGAGCGGATTATTGTTTTCAGGCTCATCAACCCGGCCGGTATTATGCTTTATAAGATGATAGGCGGCATGTAATACCGGGGTAGCAGACCGGTAGTTATTGACCAGCCTGACTTCCGTTAGCTTGCCGGTATACTTTTCTTTAAAGGCATTGATATTGCGAACATTCGCATCCTGGAAAGAAAAAATTCCCTGGTCAGGGTCTCCAACCACAAACAGGTTGGGAACATCCCAATACCCGGCAAGATATTGCAGCAATAAGGTTTGTGAGCGGCTTGTATCCTGGAACTCATCTACCAAAAAATATAAAAAACGCTCCTGGTAATCAAGTAAAAGGTCCTTGTTTTTCTCAAAGGCATTCAACACCCACAAGATCATATCATCAAAATTATACCTGCCTGCCTCTGCCATCATCGCATTGTATTGCGGATAAAGATTGACGGCAGCCCGCAGGGTTTCCATTTTTTCTTTTTCATCGGCAATTGCGGCTTCCTTCAAAGTGCCGGCTTCAAAGTCTTTATACTTTCTTTTATATTTAAACTCGTCCCTGTTCTTCAGATCATCTATGTAGGCATTTATTCTTTCATTCAAATACCCGGGTGTCCATGCTTCTTTCTTCATCAGGCTGAACAACGATCTGAGCCTGTCTTTTTCATAATATATATCGCCGCGGAAACGCTTCAATTTGCTGTCTGCAGGAATTGAATCAATGAGTTTATAAAACAGGTCAATCTCTTCCAGCTCGCCAATGGGCGAAAGATTAAGCTTGCCGAAATAGGTAAGATTATCCTGTATCACTTCATTACAAAAAGAATGGAAAGTGTGGATACGAATGTTATATGCAGCGCTGCCTGTCATACGCAGCAGGCGGTTGCGCATTTCCACCGTGCCGTTATCGGTATAGGTAAGACAAAGTATATTATTGGGATTGACATCGGTCTGATACAGAATATTGGCAATCCGTAAAGCGAGTACCTGTGTTTTACCTGTACCCGGACCTGCATGTACTATAACCGGGCCTTCAATAGTATCTACCGCTTTACGTTGCTGTTCATTCAGCTTATTATATTCTGCTATGAACCGGGTCTCTAATTCATGAGATGAAGTTGCCATAAGCCAAAGTTAACCAATGGATGATTGTTTATACCCGGCACAGGTTTACAAATATTAAACTATTATATATACCCGGTTTGAAGTATTGGCCATTGTTTTAGTTTATCCTACATTTACGGTATTACAATACGTTTATTAGCCGTTGGTACCAATTGAACAGCACATTCCAATTACAAAAGGATTGGACTAAAGCTATAAAATACAACTTCTTACAGTAAAACCTATTTATTCAGGAAAGCCGCATCTTTTATATATGTGACTTTCCTGATTTTATGTATGCTTATACCGGCTGATTTATCCGGGTATCCGGCTGATGTATTTTTCTATTTGCTTGATCTGGTCTACCACTTGTGCGGTTGAAGGCTTCAGCTCTTTTGCCCGGCGGAAGTAATCTTTGGCTGCCCGGAATTCTCTTTTATTAAGAAAGATCTGGCACATCTGCAGGTAGGCTGCAGCGGTATTTTCTTTATCGGGTAACCCTGCCCGTATAGCTTTCCGGATATATTCCTCCGCCTGCCTCATGTTGCTTTTTTGCATGGCAATAGTACCCAATTGAAAATAGGCCGCTCCCTCGGTTTCTTTCATCGGCATGCCCAGACCCAGGCTTTTTTTCATCAGCGCTTCCGCCCCGTCAAAATCCTGCTTAAACATAGCCAGGTTTGATTTCAAAAAATAATATACACTGCGAACGGGTTTGATGAGCAGGTTGGGGAAACGTATAGAATCCAATACTTTCTGTGCTCCTTCAATATCCCCGTCTTCCATATAGCCCTGTATTAAACGCATGGGACCAAATAAAAAATGGCTGACTATAGCCACCAGGGCTACAAGATATAACGCGAAGGATGGCCAGAACCCGGAGAAAATATTAACAACAACAGCCAGGATCAGGGCTATGAAGCCCAAAGGCAGCCTGTATTTAATCAGTAAGTTATAAAATTTCATACGCACATTTTAGGACGGCAAAGATAGGGTTTAAGGAGGATGCCTGCCCTAAAATTTGCCGGGCAAAAAGAGGGTGGGGTGTCATTATGCACTTTTAACCGGACCTGCCTCAGCCATAAAGCCGCAATCATCCTTTTTTACTACAGGTCAGTTCCAGTCATCGTTGATCTCCAGCCAATAGCCATCAGGATCGCGCAGCCATATCTGGCTTATCCCATCCACCCGTTTACTGATAGACATCTGCTTTCCGCTCACATCTTCCCAGGGAATGGAGCTTTCACTCAACTTTTGAGTAAATGCTTCCACGGAAGGCACACTAAAGCAGGTATGATTATTTTTATAATATAATTTTTTTGCCGGTGCGCCCTCTATGATATGCATCTGGCTTCCGGGGCCTATGCTTAACCAAATGTGCTTGCCGTCATGAAAAGGTTCGGGAACGCTGTCCAACCCAATAATATTCATATAAAAATCGCCTGATTTTTTTACATCCAATACATATATAGCAACATGATTAATGCGGGCTTTGGGTGCCTGGGCAAAAGCGGGACTGCTGAAAGCGATCAAAAAAATCAATAAAAGCCGTGTACCTGTATTCATTATTATATTTTAAGGTGTTGAAAGTACTGAAATTTAGAGATTGAAAATCTGTGGAAACCATTATTTTTGCAGCCCGTTATTATTTGGCCCCGTACCTGCCTACCGGCAGGCAGGGCTCAATAGATAGAATACCTGAAGCTCTTTGGTCCCGTAGTTCAATGGATAGAATAGGAGTTTCCTAAACTCTAGATACAAGTTCGATTCTTGTCGGGACTACCAGCCGGAAAAGCATAAATCCCCGTTGCTTTTCCGGTTTTTTATTTGTTTTTATCAGGCATTTTGGTTTGAGTATTTATGAAGGGTTTCCTTTCTTTTCATGCCTCCTCTTCTTTGATCATTTACGCCCGGGTCTTCTAAACCATTCTTTAAAGAAGTTAAGTATGGGGCTACGACACCCCGACTCTAAATTAAGAACGCCCACGCCAAAGCATGAGCGATTTACCTTATTTTCTCGTCATCTCAAAAAGTCGCAGTTTCGAGACGAGAATAAAGCAAACACGCTATGATTATTGTAATATTCGTAAATCTATAAGTTTTTATGAACTGTCAATATATTTTAGTTCACTAATTATCAATTAAAATTACTATAAAATAATTTAAAATCTATAAAAGTAATTTGAAATTATTGTATTTTATTGAAATTTCCAATTCTAATTCTTTTTCTATTTATTGCCTATAATGGTAACATCCCGAAAGAAATACAACAGGATCAAAATTGCTTTATTGGAAAAAGAGAAAACCAATATATGGCTTGCAGAAAAGCTGGGTGTAAGTACTACGGCTGTTTCAAAATGGTGTACTAATAGAAATCAGCCAACGGTTGAAACACTGTTTAAAATTGCGGAGGTGCTGGAGGTGGATGTGAGTGAGTTGCTGGTGAGGAAGTAAAATAGAATGTTTGGTATACTCAAATAAATAAAATTACATAAACACCGAATCTCAACTAAATACCGGGAAAAGCTTAACATTGATTATGAGTTCAATAGTAAATGAATCGCAAATCGAATACGGCTTCGTACAAAAACTTCGCGATCTTAAATATACTGTCCGGCAGGATATTCGTGACCGCAGGGCGCTGGAGGAAAATTTCAGGAAGAAATTTGAAGCGCTGAACCGTGTCAACCTATCCGATGCGGAATTTGCCCGCCTGCGGGACGAGATCATCAACCCCGATGTATTCGCGGCTTCCAAAACTTTACGCCAGCGCAATACGTTTATGCGTGAAGACGGCACACCACTGCAATATACACTTGTCAACATCAAAGACTGGTGCAAGAACGATTTTGAGGTCGTCAACCAATTGCGGATGAATACCCAAAACAGTAACCATCGCTATGACGTAATACTATTGATAAACGGCGTACCCGTAGTGCAAATTGAATTGAAAACGCTGGAAGTAAGCCCGCGCCGCGCCATGCAACAAATCATTGACTACAAAAGCGACCCCGGCAATGGCTATACCAATTCGCTGCTTTGCTTTATGCAGCTCTTTATTGTAAGCAACCGTAGCAATACGTATTATTTTGCCAATAACCGCAGCCAGCATTTTGCTTTTAATGCCGATGAACAATTTCTACCCGTGTATCAATGGGCAGACGAAAACAACAAAAAAATTCCCAACCTTAACGATTTTTCAGAAAAGTTTTTAGCCAAATGCAAGCTGGGCGAAATGATAAGCCGCTACATGGTGCTGGTAGAAAGCGAGCAAAAGCTGATGGTGATGCGCCCGTACCAGATATACGCTGTGGAAGCCATTACAAAGTGTATTGAACAAAACAGGGGCAATGGCTATATCTGGCACACTACCGGCAGCGGTAAAACACTTACTTCTTTTAAAGCATCTACGCTGTTAAAAGACAACTCCGAAATTGAAAAGTGCCTGTTCGTTGTTGACCGCAAAGATCTCGACCGCCAAACCCGTGAAGAATTTAACAAATTCCAGGAAGGAAGTGTAGAAGAAAATACAAATACCGAAACGCTGGTGCGCCGTATGTTATCGGAAGATTATGCCGATAAAGTAATTGTTACCACCATCCAGAAATTAGGCTTGGCGCTCGACCCTGCCAATAAAAGGAACTATAAAGAACAACTGCAGCCGCTTAGTCAAAAGCGACTGGTGTTCATCTTTGATGAATGTCACCGCTCACAGTTTGGTGAAAACCATAAGGCCATCAAAGAATTTTTTCCCAATGCACAATTGTTTGGCTTTACAGGTACGCCTATTTTTGAAGCCAATGCAAACTATCAGCAAATAGACGGTACCGCAGGCTCCTATAAAACCACCAATGATATTTTTCAAAAACAACTGCACGCTTACACCATTACCCACGCCATTGACGACCACAATGTGCTGCGCTTTCATGTGGACTATTTCAAACCGGACGGAAAAGTAAATATTGGAAGCAGCGCTCATCGTATTGCTGTGGTAGAAGCTATATTAAATAAACACGATGCCGCAACCAATTCCCGTCGCTTTAATGCCGTGCTGGCAACAGCTTCCATCAATGAAGCCATTGAATACTATAACCTGTTTAAAGAAAGACAAAAAGAAAGGAAAGATAAAGACGAAACCTTTCAACCGCTAAATATTGCCTGCGTATTCTCCCCGCCCGCCGAGGGTAATAAAGATGTACAGCAAATACAGGAAGACCTACCACAGGAAAAAGCCGATAACGAAGTGGCGCCTGATGAAAAAAAGACTGCGCTGCACACTATTATCAATGACTACAATGAACAATACGGTACCAACCATAGCATAAATGAGTTTGACCTGTATTACCAGGACGTGCAAAAACGCATTAAAGACCATAAATACAGCAATACCGACTACGCACATAAAAACAAAATAGATGTGATGATAGTCGTGGATATGCTGCTTACGGGTTTCGATTCCAAGTATCTTAATACTTTGTATGTAGATAAAAATTTAAAGTATCATGGATTAATACAGGCTTTCTCACGTACTAACCGGGTACTGAACGACAGCAAGCCTTATGGTAATGTTTTGGATTTTCGCAGGCAACAGGCTTCGGTGGATGAAGCCATCGCGCTGTTCAGCGGCGAAGATACCGGCAGAGCTAAAGAAATATGGCTGATGGATGCCGCACCGGTGGTAGTTGCCAAATACGAAAAGGCAGTGGAAGCCCTGGGTAAATTTATGCGGAATCACGATCTCGATTGCAAGCCTGAAGAAGTAAACAACCTGAAAGGTGATGCCGCCCGTGCAGAATTTATTAACCACTTTAAGGAAGTACAGCGGCTGAAAACGCAACTTGACCAATATACCGACCTCGACACGGAAAGTGAGAAAAAAATAGAACAACTGTTACCACAGGAACAGTTACGTTCATTCCAGGCAGCATACCTGGAAACAGCCAAACGCCTGAAAGAAAAACAAAACGGAGATGGCGATGGTGAAGATCCTGTGCAGCAATTAGATTTTGAATTTGTGCTTTTTGCTTCTGCCCTGGTGGATTACGATTATATTATGGCGTTGATTGCCCGCTACACCCAAAGCAAACCGACCAAGCAAAAGATGACAAAAGAGCAACTCATAAAGCTGCTCAGCGCCAGCGCCAACCTGATGGAAGAAAGAGACGATATAGTAGCCTATATCAATAACCTTGAAACAGGCAAAGGCCTTACCGAAACCGAAATACGGGAAGGCTACGAAACTTTTAAAGAAGAAAAACATGCGCAAGAGCTTGCTGCTATTGCTCATAAGCACGGCTTGCAGGCTGCCGCGCTGAAAAGTTTTGTGAACGGCATATTAAACAGGATGATATTTGACGGTGAAAAATTAAGCGAGCTATTAGAGCCGTTGCAATTAGGCTGGAAAGACCGCAGCAAAAAAGAACTGGCTTTAATGCAAGACCTGATACCGCAATTAAAAAAATTAGCGCAGGGAGAGGAGATATCAGGGTTGAAAGCATATGATGTCTGAACCGTGATTTTGATGATTGAATGACAGACTATGATTAAAGAAGAGCATAAATATTCTGAGCTAACCTCAAAAATTATCGGTTGTGCTATGAAAGTTCATTCCGCATTGGGTAATGGGTTTCAGGAAGTGATTTATCAAAGAGCATTAGAAATAGAAATGAAAGATGCGGGCTTATCATTTAGTCGCGAACACGAAATGCCTGTTTATTATAAACACGAGCAAATAGGTACGAGGAGAGTTGACTTTTTAGTAGAAGGAGTTGTATCGGTTGAGCTCAAAGCCATTACTGTATTGGAAGATGTTCATTTAGCACAGGCAATCAATTATCTTGAAGCGTATGACCTGGAAATAGGGTTGCTTATCAATTTCGGGGCAAAAAGCCTTCAATTTAAAAGAGTAGCCAACAAAAAATTTAAACAAAAAAATCAGGGTAACCCTAATGTCTGAACTATGATCTTTGTGATTAAATGATTGCTGTGATTTTGTTATATTAATCACAACAATTTAAATGAATCATAGAGCAGGCAATATCAGAGTGATCCTTAAATCAAATAAATCACAGTTCAGACAATGACAGCAATAGAACAACAACAACTCGGTAAAACACTTTGGGCAATAGCTGACGACTTACGGGGGGCAATGAATGCAGATGATTTTAGGGATTATATGCTATCTTTTCTCTTTTTACGGTACCTGAGCGATAACTATGAGGCGGCAGCCAAAAAAGAACTGGGTGCAGATTATCCTGTATTGGAGAAAGATAATAAACGTCCACCTTTATCAGTGTGGTACAAAGCTAATAAGGCAGATATAGAAGACTTTGAAAAGCAAATGCGCCGCAAAGTGCATTACGTAATAGAGCCGAAATATTTGTGGAGCAATATTGCAGAACTGGCACGTACACAAAACGATGAACTGTTACACACGCTTCAAAAAGGGTTTAAGTATATAGAGAACCAGTCTTTTGAAAGCAGCTTCCAGGGGCTGTTCTCCGAAATCAACCTTGATTCGGATAAGCTTGGCAGAGGCTACCCGGAACGGAACAAAAGACTGTGTACCATCATTCAAAAAATAGCTGAAGGCATTGCTAAGTTTTCTACCAACACCGATATACTGGGCGATGCTTACGAATACCTGATAGGTCAGTTTGCCGCAGGTTCCGGCAAAAAGGCGGGAGAGTTCTATACTCCGCAGCAGATATCCACCATTCTTTCAGAAATTGTAACATTAGACAGCCAGGATCCTTCTTTGGGAAAAAAGAAAAAACTGGATAAGGTGTTGGATTTCGCCTGTGGCTCAGGTTCGCTTTTGTTGAATGTACGCAGGCAAATGGGCGCACACGGCATAGGAAAAATATACGGGCAGGAAAAAAATATTACTACCTACAACCTTTCCCGTATGAATATGCTGCTGCATGGTTTAAAGGATACCGAGTTTGACATTCACCATGGAGATTCCTTGCTGAACGATTGGGATATACTTAACGAAATGAACCCGGCTAAAAAAATGGAATTTGATGCTATTGTAGCCAATCCCCCGTTCAGCTATCGCTGGGAGCCGTCAGAAGCAATGGGAGAAGATTTCCGGTTTAAAAGCTATGGGTTGGCGCCTAAATCTGCGGCGGATTTTGCTTTTTTATTGCATGGGTTTCATTTCTTAGGCAAGGAAGGAACGATGGCAATTATTTTACCGCATGGTGTTTTGTTTCGTGGCGGCGCAGAACAACGCATCCGTACCAAGCTGTTAAAAGACAATAATATTGATGCGGTAATAGGATTGCCTGCCAACCTGTTTTTCTCTACCGGCATCCCTGTTTGTATCCTGGTACTGAAAAAATGCAAGAAGTTTGACGATGTACTTTTCATCAACGCCAGCGAACATTTTGAAAAAGACAAAAGGCAAAACAAGCTGAACGAAGCACATATTGAAAAAATCATTGACACTTACCAAAATAGAAAGGAGGTAGAAAAGTATAGCCATCGTGCGCCTTTACAGGAAATTGCCGATAATGATTACAACCTCAATATTCCCCGCTATGTCAACAATTTTAAGGAGGAAGAAGAAATTGATATACAGGCGGTGATGAAAGAAATAAAAACATTAGAAGCCAAACGCAGTGATCTGGATAAACAGATTGAAGGGTACTTGAAGGAACTGGGATTGATGGATTAATTTATTACTATGAAAGACAAACAAAACATAATCATTTATAAAACACAGGATGGCAAAGCAACGGTTTCATTATATGCCAGGGATGGTTCTGTATGGATGAACCAGCAGCAACTGGCGGAGCTTTTTGACACCTCTGTTCCGAATATCAGCATGCACATATCTAACATAATGAATGACAATGAATTAAATGAAAAATCAGTTATTAAGGAATACTTAACTACTGCCGCTGATGGGAAAATTATACATTATTATCAAAACCATGTATCGTTTTCCCGAGGTCAGGAAAACGATAAAACAATGAACAAGGCAATTGAAATAGGCAAAAACAATTTTAGGGTTTAACAGCTTAACCTGGCAAATAAGCCACAGGCGACAGAAATTATTTTATAACTTGTTATTGTTACCATTATTGATTTTAAAATAAAAACTTTCAGGCAACTTCTCGAAATGGTGTCAAAAAATAAATAGATTAAAATAGTGAGCTATGAAATCGGAAGAAATAAAACGACTTTTTGAACAATTTGAATCTGCTGCATCCGAGTTGGAAGGTGTAGAATGTTGGAGTGCAAGAGAATTGCAAACCTTGCTGGGATATAGCAAATGGGAAAATTTTGAGAAAGTAGTTCAAAAGGCAAAATACGCTGCTACAAATGCCGGAGAGGAAATTGCCTATCATTTTCCTGACGTCAGGAAAACGATACCTATGCCAAAAAGTGCTGAAAAAGAAATAGATGATATTTTACTTACCCGTTATGCCTGTTACCTTATTGCCCAAAATGGCGATAGCCGTAAAGAGGAAATAGCATTTGCCCAAAATTACTTTGCCGTGCAAACCCGCCGGGCAGAATTGGTTGAGCAAAGGCTGTTAGAATATGAGCGGGTAAAAGCAAGGGAAAAGCTAAGTCATACTGAAAAACAACTTTCCGGCATTTTGTACGAAAGAGGAGTGGATAGCCAGGGGTTTGCAATAATCAGGAGCAAAGGTGACCAGGCCTTATTTCGGCTGAATACACAAATGCTGAAAAAGAAAATGGGCATACCCGATAGCCGCCCTGTTGCCGACTTTTTACCTACCATCAGCATTAAAGCCAAAGATCTTGCTGCCGAAATGACCGGGTTAAATGTGCAAAATAAAGGCCTCAAAGGGCAAGACAAAATTGAAAAGGAACACATTGATAACAACCTTGCGGTGCGGAATATGCTCACCCAGCGTGGTATTGTGCCCGAGAATCTGCCACCTGCCGAAGATGTAAAAAAGCTGCAACGCAAATTAGACGGCGATGAGAAAAAGCTGCTGAAAGGAAATAAAAAGAAAAAATAAAACAATCTCATTATAATATTGGAGGGATGGGGTTAGAATAAAAAACCATTTCGTTGAAACCAACGGGATGGTAGCAAAATAATAGAAGACAAAATCCTTAATGCTGATAGCAAAGAAAATTAATAGCCGAGATGCAGAAGAAAAAACAAAATAACAAGAATGTTCCAAATTTGAGATTTAAGGGGTTTGAGGGGGAGTGGGAAAGGAAGAAGTTGGGGGAGATAGGAGAAGTAATAACAGGTTCAACACCGCCAACTAATGATGAATCCTTTTATGATGGAGAGTATTTGTTTGTTTCGCCTGCCGATATTCAAAGTGATAGATTTATATATCGAACAAAAACAACCTTGACTGAAAAAGGATTTAAAAAAGGAAGAAAAATAAGGAAAGGAAGTCTATTGTTTGTTTGCATTGGTTCTACAATTGGTAAAATTGCCCAAGCAGCAATTGATTGCATTACGAATCAACAAATAAATTCTGTTGTTCCAATTGGCAACAATGATGATTTTGTTTTTTCATTGTTAGAGTTTCATTCTGCCAAAATTAAAATGCTATCTACAGAACAAGCAGTTCCAATTATTAATAAAACAACATTTTTGAACTATGAAGTACTTGCCCCATTATTAGAAGAACAGGAAAAAATCGCAAGCTTCCTTTTTATAATTGACGAAAGAATCCAAACCCAAAACAAAATAATTGCACAATTGCAAACCTTAATGCAAGGCTTTAGTGAGCAATTATTTAAGCAGCAAATACTATTTAAAGATGAGAATGGAAATGACTTTCCAGCCTGGAAAGAGAAGGTGTTGCGAGAAATCATAAAAATATCAAGCGGATTAAGTCAGGACCAAAACAATAGTAACGGATATAAAGTGACGAGAATAGAAACAATCAGCAATGGGATTATAAACATTGATAAGGTTGGTTTTGTTGATACTGATTTGGATATTTCAGAATATAAAATTACCAAAGGAGATGTTTTGTTCAGCAACATTAATAGCGTTTCCCATATTGGGAAGACAGCTATTGCTAAAGACGATTTAGAATTATATCATGGAATGAATTTATTAAGACTAAGAAGTTTAAGAAGTATTTCTCCGCTATTTCTTTTTTATGCTTTAAATACTTCTAAACAAAGAAACCATTTTAGGTCAATATGCAATCAAGCAGTTAATCAAGCCAGTATAAATCAAACAGAATTAGGAAAAATTAAAATTATGCTTCCTTCAATTCCTGAACAACAAAAAATTAACCGCCTCCTTTCTTCCATAGATAAAAAAATAGAAACAGAAAAGAAAATACTACAGCAATACGAAAATCAGAAAAGGTATTTACTGCAAAATATGTTTATATAAACATATTTTGCAAAAGGTGTTGTTTTTGTTTGGTGAATAGGTTTAAGATAGTTGTTTCAAGTTCTATCTTATCGTCAATATAGGATAAAATGTAGTTGCTAATATTTGATCTGACAGTTTTCGATTTTTGGGTTTATAACCCGTC
>JAMLHK010000004.1 GCA_023957155.1 Chitinophagaceae bacterium | reverse complement strand
CTCAATATAAGCTGCATTGGGGCTGCCATCCGTATTGATATCACCTTCGAGCGTAGCAGCGGGATAAATATCCTGCTTTTGCTCTTAGGTAAGTACCATTTATTACACAGCGAGTCCGGCGGCTATCACACATGGCTATGCGCCGAGACTACGCCTGGGAAGATGAAAGGACACTCAGCAGCGAAAAAGGCAACGCCGGGCTTTGATTAGTTTGTTGTACTATCGCAATACACAACACGATACTTACAGACCTACGTGAATGGATCTTTAACAATTGATTGATGGGAAAGAAAGACTTTTTGGGCGAAAATTTCAAATTTATCTCCTTCTTCAAACTCAATATAAAAAAAACGTTCACCAGTTTCCATATATTCTAAAACGGTTTTCCCCTTTTCAAATTTTCCTCTATAAAAATTATTGATGGTACTTGTATCTGTAGTTCGTTCAAAAAATAAATTAAGCTTTTCAATTTTTGCATTTTGAAAAGACAAACAAAGCTGGTTATCTATTATCCTTTTCTTAATTGATTCGAAAGTGAACTGGATTAAATTATCTTTTGAATTATAAGCTATTTCTTTACAATGATAATCATTATGCAAATCAAAGCCCCCGTTATTGAACTGGACGTATGTTAAGTCTTGAAAAAGATTAGTATCAGTTAAGTCGATCATTAAATATGGTCATTTTTTTAAACTCTTAAGATATTTCATCACAATTCTAACCTCTTGTGAAGTCATCGAATCGGCTTGTTTCTTAACTCTGCTTATGCTTTTCTGCTCTCCGTTTACAAAATTCTTTTTGTACAATTGTGTGTGAGGCGTCTCAACTCCGCCATGAGGTTCACCATCTAAATCAAATCTGATTTGTTTATCGGGTGTTTTTATTGTTACAGAATTTCTACCACCATTTAGATTTTCCTTTACAAACAATGCTTGTTCTTTTATCGTAGCACCTTTTCCCGCTCCTTTGCCACCCCTTGTTGTTGCCATTGCTCCCGTGACAGCCGCTTCTAATTTATCCCAGCCGGTTGCATCAGGGTCTGAAATAGTATTAAAAGAGTTTTCAAGCTGATCCAATCCAAGGATTTGAACAACAAGCCATCCAGCATCTAATATAGCAGCATTCAATGGATTCTCATTCCACTCTTCTTTGCTTGCTGCTCCATGAAAATTCGAAGACCTTGAGGGGGTTTCATTACCAGATTTCGTTAGCGAAATATCTTCCGCGTTCTTTTTCTTGCCTTTATCTCCATCGCCCGGCCCCTGAGCAGACAAATTCTTAAGTATTTCTGATTTTTCCTCATCAGTATAATCATTATAGCTTGGCGAATATTCAGGCAACATTCCATCTGGATCAATAAACCGTAAGGGATTATCAAAAGCATAGTTATAAGGAGAGTGTCTCCTCATCTGATCAGCTAACGGATCAATGGCATGCCACCTTCCGATCTGCGGATCATACATCCTTGCCTCGTAATCCAGCCATTCCAACCCACTGCCGTCACTGAACTCATTTCTCTGCTCTTCCTTGCCATTGTACTTGTACCTGTTGGCAGGATCACCGAACGCCAGTGCTTTGGAACTTATCCCCGCCATCGTCAACCCGAACGGATAATAATGCGTTTCTTCTAATATAGCTCCTCTTGTGTGTGTTACTTGTAGGTTGTCAAAGAACACGTCAATGTTGGTTGCCTCATTGCTGGTGTAAATATACAAATAACCATTGGTAGTTACAGGTACATTTGTCCTGACGTGGATGGTGGTAGCCCCGCTGCTGCCTACTTGTTCAAAACCACTTTTACCTGGTACTACTTTAAACTGTTCGTCCAGCAATATCCAGTTAATGTATGCTTTCGGTTTAGTACCACTGGTAGTTTGAGTGCCCATGAAGGTATTGAGCGCTGCGCTCAACCCGCTGCCGCCCGCCTGCAGGTCACCCGGGGTTACCTTGCCGCCGCTGGCGCCCGCTACGCCTGTGGTTAGCATGGTAAGCAGGTCTGTCAGTACGTTGGGGCTGCTGTTGCTGGCGCTGCTGCCGCTGCTCCAGCCACTGGCTACCCGGAAACTATAACTGTCACCCGACATTACCTTCAGTATCACGTTCGGACCTATTTTCTGTACACCACTGGTATTCTTAATCTTTGCTACTTTTCCGTTGGTGCTATACATTGGATCACTGAACCAGGAAGGCTTATCTTGCTGCGTATTGCTTAGGTTAGCATAATAGAGCTCCTCCGTAGCAATGCTGGCCGTTTCCATAGTGGCAGGCGGATATACATCCTGCTTCTGCTCCTCGGTAAGTACCATCCGTACATTACCTAAATGGTCTTTAATAAAATAATCGTAGGCAAAACCGGTAAGGGTACTTTATTACACAGCGAGTCCGGCGGCTATCACACATGGCTACGCGCCGAGACTACGCCTCGGAAGATGAAAGGACACTCGGCAGCGAAAAAAGTAACACCAAGGCAACAGGACTACCTCGCTTACAACACCCCTTGTTATAAGACCTGCGCTAATACCAGCAGAGATTCGGCTGGGAAAGATTTTTTTATAATGGAGATTGCTTTACAATGAGGACATTTTCCCGTATCACTAACTCTGGAACACGATACTACGGTACTCAACATATTTTTGCTATTATAAGCCCTAAATTAAAAAGAGACGAACATCCTATCCATCTCTTTTACTCTTGCTTTTACAGGTCTTTATTGATTTCCAATTATTTAACTATTCGAAATTATGGCATCACTAACTCTGAAACATTACCCATTGATACCTACATCCAGAATTTTAAAACTAAACAGGCTTTCAGATAAGAAAAAAATTATCTTCTATTACCTGCATACTATTTATTTAAAATCTAACTCTATATTCAAGACTTTCTTTTTGTTTTCAAACTCGGTTAAACTCAATGGCCCCGTTACGTGGCTTTGAAGAATACTATCGCAGTTAACTTTTGAACAATCCACATTCTCGATGTTAAAGTCTTTATTAATAATCCAATAATTTTCTTTTTGTTCCTGCATTTGATATGTTTTCACTATTACCCATTTACTATTGGATTTGGCAGTTTTTACGTACTCTGCATAATGTCCATTATTATCGTATTGCCTATTGTAAACAGGAATAACAGGTATTCCTGTAAAACATGTCCCCCAACTTCTGCCAGTACAATATACAATAACTCTATCTTGCGTTTTATCTCCTTCCAACAAAGACAGATTGTTGCCTAACGAATGGTCTCCCCAAATTGCATTACAGGAAATCATAGACAATACAAGCACTTGAAGAATAATTATATAACCCCAACGTTTACGCATAAAATTTTTGTTTAAGTTCTATTTCCGTAATCGTCCTGTGCCATAGTAGAACGTTTTAAAGCCGTGAGTATCGTTCAAACCTTCAGACCATCTTTCATAATTGATAAGCCCCTTCCTCCAAATACTTCCTCCCTTGTTCCAGTCATAATCCGTTGCTTCATTATTCACAATTTTTACGTTGCCGTTAGTATTTAATAATGTAACATCAACACGTCCTAAGGCATATACAGTAGATGCCAGTGTGTAGTTCAGCTGAGCTTCTGCGAAATTTCCCTTCGTGTTTAAATTTATAGGAGAGGATTGGCCCACTCCGTTTACAAAATTAGCTGTGGTAATATTTCCAAAATCAAGTTTGGACGCATCCAAATAAAGCATATTATCAGGCGTAGGATTTTCTAATGCTCCTACATGCGATTTCGCCCAGTCTATTCCTTCCCGGATTGTAACAAATCCATCGTAATCTGGTCGGTTAGGTAAGTCATTATAATGATTATAGAAATCAAAATAATTTCCCCAATCAGGTATTGCTTTGTAATATTCTGTACCTCCATTAGGTGCTAAATCTTTCTTCATTGCATCTTCATGCTTCATACCTTGCGTGAAGTCTTCTTGCTTCATTACAATAGCTTTACCCTGCAATCCCTCATCATCAGTACCCAGGAACTTCCCATCAGTTCCGTATATAGGGCTATAAGCAGCCCTTCCATCAGGATCTATTTTATTTATAGGATTATTGTCAAAAGCAGAATAACCAGATTGCCAGGGGAACTTATGTGCTAAAGGATCCACTGCATGCCATCTTCCTATTTGCGCATCATACATCCTCGCTCCATAGTCTAACCATTCCAGACCGCTGCCATCGCTGAACTCCTGTCTTTGTTCTTCTTTACCGTTGTATTTAAATCTGTTGGTTGGTGCATTATTCAGCGCCTTGGATGATATCCCCGCCATGGTAAGTCCGAACGGATAATAATGCGTTTCCTCCAATATAGCTCCCTTAGTATGGATAACCTGTAAATTGTCAAAGAACACATTAACCTGGCTCTGGTTACTCACGTAAATATACACATATCCGTTCTTCGGTGCAACCTTCTGTTGTATATAATGCGATTTAACATGATCTTTATCCCCCACCGCATCGAACCCACTGGCTACACTTTTAAATTGTTCATCAAAAAAGATATAGTTGATGAATGCCCTTGGTTTTGTAGAAGTATTGGGCACTTCATCCAACTGGTCGTTAAACAGGTTTACTATTGCTGTTGTACTGCCGCCAATTTCATTCAGTTGACCGGCTGTAACACCTCCGTGCGCATTGGCTGCTACACCTCCTGTCGGACCTCCTAATAGACCTGTAAGGATGCTGAGTGTAACAATATCTTTGTTATTAGTAGCTCCATCCGTTACGGCGTTAAAATAATAGCTCCTGCCAAAAATATCTATCCTGTCGCCGGCCATTACTTTTAAGGTGATGCCCAAACCCGTCACTCCTTCTGTAGCAGTAGCTTTCAGCTTGTATAATTTATCGCTGTTGGCAGTGGTATTGCTGTTGGGGTTGTTATTTGCCGGGGGATTACCATTGTGGTTGGGGTAATCCGTAATGCCGGTCGCTTCTGCTTTATCCGCGATTTTGGTTGCATCAATCGTGTAATAGTTCTTTTCAATATAAGCTGCATTGGGGCTGCCATCCGTATTGATATCACCTTCGAGCGTAGCAGGCGGATATACATCCTGCTTTTGCTCCTCGGTAAGTACCATCCGTACATTGCCTAAATGGTCTTTAATAAAATAATCGTAGGCAAAACCGGTAAGGGTACCGGGGTCGGAAGGATCATATACCGCCCGTATCCGGCCTTCTTCATGGTTTACCAACTGCAGCCTGTCTTTGTAGTCCAGCGGGTTAAGGGTAGCCAGCGTATAGTCTTTTGTTTCGTAAATAAAGCCGCCTATATAAGTGGTGGTGGTGGTTATATTGCTGCTGTAGGAGTTGCCGTTATAAAGTACACTTACACCGTTTTCCACTACCTTTTTGGCAAGCTTAGTGCCATCAGCTTCCCGGAAAAACTCCATATTGCCTTTGTTATTGGCAAACGTCACGGTATAAGGCAGGTTGATGGTGGTGTGGTGCACTATGCTGCTGATGCCTTTGTTCAGGTCTTTTTTAATGCTGCCGTTGCCGTTATAGCTGTAGTCATCACCGCTACTGTTGCCATCGGTAAAATCGCCCAGTCCGCTGCCCGGGTCTGCCGCTACATTATCCTTTACCTTCGAGAGCTTGGTGCTGACACCGTTCTCATAGGTGTATTCCAGGTCGTCTATCAGCGCCGGGCCGGTGAGCTTGCGGCCATAGCGTATAAGCCGGACTATATTACCGATTGCATCGTACTCATTGATCTCCTCGGTAAAATCCATACCCGCCGTTGTTTTATCGAAAAGGGCCGAGTGGGCGCTTCCCGACACATATTGCCCGAAGTTTCCCTTAGTAAGCCGGTTAACGGCATCATAGCTGAGATCGTATTTACGGCGCTCACCATCGCCTGCCGACTTCCACAGCAGCGTGCTGATATTGCCGTTGTATTGCCTGCTGTTAAAGCTGCCCAGGCTCACATCCTTATCATAGCCCAGCTCCTGGGCAAAATACCGGTCTGCGATGTCCTGGTCTATATAATCTTTATTGATACCGGTCAGCCAGCCCCGGATATTATAGCTGTACTTAAGAGTGGCAAGAGCTTCTGCGGTATAGTCGCCGTTGTTGTCTTTTTTACGCCCTACCTTCTTTTGGGCTAACTGCCCCAGGGCGTCATATTCATTGGCGGCGATGGTGGTCCACGATTCCGGAATGTCTCCCTCCTCCACTAAGCTGTTGCCGATCTTTTTACGGGTAGAGAGCAGCCTGCCCAGGTCATCATAGATCATATCGCTTATCACTACGCTGACCTGAGCGGGAGTGCCCGCTTTTTCGTGCTTTTCAATGATCCGTAAGGGCTGTCCCGCCCAATTGTACTGGGTGGTGGTTACATCTGTCCCCCCGCTGTAGTTTGTGCTTTTTACCTGGATCAGCCTGCCTTTATCATCGTAAAAGTAGAGGCGATATAAAAACTGGCTGTAGCCTATGACCACCGATTTGGTCCAGGTTACCATCCCCCGGGTTTGACCGGAAACGATCACCGGTTGGGCATATTCGGGGCTGCTGTTGTAGGTGGTATGGATGTAATCACCGGTAAGCCAGGTATTGTCGAATGTGGTGGTAAGCCCGGCGGGTAGTGTGCCGATCCCGTCAAAATTATCATAGCCGGTGATGGTACGCTCTGTCCAGACTGAAGTGGAGGGAGGGGAGCCGGCAGAAAAGGGATAGCCGGCGCTTTGAGCGGCCTCAGTTAAGAGGGTGGAGAAAGATTTATTGAGATAGGAGTCTTTCAGCGAACCACTCATTACCGGGCGGTTCAGCTCATCATAGAGTGTTACCATCCAGATGGGGGCCGATATCTCCCGGTTGCGGCCGTCCTGGGTCATCACTAACCGGTCGCGGATATCGTACACCATGTACACCGGGTCGGCGCCCGGCACTTTTTTCATGATCATCCGGCTGCGGTGGTCATATTCATAACGGAAGCAAAGCCGGGTAAGCACCTGGCTGCCATTGAGTACCCAGTTGCTTTTAATAAGATCTACCCCTTTGGGAGGTATTACGCAGCGCAGCCGGTTCAGGTCATCGTAGATATAGTAAGTACACAGCCAGCCGGTATGCCCGCTGCCACCACCATCATCGGCTGTGGCAGTGAGCTGTACTTTTTTTAATATTACTCTACCCTCCTTGTCCTTAAACTCAATGACCTGTTTGCCGTGCTCGTCAACGGTAATCGTTTTATACAGTTCTCCGGACTGGTAAGCGCCCGGGCTGGCATAGTCGCCAAAGCTACCCTGTGCTGCGTCAGTAACATTCCATACCCGTACCGCATCGTCCTCGGTATTTGCATAATATTTGATATGTATTCCATGCCTGTCGGCTTCGCCGGAGGCCTCTTCGCTGCCAACCCAGTTTACGCCCGGCGCATAGGTAGTATTGATCCGGTTGAGCGGGGAAAGCTCATAGTTGGTTTTGCTGTAGGCCCAGTTCTCGCCATTGGTACCAATGCCCGTTTCCCCTTCCTGGCCGGCAAGCCGGGTGTTATAGAAGCTGATCTGCTGCTCAAAAGGCGTGAGCTTAAAAAGTCCATCGCTGCTGCCTGAGGCAAAAGGCAGGTATTGGTATACTTCGCGGCCGAACTCATCATATATTACCGGGCTGACCAGGTCAGCAGCGCTGCTGCCCGTTACCATCGAACCCTGTTTCTCCACGGTCTGCAGCAGCCTGCCTAATCCGTCAAAGTATCGGGTGGTTTGCTGCGCATCGCGCAGAGGGCAGTCTATAAGATCATTAGCATCCTGTACCGGCGCTTTGGTATCCCAGCTGCGAACAAAGCTGACCGGCAGGTTTTCATCGTACTCCGGCGGGACCTCCGCCGGCGTTTGTCCTGTAACGGTAGCCGAATAAAGTATAACCAGCAGGAACGGGATGTTAAGAGAAATACGGCTTCTTTTCATGGCTGAAGGTATATAGCGGTTTAAAGAATTAATGATCCACAACTTTACTGTCTAAGATCCGCTGCAGCAGGCTTTGCTCCACGCTGCCGCTGCGTTTCAGCACCGCGAACAGTCTTCCCGTTTCGCTGATCGCAAACAGGTAGCCGCCCTCCTTTATATCATGGTTAAAATGCCGGTTCTCTTTTTCATCGGTTACCCACCGCAGCAGCGGATGCTGCGCTGTTCCGCTGGCTTTTTTGCCCGCTGAAACCGCTGAAACCTCATAGCTCCCGCCTGTTCCCTGCCACCGGCTGGCATCAACGGATTTGGCAGCGCTGCTTACATCATTTACGGGAATAACGATCACCTTAAGCCGGTCCCGGTACTTTTTCTGCAGCTCATCCAACTGGGCGAGCAGCGGTGTATCCGGGTTACGGGCATCACACACTGCCACCAGCACTTTCTTACCCTGGCAGGCAACCAGGTTAACCGAGCTACCCGAATCGCTCAATGCAACAGATAACCGGTACAAAGAGCTGGCCTCCTGACCCATAACAATGGATGCAGAAAAGACACATAAAATAATTTGAAGTAAGATTTTCATAATTTATTGCTGTTTAGTTTTTATTTAATAGGCTATCACCGTTGTGGTAGGCATCAGCAGGGGGATATTGTTCACCACTAAGTCGGTATCCGGTATGCTTTGTACATAGCTTTCTATGCTATAATAATCCGTTGCCCCGTTGGTATGCATCGTTACATTGTAGTATCCCGCCGGAACGCTGCCTGCCGTACCCTGCGTGGTATTCTTGTTCAAGGAGAAGGTATACACCACGGACGTTGAAACATTGGTGAGCGTAAGGGTAACCTTCTTTGACAGGCTGTTCGTATAAACAATCGTTGTATTGGAGGGTCCCTGGGGAGTACAAAGACCGTTGGCATTGGCATAAGCCTGACCCGCAGATGCGGTTTGGGCAATAGCCTGGGTATTGGCATCTGCCTGGGAGATCAGCGAAGTATACACACCGGCAGCTACCACATACACTACCGATGTAGGATTATACCCCGAAGGACAGTTATTGCGCGTATAGGTAACGTTCTGCGCGGTATTTTCATAAGCTGCCGCGTATATCGTAAACGCACTGGTGATGCTTACATTGGTATAGGTAACGATGCTGCCGGTCTTTAATTCACCATTCAGGCTGAAGACCATATTATACCCTGTTTTAGATTCTATGGTAATATCGTAGGTACCCCAGTTGACGTCCTTCGAGTAAGTCTCTCCCGGATCTAAGGAAACATTGTTGAAGTGGGTGGTGTAGGCGGTTCCCCCCTGAGCTATAAAATCCACATAAAAATGCTCATTTCCTTCGGCCCCTACGTTTTTGAGTGTAACGGGTAACTGGATGGTCGTACAGGTGCCATTGACATTGGCATGAGCCTGTTTATTGGCATCTACATCTGCCTGAGCCTGGTTATCGGCATCTGCCTGGCTGATAACGGATACGTACTTGCCTGCCCAGACTGTATAGGTTACCTGGCTCCCGGTCATCCCGGTTCCGCAATTGTTCCGGGTTGCCATACCGCTTTTCTCCTGGCTATAATACCTGACGTGTACTTCGCAATCCTCAACCTGACCTGCATAGTTGTAACAATATTTTTTAAGGATGTTTTTATCCTGATCCAATACCAATAGCAACTTGCCAGCATCATCATATTCGTAGTAGGTAATCCGATTGTTGATATCACACTGGCTGGACATACCAATTAACGGGTCGTAGGTATAGGTGGTCATTTGCGCACCGGAGGGATAAAGCCGCAGCTCATCTATTACGCCATTGGTGCCAGACACGGTTATTGTACCTCCGGACGGATTTACCACTTTATGCTCATAGTATGTCCAGCCATTGATGGTTTTACCGGTGGCTGGCGTTGTACTATTTACCGAAACCGTACCACTTTTTTTCCAGTAAGAAACAATATAGGTAGTGGTAGCGCTTAATCCTGTTTTGGTAATATCATTATCACCATTTACGATCTCAAAGACTTTTCTGCCGGTTGGTGCCGTATCATCCGGCTCCGGCTCCCCGGTATATGACCAGTTACCGGTACCATCAGACTCAAAGGATGTGTATGCTATATCGGATACCGGGGCGTTAACAACCTGTGCTACCGGATAACTACTCTTATAATCCCATATAAAGGATTGCTTAACATCGTTGTACTTTTGTTGCTCAAGAACATTACCGGACGGGTCATAATTGTTTATTTTTATTTGTGGCTGGTACTTACTATCCGGGCTAAAACCTGAAGAAGTTCCTGCCGGAGGCAGCACTCCCAAAGACCTGTTACTAAATTTGAATGATCCTAACGGGATGGTACTTCCTGTTTCCAATCCCAGTACCTCTCCAAGCTCACCTCTTCCCCCGGTATTATATTTAAAAACCTGGCCCGATAATATTTTGGGTACACCACCCTCTTCTATATAAGCCACCTTTTCAATTGGCGGACTTAGTATATTTTCAGACTTCATATCATCAATAAATGCGGTTCCCGCAGGATAGTCAGCAGGATAAGAAAACAGGCTTTTTTTTATTTTACCCTTACTGTCAGTTGTTGTTTGTTTTATCAAATAGCCGTTGCTGTTGTATTGATAATCATTAATTATCACTACCGGCGATCCTGATGTGCCATAGGTCGTTTCCTCTGCCTGCTTGGGCAAAAAAGGGTAATAATATTTTTTGTATGACTGAACTACGCTTCCCGTAATATGAGCTGCCGCCAGATATAAATCCGGGAAATCGGATTTTCCTGTAAAAGAGTTTGTCTTAATCTCTTTTACTAAACTGTAGGAGGTTCCGCCATTGAATTTATATTGCCTGGTTCTTTTAACTACTCCCCGTTCAAAATACTTGTCATTAAAATAGATCCCCGTATAATTGTTAACCAGATGAATATTTTCTGTTTCATCAAAATAGAAAGGATGTAGTTTGATCGTATTATAATCATCTTCATCAGGATTAGAAACATAATCCGTATACAAATAATTAGTATACCCGTTCCCATTGGTAATTTCTGTAACCTCGGAATATTGAATAAAATAATCTGTCCCCAGGTAAGTATTATTAAAGCTGGTACTACGTATTTTTAAATGCTTGGTTTTGGGTATTCCCAATATGCTAACGCCATGTTCAAAATAAAAGATATACCTCGGCCATTGCAGCAAAATTCCACTTGAATTAGAAGATGAGGGATAGTCTTTTGTGTATTTAAATTCTCTTACATTAAAATTATCCTTTCCATCGGAGTCCGTAACTTTTTTGATGCGTGCTCCACCTACATACCCAGATTCGTTATACAGCTTGGACAAAAAATTATTATCATTCCTGCGTTCCAGCCTTTGACTGTACGAATGTGGCTCATAATCAAATAAAGTATAGCCCTGAGTGGGATAGACTACTTTTGCCAGCATAGCCGTTTTACATTTTGAAGCATCCGTATCTCTTTGCGTTCCTACTATCTCTGTTTCTCCATTCAGATAACAGGTTACTTGGGGGATTACTGAGCCACTATAAATATTTCTTCCATTCCAGTATCCCCAATGATCCACTCCTGCAATTGTTGGTATAGGTAGAAAAGAAGTATCGTAATAAGTAAAAGTATAGGGATTTTCACCTGCGGCTTTAAATGAAGTCAGGAACAAGCGACCTTCCTCTCCCCCCCAATAAGTTTGAGTAAATTCAAAATCCTTTCTGATATGATCCGAATAATCTACCACCTCTATCCTGTTAAGTCTCAGGTTATGCTGATCGAACCTGTCGTTTACCAGATCATAAACAGATTTATAAAATTTCCGTTCATTTTCTCCGTATGAAAATTTAATTGAAACTTTTCCAGGTAAAAGAATTTCTTCCAGGTAAGTTGTTTTTGTTACAGAACAAACCAGAGTATTTTGCTCCATAACATAATGCTCAGCCTTTCCAGAAGTTTGGGGGATGTAAAATTCCTCATCATAAACAAATGTCAGGTAATTTGCATTTAGTAGAAAGTGATGTGTGTCTTCGGGCCTGTGATTTGCTGTAATAGTGGAATTATACTTCTTATACTTGTATTCTACCGTTTGTCCGCTGGGGGCTATAATCTTTGTTAGATGCCATGTATTTATTGTTGGATCGGATACTTCACCATCACTACCAACCATGGGGAAGACTACATCCAATTTAGAAATATTGCCTCCGAAATAATATACAAAACCATCATCTGTGGTTAATATCATTTCGGAGTCTTCTACTTTTCTTTTCCCATATCCAAAATGTGATTGGATTCCAACACCCGATAAATCTACCTTAAATGGTTTGTTTCCAATAGTGCGAATCTCACCGTTATTTTCAATATAAAACCTGCCGCTCAGTCCCGGAACATTGATATTAAATAAATCCGGCTCAGCTTCACACCCTCCTATGTTCCAGGCGCCATCTAACGGTATTGTTCCAACAGTAAGATCAAATATGCTGGATTTAGAAACAGATTTTATTTCTAAATTATTCCGGATTCCATACAACAAGCCATTAGACAAGCGTAACTCAAGAGCTTTAGTACAGTCATCTGGTACACCATTCACTATCCTTGTAATGCCACCACCTGCATTTAATGACCATCCTAAACCAATGATTCCTTCCCTTTGGTTAGGCATAAAACCGGAGGAATTGTATGTTAATGATATCGGAATGTTGAAATCCTTATCCTTATAGGTGTATATCGGTATTTGAAATAAAACCTGTCCATTGAATAAATTCATCGTGTGATTTCCCTGTTTCATAAAACTATACGATTGAGGAGACATACTCATACCGGTAATATATGCGTCCTGGTCTGAGATCACTTCAGTAACAGCAGGTTGGCTGATACTGCCTGTAGAACTCATTAAAAACAGCAATAAAAACAATATACGCTGTGGTGTGCCTAAATAATTCTTATACATAATTTTCCCGTATTATTTTATTATTTATCAGCTTTAGCTTCTTCTCTAAAGCCGGAATAGCAAATAGAAACTTATAACCCATACCCTACCCTCCACATCAATGCCGGGGTGGGAGGTACATGTTGCCGGTATAAAAAATCATACAATACCTGCAGGTTACCTTCCAGCTTCTTCCCCTTCTTTACCGGGGAGCTGATGCTGTACTTCTTCTTTAACCCCGCAAGAGCGCTCTTAGTCCAGCTGCTGTAGTTCTTGAACACCGAAAAGCTTTCTATCGCCCGGTTATAGTTCATCTCCGCCCCGGCTGTAAACCATAAGCCCGCCATGAACCGGCTGTTGGTCTTAAACAGGTCGGGCGCTTTCCAGTCTGCATACACCCTCAACCCTATCCCTTCGCCCGTCAGCCGGATATGTTTCCAGTCTCTGCCCCAGCCTATCTTACCTGATAAGCCGATACCCACTACCGATTTGTCCGTAAGCCGGTAGCCCGCCGTTAGTCCTGTTTCCGTGGTAACCGGGAAAAAATAATCCGACCGCCGGGTCTGTACATCAGCGCCCAGCTCTATTCTTTGGAGAAAGGATTTTGTTTTTTGCCCATTGGGTTTAAAATCGGGTATTGCCATATCACTGCTGCCTGCACCCTGTATACCTATCCGGTTCAGCTTATCCTTAACTTCGGCAAGCTGCGACTGTGCCTGCTGTATCTGCTGCTGCAGGTATTGCGCCGGATCGCCGTTCCCTCCATTCGTATTTGTAACCGGTAACCGCTGTTGGATCGTCTGCATTACGGCTGCGCGGCTTTGTAACCCACCCAGGGACTGCGGTGTTCCGTAATGCTCCGGTGTGGGAAATAAGACCGCCAGCATCGAATATTTACTCATGAATTGCTGAAAGGCAGGAACCGTACTTAAATGGGATATGGTTTTCCTTACTAACTTATCCGGCTCATGGAGCAGTTGCCTGTATTCTCTCACCTGCTGTTCATAGTAAAACACTTCTGCCCGGTATTTGCCCAATTGCCTGCCAATGCTTTTGGGCAGCGTGGTATACCCCGACAGCAGCTGCCTGATCTGCGATTGTCTTTGCTGCAGGTAAGCCTGAACATCTGCTACCTTGCAGCCTGTGCTGAAGCTGGTTTGCTCCGTTCAGTGAGCTGCCTATCTTTTCCCGGATATCTTTTGCTTTGGAGCCAGGCTTTACCGCCTCTTTTAAAAACGCTAATGTACCCTGCAGGGAATCCAGCCCCGCTATATATTCTCCCGGGCTGAGCCGGTCCACCTTCCCCGTGGCATCGTTTATTTTCCGGGAAAGAGAAGCGTAGGTATTGTTGATATCACCAAAAACCCCGGCAGCTCCCGAAGAACCGGTCTTTGACAGTTCCCGGTATATCTTTTCTTCCTGCCTGCGCAGGCTGCGTAAATATTTTCCGGATTGCCGGGTAAGCCGGTGGTCTATTGTCTTTATTTTCTGATCTGCCTGCCGGACAAAACCACGGGGAACTTCAACGGTGCCATTAACCAAACTGTCCTGGGCATGTAATGATGCAACAGCGAGGAAAAGCAAAAGGAGTAAGGTTGATTTCATGATAGCAACAAGTTTCAGGTGGCAGTATCATAATGCAAAATAAATGTAGGGAAGTTTTTAACATAAGATAATACTCCCCCGAAGCCGATCGTAACGTGGAGATATTGGCTACGCATATTAATATATTGGTTATGATGGCTTTATTCGAAAAGAAGCGTTATACTACTTTTAAAAAACCGTTCTTTATAGGAAAAAAAACCGTTTTTTAACGGGGGTAAAATACCGTTTAAAAACGGTACCCAAACAGGTGGTTTTAACGGTAGTAAGCTGGTGTGGGGATTGATTGATCAGTATTTTTTGATGCCTGTCATTTGTTTTTTGCTGTTTTCAGGTGCCG
The DNA here is from genome assembly GCA_023957155.1 of Chitinophagaceae bacterium. Taxonomy (GTDB): domain Bacteria; phylum Bacteroidota; class Bacteroidia; order Chitinophagales; family Chitinophagaceae; genus Agriterribacter. The sequence continues at coordinate 363,276 of JAMLHK010000004.1, read as the reverse complement.
CAGCCTTCCCGGTCGGCACGCGATAGCGTCAGACCGGGAAGAGTAATAAGATAATATTTTCGGTTAGTGGTAGCTATTATATTGCACTTGTACTTTTTTGTATTGGATAAAGGACTGCGGTCTGGCCTGCGGTGCCGACCGCAGCCTTTCCGGTCGGCACGCGACAGCGTCAGACCGGAAAGGATAATAAGATAATATTTTCGATTAGTGGTAGCCATTATATTGCACTTGTATTTTTTTGTACCGGGTTAAGGACTGCGGTCTGACCTGCGGTGCCGACCGCAGCCTTCCCGGTCGGCACGCGACAGCGTCAGACCGGGAAAGGTAATGAGATAATATTTTCGATTAGTGGTAGCTATTATATTGCACTTGTACTTTTTTGTACCGGGTTAAGGACTGCGGTCTGACCTGCGGTACCGACCGCAGCCTTCCCGGTCGGCACGCGACAGCGTCAGACCGGGAAGAGTAATGAGATAATATTTTCGATTAGTGGTAGCCATTATATTGCACTTGTACTTTTTTGTATTGGATAAAGGACTGCGGTCTGACCTGCGGTGCTGACCGCAGCCTTTCCGGTCGGCACGCAACAGCGTCAGACCGGATCATACTATATTGCGCCGGGTCTCCAACATGAGCCAAAGCATAGACTCCGGGGAAAAAAAGCGGACCATGATAAAAGGAAGATCAATGTGAAGATACCCTGCAAGCTCATCATTAATTAATCGCTCCGAAAACAATTTCAAACGTTGTAATAGGCAAATTGCCGATGTCTGTGCGTTTAAGTAGCTTTTTATTGGTATTTTAGAATAAGTTTGGTACACGGTAATGAATCACGGGTATTTCAAATCATCTGCATCATACGAATAACTAAAAAATTGCTGTATGAATTTAAACGGGCTGGACGTTTTTGTTATCATTCTCTTTTTCTTAAGCATGCTGCTGGTAGGCGTATGGTCTTACTTCAGAAGCAAAAACGCGGATGATTATTTTGTTGCCGGCGGAAAATTACCCTGGTGGCTGGCCGGCATCTCGCACCATGTATCCGGCCACAGCGGTGCGGTATTTGTAGCTTACGCTGCTGTAGCCTATACACACGGATTTACTATGTATATGTGGTGGGCTTTCCCTGTAGGGTTTGTTATTATGGCCAGCGCTAAAGTATTTCCCGTTTACTGGGTTCGCCTCCGGAAAAACTTTATGATACAGTCACCCCTTGAGTATCTTAAAACGCGCTATGATCTTACCACCCAGCAAATCATGGCCTGGAGCGGGGTGATCTTAAAAGTATTTGATGTCGGTGCCAAATGGGCTGCAATAGGAGTGTTGTTAAATGTGGTGGGGGGCATACCGATGATTACCGGCATATTGATTTCGGGAGTAGTTACGCTTCTCTATGTAACTTTTGGAGGATTGTGGGGTGTTATCATAACCGATGTGATACAATTTGTGGTTCAGGTACTGGGAAGTATCGTGATGTTTGTCCTGGTAGTTGAACGGTTTGGCGGCACGCATTCTATTGTGGGTATATGGGAACAGTTGCCTCCGGAGCATAGCCAGTTGTTTAACGATCCTTATTCAGCGGCTTTTGTTGCCGTGATGTTTTTCCTGTATTTTTTAAGTTATAACGGCGGAAGCTGGAGCCTTGCCACGAGATATATCTCCTCTCCTTCTGAAAGAGAGGCATCCAAAGCAGCCTGGCTGTCGGGTTTCCTGTACCTTATCTGGCCGCTGATCTTATTTTTTCCGATGTGGGCGGCTCCTCTTATCCTTCCGGGCCTCGAAGATCCGAGTACCTCCTACGGACACCTGATGCTTGAAATATTGCCACAGGGCATGATTGGTCTGGTCATTGCCTCTCTGTTTGCTGCTACAATGGGAATGACTTCGTCAGATGTAAATACTATAGCTGCGGTGATTACCCGTGATATTCTTCCCGTAGTGTCCAAAAGATTTGAGCGCGATAAACACCCGCTCAGAACGGCCCGTATCACGACTTTTATTTTTACGCTTGCAACGCTCGTTATCGCTATAAACTATGAACGCTTTGGCGGAGTACTGGGTTTAATTGTTAACTGGTTTGGCGCATTATTGGGGCCAACCGCTCTTCCGTTATTGTTTGGACTTCTCCCTGCATTTAAGTCGTGCGGGCCAAAGACGGCCATTATTTCTATAGCAGCGGGGTTACTCACTTTTGCCATTACAAAAAATATTACGCTCAACAGCCTGGCATTAGAAGTGGGATTGCCTACTATGGTAGCTGCGGTAATTTATATCGGTGTTGGCCTGATTTCTAAAACTGCACCTGAAAAAGTGACTAACCTGCTAACCGCGCTTAAAAAACCGACATCGGCACATTAGTTATTAAAATCATTCTATTATAAAGATGGAAAGGAGTTCAATTGTTTGTAAGAACTGTATAACGGGAGACAGGGAAACGGTCACATTCGGTGATCATAACCGCGTATCCATAAACAAAGCAAATACGGGAGAAGATTCCGTGTTTATCGGGCCCGGACTGATAGATCTTCAGATCAACGGTATCCGGGGTATAGATTTTAATATTTCATCTGTATCTGTTGAAGACCTGGTTAACACTACCCGGTATTTGTTAAGTGAAGGGGTTACCACTTTTTTCCCCACGGTTATTACCAATTCAGATGAAGAGATCCTTGCCATCATGCGCACCATCGCTTCTGCCTGTGAGAAAGATCCGTTGGTGAATGCCTGTATCGGGGGCATACATCTCGAAGGTCCCTTTATCTCCCCACAGCCGGGTGCCAGGGGGGCTCATAACGAAGCATTCATCAAACCTCCGGACTGGGAATTATTCAACAAATTTCAGGAAGCAGCAGGGGGGAGAATAAAAATTATTACGCTGGCCCCGGAGTGGGAAGGTGCACCGGAGTTTATTAAGCAATGTGTGCGCTCCGGTGTGATTGTTTCCATAGGACATTCTCTCGCGGATACAGCTCAAATCAGAAATGCAGTAAAAGCCGGCGCCCGGATGTCTACTCATTTAGGAAACGGCATCCCCCTGATGGTTCAGCGGCATCCGAATTTAATATGGGACCAATTGGCTGAAGATGATTTGTACGCCTGCATTATTGCAGATGGCATACATATTCCCGATTCTTTTATCAAAGTGGTACAAAAAGTAAAGGCTGATGCTGCCATGATCGTAAGTGATGCCACCTGCTTTGCAGGAATGGAGCCCGGGGAGTACCGGAGCCATATCGGGGGATATGTGGTGTTAGAGAAAAACAAACGTTTATCGGTTAAAGGAGGAGGGGGAGTGTTGGCCGGGGCTGCCAAATCCATTCTTGAAAATATTGAAACACTGCTCGAACATCAACTGTGTGATTTAGGAGCAGCATGGCAGATGGCATCGTCAAATATTACCCGCTTTCTCCATGCCTGTGGTAAGGGGATAAACAACATCGGGGATGATCATGTAATCTTCACCCTGCAGGGAACATCCGTTCATGTGCAAAAAGTGATTAAAGGAGGGAAGGTCGTTTTCGGTAACTAAATATTAGGTCATGACGGATATAAAAGAATTAACGGTAGAAAAGCTGAAAGTTAGAGTATACGATTCCCGTTCGGCAATGGGAAAGTATGCTGCTGCTGAAGTAGCGGAGAAGCTGCGGGAACTGTTATTGCAACAGGATACGGTGAATATGATTTTTGCTGCGGCTCCTTCTCAAAATGAATTTCTGGCTGCCTTGTCGGTCGCCGAAGGGATAGACTGGACAAGGGTTAATGCTTTTCACATGGATGAATATATCGGGCTGCATGAAAATGCATCACAACATTTTGGTGTGTTTCTTAAAGAACGCCTCTTTGAAAAGGTTCCTTTCAACCAGGTATTTTATATAAACGGGAATGCAGTAGATCCCGAAAAGGAATGCGGCAGGTATAGCAAACTGCTTATTCAGTATCCTGTAGATATCGTTTGCATGGGGATCGGTGAAAATACGCATATTGCGTTCAATGATCCGCATATAGCTGATTTTGATGATCCTGAACGGGTAAAAATTGTTTATCTCTCGGATGCTTCCAGGCATCAGCAGGTGCATGACGGCTGTTTTGAAACCATAGAAGATGTTCCTTTGACTGCGATAACCCTTACCATACCGGCGCTGTTAAGTGCAGGTTATATCTGTTGTGTAGTGCCGGGACCGACCAAGTCGCAGGCTGTATATCATACGCTCAACAGCGAGATCAGTCCCCGTTACCCTTCTACAAGCCTGAGAAAACACGATAATGCTACCCTTTATCTGGATAAATACAGCGCCGGGTTCGAAGAAAGTGATATAAGATCAGCCGGTATGGTGTAGGATATGTTATTCGCGCTATGTGTTTGATGTGATAGATGCTACCAAACCAGATGTATTACATTTAGCTAATAGATTAAAATCATGAAAGCCACAGATAAATCAAGACGTGCGTTTTTAAAGAAAGGGACAGCCGGAAGCATTGGCGCATTCCTCGGATTGGGTAACGCTTCTTCCCTGTTTGCCGGAACAGAAGCCCTACCGCCGGCCGGTATGCTTTCGGTACATCCGCGCTATTACCGGTGGCATGTGGACCCCGGAGTAGAGTGGCTTGAAACCAATACGGATTACGCCACCCTCAACTGGCATATTCCTGTAGAGCAGGCTGCGCTTGTTTTAGTGGATGTTTGGCAGCGGCACTATATTAAAGATACAGAAGCACGTACCGAAGCGATCATCAACAACAACCTGGTACCTCTGATAGCCGCCTGCCGGAGATCCGGCTTGCAGGTTATTCATGCGCCTTCGCCCCCGGTGGCAAAGCTGCACCCTAATTGGGTGAACTTAGTGCCGGCATCCGAAAGGAATACAAAGCACGATACCTGGCCCCCGGCGGCATTCAGGAATTTAAGCGGGCCTTACCAGTCATACCGCCGTCCGGAAGAGCCGAGGGAAGCAGAACGGCAAAGCCTTCCGCCACTCACTTTTCATCCAAAAATAGTTCCGGTGGGTAAAGAAGCCGTAATAGCTACCGGTGAAGAGCTGCACCGTTATTGCAAAGCGAAGGGAATTCTTTTTCTGCTTTATGCCGGTTTCAACACGAATGCCTGCGTTATCACCAGGGATTATGGGATGCTTCAGATGTGTAACGACCGGGGATATCAAACGATCCTGGTCCGTGATTGTACAACCGGGATGGAATCGAGGTACACACAGGCATCATTAAGCCAGACGGAAGGGGCTGTTTTGTTTTTTGAAATGTTTGGGCAATATTCCGTAACGTCCCGCGACATAATAGAGGGGTTGCCTGGAAAAGCATGACGCTGAAAATTAATTATCGAAGGTAAAAACGGAAAAATGAGTAAACGGGCAATTTATATTTTAGCTTTCGCGGCGCTTTTATCTGTATGTATTCAACCTGCTTCATCGCAGGATAAATTTGATTTTTCAAAACGAGGTAATATACACGATGAAGTGCTCTATGCATGGAATAGCTATTACCGGGATTATTTTGCTTCGGAAATTAAGAGAAGGTTATTTCAGGATGGTGATGTTTATGTTTTATATGACGTTCAGATCGGAGGCTTGCAGTCGTTTGTGGAGATGACGCGGAGATGTAAGGATACCTGGCAAATTGCTGAGTTGGTTGACTTGTTGAGTCCCGTTTTTTCGCTGTTAAAACCTGTTTCGGAAGCTGATAATAGTACGGGTTGGATCTGCTCCGGCGGAAGTATATGTACTGACTATGGTTTACTTGGAAAGGAAGTGACGCTTTGTAGTTCACAGTTTTTGGGATTATTGGGGGCGTTGGCTACCAACGTGTCTGAAAATATTCCTTCCCGTCAACGAACAACAGCAGAAAAGGCCTTTCTTACTAACGCTTTTCATACCATGGCGATGCACCTGAATCGCTGGTTTACGACGGGCTATTTCTCTTCTGTTAATAAAAGGCTTCATATTACTTCGGGTGATCTTAAAGAAGGGAGATCAGGATATTTTTTTACAGATGTAGATCTTTGGTATCTGACGGCGCTTTCTGACCTGTCTGAATTATACCGGTCCGGAGTTCGGCCGGTAGCAGAAGATGGAAAAAAGGCTTTTGAAGATTTGCAAAATAAAAAGGAGGGCATTAAAAAGATATTCGATTTATTCCTGGCGAGAACTTTTCTCAGCAAAGCACAGAAAGGAATGAGGGCTGAGGTAGACAAAGGATTTTGGAGGTACTATTTTGATAACCGGTATGCCGGTTATACGGGTGACCTAAGCCCGGTGGGCTGGGAAGAAAGCAGCGATGGGAAATGGGAAATGAAAACACAGGTAAAATGGGACAGTAGTTATATAGCGCCCAACGCAGGATGGGATATCAGCCATGCAAGGAGATTAGTTCCTGCTTTGGAAACATTCGTAAGGAATGGGGAAAACATAAAAGCGGTTTGGGGTTATGACAACCCGGATTTTGATCCTGTAGCGCTTCGCCATGCCTACGCAAACCAGGTAGTGGATAAAATATGGAACGGAGATATGAGTTCTCCTTTATTCTCCAATTTTTGGAGCGGGGATAATGGCTGGTACAGGGTAGCCTATGCAGCCAACGAAACCGGGAGGCGGTTTGCAGGATATCCTCCGTACGGACTGAGCATATCCATGGCCGATGGGGGATACCCGGTTTGGGGCGCATTTCATCCCACGTTGAACAAGATTTTCAGGAATCTTTTTGAGTTGTCGCAAAAGAAGGATGACAGGATAAAGCCGTTTATCTCCCGGCATTACCCCGGGTTATTGGGTCGCAGCTCAAAGAGTGATTCAACAAGATCAATTCAAAATCTTTCTTTTTTATCAGATTTAGTAGAACTCCCTTTTGCTGATTTGAATAAATAATGTATATGTTGAAGATCAATCGTCGAAAATTTGTGACCAATACGGTTACCTCAGGTGCGGGGTTGATGCTGGGCAGCCGCCTGATGGGATTGACCCGTAAGGAGGAAATGGCTTCCGACACCGCAGCGCAAACAAAAGACTTCATGCGGGAGGTATTGAAATACCGCAAGATTGACACTCATGCTCATGTGGATGAAAGCGGCTATAAGCCGGAAGTGAATCTGGATTTTGCAGATAGATTGGGGATTGAAAAATTAATGATCTCTGATTTTATCAGACCGCATACGGAAGGAACGCCTGATGATTTCAGTCCAAGGAATGATTTTGTAATAAAGTGCATGAAGGAGCATCCCGACCGCTTTATAGGAACGGTAATACTCAACCCTGTATACCGGCAGGCCTCGCTGCAGGAAATAGACCGCTGCCATGATGCCGGCATGATCGGGCTGGGGGAGTTATACAACCAGGTAAAGATCAATGATCCTTTGTATTATCCCATTATTGAAAAGTGCATTGACCTCAACTGGAATATCATGATGCACTCCGCTATCGGGCATTCCAGGGTGATCCTTAACCCGAACGAACCCAAAAATATTTCCCTGCCGGAAGATTTTGCAGACGTTGCCAGGCGCTATCCTGAAGCCATGTTCCAGTACGCACATATTGGAGGAGGTATTGACTGGGAGTATGCCTGCAAAGTGCTGAAAGATGTGCCCAATGTGTTTGTTGAGTTATCGGGAAGCAATAACGAAGCCGGTATGATTGATTTTGCCATGCAATATATTGGTGAAGACCGGCTGGTTTTTGGATGTGATTACAGCTTTTACCAGGGAGTGGGCCAGATATTTTCGGCAAAGCTCACAGAAGCACAGCGAAAGAAAATCTTTTTTGAGAATATCAGTAAACGGTTGAAAAAAGGAGGCAGAGATGTTAATTGACAGTAATGCTTATGTAGGTCACTGGCCTTTCAGGCGATTGGAGTACAACACACCTGAGGCGCTCCTGGGCAGGATGAAGGAGTTTGGAACGGATATTTCAGTAATCAGTAACCTCAATGGTATTTTTTATAAAAACACCCAGCATGCCAACAACGAGTTATGGGAGTGGATCAACAGTAAAAGGATCTATAAAGAAAGGTTTATTCCTTTTGCTGTAATCAACCCGGTGTATGGTGGCTGGCGGGATGATTTTAACACCTGTGTTACCCGGTATGGATATAAAGGTGTCCGGTTGTACCCTGTATACCACAGGTATGATATTATGAATCCGTCTTGTATAGAGCTGGTAAAGATGTGCCGTGATAAGGGATTACCTGTTGTTTTTTCACTGAGAATGGTAGATGGCCGTACCAGCTCGTGGCTGGATGTTGAAAAAGAATGGACACTGAGAGATATTGTGCCGATAGTAAAGGAAGTGCCGGATGCAAAGTATATGATCGTGAATGTAGCCAACAGCACAGCGCTTAATCAGCAGGACAGCGCCCTTTTCAAAAAGGCAGCTATATTAATGGATACCTCAGGCAGGAATATAACAGACTGGGCAGATTTATTTACACGGTTTGGTACAGATAAATTTTGTTTCGGTACACAATCCCCGATCCTGGATTATTGTTCCGGCTTACTGCGCATTGAATCGCTGAGGGAAAATGAAGCCGGCGAAAAGACGAAGGACCTGCTGCGATATGGAAACCTAAAACGTATGTTAGGCATATAGAAGATAGCAGGGATTAGAGTCCTTCGGTTAATAAAAGAGCCGGCATGAACCTGGTGTAAGTATGGATATTCCGCTTGGAAACGAATTAAGAGAAGAGGAAAATAAGAAATATACCATCAGGTATAGATAAAAATATTCACTGTAAAACATGAAAAGGAATTATCTGTTCATCAGTACACTGTTATGGTGCTTAGTTGGCATCGTATTTTTAGGAATGCTCTTTTCCTTCACTGAGATCGGAGCAGATCATAGTGGCATTGAAGCAAAAACGAATACAATAACCCGGCGTGCTGATGATAGGGAATGGATGGTGGGGATCTCCCGTCGCGTCATTACACCCACTACCGGTGTATGGCTGGCAGGTTACGGCACTAAGCGCCCTGTTGAAGCAAAGCTGCATGATATATGGGTAAAGGTGCTGGCGCTTAAAAGCAGAAATGGTAAACGTGCGGTCATGGTCACATCCGATAACCAGGGTATGTCCAGGACAATCTATGAAAGCCTTTACCAGAAAATACATGAACGCTTCCGGCTCGACCGTTCCGAATTTATGCTCACCTTTTCCCATAATCATTCGGGTCCCTGCCTTCGCGGCGACCTGGTAGATTATTATCCCGCCGATGACGGGCAGAGAAAGCTGGTAGATGAATATTCGGACTGGATGGAAGACCAGATTATTGCTGCTGTAGATGAGGCACTGAACAACCTGCAACCTGCGCAAATTTTCAAAGGAGAAGGGGAGTGTACTTTTGCCGTTAACCGGCGTGATAATAAAGAATCGGAAGTACCCGCGCTACTAGCGGAAGGTAAGCCGCTTAAAGGTGTTACGGATCATTACGTTCCCGTTTTATCAGTGAAGGATAGCCGGGGAAATCTTATGGCCATTCTGTTTGGATATGCCTGTCACCCCACCACGCTGTCGGGGAACTTATTATCCGGCGACTACCCGGGATTTGCCCAGGTCAATTTGGAAAGCCGGTATCCAGGGGTTACCGCTATGTTCTTCAATGCATGCGGGGGTGATCAGAACCCGCTTCCACGCCGTACGGTTGCTTTATGTGAGCAATATGGTAAGATGTTATCTGATGCGGTGGAGGATGTGATAGCACGGCCTATGCAACCGGTATCATCCGGTTTAAAAACCGCATTCAAATTTGTAGTGCTGGATTACGAAGAAGTGGTTACTAAAGAAAAATTACTTCCTTTAACAACAGGGAATAATGATATTCAGGCACGATGGGCCAGGCGCATGCTGGAAATGATGGATAAAGCGGTTGAGTTTCCCCGCTCCTATCCGTATTATCCGGTGCAGGCCTGGCAGTTGGGTAAGGAATTGCTGTTGATTGGTACCGGGGGCGAAACCGTTGTAGACTATTCCCTTCGATTCAAACGGGAGTTTGGCCGGGGAGCCCAGGGATCAGCCTGGGTACTGGGCTATAGTAACATTATGGTTTCTTATATTCCTTCGTATCGTGTTTGGAAAGAAGGAGGTTATGAGGGCGGCCCGCACCTGGATGAGTATGGTCATCCCGCGTGGCGCTGGGCTGGAAATGTGGAAGACCGGATTACGGAAGGCGTACATTCGGTAGTAAAACGGGTACGTAAACGGTAATTTATTATTTATATTGCAGCACTAAATCTAAACCGGGGAATCGGGCGGGGCGCGCGAAGTAAAAAATAACCAATGAGTGGTATACGACTATATTTCCTGTTCATCATAATGTTTATCGGGGGAAGCCCTGCCTTTGCACAAAGACAGCAGGCGCTGTTATCTTATACGGATCAGTCCGGTAATGAAAAAGCTGTTCACACCATTGCGGAGTGGGATACAAAAAGATCTGATATACTGAAAAGAATGCAGGAGGTAATGGGTGTGTTACCGGACCGGGCCAACCTTCCTCCGATGAATATTCAATATACCGACAGCATTGATGAACACCGCTATACCCGGTATACGATCCGTTTTACCGTAGCGCAAAATGAACAGGTGACAGCATATCTCTATGTTCCGAACCCGGGTACCGGTTTACGAAAGTTCCCGGCCATGCTCGCGCTTCATGAAACAGACAGGATCGGGAAGGGTAGTGTAGACGGGCAGGGATATAATATGAATCTGGGCTATGCTAAGGAGCTCGCTCAAAGAGGATATGTGGTAATAGCTCCCGATTATCCTGATTTTGGAGATTCAGAGGCCTATGATTTTAAAACGGATCGTTATGAATCCGGAACAATGAAAGCCATATTTAATAATATGCGTTGCGTGGATTTGTTACAGTCAAGACCGGATGTATATCCCGATAAAATTGGGGTGATAGGACATTCTTTAGGAGGTCATAATGCCATATTCACCGGCGCATTTGATGATCGCTTAAAAGTAGTGGTGTCCAGTTGCGGATGGACCTTATTTCATGATTATTACAACGGAGATGAAAAGTCGGCTAAAAAGCACGGAGGTAAATTATGGGCCTGGGCGCAGGAAAGATACATGCCGCTGATCCGGGATAAATACCATCTTAACCCGGATGAGCTTCCTTTCGATTTTGATGAAATCATAGCGGCAATAGCACCCCGTGCGTTTTTCTCCAATTCACCGCTTAATGATGCCAACTTCAGTCTTCAGGGTGTTAAGAAAGGAATAGATAGTATATCAGAAGTATATGGTGTGCTGCAGGTACCGGCTCGTCTTAAAGTGCATTATCCCGATAGCAGGCATGATTTTCCCCCAACTGCCCGGTGGCAGGCTTACCGGTTTATTGATAACGTGCTGGACTTTAATCCTGTGGCACAAACATCCTATGCTTACCTGTATAATGCACAGTATTTTAAAAGAATGGAAGATTTTGCTGCTGATAAAAGTCAGAAGAATATAGTCATACTGGGTAACTCCCTGACAGAACGCGGTCAGTGGGAAGAAATACTGGGAAGAGCGGATGTGGCAAACCGGGGTATCGGGAGCGATGTTACCGGTGGATATATCAGCAGGCTGAAGGATGTTTTTGCTTTGAAGCCGAAGATCTGCTTCATTGAAGGCGGTGTTAATGATCTGGGCCATAATATTTCTCCGGGTATTATTCTCCGGAACCTGGCTGTTCTCATAGATACTTTGCGGAGGGAAGGGATAGTTCCGGTATTAAATACTCTGACTTACGTGACGGATCATTATAAATCACATGACCCTAAGGATTTTAATAATAGAATTAAAAGTCTGAATCGTGGGATCCGGTCTCTTGCGAAGAAGAAAAAAGTCAGGCTGATTGATTTAAATAAGAAAATTTCGGATAGCTCTTTTCTTATCAAAAAATATGCGATTGAAGATGGTATTCACTATACCGGTGAAACCTACTCGCTCTGGGGAAAAGAGATCATGAAAATGTTATAAATAACGACCACTTATAAGTAACAATACCTTACAAGATGAAAAAAGATCGTCAAAATATGGATCGCCGGTCGTTCATTGGAACAACAGGTACTGTGGCGGCAGGCTGGACCCTTCTCCCTTTCACGTCTTTGATCCGTGAACCGGGAAATAGCCCCGCCGGTCAACCCAACACAAATAAGATCGGGTCATTACCAGGAGAGCGGTGGTGGGAAAAAGAGCCTTTAAGGATTGTTGAATTTCAGCAGGGGTATGAATTTAAAGAGAAGGCAGAATTATTAAGCAGCCTGGGTGCAAACATGGAGCATCTTACCACATTCACCGACACTTCGCCGGGAACGTCCTTTTTATCTAACCATGATCTTTTCACCGGCAAAGAAGTCAATTTTGATTCCCTGAAAGAGTATCTCCGAGAGATGCACAACAAAGGTATTAAAGTAATCATTTACTATAATGTGCATGCCATCGAGTCTTCCTATGCCCGCCGGCATCCGGAATGGCAGCAGATCCAGGACAATGGAGATCCCGTTGAGCAGGTGTACGGCATAGATTCTTCTTTTTGTATCAACAGCCCCTGGCGGGAAGAAGTGTTCGGCACCTTAAAAAAGCTGGCTTCATATAATATTGACGGGGTTTTCTTCGATGGACCTATATTTTTTTCCAACACCTGTTATTGTAATTACTGCAAAAGTTTATTTAAGGAAAAATATAAAAAGGAGATCGGTCCCAAAACAAAATTGTCTTCTCTTCGTACCGGGGCCGACTGGAAAGACCTCGTTGAGTTTCAGTCAGACAGCATTGTGCGTTTCTTAAAAGATTCGGATAACATTTTGAAAGAAGCCAATCCTCAGCTTCTCTTTTATATGAACGGAAGCACGCTTGGCGCTACCTGGCCTACGGGAAGAGATAACCGGAAAATTATTGAGGCAAGCGATATCCTGGGGGCAGAGGGTGGATTTTTATACGGGCCATTAACAGAGCATATCTATAAGCCGGGAGCCGTGGCCAGGTTACTCGAAACCCAGGCAGGAGGGAAACCAACCGTTATATTTAATGCGGCAAAACAGGGACCCTGGGCGCGGTCAATGCTTGCCCCTGGAGAGATCAGCATACTGTACAGCCAGACCATTACCCACCAGGCAAATGTATGGCTTGCCGTGTGTGATGAGCCTCGTTTTCATCCGCAGGAGATGGGTATCATCCGGAAGTATAATGCTTTTATTAAAAAGCATCCCGACCCTTTTTTCAAAACAATATCAATGGCAAGAATTGCGCTCCTGTGGCCGCAGGAGGCGAGTAATTATTATAAGGGTTCATCTGTTCCGCTCACTGATTTTACGAAAGCGATGAGCGCGGAAAGAGGAGGAAATCTGGCAGAAGAGTTTTATGGGTTCTATGACGGGCTTTCCAGGAATCATTTTCCTTTTGATGTGCTGGATGAAGCATCGCTTACAAAAGATCTCCGTAAATATGACCTGGTCATTTTCCCCAATGCTCCCTGCTTTACAAAAGAAGAAGCGGATAAGATAAGAGACTTCGTAAGTAATGGAGGAAATATCATTGCCACTTTTGAAACATCCCTGTATGACGAAAACGGGGAGAAGCTCGATGATTTCCGGCTCAAAGATGTTTTGGGAATAGAAAATACGGGAGATGTTTTCGGTCCGCTTAAATACGATTATGTGTCCCTGGAAGATGTTAAGCATTTTTCTCTTACAACGGTCAGTCAAAAATTCACTTATGCTCCCGCTTATGGACTGAAATTAAAAGCACAGGAAAAGACAAAAACACCTGTTTTTTTCTGTAAGCCCCTGGCCGGGAGCTATGCCGGCAAGCCGGAAGCTACTGCTTTTCCTTTTATGATTGAAAATCATTACGGGAAAGGAAGGTCTGTATATTTTGCCGGTACATTCGGCGGGACTTTGGATAAATTTCATTTTCCTGAATATTACCGGATCGTTTCCAATCTTGTTACCGGGTTAAGCAGGCCTATGGTGAGGTTAGAGAATGCGCCTTCTTCCATAGAAGTGAACATGAGAAGAAAAGGGAATACCCTTTTTCTTTATTTGATCAATTTTACTTCGGGCATGGTCAGACCTATACAGAAAATTATTCCCTGTACCAATATAAAGATTAATTTATCCGTAGAGGGGAAAGTAAAAAGCGTAAAAGCCCTGTGGCTTGAAAAAAATATACCGTTCAACCGGGACGGGAATACCGTTTCCTTTGTTTTGCCGGTTATTGAAGATTACGAGGTGATAGAAGTTAAAATTTAAATTTCCGGAAACGTGGATAGAAGCAATTTTGACAGGCGGTCCGAAAACAGGCAACACCAGTATTAAAAATCTGTAATGCTTATGCCATGAAGAAAATATGGATCCATATCGTGATTATTCTGTTGGTATACTGCCCGGCAGCTTTTGCACAGCAGGAAAATACAGGTTGGGTACTGGAGCAGCCGCATGCGGCCTGGCAGCCGAGAGATTCACAGGGTGAAGTGGTCTTTAAGAATAAAATGTGGATACTTGGTGGCTGGTTCAATTCTTATGAGGCGCCGCCGAGGGATGTTTGGAGTTCATCGGATGGAAAAGACTGGAAATTAGTGAATAATGCCGCACCCTGGATACACAGCGATCTTCCCATGTCTGTTACTTTTAAAAATAAAATGTGGATGATGGGCGGCTGGTATAAAGGCCGGCTCGAGGGCCATTCTGCCAGTAACGAAGTATGGTCATCCAGGGATGGGGTGAAGTGGAGATCCGAAACTAAGGCGGCAGCGTGGACACCACGGGTAGCGGCAGCTGTGGTTGTATTTAAAGGGCAGCTATGGATGATGGGAGGGATAGAAGATTATTATTTTGGGAATAATAAAAGCTTAAAAAACGATGTGTGGTACAGCTCAAATGGGAAAGACTGGAAGCTGGCAACAGCCGATGCAGGATGGCCCCCGAGGGCATATCACCAGGCTGCAGTGCTGAACGGGAAGATATATGTATTTGGCGGGGGCAACTACGTCCCTGAATATTTTGCGCTGAATGATGTATGGAGTTCTGATGATGGTGTACACTGGACAAAAGTAGGTGATGCTCCATGGCATGAGCGGATATGGTTCTCGAGTGTAGTGTATCGAAACCGGATATGGGTGATGGCCGGCTGGTCTGATAATCCGTATAAAAACTGGTCGGATGTGTGGTATTCAAAAGATGGAAAAGAGTGGAAGCAGTATGGATCCCTGCCGGTATGGAAAGAACGGCACGAGGCTTCTGCTTTTGTGTTTAAAGACAGGATATGGATAGCCGGGGGAATGACACCGCCATTGGTAAATGATGTATGGTCACTGCAATTACCCAAAGACTGGTAGAAGAAATAAAAAATAACCCGATCGTTCAATAAAATTGTTAATAGATGAGTAAACCATCCCATAATCCATCACGCCGGGAGTTTTTGGCCCGTACAGGTGTACTTGCAATCGGCGCTGCGTTGCCTTTTGATCTCTCTGCAGGTGCGGATGCAAAGAAAAAGGAACCGATCATTGATATCCATCAGCATATTCACTATCATGCACGTACAGACGAACAAATGATAGCCCACCAGGAGGCAATGGGGATTACTACCACCATTCTGCTCCCCTCGGGCAGGCCGGCCAATACCGTCTCTACTCACCAGGGTAGATCGAATGGGCTGGAGGCGCAGGCCGGGGGAAATGCCGAATGTTATTTGTTTGCCAAAGAACATAAAAAGCAGTTCAGGTTTGGCGCCTGTGCGGTACCGGATGCCAGGGATGCGGTTTATGAAATTGAAAAATATCTCAAATTAGGCGCCCTCATGATTGGAGAGCTAAAATTTGGTGTGGACTGCGATTCCCCGGAGATGCATAAAATATACCAGCTGGCGCAGCAGTACGATGTTCCCGTATTAATGCACTGGCAGCATGGGATGTATAATTATGGCTTTGATCGCTTTTACAAGATACTGGAACAATATCCTACAGTGAATTTTATTGGTCATGCTCAAACCTGGTGGGCCAATATTGATAAAAACCATGCCGATCAATCGGTATTGTATCCCAAAGGCCGGGTTGTGCCCGGTGGCCTTACCGACCGCTATCTCAGCGATTATCCCAATATGTATGGCGATCTTTCAGCCGGCTCCGGTCTGCAGGCGCTTACCCGTGATGAAGCGCATGCCAGGGCATTCCTGGAAAAGCACCAGGATAAATTAGTATACGGCAGCGATTGCGCGGATGCGTCTGGCACAACAGCGTCCGGGGAGTGCTCCGGTGCTGATGATATACAGGCTGTCAGAACCTTCTCTAACAACAGGCAGATAGAACGAAAACTTTTATATGGAAATGCAAAAAAACTTTTTAAACTATAATAAGATGATCAATTCCTACAGAAACTTAGTGAAGAATAGCGCCGGTACATTAGCCCTGGCAGTACTGGTTGTTTTCGTTTCATCGTGCAAACAAAATTCGCGCTACCCGGCATCCTTTTCCCCGGAAGAATCCATGAAAACATTTCAGTTTGCAGGGGGATTCAGGGCAGAGATTTTTGCTGCGGAACCCCTGGTGATAGATCCGGTAACCATGCAGTTTGACGAAGAAGGCAATGCGTATGTTGTAAGTATGTTAGATGCTTATAAGCCCGACTCTGTAAAAGGACGGGATAAAATCGTGATGCTAAAAGATCTGGACCAGGACGGACGTGCTGATACAGCTATCATTTTTGCAGACGGACTGAGAGAAGCAACCAGTGTGTTACCCTGGAAAGGCGGCCTGCTGATTGCCGCTGCACCCAATATTATGTATTATAAGGATACGGACGGGGATGGACGTGCCGACCAAAAGGAAATTCTTTTCACCGGCTTTTTCACCGGCAATGAAGAAGCGCAGATCACTAATCTTAGCTTTGGAATAGACAATTGGATATATGCGAATAATACAGGGCAGGCGGGTGAAGTGAGTTATACCCGAAAACCGGATGCGCCAAAGCTTAAAATGCAGGGATCTGATTTTCGTTTCAGGCTCGATCGCGATGAATTTGAAGCTACCACGGGTCCCGGTCAGTTCGGGTTGGCTATAGATGATTGGGGACATCGTTTTTTCACGAGTAATTCGGAACATATCCGGCAGGTGGTTACGGCCAAAAGATACCTGGATAGAAATCCTTATCTGCCTTCCGGTTTGAAAGCCGCCGTTTATAATATTTCAGATCATGATCCGATCATGTACCAGGTATCGGAAACACCATACTGGAGGCAGACACGGACAGATCGCCGCAATAAAGAATACCAGGAAAAGAAATTAGACAGGGTAGAATATGCGAGAGATCATTTTACCGGGGCTTCGGGAGGAACTTTTTATGGAGGAGATGCCTACCCGGAAGAATATTATGGTAATATCTTCACTACGGATGTTGCCGGGAACCTGGTTCACCGGGATGTTCTTGTGGAGTCGCCGGATGCCCCGTTTTTTATAGCCAAACGTGCAGAAGAGGAAAGAGACCGGGAGTTTATCGCAACCACGGACAGCTGGTTTCGCCCGGCTAACTTTTCTGTAGGTCCCGATGGGAACCTGTATGTAATAGATATGTACCGCCAGCATATTGAAACACCGCTCTCCATCCCGGAAGATCTCCAGGCAGATATGGATTTTAATGCGGGAAATACGATGGGACGTATATATAGAATTGTACATCAAAGCAACGATAAAGTAAAATGGGTAAAGCCTGATTTGAATAATGCAACCGCTGAACAACTTGTGACTACCCTGTCTCATAAAAATCAGTGGTGGCGTTTAACTGCTCAACGGCTGTTGTTAGAACGGCAGGATAAATCTGTAATTCCTTCCGTTAAAAAATTATTTAAAGAAAGCAATGATCCCCGTACCCGGTTACACGCGTTATATGTGCTGGAAGGTATGAATGCATTGGATGCGGATATAGTGAAAGCGGCGCTTGGGGATGCCGCTGCAGGTGTGCGGGAAAATGCGGCAATGCTTGCTGAACGCTTTCCCTCCTGCCAGGGTTCTTTAGCGCAGCTCGTAGAAGATACTACATCTTTACGGGTGGCATACCAGGCAATTTTGAGTTTGGGAGCATTTAAAGATAAAAGTGTAGCCTCTACCCTGTCAAAAGCCGTGCTGCTGTATGGTAAAAGCAAATGGTACCGGGCAGCCGTGTTAACTTCGGATGCCGGCTTGTCAATAGAACTGTGGGATGAGTTAGCAAAAAGAGGCCTTCTAAATGATATGGAAGGCTGGAAATCGGATTTTATTAAAGAACTATCTGAAGTCATTGGCGCCCGTAATAACAAATTACAGGTGACCGGCATCATAGAGCGGGCATCAAAAATACCGGTGCCTGAAGTACAGGCTGCCGTAGCGAAAGGATTAAGTTCCGGACTGCGGAATGTAAAAGGTGTGGGAGATGAGGCAAAAGAAAAATTAAAAGCCATTGCGGAAGCTGCTTCCAAAGAGAGCAGCAAGGCATTAGAAGACCTGAAATTATTATATGCAACGTTAGTTGAAAAATAAACGGATAGCAATGAAAGCCAAAGAAAATTTAACCCGCAGAACGTTTATTGGCCGGTGTGCCGGAACCGGGGCAGCTTTATTGGGAACGGTGTTGCTGCTAAACAGTTGCGGTGGCGGCAGTGAAGAAAGCCGGGACTCTGCCGTAGACCAGGGGACCGGCGCTAAGCCGGCTGATCCCTGTACTGATTTTACCGGGGTAAGCGCACAAGAGCTCGAGAAAAGAAAAAAGCTTGGCTATGTAGACCGGTCTGAAGTGCCGGGAAGCAATTGTGCCAACTGCAGCTTATATGTTCCCCCGGCAGATGGTGCAGCGTGTGGAAGCTGCCTGCTTTTCAAGGGGCCGGTATATGGGGAAGGGCATTGTATACAATGGGTTGCAAAAGGTAGTTAGCTGGGTTTTGCCGCCCCCTTTGCCCGTATATGGAATATCCCATGCTGTGGAATTACCCGATTGTAATTTTGTTGATCACTGCTGTACAAATACCGGGATAACCCTCTTTTGCCCGGGTAAAATCGGGTGAAAAATAATCCAAAAGGTACGTTAATTACCTCGTATCAACCTTCTTTTTAAATAGATTTGCAAACCTTACAGTATCAGCGGCATGAAGACATCTATTATAGTGTTACTTTTTATTTTAAGCGGGATGGGCGGGTTAGCTCAAAACGGCTATGAGATAAAGGTAACGCTCAAACCCTTTACTAACGGGTATCTCTATCTCGGACATCATTTTGGCAGCAAACAATACATCATTGATTCGGCTGCCATCAACAATAAGGGAGAAGTGGTTTTTTCCGGGAAGGAAAAGTTGTTTGGTGGCGTATATATGGTCATTTATCCCCGGAAAAACGGTTGGTTTGAAATGCTGATAGATAAGCAGCAGCATTTCTCTGTTATAGCCGATACCACGGATATTATTGGAAAGACGGTGTACAGGAACTCATCTGATAATGACCTGTTTCAGCATTACCAGCAAACCGCCCAGGAGAAGGGGAAAAGGATCGCTTCTTTGCAAACGCGTTTAAAGGAACATCCCGCCGGTCCCGATTCGGAAAAAATGAAATCGGAGCTTACTAAGCTTAATGCAGATATGCAACAGTATCGCGAGCAGTTTATCAAAGCCCATCCCGCCCATCTGCTTACAGCCATTTTTCATATCCTCCAGGAGCCGAAGATTCCGGACGCTGCCGGGCATCCCGGCGGTAAATACGACTCGTTATTTGCCTACCAGTATTATAAACAGCATTTCTGGGATGGAGTTTCGTTTACTGATGAGCGTTTAGTACGTACACCTGTTTTTGAACCTAAGCTGCAGCGGTATTTTAGTAACGTGCTTCAGCAGCATCCCGATACGCTGAGTAAGGCAGCCAATAAGATATTGGATGCGTCCATCAGTAATAAGGAAATGTTCAAATTCATCCTGTCAACCCTCACGGAGAAATACATTAATCCGGCATATATGGGTCAGGACGCAGTGTTTGTTAATCTTTTTGAAAGATATTATGCTCCGGGTAAGGCGGACTACTGGATTAATGATAAGTACCGGAAGGCCGTGTTTGACCGCGCCTACAGTGTAATGGCCAATCTTATAGGAGAAAAAGCCGCTGATATGAATATGGTAGATACCGCGGGAAAACCCGCTTCTTTATATAGTATTAAAGCTCCGTATATTGTTATTTGTTTCTGGGATCCGACCTGTGGACATTGCCAAAAGGAAGTACCCCAGCTGGATTCGCTTTATCAGCATAAATGGAAAGACCAGGGAGTTAAAATATACGGGGTAATGACAGACGGGGGAAAGGACGCCTGGTTGAAATTTATACGGGAGCACCGGCTTAAAGGCTGGACGCATGTATACCAGCTGCCTGAGGTGAAAGATGCGGAATATGCCGCTAATAAACCGGGGTATAAGCAATTGTATGATGTGTATCAAACCCCGGTGTTGTACCTGCTGGATAAGGATAAACATATTGTTGCCAAAAAATTAAGTCACGACCAGCTGGATGAACTGCTGCAGGTCAAATTGAAATGAGTGGCAGATTGTGTGTACTCTTGATTTCAAAACGGGCCGGTCAAACCCGTTCCTGCGATATGAATAAATAAAAGACGATCAATAAAACCTTTGCCTTTATGAAATCATTTTTCATCTGCCTGTTTTTCTTTTTCCCCTTTTTGATTTCGGCTCAGCATAATACAGGTGGTTCTTTTACGGTTTCCGGTAAGCTGAAAAATATAAAGGATACGGCAACCTGGGTGTACCTGCAATATGTGGCCGGCAATATAAATATAATGGATAGTGTTCCCGTACAAAAAGGGAAATATCATTTTACGGGAACGATCAGCGAACCGGTGATTTCACGTTTGAGTGTAAAATTTAAAAGCACTCCGGGTAACCCGGCCGGGGAAGTAACCCGGGAAAAAGACCAGGCTATACTTTTCCTGTCGCCCGCAAAGATGGAAGTAACAAATGTGGATTCCTTTTCCGGTATAATAGTAAAAGGCTCTGCGGTACATGAGGATTTCAAAACATTCCAGTCTTTGATCCGTCCTTATAATGATAGCATGAAAGTTTTGTATGACGCGTATAATCAAAATTACCAGGCAGGGAATACCGTACCGCTAAAACAAATTGAACAACAGGCAGCTATTCTTTCGCAACGTATTAAAGAAGCTTTTCAGTCGTTTATCACTACCCGCCCCCGGTCGTTTGTATCTTTACTTTTGTTACAACAAATAGCCGGTAATGATATTCAGTTTACCGAAATAGCTCCTTTGTTTGAACAGCTTTCTGCCGAAGTAAAAAGCTATCCTTCGGCAATACAGTTTAAAGAAAGATTAGATATTGCCGGGCGAACCAGTATCGGGCAAATAGCAGCGGATTTTACGCAGGATGATACGCTCGGGAACCCGGTAACGCTTTCTTCGCTGAGAGGGAAATACCTGCTGGTTGATTTCTGGGCAAGCTGGTGTGGCCCCTGCAGGGCAGAAAACTCCAATGTGGTAAATGCGTATAATACCTATAAGGATAAGGGTTTTGACGTGTTGGGTGTTTCGCTTGACCGGCCGGGAGCAAAAGAGGCCTGGCTGAATGCCATTCATGATGACCGGCTTACCTGGACTCATGTAAGTGATCTGCAGTTTTGGAATAATGCTGCTGCAAAATTGTACGGTATCCAGGCTATACCGCAAAACCTGTTACTCGATCCCACAGGCAGGATTATCGGTAAAAATTTAAGAGGTCCGGACCTGCTTAGTACCCTGGAAGGATTACTGGGAGAGAAATAACCGGTAAAGGAAGACCAATGCCGGATAATCCGGATCAGCTCCGGTATCCGTCAGACGGTATTCAACAACGCTTTTACTAAGGATGCCCACTCTTCCTGTAATGTTACGGTTGGGCAGGGTTTGCCGGCGCGGGTATACCAGTACCGTGCATTCGATACATCTCCTTCCTTGCGATGCAGGTAAGCGTGAATATGCGAAGCTTTGCTGTCATGAATATCCTGTACCATTTCATGGGCTTTGTTCCAGTCCCCACGGGCATCATACCATAAAGACTGCAAATAGGCGGAAATAAATGCCGGGGGGTCGTTATCGTCCAGGCTGGACACAAAATTTTCAAACTCCATAAGCCAAAAATAATAAGAATTAATATCTGCAGGAAGGTGAAAAGACCGCGTTTACCTTTGCTGAATATTTTCCGGTTGGAGAGGCCTGGTGGGTATCGTGCTTTACAGGCCGCAGACTATGTCCGCCGGCAAAAACCAGGAGACTAACCAACTTATTTTAACTTGATTTATTTGGCTTAGTTTTGCACGGTTTTTAGTACCCTGGTATTCTTCATAAATTAAATATATACTCATGTCTGTGCTTGTTGTCGGCTCCATGGCTTTTGATGCGATTGAAACGCCATTTGGGAAAAGTAATAAAATTGTAGGGGGGGCGGCTACTTATATTGCCTGGAGCGCATCAAATTTTACAAGGCCGGTTCAGTTGATATCGGTTGTGGGAGGTGATTTTCCCCGGGAAGAGCTGGATATGCTTCAGGCCAGGGGAGGACAGCTGGAAGGAGTACAGGTAAAAAAAGACCAAAAGTCCTTTTTCTGGAGCGGCAGGTATCACATGGATATGAACACACGCGATACCCTGGAAACACAATTGAATGTATTGGGTAATTTCGAGCCTGTTGTACCTGAAACTTACCAGGACACCGATATTTTAATGCTGGGCAACCTTTCGCCTGCTGTTCAGCTTAGCGTTATAGAACAGTTGAAAAAGCGCCCCAAATTAGTAGTGCTGGATACCATGAATTTCTGGATGGAAACCGCGATGGGCGATTTGGAAAAAGTATTGAAAAAAGTAGATATCCTGATGGTGAACGACAGCGAAGCCAGGCAGCTTAGTGCGCAGTATTCGCTCGTCCGGGCGGCAAAGGAGATCATGAAGATGGGACCTAAATACCTGGTTATAAAAAAAGGAGAGCACGGCGCCTTACTTTTTTCAAAAGACCATGTGTTCTTTGCTCCCGCGCTGCCTATAGATGAGGTCTTTGATCCCACAGGGGCCGGAGATACTTTTGCGGGGGGCTTTGTAGGCTATTTAGACAATACCGGGGATTTTTCTTTTGAAGGCATGAAGTCTGCGATTATTATAGGCTCGGCAATGGCTTCTTTTTGTGTGGAAAAATTTGGAACTACCCGGTTGAGGGAGCTTACCCGTCAAAACATTGATGAAAGAATACAGCAATTTATTGAACTGGTGAATTTTGATATCGCGCTGGTATAATAAGCCGTTGATTATGCTGCTGATGTACAACAAAAAACAGGTCCTGCTATGCCGTTAATATTACCCGTACATGGCGTGTTGCCGGTTTGGGGCAAAAACTGTTATATAGCCCCTAATGCCACCTTAGTGGGAGAGGTAACGATGGGGGATGATTGCAGCGTATGGTTCAATGCAGTGGTAAGAGGCGATGTCAATGCCATTCATATCGGCAATAAGGTAAATATACAGGACGGGGCCGTTATTCATTGTACCTACCAAAAAACAAAAACCATAATAGGTAACAATGTTAGCATTGGACATAATGCTATTGTGCACGGCTGTACCGTTCACGATAACGTATTGATTGGCATGGGCGCCATAGTAATGGACAATGCAGAGATCGGCAGTCATGTGATCATTGCGGCCGGCGCAGTGGTGCTGGAAGGTATGAAAGTAGAGGCGGGTACCATTTATGCGGGGGTACCGGCTAAAAAGATAAAAGATGTACCTGAAACACTCGTAAGCGGGGAAATAAACCGGATAGCTGATAATTACCTGATGTACAGCAGCTGGTTCAGGGAAGAGAAGAAAGAATAGGGGATAAGGGTACAGGTATCCTATTGGCATCGTTAACGCTACATTATTTTAATATTTGTTTTTCATGAAACAGACACCTTTTACGGTAAAACACATTGCTGCCGGGGCTAAAATGGCCGGGTTTGCAGGCTTTAATATGCCCATCAGCTATTCCGGGATCAATGATGAGCATGCTGCCGTACGGAATAATGCCGGCGTTTTTGATGTTAGCCACATGGGTGAGTTTATACTTAAGGGAGAAGGGGCTTTGGATCTTATTCAGCGGGTATGCACCAATGATGCATCCAAATTAACTAACGGTAAAATACAATACAGTTGTCTTACTAACGAAAATGGTGGCATTATTGATGATCTGTTGATCTATTGTATAGAATACCTTGCGGAATATATGCTGGTGGTTAATGCATCTAACATTGAGAAAGACTGGGACTGGATCAGTTATCATAATACGGGTAACACAGTAATGAATAACATTTCGGATAAAACCTGCCTGTTAGCCGTTCAGGGTCCCAATGCCGCAAAAATATTACAGCCGCTTACGGATATGGATATCCTGGACCTGAAATATTATACGTTTTTAAAAGGCCGGTTTGCAGGGATAGATAATGTGCTGATAAGCGCAACAGGTTATACCGGTGCGGGAGGCGTAGAAATATACTTTGAAGACCTGCCTGCGGGCAGAGCAGGTGAAGAAAGTAATGCCGGTAAAATCTGGAATTCAATTTTTGAAGCCGGCGCTCCTTTCGGTTTAAAGCCTATAGGCCTTGGCGCCCGGGATACCCTCCGGCTGGAAATGGGTTATTGTTTATATGGTAATGATATTGATGATTTTACTACTCCTCTCGAAGCCGGGCTGGGCTGGATTACCAAATTTTCCAAATCCTTTACGGCAAGTGAATACCTGCAGAAGCAGAAAGCCGCCGGTGTGGATAAAAAATTAGTGGGTTTTGAAATGACCGATAGAGGCATCCCCCGGCATGATTATCATATAAAAGATGCTGAAGGGAATTTAATTGGTCGTGTAACTTCCGGTACGCAGTCCCCGACATTAGGGAAAGCCATCGGGTTGGGATATGTAACCGCTGAATTTGCAGGTGTAGATAGTGATATCTATATTGAGGTAAGAGATAAATTGCTGAAAGCAAAAGTGGTAAAGCTTCCGTTTATACAGTAATCATTCTAATTCAAAAAACTATATCCTATGTCCTCTATCCATCTCACTACGTTTATTAAAGCACCCGTTGAACGGGTGTTTGATCTTTGCCGGAATACTACGGTATATAAAAAAGCGCTTGAAGGAAGGAAAGAAAGCCTGGTGGCCGGCACCACAGGTATCCTGGTAAATGCAGGTGATACCATTACCCTGTCGGCTAAGCATCTGGGTAAAACCAGGATGATTACGGCAAGGGTAATCGAAATGAATATTCCCGAAAAATTTGTGGAAGAACAGGTTAAAGGAGATCTGAAAAGTTTCCGGCATGAACACCATTTTAAGTCGGTTGAAAATGGTACCCTGGTTATAGATCTGGTAGAGATGGAAGAGCCGAGAGACGCTATAGGGAGTGTCCTGGGCAAATTGTTTATGAAAAAATATTTCGAAACCCTGCTCAACAAACGAAATGCATTGGTTAAGCTGTATGCCGAATCGGAAAAGTGGCGTGCGGTAACGGGCTGATCTTTTGTGCAAATTCTGCCTGCTTTCAGATATTTGCAGCTTTCGCAATAGTGTGGTATTAAAAAATATGAAAGAAAACAAACCGGTATTGCATACGGCGCTTTCGCCTTCCATGCTGCATCTTTATGATGCAAACGATACCATTGTAGTTATTATTGATGTTTTGCGGGCTACTTCTACTATTGCGACAGCCTTGTACAACGGGGCAAAATATGTTATTCCGGTAGAAAGCGTAGCCGGTTGTATTGAATTGGGAAATATGCCCGGTACCGTTACCGCAGGTGAACGCGATGGCAGGGTAGCAGAAGGGTTGCAGCATGGCAATTCTCCGTTTGAGTACCCGCGTGAGTTTATCCGGGATAAAATACTTGTACTCAGTACCACCAATGGCACCCGGTTATTACATTTAGCGCTGTCGCAGGGCGCAGAAAAAATTGTTACGGGCGCTTTTCCAAATCTGTCTGCTGTTGCACACTATCTGGTATCACAGCAGCAGGATGTATTGTTGGCCTGCGCAGCATGGAAAGACAGGGTAAACCTGGAAGACACGCTTTTTGCCGGGGCGGTTATTGATATCGTTAAGGACTATTTCGATATCAACTGCGATGCTTCTATGATGGCGAATGCGCTTTTCTCAGAAGCAAAAAAAGATCTTTACCGGTTCGTGAAAGAGAAACAGGCATCACATTATCTGCGCCTGAGCGGCTATGGACTGGAAAAAGATATTCAATACTGTCTTACGCCTGATATCGCTCCTGTTTTGCCGGTATATAAAGAAGGAAAGCTGATGGCAGAAAGGAATAGTACTTCCCGCTAAACCGGGATCTTTTTCCGTTAAACAAATTTTTATACAAAGCCCAAAATCTTCTGTGTTCTTAATTAGTCGGGGAACTTATGACAGCGCCTTCTTTTTCACCTGAGGTTTTTTCCGTAATTTCGCCAATTAGCCTTTTCTGAATGAAGGACGGGTTTATTGAATTTTTTCGAGCATGGCCTTACCACATTTAATTAAGTTTGTATATAATAATGGAACAGACGAAGTAATCCGACGGGGTAAAAAAATTCATGCTATCAGCTATGTTGAGCTTATGGAACATGATGATCTGCTGGGTTCCGTAACGTTCAGGGTTAAAGATGACAGCTATGCCACTTTTTACAAAGTGTACATACAAAAGTATAAAGACCCTAAAGCCTTATCCGTCCGGTGTACCTGTCCTTATAACCTGGGAGATATTTGCCGGCATGAAACTGCCGCTTTACTCCAGTTGCAGGATTTGTTAGATAAAAATATTCTGGGTGAAAAAGATGTTATCTACAACCAGCAGCATACCGTAATAAAGATGAAGAACATTGAACTTAAAAGCATAAGGCTATTGAGTTCACCGGGCAGCTATGAAGAAGCGGAAAAGATACTCCAAACCCAAAAGGCAAATATATTATCTGCAGCGAATGAAAAAGTGGAGGCCAGCTTGGTATGTAATGGCGATACCTTCCCCCTGGTTATTCAAAAGAACGAAGAAAGGAATTTTGATACATCCTGTAAATGTGACGAGCAGAACCACCCGCTTTGTGTGCATAAGGTAGCCCTGTTCCTCCAGTTGCTGAATGCTTACGGGCCTTATTATTTTGATTCTATCCGAAATTGGGATAAGCAAAAAAATAAGCTGCTCGAAATTTACGGCTACTCTCTGGATGATGATTTAACCGGTAAATTTGAGTTTACCTATAAAGACGGCAAGCCTTTTTTGCGGGTGCTGGACCCGTCTATAAAGAGGGCGGAGCCCGTTACCGGCAGCAGGATCGCTGCCCAACCTGTTGTTATAGAAAAGGAAGTGGAAACAGAGGAGGAAGCTATCCCTGCTGTTGTAAAGGATACCACCTGTCGTATCGGGATCGTGTTTAATGGAAACAGTAACGGGTATCCCAATTTTGTTCTTGACGCGGTGAGCGGTGAAACCAATGAATCCGGTACCGCTTTTTCCGGGAAAGTGGAAAAGCTCGACATCACAAAATTTATACAGGCAGATCAATACGCAGACCAGGATAAACAACTCTTGCAGCAGATACGTAAATTAAATGAAGCGGAAGTCAATAAATATGTAAGCCGTAATTCTCCTTTTTCAGGTATATGGGACAATATTATTCACCAGGAAGGAGATGAGCTTCCGGAAGAAACAAAGTCCCTGATAATTGAATACTGGTATCCCAAACTGGTTAAGTTATTTAGTGAGCAGAATAACAACCCGCTGGTATATTTTTTACCGAAGGGGAGAAACTTTATTACGGCTAACCTCCTCCCGGTTCAGTTGGCCACGGAGAATGCCGTACCGGTTTTTCATGTAAACGTGGTAAAAACGAAAATGGAAATGGCCTGTTATGTGCAGGTCAATGGTATGGAAGTACCCATATCGGAAAATGAGTGGGGCAGTTACCTGCTTTTTAAATACGCCGATACTTTTTATAGCTGGAGCCGTCAGGAAGATATCCTTGAAGTTGAAAAGTTTGTTCATAAAGAAAACCTGCTCATCAGCCGGGAAGAATGGCCGGATTACCTGAAAAAGAATATCATTTCCCTTACCGCGGAATATAAAGTGCGTTTTGACAGCAGGCTGGTTGAGGAAGTAAAAGATGTTCATCCGGAAGTACGGGTGCTGCTTCAGGAGAAAGGAGATTACCTGCTGTTTGTCCCTGTATTTTCTTATAAGGGCTTTGAAACACGCTTTAATGCGAAAGATGTCATTACGCTGCCGGTAAATGATAAGGTGCTGGAAATACATCGCAACCGGCAGGCGGAGCTGCAGTTCATTAAAAAATTAGAAAGTCTTCATTCTAATTTTATCCATCCCGAAGGTGCGGCAACGCTGGCTTTAAAGGGTGCGGATGTGCTGAAGAACAACTGGTTCTTTTTGTTTGTTGACAGCATGAAGGAAATGAATGTGCCGGTAGTGGGCTTTGATGTGCTGAAAAACTTCCGGTTTAATACAGCCCGGCCAACTACTGAAATTCATATCAGCAACGGTATAGACTGGTTTGACGCCAAAGTAAAAGTGGTGTTTGGAGAACAGCAGGTAAGTATAGATGAAATCAAAAGAGCACTCTCGAATAAGCAGCAGTTTGTTCAGCTCAATGATGGTACGCTGGGCATACTGCCTGAAAACTGGCTGAAGAAATATGCCTTACTGTTTAGGGTAGGCGAAGGAAAGAATAACGCCCTGCGTTTATCGAAATATCATTTGAGTATTATTGATGAGCTGTATGAAGAACGTAATGAAGCTGAGGTGCTGATAGAGCTGGAGGAAAAGTATAACCGGCTCAGGGGCTTTAACCGGATCAATGAAATTGATCCTCCTCCCGGGCTGGCGCATATTTTACGCCCTTACCAGGTGGCAGGGTATCATTGGCTCAATTATTTGAGCGAAGTAGGCTGGGGTGGTATTTTAGCCGATGATATGGGTTTGGGGAAAACGGTTCAGGCCTTGTCGTTTCTCCAGCTTTACCGTGATACGCATCATAGCCTGAAAGCTATCGTGGTATGCCCGACTACGTTAATGTTCAACTGGGAGAATGAGATCAAAAAATTTACGCCTGATCTCACCTATCATATCCATCATGGATCCGACAGGAGCCGGGAAAAGAACGGGTTTAACGGGTATAATGTTATTATAACCACCTACGGCACCCTTCGCAGTGATATCAAGCTGTTTGCCGGTATTCATTTTGATTATGTGATACTCGATGAGTCGCAGGCGATTAAAAATCCCCAAAGCAAGGTCACTAAAGCCGCAGGTCTCCTGGCGTCAAAAAACCGGCTTTGCCTGAGTGGTACCCCCTTACAGAACAATACTTTTGATATTTATGCCCAGATGAATTTTTTAAACCCGGGCATGCTCGGCAGTGTAGAATATTTTCGTAACGAATTTGCTACTCCTATTGATAAGTTCGGTGAGCAGGATCGTAAAGAACATTTAAAAAAGCTGCTTTATCCCTTTATCCTCCGCCGTACCAAAGAGCAGGTAGCGAAAGACCTGCCCGAGAAAACGGAAACGATACTGTTTTGCGAAATGCAGTCTGAGCAGCGTGAGATTTATGAAGCGTTCCGTATGGATTACCGCAATAAGATATTGGGTGTTATTAATGAGCAGGGGATACAAAATTCACAGCTTACCATTTTGCAGGGATTAATGAAACTCCGGCAGATCTGTGATTCGCCTGCTATAATGAATGAGCCGGAGAAATACCCCAACCATTCCATTAAGCTGGAAGAAATAGCGAGAGAGATCACGGAAAATATCAGCAATCATAAAGCGCTGGTATTTTCGCAGTTCCTCGGTATGCTGGCGCTGATAACAGAAAAGCTGAGATCACTGGATGTGTCTTACGAATACTTCGATGGAAGTACTCCTGCACATGAAAGAGAAAGAGCCATCAACCGGTTCCAGGAAGATGATTCCTGCCGGGCATTTGTTATTTCGTTGAAAGCGGGGGGTGTCGGTTTAAATCTTACCGCTGCCGACTATGTGTATATTGTTGACCCGTGGTGGAACCCCGCTGTTGAGCAGCAGGCTATAGACCGTACCCATCGTATAGGACAAACCAAGAATATCTTTGCTTATCGTATGATATGCAAGGATACCATTGAAGATAAAATACTGCAATTACAGGAAAAAAAGCGCTCGCTGGCGCGTGACCTGATCACGGATGATACCACATTCGTGAAAAGCCTTTCTAAGGAAGACGTGGAATACCTGTTTAGCTAACCGGTTATTACCAAAGCAAAAGCCGCCTTTTATGCAGGCGGCCCCGTATATTATAATGTTATGGGTGACCCGTATTACGGGAGGAAGAAATAGTTTAAAAGAATCCCAGGTCGTTTTTATCGCGTTTCCTTTTATGATAATATTTTATCGGGTAAAAGTCGGGGCGTTGTATAACCTTATGTAATATGCTGATAAATAACCTGTTAAGTTCGATAACCTTCTTTGAAATGAGCGTGTTCATAATGGCTTACTTATAAGTATTGGATGAAAGAATGAATAGGAAACGTACCCGGCGGTGTTTTATTATATTTTAGTACGGATGTTAATTAAGGTTAACATAATTGCCCGGTAAAACCGGTAAAATTTACTTTTGACTGGTATGAAGCGGAAGTTCATCATATCTGTTGGTTTAATGGTGGCAGCTATCATTGTAATAGCTGCATTCCAGGTGTATTGGATCATGATCAAAATTGAAGAAGAAAAAAGAATACTCCGCTTTAGAACCAATGTTATTTTTCGTGAATCGGTTTTTGATCTTCAGTCTTCCAAGCTGAAATTAGACAGTACCACCAGGCTGCGTTACGGATTGCCTCCCGATATAGCCCGGTTTACCGATATGGTGAGGAAGCACCTCAGCGATTCCTCCTATAATATCCCTTCCCAGCCTTCTACGCGTAATTCCATTCTTACCGTGGAACGACCCGCCGGTACACCGGCTAACGATTCCGTATCGCGCAGGAGCTTTAAATCGGGAGGGCGTTTCTTTGAATTTTTGATTGGTATTGATTCGCTCCAGGATTCTTTGCGGGTTTATGAGATCAGGGAGGCGTATACCCATAATCTGAAAAAAGAAAATATTGTTGTTCCGTTCTCCATCTTAAGAACAGAAGAAGCGGATATAAAACAAAGCAACCCTTCCCGCCCGGAATGGAATAAGGCAACAATCGGCTTTACGCATCCCATAAGCTACCAGGTTCAGTTAGGAAACACCTTTAATTATATTTTTGAAAAGGTTCTCCCCCAGGTTATTTTTTCTGTTTTTCTTATAGGACTTACTATTACGGCTTTTTCGGTATTGTACAGGAATCTCAGGGCGCAGCACCGGCTTACGACTATAAAAAATGATTTTATCAGCAACATAACCCATGAGCTTAAAACGCCTATTTCGACCGTTAGCGTGGCCATAGAAGCCATTAAGAATTTTAATGTGATGCAGCAGCCTGAACGAACAAAAGAATACCTCGATATAGCAGGAAATGAATTGAACAGGCTGTCTATGCTGGTGGACAAAGTGCTTAAGCTGACGATGTTTGAAAAGCAGCAAACAGAATTAAAATATGAACGGTTCGATTTAAAACAACTGGCGGCAGAAGTTATTGCTTCTATGGGCCTGCAGTTTGAAAAAGTGAATGCAACGGTTGAGCTGCAGAGCTCCGGGCAGCATTTTCTTATTGAGGCCGATCACATGCACATCACCAGCGTACTGTATAACCTGTTGGACAATGCCTTGAAATACAGCCAGGACAAGCCGCTGATTCAGGTTCATATTAATGCTGATGATAAAGAGTGGATGATATTAAAGGTAACCGATAATGGCATAGGCATACCGGCTGCATATAAAGCCAAAGTATTTGACAAATTTTTCCGGGTTCCGACCGATAACAGGCATAATGTTAAGGGATATGGATTGGGGCTGAGCTATGTAGCTCATATCATTCACCAGCATCAGGGTTCTATTACACTGCATAGTGATCCGGGCAGGGGAACCGAGTTTATTATTAAATTACCGGTTAACCATGAAGAAAACTAAGATATTGTATGTGGAGGATGAAACATTCCTGGCTAAGATTGTTAAAGAGAGCCTGGAAAGCAGGGGCTATGATGTATTGCTGGAAATGGATGGCGGGAAGGTAATAGCACAATTTCAATATTTTCAGCCTGATATTTGTATTCTTGATATCATGCTTCCCGGTAAGGACGGATTTAGCATTGCAGATGACATCAGGCAGCTCCATACCACGCTCCCCATTATTTTTTTAACGGCAAAAACGCAGACTGCCGACCTGGTAAAAGGATTTCAGAAAGGTGCAAATGATTATATCCGTAAGCCGTTCAGTATGGAAGAGCTTATTGTACGTATTGAAAATGCCCTGCGTTACCAGCAGGAGCCGGTGCAAAACAGTGAAATAAAAGACGACATCCGGATGAGTAATTATATTTTTAACCCGCACCGGCAAACTTTATTATTCCGTGAGGAAGAGAAGAAGCTGTCTTTCCGTGAAAGTGAGTTACTGAGATTGTTATATGAAAATCGCGAAAAAGTAATTGACAGGAAGGATATCCTGAATGTATTATGGGGAAGTGATTCTTTCTTTAATTCCCGCACATTAGATGTATATATTACTAAGCTCAGGGGCTATCTTAAAAATGACCCGGCGCTGGAGATCATCACGATAAAAGGAGTAGGCTACCGGTTTGTAATGGAATAAAAATAGCCTGATCTCCGTAGAAGATCAGGCCTCAACCTTAACCATTCTTATATTTACCTAACCGTTTAAAACCGTAGAATTGTGTATATATTTTGTATCGGGTGAATAGATGAATAGGCAGCTTCCTTCTTTGATTGCATCAATAATTTCTTTATGCTCTTCCATCGGGATCGCAGGACAACCAAAGCTCCTGCCCAACATTCCCCTTTCCTGTAAATAACGGTCATCGGCATATTTGGCTCCGTGAATTACAATGCTTCTTTTCAGCGCCTTATCATTGATATTCCGTTCTATGCCCTGCAGCCGGAGCGAATAGCCGTTTTCACCCCGATAAGTATTTTGGGTGATATAAAATCCTAAACTGCTTTTATGAGATGCCATTACATTGGAAAAATAACGCGCATATTCCATTCCCGAATTTTTTCCGTGAGCAACCCGCGTATTAAATAGCAGTTCCATATTTTTCAGGTCAATTACGTACATCCTTTTTTCACTCGATGAGCGGGAAAAATCAACAATGGTAAGAATACTGTCCCTGTTCAGCCTTCCCTTCCCTGCTAACCTGCTGAATCCCTTCACGGCCAGTTCCAGTACATTTTTTTTCAGCCCCAGCTCATTTAAGTGGGTGCTGTCGTATAGCGCGTTGACAAAAACATGATGGGTTTTCGTACTAAAATCAGCAGGAAGAAAATAGGTAGCCGCCGGTAAAATGGGGGAATCGTGATTTGTTTTGATAATGCCTGAAAGTAATACAGGCGCTAGAAAAAACAGGTATTTGCCCAGCTTTTTAGGTACGGAATGGAATTTCATCGGATTATAGTTTCTAAGCCACATATAAACGGCGTTAGCTTTTGGATATTGTTAACATTAAATTCGCCTCTTGCATCCCGTCCCGGGTACTGCAATCTGCTTAACCTTTTAAAATCAGTAGGATTACCGTATTTACAAGGGGCTCAAAAATACGCATACCTGCCGGTTTTTTTATATTAATTTGATATACATTAACAGAAATAAAACATCCCGTCCCGGCGTATTCCCTGCCGTATAGGAAAAGGTTCACAGCTTAATTAAGGATGGGGGAACCTTCCGGTTGTAATGATTTGCCGGGTGAAGGATCGGCTGCCTGCAAGATCTTTTCCCCAAATTCGAAATTTCTGCTAAATTGAGCGGATACTTTGTTAATTATAATTACCCATCAACATGACGTTTAAGCCGGGAATATTATTCCCCTTCTCAAGAAAAAGTACAAGCCGCTATGCTATTCTCTTTAATGTGCTTTGGCTGTATATTGCATTATCCTTCCTTATCAGGCTGGTGTTGTTATTCTGGTCTGCACAGGATGTACAATTCAGCGTTCTCCGTATTTCCCGGGCTTTCATTACGGGGTTTATATATGATCTTACAGTTGGACTTTTCTTCCTGTCGCTATATATCTTATACCTGCTTGTTTTTCCTAAAAGATGGATAGGATCCCTGTTGGACAGGGTTATTACGTATAGCTGGCTTGCCATTGTGCTTTTTATTATGTATTTCAGCCTGATGGCTGAATTGCCTTTTTGGGATGAATTTGGTGTGAGGTTCAACTTTATTGCCGTTGATTACCTGATCTATACCTATGAAGTGGTCTCAAATATTAACCAGTCTTATCCCCTGCCGCTAATTATTTCCGTGTTGATCCTGTTAGAAGTGTTGACCTTTTTATTTTTTAAAAAAACAAACGTTTTTAAATCAGCCTTTTCAGCCCGGTTCCCTTTTAAAGTCCGCCTTGCTTATACTATTCCCCTTGTAGCGATTACCTTTTTGCTTGGTTTTGTTATGAAAAACAAATCAGCCGATTTCAGCAATAACCTGGTGATAAATGAATTGGGAAAGAATGGTGTTTTTTCGTTTTTCGCCGCTTACCGGTCAAATGAGCTGGACTATGATATTTTTTATCCGAAACTTCCTGAAAAGGAAGCCTATGGTATTTTAAAAAAGAATCTTATACAGGAAAACCAGTCCTATACGGGTGAAGAATGGGATAATATCACAAGGCTTACCCGGGCTGATGGTGAAATCCGGCCCAATATTGTCCTTGTTGCAATTGAAAGTTTCAGCGGTGATTTTTTAGCTGCTTTTGGCAATAAGGAAAATCTTACCCCTCATTACGACAGCCTGGCTAATCATAGTATTTTCTTTACCGGTTTATATGCAACGGGAACCAGGACCGTAAGAGGAATGGAAGCGCTCACCTTATGTGTTCCTCCAACGCCGGGGAACAGTATTGTAAGAAGGCCGAACAATCAAAGCCTGTTTTCTATTGCAACGATCCTTAAACAAAAGGAATATCATCCTTACTTTATTTATGGCGGTGATGGCTATTTTGATAATATGAATAATTTTTTTGGAGGCCAGGGATTTGATATTGTAGACAGGAACCGGGGGAACCCGCTTTCTGATGAGATAAAAACCAAACGCTTCCCGATCCCGGATGAAGAGATCAGCTTTGAAAATGCCTGGGGTATCTGTGATGAGGATTTGTATAAACAGGCTATAAAATTTGCCGACAGGAGCAGCCAGTCCGGCACGCCGTTCTTTCAGTTTGTAATGACCACATCCAACCATAAGCCCTATACGTTTCCTGAAGGAAAAATAGATCTGCCACAGGGAGAAAGGAACAGTGCGGTAAAATACACGGATTATGCGCTGGCAGGATTTATTACCGCTGCAAAGGAAAAACCCTGGTTTAAAAATACGGTATTTGTAATTGTAGCAGACCATTGTGCAAGCAGCGCCGGTAAATGGGAGATCAATATTGACAAACATCATATACCGGCTATTTTTTATAACCTGCCGCTTGATGCGCAAAGGATAGATCGGCTTACTTCTCAGATTGATTTGATGCCTACGTTATTTGGCTACTTAGGCTGGAGCTATACTACAGATCTCTATGGAAAAGACATCAATCAGATAAAGCCG
This sequence comes from Chitinophagaceae bacterium, assembly GCA_023957155.1. GTDB lineage: Bacteria > Bacteroidota > Bacteroidia > Chitinophagales > Chitinophagaceae > Agriterribacter. The sequence goes on along the minus strand of JAMLHK010000004.1, from coordinate 327,542 downwards.
GGCGAGGAAAGAGCTTTTATCGGTAATTACAGAACGCTCGGATTGTTGAAGGATGGCGTATTTACCCAGATTGATGACAGAAAAAGGGTAAACCAGTTTACGGTAACTTCGTCTGATCAGTCGTTGTCTGAGGTTAATATCCAAAATGACACCCTGACACAGGAAACCATATCTTATTATCAAACCGCCAGCGAAAGGTTTAAAAATGGTAAAATGAAAGAGAAGTAATTTTGGGGAGACCGGTTTGAGCTCCGGTTTAAATTATCACCAAATACATCGTAAAATGTGGGTATTCTATGCATTATTATCTGCTTTATTTGCGGCACTCACTGCCCTTTTTGCAAAATTGGGGGTAGCGGATATCAGTTCTAATCTTGCAACAGGAATAAGGACGATCGTTATTTTTCTGGTCGTTTGGGGAATTGTCCTGGTAAAAGGAGAAATGAAAGGAATAACGGCGATATCAAAATACAGTATGCTGTTTCTTATCCTTTCCGGGCTGGCAACAGGCTTATCCTGGCTCTTTTATTTTAAAGCATTGCAATCGGGCGCCTTATCAAAAGTGGCTGTAATAGATAAATTAAGTGTAGCCATTACCATCCTGTTATCCGTACTGGTTTTAAAAGAATCATTAACCCTGAATACACTGCTTGGTGCAGGGCTGATAATAGCCGGAACAATAGTGCTGATTGCGAAGTAAGCCGGTGTTATAAGGCGGGTCATGTAATCATTTTAACCGCAGGTAGATGATCCTGCATCTTTTTTAATACGTTGTTGATATCTGTGGTAATGCTATAGATCAGCTCAAACTGATCGGTAATGGTTTTAAATCCTGATAATGTTTTCCTGACATTGCTTGTGCCCGTTCCTCCTGTTAATTCGGAAATCCGTTGTGCTAAAAGCCCCTGTATAATATCCCGCACCTGGGAAAATCCCTGGCCGGCAGAATCTGTCACTTCGTTTGTATTGTTCTGTAAAAGGGCAATACCCATCTGCATTTGCAATACAATGCTTTCGGTTACCGGCCTAAAAGCGGCTGAATGGTACCTGGGCGCCAGGGATTGGGAATAAGTTCCCAGGGTGGCAATATGTGAGCTGAGCATGTGATTGCTTACCACCAGGTGGTGGAGCAATTCAGGCTGGCTGATTTTATTCCGGGGCTCTGATAATAAACGCTGGAAAGCGTCTGAAAGGTTAGCCAGTCCAACGTAGGTTTCTTTTCTCGCCATCTTGTACTCAACAATTTCCGGTGCCGTTTCATAAAAGGCCCGGGCCACAATATTGAAATACTGCAGGTTGGCTTCCATCAGTTTACGGATATATTGAGGTACCTGGTCCTTCTCCCATGCCGGCAAAACAAATAGGGCGGCTGTAAAAGATATAACGGACCCGATAGCGGTATCAATAACCCGGTCTGTCGCCAGGCTCCTAAAATCATCCGGGTTCAGGAAATGGAAAGACAGCAGTACATAGATGGTTATTGTAGCAACGCTGATGGAGTACTGTATTTGCAAAAAGCTGTACCCGATGATCATGGAAAATACCATAATGCCAAACAGGAGGGTGTTGTTATGTACGGAATACAAAAGCAAAATCCCTGCTGCTGCACCTGCCAGGGTGCCGGAAAGCCGTTCGATATTTCGTTTTTTACTAATACTGTATGCCGGCTTCAATATGGTAATAATGGTTAAAAGGATCCAGTAGCTGTGCCCGAAAGGCAATAGCTGTCCTACGGCGTATCCTGCCAGCATACAGCTGCTTATCCGCAGCGAATGACGGAATAAGTTAGATTGAAGGGAGAAGTTTTCAGCTAATAGTTTTACATCAAAGTCCTGGCGGGAAACAAATCGCTTTACATCTATATCCTGGTTTATGATATTTTTTGACTCACTGTTGTATGCTGTGTAAATGTGTAATCGTTTTATCCGTTTGGCAATGTCCCTGATGGAATTAAGAATATGCCTCAGGCTGATAAAACCGGGTAATGTATCAGGGTTCAAATGACTATCCCGGTAAGCAATAAAGGATTGCTCCGTTTCTGCTATGTACTCATCTAATTTTCCCTCATCCCGGGAAGAAAAGCCGCTTTGTACAACCAGTGCTATTTTTTCTAATTCATTAGCGGCTTCTAAGATCAGCTGCCGGAACTGATCCATGATATCACCCTCTTTAAAATAACGATGAAGCGCCTGGTAGTTTTGCTGTGAGGTCATTACCTGTTCAAACAGGTCAACAGAGTCAATAAACATCATCATTAAGGTTCTGCCTCTTGCGGTAGATTCGCGGGTTAACCTTCTTGCCTTAAATAGCAGCTCCCGCACCTGTTCCTGCTGGTGATGAATACCTGTTTGCAGCGGGAGCAGCTCCTGGTATACCTCATCATCCGGTACATCGGGGAGGTACAGCTTTGATTTTGTTTTAAGATAGGAAGCCGTTAGGAAAATGCTTTCTCCTAAAGCCTGTTGAATGAGGCGGTAGGGTCGTAGTGTATACAATCCGAGACTCAGGAGCATATACCAGACCCCTCCTGCCAGCAGGAAAAGAGCATCGCTCATTACCCGGTCCTGGGCATGATGGACGTCAATGTTTAATACCAGGACGATAATAGCGATCAGCCCTATGGAATTAGCCCGGTTACCGTAAATACCGATGAACGTCAGGAAGAAGCTGAGTATGGTGAGTTCAAATGCCAGGAGCCACTGGAAATTACGGGTATATCCTATTAATATCGCTACTCCAAAATTCAGCATGTTGCTGGCCAGCATACCATTTCTGCGGTGGTGAATAGGGCCGGGAGAATCGGTAAGGCTCACCATCAATGCACCCAGGGGCAGGGCGATGCCAACAGCCAGCAGATCGAAATGATATAGAACCAGGGCGGGTAATATGGCGCCTACGGTAACACGAAGCCCTTTTGCAAGGTATTGCCCGGTTATAAATTTCTTGAACTCGTTAACATAATTAAATTCCGAAATAGTACGCAGCATCTGTGCGCAAAATTAGTAGTTAATGGAAAAAATGAAGCACCCGGGGTACCCGGCCCGGCGGGGCGGTTAAGGATAGCTAAATATCCGGCTTTTATACCGGCTTACTTTGATGTGGGACATCTGTATGAGGTAAGCGTAAAAGATAAGCCTACTTCTGCAATAACATAGGCGTCCCTTTGGTTGCGGTAACCCCGCTGGCGTCCTTTGGTACCTATTCTTATGCCATCTCCTGTTTCATAAGACCGGTCCTGCAGCGCATACCAGGGAGTGGGTGAACCATCGGGCAGTGTGCTTGCAAATGCATCGGGAGAATAATAAGAGCTTACATCGTCAAGGTAATCGGTGGAGGTGAACCGGTAGGCTACCTCAAAAGAAAGATTGATATTGGGATTAATATTGTATTTAATGCCCATACCCAGCGGAAGGCAGAAAGCCATGGCGCTGTAAGGCTTAAGCTCAGGATATAAAGGTGAGCTCTGCCCTTCCGTATGCAGGGGACGCAGGTAGTATTTGGTTCCCTGCCAATAGGCATAAGGGTCATAATTAAAAACACCGACACCCAAAGTAACATAAGGAGTAAAACCAAATTCCGGCATCCCCGGCACAAATCGCATAAAATTAAAATCCCCCTGCAGGGTGGCCTCCCATATATTGCTGTTGAAGCTGAGATTTCTCCTTTGCTGGAACTCATTCTTACTATATCTGTCCGAATAGCCTAACTGGGCATAGTGCATGCCGAGGCGAAGTGCGATATATTCTCCAAACTGTTTACGAAAAAACAGGCCCAAAGCTGGCTTGGGGCGGTTGAGGGCTGCATTGGTATTCAGATCGCCAAAATAATGTGCTGCTCCTACGGTTACGCCAAACTCACCTTCCTGGATAACACCATCTATCTGTGCAATGGAAGAGGAAAGAAAGCTTCCAAAGAAAATGGCTAAAAATATTTTTTTCATTGAAACGTACATTTGTTTGTAAAACCGCTCTCCGTCCGCAACCAACCCGGGTATGTATAATAACGCAACATTATACGGAATAATTACCTTGTGCAAAATACAAGATTAGTCGGAATGTCAATAACATTGTATTTGATTTTAATAAAATCTTAAAATCAAATACAATACAAATTTCGGATCCGATGAAGAAAATTACGAAATTCGATAGAGGTAAATGAATAGATAAAGGTAAATTGCGGGTAGATAAGCCGCTATCACTCAGGCGTAACCCATAAATATGGATTTTAATTTATTTAAGACATTTTTATTATGCCCCCTATCAAAACCCATCGTACCAGTACCAAAAAGGAAGTAATTATTGGTAAAGCGGCAAAGCTTTTTACGGAAAAAAGCTTTGTGGGTACTTCTATGAGAGACCTGGCGGAAGCAGTGGGGGTAGAAGCTGCCAGCCTGTATAATCATATTCAATCCAAGGCTGAAATTTTACAGATCCTTTGTTTCAGGGTAGCGAATATCTTAATGGATCATCTTGAAAAAATTGAGGTCAATAAGCAATCATCCGTTGAAAAAATAAAATCCATTATACGGTTCCATATCTGGCACATGATCAACAACTATAACGAAGTGCAGGTGGCCGACAGGGAATGGCGGCATCTTTCAGAACCGTATTTATCTAATTATAAAGTGCAGCGGAAAAACTATCGCCAGCGTCTGGCTGCCCTTATAGAAAGCGGGATACGAAAAAAAGAAATTAAGTCCATTGATGCACCCACGGCGGTATTGATCATGCTGCATGCTATAAGCGGCATAGAATCATGGCATCGCTCCGAACAAAAGATATCTTCCGAGCAATTGGAAAAAAATATGATTATTATTCTGGTGGAAGGATTGGAAATATAGGCATTTAAAACAAAAACCGGGAAAATTGATTTTGATATAAGCCGATGTCGTAACTTCGGTAAGCATCATTACTTCACCTTATTCCATGAGATAATCATTTTCTATAAGAATAGTGTAGCTACCTGTGTTGAAATATCTGTTTTAACTGGAATAACCGGTATCTGCTCATTCGAAAAAAATATAAAATGGCTATCAGAGAATCTGTAAAAATGTTGCCCAACGAAGTCTGGAAGGATCTTCCTGAACATGAAACCAAAGGTGCGGTTAAACACAAGTATGCGATCTCTAACCAGGGCCGGTTAGTCAGGTACAATAAGCGGATATCAGATGGTTATTTACTGCGGTTGAGCAGACAGGCGAATTACCCGATCTGGAGGAAAAAGCTTAACGGGGAATTTTATACTGCATTGATCCACCGGCTTGTAGCCAAGCATTTTTTACGCCGTCCCAAAGCCAGCCAGAAGTTTATTATTCATCTTGATCACAACTATGAAAACAATAAGGCCAGCAATCTCAGGTGGGCTTCCCAGGATGAAGTAACGGCGCATAACCTGAAGAATCCCAGGATAAAAGCAGCTTTAAAAAGACGGAAAGAAAACCCGGCAAAGAAAGGACCGAAGCTTGATATCAGGAAAGTAAAGGGAATAAAAAAGTTGTTGAAAGAAAAAAAGACGCTTCGTGAAATTGCCCGGAAATACAACGTATCGGATATGCAGATATACCGTATTAAAACAAAAGAAAACTGGGCGCATGTAAAAATATAGCAGGCCGGACGGATGTGTTACTGTCTGTAAAAGTTCATGATCATTAGGAGAAAAGGGAGTATACGTATAGGAATTAATCTTCCGGATCCACCTTTCTTCTTCCCTGTTTTATTTTTCCTTTTATCTTTTTTTCATCTATCCGTTTTTGTATGGCAGCCCCGGTGGGTTTACCCGCTATTCTTTTACGGGGTTGTATTAAGGATTGACGGATGAGCTCATTCATCTTTTTTATAACCAACTGCTTATTGGCCAGTTGCGTACGCGCTGCCTGGGATTTCACTAATAAAAGCCCTTCTGCATTGATTTTATTACGCAGCTTTTGCTTTATCTGTTTTTTCTGCTCATTATCCAGCAGGGCCGACCGGTCAATATCAAAATAGCCTTCTACCATGGTCTCTACTTTGTTAACGTTTTGACCACCTTTGCCTCCGCTTCTGGCCGTTTTAAATGTAATTTCCTTCTGGATGTTTACTGTACTCATATTGTATTTTCTGTAGCTGCCGGCTTCCTGTTGTTTTTATTACAGGCAGGAAGGATCATTCCACGGGAAAATTAGTTTTTTTCCGCCAATTTTTTTTCATCTTAACTTGCGCGCAGAAAATGGGGTATTTATGCGCGCAGTATTACAACGTGTTTCGGAAGCATCTGTTACGGTGGAGGGTAAGGTAACAGGTGCAATACAGAACGGATTGCTCGTGTTGCTGGGGATAGAGACTGAAGATTCCGAAGCCGACCTGGAGTGGCTAAGCGTGAAGCTGGTGAATATGCGTATTTTTAATGACGCATCCGGGATAATGAATATCAGTATAAAAGAAACAGGAGGAGATATTTTGCTGGTAAGCCAGTTTACGCTGCATGCTTCTACCAAAAAAGGTAACCGGCCTTCCTACAGCCGCGCCGGTAAAGGCGATGTGGCTATGCCTTTGTATGAGAAGATGATTGCCCGGTTAGAAAATGAACTGGGGAAAAAAATACAAACCGGTATTTTTGGCGCTGATATGAAAGTGGCGCTGATCAATGACGGGCCGGTAACGATTATAATAGATTCCAAAAATAAAGAATGATGTTACAAACCGCAGATGATATTCAACGGTTAAATGAAAAAATCCGGGAGGCAGCTTCTTTTGTTGACCGCCTGGAGAAAGAAATAGCTACCATTATTGTGGGCCAACAGTATATGATTAACCGCCTGCTGATCGGTTTGCTCAGTAACGGGCATGTGCTGTTAGAAGGGGTGCCCGGGCTGGCTAAAACGCTTTCCATTAAATCGCTGGCGCAATCCGTAAATGCAAAGTTCAGCCGTATACAGTTTACGCCCGACCTGTTACCGGCGGATGTGATCGGAACCATGATATACCATCAGCAAAAGCATGAATTTGTAGTGCGCAAGGGCCCTGTTTTTGCCAACTTTATTCTGGCAGATGAAATCAATCGTGCTCCGGCTAAAGTACAGAGCGCTTTGCTGGAAGCCATGCAGGAAAGGCAGGTAACCATTGGTGAAACTACGTTTAAGCTGGATGAGCCTTTTTTGGTACTGGCTACACAAAATCCTATTGACCAGGAAGGGACCTACCCGTTGCCTGAAGCACAGGTTGACCGGTTTATGCTAAAAGTAATTATAGATTATCCCAGCCGGGATGAAGAGCTGCTTATTGTTCGTCAAAACCTGAACCGGGTAGAAATACCGGCGGTTAAACAGGTCGTGAGCGTACAGGAAGTTATGCAGGCTAAAACTTTGGTAAGACAGGTCTACATGGATGAAAAAATTGAAAATTATATCCTGGATATCGTTTTTGCCACCCGTGATCCATCGCAATACCGGTTAGATAGGTTAAAGCCACTGATCGCCTATGGCGGGTCTCCCCGGGCTTCTATTAACCTGGCCCTTGCTGCCAAGGCTCACGCTTTTTTAAGCAAGCGGGGCTATGTTATACCCGAAGATGTAAGAAGCATTGCTAAAGATGTAATACGACATCGCATAGGATTAACGTATGAAGCCGAAGCGGAAAGCATAAATGCCGAAATCGTGATTGAAGAAATATTAGGAGCGGTGAATGTGCCGTGAAGCATTCAATTGTGGCAGTGTGCTAATTTGAAAATTTGAAAATGAGAAGAAATGAATTCCTGATGGCTCATATGAAAACAAAAAAACGCAGCAACGCCCGGAGCGGAGAGATCACTTTAAGCGTAGCAGACATATTAAAGAAAGTAAAAGAGCTGGAGATCAGGAGTAAAAAGCTTACCACCCATCTCTTTACCGGTGAGTACCATACGGCATTCAAAGGCAGGGGTATGGTATTTAAAGAGGTAAGGGAATATGCCGCCGGCGATGACGTGCGGTTTATTGACTGGAATGTATCTGCCCGGATGGGTAACCCCTATAGCAAATTATTTGAAGAGGAAAGGGAGCTTACCATGATGCTGCTGGTGGATATCAGCGCCAGTTCCCTGTTTGGAACGGTAAAGCAACGTAAAAAAGACCTGATTACAGAAGTATGTGCCGTACTGGCTTTTTCCGCTGTAAATAATAATGATAAGGTAGGCGTGATCTTTTTTAGCGATGTTATCGAATTTTTTATTCCGCCCCGGAAAGGGAAAGAGCATGTGCTCTATATTGTAAGAGAACTTTTAACCGTGCAACCCCGGAGTAAGGGCACCAATTTGAATGAAGCCGTCCGCTTTTTTAATACGGCAGTGAAGCAAAAAAGCATTGCTTTTATTTTAAGCGATTTTATGGTAGAGCAATATGACGATCCGTTGCGGGTTGCCGGAAACCGGCATGATGTGATCGGTATTAAAGTGTACGATAAAATGGATATGGATTTACCGGAAGTAGGGATGGTGCAGCTACGCGATGCCGAAACCGGGCAAACCCGGTGGATTGATACCAACGACAGGATGGTGCAATATCATTATCACGAGCAGTTTATCCGGAACGAAGAAGCCTGTAGACTTTCCTTTCTAAAATCAGGAGCAGACCTGCTCTACCTGCGTACCGATGAAGATTATGTAAAAGTATTACAGCAGTTTTTTTCAAAGAGAAAAAAAGCCGTAAAATAGTAGCCCGGCAGCTTGTGATGAAGAGATATAAAAACATAACAGGTACGAATGGAGCAATTCCCGGCGGGTGTTCCGGGGTAATTAACAAGTATCGGGTATACCTGCTTTTGTCTTTTGTCTTTTTTGCTGCCGGCGTTTTTGGCCAATCTTCTTCTACTGCGATAAAAGTTACCCTGGATCGCGATCATGTATTAATTGGTGAGCCGGTTGACCTTCTTGTTGAGGTGATGGCGCCCCCCGCACAACCTGTTTCAGCATGGTTTAACCTGCCCGACAGCTTCAATCATCTGGAAGTATTAAGCAGGTCAGCCTTAGATTCCGTTACGGGAGCTGCAGGGCTTACTTATCGCCAGACTATTACCGTTACCGGATTTGATCCCGGTATCTGGACGATCCCGGCAATAAAGATTATTGCCGGTAAGAAGACAATACAATCAGATCCGCTGTCTGTAACGATTGTGCCTGTGCAGCTACGGGACAGCACCTATCATGATATCCGGGAGATCATTGATGTGCCTCAGGAAAGAAGAACATGGTGGTATTATATTGCGGGGATATTGTCGTTCATTGCCCTGGGTATTTTAATAAGAGGATGGTTAAGATCAGGAAGACGAAAGCCATTTCCAGGAGCACCTGTTTCCGGGGTGTCGCCGTTGCAGGAGGCGTTGAGTGAGCTGAGGAAGCTGAGCGCTCAGCAATTAGAGCATAAAGGAGAATGGAAAGTATATTACAGTGCATTAACAGACATACTCAGGCGGTATATGGAAAGGAAATTCCAGGTATCTGCAAAGCAGAAAACAACCGGTGAGTTATTGCTTTATTTAAAGCGAATGGATAACAAAGCACAGGTAAGTGCAATTGCAGAAACCCTGCGTATAGCGGATGCGGTAAAATTTGCCCGGTACCGGCCGGAGATAGAACAAGCCAATGCTTCACTGCAGGCCATTGAAAAGACGATACAGGCTCTCGACCACTTAAAATCATAAAGTTGCTCAAAGCATATTTTGAACATATTGAGTTTGCCAACCCGGAATTTCTATTCCTTTTACTGATCATTCCCGTATTAGCCGGGTGGTATATCAGTTATGCCAACCGGATGCGGGGTACGATCATGGTTTCCTCTCTTAAAAGCTTTCGCCATGTTCATTCCTTTAAAAGCAGGCTCCGGCATGTGCTTTTTGTTTTGCGCCTGCTGGCGCTTACCTGTATTATCCTGGCATTGGCCCGGCCGCAAACCCATAACGATGAAAAACACGTGGAAGGGGAAGGAATAGATATGGTGTTATGCTTAGACGTAAGCGGCAGCATGCTGGCCCAGGATTTTCATCCCAACCGGCTGCAGGCAGCAAAACAGGTAGCTATAGATTTTGTACGCCACCGCCCTACGGACAGGATAGGTCTTGTAATATTTGCCGGGGAGAGCTTTACCCAGTGCCCGGTTACAGGAGATCATGCCGTACTGGAATCCCAGTTAAGCCAGGTGGATGGGAGTTTTTTATTAGATGGTACGGCAATAGGTTCAGGACTGGCTACCAGTGCAGACCGGCTGCGCAGCAGCGATGCTAAAAGCAAAGTAGTGATATTACTTACTGATGGTGAAAATAACGGGGGACTGATAGATCCTAAAACAGCGAAAGAAATTGCCAAATCCCTGGGCATAAAAGTATATACCATTGGAATGGGATCGGAGGGCTATGCCAGCACCCCGGTTCAGGCCCCGGGCGGGCGGGTGCTCATGCAGCAGGAAAAGGTAAATATTGATGAGCCGTTGCTGAAAGAAATTGCAGCGGAAACCGGCGGCAGGTATTTTCGTGCCAAAGCCAATGAGGGGCTTGAGGCCATTTACAAGGAAATTGACGGACTGGAAAAAACAAAAGTTACCATAACAACAACCCGGTTATATACGGAACGGTTTTTTCCGTTAGCCTTATTGGCAATCGGGTTTATCGGCATGGAATTACTGTTCCGGTTAACAGTATTCAGGCAGTTCCCTTAAATTTTACGTACGTTTGCCGTTATATTATGACGGTACGATCAGCGTCCAGAAAAATATTCGATTTCGGCCTGCTTAGGCGGGTATTTACATACGCGGCTCCTTATAAAAAGCAATTCTTTTTTTCCATCACGCTTGCTATTGTACTGGCTGTTGTATCACCGGTACGTCCCTGGCTGATACAGGTAACGGTTGATAAATATATCAGAAGCGGACTGGCTAACCTGGTAATTGTTATAACGCTAATACAGATCGGCCTCCTTTTGGTGGAAACGGCCTTGCGTTTTTCTTTTTCCTTTATTACAGCCTGGTTGGGACAAACCGTAGTAAAAGACCTGCGTATAACCGTATATAAAAAAGTCATTCATCTTAATCTTTCCCAGTTCGATAAAACACCCATCGGAACGCTCACCACACGTACGATCAATGATATAGAAGCCGTGAATGATATTTTTTCGGAAGGGTTGATCTCCATTATTGCCGACCTGCTTTCTATTATTGCTATTTTGGGCGTTATGTTTTTTACCGACTGGAAGCTCACCCTGGTATGTATGGCGGTGTTACCTGTGTTATTGATCGTAACCTGGTGGTTTAAAGAAAGTGTAAATGTGTCTTTTCAAAAAGTAAGAAATGCGGTTGCCCAGTTGAATGCCTTTGCCCAGGAGCATATTACCGGCATGGCTGTTGTTCAGGCCTTTGCTGCTGAAGACCGCGAGTATGACAAGTTTAAAAGAATAAACAAAGAACACCGCAATGCCAATATCAGGGCCATTTTTGCGTATTCCGTTTTCTTCCCGTTCGTGGAAATCATTATGGCGGTATCCATGGGGCTGATGATATGGTGGAGCGCACGCGATGCGCTGCAGGGTGAGGCTACGCTGGGAATAATGATCGCTTTTATACTTTACCTGAATTTGTTATTTCGTCCCTTGCGGATGATTGCGGATAAATTCAATGTATTGCAGATGGGTATGGTAGCCAGTGAAAGGATATTTAAGGTACTGGATAACCCGGATTATATTGTTCGTGAAGGAGAGCATGCACCCGCACAGATCAAAGGAAAAGTAGAGTTTAAGTCCGTGTGGTTTGCTTACCATAAGGACAATTATGTTTTAAAAGACATCTCATTTGCGATTCGCCCGGGAGAAACTCTCGCCATAGTGGGACATACCGGAAGTGGAAAAACATCCATTATCAGCCTGATTAACCGGCTTTATCAGATTCAGAAAGGCGCTATCCTGATTGATGATGTTAACATAGATCAATATAAGCTGGATATATTGCGCAGTAAAATCGGGGTGGTATTGCAGGATGTCTTTTTGTTTTCGGGCTCAATACAGGACAATGTAACACTACGTAATGATTCTATTTCCCGTAACGAGGTAATAAAAGCGGCCAAATTGATTGGGATGCATGATTTTATTATGCAGCTACCCGGCGGCTATGACTATAACGTGATGGAAAGGGGAAGCACCCTATCCCTGGGACAGCGGCAGCTTTTATCTTTTATCCGTGCGTTGCTATATGATCCTTCTGTACTTATTTTAGATGAGGCCACCTCCTCCGTAGATACGCAGAGTGAACAACTGATACAACATGCTATTGACACTTTAATTGAAGGCCGCACTTCTATCGTTATCGCCCACCGGCTTTCTACCATCCGCAAAGCCGATAAGATTATCGTGTTGGATAAAGGAGAGGTTAAGGAAACAGGTACACACGCTGAATTACTGGAGATAAATGGATTTTATGCCAGATTACATGAAATGCAGTTTACCAGAACCGGTGCCCGTTGATTTTCCCGGAGCTGGTCATATAATAAAAGTCCATACCGGATATACAAATAAAAAGCACCCCGGTTGAGGCGCTTTTTCTGATTGAAACTAAAGGGTACGGATCAGGAAAATCTGTTGTGTATGCTTTCTAAATTATTTAAGGGTGTGGGGTATGTACCGAGGCAATAGCGTTTGATGGCGTGCTGCTTATTGCTGAAAGATCTTTGAAAGCGATGCTGTGCGGTACGGCTTCGTTAACATAGCTCACTTCATCCAGGACACCATCAATAAACCAAAAAGAAAGCTTTACCTTCTTACCGTTATCGGTATCATAGCCACTGAGTGTAAAACTTGTTTTACCGTTAAAAGAATCCGGGCTCATATTATTTATAAATACGCTGCTTTTTTTATTGTTGCTGACAAAGGAAATAATGTTGTTATCAATTCGTATTTCCGAAACGTTGCTGACTTCACTATCAATGAAATAAATTTTATTGGTAGAATCATATTTCACCTGTTGTTGTTTTTCTGAAGTGAAATGGTAGCTGCTGTTTTGCGCCTTTACAGAACCGGCTGCTGCGATGAGTACACAAAGGGCGAATATTGTTTTCATAAAAATGGTATTTGAGCTATAAACGCACAAAGTGTTCTAAACTGGCGAAACAGGAGCCCGTTTTCGGCAATAGGGAGCCTTTAAAAGATGAGATGACATTCATCGCCATTTACAGGTCATTCATCGTAAAGACTATGATAATCAGAGAGAACAGTGCAAAAAAAACCGGTACAGCAAAGATCTGCTTTGCTGTACCGGCAAAAAAGTATGGGGTATTAAAGGATTAAGCCTCCTGCTTGGTCGTCTTTGCTGCATTGTCTTTTTCAGACATGCCTTCTTCTATTTCCTTTTTAACGTTAGATTTAGCATCATTAAATTCACGGATGCCGCGTCCCAAACCACGCATAAACTCAGGGATCTTTCGTCCTCCGAAAAGAATGAGTACAGCAAGGATAATCAGTATCCACTCGGTGCCGCCCGGCATTGATATCAATAAGGAATTGTAGTTCAGTAAAAGCATCATATAAATATTTAAAGTTGAGCAAACAAAGTTACAATTTTAATTGGTTGTTGCACTAAATTATAAAATTACCCCCAACTTAACCTGGCTTTAACAACACACAGCGGTTTAATCGGGTGGCAGGAGCCACCTCTTCGCCTAAAGAGCGTTTTCCGTACCGGTAAAAACAGCTTCTTTCCTGAATTTTTTCCTGTATTGCAACGGGCTCATTTTTTTCTTTTCCCGGAAGGTTTTATAAAAATAGGAGACATCTCCAAATCCGCTTTCAAAACAGATATGGGATACCGGCTGATCAGTATGTACTAATTGCTGCATGGAGTAATTGATACGGAACTCGGTAACGGTTTCTATAAATGTTTTCCGGGTTGCCCGTTTAAAATATTTGCAGAAAGCCGTAGGAGTCATACCTGCTATGGAAGCTGCGTTTTCAAGTGTTATCTGCTGCCTGAAATGGTCTACTATATAGGCCATTACGTTATTTATTCTTGACTGGTCATCAAATGAATGGAGGAGTGTTTCCCCTTTCTTATTAAGCCATATCAGTTCGTTCGACTCTGCCAGCAGTTGCAGTATTTCAAAGAAGGTGATCATTTTTTTAAAGGGGTGGTTTTCTTTCTCCATATTTTGCAGCCGGGTTGCTGCTTCTGCAGCCGTTGCACCGTAAAATTGAATGCCCGATCCGCTTTTCTGGAGCAGCCTGCCAATAGAACGCGTTTCGTTTCGCCGGAAAAACCCTTCGCCGAAACAATCCGGTCTGAACTGCAGTACTGCTGATGAAGCAGGCTTTTTATGTTTTATCCCGTCCTCCAGCTTCCAGCAATGTGGCAGATTGGAACCTAACAATACCAGGTCTCCTGCTCCGAAGGGCGACATATTGTTTCCCACATATCTTTTGCCCTCCCCTTCCAGAATAAGCGTAAGTTCCAGCTCAGGATGGTAATGGTAAGGTGCCGAAAAAGCCTTTTCATTAAACCGCCGTACCAGGAAGGAATGATCCGTCATGGTGTGCAGCGATTCGAATGTCGGTTTCATCATGGTATATTTTATTCGTTTTACTGTTTGTTATAACCAACCTGGATAAAATAGCCCATTAAATAAGCAAATTAGTCATTTTTTGGGTATGCTATAATGGTTTATTTTGTTATACGAAACGAATTTTTATCTTAAATCAAAGTACGTTACCAACATAATTGGCCGAAGGCCTGTACGGCAGGTCACGGTGGCTGATCGGTATCGGATCACTCAAAAACAAATATTATGGAAACAGCAACACTGCCATCATTAGATGGAGCGAAAACTTTAGATGCCGGTACCGTTCAGTCTTTCCGTCAGAACGGGCATGTCCTTATTCCCGGTGTATTGAGCAGGGAAGAGGTTACTACCTATCGTGATGTAATTAATAACGCCGCTTATAAATACAATACGGAAACCCGGGCTATGGAAGACCGGGATACTTATGGCAAGGCATTTCTGCAGATTATGAATTTGTGGGAGGTAGATAAGGCGGTAGAAAAATATACGCTGTCCAAACGGTTCGCAAAGATTGCGGCTGACCTGTTGGGAGTGGAGCGGGTTCGGATTTATCACGACCAGGCGCTGTATAAGGAAGCCGGTGGCGGCTTTACGCCCTGGCACCAGGATCAGTATTATTGGCCCATTGATACGTCCAATACGGTTACCATGTGGATGCCCCTGATTGATATTACAGAGGAAATGGGGATGCTCACTTTTGCATCAGGTACACATAAAAAAGGCTTTGTGGATAGTGTGGCTATTTCAGATGAATCAGAAAGATTGTTAGATGCGTATGTAAAGCAAAACGGGTATACGGTTACCCGGCCGCAAACGATGAATGCCGGCGATGCTACCTGGCATTATGGGTGGACGCTGCATTGCGCCCCCGGTAACGCTTCTGATACGACAAGAGAAGTGATGACCATTATTTATTTTGCTGATGGGGCAAAAGTAATTACGCCTAAAAATGAAAACCAGGAAGCAGACCGGCAGCGGTGGCTGTGTGGAGCTGAGCCCGGCAGCCCTGCCGCTTCAGCGCTAAATCCTTTAATATAACGCCCAAAGCAGGGAATACATGAAAAAAGCCGTCCCGGATGGGGATGGCTTTTTTATTATCATGGTACCTTAGAGAAGGCAGCTTATATACCGGCTCTTTTTTCCTTGATCCTTGCGCTTTTACCACTACGGCTACGCAGAAAATACAATTTGGCACGACGAACTTTACCCACTTTATGGAGTATAATACCGTCAATATTAGGAGAAAACACGGGGAACGTTCTTTCAACACCTATCCCATCGGAAATTTTACGCACGGTAAAGGTAGCGGTATGACCGGTACCCTGGCGTTTAATCACATCACCTTTAAAGCCCTGGATACGGGTTTTACTGCCTTCCACTACTTTATAATTAACGGTAACATTATCACCTGCTTTGAATTTAGGGAATGTTTTAGATGTGGTCAATTGTTCGTGAACAAATTGTACTGCTGTGCTCATGACTACAAATTTTAAGGGACGCAAAGGTAGTAAGTTGATGGCTAAATACCAAAATGTTTACTGGATTTCTGATTTCTGATGTAGAGGTTTCTGATGTATTGAACCCAATCCTCTCAAATCAGCAATCAAAAAATCAGCAATCAAAAACTACCTCGCCACGTTCACCGCTCTCTTTTCCCTGATGACGGTAACTTTAATTTGCCCGGGATAGGTCATTTCCATTTGTATCTTCTGGGCTATTTCAAAGCTCAGTTTTTCGCTGTCGGCGTCTGTTACTTTATCGGCTTCCGCGATCACCCTCAATTCGCGGCCGGCCTGTATGGCATAGGCTTTTTCCACACCAGGGTAGGATAAAGCCAGGGTTTCCAGGTCACGAATACGCTGAAGGTATTGCTGCATAATTTCCCTGCGGGCACCAGGGCGGGCGCCGCTGATGGCATCACAGGCCTGAACTACGGGAGAAATGACATACCGCATTTCCATTTCATCGTGGTGGGCGCCGATCGCATTCACTACGGCCGGGTTTTCACCATATTTTTCGGCTAATTTAGCGCCTAACAGGGCGTGGCTCAGCTCTGTTTCTTCATCGGGTACCTTGCCTATATCATGTAATAACCCGGCGCGCTTGGCTAATTTCGGGTTTAGTCCCAGCTCTGCCGCCATAATACCACATAAATTCGCTACCTCGCGGCTGTGCATGAGCAGGTTTTGTCCATACGATGAACGGAACCGCATCTTTCCTACAATGCGTACCAGCTCTTTATGGAGTCCGTGAATACCCAGCTCAATAACGGTCCTTTCGCCTATCTCAAGAACCTGTTCTTCTAACTGCTTCCGGGTTTTTTCCACTACTTCTTCAATACGGGCAGGGTGGATGCGCCCATCGGTAACTAATCTTTGCAGGGCAAGGCGGGCCACTTCTCTTCTCAGCGGATCGAAAGAAGAAAGGACAATCGCTTCCGGGGTATCATCTACAATCAGGTCAACCCCTGTAGCGGCTTCGATAGCGCGGATATTCCTTCCCTCGCGGCCGATGATCTGTCCTTTGATTTCATCACTTTCCAGGGTAAACACCGTTACCGTATTTTCTATCGTTTGTTCGGCTGCGGTTCGCTGGATGCTTTGTATAACCAGTTTACGGGCTTCTTTATTGGCTTTTAGCTTGGCATCTTCAATGATCTCCTGCTGTATTACCAGGGCGCGGGTCTGTGCCTCCTGCCTTAGCGTTTCCAGTAATTGCGCTTTGGCTTCCTCCGCCGATAATGCGGATATTTTTTCTAAGCGGCGGATATGTTCTTCCTGGTGTTTTTCTAATTCATTGCGCTTTTGGCTGACAACTTCAATCTGGCGGTTAAGGTTTTCCTTTATCACCTCGTTTTCTTTTACCTGCTTGTCAAGATTGTCAATCTTTTGATTCAGCGACTGCTCTTTTTGACGGATACGGCTCTCTGCATCATTGATTTTCTTGTTTTTTTCGAGTAACTCTTTATCGTGCTCGGATTTTAGCTGTACAAATTTTTCCTTAGCCTCCAGGAGTCGCTCCTTTTTCAGGTTTTCGGCAGCCGTTTTAGCATCTGAAATAATTTTACGAGATTGATTTTCAGCATCTTCAACGATTTTTTTCGTGTTTGCGGCAAAGATAAACTTCCCTGCCACCACACCCACGATCAGGCATACTACGGCAATTATAATGGACAAGATATTTAGTTCCATGAATTTTTAGTTTAAACTGTTCTTTTATATTTTCTCTTCCTATGTTCATATTAATCATAGCAAGTTGTAATGGACGAAGATACAAAACAACATTATTTTATACTGTCTGAATTTATACTAACCCTATATTTTCTTTCCGTAAGAGCTACAATATGAATGCGGGAGGAACAAATTACTTTAATTTGCAGGAGTGAATTGAACTCAATAGAACCGGGTTTGAAACGTTAAAGGAGGAGCTATCAGCGGAGAACAGTTAATAATGGTCAATGAAACAGTTTCTTTTTCTAATTGTCTTAGTATCAATGGGGAATTTACTTCCCGCACAAGTATTATTTACCTATGGTAAACACCAGGTAGATAAAGATGAGTTTTTAAGGGCCTATCATAAAAATAACCCTTCCGGCGGCAATGAACAGTCGCTGCGTGAATATCTTGATCTTTTCATTGCCTTTAAATTGAAAGTGCAGGCTGCCAGGGATCGGAAAATGGACACCCTGCCCCAGCAGAAGAGAGACCTTCTTAGTTTCCGGCAGCAGATAGAAACGGATTATATGACGGATACGGTTATCATCCACGACCTAGCAGTGGAAGCATTTCAGCGCAGCCAGGTTAATATCCGGCTCTCTCATATATTTATTCCTTTTGATGCCGGCTATTTA
The DNA here is from genome assembly GCA_023957155.1 of Chitinophagaceae bacterium. GTDB lineage: Bacteria > Bacteroidota > Bacteroidia > Chitinophagales > Chitinophagaceae > Agriterribacter. Next base: position 309,155 of record JAMLHK010000004.1, on the reverse strand, counting down.
TCCGGTTCTTATGCTCCGGCCTCCCCGGATACGATGGCTGCTTTTGAAAAAATTCAGCAGGCTTATGCCGAATTAAGAAACGGACGTGACTTTTCCGCAATAGCAGAAAAATATTCATCCGATCCGGAGGTGAAAAAAAATAAAGGTGATATAGGCTTTATTACCGTTTTTTCGTTGCCCTATGCGTTGGAAAACATAGCGTATACGCTTAGAGAGGGTGCATTTTCCATACCCTATAAAAGTAAGTCCGGGTATCATATAATTAAAAGAACCGGTACAAGACCCGCCTGGGGTAAAATGGAAGCAGCGCAAATACTCCTGGCTTACACCCCGGGTGCTTCGGCAAATGAAATACGGGTACAAAAAAAATTAGCCGATTCATTATACCGGGCATTACAAAACGGAAGTGATTTTTCTACCCTGGTAAAACAGTTCAGCTCGGAAAGAGATATACACCGCACCGGGGGGGTAATACCGGAATTTGGTATAGGCACATACGATCCTGTTTTTGAAAGCAGGGCCTTTGCTTTGGAAAAAGACGGGGATATATCCCAACCGTTTGAAACATCTTTTGGTATTCATATTGTTAAGCGTATCCGGCGTATCCCGGTAATCACCGATAGTACGCGATCGGAAGATCTGTTTAAAGGGGAGGTTGTGCAGGATGCCCGTATTGCGATTGCCCGCGACCGGTTTACCGACCGGATAATAAAAGAGACCGGGTTTAAAAAGCGATTTCAGCAGGACGCTGTTTTATGGCGTTTAACGGATACCTTTCTGATTAACAATAGTATGGTGTCTCAGAAAAATATAACCGATCATACGGTGTTATTTTCTTTCGATAAAGAAAACATAACGGTAAAAGACTGGTTAGGGTTTATTCGTTCTTCTCAAAATAATAATACAGGACTGTTGCCCTATCCGGACATGATGAAACAATTTGTGGCGGCATCTGCAATGGCATATTACCGGCTGCATCTTGAAGACTACAATAGAGATTTCCGCAACCAGATAACAGAGTTTTCTGAAAGCAACCAGTTATTTGGCATCATGGAATCGGAAGTTTGGGATAAAGCGGCAAAAGATAAAAAAGGGTTAGAAGCGTATTATCAACAACATAGAGAAAAATATACCTGGGGTCCCAGCGCAAATGTTATTTTTTTTACCACATCCGATCCTGAAACTGCCGGAGTAATCGTTAAAGATATCAACCATTATGCGGCTAAATGGAGAACCCTGGAAGAAAGCTCCAATGGAAAGATCATTGCAGATTCCGCCCGGTTAGAGCTGGATCAGATCCCCGGGGAAAAAGGGCATACCCGTCCCGGGCAAATAACGGAGCGAATAACGGATCCGGCAAGCCGCTCTACTAATTTCATGTATATTTTAAGCGTAAACCCTCAACCGGCGCAACGGAGCTTTGAGGAAGCCAGGGGACTGGTCATCAACGATTACCAGGCGGTGCTTGAGGACAAATGGCTTACCGCTTTAAAAAAAAAATACCCGGTAAAGATCAATGAAAAGCTCCTGCAAACACTGGCGGAATGAGGTATGGACACCGCGCTGATTCTTTAGCGCGTATGATATCCATCCTTGTATTTCCGCATCGTCCTTTAACCCCGGTTTCTCCCGTTGAGAAATTGATTATCTTACTGACCGGATTGTGTTTAATGATGTAACGATGACCTTGACCCAATTAGAATATATAGTGGCATTGGATACCTGCCGGCATTTTACGCTGGCCGCAGATTATTGCCATGTTACCCAGCCTACTTTAAGTATGCAGATCCAAAAGCTGGAGGAAGAGCTGGGAATAGTGATCTTCGACCGGAGCAGGCAACCTGTTATACCCACTGCGCTGGGTATTGACGTGATAAATTATGCCCGGAACATATTAATACAGAAAGAGGCGCTCCTGGAATGGATTGAGTACAGGAAAGGTACGCTTACCGGTGAGTTGCGGATAGGCATCATCCCTACCCTGGCTCCTTATTTATTGCCTTTGTTTATTCAGCAGTTTACCAAAAAGCATGAGAAGGCAAAACTGATCATAAGCGAGATAACCACCGATGGAATTATTAATGCGCTGAAAGAAGGAACAATAGACGCGGGAATACTGGTAACACCGCTTCAGCAAAAAGGAATTAAGGAATACGCTCTTTTTTATGAAGAGATGCTCGTATACGTGTCTAAGAAAAATACACTTTACGAAAAAAATTACGTGCTGGCCCAGGATATAGATCCCAATACACTATGGCTTTTAGAAGAAGGACATTGCTTTCGGTCGCAGATAGAAAATCTTTGTGAATTAAGAAAACGCAGCAGGACAGGCAGTCATTTTGAATATGAAACCGGCAGTATAGAAACACTGATACGGATGGTAGATGTCAATGATGGCATTACGATCATACCTGAACTGGCCACCGTGAATATGCCGGCAAAACAACTGCAACTTATCCGGAAATTTAAAAGTCCCGTACCGGTACGGGAAGTGAGTATAGTTGTTCAGCGCGATTTTGTAAAGAAGCGGCTTATAGATGCGCTGCGTGAGTCCATTCTGCTGGCTGTTCCCGAAAAAATCAGGAAAAACAAAAGCGCTAATATCCTTGCCATATAACCTGGTTATTTATTTTGCAGGGTACTGTCTAAAACAGTATAGAACTGCGGGTAATCGCTGAGGTTATTATGACCTCCGTTTTCAATGGTAACGAACCGGTCTTTGGGATGCATGGCTGAAATTAACCGGTGTGCATTGGCGTATGGAATAACCTTATCTGATGTGCCGTGAAAAACAGTGACCGGGGCGTTAACAAGGCTTATATAGGTATGTACAGGGAGTTTATATTTGAGCAGGTTGCTTATGGGGTAGAGGGGTGCGTAGTGCTGCACCAGCGATGTCATGCTGTAATACGGTGTTTCCAGGATAAGGTTCCTGCAGCTTTTTTTTGATGCTAACCAGGAAGCGATCCCGGTTCCCATAGATTTGCCGTATATTATAATGCGGTTGGCAGGAAATATGGAGCGGGCCATCGTATATAATTGTTGCGCATCATCATATAGCCTTTTTTCGGTAAGCCTGCCTGTACTTTTTCCAAAGCCGGGATAGTCTATCATCCATACTTCATAGCCGTTAGATGTAAAATGAGGAGCATACCCGGCATACCAGCTGATATTTTTGCGATTTCCATGAAAGTATAATACAACGCCTTTGGGAATACTGTCTTTGGTAATAAATTGTACTATGTTGATGTTGCTTTCTTCATTCACTGCCACGTTAATTTCCCTGTTAGGAGCGCGGAAGTCAAAGTTTTTGTTGCGCTGCATTACTTCGGGATGAAAGAGCAGCCAGTCCTGCAATACATACAGTGCAACACCGCCCAGCAGGTATATAACTAAGGCAATATTTAACCAGCGCATCCATTTTTTCTTTTTGTGTACCGGGAGTTGGTTTGCCATATTAATATTTCAGAATATCCCTTATGAAATTATGGTATTCGGCAAACGAAGGTAAATTATTATGCCCGCCCCCTGTAATCCGGATCAACGTGATTTTATGCGGATTAAGCTTTTGCAGTTTTTCGCTGTGACGGATCGGTATCAGCCTGTCTTTGGTTCCGTGAATAATATAAGTATGGCAGTTTACGCGCTTGATCCATTTGTTGGTACGGAGGCGGTACCGCAGTACATATTTTACGGGAAGAACAGGTAAGAATCTTTCCACCACTTTTTGAAAACTAAAGAAAGGTGCATCCAGGATAAGATAACGGGGCCTGTTTTCGGAAGCCACCTTTGTAGCAAACCCGCTGCCTAAGCTTCTGCCATATACGAGTATATGATTTTCAGGATAGCGTTTTGCAAGCCAGGAATAAACGAATTGCATATCGCTGAGCATTTTTGCTTCGCTCCGTTTGCCCGTGCTTTTTCCGAAACCGCGATAGTCTACCAGCACCACATCATATTGATACCGGTAAAAATCCCTGGCATATTTAGCCCATCCCTTAATGCTTCTGGTGTTACCATGGAAATAGAGAATAAGCCCCATCGGGTCTTTTACATAAAAGTGAAGCCCGTTGATGCGGACTCCGGGTGAAATATCAAAAAACAATTCTTTAAACGGGGCATCATATTTAAACCTGAAATCGGCAGGCAGCTTTTCCGGCTTAAAAATGAAACGATCCTGGACAAAGTAAAGCAGGATGCTCACTGCAATGATTCCGGTAATGATATATAAAAGTGTAATAACCAATACAAGAGGTGTTTATGGCATGAAATTACGAAAAGGAACAACGGTAATGATCGTTTCCACGGCCCATTCGCTGTATATCTTTATTTTAAAGTGGCGCAGTCCTATAAAATTCCCCTTTTGGCAGCCTTCGCTATAAGCATAGCGGTATTAGCCGCATCAAATTTTTCGAGCAGGCTTTTACGATGGGTATTTACCGTAGGGATGCTGATAAAAAGCCGGTCTGCTATTTCTGTATTGGTAAGCCCTCCCGCGATCAGTTGCAATATTTCTTTTTCCCTTCTTGTTATCACCGGTATTTCCCGGTTAGATTCGCTGAGCGTAACCGCCGCCTCCCGGCTAAAATAAGTTTTACCTGCCAGTGCGGTATTGATGGCATTCATTAATTCATCCTTATCCGCGTTTTTTAATACATAACCCGATGCGCCATTGTCCGTCATATTGCGGATAACAGCCTGCTGGTTGAAGGTGCTAAGTCCCAGCACAAACACCGAAGGGTATTGCTGCCTTACGGCTTTACACAGATCAATGCCGCTCATATCGGGAAGGTTCACATCCATTAATATAATATCAGGCTGTTGCTGTTTCAGAAAGCTGAGGCAGGATGCGGCATTAGTGGCATGACCCATCCATTCGATATCCTTCTCATGTTGCAATAATGAGCGGATGCCTTCAATCACCATATAATGGTCGTCTACTATGAACACGCTTGCTTTCATTATGAAATCAAAAAAGCAATAAACTTACATATTTATTTCGATCAGCACGGAAGTACCTTTACCGGGAGCTGAATTAATATCAATCTTTCCCTTCAAAAACTCCACCCGGTTCCGGATATTGCTCCACCCGATCCCCTTTGATTGTTCCAATGCGGCAGCATCAAGGCCTTTACCATCGTCTTCCACAGTAACAGCTAATAATTTTTCCTGCCCGAAATGATGCATTTGCACCAGCGCAGTTTTTGCCCGGGCATGTTTAATAGCGTTATTCACTAATTCCTGCACAATACGGTAAATGGTAACAGCTACGGTTTGTTCTAATGCTACTTTGTCCATGCCTATAGACTGGTAGCTGGTACGGATCACGCCGCTATGGTCAATTTCACTGCAAAACTCTTTCAGGGCAGTGTCTAACCCGTAACGTACCAACACTTCCGGCATCATATTGTGCGCTACACGGCGCATTTCCTTAATAGAGCTGTCCAGCATATCCATGCTGCGCTCAAACGCCTGCGCATTGTCCGGCGTCATAATTAAATTCCCTTTCATGTTGCTTAATGCGTATTTAATGCCACTCAGCATGCCGCCTAATCCATCATGCAGGTCTTTTGCAAGGCGGGTGCGTTCCTGTTCTTCCCCTTTCAGCACTGCTTCCGTGGCGGTGAGTTGTTTTTCTTTTTCCAGTTCGTCAATCCGTACCTGTTGCAGCTTCTGACGGTTTCGGTAGTTGCGGTATCCCAACAATGTAATCAATAATAACGCAATAGCTCCACCAATAAGCAAATAATTCTGGATGATCTTTTGTTGAAGTTGCTGTTGCTGAAGTTTTATTTGCGCTTCCTTTTTTTCGGTTTCATATTTAACCTCCATATCACTGATATAAAAATTCAGTTCTTTCAGGTTTGCAGCGCTTTGCAGCGAATCATATTTATATGCGTAATCTTCCGCCTCTTTAATCCTGCCTTGAATAAAATAAAGTTTTGAATAAGTATTGTATAAGTTTGCTAAGGCGTCCTGGGCTTCTTCTTTTATAGCAAGAGTAATACCACTGTCTAATAGCGCTTTTGCAGGCTGGTATTCTTTTCTTAAAATATGCCCGAGCGACTTAGCTGCATATATTTCTGCAACAGTTTTTTTATCAGGCATTTGCTCATCCATTTTATCCAATATTCCCAGATACTTTTCTACCTCAGGTAAATTATTATTTCGAAAGTAATTAAAGGAAAGATTAATCAGGGCATAAGTTGCACTTACAAGGTCTTCTTCCTTTTGGGCAATATCCAGTTGCTTTTTATAAAGGTAAATGCCACTGTCAATTTTATGCAGATCTGTATAAGCTGTGGCCATATTGTTTAATCCCATCATTACGGCATAGGTATTGTTGAATTGCTCCCCGTATTCAATAGCCTTCCCGGAATATAAAATTGTTTTTTGATATTGTTTGAGATTATAGTAGGTATTGGAAGCCGTAAGATTACGAATGGGAAAACTGGCGCTGTCCTTCGTTTTTTCGGACAATGCAAGACATTTTAACGCATAATCAATAGCCTGCCTGTAATTCCCAAAATGGTTGTACACTGCTGCCAGGTTGTTATAAGTTTTTGCCCGTAGCCTATCATCATTGTTTTTCTCTGCAATAGCCAGGTTTTGTAAAGCGTACGTGATTGCATTTTTATAATCATTATGATAGTAATAATATTCTGCAAACGCCGTATTGATATAAAAATCGCAGGTATTTACTTTTTTTTCTTTCGCCAGATCCTTTGCCTTATTCATATATAAAAAGGCGCTGTCAAAATTCCTGGTAGCATATACTGCACTTACTTTGAGCAGCAATATGATTTTTGTTGAATCATCTTTTACGGCTGGCAACAGCTTCAGCAGGCTGTCTTTTTTTATTTCCGGCTGCGACAGCCCGGAAAAACATACCATCCCCATTCCTATTATGAGTAATGTTTTTTTCATGTTCGAAAGTTATTGCAAATAAAAGCAGTAATAACTACTTTATCCATCATCCTTTTTAATGATTTTTTGGCAATCAATCCTGAAAAATCATGTTTTTTTATGATTGCCCGCATTCAGTTCTAAATATACTTTTACTCCGGTAATTATCAAAACAACTACTTCCCGTTTGCTGGAAGTTGCATCAACCACCTTTTAAAAAATATTTAATGAGCATCACTAACAACCCTCAACAGGCCAATACCGGCGAAAGTAAAAACATTGCTATCATCAGCTATCTTACTCCGATAGGATGGATAATAGCTTATGTAATGTATGGCAACAATAAATCAGCATTTGCCATTTACCACCTTCGGCAAACATTATTGCTTATGATCATTTCCCTGGGAGTATATGTTATTCAGAGCATGTTTTTGTTTGTTCCTTATATCGGCTGGCTGATAACAATCCTTTCTATGGGGCTGAATATAGCACTGCTGGTGTTATGGATTATCGGCCTGATTGCCGCTATAAACGGGGAAGAAAAACCGATTCCTCTTATCGGGGAAAAGGCGCAAAAGGTTTTTTCAAAACTGGGTTAAATCAGCTTGTATTATTTATGAAAAAAGCATTTTTTTTCTCTTTAACGATTGTGGCGGTTCTGCTGGCTGCATCGTGTAAAACCGTACCCGTTACCGGGAGAAAGCAACTGAACTTAGTGCCCGATGCCATGATAACCGCAATGGCGCTCACCGAATATGATTCGGTGGTAAGATACAGCGCCACCCTTTCACAAACCGATGAGCGGGCGCAAATGGTAACGAGGGTCGGCCGCAAAATTCAGCAGGCTGTAGAAAATTATATGCAGCAAAACAATATGAGCAAAGACCTGAAAAATTTTGCATGGGAATACAACACCATTAACGAAACTACCATTAATGCCTGGTGCATGCCGGGCGGCAAAGTTGTGGTATATACAGGGTTGTTGCCTGTCACACAAAATGAGAACGCACTGGCAGTAGTGTTGGGTCACGAAATTACACATGCCATAGCTCGGCATGGCAATGAACGTATGAGTGAGGGGTTGGTTGTTAATTTTGGAGGGCTGATTTTGCAGGAAGCGCTGAAAGAAAAAAAGCAGGAAACCCAGGCTTTGTTCCTCGGCTTATACATGGTAGGCGCCAACCTTGCCTTTTCACTGCCCAACAGCCGTATGCAGGAGAGTGAAGCCGATAAGCTGGGGCTGATATTTGCGGCCATGGCCGGGTATGATCCGGCGGAGGCTATTCCCTTTTGGCAACGCATGGCAGCTATGAATAAAAATAAAGTACCCGAGTTCTTATCCACCCACCCCAGCGATGAAACGAGGATCAAAAAACTATCTGCATTAATACCTGAAATAAAAGAGAAATATTACCACAACAATTAAATCATCACTTTCAAAAACTCATGTATGAAACATATCTTCACCCTTATCATTTTCCTTTCCACTCTCAGCGCCTGCCATTTCAGCAAGGGCGTTAAGAAAGATCTAAATACCGGCTTATCTGCTACCTACAATGGTTTTACGGTAGATGATATTTATTTAACGGATGGCGATGGCCGCAGGCTGGGCAGCAATAAGGTAACACTGGGTATACCGGTAAAGCTGGTAGCAGCAGGGGTAAGAAATTACCGGTTAAAAGAGCAAAAGGCTTATCCCGGTTGTACTATTGTTCTTACCGATAAAAATAAAAATGAGCTGTTGAACCTTCCCGATGCTTTTGCAGGACAGGCAGGATCAGATGCCTCTCAGGCTACCGAATTAAAAGCCACACTTAATGCCGGTGATCCTATGACAGCGGGAGAGAGCTATCATTTGTATGTTCGCTTTTACGATAAAGAAAACCCGGAAAATGAAATTGTTGCGCAGGTGGATATACTCGCGCAATAAGAGGTAAGGCTATTTGAAAATCATCCTTTTTAATGATTGCTCTACCTGGCCACTCCAATTAGTTTTACATCACAAAATTTTTACATGATGAAAAGAACCATCCCCTTTATTTTAGGTGTGTGCATAATGGGCATAGCTCAGGCACAACTCACAAAATCAAACTCCGGGTCAAACCCAGTCACGCAGGAACTTAAAGTTACTCCGGGTAATAAACAGCAAACAGCAGCGTCTACACCAACGGTTGATGAATCCTTTGGAAAAGCAACCTTTACCGTTCCTGCAGGATGGCAAATGGTCAAAACAACCGAAACCGTAACGCTTGTTAAGGCTCCCAAAAAAGGAGTTACCTGCAAAATTATTATTTCGGCTACTGAAAAAGGTGCAATTACAACACCGAACGAATATATGGCATACCGAACAAGAAATGGCGGCACCGGCATTACATATCAAAACCAAAGAGGTGCCATTATTAAATATGAAGCCGATGGATTAATATCTTTCTTTTCAAAAGGCACAACCACACAAAACATGGTTACGGTGAACAGCTATTTCTATTCATTAAGCAATGGCAGCCAAACCCTGTACTACCAACTGCTCACCAGCAACAACGATTGTATTGACGAGTTCAACCAGTTTATGACCACGTTAAGAATGGATCTAAACGAAACGGGGACTGCAAATGCGAAAAAAAGACCTCCTGCTACACCTGCCGCACCAGCGCCAGTGATGTAAATAAGTTTACCATACAACTTCATCAAATTCACCACAATGAAAATGCTTAAAACAATCCTTATTCTTCATGCAATCTTTTTAATGAGTTATACAGGCTTTTCCCAACAGCAAACTTTTGATATTGTTTCTTACACGCCTCCAAAAAACTGGGCGGAAAATCAGGGTGGCGGAAATATTTCCTATTCACGGATTGATGGCGCTTCGTGGGCGCAAATTGCCATTTATCAACATCGCAACAGCGAAGGAAATATACAAACCGATTTCGACAAAGAATGGAGCGAACTTATAGCTTCCGGAAAAACCATTTCGTCTCCGGAAAAAACGAAGCCACAGACATCGAAAGGTTGGACAGTGATGAGCGGTAGCGGCGTATGGCAATACAACGGAGCAAATGTGGCAAGTATTCTTACCGTTTATTCCAACAACAGTGTTTGTGTATCGGTATTATGCAATACTACTGCACAGCCTTATCTGAAAGATTATCAGTCATTGATTGCCTCGCTGGATATAGATACGAATGGTGTTTCCGATGCCTCCGGATCTGTAACAGCATCCACAGGCAACAACAATGCTATTGTTGGTATCTGGGCAAATAATCTTTTGGAAACTTCCGGGTATTCCAACGGCTATCCGCAATATACCGCCGGTTATTTCAGGAAAGAATATACATTTAAGAGTGATGGCACTTATTTGTTTTTTCATAAAACATGGTCGGCTTACAGTAAGCCGATATTGTATATTTATGAAACAGGCAACTGGTCAGTAAGCGGTAACAAATTAACTATTTCACCCACAAAGGGCAGGTCGGAAGAATGGAGCAAAGCTGCCAGTAACAGAAACAATGAATGGGGGACGTTAATAAAATCGAAGGATGCAAAACTTGAAAAAATCACTTACACTTTCGAGATAAAAACTTATTCAGGTTCGCAAAGTACAGCGTTGCTTTTAACATCTGATAAGCCTACGGAAAGAGATGGCACTTCTAACAACAACAGTGGCCTCCAAACAAATTCTTATGCATGGAGAAAAGAAGCATTGATAGATTTTCCACCGGGTTTTAAAATCAATGCTGTAAATCAATCATCATTACCATCTTCAAAACCGCAGCAAGTCAAGTCAGGTATCAAATAATGTTGCTTCGCCTCTTGCCGGAAAAACTTTTGAAGGCACCACCCTGGAAAAAAGCGGAGCAGGCAATATGCAGTATAATACAGGCGGCTACCGGACCAGGCAATATCAATTCAATAAAGACGGCTCGTATCGTTTTGTATATGTGACAGCATCACATTTTAATGAGGTTAAATTATTGCAGTACGAAACAGGCACTTATTCCGTCAATGGAGATAATCTTACTATTTCCCCTTCAAAAGGCGCTAATGAAGAATGGAGTAAGGTTGGTAAAACATCCAATGGCAATAGTGATGTTGGCAACCGTTCCATTAATAATACCTGGAATAAGAAATTGAAAACATCTACCCGGAAATTAGAGAAAGTTGCCTATCCCTTTTCTATTCAATATTTAGATGCCAATAAGGCCAACACCCTGATACTTCAACATCACAACGCTACAGAGCGTGATGGAAAACCCGGTTGGGATGACAGCAATTATTATGCGGAGAATAGCCCGGGAAAATCAGGCTTGATACTACCAAAGGGATTTTAATAATTGTTAGCTAAGTTTTTTTCTTCGTGTCTTTGCGCCTTCGTGGCAATAAAAATCATCTTTTTTAATGATTGCCGCCGCCATTTCTGTCAGCTACTTTTACTTCATCAACCTTAAAATAGAAATAGAAAATGAAAAAATCAATCCTGCTACTCACAGCCACATTTGCCATCAGTGGCCTTTTTGCCCAGACAAGAACAACTTATGGCATGTTTAAAAAAAGCGATGACTCCAGAATTAAAGGCTCCGGCACAGCAAAAGGTTTTGAATACCAGGTTATAATTAATAACTATACCGGCGGATCTGATAATTCGGCTACTATTGAAATAGAAGTACCGATGGGTATCTACATTTCAGAATTTCGTAACCTGATGAATACTTCAAATGCAGCAAGCCAGCCAAAAACTTTGCCCACCGCCACCGTGGCGAATAAGCCGGTTGTAACAAACCCCAATGTCATCAAACAGGATATTGGTATTAAAGCAACGCCAGATGTGAAGGCCATGCAATCTGCACAGCCGGCAGCACCTACCCTCGCAAGGATGGAAATATCGGTAACAGAAACAAAGATGGAAAGTTACCTGAACCGTGTCGTGAATAAAATAATAATGGAAGATTTAAAAGTGGAAAGCTGCACCGATAATGCAAGTACCGGAACCTGCAAAATAAAGCTGAAAGCTAACCGAATCGGGTGGATTTATTACAATTACGACATGAGAGGTAACCAAAGCAGCAGCCAATCGGGCTGGAATACCATTAGCGGCACCGCCTGGACTAACTTTTAAAAATGACGATGAATAAATAAAGTATTATGATAAAACCCTTATTCCTGCTTATATCATTTACCATTTTTGCATTACATATATCAGCGCAAAAGAAAAACCCTGCTACACAAAAAGAAATTGATGCAAGGATGAAAGAGGCGCAGGATGCATTAGATAAACTTACCCCGGAACAGCGGAAAATGATGGAACAAATGGGTATGTCCACAAAAGTTCCTGCAATGCCTGCATCCGTTAAGGGCGCTTCTGATGCACAAATTGCTGCCGCCGTAAACAAAGACGGCGTACCTGCAAAAAATGCCGTCCTCATTGCTGCCATTCCAAACATCACTTTAACAGCTTCCAATCTTTCAGCTTACATCGGCACACTCAATGAGTATATTAATAAAAACCTGCCTGACGAATCAAAACAGGCAGGACAGTATTTTTATTCGGGCTTAAAAGCAAATAAATACAGCACATCTGAAATAGCTAATGCGGGCGTTGGCTTTTGGACAAGTGGTCAGCCTGAAATTGCCGTGTATATGTTGGGCAAAGCATGTAGCGATAACAATACAGATGATGATATGCTCAGCAATTTTGCAGCCATGCTCAGCATGGGTGGTGCGCCGCACCGGGCTATTCCGTTGCTGGAGTATCTTTCAAAAAAATATCCCGGTAATACTACCATTCTCAACAACCTGGGGCAGGCCTGGTTTTATTTGGGAGAAACCGATAAAGCGAATGTTCAATTGGATAAAGCAGTAAAAGCATTTGCTTATCATCCGCAAGCCAACTATACACAATGCCTGATACAGGAAAGCAAAGGAAATAAAACTGCAGCTATTGAAAAAATGAAGAATTCTCTTGCATATAGTTATTCGTTAGATAAAGTAAACAAACTGCGCAAACTGGGCTATTCGGTAAAAAGCAGTGACATGCGCAAACCTTTTCACCCTGATCCTGATCCATTGGCATTGGAAAGATTTATCCGACCGGAAGCGCCGAAGTCTTATGAAGATGAAATGCGCCTGAAAGCAGATTGGGATGCTTTCCAAAAACAGGCCTATGATAAAATGACAGCTTTAGCACAAGCAATGATACCTGCGCAAAAAGCCAATGCACAAGAAGCGGAAAGATTGTATCAACAATATCAAAAAGGCGGCGTTACCGCCATGACAACAAATGCTTCAGTCAATGAAAATATTTACCGGAAAACTGCCGAAAAAAACCTGGAAGAAATGAGTAAGGATGGCGGAATGAACTTCCGTTTCAAAAAAGCAAAAGCAGCTATTGATGATTTGAGAAAAGATTTTAATGCTAAAGATGAAGCACAACGGAAAATCATTGAAAAAGAAAGCAGCATTAAAGCAGAAAGTGAAACCGAATTAGCTAAAAAAGGAGAAAACATAGGTTTTGATAATTGTGTGGTACAACGCAAATACAGCGAATGGGTGTATAAAAATTATAATCTCCTGTTGGAAGATACCTACAAAAATTATTTGCATCAACTTAAATTAAAAATTACCGAAGAGTTATACTGGAAGCAATTCACCCAGGATGAAGCCACATTTGAATCCACCAAAAATGCTGCTAAAAAAGAATGGCTCGGCGCCATCAGCAATACCAGATATATTGCCACCAACAAATATGGTAACGATTGTAAAATTCCTGAAGCTAAAAACTCAAAATACAAGCTGGCCGATTTTGATGATATCAATTGCAAGTTCAAAACCTCTTTGGGCTTAGGCCCCAACAGGATGATTTTTGAATGTGGCAGGTCAAGCATAGAATTTGATGCAGGTGTAATAAGCGGTAACCTTAATTACAAATTTGATGATAAAGGCAATAATAAATTCGTAAAAGGAACGCTTGAAGCCAAAGCGGGCAAAGAAATTTCCGCAAACGCAGGCCCGCTTCAGGCAGGCGCTGCGGCAAATGCAGGTATGGGTGTAGAATTTACCAGCAATGGTGTGGAAGATGTGTATGTAACCGGCGAAGTTTCTGTAAATGCAGGTACAGGCCCTGTAAATGTAGAAGTAGGCGCATCCGGAAAAATGAGTTTGATTTCCGGCAATATGAGTGGTGGTATCAGTGGATTTGGTAAATAAATAAACTTGAATTGAGTAACATGAATTATAAATGGAAAATGAGCATTGTATCATTTTGCTTTTTAATATTACTGCAAAATGTCAATGCACAGGATTGCAAAACCACTGCCGAGCTGGATACAGCCCCCGGCAAATATCTTACGGCAGCACAATATCCCTGGCCTGCTGTAAGAGCTGAGTATTTTAATAAAATGACTACTGCTGCTGATAAAGCAATGGCTAAGCAAATATTGGGACAAATAGAAAAAACAGAACAGCAAAGCCACGAAGGTTTTAACCTTACCGGGGGTAATTGGGAAAACTATTATTCCACGGAAGGATATGATTATTTCGGAAATACGAAATTGGGGCAATACACATTCCAATCTGCTTTCCATGAATTTTTCTGTAAAAAGGGAAAACTGTCAAGGAACGACGAAGCCAGTACTATTTTGCGTATATATGCAAACGATATTCCGCTTAATACGCTGAACCGCTTTTTATATAATCCTTTCGGCAACAGTATGGGTAACGATCGCGATTATGGTTTTCAGTTTTTAGATTGGAAAAATCATAAGCTATCCAATCCAAACGATCGGTTAATCATGCTGTTTACTTATATGGCTTGCAATAATCCACAACTGATTGATGTAATAAATTCAGGTAATAATTATTTTCAGGATATGCCCGAAAAAGAAATCAAACTCAATAACCGCAATAATTACATTTATCGTTACTGGTTTGTAAAGAAAAAAGATCAACCCATTTTAGTACCTGTTACCCGTAAAGAATATTTACAAAGTCTGCTGGAATATTACGAAAGAGAGAAATTACATTTTACAAAATTAGTAGCCGAACTTACTGCCGACCGTAGCAGCAGTGCAAAATATTACAGCAACTGGCAGGCAGATGTAGCCGACAAAATTGCTATTGTGAAAAAGGCATTGACAGAAAACAAGGAAGAGTGGCTATCTGCGCAGGCTGTCATCAATCGCATGGAAGATGCATCGCAGGCTTATAAAGCTAAGTTAACAGAGCAAACCAGCAAAAACCGTTTCTGGAAATTTTACGATAAAGAAAATAAGAGCGAACCGCTCTATAAATACAACCCTGCCTATTTCAAATCCGATGCCAAAGGCCCTGCAAAGCCCCAGATTATTTCCATAGCGTTTCGGTATGTTACCATGCCAACATCACTGAGGTTAGTTGATAATTTTACCAGGCAGTTTGATTTTGAAGCGGTAAAGAAGCTTGCAGAGTAAAAGAGTTAGCCACGAAGACACCAGGACACTAAGATTCACTAAGGTTTCTTCTTTGTGCTTCTTTGTGTCTTAGCGCCTTTGTGGCAGAAAATAAATCATCTTTTTTAACGATACCCCCACCTGATTCATCTTATTACTTTTATCGGGATAAAATCAACCCATTCAATCTATGATTCCGAAAATGAAAAAATCCATCCTGGCAATTACGCTGTTTTTAAGTAGTACAATCACTTTTGCTCAGAAAAAAGACCTTATGGGCAATGTTCCCTGTAATGGTACAGCAGATGATATTCCCGGTATATACACCAACCACACCAATCCGAAATATCCAATCAGTCTCAAAGGAACTTCAGCAGAAAAAACAGCAATGACCAACCAACTCATTGCTATTGAAAAATTAGAAGAAGCGAGCCGGAAAGAGTTTCAACTCACGGGTTGTGTTGCCAGGGTAAGCTTCGCTAATATCACCGGCAACAATGGTAGCTTTCATCACACCAGTTACAGTTATCAGTTAGCTGCTTATCAAAATGTATGTCACGTTACGCAGCATATAGTAAAAACAGTGGACGAATACCGCACTGTATTAAGAGTGGATATTAACCCAACACTGGCCGGTAATGTAGCGCCATCGGAAATCGGTATAGGGGACGTTAATATTTCAAAATATCCAAACACCATTCAATATCAAATCCCGATTGATAACATACAGGGTAATAGCTCTGGCAATAAACAAAGCAATGTTTCAACATATATTTCAGAAAGAAG
Organism: Chitinophagaceae bacterium; assembly: GCA_023957155.1. GTDB lineage: Bacteria > Bacteroidota > Bacteroidia > Chitinophagales > Chitinophagaceae > Agriterribacter. The sequence continues at coordinate 293,046 of JAMLHK010000004.1, read as the reverse complement.
GTTACTAAACAACCGTTCCAATAACTATAAGGATTATCATACCGATTTTTTGAAACTGAATAATGGCAATGGCTATAGCGAAAATTGGATGAACGGCGACCGATACGGTAATAATGGCCCCAACTCGTATCAATTCATAGACCGTCATTATCTTATTACCAAACCGGGCATTCCCTTATTGATACCTGTTAGCCGTAAACAGTATTTGCAGGATATGCTGGATTATCTTGAAATTGAAAAAGCAAATTTTGAATACGACTGGAACAGTAAAATGAAAGGACTCGCCGGAAACAATGCTGATTATGCAAAAAAACAAATGGATATTCTGCAAGCAGATAAAGTGGCATACCCGAAATTATACGCAGCAAAAAAAGAAAAGCTAAAACAGCTATTGACTGGCAAAAAGGAAGACTGGCTGCAAAAGCAGGCCATAGTAGGCAACCCGGGTAATGCTTATGATGCTAATGAACGTTTAAAAGAATTAGGCAATTTTTACGATAAAGAAGAGGAATACAAATCGGCACTATATGTGCTCAACCCGGAGTATTTTAATCGCAATACCAATCAGCCAGCGAAGCCCATCTTTATGGAAGTGCAGTTTCGCTACGAAATAAGCGCAGACAGGGGTTTTTCTGGAAGGCTGATCAGGAATTTTGAAAAGAATTTTGATTTTAATGCCTTGCGCAAAAGGGTGGAATAAAGAATGCCACAGATGCACAGATAGAAGATATGTTTAAAAAATCATCTGTGCATCTGTGGCTATTAATAGCACATCTGCGGCCGGCTTTTCTTAAAAATCATCATTTTTTAATGATTCCCCCACCTAACCTCATTATTTATTTTTACCACACAATTTATAATTACCAGCAATGCTCAAGTCTTATTTCTACTTAATAGCATTTTTTCTGTGTTCCGTAAACGCCTTCGCCCAAAGGCCTTCCAAAGAGCAAATGGAAGCCGATAAAAAAAAGTATGCCGAAGCGCAGAAAAAGCTCAACGAAACACTTTCCCAAATGAGTCCCGAAGCACGAAGGCAATACGATAGCATGATGAACCAAATGGGCATGGGACAAAAAATAAACGATGCCAACCAGACAGTAGCCGGTGCCGCTACGGCAAAAGATCCAAAACGCCCCGCAATAGCGCTGGTAAATGGAGTGCCCGCAAAAGACACTAAAAAAATTGCGGCCATAGCAGCTACGCCATCCGCCGCTGGCATGAGTGCATTTATCGGTACAGCAGGTAACGGCACTTTTAGCGCAGCATTACCGGCAGCAAAAAACAAAGCCAGTGAAATTTATATGGCGCTTAAAGGGAAAGGCGCTACAGCAGGCAAAATAGGGAATGCCGCTACAGCCTTGTGGATGCAGGGACGCAGCCAGATCGCATTATGCCTGATGGCGCAGACCTGTAATGCAGATGCCGCCAATACCGACAACCTGAACAATTATGCCGCCATGCTCACTATGGTGGGGGCGCCTGACATGGCAATTCCTATCCTCAATAACCTCAATGCACGATTTAAAATGAACAGCACCATTCTCAACAATCTTGGCCAGGCATGGTTTGCCCTGGGCGATATGGATAAGGCGGGAAAATATATAGACAGTACGCTGCTTTTAAATGCCACACATGCGCAAGCCAACGAAACCAGGTGCCTGATTGATGAAAGCAAGGGCAATAAAACAGCCGCCACTGCACGCGCCAAAGCGGCGTTTAAGCAGGGAAATACCTCATCAAGAAAAGATAAACTAATGCAATTGGGCTACACGGTAGGTGCAGGCGATTACAACAATTTCCCTCCAAATAACAAAAGTGATGACCTGCTGAACCTCGGCAATTTTTCTCCAATGGAATTTCCTAAATCTTATGCGGCAATGAAAGCATACGAAGAGCAGCGGAAACAATTCCTGACCAATATAGATGAGGCAATAAAACCGCTGCAAAAACTTACAGAAGAATCGAATAAGGAAATGCTGAAACAACTGGAAGAACAGCAAAAGCAATTTATGGAAGCCAGAAACAAAGCAATTGCCAACCCCGGCTCGGTAAGCCAAAGCAGTGCTTTGCAAATAGTGGCTGCACCCATGTTTTCAGAAAAAATGAATGCGAGGGAAAACATTGTATTGCAAAATCTCCAGCAGAAGAAAAATGCTATACTGCAAAAAATGGCAGCCTTTACAAGCGGTGATGGCGCTGCATACAAAAAGGAATATGAAAACACCATGAAAAAAATTAACGAAAGGTGGAAAAATGTAGGTGAAGGCGGATCGGAAGACAACGTGGCGCTTTGCAGCGAATCTGTAAAAGCGGCAGATACTTACCTTAATGCATACAATACAAAATCAGAAGACTTATACAATGAATATTTAATTGCACAAAAACAGTACCTAAACGAAATGGCTTATTCGGCCCTATACACTACCTATCCCAAATTACTGCCGGGCATTATTGCCGGATTAAAAAAACAATGGTTAACAGATTTGTCTTTTAAAGCAGAAGTGCTTGGGGTAAATTATGGTTGTGAAGCCCCCGGCAAAATAAAAGGCGGAAAGCTTACTGCCTTTAAAGACCCCAATTGCAATCTCAACAGTGAGTTCAATATGGGGCTTGGTGGCATGGGTTTTTCAATGGTAATGAATTGCAGCGGCATGACCACAAGTTTCAATGCTGGTGTATTAGGCCTCACTTTAAACCAGGATATGGATCATGCAGGTTTTGGCGATTCCTTTAAAAATTGCACAGTAAGCATTGGCCCTAAAGCAAGCGTAGGCGGCAATATAGGGCCGCTTGAAGCCAAAGCAAGCGCTGGTGTGGGAGCAGATATTGAAATTGACCGCAACGGCATTTCTGATGTAGTAATTAAAGGTGGCGTAGAGGCCGAAGCCGGTGTAGGCCCTTTAAGTGGCAGCGCAGGTGCAGAAGGGAAAATGAGTTTAAATACAGGTTCTGGTTCCATAAATGGTACAGGGATGTTTGGAAAATAAACGGTTTTCTTATTTTAAAGAATGAAACAATGAAAAGAATTTTGATATGGATGTGTTGAGGAAAAGGGCGGAGGCATGTTCGCATGCAGCTGATCAGCCTGGGTATTGATGCGGGCCGTTTAACCGCCAAAGGTTACGGTGAAACCCAACTCATCGCCGACAATGCTACACCCGAAGGCCGGACCAATACTCAGCGGGTAGAATTTCCCGACTTGTCCGATTTAGTGCGGTCAAATTATGAAAATATCAACATAAATAACTGAAAGCCAATAGATCTATTTTCGAAAATTACCAACCGGATAAGTCGGGAATACAAGAGGTGTTTATGGCATGAAATTATGAAAAGGAATAACGGTAATGATCTTTTCCACGGCTCATTCGTTGTATATCTTTATTTTAAAGTAGCGCAGACCTATAAAACCCCCCTTTTGGCAGCCTTCGCTATAAGCATAGCGGTATTAGCCGCATCAAATTTTTCGATCAGGTTTTTACGGTGGGTATTTACGGTGAGGACACTGATAAAAAGCTGCGCTGCTATCTCGGCATTGGTGAGCCCTTCTGCGATAAGCTGTAATACTTCTTTCTCGCGGCGGGTGATAACGAGCGCTTCGCTGGCCGTTTCGCGGAGTGACTGCACGGCTTCAAAACTCAGGAAGGTTTTACCCATCCTTACGGTAGTAATGGCGGTAAGCAACTCTTCCTTAGTGGCATTTTTCAGCACGTAGCCAGATGCGCCGCTGTCCATCATATTGCGGATAACAGGCTGCTGGTTGAAGGTGCTAAGTCCCAGGACGGCAACGGCAGGATACAATTCCTTTACCTCTTTGCAGAGGTCAATACCACTTTTGTCGGGAAGATTGATATCCATCAGGATGACATCCGGTTCCTGGTGTGCCAGGAAAGCAAGACAGGAGGAAGCATTCATAGCGTGCCCCATCCATTCTATATCCTTTTCACCTTGCAGCAATGAACGGATGCCTTCTATCACCATAAAATGGTCGTCAACTATAAACAGTTTGGTTATCATCTTCTTTATGTTCAGCCACGAAGGCGCAGAGGCACGAAGTTTTCTTCGTGGCTCAATTAATTACGAAATCTTCTTATCCCGCTTTTTATTAATGAAACATTGAAATTGATTAGATAGCCAAGATTAAGGCCTGTTAGTTTTAAATGGCTTATAATCTGTGCTTCCCATACGGGATTAACCGTTTCAACTGATTTCAATTCCACGATGATCAAATCCCTCTATTAACAAGTCTATTCTTAGTCCTTCGTCAAATTGAATGCTATCATAGCAAATTGGGATACCAATTTGCCTTTTTACACCAAACCCTGCTTTTCTGAGTTCGTGGCCCATGCATACTTCATAAACTTTTTCGAGCAGCCCCGGCCCAAGCTCTTTATGTATGCGGAAAGCAGCATTTACGATGGCTGTACCTATTTGTTCTTCTTGTGCCGATAGTACTTCATAATTCATTTCATTTGTTTTTTAACAACCGGAACGACAAATCATTTCTTCGTGCCTCTGTGGCTTCGTGGCTTAATCTCATGAATTATAATCCAATCTCAATCAAAACCGAAGTACCCTTTCCCGGGGCTGAATCCACGTCTATCTTTCCTCTAAGGAAATCAACACGGTTCCGGATATTGCTCCAGCCAATACCTTGTGCCTTTTGCAACAGGCCGGTATCGAAGCCCTTACCGTTATCTTCCACGGTTACGGACAGTAGTTTTCCCGATAGCTGCAATTGCACCAGCACCTGGCTGGCAGCAGCATGCCTGATGGCATTGTTCACTAATTCCTGCACAATGCGGTATACGGTAACGGCAGTGGTCTGTTCGATGTTGGCATGCTCCATACCGATAGACTGATATCGGGTATGGACAGCGCCACTGCGATCTACCTCGCTGCAAAACTCCTTTAAGGCCACATCCAAACCATATCTCACGAGCATTTCGGGCATCATATTGTGCGCTACGCGGCGCATTTCCCTGATAGAGCTGTCGAGCATGTCGAGGCTCCGTTCAAAAGCCTGTGCATTATCAGGCGTAAGGATGAGATTGTCTTTCATATTCTGAAATGAAAATTTAATACCGCTGAGCATACCGCCCAGGCCGTCATGTAGGTCTTTGGCCAAGCGGGTACGCTCCTGTTCTTCGCCTTTGAGTATGGCTTCGGTAGCCGTGAGTTGTTTTTCGGTTTCCAGCTCATCTATTCTTGCCTGCTGCAAGCGCTGCCGGTGTTTGTAGTTGCGATAGCTGAGCAATAATATCATCCCCAATGCCGCAGCGCCCCCGATAAGGATATAATTCAGTATGTTTTTTTGTTTGAGCTGCGCCTGTTGCAGTTGTATCCGGGCTTCTTTTTTTTCGGTTTCAAACTGTTTTTCCAAAAACAGGGTCCGGTTTCGAACTTCTTCACCCATGAGACTGTCCGCCAGCGCCTCTGCCTCCGAATCCACCCGGTAGGATTCTTCATACCGGTGCATCGCCAGTAACACCCCCCCCAGGGTTTTCAAACTAGAGGCATGCTCCTTCCGAAACCCGCCTTTTTTGGTTATATCCAATGAGAGAGATATATATTTATAGGCGGCATCCAGGTCATTTTTAAACACATAGTAATTCGCCAGGCCCCGGTAAGCGATGGCTTCACTTTCCGGGAAACCCAATTCACGGCTTAGCATCGCAGCTTTCTCTGCATAAGGCTTTATACTGTCTACCTGAAGCATATTCTGATAGATATTGCTTAAGTTCTGCAATATGGTCTTTTCGTGTGCTTTATAGTTAATTCCCCGGGCCAATATCAATGCTTCCTTCAGATAAGCCAGGGCCGTATCATGACGGTTCAGGCGTTCATACACGTTTGCCGCATTCGAGAGGACGGCGCTCAGACTCGCGGGGTCATTAGCATTACGCAGCACCGCTATGGCCCGCTCACCATATACCAATGCTTTATCGTGCTGGCGCAGCTCCATATAGGCAACCTGGAGCAAATCGGCCAGCCGGGCTACCAACACTTCATCGCCTATGGCTTCAAAGTTTTTCACGGCTATCTGGTAATAGTACACCGCGCTGTCGTACTGACTGAGGTTAAGGAATACATTGCCCAGATTGGCATTGGATCGGCCTATCTGGGATTTATCGCCCAGCTCATCAGCCAGCTTAACCGACTGCCTGTTCAGGAGCATCGAACTGTCGAACTGTCCTCTTAGATTGAGCAGGTAGGAGTAATTGGCGATGAACTTTATGGTTCCCTGTTTGTATTCCAGCTTTTCGCTTAATTCTCCGGCATCCAGGTAATATTTAGCGGCGGTTTCGGGGTCGTCCCATTCGTATTGATTTCCGATATTGATCAGCAACCACACTTTCGACGTATCTTCTCTGGTGTCAGGCAGCAGGCGCAGCAGGCTATCCTTGTTCATAGGAGCCTGCGCCCCGGCTTCTCTATACCAGGCACATATCAGCAGGAGGATAGCCAGTTTTCGCATATAATTCAATGTGTGATCTGTTTATAATACAAATGAACATACAATCTGCTTTCCGTACCCTCCTCTTTTTTAATGATTTTTTATCCTGAAAAAATCCTCCTTTTTAAGGATAGGAAAGCTGTATCGAATGCTTAAAATTTGTTTGTTGAAAATAATCAAAATAAAAAATATACGGATGAAAAGACAATTCAGGTTATCAACGGCAATATTGCTTGTATGCTTCCTGGTATGTATCGCCTTTGCACAGGCGCAAAAATCCCCTGTCAAAAAACAGCCCCCAAAAAAGGAGCAATCCATGGAAGAAACGATGAAAGAACTGCAAAAACAGATGGAATCCATGAGCCCCGAAGAAAGGAAAATGGTGGAGGAAACGGGCATGTTTGACCTGCTGAAACAGGTGGAAACAACAACGCGGGAAGCAGACAAAATGGGTGTTGACATAAACGCTGAGGCTGCCGCAGATATCCAAAAAATCCCTGCTAAACCCTCCGGCCTGCCCATCCCATCTACACCGGCAAGCAAAGAGCAGCTCAAAGCCTACCTGCAACCCCTGATGCAGAGTACCAATGCCGCTATTAAGCCCGACCATAAAACCGAAATAACGAAACACCTCAACAAAGGGAAAGAAACCGGCGAGATCGCCATGGCGTACCTGATCAACAGGGAAATGGACAAAGCCCTGTACCTGCTGCTCAACGCCTGTCTCACAGACACGGAGGATTATGCTTCGCTCAATAATCTCGGGGCATTTATGACCATGAGCGGCTATGCCCACAAGTCATTACCGATATTGCAGTATGTGCAAAAACAATTTCCACAAACCCCGCCTACGCTGCTCAACAATCTAGGGCAGGCATGGCTTAGCTTAGGCCATTTGGACAAGGCCGACAAGTTTTTAAAAGATGCGCTCAAAAAAGACTCTGCCCAGACCCAAGCTTCCTATTCACTTGCCGTAGTGGCCAAACACCAGGGCAATACAGCCAAATGCGTTGACTACGTCAAACAAACCATCGAAAACGGAGGCGTCACAGGAGATGTACTTAGTTTACTCCCCAATGAGGGTCTTTCCGGAAACGGCCTGGGAGAAATAATCAGGACCAAGTATAAGCCATACTATAAGAAAGACCATGCAATTACCAAACGCTTCCGGGCGCCTGCCGTGCCGGGTTCTTATGAGCAGGTAATTGCTGCTTACGATGAAATAGAAACCTTTTTCCAGGACATGGATCACACCTCAGGTGAAGCCTCGGCTACTGCCGCTAAACTAACCGAAGAATCCGAGCAGCAAAAAATCAAGTTGATTCAGGCCCAAAACCTCGATCTCGCCAATATGATGAAAACGCCGGGAGACCAGGGCGCATTGCTCAGGCATCACTTCAAATACAACCACCCGCTGAAGCTCCAATCCATAATTTTTAGAGGGGGATCAGATTACAGTACTTCTTTTGAAGCCCGGAAGCGCCGGGAAGACGAAAAATGGACGAAAAGTAACAGAGAACTTCAGGAATCTCTTGCGGGAATACAAAAGTCAATAAATAAGCTGCACGAAGAGGCAAACAAGCTCGAAGGCGGCGAAAACGGTGAGGAAGAATTGAAGAGAACAGAATTGCTTGACCGGGCTTGTGCGCTGAGCTGGGACTACCAAATACAATTGCTCGCCGGACGGGCAGCCATTGGTAATCTCTATATACAAAATATGGAAGACCTGCTGAACCAGGAATTGCAGGAAGAAATTTTCTGGCGCCTTATAGAAAGCTACCCGGCCGATCCAACAGCTTCCGCCTATCAGGCTTATGCCTCCTATTTAGCAGGTATTTACAGTTTACGGAAGGTGTACCCTGATGTGTATGAACTACGCCAGCCCTGCAAGCAAGATCCGGAACGGTTTCCACAAATTACCGGGAAAATGCAACAATGGGAAGCCGATCATTGCAATGTAAGCTGGGGTATGGATGTAAAGGTTTTTAAAGGAAAATTTGATTGCAAGGGTATGAAGATGGAGGTGAATTATGGTCCCGTAAGCACAGGTTACGGCGTTACCCAGGATCCTGTCACCGGGGAAATTTCCAGTCATACCATATCGGTAGATGTAGGCGCAGGTAAATCATTTGATATCGGGAAAACTGTAATTAAAGGTAAGGTAGGCGCTTCTGTGGGGGGATCTGTCACCATAGATCGTACAGGCCATATAAGCGATATGACCGCCAGGGGTTCTGCAGGCGCCGGCATTGGTGGTCCTATCGGAAGCGCCGGTGTGGGATTAGGCAGCGTAGAAGTAAGTATGAGCAGTGGCTTCAACTCGTCCGGCCCGTCGGTCAAATCGCCGGTAAGCAGCTTTTTGGGTGGTAAATAGTTAAGTGCCCTGGTAGCTAAAAAATATTTGCTATGAAAAAATTATTCATTTTCCTTTTATGCCTGTACAGTGCAACAGTTTCCGCACAGGATTGCGACCGGGAGGCATTGAAAACCCTGCCGGGCAAATGGCTCCCCCAACCGGGATATTCTGTTACCGGCAAACTGTCAGCAGCAGAGATTGCCGGGGCTAAGAAAGTATTGAACCGGATACAACAAATGTTTCAGGAAAAATACAAGCCCGTAGGTATGGACGCTTACCATCATCATCACTACCTGAAGGATGATGATGCTGATAAAAACAATTACGGTAACAACGCTACTTATACGATACGCAATTTTCTGTTGGTGTGTGTAAAAGGCAGGAAGGAAACCAGCGCTGAAGGCGTGGGCTCATTTGTGCATATCAACCCCGGGGGTATATACGACAGGGACTTTAGCGAAATACCCATTTACGATGAATATGGAAAAATAAAAAGCGGCCCCGGATTTTACTGCTTAAGCGCTACTGATTGTGCCGGCGGAAAGCTGCCCGACTTCTCAAAAGGATATCATATTGTGGAACAAACGAATAGTTTTACGGTATGGATTGGCCATGAAGGCAGGCAGCCGTTCCGCTATGTGAGCCGTAAAGAATTTCTGGAAAAACAGGTGGCCATCTGTGAGGCGGAGCTAAAAGAAAAAAATAAATATTATTCTTCCAAAGGTTGGAAAGAAATGTTGGAAAACAATCCGCAATCACGGGAAGATATGCTGAATAGCATGAAGCAGATTTTAGCTATACATGAATTGCCCTTGCAGGCATACCGCAAGGATTTAAAAAAAGATACGGCCTGGCTCAATGAAATAGCGATTGTAAATTATTTAAGGGCACCCGACGCCAACCCCAAAAATAATTATATGCGGTACAATTTTACCACTTTGGACGATGTATATATGTCTGTGCCCATTATGCCCAACCCCGGTTATTACAACCGAAGCCTGCCCAAATGGACGCCCCAGTTTATAAGGATTGACGTAAGAGAAGCCAACCAGTTTATTTCTAAAAATGTACGCAAGCTGGTGGAAGAAAATATTGATTTTTTTAAAGGTCTTTTGGTAAACAGGGAGTAAAAAATAATATGATGAAAAAATTATTCATTCTCTTTTTATGCCTGTATGGTGTAGCCGCATCCGCACAGGACCTGCCTGCCGGTCAGGCAGGATGCGACAGCGAACAATTGAAAACCGTGCCGGGCAAATGGCTGCCCCAGCCTGGCGATGAGGTAGGTTCGCCCAGGCCATCAGCAGCAGATGCTGCCGGCGCTAAGAGCGTATTCAACAAAATAGGGAAAATGTTTCAGCAGGAATACAAACCCGTGGGTGTAGATGTCTATAACTACCTTACCCATAATATTACCCCGGGTAGCCCTTATGGCAACTGGTATATTTATACCATAAGCAATTTCAGGTTTCTATGTATCAATGGCAAAAGGACGAAGAACAGTGAGGGGGTAAGTTCGTCTGTACATATAAACCCTGGCCGGTTATCAGGGATCATGCTCAGCGAGATGCCGATTTACGATGAATACGGCAAAGTGAATTCGGAAACTGCCAGCTCCTGTGGTTTTTATTCGCTCTCTCGGAAAGAATGTAAGAACAGAAAACTACCCGATCTTTCCAACGGATACCACAGCTTCGAAAGCGGAAACGATTATTATGTCTGGATTACCCACGAAGGCAAAATGCCCTACCGCTATGTGAGCCGTAAGGAGTTTTTGGAAAAACAGGTAGCTATCTGCGAAGCAAACCTGAAAGAGCTAAATAAACGTTATTCCTCCAGGGAGTGGAAGGAAGATTTGGAAAGGTTTCCGGAATACAAAGAAAAAATGCTGGAAGGTCAGAAAAGTAGCTTATCCATGTACGAAGATCCCCTGAAAGCCTACCGGCAGGATCTGCAAAAAGATGAAGCCTGGCTCAATGAAATGGCGGTGGTGAAACAGGAAACTGTATCCGGTGTGTACCGGTATGTTTTTACTACGGTGGACGATCCATACATGAGGGCTGTGCCCATTATGCCCAACCCCGATTATTACAATCGCAAACTGCCAAAATCGGCGCCGCAGTTTATAGTGATAAACGTAGGCAGAACCGATGGCTTTATCGGAGAGAATATACGCAAAGTGGTGGATGATAATATTGAATATTTTAAAAGCATTTTGGCAGACAAATGAAAGTATTATTCCTCCCATTCCTGCTGCTGTTTAATAGTATCCTTGTATCGGCACAGGCAGATTGCGACCCCGTAAAAATCAAGACTATTCCCGGAACATGGATAACAAGGGCTGATGTGAATACGGGCGGGCTTAGCGCAGCAGAACTCGCTGCCGAAAGAAAACTGATTGCTTCCATTCACCAGGTTTTCAAGGAAAATTATGAACCTGTGGGCGTAACGGCCAGCCATGGCGCCAACTATGATAAAAATTCTGAAACAGACCCCCAGCACCCCAACCGCTACGGCCATCCTTATTATTACCTGCTGATGAATTTTCCCAACTACTGCAAAAGCGGCAAGGTCGTGAAAAACGACCACTCCAATGCCACGTTAATCATTGGCATTAATAATGGCCCGCATATCGGTCATTACTATGATAGCGTCGCCGTCTATGACCGCAACGGGGAGGTAAACAGCGACGCTTACAATGGTTACAACACCCTGGGCAGGGACCTCATCGTCAACAACAGCCTGCCCGATTTATCAAATGGCTGGCATGCCTTTGGCGGCCCTGATTTAAGATATACCAGCGATTATTACTGGTGGATCACCCGCAAGGGAAACCAATTGCCTTTTCAATACGTTACCCGTAAAGAATTTTTATTGAAACAGGTAGCCGTACAGCAAGCCTATATAGCCGCTGCGATAAAGCACAGGGACAATAAGGAGTTGCAGGCTGTACATAAACAAGCCGGTCAGTGGGAGTACTACCTCAACCAGCACAACAAGAATATCGCAATATTGGAAAAAACGCTGGCGGCTTATCAGAAAGACTTAACCAAAGATGAAGACTGGCTGAATGAATGGAGCATTATAAAAAGCCATTTTAATGACGGGTTTTCACGATTTGTTTTTACAGAGCTAACCGACAAAGAGGAATTTATTGTGCCTGTACAACCCAACCCGGCTTATTATAACAGGAAGCTGCCTAAATCGGCGCCTCAATTTATATCTATCTGGTTAAGGGTAAGCGATGATGAAAACCATTCCATCAAAGCTATGAAAAAAGTGATAGAAGAGAATATTGACAAATTTGTAGATATGGTGAATTGATAATCGTTTGTCCCCCGGTTTTTAAAAAAGAAGATTGTTTAATAAAGTATAAAAGAAATCATCATGAAAAAAATAATCACCCTGGTAGTTGTTGTTCTTACATGTACATTGGCACATGGACAAATTCTCAATAAAGTCAAAAACAAGGTAAAGGAAAAAGTAAACCAACGTATTGACAGGAAAACAGATGAAGCCATTGATAAGGAATTAGACAAAACGGAAAGCACTGTTGATAAAGGCATAAATAAAGTAGGCAGTGCTGTAAAAGGGGAGAAAGAGAAAAAGACAGATGAAAAAGCAGAGGCACCCGACACGGACGAAGAAAATAATACCATCTCCCCTTCTCCGCAGGCCAAGCCAACGTACAAAGCCTATCAGAACTACGATTTCATAGCGGGGGATACCATTTTATTTGCAGACCATTTCCTGGATAATGAAGATGGCGAATTTCCTTCGCACTGGAAATTAGGGCAGGGGCAGGGTGTTTTAAATACTGTGGATGGGCTGTTGGCCTTTTCACTCACCGAGGGAAACTATGCAGAAGTGTACCCAAGAATGAAAACAGCAGATTACTTAGAAAAAGAGTTTACCCTTGAATTTGATTATCATCCCCTTAATACGGGCTATATCAGCAATACCCTTATTGTTATTTTTAAGTATGTAAGAGCGGATGGACAAAAGCTGAACGCCTATATTCATTTTCGCCATGATGGCGGTATAGAAGCAGGTAATCTTCCCCAGAGCAAACAATTTAGCGCCAAGCACCCGGCAGATAATAAAGAAAGCTTTCCCGGTAAATGGCATCACGCCGCACTGAGCTACAAAAACGGGCAGTTGAAATGTTATATAGACCAGTACCGTGTTTTAACCATTCCCGATCTGGGCATCGAGCCTCTGGAATTTGGTATCGGCGGAAGGGCCTATACCGGACAGACAAACCTGAAGGATGCACTTGTTATTTTTTCCAATGTCCGGGCTGCCAAAGGTTCAAAGGCAAAAACAATAGGTAAAAAGTTTACGGATTCCAAAATAGTAACACACGGCATCACCTTTGATTTTGGAAAGGCTGTTATCAAGCCCGAAAGTATGGGTACGCTCAACATGATCGTAAAAATATTGAACGATAACCCGGAGCTGCAATTTGAAATAGGTGGCCATGCCAGCAAAACAGGCACAGGAGCTGCCGCCACAGCAGCCAACCAGAAATTGAGCGAACAAAGGGCGGAGGCTGTTCGCACACAACTGACCAGCCTGGGTATTGATGCGGGCCGCTTAACTGCCAAAGGTTACGGTGAAACCCAACCCATAGCCGACAATGCCACACCCGAAGGCAGGGCCAATAACCAGCGGGTAGAATTTACGAAGCTTTGAGCTGCCCGAAATGGTCGCCCCGATATATTTCCGTTAATAGTAAGCTTAGTTTTTGAAGTTATGGACGAGGCACACATGCACAGCTACAAACAAGAAAGGAAATCTGCGCAGATAGTCCTGGTGAAAGGCTGTGAGGTACCGGTACTGAATATGGTTCAGCAGCTCAGTCGCCGTGTATCCTTGTTAAATTCAGGTTAGTCAGGGGGGCAACGATGAGCGGAAATTTTTCTACGGTAACATTACTGGCATCCAGTCCAAATCCCCGTTCTTCCGACAGGCTGATCTGTTTTGTCCAGAAATATCCTTTCATGATCAGCTTTTCCCAGAACGGGAGCTCATTATCATTGCTCAGGAATTTCTCCATCACGATAAATTGAAAGTCGCCTACCACATTATTGCGTTGCAGGCTTTCATACCGGCTGGTGATATTTACTTCTTTGTTGGCTACCATATCCTCCACTACTTTTCTGAACATCAGGTTAATACGGGGTTCTACGCGGAAGCCCAGGCGAAATTCTATACGGATTACTTCATTGGGAATGATGGTCTGTACTTCGTATTCGCAGGTATAGGGATTGTCTAACGTATCTACATGAACAAACCAGTAAATATCGGCCCGTTTGGGTTTCCTGTTTAAGATGGAATAGATGATCTTATGCTCAATTTCTTTCGGATTGTTGGCGCTGGTAAGGTATACCAGGTGGGTGGCATATTTGGTAACGGAGGTATCGTTACTGAGTTCCTGCAACAGGGGTATATAATCTTCCAGGCGGACAAATTCCACATACCGGTTCTTAATTTTCCGGCTTCTGAACCAGATATACATGATCAGGAACATGAGTCCGCCGATTACTACCGTAATATAACCGCCGTGTGTAAATTTTTGTAGTAACGCAAATAAATACCCTCCTTCAAGCGCAACATAACCTATCAAAAACAGCCATATCCATACCGGCTTTACCCGGTGGTTTACCAGGTAATTCGCAAATAATATAGTGGTCATTAGCATGGTAATGATAATAGCCAGACCGTATGCCGCTTCCATACGCGAAGAGGTTTGAAAATACAGCACTACCCCTGCGCAGCCTGCAAACATCATTAAGTTGATCCCCGGAATAAACAATTGTCCTTTTTCTTCGGAGGGGTACCTGATTTTTAACCTGGGCCACAAATTAAGGCGTATGGCCTCTCCGATGAGCGTAAACGAGCCGGATATCATGGCCTGGCTGGCTATAACGGCAGCAGCAGTTGCGATGATAACGCCGGGAATGATAAACCAGCCGGGCATCAAATCAAAAAACGGGTTGATGGAAGAATGTATAGCGGCGGGAACATCGGAATGGTTTTTTAATAAGCTGGCGCCCTGCCCGAGATAGTTGAGTACAAGACAGCTTTTAACAAAGATCCAGGATATGCGTATGTTTTCTCTTCCGCAATGACCCAGGTCGCTGTATAACGCTTCTGCACCGGTGGTACATAAAAAAACGGCGCCTAAGATCCACAAGGCCCCCGGATTTACGCTCAGCAGCTTAACGGCGTACCAGGGGTTAAAAGCCCTGAAGATAGAGAGATCATCAAAAACATGCCATAGCCCGAACACAGCCAGCATAGTGAACCATAACCCCATAACCGGCCCGAAAAACTTACCGATGGATGCCGTGCCGAATTGCTGCAGAAAAAAGAAAGCCGATAAGATAAATAGAACAATGTAAATAATGTACTGGCTGAGGTTATGAAAAGCAGGAACTTTTTGCAAACCTTCAATGGCAGAAGTGATCGTAATGGGGGGTGTGATCATCCCGTCTGCCAGCAGGGCGGCTCCGCCAATCATAGCCGGTAACACCAGCCATTTTTTTCTCCGGCGCACCAGGGCATAAAGGGCAAAAATGCCTCCCTCTCCCTTATTGTCTGCCCGCAATACCAGGATTACATATTTGAGGGTGGTTTGCAGCGTAATGGTCCAGATAATACAGGAAAGACTGCCTATGATCAGGTCTTCGGTAATGGCCCTGCCGCTTATAATGGCATTATATACATATAAAGGAGAAGTCCCGATGTCACCATAAATGATTCCCAGGGCAATGATCAGGCCTGAGGCCGTTACTTTATTAATATGTTTACCCACCTAAATAACGGTTAGTGAATTGTAATTTTCGGAACAAACGGCAAAGGTATAGGCTAAATTACAATCACAAATAGAAAGTTTAACGCGGCTTTATCAGGGTAACCCTGTATTTAAAGGAAACGGTATTTTAATATGTTTGGTTAAAAAAAGGAACAGGAAGTATGCAAACGCCAAAAACCATCTAATTTGCAGCCGGATACGTATATTTAAGAATAAAACCGATATCAAATGGGGCGTAATAAAATAATAGTGTTTGCTTTTATACTGCTGTTGCTG
Organism: Chitinophagaceae bacterium; assembly: GCA_023957155.1. GTDB lineage: Bacteria > Bacteroidota > Bacteroidia > Chitinophagales > Chitinophagaceae > Agriterribacter. Next base: position 277,140 of record JAMLHK010000004.1, on the reverse strand, counting down.
CCCGTTTGGGCCCTGGCTCAGCGCATTTATTATTCCGATCCCGGCCGGGATGATTACCGCCAGGTAAACTTTGAGATCATCGGCAAGGTAAGCAGTAACATTATAATCTATAAAAATTACAAGTCAAAAAATGACCTCTCTGTTTTTGACAACGAGATGAAGCTGAAGGATAAAATAGATCTCGATTTTTTACCGGGCAAGCTTATTAATGTTGATTTTGTTTCCTATCCCGATTTTTTTTATATGATATATCAATATGAAAAAAAGAATATCGTGTATTGCAATGTGGTAAAAATGGATGCTGACGGGAAAAAGCTGATTGGACCGGTAGAAATTGATACAACACAGATCGGCGGTTCAAGCGATAATAAAATTTATTCCACCATCAACAGTGAAGACAAGCAGCATATCATGATTTTCAAAATCAATAAGCGAAATGATAGAAACTATTTCTTTACCACGCTGCTTTACAATGATAAAATGGAGTTCATAAAGAAAAGCCGGCTGCCGGTAACCATGCAAAGGAAAGATGCCGTGTTCAGCGATTTTGTATTAGACAATGAGGGCGATTTTGTGTTTACCCGCTGCAGCAGAAATGGAAGCCGCGATAATATTTCGCAAATGGATCTGATGGTTAAGCCGGCCATGTCGGATACATTTCATACCCACAATATACCGCTTAACAATAATTTTCTGGACGAGGTTAAAATCAAGGTAGATAATATTAACAAAAACTACCTGATCAGCTCGCTGTATTATAAGCAACGCAAGGGCAATGTGGAGGGCATTTACATAGCAATATGGGATAAGGTCCGGGACCAGGTAAAAGCGGAGAATTATAATATATTCAGCGATGAGTTAAAAGAAGATGCAAAATCTGACAATACTGCGGCTAAAACCGCATTTAATGATTATTTTATAAAGCAGGTTTTGCCTAAAAAGGACGGAGGATTTTTAATTGCTGCAGAGCTGTTCTTCACCTCTTCCCGCGGTAACAACTGGAACCGCTATGACTACCTGTATAGTCCTTATAGCATGTATCCTTATTCATCGTATTATGGATACTGGAGCCCCTATGGTATGTACGGAAACCCCTGGAACCGGTGGAATTACGGATCCAGTACGCGATACTATAGCGAAAATATTGCCCTGTTCTCATTCGATTCCAATGCCAGTATGGAATGGAGCAATGTCATACATAAAAGTCAGTTTGATGATAACTCTTCCGATGCGTTATCGTATATGGTGTATAATACCGGCAGTGAAATCAGCTTTTTATATAACCAGCTGGAACGCCGGGTACGGCTTTTGTCCGAGCAAAGCGTAACGCCTGATGGCGCTTTGAAGCGTGCCCCTACGCTTAAAAACCTGGATAAGGAATATGAGTTTATGCCCAAGTATGGTAAGCAGGTGGGTGCCAGGCAGGTGGTGTTACCGTGTATGTACAGGAATTATATTTGCTTTGCAAAAATTGATTTTTAAAATATATTCCTGTGACAGGCTTTTTTAAGACCAACAGCCCGGTTAATATTATTCTATTGCTGGTTTATTCGTTTGTGCTGAAATGGCATTCCTTCGTTTATCCCCATATCCCGCAGCCGCAGCCGACAGACGGGTTTCTATATTTTAAATTATTAAGTTTTCTTTCGCCTGCCGGGCAGGTGGTACCGGTTATTTATCCTTTAATTGTGCTGGTACTTACCCTGACGCAGGCTGTTATTTTTAACAACCTGGTTAACAATGAAAAGCTGCTTCCCAAGCCCAACTATTTGCCTGCAATGGCCTATTTGCTTATTACTTCTCTTTTCCCGGAATGGTGGCAGTTATCCTCTGCCGTAATTATTAACAGTTTACTGGTTTGGATATGGGCTATGCTAAGCAGGTTATTTAATCACCCCCGTCCCAAAACCCAGGTATTTAACGCGGGATTAGTGGTAGGGCTGGCGTCTTTCCTGTACTTTCCGGCTATCGGTTTTTCACTGCTTGTATTTTTTGCGTTAATTACCTTACGACCCTTTCACCTGGGTGAATGGCTCGTGGCCCTGCTCGGACTCCTGACTCCCTATTATTTTTTATTTGCTTTCCTCTTTTTGAATGATACCTGGAATCCGCTTACCTATCTTCCGTCTGTTTCAGTTAGCTTCCCGGCTTTTCTGCAGGATGTATGGGCCTGGGTAGCGATCATACTGCTTATGGTTCCTTTCCTGATCAGCGGGTTTTATATACAAAGCAATATATTGCGTATGCTGATACAGGTACGCAAAACGTGGAGCCTGATGCTTTTCTATCTGCTCATAGCCTTACTGATCCCGTTTGTGAATTTTTCATCCACGTTTGCCTATTGGATTTTGTGTGCCCTTCCTTTTGCTGCTTTTCATGGCTATACTTTTTTTTACGCACCTAAAAAGTGGTTGCCTGTTACGCTGCACTGGGTGATGGTTGCTTTTATCCTGGCATTGAATATCTGGGTAAGCGTATCCGGCGGATAAGTGTAGAAGAATTGTTTTGATTAAGGATAGTTGATGTACCTTGAGTATTATATCGCTTTTATATACTCTCCGAGTAGAACAATATGCGGTGTACCCCGTAATCTTTAATTTCTAAACCCCTTAAAATTATATTATGAGTGTAAAACGTAAGCTTTTAGCTAATCCTTCCAGGAGGAAATTTATCAGGAACAGCTCTATGGCCGCAGCAGGTTTTTTCATTGTTCCCCGTCATGTATTGGGAAAAGGTCATATAGCGCCAAGCGATAAGCTGAATATAGCCGGTATAGGAGTGGGTGGTAAAGGGAAAAGCGACCTTGCTTCCTTTGCTGCCAGTCCTAATGTGAATATTGTTGCCCTGGTAGATGTGGATGACCGCCAGGCGGTAGAATCCAGGCAAAGATTTCCTAAAGCCAAGTATTATAAGGACTTCCGGGAAATGCTGAATAAGGAAAAGAACACTGTTGATGCCTGTTCTATCTCCACTCCCGATCATACCCATGCAGTGGCTACACTGGCCGCAATGCACCTCGGGAAGCACGTATATACCCAAAAGCCGCTTACCCATGATATCTACGAAGCGCGTATCCTGGCCCAGGCCGCAAAAAAATATAAAGTGATTACCCAAATGGGTAACCAGGGTGGTTCGGGAGATGGTGTACGGAGAATGAAAGAAATATATGATACCGGCATTATTGGTCATGTAGATAAAGTACAGGCCTGGACTAACCGTCCTGTATGGCCGCAGGCTATACCTGATCCGGGTAATTATAAAGTTCCCAAGGAGTTAGACTTTGATCTGTGGCTCGGTACAGCTCCCAAAGTAGATTATAAGCCCAACTATCTTCCCTGGAATTGGAGAGGCTGGTGGCCTTATGGTACGGGTGCATTGGGCGATATGGCCTGTCATATCTTAGACCCGGTATTCCGGATTCTTCCTATTGATTATCCTACTTCCGTAGAATGTAGTGTAGCAGGCACATGGACGTTTATCTTAAAAGAAAATGACCATAATCCCGACTGGACTCCTTTTTCTACCAATATTCATTTAAACTATCCACGCAAAGACGGGAAAGGTGACATCAAAGTAAGCTGGTACGATGGAGGAGTTATGCCTGAAGTAGCAGAAGAATTGCTTCCCGGCGAACCTTTCGGCAATTCTGACGGAGGCGTGTTGTTTATTGGCAGTAAAGGAAAATTGTTGTGCGATTGCTATGGAGCTAATCCACGGCTGCTCCCGAATAAAGAAAATGCGTTGCTTAATATCCCGGAAACGATTGCCAGGGTACCCAATGAGGATCACTACCTGCAGTGGGTAAATGCCTGTATTGCCGGTTATGGTAACGCACAAACCAGTTCGCCTTTTGAATACGCCGGTCCGTTTACCGAGAGCATATTGATCGGTAACGTAGCTATCCGGAGCTGGATGCTCAGGGATAATCCCTCAGGCAGGCGCACCGTTGACAAATATAACGGGCGTAAAAAGCTGTTATGGGATGCCGCCAATATGAAAGTGACCAACTACGATCTGGCGAATCAGTTTGTGAAAAGAGAATACCGGGAGGGCTGGGATCTCACTTTATAAATTAATTGCCCTTTCACCCCTGATTTAAATGGTTAAGCCTGAATACTGTTTTCAGGCTTAACCTGTTTTTAAACTATAGGGGACCTGTTAAAGAGTAACGGCTTTGCCGGATTACCTGCATAAGCGTACCTTTGCATCTATAATTATTCATTATGAAATTCGGTGTAGTTGTATTTCCCGGTTCCAATTGTGACAGTGACATGGTGTATGCGCTGAAAGAAGATCTTGGTTATGAAGTAACTGAGCTTTGGCATAAGGATAAGGATCTGTCGGCATTTGATGTACAGGACTGTATTGTTTTACCGGGAGGGTTCTCTTACGGGGATTATTTACGTTGCGGCGCTATTGCCCGCTTCAGTCCCATGATGCAGAGTGTAATTGCTTTTGCACAAAAGGGTGGTAAAGTATTAGGGATTTGTAACGGGTTTCAGATCCTGTGTGAAGCCGGTTTGCTGCCGGGTGTCTTATTGCGCAATGAGAATATGAAATTCGTGTGTAAGAATATTTATATAAAAGGTGAAGATGGTATTCCGGTTAAAATTCCGTTAGCGCATGGAGAAGGAAGGTATTATGCTGATGAAAAAACACTGGATATGCTGGAAAGCAATAACCAGGTTATTTACCGGTATTGTAATGAGTCGGGTGAACTGACTGCAGATGCCAATCCCAATGGCAGCCTGCGCAATATAGCCGGCATTACCAATGCCACCCGGAATGTTTTTGGAATGATGCCGCATCCGGAAAGAGCCTGTAATACGGCATTGGGTAATACTGATGGAAGAAAAATACTCCGGGACCTGCTGTTAACGGAGCGTGAAATTCTGGCGGTTTGATTTTTGGCAAATCTTTAAGTCTTTATTTATGAGATTTGTAGTGGGTAGGCGTTTAAAAAGATATGCTATGATGCAAAAAATTATACTGTTTATCGTTGTCTTATTCTCTGTGAATGTAGTAGCCGCACAGGGCGGATCTGCTAAAATGGTGAACTGGGAGTTTGGGTCTAAAAAAATATCAGACAACACCTATGAGATCAGGTTTACCGCCGACATCAGGGGTAAATACCATATTTATGCGCAAAATGTTGGCGTTGAAGGACCGGTAGCTACTTCATTTACGTTTACGCGTAACCCGCTTATTAACATTGATGGAAAAGTTAAGGAAATAGGTAAGATGGTAAAAAAGCATGAAGAAGTATGGGGCGGGGACGTAAATTATTATGAAAATAAAGTTGAGTTTGTTCAATTGATAAAACTGAAAAAGAAGATTAAAACCCATCTGGCCGGAACGGTGGAATTTATGGTTTGTGATGATAAGGAATGTTTGCCGCCGTCAGAGGTCCCGTTTAAGGTTAGTATAGGGAGTTAAGTTAATGCATTAAACTTATTTTAGGGATAAAGGGTCAGGAAAAAAGGGGTTGTATACATATTATACAGCCCCTTTCCTTTTGAGTAGATGTGTTATAGTTATAAGGCGATTTGTTTTTCCTGCATCATTTTACGCAGGTTAATTAAACCATACCGCATACGGCCTAAAGCAGTATTGATACTACAATCGGTTAGTGTGGCAATTTCTTTGAAACTTAATTCTGCATAGTGTCTTAAAATAATCACTTCACGCTGGTCTTCGGGAAGCCGGTCAAGCATTTCCCGGATACGGCCATGGCTCTGGCGCTGCATCATGCGGCGGTCAACACCATCCTCGGAAAAATTAAGTACTTCAAAAATGTCGCGGTCATCCCCCGTTTTAATAGCGGGAGTACGCTTAACCTTGCGGAAATGATCAACACAAAGGTTATGAGCAATACGCATGGCCCAGGGCAGGAATTTACCTTCTTCGGTGTAACGTCCACTACGGATGGTGTCAATAACCCGGATAAAAACATCCTGGAAAATGTCTTCAGCCAGATACTTGTCTTTTACCAGAAGAAAAATGGAAGTGTAAATTTTGTCCTTGTGACGGACAATCAGGATTTCAAGCGCGGACGCGTCTCCACTCATAAAAAGGTGGATCAATTGCTGGTCAGGCAAATTGGTTAGGGATTTCATAAACTTCTACGGTTTTTAATGGTTGGGATTTTGATATCCCCAATAGCATAACAAGAGAAGTAGAAGTTAATACCAAATAGGCGGTAATGATTTAAGTTCTAGTTTCTTTCGTACGATATTGGGACTGCTAAAGTATTGCTTTTTTTCAAATAACCAAACTTTAGTTAAATTATTTTCGGTTAACATTTGAAAATCTTCGATAAACGACAAAATAATAAATTTCGGACTGCTCCGGCAATAATACCATTTATTAAATGCAGTTTATTTAGGAAGCCTGTGTGCAGGCTAAACAATTTAGTATTAATTTTGAGCTCGTTTTATGACAGTTACAGCAGGAAAAAAGAACAGGGTACCGGCATTGCGCCGTAATAATAATATCTTAATTAAAGGAGCAAGGGTACATAACTTAAAGAATATAACGGTTGAAATTCCCCGGGATAAACTGGTTGTGGTAACGGGGGTTTCGGGATCGGGTAAATCTTCTCTCACTATTGATACCTTGTATGCAGAAGGTCAGCGCCGTTATGCGGAAAGCCTCAGCGCGTATGCGCGCCAGTTCCTCAACCGGATGAATAAGCCGGATGTGGATTATATCAGGGGGCTTTGTCCGGCTATAGCTATTGGTCAGAAAGTAATTACCCGTACGCCACGGTCTACCGTAGGCAGCATGACGGAAATTTATGATTACCTGCGCCTGCTGTTTGCACGTGTCGGTAAAACCATTTCGCCGGTAAGCGGTGAGGAAGTAAGAAAGGACGATGTAAAGGATGTAGTGGAAGCGATTGAAAAGAGCAGGGAAGGTGACAGGGTTTTAATTTTAGCTCCTTTCAGGTTGCAGGGAAAAAGAGATATCAGGGAAGAATTAAATATCCTGTTACAGAAAGGATTTTCCAGGGTATACTTTTCACGGGATGCCCCGGAAGGTGAAATGTTGCGGATAGAAGAGGTGCTTGAATATAAGGATACGGAGCTGAAGAAGAAATTCATCGGCAAATCATCAGCAAATCATATTTATATTTTAGTTGACCGGATTGTTGTAAAATCTTTTGATGAAGACGACCGGCATCGTTTATCCGATTCTGCCGGCACTGCTTTTTTTGAAGGAGAAGGTGAGATGATGCTTGAGATCAATGGTAAAAAACACCTGCATTTTTCCAGCCGGTTCGAAAAAGATGGAATTACATTTGAAGAGCCCGTTCCCAATCTTTTTTCATTCAATAACCCGTTGGGCGCCTGCCCCGTTTGTGAAGGGTTTTCACAGGTGCTGGGTATAGATGAAAACCTGGTAATACCCGATCCGCGGCTAAGCGTATATGAGGGTGCTGTAGCACCGTGGAAGGGTGAAAAGCTCAGTCGTTGGAAAGATCAGTTTATACGTGCTGCAAAACATTTTAATTTTCCTGTACATAAGCCTGTTGTTGATCTTTCCGCTCAGCAGTATAAGGAATTGTGGAGTGGCAATACTTATGCCAGGGGTATTGACGACTTTTTTAAAGAGATAGAGCAAAACTTATATAAGGTGCAGTACCGGGTGTTGTTGTCAAGATACAGGGGAAGAACAACCTGCCCGGAATGTAAAGGTTACCGGCTGCGTAAAGAAGCCTTATATGTAAAGGTGAACGGAAAGCATATTGGGGAACTGTGCGAGCTACAGGTAAAAGATCTGAAGCAATGGTTCGACCAGCTCCGGCTTACGGAATACGATAAGCAGGTAGCAAAGCGGGTGCTTATTGAGATCAGGCAGCGATTGCAGGTATTACTTGACGTAGGCCTGGGCTATCTCACGTTGAACCGTTTGGCCAACAGCATCAGTGGTGGCGAAAGTCAGCGCATACAATTAACCAGGAGCCTGGGCAGTAACCTTACCAACTCTTTATATATCCTTGACGAGCCTTCTATCGGTTTACATCCGAGAGATACAGCAAGGCTGATAAATGTATTAAAAGAACTGAGAGATTTGGGCAATACCGTGGTGGTGGTAGAACATGATGAGCTGATGATGCGTGAGGCGGATCACATAATTGATATGGGACCTTTAGCCAGCCATTTAGGGGGTGAGGTAATTGCGGAAGGCAATTATGCAGCTATTACCGGTAATAAAAAAAGTCTTACCGGCAGGTACCTTAAAGGTGAATTAAAAATTGAGTCACCCGCGATGCTCCATCCCTGGAAACGGTTTATAACGGTGGAGGGCGCCCGCCAGCATAACCTGAAAAACATAACGGTAACATTCCCGTTACATGTATTATGTGTAATAAGCGGTGTGAGCGGTAGCGGAAAAACGACCCTGGTCAAGCAAATTGTATATCCTGCATTAAAGAAGCTTAAGGGGGAGTATATAGAAAAAGTAGGTATGCACAGTGCAATTACCGGCAATGTGGATGATATTACCCAGGTAGAGCTGGTAGATCAGAACCCTATAGGAAAGTCTTCACGCAGCAACCCGGTAACCTACATTAAAGCCTACGATGAGATCCGGGAATTATATGCCAAACAGCCGCTGAGTAAAGTGAACGGGTTTCAGCCAAAGCATTTTTCTTTCAATGTGGAGGGAGGACGCTGTGATGCCTGCAAGGGAGAAGGCGAGCAGGTGGTGGAGATGCAGTTCCTGGCCGATGTGCACCTCACCTGCGAGGTATGTCGTGGTAAACGGTTTAAAGAGGAAGTGCTTGAAGTAATGTACAGGGGAAAAAATATTTATGATGTGCTGGAAATGAGTGTAGATGAAGCCCTGCTGTTTTTCCAGGAACAGAAGGATATTACTGCCAGGTTAAAACCGCTTTCAGATGTTGGGCTGGGGTATATTAAACTTGGACAATCAAGCGATACGCTTTCGGGCGGGGAGGCACAGCGGGTGAAGCTGGCATCTTTTTTAGGAAGGGGTAAAGTTCAGTCCCGACCTTCTGCCCGGCTAGGTCATTCAGGCGGGGATGACACGGTTGGACGGGGGCATATCCTGTTTGTTTTTGATGAGCCTACTACCGGGCTGCATTTTCATGATATCAATAAGCTGCTTGCTTCCTTTCGGGCGTTAATAGAACAGGGGCATTCCGTATGGGTAATAGAACACAATATGGATGTAATAAGGAATGCAGATTGGATAATAGACCTTGGCCCGGAAGCAGGCGATGAAGGCGGGAATCTTGTTTTTGCGGGAATACCGGCGGATTTGAAAAAGGTAAAGGAGAGCTATACCGGAAAATTTTTGTAGCAGGATCTCCGGCCTTCCGAAGACCGGGAACTCTTTTACACCTTACGCTCCCCACTCTACACCGTTATAAATATCTGCGATAGAAATGTTTTCATTAATCGTTCTAATGTAAAGGGTTTCTTCTGACGAGCTGTATTCCTCCAGTTCCCAATGATTGGATTGGTTCAACCGGAATATTTCGATATGTATATTTTCAGAATCAACCAGTATATATTCTTTCAGCGTGGGGATATCGCGGTACAGCTTAAACTTTTCACCGCGGTCGTAGTTTTTGGTGGAGGGAGAAAGTATTTCAATAATTACTGCGGGGTTTACAACATTCCAGTTGTCATTGTTGAGTGTTTCCGGCTCACCACAAATAATGGAAATATCGGGGTAAGTGAAAAGGGTATTGGCTTCTATGTGTACGCGCATATCGCTACCGAACGGTTGACATCGTTTACCATTTAATTTATTTGCTAGCCCAACAAACAGGTTCCTGAAAATTATATTATGGGGCATCTTGGGGCCGGACATGGCGAAGATTTCCCCTTTGTAATATTCATGCTTTTCAGTGGCTGCTTCTTCCATTGCAAGGTATTCTTCAATGGTAAATTTTTGTTTGCCGTAAGCAACGGCTGGTTCCCGTACTTCCATGTAATAAAAATACGATTATTTGTTAGGGTTGGCAACCTTAATGACTATTCCTTAAAGGCCATGGTTTTGTATAAGTTGCTGTCAGGATCTGTTTCCGGCATTTTTCGCCGGGAATTTTAAATTAAATTAACTTAGTATGCAAATGCCATAACAGGATCATTAAAACATTCATTGTATGGTCAGAAAACTGGTGCTTCCCTTTTACTTAAAACTACTCAGCACATTGCTTATCCTTATTTGCCTGGGCTATATCGCCCTGATAGGACAACCCGTGCTGGAACCCCTGTTGTTTGCTTTGCTCGTGTCAACCATATTGCTGCCCCCGGCAAAGTTTCTCGAAAACAGGCTGAACTTCCCGCGTTCCTTATCCTGCATTGTTTCCATCCTGCTGTTCCTGTTGTCTGTTGCAATCCTGTTTTTTGTACTCGGCTCCCAGCTATCCAGGCTTAGCGAAGATTGGCCGGCTTTTCAGCAACAATTGCAGGACTCGATAAAAGAGCTGCAAAAATGGATCACGGCAAAATATGGTATAAAATATAAAGAACAGGTGAGCTACCTGGATAAGGCCATGACCGACTCGCTCGGAGCCGGAACCAGCATGCTGGGACAAACCATTTTATCCATTTCATCCACCGTTCTGCTATTTGTATTTACCTTATTATATACTTTTTTCCTGCTTTATTACAGAACGCATATTTCAACTTTCTTTGTGCGCCTTTTTCATGAAAACCATAAACCTGTTGTGCTGGAAATATTTGAACAGGTACAGTTTATTGTGAAAAAATATATGCTTGGTTTGCTGATACAGATCATCCTGGTTTCAGGTATGGCTTTCGCTGCCTATAGCCTGATCGGAATAAAGTATGCCATAATGCTGGCGCTTATCACCGGCATTTTCAACATCATTCCGTATATCGGGATCGCCTCATCTGCATTGCTTACCTGTCTTATTACTTTTGCAACCTCTTCCGGCTCCCATGTATTGTTTGTGATCATAGCCATTATAGTTATACATCTTATAGACAGTAATTTCATTATGCCCAAAGTTGTTGGTTCCAAAGTACAGATCAATTCCTTAATAGCATTATTGGGGTTGGTGATCGGAGAACTGCTTTGGGGCATTTCAGGTATGTTTCTTTCTATACCCGTGATCGCAATAATAAAGATCGTATTCGACAGGGTGAAGGAATTGAATGTTTGGGGGTATCTGCTGGGTGAAGAAGAAGAGGAACCCCTGAAGCCCAGGAAGCTCCGGATTAAACTTGCCAGAGCCAGAATGAGAATCCCTTCGGAGAAGGACGAAAGACGGTAAAGCAATCCGGGGTTCCGACTTCATCAACAGCGATTGTAAGGCAGCGTAATATAAAACATAACCTTAAACTTTTCTTGTCTTACTCATGAGTATAAAACTCATTATAGAGGAACATCCCAATATAGCCCTGGTATCCATTAACCTTTAATGATATTCTGCTTTTCCAGATATAGATTTTGTACCTGCCGGACTTGTATTTCCTGATACCTTTTACTTCTAAAGGATTGTCAACAGTTTTGAGTTGCTGGTATATTTTTCTGAAGTCCTGTTGAAATCCTTTTGGGCAAAATACAAGTTCTTCAATAAATCTTTCTTCCAGCATTATTTCCATCCCATTCGTTTTTCAAACTGCTTTGAGTTGATAAGTTTCCCGGGAAAGCATTTTTCAAAAACCATGTCGTCTAAAAAGTCTTCAACATCTTCATTTGAAATCGTTTTTAATATTTTCTCCACTTCATCAATAGTCCAGTTGCCTTTAGATTTTTTTGCTGAAAAATGTGTAGGCGTCATGTCTAATTTCTGCGCTATATACTCATTCTTGTATCCCGATACTTCGATAAGCCTGGGGACTGAATGGAGCAGTATTTTATATTTATCAATAATGTTGGTCATACACTATATTTTAATAATGCAAAAATAATAATTTTTATTGCGAATAATTTATAATTTTTATTATAATATATTCTGTAATTCAAAAAGATCGCCATTGCAAGTTTCTGCTGTGTGAAGTCTCCAGACTTCGCACTCATTATGTTCTCCGGAGATTTTGATCTCCCTCCTACTTATGTTAAAAGCCATGTTTGCTTAAGTAGCTCTATGCGGGACTTAGTCCGTAAGAATATACATACTATAATGTCTGCGGACATCGTGCAGCCTCACTTCAGGCACTATAAATAATTATTGCTTCAGGACTATTAGCCCAAAATTTTGTAATTCTGTAAATAAAAATAGCATGAGAATAAAGACAGCGCTGTTCCTTAGCGTATCTGTGGTCGTTTTATACTCATTGACCAACTGTAATCCGCAGAATAATTCCAACAATCCGGCATCAGCTATTGACTCCACAGCCAATAAAGAGCTAAGCCTGTTATTTGACGATTATTGGGAACAACATGCAAAGCTATTCCCGCTGGAAGCTACATCGGAAGGAGATAACCGGTACAATAACCTCCTGCCCAACGACCAGACTAAAGCGTTCCGGGATTCGCTGAAAGCATTCTATCAACACTACTTAGATAAAGTAAAAGCATTCGACCGCAATAAGCTGGATGATAATAATAAGACCAGCTATGATATTTTCAGCTATCAGATGAACACAGAGCTTGAAGGGCTTGCATTAAATACATGGATGATCCCCTTCCAGCAATTCTGGGGGTTGCCGCTTATGATGGGACAGTTAGGCGCGGGCTCCGGCTTTCAGCCTTTCAAAACATCCCAAGATTACGACAACTGGGCAGGCCGGGTGAAGGCTTTCTCCGTATGGGCCGACTCTGCTATCGGCAACTTCAGACAGGGAATGGCAGCCGGGCATGTATTGCCCAGGGCTTTGGTAATAAAGATCATTCCCCAAATGGAAAGCATGGTGGTAAGCGATCCTGCAAAAAGCTTATTTTATACGCCGGTTAAAAATTTCCCGAAAGATTTTTCTGAAGCAGATAAAAGCAGGGTCACTGCAGCGTATAAAGACATGATCCTTACACACGTGGTACCCACTTTCAGCAAGCTGGGTAATTTTTTAAAGAATGAATACTTACCGAAGGCGAGGTCTTCCTCGGGCATCTCTGCTTTGCCGGATGGAGCAAAGGAATATAGCTACTTAGTAAAATACTGGACAACCACTAACAAAACGCCGGAAGAAATTTATCAGACCGGCTTAGCGGAAGTGGCACGGATCAGAGGATTGATGGACAGCGTAAAAAATGCAGTGGGATTCAATGGCAGCCTGAAAGAGTTCTTTCATTACCTGAAAACCGACAAAAAATTTATGCCCTATAAAACACCGGCGGAAGTGCTGTCGGCTTTCGAAGCTATCCATAAAAAGATGGAGCCCAATCTCAAAAAAATGTATAGCCATGTGCCTAAAACGCCTTTTGAAATACGCCAAACAGAAGCTTTCCGGGCAGCCTCGGCCAGCGCGGAATACAATCCCGGTTCACCGGATGGAAGCCGCCCCGGCATATTTTATATTCCCATATTAGACGCTACTAAATTTAATACCACATCCGGCATGGAGTCATTGTTTCTGCACGAAGCCATTCCCGGTCATCATTATCAAATCTCTTTGCAGCAGGAAGATACATTGCTTCCCAAATTCCGCCGTTTTAGCTGGTATGGCGCTTACGGTGAGGGGTATGCGTTATACTGCGAATCATTGGGTAAGGAATTAGGTCTTTATACAGACCCTTACCAGTATATGGGCGCCTTGGGCGATGAAATGCACCGGGCCGTGCGGCTTGTGGTGGATGTAGCCATTCATACTAAAAATATGACCCGTGAAGAAGCCATACAATATATGACGGATAATGAACAAATGTCTGAAGAAGGAGCTATTGCAGAAATAGAACGTTATATGGCCATACCCGGCCAGGCGCTGTCTTATAAAATAGGTGCTCTTAAAATAAGGGAGCTTAGGGATAAATATGAAAAAGAACTGGGTGATAAATTCACACTTGCCGGTTTCCACGATGAACTGCTAAAAGATGGTTGTATGCCCCTGGAAATATTGGAAAAGAAAATGGATGCGTGGGCGGCGAGAAATTAAAAGAGAAACTGAACACCGCTATGCGAAGTCCGGAGACTCCTGTCTCCCAGGAAAAACCAGGCATGTATTACTTGACCCGTCCGGAAAATATGTTGACGGGTTTAAGCGTTTGTTTTAATAAGTTTGCGGTTGTTTTTATCCAGTAACCGTTTAATTTCATGCCTTAAACACCGGTAGGATGTTTCGTTTTTACAGACCCTTGCTAGCTATAACCCTTGTTTTATATAGCTGGCTGGCACAAAGCCAGCATACATGCAACGTACTTTTCCATCACAATACCGATACCATAAAGGAGTGGCAAAGCCGGTTGGAGCAAAGAAACTTTGAAGAAGTGCAAGGCTTTACCGGGGAGTTTGCCGAGCAGAAAAAGTGGCTGTATGGGGAAAAGCTGAAGTCGGCTATGGAGCATTTCGACAAGCCAGAGCTGATAACAGATCCGGCAGTCAACAACTATATTTCTGCGGTGATGTTAAGGCTGCTGCCTGCTGTAAAAGTGTTCAAGGCAGAAGACATAAGTGTTTATCTTTCCCGAAGCGGCATTCCTAACGCTTTTACGCCGGGCTATAATACTGTTTTTATAAATGCCGGATTATTTACGCGTATCCGGAATGAAGCGCAGCTGGCTTTTGTATTGTGTCATGAAATAGCTCATCTTTTTTTAAATCATAGCGGAGAAGCTGCCGATCAATATCTTTCATCCGTCCAATCTAAGGAGTTTAAAGCAAAAGTAGCCGCTATTAAAAAGCAGCAATTTGGACAGGGGCGTGCAATAGAGGAGCTGTTTAAAAAGTTTTCCTTTGATTTCCGGAGGCATAACCGCTTTAAGGAAACCGCTGCCGACAGCCTGGCTATTACCTGGCTACTCCGGACAGCGTACAGTCCAGGACAGGTAATAGATTGCCTTTCGATACTGGATGCTGTTGATACAGACATCTGCAATACGAAAGAGGTATTTGAAAAATACCTTAGTGCAGTTGAATATCCCGTTAAGCCCGGTTACTTTGGAACAGAACGGCGGTCGGTGTTTGGTATTGCAGCTTATACTGATGATGCAGAAACGCTGCAGCTAAAGGATTCTTTGAGAACACATCCCGATTGTAAACAGCGCATCGTTTATGCAGGCAGAATGATTCCTGGAGCCGTTCGCAATGGCGGATCAAAATTCCTTATAGATTCTGTGCGCTTCTGTGATCTTCAGCAGAAATTACAAAATGAGATTATTGAATTCACGCTTAATCATGAAAAGATAAGCCGCAGCTTTTTTTATGCTATCGAACAGCTAAGCACCAATGATCAAAATCCTTTTGCGGCGATAGGGATAAGCCGTGCCTTCATTCAGTTGTACGAAGCGCAAAAGAATCACACACTCGGTAAGAATACAGATCTGCCTAATCCACAATTATATACCAGATCTTACAATGAGCTGCTTTATTTTATCCAGCATGCCACGCTTACCGACCTTCTGCATATCAATTATTATTTTACCGCTTCGGCTTTAAAGAAATATCCCGACTGTAAGGAACTGGCTTATACCATGTCAGTATGCGCCGAAAAAATGGGAAAAACAGAAGAAGCAAACTATTGGAAAAACAAATTTGATCAACCATAAAAACAACCGTAATGATGCTGAAAAACCTTATCGTCTGTGTACTGGCAGGCACCTTTATTATTCCTGCCCATGCGCAGGTTAAAACCGGGCTCGAGAATGTTACTACCATATCGCTTCGAAATTCGGGGGTAATTAAAAAGCAAAATGATATACGTGGATATTATTTTTTCTACGAGTCGGATAAAATTGATAAAAATACAAGGGAGTATACCCTGCAGGTATTGGATGAAAACCTGAATGCGGCAAAACCGACCAAACTCACGCTTGATAAAAAAACAGCATTGCTTGAATCGGCTACTAATGAAAGCTCTGTATGTTTTATGTTTTTAAACCAGGAAACCGAATCCATAGACTATTCCATTTATAATGGTGCCGGGAAACACGCATTCACTTATTCTGTACCTATTGATAAAAAGTCAAAGGCATACTTTTTACAGTCGCTTGCCATGGGCGAAACCGATGGCGGTAAGCTGGCAATAGCCGATACTTCCTGCTATATCTCCGTTATTCCGGTAAGAGACGGAAAAAACTTTTCTTACCTTATTAACGGGCTGCTGTCCAACAAGCGTAAAAAATGGACGTATACGCCTGCGGATGAAGAGCGTAAGTCTTCCTGCAATTACATCGGCTCAACGGATAGTGTCGCTTTTTTCAGTATCCTCAAGATTGAGAAGCTGCTGTCTGGCAAAGGGCATACTTATCTTCTTGGTCTCAACTTATTTACGGGAGCAAAGCAGTTTGAAATTTCTATGGAAGAAAGCAAGTACAATTTTTGGCCTACGGCAGCAAACAGGTTAGAGGGGAATCAGATGGTATTGATGGGCGCCTATTATGATAAAGACGATCATGCAGCGAGAGATAACAGCCTCGGGTACGGCTTTTGGATAGTGGACAGCAAAGGCAAGCTTCAGAAAGAATATTACAGCTCCTGGGCAAAGGATGTAGCGAAGTATCTGAAAACAGATGAAAAGGGCAGACTGCAAGATGTGGGTAACCTTCATACGCACAAAATGATGGCAACGGCAGATGGCGGCTACCTGGTAGTAGCAGAAGGGTTTAAGAGGGTGGCAGACGGAGGCAAGATCGCATTATCCGTACTGACACATAGCTATAGCGGAGTAACCAGCGTTAAAACGACGGATATGGTTTTAATGAAATTCGACCACCAGTTCAATATACAATGGGCGGGCGTATACGATAAATTCAGCAGCCGGTTTGGTCTTTCTGCCGATTTTATAAAACCGCCTATGTTGGGTTATATGGTAGCTGCAATGGGCGGGTTTGACTACGAATTTACCCAGGTAAACGATGACAAAAGCACCATAGTTGTGGGATATACCGATTATGAACGGGGTAAAGAGTTTAAAGGACTTACCTTTCATTCCATTAAGTACCAGAATGGTGAGTTTGCCACCGATAAAATCAATATGAAGTCCGATGCTACGTGGATGCGTATTCTGCCGGCTAAAACAGGCTTTGTTATGATTTATGAATACTTCAAGAAGCAAAAGAAACTGGACTACCGGCTTGAAAAAATGAATTAATTCTTATTGAGTGATAGAATGAAAGAGACCGGTTCGGGAAGAACCGGTCTCTTTTGTTTTGTATACGCAGATTACGTTGTTTTAGAATAACGATCATGGATTAAAACTCCGGCATAGTACCCCTTTCAGGGTCGGCTTCTTCCCCTGGATTTGTCAAAAAATAATTACGCAGGAGAAGAAGCATCGGCAATGACACATTTCAATGTCGTCTACATCCTTTAATGATACCATTCAAATAAATATTCTTCTTTGAACGGTATATCAAATCTCCTCAGCAATTCTTCATATTCATCTTTGAATGCTCTTTTTTTATGATGCTCCTTTTGATTCATTACGTATTTAATAACATTGTCTAAAGCCGAGTGACTATAAGAAAATGCTCCATAATCTCCCTGCCATTCAAAACCTGCACTTGCAAACTTTCTTTCTTTTATAAATTCATTAGATGATTTCTTTATTTCTCTAACTAAATCGGATAAGCAACAACTGGGTCTCATTCCAATAAAAATATGGATATGATCAGGCATGCCATTAATGGCTAACATTTTCTGCTCTTTATTATTAACTATTCCACTGATATATTTGTACAATTCTTCCTCCCATTGGGGGTGAATAAAACTTTTTCGACCTTTCACCGCAAAAACTACTTGAATATAGATTTGGGAAAATGTTCCGGCCATGGTGTTCTTCCGTTTTAAAACTAAATATATGATTTTATTATAACTTTTACGACATTCGGGTTAGCCCCACCCCATCGCCTATTCCATGAACATGCGACCCTTTCAGGGTCGGCTTCTTTCTCCGGCTCATGGGCTATAAATATGCGACCTTTTCAAGGTCGGTTTGGCCTGCTTCGGCGCCAAACTCTTGTACCGGATAAAATGGTTTCTGGTCAGCTTAAATATTTTTGTGCAACCCATACCGTATCCTTCATCCTGAAGGGATGGCATGTTTATAGAACAAGGTGAATAAAACAGAGCAACCCTGAAAGGGTCGTATAAAATGAGGTTATTCAAAAAACGTTTTTGGGTTGAACAAATCTCCCCTGCATTTCAACGCGAACAAGGCCCAGTATGAATCTGGTAAAATGTTCCGGGCATGTTTATCGTTATGGGTGATTGAAAGATGATTATATCGTGAATATATGACCTTTTCAAGGTCGGTTTGCCGCGGACGAGTGCCTGCTTTAGGAGCAAACTCTTATGCCGGATAAAACGGTTTCCGGTCAGCTCAAATATTTTGTGAAGCCCATGCGTTCTCCCTCATCCTGAAAGGGTCGTATAAAATGAGGTTATTCAAAAAACGCTTTTGGGTTGAACAAATCTCTCCTGCATTTCAACGCGAACAAGGCCCATATATGAATCTAATAAAATGTTCCGGGCATGCTTATCTTTTGGGCGATTGAAAAATGATTATATCGTGAATATACGACCTTTTCAAGGTCGGTTTGCTGCAAACAAGAGCTTCCTTCAGGGCCAAATTCTTGTACCGCATAAAATGGTTCCGGTCAGCTCAAATATTTTTGTGCAGCCCATATCGTATCCTTCATCCTGAAGGGATGACATGATTATAGAACAAGGTGAATAAAACAGAGCGACCCTGAAAGGGTCGTATAAAATGAGGTTATTCAAAACGTTTTTGGGTTAAACAAAGCCCCTCTGCATTTCAACGCCAAAATGACCCAGATATGAATCTGAGAAACAGGATATATAACCATAATAGCAAACCTAAGATGCCTGTGTGGTTGAGAAAAAGCAGATGGCTTGATTTTGAAACATATAGAAGTGGTGTAGATATAATTTCTGCATAGCAGAAACCTACCTGTCCGGGAGATCGCATTGGTTGCATTTCCGGGACTGATGGCTATGGTCTCCACCCACTGCGAAAATCTCGAAGACGCCCGGGTTCTTATAGCTG
Source organism: Chitinophagaceae bacterium (assembly GCA_023957155.1). Classification (GTDB taxonomy): domain Bacteria; phylum Bacteroidota; class Bacteroidia; order Chitinophagales; family Chitinophagaceae; genus Agriterribacter. Next base: position 258,034 of record JAMLHK010000004.1, on the reverse strand, counting down.
CATTTTACTACCTTCGCACCCTGATGACAGAAAAAATTCTAATCCTGGATTTCGGCTCCCAGTATACCCAGTTGATAGCCCGTGCTGTGCGTGAAGCCAATGTGTATTGTGAAATCGTCCCGTTTAATAAGCCAATCAGTTTTTCACCTGGATTAAAGGGAATTATCTTATCCGGCTCTCCTTTTTCGGTAAATGATGCCAATGCACCGGTTGTGGATGTTGATGCCATCAGCAGGCAACTACCCGTATTGGGGGTTTGCTATGGAGCGCAGCTCACGGCCAGCATATATGGCGGTAAGGTGGAGCGATCTGAAAAAAGAGAATATGGGAGAGCCCAGTTTAAAGTGAAAAAGAGCGATACACTGTGGGATGGGATCGCGGACAACTCGCAGGTATGGATGAGCCATGGGGATACCATATTACAACTGCCTGAGGGCTTTGAGGTGCTGGGTGTAACTGACAGCATACCGGTAGCCGCTTTCAAAAAAAGTAGTACCGCAGGGAATCTGATCTATGGGCTTCAGTTCCACCCGGAGGTATATCATTCTGCTGAAGGGAAAAAGATCATTGCCAATTTTTTGGTGAAGATATGCGGCTGCAGGCAAAGCTGGACACCGGCACACTTTGTGAGTGATACCGTTTCAGCGCTTAAAAAACAGATAGGCGAACGCAAGGTAATCATGGCATTGAGTGGAGGGGTAGACTCTACCGTTGCGGCAACGCTTATTCACAGGGCGATCGGCGACAGGTTGTTCGGTATTTTTGTAGATAACGGTGTTTTACGGAAAAATGAATTTGAACAGGTATTAGAAACCTACGGGAAGATTGGGCTGAATGTAAAAGGTGTGGATGCAAAAGAGCATTTCTACACAAAACTTGCAGGAAAAACCAACCCTGAAGAAAAAAGGAAGATCATCGGCAAAACCTTTATTGAAATATTTGATGAGGAATCGCATAAAATTGAGGGCGTGGGATTGCTGGGACAGGGGACCATTTATCCTGATGTGATTGAAAGCGTATCGGTACACGGGCCTTCTGTTACGATCAAATCGCATCATAATGTAGGCGGGTTACCGGAAAAGATGAACCTGGAGCTGGTAGAGCCGCTCCGGTACCTATTTAAAGATGAAGTAAGAAAAGTGGGACTTGAATTAGGTATACCGAAAGACATGTTGTTCCGTCATCCCTTTCCGGGACCAGGTTTGGCCATCAGGATACTGGGAGAAATAACAGAAGAAAAAGTTAAACTATTACAGGAAGCAGATGCATTATATGTTAAAGCGTTAAAAGATTTTGATCTTTATGACAAAGTATGGCAGGCAGGTGCTATTTTGCTCCCGGTAAAAAGCGTAGGGGTAATGGGTGATGAAAGAACCTATGAATATACGGTTGCGCTGAGGGCTGTTACTTCTGTAGATGGTATGACGGCCGACTGGGCGCATTTACCTTATGAATTTCTTGCACATATCTCAAATGAAATTATAAATAATGTAAGAGGTATCAACCGGGTGGTATATGATATCAGCAGCAAGCCGCCTGCAACGATAGAATGGGAGTGATACGTCTTACAATAAAGTTATGCGCATGACTAAAGCCGGCTTTCTCTTTTTGATAATCTTTTTGTACCTGGCAAATCCGGTTATTTCCCAGGACGACTCAACGGGAGACGTAGTAATGAAAACGCCCCGCATCGCGGTTTTCGCTCCTATGTATCTTGATTCGGCTTATGATGTTTCCGGTAACTACCGGTACGGGAAGTCCATTCCACGGTATATGTCAACGGGCTTGGATTTTTACCAGGGAATAGCTTTCGCCTTAGATTCATTAGATAAAGAAGGATTACATTTTCAGGTGCAGGTTTATGATACGAAAAGCAAGACCTCAATCTACAAACTGGCAGACAGTGGCGCACTGGATAGCACGGATCTTTTATTAGGTGCAGTAAGCGGCAGTGAATATCTTGATCTGGCAACCATCGCAAAGGAGAAAAAAATTCCGTTTATTTCCGTAAGCTATCCCAATGACGGGGGTATCCGGGAAAATCCCTATGTAGTTATCGTCAACTCCCGGTTAAATACTCATTTACTGTCGTTGTATAATTATGTTTTGCGTAATCACGGAGCGAATAATATAGTTATGTTCCGAAGTAAAAATTCAGCTGATGACAGGGTAACGGGTATATTTAAGTCGCTTAACGCGGCTTCTTCCGGTTCAGTTTTAAATATCCGGGAAGTTACATTAACCCCGGAGGTTACTTCTCAGCGTATTACTCCTTCATTAGATAAAGACAGGGAGAATCTTATTATATGTGGCAGCCTTGATGACCGGTTTAGTAAGGCCCTGATCTCTGCTATTGCGCCGCTGACGGCCACGTATAAGATGACCCTGGTGGGTATGCCTACCTGGGAAGGGTTTCGGGAGTTAGATGTGCCGGCATTAAAAACGCTTCCCGTTATTTATTCTTCAACATTTTTTGATCCCGGAACAACAGATGTATGGGTTTCCCGTTTTGCGCAGGAATATGCTAAAGCTACGTATACGTATCCTTCAGAAATAGCTTTTCGGGGTTTTGAAGTGATGTACCTGTTTGCTCATTTGCTTGATCAATACCAGGAGGACCCGGTGACAGAGCGGCTTTCTGATATGAACTACCGGCTGCTCACCGGCTTTGATTTTAAGCCGATCTTCCTGAGCAGGCAAAGTACAGTGCCCGATTTTTATGAGAATAAACGTATTTATATAATAAAACGATTAAACGGAACACTGTCAAAAGTAAATTAGCCGTAAGTCGTGCGGTTGTTGTTTATGGCAGGTACAGGTTTAACAGGTAATAGTTGTATTTATATGGTGAGGTTGATTATTTCTTTCTTTGCTGGTCTTTTATTAAGCAGTGTGACCAACGCGCAGTCGCGCCAGGACTGGGCGGATATATTTAATCGTATTAATGATGAAGTGCAGCAACATTCGGCAGCCTATAAGAATTTGCAGGCAGCTTCGGAAAATATCGGGCATCGCTTAACAGGCTCTTCCGAGGGATCCAGGGCCGAGGACTATGTATATGAGCTGCTGAAGTCGTATGGATTAGATGTTCGTTATGGGCCCTTTGAAGCCGAAAGCTGGAGCAGGGGGACATTATCCGTAGTGATCAACGGCAAAAAATACAAAGCAGTTGCTCTGGCCCACTCCCCGGTTAAAGCAGCTGTTTCAGGTAAGATTGTTGATATGGGCAATGGGCTGGAGGAAGATTATCTTAAAAATCCGGGCCTGGCTAAAGGGAATATTGTGCTGGCTTCGCTGGGTATCCTGCCCGGTTCGGCGGGTGGGCTACGGAATTTGCACCGGTCAGAAAAAGCGGCGTTGGCCATACGCTATGGTGCCAAAGGGATCATACTTATTAATTCGGTACCCGGAGATGTTTTACTCACGGGTACTGCTTCGGTAAACGGCAGACTGATTAGCGTTCCGGCAATATGCATCGGGAATAAGGATGGTATGCAATTAAAGAAAGTGCTGGATAAAGCTTCTGCTACCGCTACAATTGATATGACTAATTTCTCCGGAAAAATAAGTGCCCGCAATGTAATTGGAACCATGAAAGGTAGAGGGGCATCGGGGGAAAAGATCGTCATCGGAGGACATTTAGATAGCTGGGACCTGGCTACCGGTGCGATAGATAATGGTATCGGCTCCTTTGCCGTAATAGATATTGCCCGTGCATTTAAGGCATTGAATCTGCAGCCTGAGCGTACAGTGGAATTTGTTTTGTTTATGGGAGAAGAACAGGGGTTGCTGGGGTCAAAAGCGTATGTAAAAAATGTTTTAAACAAAGGTTCTGCAGATCATACCCGGTATATGCTTAATCTCGACATGTCAAATAATCCTAAGGGGTACCTGGCTACTACCGCTGAAGATGAAGCTCTTTTTAAGGAAATAGGCAGTATGGCAAAAGCGATTGACAGCTCTTTTACCAATACGTTCAGTTCAGGATTTGGCTTGCACAGCGATCATCAGCCTTTTATGCTCCGGGGAATTCCTACGGGAAGCGTGTCTGGAAGCCTTAGTCGTGAAGCGCTCAATTGCTATCATGCAGACTGCGATGTTTTGGGCCTGGTTAACGAAGCAGAATTAAAGAATACCGTACGCTTTACCGCAATGCTGCTGTATGGGCTTGCCGATACCCCTGTCCTCAATGCCCGGCGCTTAAGTGACAATGAGCTGAAAGCGGCATTACTGCAAAGTGGTCTTAAAGAAGCTTTACAGATCTCCGGTGACTGGAGATGGGATGATTAAAATATAAAGATAAAAGGAGGACAGTACCATCTGCCCTCCTCTTGTTTCCCGGAGTGCTTTTCTTTTTTACTGTAGATTATCATACCTGAATATCGGGTCAATCCGGCTACCGGCCTTTAATTCCATAAGCGGATTAAGTAGCCCGTCTTTCAGCCCGTAAACCCACCCGTGAAGGTCGGGCGACTGCCGCTCTTTCCACGCGTTTTGAATGATGGTCGTTTCCGATAGCCTTACTACCTGCTCTTTCACGTTCAGCTCCGATAGCCTGTCGCCTCTGGCGTTCATATCCTCAATAGCGTCTAACTCTTCCCGGTTATGACGATACACATCCTTAAGACCCCGAAGCCACATGTTCAATAATGCTTTATAATCACTATTGGTAATAGCTGCTTTTACCCCGCCGCAGCCATAATGACCACAAACCACAATATGCTTTACTTTTAAAAAGTTCACGGCATAGTCCAGCACGCTTAGCAGGTTGATATCTGTATGGATCACCATATTGGCAATATTCCGGTGCACAAATATTTCACCCGGCTGGGTACCGGTAATTTCATTGGCAGGCACGCGGCTGTCGCTGCAGCCTATCCACAAAAATTGTGGTGTTTGTACTTCTGCCAGCCTGTTGAAATAATCAGGGTCCATTGCGACCTTTTCACTTGCCCACGCTTTATTCTCAAGCAATAATTTTTCGTTCGGTTTCACTGTAAATTTTTTAAAGATGAATAATAAGAGCAATTCCTTTTTATTACCCGGCTAATGCTTCTGCTTTTTTATACCGGCCGGGACGTACCCCGTTGGTATCTATTCCATTGTTTTTAAGATTACCGGTTTTAAATTCCACTTTTATATTTTTTTGGTGAGCATCAAGAGTAAAAGCCTCTATCATTTCTACGATATCACTGTCAACAAAATCGGCACGCGTTGCATCAATCAGTACACTTGAGTTTTCAGAAACGGCTGCCAGCTTACTTTTTATACCCCGCTTGTTTAAGATAGAAACATCTTTTCTCAGGCGGATGAGATAATTATTGCTGTCATTTACAATTAAGACCGCTGTTCTGAAATTGCTGCGGGCAGAAAAAAACAATCCTATGGCTAACCCAGCCAGCACACCTACCAGGAGATCCGTAAATAAAATGATAACTACAGTAGCAACAAACGGCAGGAACTGATCCCATCCTTTCTGGTAAAAAGACCGGAAAAGGGAAGGGCTGGCCAGTTTAAATCCGGTATAGATCAGTATGGCTGCCAGGGCAGACAAGGGGATGAGACCTAATATGCCGGGGATAAAAGCTACGCTGAGCAAAATGAAAAAACCATGATAGATGGTAGACATTTTTGTCCTGGCACCTGCATGCACGTTAGCCGATGAACGGACAATAACGCTGGTCAAGGGCAATCCGCCTATCAGTCCTGATATGATATTGCCCGCACCCTGCGCCTTTAACTCGCGATTGGTAGGAGTGATCCTTTTCAAAGGATCCAGGTTGTCTGTGGCTTCTATACCCAACAGGGTTTCCAGGCTTGCAATGAGGGCCAGTGTAATACCGGTGATCCAAACCTGCCGGCTGAATATATGGCTCCATTCAGGAAAAGTAAAAAAGGAGAAGAATTCCTTAGTCGAAGCGGCGGCAGGAATGTTAACCATCTGTTCCCGGCCCAAAACATGAGCTCCGCTTTGCCACCTGATCAGTTCGTTGATACCTACCCCCAGCAATACTACGAGCAGTGGGGCAGGAACCAGCTTCATCCAGCCACCTTTCTTTTCTGCCATACCACCCCACAAAAACTGGAAGGCGAGGCATGCCACACCGATTAATGCGGCTACAGGTGTAATAGCATTAAATAAGCCCGATATAGCTGTAAAAGTATTATTAGTATCCTGCTGCAGAAATGACCGGCCTCCCTCAACATTACTGTTGTAGCCAATAAGATGCGGCACCTGTTTTAGTATTAAAATGATGCCGATAGCAGCCAGCATACCTTTGATCACACTTTTAGGTATATAATCTCCTATAACACCTGCCCTCGCGTAACCCAGTATGAGCTGTATGATACCGCAAATCACTACCGACAGCAGAAAAGCCTCGAATGAAGGAAGCAGCACGATCGCTCCTGCTACAATAGCCGTTAAGCCGGCTGCGGGACCGCTTACACTTAATTGCGAACCACTTAGTGCGCCTATAACGATGCCGCCGACAATACCCGCAATAATACCGCTGAACAAAGGAGCATTTGAACCTAAGGCTATGCCCAGGCAGAGGGGTAAAGCCACTAAAAAAACTACTACGGAGGACGCAAGATCAGCGGGTGCCGTCCTTATATATGCTATAAAACGATTTTTCATAATCAATAATAATTAGGTAACAGAATCTGAATATCCTGTTGAGGTAAAATTTTTTTAGACAGGAAGCCTGTACTAAGCTTCCCAATACCTGGTATAAAAAGGAAACAAAAACAAACACATACGCACAGCTATCTTTCTTTTACAAGTGCATCAATGCAACATGCAAAAGCAAGCAATGCCATTTAGTGAATTTTTAATACAAAAGGGAAGGTTTATACTTCAGGAGGAGGAGAAATAAGCTCGCCGTAATAAGCAATGTAAATGTCAGTACCGGCATGGCTGCCATGTTGGGTATCGGAACTGTTTAATTCAGAAACGATTAAAGGTTCATGCAGGTATTCCGACAAAGCATTTGTACTGCTCTTTTCTTCATTAAGCCCGGCAAATGGATTGGTACTTTCTTCCACAGCCGGGTGAGTAGCGCCCGGAGAGCATTTACTGCTCAGTTCCCGCTGTGCATCCAAAATCAGGGGCGTGCTGACGGTGAGCCATAACAGCGTACATATCATAAATACGGCTGAAGCATGATGCCTTAATTTATATGATGTTCTTTTTGTTGTCATGAATCGCCCAAAGATAATGAACGGATTAAAATATACACTACATTTTACAAACCGGATCACCTGACCCCGGTCTGTCACAAATAAAATTAACTTTCTTTTTTAATTTATGCCTCCTTCCTGGCTGAAAAATAGTAAACGTCTTTACCCGTCCTGTAGTGTTCGGAAAATCAGCTTTTTCCTGTAGGTTTGCGTTTAAACTGTAGATAGTGAAATTTAGATCAGCAATTTTTCTCACGTTAGTCATACTTGTTATAGATCAGGGATTTAAGATTTGGATAAAAACCAATTTTTACCTGGGCGAGGAAAAATCAATTATTGGTTCATGGTTCCTGCTCCATTTTATTGAAAATGAAGGTATGGCGTACGGCTGGAAGCTGGGAGGAGACTGGGGGAAGATCATTCTTACTTTATTCAGGCTTTTTGCCGTGATATTTGGTACGTATTACATCCGCCATATTATTAAAGAAGGTTTTCATAAAGGGTTTATTATTTGTGCAACCCTGATCTACGCAGGGGCAATCGGTAACCTGATAGACAGCATGTTTTACGGGCTGATTTTTGAGAACAGCGGGGATATATATAATCCTTATGTATCTGCAATTTTTCCTGAAAAGGGATATGCCGGCTTTCTGCACGGCAGAGTAGTAGATATGTTGTATTTTCCTATTATTAAGAATGCCCATTTCCCGCAATGGGTTCCTTTTTGGGGAGGAGATGAATTTGAATTTTTCCGACCCGTTTTTAATATAGCCGATGCTTCCATTTCTATTGGCGTGATCACGATCTTATTATTTCAGAAACGTTTTTTTGAACGCAAAAAGAAAGAGCCACACCCAACGGTAGAGACCAATACCACCGTAAATGATGAAGTACAGGTATCGTAAGAACTGTACATTCAATCAATGACATGTATGTACTCCGATTTATTTGCTCCCTTTTAGCAGTGGGTGCTTTATTTGCAGGGTGTAAAAAAGAGCTGAGTTACGAAAAAGTAACTGATGAAGATCCTTCCGGGGGAAAAGACTGCTCTGTTGCTGCCGTTATACCTTTTGATTCCTTATCCGGTCGCGGGTACGGTTCCTTTTATGTTTCAACCGGGGCAAATAATCAGGCAAATGGGATCGTGTGGTATGACAGTACTTCGGGAACAGTAAGCTTCCAGGCTGCTTTTAGCTATAGCCATGATACAATGAGGGTTAATGAAAATGAGTTCTTTGTACTGGATGATTGGGGACGGGTAGTAGAATTTAATACCCTGGAAGATCCATCTGATAAGGATACGGAACCGTACCGGTATACCTATCAATATGATACAGACGGGCAGCTGTATAGTAAGAGCTGGTTCCTGCCGGAAAAAAGTGCAGATATCCCTCTTTTCACTTTCAGGTATGAATGGGCCGGTGGCAACCTGACCGGACTTAAGGTAAATGAAGGTTATGGTAATAAAAGACTGGCATTAAGTGCTGAGATCAGGTATTATACTTCAATACCGGCAAAAAATTTTCTATACTTTTTACCGGATTCATACGAGCTGGCTCCTTATATTTTTTCCGTAAATATGGGAATGAAATCAAAGAACCTGCCGGAAAAAATTATGGTAACGGTATATGATTCTGATGGTAATGCAATTCATACGTATAAGACAGTGTATAGCGGGTATAAATTTTCTGTAGATCATTATGTTACAGAACTGCATGTGGACGGAGACACGGTAGACGGGTTACCTTTGGTGAACGGATACACGAAATTTGAGTACCAGTGTAAGTAGCCGGATTGATCATATTTGTTTAAATAAAAACCCTTCCTGCACAGGAAGGGTTTTTATCGTTTACAAAGTTGCTGAGAGGTTGTGAAATCTATCGGCAGGGCTTTGTTCTGGGTATGGATTAATCGGCTGTAGGATTAGTACAGCCATTGGGTACAAGTTGGCGCAGGTGTTTAAAGCCTGCAGCAGATAAGGGGTTAGGGATTAAGAGTATAAATCTGTTTATGAATATCATACTGTGAGACTAAAACGGTGTATGTACAAAAATATTTTTTCGCTTTTTTTCACCTCTTTTCATAAAAAAAGTTCAATCTGCTTAATTGCTTCATTCTGTTAATCTTGCAGAAAAAATTTCCGGTATAACAGGAGCTTAACAAATGGTAATTTAAATTTTCCGCTAATGATTGCTGTCAATAACAGAAGGGTAAATACGCTCCTGATAATTGTATCTATTATTTTGAGTATTTTAAATACTAATCTTAACTGATGTCCGTTTTAGGATAACTGGTGAAGGTAAAAATATTCAGCATCTTCTTTTTTCTCATGTTGTAGTTGGTTTAAGCAAAAGGCATCTCTTAAAAATGAGATGCCTTCTTGCTTTTGGTGCTTATTTACCGAAAAGGAATACCGTTCCGGTTATCTTACTACCTGTTGTATTCAGTTGATTTCTCCAACCATTTTAGCGGGTTGTACCCATTCGTCAAATTGCTCGGGTGTAAGGTAACCCAGCTTTACGGCCATAGCTTTTAGCGTGGTTCCTTCCCGGTGTGCCTTTTGTGCAATTTCGGCGGCTTTATAATAGCCTATTTTCGTGTTTAAGGCGGTAACCAGCATCAGCGAGTTATCTACATGCCGTTTTATATTTGCTTCAATAGGCTCAATTCCTGCGGCACATTTATCATTGAAGCTTACACATCCATCGCCGATCAGCCGGGCGCTGTGTAAAAAATTATAGATCATTACCGGCTTAAAAACGTTCAGCTCAAAATGCCCTGTTGCACCGCCAATACCAACGGCTACATCATTGCCCATGACCTGGGCTGCAATCATGGTTAAAGCTTCACATTGTGTAGGATTAACTTTCCCGGGCATAATGGAAGAGCCGGGCTCATTATCGGGAATATATATTTCGCCGATACCGCTCCGTGGCCCGGAGGAAAGCATACGAATATCATTGGCTATTTTCATCAGGCTTACTGCCACGGTTTTTAATGCACCGTGCGATTCCACTATAGCGTCATGTGCGGCCAATGCCTCAAACTTATTTTCTGCGGTTATAAAAGGCAGTCCCGTTAAAGCTGCTATATGTTTGGCTACATTCACGGCATAGCCTTTGGGGGTATTGATGCCAGTACCCACTGCAGTGCCGCCCAATGCCAGTTCACTTAAATGGGGCAGTGAGTTTTTGATCGCTTTCAGCCCGTGATCAAGCTGCGACACGTAACCGCTAAATTCCTGCCCGAGCGTTAAAGGAGTGGCATCCATGAAATGGGTGCGGCCTATTTTTACTACCTGCATAAATGCTTTGCTTTTGGCCGCCAGGGTATCCCTCAGCTTTTGTATTCCCGGAATGGTAACGGTGGTGAGTATCGTATAAGCGGCAATGTGCATTGCCGTTGGGAAAGTATCGTTGCTCGACTGCGACTTGTTGACATCATCATTGGGATGCAAAAACTTCTCCTTGTCTTCCAGTTTACCGCCGTTTAATACATGCCCACGGTAGGCAATCACTTCATTTACATTCATATTGCTTTGTGTGCCGCTTCCGGTTTGCCATACTACCAGCGGAAAATAGTCGTCTAACTGACCCGCTAATATCTCATCACATACCTTACCTATGAGGGTTGCTTTTTCTTGTGTAAGAACGCCCGATTCAAAGTTGGTAATGGCAGCGGCTTTTTTTAGATAGGCAAATGCCCGGATAATTTCTTTAGGCATCCGGTTGATATCCTGGGCTATCTTAAAATTATCAACGCTTCTCTGGGTTTGTGCGCCATAATATACATGAGCGGGAACTTTTACTTCTCCCATGGTGTCCTTTTCTATTCTGTAGTCCATATTAATGTGCTGTTATTTTAAGAACGTAATAAAAATCATTGTTGCATCAATTGTACTTTAAGCCGGTGCAAAAATACAGGTTATAATCCCTTAAAACGGGGTTGCCTTTTTTCAAGGAAGGCAGCAGCTCCTTCTTTTGCATCGGCGGTATCAAACAGTTCGCCAAAAATGTCTATTTCGGTTTCATAACCATCCCGGGTTTCATCAAAAACTGCATTTACGGCTTTTATGCACCCGGCCAGTGATAATGGCGCTTTGTTATTGAGCTGTTCGGTAATGGACAGGGCTTTAGGTAATAATTCTTCCGGGGGGACTACGTAGTTGACCAGTCCGTATTGCAGGGCAGTTGCTGCGTCTATCATGCTGCCGGTCATCAGCAGTTCCATTGCTCTTCCTTTACCAATCAGTTGTGTTAATCGCTGTGTGCCACCATAGCCCGGAATTAATCCGAGGTTCACTTCGGGCTGACCAAACCTGGCGTTGTCGCTGGCAAGACGAAAATGGCAGGCCATAGCCAGCTCACAACCTCCTCCCAATGCAAAGCCGTTTACCGCCGCAATAACAGGCTTGGGACTTTGCTCAATTTTATTAAATACCCGGCTTTGTCCGTTACGGGCCATAGCTTTCCCTCCCGCGGCATCAAGCAGGGTAAACTCGCTGATATCTGCACCGGCAACAAAAGCTTTAGGTCCGCTCCCGGTAATAATCACCGACTTAATATCGGCATTATGATATACATCGTCCATGGTGCTGCTCAATGCCTCTATTACTGTTTGGTTAAGCGCATTAAGCTTATCTGGCCGGTTGACGGAAATGATAAGCGTGTGATTGTGAAAAGAGAGAGATAATGATTCCATAATTTTTTATTTTCTTATCTGAAATTACGATAAACTACGCTACATGCGGTATCCCCGGTTAATAAGAAATCTTATTAATAAAAGAAAAGCATTCAGGCAGAATGCTGATGAGGTGGGCAATAATTGAAAGCCGCATATACTTTCGTTGTATGGTTTGGGATCGGCACAATACAAAATAACGTTGGAGAATAAATGCGGAGCGTTGTATTGGACTATTATTGCCTGCTATTGTATGATAGTACTGTGCGGAGGAAGTACAGAAACCACGGCTTCGTGTACCGTATTACAACAGGGCTATGCCATAAACAGTACCGGGATGCGATACGTGGCGGGGGATACTACTCTGATGGATAATGAAGCGGAATACATAACTTCCTACCCGGAAGAGCACCGACCGGATATATTTTTATTTCCTGGAATGGGTAGGAGAATAATTAATTCTTATTAAAAAGGAAAATGAAGGGCTTTAATTCACTTTGAAACATCATCTGGACTAAGTGCTTCTCATCTTGCACAATCCTGTATTTATTCATGTCTATGATTTCATTAGCCCCGCAAAAGGTATCTGTAGACTCAATATGAAAAAGTAAATCATTCAACTGCTCTACTTCCTGCTCAATGGCCTGGCTGGACATGGTTTCGTCTTTCAATAAAACAAGCAAATCGCGATTGGAGGTTTTCATACCTATAGGATTTTAATTTTGGAGTATATGTAAAACGGTTAATAACCTACCATACCTTTTTTGTTCGGACAGCCGCAATCTTTATGTCCACCTTTAAGAACGCCACATCCTGCGGTTGTAAACAATATCAGTAGAAACAATACTAAAAAATTTTTAAAACTACCTTTCCTCATTAGTCTGTGAATTACTATATCGTGTAAATTTAAACTAAATTATCTTTAATTTATTGTTGTGTCAGAATCGTTTTTAAAAGCATTTACAATAATACTATTTAATTGTTAAAGGCGGTATGAGTACCCCCAAAATATTAGTAGCTCCATTAGACTGGGGACTTGGCCATGCTACCCGTTGTATACCTATTGTAAATGAGCTCATTAGACAGGGTTGTGCGGTATGGATTGCAGCTGCCGGAAGCAGCCTGCAGTTACTTCGTGCCCAGTTTCCCGGTTTGCCTTTTTTACCATTAGACGGATACCGCGTTTTTTATCATAACACAAATTCCAGGTTCTGGTGGACTATAGCGAAACAAGTCCCTAAAATAATAGCTTCCGTACGGCATGAACATCGCTGGCTCAAAGATGTTATGGATGAATACCATTTTGATGTTATTATCAGTGATAACCGTTATGGGCTTTATCATGCCGGTGCAGTATCTGTTTTTATAACCCACCAGTTAAATATTAAGACCGGGATGGGATCCCTGGCGGACCGGGTCATCCGGTTGATCAATTACCGGTATATCCGAAACTTTAATGAATGTTGGGTACCTGATTTTGAAGGGTGTGAAAATCTCGCCGGGGATCTGTCTCATCCGCCAGCATTACCCCTGCATACACGATATACGGGGCCTTTATCCAGGCTGGTAAAAAAAGAGGAAATAAAGAGGTATGATCTGATGATCATATTGTCTGGCCCCGAACCCCGGCGTACAATATGGGAAAAGAAGCTGATGGATGAGTTAAAGACCTATGAGGGTAAGGTATTGGTAGTGCGGGGGCTTCCCGGTTGTACTGAAATTGTTGAAGCGGGAAAAGAGATAACGATAATGAATTTTCTTTCTTCAGATGAGCTGGGTGCTGCTATACAACAGTCGGAATGGGTGATCTGCCGTAGCGGCTATTCGTCCGTTATGGACCTGGTGCAACTGCAACAAAAGGCGATATTGATCCCTACACCGGGTCAGCCTGAGCAGGAGTATCTTGCCCGCCGGCTGCACCAAAATAAAATTTTTTATACCTGTGAAGAACACCGCTTCTCTCTGCAGCGATGTCTCCCGGAGGCAGCAGGGTTTCCCTATGATTTTTCTTTGTTTAAACGGGCTTCCGCCGATTATAAAAACCATATCGGGTATCTGATACAACAATATGCTAAACGCGGGTAATTCAGCCAATGGAAGCCGCTTCCGTTAATTATACGGAGCGGTATATGGCGTGGGGGTATTTAATGAGATACAGCCTTAAGCCCGATAATAGAACCAATAAGCGTGGTGATGAAAAAAATACGCCAAAAGTCAGCGGGTTCTTTAAATACCAGGATACCCATCAAAACGGTACCAACAGCGCCGATGCCTGTCCACACCGCATAAGCAGTACCGATAGGCAGGGTCTGTGTTGCTTTAACTAAAAGATACATACTGATGAACAGGCAGGCTAAAAATCCGGCATACCATATATTAGCTGCGCTGCCGGTTGATTGCTTCGCTTTACCGAGACAGGAAGCGAAGCCAACTTCAAACAAGCCTGCGATAATAAGTAATATCCAGTTCATAATGATTGATGCTTTAATATGCGAATGCAATATAAATGAGGGAATGAGTGATCTTCACGCAGGTGAGATCATAAGTATTTCACTGCTCTTTTCAGGTCTTCGGGAGTATCAATACTCACCCCTTTGTAGTCTGCAATGATCATGCGCAAGGGAATACCATGCTCTAAGAAGCGCAGACATTCAATTTTTTCTATGTCTTCAAGCGGTGTAACCGGCCATTGAGTGAACTGCAGCAATGCTCTCTTTCTAAAAGCATAGATACCAATATGCTCATAATGAACTGCGGGTTTAGCTTCATTGCGGGGATAAGGAATAGGATTTCTGCTGAACAGCAGGGAGTTCATATTAAGATCGGTAACCACTTTTACACAGTTGGGATTTTGGATCAGCGCTTTTTCTTTCATCCGGCGCATCAGCGAAGCCACTTCCACGGTTTCATCCGTAAATAATGTAATCAGTTGCTGTAAAGATTCACGCACAATAAACGGTTCGTCTCCCTGCACATTTACAATGATGTCTACATCCATTTGTTCCACCGCTTCTGCAATCCGGTCTGTTCCGCTTTCATGTTCCCGTATGCTCATTCTTACGTTACCGCCATGTGCGGTTATTTCATCAAAAATGATATCACTGTCGGTTACTACCCACACCTCGTCAAATAGCCCGGTAGCAACCGTATTCTCATACGTGTGCCGTATTACACTTTTTTCGCCCAGCATTTGCATCAGCTTGCCCGGGAAACGGGAAGCCGCGTAGCGGGCGGGAATCATGGCAACGGTTTTCATAAAAAATTTTTTTCAAAGATAGGACGAACATTAATAATCCGTCTTTATCGTTTTGTCAAAGGGAAGCCTGAACTGATAACCGATATTTTCATCATCCCTGCCCTCCAGTACGTCTAATCCGTAGGTAAGATTTTTAGGGTCTTCGTATGCGAAAGTACCAAACATCCTGTCCCACAAGGAAAAGATGTTTGCATAGTTCGTATCGGTAAAAGGTCGTTCAAAATGATGATGAACTTTATGCACATTAGGAGAAACAAATATCCAGCTCAGCGATTTATCCAGCCATAGCGGCATTCGGATGTTGGCATGTGTAAAATGAGTGAAAAACCCGGATACACTTCGGTATAGAAAATAATAGCTAACAGGAACGCCCAGCACCAATATGCCGATAACCGTAAAGGTTTCACGGAACAGCCATTCACCGGGGTGGTGGCGGGTACCGGTAGTTACATCAACTTTCGTATCGCTGTGGTGAACAATATGAAATTTCCACATCCATTTAATTTTATGCATGAGGAAATGCGGGGCATACTGCCCGAAAAAATCGAGGAAAAAAAGTGTAGCGATGATGGCTGCCCATACCGGCAGATGAAATACATACAGCAGCCCGAACTCATGCGTAGTTACCCATTGGCATACCTGAACGGTAACATACCCGAAAATAATGTTAAGCACCAGGGTACAGGCTAAAAAAACCAGGTTAACACCCGCGTGGTGGTATCTTTTAAAAGAAAAACGAAATAATGGATAGTACCCTTCGATAATCCAGAAAACAACCATCCCTCCCATCAGTATCAGCACCCGGTGCGTACTGGATATATGCTGCCAGTATTGAACAAAATCATTCATACCGAAAAGGTACAACAAAACGTAATAAATACCTATGGGTTCAGCATCAGGGGCATGGCAAGCATCATCAGTTCTTCATCTTCTTTTATGTCTACCGGTTTTATAATACCTGCTTTTGCGGGGGTAGACAGTTGCATAACCACTTCCGTACTATCGGTAGCATTGAGCAGCTCAATTAAAAATTTTGCATTGAAAGCAATTTGTAAGTCATCCCCGTTGTAGCGGCAATTCATCCTTTCATTTCCTTCAAAACTAAAGTCAATGTCCTGGGATGTTAACTGCAATTCTGCCCCGGTTATACTTAGCGCAACCAGGTTAGTACTTTTATTACTGAACACGTTCACCCTGCGGAGCGCATTTTGAAAATCGGAGCGGCTTACCGTCATGCTAAACGGGTTTTCTGTGGGGATCACCACCTTATAATCCGGGAAACGGGCGTCAATAAGGCGGCAAACCAGCGCCATTGTACCATGATCAATGAAAAGGTGATTGCTGCTGTACGATATTTTTAATTCGTCTTCATTATCCGGAAGTGCATTTTTTAAGAGGTTCAACGGTTTTTTGGGAACAATAAAGCTATCTTTCTTAGGACAGCTTACATCGGTTTTACGGTAGCGAACTAACCGGTGAGCATCTGTGGCTACGAACGTAATTCCTTTCGGATCCAGTTCAAAAAATACGCCTGTCATTGCAGGGCGAAGGTCATCGTTGCTTACGGCAAAGAGGGTCTTATTGATGCCGGTAACCAGTGCGGAAGAGCTCATCGTAAAGGTATTGGCATCATCGGCTACCGGTTCTTTGGGGAAGTTATCAGGGTTTTCGCCCATTACCTTATACTTCCCGTTATCACTGGTAATTTCCACCGCAAAATTTTTGTCAATGGTAAAAGTGAGCGGCTGATCGGGAAGGTTTTTCAGGGAATCTATAAGGATCTTGGCAGGTATACAAATCCGCCCGCTGTCACGAGCTTCAATTTCAAGATGAATTTTCATTACGGTTTCCAGGTCCGTAGCTACAACAGTGAGCCTGTTTTTATCTATTTCAAATAAAAAATCTTCCAGTATAGGTAAAACGGTGTTGGCACTGATTACGCCGCTGATCTGTTGTAATTGCTTTAATAGTGCAGACGAAGAAACAATGAACTTCATAAATCGGTTAAATTTGGATTATGGCAAATATAGAATTAAGGCAATAAAACTACCTTTTTTTTATTATTTTAATTACTAACCTATAATTTCCGTCTTCACTACAAGGACGATTTATTCAGTTTATATGCTATTACGCGGTAAAGTTTCACAGGACCAGGCCCTGGTTAAAATTAAGCGCTATTGTGCTTACCAGGAGCGGAGCCATAAGGAGGTTATGGGTAAATTATACGATTGGGGATTGTTCAAAAAAGAAGCCGAACAACTGGTTTCGCAGTTGATAGAGGAAGGTTACCTGAATGAGGAACGTTTTGCCATTCAGTTTGCGGGAGGCAAATTCAGGATTAAGCAGTGGGGTAAGAAGAAGATCGAACATGCACTGAAAGAAAAGCAGGTAAGCAGCTATTGCATCAAGAAAGCTTTGGCACAAATTGAAGAACAGCCTTACCGGCAAACCCTGCACCGGTTAGCCTCGGCCAAGTGGAAGGAACTGAAGGGAGAAAAGAATATATTTATAAAAAAGCGTAAACTACAGGACTACCTGCTGCAGAAGGGGTATGAATATGAACTGGTGAAAGAGGAAACAGGCAACCTGCAGGCAAAGGATAGGTAGGGATGCTGATTGGGGATCTCTGCCTTGTATCATCCAGTGCCTGTGATTTGGTCTTGATGTTTTTGTACCAACAATTACCTTTGCCTGAAATTGCTATACATGTTACAAATTAATATGATCAGACAGGATGTATCCTATGTAAAAGAAAAGCTGGCGATTAAAAATTTTCCCAACCCTGAACTGGTTGATAAGATTGTGGTGTTGGATGAGGAAAGAAAGACACTTCAACTTGATTTTGAAACCCTTCAGTCTAAAGTAAACAGTCATTCCAAAACAATAGGACAACTTATTGCACAGGGGAGAAAGGAAGAGGCGGAGAATGCAAAAAAATTAGTAGCCGATTATAAATCGCAGATTGGTGAGCTGAATACAAGATTAGCCGAAACGGAAAAACTATTGCAGGAGGAACTGGTAAAGCTGCCCAACCTGCCATCGGATAAGGTACCTGCAGGTAAAACACCGGAAGATAATGTGGTGGTACGGGAGGGAGGTGTATTGCCTCATTTGCCGGAGCAGGCGCTTCCTCACTGGGATTTGATAAAGAAATATGATATCATTGATTTTGAAACCGGGGCTAAAATTACCGGCAGCGGATTTCCGCTGTATAAAGGGCAGGGCGCCAGGCTGCAGAGAGCCCTGGTACAATATTTCCTGGATTACAATATTGCTGCGGGATATACGGAGTACCTTCCTCCTTTTATGGTAAATGAAGCCTCTGCGTATGGTACCGGCCAACTGCCCGACAAAGAAGGGCAGATGTATTTTATGCCTGCCGATCACTTTTATCTGATCCCTACTTCAGAAGTGCCCATTACTAATATTTATCGTGATGAGATCATTAAGGAAGAAAGCCTGCCGGTGAAAATGACCGCCTATTCTCCATGCTTTAGGAGAGAAGCCGGCAGCTTTGGAAAGGATGTGCGCGGTTTAAACCGGGTCCACCAGTTTGAAAAAGTGGAGATTGTACAACTGGTTCATCCTGAAAAAAGTTATGATGTGCTGGAAGAAATGGTTATTCATGTAGAGCAGCTGCTGGGTACCCTTGAGCTACCCTACCGTATCGTAAAGCTCTGTGGTGGCGACATGAGCTTTACGTCTTCTCTTACTTACGATTTTGAAGTGTATAGCGCCGCCCAGCAACGCTGGCTGGAAGTGAGCTCCGTAAGTAATTTTGAGGCCTACCAGGCTAACAGGGCAAAGATCAGGTACAAAGATAAAAACGGTAAAAACCAGCTGCTGCATACGTTAAACGGGAGCTCTTTGGCTTTGCCCCGCATTGTGGCCTGCCTCCTTGAAAACAATCAGCGGGAAAATTATATTGCGCTCCCCGCCGCACTGCACAGCTATTTTGGCTCTGCAAGGATCGGGTAACCAGGTGCTTTTTTAAAACTTGGGACAACCCAGCTTTTTCCTGCCCGGATCGGCAGGCTTTTTTACAAAAATGAGCGAAATTTCATTTCCTCCCCTGCCCCTGGAAGCCGTACTCAGGGAAGAGTTATTGACATCGTAGCTGTAACCTAACCTGAATCCCGAGAACTCTATCCCTACATAAGGGATAAAAGCATCGCCGATGCGATACCACAACCCGGCGTATAAATTAGATTCTATATATTCATCATCACTCAGGCTAAAAGCCATGGCGCCACCCAGTACGGTTTCTGAAGCTCCCCCCTGGTGCTGATAAATAAAGCTGCCGTGAAAAGTAGTAATGCGGCCAACGGGCACATAACCCCCACCGTGAATAGTGAGCCGCGAATTGAGGATATAGTTCCCGCCCGTAAACGATTCTTTCGGGCGGCTGATATGGTAACGGGAAGCGCCTAAGTAAAAATTGTTAAAGCCGTTGGTACTGCCGGAATACAGGAGTCCTGCGTTTACATCAAAGTAATCTACGATAACATTGTTGTTATTAAATACTTCGCCGGTAGCAAGAGTAAAACCTTCAGGACTAAGCTGGTCCTCAAAGAGTGCCCGGGTGAGATCAAGCCGTTTATTGGCATAGGTTCCCTGGAAACCAACCGTCAGGGTATGGTATCCGTTTTCATCTAAGGTTTTGTGATAGGCGGTGGAAAGGGATAAGAAGTTATTGCTCAGTATTTTGTTGCCGCTTTGATCGTTCAGCCCCATAATGCCGACTCCCCAGGTATCATATTCCGGGATACGATTTTGCAGTACGGCAAAGTCAACCGATGCGGTAGCCGTTGTAAAAGCGTCATTAATCGTGGGCCACTGGCTGCGGTAATTACCGGCAACGCGGAAGGTGCCGTCAAATTTACCGGTATAGGCAGGATTCAAGGTTAGCGGCGATGAAAAAAATTGAGAAAAATGCGGGTCCTGTGCAGTGGTATGCAGGTAAGCAAAAAGCAGCAGGATAACAAACCCTTTTTTCATCCTTGTAGAATTGTTGATCAAGTTACGCATATTTCAGTTAAGAGTGTATTTTTGAGCCAAAGGAAAGATCGCCGGCATCTCCCAGCCCGGGTACAATATATCCTTTTGCCGTTAATTCTTCGTCTATGGCGCCGCACCAGATTTTAGCATCCGGGTCTTCCCTGCGTACATATTCAATCCCTACGGTACAGGCTATTGCCGAAGCAATATGAATTTCTTTTGGCCGTCCCTCTGCTTTTAAAAACTGCAGGGTTTTAACCAGGGAAGCGCCGGTTGCCAGCATCGGATCTGAAATAATCAGTATCCGGTTTTCCAGGTCAGGGCAGGAAACGTATTCCACGCTGATCTCAAAAGAGCCATCTCTGTGGTGCTTCCGGTAAGCAGAAACAAATGCGTTATCCGCTTTATCGAAAAAATTCAATATGCCATGATGAAATGGCAATCCTGCACGCAAAATAGTGGCAAGAACAGGCTGCTCTTTCATTACTTTACAAACGGATATGCCCAATGGTGTGGGAATTTCTTTTTCTTCCCATTCCATGGTCTTACTGATTTCATACGCCATAACTTCTCCGATCCGTTCCAGGTTCTTTCTAAAACGCATTCTGTCCGTTTGTATTTCAGTATGTCGCAATTCACTTACCCAGGTATTCATTAACGAATAGTCTGCACTAAGATTAATAACCATAATATTGTAGTTTGGTTTATTAATAATTCAGTGTAAATCAATAGTTTTATGCGACAAATCTAAAATCACTTATTTGTAATCTAAAATTTCTTTAATGATATACCGGGCTATTGGCCTTATGAGCGGCAGTTCTTTAGACGGGCTGGATATTGCGTACGTCCATTTTCATGAAAACGCCGGGACATGGATATTTGATATAGAACATGCTGATTGTTATTCGTATACGCCCGAATGGCACAACAAATTACAAACTTCTGTACATCTTAATGCATTGGATTACCAGTTACTGCACACCGGGTACGGTCATTTTTTGGGAGAGCAGGTGAACAGATTTATTAACAAATATCAATTGCAGTACCAGGTGCAGCTTATTGCTTCTCACGGGCATACTACCTTTCATGTACCCCATAAAAAAATGACTGCACAATTGGGTGATGGAGCGGCTATTGCCGCAGAAACCGGACTGCCGGTTATCAGCGACCTCCGGGCTTTGGATGTGGCGCTTGGGGGGCAGGGCGCTCCCATCGTACCTGTGGGCGATAAGCTGCTTTTTTATGCGTATCCCTATTGCCTGAATATCGGCGGTATTGCGAATCTCTCCGCTCATAGCGGAAATGACTATGTGTCGTTTGATATTTGCCCCGCTAACGGGGTATTAAACCGGCTTGCAGCTAAAGCGGGTAAAGCGTATGATGAAGGTGGGCAGATAGCGGCATCCGGCAGAGTGAACACCCTGCTGCTGGATACTTTAAACGAGGTCCCTTATTACAAAGAACCTTTCCCAAAATCGCTGTCTAATCATTTTGGAAATGAGTTGATCTATCCGCTAATGGAAAAAGAAGCGCTCCGGCCGGAAGACGCCCTGTGTACTTATACGGAGCATATTGCCTGCCAGGTAAAAGCGGCTATAGAGCAAATTGGTCAGCGCCTGAACATGGAAGCCGGCCCTGC
Organism: Chitinophagaceae bacterium; assembly: GCA_023957155.1. Classification (GTDB taxonomy): domain Bacteria; phylum Bacteroidota; class Bacteroidia; order Chitinophagales; family Chitinophagaceae; genus Agriterribacter. Next base: position 236,279 of record JAMLHK010000004.1, on the reverse strand, counting down.
AAAGATGCTGGTTACCGGTGGAGGTGCATTGAATACCTATTTAATACAACGCATACAGGGCCAGCTTCAGCCATATAATATTGAGCTGGTAGTTCCCGATGAAAAAACGGTTAAGTACAAAGAAGCGCTGATTATGGCGTTTATAGGCGTCCTTCGCTGGCGGGAAGAGAATAACGTATTGTCTTCTGTAACCGGTGCTAAGCGTAATAGTGTAGGCGGGGCAATATGGATGGGACAGGAAGTATAAGTGATGACGCTGATGCCCGGGTTGAATAAGAACAGTTCCGGTGGCAATATGATGGGGACTGATTTGATTTTTATAGAAAACTTATGTTAACTTACTCCTTATTCTAAATATTTAGCAGGTATTTACTCCTATTTATGACAGGCAAGAGTCAATCGTATAAGAGAAAAATTATCAGGCAGCTTTACTTTTCCAACCTGCTTTCCTGTGCTGAGCTGGCTCATAAAATAGATAAAAGCCTTTCGCTTACCACTAAAATACTGAATGAGCTTATCGCAGAAGCAGTAGTTGTTGAAACAGGATATGCACCGTCCAGTGGCGGCAGGCGGCCATTAATGTATTCGCTTAAGGCAGATATACTGCATACCGTATCTGTAGCTATGGATCAGTTTTTTACCCGTATTGCCATCCTGGATATGAAAAACAGGTACGTTGTATCGGTTGAGGAGTTTGAGATCCGGCTGGCAGATAATCCGATGGCATTATCACAGCTGACCGAAAAAATTGAATTTGTTATCCAAAAGTCGGGTATTAGTAAAGATCGTATTGCAGGGATTGGCATTGGCATGCCCGGTTTTGTTGATTCGCAGGAGGGGGTTAATTATACTTTTTTACCGGCAAAAGAGGAAAGTGTAACCAACTATATTAAAAAGAGAACGGATCTTCCGACCTACATAGAGAATGACTCGGGAATTATCGGACTGGCTGAATTGAAATTTGGTGCTGCACGTAACAGAAGAAATGCGATGGTGATTAATGTGGGATGGGGTGTGGGACTGGGTATGGTATTAGAAGGGGAGCTTTTCAGGGGCCAAAACGGGTTTGCGGGTGAATTTAGCCATATCCCTCTTTTTGATAATGGTAAACTTTGTAGCTGCGGCAAAAGCGGATGTCTTGAAACGGAAACCTCATTGTTTGTAATCGTTGAGAAGGCAAAGGAAGGTATCCAGGCGGGCAGAGCCACAATATTAAAGCAGCTGCTGTCGGGAAAGGAAGAAGACCTGGAAAAAGATGCTGAAGCGGTGATTCATGCAGCAGGCAGGGGTGATCGTTTTGCTATAGAATTGTTATCGGAAGCGGGGTATAATATAGGCAGGGGTATTGCTATACTGATTCATCTGCTTAATCCCGGTATTGTGGTACTGAGCGGCAGAGGTGCGGTTGCGGGTAAAATATGGCAGGCCCCCATTCAGCAGGCCCTTAATGAACATTGTATACCCCGGTTATCCATAAATACGGAAATAAGCATCTCTACCTTAGGTTCTGAGGCCGAGCTGGTAGGAGGCGGAGCACTGGTGATGGAGCAATTTGGTGAGCCGGTAAAAAAAAGTGTTAAATCCCCAAAAATAGCTGCTGCCGTCCCTGGACAGCAGTAAAAAAGTATCCTTTTCATGTCCTGTTCAAAGGAATACTTATTTTAGCAGCGTATGTTATTTAATCAGGTAATCGGACAACAGGAAGTAAAACAACAGCTTTTACAATTAGTACAACAAAACCGGTTAAGCCACGCTTTATTATTCCTGGGGAAAGAGGGCACGGGAGCATTACCCCTGGCTTTGGCTTTTGCCAATTATGTGTGCCTTTCCTCCTATACAGGCGCAGGTTCTCATGCCGGGGTATCTCTTTTTGGTGAGCCGGAAGCGGATCAGTCAATACCCGTGATTGAAAATGCACAACAGGCTGATGCCTGGATGCAGAAACATCCTGCATGGTCTAAAGCGGAAGGGCTTGTTCATCCCGATATTCATTTTTCTTATCCTGTTGTTCCGAGGAAAAGCGGCGACAAGCCGTTAAGCTCAGAGTATATTGTTGAGTGGCGAACGTTTATAAAGGAAAAGCCTTATGGTAACGGGTACGAATGGTTGCAGTTTATTAAGGCGGAAAACAGGCAGGGAAATATCACGGTGCATGAATGTAATGATATTATCCGTAAGCTGAGCCTTAAAAGCTTCGAGAGCAGGTATAAGATTTTGATCATGTGGCTGCCCGAATACCTCGGCAATGCAGGGAATAAATTGCTTAAGCTGATAGAAGAGCCGCCGCAGGATACCCTGTTTCTGCTGGTCGCTGAAAATGAAAATTTTATCCTGCCTACTATTCTTTCCCGTACACAATTGGTTAAGATTCCGTTGTTAAGCGTGGAAGATGTTGAAGCTGCCATAACTGAAAGAGGAGAAGCTACCCCCGAACAGGCAAAGCAAATTGCCTGGGTGAGCGAAGGTAATTATCGTGAGGCGCTGCAATTGCTGCAACATACGGATGATGACTGGCAGGGCGTATTGCGTGACTGGCTGAATGCCATTGTAAAAATCAATCTTGGTGCACAGGTAAAATGGATTGAGGAGATAGCGCTGCAGGGGAGAGAAAAGCAAAAGCAATTTTTGCATTATTTTAATCATTTACTGCAACAGGCTATCCGCCTGCAGATCATGCCCGGAATAAGCGGACAGTTGCCGGAAGCAGAAAGAGATTTTGCCTTCCGGATCAATAAGATCGTTTCCCTGCACCAGCAACAGGCTATTATAGAAGAGCTGGATAAAGCGATGTATTATATTGAAAGAAACGCCAATGCTAAAATTCTTTTTCATGCGCTTACCATTAAGCTGTACCATATTATCACTAAAAGTGAATTGGTGGAAATGAAGTAGACGCAACGATACGAGCGGTAGTTTTCTATATCATTCCTTTATGAAACGCCATTATATTTTCATTTTATTGGGTATCGCTTTAGGCAGTAGGACAAATGCCCAGGATTTACCTGCATACAAATCGTGGGTATTAAAATTAGATCAGCTGGCATTATTAAATGATCTTACTTTTCCCCTTGTTCAGCTCTCCTTAGAAAAAAGGGTGTCAAAACAATTTTCTCTTGCTGCTGAAGCCGGTATACAACCGTATAATCCAAAGTTGTCAACGATGGATACGAGCCTGGTAAAATGGAATGGATTCAGAGTGGGCATAGAAGGCCGGTACTATGGACTTTTTAAAAATCATAGGGAGTATGATAAGCCGGGTAAGGCGTGGGTAGAAAAATATCTTTCACTGAATTTGTTTTACAGACAAAATCAATACAACTCCCAGGTAAACTATCGTACGCCCAACAATACTACCACTTACAGCGATTGCTTTGCTGTAAATAAGAAAGCCTGGGGTATCAACGCCATTTTTGGCATTCAAATCAATAAAAAATGGTTTGTGGCTGACTTTTACGGAGGTCCCGGCATGTTAAGCAGACAGATTAAAAACAGGTTCCGGGAATATGATTATAATACCCATGAGATAGACTACGACACGGATATAACGTTAACCAATATTAAAACATCCGCATCTTTGCAGGAAAACAGCGGAGTGATCGGTAATATAGTGTTAGGGATCAGGCTTGGATTGCGATTGTAGTTAAATGGAATCGAATACAATACTTTATTTTCTGAGGTACCATCATATATGATGCAAAGGGTTGGGTAGTATATATGGAAACTTCATTTAAAGGCATAATACTGAAAAATGGTTGGTAAAATTGGCTAAAATTCAGTAGAGTAAAGGATTTGATGGAAGTTTGATGAAATGTGTTTCATCAAACTTTTTTCTTTTTATGAAATCTTCAAAAAAAGCGATGTTGGGCCTGCGGTTATCTGGACGTAATTCGTTGGGGTAAGCGGCAGGGCAAGCAGCGATTTAAGTGCTGTAACTGTGGGATTCTATTCACTCAAAACAGGAAGGGCCAGCGGATAAAGAACAGGTTTGTCTGGTTTAAAAAATGGGTACTTGAGCGGCAAACCTATAAGACCTTATCAAGAGACAGCGGCTACTCAATAGACACGCTTCAGCGTACTTTTTATGTATTACTTGAACAGGCACCGAGAATAAAAATCATCAAGCGGCAGGGTGTAAATCTTCGGATGGATGCCACTTATTTTAACCGGTTTTGCCTGCTGGCTTACCAAGATGATCTGGATGGTTATACGCAGTTAATCAGGTTTTCTGATGGGGAACATTACACAGAGATCAAAGAAGATTTAGATAACCTGATCCTCCTGGGTGTGCAATTGGAAAGTATTACTACCGATGGGCATAAAAGCATATTAAAAGCCATCAAAAAATCTGTACCGGATGTTATTGTTCAACGTTGCCTTGTACATATTCAACGTATGTGCCTGCTGTGGCTTACACGCTACCCCAGACATGAAGCAGGGTAGCAGCTCCGTAGTCTGGTTTTAATGCTTCTCAAAATAAAAACAGAAAACGATAAGTTGTTTTGGGTGAAAGAGCTTCATGAGTGGTACAGCACACACAAGGAGTATATCAATGAAAAAACATTCAGGGAAGAGACCAAACGGTATTGGTATACCCATAAACTGCTAAGACGCTCTTATTTTACCATAAAAAGGGCTTTGCCCAATATGTTTCATTATCTGCAAAACCCAGGAATCCCGAAAACAACAAATGGCATTGAAGGTTACTTTAGCCATCTTAAAAATCACCTGGACTTACACAGGGGGCTTACGCCTAAAAACAGGATCAACTTCATTAAATGGTACGTTTATTTTTCTAACGAAAAATGAGTTTTTTGAGCCATAGGGCTTGCCAGAAAATGTATAAAAGGAGCAACAATACTGCTGCTCCCATTTTCAGTATAAGCACTAATCTTATTGCTGATAAGTTGGTCTCCACCAGAGCTTATGTCCTCGTCAGATTAGCAGCGGCATTATAACAACTTTTAGCCAAAAAATCACCAACCATTTTTCAGTACATTACCCATTTAAAAATGGTTCAATAGGGAAACCTGAAAATCGTTAAAACGAAAATGCCAGGCTATAATTTCCACATCTTCACATTTCCACATTCCTACCTATCCATATACTTCAATAAATTTTTCCTCGCCTCTTTTTGTATCGCCCTTTTCATAAAGCCCGTCCAGCCAAACAGGATCCCTTTCCAGCCAAAGGCCTGGGCAAGCCAGGCGCTGAGCCGGAAAGCATCACTATGCTCAATGATTTTCCCGTCTTTTAAACGCATAAAAGCTTTGATATGGTTGGTTACCTTTCGCCCGGTCCGGGAAAAAGTATAAGACGCATTCCATTTGCAGGTGGCATACTCTTCATCCAGCAGTTCAATATCTGAAAAGTGGAGTGAAAAATCTTTTGCATTAGCGCAAAGCATTTCCCACATCGCTTTCACTTCATCGGCCTTTAATAAACCGAAAACGGGGTCGCTGAAAATGATATCCTCTCTATAGCATACATTCATTCCTGCTGCATCTAAATGCTGAAAAGCAGTATAAAAATTTTCAACAACTGTTTTGTTATCGTTCATACTTTATTTATTCCCGGAAGTGTGAATGTATTACATTTATTTTCAAAACCCAACGGTAACCGGGCTGTAGCACCCTGATTTCACTTTTTTGTCTGCTTCCGGTAATGCTGAAGCGGTTATATGTTATTGATGGCGTTAATAATGCTTTCGCAGGCTTTACGGATCTCATCATCGCTGATATTGAGCGGAGGGGCGATGCGCATACACTCCGGGGCAAACAGGAACCAGTCTGTAAGTACCCCGTCTTCAATGCACCGGTCAATGACAGCTTTGTTCTTCCCGAAGTTTTCAAATTCAACAGCAATCAGTAAGCCCGCAGAACGTACAGCTTTGATTTGAGGATGTTTCAATGAGGAAAGAAAAAGTGATGCTTTAGATTTTACGTGGCTAATGATATCTTCTTCCAGTAAAACTTTCAAAGCAGCCAATCCGGCAGCACAACTAACCGGGTGGCCGCCAAAGGTGGTAATATGCCCGAGAACAGGATTGCTGGCAAGGCTCCACATGATTTTTTTGTCAGCAATAAAAGCGCCCAAAGGCATCCCTCCGCCTATGGCTTTCCCGAGTAAAACGATATCGGGTGTAACCTGCATCTGTTCAAATCCCCACAGGCTTCCTGTTCTTCCGAAACCGGTTTGAATTTCATCTAATACCAGCAAACAACCGGTTTCCGTACATTTTTTCCGCAGAGCCTGTATCCATTTTTTATCGGGAACAACGACACCCCGCTCTGCCTGTACGGTTTCTGCAATAACACAGGCAGTTGATGTGGTGATCAATTCCAGGTCTTCGTATGAATTATAATTCAGCTGCAGGATCCCCGGTAATAAAGGACGAAATGCATTACGCCAGGTTTCGTCCCCCATGATACTTAATGCGCCCTGCGTTGATCCGTGGTAAGATTGGTGAAATCCAATGATCTGGGTTCTCCCGGTGTATCGTTTGGCTAATTTCATTGCACCTTCTGTAGCTTCGGCGCCGGAGTTGGTAAAATATACCGAGTTGAGCGCTTCCGGCAAATGCCGGGTAAGAAGATGAGCATAAGCTACCTGGGGTGTTTCAACTAATTCGCCGTATACCAGTAAGTGCAGGTATTGATCTAACTGCTTTTTGATCGCTTCTATAACTGCGGGATGACGATGGCCGATATTGCAAACACTTATGCCCGCAATCAGGTCAGTAAATGGCTTACCATTCACATCATACAAAGTGGATTTTTCTGCTTTTACAATTTCCAATGCGAGCGGGGCGGGTGAAGTTTGTGCTACGTGCTGTAAAAAAAGTTGTCGTTGGTTCACCATCAGATTGTATAAGATATAATATAATTACCCGGTTGCAGAAATCTGAAAGCTGGATATTTTCATTCACGCTTTACCTGCACCCGGTGGTTTTATACGGTAAAGGTCGGTATTATGCTTAAAATTGTTTTAAAAACACGGTTATCTGCTCCTGGCTAATGTTACTGCCTGTTTAAATTTTCTTGTTTTGCCATTCAGGTTATACACCTCGGTTAAAATAATGTAGATACCCATACCGGTTTGTTGATTTCTTTCATCCAGTCCGTCCCATCTGAAATAGCCTTCCGTTCCGCAAATACCATTCCGTACCAGGTAGCGGATGGTTCGCCCCTTCGTATCAAATATGGTGATATTGCATACATAACCGTGTTCGGAAAAACGGTAAGACAGGGTGAGGAAATCATCACGCCCGTCATTATCCGGTGAAAATACACGCGGGCTAATGCTGATTTCTCCCTGTAGCTGTTCTGTTGACCTGAACTGCGAGTTTTGATAGGTTGGCGTTCCATATCCGGTGCTGGCAGCGGCAGAATGCCAGTTGTCTTTATTTTGTGCCGGCTGGTTGAAGTCTATTCTTTCCAGGGCTACTCCCGTATTGTTTTTAATAAGGTCAAAGTGCCATTTTTCATCGTATCGGACCTCGTCCATTATTTCTCCATTGGTGTGGAGTAAAACAACCGTGCCGGAGGTATTGGGGTAAGAAGGCATGGCAGGTACTTCTATTATGGCTTCAGGGTTTTTCACTACGTATTGTTGTTTAACTGCCTCGGCATGGTCTGTTACAACAATATAATCTCCGGGGAAGATCAGGAGATCTTCGTCCTGCAGCAATTTTAAGCTGTTCAGGTTCCCGGCGCTATTCCTGTTGGCGATATATAACGTTTTGGCATTGATGATACGTGCACTGCGGTTATACAGTTCAACATAGTCAGATCCGTTTACCCTGGGGTTAAACAGGATTTCATTAATGACGATGTCCCCGGTCTCAGCCATTTCGTCCAGCCCTGTTCTGACGGCAGTCCGGTTGCTGATAAGGTTACCGCTGCAATCGTATATACTTTTAGCCTCCAGGGTATATATTTTATTTTTTGTAAGTGGCGTGTTCGTTTTCAGGAGTATCGTATGGAAGAAAGGCGCCTGGGGTACAGCTTCTTCAATAATGATATTGTCGCTGCATAAAAAATTTTCCTTTTTTGCTGCCTGCAGGCTGTCCAAAGGTTCATCAAATACCAGCATGATGTGCCGGTTTCCGGTTGTATAGGAGCGAAGCAATTGCGGTGGTGTAGTATCCCTGTTGGCGGAAGCAACGGAGTTAGCTGACCCGGGTGTTCCGCCCCTGGTATTTTTGCTGGCATCCCAGTTTGTGCTGCCGCTGCAGGGATTTTTTGTGTCTATCATTTCTAACGACCAGCCACCGGTGCTTTTCACTTCGTTTTTATACCAGCTCCGGTTATATTGTACGGCATGAATTACCTTGTTTTCTTCGGATAAGAGCCAGAGCAGGTCCCCGTTAACCCGGAGCGTGGGGAAGCGGCTAACGCCGATAGCCGGTCCGAATGCGGCAAGAAGCCGGACACTCCCGGCAGGGCAAATGATAACAAAGCTGTCGGGGTGTAGTATAAAATGCTCTTTGATAACGGCGGTGTTACTTCCATCGCCGATCTTCCATTCAAAAAGGTCGTATGCCGTAGCCGAAGCATTATAGAGCTCAAGATATTTGCTGTCCGGTAGCGGAGAGCCTGTTGTTGGAGGGATGGCCATGATTTCGCTCAACAGCACATCGTACGGGGAGGGCTGCTGTGCAAATACACGAAAGGCACAGCATAAGGTTAGCATGCAGATCAGGGTGTTTTTCATACATCCAATTTAATAAATTCCGGCGAATTTTATTTTTTCTTCTATTGTTTTAAATAATAGCTATAATTTCGCTAACTCCTGTGGCCGCTCTGAATCGTGATGTTGCTCTGGTTGATTTGGTGTTCCTCTTATAAGCTATATTTGGTTTTATTTTTTGTAAAAAAATTGTGCATGTCGCAGAAAATAACAGTAACTCAGCTTCTTCAGCAGCTCTCTGATCAAAACATTCAAAAAGTAAAATTAGCCATAACTGACCTTGACGGGGTCTTGCGTGGTAAAGTCATCAGCTTTGATAAGTTTAAATCTATAGCGGGCAGCGGTTTCGGCTTTTGCGATGTGGTTTTTGGCTGGGACTCCTCTGATGTAGCTTATGATAACGCTACCGTTACGGGCTGGCATACCGGTTATCCCGATGCTACTGCAGTAATAGATATTCAAACCTTGCGGCGGATACCCTGGGAAAATGATCTGCCTTTTTTCCTGGCTGATTTTGGCGATAGTAAGGGGAACTGTATTTCGGTTTGCCCGAGGAGTTTATTGAAAAAAATAGACGTGCAGGCAAAGGAGGAAGGTTTTGTTGCTTTTTGTTCGCAGGAATTTGAATGGTTTAACCTGCAGGATAATACGGCTGAGCTATATTCCGGTAAGTTCCGCGATATCCGGCCCATGACAAATGGAATGTTTGGCTATTCCGTATTGCGTGCCTCACAGCACAGCGCTTTTTTTCATGATCTGTTTGATCTGCTGAAAAAGTTTGATGTTCCGCTTGAAGGACTTCATACGGAAACCGGCCCGGGGGTATATGAAGCAGCCATTACGTATTCGGGTATCCTGGAAGCAGCCGACAGGGCGGTCTTATTTAAGAGCGGGGTAAAAGAAATTGGTCACCGGCATGGAGTGCTGCCCACTTTTATGGCCAAGTTCAGCGAAAATTTACCCGGTTGTAGCGGTCATGTTCACCAGAGTCTGTGGTCATCGGATGAGAAGACCAATTTGTTCTTTGACAAGAAGACTAAAACCGGTATCAGTTCTTTAATGGAGAGCTATATGGCCGGGCAGTTGCATTGTCTGCCTTATATTCTCCCCATGTATGCGCCTACGGTTAATAGTTATAAAAGATTAGTGGAAGGTGCCTGGGCTCCTACTACTATTACATGGGCTATAGACAATCGTACTACAGCGCTGCGGGCATTGCCTTCGGGAGAAAAATCGGCCCGGCTTGAAACGAGAGTGGTGGGTTCTGATTCTAATCCTTATCTGGCTATGGCGGCATGCCTGGCGTCCGGACTATATGGCGTACGCAATAAAATGAAACTACAGGTACCCCCGACTACCGGTAACGGTTATTCCGATAAAAAGAACGGTATATTACCTTCCAGCTTATGGGATGCTACCCAGGCAATGAAACAGTCCTCTTTAGCCAAAGAATTATTCGGAGAAGAGTTTGTAGCTCATTTTACCGGTACCCGGGAATGGGAATGGCGCCAGTTCTCAAAAGTGGTCACGGATTGGGAGCTGAGGAGGTACCTGGAGATTATTTAGGGGTGAGCTATCAGCTTTGGGCAATCAGCGGTAAATGTCTTAACGAGCCATCAATGTCAAGCTTCCTTCATTTCAAATCTCAAATCTGAAATTTCAAATTCATTATATGTCATTCGAAAAAATTCACCAGTTTAATTTTCCGACTACCATTCGTTTTGGTGCGAATGTGATTAAAGAATTACCGGCTTATTTAAAAGCCAATAATGTAAAGGCGCCCCTGATTGTTACTGATCCCAACGTAGCGCAATTGCCTTTCTTTAAAGATATTCTTACTGATCTTGCCAATAACAATATAGCGGCAGAAGTTTTTTCAGATATCCATAAAAATCCCGTAAAGTCTGATGTGTATAAAGGGGTAGACCAGTGGGATGCAACCGGGAGGGATGCGGTAATTGGTATCGGAGGTGGTGCGGGGCTGGATGTGGCACGGGCTATCCTGCTTAGGATCAATCACAGGGAAGATCTTTTTAAGTATGATGATCTCATCGGGGGTGATATATATGTTACCAATGATGTTCCTCTTTTCGTAACAGTGCCTACAACATCCGGTACCGGAAGTGAAGTTGGTCGGAGTGCTATAATAGCCGATGATGAAACGCACCGGAAGAGGATTTTATTTTCACCCAAGCTGATGGCTAAAATTGTTTTTGCTGATCCTGTATTAACAATGAATATTCCGGCAGCGATAACTGCGGCCACCGGTATGGATGCCTTAACTCATAATATGGAAGCCTTTCTTGCTAAAAACTATCATCCGATGTGTGATGGTATAGCGCTTGAAGGTATGCGCCTGATCCATGAATCGCTTGAACGGGCTACCAACAAGCCGGACCTGGAATCCAGGAGTAAAATGTTGCTGGGCTCTATGATGGGAGCCATTGCATTTCAAAAAGGGCTGGGTGTGGTACATTCCCTTGCCCACCCGCTTTCCTCGTTGCTTGACACGCATCATGGTCTGGCCAATGCCGTTAATATTCCTTACGGTATGGAATTTAATATTGCCGGATTTGAAAACAAATTCCGGCAAATGGCCCGGGTATTTGAATTGAAAGAAGAAACGGGAGATGCCGTAGTACAGTATTTATTTGATCTGAATACCAGTGTGAATATTCCCCATCGCCTGCGGGATATCGGTGTAAAGGAAGAGCATATTGATACCCTGGCAGACATGGCTTTTGCAGACTTCGCCCACCCCAATAATCCCAAGCCGGTGTCAAGAGAAGATTTCAAACAATTGTATTTAAAAGCATTGTAATGCCGGATCCGAAATTAGTTATAGGGGTTACCGATTGTAGTAAATATGCGAACTATGCCAACTGGATACTGGCGCACAGTGATGGTGTGACCGTGGTTCGGCTTAGCGCTGACAGTCATGACCCGGATGCGCTAAAAGCCTGTGGCGGAATTGTGCTAACCGGCGGCGAAGATGTGCATCCGCGTTTTTATAACCGTCCCGAGTTATTTAAGTATTGTTATGAAGATGATGTGAGCGAAAAGAGGGATGCGTTTGAATTAGAGATACTGAAGTATACCGAAGCCAATGCTGTTCCCGTGCTGGGTATTTGCAGGGGATTGCAGATTGCCAATGTTTTTTTTGGCGGCACGCTCATCCCGGATATCCCGCGCGGGGGTAAATTCAACCATTCCAAATTGCCGGATGATACCGACCGCTATCATGCTGTACAGGCAGACCCTAATTCCTGGCTGCATCAGGTAACCGGAGCGGAAAATGGAATAATAAACAGCAATCACCACCAGGCGGCCGATGATATTGGCGATGGATTAATTGTGTCGGCATTGTCGCCTGATGGCGTTGTGGAGGCCCTGGAAAGAAGAGACCCGAAGACAGCTCCATTCTTATGCCTGGTGCAGTGGCATCCTGAAAGAATGAACGATCAGGATAGTAAATTTGTAAAGAATATCCGGGCAGCTTTTGTGGAAGCCGTCCGGGGAAGACAGTAATACGTGGTAAGAGGTATTATAAATTACAGTAACTAATACTTCGTTGCCTGTATCCTGTTACATCCGTTTCTGTCCTATGCCTTACACCTTTTATCTTAAAATAAAAAGAGTATGCAGATCATTAATCCCGCTACAGAAGAAGTGATACAGGATATTGCAGAAGATTCGCCCGAAGCAATTTTAAAGAAGTTTCAGTCGCTTAAGGAAGGACAGCCATCCTGGGCAGCAGTGCCCCTGAAAAAAAGGATCACGTGTATTGAAAGATTTTATGCCTTACTGGATGAAGAGAAAGATACCCTGTCAAAAACCCTTACTATGGAAGTGGGTAAGCCGCTTCAGCAATCGTATAATGAGCTGAACGGTGCACGAAAAAGAATAGAATATTTTATTAAAAATTCGGACAGGTGGCTGGCGGATGAATGGATAACAGAAGAAGATGCCACACGGGAGAAGATCGTATATGAACCTTTAGGTATTATTGCTAATATTTCTGCGTGGAACTATCCCTATCTCGTGGGAGTAAATGTTTTTATACCCGCGCTTATTGGTGGTAATGGCGTAATGTACAAACCATCTGAATATGCTACGCTAACCGGCTTGCATATACAGCGTTTATTATACCAGGCAGGTATACCCGAAGATGTTTTCCAGATTGTTATAGGAAAAGGTATGGCAGGACAGGCTTTGCTGGAATTACCTTTAAACGGCTATTTTTTTACGGGAAGTTATCGAACCGGCAGATATATAGCCGAACATACAGCTTCAAAATTGGTTCCTGTTCAGTTAGAGCTTGGGGGTAAAGACCCGCTGTATGTAATGGACGATGTGGAAGATATAGATAGTGTGGCAGAAGCGGCGCTGGAAGGTGCAGTATATAATAACGGACAGAGTTGCTGTGCTGTAGAACGTATATATGTACACGAAAACGTGTACGATCGGTTTATTGATACTTTTGTATCAAAGGCAAAAAAATTAGCGATAGGAAACCCGCTTGACAAAGCCACAGAAATAGGGCCATTGAGCAGAAAGGAACAAATTGATTTTTTGATGCAGCAGGTAGACGATGCAAAAGAAAATGGGGGGAAATTGCTCCTTGGCGGCGGACCTCTTCAGCAATCCGGGTATTTCTTTCCTCCAACGGTTGTGGTTAATGCCAATCATAAAATGAAGCTGATGACAGAGGAGTCTTTTGGGCCGGTTATCGGTATTCAAAAGGTTAAGGACGATCAGGAAGCCGTGCAGCTGATGAAGGATACGCCATACGGACTTACTGCGGCGGTGTATTCCAAAGATTTTAAGCGAGCGGAAGACGTGATGAAACAGATGGACACCGGTACGGTGTACTGGAACTGTTGCGACAGGGTGAGTGCGGGGCTTCCCTGGTCGGGGCGCAAAAGTTCGGGGTTGGGTGCAACCTTATCCTATATGGGTATACGTGCTTTTGTACAGCCCAAAGCATATCATTTGAGAGGATGATGTTTGGACGGAAGCGGCAGAAAGTGTTTCACAGCGAAGTATTATTTTTTAAATCCGATCCTTTCCCTGTCTTCCCATTTGCGTTGAGCGGTTTTTTCATCCAGCAGGTTTTCAATACTATCGTAAATCTGGCTGAGCTGTACATCGTGTTCGGTAATCCTCTGCTGTATTTGTTTGAGTTGTTCTTTGATATCGGTTTGTTGTAACAATATCCGGCGCACTTCTACAAAAGCGCGCATAATGGCGATGTTCATTTTAATAGCCCTGTCACTATAGAGTATACCACTGAGCATGGCAATGCCTTGTTCGGTGAAAGCGTAGGGCAGATATTTACTATGCTGCCCTCTTCCAGCGTTTAAGATCACAATTTGTGATCTTAAACGCGATTGCTGATTTTCCAAGAGTTCAACCTGCAACCTTACATCTTCCCATTCTTCTTTGGTAAGTTGAAACATAAAGTCTTTGGGGAAACGTTTTATATTCCGTTTTACAGACTGGTTAAATACCCGGGTTTCTACTTCATAAAGAGTGGCTAAATCGCGGTCGAGCATTACACGCTCTCCTCTTATGTCGTAAATTCTGTTCTGGATGGACTGGATGATCTGCATGTGGTGTTTTTTAGGTTTGTGAGTAACCAATATACTTAAAAAAACATTTCTTTTGATAAGCCGGCTGTAAGAATGATTTTAAAATAGCCGGCAGTAGTTTTTCTTTCATTGAAATATGAGTATTTTTATGATATGGATATGGAACTAAGAGAACCTGTGGTTGCTTATGGCAGGCGGAAATTTACCATCGAAGAATATCTGGCGATGGAAGAGGCTGCTATGGAAAAGCATGAATATTACCGGGGAGAGATATTTGCCATGTCAGGCTCTAAAGTGCCGCATAACCGCATATCCGGAAATGTATATGCCGCACTGCATCAAAAATTAAAGGGAAAGAAATGCAGACCATATAATAGCGACCAACGTATTCATATTGAATCAAACACTTTATTTACTTACCCGGATATATCCGTTGTTTGCGGTGAAGACGTTACACTTAATAACGATAACTGGAATATTTTAAATCCTGTTGTAATAATCGAAATACTTTCTCCCTCAACAAAAAACTACGATCGTGGCGAAAAATTCATGCTATACCGCGATATACCCACGTTGAAAGAATATATACTGATAGATTCCGGATGTATACATATTGAAGCGTTCCGGCTGAATGCAGCCTACCGCTGGGAACTGGAAGAATATAATTCAATAGAGGATCAGCTTCATATAAAAGCGGTTAATGAAGTAATACCTGTTGCAGAAATATATGATGGGGTGAGGGTGGAAGAATAAGTGATGTCGCGGTCTCCGTTTACAAATCAATTCCAAATAGATTTTTTTCCCTAATTTGAACGCATGATTACAAATACATATAAAGCAGTGTGCTTTGGAGAAGTTTTATGGGATATTCTACCGGATAAAAGGCTGCCCGGTGGGGCGCCCATGAATGTGGCTTATCACCTCAATCAGTTGGGTGTGCCGGCCGCAATGATCAGCCGGGTAGGCGATGACGAATTAGGAAAAGAATTGTTCGACTATTTTACCTCCAAAAAGGTGACTGCCGATTTCATTCAGACCGATCATGAATACGATACCAGCAGGGTACTGGCAAAGGTGGAGGGAAACCATGTTACCTATGACATTGTGAAGCCCGTAGCCTGGGATTTTATAAGGTATAGCCGGCAAATACAGCAACTGATTACAGATACGCCCTATTTTATTTTCGGCAGTCTGGGTGCCAGGAGTGAAGTTTCCCGCCAGACGCTCTATGAGTTGCTCGAGGTGGCAAGACATAAAGTGCTGGATATCAACCTCCGGAAACCACATTATGAGCAATCCACCCTGGATCACCTGCTGCGCCACGCCGATGTGCTGAAGTTGAATGAAGATGAATTACACCTGCTGTCGGACTGGTTCGGGTTTAAAGGGAATGATAAAGAGCTGATTACCGCTTTTCAGGATAAGTATCATCTGAATATGATCCTGACCACCCGTGGCGATAAAGGCGCAATAGTATTGAATGACGGGCAATGGTATGAACATCCGGGTTTTAAAGTGGTGGTAGCAGATACTATTGGCAGCGGAGATTCCTTTCTGGCGGCGTTTCTTTCCAGGTTTATTAACGGAAACCCTATAGCCGAAGCCTTAACATTTGCATCCGGGTTAGGTGCGTTTATCGCTACAAAACAAGGCGCTTGTCCCGTATATACCCCGGCCGAGATAGAAATGGCTATTCAGTCCTACCCGGCAAACGGGTAAAAAAATTATCAACATTTATTAAACATCGGTTAAAATTTAAAAAAAATTGTTCAAATATTATTATTCAGTACCTTTGCACTCCTTAAATTGGGCCTGATACAATTTGACTTTTCAATTGAATTATAAGTGACTGATCCTGAATTATTTCTGTTTTTATTAAAACAGGAGCAAGGGGGGTATTTGTCATTGAACTAAACAAAAAGCGCTTTTTAAACTATGTCTTCAACAAAAGTTGCTACGAACAATAGAATTGATTTCGGAAAAATCAAGCATTTAGCGGAAACTCCGGATTTATTAGAGATCCAGATCCAGTCTTTCAAAGAATTCTTCCAGTTGGAAACAACGCCGGACAAGAGGAATGTTGAAGGATTGTTTAAAGTATTCAAGGAAAACTTTCCTATTACGGATACCCGTAATATTTTTGTTCTTGAGTTCCTGGATTATTTTATTGATCCGCCACGCTATAGCATTGAAGAATGTATGGAGCGCGGCCTAACTTATGCCGTTCCGTTAAAAGCAAAGTTGCGGCTGAGCTGTAACGATGAGGAGCACGTTGATTTCCAAACCATCGTACAGGATGTATTCTTGGGTAATATTCCTTATATGACGCCACGCGGCACCTTTGTGATCAATGGCGCGGAAAGAGTTGTGGTATCCCAGTTACATCGTTCACCTGGTGTGTTCTTTGGACAGTCTCTTCATCCTAATGGTACCAAAATTTACTCCGCAAGAGTAATTCCGTTTAAAGGTGCATGGATGGAATTTGCTACAGACATTAATAATGTTATGTATGCATACATTGACCGCAAGAAAAAATTTCCCGTTACTACATTATTGCGTTCCATCGGATTTGAAACCGATAAAGATATACTGGAATTATTCGGTATGGCAGATGAGGTGAAAGCGGATAAAAAATCACTGACACCCTATATCGGAAAGCGTTTGGCTGCCCGCGTATTGAGAACATGGGTGGAAGACTTTGTGGATGAGGACACCGGTGAAGTGGTTTCTATTGAAAGGAATGAAGTGGTATTGGAACGGGATACCATTTTGGATGAAGAAGCGGTAGAGCTGATCTCCGAAATGGATGTAAAAGGAGTATTTATTCAGAAAGAAGAAGTAAGTGGCGACTATGCCATTATATATAATACCCTGAACAAAGACAGCGCTAACTCGGAGTTAGAAGCGGTTCAGCACATATACCGTCAGTTACGTGGCGCTGATGCCCCGGATAATGAAACGGCCCGTGGTATTATTGATAAATTGTTTTTCTCTGATAAGCGGTATGACCTGGGAGAAGTAGGTCGTTATAAAATTAACCGTAAACTGAATCTGAACCAGCCCCTTGATCAGAAAACACTCACAAAAGAAGATATTATTGAGATCATCAAGTATCTCGTTCGGTTAACAAATGCAAAAGCGGAAATTGATGATATTGATCACCTCAGCAACCGCCGTGTTCGTACGGTGGGCGAACAGTTGTTTGCCCAGTTCGGGGTTGGTTTGGCCCGTATGGCCCGCACCATCCGTGAAAGGATGAACGTGCGCGATAATGAGGTATTCACCCCGGTTGACCTGATCAATGCCAGAACATTGTCTTCTGTGATCAACTCTTTCTTTGGAACTTCACAGTTATCACAATTCCTGGATCAGACGAACCCGTTGAGCGAAATCACCCACAAACGCCGTATCTCGGCGCTCGGGCCCGGTGGTTTGAGCCGTGAGCGTGCAGGTTTTGAGGTTCGTGACGTACACTACTCGCACTATGGTCGTTTGTGTACCATCGAAACGCCTGAAGGTCCGAATATTGGTTTGATCTCTACATTGTGCGTGCATGCCAAGATCAACGAAATGGGCTTTATTGAAACGCCTTACCGTAGGGTGAATAATGGAAAGGTAGACATGAAAGACCTGTCTTACCTGAGTGCCGAAGAAGAAGATGAAGCAAAAATTGCACAGGCAAATGCTCCGCTGGACGGCAATGGATCATTTGTGGAAGAAATGGTAAGATCACGTCAAACGGGCGACTTCCCCATCCTGGAAAAAACGGAAGTGGAGTACATGGATGTGGCGCCTAACCAGATAGTGGGATTGAGTGCTTCGCTTATTCCCTTCCTGGAACATGATGATGCCAACCGTGCACTGATGGGATCAAACATGCAACGCCAGGCGGTTCCGCTCATTGTTCCGCAGGCGCCGCTGGTAGGTACCGGACTGGAAGGAAAAGCAGCAAGAGATGCCCGTATACAAATACATGCCGATGGTAATGGTGTAGTAGAGTTTGTGGATGCTAATGAAATACACGTGCGGTATGAAAGAGACGAGGCGCAGAAATTAGTGAGCTTTGAGGACGACCTGAGAATATACCGGCTTACCAAGTTCATGAAAACAAACCAGGAAACCTGCATTAACCTGCGGCCTGCCGTAAAAAAAGGACAACGTGTTAAACACGGCGACTTTCTTACCGAAGGATATGCTACAAAAGACGGAGAACTGGCACTGGGTCGCAATCTTAAAGTAGCGTTCATGCCCTGGAAAGGATACAATTTTGAAGATGCTATTGTGATCAGCGAAAAGGTAGCTCGTGAAGACCTGTTTACTTCTATTCATATTTCAGAATATGAGCTGGAAGTACGGGATACTAAGCTGGGAGAGGAAGAATTGACACCGGATATTCCCAATGTATCCGAAGAAGCAACCAAAGATCTGGATCAGCATGGTATTATCCGTGTAGGCGCCCAGGTTAAGGAAGGAGATATTATTATTGGTAAGATCACCCCGAAAGGAGAGAGCGATCCTACACCTGAAGAAAAATTGTTGAGAGCCATCTTCGGCGATAAGGCAGGAGATGCCAAAGATGCTTCCCTCAAGGCGCCCAGTGGTACCGAAGGGGTAGTAATTGATAAGAAGCTGTTTCAGCGTGCCAAGAAAGATAAGAACATGAAGGTGCGGGAAAAGGCGGCATTGGATAAGCTCGAAAAAACACATGAGCAAAATGAAAAAGACCTGCTTGATGTGTTGATTGGTAAACTCCAGGTGTTGTTAAACAATAAAACTTCTGCCGGCGTAACCAATAATTTTGGGGAGATGCAGATCGGTAAGAGTGCAAAATTCAATGCGAAAAACCTAACCGGGCTTGATTATCAGAATATCAATCCCCTGGGCTGGACAGGCGATGCGCATGTTGACGACCAGGTTAATATTTTGCTGCACAATTATAACATTAAGTTCAACGAAGAGCTGGGAAGATATAAAAGAGAAAAATTCAATATTTCCATTGGTGATGAATTACCGGCGGGCGTATTGAAGCTGGCTAAAGTATACCTTGCCGTAAAACGTAAGCTGAAGGTAGGAGATAAGATGGCAGGACGACATGGTAATAAAGGTATCGTGGCTAAGATTGTTCGTGCGGAAGATATGCCTTTTCTGGAGGATGGTACTCCGGTAGATATCGTATTGAATCCGTTGGGTGTACCGAGCCGTATGAACCTCGGACAGATCTATGAAACCGTATTGGGATGGGCTGCAGAGAAGTTAAATGTAAAATTTGCCACCCCGATTTTTGACGGGGCATCTACCGAAGAAATTGCAGGCTATATTGACAAAGCCGGGCTGCCGTCCTTTGGTCATACTTACCTGTATGATGGTGAAACGGGAGAGCGGTTTGACCAGAAAGCTACCGTAGGGATCATATATATGATCAAGCTGCACCACATGGTAGATGATAAGATGCATGCAAGAAGTATCGGGCCTTACAGCTTAATTACACAGCAGCCGCTGGGTGGTAAAGCACAGTTTGGAGGACAGCGTTTTGGTGAAATGGAAGTGTGGGCACTGGAAGCGTATGGTGCATCCAACATTTTACAGGAGCTGCTTACCCTTAAGTCGGATGATATTATCGGCCGCGCAAAAACGTATGAGGCCATTGTAAAAGGAGATAATATCCCCAGAGCCGGACTGCCCGAATCTTTCAACGTACTGGTGCATGAATTAAGAGGATTAGGATTAGAGTTGAAATTTGAATAGTAAGAAGGTTACTAAAATTTAATTGCAGGTTTCCTCAGCTGGTATTATGCTGGAGAAATTTCAAATCTCAAATAATAAATCTTAAATAAGATTATGGCTATCAAAAAAGATAATCGTCCCAAATCAAATTTTTCTAAAATCACCATCAGCCTGGCTTCTCCTGATGCCATCCTCGAAAGATCTTATGGTGAGGTTTTGAAGCCGGAAACTATTAACTATCGTACTTATAAACCCGAAAGAGATGGCTTGTTCTGCGAGCGGATCTTTGGGCCGGTAAAGGATTATGAATGTGCCTGCGGCAAGTATAAGCGGATCCGTTATAAAGGTATCGTGTGCGACCGCTGCGGTGTTGAGGTTACCGAAAAGAAGGTGCGCCGTGAAAGAATGGGGCATATCAAGCTGGTAGTGCCGGTGGTTCATATATGGTATTTCAAAAGTCTTCCCAATAAAATTGGCTACCTGCTGGGTATCAGTTCCAAGAAAATGGAAAGTATCGTTTACTACGAAAGATATGTAGTAGTACAGCCGGGAATACGTGAAGATCGTAACCTTAAGGTTGGTGATCTGCTGTCTGAAGAAGAATACTTAGAGATACTGGAAAATCTGCCTAAAGATAACCAGTACCTGCCTGATGATGATCCGCAGAAATTCATAGCTAAAATGGGAGCTGAAGCTATTCATGCCATGCTGGGAAGAATTGACCTCGACCAGCTAAGCTACGACCTGCGGAATGCCGCGGCTACTGAAACTTCACAGCAGCGTAAGGCTGATGCCTTAAAGCGGTTAAGTGTGGTAGAATCTTTCCGTGATGCCAATGGCAGAATTGAAAACCGCCCGGAATGGATGGTTATGCAATACATACCGGTTATTCCGCCGGAACTTCGCCCGCTCGTACCTTTAGATGGCGGACGTTTTGCATCTTCTGATCTGAATGATTTATATCGCCGTGTTATTATCCGTAATAACCGTTTAAAACGCCTCCTGGAAATTAAGGCGCCGGAAGTCATCCTGCGTAATGAAAAGCGTATGCTTCAGGAAGCAATAGATTCACTTTTTGATAACTCACGTAAATCGAATGCAGTTAAAGCAGAAGGCGGACGTGCGTTAAAATCACTGAGTGATGTGCTGAAAGGGAAACAGGGACGATTCCGCCAGAACCTGCTGGGTAAACGTGTTGACTATTCCGGCCGTTCGGTAATTGTGGTTGGTCCCGAATTGAAGTTGCATGAATGTGGTTTGCCCAAAGATATGGGAGCCGAATTGTTTAAGCCGTTTATTATCCGCAAGCTCATTGAAAGAGGTATTGTGAAAACGGTGAAGAGTGCCAGGAAGTTAGTTGACCGTAAGGAAGCGATTGTCTGGGATATCCTTGAAAATATTCTCAAAGGTCATCCCATTATGCTTAACCGTGCCCCCACCCTGCACCGCCTGTCTATCCAGGCATTTCAGCCAAAGTTAGTGGAAGGGAAAGCCATACAGCTGCATCCGCTGGTATGTTCTGCGTTCAATGCCGACTTTGACGGTGACCAGATGGCGGTTCACGTTCCGTTGAGCAATGCGGCTGTTCTGGAAGCACAGTTGTTAATGCTGTCTTCTCATAATATCCTCAACCCGCAGAACGGTACACCTATTACCCTTCCTTCGCAGGACATGGTACTGGGTCTGTATTACATTTCAAAAGGGAAAAAATCCACCGAAACAGAAAAAATAAGAGGAGAAGGGAAAAGCTTTTATAACGCCGAAGAGGTGATCATTGCCTATAATGAAGGTAAGGTTGACCTGCATGCGCCAATAAGAGTACGCGTTAATGTCCGGAAGGATAATGGTGAAATACAGAACAAGCTTCTTGATACCACTGTAGGACGGGTAATATTTAACCAGTATGTTCCCGAGGAAGTGGGCTTTATCAATGCGCTGCTTACCAAAAAATCTCTCCGGGAAATCATTGGCGATATCATTAAGATCACCAATGTGCCCAAAACGGCTAAATTCCTGGATGATATCAAGCAGTTAGGGTTCCGTACTGCATTCCGCGGCGGACTTTCTTTCAATATTAATGACCTTGTTGTTCCGGAGGTAAAGCAGGAGTTAGTGGATTCCGCATCAGAAGAGGTGCAGGAAGTATGGGACAACTACAATATGGGGCTTATCACCAATAATGAAAGGTATAACCAGATCATTGATATATGGTCGCGTGTAGATACCCGTGTTACAGAAACGCTTATACGGGAGATGGCTACCGACAAACAGGGATTCAACTCCGTGTATATGATGCTGGATTCAGGCGCCAGGGGAAGCAAGCAGCAGGTAAAACAGCTGGCCGGTATCAGAGGCTTGATGGCCAAGCCGCGTAAGAGTGGTTCCACCGGGTCTGAAATTATTGAAAACCCGATCTTGTCCAACTTTAAAGACGGGCTGAACGTGTTGGAATATTTTATATCCACGCACGGTGCCCGTAAGGGTTTGGCGGATACCGCTTTAAAAACAGCCGATGCCGGTTACCTTACCCGCCGTCTGGTTGACGTGGCCCAGGATGTAGTGATCAATGAAGAAGACTGTGGTACGCTGCGTGGAATAGCCATTTCCGCATTAAAGGATAATGAAGATATTGTTGAACCGTTGTACGACCGGATACTGGGACGTACCTCCTTACATGATATTTATAACCCGGTTACGGATGAGCTGATCCTTAGCGCCGGAGAGCAGATTACGGAAGATATAGCCAGGACTATTGAAGATAGCGGGATTGAAACGGTGGATATTCGTTCCGTATTAACCTGTGAAAGCAAACGGGGTGTTTGTGTAAAATGCTATGGGCTTAACCTGGCAACGGGCTACCTTGCCCAGAGAGGGGATGCCGTGGGAATTATTGCTGCACAGTCCATTGGTGAACCGGGTACCCAGCTTACCCTGCGTACCTTCCACGTGGGTGGTGTTGCAGGCTCTGCTTCAGTGGATTCTCAGCTGGCCGCTAAATTTGATGGTACAATACAGTTTGACGGGTTGCGTACGGTAACCGCTGAAAATAACCAGGGAGAAAAGGTGCAGGTAGTAATCGGACGTACGGGTGAGATGAGGATCATTGACGTGAAAAATGACAGACTGCTGATCACCAATAATATTCCTTATGGAGCCACTTTAAATGTAAAAGATGGCCAAAAGATTGAAAAAGGAGATGTTATTTGTACCTGGGATCCTTTCAATAATGTTATTATCTCAGAGCAGGCCGGTTCTGTTAAGTTTGAAAGCGTAATTGAAGGGATTACCTATCGTGAGGAAGCTGATGAGCAGACGGGACACCGCGAAAAAGTAGTGATCGAAACCAAAGACAAGACCAAGATACCCATGCTCCTTGTGGAAGGTAAAGAAGTTAAAAGCTACAACCTTCCTGTTGGATCGCATATTGTAGTAGATGAAACTGAAGACGTAAATGCAGGACAGGTGCTGGTAAAAATACCGCGTGTGCTCGGTAAGCTGCGTGATATTACGGGTGGTTTACCGCGTGTAACGGAATTATTTGAAGCACGCAACCCCGGAAACCCCGCTATTGTTTCTGAAATTGACGGTGTGGTTGCCTTCGGTATGGTAAAACGTGGTAATCGTGAGATCATCATTGAAGCTAAAGATGGTGTAGTTAAAAAATACCTGGTTCCGCTTACGAGGCAAATTCTTGTACAGGATGGCGACTTTGTAAGAGCAGGTACTCCTTTATCTGATGGACAAATAGCGCCGGCTGATATCCTGAGCATTAAAGGACCTTTTGCCGTACAGGAATATGTAGTAAATGAGATACAGGAAGTATACCGTTTACAGGGTGTACGTATCAATGATAAGCATATTGAGGTAATTGTAAGGCAGATGATGAAGAAGGTGGAAATTGTTGAACCAGGGGATACTAAATTTTTAGAGGAGGACCTGGAAGACCGCTTTGAATTTATCGAGGAAAACGACTGGATATTTGATAAAAAGGTAGTAACAGAGCCGGGTGATTCCGCTAAGTTGCGTGCCGGACAGATCGTGAGCTTACGCGAATTGCGTGAAGAAAACTCCGTTCTTCGCAGAAGCGATAAGAAGCTGGTAGAGTTCAGAGATGCCAATCCTGCTACATCTAAACCGGTATTGTTGGGTATTACCAAGGCTTCTCTGGGTACGCATAGCTGGATATCTGCAGCATCGTTCCAGGAAACCACCAAAGTACTCAGCTCGGCTGCCATCCAGGGTAAAGCTGATGATATGCTGGGGTTGAAGGAAAATGTAATTACCGGGCATCCTATACCTGCGGGTACAGGGCTGCGTGAGTTTGACAATGTGATAGTAGGCAGCAAGGAAGAATATGAACTGTTGCAAACTACCCGTGAGGCCATGAGCTTTGATGAAGAAGAATAGTTTGTTATCATAAACTGACACAGGAGGCATGAAATATCTTTCTATCGTACTGAGTTCTATCGCTTTGATACTGGCGGGTATGTTGTTTTACCAGGGCCAGACAAAATACAGCAACCTGCAGAAGGCAGTTGCTGAAGCACGTTCCGGCGATACTTCGCAGGCGAAATTATTAAAGATCGCTTATGTTGATCTGGATTCAATAGACGCACGGTTTGAATTTTATAAAGGGAAAATTGAGGCGTTTGAAAAAAAGAAAGACGGGCTGGATCGCCAGTTGAATAATGCATACCAGCAATTGGATAAACGCCGGATAGATTTTCTGCAAAAAGGAAATGCCATTACCCAGTCCGAGGCAGATATATTTAAGAAGGAATACGACCAGCAATTACAGTACCTCGAAAACCAGCGCCGGAAGACGGAGCAGGATGTTCAGCAGGAAGCGATGATTATGCGGGATGATATTTTCAAAAAAATAAATGATTATTTATCGGGCTACTGCAAGGAAAGAGGGTATACGTATGTTTTTTCCTATTCTAAAAATGCAAATATCTTTTTGTATGAAGATCCCATATATAATATTACCGAGGAAGTAATTACGGGGTTGAACGCCATGTATCCCCAGGAAGACAAGAAAAAATAGCACTCAGGAGCGATAGAATGTATTATCTTCAAATCCCGGAAAGTTCCGGGATTTTTTATGGCAGAAAATTCTTCAACGCATTTTAAGCCTGCACTGGGTTTGCTGGATGCAACCATGCTTGTGGCCGGTTCCATGATCGGGTCGGGGATATTTATTGTAAGTGCTGAAATTGCGCGTAATGTAGGTAGTGCCGGAGCCCTGGTGCTGATGTGGATACTGGCGGGACTGATCACTTTAATCGCTGCGTTGAGTTACGGGGAACTATCGGGTATGTTTCCCCGTGCGGGCGGACAGTATGTTTATTTGAGAGAGGCGTATAACCCGTTTGTTGCTTTTTTATTTGGATGGACACAGTTTGGCGTAATACAAACCGGTACCATTGCAGCGGTAGCCGTTGCCTTTGCTAAGTTCACTGCGTATCTTATACCTTTCTTCGGAGAGCAGCATATTTTATTTGCGTATAATGGCTTTACCATTTCGGGGGCACAGCTACTGGCTATTCTTTCTGTTATTTTGCTGACTTATATTAACAGTCGCGGTGTTAAGAATGGTAAATTCATTCAAACCAGCTTTACGTTAATCAAGATCCTGTTGTTGGTAGGTCTTACCGTGTCCGGGCTTTTAATTGGTGCGAAAGCGGAAATATGGAATGCCAACTGGCAGCATGCCTGGGAGTTCAGTACAGTTGCTGTTGTAGACGGGCAGACCGTAACAACGCTTCTCTCCGGATTGGCCTTGTTTGGCGCTGTTGCCGTTTCCATGAAAGGGAGCCTGTTCAGCAGTGATGCCTGGAATAATGTAACTTTTATAGCTGCGGAGATCAGGTCACCTCAAAAAAATATTGGCAGAGCCCTGTTCCTGGGAACCGCTATGGTTACGGTTATTTATGTGGCTGCTAACTTAATGTACCTGGCTGTTCTTCCTTTTCAGGAAATTGCATTTGCTGCCAATGACAGGGTAGGCGTGGCGGCAGCAGAGCGTATTTTTGGCAACCGCGGTTCACTTATTGTGGCAATCATGATCATGATCTCTACTTTTGGCTGTAATAACGGATTGATATTGGCGGGTGCCCGCATATATTATACTATGGCAAAGGATGGGCTATTTTTTAAAAGTGCGGGTAATTTAAACCGCTACAGTGTGCCGGGCAGGGGTTTATGGATACAATGTATATGGGCTTCCTTTTTATGTCTTACCGGCAGCTATAATGATCTGCTGGCGATGGTAATATTTGGTGTGCTGGTGTTTTACATACTTACTATTTTCGGTATTTATATCTTACGTAAAAAGCAACCCGGCATTCCGCGGAGTTATAAAGCATTTGGTTATCCGGTGTTGCCGATGGTATATATACTGGCGGCTACGGCATTAGCTGTATTGTTATTGATTTTTGAGCGCAAATATACTATTCCCGGCCTGGGTATTATTTTACTGGGCATCCCGGCGTATTACCTGGCAAAGCGAAGATGGGGAGTATGACCGGCTCAGATCATCTATTTCAAATATTCCTGAACATGACTGATATAGCAGAAATATTCCAATCCTTTACTCATATTAAAGCAGGCATTATAGGAGATGTGATGCTGGATACTTACCTCTGGGGCAGGGTAGAGCGGATATCGCCGGAAGCGCCCGTACCGGTTGTGGCGATAAATAAAAAAGAATACCGGCTTGGTGGCGCGGGTAATGTGGCCTTAAATATTTGCTCACTGGGTGCAAAAGCAACCATCATATCGGTAACCGGAAGTGACGAGGATGGAAATACACTTCAAAAAATATTTTCGGAAGAGGGTATTGATACCGCATACCTGTTACAAAGTGATCGGCGGGTTACCACAAATAAAATACGGGTTATCGGCCGCAATCAGCAAATGATGCGGCTTGACCAGGAAATTACCGGTAACCTGGAAGATACGGATGAAAACAGGCTGGTACGGGCTGTGGAGGATTTCATAGCGAACGAAAAACCCCAGGTAATTATCCTGGAAGATTACAATAAGGGGGTACTTACGTCAACCGTTATACAAAGGGTAATTGCCCTTTGCCGGCGAAACGGGATTATTACCGCTGTTGATCCGAAGCGGGAAAACTTTTTTGCCTATAAAGAGGTGGATATTTTTAAGCCGAATTTAAAAGAAGTAAAGGAAGGGCTGAACGTGCTTACTAATGAAGTAAATGAACAACTGCTGGAAGATATTCATACTGCATTATCTGCAAAGCTGAACCATCGGCTCTCTTTTATTACCCTCTCTGAAAAAGGCGTGTTTTACCGGCAGAAAGATACCGGGGGAATAATCCCGTCCCATTTGCGCAATATAGCCGATGTAAGCGGTGCGGGCGATACGGTAATAGCAGTTGCTTCCCTGGTATATGCCGCTACACATAACGTAAAGCTGATGGCGGAGATCGCCAATATTGCCGGCGGACTGGTATGTGAAATTGTGGGTACTGCGGCCATCAATAAAGAGGTGCTGTTAAAAGAGTGCAGGAGGTTGCTGGTATGATGGAAGGCTATACCGGGAAAAGATAAAACAGCCGGAAAGGGAGATAGCACCCTGTCAGAAGACCGGAAATTTTACTGTTGAAAGCTATAGGAGTAGATCGGTGATTGAAAAATTGCAAACAAATTCCAAAAGAATGAAGAATTGAAAAAGTATCCCCAGGATAAGCTGTTTTTCTAATAATATCTATAATGCATCCGACAGGCAGGGTGCAGATCGCTATTTCCCCGTTAGGATTTCCATTTCCGGAGCTGCTGTAAAAAAGCCCTTATATCTTTAGGTAAGGCGGCTTCCAGGAGATGTTCCTGTTTTTGAATATCGGTAAATTGTAATCGTTCTGCATGAAGCGCTAAGCGGCTGAAAAGAGGACGTTCCTCTTCTTCTTTTTTAGAAAGGTTGAATTTCTTTTTGATGGAGGAAAGTAACACCGGCTCGCCATTCCCGTACAATGGATCACATACTATGGGGTGACCAATGTGCTTCATGTGTACGCGTACCTGGTGCGTACGGCCCGTATGAATGCGAAACCGGATAAGGGAATAGTTACCAAAACTTTCAATGACCGTATAATCCGTGAGTGCAGGCTTGCCTTTTTTATGGGTTATCATCCACCCCTTTTTTACCGGGTGTTCCATAATGGCAGCATCCACCGATCCGCTTTTATTGGCGGGAACCCCATGCACCAGTCCGGTATAATATTTCTCTACTTCCCGGTGTTCAAAGAGCCTTGATAAATATTTATGGCTCTTCTCGTCTTTGGCGAATAATATGATACCGCTGGTATCCTTATCTAAGCGGTGTATCGTCCATATCTCGCCGTATCGCTCCTGTAACCATTGCTTTAATGTACTTCCTTTCCCTTCCCTGTCAGGAACAGATAACAGGCCGGAAGGTTTGTTTACCGCCACGAAAGCTTCGTTTTCAAAAATAATTTCAGGGTTTAATTTTTGCACAACAGGTTAGGAGGTTTTTTTGTTGCCGAAAGACGTGTTCAGGTGTTTTAATAAGCGGATCTCTTTTTCCGTAAGCATACGCCATTTACCTCTTTCAATGTTCTTTTTGGTGAAGATGCCGTACATCACCCGGTCGAGGTTTTTTACTTTAAAGCCAAAGTGCTCAAAAATCCGTCTTACAATCCGGTTTTTCCCGCTATGGATCTCTATGCCGATCATACTTTTATCGTTGGCATTAGCATAAGCTATTGCGTCAGGCTGAATGAACCCGTCTTCCAGCATAATACCGCCGGCAATAAGATCCAGTTGCTGCCGCGTAACCGGCTTGTCTACATGCACTTCATACACTTTCTTTATTTCATATTTAGGATGGGTAAGACGCTGTGCCAGTTCACCATCATTGGTAATGAGTAATACACCGGTCGTATTGCGGTCTAACCGGCCCACGGGGAACACTCTTTCTGCTGTTGCTCTCTTTACCAGGTCCATTACTGTTTTCCGTCCTTCGGGATCATCTGTTGTGGTAATATAATCTTTAGGTTTATTAAGCAGGATGTATACGAGGTTCTTTTGTATGGAAATTTTTTTGCCGTTAACTTTAATATGGTCTTTCTGACTAACCCGGAATGGCGGCTCCGTAATGGTCTGGTTATTCACTTTTACTTTCCCGGCTTTAATCAGCTCTGCCGCTTCACGCCTGCCACATACTCCGCTCCAGGCTATGAATTTGTTTAATGGCATCTGATCATTATCCGCAGACGTTGAGAGAGTCCGGGTTTTTTCAGAAGCTGTGTTTTCCAGGGGTGCAGTCTTTTTCTTAATAATGGGCCGGGTAGTACGATGAGGATTACTATACAGTTTTTCCCCCGGTTTCCGGACCCCGCCGCGTTTCGGCCCGGGTTCCGCCTTTAGATTCTCAGACCTGCTGCCGGAATTGCGTAATCCGGAAGTATTCCCCTGGCGTGCTTCATTTTTTCTTTCCCGCGCTAATCTTTTCTGTTCCTCAAACCACGCGTTCTTTTCCTCCCGCATCTTCTTCTTCTCCTGGCGTATCCTTTCTTTTTTCTTTGCCCCGCTCTCCGGCTGGTTAATGAACTTTTCGAATGGTTTTCTGCTCATATTCGTAGAGATGTACTGTATGATGGTGGATGGTTGTTATTTTCCCTTGTTCGCTAATTGACCGCATGCGGCGTCAATGTCTTTTCCCCGGCTTCTTCTCAGTCTTGCATTCACCCTGTTTTTTTCGAGGTACTGCATAAAGTTTTCTGTAGTAACTTCGTCAGGTTTTGAAAAGCGGGCGAGATCTATCGGGTTGTATTCAATGATGTTTATTAAATCGGCGGGTATCTGGCGATACACTTTTACCAGCTCATCCGCGTCCTGCAGGGAATCGTTGAAGTCTTTAAAAAGGATATATTCTAAGGTAATTTCGTTACGGGTCTGCTTATAAAAATAATTCAGTGCGTCTACCAGCGATTTGATATTATTGGTATCATTGATAGGCATGATTTCGTGCCGTTTCTTGTCGTTGGCAGCGTGTAAAGAAAGCGCCAGCTTAAATCTTACCTGGTCATCGCCAAGCTGCCGGATCATTTTTGCAATGCCTGCCGTAGACAGGGTGATCCTTCTTGCGCTCATTCCCAGTCCGTCCGGTGAAGAAATACGTTCGATGGCTTTTAATACATTTTTATAGTTGAGCAGGGGCTCACCCATCCCCATGAAAACGATATTGCTTAGTTTTTTTTCGTAGTTTTTTTCTGCCTGCCGGTTAAGCAGTACCACTTCATCATAAATTTCGTCAAAATGGAGATTGCGTTTGCGACCCATGTAGCCGGTAGCACAAAACTTACAGCCCAGGCTGCAGCCAATTTGAGATGATACACAGGCGGTCTGCCTGTTTTCGGTGGGGATAAGTACGCCTTCCACCAAGTGCCCGTCTACCGTTTTAAACCGGGTTTTTATCGTTCCGTCAGCTGAAAGCTGTGAGGTGTCCGTGGTTAGCGCCGGCAGAACAAAATCTTCATTTAGCTTGATTCTCAATGATTTACTCAGGTTGGTCATCTCCTCAAAACTATGGGCATGCTTTTTCCACAGCCATTCATATACCTGGCTGACCCTGAATTTTTTTTCACCCGCCTGCTCGAAATATTGCTCTATTTCCTCAAGACTAAGATCACGAATATTTGTTTTTTTTGCCGGTTGCATTCTGCAAAGATAGGCAAAGCCGGTTCCGTTAAGAAATTTGCCCTCCCCCTGACTTAAAAGAAAAGTATACCCTGTTTACTGTTGGCAGAACAGCAGGCTAACCGGGTTCTCTAAAGCAGCTGATCTGATATCTTAAATAATCCTTGGGCAAATACACTTAAATTGTGCTGCTGATTTACAATGGCGAACCATTCATGATTATCCTCAAAACATATCTCCGAAAAAAATTTATTCTTGCGTATTTCCTGCGTCATTATATTTTCTGGATACTCGCTTTCTTTATACAGCGGCTCACCTTTGTGCTGTATTACTCCCGTTCGTTTGCTGAAGCAGGGGTTACCCGGGGCATAGAGAGCTTTTGGCATGGCTTACAGCTCGATTTTTCATTGGCCGGTTACTTTGCCCTGTTACCGTTTTTGGTATTGATCATTCAGTACTTTACAGGCGGCTCTTTTTTTAAAGTATTTATAAAATGGTATACGCTCATATTGATCATCCTCACTGTTATCATCTCGGGGAGTGATTTGGGATTATATACAAACTGGGGGGTTAAACTAAACTACCGGGCTGTTAGTATGCTGGCTTATCCTGCAGAAGCATTTGAAACCATTCAATCCGCCCCCCTTTTCTTACTAACGGTGATCATGCTGCTACAGGGTATTGTTTGCTGGATATTGTATAAAGTGATTGTAGCGCCGGTTACCGGCTGGCGTTTTCATGATAGAGGGAAAGTCGAATTTTCAATCGGTATGCTGGCTGCCGCTGCTGCCATCGTCATAAGCATACGGGGCGGAATACAGCAAATCCCGGTAAATGAAAGCGCTGCCTATTTTTGCCCGTTACCCATAGCCAATCATGCAGCGGTAAATACAACCTGGCATCTTTTTAAGAGTATTTCCAAAAACAGCGGCGATGGGGACGTCAATATTTATTCGTATTTGCCGTTACAGGAAGCTAAAGAGCTGGTGCAGGAGTTATATGCTGTTCCCGGCGCTGACTCAACAATATCCATATTAAAAGAGCCGGCGCCGAACGTTGTTTTTATACAATTGGAAAGCTTTACCGCGGGAGTGGTAGAGGATCTGAACGGGGATAGCGGGGTAACTCCCGTATTAGACCGGTTGATTGATCAGGGTTTATTGTTTACGAATATTTATGCAAGCGGTGTGCGAACCGACCAGGGGATCATTGCTTTGCTTAGCGGTTTCCCCGCCCAGCCGCAAACCAGCATTATTTACCAGCCTGATAAAATTGAACACCTTCCTTTTCTCTCTCTTGAATTTAAAAAAAAGGGATACGAAAATAATTTTTATTACGGAGGTGAGCTGGGCTTCGGGAGATTCAGTACTATCGCCTATCATGCCGGGTTTGACCGGGTTATAGGGGAGGATGATTTTTCGGAGGCCCGGCAGTTTAATAAGTGGGGAGTGGACGACAAATCGCTTTTTGAAAAATTTGCACATGAAAGCAAAACATTTACTCAGCCGTTTTTTTCATACGTGATTACCTCAAGTAGCCACGAACCGTTTACCGTACCTATGGAACCGGTATTTGAAGGCAACAGCCTGGAAGAAAAATTTAAGAATGCCTGCTATTTTACAGATCAGTCGTTAGGGGAATTACTGGATTCGATTAAAAATACAGCATGGTATGAGCACACTTTGTTTGTGCTGGTAGCAGATCATGGGCATGTTTTACCATTGAACAGCAGGTTTGATGAACCGGCCCGTTATCATATTCCGCTGCTCCTTTTTGGAGAGGTATTAAAGGACGAATACAAAGCGGTAAGAATAAATACCCTGGGTTCTCAAACTGATATAGCCGGTACGCTGGCAAAACAATTAGGACTAAACGACAAGTTATTTACGTGGAGCAATGATCTTTTGTTGCCGCAGCGACAGCAGTTTGCTTTTTATACTTTTGATGATGGCTTTGGATGGCTGACACCCGGCGGCACGGTTATTTTTGACAATCGGGCGCAAAAGGTACTGCAGAACAGTGTGTCAGGAGATCTGGAGTCAAATCTTAGGAAGGGGAAGGCATATATGCAAATGCTGTACGATGCTTTTTTGAAGTATTGACCGCCGGCTCAACATATTTTTCTGTTCCTGGAATGGTTCATCAGAACCACGTTTTACAGATACCGGAAATTAATTCAGATCCTGGTGCCGGTCAGCTTTTCTGCTCCGGGCAAAAAAATCGTTTGGCATGCACAAAAAATGGGAGTAGTTTAGTCCACTCAAAAATTGGTATTTTATGAAATTAATTCGAATTGGAAAGTCCGGTCAGGAAAAGCCCGGACTGGTATTGAAAAGCGGCAAACGCATTGATGTTTCTGCTTTTGGAGAAGATTATACAGAAGATTTTTTTGCCTCTGCAGGTATTAGCCGCTTAAGTGAGTGGTTGAAATCAAATGAGCGTTCCTGCCCTGAAGTAGCAGATTCCGAAAGGCTGGGTCCGCCGATCGTCCGTCCTTCAAAGCTGATCTGTATAGGGTTGAACTACTCTGATCATGCGGCTGAAAGTAATATGCAGCTGCCGGTTGAGCCTATTTTGTTTTTTAAAGCCACTTCTGCTATTATAGGTCCTGATGATGATGTGGTTATCCCGCGCAACAGTACAAAAACAGACTGGGAGGTGGAACTGGCTGTTGTTATTGGCAAAAAAGCGTCTTATATAGAGGAAAAAGATGCACTGGATTATGTGGCGGGTTATATGCTCCATAACGACTATAGCGAAAGGGCGTTTCAGCTGGAAAGAAGCGGCCAGTGGGTGAAAGGAAAAAGCTGTGACACCTTTGCTCCGCTCGGCCCCTGGATGGCAACTCCGGATGAGATCGGCGATATCAATAATCTTCGGTTATGGTTAACCGTAAATGGTAAGATGATGCAGGATGGCAATAGTAAAAACCTGATCTTTAAAATTCCTTTTTTGATCGCTTATGTCAGTGAGTTTATGACTTTATTGCCCGGGGATATTATTACTACAGGTACTCCTGCCGGTGTGGGACTGGGACAGAAACCCCAGCCGGTTTACCTGAAAGCGGGAGATGTGGTTGAGCTGGGTATAGATGGATTGGGACGGTCCAGGCAAGCTATGGTAGCCTGGAAGGGATAAAGTATTCTTTAAGATATAAAAATGGAACAATGAAACGATATTGTCTTGCCCTGGATCTGAAAGATGATCCTGCCGTGATTGCAGAGTATAAGAAAATTCATCAGCAGATATGGCCCGAAATCCGGGACCGTATAAAGGAGGATGGTATAACCGTTATGGATATCTATCTTACCGGCAACAGGCTGTTTATGATCATGGAAGTAAATGATGATTTTTCTTTTGAAAAAAAGAGCAGTTCAGATGCAGGAAATCCGAAAGTTCAGGAATGGGAAAATTTCATGTGGACTTTCCAGCAGCCGTTGCCCTGGGCCAAGCCCGGAGAAAAATGGGTTTTGATGGAAAAGATTTTTGAATTAAAATAATACTTTTATTCGGCAGATGATGAAACGGTTTATTCTATCCCTCGGTGGTATCGCGGTCCTGTTTTTATTATTCGCCTTTACCGGTATGCAAAAAAAGAAAGTGATCTTTTTTGGTGATTCTATTACCCAGGCGGGCGTTGCTCCTGATGGTTATATTACCCTGCTGCAAAAAATGCTGCTCGACAATGGGAAGAGTAGTGCTTTTGAGCTTATTGGTGCAGGTATTGGTGGTAATAAAGTATATGATCTTTACCTCAGGCTCGAAGACGATGTACTGTCTAAAAAACCCGGACTGGTATTTATTTATGTAGGAATAAATGACGTATGGCATAAAAAAAGCCATGGAACCGGAACCGATCTCAATAAGTTTGAACGGTTTTATGATAAGATCATTGATAAAATTCAGGCGGCAGGTGCTCAGGTGATCATTTGTACACCCACGGTGGTAGGAGAAAGAAAAGGATACCTGAATGAGCTGGATGGCGACCTGAACAGGTATGCAGAAGCTATTCGCCAGATTGCGGATAGGAAAAAGGTTGAGCTGATTGACCTGCGTAAAGAGATTATTGATTATATCAATGCCCATAGCCCTGAAGATAAAAGTGCCGGCATTCTTACAACGGATGGTGTACACATGAATAGTGAGGGCAACAGGTTCCTGGCAGAACAGTTCTACAGGTTTATAAAGTGAAAGAATTTGGAAACTTAAATGATTGAACATGACTTGTATAGACACACACGTACATTTTTGGAAATATAACAGGACCCGGGATGCCTGGATGGATGATATGAAGGTGCTGCAGCAGGATTATATTCCTCAAAATATTGAGTCGGTATTAAAGCGTAATGATGTGGAAGGATGTGTTGCTGTTCAGGCAGACCAGTCGGAGGTAGAAACCCGGTTTTTATGCGAACTGGCCAGATCGCATCCTTTCATCAGGGGAGTGGTAGGATGGGTAGACCTCTGTGCTGATAATGTTGAAGACCGGTTGCAGCATTTTACTGCGTATAGCGAAATAAAGGGATACCGGCATATTGTACAGGGAGAATCTAATGATTTTTTGCTGCGGAAAGATTTTCAACGTGGGGTACAATTACTCAAAGCGTTTAATTATACGTACGATATACTCATCTATCATTACCAGCTTAGACCGGCATTGTCTTTTGTGTCATTGTTCCCTGAGCATAAAATGGTTATTGATCATTGTGCGAAGCCGGATATTAAGCATAAGGAGATTGACGAGTGGGCAAAGCTGATGAGAGAAATTGCCCGGTACCCCAATGTATATTGCAAACTGTCAGGACTTTTTACCGAAGCCACGTGGAAAGCATGGACGGCGGGAGATTTTTATCCTTATCTTGATGTGGTGTTTGAAGCATTTGGTACGGACAGGCTGATGTATGGCAGCGACTGGCCGGTTATCCTGGTTTCCGGTATGTATGTACAATGGAAAAGCTTACTGGAAAAGTATATGGAAAATTATTCGGAGGAAGACAGGGAAAAAGTATTTGGGAGAAATGCCATACAATTTTATAATCTCTGATTATCTTCACTTGGGAGGGGATGAATACCTGTTTATGCCTTCTTGTGAACAAGTTGCATTTAACAATTTAAATCATATCAAATGGATCTGAGTCTTAGTAATAAAGTATATATCGTAACCGGCGGGGCAAAAGGTATCGGCGCTGCCATCAGTAAGATCATTGCGGCTGAAAAAGGTATAGTTGTTATTGCCGGAAGAAATAAAAATGATAACCAGGCTATGGTTGATGAAATTATAAAGTCCGGTGGTAAAGCCAGTTGTATAACAGCAGAGCTGGGTGATCCGGCAGCCTGCCGTGAAGTGATCGAGTTTACCGTTGAAAAATACGGGCAGATAGACGGGTTAATTAATAATGCGGGTAATAATGACGGGATAGGCCTGGAAAAAGGATCCCCGGAAAAATTCTTCCAGTCTCTTCAAAAAAATCTGAGCCACTATTACAATCTTGCACATTATGCATTACCTTATCTTAAAAAAACCAAAGGCAATATTGTTAATATTGGTTCAAAAGTAGCGGTAACGGGACAGGGCAATACTTCGGGTTATGCCGCATCCAAGGGAGCTATTAATGCGCTTACCCGGGAATGGGCGGTTGAGCTGCTGCCGTACTCCATACGGGTTAATACCGTGCTGCCGGCGGAGGTTTGGACACCTTTATATGAGAACTGGATAAAAACACTTCCCAACCCGAAAGAAAAATTAGCGCAAATTGTGTCCAAGATACCATTCGAAAACAGGATGACGACCTCGGAAGAGATTGCCAACATGACCGTTTTTCTGCTCAGCGAGAGATCAAGTCATACTACGGGTCAGATCATTTTTGTTGACGGAGGGTATTCCCATCTGGACAGATCATTATAACCGGTTTGCATACATCAAAACTTAACTTTTATGGCTTTAACGTCTGCCGGCACCCCTGTAACAGGTGTTCCGGGCAATGAAAAGAAATACCTGTTCCCGTTGATCCTTGTGACCAGCCTATTCTTTTTGTGGGGGTTAGCCTATGGTTTACTTGATGTGCTGAATAAACATTTTCAGGATGCATTGAATGTTACGAAAGCCAGGTCTACCCTGCTGCAGGCAGCCTACTTCGGCGCTTATTTTTTAATAGCACTGCCTGCCGGAATTTTTATGAACCGGTTTGGATATAAAAAAGGCATCCTGCTGGGGTTGTTATTATATGCAATCGGCGCCTTTCTTTTCTATCCCTCGGCCCAGTTAAGTAGTTTCAATTTCTTTTTGTTGGCACTTTTCATTTTAGCTTCCGGTTTAACCTGCCTTGAAACTGCTGCCAATCCCTATGTAACCGTACTGGGTAAGCCGGAAACATCAGAGTTCAGGCTCAATTTATCCCAATGCTTTAATGGGGTAGGTTCGTTTATCGGCCCGGTAATAGCAGCCAATCTGTTTTTCAATACATCTTCGGACCAGGATAGCGGCAATCTTGATTCTGTAAAAATGGTTTATATCATCATTGCCGTAGTGGTGTTATTTATTGCTGCATTATTCTGGAGAACCTACCTGCCGGAGATCAAGGAAAGTGAGATGGTTTCGGATAAATCGCAGGATACCAAACCCCTCTTTCAGCACAGCCATTTCGTTTATGGAGTGATTGCGCAGTTTTTTTATGTGGCAGCGCAGGTAGGTATCGCAGCGTTGTTCATCAACTATTGCACAGAGGCGAAAAATGAAATTGACAATGCAAAGGCGGCCTACCTGCTTTCTATAGGTCTGTTGCTTTTCACTTTAGGAAGATTTGCAGGTACAGCCCTTATGCAAAAAGTAGCGCCCAATAAGCTGCTTACCCTTTTTGCTGTTATTAATATCTTGCTTTGTGTGATTGTAGTTTGGGGAAAGGATTGGCTTTCAGTCTATTCCCTGATGGCGGTATTCTTCTTTGAATCTATTATGTTCCCTACTATTTTTGCTTTGAGTGTAAAAGACCTGGGACACCATACCAAGAGGGGGTCCTCATTCCAGATCATGTCCATTGTAGGGGGAGCGTTAATGCCTTATTTTATGGGCTTGCTGGCAGAAGGCGGCACAGCAAAAGCCTATATCATTCCCCTGTTTTGTTTTGCCGTTGTGGGATGGTATGGATGGAAGGGATATAGGATAAAAGGGCGGTAAGAAGCTAAATATATTTGCTTATTTGCTATTATTACTATTTCCCCTGGGGCCCGGCTTCGCGTTATTTCCTCCGCCATTTCGCGGGGTGATAGTTTTCGGGCTGCGTTGCTGCTGTTGCTGGGGTGGGTTCTGCCCTCTTTGTTCGCGTTGGTCTTTTTGATCCCTGTGTTTATTGAACCTCTTTTTCCTGTCGGCTTTTTCTAAGCTGCGCAGGCTTATCTGCCCCACAACATCTACAAAGTCGGGTTCCACTTCTTTGGGTTTTCTGCTTACCAGTTCTTCTGCCTCCAGGGTTTCCGGCCGTACTCCCTTTATGTTCATTTCTTTTATTCTACGGACTGTTTCTATAGAGAGCGGGTAATGTTTGGTGCTGTCGGGTAATGTATACCACATCAGGTTCCGGAAAATATCTTTTTTTATCAGCAAGGCATTTCCCTTTGCTGTTTCCAGTATATCGGCGTTGTCCGGAAAACCCTGCAGTGCGTCTAAGTAGGTATCCAGCTCATAGTTGAGACAACATTTAAGCCGTCCGCACTGACCGCTTAGCTTGGTTTGATTAATGCTCAGGTTCTGGTAACGGGCGGCAACAGTGGTTACGCTTTTAAAATTGGTAATCCAGGTGCTACAGCAAAGCTCACGGCCGCAACTGCCTATTCCGCCTACTTTGGCTGCTTCCTGCCTGGCGCCAATCTGCTTCATTTCCACTTTTACCTTAAACTCGGAAGCATATATCTTTATCAACTCGCGGAAATCAACCCGGCCGTCTGCAGTATAATAAAACGTTGCTTTTTTCCCATCCGCCTGGATCTCAACTATGGACAGCTTCATTTCTAATTTTAGCTGCCGGGCAATTGAGCGGGCACGTATCAGC
Source organism: Chitinophagaceae bacterium (assembly GCA_023957155.1). Taxonomy (GTDB): domain Bacteria; phylum Bacteroidota; class Bacteroidia; order Chitinophagales; family Chitinophagaceae; genus Agriterribacter. The sequence continues at coordinate 197,546 of JAMLHK010000004.1, read as the reverse complement.
GCTTCCTGCTCCCGCAGCTTATTTTGCTTCATCAGGTCAAGGTCCCGGTCGCTTGCCTTACGCAATACGCGCTTTATCCCCGGGTCGTTTTCCTCAACGCCTTTCTTTTTTAGCTGAAGACGTACCAGTTCACCGGATAAGCATACCTCGCCCGTATCAAAACCGCTCACCCCTTCCACGCTCACCATATCTCCTTTTATAAAAAAATGAGGGGTGGTATTACGAAAAAAATCTTTCCGGCTGCCATTATTGAAGGATACTTCAATGACCCGGCAAATATTATCACTGTCTGAGAGCGGAATATTACCTAACCAATCATATACATCCATCCGGTTACATCCACCCGTACTACCTCCGGCATTGCTGCTACAGCCGCTACAACTCATATTTTGGCATATATTAAGCGTTAATAATAAATGCCTGGCTAAAGGGTAATGTTACGGTGAAAAAAGTGCACACTATTATCCTGTAGATAAAAGCTCCGGATAAGAGCTCCTGTGTATTACATGTTATTGTACAAAAGTATCAATAACCCGGATCAGAATAACTTAACTATATTGAAATAAAATATACGTTTTCAATACTTTAAACCCAACGCACGAATACGGTAACATTATATATAGAATCCCTTTACAGGACATTTGTATCCAAAAGTAACAAAATTTGCCATAATTACGGGATTTTATAATGAGAAGCTCTTAGAGCTGAAAAAGACAGGGGAAGTACCCGGTAGGGCTTAAAAAAATGCCGGTGATAGATATCACCGGTCTTTGCTTACCTCTGAAACCACAAAAAGAAAAATCTATGTGCTATATATAGAACATACTAATAATTTCAGAATGTACTTCGTCTTCGTGGATTCTGACCGAGTACGGGGTTAGTATGATAAGATTAATGACACAGACGGAAAAATATCAGATTTTAAAAGCGGAAACTGGATTGTAACAGAGTGGGAAATTGGAGATTAAAAGCCAGGTAGTTGATCAGTGCAACTCCTTATACAAAATAAGGGATTCTATCTATATTCCAAATAAAAAACCAATAGATATGATCCTGCCTACTTAAACGCAGCAAAGATATTCGGCATAACCCTGGATTTCTGTATTATCTTCATCACCGTATATGAATTATCTCGCGCATGCCCGTTTGTCGTTCCATCAGCCGGAAATACTGGTAGGGAATATGATCAGTGATATTTGTGAAAGGCAAAAAGAAGGAAGATTATCCTTACTTGTTCAGAAAGGGATTATGCTGCACCGGGCTATTGATACATTCACCGATACGCATGAAGCTACTATGGAAGCGAAACAACTGTTTCGTCCGTATTACCGCTTGTACGCAGGTGCATTTGTGGATGTGGTGTATGATCATTTCCTGGCTAATGATGACAACGAATTTAATCCCGATCAGCTTATGACCTTTTCGCAGGAAACCTATAGCCTGCTTGATCCTGATGTATACCAGATGCCGGCGCCTTTTGCTGCGATGCTGGGTTATATGAAAAAGCAGAACTGGTTGTTTAACTACCGGTACCGATGGGGTATACAAAACAGCTTTGGAGGATTGGTACGCCGGGCCGCTTATTTAACAGACAGCACGCCTGCCTTTTCTGTTTTTGAAGATCATTATGAGCAACTTCAAAAATGCTATGCGGCGTTTTATCCTGATGTGAAGCAGATGGCCTGGCGATATTTTCAGGATATTTTTTCTGCCTGAGCGTTTGGAGCCAAAACCGGTATTGACTTTTTCATAAATCTGCAAACCTGTACATTTGTTGCTTTATAAAAATATGACCTGTTACCTTATCAAAGATCGGGCTTACTGTTTGACTGGTATTCGCTATCGCTTTTACGGTATCTTCTTCGTATTGTGGTGTACCGTATTTTGTGCCTGTCATTCCGATCCGCCGGTTCAGCAAAAGGTGGAAGGAGATATCACGGTATTACTCGTTCCCCGGCAGGAAGGAGGGAATACGCTTTCTGTGTTAGACAAGTCTCCTCTTGATATTATCTATTTTCCGCCCGAATACCCTAAGCTCAAAATGATTGGTAAGGTAGAAAATCTATGCCGGTGTTCAGGGTGATTTATAAGGCTACCCAGAAAAACGGCAGAAAGATTTTTGGATCAGTTGTAAAATATGGCGAACACTGGAGGCTTGGCGCAAATGAAGCAACTGAAATAGAATTCTTTGAACCTGTTATCATACAGCATACAAAAATTCCTCCGGGGCGTTACGTGTTGTACTGCATACCCCATCCTACGGAGTGGACGCTTATTCTAAACAGTGATCTGTATAGCTGGGGACTACTAATAGACGATTCAAAAGATATCTTCAAATTCACGGTGCCTGTTATGCCTGCTCCCATTCCTATAGAAGCATTTACCATAGAAACGGAGGCAAGCGGGGAAGGAGCATTGCTTTGGATGGGATGGGATGATGCCAGGGTATCTTTGCCTGTTGAGCTGACAACAAATAAAAATCAGTAAGCTTCCGGCATTTCTTTTTATTTTTCCATCTTTTTACCTTGGTATTCTTTTATATTTTTAATCTTAAACACTTGCTATGTTGCACTCGAAAATTGCAGGAATAGGAATGTATGTTCCGGAACAGGTTATTTCTAATCAGGATCTTACAAAATATATGGATACCAGTGATTCATGGATACAGGAACGTACCGGTATCAAAGAAAGAAGGTTTGCTAAACGTACGGGGGAAACGACAGCTTCTATGGGCGTGGAAGCAGCTAAGGTTGCAATGAAAAGAGCAGGTACTACCGCGCAGGAAATAGATTTTATTGTTTTTGCCACTTTAAGTCCCGATTACTACTTCCCGGGTTGTGGCGTATTGGTGCAACGGGCCTTAAAGATGAAGGAAATCGGCGCCTTAGACGTTCGAAACCAGTGCAGCGGATTCATTTATGCGCTGAGCGTTGCCGACCAGTTTATTAAATCAGGTATGTATAAGAATATTCTGGTTATCGGCAGTGAAAAACATTCGTTCGGGCTTGATTTAAGCACCCGGGGACGTAATGTATCGGTTATTTTCGGAGATGGTGCCGGTGCTGTGGTGCTACAGCCTGCAACAGGTGAGAAACAGGGAATATTAAGTACCCATTTACACAGTGATGGGGAAAGTGCGGAAATGTTGGCTATGTACAATCCGGGTACCCATGCCAACTTCTGGACGGATAGAAAACTGGCAGATTTTGAGGACGCCGAAATGGCGGATATGTTTATGAGCCATGCTATGATTGATCATGCACAGAATTTTCCGTTTATGGACGGTCCCACCGTTTTTAAAAAAGCAGTGGTAAAAATGCCGGAGGTAGTAATGGAGGCGCTTGCAGCCAATCAGCTTGTTCCGGCAGACATTGATATGCTGATACCCCACCAGGCTAATTTACGCATCAGCCAGTTTGTTCAGCAACAATTAGGACTAAGAGATGACCAGGTATACAATAATATCCAGCAATATGGAAATACTACCGCTGCTTCTATCCCGATAGCTTTAAATGAAGCCTGGGAAAAAGGAAAAATAAAAGCAGGTGATCTGGTATGCCTGGCATCGTTTGGCAGCGGGTTTACCTGGGGCAGCGCTTTACTTCGCTGGTGAATTAGGGGGCACAGCCTTTGATCCGGGTAATATTTTTTTAATTTCTGCATCTCCCTGCAGGTTATTCATCTGTGATAACACCCAGGGGTATCGTACGGCAACGAAACGGGAAAGAGGCTTTACCGTATACCTTACCGGGTTGGGAAGAGAGGATGCGATCATCGCTGCTTCAATACGGGTGAGCTTTGCAGCCGGTTTATTAAAATAATGCCGGGCGGCAGCTTCAATACCGAATATACCCTTCCCCATTTCTGACACGTTTAGATATACTTCCAGTATCCGTTCTTTACCCCATATCCATTCTATCATAAAGGTAAAATAGGTTTCCAGTCCTTTGCGTAACCAGTTCCTTCCCTGCCATAAAAAGACATTCTTCGCGGTTTGCTGGCTGATGGTGGATGCGCCTACAATCCGGTTTTTCTTTTTCTGGTTTTTTTCTATCGCTTTTTGAATGCTTTTCCAGTCAAAGCCGTTGTGGTCGGCAAAAAGCTGGTCTTCCGAAGCAATAACCGCCAGTCCTGCATGTGATGAAATTTCATCTGCGGTAACATAATCTCTTTTCAAACCGTTTCCATTCAGCAAACTCCCGATCTGCGTAATGGTTACCGGTGGGTTGACCCATTTCAGCATAATAATATACACAAATTGTAAAATGAAAAGGATCAGGAATAATATTTTACAGAACCGCCATACGCGGGCAAAAAATTTCTTCACAATACACAAATAATAAAGCTGCAAAATAAAACAAATGCCGCAGCCTTAGCCGTTATTTCCCGGCGGGGTCATTTTTATATATTGAATGTTGTATTTCTTCCCGATGGGGAAATGATATTTGCGCAGTTTATGCATGGTGAATCCCAATGCGGCAACACCGCCTGAGATAAGCACAGTGGAAGGATATATTTTTCTTTTTTGCACCAGTCCGTTAAAAGTATGCAGGAAAGCATATCCTCCCCCGCCGATCATAAGAAGTGTGCCGTTGCGTATAAATGCAAATGCCTGGGGAGGACGGGGTATGGAAGCTATTTCATGATAATGAAACCGGAGATCATAATGCGCCACGGTATCTTCCGTATTTGTTCCCCAGGGTGTGGGAAGCATTCTTACATCATACTGCTTGATATAGATAGTGTCATTATATATTCTTTCAATTATTCCATTGATGTATGACCCGTTCTTATGTATGAATTCAATGGACATCCCTTTAAAATAGCTTTTGATTGTACGATCTTTTTTTCTGAAGGATAAAAGATCATTTTGCTGCCCCAAAGAAGAAAGGGAAAATAACAGGCATGCCGGTAGTAATGATAATTTATACATAGTATGGTTGTTGGGATAAAAGTAACGGTATCCGTTTAATTGTTGAACAAAGGTTAAACAAGGTTAATAAATCGGTGAATTTACATGAATATCCCCTGGCGGAAACGGATTAGATTAAACTTTGAAATGGAGCAGCCGTCTATCCTGTATCACTAAAATAATGTAAACATGAAAAAGATCGTATTAGGACTTCTGGCATTTGTATTAGCGTTTCCGGCGGTGTATGCACAGAAGAAAGCCGGTAAGGGGATGAACGGAGATACTAAAACGTATCGTCATCATCCCGGTAAACAGGGATGGGAGCAAAATGCTATGTATAAAAAATTAAATCTTACCAGGGAGCAGCAGGACAAGCTGGCAAAGATCAACAAAGACTACCGTGCAGGTGTAGCCGATCTTAAAAAGAAAGAAGCTACCATTACGGTAAAAGATTACAAAGCACAGATGCAGGCCCTCGGTAAAAAACGCCGTAGCGAATCCGATAATGTATTTACTCCCGAACAGAAAGCACAGTTGCAGCAAATGAGGGCTGAGCGGAAAAGAAAATTTGAAGCGTCAGATAAGGGGAAACGTGGAGATATGCAATCTGCGCTGGAACTATCGGAAGATCAGTCGGCACGGCTTAAGGCTTTGAGGGAGTACACTCAGAAAAAGGTAAAAGACATTCGCGGAAACCAGGCGCTGTCAGACAGTGAGAAGAAAGAACAGGTTTCTACGGTGTTCAAACAGCAGCGTGAAGACATGAAATCTATTCTTACTCCGGAGCAAATGAAAAAGATGGAAGGATTCCGCTCCGGCAGGAATCGGCAGATATCTAAATAAAACAGGGTGCGATATAGTGTGTGGTATAGCCGGTGTCAAAAGACGCCGGCTATTTTAGTGTCTTACCCTGCGTAAAAAATGCGGACGGGAGGCCGGATATTATTTACGGCTGGTGCATCATATACTGTAGTTTTTTGGTAAGTACAAATAACAGCAGAGAGGCAATACCCGCCATAAAAACGAACAGCATAAAAAAATCGTGCATATTGTGCATTTGGTATCCTAAAAAGGACGTGCTTTTATCTGCTTCGGGATACAGGGCACTAAGCACTCCGGCCAGCTTATTGGCAGCCGCGTTGGCCAAAAACCATACGGCCATAAGTAAAGAAGCAAATTTAAAAGGAGACAATTTATTTACTAAAGATAAGCCGATGGGCGACAGGCATAGCTCTCCCCAGGTATGTAAAAGATACATGCCGGTAAGCCATATCACGCTCACTTTAATCCCGGGCTGCACATCCTTTACGCCAAAAGCTATCCACAAATATCCCAGTGCCAGTAATGCTAATCCCAGTGCCATTTTAGTAGGTGATGAAGGATCTTTTTTGCCAAGTTTGAGCCAAAGCCAGGCAAACAGGGGGGCAAATGTGATAACAAAAATAGAATTGAGCGATTGAAAAAAACTGGCCGGGATCACAAAAAAGCCTAGATCTCTTTGTGTCTGTTCTTCTGCAAAAAAAGTAAGGGAAGCCCCGGCCTGCTCAAATGCGCTCCAAAAGAAGATGACAAAAAAGGCCGTAATAAAAATTACAGCGATACGCTGTTTTTCTATATGGTTTAAGGTTTTATCAGAAAAAATAACAAAGGCGATGAATATTACGGCGGCGATCAATAAATAAGTAAGATAATTAACTACTTTGGCATCTATATAAAGCAAACCAATCATTAAAAAGGACATTAAAATCAATCCTCCAACCACTACGAAGGGCCGGGTAGTGATGCGGGGCGATTCTTTAGGTATTAACCCCAGTACTTTTCCATCGGGGTCTAAAACATACTTGTGATGAAATAGCTTCTGAACCATTACGCTTATCAGCATCCCGATACCTGCAACCAGGAAAGCCCATTTAAAATCTGAGGGATTTCCTGTATCACCCACCAGTCCGCATATAAAAGGTCCAATAGCTCCACCTACGTTAATCCCCATATAAAAAATCGTGTATGCCGAGTCAATCCTCCTGTCCCCTTTCGGGTATAACTGACCTACCAGAGAAGAGATATTGGGCTTGAAGAAACCATTACCCGCTATCATAAAGCCGAGTCCCGAAAAGAAGAGAAAAGAAGATAGCTGGGGAGCGCTTTCGTATAGATGACCGCAAAAGAATAATATAAATTCACCGGCAGCCATTACCAGCCCTCCGGCGATAATAGACATCCTGTTCCCCCAGAAACGGTCGGCTATAAACCCGCCGATTAATGGGGTTAAATACACAAGGCTGGTATAACTTCCATAGAGATTAGAAGCAAAAGCCTTATCAAAAAGGAGAGCCTTGGTCATAAACAGGATTAAGATGGCTCTCATGCCATAATAGTTAAACCGTTCCCACATTTCAGTGGCAAACAATACGTATAATCCCCTGGAATGTCCTTTTGATGCTGCTGGGTTCATTCAGTGCTGATTTTAAGGATGAATGTTTCCTTTCTACACCCCAATATAAGTGTATATTTTCAGACAGCCGGTACTTTGTATTGTTCCGTTTGTAAAAAAAATAAAGTTTTACAGTGTGATCGTTCTATTTTCGCAGCTCCTAATAACAAGTTTTTACCGATATGAATATTTTACTTTTAGGATCAGGCGGGCGGGAACACGCTTTTGCCTGGAAGCTCAGCCAAAGCAGCCGGTGTTCTCAACTGTTTATTGCTCCGGGTAATGCAGGTACCAGCCTGTGCGGAACCAATGTAGACCTTGCGGTTACCGATTTTGACGGGATTAAAAACTGTTGCATAGAGCAAAGCATTGATATGGTAGTCGTGGGGCCGGAAGAGCCTTTAGTGAAGGGTATTTATGATTATTTTAAAGAAGATCCGGCCATCCGGCATATTCCGGTAATAGGGCCATCAAAAACCGGGGCGATGCTCGAAGGAAGTAAAGCCTTTGCCAAGGCATTCATGCAACGGCATGGCATACCTTCGGCCGCTTATAAAGAATTTGATGCCGATAATTATGAAGAAGGCATTAGCTATCTTCAGGCACATTCCATTCCGATTGTGCTGAAAGCTGACGGGCTGGCGGCGGGTAAAGGTGTTATTATTTGCCAGAATTACGTGGAGGCAATGGCTGAATTTGAACTGATGATACAGCAGGCAAAATTTGGCGATGCCGGCAAGAAAGTAGTGGTGGAAGATTTTCTTTCGGGGATTGAGCTGAGCGTATTTGTATTAACGGATGGGGAAAATTACGTGTTGCTGCCGGAGGCCAAAGATTACAAACGTATTGACGAGGGAGATAAGGGACCCAATACCGGGGGGATGGGCGCTATTAGCCCGGTACCTTTTGCAGATGAAACCTTTATGCAGAAAATAATCCATACCATTATTGATCCTACCATCAGCGGGTTGAAAAAGGAAGGGATTGATTATACCGGTTTCATCTTTTTCGGAATTATTAAGGTGGGAGATAATCCTTATGTTATAGAATACAATTGCCGTATGGGCGATCCGGAAACGGAGGTGGTACTCCCCAGGCTAAAGAATGACCTGGTATCCCTGTTTGAGGCAACAGCCGCACGGCAGTTACATGAAGTAAAGATAGAAACAGACAACAGGGAAGCCGTAACGATAATGGCTGTAAGTGGCGGGTACCCGGGTGAGTATGAAAAAGGGCTGGAAATTGAAGGGCTTGATCTGGTTCAGGAAGATGATGCCATTGTGTTCCATGCCGGTACCCGGCAGGAAGAGGATAAAACAGTTACCAACGGGGGACGGGTGCTGGCGGTTACTTCTTTTGGAAATACGTTGGGAAAAGCAGTAGATAAATCCAGGGCCATACTTGATATCGTCCATTTTGATGGCATGCATTTCCGGTCAGATATCGGGTACGAGTTTTATTAAAACAGGGCCAGGCGGGCTGCTTCAGAGCTCCATTCCGGGCCGGGAAGGCCATTTGTCCGGCTCCGGCGGTAAATATGAAAAAAAATTATTTCCTTCAAAGTCAATAAAAATCAAGGTTTTGCCGTTGTATTTCAAATTATTTACAACAACTTTGCAAACATTATTTTAGAACCACATTTCTCCAATATCAATTATGGGTCTTTTTAACTGGTTTACACAGGAAATTGCTATAGATCTGGGAACGGCGAATACCCTTATTATTCATAATGATGAGATAGTAGTAAATGAACCTTCTATCATAGCATTAGACAGAAATAATCCTAAAAATGTACTTGCAGTGGGCAAAAAGGCATTGATGATGCATGAAAAAACCCATGAAAGTATACGTACGATACGTCCGTTAAAAGATGGTGTGATAGCCGATTTTAATGCGGCGGAGCTGATGATCAGGGAGCTGATTAAAATGATTTATCCCAAGAAACCCCTGTTTCCGCCAAGCTGGAGAATGATGATCTGTATTCCTTCCAGCATTACCGAGGTAGAGAAACGCGCGGTACGGGACAGCTCGGAGCAGGCCGGAGCCAAGGAAGTATATTTATTGCATGAACCTATGGCCGCGGCGCTGGGTATCGGGATTGATGTGGAAGAACCCGTGGGAAATATGATTGTGGATATTGGCGGCGGAACCACAGGTATTACGGTTATTGCCCTGGCCGGCATTGTATGTGACCAGTCCATCCGTATTGCCGGTGATGAATTTACTGCCGACATTATGGAAGCCTTAAGGCGTTATCACAGTTTGCTGATTGGTGAAAGAACAGCGGAGCAGATCAAGATACAAATCGGGGCTGCCATGAAAGACCTGGATAATCCGCCGGATGACCTTCCCGTTAACGGCCGCGACCTGGTAACCGGTATCCCCAAGCAAATTATGGTAAGCTACCAGGAAATTGCCGAAGCGCTGGATAAAAGTATATTCAAGATCGAAGAAGCCATTCTTAAAGCATTGGAAACCACGCCCCCTGAGCTGGCTTCCGACATTTACCGCAGGGGAATTTATATTACGGGTGGAGGCGCGTTGCTTCGCGGGTTAGATAAACGTCTAAGCCAGAAAATAAAGCTGCCCGTACACGTGGCAGATGATCCGTTAAAAAGTGTGGTGAGAGGAACGGGAATAGCACTTAAAAATTATCAGCGCTACCCCTTTGTAATGAGATAAAAACACCATTGCTGATTCTACAACCGCTGTAATAAGGGATTGCAGTATCTGAATAGTAGAATTGTTAAAATACAACGAAGTGCGAAATGTTTTTCTTTTTGTCAGGCGGTACTTTAATTTCCTCTTCTTCATTTTAATGCAGGTGGTTGCCCTGTATATACTGTTTCATTACAATAGGTTTCATGAAGCGGTGTTTATGGAAGCAGCAGGTGAAGTGACCGGTAAAATAAGCCGTCAGTACAATACGGTGGAATACTATTTCCAGCTTAAAAAAACCAATGCGCTGCTTGTTGAAGAAAACCAGAAGCTGCGCAATTTATTAAAAAGTGATTTCCTCTTACCCGATACCGCTACCGAACGGATAGTTGACTCCATAAATGTTGATTCGCTTGAGCCTTACCGGCGGTATTTATATTATCCGGCCAAGGTGATTAATAACTCCGTTACTTCCCAAACCAATTATTTAACAATCAGCAGGGGTACAAACCAGGGGCTGAGCAAGGATATGGCAGTAGTGAGCCCATCGGGAATTATAGGAACTATTGTAAACGTAAGCAATAATATGGCTACGGTAATGAGCTTGTTGCACCGGCAAAGCCGGGTAAGTGCAAGTTTACTGAAGAGCGGAGAAACCGGCAGCGTGGACTGGGATGGTAAAGATCCGCAGGTACTTACGTTCAGGAATATCCCGAAGTCTATTGCGGTAAAGAAAGGAGATACGGTAGTCACCAGCAGGTACTCTACTTTTCCCCCGGGACAACTCGTTGGTACGGTTGTGGAGGTTGAAAATATGGACGGGAGTAATTTTTATTTGCTGAAGATTAAGCCGTCTACCAACTTTTTTAATATTCAATATGTGTATGCGGTAAAAAACTTACAGAAAGAAGAACAGGATGCATTAGAAAAAGCAACCCGCAAACAGGAGTAACGATGAATGAACTGCTGAAAAATATCATCCGCTTTGCCATTTTTATTTTATTCCAGGTATTTATCCTGAATAAGATACCCCCCCTGCATCAGTTTATTTCTCCCTACCTGTATTTTCTTTTCCTGTTGTGGCTGCCTTTCAGGATACCCCGGCTTTCATTAACCCTTACCGGCTTTATATACGGACTTTGTTTCGATTTCTTTACAAAAACCCCCGGGCTCCACGCGGCTGCCTGCACCTTAGTGGCCTATATGCGTCCTTTCATAATCAATATCCTTATTTCCAAAGAAGACACGGATTTTAATTATGTTGCTCCTGCACCTTCCAGCATGGGATGGTCTCCCTATATTGTTTATGTATTAATAATGACTTTTGTTCATAATGTTTATCTTGTTTTCCTGGAATGGCTGCAATTTGGAAATTTTTGGTACTTTTTGGGCAAGGTTATAGCTACTACAGGCGTTAGCTTTTTATTGATATTGATTACAGAGATATTGTTTTACAGGAAACAGAAGTTCCGGACTAATATATAAGGGGTATTATGCCTGTGTTTAATCAGTCACGACAAAACTTTATAAGACTCATTTTTGGAGCCACTTTTTTAATAATTGTGGTTCGCTTATTCGTATTGCAGGTTGTTTCCGATAAGTATAAAATGCTGGCATTAGATAATGCGGTATACCGAAAAGTGGTTTATCCGGACAGGGGGATCATTTTTGACAGGAACGGTAAAGCAATTTTGAATAATACCATTATTTATGATCTGACGGTTACACCTTATGAGGTGAAGAAAGTAGATACCACTTTCTTATGTAAGCTGCTGGGTATTGATAGCACCGAGTTCAGGGAGAGGATCATTTCCGCTATAATAAAAAACGGGCGTTATCGTCCTTCTGTATTTGAAGGACTGCTTTCTCTTGAGCTGCAGGCCCGGTTAGAGGAAAATATCTGGCGGTTTCCCGGTTTCACGCTTATTGAACGTCCTATAAGAAATTATCTGTTTAATGCAGGAGCCCATTTACTGGGTGATATTGGTGAAGTGGATACCGCCATCATCCGGCGAAGCAATTATTTTTACCAGATGGGTGATTTTGTCGGCAGATCGGGCCTGGAACAGTACTATGAAAGTGTTTTGATGGGTAAGAGAGGAGTCCAAAACCTGATAAAAGATAACCGGAACCGGTTACAGGGATCGTGGGAAAAAGGGAAGTATGATACTGCGGCAGTTGCCGGACGTAATCTGTATACTTATTTAGATATTGAATTACAGCAGCTGGCGGAAAAGCTGATGGCTGGTAAGGTTGGCAGCGTAGTGGCGCTTGATCCTCAAACCGGGGGTATCCTTGCTATGGTTTCGGGGCCTTCATTTAATCCTAATGATCTTACCGGCAGTGCCCGCAGAGCTAAATATGCCAGCTTGGTGCTGGATGTATCGGCGCCACTTATGAACCGGGCCACGAGAGGTCTGTATGAGCCCGGATCTACCTTTAAGCCGATGGGCGGACTGATAGCGCTTGACATGGGTGTCATTACCGCTAACTACGGGGTGTCTTGCTCCGGCGCATACTATGGCTGTGCAAAGCCGATCCGGTGTGAGCATAGCAATCCGGGGCATGCCGCCAATGTGCGACTTGCATTGGCTAATTCCTGCAACTCCTATTTCTCCCAGATATACCGGCTTAGTGTAGACAACAATAAAGACCGGAATGTAAAAAGAGGTTATACCCACTGGAAGGATTATATGAATGCTTTCGGCTGGGGGCAGAGACTGGGTGTAGACCTTCCCAATGAATTACCGGGTAATATACCCGATACAACGGAATATAATAAAGATTACAGGGGTTCCTGGAATTCCTGTACAAATGTAACGCTCGGTATAGGCCAGGATAAAATGCAGGTAACACCATTGCAGCTTGCCAATGCCATGTGCATTATTGCCAATAAGGGGTTTTATTATACACCCCATTTTGTGGAAAAAATTGAGAACGAAACGGCGAAGGATACCCTGCTGAATAAATTCAGGGGAAAGCATGAGGCGCTAACCCACATTTCAGATCAGGATTATGAGGCCATTCACGCGGGTATGCAGGATGTGGTGGAAAGTGGTACGGCGAGGAGTGCGAGGATCCCGGGAATTAATATTTGCGCTAAAACAGGTACGTCCGAAAAATATACGATCCTCGATGGCAAACGCATCAAGCTACCCAATAACTCTATGTTTGTGTGCTTTGCACCCAGGGAAAATCCAAAAATCGCAATAGCGGTGGCAGTGGAAAATGCCGGATTTGGATCTACCTGGGCGGCCCCTATCGCTTCTTTTCTTATAGAAAAATATCTTACGGATTCTATACGAACGGAGAGGATGAAAGAAGTAGAACGCATATCCAATACGAACCTTATGCCCTCTTATCTCAGGCGTAAACAGTTTGTTGCGGATTCAACAAGGGCTTATTTTTATTTCAACCTCAGGAAAGACAGCAGCTATATCAGAAAATATTTACGCGGGTATACCCATAATGAAAGTACACCGGTAAAAAAAGCTACTCCCAGGCGGGAAGAGTCAGGGTATGTGAATGACGACAAACAATTTAAAAATCTGGCAGCCCGATGAGTACCCATGTTGGCATAACAAAGAGTATAGACGGTTTACTATTGTGGCTGTATATTTTATTGTGTATTACCGGCATCGTAAGCATTTTTGCCGCTACATATAATGAGGGGGATGATATACTGAATAGTTTCCTGTCTTTCAGAACCGATTATGGAAAGCAATTGATATTTTTTGTCTTTTCCATCATAATTGGCGTTGTGATACTGTTAACCGACAGTAAATTTTTTACGGCAACCGCTAATTTATGGTATGTCGCAGGAATTATTTTATTGTTGCTGGTATTCCCGTTTCACTCTAATATTAAAGGCACAGAGTCTATTATTAAATTTGGAAATGCCTTTCAGTTACAACCGATACAGTTATGTATTGTGTTTACCAATCTTGCGCTTTCAAAATATATTTCCCGTACGGAAACAGATTTCACTAAGCTGAGGTCGCAGCTTATAGCCGCTGCTATTGTGGTTGCCCCTGCCGTACTGGCCATTTTTCAGAAAGAGACCGGTCTGGCGCTTGTTTATTTTTCATTTTTCTTAGTTATGTTCCGCGAAGGATTGCCGGCAATTGTATTGGTCATTGGATTTTCTTTTGCCATTCTGGTAGTAGCTACCTTACTGTTAGAGCCGAATGTGCTGGCGCTTATCCTTACCGGCATTGCCATGATTACGGCGTATTTTATGCGTAAGCAGATCAGGCGCCACAAATCGGTCTTATTCTGGATTATTGCCATTTGGGCTGTTTGTGTAGGTATCCAGCGATTTGCCGTACCATTTATTTTTGATCATGTATTGCAACCTTACCAGGTAAAGAGAATATATGATACCCTTGGTAAGGATTATGTTCCTAAAGATGCTGCTGCCATTGCCGATATTGAAAAAAATGCCACTCAAAAAAAAGACGATGGGAACTATAATGTAAAGCAAAGTAAAATTGCGATAGGCAGCGGCGGATTGCTGGGTAAAGGGCTTTTAAAAGGCACACAAACCCGTTATGCTTTTGTGCCGGAGCAAAGAACAGATTTTATTTTCTGCACCATCGGGGAGGCCTTTGGCTTTGTTGGCAGCATAGTTTTCATTTCTTTCTATGTTATTTTTCTCTTCCGGATCATTGTTATTGCCGAGAGGCAGCGAAGTACATTTAGCCGTTGCTATGCGTATGGAGTGGCTTCGGTACTTTTCTTCCATATCACCATCAATCTTTGTATGACAATGGGACTTGCACCCGTGATCGGGATACCCCTTCCATTTGTCAGCTATGGGGGTCTTTCGCTGATCACCTTTAGTGCCATGGTTTTTATCCTGTTGCGCTTAGATAAAGACCGGCAGATGGTACTCAGATGATTTCAGATCTGAAATTCATCAATACATTTGCAGCATGAGAATTATTCCTTTAAGCGAAGGGACTTTTACGATAGACCAGTCCAAAGTATTTGTACCGTTCAACCCGGGTGAAGATAATCTTCAGCAAAGACCGGTTGGTAGCTTGCTGGTAGAAATTCAGCCATTCGTTGTCATTACGTCTGAGGATATCCTGCTGATTGATACGGGGTTGGGTTTTTTAAATGAAGACGGCACCCTGCAGCTCCATCAGCACCTCATCAATCATGATATCAACCCGTCAGACATCACCAAAGTGCTGATGAGTCATTTGCACAAAGACCATGCGGGAGGCGTAAGCATACATGATAAAATGCTTAACCAGCGTTTCCTCAGTTTCCCACGGGCTACTTATTATGTACAACGGCAGGAATTGATGTTTGCATTACAAAAAGGCTTTCCTTCTTATATTCCTGAAGAAATTGAGATGCTGCAGCGTTCAGGGAATGTAGAGCTCCTGGAAGGCGATGGCGTAATTGATCACTATATTTATTACCAGGTTACCGGCGCCCACAGTCCCTGGCACCAGGTGTTCCGGATTGAAGAAAACGGGGAAACCATCTTTTTTGGAGCCGATGATGCCCCCCAGCTACACCAGATGAAGAGCAGGTTTGTGGCCAAATATGATTACGATGGGAAAAAAAGTATGGAGCTGAGGCAGCAATGGTGGCAAAGAGGGCAGCAGGAAAACTGGAGCTTTCTTTTTTACCATGATGTAAAAAACCCGGTATGGAGCTTTAGGTAATACAGGCGATCACTCCGGTATCTCATATACCGGGAGGTTGTATCCTGGTGTAAGACCATGTGGCATAGCAGGGAAAAATGGGGGATGACTAGAACCTTCTCAGTCATCCCCGGGTAAAATAACTATTCAATAATCATTTAGCTCCTCCTGTTACCTGAATAAATGAGTATGTATTGTGCAAGCGTAACAATAGAGGCAATAGCGGCAACCACATAGGTCATGGCGGCCCATTTTAAGGCATCTTTTGCCATGGGATACTCTTGTGCATTAGCCACATTGGTGCGCTGTAACCAGGCAAGGGCCCTGTTGCTGGCATCAAATTCTACCGGCAGCGTTACTACTGAAAATAGTGTAGTAAGGGCAAATAATACAATCCCGATCAGCAGCAGGGACGGGAATATCTTGATCAGCAGTATACCACCTATTAAAACCCATTGTACCAGCATGGAACTGTACTGTACAACAGGTACCAGCCGGCTTCTCAGCATTAACCAGCGGTAGGAAGTAGCGTGCTGAACGGCATGACCACATTCATGGGCGGCTACGGCGGCAGCGGCTACGGATACCCCGTTATATACGTCCGGACTCAGGTTTACTGTTTTATTTACCGGGTTATAATGGTCGGTTAAAAAGCCATTGGAGGCATTTACCGAAACATCATATATTCCATTTTCTTTTAACATTTTTTCCGCTACTTCTCTGCCGGTTAAACCGCTCGCAAGCCCTACTTTGCTATACCGGGCAAACTTTCCCTTTAGCTGCATGCTGACCAGCATACTGATACCCACAAAAATGAGCGAAACTACCCAAATTGATCCCATAGTTTTTTAGTTTTTAATCGGTTATAAATATAGCAAACTACTTACCATTTTAAGATATTGACATTAAATCCGGGAAAGATCCGGGGCTAAAGTCTTTTTGTCAGGCGTATTAATTTATAAAATATACAACTGACAACTTGGCGATATTTGAAAGCGCTCCGGCCGAGAATTTATTTTTATAATATATTGATTTACATGTAATTAAGCTCTATATGTTTGCCTTGTTCTAACCCTAAAAGTTATTCACAAAGCCCAAAATTAATTTTGTTATGTTTGAGCAATTTGTAATTTAGTGCAAGAATTTAATGGGTTAGTAAGTACTAAAGGGTCGGCGAAAGCTGACCCTTTAGCGTTTAATGATCCTCTGATAATCTTCCGTTTTTTCTGAAACATCATTCCTGCTTTTTTATAATCTTCCCACATTTTATGTGTTGTTATTCTACTCCTGTATCGCACTCTTTCTTCAACATGGATTTTGGGAAAGTGGTTTGCACATCATTCATATCATTTTATTCATTGCTGTTATCTTTCTTATAAGACCTGGTCTTATATCCTGACGACTACTTTTATACAATGACAATACTGTAAATCTTATTTATCTTTAGCGCATGAGCAAGATAAAAACTGCATTTTTCTGTAGTAATTGCGGCTATGAATCTCCAAAATGGACAGGAAAGTGTCCTTCATGTGGTGAGTGGAATACATTTGTAGAAGAGCTTATTGAAAAGTCATCGAAAAATAACAAAGACTGGAAAGGATATGCAGATAATGGAGGTGAAGTAAAAACAGTGGCCCTGCATGAAATTGCTGCCGGGGAGGAAAGACGGGTGATCACTCCTGATGCAGAGCTGAACAGGGTTTTAGGCGGAGGTATTGTTAGCGGAAGTTTAGTGCTGGTAGCCGGTGAGCCAGGTATTGGCAAGTCAACTTTGTTCCTGCAAAACGGGTTGCTGCTTAATGAAATGGTTACGTTATATATCAGCGGGGAAGAAAGTGAACAGCAGATTAAGATGCGGGCAGACCGCCTGGATATTAAGAACGAAAATTTTTATCTTCTTACCGAAACATCAACCCAGCAGATATTCCAGGAAATAAAAAAATTAAAACCCCGGCTGGTTATTGTTGATTCTATTCAAACGCTCCATTCACCTTATATCGAATCTTCTGCAGGTAGTGTATCGCAAATCAGGGAATGTGCTTCCGAATTTCAACGCTTTGCGAAAGAAACCAATACCCCGGTTTTTTTGATAGGACATATCACTAAAGACGGAAGCATTGCCGGTCCGAAGATTCTTGAACACATGGTTGATACCGTGCTTCAGTTTGAAGGTGACCAGCATTATGCTTACCGGATACTTCGTACACTGAAGAACCGGTTTGGCTCCACCTCTGAGCTGGGCATATATGAAATGACCGGTTCGGGTATGCGGCCGGTATCTAATCCGTCCGAGATCCTGATCACTCAAAAAGAGGAGCAGTTAAGCGGAATAGCTATTGCCGCTACCCTGGAAGGGCAACGGCCTTTACTCGTAGAGGTACAGGCGCTGGTTACCCAGTCTGTATACGGAACACCCCAGAGAACAAGCAGTGGTTTTGACCTGCGCAGGCTTCAACTGCTATTAGCCGTACTGGAAAAAAGAGGAGGCTTCCACTTTGGAATGAAGGATGTATTTGTAAATATTGCAGGGGGGCTGAAGGTAGAAGATCCTTCTATAGACCTGTCTATGGTGGGTGCATTGCTGAGCTCTTATGAAGACCTTCCGCTGCCCCGCCAGATCGCTTTTGCCGGTGAGGTTGGGTTAAGCGGTGAAATAAGGGCAGTAAATCGTATTGAACAGCGTATAGCAGAAGCCGAAAAGCTGGGGTTTGAGAAGATGATCATCAGTAAATACAATCAAAAAGGATTAAGCAGGCAACATTACCAGATTGAGCTGGTAACCATGAGCAGGGTGGATGAGTTATACCGATATTTTTTTTAAACTATAGACCGGTTGTTAAAAGCTGTATTCCATAGCGTTTCGCATCTGCTGTTCCCACACCTGTGTAATGGCTGTGGAAGTGATCTTATTAGCGGGCGACACCTGGTATGTTTGAAATGTCACCAGCTGCTGGCCGAAACAGGCTTCGCCGCTTTACCGGGTAATCCTGTTGAAAAAGCGTTATGGGGAAGGTTGATTTGTAACAGTGCGATGAGCCAGTATTACTTTACAAAAGATTCCTTATTGCAAAACCTGATCCACCAGTTTAAATACAAAAATAATAAAGAGTTGGCCCATTACTTTGGCGTGCTGATGGGCGAAGCCTTACGGGCTTCCGCAAGGTTTCCCCTGCCGGATGTACTGGTTCCCCTGCCATTGTTTCCCGATAAGGAACGTAAAAGAGGGTACAACCAGTCGGCTGTATTGTGTGAAGGTATAGCAGAAGTGCTGCAGGTGCCGGTGTGCTACAATGCGGTGCTTCGGATACGCTACACGTCTACCCAAACCCTCAAAAC
Source organism: Chitinophagaceae bacterium (assembly GCA_023957155.1). Lineage (GTDB taxonomy): Bacteria > Bacteroidota > Bacteroidia > Chitinophagales > Chitinophagaceae > Agriterribacter. The sequence continues at coordinate 178,549 of JAMLHK010000004.1, read as the reverse complement.
GCGAATGGAACGGTGGCAAAATGTAGAGGGGGTGTTTGTGACTGCGGAAAAAGCGGAATTGCAGCAAAAGCGGATTTTACTGGTAGATGATGTCATTACTACCGGCGCCACCCTGGAGGCTTGCGGTAATGCAATTGTAGAAGATTTCCCGGATGTGCAGCTAAGTGTGGCTACGCTTGCTTATGCTGCTACTTAAAAGACCTGATCAGACAAATGAAAAATCTTATTTATTGTCTACTGCTGTTTTTTGTACTGATGAGTGTGTTGTCCTGTAAAAAACAAACATTTATTAACGATGAAAGCGCGGTACTATCCATTTCTGCAGATACGCTCCGTTTTGATACCGTGTTTACCTCTGTAGGATCGGTTACACAATATTTTACGATCATCAACAGGAATCAGCAAAAGTTAAGGTTAAGCAGTATAAAACTCATGGGAGGAGAGGGCTCTGCGTATAAGATAAATGTGGATGGAAGTGCGATAACAGAGTTACGTAATGTAGAGATGAATGCAGGTGACAGCGTGTATGTATTTGTTTCTGTTACCGTTAATCCTTCTGCTTCCGATCTGCCGTTTATTGTACAGGACAGCATTCAGGTCAGCTTTAATGGTGTGACAAAGTATATTCAGCTGGAGGCTTATGGACAAAATGCACATTTCCTCCGTAATTATTCTATTGATGCAGACGCCACCTGGATCAACGACCTGCCTTACGTTATTTACGGCGGGGTGCAGGTTGCCTCAAACAGCACGCTCACTATAGAAAAGGGTTGTCGTATATATTTATATGCTGATGCGCCGTTCATAGTAGACGGTACTTTGCTGGTGAACGGGACGGCGGAAAGCCCGGTAAGCTTCCGTGGAAGCAGGTTGGATAAGGTATATCGTGATCTTCCCTCATCCTGGCCCGGGATCTATTTCAGGCAAAGCAGTATAAACAATAGCATTCAGTATGGTAATATATATAATGCTTACCAGGGGATCATTGCGGTGGGACCTGCTGCAAATGCACTGCCGAAATTGAAGCTAAGTGAATGTGTGATAGATAATATTTATGATGCAGGTATCCTGGCTTCGGCCTCGGATATTGAAGCGGTGAACTGCCTGATCAGTAACTGCGGATCTAATATTGTAATTGATGCGGGCGGAAAATACCGGTTTACCTATTGTACGGTGGTAAGTTATGATAACAGGTATATCTATCATAAAAAACCTGTAGTAGCGCTGAGTAATGCCGATGAAACCGGCAGTAATTATGATTTGGATGTCCTCTTTCGCAATTGTATTATCTGGGGGGGAGGAAATAATGTGGAGAACGAGGTATATGCAGACAAAAAAGGTAATGCTGCGTTTAGCGTAAATTTTGATCACGTACTTTATAAGGCAAAAAACTTATCTGCAGACATTCAGCTGATAAACAGTATCGCTAACGTGGATCCGGCGTTTGACAGCATTAATGCGGATAAGCATTATTTTGATTTCCATATCGGTAAAAACACTTCTCCGGCAATAGGAGCCGGCACTTCCGTTGCGGTTGGTCATGATCTTGATGGAAAGACAAGGTCGGGTGAGCCTGATTTAGGCTGTTATACCAAACATTAACGCCTGTTTCGGATTTTTTATAGCAATTTTGCAGGGTACTACAAATTTTACATTATGATACGTTTATTTTCGGCCGCGCTGGTATTCACTGTTGCTTCTTCGATCTATGAGTTTAAGGTAGATGGCCTGGAAGGCGGTACCATAGATCTTTCCCGGTATAAAGGGAAAAAAATATTAATTGTAAATACGGCTTCAAAATGCGGATTTACTCCACAATATAAAGACCTGGAACAATTATATGAGCAGTATAAAGATAAACTGGTGGTGATAGGGTTTCCGGCAAATAATTTCTTATGGCAGGAGCCGGGTACCAATGAAGAAATAAAAACATTTTGTGAAAAGAATTATGGTGTGACTTTCCCTATGGCAGCTAAAGTTTCCGTAAAGGGTAAAGATATTCACCCGTTGTTCAGGTACCTTAATGCTGAAGCAAAGAAAATCGGGATGAGTAATCCTGTAAAATGGAATTTTACGAAGTTTTTGATTGATGAGAAGGGAAAGCTGGTTACTGTTTTTCCCAGTAAGGTAAATCCCATGAGCGAAGAGCTGTTGAAATACCTGAACTAAAATACATAATCGGCCGGGCATTTTTTCAATGTATTAAGCTATCGTAAAAAGTAAAAAGAAACCAGGAATGTTCATAGTAGAAAGGCTCCGGCAAAACGGGTTTGATCAGGTTATTTTAAAAGACGGAACAACACAAACAACAGTAGCTATCGTACCTGATTGCGGCGCCATGCTACACGCATTTGCCGTGCGGGATGGAGATAAGGCCATAAACATTATTGACAGCTTTAGCAACAGGGAGGAATTTAACGTTCATGCAGAATCGGGTGGTTTTAAAGGATTAAAGCTCTCTCCTTTTCCCTGCAGGATACCCGAAGGCATTTATCATTTTAATGACCAGGTTTACCGCATAGATCCTTCTCTTCAGCAGGGTGTTGTTATACACGGCTTTTTATACAATCGGCCATTCCGGCTGGTTCAGGAAAAAGTGACCGATCAATCGGCACAAATAGCGTTACTGCATCAATATAAAGGGGACCATCCCGGTTATCCTTTTTCTTATGATTGCAATGTTGAGTACCGCCTGGAAAAAGATAGCACATTATATATTACCACCTGCATAAAAAATACGGGGGATTCCTCATTGCCTGTTGCTGATGGCTGGCATCCCTATTTCACTTTTGGCGGACGGGTAGATGATCTGGAATTGCAGTTCTGTTCGCAGGAAGTGCTGGAGTTTATGAATCTTATCCCTACCGGGAAGGTTCTGCCATCTGCTGCTTTTTCTTCTCCTGAACGGATTGGCGAAACCATCCTGGATAATTCCTTTGTGCTGGACTTTGACAGGCCGCAGCCCATGTGTGTGCTGCGGGACCCTGTAACGGACTGGCAATTAGAGATACAGCCGGATGGCAGCTATCCTTATCTGCAAATTTATATCCCGCCTCATCGTAACAGCATTGCCATTGAAAATCTCAGCGCTCCGCCCAATGCATTTAATAACGGGATAGGACTTATAACTCTTGCACCGGGAGAAGAAACCCGTTTTTTTACACGGTATACGCTAAGGAAAAAATAAAACAGCACCAGCTGTTTAATAACCGGCAAAACCTGCAGGAGCCAGGTGATAAATTATATTTTGTAATACTAATTTATTTAGTATTTTTATACTAAATGTTTGAGTGTTGCTGAATGGCTCATCGGCATGGAAAGAAAGGAGATCATTGAAGGGAAGGATCGGATATATTTTTTCAGCAGGCTCTGTTTGATCATTTAAAATGGTTTTATGGAAAATAATATTCAATTGCTGCCTGGCTACCGGATAAATGAATACCTGCTGGTGTTACGCCCGCCGGAAGAATTATGGACCAAAATCGTAAAGGTGAAAGCAGGTTTTGCCGAAGCGTACCGTTGTGCCCAGGCAAGATGGGGACAGCCGCATATTACGCTGGTAAATTTTGTGCAGTATGAAATGCTGGAAGCCCGTATAGTGAACCGGCTTAAGATGGTGGGCATGAGTCAATGTCCGTTTAAGGTGGAGCTACGTAATTACGGCAGCTTTCCTTCTCATACCATTTATATTAATGTGACAACTAAAGTTCCGGTACAGCATCTTATCAAACAGGTACGCAGCGAGGCGCAACGCCTGATGAAACTGAATGATGATAACAAGCCGCATTTTATAATGGAGCCGCATTTAACGGTGGCGCGTAAACTACAACCCTGGCAGTATGAAAAAGCATGGGCAGATTACAGTAACAGGCAGTTTACCGGCCGATTTATTGCGGATAGTATGCTGTTGCTGAAACGGCCCCTAAACGAAAAGGCTTATCAGATTGTTCAACGGTTCATCTTCCAGCATTTACCGGTAGCAGCAAGGCAGGGGGAGCTGTTTGGGTAAGGACTTGGCCAGACAGTTCTGTGCTGCTCCACACCCGCTACCTGGTCGTGAATGGATAAGGCGGATCGGGTATAATCCTTTTATTAACAGGTTTGAACCAGTTGTATGTCAGAAAAACTTAAGCAGGATCATTATAAAGTTTCCGTTAAGCCAAAAGAGGAAACGGAGCAATATGTGCAGGGTCGCGGTGCCCAGTTTAATACGAAGAATCGTTTTCTCAGGGACGAAAGGACGAGGGAGCATATAGAAGCTATTGACGATTGGTCGGAAGATAATACGCCCACACAGTACCTTGAGCAATGGTCAAAGACCATTGTCAATAAAGTAGACAGTCCGGATGTGGGCATGGCTTACAGTATGAATGCCTATGCCGGCTGCGAGCACGGCTGCATTTACTGCTATGCCCGTAATGTGCATGAATACTGGGGTTATAGTGCAGGGCTGGATTTTGAGCGGAAGATCATCGTTAAAAAAAATGCACCACAATTGCTGCGAAAGCAGCTTATGCATCCTAAATGGGAGGTAATGCCGATTATGCTGAGCGGCAATACCGATTGCTATCAGCCTGCAGAACAAAAATACAGGTTGACCAGGGGGTTATTAGAAGTGTGCAATGAATTTAACCAGCCGGTCGGTATTCTTACGAAAAATGCCTGGATCATCAGGGACAAAGATGTGCTGCAGGAGTTGGCCAAAAAGCGCCTGGTATCGGCCATGGTTTCCATTACATCGTTTAATGAAGATTTGCGCAGGGTGATGGAGCCGCGAACCACTACGGCAAAGCAGCGACTCAGGGTGATAGAAGAGCTGAGCAACGCCGGCATTCGTATGGGGGTGATGATGGGTCCTATGATCCCCGGACTGAATGATCACGAGATGCAGCGTATTATGAAAGCTGCGGCGGATGCAGGTGCTGTATTTACCGCCTATACTTTCATCCGTTTAAACGGGGCGATTAAGTTCTTGTTTCACGACTGGCTGTATAAAAATTTTCCGGACAGGGCAGATAAAGTATGGCATTTAATAGAGCAGAGTCATGATGGAAAAGTGAACGATACCCGGTGGGGATTGCGTATGCGTGGTGAAGGCGCCATGGCGGATATAATAGCGCAACAGTATAAGAAATATGGAAAAATGTATCACATGAATGAAGACCGGTTTGAATTGGATACTACTATTTTCAGGAGACCGGTACAGCAGGGGCGATTGTTTTAGCACATGATGGATGAGGCTGAGTGTTGTGCTTTCTCCGGGTTCCTGTTTATTTCACCATTTCCCAGGTGGCTTTTTCATCCGCTCTTTCTAATTTTTGCAATATGCTCAGTTCACTTTCCACGTTATTGATATCCACGGCGGTTAATCCGATATACAGTTCATTGCCATCCTGCGGCAACAGGGATAGTGCCAGCACATAATGCAAAGAATCAGAGCCTGCCGCCGGGATAAGTTTAAGCGGTACCCGGCTGGAGATATCGGTATCTTCAAGAGAAGAAAAAGTATATATCGCAAACTGTCGTAAACGCTTTTCCGTATCAATATAGCTGGCATTTATGCTGAGCTGCTGGCGCCCCGTACTTATGCTGTTTATTACGGGTGGAACGGGTGGTATACTGTCTATCCAGGGCATGGGAGGAATTAAGGCAGGATATTTATAATAGTTCTGCTGCAGGCTGTCACTCCATCCGTTGGGATTTTTAAAAAAAGACCTGCTGCTGAAATAAACCTGTCCCTGTACGGTAGGATACGACCGGGCATCCTGTATCTGCATGGGAATAATATTCCGGTCACGCCAGCGTGTGTTGGTTCCCGCTTTATAAATACCTAATCCTACATAGCAATGTTTTCCGTAGCTGTGCCGGCTCCACCAGTCAACCAGCACTTCATACGGCGCTGCCCTGTGCCCGTGCTCCCAGTACAACTGCGGGACTACATAATCAATATAACCTTCCTTCAGCCATAATAAGATATCTGCATACAGGTCATCATAATTGGTTTGCCCGGCTTTTGTATCGCTCCCCAGGCTATCCATATCTTTATTACGCCAGACACCAAACGGGCTGATGCCGAATTTGCAGTGGGGGTTCTCCTGTCGTATACCGCGATGTAATTTAACAATGATAGAATCTACATTACTTCTGCGCCATTCACTTCTATCCAGTCCTGCGCCATAAGCGGCATAGGTTTTTTGATCCGGAAATTCCACTCCGGCTATCCTGTACGGGTAAAAATAATCATCGAAATGAAGCGCATCTACATCGTATCGCTTAACAATATCACGGATCACGTTTACCACAAATTCCTGGGCTGCTTATTACCCGGGTCAAAATATCTTTTACCGCCATAAGCCACGAACCATTGCGGGTGGGTTTTGGTGATATGGGTTGGAGATATGGAAGATTTTCCAATTTGAAACTCCGCGCGATAAGGATTGCACCAGGCGTGAAATTCCAGTCCTCGTTTATGTGCTTCCTCGATCATAAATTTCAACGGGTCATAGTAAGGTTCCGGCGCCCGCCCCTGTTTACCGGTGAGCCACTCGCTCCAGGGCTCATAAGGTGAAGGATAAAAGGCATCTGCTGCGGGACGGATCTGCACAATAACCGCATTCATCCCGTTTTGTACGTGCATATCCAGCAGCTTCCTGTATTCCGCTTTCTGGCTTTCAGAGTTGTAATTACCCCTGGTGGGCCAGTCAATATGATCTACCGTTGCGATCCAGGCTGCACGAAATTCATATTTGGGTTGTGCAAAAGAAACGGAAAAGAAAAAGACAGTGGTCCAGACGGTAAGCGAAATTTTCATGCAAAAATTATAATAATAAAAAGAATTTATATCTCCCGGCAGGAGAATAACTGCAAAAGTATATTTTTAAACTATCGGAACTTTAGAGAAACGAAACAGGAGTGTGATTTATTGGTTAATTTATTATTTAAGATAAGCGGATATTTTCATACCCGTTTTTAATTTAACAAACCTGTTTGATAAAGATATAGTCGGTATTGTTTCGTAAATTTGTTTGTCCTGAAACTTTCAGATCATGATTTTTAAAATGCTTCTTTGGTGGATCACATTACCCATGATCTTTTGCCAGTGTAGTTTCTCGCAGTCTTCTAAAGAAAAATCTGCAGCGAATATGAATAATACAAATAATAAAAACACGGTGTACTCCCGTACCGATAAATCGAAAGTAAACCTGAGTGATGCGGAGTGGAAAGATGTTTTATCTCCGGAGCTGTATTATATAGCCCGGAAGAAAGGGACTGAAAGGCCCTGGAGCAGTAAATATGAAAAGTTTAATGAAATAGGAACTTATTATTGTGCTGCCTGTGGAAATCCATTATTCAGAAGTGATACTAAATTTGAAAGCGGTTGCGGTTGGCCCAGCTTTTACGAGCCGGTTACCAAAGGCAGTATCATCTACGCGCCTGATCATTCGGCAGGTATGGAAAGAACAGAGGTAATGTGCGGGCGTTGTAAGGCGCACCTGGGGCATGTATTTGATGACGGACCCCAGCCAACGGGTTTAAGATATTGTATTAATGGCGTAGTGCTTGATTTTGAAAAGGCTGCTGCGGCCGATAAAAAGTATAAAGAATAAATGCTAAAGCAGCTTATTTTTATCGGGATCGGTGGCGGATTGGGAAGCATATTACGGTATCTGGTACAATGGTTGTTTAGCCGTAATCCGGGGATGGTATTTCCTGCAGGTACGTTTATCGTAAATATTACCGGTTGTTTTTTAATTGGACTGTTTTATGCCCTGGCAGCAAAAGATAATGTATTGAATATGGACTGGCGGTTGTTCTTAATTACCGGGCTTTGCGGCGGATATACTACTTTCTCCAGCTTTTCGTACGAGAATATGCTCTTATTAAAACAGGGGTATTACCTAATGTTTTTATTATATACCGGGTTGAGCTTTTTGCTTGGACTGCTGGCGGTAATAGCAGGGATAGCTGTCGGGAAATAAATATTTTACGTTTCTGCCTTGTCCCGGGCTGGTGTTTTGCCGAACAGCCAACGGACTATACCTTTACCATTTATGTTATAATAAATAGCGTTGCGCCATGGCCATTTATCCGGCAGGGTATACCTTTACGTTTTACGCCAACTTAGCTCAGCTGGTAGAGCATTTCATTCGTAATGAAAGGGTCGTCGGTTCGAATCCGATAGTTGGCTCCACTAATTTCCCCGGTGTACACCTATTGCATCAGCCTGTACAGCTCGTCTAAGTTAGGAGAGAGGATGATCTCTGTTCTGCGGTTCAGCGCCCTTCCTTCGGGGGTGGCATTCGTATCTCTCGGATCAAAATAGCTATGACCTGATGCCACCACCCTCGTTGGGTCCACGTCATAGTCTTTGGTTAAAATACGAACAATGGATACTGCCCTGGCTGTACTTAGCGCCCAGTTATCTTCAAAAGTTTTGCGAATGGGGATACTGTCCGTATGCCCTTCCACCACGATCTGTATTTTGGGATCCGTATTGAGCACCTGTGCTATTTTACCTAATGCTTCCTGGCCTTCTTTCCCAACAACTGCGCTTCCGGATTTAAACAGCAGTTTTTCCTGCAGGGATACATATACTTTGCCGTCTTTAATAAAAACGTCAAGGTCTTCGGCTTTGTATTGTCCTAAAGCCTTATTAATGGTATTGCGCAGGTTTTCTACCACGCTGCGTTGCTGGTCTATAAGTTTCTGAAGCGCTTCTAATCTTTTTTGTTGTTCCTCGATGGTCAGGGCCTTACTGCTCAGTTGTTCCTGGGTACTGCTTAGCTGTTGTTCCGTATTGCTGAGCAGTTTGCGGGCTTTATCCAGCTCCTGTTCTTTTAAGCTTTTTGCAGAAGCAATATCATCGAGCTGTTTTTTTAGATGGTCAATCTGCTGCTGGCCTTCCTGCAGGGATTTCCGGAGGGTAGCCAGGTCGTTCTCAAAACGGAGGCTGTCCCGTTGCAGGGAGCTTATCGTGTTGGTTGCCTCAATAAACTTTTTCTTGGATACACAGGAACCAAGCCCGGCAAATACAAGTAATGTGATAATGGCAGGAAGAAAATGTTTCATATTAAAATGGACTTTTTTCAACTAACACACAGGTATAGTTGTAGTAAACAGGTTGATGATACCAGGCAAAAATAAACAAATAATCTGTTTTGTTCAGCAGCTATTCATACGGGATATGTTTCTGCGTTCAGGTATATACTTCGTTTTTGCTGTCCTAAAACGGTATTTATATAATGCCGGTCAGGTTATATCTTTGGCCAAAGCAGGGTATGGAAAAATCGAATTTTGTTGATCAGATCAGGATATTTTGCCGTAGCGGGCATGGGGGCGCCGGCAGCCGGCATTTTATGCGTACCAAGTACAATCCCAAGGCGGGACCAGACGGGGGAGATGGCGGCCGGGGGGGAAATATCCTACTCAGGGGGAATAAGAATTTGTGGACGCTTTTGCATTTGCGCTATTTCAAAAATGTGCTGGCAGAAGATGGCGAAGGTGGTAGCGGGCAAAACTGCACCGGAAAGGCAGGAAAAGATATTATTATAGAGGTGCCGTTGGGAACGGTAGCTTTTGATGAAGAAACAGATGAAAAAGAGGTGGAGATATTAGAAGACGGACAGGAGATGATATGGATAAAAGGCGGCCGGGGAGGGCTGGGGAATGCCCGTTTTGCCACAGCAACCAATCAGGTTCCGGAACATGCGCAACCCGGGGAGCCGGGTTGGGAAGGCTGGAAAGTGCTGGAATTAAAAGTGCTGGCAGATGTGGGGTTAGTAGGTTTTCCCAATGCAGGTAAATCTACCCTGCTGTCCGTACTCACTGCTGCCCGGCCTAAAATTGCGAATTATGCGTTTACTACTATTCATCCCAACCTCGGGATTGTGGCTTACCGGGAGAATAAAAGTTTTTGTATTGCTGATCTTCCCGGGATAATTGAAGGAGCTGCGGAAGGGAAAGGATTAGGGCATCGTTTCCTCCGGCACATCGAACGTAACCCGGTATTGTTGTTTGTTATACCGGCCGACAGCCCGGATCATCGTAAAGAGTTTGATATCCTTGTCAGTGAACTGGAACGGTATAACCCCGAACTTTTGCATAAAGAATTTGTGATTGCCATCAGTAAAAGCGACCTGCTGGATGATGAATTAAAGACGGCAATCGGCAAAGAACTGCCCGGTCATATCCCCTATCTCTTTATTTCCTCTGTTAGTTATACCGGTTTGGTTGAACTGAAGGATATACTATGGCAGGTATTGAATAAGAAAGCGGAGCTGTAAGCTGCTAAAAAGAAGCACTGCAGGTGGGTTAACCTGTATTTCATAAAGAGATGCGTTTCCGGGTGTATTATCCCGTTTTGTATAAGGAGTGCTACTTCGGGAGAAGTTATTTGGATTGCCGCCTGGATAGCAATAGCCATAAAATTCCGGCTACCATACTTGTAATACCCCATAAAAACCAGGCACGGGAAGAGGATATATTTCCCATGGCAAAGTTATAAGCCCCAATCGTGATAAAAACAGGTGAAAGGAACAAGGGCAGCCATATTTTGATTATATTTTTCATTTTCAACAGACTTTTAATTAAAATAATTAACTCTCTATCTCTTATCTTTATAAGGATATTCGTTCTAACGATTGCTCATCCTCAAAAGTGATGCTTATGGCTTTACTTCCCTGGCATAAAGGAATTGTAACCCGCATCAGAGAAGAGGCGCCTTTAACCCGCAGGTATTGGATCGAGGTACAAGGTACGGATAAGTTTGATTTTATACCAGGGCAGTTTGTAACACTCGATTTGCCCATTCACGAAAAGCCTGCCCGGAGATGGCGCAGCTATTCTATAGCGTCCTGGCCGGATGGCACTAATGTATTTGAGCTGGTTATTGTTTTGTTAGAAGGAGGCGCCGGCACTACGTATATCTTTAATGAAATAAAAGAAGGATCAGAATTCACGCTTCGCGGACCGCTCGGTGTGTTTACCCTGCCGCAGCCTGTGGAAAGGGATCTCTTCCTGATCTGCACCGGAACCGGTATTGCGCCGTTTCGCAGTATGGTTAACTATATTAATCTCCATAATATTCCCCACCGGGATATTCACCTCATATTTGGCTGCAGGCAAAAATGCAACCTCCTGTACTATGATGAGATGCTGGAACTGGAAGAAAAAGTTCCTGGTTTTCACTATTACCCTACGTTGTCAAGACAGGAATGGGAAGGCAGAACAGGATATGTTCACACCATATTTGAAGATCTTGCCCGCGATCTGCCCCCGGCGTATTTTTTCCTTTGCGGATGGAAAAATATGATTGACGAAGCCAAGCAGAGAATAGTAGCTATGGGATACGAACGTAAAGCTATTCACCAGGAATTGTACGGGTAATACGGAGATGTACCTTTTAGTTTGCAGGTTCCGGGGGTACACACCATCTTGCATGCTATTTTCATATTTCTACATTTTCTATATTTTCACACTCATTATGATTATGCTAAAAGAAGGTGATAAGGCCCCGGCTTTTTCGGGAAGAAATCAGAAAGGAGAAAAAATTGCCTTATCGGACTATAAAGGAAAAAAGCTGGTATTATATTTTTACCCGAAAGATGATACGCCGGGATGTACCTCCCAGGCATGTAATTTAAGGGATAATTATTCGTTGTTAAAGCAAAAAGGATTTGAAATACTGGGGGTAAGTCCGGATGATATGCTCTCCCACCGGAAATTTGAAGAAAAGTATACCCTTCCTTTCGATCTTTTGGCTGATCCCGGTCATAAAATCATCAGCAAATACAGCGTATGGGGCGAGAAGCAGTTGTATGGAAGAAAGTTTATGGGATTGCATCGTACCACGTTCGTGATTGATGAAAAGGGGATCATCAGGAAGATATTTTTACGGCCCAAAACAAAACAACATGCCGAAGAGATCATAAAATTCGGGGAACAGCAATAAGTATATGGAGATATCAGGTATCAGGATCAAAGAAAAGTCATGGAAAGCAAAGCTGGCTGCCGGCTGCCTGGGGGTAGATAATGTGGCGTTTACGCTGGGGAAAACCATATATCTGTATAATGCTACTGCCGGAGAATTTTTGCAGGATACCCGCTGGGTAAAGCATGAACTGAAGCATGTAGAACAGTTTAAACGGTATGGCTTCTTTCCTTTTATAGCCAGGTATACCCTGGAAACCATAAAACATGGATACCGTAATAATAAATATGAAGTAGAAGCCCGGTTGGCCGAAAAAGAGGTATAATAACAGGATAATAGGTCAACAATCCGTAATTTTATAGCTAAGCTTAACGGGTATGCGTGTTTTGTTGGTGTTTATCGTATCTTTTTTTTCAGTAACGGCCGGTGCACAGACGGTTTCTCCATTGCAGGCCCCGGATCATTTGCACCAGTACAAATCTGAAAATAAATATGAGGGCATAAGCGGTTATGTACCCGGTAAAAAATGGTTTGTTTCCCGGTACAGCGGGCTTTCAAGCGGGTTTGTTTTTTTCAACGGAGGCAGCGCCAATTATATCAGCGCACCCATAGGTTTACAGCTTAACCGCAGGTTAAATAACAACTGGTATGCTTTTGCGGGTGTTTCTGCGGCACCCGCCTATATTCATTTCAATGGTTCTTTTCCGTCTTCTGCCGCTACCAAGCAGGGTATCAATAACGGGTTGTTTAAAAGCAATTACGGCGTATATTCCGGGGCAACATTAGGTCTGATGTATATGAATGAAGAGAAAACTTTTTCTATATCGGGTAGCATTGGTGTTCAAAGAAGCAGCTCCCCGTTATTTTTTGTTCAGCCGGTAACTTACTCCCACACGCCGGCATCGTTTCTTCCCGCAACATCCCGTTGAGTTTTTCGGATGGTGAGCTTCACCCATCCCGTATGACCCCTGTTTTTAGCGGATAGCGTCTATATGTTTTTTAGCCGGTCTGCCACCTTTTCTAATGTTTCCTCTTTTTTGCAGAAGCAAAAACGCAGCACTTTATTATCAGTGGGAATATGATAAAATGCCGAAACGGGTATACTGGCTACTCCGTATTCTTTAGTAATGCGAACAGCAAAATCTTTTTCGCTTTCATCGCTAAAATGCCCGTAGCTCCCCAAAATAAAATAGCTGCCGTATGAAGCGTGCATCCTGAATTTTGTGCCTTTCATCAGGCTGATGAAATAATCTCTTTTTTGCTGGATAAAGCTTCCTAAAGATTCATATTGCTCTTTCTGTTTCAGGAAAGAAGCTAAAGCTACCTGTTTGGGGGTATCGGCAGAAAAACAGTTGAACTGGTGAACCTTCCGGAATTCCTGCATGAGCGCTGCCGGAGCAATGCAGTACCCGATCTTCCAGCCGGTGCAGTGGTATATTTTGCCAAAAGAAAAGCATACAAAGCTCCTGGCTGACAGGTCAGGATATCTTAGCATACTTTGATGGGGTAATGTATCAAACAGGATATGCTCGTATACCTCATCGCTCAGTATAAGAATATCCGTTTCTTTAATGATACTTCTTAATGCCTCTATGTCTTCCTGCCGTAATATTTTGCCTGTAGGATTATGCGGTGAATTAAGCATGATCATACGGGTACGGGAGCTGATGGCGCTTCGCACCGCCTCCCAGTCAATATGGTAATCGGGATAACGTAAAGGAATAAGTACCGGTACGGCTCCATTGATCACCACGTTTGGAATATAGCTATCATACCCGGGCTGGAAAATAATGACTTCATCTCCCGGTTGCAGAATGCTGGTTAGCGCAGTGTATATGGCATAGGTTCCGCCGGGGGTAATGGTAATTTCGGTATCGGGATTGATCGCAGCGTCATACAGGTGTTCTATCTTGTCTGCCAGCACCTCCCGCAGAGGTATATAACCATTCATGTGAGCATATTGATTATACCCTTTTTGCATCGCTTCATTTACTTTAGCGATCAGCTCCTTATTCATATCAAAATCAGGAAAGCCCTGTCCCAGATTTACCGCATTGTACTCCCTTGCCAGGACACTCATTTCCGTAAAGATGGTAGTGCCTACATCAGGAAGTTTGGAAACAACAGGCGGCATAATGATGAGTTAAGTTGCGGTTTATGGGTTTATGGCTGTTGCTTATTGGTTTTTGTGAGAGGTTCGCGATTATACGGGTTCTTTTTCCATTTGCCGGTTTGCATTATCAAAATAGAAGAATCTTTTCTCAAACAGCCATTTTGCCGGTTTCGGCTCTGCATATTTTAATCCGAACTGGTCAATACTGTATTTTTTGATATGGTCAACCGCTTCCTCAATAGAATCGGTAAGTAGCACAAGGTCCAGGTCCTCAGCAGCAATGGTACCCGCCGTTTTCAGCTTGTCTATATAGTTCATAAGCTCGGCGTGAAACTCTTTACAAAAAATTATAATAGGAAACTTTTGGATCACTTTTGTCTGAACGAGGGTCAATGATTCAAATAACTCGTCCAGGGTGCCAAAGCCTCCCGGCATTACTACAAATGCGTAGGAATATTTAACCAACAAGGTCTTTCGAACAAAAAAGTACCTGATATTCACCCATTTATCTAAGTAAGGATTGGGATGTTGCTCATGCGGCAATATAATATTACAGCCAACCGATCTGCCACCGGCCTCCCGGGCACCCCGGTTAGCCGCTTCCATAATGCCCGGTCCGCCGCCCGTCATAATGGTAAAACCCATTCTTGCGATGGCTCCGGATAGTTTCTGGGTGAGTTTATAAAATTCATGATCTTCATTAAATCTCGCCGATCCGAAAATGGTAACACAGGGTCCGGCAAAATGTAAGGCCCTGAATCCCTTGATAAATTCCCAGGCTACCCTTATAACAAACTTAAATTCTTCCCATCTCGATTGTGGTCCTTCTAAGAACCGGATATCCGATTTTGTAACTTTTGCCATAGATTTCCAATTATTTGGGTATTCAAACCTACCTGATTTTTTTAAAAAAACAGTAACCTTATCAAGACATTATGTCATTAAGTGGTATATTGAGTTAAATTACTGGAAATCACATTAAATTGATGTCCTTTTAACTATATTATCCCCTGTTTTACACAGAATGATGGTATGGCATCTATTTTGACATCAATGGGTTAATAATAAAAAGATTGGGTTATGAAGGTAAAAGTTGAAGAAAGGGTAATTCCGCCAAAAGAAATGATTGTAGGTAATCCCGAAGCCAAAGTGCTGATCGTGGAATATGGTGATTATGAGAGTGCTGATACGGCTAAAATTCATGGAATAATGCTCCAGTTACTGGAAACGTATAAAGGAAAGATAAAATATAATTTCCGTCATTTTCCGCTTACCCGTATTCACCAGCGTTCTTTTAAAGCGGCAGAAGCTGCTATTGCAGCCGGGCAGGAAGGAAAGTTTTGGGAAATGCATAATATCTTGCTTAACCACCAGCGCAACCTGGGTACGATCAGCCTTAAAGGCTATGCACGGGATGTGGGGGTAACCGCCAAGCACTTTCTTGATGATCTGATGAATTCAAAATACGGATGGTATGTTCGGGATGACCAGATGCAGGCGGTTGAAGCAGGGATAACAGAGGTACCGGCTTTATTGATTAATGGAGACCGGTTTATGGCAAAGCCAACCCTTCAAAATCTCTCGGAAGCCATCAATCACGCGTTGAAGTCCAAGAAGAAATTACCTCAGAGAGCGTAGGCTGTCCTGCTCAATGTCCGGCGTTTTATCCTAATGTTATTGTTGGTATACCGTTTTCCTGCATGAAGCGAAAGATTATTTTTTTACTCAACCCGATTGCCGGTACCGGCAATAAGTTCCGTATCAGGCAGCTCATTGAAAAAAAATGTGCCGCAGCGGGAGTCAGCTTTGAAATTCATACAACTCATCCTGAGGGTAATTATAGCGGTATACGTACTAAAATAGCGGAAGAAGGAATAACCGATATTGTGGTGGCCGGCGGGGATGGTACCATCAATAGTGTAGTGAATGATTTGAGGGATACCGGTATTCCCTTTGGGATCATCCCCTGTGGCTCCGGTAATGGACTGGCCTTTAGTGCCGGCATACCTAAGAACCCGGGTAAAGCCCTCGATCTTATCTTTACAGGTAAACCGGTGCTTACCGATGCGTTTACGATCAATAGTAACTTTTCATGTATGCTTAGCGGACTGGGCTTTGATGCACAGGTGGCTCATGATTTCGCGAAGCAAAACAAGAGGGGATTGATCACGTATGTTAGGCAGACCATTGCTAATTTTTTAAGAGCTAAGCCCTATCCCTTTGAAGTATCCGTTGGTAACACTCCGCTTTCAGCCGATGCGTTTTTTATCAGCATAGCCAACAGTAACCAATTTGGCAACCGGTTTACCATCGCTCCTGAAGCCCGGTTAAATGATGGTTTGCTGGATATTGTTTTTATGCCGAAGATGAATAAAACGTATATGTTGCTGGCGGTGCTGTGGCAGATCAGGAGGGGTAAGGTAAATGAACTCCATTATACGAAAAAGGGGATCATCTATTTTCAAACAGATCGTCTTCATATCGGGAATCCCGGTTCTGCCCCGTTGCACATAGACGGCGACCCCAAACCTACAGCCCCTTCTTTTGATATCAGCATTATTCCGGATGCTTTTCGGCTGATCCGTCCTTCGGAAAAATAGTTTGCCAGGAGCTGATCTTTTTAAATGCCTCTATATTGGGATCCGATTGCAGTGATCTCCTGATGTCTAATTTTTCATTGTTGGTGAGGTGAAAGTTCAGCGCCGCCCCTTTTTGCTTAGGTAGCGGAGAGTAAGAAAAAGTTACCTTATTAAATGGAAAGCTGAAGCCGGTATGGGCATATTGGATCATTTCATCATGGTAATAATCCTGCATTTTCATCCAGTTGTGCTGCAGGGTCATGATAGGTTTGGTAAACATACCCGGAAGGCTGGCGTCTTCATATCCCTCATCCCATTCGCCGTCTTTCCTGTCTCGTATTTGTATAAATACCACGCCTGCGGTATTTGCAGCGATCCAGTCGTCCATAACGTGTAAAAAACGAAGAGAGGATTCTTCTCCAAAATTATCGCGCATACCCGCATCCATAACATCAATGATGGGGTTGGAGGGCAGCCATACATTAGGCAGCACATACGGAAAGGTGGCATTAATGCGTAGGGTGGAAAGCAGCCTGAGATTATAGGGATCCTGTTTTTTAAAAAAAGCAGCAAAGTCAATAGCATCCGGCTCGGTAGTTTTACCGGTTAACGGGTCCGGCCAGTTGCGCATCATAAAACTAACGGGCTGCGTGCTGAAAATCATTTTGCGCCCATCGCGGGTGATGGTGGCATTAAAAAGCATGAGCGGGATTTCCGCATTAGCTTCGTCATCCATAATTTCACCTAATGTATAATTGAGGATTTTCTTTGTGTTGCGGTTAAATTGCTCTTCAAATGCATATCCCCTGTCTTTAATGTAGCTGAAGCGTCCCGCTTTGAACTGTTGGGCGGGCGCAAACAGGTCGCGTGTTACAAAAGACGAGAACAGGGCATTTAACAGGTCTTTGGATATATTATCTGCATATCGGGGATCCTGCAGGGATATGGAGTCACCATGTTGTTTTAAACGATATAATTCACGGAAATAGGCGGCTCCCAGCATACCGCCTGATGCCCCGTTGATAATACCTGTTTTTTTAAACAGCTCTCCGTCCATTACACTGTCTAAATGTTGCATTACATTCAGTGTAAACGTAGCTGATCGTGTACCGCCACCGCTTACATTGATCACATACAATAGCGGCTTTTCTTCTTTTTGCTTTTGTTTCCATTTTTCAAGAATGGCAATCATGTTCTTTTTATCCGCGATCATGTTGTCGGCCGAACACAGCTGCAGGATATGATCCCTGTCATAAATCGGGCGCTCTGTACGGTTGGTATAATTAATGCCGTATGCTTTGTTACGCGGATCAATGACCTCTTTCTCAAATAAAAAATTCAATCCCAGCCCGATAAGAAGCAATACCGGGAATGCCCAGCTTTTCAGCCAGTAGGTAAGGGCTCCCGAACCGGCAATCAATACCGAAAAAAACAAGAGGATGGCAGCAGCAGCAGGGATAATGAAGAGCGGCTTGTCCATCATCATACCGAGAAGGGCGAGGAAGAGGAAAGCAACTATGATAGATATTACTGCGGAAAAATGATGCCGTTTAAAAACCGTATCAATGAACTCCTGTGAATAGTGCGCCACATTGCGTGGTTTTCTTAACTGTAGCCGGGTATTAAAAAACCACTCGATATGCAGCATCCCTTTTTCATGAAAATGTTTACCGCCTTTTCCAAACTGGGCAGCAAAGGCTTTGGGATCTCTGAATACGGGTTCCATCGTACGCATCAGGGATTTGTCCGTTCTGAAAAAATATAAAAAGGAAATTACAATAGCGAAGCTCACTCCTGATAAAAAACTGACAATTACGATGATCACTCTTCGCATCGGGAGCAATTCATTATGTATATCGTAATAGACGATTTTCGATACGTAGAAGAGCAGGAACAGTAACGGGATGACGGTGTTATTGATACAGTATTTTAAAAAAGGGCGGGAAGTGGTAGCTAAAAATTTGAACTGGTTGCTATGTAAAATAAAGGTGGTAATATTCCAGCTCATAATAAAAATACCGGTAGTCAGGCCAACGATGGCTATGCTTAATCCATTTACTTCTCCTAAATATTCAGGCGCCAGGAAAAGAGAGTCGGCGCCAAAGGTGCTCATAAAATCCCCATTGACCGTGCTGTATAAAATGAACCAGAAAACAAGAAGCAGATGATAACGCCTGAAGTGAAGGAGGAAGAGCTGAACAGGAAAAGAGTAGTAAAACCCCTTTATATATACTTTTATATTGGAAACCGCAGGCATTAATGCAATATAATACTTTGATATTTAACGCAAAAGCTCCCGAAATAATATGCTATCCATCGTGTATTATATTACCCTGGCAACCGGTGCCGGTTATGCGGAGTTATCCTGGTCAGCACCAGGGCATGCCGGCATTTATTTTCGTACCAGGTACAGTATCCATACCAGGGATACCAGCAATAGCATGGCGGTAAACTGGTGTAATACGCCAAACCATACTAATGCGGTAGCGGAAGGGGAAAATAATACGGTGCAGATACCCAGGATCACCTGAAGGAGTACCAGCAACAGCGGCAATATGCGGGTTTGATTCAGCCAGGGGGAGCTTACCTGCTTTCGTATATTGATGAACCAGATCACCATGAGTACAACGATCAGGTACGCCAGTCCGCGATGAATAAAATGTACCATAAACGGATTGTTTATGAGGTTTGCCGGGTCCTGATCATTAAACAGGGATTGGGGAAACCACTCGCCGTTGATAGAAGGCCAGGTGGGTGCAGCAGGGGCAGCCCGCAGTCCGGCCATAAAGCCGCCGTAACATAACTGGATAAACAGTAGCGCGAGCAGTAGTATAGTAAACCTTTTTAATCCCGGATGATGGAGGGTTTGCTGTTCGGGCACCAGTAAACGCAATGCAAACCATAAGGTGTAGACCAGTAATCCCAGGGCGGCTACAAAGTGAGTAGTTAATTCAACATGTCCTACGAAATATTTTTCAGGTACCAGTCCGCTCTTTACCATTATCCATCCGATAGCTCCCTGTAAAGCACCCAACAGGAACAGAATAACTAAGGGGATGACCATTTCCTGTTTAAACTTCTTTTTAAGTATAAACCACGCAAATCCTATTATAAAAACGATACCCAGCAACCGGGCCCATACCCGATGGAACCATTCCCAGAAAAAGATGAATTTAAAATCGGAGAGTGAAAAATCAGAGTGCAGGTACCTGAACTGGTCGGTTTGTTTGTATTTATCAAATTCCGACTGCCAGGCGGCATCACCCATAGGCGGCAGCATCCCGGTGATAGGCTTCCATTCGGTAATAGACAGCCCGGATTCCGTCAGGCGGGTAATACCTCCTATCAGCACCTGTACCATGATCATGCCGGCACCTGTTAATAACCACCAGGCTACCGCCCGGTTGGAAGAGGGTGAAAGTGATTTATCCATGACCGCAAAAGTATTATAGAAAATATTATCCTTAACATTGCAGCAAGAATATATGTTACAGTCATTTTATCAGGAGCAGTGGATCGAAGCCGGTTGCGATGAAGCCGGGCGGGGATGTTTGGCCGGTCCGGTATTTGCAGCAGCAGTGATCCTGCCGGCAGATTTTTTTCATCCTGTGCTTAATGACTCCAAACAGCTCACGGCAAAGCAACGTGAAGAGCTGCGCATCTATATCGAAGCAAGGGCAACAGCCTGGAAGGTGGCAAGGGTTGATCATGAAGAAATTGACCGTATTAATATTTTAAATGCCTCTTTCAAAGCCATGCACCTGGCCTTAGAGGGACTACCTGTTACTCCGGAATTGTTATTGATTGACGGCAATCGTTTTCAGCGCTATAAAAATATTCCGCATCATTGTATGATAAAAGGAGATGCCCGTTTTGCGTCTATTGCTGCGGCGAGTGTGCTGGCCAAGACTTACCGGGATGCATACATGCTGGAATTACACCGCGATTTTCCGCAGTATGGCTGGGATGCAAATAAAGGATATGGAACGGCAGCTCACCGCCGGTCTATTCTTACTTATGGGTTGAGTCCATATCACCGTAAGAGCTTTCAATGTATCCCATCCCAGATGAAATTATGGGAATAGCCGGAATGTATCGTAACCGCAAGGTTAGAGGTGGTATGGGATTCCCGCATGCCCGGGTTATTAATTTACACTTAGATCCGGATTCGCTGCTTTACTTTTACTTTTGAAAATACGGCATGCTCTCCTTCTTTATTGCATATAAACAATCCAGTATACATTGCCTTCGCTGGGGCACAGGAAAAGATATTTTAGTGTGCCTGCATGGCTTTGGCGAAACAGCCGAAAGCTTTGCACCTCTTGCCCGGCAAATTGAAGATAAGTACACCCTTATTGCGGTTGATATGCCTTTGCACGGAAAAACAACCTGGAACGAAGGGATGAGATGTGTTGCGGAAGACATGATTGGCATGTTGGATCAGGTACCGGAGCTTGCCGGTAAGCGCTTTTCCATAGCGGGGTATAGTATGGGCGGAAGAGTAGCCTTATCGGTATATGAGCAAATCCCGCAACGTATTCAACAGCTGATATTGCTGGCTCCGGACGGGTTAAAAATGAATTTCTGGTATTGGCTGGCTACACAGACTTTCTATGGCAACCGCCTGTTTCGGTATTTTATGAAACAACCCGCTATTTTCCTTTCCGGCACCCGGCTTCTGAAAAAGTCAGGACTTATCAATATGGGGGTGTATAATTATGTACACCAGTATCTTAATGTAGATGAAAACCGGAAACAGCTGTATACGATATGGACGACCTTTAGAAAGTGTAAGCCCCGCGTGAGGATCATAAGAAAACAAATTAAAACGAATAGCTCTCCGGTATTGTTGGTTTATGGAAAATATGATAAGATCATACGGTATTCAACAGGTAAACAATTTAGAAAAGGCCTGGAATCATATTGCACCTTACATATTTTACCCTGTGGTCACCGGGTATTGCAACATAAAAACATTCCGGGTATTGCTGCTTTATTGTCTTAGTTTTATCATCTGACTAATTGGGATACATGATAATATTTGTCACCGGTCTTGTATTATTATTCGTTTATTTTTTTCTTATACGTGCTTATTATACCTGGTGGAAGCAGGTCCCCCGTTTTGATACCGGCAGAATAAACGCTTTCACGGCAACGGAGAAGATCTCTGTAATTATTCCGGCACGCAATGAAGAGGCTGTGGTTGAACAGTGCATCCGTTCTTTATTAAAACAAACCTACCCCGGGTCGCTTTTAGAGATCATTGTTGTGGATGACCATTCAACCGATCGTACTGCCGATATTGTGAAACGATATAGCGCAGAAGGTATCCGGCTGATATCGCTCAGTGAGGAGCCGGGGGCAGAAGGAACGATCGCCTTTAAGAAAAAAGCCATTGAAACAGCGATAAGAGCTGCCACCGGGAGTCTCATGGTTACTTCTGATGCGGATTGTACTTTTCATGAAGACTGGATAAAAACAATTGCCGCTTTTCATGGGTATAGTAAGGCTGCTTTTATCGTATCACCGGTTAAAATAAAGCCGGGTAATACCCTGCTTTCTGTTTTTCAGGGCATTGACTTTGCTGTTTTACAGGGAATAACCGCTGCATCCGTTCATCAGAGATTCCACAATATGTGTAATGGAGCTAACCTCGCATACGAAAAGGCAGCTTTTAATGAAGTGGGCGGGTTTGAACAGATTGATCATATTGCTTCGGGGGATGATATGTTGCTTATGCAAAAGATCAGCAAGAGGTTCCCTGATGCAACAGCGTATCTGAATGCACCTGAAGCTATTGTTGAAACCCTGCCTGCTTCAACCTGGAAAGCGTTCATTAACCAGCGCATTCGCTGGGCCAGTAAAACGGGGCAGTATAAAGATAAACGTATAGTGTTTGTACTTCTCCTGGTATATATGCTTAATCTCAGCCTCTTTATTTTATTAGCCGGAAGTATAATATACCCTCGCCAGCTGCTGTATTTTGCCATAGCTGTCATGATAAAAACCGGTATTGAATGGAATTTTGTGAGGGCGGTGTTGGTGTATTTTGATCTCAGGTTTCTGTTGAAGTGGTTCCCGTTGTTTCAGCCGCTGCATATTATTTATACGGTTTTAGCCGGGTTTTTAGGAAGTGTTGGAGGTTATGAATGGAAAGGAAGAAAGATGAAAATTTGAAAATATAGGATGGTGGGCAGGTGGACGTGTTGGTATGGAAATTTTATTTGGTTTCTGTTTTTGGGTTCTTTTGATTTGTTCCACGGAGCATTGCAGAAATTTGTATTTTACGCTGTGCAAAAAGTATCATCATCTTCTTTTAAGCCGGCATGGGCAAGATTACGGAAAAATACAGGAGCCGTTTGGGGACTTTGCATCATTGTAGTGGCTGTGGTAACTGCTGTTCTTGCGTACTGGATTGCTCCCGACCATTCTCCTAATGCCAACAGGATGATCCTGGAAATCGGTGGTCAGAAGCCCGGGTTCAGTATGGAATTTGTGAAGCGGCCCAAAGATAAGGTGGTTAAAAAAACGGGATTTTTTGACCGGTTGCAGTATGGGCAGGATGATGAGCTTAATTATATTCCCGTTCTTTCGTGGCAGCAAAAAGGAGACAGCATTATTGCAGAAAAATATATTGATGAAGGGCTGACGGAGCGGGTTGCCTATCCTGTTTCGGATCAGGTTACGGCTTCCGCTCTTATTGTTAAAAGAACGTTTTGGCTGGGTACCGACAAGTTCGGCCGGGATATACTCAGCCGTTTGATTGTAGGTGTGCGGGTAAGTCTTGTCGTGGGCCTGATTGCCGTACTCATTTCTTTATCTATTGGTATTGTGCTTGGTCTGATTGCCGGGTATTTTGGGGGTAAAACGGATGCTGTTATTATGTGGCTGATTAACGTGGTATGGAGTATTCCTGCGCTGCTGCTGGTGTTCGCCATTACTTTGGCTTTGGGAAAAGGCTTTTGGCAGGTATTCATTGCCGTGGGTTTAACGTTATGGGTGAGTACGGCGAGGATCATTCGTACACAGGTGCTGAGTATCCGGGAGCTGCAATATATAGAAGCAGCCAGGGCATTGGGGTTTACCAGCTTTAGGATCATCTTCAGGCATGTTCTTCCCAATGTAATGGGTCCTGTAATGGTTATGGCTGCTGCTAATTTTGCATCGGCTATTGTTATTGAGGCCGGACTTAGCTTTCTGGGGGTGGGTGTTCAGCCTCCGCAGCCCAGCTGGGGATTGATGATCAAGGAGAATTACAACTTTATTATTACCGGCAATCCGTTGTTAGCCCTATCGCCGGGTATATGTATTATGCTGCTTGTTTTGGCCTTTAACTTACTGGGTAATGGCTTGAGAGATGCCCTTGATGTGAGGAGTGAGTGATGAGTTCCTGACCAGGGCCAGCGGGGTACCGGCCCCGGGCATGGAGCTAAAGAAAAGGAGGATGATTTTACAAATCCTGTTTCGGATTTATAATATTGGGGCTACCTGCACATTACGGTTGAAGCTTTCTTTCAGCGATATTAAAGTTTCAGTTCTCTCTATCCCTTTTATTTTCTGCAGCTCATCATGAAGTACCTGCCTTAGCTGGGCTATATCGCGGCATACGATTTCGATAAACATGCTATAATTGCCTGTGGTATAGTTCAACCGGACAATTTCCGGTATTTTCTTCATCTCTTTGGCTACGGTATCGTATAACGAGCTTTTTTCCAGGTAAATACCTACAAACGCGGTGATGTCGTAGCCTAATTCTTTCAGGTCTACATTAAGCCTTGTACCTTTTACCACGCCACATTCCTGCAGCTTTTTAATCCGAACATGGATGGTACCCCCTGATACGGAAAGACTTTTCCCCAGATCAGCATAGGAGATGCCGGCATTCTCCATCATGGCTGAAATGATCTGCAGATCTAACTTATCTAAATTTATTTTTGAAGCCATTTTGTACCCGTTTATTCAGATTAATACTGCAATTTATTGATACGGGAAGTAAAAAAGATAATAACGGTAAAAAATAGTTACTGAAAAATAAAAAGACTTTCTGTCCGTCAGCTAATGAAAGCCGGATGTAAGAAAATACGGAGGGTTATGGTTCCCGGGATATCAGACTATTGGCTGCCCGCTAACTCCATTCCTCCCATTTCTTTTCATTCTTTTTATGTACCCTGGCTGCTATTACAATGCTGATTTCGTATAACAGCACGAGCGGGATACACACGATCATCTGGCTGCCCCAGTCGGGTGAAGGTGTAATGATGGCTGCCAGCACTAAGAGAGCCACATAAGCATACTTACGATAAGTTCTTAAAAACCCGGGGGTAAGTAATCCTATTCTGGCCAGCAGCCAGGAAGCCATAGGCAGCTCAAAGGCTACTCCCGAACCGAGTGTAATGTCCATGAGGGAATCCAGGTAGTCCCTTAACATGGGTTTATATTCCAGCATTTGCCTGGTACCCAGCTGGTAGCCATATAAGAAATTAAAGGTGAAGGGAGCCAGCATAAAGTATCCGAAAGCGGCACCCATGAAAAAGAAAAGAGATACCCAGAAAATAATACCCCTGGTATGTTTCAGCTCTTCCGGTTTTAAGGCAGGCTTCACAAAGCGCCATATTTCCCAGCACAAATAGGGGAAAGCAACTAAAATCCCACCCACTGCGGCAATCGTAATGCTTGACATGAAGGTTCCGCTTACTTCCGTTACCTGCAGCTTCATATTAATAGGGGGCATACATAAAGAATCGCCCATTCCTAATTTATGACTTAAAGCACAAAACAGGCGGTAGGAAATAAAGTCAGACTGCGTTGGACCAATGATAATGCGATCATATATCCAGTCAATATTAATGAAGATGGCAATGGCAAAAACCAATACCGCAAATACAGAACGAACAATATGCCAGCGGAGCGCTTCTAAATGATCAATGAAGCTCATTTCCGCATCTTCTGCGTCCTGGCTTCCTCTGATCCGCTTAAAAAATGATTTTCTTTGTGATTCTATTGCCAATTTATTAAAAATTGAGGAGGCAAACCTAACAAAAAAACTGATCTTACCCATATTATTGTATGCATCCCGGCTTAACTATCTTATAGTATAGTATGAATAACCGCCCGGTTTAACAATTGAATTGCAAAAAGAACGGGTAGTTCTCCCTTTTTAACAGGGCTATACGGTATTTTTCAATCGTCAGTAAGCAATACCATAGTATTTTCATAAGCTTCGGCAGATTCCAATAATATATATGGTAAATTTGCCCGCTAAAGTAAAAGCTTTGGCAGAACCGGTATACGCGCTTTTAGATATTCCTGACCTGGTTGCTGATAAATCACGTCATGATTTGTTGAATTGCAGACCGCTTTAAAGGATATTTGAGCAATAGCCCTCATCCTGAGCCCGTGTATACGTATGAAACAAAAATTATAAACAACCAGAGAATATAGACTATGTCAGCACAATCTACCGATAAAAAACCTTCCCTTTTTCCAAGTCTCTGCCAGACCCGGTGCCCGCGCTGCCGCCGGGGTAATATGTTTGTAGATCCTAATCCCTACCACCTGAAACGTTTTATGAAAATGTATGATCAATGCCCGGTATGCGGGCAGCATTTTGATCTTGAGGTAGGCTTTTATTACGGTACAGGATATGTAAGTTACGCACTGACTATTGCGGTCAGTGTGGCCACCCTGGTTATATGGGCGCTTACGATCGGGCTGTCTGTGCATGATACCCGGGTTTTGTACTGGCTCGTTTTTAATGGTGTTGTACTGGTGGTACTGCAACCTTATTTAATGCGCCTGGCCCGTACGCTATGGCTATTCTTTTTTGTGGGGTATGATCCCCGGTGGAGAGAAAACCTGCGGAAAACCCGTAATGTATCAATAACAGAATTAAAAACGACTGGTAAAGCGTTCTCTGCCCTGTTTTTTATTTTAGAAGGGAAATCCTATATTTATTTTTAAAAATCCCATGCACAAACGATTTGTACTGCTGTTATCCTGCCTGATTGCGTTCGTGGTTTGTGAAGCACAACGTATTACAGGTTGCGGCTTTAAGATTCCGCCCCGGTCGCTGCGATCTAATTTCAGCTCGGTATATGAGGCAAAGGATATACTGCAGAATATGCTGAATACCATTAGCTGGAAGGAGAATTTTAATGTCAGGGAGCAAAACGGTATACAAAACGCTTATGCTACGATTATCAACCGGGCCCGCTGGATTATTTATGATAACCGTTTTTTGGAAGACCTGGATGCTTATACTTCTACCAAGTGGGCTTCTATAAGTGTGCTTGCGCATGAAATGGGGCACCATTATTATAATCATGTAGTAAGCAGCAGCGGGAGTACTCCGCCCAAGGAAATAGAGGCAGATGCCTTTTCAGGTTATATTATGGCCAAGTTGGGCGCTTCTTTGCAGGAATCGGTTGCTGCCATGCAGGCTATTGCTTCTGAAAGAGCCAGCTCCACGCACCCGGCAAAGAACGACAGGGTACAGGCCATTACAAAAGGCTGGAATGAAGCCCGTGCCGGCAGTAATACGACTACGAACACCCCGTTGCCCCCCGGTAATACAAGCACACCTGCTCCCCCGGCGCCATCGCCATTGCCTTCCCCGGGTAATACGGGTACGGATACCGACCCTAACACCGATCCAAGCTGGATATGGCTTACCATTCAGAGCAATAAAAACGAAGTGGTTTTGCTGAGTGATGACGGTAAAAATTTTCAGCAGGCAGAAATAAAAGCCGGACAACCATTTGTGTTTAAGTTTGAAATATATAATTATGGCTGGCTCCGCCTTAAATATTATAACGGGTACCGCACTTTCAAGCTGATGCATGGAAAGGATTACAGCATCCTTTGGAACAGGAGAACACAAAACTGGACTGTTGCTGAAATTGGGCAATAGCCGGCTGATCATACTTTTATACTTTTCTTCCCGTACAGAAGAAGGCGGCATCAGGATAGCCAGGGAATTTTACTACTTGAATTCCTGTTCGTATAGGGCTTCATTGTAGCCGGTTATGATTTTGCCGGCATACTCAATAACCGGGCGTTTAATAATGCTGTGATGCGTGAGCATTACCTGAACTGCTGCTTTTTGATTGATTACTGCTGCCTGCTCTTCAGGAGTTAAGCTACGCCAGGTGGTACTTTTTTTATTGAGTAATTGCTCCCAGCTTACCTGTTTGCACCACGTATTGAGCCGGGCTGTGGTGATACCGGACTCTCTGAAATTGTGAAACGTAAAATCTATTTTTTCCTTTTTCAGCCATGCGATTGCTTTTTTAACCGAATCGCAATTGGGTATTCCGTAAATGATCATGGATATATTGTTTTAAGGAGGTTTACCATTTTTCTTCTGTATCATAAGGGTTATCAGGCTGTTGGATATGTTGGCGGCTTTTTATTTTTTCCATTTGTCTTTCTATGATCAGTGTAGTTATTATCGCTGCAGCGTCTTTATCCGGGTTAGACTGTAATAGCTGTTTTAATTTTTGCTCATTAACATCTACACGGTACAATAGATTTACCAGCTTTTCAAAATCATGTTCAATCAGTTCGCTTACTCTTTCCTGTACCCGTAACCACAACTCTTTTTCATTGATCGGATTCTGTAAATCCGATAGCAGTTCCTTTTTCAGCAGGTTAATTAATACATTATCATTATCCATACTTAAAATTTTTCTACAACGCCCAGTCCGAATAAAGCAAAATCATATTTTACCGGGTCTTCCGCACAAAGCTTCCGCAGGTACTCTGTTAATTCCAGTGCTGCCAGCCAGTCGGTTTGCTGGCGCGCTATCATGTTAAAGCGTTTGGCAACACGGGCTACATGCACATCAATAGGGCAGATCAGCCGGGCGGGAGAAATGTTTTTCCATAATCCGAAATCTACACCCCTGTCATCATTTCTTACCATCCATCTTAAAAACATGTTGAGTCTTTTACAGGTAGATTTTTTCTCCGGGGAGGCGATATGCTTGCGGGTACGGACAGGAGCGTCCTCCAGCGAAAAAAAATAATGGTGAAAGCCCAGGAGGGCATTTGCCGTAGTTTCGTCTCCGGGAAGCATCCATTGTGTAAAAGCGGTTTCTAAAGAAGTATGGTTGGTATAGTGATATTTTAAAAATTCCACGAAATATAAAATATCCGTTGTGTTAAAGGTTCTGTGCTTAAATACCAGCAGCCTTTCTAATTCCTTTTTACCGGCATGCAGGCAAAAGTCGTATGGGGCATTGTCCATGAGCTGCATCAGCAATCTGCTTTTGGCGATGATCGTGGTACGGTTACCCCAGGCTAAGATAGCAGCAAATAAGGCCGCTATTTCTATGTCCTGCTGTTTGGTAAAAGCATGGGGGATACAGATGGGATCGCCGGTGATGAAGGAGGGATGATTGTACTCCTCCACCTTCCTGTTTAAAAAATCTTTGATTGCGTGGTTCGTCATACCTTATTCTAATGCCTGATCCAGATCAGCTTTCAGGTCTTCCGCATCTTCAATACCTACGCTCAGGCGGATCAGGGAATCTACCAGCCCGTTAGCTATTCTTTCCTCGCGGGGAATGGACGCGTGTGTCATGCTCGCCGGGTGACCAATAAGGGATTCCACGCCACCTAATGATTCGGCACAGGAAAAAAGCTTTGTAGATGATAATACTTTCTCTGCTGCGGCCAGCGTATTATCTTTCAGCTCAAAGCTGAGCATACCGCCAAAACCGTTCATTTGTGTTTTAGCGATCTCGTAACCGGGATGATCTTCAAATCCGCACCAGTGTACCTTATCTACTTTGGGATGCCGGCGTAGGAAATGTGCGATCTGCTCCCCGTTTTCGCAATGCCGCTGCATGCGCACGTGCAATGTTTTTAATCCCCGCAACAAAAGAAAACAGTCCTGCGGACCGGGTACTGCGCCACAGGCATTTTGTAAAAAATAAAGCCGGTCTGCTATTTCTTTATTATTGGTGATAATACACCCATGTACCACATCGCTGTGTCCGCCAATATATTTGGTAGCAGAGTGCATAACCATATCAGCTCCAAGATCAAGCGGGTTCTGGAGGTAGGGGGATGCAAAAGTGTTATCTACCGCCAGCAAGGCGCCTGTCTTCCTGGCAACAGCCGCACAGGCTTTAATATCAATGATCCGTATGAGGGGATTGGTGGGGGTTTCTACCCAGATCAGCCGGGTAGCGGGAGTAAGGTATTTACTGATATTGTCTGCATGGCTCATATCAATAAAACGGAATTTTAAGCCATAGGCTTCCCACACTTTTCTCATCAGCCTGTAGGTTCCGCCGTACAGGTCGTTGGTACTGATAATTTCATCGCCCGGCTTAAAAAGCTTCATCAGGGTATCGGTTGCTGCAAGTCCGCTGCTAAAACTGATACCATATTTCCCGTTTTCTGCTGCCGCCAGTGCATTTTGCAATTGTGTGCGGGTAGGGTTTTGTGTACGGGCATATTCATATCCTTTATGTTTCCCGGGGCCTTCCTGTACAAACGTGGAGGTTTGAAAA
Organism: Chitinophagaceae bacterium; assembly: GCA_023957155.1. Lineage (GTDB taxonomy): Bacteria > Bacteroidota > Bacteroidia > Chitinophagales > Chitinophagaceae > Agriterribacter. The sequence continues at coordinate 148,408 of JAMLHK010000004.1, read as the reverse complement.
ATGGGTGTCATAATTGCACCGGTAGAAGGATCGGGATGTACACCCGCATGTATGAACTTGGTAGCTGCTTTCATATTGAATAAAAACGCAAAGATGCGGAAATGAAACCAGTTTCAACCGAACTTCTTTTTTTCCGTATTTCCAGTTTAACACAATGTTAACCCGGCTGCTGTAACAAAGTGAGGCTTTGTTTAAACGCTTTATAGTAAGGCATTTTGAGGTAGTCATAGGTCAATAGTGGTAATGACGAATATGCTTATGCAAATACCATCTTATCCTGAAGTTCCCGTTGGTGTAGTATCACTTTCAGATGAATAATGGACTGTTATTTTTGACCTGTGGTTTGATTTTAATTATTCAGAAAAACTGTTATGAAATGAAAAAGATTGTTGCTTTGGGCTTTGTTGCCCTGATCTCTGCGGGAGCTTTTGCTCATACGCCGCCGCCTATTACAGAAAAAGTGCTTCAGGCCTTTCGTGAAACTTTTAGTGAAGCTGAAAACGTAACCTGGTATGAAACGAATGACCAGACTTCCGTTCGGTTTACCCGGCTTGGCGTAAAGTTTATTGTATATTATAACAAGAATGGTAAGATCACCGGCTCCATGCGGTTTTACGATCCTTCCCTGTTACCGGTAAATGTATTATCGGGAGTCAGGAAAAAGTATACCGGTAAGAAATTCTTTGGGGTTACTGAAATTTCTTCCGGCGACCGGACGGTTTATTTTATAAAAATGGAGGATGATAATTACTGGTATACGATCAAGGTGGATGTTTACGGAAACGGGGAGGAATATGAAGTCCTGAAAAAGCAAAAGTAAAAGCAAAGCTGCATTATAACACGCGGAGTAAAGTTGCCGCTATAAGATAGTGCCAGTCCTTATTTTCCCGTGCGTAGGCAGCCTCCGGACGAACCGGTGTTTTTAAAACAGATTTCCTGAGTATGCCTGCAGCCGTAAGTTTTTGCCGGGCATCATGGATGAGTTCCTGTATTGAGGCTTGTTCCATCCAGTGTTGCTGGGGAGGTTCAAAGCCGATTTTATCTTTTCTCCAGGTAATGGTTGCAGGTAATTCCTCTTTCATCGTCTCCCTGAGGATCCATTTGGTATAGCCTTCCTGTATTTTGTAATTGCCGGGTAAGGAAAATAAGAAGGATACTAATTCGTGATTCAAAAAGGGCAAACGGAGTTCTATACCCTGCGACATGGAATTACGGTCTGCATAATCCAGTAGTTCATCCAGCCCGTTTTCCATCGTATTATAGTACAGCATGTCGTTCAGTCTGGTGATATAGGGTTTATAGGAAATGATCCCTTTGCTGTACGCCTGTAAAAACCCCGGATCAATTTCTGTATTCGTGCTGAGTCTTTTGCTTTCTCTCTTCCGGAGCAGCCGCCTGGTAAGTTCCGGCATAAAGGCGGCTACATAATTTTTATAGTCCCATACAAATTCGGTTTCATTATGCTTTAATTGTTTTTTCTCCCTGTTGAATTGCTTCCATTTCCCATGCCGGATCATCTCCTGCAGCCACCAGTGTATATATTTCAGGTATCCGCCCATGATTTCATCTGCACCCTGTCCGTCTAACAGCACTTTAATGCCCTGCTGCTTTGCCAGCCGGTGTACAGCATACTGAACAAAAACACTGGACGAGCCAATCGGCTTCTCGTGGTAATAGCACAGTTTTTCCAATGCATCAACCAGGTCGGAATGGGTAGGAGACACCGTGAAATGATCTGATCCGAATGCAGATACTACTTGTTGCATATAAGCCGATTCATCTTTTTCAAAACCCGGAAAAACAGCGGAGAAAGAGGCAGTATGCCTGTTCCCCGGCGACAGCCGGTGCATAGCCGCTGCTATAGATGCGCTGTCTAAGCCCCCGCTCAGGCTCGATCCAACAGGTACATCACTTCTTAGCCGTCTTTTTACGGAGCTAAAAAAAAGCGACCGGAATATTTCCACCGCTTCTGTTGCGGTACGGTTGGTTATGTTGTTTTTATCAATGTCCCAGTAGCGGCAAACTTTTATATGCGGGTCTGTGATATGCCATTTTATATAATGTGCAGGAGGAAGCGATAAAATTTCATGATAGAATGTACGATGTTTTTCTGCCGGGAACCGGGTAAGGCCTAATCCTATATAATAGAGTAATGCTTCCTTGTCTGTATTTTTCTCTATTCCTGCAGCCCACAGCGCTTTCATTTCACTTGCAAAATAAAAGCTGGTATCGGTTATATTAAAAGTATAAAAGAAAGGTTTTTCGCCAAACCGGTCTCGTGCTGCAAAGAGTGTCTGCGTTGCTTCATCCCAGATAGCAAAAGAGAACATTCCGTCAAAATGCTGCAGGCAGTTTTCTTTATAGCATTCGTATGCAGCCAGGATTACTTCCGTATCTGAGCTGGTGCGAAAAGCATATCCCCTGGATTTCAGGGTGTTTTTTATTTCGGGATAATTATAGATACATCCGTTATACGTTATGGTATATCGTGGGGTGGATGACGAATAACCCTGGGGTGAATAGCACATGGGCTGAGCCGCAGCATCGCTTAAATCAATGATTGATAATCGCCGGTGGGCAAACCCTGCCGTATGCTTTTCATTTATCCAGAGTCCTTCGCCGTCCGGACCCCGGTGTACCAGGGCGCCTGCCATCTTTTGAAGGCGTGTAGTACTGATCAGATCAGGGTTGGATGATATAATACCGGCGATGCCGCACATGAGAGGTAAATATCGAACATCTTTAAAGTAAATCCGAATTTTTCAGGTAATTCAGCTTAAATATTTTCCTACGATAGGCATTCTTCTTCCCACGCCGAATGCCTTGGAGCTGACACGGATAACCGGGCAAAACTGGTTGCGTTTGTATTCGTTCATATTTACAAGCCGTAGTATCCTGTTTACCAATGTGGCGTCAATACCCATAGCTATGATCTCCTTCGGACCCTGTCTTTTTTCTATGTACTGGTACAATACTTTATCTAACAGGCTATAGTCAGGCAGGCTGTCGCTGTCTTTCTGGTTGGGGCGTAATTCTGCCGATGGCGGTTTGGTAATGATATGCATCGGGATGATCTCTTTATCCCGGTTGATGTATTTTGCCAGGGCGTATACCTGCATTTTATATATATCACCCAATACGCTTAATCCGCCTGCCATGTCGCCGTATAAGGTACCGTAGCCCGTTGCCAGCTCACTTTTATTAGAAGTGTTCAGTAAAATATAGCCGAACTTATTGGCGATGGCCATTAAAAGATTTCCGCGTGAGCGACTTTGAATATTCTCTTCTGCAACGCTGAATGGCAGGTCTTTAAATAACGGCTTCAGGGTAGTAAGAAAACTGTTGTAAACGGTTTCTATGGGTATGATATCATAAGGATTGCCTAAGGTTTGACTGAGTTGTTCGGCATCCTGTACCGAGTGCCCGGTAGAGAACGGGGAGGGCATTAAAACGGCACGAACATTTTCCGGACCCAGGGCCTCACAAGCTAATGCCAGCGCCACTGCGCTGTCTATGCCGCCACTGCTACCCAGTATGGCTTTAGAGAATGCCATTTTACTGAAATAATCCCGTATGCCCAGTATCAGCGCCTGGTGTATTTGCCGGATATTATGAGTATCGGTAAGGAAGTCAATCACCTTGTCCGGGTCGTTGATTTTGGCAACCCGCATTTCTTTGTCCGTTGCTCCTGAGATAACGGCGGGCTGGCTGTGTAACGGACTTTGTTCGTGACGGGAGCTGCTTACCGCAATGTCCATCACACAAAAATCTTCCTCAAAATATGCCAGTTCTTTCAGCAGATCACCCCTTGCATCGTATACGAGGCTTCCGCCATCGAATACGATTTCCGTTTGCGAACCCACAGCATTGCAATACACTAACGGTAAGCCGTATTTGAACACATTGGCTTTTACCACTTCTTTCCGGTCCTCATCATGGTCGTAATCAAAAGGAGACGCCGAGATATTGATCATAAGATCAGGCTGCTGCTTCACCAGCATATCCATGGGGCAAACGCGGTATAAAGGATTATTGCCGAGGTTCCAGATGTCTTCACAAATGGTAAGCGCAATGCGATGACCTTTGAAGGGAATAATATTCCACTCAAATGCAGGTTCAAAATAGCGGTTTTCATCAAATACATCGTAGGTGGGCAAAAGCGTCTTGTGTGATACGCCTGCTATTTCCCCGTTATACAATAACCAGGCTGTGTTGAAAAATGTTTTCCCGGGAGCGTCTAAGTTTTTTTGAGGGGCGCCTATAATGACACCGATGTTTTCCGTATGTTGTTTGATGGCATCTATTGACGCATAGCACTGGTTAATAAAATCATCAAACTCCAGGAAATCGCGCGGAGGATAACCGCATACGCTGAGTTCAGAAAAAACAACCAGCCCGGCTCCCTCTTTTTTTGCCTGTTCTATGGCCGATATGATCTTTTTTGTGTTGCTTTCAAAATTGCCGATATGGTAATTTTGCTGTGCCAGTGCTATCCTCATACCTGCAAATTTAACGGTGGTATCAACGGGTACAAAAATTATTAATTTTTGCCATAAACCCTTGTATTCCCATAGTATCCGGTCTATACGGGACAAAATCCTTTGTGGCAGAAACTGGTATTTGGTGATAAACAGGAATAGAATATACTGCCGGGGCTTTATCGTTTGGGAACACGCCGCTTTGGTTGTACCTTTGCTGTTCCATCAACAATTGAACACAATGAAAAAGATGACGGTTGTTTTGCTGGGTGTGGTTTTTATGATGCTGGGTGCGGCTTCCGTTTCCGCCCAGTGTTCTATATGTACTAAAACCGTACAGCAAATGGGAGAAAAGCCTGCCAAAGGATTAAATGCGGGTATCCTGTACCTGATGGCTACTCCTTACGTGGTAATAGGTTTTATAGGCTACCGGGTTTGGAAGCAGCATAATAAATCGGTAAAGGATAAATAAGGTTGACTTTCGTGTTTTTCATTATAGCGGAGCTTTAGCGCTGCGGCTGTAAAAGCAATCCATACCGGGTTACTGTAGCCCACCCGTTTCGATCCATCTGATGTAGTACCTCTTCATATTCAGCGCCGCTTTCCTGTTAATTATATGTCATCTATATATGCGTTATAAGAGGATATAACTTTGTTTATGACTGGCGGGGAATTTTTTCTATCTTTGCGCTGCAAGCTTTGCCCAGACGTATGTTCTATCATCCGCGTTCAGCGTGTTAGTGTTTGGGAAAATTAAACTGGTCTTCGCCCACTATCCGGGCGGAAATAATTAAAACAATAGTAAAACAGCGTGCTTCTTGTTGCCACAACAGGAGGTCATCTTTTTATATTGATTTTTTAATGGTTCTTTTTATAACGGAAGAACACAAATTTTGTTTATGTTATTAGCTACTGATCTTGACGGTACATTCCTGGGCGGACGGCAGGCCGACCGTTTAAAATTATATCGTTTAATACGCGAACAGGAAAAAATACGTCTGTTGTTTGTTACCGGTCGTGGTATTGAAAGTGTGATGCCCCTGCTGGATAATCCGGTTATTCCCGATCCTGACTATATTATTTGTGATGTGGGGGCTACGGTGCTGAATGGACAAACCTTAGAGCCGGTTCAACCGATACAGTCGGAAATTGAGCGCCGGTGGCCCGGTGCGCTTGCTATACAAAAAAGAATGCGTAAAATAAAAGGACTCCGGCTGCAGCCGGTGTCGCAGCAACGCCGCTGCTCTTTTTTTTATGATGAGCGTACGGACATTGAAGCGGTAAAAAAGATAGCCGCCGAAATGAACCTTGACGTGTTGTTGTCTGCAGGAAAATTTCTTGACATTCTTCCCAAAAACATCAATAAAGGATCCACGCTGAAGCGGCTGGTAAAGCTCATGCATTTTTCTTCGGAAGATATACTGGTGGCAGGCGACACATTGAATGACCGCTCTTTATATGATACGGAATATAAGGGCGTGGTTGTGGGTGAAGCGGAACAGGCGCTTATAGCATATACCAACGGTATGCCCAATGTATTGCAGGCAAGATCGCAGGGAGCGGGAGGCATACTGGAATCTTTGAAGTATTTTCCGGAGTTCAGCAGTTATGTGAGCAACGGGGCAGGCACAGTTACCAGTGAGGCGCAGGGTGATACGCAGTTGCTGGTAATGTATCACCGGTTTCCCTATGAGATGAAAGAAATAGACGGAACGGAAAAGAAAGTATCGCCTAAAAGTCCGAATGGTATTATCCCTTCACTGCTGGGCTTTTTCAGCGATGGACGTACGGGGGCATGGATCGCCTGGGAGGAAGTGCGTAACAAAGGCAAGGTACAGACTGACCGGTATATTGATGAGAATAAATACCCTAACCTTATTGCGTCCGGTATTGCGCTTACCAAAAAAGAAATTGATGTTTTTTACAAGTTGTTTTCCAAGGAAGCCTTTTGGCCGGTCATATTTTCTTTTGCCGACAAGGTAAGATTCAATCATGAACAATGGGAGCAGTATGTAAAGGTAAACCGTTTGTTTGCCGAAAGGGCGGCTGCAGAAGCCGACCGGAATGCAACAGTATGGATACATGAGTACAACCTCTGGATGGTTCCGGGAATATTAAGACAGTTAAGACCGGACGTTAAGATCGGGTTCTTCCACCATACGGCTTTTCCGCCGGCCGATATCTTCAACATTATCCCCTGGCGGCGGGAAATTATTGGTAGCATGCTGCAATGCGATTATATTGGTTTTCATATTCCACGCTACGTTGAAAATTTCGTGGATGTGGTAAAAAGCCATACGCCGGTTAATATCCGTTCTGCACAATCGTGCGCCGACAGGTTCCTGACGTACAGCTGTGCGCTGGGCGTAGACAGGATGACGAGAGAAATAGATGCGGGCGGCAGGATCATACGGCTGGGCGCTCATCCTGTAGGGATTAACATGAAAAATATCCGGGAGATCTTTGCGCAGCCTTCCACACAGGAACGGATACAAAAGATGCAAAAACAAACGGAGGGCAAGAAGATCATTTTATCGGTAGAGCGGCTGGATTATGTAAAGGGCCCGCTTGAAAAAATTAATGCTTTTCAAACCTTCCTGGAACGCAACCCCCAGCTGCATGGCAAGGTTGAGCTCATCAATATTTGTACGCCACCTGCTTCGGGCATGAAGGTGTATGATAAGATACTGACTGAGCTGGAGCAGGCCATCGGTAAGATCAACGGCAAATTCGCCCGCTTAGACTGGGTGCCTATTCATTTCTTTTTCAGATCAGTGCCTTTTGAAGAAGTGGTTACTTATTATGCTGTTGCCGATGTGGCATGGATCACGCCGCTGCGTGACGGGCTGAACCTGGTGGCCAAAGAATACATTGGGGTGCAGGGGCTGAAGCCGGCGCCGGATGGCGTGCTGGTGATATCCGAATTTGCCGGTGCATCGGTGGAGCTTTCTTATGCTATCCGCACCAACCCTTATGATATTAAAGACCTGGTGCAGGGGCTGGAACAGGCCCTGTCGTTAGATGAAGCTGAAAAGAAGCTGCGTATGCAGCGCCTGTTTGAGCAGGTAACCCATTACGATATTGAGAACTGGGGCAAAACTTTTATGCATGAGCTGGAACAAACAGGACGGGAAGAGCATACTGTTCCGTTGTAAACGGTTCGTCAGACCACTGTTTTTGCCATTCTGAAGCAGGTGCCTTTGAACAGGGCTACCTGCTCATTACGCTGGTTGGTAACAGTAACAATGTATAATCCCGTGCTTTTGCCGTTATGCAGCTCTTTTGCTTCCGCGGTTAAAATATCCCAGAGTTTTGAAGCTTTCATGAAAGTGATGGAGGTATCCCATGCCACGGAAAAGTTATTGCGGCTGTTGCAAGCAAACGCAAAGGCACTGTCGGCCAGGGCAAAAGGGATGCCGCCATGCACGATCCCCAGCCCGTTGAGCATTTCATCACGTACTTCCAACTGTATTTTGCTGTAGCCCTCTGCTGCTTCAAGCACTTTTATGCCCAGCCACCTGCTGAAATTGTCTTTATGTAATATTTCTTCTGTTACGTCCTTTGCCGTGATATCATTTGTACTCATCGTAAATTTTATTTATGCTGAAGGAATAAGTTACAACCTTTTGGCGGGTTGTCCAAAATCTGCTTTCTGCGGCTTGTTGAGCCGGTTCGGACGTATTGGTCTTCCGTGAGAAGTATTCTCCTTGCGGTGAAAAAACAAAATAAATACCGCAAATTTGCGGTAAATAATACAAACCTCAAAATGGGCTAAAATTGCTAAAACCTCTACCGACACAGCTTTAAGAGATATAAACGACCTGGTAGAGAAAGGTATCCTGCAACAAATAAACGAGGGCGGACGAAACGTAAATAATGAATTAGCAGACTTCAAACCGGAAACCTGAATTCTATATACACTGGGGAAAAGCAGATAACGAAATCGGAATGGTTTATATAAACGGTGCAGGACTTGGGGCTAACTAAGAAGACTCGGTTTAAATATTTGCCACTAAGATCAAACCTGCCTGCCGGCAAAGGCACAATGTTCTGATTCTCGGGTTTAATTTTCTTTGGGCCTTAGCGACTTCGTGGCAAAATATTACTTTTAGTCAGCCCCTAAAAGGTAATTTTAAAATACCGTTTTTAACTATAGATTTTCCGAATAGAAGATCTAAAATAATCTAAGTGCAAAAGATATTATTACCAACAAATCCATTAAAATGACAACACAGGTGATCATAGTTCTAATTCTGACTTTTATTATCAACCTGATTACAACACTTTCCTATTCTGTGAGAATCGTTGGTATTCGGACAGGTCGTATTGCTATTTCCTTTGCATTATTTAATATCCTCGTTTTAGTTTCAAGGACGGCAAACGGCTTCCAGGCACCACTTTTAGCCAAAACTGTTGAGAATGACATTAAGCTTGGCGTTTTTAATAATTCAGGGACTTTTAGATTGATCATTCTTTCCTGTTCTGCTGCGACTGTTATCGGGGCATTTTTTATCCCCACATTTCAACGGGTATTGTCACGGGCGGTTGTAAATTTTAGCACACACAAATCAATGGGGAAGCTCATATTACATGGTTTTTCAAAGACAGGGATTCTTTATTTTAAAGACAATATGACCATTCCTGCCGCGGGAAACATATCTGCTATAAAATTGGATAATGATTTTCCCTGGAGAATATTTATATTAAATATCGTTGCAGTAGCTATTCTTACTATAGGTGTTTTATCAGCGGTTTATGCATCTTACTTAAACCCGGACTATAGAACAACTGCAAGTAATTTATCGGCTTTTATTAATGGCTTTGCAACTATATTAATGTTTGCTTTTATTGACCCGCATCTTTCTGCCATGACAGACGATGTTACATTGGGAAAATGCAGTGAAGCGAAGTTTAGGAAATATATTGTATATATGACTATTGCCAGGCTTGTAGGAACAATTCTGGCTCAAATATTGTTTTTACCAGGGGCACAATTATTGGCGTGGATAGCTGCGCATATATAGACAACGCATTTAATATGGAACAGGCAATACAAACAACTGTACCCGATGATACCGCAGTAAGAACGGCATTATGGAGAGCGCTGCACGTTCAGGCAGACGCAGCGCCTCACATTATTGAAGATGAAGTGGGACTGAAATTGATAGCGCCGCCTGAGGGCTGGCAGGATCGGCCCGATATAAAATACACCAAACGGCTCAGGGCTTCTATCGTAGCCCGCGCACGTTTTATTGAAGATATTATCATCGAACAAAGCAAACAGGGAATGGGTCAGTATGTTGTGCTCGGTGCAGGGCTTGATACCTTTGCCCAGCGCCGTCCCGATATTGCTTCCCGGCTTCAGGTATATGAAATTGACCAGCCCGGCATGTTGAGCTGGAAACAACAGCGGTTGAGGGAATCGGGCTTTGGTATTCCCGGATATTTGCATTTTGTACCGGTTGATTTTGAAAACCAGTCCTGGTTTACACAACTCATGAATGCAGGATTTGACGCCGGCAAACCGGCTGTTGTGGCCTGCACGGGAGTAACATTGTATCTTACTAAGGAAGCGATCGTTTCAACGCTCAAACAAATCGCTACACTTGCGACCGGCTCAACCCTTGCTATCACATTTTACCTGCCGATGCAGCTCCTCGATGAGGAAGACCTGCCGATGCAGGAAATAGCGGAAAAAGGCGCACGCGCTGCAGGAACGCCGTTTATCAGCTTCTTTACACCGGATGAAATAATGGATTTAGCCCGTGAAGCAGGATTGAAAGAGGCAAAAACAATATCAACACAAGATATGGTGCAGCGCTATTTTGCCAACAGAGCTGACGACCTTTTACCTGCAAGCGGGGAAGTATTCCTGCTTGCCAAAACCTTTAATAACAACCGGTAATATGCTGTAGCGCATTTTGTGCGAAGTGTATGATAGTGGGTTTCAGGTTCGTAATAATAATTCCGGAAGCTTAATACATGGAATAATGGAATAATAGAATAATAGTGTTGCTAATGCTACTCCGCTGTTTATTGCAGGAGGTACGAGGGTATCCTCTTTTGTAATAGATGAAAGCCTCCTGCGGGACGGTAAGCCATTGAACTTTATCAACCATGCTCTCATATTTCCCGGTATCCGGATTATTCCTAACTCTTTCCCAAATTCAATAACTAAATTTGTGACATGAAGATCCTTATCGTCGAGGATGAAAAAGATTTGTTGAAAACAATAGCTGGTTCGCTTGAAAAGGAACATTTTGTGGTTGAAGCGGCAAGTGATTTTTATGCTGCAAGCGAAAAAATTAATGTTTATGACTACGATTGTATTTTACTTGATATTATGTTACCGAACGGGAATGGGCTACAGCTTCTGGAACAACTAAAAAAATCGGGAAAATCAAACAATGTGATCATTATTTCTGCCAAAGACTCGCTGGAGGATAAATTGCGGGGTCTTGAGTTGGGTGCAGACGATTATCTCACAAAACCTTTTCATATTGCGGAACTCAATGCAAGGGTGAAAGCTGTTTTGAGAAGAAAAAAATTGGACGGAAAAAACACTATTGAAATTGCAAATGTTGTATTGGACTTAACAGAAAGAATATGTATTGTAAACAACGAAAAAGTACCGCTCAACAGAAAGGAATTTGACATTCTGAATTATTTTTTGTTCAATAAAAACCGGTTGGTTACCAAAACAGCATTGGCTGAGCATGTTTGGGGCGACCATATAGACCAGTCCGATAATTTTGATTTTATCTATTACCAGATAAAAAACCTGCGCAGGAAATTGCAAACCGCAAAAGCAGAAGTTGAAATTGAAGCCGTTTACGGCATCGGGTATAAGCTAGTTGAAAAATGAAATTATTAAACAGATCACTTCTATACCTCTCGGTTTCTATGTTTTTTATCATCGGCTTGTGGTCGGTTGTCTTTTATTTTAATATGCTGAATAAAATCAAGGAAAGTGTGGATGAAGGATTGGACCACTATAAACGGCAAATTGTCTATCAGGCCCAAAAAGATTCAATTATCCTCGAAAAGAGCAATTTTGAGGGTGGATTTTTTACCATCGGGGAAATAACAGCATCCGAAGCTATTGCCATAAAAGATATATATATTGACACGTTGATGTATATGCAGGATGCAGACGATGAAATCCCGGAGTTGGAGCCTGTCCGGTTGTTAACGACAGCGTTTGAAAATAATGGCCATTACTACAAATTAAGCGTTATCAATTCGATGGTGGAAGAAGATGATTTGATAGAAGAGTTGCTTCGTGAAACACTTGGTTTGTATTTTGTTTTACTCGCCGCTGTTATTATCATCAATAATTTTGTGCTGCAACGTTTATGGAAGCCTTTTTATTCGTTCTTAATTCAGCTAAAAAATTATCGTGTAGGAAGCAGTAGAAAATTTCCTGAAGTAAAAACTAAAACAAAAGAATTTACCGATTTGCAAAATGCCGTAAATATTTTATTGCAACGCAATATTGAGACCTATGAGCAGCAAAAACAATTTATCGGAAATGCCTCGCATGAGCTACAGACGCCTTTGGCAATAGCTACTAATAAATTGGAGCTGTTGATTGAAAAAGGAGATTTACAAAGCAGGCAGGCCGAAAGTATTGCCGAAGTAATGAGGATCATTGAACGATTGGTTCGCCTGAACAGATCATTGTTGCTTTTGACCAAAATAGAAAATAAACAATTCCTGGATGAGCAAATCGTGTCACTCAACGAAATAGTTCGTCAGAATGTAAGTGATTTGGAGGAAATAGCGGAATTCAAAAACGTAAAAATTACTGTTGCAGAAACAGCAGGATTAACTGCACAAATGGATGTTTCACTTGCAGGTATTGTTATATCAAACTTACTTAGAAATGCTGTTTTTCATAATATTTACAATGGGATTGTAACTGTTGAAATTTCAGAAAAGACTGTTAAAATAAGTAATACAGGGATTAAAGCTCCAATCAATGAACAGAAAATATTTTCACGGTTTTATAAAGCCGATGACAATACGAGTGGTACAGGTCTTGGGTTGACAATTGTAAAAGCGATTTGCGATTTATACAACATTGCTGTTCGGTATTACTATGAAAATGATCTTCATTCTTTTGAATTGCGTTTCAGATAATTGTTCGTTCCCAAATGTTTCCCATTTTGCATAGTTACTTTGCATGGTAAATAAAAAACAAATGAATATGAAACGCATTATTAAAATACCCGCTGTGGCAGCAGTGGTGATCCTATCCCTGGTGCTGGTAAGTTGTGACAAAGAGAAAATTATTTCATCTTCTGAGTTGCCGCATGAGATATCCACTTATATTTCGATACATTTCCCCGGTAACGATATTTTGCAGGTCATTAAAGACAGGGAAGGGCTGACAAAGACCTATGATGTAATTCTTTCCGGTAATATAAGTTTAGAATTTAACAGGAAAAATAAAATCGCGGATATTGATGGCATATCTAAGCTGCCCGATAGTGTTATACCTGAGAAAATAGGGCAATATGTTGTTGCCAACTACCCCGACAATGTGATCACAGGTTGGGAATTAGACGATAAAACCCAACAAATTCAACTGGATAACGGGCTTGACCTTGAATTTAATATGCAGGGAGATTTTTTGCGGATTGACGATTAAGTGACTATCCTGCGTTATCCCGTATTTATTATTTTCACTCTTTAATGTAGTTTAAAAATAAGGAAAATGAAAAGAATAATTGTAATCAGTTTGCTTGCATTGATATCATATACAAATGATCTTTTTGCACAAAAGATTTTGAAATCCCAGGTGCCATCACTTGTTGTAAACAGTTTTCAGCAAAAATTTCCCAAAGCGTTTGACATAGACTGGGAGCTGAAAGATAAGTTATACGAGGTAGACTTTGAAACAGGCCTGCGTGGTACTGATCACGTGGCATGGTTCGATAAGACCGGGAAACTGGTAAAACACAAAGAAGAAATATCGAAAAGCAACCTGCCCGGGAAAATAATGGCGAAAATAAAAAGCGAATTTGGAGCTTATCGTGTTGATGATGTAAAGAGGATCACGGAGGACAGCAAGGTGATTTACATGCTTGAACTGAAATCTGTTACAGAAGAATGGAAGCTGACTTTTGATGCGGAGGGAAATGTATTAAGTAAAGTTGCAGATTAATTAGCCGACCCATTGGATATTAGGTATATAAATCGAATTTTGCCTAAAGTATTAGGCATTTTGCTGGTGCTAGGATGATTGGTTAGTGCCTTTTGCAACGCGGTATTGGCTAATTTTGACCGATATCCCATTTCACTAATTTTGGCGATACCTGTATCTATTGAGGAAGCCGGTACCTGTTTATGACTCTTCATTGTTGGTGTTAGAGGCAAAACGGTAAATGAAGGAGTAAAACATAACCTTTAAAATATGAACAGCATCAGCTTCCATGATACGCATGTGTATCCGGGGTGCCTGGCAACCATTTCGGAAAAGATCACCTTACCTGGTACAGCTGTGCCGGCCATTGCGGAATTTAGTGATGGTTCAATGGCTACTGCCGTTGTTGAGCCGTTGACAACCGGCGAGATAATCATACACATTGATGCCTATTCAACCGCGCATCGTACCTGCATTCCCCCCAAGGCCTGGCGTGCCAGGTACACCCATGATCAGGATATCTGGAAGGTAGTTGCGAGAGTATAGGTATATTCGTATCCTGGTATTTTGAAAAAGAGATAGGAATGCATCGGCAAAAGTATGCCCTCAAATTCAGTCCAATGAAATCGTTTTTTAAAGAACTGCTGGAATATAATCATCATTTCAATCAAAAATTGGGGGATATTTTTAGTGCGCATCCAAACAAAACATCTGAAAAAGCTATACAATTATACAGCCATATCCTTAATGCCCACCAAATCTGGAACAACAGGATTGATCCCAAACAACAGGCTTTCACCGTTTGGGAAATTCATCCTATTCAAAGCAGTAAGCACATAGACAAAATGAACTTTGAACATTCATTGCTTATTCTTGACAGCCTCGACCTGAATGAAATCATCCGCTATACCAATAGCAAGGGTCAGCCGTTTAGGAATAGCATCCGGGATATGCTGTTCCACGTGATCAATCATTCCACTTACCATAGAGGTCAAATTGCAAGCGATTTTAGACTGAGCGGACTTGAACCGCTTATTACCGACTATATTTTTTACAAACGATAAATAGAACAACTACCCGCATACATCAAACAATATAAAAGTAATCATGTCAATAACAAAAGAAGCCGAGCTGGCCGGGATGAAAAAAGTAAGTAAGGCTGTTGCCTGCACGTTAAAGGAAATGCAAAGCTATGCGCGGCCCGGAATGACAACAAAACAATTAGATGACTACGGGGCAAAGATCCTCTCAGACTTTGGGGCGAGATCTGCACCCTACTTAACCTATGGCTTTCCGGGCTGTACCTGTATAAGCGTCAATAATGAATTTTGTCATGGTATCCCGTCCGGTAACAAAACACTCAAAGAAGGAGATTTGGTCAATATAGACGTTTCAGCTGAACTTGACGGCTTTTGGTCGGACAATGGCAGTTCATTTGTGCTTGGAGCGGATATTAACCAACATCAAAAGCTGATAAACGCTTCAAAGCAGATTTTGCATAAAGCGGTTTATGCCATAAAAGGCGGTACCCGTATTTCAGACATAGGGCATCTGATAGAAACAGAAGCTAAAAAACGGGGGTATAAAGTAATTAAAAACCTCACAGGGCATGGGGTGGGCAGAAGCCTCCACGAAGAGCCGGGCGAAATAGCAAATTACAGAGACCGGTTTAACCCTGCAAGATTCAGGAAGAATGCTGTTGTTGCCATTGAAACATTTATATCAACCACATCAACACATGCCAAGACCCTGAACGATGGCTGGACAATGGTTGGGGATAAGGGCGGATTTATGGCGCAGCATGAACATACTATTGTGGTTACTGACGGGGATCCTGTTGTATTGACGGAAATGAACGGAATTTGGAATTGATGAAAGGCCTGAACTGCTGTGAATGGTCCCGGCAGACCCGCTGATACCGGTAAAAATATCCGAACCGGTTATCTCTACCGTTCCTGATCATCCGGTTTAAAAGTGTAGAGTGTTGTTGAAACAACGCTCGCAGACCTGGTAGAAAGGTCAAACATGAGAAAACAGATCTACCTTATCAGTAAATTGCCGGAATGGCAAAAAGGTCAACACTATTTTCGGAAATTGTTTTTAGCGGTTAGGGTTACTCATCCTGGGGTTGTGGCCCCGGCAATAGGTATTTGTTATGCCTGAAATTATAATTAAACGTCTAAATTACGAAATCGTTATATGTTTTTTATGAGAGCACTACTTATACTTGCTTTATTTTTATCTGCCATAAACCTGCACGCTCAAAGAGCCGGAAGAAATAATGTATCCTTTTATGTTTTTGACGAAAACTGGAAGGGCTGTAAACCGGAAGACGCAAAATATTTAGGAAGTCTTCATAAGCTGGGGGACACTGCTTATGAGTGGAAATACTATCATTACCAGGGCCCGTTAATATCTGTTGAAACATATAAAGATAAGGAGGCGACCATTCCACATGGAGAATTTATTTATTACGGACCTGACGGGAAGATGGATTCTTCGGGCTATACTTTTGAAGGCAGGAAAAATGGCTGGTGGTATTTTTATACTGATTCTTTTACCCTGTGGAAAAAAGAGAAATATGATATGGGCAGGTTGATGGTAAGTATGGATATCTCAGCCATAGAAGCAGAGCGGGAGCAAAACCGGAAGCAGGCGGAGTCGGAAAAACACTGGGGGGAAGTGGAAGCGGAGTTTAAAGGAGGAGTGGAGGATTGGATTAAATATGTTCAAAAAAATATCCGTTTTCCCGAGAGAGCAAGAAAACTGGGAAAAGAAGGGAAGCTGCTGATCCAATTTATAGTAAATACAGACGGGACGATCAGTGATGTCAATATCCTCCGGTCAATTGAATATTCTCTTGACGAAGAAGCTATCCGTTTGATCCGGGCTTCTCCCAAATGGCGACCCGCCCGGCAGGACGGTAAACTGGTTAAGGCATACCGAAGGCAGCCGCTGACCTTTCAATTGCCTTAATAGCCTGGTTATTATATTGCTGTTCCGTTGCCGTATATTCTTTCTATTGCGTCCTTATATTTTTCCATGATCACTTTCCGTTTCAGGCTGAGCTTAGGCGTAACCTCTCCTGATTCCACGCTCCATTCCCGGGAGAGCAGCTCAAACTTCTTTACCTGTTCTACGTGATTGAAGAATTGATTTAATCCTTCTACGGTTTCCTTGTAAAACGCTAAAACTTTAGGGTCTTTGATAATACTTTCATTTGATGTAAACGGAACATCATTTTTCTGGCACCAGTCTTTTAAGCTGGCAAAAGAAGGAACGATCAGGGCGCCTACAAATTTTTGTCCCGACCCCACTACAATCACCTGTTCAATAAAACGGGATTCCTTGAGCTTATTTTCAATAGCGGAAGGCGCTACATATTTGCCGCCACTGGTTTTGAACAGCTCTTTTTTACGGTCGGTGATGCGCAAAAATTTATTGTCCTCAAAAATGCCGATGTCACCGGTGTGCAGCCATCCGTCAATAATGGCTTCTGCAGTAAGATCGGGACGCTTGTAATAGCCCTCCATTACGGAAGGTCCTTTTACACAAATCTCCCCGTCATCCATCAGCTTCACATCCACTCCTTTGATGGGAGGACCAACAGTACCCATTTTCATTCCTCCCGGTTCCCGCCGGTTAACGGCAATAACGGGTGAATTTTCGGTGGGACCGTATCCTTCATACAATGGTATTTTTGCCGCGTTAAAAATACGCAGCAGCCGTTCCTGGCATGCGGCTCCTCCCGTAATGATATATTTGATGTTACCGCCCAGGGCCTCCCGCCATTTGCTGAAGATAAGCTTATTGGCAATGGATAGCTGGAGATTATACAAAAAGCCTCCGTCAATAAGGTTATCGTATTTTTTACCCAAATTAACGGCCCAGAAAAAGAGCTGCTTTTTTATACCGGTAAGCTCGGCACCTTTGCCTATGATACGTTCGTATACTTTTTCGAGCAGGCGGGGAACGGTAGTAAACACATCGGGCTTTACCTCCTGTAAATTGGCGCCGATGGTTTCTAAGCTTTCGGCATAATAAATACCGATACCGCTGAACATATAGATATAGCTTACCGTTTTTTCAAAAATATGGTTGAGGGGTAAAAAGCTCAGCGCTTTGTAATGCGGCTCATCATCAAAAGGAAAGCTTTCTTTTGAGAGAAAGGTATTTTGGACAATATTATTATGACTCAACATAACACCTTTGGGCGTGCCTGTGGTACCGGAGGTGTAGATAATCGTAGCCAGGTCGTTTTTCTGAATTTTAGCCTTCACCGTTTCTATTTCAGCTAATCCGGAATCGGTAGCCTTCTCCAGCACTTCCGACCAGTGCCTGGCATTTTCAACGCGGTTAAACGTATAAATTTCTTTAACCGTAGGTATCTTGTCGCGAATAGCCTGTAATTTTTGCAGCAGTTCCTCACTGCTGACGAATACATATTTCACCGCAGAGTCATTGAAAATAAATTCAATTTCCAGCGGGTTGGTCGTAGGATAAATAGGAACAAGAATAGCACCGGATTGCTGAACAGCCAGGTCGGTAATGAGCCATTCGGGACGATTGTTGGATATAATAGCGATCTTGTCGCGGTTTTCAGTGGTCATGTCATTTCCTGAAACGCCAAGCGATCGTAGCCCGGCGGCTAATTTCAGCGAAAGATCCTTTACTTCGGCCGTACTGTAAGAGCGCCACTGTCCGTTTTCCTTTGCCACAAGCATATCCGGCTTGGGAAATTTCTGTAACTGGTAGTCTAAGCAATCAAATAATCTAAGGGGTTGAATCATATACAATCGTTGTTTATGCTTTGGTTCAATTTAAGAAAAAAATAATAAACAAAAAAAGAAAGCCTACCGGGTTTGATAATATTGACCCTCTGGTAATTTAAATACTCTTCCCCGCTGAAACTGATGGAAGGTGTCGTAAGCTGCTTTATTATGGCTTATCCAGGTTTGATAATCGGCTGCATGTACGGCAGAGCCGAATATCCACTGGTTATACGCTTCAAACATACCGGATTCGAGCAGTTGTTTCAGGTAATCAAATAACCGGAACGGAAATGTAGCTGCCCGGGTTGCAAACCAGTGCTTAATAAATCCTTCCCTGATAGCAAACAGGGTTTCAGGTTTAATACCTGTTGCGGCTAAGTGCGCCTGGCTGTTCATGGAAGCCAGGAAGGCCTTTTCAAAGCCGCTTTGCTTTTTGCTCTTATAGCTTTCCATAAGATCTGAGCCCGAAAAAAGCTTTTTATACCCGTCATACAGGATATTTTTTATCTCAGCAGTCCGGATGGTATAGCTTTCCAGGTTGATGAAAATTTCGCCGTAAATAAGGCTCCATATTTTGTCGGTAGTAAAATAATAGAAGCGGCTGGCGTGATAATAATTTCCCGGGTAATTCGGATCTGCTTCAATACCTTTTTCCCATTGTTTGATGGCGGCATAATCTTTTTTATGCCAGAGCAATTCTCCGTATTCGCTGTGTAATACGCCACTTTTCGGGAATTGTTTTAGTCCTTTAATATACACTTTACCTGCTTCTTTTATGTCTTCTATGGCACGGTATATTGTACCGGCGATCTGGAAGCTTTTTACATCTGCATCTTTCCCTGCTATCACCGGTTTTATGGTTTCCAGCGCTTTTTCAAAATCTCTCTGTAAAAAATAAGTATAGGCGATGTCATTGCGCAGGCTGATGTCGTTGGGTCTTTGCTTCAGCGCACGGTTAAATACCATAATGGCATTACCCCAGTCGCCGTTGAGCATATATTCCCGACCTGCTTTTTGCAGGGTATCGGCATTTTGCTGTGCATAAGCGCTCAAAGCAAAAACAACCGATAATGACAGTACAACCCATGATTTCATAGCGGTAAAGATACTACCTGTACAATGAAAATAATTGTGAACATTTCTGTTGTGCCGTAGTACCTTTAAGAATATTCAAATCGGATTGATCATGCCAAAGAAACGAATACGACCTTCTGTTCTTTTTATTGCAGCGGGTATGGTAAGCAGCTGTATGCTGCATGCTCAGAATAAGCCCAATATCATTTTTGTGCTGGCAGACGACATGGGGTATTCCGATCTCTCCTGCTATGGCAACCCTGTTATTAAAACACCCTTTTTGGATCAGATGGGACGGGAGGGCGCCCGTGCTACCAATTATGTTGTGTCCAGCCCTTCCTGTACGCCATCCCGGGCTTCCCTGCTTACCGGCAGGTATGCTTCACGTATGAACCTGCCTTATCCTATCGGACCAGGCTCATCGCTGGGGCTTCCCGATAAGGAGGTAACTATCGCCGAGATGTTGAAAAGCGCCGGCTATGCCACCGCTATGATCGGGAAATGGCATCTTGGCGACCATACCCCCTACCATCATCCCACAGCGCAGGGCTTCGATTTTTATTATGGCATGTTGTATAGCCAGGATTACCGGCATCCGTATGTGAAAACAGATACGGCTATTAAAATTTTCCGTAACAGAACGCCTGAGATCACCCGTCCGGCCGATTCGATACTTACCCGGGTGTATACAGACGAAGCCATTAAGTATATCCGGCAGCAAAAAAAGGACAAGCCCTTCTTCCTTTACCTTGCGCACAATATGCCGCATTTGCCCGTAGCTCTTGCTTCTTCTGCAAAATATGCAAACAGGTCGGCCGGCGGGCCGCTTGGAGATGTAGTGGAAGAAATGGATGAGCGTCTTGCAGCGCTCTGGGATGCGGTAAAGGAACAGGGGTTAGATGATAATACGATCTTCTTTTTCTCCAGCGATAACGGCCCATGGATAGATTTCCCTTCCCGTATGGCAGACGATGGTGTTACAAAGCCCTGGCATGTTGGTACAGCAGGTGTTTTCAGGGGTAAGAAAGGTGAAACTTATGAAGGTGGCGTCAGGGAGCCTTTTATCGTATACTGGAAAGGACGTATCCCTCCCGGCAGTGTGGTCACCAATGTTATGAGCAACTTAGATGTATTGCCTACGCTTGCCGAATGGACAAGTGCCGCTTTACCTTCCGGCAGAACATTGGACGGACAGTCTGTTGCCTCCGTGCTGCTTGGTGAAGCAGGCACTCATCCCGCGCACCGTGAAATTTATTATGTAAACAATGGGGTATGTGAAGCGGTGCGAACGGGTGAATGGAAATACCGGCGTACCCGGGCAAGGGAGGGAGATGGTATCAACAGCCGTTCCAAAGAGGCCACCGAGGAACTGTTCAACTTAAATTATGACCCCGGCGAGCGTACCAACCTGCTGCATGTATTTCCGGGTAAAGCCGCTGAATTAAAGGCTTTGTTTGAGAAATTCCCGGGAGCTTCGGAGAATTAAATAGTGGATTTCCATTCCGAAGCTCTCACCACTATAAACTACCAAACTACAAACCCCGCACTGCACCCCCTGTAACCTGAGACTTGAAACCTGCAACTTACACCCTGCCCCTCACTCAGCCAATCAGGTGGGTCAGCAATCCGTCTCTCAGTTTAGGCTCAAACCAGGTACTTTTTGGTGGCATCACATTACCGCTGTCGGCTATATCAAAGAGTTGACGAATACTTACCGGATACAGGCTGAAAGCAACTTTCATCTTCCCTTCATCCACTCTTTTTTCTAATTCTTTTAGCCCCCTGATACCGCCTACAAAATCTATTCGTTTATCTGTCCGGGGGTCTTTAATACCCAGTACCGGGTCTAATAAGTTGTTTTGTAATATGCTTACGTCCAATACGCCAACGGGGTCTTCGCTGTAAGTACCCGGCTTTGCTGTGAGCCTGTACCAGTTACCGTCTATATACATGCCGAACTCGTGTAGTTGTGAAGGAGCAAAAGCTGAATCATGAATCCGGACTTCAAAATTGCGGGCTATGTGTTTCAAAAAGTCTTCTTTACCTAATCCGTTCAGATCTTTCACTACCCGGTTATAATCCATGATACGCAATTGGGATGCCGGGAACAGGGTGGTGAGGAAATAGCCGGCCTCTTCCGAGTCGCCGGCAGCTGAAAATCTTACCCTGGCTGCACTTGCTGCACGATGATGACCATCGGCTATGTAGGTGTTGCTTACTTTTTCGGAAAAGAGCTGTGTGATAGCAGCGATCGTTTTATCATCGTTGATTACCCATATCGTATGGCTGATCCCGTCATCCGCTATAAAATCATATACCGGTTTTTTCTCTGTCTGCCATTTTTCAATCAGGGTATCTATTTCCGGTATGTTTTTGTAAGCTAAGAATACATTTCCGGTTTGAGCACCGGTGGCGGAGATGTGATTGATGCGATCCTGTTCTTTCTCCGGGCGGGTAAACTCATGCTTTTTTATAATATCGTTTTCATAGTCGTTAATGGAAGAAGCGCAAACTAACCCCGTCTGGCTTTTACCATTCATTACCAACTGGTATATGTAATAGCAGGATTTACTTTCGCGGAACAATACTTCCCGCTGTATAAAAGCATGCAGGTTATCCTTAGCTTTTTCATATACTTCACTATCGTGGATGTCAATATTTTCCGGGAGATCAATTTCTGATTTTGTGATATGCAGAAATGAATTGGGATTACCCCTTGCCGCTTCTTTGGCTTCTTTGCGGTTAAGTACGTCATAGGGTAGTGATGCAACCTGCCTGGCATATTGTGCCTGGGGACGCAATGCGGTAAATGGAGCTATAATTGCCATGATAATGTGTTAGAATGTTTTTATTAAGCATGCTTTAATGCAAAATGCTGCATTACTTCAACCAGTATCTGTACACTGCTGAGCGGGAGGGCATTATATAAAGAAACCCTGAACCCGCCTACACTGCGATGACCTTTCACACCTATCATACCTTCTTTTTTACAGAGATCAAGAAAAGCCTTTTCCTGGTCGGGGTTGTCCATTACAAATACAACATTCATTTTACTCCGGTCCGCTTTTTCAACGGTAGGCCTGAAAAGGGGAATGCGATCCAGGGTATCGTAAAGCAATGCCGCTTTCTGATCGTTTATCTTTTCAATAGCGGTTACCCCTCCCTGTTCCTTTAGCCAGCGCAGGGTGAGCATACATACATATATGGCAAACACCGGCGGAGTATTGAGCATGGAGCCGTTTTCAATGTGCTTACGGTAATCCATCATGGAAGGCATCCTCCGTTTTACTTTGCCTAATATGTTTTTGTTCACCACAACCATATTCACACCGGCCGCGCCGATATTTTTCTGTGCTCCGGCATAAATGAGTGCAAAACGGTTGAAGTCCATATTACGGCTTAATATGTCACTGCTCATATCTGCTACCAGGGGGATGCGGGTATCCGGGATAGCATGCATCTGAGTGCCTTCGATCGTATTATTGGTGGTGTAATGGAAATAAGCGGCATCTTCAGGAATTTGAAAATGCTTCGGTATATAGCTGTAATTTTTATCTTTAGAAGAAGCTACCACTTCTACCGTGCCGAAAAGCGCTGCTTCTTTGATGGGCTTGGATCCCCAAACGCCGCAATCCAGGTAGGCCGCTTTGGCATCCTCATCCAGGAGATTCATGGGTACCTGGAAAAATTGCGTGGTAGCTCCGCCATGTAAAAATAAAACCTCGTGGTCGTTATCCAGGTGCATCAGTTCTTTTATCAATGCCCTGGCTTCATCCAGCACAGCCTGGAAAAGAGGAGTACGATGCCCGATTTCAAGAATGGACAGTCCCGTATTATTAAAGTCAACAATAGCCTGGCTGGCCTGCTCAAACACCTGCCGGGGTAAGATACTTGGACCGGCATTAAAGTTGTGTATCATTGCATTCAATTGAAAAATTCAAAAACCCCATTTATATGGGACTTTGCATTCGTTGAGGGCGTCAAATATACATCAATTCCCGCAAGTTCTTCCCTTTGATTCCGCAGTTTTCCACACAAGGTCTAATTCCTCGAAATTTTTCCGGTCTGTTTCCGAAAAGAGGATATTGGCCGGCGGCTGTAGCACCGGCTGCCCGGCATTGATCCAGGCGGTATACCAGGATGAGGCTACTGCAAAAATAGACTGGCGCATCCGGCGCTCTACCATACCCTGCAAATGCCGGTTATAGGCGATGGTAAAGGCAGAAGAATACTGCCGGATGAGAGTGCCGTTTCTTTCTTCGAAGGCATATTTCTGATCAGAAGGAAATTGCCGGGTGAGCATCTTTTCAACGGATAAGACGGTATCGGCAGCCGCAGCGCTTTCCAGCACAGTTTGCCACATAAATTGGTGCGGATGGGCAAGATATTGGGCTTTGCCTATTATATAGTCGAATGTGGTTGCTGCGAGCAGTTCCGGTATCCTGCTTTCCCAAAAGCCGTGAATACCATGCTGCCCGGTTTGCTGCCCGTTATAATTACTATGCGCATGCAGGGGCACATGGGCATCGGCGATATAATGACCAATCTCGGCAGAAAGTTTCAGGATTGCCGGATAATTTTTTTCGATGAAGGCTTTGGTAAGCCGTTCCTGCATGTTATGGATCCACCAGGGAACGATACCATGTGCCATAAGGGTGTCTTCCCCATATTTTTCAACGGCTTTCTGCCATGTACGGGGCAGCGCATCAAAGGGGTGATCATCATAACGGTTCAGGTCAATGAAGTGACGGGGGCCTTCTGCCGCAATCATATATCTTCTCTTATCCGGATCTACGGCATGTTCCGTTATAAAGTCAATATGCGGTTTATAAAAGATCATCATAGCCGGGGGCAGAAGAAATACGGCATGATGGTTGATTTCTTTATGGGCGTAAAATCCCCAGCAAAATGCCTGCTGGTATAGGAGGGTAACGATGCCGGTCAGCAACAGCAGCTTTTGATACATAACGGTTAGCGGTTAAGCGGTGATAATAGAAAATGGTCTTTGGAAAGATACGGCTTAAAAGTAAAAAGTGCATACTTTTTATATGCAAAATTTAAAGTGATACCAACGTGGTTAAGAGGTAGTACCGGAACGATTTACGGAAAGGTCTTCATCCAGGTTGGTTACGCCGCCGGAGATAGCAAATTTCATAGCGTCTGCTGCGCTGATGTCGGTTAATAATTTAATTCTTTGTCTTTTTACAAAATATAAGTGCCCGGCGAAGGCGTAGGATTGCGGAATGTATACCGCCACAAAATCATTCAGCCCAAACTCACGCACTTCCTGCTGTGTAATAAAACCAATCTGCCATACGTCTTCGGCGTTCACGGCCACTAAAACTGCTTTGTCGAACTTTCTTTTATTACCGGCAAATGCTTCAAAGAAGTCTTTCAGCGTGCTATAGATGATTTTTATCCCGGGTGTTTTTTCCAGGATGCTGTCAAATAGTTCCACTAATTTTCCTACTACAAAAGAAGAGGAGATATATCCAACGGAAAAGATCAGCAATAAAGCAACAATAAATCCCATGCCCGGGAGATAATATGTTGAGAAGCCGGGAATAGCATCTCCAAAAAGATCAGGTAATATCCTGTCCACAAAGTTGAAGAGCGATGTTACAGCCCAAATGGTTATTACAATGGGCGCCAGGATGATGAGCCCCTGTAAAAATATCTGTAAAAGTTTTCTCAGCCAGCTTTTTGTAGCCATTATCAATGTTTTAGAAGGCTAAAATTAATTTAACCCGGCCTAATTATGGAAGATGTATCCCTGTTTTTCGAGGCGGTATTACCAGAACATAACGGCAGGTTAGGTGCAAAACCCGGGGGGCGGATAATGATTAGGGACAAAACCGGTTTTATCAGCGTATTGCCGTTCATCAAAAAAAAGATAAAAAGTCCCCGGAAACTGTGGTAACGGTATAAGTTTTTATAGTTTTGCTGCCGGTTTTGAAGTTGGGGGAATACAGGGAAGGAATTACGCAGAAGGCAGATGATCTGTTTTGCCGTGGAGATTTCCTGTATGAGCTGGCAAAGGAAAATCCCGTGCAGGGAATTATTATTAGGTTTCTTCCTGAAATGAATATAAAGATTAGGCTGTGATTCAGGTTAGCTGCTGTGTTTATGGTCTTCATTCCTCATTTCTATTCCATGAGTAAGTATAATTGACTTGTCATAACCGATAAGGCGGTGCCCTGTTGTTATAGTCCGCTGCCGTTGAAGGGAAGAAATCTTATTCAGCAATACCTTTTAAGACGTCAAAAAAGCTAAAATAAACCGGAATATCAGTATGCCGCTTTAGAAATTACTGATTAAATAAAAAACATACCGATGAAAGAATGGAAAATGGTAAAGTGGGGTTTAGTGATGCTGGGAACAGTAGGTTTAATGAACGTACAGGCACAGACGAAACAAGAAGCTGAGATACATATATTTTCATTACAACAGGCGCTGGATTACGCCAGGGAGCATAATGTACAGGTAAAGAATGCCCTGCTCGATATCCGGATCCAGGAGCAAACCAACCGGGAATTTACCGGCGCGGCTTATCCGCAGATCAGTGGGAATATTGCAGCAACATATAATCCCAATGTGGCTACACAGGTAATTCCCAATTTTATTTCACCGGCAACCTACCAGGTGTTAATAAACGAAGGGGTAAAAGACGGTAGTGGTAATCCTATTCAGATGCCTGCGGAAATGGGTTTTATTGCCGCCCAGTTTGGTACGAAATATAATGCTACAGCCGGTATTTCTCTTAACCAGATCATATTTGACGGTCAGGTATTTGTAGGTTTGCAGGCCAGGCAGACGCTTATCCGGTTCAGGGAGAAATATGCTGAAATAACGGAAGAAACCATCCGGACCAATCTGTATAAAGTGTATTACCAGTTAGTGGCGGCTAAAACGCAAATTGAGTTGCTGGATGCCAATATTGCGCTGCTCAACAAATTACAGCACGATGTTCGTATAATGCAGGAGAACGGTTTTGCCGAAAAATTAGATGTTGATAAAATTACCGTACAATTAGCCAACCTGCATACTGAAAAAACAGCCGCCTTAAACCAGATCAGTAATGGTTATCTGGGCATTAAGGTGCTGATGGGGATGCCCGTTAAGGACTCGCTGGTGCTTACCGATACCTTAATAGATGAAGAGATCAAAAACGGTATGCTGGAAATGGGCGAATTCAATTATACACAAAGAAAAGACTACCAGTATGCCAACCTGGGAATAGTCCTCGGGGAATACGATGTGCGCCGCTATAAGTTGTCTAAATTACCCACCTTATCTCTCAATGGCTATTACAACAAAAATGCGCAGCGCAGTAAGTTTAATTTTTTGGGAAAAGGGGAGTGGTTTGATATTTCCGCGGTCACCTTGCAGCTTCATATTCCTATTTTTTCCGGCTTTGCGGCTAATGCCCGGATAGCCAGGGCAAAGCTTGCCCTTCAGCAAAGCATTAACCAGCAGGAAGCTCTCAAAATCAGTATTGACAGGGAGATTGAAACCGCAAAGAATGATTTCCGTACGGCGATTGCCACACTCGATTATCAAAAAGCAAATATGCAACTGGCCGAATCGGTGTTCCGGCAAACGAAGAAAAAATTTGAAGCAGGCATGGGCTCCAATACGGAGATCACCCAGGCCCAGACTGATATGAAGATGGCCCAAACCAATTATATTAATGCATTGTACAATGCTATAATTGCCCGGGTGGATTATATAAAAGCCACAGGAAAATTATGAAAAACGATAGTTCAATTATTAACATGATGTATAAAACCAGGTATATGCAAAATATATGTAAGACTGCTTTTTCAGTAGTTGCGATAAGTATTCTTGTTTCCTGCGGTTCTGCAACCGGTTCAAAAGATAAGGGTATCGAAGCTAAGAAAGTACAACTGGAGAAAATGAAAGCAGAGCAGAAAGCGCTGGGCGGAAAAATAGCCGCTCTTGAAGAAGAGATTATTAAGATGGATCCTTCACAGAGAAAGGAGAATGCAAAGCTGGTAGCCCTCTCGGTACTTGAAACCGGTAATTTTACCCACTATATTGATCTGCAGGGACGTGTAGATGCCAATAATGTAGCTTATGTGGCGCCGCGCGGACAGGGAGGCCTGGTAAAAGCCGTTTATGTGAAGCAGGGCGACCCGGTGAAAAAAGGACAGCTGTTGCTAAAGCTTGATGATGCAATGGCCCAGAAACAGCTCGATCAGCTGAATGTGCAGTTGGCTTATGCAAAAGACATTTTACAAAGACAACAGAATTTGTGGAATGAACATATCGGTACGGAAGTACAATTGTTGAGCGCTAAAAACAATGTAGAAGCTATAGAGAAGCAGATTGCCACGGCTAAAGAACAGTCTTCCTTTTCAAATGTATATGCAGAAATGTCAGGTGTTGCGGAAACAGTGAATATAAAAGTGGGGGAGTTTTTCCAGGGTGGTCCCCAGATACGTATCGTTAATACCAGTGATCTTAAAATTGTGGCCCAGGTACCCGAAAACTATATAGAAAAAGTGGGTATCGGCAGCACTATGCAGGTTAAATTTCCAGAAGCCGGTGATAAAACCATTACCGCGAAGATATCTGTGGCAGGTAAGCTGATTGATCCTAACAGCCGCTCGTTTTATGTGGAAGCTAAGCTACCGGCAGACAGATCTCTGCGACCGAACCAGATTGCGCTGGTTAAGATTCAGGATTATACGGCTAAGGATGTGATCACTATTCCTGTTAATACATTGCAGAACGATGATAAAGGAAAATTTGTGATGATGGCGGTAAAAGAGAATGATAAATGGGTGGCACGTAAAATACCTGTTGTAATAGGACAGCTGTACGGCGATAAAGTAGAAGTGCAATCTGGACTACAAGCCGGAGACCAGCTGATCTCTGATGGGTTCCAGGGATTGTATGACGGGCAGCTCATTACAACAAACTAAAAACGGGAATGTTGAATAATATAATGAATGGAACGGTATCGCTGTGAGTCTGTTCGTATGATCGCCCGTTTTTGGAAATCAGCCGCTACGGGTGCATGTAAAGGACTGATCAGGGTGAATGCCAAAATGCTTAGTCCCGGGTATTGGCTTTACCATCAGTACCGGTAATCTTTTGTGGATATACAACACTAATTAATATGAGTGCTTTAGAAAACCTGACCGCTAAGTTTAAGGAGTTTAAGCCTACTACCTGGAGTATAAAGAACAGGACTTCTATTTACCTGTTGATGTTATTTATCAGTGCCATCGGTGTATACGAGTTCGTTACTCTGCCCAAGGAGCAGTTTCCTGATATTGTCATTCCAACGGTATATATCCAAACGGTATATGTAGGTAATTCTCCCCGCGATATAGAAAACCTTGTTACCCAGCCCATAGAAAAGCAGATCAAGGGCATTACAGGTGTAAAAATTCAAAAAACCACCAGCACTTCCGTACAGGATTTTTCCGCTATCGTGGTAGAGTTTAATACGGATGTGAATATAGATGTGGCGGTGCAAAAGGTAAAGGACGCAGTGGATAAAGCCAAGAAAGACCTGCCCACCGATCTTACGGAAGAGCCGACGGTTATGGAAGTGAGCCTGTCTGAAATTCCCATTATGTACGTGAACATGAGCGGTGATTATGATGAGATGAAGCTGAAAAAATATGCCGATGATCTGCAGGATAAGCTGGAAGAGCTTTCGCAAATAACACGTGTGGATATTGTGGGTGCGCCTGAAAGGGAGTTCCAGATCAATGTAGATAATTACCGGATGCGTAGCGCCAATATCACTTTTGATGATATAGCCAATGCGGTAGCACGTGAAAACATGGATATCTCCGGCGGCTTGCTGGAGGTGGGTAAAATGAAACGCACCCTGCAGCTAAAAGGGCAGTTCCGCTCGGCTTCCGATATTGAAAAAGTAGTGGTGAGGAGCCCGACCGGTGCTTCTATTTACCTGAAAGATATTGCCGTTGTCAAAGATACCACTAAAGAAAGAGAGAGCTATGCGCGGCTGGACGGCAAAAATGTAATTACGCTTAATATCGTTAAGCGCTCCGGTGAAAACCTTATTGAAACAGCGGATGCCGTAAAGCAGACCGTGAAGGAAATGCAGGACAGCGAGTTTCCTAAAGACCTTCATATTGTTGTTACCGGTGATCAAAGTAAAAATGCCAGGCACTCGTTTGATGAGCTGGTCAATTCAATCGTTATTGGTTTTATTCTTGTGCTGGTCATTCTCATGTTTTTTATGGGAGTTACCAATGCCTTTTTTGTTGCTCTTTCTGTCCCACTCAGCATGTTTGTTGCTTTTATGTTTTTGCCGGCGGCTGATCTGCTTGTAGGAGCAAACGTTACACTCAATTTCATGGTATTGTTCGCGTTGCTGTTTGGGTTGGGTATTATAGTGGATGATGCTATTGTCGTCATAGAAAATACACATCGCATATTTATCCAGGCAAAGGGCAGGCTGACTGCTGAAAAGTCGGCTATTGTGGCAGCAGGGGAAGTATTTATCCCGGTGCTGGCGGGTACGCTCACTACCCTGGCGCCTTTCTTCCCGCTGTTGTTTTGGCCGGGTATTATCGGTAAGTTTATGATCTACCTCCCGGTAATGCTCATTTTTACGCTGACGGCATCGCTCATTGTGGCATTTATTATGAACCCGGTATTTGCGGTGGATTTCATGAATCATCCCGAAGGAGAAAAGAAGGAAAAGAAATCGGCTATATTCAGGAAACCGTTTTTCTGGGTGGCTATTGCTGCGGGTATTGTCTTAGATATTTCAGGCGCTCCGTTTTTAGGTAATATCCTGTTGTTTTTAATGGTGATGGTTTTACTGAACCGTTATGTGCTGGACGGGGTGATCCATACATTCCAGAACAGGGCGCTTCCCTGGATCATGTCGCATTATGAAGTATTGCTGCGCTGGGCTTTAAAGGGATGGCGCCCCGTGTATTTAATATTGGGTACTTTAGGTTTGCTGATCCTGAGTTTTATGATTTTCGGTGCATCGGTAAGCAGCCAGCGGGTACCGATCGTTTTCTTTCCCAAGGCCGATCCCAATTTTATTTATGTATACCTGAAGCTGCCGGTAGGTACTGATGTGGAATATACAGACTCTATTACCCGTACGCTGGAACAGCGTGTGTATAAAGTATTGGATATGGAAGATGGCCGGAAAAACCCTATTGTTGAAAGTGTGATCTCCAATGTTGCCGTGGGGGCGAGTGACCCGCAAAGTGGCGACAGGAGTGCCAGGCCCGAGTTAGGCAGGGTACAGGTTTCCTTCGTGGAGTTTGAGAAGAGGCACGGTGTTTCTACTGCGGTGTTGCTTGATTCAATCCGTGGCGCCATTAAGGGTATTCCCGGCGCTGAGATTTCGGTAGACCAGGAATCCAGCGGACCGCCCACCGATCCGCCCATTAATATTGAAGTAGCCAGCGAGGATTTTGATAAGCTGATCAAAACAGGAGTGGCGCTAAAGAATTATCTTGATTCCATACAGGTTCCTGGTGTGGAAGAGCTGAAAATGGACGTGGACTTAACCAATCCGGAGATCAGCATTTTTGTGAACAGGGAAAGAGCGTTGATAGAAGGCGTTTCTTCGGCACAGATCGGTATGGAAATTCGTACTGCGCTGTTTGGAAGAGAAGTATCCAAGATAAAAGACGGGGAAGATGAATATAAGATCCAGTTGCGCAATAATGAAATGCAGCGTAAAAGCCTTACCGATCTGCTGAACATGAATATTACTTTCAGGGATATGGCGAGTGGCGGTGCCATCAAAAATGTGCCTATCAGCTCATTGGTCACCGTAGATTATACCAATACACTCGGCAGTGTAAAGCGTAAGGATCAGAAAAGAGTCATTACACTCCGTTCTAATGTACTCATCTCGCAGGGATATACGCCAACGGCGGTCAACCAGCAGATCAAAGATTATATAGATGTTTTTCCCGGAAAGGCAGACGGTGTTACCATTAAGCAAACCGGGGAAGGTGAGCAGCAGGCAGAAACCGGCGCCTTCCTGTTTAAAGCGCTGATCATTGCCCTGATGCTGATCTTATTTATTCTTGTACTGCAGTTCAATTCAGTAAGCAAGCCCGTTATTATTTTAATGGAGATCATTTTTAGTATTATCGGGGTGCTGTTGGGATTCAGCTTAACAGGTATGGCTGTATCGGTAGCATTTACCGGTCTGGGTATTGTGGGGCTGGCAGGTATTGTGGTGAAGAATGGTATATTAGTGATTGAATTTGCAGATGAGCTAAGGAGCCGTGGGCTGAAAACAAGAGAGGCGATGATCGAGGC
The DNA here is from genome assembly GCA_023957155.1 of Chitinophagaceae bacterium. Classification (GTDB taxonomy): domain Bacteria; phylum Bacteroidota; class Bacteroidia; order Chitinophagales; family Chitinophagaceae; genus Agriterribacter. The sequence goes on along the minus strand of JAMLHK010000004.1, from coordinate 116,630 downwards.
CGGGAAAATACGTATCGTTCCCGTATTGCTTACCGCGTTAGCGGCAATATTTGGATTGATCCCGTTAGCCGTTGGATTTAATATTGATTTTATAGGACTGTTCTCCAGCTTTGAACCGCATATTTTCCTGGGTGGTGACAGTGCGCGTTTCTGGAAGCCATTGGCATGGACGATCATCTTTGGTTTGATCTTCGCGTTCTTTATGACGCTGATCATTGTACCCAGCATGTACCTGATTGCGGAAAGATTAAGAAGACCTATGCGCAGGCAGTTTGGCGGTAAATGGATTTCTATGCTCGGCATACCGCCTTTCACTATTCTGTTTATGCTGTTAATGGTCTATACAATGATCCGCCAGAGGATAAGTACTGCACGGAGAAGAAGGAAACTGGGAAATAGTGTAAGTAAAACGTGGATCGGAAGCTGGTTTTAGGGAAGGTAAGTAGTGAAGGGTGGATCGTGAACGGTAAAGAGCGCAAAGGGAAAAAAGCGGGTGAAAAGCGGGCGGCTTGCAAATGATAATCAGCCGGTTGTTGCAGGGATAGTTTTTCCTTTTTTGTTTACCGTTTCCGGACAATAAAGGACAATAATTTTAAGTTGCAATATTCCCGGGCACAGATTTTAAGGGCAAATTTTGTAGTGTAATCTTTCATTTTTTTTACTCGCGGTATCTGGGTGACGGAGGGCATCAGGTTGAAAATTGCTTTTTTCCCTAAAAAAAATTTAAGGACAAACTTTGACAGGACAGGTTCATTTGGGCTTTTCAAAATCATTTCCCGAGACAGTTTACCTGTGGTTGGTGCGATAATATTTTTTTGACACAGTTTTCAATGCTAAGTTTGGGCGGTAAGCGTATGTATATTTCGCAGACGTTTCGGAGTGATGTTGGCGGTTCATTGTTGTTTCGTCTGTCATTTCAGTTTCTTCATTGCGTTACTTTCAAGCAAGGATTTCATTTGAGTTATAGCAACTTTATTGAGTTGTTTTAGTCGTTCGCTTTGTGTCAAACCTTGTCTGATAAGCAAAGCGTTTATGCTTTCCATATTACTCAATACCACCAACTATTCCAATGTCGCATAATCTCTGATATTACCGCTTTTGTCAGCGTTGTCGTCTCGCCATTCTTTGGCTGTAATTCCGAACAAAGCAACGTTCAATAAGTCGGCTTCGTTGGCGTAAACAAAACTTGCTTGTTGTTTGGTAATTTCTTGTGGTATCAGATTTTCTTTGATTGCGTCTGTGTGAATGTGGTAATTTACTTTGGCTAATGTCCGTTGTAAATTCCATTCTAATTGCAGTCGGTCGGTTTCTTCTTTCTTTAAGCGTTGAAATTCTTTGATTAGATACAGTTTAAAACTTGCCGAAATCCAAGAAGCAAATTCAAAAGCTATATCTCTATGGGCAAAAGTACCACCGCCATATCTACCTGTTTTTGATGTAATGCCAATAGCGTTTGTTTTAGTTATCCATTGTTTTGACGATAGAACGTAACCATTGCTACCTGCATCATTTTTAATGTTACGGAATTCAGTAACATTAAAATCAGGGTTGTGAATTTGCTCCCATAAGCCCATAAACTCAACTGTGTATCGGGTACTCAACCAATGAGAGATAACCAAACCGGTGGCTTCCTCGTTTTTGTGTTTTGCAATATCAGTAAGTGAAATATAGTCGTCTTGTTGTTGGGTAATAATTACAATTTCTCTACCCTCAACTTGTATTGTTTTGTTCTTCGCCATCTTCAGTTTTGTATGTGGAAAATTTATAAAAGGCTTTTAAAACGCTATATTATCGGCTTTGGTCAAAACCTGTATGTTGTTTTCCTTATCTATCCACATGAACTTCAAATGTTACCACAAACACAAATGCTCAACCGTTATATGTAACCTTGTGATTCCCTGCTCAATCTGGTAACCTCATCCAAAACTTACGTTATATACTTTATAAAAAAAGATCGGTATACAATTTCGCACCGGGCACCACGCTGTATTTTTCAAGATCGGCGATGCCTTCCTGTTTCAGTACCTCCTCATCAATGAAGAAATTACCCGTACAGCTCTCAGATGATCTTGATAAAATATAATAGGCGGCATCGGCAACGATATCGGGTGTACGGCTCATGTTCATCAATGCATCACCACCCAGTAAATTTTGTACCGCAGCGGTAGCAATGGTGGTTCGCGGCCAAAGTGTATTAACGCCTATTTTATCCTTTTTTAACTCATCAGCCAGTCCCAAGGCAATCATGCTCATATTGTATTTGCTGAGCGTATATGCCAGGTGATTACCGAACCATTTAGCCTGCATGTTAATCGGGGGCGATAGATTAAGAATATGCGGGTTCCTGCCTTTTCGCAGGTGGGGAATGCAGGCTTTACTTACAAAAAATGTACCCCGCACATTGATATCGTGCATCAAATCAAAGCGTTTAGAGTCTGTTTTTTCTGTAGGAGTAAGCGATATGGCCGATGCATTGTTAATAAGCATATCAATACCGCCAAAGGTTTCAATGGTTTGGTTTATGGCATGATCTATTTGTTCTTCATACCGGATATCACATTGAACAGGTAAGGCTTTCCCTCCTGCTTCTGTTATTTCTTTTGCTGCTGAAAAGATGGTACCCCCCAATTTTGGATTTTCTTCAACTGATTTAGCCGCAATAGTGATCTGCGCACCTTCTTTTGCCAAACGTAAGGCTATGGCTTTACCAATTCCCCTGCTGCCACCGGTAATAAAAACGGTTTTTCCACTAAATGACATATCATTTTATTTTAGTGTAAGCTAATGGAATTTTACGTGAAGTACGATGGTAATTTCAACTAAAGCATATCGGGGATGCGCCATTGAGTTTCCTGTCGCTGAGCAACGGGGTTCAATATGCTATAGATCGTGGTTACCGGGGCTTGATCCAATCTTCGGGGTTAAGATATTTGGGGCTATTACCCACCACTACCGTAACAACGAAAAGCACTTTACCTATACCGTCTTCATCTTCTGATTCGGCAGCCTTCCCGATTTCCTGGCCCAATTTTACCTCCTGATCTTTTGATACGTTTATACCGGTGAGGTTATAGTAAGTAGTAAGGTATTTACCATGCCGGATGGTTACGGCTGATACCGGGCCAAAGCTGTGAACGGATGATACCGTTCCTTCGTATACCGCTTTTACCGATGCGCCGATAGGGGTTTGGATATAAATGCCGATATTGTCTTCATATAAACGGGTTCCTTCTATTTTATGCCTGCCAAAGGGACCGGTTATATCGCCCTTGGCAACCGGCCAGGGGAGCTTTCTCCGGTTATTTTCAAATCCGACAGAAACGGCAGTGACTTCCGGCGTATTCTCGAGCTTATTGGCTGCACGGGTGCTGGTAGAGCTGGCGGCAGGGGTAGCTGCTTTTACGGTTCCTCCGGCTGCTTTGGCCGCTGCTTCACGTTTGGCTTTTTCTGCTTTCTCCGCCTCCATGATCTCTCTCCGGATAATAGCCGCAATAGAATTTCTTATATTGTTCTCTAATTTTCTTTTAGAGGCGAGTTGTTTGTCTAACTCCTGCTCTTTAAGCTTCAACTGGGAAACAACTGCATCTTTTTGCTTTTTTTCATCCTCCAGCTTTTTCATTTGCTGGCTTTGCTCGGCAAGTGTTTGTGTTTTGAGGGTTTTATTTGCAGCGAGTGTCTGGTTTTTTTGTGCTAACAGGGTCTGGGTCTGGTAGATATTATCAACCTGTTTACCCCTGTATTCACGGTATGCTTTCAGGTAGGCAACCCGTTTGATGGCATCGTTAAAACTTACGGCCGAGAAGATGAAATTGAGCATATCATAACTGGTCCTGTTTTTATATGCATATTCAATGGTTTTGGCATACTGTACCTTTAGGGTATCCAGTTCATTTTTTAACCGGGCTATTTCCCGGTCGTTGGTTTCAATATCGTTATTGATCAACCGCACCTGCCGGTTAATGGTTTCTATAATAGCATCTCTTTTCCGGATCAGGTTCTTGATACGGGCCAACTGGTCCAATCCCTCTTTTTTGCTTTTCCGAATGGTGCTTTGTGATTTTCTTAAATCCTCAATCTCCTGTTGTATTTGCTTGCGCTGGTTTTCCAATTCAGCCTTTGACTGGGCTTGTGATGAGATCGTATAAAAGCCGCAGAAGAATAAGAATAACAGGGGAAAAAACTTGCGCATGCCGGATATTTTAAGATTTATACTGCAAATAACGATGGTATATTTTAGTGATTGTACGGAATATTGTTAAAATTATTCAATGTTGTAACTACGTGGTATGGTAAAGGGATAAGTCTGGGGTTTATCAAATTCCACCTGCTTGTAATCAAGGCTTAAATCTATTTTGGTTTTTTCGGCAACGGTGATGATTCTTTTCGTGGAGAAGAGCCGGCCGTTTATCATCATGTAATCATTATAGGTAAAGTCGGCTGTACGGCTGCGCCCCGGGTCCACATCATCCAGCTTGCTATGTAACACGGCATAATCCTCTTTTCTTAACGACAGCAGGTGTTTAAAAAAGTCGCCCATAGTGGAAAGAGAGATGGAACTTTCTCTTTCCCTGTACATCGTTACCTGGGTGCTGTCTAAATATACGGGGTTACCTACTATGAGATCCTGTAAAGTATAGAAATCTACCGGTAGCTGTACAATTTCCCTGATATACTCAACGGAGCGGTATTGTATTCCTTTGGCTAATCTGTCCATTAGCTTTACGCTGTCGGGCGTAATTAAAACCCGGAAAGCTTCGATCCCCAGCGCAGCGTTGACAGACAGCCAGATAGCGCTGTCTTTCTGAATACGTACAAACGCATTGAAATCGTAGTTTCGTTGCTTATTATCCCGGTACAGTACCTTTATTTTAGAAGAAAAAGTTTCGAAATCAATATGATTCGTTCTTATTTTATCAATGGTTTCGTGTACTAACCTGGCCGAATCGGTAGCGCCAGGATTAACCAATACCGTAATGAGGGTATCTTTTTTGGTAATGGCAGACTGAATTTTTTTTGAACTGCGGCAACTGTAAATCACAGTAGCAAAAGAAAGTAGTGTTAAGAAAAACCGCATGGACATTTTTCAGCTGAATTAATTTTTCCCGGTATGCCCGAAGCCACCATCGTTTCTTGAGGTTATACTTATTTCTTCCGCTAACTCCCACCGGGCTGTTTCTACCCGCTGCACAACCAACTGGGCGATCCTGTCTCCCGGCTGAATGTGCTGTGCTTCGTTGGAAAGGTTAATGAGTATAACTTTTATTTCACCACGATAATCCGAATCTATGGTGCCCGGTGTATTCAGGCAGGTAATTCCCTGTTTTACCGCTAATCCGCTGCGCGGACGAACCTGTATCTCATAACCCAGAGGTATTTCAACAAATAATCCCGTAGGGATCAGCGTGCGTTCCAGGGGTTGTAAAATAACGGGTGAGGTAAGCGCAGCGCGGATATCCATACCCGAGGCTCCGGGTGTTGCATACGCGGGGAGCGGATTACCCGACTGATTAATGATCTTGATCGAAAGTGCTGATGACATGGCGCAAAAATAAGACTATTGGAGGAGAATGCTTTCTTTCAGATGACTATAATCATCACTTCGCACTTTATCAAATGCGGACTGATCGCTTCCTTTTGTAGGGTGCCGGAGAATTTCGTTTTACATCCGCCTGCGGGTAGACTTTCGCATTTTTACATCTTCTTTTCCAACAGCACCGTTGCGTAGGCCATCAGTCCCTCCTCGCGCCCGGCAAAGCCCATTTGTTCCGTGGTGGTGGCTTTAATCGAAACATCCTTAACATTAAGTTCCAGTATGCCGGCTATCGTTTCGCGCATTTTCACTATATATGGACTTATTTTGGGACGCTCCAGGCAAAGCGTGGAATCTATATTAACTACGTTGTATCCTTCTTCCTGTATGAGGGTGTAAGTACGTTGCAGTAAAATCTTACTGTCTATGTCCTTAAATTCTGCTGAAGTATTGGGGAAATGAAATCCGATATCGCCTAAGCTTAATGCACCCAACAGGGCATCGCAAATGGCATGCAACAGTACATCGGCGTCACTGTGCCCCAGCGAACCTTTATAATGGGGTATCTCGATACCACCGATCCATAATTTTTTTCCTTCGGTTAACTGGTGAAAGTCAACTCCTGATCCTATCCGGTACGACATATTTTTTTGCTAAAGTAAAAAGAAAAGACCCAACAGATTATATTAACCTGTTGGGCCGGCAAAATTAGGTTTGTTATTGTATTTAATTGTCCCTTTCTATCCCGCCTCCGAAATTAAACAGCAGGCTGAACCGGATAGTATTGGAAAGCGGGTTCCTGTTTACCCCGTTGCCGGAAGGCAGGAGATAAGAAAAATTTAACCCGAAAATATTATAATTGATGCCCAAACCCAAGGTAACATAGCTTCTTTTACCCATATTGGCGCTTTCACCATAATAACCCGCCCTTAAAGCAAACTGGTCATTATACATATATTCTCCGCCCACAGAATAAGCAAGTGCATTGTTGCTGAAAGATTTGAACCAGCCGGCCACAACTCCATCGCTATTGTATTTGTCAAATTCTTCCTGGGTTACATCATCACCGGCCGGTGGTGCAGGTACCAGCAGTTTATTAAGTTCACCGCTCAGTGTTATTTTATGTACTTCGTTGCTCACCCAGGTGTGTCCGGCGCCTACGCCAAAATTAGCCGGTATGAAATTACGCTGGGTAGCATCGGAAGTGTATGAAATTTTAGAGCCGAGGTTAGTGAAGGCTGCGCCAATGTTCCAGCCCTGCCCGTCTTCATTAGCTGTTGTGTAATATAACCCGATATCTCCGGCAACAGCAGTACCGGCTTTGTATGAATATCCCTGGGTAGATGCCCCGCCTGCCAGGTTAGAATATACATAGCGTAGCGCTACGCCTAAGGATAACTGGTCGGATAATTTGCGCGAATAGCCAAGATCCAATCCGAATTCCCGGGGATTAAAACTATTCAGATCATATCCCAATGCGTCCGTAAACTGAATATTACCGAGACTGAAATAGCGTAATGATCCTGAAATAGCCTGTTGGTCATCCAGCTTGTAGTACCCGGCTAATGAAGCCAGGTAAACATCATTCAATCCGAGATCCTTTAACCAGGGGGTATAAGTAACACCCAGCCCTGCATTACCCTGGGTAAAAGGGTATTTGGCAACATTATAGAATTGAGAATTGATATCCGGGGTGGTAGATATACCCATATCGCCCATACCTCCTGCGCGTGCATCAGGTGAAATACGTAAGAACGGGACTGCAGTAGTGACAATATTTACGGGTTTGGCTTGCCCGAAAGCATTTACCGATACACCGATGAGCAGTAGGCCGGCAACAGAAAATCTCCTCAAAGAATGTTTCATCTGTATGTTTTTAGTTTTTGCACTTTTGTCTGATGTATTTACACATAATAAATTTCATCGTACCAGGTATAACGCTGTCCGAAAGTTTTTATGTTCCATTTCATCAGAAATTGCGTTTGATTGAAAAAGAATAAAAAAGTAGCATTTTATTCAATAGAATACTCCCGTTTAATACGTTATGAAATTGGTTTGCAAAGTAATACCCTGTTTTTTGTTTTTTCGGGCTTTTCGTCCTCAAATTTGTTAACATCCTTCGGAAAACAGCCTGATTTAACAATTACCATGCCTCATTTTTCATAAACCTTTTATAGAAACGGAGTAGAAAAATAAATATTGTTTTGTGTATGATTTTCACTGCATTGGCTTAATTACAGCCGGGCTTTGTAAGTTTAGCATTTAATTAAATGCAAAAGACTACCGGACTTTTTGTAAAGTAATTAAATTGCACCCTGTTCATTTTAAAGGTAAACTGGTAAAAAGAGAGGGTACCTCCTGCTTTTATTTGCCTTATTTACAATATTTAAAACATATACCCGTTATCTTTTTTAGTTTAAATCCAGCAAAATGCAAAGACTACTGAATTCTAAAAGCTTGCTTTTTTTATCCGCAGTTGCCCTGTTGTTTAGTTCCTGTAAAAATGGACTTCTTGGCAAGAAGAAGCTCGATAAATCGGATGTGACCGGTTGGAACTACAACGACAAAAACATGGGAGGTTTCAATGTATCTAAAGAAAAGGAACAAAATACCGGTCCCGGACTGGTGTTTGTACAGGGGGGTACCTTTACTATGGGTGCAACAGATGAGGATGTTATGGGAGACTGGAATAATATTCCGCGCCGGGTAACAGTATCTTCATTTTATATAGATAAAACCGAAGTTGCCAATGTTCACTATCGTGAATACCTGCACTGGCTGGAATCAGTATTCGATGATCCCCAGTATAGTGCGGTTGTGGAAGCGGCAAGACCCGATACTTTAGTCTGGAGAGAAGAGCTGGCATATAATGAACCATTGGTAGAGTATTATTTCCGCCACCCTTCTTATAATTATTATCCGGTAGTAGGTGTAAGCTGGAAGCAGGCCAATGATTTTTGCCTCTGGCGCGGTGACAGGGTAAATGAAAGAATCCTTGTTGAAAAAGGATATATTAATAAGAACCAGTTAAAAACATTGCAGGGGCAGGGGCAGGAAAACTTCAATACGCAGGCATACCTGAAAGATCTGTACCAGCCTCAGCCGGGTAAGCCCAAGAAAAATCCCCTGATGGATGCTAACGGGAGACCTAGGACAAAAGTATCCTTTGATGACGGGTACCTGCTCCCCAACTACAGGCTGCCTACCGAAGCAGAATGGGAATATGCAGCGTATGGATATATAGGTCAAAACCCCAAACCAAAGAAAAAATCAAATGGCAGCGGTGAGGAGCTGATTAAAGAAAAACAGGTATACTCCTGGAGCCAGAATGTAAATGGCTTACGCGATGGCCGCAGAGGCAGCTGGCAGGGTAAATTCCTGGCTAACTTTAAGCGGGGCAGTGGTGATATGATGGGTGTTGCCGGAGGATTAAATGATAATGCTTCTATACCCGGCCCGGTGGATGCTTTCTATCCTAATGGGTTTGGACTGTATAATATGTCCGGAAATGTGAATGAATGGGTATCCGATGTATATCGCCCGTTATCCAGTCTTGATAATGATGACTTCAACCCATATCGTGGTAACCGCTTTGAGAAATTCAAGAAAAACGAAAATAACGAGTTTGAGCGCGATAGCCTCGGCAGGGTAGTAAAAGAATATGTTACCGATGAGGAAAGTAAGGATCGTCGTAACTACCAGAGAGGTAATGTAATTGACTTTCTGGATGGTGACTCTGCTTCACAGGTTACTTATGGTTATGGAAAAACCACTTTGATCAGCGACCATGCAAGAGTAATTAAAGGCGGTAGCTGGAACGATCGCGCTTACTGGCTCAGCCCCGGCACACGCCGTTTCCTTGATGAAACGCAGGGTAGCAGCACGGTTGGTTTCCGTTGTGCTATGGACAGGGTAGGAAGCCAGGAAGGCAACGGATTTAAACCGGGTAATAACTGGAGCAAACGCCGTCAGAATTCCCGTAAAAATTAATCTTCATCTTTTTTTATAAAGAAAGTACCTTCTCTCCGGAGAGGGTATTTTTTTTATGCACGTATACCACTGTAGTTGTCTCAGGTCCCAGGTTGCAGGTTTCAGGGGAAATTCCATGTATCTTATATCTTACAACCTGCAACTTGAAACCTGTAACCTGCACCTTGTAACCTGGGACTTGAAATTCTTAAAATAATTTTTTTAGTTTTTTTGCTAAATTTATTAGTGTTGATAAATTTATCGCTATCTTTACATCCAACAATTAATTTTGAGCACATTAAAACCTATACCATTATGTCGAATGAAAAATTAAAAGCGCTTAAGCTAACCATGGATAAAATCGAAAAAGATTTCGGTAAAGGCAGCGTAATGATGATGAATGAAAAAGGTGTACAGGAAATCGAAGTGATCTCTACGGGATCTATAGGATTAGATGCAGCTTTGGGTGTTGGTGGTGTGCCTAAAGGGAGAGTTATTGAAATTTATGGCCCGGAATCTACAGGTAAGACGACCATTGCCATACATATAATAGCAGAAGCTCAGAAAAAAGGCGGAGTATGTGCGATTATTGATGCGGAACATGCTTTTGACAGCGCTTATGCCCGGAAGTTAGGTGTTGATATAGATAATTTGTTGATCTCACAGCCGGATTATGGAGAGCAGGCCCTTGAAATTGCAGATCGCCTGATTCTTTCAGGGGCGTTGGATGTGGTCGTAATAGATTCCGTTGCGGCTCTTGTACCCAAAAGTGAGTTGGAGGGGGAAATGGGAGATAGTAAAATGGGATTACAGGCCAGGTTAATGTCGCAGGCGTTGCGTAAATTAACGGCAACCATCAGCAAAACGAATACGGTATGTATTTTTATTAACCAGCTGCGGGAAAAGATCGGGGTGATGTTTGGCAACCCGGAAACGACTACCGGTGGTAATGCGCTTAAGTTTTATGCATCCGTGAGGTTAGACATCAGGAGAATGGCACAAATAAAAGATGGAGACGAAGCCGTAGGTAACCGGGTTAAAGTAAAGGTGGTGAAAAATAAGGTAGCGCCTCCATTCCGCTCGGCAGAGTTTGATATTGTATATGGAGCGGGCATTTCAAAATCGGGGGAGATTATTGATATGGGAGTTGAAATGAACATCATACAAAAAAGCGGGAGCTGGTATAGCTATAATTCGGACAGGCTTGGGCAGGGCAGAGATGCGGTAAAGCAATTGCTGATAGATAATCCTGAGCTTTCAAATGAAATAGAGGCTAAGATCAGGGAAAAAATCAAAGAATTGCAATCAGCATAAATAGTGAAATTATTCCATAATGGGTGGATTAGTCAGGGTTGGCCGTTGAAATTTAATTTTCAACGGCTTTTTTTCAACCTGTAGTTAATCTTCCGCCCGATAAAAAATATAACTTATTATTGCAAGGCATAAGCGGAGCTGGCCCCGCTCTTTTGCTGACCGGACTTTACTTTTCTATATAAAACAGCATATATGACAGTATCCCGTAATTTAAGTGCACGAAAACGTATCGCATTAGTAGCGCATGATAATAAAAAAGGGGATCTTTTGGAATGGGCAGAGTTTAATAAGTCCGTACTGGCACGGCATGAACTGATAGCCACAGGTACTACGGGAAAGCTGCTTGAAGAAAAGCTTGACCGTCCCGTAAAAAAACTACTGAGCGGGCCATTAGGTGGTGACCAGCAGATCGGCGCTATGATTGCCACCGGGGAAATTGATGTATTGATCTTTTTCTGGGATCCCATGGAAGCGCAACCTCATGATCCGGATGTAAAAGCATTACTTCGCCTGGCTGTGGTTTGGAATATTCCTGCAGCAAGCAACAGAACCAGTTCAGATTTTTTAATGACCTCACCTCTTATGCACCAGGTGTATGAAGCCATAGTACCTGATTACAGTAGTTATGTAAAACGAAAGTTATAAAATGATGCGCTTATGCTGGTTACCTTACGTTCCTGGCAAAGAGAAGATCGGTTCCTGTTAGCCGGGTTAGCAAATAATATTAAAATATGGAACAATGTAAGAGACCGGCTGCCACATCCTTATAAACTTCAGCACGCCAGAGTTTTTATAAAATATTGCAGGAAGCAGGATCCGTCACAAATTTTAGCCATTGAATGGGAGGGGCAGCTCGTGGGGAGCATAGGAATAGAAATACAGGAAGATATTGCACGGATAAGCGCAGAGTTAGGCTATTGGATAGGAGAGCCTTATTGGGGCAGGGGTATTGCAACGGATGCGGTACGCCAAATGCTGGAATATGCCTTTACCGCTTTTCCTCAGCTCATTCGTATTTATGCCCGGGTTTTTGAATATAATAAAGCTTCCATGAGGGTTTTAGAGAAGAATAGCTTTCACCTGGAATCCGTACAAAAAAAATCTGTTATTAAAAATGATCATATTACAGACGAGTATGTGTGGGTAAAATTCAGGTGAATCATGATTGCAGTTGCATAGTCAGTTTACTTCATCGTACCTTTAATCCTTTAAAGTGATGGACATTTCAACGGGAATAAATATGCAAAAAATAGAACTGACAGATAAACAATACCATTTGTTGCTTAAGCTGGTATCCCTGGGTGTTGATGTTATTGACAACGCCGCTTTAGGTAGTGATGATGAAGAAGGAACGGATTTAGGGTCGCCGCTATTGGATGAAGCGGCCGGGCTGGAGGACTACCTGATGACACAGGCAAAACGGTTTGATGTAAAGGATGTGCTGCAATATGATATGGATGAGGATTCTTCCGAATTCAGCGATGCATTTAAGGCAGAGCAGGAAGTAATAACCCATAATGCTTATTTGAATAAATCTGCGGAGATCGCTTCTTTTCAATTGGGCATGCGGGATTATAAGAAAGAGCACGGTATTGATCAGCTTAAAGCGATCACGCCAGACGAAGGGGTGGAGCAATTATTACCTTTCTCCATGAAATACCTGAATGAAATATTTGAGAACGGATTTGAAAACTTTTATCTGAAGACTGAGGATACGGCGAAAATTATCAGCCTGTCCGCTGAATAAAATACAATGTCTTTTAACTTACATTCATCCTATCAGCCGGCCGGTGATCAGCCGGAAGCCATTCGTCAGTTAACGGAGGGTATCCTGGAGGGAGAATCCCGGCAGGTTTTACTCGGCGTTACCGGATCGGGTAAAACGTTTACGATGGCTAATGTGATACAGAATGTGCAGCGCCCCACATTGGTTCTTACCCATAATAAAACCCTGGTTGCCCAGCTGTATGGTGAGTTTAAACAGTTTTTCCCCGAAAACGCCGTGGGCTACTTTGTTTCCTATTACGACTACTATCAGCCCGAAGCGTATATGCCGGTGAGTGATACCTATATTGAAAAAGATCTTTCCATAAACGAGGAATTAGATAAGCTGCGCCTGCAGGCTACGGCACAACTGCTGAGCGGAAGGCGTGATGTGATCATAGTTGCTTCTGTAAGCTGCATTTATGGCATTGGTAACCCTGTTGAGTTTTCTAAAGGGATCATCCGTATCCATAAGGGACAGGTGATCAGCAGGCAGGGTTTTTTACATGCCCTGGTTAATGCATTGTACAGCCGCAGCCAGGGTGATTTTAACCGGGGAAATTTCAGGGTGAAAGGAGACACGGTTGATATTAACCTGCCTTATATGGACTATGGCTATCGCATCAGCTTTTTTGGGGATGAGATAGAAACAATAGAAACATTGGAAATCAGCAGTGGAAAACGGGTCAGTGTTGTGGAAAATGCAGCCATCTTCCCGGCTAATTTATACCTCGCACCAAAAGACCAGTTACAGCAGGTATTGTATGAAATACAGGATGAAATGACCCGGCAGGTAGAATATTTTAAAAAAGAGGGGAAGTACATAGAAGCGCAGCGCCTGAGTGAAAGAGTAAATTATGACATAGAAATGATCCGCGAGTTAGGTTATTGTAACGGGGTGGAGAATTACTCCCGGTTTTTTGACCGGAGGGACCCCGGCTCACGGCCATTCTGCTTATTGGACTATTTTCCGGATGATTTTTTGTGTGTGATTGATGAAAGCCATCAAACCATCCCCCAGGTCAGCGGTATGTATGGTGGTGACAGGAGCAGGAAATTAGTGCTGGTTGACTACGGGTTCCGCCTGCCCTCTGCGCTGGATAACCGTCCGTTGAATTTTAACGAGTTTGAATCCATGCTGAACCAGACGATTTATGTATCCGCCACTCCCGGGGATTATGAACTGGAAAAAACGGGGGGAGTAGTGGTAGAACAGATCGTTCGGCCGACAGGATTACTTGACCCGCCAATTGATGTGCGGCCCAGTGTGAACCAGATTGATGATCTGCTGGATGAAATAGACAAGAGAGTAACGAAGGGCGACCGGGTACTGGTAACCACCCTGACCAAACGTATGGCGGAAGAGATGGATAAGTACCTGCAACGTATTCATGTTAAATCAAAATACATACATAGCGAGGTAGATACCCTGGATCGCGTGGAGATATTACGGCAGCTCCGGCTTGGCGAGATTGATGTATTGGTAGGCGTTAACCTGCTGAGGGAGGGGCTGGACCTCCCTGAAGTATCTCTGGTAGCCATTCTGGATGCGGATAAAGAAGGTTTTTTACGTAACGAGAAGTCGTTAACCCAGACTGCAGGACGTGCTGCAAGAAATGCTGACGGATTAGTCATCTTTTATGCAGATAAGATGACGGAAAGTATGCAACGCACTATTGACGAAACCAATCGCAGGCGGGAAAAGCAGATTACCTATAATATCGAACATCATATCACGCCGTCTACAGTGAAAAAATCAAAAGAGCAGGTGTTTGCACAAACCTCGGTACTGGATATAAAAGGATATGATACCACTAATCCCTATGCCGTTGTACCGGATGGGGAATTGGTGACCCCGGCGGCAGAAGACCAGGAAACCTATAATACTATTCCACAGATGGAGAAGGCGATTTTAAAAATCAGGAAACAGATGGAGAAAGCAGCAAAGGATCTTGATTTTATGGAAGCGGCAAGATTGCGGGACGAAATGTTCGCCATGCAGAAGAAACTGGATCAGATGCGGCAGGCATGATCATCTTAAGGCGGTGCAAACGATCAATATGCCGGTTATGCAAGGGTTTCCGGGCAGGTGCACTCCAGGAAATATAGCACAGGCTTCCTTCAATAGCAGAAAAATGATATATTTATTGTATGGTTACTATTGCACTATATAATCTCAAGGGAGGTGTTGGCAAAACAGCTTCCTGTGTAAATTTTGCGTATTTAGCCGCTCAGGATGGTTATAAAACGCTGCTTTGGGACATTGATCCCCAGGGATCTGCCAGTTTCTATTATCAGTCGAAGCCGAAATATAAAGGAGGCATAAAAAAACTGATAGAAAAAGATGCCGATCTGGAAGAAGCGATCCAGGCTACAAATTTTGAAAACTTAGATATTATCCCCGCTGATCTGTCTGCTAAAAGCTTTGATGTGATTTCGGAAGAAATGCGGTCTTCAAAGAAGCGGCTTAAATCTATACTTCAGCCGCTTGACAAGCTGTATGATTTTATTTTTATAGACTGTCCGCCCGGTTTTTCCGTACTGTCTGAAAATATTTTTAATGCAGCAGATATCGTATTGATGCCGGTGATACCGACCACGCTTTCCATTCGCACATATAATATGGTTAAAGATTATTTTAAAGAAAAGAATATTGACCTGTTAAAGATGATGTGTTTTTTCACTATGGCTGACCTGAGAAAGAACATGCACAACGAGATCATGGAGACTTTATATAAGGATAAAAGATTTTTTGAAAACTATATACCTTATTTATCTGATGTAGAAAAAATGGGCATATACAAAGCGCCCATTGAGACTTTTGCACACTCGGGTTATGCGGCACAATGTTACCGGGATCTGTGGACGGAAATTAAAGAAGGCGTGCTGGAATAGATCCCTGAATGATGAATCTGTTTTAAAGGGATACGTGTGAGCGCAAACATAATATTATACGTATGAAGAGAGAACTCACTTCATGGTACAGCCATGCACTCGGTAAGGAGATGCCTGTTGCTACTTATGGTCATTACGGGTTGGCATTATTACTGGTACCTACCGCCGCTGCCGATTTCCTGGAGTATGAACGTTTTCAGCTCATAGATGCTATTGCTCCTTTTATAGATGAAGGAAAGATAAAAGTATTCTCCATTAATAGTATTAATAATGAAAGCTGGATGAACAGGAACATGGAGGGGGCGCATAAAGCGATACGTCACAACCAGTTCAATGAATACGTGTTTAATGAAGTGATCCCGTTTATCAAAAATCATACTTCCTGGGAAACGCCGGTAATTATAAGCGGCGCTTCTTTTGGAGCCCTGCATTCCATGAACCTGTTTCTGAAGCGCCCGGATCTGATTAACGGAACGATTGCCATGAGTGGCGTTTACGATTTAACAGAATACACGCATGGATACTACGATGAGCAGGTGTATTACAATTCCCCGATGCATTATATACCCAATCTTGCCGATGACTGGTATCTCAGCAGAATCAGAGAAGGGAACATCATCATAGCTACCGGCAGTGGCGCTTATGAAGATCCCCAGGCTAACAGGCGTTTTTCGGATGTGCTTTCTGTAAAAGGTATTCCACACGAATTGGATATATGGGGTGAAGACATTACACACGATTGGCCTACCTGGCGCAAAATGCTTCCTCATTTTTTAGGAACACGGTTTTAAGCAAAGGTGCAGCATCGGGAAGCAGCTCCAAAATGCATCGCATAAAATGCCGGTGATTTGTTCTTCAACAAAACAGGCAAATGTCAAATCCAAAACATTTACCTTAGCGGGATGAGTAAAAGGTTATTTCTTTTAGATGCCATGGCGCTGGTTTTTCGCGCCTATTATGCGTTGATCCGTAATCCGCGAATTACATCAAAGGGGCGAAATACCAATGCTCAGTTTGGGTTTACCAATACGCTGGTGGAGCTGATCAACAGTCAAAAGCCATCACACATGGCCGTATGTTTTGATACCCACGCCCCCACAGAAAGGCATATTGATTTTGCGGATTACAAAGCCAATCGCCAGGAAGCTCCCGAAGATCTGCTTAGCGCTTTACCCGATATTAAACACATTATACAGGGGTTCAATATCCC
The DNA here is from genome assembly GCA_023957155.1 of Chitinophagaceae bacterium. Classification (GTDB taxonomy): domain Bacteria; phylum Bacteroidota; class Bacteroidia; order Chitinophagales; family Chitinophagaceae; genus Agriterribacter. The sequence continues at coordinate 99,948 of JAMLHK010000004.1, read as the reverse complement.
GGTGATTGAGCTGGATGGATATGAAGCGGATGATATCATCGGTACATTAAGTATCCAGGCGGCAAAGGCGGGCTATGAAGTATATATGGTAACGCCGGATAAAGATTATGGCCAGCTGGTTAGCGATAAAATTAAAATATATAAACCGGGTTATCAGGGCGGCAATGCCGAGATATTAGGGCCGGAGGAAGTATGTTCTAAATGGAATGTAAAAACAACAGACCAGGTAATTGATATCCTGGGGCTGATGGGCGATGCAGTAGATAACATTCCGGGTATTGCAGGGATAGGTGAAAAAACAGCCGCTAAACTACTGGCTGAATATGGAACGCTGGAAAATATTTTAGCTCATGCAGACAGCATAAAAGGTGCGCTTGGCGAAAAAGTAAGAAACGGAAAAGAATCTGCTGTGATGAGCAAGAAGCTGGCTACGATAATAACGGATGTACCGGTTGTTTTTCACGAAGAGGATTTTAAGCTGGATGACTGGAACAAAGAACTGCTGAAAGAAGTATTTACTGGGCTGGAGTTTCGTAGTATAGCACAACGGGTTTTGGGAGAAACCCTGCCTGTTGTTGCCCGGAAAGGTAGTGAGAAAGCTTCCGGGGGAGTGGTGCAGACAGACATGTTCGCAACCGGGAAGGAAGTATTTGAAAGCAGGCTTCCTGAAAAAAAATCTAAAGAAGAAGAGACAGACCCTCCCGGTATGCTGCCCGAAGGGAAAAACATTCATAATACCCCTCATTCCTATACTGCCGTAACGCAGAAACACGCTTTCCGGGATTTACTGAATAAAATGCTGCTACAGCGTGAAATATGTTTTGATACGGAAACAACGGGATTAGACGCAAATGATACGGAGCTTGTAGGAATGAGCTTTGCATGGAAACCGGGGGAAGCCTATTATATCCCCCTTCCACCTGACAGGGAAAAAACGCTGGAGATACTTAATGAATTCCGGCCATTGTTTTCTAAGAAGGATATAACCTGGATAGGGCAGAACATAAAGTTCGATATGCTGGTGTTAACGTGGTATGGAATAACCATAGAAGGTGCTTTGTTTGATACGATGCTGGCTCATTATGTGATTGACCCGGATGGGAAAAGGAGCATGGACGTGTTGAGTGCCCAGTACCTGGGTTATGAACCCGTTCCTATTGAGGAGCTGATTGGTAAGAAAGGTAAGCAGCAGGGTAATATGCGGGATGTTGAGCTGGAGAAGATAAAGGATTATGCAGCAGAAGATGCCGATATCACCCTGCAATTGAAGCTGGTATTGGAGCCGGAGTTGAAAGCGAAGGAAGTGGAAAAGGTTTTTTATGAAGTTGAAAATCCTTTGGTGAAGGTATTGGCAGCTATGGAATTTGAAGGGGTAAAAATTGATACCCGGTTTTTAAATCTCTATGCGGCTGAACTGGAAAAGGAAGCGAAGCAGTCGGAAGAAAATGTCTATCGCCAGGCCGGTGTACGTTTTAACCTGGCATCGCCTAAGCAACTGGGGGAAGTGCTTTTTGACAAGCTGCAGTTAGATCCCAAAGCAAAAAAAACTAAGACCGGGCAATATGCCACAGGTGAGGACGTATTGCTGAAGCTTTCGCAAAATAATAAGATTGTAGAAGATATCCTGGCGTATCGTGAGCTGACCAAGCTGAAATCAACGTATGTAGATACTTTGCCACAACTGGTCAACCGGAAAACCGGCAGGGTACATACCACATATGCCCAGGCTGTAGCCGTTACCGGCAGACTGGCAAGTAATAATCCTAATTTACAGAATATACCGGTTAGAACAGCAAGGGGACGGGAGATCAGGAAAGCGTTTATACCGCGGGATGATCAGCATATCCTGCTTTCTGCCGATTACTCACAGATTGAACTGCGGATTGTGGCTGCTATTAGCGGTGACCCTGCGATGTGTGATGCATTCTGCCATGGTAAAGATATTCATGCGGCAACAGCAGCTAAAGTATATAATGTGGAAGAACACGCTGTTACCAAAGAGCAGCGTTATAAAGCCAAAAGCGTAAACTTCGGGATCATATACGGGCAGGGTGCGTTTGGACTGGCAGATAATCTGGGGATCAGCCGCACGGAAGCGAAAGAAATTATTGATAATTATAAGAGAGAATTTTCCGGTATCAGCCGTTATATGGAAGATACCATACAGTTTGCACGGGATCATGGTTATGTGCAAACCCTGATGGGACGTAAACGCTGGCTGAGAGATATCAATTCTGCAAACTTTACGGTGCGGGGATTTGCCGAACGAAATGCCATTAATTCACCTATCCAGGGAACCGCGGCGGATATGATTAAGCTGGCTATGCAAAAAGTGCATAATGCCATTCATAAGGCTAAGATGAGAAGCAGAATGATCCTGCAGGTGCATGATGAGCTGATCTTTGATGCCTTTAAGGAAGAAGTGGAGGAATTAAAGGCCATGATCATTGAAGGTATGCAAACGGCGTTGACACTGCCTAATCATGTACCTATTGTTGCGGAAGTGGGAGAAGGGGAAAACTGGCTGGAAGCACATTAGCCGGAGCGCTTTCCTTTAAGAATATTTTATCTTCGATATTTCCCCGTGTTATGTTAATAATGTATCAGCCGCTGAATATATTCGTGCAGGCGGGATTTGGCAAGAAAGTTCTTTTCCAGGTCGGTATTAAAAGGTACGGGCGTATTCAGTGAAGCACAGCGCATAACCGGGGCATCCAACAGGGAAAAACAGTTTTCCTGTATCCAGGCGCTGATCTCTGCTCCTATACCACCCATTAAAGTATCTTCATGCAAGACAAGTATTCTGCCGGTGCGGGAAACGGAATCGCGGATAGCATCATAGTCTAAGGGCAACAGGCTTCGGAGATCAAGAATATCAAATGATGTATCGGTATGCTGGGCAGCATATCCCAGTGCCCAGTGTACGCCTGCTCCGTAAGTTATGATGGAAATGTCCTCGCCCTCTTCAACCCGGCGGGCTTTACCGATGGGTATTTCATAGTGCTCTTCCGGTACGGGACCGCTGATGCTCCGGTACAAGGCTTTATGTTCAAAAAACATCACGGGGTTGAGATCATTCACGGCGGCTATCAGTAATCCTTTTGCATCCATCGGATTAGAAGGATACACTACTTTTAGCCCGGGGGTATGTACAAACCAGGCTTCATTGCTTTGGGAATGAAATGGACCTGCGCTCACACCGGCACCTGTGGGCATACGGATTACCACATCGGCATTCTGTCCCCAGCGATAATGTATTTTGGCCAGATTATTGACGATCTGGTTAAATCCTACCGTTACAAAGTCGGCAAATTGCATTTCTACCAGGCTTTTATATCCTTCAATGCTCAATCCCAATGCGGTACCGATTATGCCGCTTTCACATAATGGGGTATTGCGTACCCTGTTTTTCCCGAATTTATTCAGGAGGCCCTCGGTTACTTTAAATACGCCGCCATATTCTGCAATGTCCTGTCCCATGACGACCAGGTTATTATGTGTGAGCATACTTTGATAGATACCTTCGGATATGGCATCAACAAACCGCTTTTCCCGTACGGTAAAACGACCCTGTTCGAGTGCGGCGTCATTATCTGTAATCGCCGTGGTGAAACCCCCGAATGTAATTTGTTCGGCATATACGGCATCCAGCTCTTCCTGTGCAGATACAGTGATTTTTGCAGGGATCAGCCCTTTTTCTATTTCAGTATCTATATGGTTTTTGAACTCTGTTTTGATACTTTCAATGTCGGTGGTGGTTAAAATATTTTGCTGTAGCAGCCATTGCTCAAAATTGAGTACGGGGTCTTTGGGTTTCCAGGCAGCGAACAATTCTTCCGGTATATATTTTGTGCCGCTTGCTTCTTCATGACCGCGCATACGGAAGGTCATACATTCTACTAAGTAGGGTTTTTTGTGATTGAGGCAATATTCTCTCACTCCCCTGATGGTATCGTATACCGTTAAAATATTATTCCCGTCTATCTGTACACCTTCGATGCCATAGCCTTTTGCTTTGTCGGCAATGCTATCGCACCTGAATTGTTCTTCTACCGGTGTGCTTAATCCATAGCCGTTGTTCTCTACCAGGAAGATAACGGGCAAATCCCATACCGCTGCAATATTCAATGCTTCGTGAAAGTCACCCTCGCTGGTGGCGCCTTCCCCGCAAAAGGCAAGGACCGTTTTGTTTTTTTCTCCCAACCGGTAAGATAATGCCACGCCATCTGCTACGGATAACTGCGATCCCAGGTGAGAGATCATACCGCAAATGTGATGTTCCCTGCTGCCAAAATGAAAACTTCTCTCCCTGCCATTGCTATAACCGTTTTTTTGCCCCTGCCATTGCATAAAAAGTTTAGCCAGCGGCATATTACGGGTAGTAAATACACCCAGGTTACGGTGCAGGGGCATGATCCACTCGTCATCGTCCATTGCCAGAGTAGCTCCAACGGCAATAGCTTCCTGTCCTATGCCGCTGAACCATTTACTTACTTTGCCCTGCCGTAACAGCAATAGCATTTTTTCCTCTGTCATGCGTGGGAGCAGGAGAGATCTGTAAAACTGTTCTAACTGGACCGGCGTAAAGTTCTTTTGATCAAAACGCATATAGGAACCTGTTGGTTTTCTAAAATATGCCGGTTTATCAAAATGTCGGTTATGCTTTTTTATAGCTTTACGTTTAATGCTAAACGTAATTCCTGCATACATTATGATGTTACCGAAGCATGTATTTTGCTGTATTAGTTGTTTTTACCGCTCAATAACAGGGAGGAAACAACGGAAAGCAGCAAACCGAACAACAATGCCCACCAGAATCCGTCTATACTGATGCCACTAACCACTTTAGCGGCCAGCAGTACCATAAGCGCGTTAATTACAAAAAGGAAAAGGCCCAGCGTGATAATAGTGAGCGGGATGGTAAGGATAACAAGCAGCGGACGGATAATGAGGTTTACAATGCCCAGCACCAGGGCAAATACCAGGGCTGTCCAATAGCTGTCCATGTGGATTCCTTTCAGTAGATAGGCTAATCCGTAGGCTACGGCTGCGGTTACTAATAAACGGATAATAAAGTTCATAATGCTAATTTTAGCATAATGTACGAAAAATACAGGAAGGATAGCTATTTTAGTTTGGGTGTGAGGTGCGGGGTCGCAGGTATCGGGTTGCAGGGGAATTTTCCTACATACCGCCCTTGCTAAAAAACGGCTACCCTGCCGTATTTCATACAGGATAGCTTTGTTTCAACTTCAACCTTTATATTGAAACGATCTCCATGTTGTAAGCTTGTACTTATCTGCTTGAAATTACAAGAACATCCATCTCTTTTTGGTCTTTCACAAGCTCGAGCCCAAGTTTTGCCAAGCTGTCTTTAGTTGATTGCAAAGGTTCAATATTGTTTTTTGAAAATTCTATGTCGTAGTATCCTGTCAGCCTTGTAGCATCATAAACGGGGTAATTTAACCCGTTTTCAATATAACTGATGAATGTATGAATAGGAATACCCACACCATTAAACGCTAAGCCATTAAAAGAAAAACTATTGTCTGATTTTGTTGACTGCTTTATTGTTATTCGTTTTCCTTCGATGGATTTCAATACATAACAAGGGATCATTCTTTTTTGTATCTCGCCTTTAACGGGGAGATGGTTGTTAATCTCTTTTTGAAAAAGAGTTTTTAAATCTGCTTTATTATTTTCTGCTACAATAAAGTCAATGCAATATGAGTTTTGATTGCTTTTGAGACTATCATCTCTTGTCGGATATATTATTTTTTTACGGATGGAGATATCATAAGCCTCTCTTAATATAACGCCCGGTACAAGATTGATAATTGTTATTCGCCTGTTTCCGAATGGACCCATTCGGGGCTGTTTCATCATCGGGGTAATTCCTTTTAATTCTGGTTGCAAAACAAAGGAATAGAGTGTGGTACTATCTAATTTTACGGGGTCTTGATTTTCAGCTAACCGTTTTGTTCCTCTGTCTTCCGATATGTTAAGCTGCTTTGAAGTAATTAAGTTATTAACTACCGCACTGTCTATTTTTTCTGTTTCGGTAATACCAACAACGTAATTGTTTTTGTCAATTAAAACAGCGTGTCCTGCAGTCTGCAAGTCGAAAATATTCCATAAATTATTTGAAGGGTCAGATGCAAGCCAGATATTGCCGGGTCTTTTTTGCAAAAAAGCCTTTAGCTTTTGTTCGTTGTCGTCTGACACTCCGATTATCTGAATTTTGTCTCCAAATTGTTTTTGAAGTTTTGCTAAGTTTATCATCTCCGGGATACAAGGTGCACACCATGTTCCCCAAAATGCGAGTACTGTTGGCTTACCTTTTAGGTCCGATATGTCAAGGTCAGTTGTAGGGGCATTTACTACTTTATTAAAGTAGTATTTTGGTGCTTTATTGCCAATTTTTACAAGTCCTTGTCCTAAAGAAAATGTTGTAACTAAAATTAGAAGTGCCAAAATAATAATATGTTTCATCTTATTATTGTATAAGTTTCATTAATGTGACGTACAACAAGTCTTTCGCTGGTGGTGATCAACTCCCCGACAGGAAAAGAAAGGGACTGTGCAGGTCCTCCCGAACCGGGGCGCTTACCATTTTTTGCGAAAAATTGAAATACACCCCAATATAATCTTGTGGGGCAATTGGTGTAAACTTCAGCCTTCTCTTTGAATGATCTCCGGAGGAAGTGTTGACTACCGGCTGGAAAGAAAACGGAAAGGGCTGTGTAAATCTTCTGTCGTTCCTGCTTTAACTACATTTTCCTCCTTTCCGTTATTGTCAGGAACGGAAGCCTTTCTTTCCCGGACGGGGGCAGGGGGTAACGCCGGGGTCTTTGGAGGAGCCGGTTTTTTCCCTTTTTCAATGAGGAAGGAATCTTTTTTCCGGCTGTTAAGGTGGATACCGGTTTCCCCGTCTGTTGCTCCGTCAAATTCCAGTTCCACCTCATTTTTATTTGCCTTCAATTTTAATTTCCCGCCTTTAAGATTTATTTTATCCTCATCTTTCTTATCTGTTCGTTCAAGCCCTTCGGTTGTCATAATATATTGTACGTTACTTCTCCAGGAATAAGCATTGTCCCATCTTTCATTCCAGTCAGTATTCCATCTTCTTTTCCGGCCAACTTCAATATCAAACCAGTCGAACCAGTTTACACTTTTATCCATCATTATTTTTTTTCCCACGGGTACTTCAACGATTAACATTACCTTTTGGTTACGGAACTTATCCTTATTGGTTATGGGAAATCCCCGGGGTAAGATAACCAGGCTGTCATTCTGATCTACGGGGAAGGGAATGTTTGCCGCATTTTTTTCTGCTATTGCCGGAGTGTTGCCCCTGGATAGCTTTACGGTCTGAATATGATAAGAAGAGTCGCTGCTCTTAATCACTTTAACCTGTACGGTATTGAGCAGCATACTGTCTTTATTCATGGATAATAAAGGGAAATCCCAGTCGAACCATTCGCTGCTGTAATATTTAATCTTGTTGTCGGATACTTTTATGACCAGGTTTCCGGTAGAAGGCTGTGTTATATCAACCTGTTGCGTAATGTTTGTGTTTGATCTGAAATTCCGGGTGACCATACCAATAAGAACAAACAGGCTGATCAGCCCGATGATCCAAAGGCTCCCAAAAGTATAGCCTAAGTAGGGGTTCCCTGATTTTATCCGCATCATACGCCTGGTGATCCATACGATAAAAGCAATAATGGGAACACCGATAAACATCGTAAGCACACTCCATACCAGGAAGTTTTCCCACAATCCTTCCAGCAGGAAATTCTTCAGGGGATATATTCCTATACCGCTATATAACAGTGCAATTAAGGCAAGGAGCAGGGCAAAGGCTACTATGCCGGCAATGAACAGGAAGAAAGCTTTGAACAGTACCCCGATGGCGTTGCCAATACCGGTACCGGCTTTTTTGGCAAAGGGACCTGCTTCAGCTGCAAAAGCCTGTGTTTTCTGATGAAGGGCATTACTGATTTCCTGCCCCATTTCTTTGGATTTTTCTTTCAGCTCGGCACCCAGCTTTTCTCCACGTCCTTTTATGTTCTGCAGCTCTTCCTGCACGGTATTCTTGATACTTTCCAGGTCAATCTTTTCACCACGCATTTCTAATTTTTCGCTGGCGGTTACTGCACGGGGTAGAACGATCCAGAGAATGATGTATGCTATAAAGAACGTACCGCCTAAGCCGCCGAAAGCAACCAGGGGACCTCTCCAGTGCCACCAGAAACCACTGAATATATTGGGTAACAGGCTTATCAGGAAAGGCAGCAGGAAGACCAGCCGGGGGATCCATGTATCTATATTAAAGTAAGCAGCCAGCCCGCCGGCCACACCACCGATCATTTTATTATCCGGATCGCGGTAAAGCCGTTTGCGTCCATTAGAACGCAACGGCTTTGACGGTAATATGATCCATAAGATAATGTACAGCAGGAACCCGAAGCCAAATCCTCCAAAAGCGATCAGGGCAAATATGATGCGCACTATGGCCGGGTCAACCTTCAGATAATTGGCTATGCCGGCGCATACCCCGCCCAGTACTTTATCGTTTTCCGCGCGGAAGAGTCTGCGTGGGGGAGTACCGGTGTCAGATGCCTGTGATGAATTAACCTTACCGGTATCCGGGCCTGTCGTTTTGCCTGTACTGTATGCTGTTTCCTCCTGCTCAAAATCTTCCGGTCTGCCCATGCTGTCCATTACTGCATATACATTGTCATCACTGATACATGGCGCTCCTTTTTTTAGCTTCTCATCAAATAATTCGGCTATGCGATTCTCAATATCGTTGATGATCTCATCCTTTCCCTCTTCATTGGCGAAATAGCGGCGCAGGCTTTCCACGTACTGCTTCAACACCTCATAGGCGGTTTCTTCAATGGGTATTACCCTTCCCTGAAAATTTATATTGATTACCTTTTTCATGATCAGTTCAATTTTTATTGGTTGAAGTTGTTGGAGTTCGTTGAAATCGCCTGCTCATTTTGTGTCAGCGCATGTACTGCATTTGCCAGCTCATTCCATGTTGCCTGGAGTTCATCATAAAACCCCGCCCCCTTTTCGGTTAGTGAAAAATATTTCCTGGGAGGTCCTCCCGTACTTTCTACCCAGCGGTAAGTGAGGAGGTCTGCATTTTTTAGCCTGGTCAATAAGGGATAAAGTGTTCCCTCCAGGATATTGAGGTTGGCTCTTTTCATTTCCTCTATAATATCACTCGGATACACTTCCCCCCGTTTGATTATAGACAGGATACAAAATTCGAGCACTCCTTTCCTCATCTGACTTTGCGTGTTCTCGATATTCATATTCTCAGCAATTTTTCCTGCTTTTTTGATTGGTATAAAAAGCCGGACGTTAAATAATTTGTTTTACCGGTCTTTACCGTCATCTGTTTACGTTTTGCCTATTCTGTAACCCCGGTCAGCTAATGGCGGTTATTTTGCTGTTATCCGGAACAAAGGTAAATAATCATTTAATACTATGCAATACATAGTACCATTTTTATTTTAGTAGTCGGTAGTAAATAGTTTGCTGGAATTTGCTCAAACCCGGTACAGTACCGGATTTTGAAGACATATTAAATATATTATTAATTTTTAAGATAATGGACAAATGGTTTATTTGCGGTATAGCTGGTATACTTTCAGCGGCCAACCTGCACAATCTTTTATATATTTAACTTTAACTGTGGTTTATATAAACGGTCCACAACGGTAACCAATGAGCATAAAACTTTTCAGGAAGAAGCATTACCTCTTATACTGGCTTGTTATTTTTTCGTTTCATGCGGGATATAGCCAGTCCCTTTCTTATGCCGTGTCAAATGGACATGCGCATAATGATTATGAACATAATCTTCCCTTTATACAGGCCTATAACCTGGGTTTCGGATCTATTGAAGCAGATGTGATTTTGGATCGTGATACCCTGTACGTGGGACACAATCACCGTGATATTTTTTCAAAGCCCCTGTTTTTTGAAAAGGATTATATACAGCCGCTGAACAAAGCATTACAGGAGCAAAAGGATACAACCCGGAAAGTAATTTTACTTATAGATCTTAAAACCGAAGCGGTTTCCACGTTGAAGCGGGTTATGGCTGTTATTGAAAAATACCCTTTACTCACAAAGACTGCTGCCGTGCAATTTGTTATCACGGGTAACCAGCCGCCGGCTTCTGATTTTGATGCATATCCTGCTTATATTTACTTTGATGGAAATATTAATAATCCCGCTCATATACAACACATCGCCCGTATAGGCATGTTCAGTGATAATTTCAGAAAGTATTCATCCTGGAATGGAAAAGGAGCGATCCCGGTTGAAGAAAGAAAGAAACTGGATGCTGTTATTAAACAGGTGCATGCGTTGAATAAACGGATCCGTTTCTGGGGTTGTCCTGATAATTTGCACACCTGGCAGGTATTTATGAAGATGCAGGTGGATTATATCAATACGGATCAGATAGAACAACTTGCTGCATATTTACATTCTGTTGAGAAAAAGACGGGTAACCAAAAATAGAAGAATAGCTTTAGCCCGGTTATCTTAATTTTGCACCCCAATGGATAGGGCTTACTTTTTTTCATGAGAAAAATTGTTTTAATCGGGTTAAGATATGAATAGTAAAAAACGGGTGTCGTGTTTATTTCTTATTGGATTTCTTTTTTCAGGTTCCTTCGTTTTTGCACAAAATCAAAAAAAACATACCGGCGCTGAATTGTATTTTTCATGGGGGTATAATACCGAGTGGTATTCTCGGAGTAATGTCAAAGTCCGGCAGCCGGGGTTAGGAAATGATTATACTTTTAAGCGTATTAAAGGACATGACCGGGTTGGATGGGATCATCAGATTCTGAAGAAGGGGTTAACTATACCCCAGTATAATTACAGGCTTGGCTATTTTTTAAGTCCGTCAACCGGCTGGGGAGGATGGGGATTTGAGATTAACTTTGACCATACCAAATTTATTTTTCAGGACGGGCAGGACGCAAAAATCACCGGGAAGCTCAATGGAAGGATTGTGGATACGACAGTACAATTTTCAAAAGACAATGGATTTTATTATTACCTGAATAATGGTGCAAATTTTTTGTTGTTTAACCTGGTGAGAAGATATGATTTTTATTCAACGAGAGACGGCAGGTTAAAAATACAGTTGTTAGGAAAAGTTGGGATTGGCCCTGTTATACCGCATGTGGAAAATAGCTTTTTTGGAAAGCCCAATAAGCCTCATTTCCAATTGGGAGGCTGGAATACCGGGTTAGAAGGAACGATAAAGGTGAGCCTTTTTAATTACGCATTTATCGAATATGCCAATAAGTTCGATTATGCCCGTTATTCCAATCTCAAGATTTATGAAGGCACGGCAAAGCATGCTTTCGGCACTTATGAAATGATCCTGAGCGCCGGGGTGAACTTACCGTTAGGCCGCCGCCCTGCTCCCGGCTTATGAATGACCGTAAACATGACGTTCATGGGTGATGCTGTGGCGTGATGTTTAGTATAAAGCATGGTATTTTAATTTTCTGCGATCTTATGTGAAAGCTGTGTGGTGCTTCAACGGGTAAACCCCGGTTGGTATGATGATAGTACTTTTATTATTTAATTGTAAGTGGTCATGCGTATTATTTCTTATAATGTTAACGGAATTCGTGCTGCTATTAAGAAAGGTTTTTTAGACTGGTTGAAAACCAACCCGGCAGACGTTATTTGTGTACAGGAAACCAAGTCATTGAAAGAAGACGTGGATCATACCCTCTTTAACGAGCTGGGCTATTATGATTACTGGTTTAGTGCGCAAAAAAAAGGGTATAGCGGGGTGGCTGTATTCACCCGTATAAAACCAGATCATTGGGAATGTGGAACCGGGCATAAGGTGAGTGATGATGAAGGCAGGATTTTGCAACTCGATTTTAAAGATATCCGGTTGATCAATGCCTATTTTCCTTCCGGTACAAGCGGACAGGAAAGGCAGGATTTTAAATATGAATGGCTGGATAATTTTTCTGGTTACCTGGAGAGTCTCCGCAAAAAATATCCCCGGCTGATTTTATGTGGGGATTATAATATTGCACACAAAGAAATTGATATTCATGATCCGAAGGGCAATAAGAAATCCTCGGGCTTTTTACCTGAAGAACGGGCGTGGATGGACCAGTTTTTTGCCCGCCACTGGGTAGATAGCTTTCGCTTTTTTCATCCCGAACCTCATCGTTACAGTTGGTGGAGCCAGCGTTTCCCCAGTGTCCGGTTAAACAACAAAGGCTGGCGCATTGATTATATTAATGTAACGGAAGAGTTAAAGGGGCAATTGGTGGACGCAGATATTTTCCCGGATGTTAAGCACAGCGATCATTGCCCGGTATACCTGGAAATAAAGACATAAGAAGCACGAATACGATTATATCGGTTTGTTATCCGACCTGCAACCGCCTCACGGCTTCTTTTCTGTAAAAGCCCTGCAAAGCAAAATAGGTTCCTGCTTACTTTCATGAATTTCATACGCCTGTGAACTAATTGTGGAAAAGAATTAAAAACAATTTTGAGCATTGATTTTTATTGTAAATTCCCTTAAAACCCTTAATACATAAGCGTTTCAGCTATTGTGTCGTGAAACATAGTACAGGCAAGGGTTTGAGCTCGCTTTTTATATGGTATCCTATTTTGGGGACGGGGTGCTGTTTCTTATAATCCTTATCCCGTGCGGATTCAGCAAGGGAATAACATTTTTTAAAAAGATTAAAAAAATTTTGTTGGATGTAAAAACCATCTATATTTGTTTCTCTTAAAAAAATTCTAAAAACGCTCTATCATGAACAAAGCTGAATTAATCACAAAGATTGCAGACGATGCTGGTATCACAAAGACCCAGGCTAATGAAGCATTGGATTCTTTTATTGAAGCTGTTACCAAAACCCTGAAAGGCGGCGGTAAAGTAACGCTTGTTGGCTTCGGTACTTTTTCGGTTTCTAAACGTGCTGCACGTAATGGACGCAATCCTCAAACCGGCGCTGTTATTAAAATCAAAGCAAAAAAAGTTGCCCGCTTTAAAGCTGGTAAAGAATTATCATCTAAGTTATAATTCCGGCTTTTGAACTTTATAAGCAGGATGCACCGGTTGTATCTTGCTTTTTTATTTTTCTACCGGGAATACATAATCAGTTATAAAATATCATACTATGGGAAGAGGAGATAAAAAAACAAAGAAAGGAAAAATTGCACAGGGTTCGTTTGGCAAGAGCCGTCCGGCAAAACCCGCAAAAGCAAAGTCTGCGAAGAAAAAAGCGGAATAATATAAAATTCCGGCTGCCGGAATTTGCTTTCTGTCCTGTTAGTGGTCCGTCCTTATATTGCTGACGGGCAGTTCAGATATACACCCGGAACGGAAAGTGGTGGTTAAGGCGCCAGCCTTTCCCGTTTCCAGGTATTGTTGTCCTGTAAAGTATATCTCAGCCTGTCATGCAGCCTGCTTGGCCTGCCCTGCCAGAACTCCATAACAACCGGGTGAACAATATAACCTCCCCAATAGTCGGGACGTTGAATGGTTTTACCGGATAACAGTTCTTTATTTTTTTCAAATTGTTCATCTATCCAGCTCCGGCTTGTTATTACCCGGCTCTGGGGTGATGTATACACTCCGATCCGGCTGTCTTCGGGACGAATGTTAAAGTACGAATTACTTTCCGAGGCCTCTGCCCGTTGTACTGATCCTGTAATTCTTATCTGCCTTTCCAGCTCTTTCCAGAAAAAAACAAGACAGGCCTTAGGATTGCGCTCTATCTGTTGCGCTTTATAACTTTCATAGTTGGTAAAAAAGGTAAATCCCTTTTCAGAAAAATCTTTCAGCAAAACAATTCGTGCTGAGGGTGTTCCATCGGGCGAGGCTGTAGCCAGCGTCATCGCGTTTACTTCGTCAATTTCGGCATGAACGGCTTCCTGCCACCATTTTCCAAATTGTCGCATGGGGTCCGTTTCAGCGCCGGATTCAAGTAACACCTGTTTGGCATACTGGTGCCGGATATTGGCTATTTCACTATTCATAGCAGGTAAAATCTTTAATTTTCTTTCAGCAAAGGTAATTGTAAATTAGTGTCATGTTAACCTTGTTTTATTGTACACATACCCCTATTCCCTGTTCCATTAATTTATATTTGCTGTTTTTAAGATATTCGTGTTGAAGTAAATAAATGGGAACTAATCCACGTGCCGTAGTGTTGTTTGCTCCCCGGTTGATTCCGGGCGGTAAGCCTGCAATGAGCCTGCTGAGTATTGAGAAAAAAGCTGCTGAAATAAAATATGATACCACTCCCCTTACCTGGACAATAGTAAGGAGAACTTTCAGAGATTACCCGAAGCCGGTGAGAGATATCCTGATGGACGCCTGCGAAGAAGCCTTGTCGGAAGCCCGGGTTGTTATAAAAAAGTCGTATGCCCTGAGAAGGACTGAAGAAGCTTTTCCTGCTTTTTCCGATAAGCATTATATTATCTATTGGCACAGGATGTTTGATCGGTTTCAGCCTTATTTTTCATTGATAAAGTGGTATCATCAAAAGCCACAGGCTGGCAGAAAGTCATTACTTACTGCTCCGTGTAGTTTTAGCAGCTTCAGACCCGGGTTGTATTTTGAGGTTATAAAAGCGGATGAAAAGTTACGCCTGCAAATTTATGTGCAAATTCACAACAACAGTTATCCTGTTGAAATATTTCATCGCACCCATTTTTTACTGGAAAGCAAAAATGAGTATTTCATACTGTCGCATACCGATTACCTGACACTTGAAAATTTAGCATCGGTAAATTGGGCGGAATATGAACGTGCTCCCGACCTCTTTGCGATTCATATCATAGCTCCGCTGGAAGAACATTATAAAGTGAACCGCAATAATCATTTCTCTAAACAGGAGCTGGAAACGGTTCCGGTTAACCGGCTGATGTTAAGCGAGCTGAATAATGCTTTTTTAATGCTGACCCCGCAATGGTTATATGACGGAAATGTAATTGACGGGGTATGGAAAGAAAGTTTTGAAGTGAAAGAGAAAGCCGTAATAAAAGTGATAAGAAGAAACAGGGAAGCTGAAACACAATTTATTCAAATGCTGGTTAGCCTTCACCCGAATTTCAGCGCTCAGCGTAATGGCTATTATTATCTTTCTTTTGCCGAAGCGCAGAAAAAACAATGGTTTCAAAAAGTATATCATCGCCTGCTTCAGCAGGATATAGAAATAGCGGGTATGGATTTGATGCGACACTTTCGCTTTTCCCCGCATGTTGCCCAAACAGGTATGAAATTAGTACGTGAGGATGATCATGTCTTGTTATTTGAAATGGAATTGCTGTTTGGAACAGAAAAGATCCCGATAAAGGACTTGCAGAAAATGTTAATTGCCGGGCAAAAGGCGGTCTTATTGAAAGACGGGTCATTAGGGTTACTCAGTGATGAATGGATGGCGGAATATGCAACTATTGTTAAACATGGTAAGATAAAAGAAAATACAATTGAAGTCCTTCGCTGGATGGCTGTTGCGCGGCAGGGCGCTACAGAAGAAACATCCGGGCTGAGGTTGGCCATTCGGGACAGCTGGTGGCAGAACTGGAAACACTGGCAGGAAAATACAGCGCCTTTATATCCTGTTCCAACGGGTATTAATGCAACACTGAGAAGCTACCAGCAAAAGGGATTTGAGTGGATGCTGCTGCTCAATGAAATAGGTGCCGGCGCCTGCCTGGCTGATGATATGGGTCTCGGTAAAACCCTTCAGGCAATCTGTGCAATTGTGTATGTTTTAAACAGGCATCCTGCATCTAAGCACATCATTGTTTGCCCGGCTTCGCTGGTCTATAACTGGCAGCAGGAATTGGAACAGTTTGCTCCCGGTGTGCAGAGCATGGTGTATCACGGTCAGTCACGGCAAAAAACACAACTCACAGACCCTGAATCCCATGTTATTATTACTACTTATCACACAATGCGCAATGATGCCGAACTTATTGTAGCACAGTCCTACGGGGTAGCTGTTATAGATGAGAGCCATAATATTAAAAACCCGGCAACCCAGATCGCTCAGGCCGTAATGAAGCTGAAAGCGGTTTTCCGGTTAGCCCTGAGCGGAACGCCTGTAGTAAACAACACTTTTGATCTGTATACGCAGCTTGATTTTGCTGTGCCGGGATTATTTGGCAGCCGGGAATTTTTTAAAAGAGAATATGCCGATCCTATAGATATTCACCAGGATGAAAACAAAACGGCTATATTAAAAAGGCTTACTGCCCCGTTTATTCTTCGCCGTACGAAAGAACAGGTTGCACAAGACTTACCGGAGAAAACGGAGTCTGTGATGTGGTGTGAGATGAATGGATTGCAAAGGGAAGTATATGAGGACATCTTAGCACAGACACGCAGTAGTATTTTCCTGGAAATAAAAAAGAGCGGGCTGGCAAAAAGTAAGCTTTCTATTTTACAGGCGATGACAAAATTGCGGCAGGTATGCAGTTCCCCTGTATTATTACATAATGATGACCCGGTGTTTGCACGTGCCGGCTCTATAAAGATGCAGGTATTGATGGAGGAGCTGACTAATATATTACCGGGGCATAAAGTGCTGGTATTTTCCCAGTTCAGTTCAATGCTGCATTTATTAGCTGCAGAATGTAAAGAGAGAAAATTTGATTTTTATCATTTTGACGGACAAACGCCGCCTGCTCAAAGAGCCGTTATGGTTAATGCTTTCCAGGAGACCCATAACAGGGTTAATTTATTCCTGATCAGCCTTAAAGCGGGCAATACGGGACTCACGCTCACTTCTGCCGATTATGTGTTTTTATTTGACCCGTGGTGGAATACAGCCGTGGAAGACCAGGCTATTAACAGGACGCATCGTATCGGGCAAACGAAGAATGTATTTGCCTATAAAATGATCTGTAAGAATACCATCGAAGAGAAGATCATCCGCCTTCAGCAGCGGAAAAAGAAGCTTTCTGAAGATCTTATTTCGGCGGAAGAAGGCTTTGCGAAATCGCTTACGGAAGAAGATGTGGAATATTTGTTCAGCTAAGGTTAATTTGAAAATTTGATGAACCAACTAAGGCACGGAGACACAAAGTTTCACAAAGTGTATCATTCGTAATCAAGCGGTGAAAAGCAAGGCTGTGAGTAGGTAACCTCCTACTGCGGGGAGGTGGGAGAGGTGTTACTTTACCAATGTTCCGACTTTCTCTCCATTTACCACTTTTAATAAATTACCCGGTTTGTTCATATCAAAAACAATAATAGGCAATTTGTTTTCCATACAAAGCGTAAAAGCGGTCATATCCATGACCTTCAGGTTTTTATCTATACATTCCCTGAAGCTGATCGTTTCGTATTTGGTAGCCGATGGATTTTTTTCCGGGTCGGCGCTATATATGCCGTCTACTCTCGTTCCCTTTAAAATCACATCTGCTTTTATTTCTATTGCCCGTAAAGAACCGGCTGTATCTGTAGTGAAATAGGGATTGCCTGTGCCTGCGCCAAAAATAACGATCCTCTTTTTCTCTAAGTGGCGAATCGCTCTCCGGCGGATATAGGGTTCTGCTATCTGTTCCATTTTAATAGCGCTCAACAACCGGGTAAATAAACCTTCCTTTTCCATGGATGCCTGTAGCGCCATGCCGTTTATAACGGTTGCCAGCATGCCCATATAATCACCATGCGCTCTTTCTATTCCTGTTTCCGATTCATTCATTCCCCGGTAAATATTACCGCCCCCGATCACTATAGCTACTTCTACGCCTGCATCGTGGATGGTTTTAATTTCCTGTGCGTATTGCTTCAAGACAACCGGGTCCAATCCAAAATTGCTGGTGCCGATCAGTGATTCGCCGGATAGCTTAAGCAAAATGCGTTTATACTTTTGTTGCATGCGGGTGGAATTTTCGCTGCGAAGATAGGGGATTCATTGCATAGGAGAGAAGTGAAATATGAGAGGAGGGTGAGAAGAGAGACATGAATGATTGAATCCGCTATCCTGATAATTTAAGATTTGAGATTTCAAATTTGAAATCTCAAATCTTAAATCAGCTTCCTGTTGGGCGTTTTCTTTTTCCGGGCTAATTGTAGCTGCGTTTTCCGGATGCGGAGCCTTCTTTTGGCCGCTTCCTGGGCTTTTAAAACGGCATCTTCAAAAATGTTGGATTTTGTTTTTATATATTCATCCTTTCCCGGAACACGGATATTCAATGTGCAGACTACTACTTCATTTTTCCCTTTTACTTCGTTCACCAGCGTTACTTCTATTTCCTGGATATCTTTATAATATTTGTCCAGCGAACTGAGCTTTTTGGTGACAAATTCTTTTAAAGAAGGGCTGGCACGGTGCCCGGGAGTTTCAATGCGAAATTTCATGATTCAATATATTTATTGTATATGAATGGCAAACATACTCATTTTACGGAGAGGATGCAATGATCCCCGGCAGCTCATTAAATGATTCTTGTCAGGAATGGAAGACAACTTTATTTCTGTCTTATAATAGATGAACAGGAAACCGCGTATTTATTTCAACTGCCTTACACCCAGTTATGCTTATGCGCCAGGCTGATCACCTGGGCCTTGGAATTAACGTGCAGCTTTTCGTATATATTGGCAATATGCTTGCGCACCGTCAGCACACTCAGGTTCAGCGCGGAAGCAATGCGTTTGGCATCCCAGCCGTTCACCATTTGCTGCAATATTTCTTTTTCCCTTTCGGTAATGGCTGCCGGTAAATTGGTTTCTGTTTTAGCTTCAACGCCTGTTACGGAGCGGCTCAATAACTGAAGCGCTTTTCTTGCAATAGCAGGGCTCATGGGGGCGCCGTGATACTGCAAAACGTTCACCATCGCATCCTCTAATGCCGCTGCACTTTCATGTTTCAGCAGGTATCCCGATGCGCCGGCTTTGATGGCATCGAAAATCTTTTCGTCATCATCGAACACTGTTAACACAATAAAATGGATTTGCGGGTACAGGCTTTTTGCTATGGATATCGTTTGAATGCCATCCATTTCCGGCATTTCAAGATCCATGAATATTATACCCGGCAAGGCGTTGAACGGCAATCCTTTTAATTCTTCAAGGCACTCATTACCGTTTTTCGCTATAAAAGCCAGCTTATAGTTGTGCAGCACATTTATCTTCTGCAGGAAAGTATTCCTGTTGATCGCGTTATCTTCAGCAAGCGCTATTATTACCGGCTTATTTTCCATATTATGCACAATTTCGTTATAGTGTGGTTATCCTTCAATAATCAATTTGTAGTAGATGATATGATTACGCTTGTTCCCTTACCCGGCTCGGATAGCCAGTCTATGCTCCATCCTGTTTCCTGAGCCCTTTCTTTCATATTGACCAGCCCGTTCCCGTCTTTTGATCGTTGCATTATCCCGGCTCCGTTATCTGCAATCGTAATTTTCCAGTTGGAAGCTATGCTTTCAATAATGATATCAACCTTTGTCCCTTTGCTGTGTTTCAGCGCATTATTGATGGCTTCCTGCACAATACGAAAAAGATGGAAAGCATGAGAAGGACTCAGCATCCTGTCGTTATCAATGTTTTCCATAACATTTATTGTAATGGCAGGATAGCTGTTTTGTATGCGTTGTATAAAAGTTTTAATGCGGTCGCTGATGGCAGTTAAGGAAAGCGCGTCTTTCTTTAATGCCCATATCGTATCATTCAGCTGGGCTACGATGGCCTGTGAATTATTGCGCAATTCCTGTACGGCCACGCTTCCTGATGAATGGTGCGTTATGGGTTCGATAAAGTCGAGATTAGAAACAATGGAGGCAGCATAAGCGCCAAGATTATCATGCAGATCGGCGGCTATGCGCTTCCGTTCATTTTCTTCCGCTTTGGCAATGGATTGTGCAACAAGGCTTTTTTCTTTTTCGAGCATCGCGTTCAGCCTGATCTTTTCCCTTTTACGATAGCCGGTAAACATGATCCATGCGATCACCAAAGCAAAAAAAGCAATGCCGAGCAAAGCATAAAACCGGTTGTTTTTATTGGTGATGTCAAGCTTTTGCTGGATAATGGTATTCTCCTTTTTCTGCACTTCGTATTGGGTTTGTAATTCGGCTATAGCCTGTGCAGAGTTGTATTTATAGAGCGAATCCTTGGCTATGATGATCTGTTCAAGCATTTGCTGGTATTCACTATTATCTTCAAGCATTTTGTAACACCTGGCAAGCACCTGGTAATAACCCAATCTTATAGTTATGGCGTTTGCATAACTTTGTTCATCCCCCGGAAGGGGAGCATGCACGTCTCCAACCTGCAGGGCATTTTTACAGAACTGGATAGCCTTTTTAACCTGGTTGGTCTGTAAATAAAACTCGGCCAGGCTGATATTGTCATCCGCATACAAATTGCCGTCTCCGGCTTCTTTTCGCAAAGCGATCATTTCTTTCAATGACTGCTCTGCCTCATCCAATTTTCCGGCGGCAATTAAAACAGAAGACTGTTTTTGCAAAGCAAGGGCAAGACTGGAAAGGTTTTCAACCTCTTTAAAAAGCGCTACTCCTTTTTCACTGTACCTTACGGCCACATCTGTTTTACCCGATTGAAGATAGGCTTCAGCCATATTTATAAAAACACCCGCTCTTATCCCATCGAAACGCT
Source organism: Chitinophagaceae bacterium (assembly GCA_023957155.1). Classification (GTDB taxonomy): domain Bacteria; phylum Bacteroidota; class Bacteroidia; order Chitinophagales; family Chitinophagaceae; genus Agriterribacter. The sequence goes on along the minus strand of JAMLHK010000004.1, from coordinate 79,283 downwards.
TGTCATTGCCACACGCTGCTAACGCTCTCGACAGCCACATAAGAGCGTCTCTCGTATTGCTGCGGGCAAGCGCAACAGATCCTATTGAATTGAGATTTTCGCCCAGCGTAATTGAATCTTTATACGCCTCAGCTTCGCTTACAATCCTGTACAGTATAGTAAGCGCGTCCTGGTAGCGCGACCGCCCGGCATAGGTCATGGCTTTAAGCCGGGAGGCTTTAAAATAAATATCTCTTTGTTGCGGATCGGTAACTTTATTGGCGGCAATAAGGGGATCAACAGTAAAAATAGCGCTGTCTGCCCATCCCCAGCGGGCATAATCGCAGGCTACAGCCAGCTCTGCCATTTGCTTTAATCTTTCATTATGGGTATTGGCTGCAAGCTCCCTCGCTAAAAAGGTATAATAGTCAAGCGTATCCCTGTTTATGCTTTTGTATTCGTTACAAAGCGTATAAATGGCTTCAATTTTCTGCTCATCATTTTTTGCCTGGAATATATATTGCTTAAGGCTGTCAATGAGGCGGGTTTGCGTTTTCCCGGCAAAGGAAAAAAGCAGCAGCAGAAGGATCGGCGTATAACGATAAATGGTAGTCATGTATGCCGGGATAAAAGTAAATAAAGCTTTTAATTGTTAAAAGGGGGTACTGCAAATTGAGTATTTTTTCGTGAGAAGTGAGCGGTGGGCATCTCACTTTTATCCTTTCCCGTTTCACGATCAGCATAGAAGTACTATAAATTGAGTATTTCCTCCTAGTTCGATTAAACCCATTTTTGTTCTGCAAAAAATGTATTCAACTCAATGCTTAGGCAAAATGACAAAAAATACATCCATTACCAACAATAAAACAATCAATGATGCAACACATTAAAATGATTTCCTCCGGATTTATGCTGCTGTGTATGCTTTTCCTCTTTTCCTGCAAAAAAGACAAAGGCGATTCACCCGATAGAGGCGAAGGCGTAAGAGATATAGACGGCAACCGCTATGACACTATGACAATAGGCACAAAGGTATGGATGACGGAAAACCTGAAAACCACGAAGTATAATGACGGCACACCTATACCGGGCGGGCTAAGTGACGAAGCCTGGAGAACCACCAAAAAAGGGGCCTATGCCATATATGATAACAATGCCGCCAACGATGCCACCTATGGCAAGCTGTACAACTGGTATGCGGTAACCTCCGGCAAATTGGCGCCTAAGGGCTGGCATGTAGCTACCGATGATGACTGGGCTGAATTAGGGAGAGGTGGTGGCGCACTGAAAGCCACCACCGGCTGGAACAGCCCTAACACCGGGGCTACCAACAGTATAGGCTTTTCAGCGCTTCCCGGGGGCATCCGTTTCTGGAGCGGGGTCTACTACGGTATTGGCACGCATGCTTACTTTTGGACTCTTCAGGAGTATATTCCTCCCTCTGACTATGCATGGTATCTTGAGCTGTTCCACGATCAGGCTACTTCATACAAAACGATGGACTATAAGATGTCGGGGATGTCGGTGCGTTGTGTAAAGGATTGATGATTGGGAATAATTGATAATGGACAATTGATAATGGATAATTATAAATTCAAACTTTAATAAACAATAAACATGAAACGCTTTTTCATTTATTTACCGATAGTATTACTCATGGCGGTAAGCGCCTGTAAAAAATCAACTTCAGAAAGCAACGGTAGGGATCGCGAGGGTGAGGGGAATAATTTACCGGAAAATAATTTTTCGATCAACGGGACAAAATATGTGTCTAACTCCACCCTGTATTTTGATTTAAACAATGAGATCATATCGTGCTACCAGATAAACCCTGACGGATATGGCGGGTTCGGCACAAAGTATTGCATACATATTTTCCTCAGCGGAAAAGCGCTGCCTACAGCAGGCGGTACTTATGATGTGGTTTTTTTCAACAATATCACCGCTACCAACAATGATAAAAAGCTGTCGTTAACGGTTTATCAAAACAACGATGCTTATTTTTCTTTTGATGCAAAAACGTATCAAATTTCTGCTGCGGGAGTTACGCAAAAAGCTACCGTTACAGTGTCAGATGGAAAAGTAAATGTTAATCTCACCAATATTAAACTGTTTAATAATGCCAGCCCGTCGCCCATTACACTAAGCGCAAATATTTTATCAAAGAGGATAAATTAATGATTTTATTTAAACAGAGAGGTACATCCCACCCGTAAAAGGCGGCAGTAATACCCATGTTTACCGTGTTTCCGGCAATGCTTATCATCTCACAGAAGGCGATATAAAGAACGGAAAGTATGGAAAGCAGGTATTTTTAGTCAGTCAACCCGGCCACGGAGGGAAGTTGATATATTTATTATTCAACTTTACGCTTCGTGGTTTTTTATGATATAATCTGTTCCGGGAGCTCCGGTACAACTTTGTTGCAATACTATTCACTATTGAGCAGGGGTGCAACAAGTCAAAATTTCCCCAGTACCTTTTCCATCTGCCCCACAATATCCTCATTGCTCAAATTGCCGATGCTTCCTTCATGCGTGTGATGCAATTGCTTCTTATAATCAAAATTGAAGTTGTCCTGCTCAATATCATTACCTACCTGGCGGTAAGCATCGCGGAAGGAAATACCTTTATTCACCAGTTCATTCACTGCCTCCACGCTGAAGAGATATTTGTATTTCTCATCATCCAGTATATTATCCTTAATACTGATATTCGACAGCATCAGCCTTGTCATTTGTATACAGGCTTTCAGCTCTTCAATGGCAGGGAACAAAATTTCTTTCGTCAGCTGCATATCACGATGATAACCCGAAGGAAGATTGTTGATAAGGAGCGTCAGCTCATTGGGGGTTGATTGTATGCGGTTGCACTTTCCGCGTATCAGCTCAAATACATCCGGATTCTTTTTGTGCGGCATAATGCTGCTGCCGGTGGTCAGCTCATTGGGAAAAGATATAAACCCGAAATTCTGGTTGATATATAAACAGGCATCCATAGCCAACTTACTCAATGTAGCGGCTATGCTGCTGATACCGATGGCAACAATCTTTTCTGTTTTTCCCCGGCTCATCTGTGCATACACTGAATTGTAGTTCAACGAACCGAATTGTAAAAGCTCAGTAGTTAACGCTCTGTTCAATGGAAAAGAAGACCCGTAACCGGCCCCGCTGCCCAACGGGTTTTTATTAGCTACCTGGTATGCGGCGGCCAATAGTTCTATATCGTCAGTAAGGCTTTCTGCATACGCGCCGAACCATAATCCGAATGATGAGGGCATTGCAATCTGGAGATGTGTATAGCCGGGTAATAATTTGTCTTTGAATTTTTCGCTCTGGCTGATGAGCAGGTCAAACAACTCCTTTACTTCATCCTTTATCGCCAGTACTTCAGCGCGGAGATATAGTTTCAGATCTACTGCCACCTGGTCATTCCTGCTTCTGCCGCTATGTATTTTTTTACCCGCTTCGCCGATACGTTGCGTAAGCAGGTATTCCACCTGCGAATGGACGTCTTCAATCCCTTCTTCTATTACAAATTTCCCGTCCAGCACCTCCTTTAATATATCTTCCAGTCCTCTCACAGCGTAAGCAGCGTCCTGCTCATTCATCAGTCCTACTTCTTTCAGCATTTTTACGTGAGCTATAGATCCCTGCACATCGTATTGCGCCAGCAGCAGGTCAAATTCCTTATCTCTGCCTACCGTAAATTTTTCAATCAGTTCGTTTACCGAAGAATTGTCTTTTTGCCAAAGTTTCATGCTTATGAGTTGCGGGGTTCAAGTTACAGGTTGCAAGTTACAGGTTTCAGGGTGAACCGGATCACCGGTGTTCCAGGTTACGGGGGAAATGTGTTTGTTCCTGCGACTTGTAACCTGCAGCTACAATACCTTTTCCAGGATCTTCACATACAGCTCAATCCCCTCCCTTATTTCATCAGTGTATATGTATTCATCCGCCGAGTGGCTTCTCGCCGAATCTCCCGGGCCTATTTTTAATGCAGGGAAGGGTATCAGCGCTTTGTCAGAAGTTGTGGGTGATCCATAACAGGTTCTGCCCATCTCCAGTCCTGCTTTAACGATAGGGTGATCTAAAGCAATGGCGGAAGACCTCAGGCGCAGGCTCCGCGGCTGTATCGTACAGCTTACATTGTTTTTAACCACATCAAGTATCTCATCGAAGCTGTATAGTTCATTTACCCTGATGTCAGCTACAAAGCTGCATTGTGGCGGTATAACGTTATGTGCTTTATTTTCAGTTTCAATGATCGTTACGCTCATTTTTACCGGCCCGAGAAAATCAGATACTCCGGGAAAACGAAAAGTACGAAACCATTCAATGTCTTTGATTGCCTTATAAATAGCATTTTCTCCTTCCTCCCGTGCGGCGTGCCCGGCAATACCGGAAGCCATACAATCTATGACCAGCAGGCCTTTTTCGGCTACCGCCATTTGCATTTGCGTAGGTTCGCCTACTAAAGCAAAGCCCCAATGCCGTTGCGGAGGGCTGAACGATGCATTGTTTAATAACATTTCAATACCGTTCCTGCCCGATATCTCTTCTTCGGCGCTTGCAGCATATACCAGGTTATACTTCAGATCTGACCGGTTATAGAAATATAAAAAAGTAGCTAACAGGGATACGAGCGGGCCGCCCGCATCATTACTTCCCAGTCCAAACAATTTACCGTCTTTTGCAACCGGGAGGAAAGGATCGAGTGTATAGGCTTTGTTCGGTTTTACCGTATCGTGATGAGAGTTAAGCAAAACCGCCGGTTTCTTTTCATCAAAGTGCTTATTGGTTGCATATATATTATTGCCTATCCGGAAGTGCGGGATTCCTCTCTTTGCAAAGAATAGACCGATTAACGCGGCTGACTGGTCTTCTTCTTTGCTAAACGAAGGTGTTGCGATCAGTTCCTTTAGTAACCCGATGGCATCCGTGGTTAATATAGAAATCGTTTCATTCATGGATAATAGTTGTACCGGCATTACCGGTAAGAAGGTGATGTAAAGCTTCCGCCTTCCCAATGACCACTTTTTTAACACCCTTGTTGAGTGCAGCAAAAGCATTGTCTAATTTAGGGATCATGCCGGCAAATATCTTTTGTTCCGACTTTAATTGTTCATAGTAGGACGGGCTGATGGTTTTGATCACGGTAGCATCATCATTGGTATCCAGTAGTACGCCGCTTTTTTCAAACGAATAGATTAAGGTAACGTCAAAAAATTCAGAGAGTGCCTTTGCTGTTTCCTGGGCAAGCGTGTCAGCATTGGTATTGAGTAGTTGTCCTTTTTTATTGTGCGTGATGGGAGCAAGGATCAGAGTAAAATTTTCTTTCAACAGGTGATTCAGCAGATCGGTATTCACTGCGTCTATATCTCCGGCAAATCCGTAGTCTGTTTTTCCCGATACTATTCTTTTATGGGCCAGCACGGCATTGCCGTCTGCACCGCTTAGCCCGATGGCATTGCAGCCACCGGATTGGAGTTGTGCTACAATATTTTTATTGATATAGCCGGCGTATACCATAGTAACTATTCTGAGGGTTTCCGCATCGGTAATTCTTCTTCCGTCAACCATCTGTTGAACAACCCCCATCTTTTCTGCTAATTTAGTAGCTAATTTCCCACCCCCGTGTACCAGGATAAGTGCGGCTTCATCCCGGAGTGATGCAAAAGATTTGAGAAATGCGGAAAGCTTCTTATCATCATCAATGATGTTCCCTCCTATTTTAATTACATACGCTTTCTTCATGCCGTTATGCGGATTGATGCTGTAGTATCTCCGACAATACTGCCTGTGCTGCCCATACGCGGTTAGAAGCCTGTTGCGTAATGATGCTGTTGGATCCATCAAGGATCTCATCGCTCAGTTCCACATTGCGTCTTACCGGGAGGCAGTGCATTACTTTCGCATTGTTGGTTAAACTTAATTTTTCATTAGTCAGCATCCATTCCGGGTCATTACAATATATTTTTCCATAGTCCTGGTATGTACTCCAGTTTTTTACATATACAAAATCTGCATTTTTCAATGCTTCTTCCTGGTTATGTGTTATAGCAGCTCCCCGGGTAAATTGTTCATCTAATTCATAATCTTCCGGGTGGGTAATGGTAAAATCCGCTTTACCCCACGCATTTACCCATTGTGCAAAGCTGTTGGACACACATTGCGGTAACGCTTTTACATGGGGTGCCCAGGTGAGTACTATTTTGGGTTTACGGTTTATGGTTTGTAGTTTATGGTTTTGCAATACCTCGGTTATCGTAATGATGTCGGTAAGGCTTTGCAAAGGATGGAGCGTGGCGCTTTCAAGGCTCACTACCGGGATACCCGCATACTTGATAAACTGGTTGATGTATAGTTCGCTGTAATCGTCTTCCCTGTTTTTTAAAGAAGGAAAAGTGCGAATGCAGAGTATATCAAAGTATTTACCCATTATGGGTGCCGCGTCTTTTACATGCTCAACTTTATTTCCGCTCATAATGGCTTCTTCTTCAAATTCCAGTGCCCAGCCTTCACTGCCAACGTTGAATACAATGGGTTCCATACCCAGGTTTTGTGCGGCAATCTGAGTGCTTAAACGGGTGCGCATACTGGGATTGAGGAATAGCAGCCCGATACGTTTATGATGTCCTATGGTTTTGTGCATAAACGGATCTGCCTTGTATGTTAAGGCCCGTGCTACCAGCGCATCAATATCTTTTACATCATTTGCTGAAACAAAGCGGGGCATACCGGATGACGGTAGCTGAAGAAGTGTTTTTGATTCAAAGCCCATTTGATAAAAATATAAAAAAGTACAAAATTTTACCTGCCTGCTATACTTCCTGTACGGTCATTGCTGCGATCTCTTCTTTTATGGCATCTATAAAATCTTCTGCATCTCTTTTCTTTAAGGCCAGCGAAGGTAATAAACGGATAACATTGGGCTTGGCTTCCCCGGTAAAGATTTTCTGATTCAGTAATAACTGCTTTTTCAGGTCTTTTAGTGATTCGGGCACATCAAAGCCTATCATTAACCCCCGGCCTCTTACGTTTTTCAGCTCGGGGATATGGCTTAGCTCTTCTTTTAAATATTTGCCAATTATTACCGCATTACCTAATAATTTTTCCGATTCCAATACTTCCAATACCGCTATAGCCGCAGCACAGGCCAGGTGATTACCCCCAAAAGTGGTTCCCAGCTGAAAATGTTTGGGTTTAATATGTGGCGCAACAATAATACCCGCTACCGGGAAGCCGTTACCCATACCTTTAGCCATAGTATAAATGTCGGCCTTTACCCCGGCAAAGTCATGACTGAAAAACTTCCCCGTTCTTCCATATCCGCATTGTACACTGTCGGCTATATATAGAGCGCCGTATTGATCACAAAGGCTCCGGATCTTTTTTAAAAAGCTTTCCTCTGCTATATTGATGCCGCCAACACCCTGTATACCCTCTATGATTACCGAAGAAATGATATCCCCGTTTTTTGTAAAACAATCTTCCAGCGCCTGCCCGTCATTAAAAGGCAGGAAAATAATATTATCGGTTTCATTTACCGGCGCAATAATATTTTTATTATCGGTGGCGGATACTGCAAGAGAAGTACGCCCGTGAAATGATTTGCTGAATGCAATTACTTTTTTTCTGCCATTATAAAAGGAGGCCAGCTTTAATGCATTCTCATTGGCTTCTGCTCCGCTATTGCATAAAAACAGCTGGTAATCTTCCTTCCCCGACAATTTCCCCAATTTCTCAGCCAGCTCCTCCTGCAGAGGTATCTTAACGGAATTGGAATAAAATGCAATTTTATTAAGCTGTTCCTGTATGCGTTGTACCCAGTGGGGGTGGGTATGGCCTATGGATATTACAGCGTGACCGCCATACAGGTCAAGGTATTGCTCTCCTTTATCATCCCATACGTAAGAACCTTTTGCTTTTACGATGGCTATATTGTTGATAGGGTATACGTCGAATAGATTCATGATATGTTTAAGTTATTTAGTTCGTTAATCAAGGTGTAAGGCAGAAGGTATAGGGTGTAAGGTAGAGCATGTCATGTGTAGGGCAGGATCATCGTCGTAAAAATTTTAGAAAAATTATGAGCATAGCTCTTGACTCATTAATCATTTTGTTTACGATATTATATTCTTTATCTCTCTCTTCTTTTGGAAATTTCACTGTAATATCTTTTTTTACATACAAATAAAGTTGATGGGCCTTACTCCAGACTTCAAGTTTCTTGTAATCTCGTATAGTGGTATTTTAAATAGTTAGCAAAATTGTTTTGTTAGTTGCAGGGTGCAGGTTTCAAGGTACAGGGACTCACACACCGCTTCACCGTCTACCTTTCAAAACGCTCCCGCTTTCAGCCGCAGTCCTGCCGCTTCATCTATTCCAAACATCAGGTTCATGTTTTGAACAGCCTGTCCGCAGGCGCCTTTCAACAGGTTATCTGTAATGGAATGTACTACTAATTTTGTGCCTACCTTTTCTAATTGTATAATACACTTATTGGTATTGACCACCTGCTTTAAAAAAATAGGAGTGTCACTTACAATGGTAAAAGGGTGTTCTTTATAAAATGATTTATACAGATGGAGCATTTCTTCATAGTTCTGTTCGCAGTGAACAGTAGAACTGACGAATATTCCTCGTGTAAAATCTCCGCGCCAGGGTACAAAATTAAGATGTTGTTGGCTGTTCTTTCCGTGAGGGGATACCTGTATAAGTGATTGTGCAATTTCCCCCAGGTGCTGGTGGGTTAATGTTTTGTAAGCCTGTATATTATTTGCCCGCCAGCTGAAGTGTGAAGAAGAAGTGAGACTTTGCCCCGCCCCGGTACTTCCCGTAATGCCTGTAGTGAACACTTCTTCCAGCAGCCCGGCCTGTGCTAACGGAAGTAGTCCTAATTGAATAGCGGTGGCGAAGCACCCGGGATTGGCAATGTTATGTGCAGACCGGATAATTGTTTTATTGATCTCAGGCAAGCCGTATATAAAATGCCGGTTGCCGGAAGTGGATTGTCCTGCGAGCCTGAAATCATTGGCCAGGTCTATGACCCTGGTATGGTCTGCTACTGTATTTTCCGAGAGAAATTGTCTTGACGCACCATGTCCGAGACATAAGAATAAAACATCCAGTTCCCCGCTTTGTATGGGAGAAAGATCCTGGCTAAAGCTGAGGTTAGTTTCGCCGATCAGGTCTTCGTGAACAGCATGTAACGGTTTGTTTGCATTACTGCGGCTGTGAACATAAGAAAAATCCACATCCGGATGATTAATAAGTAACCTGATCAGTTCTCCACCCGTATATCCTGCGCCCCCTATAATACCTGCTTTTATTTTCATTGCTTATTTACTAAATGATGTATGGCAACCTGGTTGCCGAATATTTTACTGAATCCTCTTACATCCTCACCGGTAAATCCGCTGTTCATTTCGCCATATTTACCAAACTTACTGTTCATTAAATCGTAAGGCGATTCAATTCCTATGATCTGAAAACGGTAGGGCAGTAGCTGGATAAACACTTCCCCCGTTACGTTTTGCTGGGAATTCTCCAGGAATGCTTCTATATTCCGCATCACCGGATCCAGTATTTGTCCTTCATGCAGCCAGTTGCCATAAAACTGTGCCAGCTGATCTTTCCAGTTGAGCTGCCACTTTGTTAGCAGGTGCTTTTCCAAAGCATGGTGTGCTTTTAGAATAAGCATAGGTGCTGCCGCTTCAAATCCTACGCGTCCTTTTATACCAATAATCGTATCTCCCACATGAATGTCCCGGCCTATTCCATACGGACCTGCGATGCTTTGCAGGTACTGAATAGCTTCAACGGGATGGGAGAAAGTTTTATCGTCCACGCCTGATAATTCCCCTTTTGTGAAATTTAATTTTATTTCCCTCGGATCGGTTGCCGTAACCGGGGTAGGCCAGGCTGATTCGGGTAATATCCCTTTCGATGACAGGGTTTCTTTACCTCCAACACTTGTACCCCACAGTCCTTTATTGATGGAATATACTGCCTTTTCAAAATTCATCTCCACGCCTTTCCCTTTAAGGTAAGCAATTTCTTCTTCACGGCTCAATTTAAGATCACGTATAGGAGTAATAATATCCACGCTGGGTATCATGATGTGGAAGATCATATCAAAGCGTACCTGGTCGTTTCCCGCGCCTGTGCTGCCATGGGCTACGGTATCGGCATGCAGCTTTTTTGCATGTTCGGCAATATGCAGCGCCTGGCTTAGCCTTTCAGCGCTTACACTTAACGGGTACGTGTTGTTTTTCAATACATTGCCATATACCAGGTATTTGATAATGCTTTCATAATATGAGCGTACGGCGTTAACCGTAGTGTGCGTTTTTACTCCAAGTGTATAAGCGCGGTCTTCGATTTTCTTCAGCTCATCATCTGTAAAGCCGCCAGTATTTACAATTACGGAATGTACTTCATACCCCTTGTCTTCGCTCAGGTACTTTACACAATAGGAAGTATCTAATCCGCCGCTGAATCCTAATACAATTTTTTTCATCTGAATATCTTTTTTGTAACCCGAATAACTACAGGTTGAAAATAAAATGAAGAATGGATTTCCTGATGTTGACCTTTGAACCGGGTTTCGATTCTGTTTTTTCTTTTTTTATGAAAGGTTGCAGCAGCTTCCATTTTTTTATGCGCATAAAGCGCTCGTATAGCTTTGAGTGTTGCTGAAAATCCTGTTTGGTTTCCTCTGCTCCGGGATGGTCGTCCGGATTGTAAAGCATAGCCGTACAAAGACAGTTCTTTCGCTCTTTGCTCATCAGGATGTCATAATTTACACAGCTTTTACAACCCGCCCAAAATTCTTCATCCTGTGTTAATTCCGAATAGGTAACCGGCTCATAACCCAGTTCGGAGTTGATTTTCATTACTGCCAGTCCGGTAGTAAGACCAAATATTTTTGCATTGGGGTACAGCTTACGGCTGAGCCCGAATATTTTGTGCTTTATGGCGCGTGCCAGTCCGCTCTTCCTGAATGCAGGGGAAACAATAAGTCCGGAGTTGGCTACATATCCACCATGGCTCCAGGTTTCGATGTAGCAGAACCCGGCCCATATCCCTTCTTTATCAAAAGCGATCACTGCCTTACCTTCCCGCATTTTCTGCTGGATATAATCGGGGCTTCTCTTGGCTATGCCCGTTCCACGGGCTTTGGCAGAAGAAGCCATTTCATCACAGATGATCTGTGCAAAGCTCAGGTGGCTTTCATTGGCAATAAGTATCTGGAATTGTTCGGTCGTTTTCATTTTCTGTTGTTCCTTATAACAAATAAATAAAAGAGAGAGATCGCTGCGTTTTCGCCGCTATCAGCAATACCGATGCGGGAACTTTCCATAACGGCAGGGATGTTATGGAATATCGTATCAACGTCGTACCCTAAAGGGCATTGGAGAACAGAAAAAAACCGCTCCTGGCAGAACAGGAAAAACCCCACGCAATGTAGTGGCTGCCCGGGCAGACACATCAGCGATTACTGTGGTGAGATTTTTTTGCATTGTAGTAGAATAGTGAACGATACTTTAATAGAAATTTTTGACGATGCAAAGAAAATACTTTTTTTACTTGGAGGGGTGTTTTTTATGTGAAATTTTAAAAATGAGCTAAAATCTTATAAACGAACGGGTACGCTATGTACGGCTGCACTCATTTCCATGATCAGGGAGGGGTCTTTTTCTATGGAATTGCCCACTACAATGATGTCGGCGCCGGCTTTGCAGTTAAGATAGGCCTTCTCCGGGTCATTGATCCCTCCCCCGATAACAAGCGGGATATCAATTACACCGGCCACGGCTGCGATCATTGACTCGGATATGGACCGTTCCGCACCGCTGCCGGCATCCATATAGATGAGTTTCATGCCCAGCATCTCTCCTGCCATAGCCGTGCATATAGCAATTTCATTTTTGTTGGCAGGAATAGGACTGGCATTACTGATATAGGAAACGGTGGTAGGCGCGCCGCCGTCAATGACCATATAGCCTGTAGAAATAATTTCCAGCCCGCTTTGCTTAACTAAAGGGGCCGAAATGACATGTTGCCCGATCAGGAGTTCGGCATTTCTGCCTGAAATGAGGGAAAGATAAAGCAGCGCATCGGCAAAACGGCTAACCTGTGAAGGAGCGCCGGGAAAAAGAATTACCGGGATAGTGCCCAGCTTTTTTATCTGCTTCACTACCTCATCTAAATGATTGCTGATTACCAGGCTTCCACCTACCAGGAAATAATCCACCTCAGCTTCGATGCCAAGTTGTACCAGTTTTGCTATCTCCCGCTGGTCCACCTTGTCGGGATCAATAAGCACGGCAAATGATTTCTTACCTGCCTTCTTTTTTCCTGTTATGGATGAATAGATTTGGTCCGTCATGCTTTAGATTCCTTAAATGCAAAAATGCAAAAAGTTTTTGGGTTAGCCGGGTTTACATAATAAAATTGCCGGAGCGTAAATTCCGGGTAACATATAGTGAAAGTACACATATTACCATTATCAGCCGACCGGTTGGCTACAGCAGGTTACGATACCGGTATGAAATAAGGGGTTGGGATCTGCTTTATGATCATCGTTTTTCCGGTTACCGCAAACGGGTAAAAAATGAATACCAAATAGTCCTGCAATCCGCTGCCTGTAAAGGATTACAGCCGGTAAATCCATGAATGGGATCAGAGTTAAAAAACTTTAGTCAAACGACCAAATTTTCTTTTCAATAACATGTGAAAAAAACATGAAATTACCCGCTGTATTATATATCGGGTACTTATCCACATGCTGTTAATATTTAACAGTTTGACAATAGGATTTAGGCAGATACTTTCGCCTTCTTGTCATTTGATAATTGTAACTTAAACTAAGTAAATTCCAACTATAAATTTATTGTCACTATGAAGAATGAAAAACAAAGCGGAGGGTTAAGGTATCATCGTTTCTTTACCAGGGAAGATGTGGATGTTTTTGATCAGTTTGAGTATGACTATCGTACGTCTGTTATTCGTAATCCTACCGGAGAGGTAGTGTTTGAGATGAAAAATGTGGAAGTTCCCAAACAATGGAGCCAGATTGCCACAGATATATTAGCGCAAAAATATTTTCGGAAGGCCGGGGTACCCCAGTCCGATGGGTCATTGGGACGGGAAACATCTGTAAAACAGGTGGCACACCGTATGGCCAATTGCTGGAGGGTATGGGGAGAGCGGCATAATTATTTTGCTTCTCCTGCGGATGCTAAGATTTTTTATGAAGAGCTGGTATATAGCATTTTGAATCAGGCCTGTGTGCCCAACAGCCCCCAGTGGTTTAATACCGGCTTATATGAATCCTATGGGATACAGGGAAAGCCCCAGGGGCATTATTATGTGGATCCTGCAGATGGGGAACTGAAGAAGTCAACTTCTGCTTATGAAAGACCGCAGCCTCATGCCTGCTTTATATTGAGCGTGGAGGATGACCTGGTAAATGAAGGAGGCATCATGGATTTGTGGGTCAGGGAGGCCAGGATCTTTAAATATGGCAGTGGAGTGGGTACCAATTATTCTAATATCCGTGGTGAAGGTGAAAAATTAAGCGGTGGAGGCACTTCTTCGGGACTGATGAGTTTTTTAAAGATCGGTGATCGGGCCGCAGGCGCTATCAAGAGCGGAGGTACGACCCGCAGAGCGGCTAAAATGGTCTGCCTCGATCTGGATCATCCCGAGGTAATGGAGTTTATTAACTGGAAAGTTGAAGAAGAAAATAAAGTGGCTGCATTAATCGCCGCAGGTTATGCGTCAGATTATGAAGGGGAGGCCTATAAAACGGTAAGCGGTCAGAATTCCAATAATTCCATCCGTATACCCAATACTTTTTTTGAGAAGCTGAACAATAATGAAGACTGGGAGCTAAAGGCACGTTCGGACGGAAGAGTAATGAAAAAAATTCCTGCTAAAGAGGTATGGAACCAGATTGCTTATGCAGCTTGGCGTTGTGCAGACCCGGGTACCCAATACGATACCACTATTAATGAATGGCATACCAGCCCCCATGGTGGACGTATCCGGGCCTCCAACCCTTGTAGCGAGTATATGTTTTTAGACAATACCGCATGTAACCTGGCTTCTGTGAATCTTCGCAAGTTTTTTAATGAAAATGAGAATACTTTTAATGTAGAAGGTTTTGAATATACCGTACGGCTGTGGACTACCGTCCTGGAAATATCTGTTCTTATGGCCCAGTTTCCCTCTAAAGAGGTAGCCCGGCTTTCTTATGATTACAGGACATTGGGATTGGGATTTGCCAACTTAGGCTCTATGCTTATGGTTAGTGGTATTCCTTACGATAGTAAAGAAGCACGGGGTATTGCCGGCGCCATTACCGCTATAATGACGGGTGTTGCTTATACAACCTCTGCTGAGATTGCAAGTTATATGGGGCCTTTTGCGCGGTTTGAAGAAAACCGGGAAGATATGATGAGGGTAATGCGCAATCACCGGCTTGCAGCTTATGATGCAGATGAATATGAGCAACTGAGCATTAAGCCGCAAGGTATCCATGCCCGGTACTGTCCCGATTACCTCCTGAAGGCGGCCTGTAATGCATGGGATGAAGCGGTAGAAATGGGAGAAAAATATGGCTATCGTAACGCTCAGACTACCGTGATAGCGCCTACGGGAACCATAGGGCTGGTGATGGATTGCGATACTACCGGGGTAGAGCCTGATTTTGCCTTAGTGAAATTTAAAAAGCTGAGTGGCGGCGGCTATTTTAAAATTATCAACCAGTCGGTTCCGCAGGCACTGAAAAATTTGAAGTACAGCGCCAAAGAAATTGATGCTATTGTTCGGTATGCGGTGGGTTCTGCCACCTTTGCCGGAGCGCCTTTTATTAATCCCCAGTCTTTGAGTGAAAAGGGATTTATTGCGGAAGAGATTAAAAAGCTGGATGCGGCTCTTGCGTCAGCCTTTGAAATCAGCTTTGTATTTAACCGGTTTACGCTCGGGGAGGCCTGCCTGGAACGCCTTGGCTTTACTCCCGAACAATATAATGACTGGAATTTCAACCTGCTTGCTGCACTGGGCTTTACCAGTGTGCAAATTGAAGCAGCCAATGATTATATATGCGGAACAATGACCATTGAAGGGGCGCCATATCTCAAAGAAGAGCATTACCCCGTATTTGACTGCGCCAATAAATGCGGGAAAAAAGGAGAGCGTTTTATCCACGCGCACGGGCATATCCGCATGATGAGCGCCGTGCAGCCATTTATCAGCGGGGCGATATCCAAAACCATCAACCTGCCGCATGAAGCGACCGTGGATGAAATTGCCGATGCGTATAAATTGAGCTGGGAGCTGGGGCTGAAGGCCTGTGCTTTATACCGGGATGGTTCAAAGCTTAGCCAGCCGTTAAGCAATAAAAGTGATACAAAGAAAACCAAAGAAGATAGTGCAGAAGCTGCTGTAAGCCAGGACAGCCAGTTTATTGATATGGGTAAGCTTACGGTAGATGAGCTGTTGGATGAGCTGCACAAGCGTATGCAGGAATCCACCGATACCAAGCTAAAGCGCCAGTTGTCAAGGATCGTTGAAAGAAAAACGCTTCCTGCCAAACGTCGCGGGTTTACCCAAAAGGCAAAGATTAACGGACAGGCGCTTTTCCTCCGGACGGGGGAATATGGAGATGGCACTCTGGGTGAGATTTTCATTGACCTGGCAAAAGAAGGTTCCACCCTGCGCAGCCTGATGAACTGTTTTGCTATCTCCGTGTCGGTAGGTTTGCAGTATGGAGTGCCCCTGGAGGAATTTGTAGAGAAGTTTGTTTTTACCAAGTTTGAACCTGCAGGTATGGTAGACCACCCGAATATTAAATCTACCACTTCTATTGTTGATTTTGTTTTCAGGTGCTTAGCATACGAGTATTTGGGCAGAACCGACCTGGTGCATGTGCTGGATAAACCCGAAATGGGCAATACAGGTCATGATGATTGGGATGATATGCCCACCATCGGGCTGGAGTATGATAAACCCCCGGTTTTGAGTGATGTAAGGGTAGTGGGGTCTTCACCCAATAGCGGCTCTGCAGTTCAGCCTTCCAAAATGCAACGCGCCATGTCTAATGCAAATGTGGTAAGTGAACATCTGAAAAGCATGCAGAGTGATGCGCCTGCCTGCAATACCTGCGGACATATTACCGTACGCAGCGGCACCTGCTATAAATGCCTGAACTGTGGCAACAGTATGGGTTGCAGCTAAGAGAAATTCAATAAGGACGGTTAGGAATATAAAAACCTACACGAATCCGTTCCGATTCTTCGGAATGGATTTTTTTTGAAATCACCAGAGGTGATGCGCGGGACATGCTAATAGAAGGCGTTGGGGGAGCAACGGGTTATTGTTTGTTACAAGTGAATAAGACAGAAACTATAGAGACAATTGCCGAAATAATTGCAATTACGTTTGAGCTATTCGCTTTTATATTGGCATTCTTTGCTATCTTATTAGCATCTTCAGCTATTTCCCGCATCTTCCTGGAATGTATAATTCCTTCTTTTAAAGATTGCTCCTGTAAGGCCTTAAGCTCATCCATTTTTGTTTTTTCTGCATTTATTTTCTCAAAATATTTTTCCAGTGATCCTTCTTTAATTGCAGCACGTCCTGCATCTTTTATTTGATAATTTGTCTCACTTACTTTAGATATTAGGTTTTCCTGTGCTAGATATTGTACGATTTCCATACAAATGAGATTATTATTGACCCAATCGAAGTTGTCAAATATTGTTTTGATACTGATGTTATCCGGAAAAACCTTATCAATTTTCCTCAAAATTTCAAATGGTGTTAAACTAACTTCGCCAAAATCCGATTCCATAGTATTCAATTTTTATTTAAGGTTAAAATAGGTATTTATCACATAAAAACTTTGTTTATAAGTAATGGTCTGTTCAGTCTATTGTGGAATCAATTGTGAATTCAACCTTAATACTCTAATTTGGGCAATTGCTTTTATGTCTATTGTGAATCATCGAAAGATAACGAAGTAGAGTGTTGCGGACTAAGCAGTAAATAGTTTTGATCTAAATAATTTTTGACACCATAAAGAAAATTGTGGTAAATAATATTAATAAAATCTGAGATCCAAACATAAACCATGATAACTTTCCTAAATAAAGATTTCTATATCGTAATCTCTGAAACTTTCGCTTAACAAATTCTATTTTAGATAATTCTTCATCTTTTATATAATAGTCGCTTTCTCTAATAGTTGAACAAAAATTATTCAATAATTTTCTAAAATTGTTACTTAGTGTAAGAAAATCATCTCGCAAGTCTTCTTTATACTCCTTATAATACCTGTATCTTGTCCAAATCGTATGCCGCGTTAACCTTAAATCATATAATCGGCTCAATATTGAAAGACAACTGCATACTACAGAGAAAAAGCAAGTAAATAAACTAAGCAGTGTGAAAATTTTAGTTAAGTCTAATTGATGGCTAAGGTTAAATTTCAGTAAATCAGAAATTTCATTCTTTTCTACAATGAACGCTAGGAAACCTATGCTTAAAAAAGAAAAGAAGTTTAATGTTATACCGAATTGACCAATAGCTAGCTCCGTCCAAAATGCATTTTTTTCTTCGTATGGGTTGCTTCTATTGCTTCCAATTTTTTTGTTTAGCATTGAATTTAAGTTTAGCCTTTAATATTTATAACAATACCGTCCTCAACTACAATCTTTTGACGCCAAGCACCAGTATTATAATCACCGTCCGGGGCGACAAGTCCAGAATATAAAAAGGCTTTGTCGCCAGGACGAATTTCATCGTCTGATTTTTCTATCACTAAATCCCCAATTTTTTGATAATAAAATCTCTTAATAATTTTCCCATCAGAAATTATAATTTTATGAGAACCACTTTTGTAGGTATATTCTCCATCAGGCGCTGGTAGACCATCTATATAAACACTTGCGCCAATTGTCTCATTATGAAAGGATGTGATTTTAAGAATTTGACTTTCGGTACTCTCACGATACACAGTTTGAAAACTTTCTTCATCATTGTTTATTGAATTTAATAATTCAATATAACTGGTATTGTATATTCTTTTAGCTACTTCATTTTGATTATCTAATTCGATTGCTTTTTCCGAAAATCTCATACTCTCAGAATACATTTTTTTACTAAAATATATCTCCGCTTTCTCAGTAAGTAAGTAACTATTTTGTTTACTGTCAAGACCGTTGGCGAGGACCACGGGAATGAATAATTTATTTTTTGTAGACAGAACGATAAATGCAATTGAAGGCAAAAAAAAAGCAAACACACCCCAAAGATTAGGGTCTCTGTTCTGCTCCTTTGCAACTTTAACGACTTCCACAACAGTGACGATTCTTATTACTGCGGAGATTACGGAAAATCCCATAAATCCAAAACTTCCCACATCTGCATTATTTGATTTTGAGATAAAAAGCGGGACGAGCCCCCAAAGAAAAATTAATATACCAAAAAATAAAAGGTCCTTTTCTTTTTTATAATAAGGGTCATATTTTGGGGGGAAGTCACTTTGTAAATTAACGGTTTGTACCTTTTGTTTTAATTCAGACGGCGGACCAATGATAGGGGGTTCGTTTAACTCTTTTTCAAAGGTTACTTTTTCAATCCTATTTGATTGTTTCGTACCACAATGGGTACAATAGATACTATCATCATCTATTTCCTTCCCGCATTTTTTACAATACATTCTAAAGAGATTTAGTTCAGGAATTTTGTATTATCATGATTTTTTACAACAGCCTTAAAATTGGTAACCCAGTTATTGATAGTATGTCCCGAAGCCTGTAGGCGAAACCATAGGTTTTAAATCTTCTCTGATTTCTGGCACGGGCTTGGTACCCGGTTAGCATATACCCAAACATACTGTCTTGCAATCACTAAATTATTGATTAAGACGTAGATATTGCAAATTAAATATTAGGCAAGCTTTACCGCGATTGCCAACATCGGGAAACTGTCACGATGGTTTACCGAGCAGCTACCTGAGTATATTTGTTATATGAGAAACATCAAATTTTTTGAAAATAAGAAAGTCTGCACCCATTGGACCGAAGAATAAGAACAGGGGCTCTTTTCGGTAATAGACGTAATTGAAATACTTAACAGAAAGTCCACGCCCGGAAAAGTATTAGACTGCCTTGAAAGCCAAGCTAAAGCAGAGGGAGTGAAGTATCCAAAATTTGGTAGGGTTGAGTATAGAACAAAAAATTGGATTCATCTAAAAAAATACTATCTTTAGTCTAAAATTAGACTATGCAGAAAATCGTAGACCCTACGCATACATTATCCGACCTGTATAAGCTGCCTTCAGCAGCTAAAATAGGTTATATAAAAAGCGGTATATCCAAGTTTTACCTGGTGGGCATTAAAGACGCCATTAACCTGGATTACGATACGCTCGGACGCATACTTTCGGTATCAAGGGCCAAATTGATCTCTAAAAAGCCAGAAGAAAAATTCGACCAGTTGACGAGCGAACGGATCATGCTGCTTGCAGATGTGTTCAGCTACGGGCTGGACGTATTTGAAGACAAGGATCGCCTAACCGCCTGGCTTAAGCGCCCCAGTAAAGCGTTGGGGGATAAACCTCCTATTGATATGATGGATACGCTTTATGGGATACAGGAGGTTAAAAACGAGCTTGGCAGAATTGAATACGGCGTTTACTAATCTACTCTCATGCTTGTATACCGGATCGGCAAAACCAAACATGCTCATGACCTTTCGGGAGAAGGCGCCAGGCTCAATGGGGGAAGATGGAACCACCCCGGCACGTCCTGCATCTATACTGCCGAAACCCGTGCCCTGAGCCTGCTTGAATATACCGCGCATGTTTCTATTGATGATATTCCCCGGGCTTTGTCGTTTACCTGCCTTGAGATACCGGATAATGCCATTGAAGCTATTGCATTGGGTAAGCTCCCGGGCAACTGGAGTTCATGGCCACATCCAAAGGAATCCCGGGATTTTGGAGGCAGCTTATTACTTTCAGCGGGATCACTGGTATTGAAACTTCCTTCTGCTATCGTGCCCGATGAATTTAATTATATAATTAACCCATTGCATTCCCGCATCAAAGAAGTGAAGATACTATCGGCAAAAGACTATGCGTATGATGTTCGCCTGAAAAAATAATGAACGGGAAATAAACCTACTCGTGTATTTCTGGTATTGAATCCTGTTTTCTATAGCCTCTTACCTGCTGAAAACCACAGGATTTACGATAAGATGCTGATTTTCTACGATTTTGACGGCTCATCGCAGCTAAGTGTATTCTCGTAGAATAAGGGGCTATATAATTCCTTTTTTGCATGCTCCGTATTTTCTTTGTAGTCTAAATTGTTCAAAAATGATAAGATTAATTACAGCAGTTTTATTTGTGCTTTTTCTCTCTTCCTGTGCTCAATCTTTAACGCCTTATCAGGTGGCGAATGGCGGGTATAAAAAATGTCGTGCTGTCAAGTAGCGCTGAGTTACATTACCCGCGTTGTACACTAAAAAAGATAAAATGCTGTACAAAACTGGATTTAAAGCCTATCGGTAGTTTGCTAAATATGATTACACTTCTCAAGTTTAAATTCCTTCATTTATATTGCAGGAGTTTAAACTTTTTCTTTTTTAACTCCATGGCTATGCAGGCAATTGTATCATATCAAAAATCCCTTGTAATACAGGCATTACGCTATCATTTTATCAGTAAGCGGGAAATCAAACTGATGATTATTATTGTAAATGTATTTACTTCCGTAGCAGCGATTTTGTTTTATTTGAAAAAAGTTACTCCCGTTGCATTTCTTATCAGTTTCTTTTTATGGGTAGTGCTTATGCTTGCATTTTGGAGATGGTTACCCTCTGCCATATACAGGAGATCGCCTACGTTTAAAGAAAGCTTCCAGGTTTCCCTGGAAGAGAATCACCTGTTCATTGAAAATGAGAAAGGGGGAAAAAGCTGGGCATGGAGAGAGTTCAGTGAGATGATAGAAACCCCTCATTTTTTTCACCTGTATTTCAATCCCCGTAGCTTTTTTTTACTGCCCAAAGACGGTTTTGGAGATAGCGACAGGATACATGAGGTGAGGGTATTTTTGAAAAACAAAATAGGCAAATAAAAAGCGCAGTCATCCGGTGCTGCCATAAAAAAACCGGATACCTGTTTTTAGATACCCGGTGGTTAATATGTTGAATAGGTAATTATTGAATATTAGGATTTTTAGCAAATCCCATTTTAGCTTCTATGCTTAGTGTGGCATGGGGTACTGCGCGTAATCTTGCTTTATCAATGAGTTTGCCGGTAACCCTACAGATTCCATACGTTTTGTTTTCAATACGCATCATGGCTTTTTCCAGGTGATCTATATATTGGATCTGACGGCTGGCCATCTGGCTGAGTTGTTCTCTTTCCATGCTGATACTGCCATCTTCCATTGTCATATAGCGGTTTTCGCTTTCATCTCCTCCCATATCATCTTTCCGGGTAATCAGCCCCTGGAGATAATTCAATTCTTTTTTGGCAGCGTCTAACTTACGTAATATCAATTCTTTAAACTCCATTAATTCGGCATCACTGTATTTCATCGTCGGTTTGCTTTGCTGTTCTTCCGGCTGGTCAAGAATAGATTGGGTAAACTCGGGTTCGTATTTCCTGGAATGGCTGGTGCTAAGTTTGGGAATAACCACAGGTTTAACTTCTTTTGCTTTTACGGCTCCTGCTTTTGTTTCTTTTTTTACCTGCGCAACTTTAGGAGCCGCTACTTTTACCGGGGTAACAGCCGGGGTTTGCTTAACGGCATGCTTAGCCGGCTGATGCTTCACCTCTTTTGTTGCCTTTTTGGCTACGGGCTTGGATTTAGCCGGTGTTACCGGTGCCTTCGGGGAGGCTGGTTTTTTTACAGGTTGTTTGGTTACCGCTTTCTTCACTACTTTTTTTGTTGCTTTTTTAACAGCCGGCTTTTTAGCTACCGCTTTGGCAGATTTGGCCTGTTTAACCGGCTTCACGGCTTTTTTAGGAGCAGGTTTAGCCGCTTTTTTAGGTGCCGGTTTAGCGGGCTTTGTCTTGGATGCCGCTGCTTTTTTCACTGCTTTTTTGTTGGTAGCCATGCGTTTATGCTTTTTTGGTCACTAAAATCTTTAAGGGTATATCATTAATTTCTATATCAATACCGTCCGTAATATCTGGTAACCATTCTATATTGTCTGCCAAAATTTCCGCGCAAATATATGTATTAAATTCAGTGATAGACGCTTTCAGCGTAGTATTTTCAGATAGTTTTACCAGAATTCTGTCTGTGAGTTCAAAGCCGTTGTCTTTACGGATTTTCTGGATCCTGTTCACGATTTCTCTTGCGTTACCTTCGTTTTTCAGCTCGGGTGTAAGCGTTACGTCTAAAGCCACGGTCAGGATGCCTTTATTGGCAACGATCCAGCCGGGCACATCTTCACTTTGGATCTCTACTTCCGGCAGGGTTAATTGGATGTGTTCCCCGTTTATATTAAGGGTATATATGCCTTCTGTTTCAATTGTATGAATGTCTTCCTGGGTAAATGCAGCTATGGCGGTGCTTACCTGCTTCATTTTGGCTCCCAGCTTTTTGCCTAAGGCAGTATAGTTGGGTTTAATTTTTTTGCTGATTATTCCGGTACCCTCAGTTATATATTCGATTTCTTTAATGTTAACTTCGTTCTTTATTAACTCCTCCACCTTGCTTATCTGCTGCTTTATATGTACGTTTTGTACCGGGATAAGTACTTTTTGAAGGGGCTGCCGGACTTTTATATTCACTTTTTTGCGAAGAGAAAGAATTAAAGATGAAATATCCTGTGCCATTTGCATTCTTTCTTCCAGTATTTTATCCATTGCAGCGGAGTCTGGCCCGGGGAAAAGAGTATGGTGTATGGATGCTGCATTGATCCTGCCGGTTACGCTGTTCAGGTTATTAAATAATACATCACAGAAGAATGGTGAAATAGGCGCCATAAGTTGCAGCACCGTTTCCAGGCATTCGTAGAGGGTTTGATAGGCACACACTTTATCGTGTTCATGCTCATCCCTGCCGGTCACAGCTGAATCCTCACCGCTGCGGCGTGCGGGTTTCCAGAACCTGCGGCGACATAAACGGACGTACCAGTTACTTAAATGCTCATCCACAAAATCTTCAATAGCCCTGCCGGCATGGGTAGGTTCGTAATCATCCATGTATCCTGTTACGCTTTGTTTCAGGCTGTTTAATGAAGAAAGGATCCACCGGTCTATTTCAGGTCGCTGATCTAACGGAATATAGGCTTCTTTAAATGTAAATCCGTCTACATTAGCGTACAAAACAAAGAACTGGTAAGTATTGTACAGGGTACCAAAGAATTTTCGCTGCACTTCTTTTATACCCTGAAGGTCAAACTTCAGGCTGTCCCAGGGGGAGGCATTGGTTATGAGGTACCACCGGGTAGCATCTGCTCCAAACTGCTCAATGGTAGTAAAAGGATCTACTACATTTCCCAGCCGCTTGCTCATTTTATTGCCATTTTTATCCAGCACCAGCCCGTTGGAAACGCAGGTCTTATAGGCAAGTCCGGGATATTTTTCATCTGTTACCTCAATACCGGCTTTTTTAAGTTCCTCCTGTACGGATTCTTTGAGCAGGACACCCAATGCATGGAGCGTATAAAACCATCCGCGCGTCTGATCAACACCTTCCGCGATAAAATCAGCAGGGTAATTTTGGGCAAAAACATCCGCTTTCTCAAACGGGAAATGCCATTGCGCATAGGGCATAGCACCGCTGTCGAACCACACATCTACCAGGTCGGGAACCCGTTTCATAGGCTTTCCCCCGGAGCTCACCAACGTTACCTCATCAACGTATGGCTTATGGAGATCAAGGATGCCTTTGTGTAAAAAGTTCTTATTCACATCTCCTCCTAAAACTTCACCGGCTTTTTTAATTTCTGCATTGAGTTCGGCAATTGAGCCTATACACCGTTCTTCATCTCCTTCCGCTGTTCTCCATATTGGCAGGGGCGTTCCCCAAAACCGGCTTCTGCTTAGGTTCCAGTCTACCATATTTTCTAACCAGTTGCCAAAACGTCCTTCGCCTGTTGACTTAGGTTTCCAGTTGATGGTTTTGTTCAATTCTACCATACTATCCTTTAAAGCCGTTGTTTTAATAAACCAGGCATCTAAAGGATAGTATAAAACCGGTTTGTCTGTTCGCCAGCAGTGGGGGTAGTTGTGTTCGTATTTCTCAATCCTGAATGCACGATTTTCCTTCTTCAGCTTCACGCAGATGTCTACATTTACATCTGTATAGTCTTTTTCATCTTTATAATTTTTTACATATCGTCCGCTAAATTCCCCCACGCCGCCAATAAATTTTCCTTCGCGGTCTACTAAGGTTAAAATACCCAATCCGTATTTCTGACCCACTTTATAGTCGTCTGCGCCAAATGCCGGGGCCGTATGTACTATGCCTGTCCCGTCTTCTGTGGTTACGAAATCTCCGATAACCACCCGGTAAGGACGGGCGCCGGGGGTAATGGCTTCAATTGCTTCGGGTGAATTGGCTTCAAATGACAGGAGCGGCTCGTAAGATATGTTCTCCAGCTCTTTTCCTTTAAACGTTTTCAGAATTTTCCACGGTAATATTTTGTCCGTAGCAGTGAAGTTCTCAAAATCACCATTCTCGTCATCGGGCTTGAAATAGGTGTTAAGGAGCGCTTTGGCAAGTATAACATGAACCGGCAGGTGGGTATATGGATTAAATGTTTTTACCAGCACGTAATCAATATTGGCTCCAACGGTAAGTCCGAGGTTAGAAGGTAACGTCCATGGTGTTGTGGTCCAGGCAAGAAAGAAGACCTCATTGCCCCGGGCGGCATCAAATAAAAAAGCACTTTTATTATCTTTCAGGGCTTTGAACATCACTACCGCCGATGTGTCCTTTACCATTTTATAGGTACCCGGCTGGTTAAGCTCGTGCGAGCTTAAACCCGTACCCGCAGCAGGAGAATAAGGCTGGATACTTACGCTTTGATAGAGCAATCCTTTTTTGTATAATTCTTTCAGCGCCCACCACAGGCTTTCAATGTAATTATTTTCAAATGTGATATAGGGATCAGACAGATCCACCCAGTAGCCCATTTTCCGGGTAAGTTCATCCCATTTATCCTTGTATTTTAACACTTCCCTGCGGCAGGTAGCATTATATTCCTCAACCGTGATTTTTTTGCCGATATCCTCTTTTGTAATGCCCAGCATTTTTTCCACGCCCAGCTCAACGGGCAGTCCGTGGGTATCCCATCCGGCTTTACGCTTTACCTGGAAGCCTTTCATTGTTTTATAGCGGCAAACCAGGTCTTTCAGGGTACGGGAAATAACATGGTGAATACCAGGCATACCATTGGCGCTGGGAGGACCTTCGTAAAATACAAAAGGGGACGATCCGTTACGCAGGCGGATACTTTGTTCAAAAGTCTGGTTTTCCGTCCATTTTGTTAATACCTCCTGCTCAAGCGCAGGAAGATTTAAGCCGGTAAATTCCTTATATCTTCTTGCCATATATTCCCAAAAAATGTCGGCGAAGTTACAGAAATATAAGGGATTTCGGGCTGGATGATCCGGAAAGGTTAATAAGAACCTGTGTAAACAATGGTATGGAAGGGGTTGTTTGTTATGCGCTAACCGGTAAATTCTTTTATTCTCTTATCCAGGTCGTTTTCTCTTTAATATCAGCCCGTTTTCCCTGTGAGGAGGGTACGGCAACATGACCAATATAAAAAAAACCGAGCAACCGGTCTGCCTCTTTTAGTCCGAAAAAGCTTTTGGCATTTTCGTAATAGGTAATACCTCCTGTTGTCCAGTATCCGCCAAGATGATATGCCGCAACAGACAGGTAGATATTTTGTACGGCACAGGCTACGGCCTCAATATCTTCTACCTCCGGGATCCGGGTATGCATGGCTCTTTTCATGCCTATGGCAATAACATGGGAGGCTTTTAAAGGTTGTTGCTGCAGCTTAAGGTATTTCTTTTCCGTAAAGCTGGTTCCGGCTTCCTTTTTATACAATTCGCTTTGAAAGGAAGCCAATTGCTTGAGTCCCTTACCTGTAAACACGGTAAAGTGCCAGGGTTCATTATGGCCATGAGTAGGCGCCCAGGTGGCGTTGACCAGTATATCTTCTATAATTTCGTCAGGCACCGGCTTGCCGGCGTCAAACTGATCCGGGAATACGGAACGCCTGGTACGGATCAGGTGAGTAATGGATTCGGCGTTATGTTGCATAATATTTTTTGAGTTCGTTACAGGGAATGGTTCTTATTTTAAAAATCGGCTTACTACAGGGAGTTTTTTAAATTCATGTTTCTCTACCTGCAGGATAAAAAGCAGGAATATGCCCAGTATTATCGTTGCAGAGGTATAATTAAAGATCTGGCCTGCCCACAAAAAAGTCAGCAGCCGGTGGATGTAAAATAATATTACAACAATAATAATGTAGGCGCAGAGCTTTTTCCAGGCGTAGGGAACGGGATACTCTTTTTGACCCCATATATAGCAGGCTACCATCATGCTACCGTAACAAAAAAAGGTTGCCCACGCACTGGCCATATAGCCAAATTTGGGAATGAAGAGGTAATTGATGATAATGGTAATGAGTGCGCCGCCAATTGTGATCCAGGCTCCGGCCGATATTTTATTGGTTATTTTGTACCAGACAGACAGGTTATAATAGATGCCGAGGAACATGTTAGCCAGCAAAAGGACAGGTACGATTTTAAGCCCGTCCCAGAATACGGGGTTCTGTATAAAATATTTCCAGGCATCCAGATATAGCCCAACGAAAAGAAACATTGCACAAATAACAATCACAAAGAATTTCATCACCCTGGCGTAAACCCGTTGAGGATTTTCTCCGCTGGCCTGCTTAAAGAAAAAAGGCTCTGCACCCAGGCGGAATGCCTGTATGAAAACCGTGATCAGGATAGCCAGTTTATAGCAGGCGCCGTATGTGCCGATCTCAACTTTTATATCTCCGGTTGCGGATACGCCCCACCATCCCAGCATTAACCGGTCGAGTGTTTCATTGATCATCCCGCCAAACCCTACGATCAGCATGGGAAGGGAATAGATCATCAGCTCCTTCCATTGCCGGATATTAAACCTCCAGCGGATGGTTTTCAATTCCTTCCAAAGCAGAAGCAGGGTAAATACGGATTGCAGGAGATTGGCCAGGATCACTAAAGTAATACCCAGGTTTTTATTACTAAGCAACACGAATACGCTGTGCGGGTCTTTTTCGGCTAAGGATGGGCAAACGGAAAGGAAAAAGTATAATAAGCCGATATTTAAAAGCACACCTGAAATGCGGATGAGCGCATATTTTACGGGGCGTCCGTCCTGTCTTAATTTGGCAAAAGGAAGCGTAGCCAGGCTGTCAAAGGCTACGATCAGGATGAACAGCGTTACATATTCGGGGTGATCGCCGATGCTAATGATTTGTGAAATAGGCTGAGTAAATAATAAAAGAATAGCAGTGAACAGCACGGTAGTGGTGATCAGAGAAACACTGGCTGTATTATACAGGTCTTCTTTGTGTCTGTCTTCCTGGATAAAGCGGAAAAAGCCGGTTTCGAGCCCGTAGGTGTATAATATGTTCAGGAAGGGGATAGCGGCATAAACGAGGGTCATGTCCCCGTAGTTTGCTCCGCTAAGCTTCAGGGTCAGATAAGGCGTTAAAATATAAGTCAGCAGCCGGGGAATAATACTACTGACCCCGTACCATAAGGTTTGCCCTGCTAATTGTTTGATGCCTGCCAAAAGCAAAATGTTTAATCAGGTTATATAGAAAGCAGTAAAGATAAGCGGAATAAGCGTTTTACCATCGTTCCTTTGGAATAATCCGTTGCTGCCCTGATCAGGAAATAAAAGAAATGAAGCATAGTTTGCAAACATTCATCAGGAGTTTTTTAAATTTGATCAGGATGCAACCTTTTTTCGGGTATATTTAGTCTTTACTTTTTAAACATACGTTGATATGAAAAGAATTTTTACGTTTTTTTTGGTGTTCTTTATTTGCAGCTTTACGTTGTCTGCGCAGGTAGGAGAGGCAGTTACAGATTTTAATAAAACCAAAAGAACGGTAAGATCAATGGAAATAGATGATGCGCCGGCAGTAGTGGAACAGGCCATCATTAATAAAATGCTCAAATCCGGATATAAAGCTACAACGTTTAAAGGCTGGATGGAATTTAAGAGTGTTAATGATCCGAAAATAGCCGGCGAACGCAGTGATCTTTATATAAAAGTGGATAGAAAGAGCAGAAAAGAGAAAGAAACCAGTGTTGTATACTTTTTTGCCAGTAAACCCGGCGACCATGCAACGCCCGTACCGTTTGATAGTAATATGCTTTCCGGGGACGGCTTTTATAATGATGTTGTTATGTTCACGGTTGCAGAAAGGTTAGAAAGGGATATTAAATCACAGGAAGAAGTAACAAAAAAGGCAAAAAAGAAATATGATGACCTGGTTAAAGATCAGGCTTCACTGGAAAAGAAGATCAGGGATTTACAGAATGATCTCGAGGATAATAAGAAAAAGCAGGAATCCCAGGTTCGGGAGGTAGAATCCCAGCAAAAATTATTAGACCAGCTATTATCAAAACGCAATCAATAATCACGTATCATATTGCAAATCTATAAAAGATAACCTCTGATGCCTGCCGAAAACTCCGGCAGGCATTTTTTGTTGGTATAAACACTGTAACTTTGCGACTTCTTTTTAAAATTCTTCATGAGCGACCCCTTAAAACATGAATGCGGACTCGCATTTATAAGACTTAGGAAACCTTTTTCGTATTACCTGCAGCAGTATGGTACCGTTATGTACGGGTTGAATAAGCTATACCTGCTAATGGAAAAGCAGCATAACCGGGGTCAGGACGGTGCCGGGATAGCTACGGTGAAGCTTGATACCGAACCCGGATATCCTTTTATGCACCGTATCCGGAGTATAGAAACGATGGCGATTGCCGATTTGTTCGGACAGGTGTCTGCAGAAATAGCCGAACTGGAAAAATACCAGCCGGAACTCAAGAAGCACCCCGGCTTAATGAAAGGGAATGTACGATTTATGGGGGAGCTGCTGTTGGGACACCTGCGTTATGGCACGCAGGGCCGGAATAATGTTGAATTTTGCCACCCCTTTATTAAATGTCATACTATCCCCGCGCGGAACCTGGCGTTGGCGGGAAATTTTAATCTTGTTAATACCGAAGAATTATTTGCCCTGGTAAATATAGAGCCCGGCGTATTTCAAAAGCAAAGCGACCTGGCTGCCATGATGGAAGTGGTTCATCATTTTTTGGTTAAAGGCGATGAGGAGCATCCGGAAAAGCTTGATATTGTAAATGTGTTAAGGAAATCGGCCAGCCTTTTTGATGGCGGGTATCATGTGGGTGGATTGATTGGGAACGGCGACAGCTTTGTTTTGCGCGATCCCCATGGAATTCGCCCGTCCTATTATTATATATCAGATGACGTTATCGTTGCTGCTTCTGAACGGGCGGCCATTCGTACTACTTTCAACGTTGGTGAAAATGAAGTGAAGGAGCTTATGCCCGGCCAGGCGCTGATAGTACGGGCAGACGGGAGTTTTCAGGTGGAGCAGATCCTGGAGCCGAAAGAAAGAAAAGCCTGCAGCTTTGAACGGATCTATTTTTCGAGGGGGAATGATAAAAAGATTTACAGAGAAAGAATTGCGTTGGGTAATCATTTAAGCGACCATATACTTGAGGCCATCAATTACGATCTCAGGAATACGGTTTTCTCCTTTATTCCCAATACAGCCGAAGTGGCCTTCTATGGATTGCTGAAGGGTATGGAAGAATATCTGAATAAAATTAAAATACAACGTATTCTTTCCTGGGGCAAAGATTATGATGAAGAAAAGCTGTCCGAAATGATCAACCGGCGTATCCGGGTAGAAAAAATCACGAATAAAGACGTAAAAATGCGCACTTTCATTACGGAAGATGTCAGCCGGAATGAGCTGGTGCAGCATGTTTATGATATCACCTATGGCTCAATCAGAAAGAAAGAAGATACAGTGGTGGTAATTGATGATTCGATTGTGCGGGGAACAACCCTCAGGGAAAGTATCATCAAAATGTTATCGAGGCTGGAGCCTAAACGTATCATCATTGTTTCATCGGCTCCCCAGATCAGGTATCCCGATTGCTATGGCATAGATATGAGCAAGATGAATGATTTTATTGCATTTCATGCCGCAATACAGCTGCTGAAAGAGCAAAAACTGGATTACTTATTGCAGGATCTGTACAACAGGTGCAGGGAACTTGAACGGAATAATCAATTGCATACTGAAAATGTAGTGAAAGGGGTTTACAAACCTTTTACCGCTGAAGATATATCCAAAAAAATTGCGCAACTTATTACACCTCAGGATGTTAAGGTGCCTGTGCATGTTATCTACCAGACGATAGAAGATCTTCATGACTCCTGCCCTACCAATACCGGCGACTGGTACTTTACCGGGAATTATCCAACCCCCGGAGGGAACAGGGTGGTGAACAAGGCTTTTATAAACTTCATGGAAGGAAAGAATATCCGGGGATATTAATAAATTATTGGCTTGGTTTTTGCTTAAAGATAGGGATGTTTTTTTGCACCCGTTTTTAAATCCTGCATTTCCTATGTTGTAGTCAAGATAACGCGTGATATACCCTTTTTCAGCGATGTCACTGTTGTTTGATGATCAAAACATTAATTCGCTTCCCGTCAATACTCAGATGAGGTCGGTATTATTTATTCGTCATGCTAAAAGCGGTTGGGATAGTGCGGCAATGAGCGATATTGACCGGCCATTAAACGACAACGGTAGAAAAGAAGCCGCTGAAATGGCGAATCGCCTGTCAGCCAAAAAGATCCCTCTTGATTTCTTTATTTCCAGTACTGCTAAAAGAACCCGGCAAACAACCGAATTTTTTTCTGAGGCTTATAGTTTAAGTCCCGGCAACATAGTAATGAACGCTGCATTATACCTGCCTTCACCGGATATATTTTATGAGGTGATAGAAGAAACTGCTAATCGGTTTCACCATATCGCCATCTGCTCTCATAATCCTGCTATTACCGATTTCGTTAACCGGCTTACCGATAAAATCAGGATAGATAATATGCCCACCTGTGGTGTTTTTGCGATTAAAACTGACATATCACGGTGGCGGGATTTCCGCGAATCTTCAATACAGTTCTGGTTTTTAGACTATCCTCAAAATCGGGGCTGATCCCGGCTCCTTTTTGTGTTACAAATATGCCGTTGCTTATCTTATATCGTTCTTATGTCTTTAGCGCTGTATTATCTTTTTACACTGATTATCAATTGTTTAATAAAGCCAGGTTAAGCCCGGAAACTTCCGAAAGGATATGCCGGGCAGTATTTTATTGCCTGTATTTGTATGCCGGTGCTGCGATTACCTGATCTCTTCCAGTACTGCTTTTCGGGGGGTGACCTTTAAATGATAGTTCACGCCTGTCTTAAGCGCGTAGTTTTCCCGGGAATGACCTACGGGGAAGTCCATACAAACCGGATAGTTGTAATTTTTTACCAGGTCATCAATGATTTCGGAAATTGTTTTTCCAAAAGGTCTTTCGGTATCTTTCATATTGGTAAATCCGCCGATGATCAATCCGGCCAGCCGGTCTAACTTTCCATTACGTTTTAATTGATACAGCATACGATCCGCGCTGTACAAATATTCTCCCACCTCTTCTATAAATAATATTTTCCCTTTGGTTGTTATATCGGAAGAGGTACCGGTAATATGTGCCAGCAGGGAAAGATTACCTCCTATTAACTGGCCTGTGGCGTTGCCCGTTCTGTTCAGTGTGTTTGCCGGGCAGGTGTATTTTATTTTTTTACCGGCTAATGTATTTTTCAGGGATTGTACGTATTCATTTTTGAATTCTTCCTCATTAAAAGCAGCGGCCATGGGTGCATGCAAGGTTGCTATACGGTAATTGGCATGGATATGGGCATGTAAAATAGTGATATCGCTGAAGCCGATGATCCATTTGGGGCGTTTCCTGAATTTTTTGAAATCAATCTGTTCCACAATACGGCCTACTCCATAGCCGCCGCGCCCGCATAAAATAGCGCTTATCCTTTCATCATCCAGCATTTGCTGTAACTCTGTCAGCCTTTCTTCATCGGTGCCGGAAAAATAGGTAGCTGAGCTGCCGCCTACGGTTTTTCCTACGTTAACCTTATATCCCCACCGTTGCAGGGTATCAATGCAGGTTTGTACTTTTTCGGCAGCCATATAACCTGCCGGGCAGGTTATGCCGATGGTATCACCTTTTTTCAGGTAAGGAGGTATTTTTATCATCTGTGTATTTTATTATATCTCCACCAGCTCAACTCCGTTGGAAGTAACACTAAGCCGGTGTAATACGCCGCATTTCAATGCGTAATTATTTTTTTGATGTCCTACAGGAAAATCAAAGCATACCGGGTAGTTGTATGTTTTCACTTTTTCCCATACGATATCATATAATGTTCTTCCAAATTCTTCTCCCGGATCATCAGGCTTTATTCTGAATCCCCCGATAATAAGGGCTTTCAGCTGGGATAGTTTTCCGGAGCGTTTCAGGTTCCAGAACATCCGGTCTATGCTGTAAAGGTACTCCCCGGTATCTTCAATAAATAATATTTTGCCTGCGGTTTTTATTTCAGATTTTGATCCGGTAAGTGTTTCAATGGTTTTTAAGTTACCGCCTGTTAAAGTGCCCTCGCTTATTCCGTTCCTGTTTTTTTCATGAGGGTTGACTTTGTAGCGCATTTTCACACCTGTTAAAGCATCTTTGATGGATAAGATGGTATCCTGCTGTAAAGTGTCAGCCTTGTTCCAGTCCTCAGGAAAGCTGTTGCACATTTTGGAATGTATAGTGGCTATTTTATAGTTGCTGTTTACGTGACAATGCAGTACCGTAATGTCGCTAAAGCCGATGATCCATTTCGGTCTCGTAAGGAATTTGGAAAAATTCAACTGGTCTATGATCCTTACCGATCCATAGCCGCCCCTGGCACACAGGATGGCTTTAATAGCCGGGTTATCCAGCATTTGCTGAAAATCTGCGGTGCGTTCGGCATCCGTTCCGCCAAAGCTGAAATCTTTCCTACCTATGGTATCGCCCAGCCGTACTTTCAGTCCCCAACGCTCTATTTGTTTTATCGCAGGTTGAAGTTCTGTAGCTGTAATAGATCCTGCCGGGGAAGTAATGCCCACCATATCTCCCGGTTTAAGATAGGGGGGAATATGCATAGATGGTTCAGGGTTATGGATGGAGCCTGCCAGTGCATTGAGTGAAGCTCCTGCGGTAAAAAGCGAGGAGAGAAAATGTTTTCGGTTCATTTTTCAAAAATAGAATGTCTTTTGAATATGGAAAGAAATTAGCATTGAAGGATGAAAGATCAAATAAAATACTATAAAATAATCATTTCGTCATATTGAAGTACTTTTACACTCTTTTACAAATATGAAGGATTATAAAAGAATATTGGTCACAGCAGCGTTGCCGTATGCCAATGGACCGATCCATATAGGTCATTTGGCGGGTTGTTATTTACCCGCTGATATTTATACCCGGTATCAGCGCGCGCAGCGAAGGGATATTAAATTTGTAGGCGGCAGTGATGAACATGGCGTTCCTATTACGATCAGGGCTATGAAGGAAGGGATAACACCCCAGCAGGTCGTTGATAAATATCACACGCTGATTAAAGATAGTCTTGAGAAGATGGGTATTTCCTTCGATATCTATTCACGGACTTCTAACCCGGTTCATCATACAACGGCATCCGATTTTTTTAAGAAATTATATGATAAAGGTTTATTTGAAGAAAAAGAAACAGAACAGTATTACGATGAAAAAGCAAATACTTTTTTAGCCGATCGTTATATAACCGGCACCTGCCCTGTTTGCGGAAACCCTAATGCCTTTGGTGACCAGTGTGAGAAATGCGGGTCATCGCTAAGCCCTGAGCAGCTCATTAACCCGAGAAGTACATTAAGCGATGCGGTACCTGTTAAGCGGCTAACAAAACACTGGTATTTCCCTTTACAGCATTATGAAGCGTGGTTAAAGCAATGGGTACTGGAGGATCACAAGGAATGGAAGAATAATGTTTACGGGCAATGTAAAAGCTGGTTAGATAATGGGTTGCAGAGCCGTGCTATGACGCGCGACAGTAACTGGGGTATCAAAGTGCCACTGCCGGATACGGAAGGGAAGGTACTGTATGTGTGGTTTGATGCCCCTATCGGATATATCAGCGCCACGAAAGAATTGACAGCGCAGTGGGCGGATTATTGGTGTAAGGAGGATACCAAGCTGGTACATTTTATAGGCAAAGATAATATTGTATTTCACTGTATTATTTTCCCTTCCATGCTCAAGGCGCATGGTGATTTTGTATTACCGGATAATGTGCCTGCTAATGAGTTTTTAAATATTGAAGGGGATAAGGTTTCTACCAGCAGGAACTGGGCAGTGTGGGTGAATGAATATCTTGAAGACTTTCCCGGTTGTGAGGACGTATTGCGTTACGTATTATGTGCCAATGCGCCCGAAACGAAGGATAATGATTTTACATGGAAAGATTTCCAGGACAGGAATAATAATGAGCTGGTAGCCATTTTCGGCAATTTTGTAAACCGTTCGCTGGTACTGATGCATAAATTATGTGGGGGTAAAGTACCAGTTTTTCATGCTGCGGCTGTTGATGGAGATGACCAGCAATTAATGGATGATATTCAATCTGCCAAGATCAGGATCACACAATCCATCGAGGAATACCGGTTTCGGGAAGCGTTATATGAGATCATTGATCTGAGCAGGAAAGGGAACCAGTATCTCCAAAAGAAAGAGCCGTGGAAAAAAGCCGGTGTGGAAAACGGGCAACAGCAAATTGATAACTGTATTCATCTCAGCCTCCAGCTTACGGCGAATCTTGCTATTTTCATCAATCCTTTTTTACCTAAAACTTCATCAAAAATGTTACACATGCTGAAGGTGGTGGAAAGGATGCTCGACTGGAAAAATGCAGGCAGCTTAAAACTATTACGTGAGGGCTATGCTTTACGTGCACCTGAATTGCTGTTCAGGAAAATTGAGGATAGTGAAATCAATGCCCAGGTAGAAAAGCTGAAGGCGAATGCAGTTGCCGGTTCAGCTACGCCGAAAGGAGGAGAGGGAAGATTAAATGAGGCTGCTGGCATTCCATCATCGGCACCTCAGCTTAAACCTGAAATTGTGTATGATGATTTTGCAAAATTAGATTTGAGAACAGGAAAAGTAGTTGCTGCTGAAAAAGTGGAAAAAGCGGATAAGCTTTTGAAATTGGAAATAGATCTTGGATTTGAGAAGCGCACTATTGTTTCAGGAATTGCCTTACATTTCAAGCCTGAGGATATTGTTGGAAAGCAGGTGGTGGTAGTGGCCAACCTCGCACCCCGTAAAATGCGGGGTATTGAAAGCAATGGTATGATCTTAATGGCTGAAGATAAGAGCGGGAGGCTTCATTTTGTACATACAGAGGATGAGATAGAGCCGGGTGCCACTGTAAGTTAGCAGGTATCTTTGACGGGTGATCCTGTAATATCCATTTTTAGGTCGTTTTGGGTCAATCTATTTCAGGACAAGACAGCACTCGGCTGATGTTGCAATGTCCGGCCACGCTTGCAAAGATTGTTAGTGGTTGTTATTGCTTGTCATTTAAAAATTCATCTGTGAAGTGTCCTCTTTGTTTTGGTTTTGAAAATTTGTTTTTGTTAAACGCTTGCGAATTTCCTTTTGGAATTGACAAAGAAGTCCAACCGTTTTCTGCAAGCATTTTTCCCAAAAACACAATTTGTCCAATATGATATGGATAGTGTGAAAGTTGCCTGTTAATGGCTTCTGTTACGGAATGTCCCTGATTTCGTATATAAATAGTTTTGTCAAGGTCGCCTGTTGTCAATGAGTTGATTGCATTGAAAAGACAGGTCCAACCTTCGTTCCACTTGTCTAAAAGTTCTTCTCTGCTTTTTATGTCATTTTTAAACTCAGCGTCTCTGTCACGAAATTCTTTTTCTCCGTCCGAAGTTAAAAAATCTGTCCAACGGGAAAGCATATTTCCCCAAAGGTGTTTTACTATTGCCGCAATGCTGTTACTGTCATCATTGTATTGCCAAAACAACTTGTTGTCCTGTACTTGCAAAAATGTTTTGTCGCCAAGCATTTTGTAATATTCAAATTGCTTTCTTACGCTGTCCAAATAGTCGCTTGCCATAATTTATTTTGGTCGTTTATTTCTATTCTGTTCCATTCCGGGGATGGAAGTTATGCGTTATTATATACTTTGTATACCGGTTCACGTATGGTGAGTCCTTTTTCGCTGCATATAAATTCAAGTATATCGGCAATTTGTTCAGGCTTCACCCATGTACTGTGGTCTGCCCCGGGCATTGCCTGGCGATTGGGTACAGTGTCAATAATACTGGGTACGACCACCGATGCCGTTACATTTTTGTCTTTGTCCTTAGCAGCTGCATTTAGTATATCCGCGAGGTTAAATAATAAAGATTTGGAAAGAGAATAAGCGATAGTTCCTTTTGCAGTTTCCGGCTGCAGGGCAGATTTTGCCCCAATAAATACTAACCTCCCGTAGCCGTTTTCCAACATGTGATCAAAAAGAGCGCGTGCAATATGATATGCCGTTTCGAAATTAAGGATAAACATTTTTCTCAGGTCGCTTATGGAAGTGTTTGCCAGATTACCCATGGCAAAACCTCCCGCTAAAAACAAAGCGCCCTGAATGCTGCCGTAAATACTAATAGCTTCTTTAATAAAAAGGGAAACAGCATTTTCATCTGCCAGATCCAGCTGATGCAGCTCAAAATGTTTATGTTCAGCCGCGAATCCTAACTCACTACCTGAACGGGCAACAGCGATTACCCGGTAGTTATTGTCTAAGAATTTTTTTACGGTAACCGATCCCAGGCTTCCATTTGCGCCTGTAATAATTATGGTTTTCATAATGTGAAATATACAAAAAATTGTCGTTCACAAAATTCGACTCCGCCCCGGTTTAAAATAAATCCGTATGGATGCCCTTTATTTTTTATTGGGCTAACGATATGTTCACCTGAACACCCGCTCTTGTATTGACCATCGGTGCGGAAGAGGAGATATAGGGAATTGTTCTCTGCTGGTCAAAATAGAATTTCAGTTGAATACGGTTACTTAAAACATAATCTATGGTGGGATTAATAGTAATTACTTTTTGCCCCTGGGTTGCAAAGGCATTGCTCTGATCGAGCCGGCTGTTTGAAGTTACGTTATCCGTTATGCTGAAGTCTATAGAGAACTTGACATCACTTTCGGATTTGCTGCTGGTGGAATCCGATGTTTTGTTGAATAAGTTGATATTAAACGGAAGAGAAAATCCCCGTACCCGCCACGAGCCGCTGAAACTAACGCCCGATGAGCGCATTTCACTAAGCTGGTAATCAATGAGGCTCAGGCTGAGTGTACGGCTTTTAATGTATTCAAACCTTACGGATACCTGGTTTTTAAGAGAGAAATTAATACCCAGCAGCGGGGAGAATTTTTCTTCAATCGTAATGTTAGGTACAAGGAAATAAGGAATAAAATTATTAGAAGTCGTATCAATAAAGGAAGGGAAACCCAATCTCCACCTGTCCTGGAACAGCAGGTTGGAATTAAAGGCATTCATGCTTAATGAACTTTTATAGTCATGGCTTAGGGAAAAGTCGTTAAATATTTTGCTTAATGACTCTATGCGGGTGAGACCTGCATATTCAATATGCCAGTTGGGCTTTGGTAAATAACCTGAAAAGGGATTAGACCTGACATTGGTTTCTCCTGTTTTTAGTAAAGAGATTTTATACGGGTCTTTATTGGTATATGCAGCAACAAAAGACGGGATAAGCACATCCTGGGCGTATCGGCTGTAACCTAAATAGTATCCGTCAGTACCTTTTACCTGGCTGTAAGGGTTATTGATCCCTAATCGTTCTGATAAAATAATACGGTTGTCCTGAAATTTTTGGAAGGTCTCACTAATCAGGTTGGGGTCTGTGTTTTTAAACATCGTTTGAAGGGCAATATAGCTGATGCTAAAGCCACCCCCTGCATACGGGTTAAGGTGACCGAACTGTCCGTTTCCGATGGTATCTTTAAATAGTTCGCTATATGTTCTGTTGAATGCTTTAGTCAAGTTAAGGTCAATGCGCAGATCGCGGACGGGTTCTAATTGGGCTGTAGCGGTAAATTGCTGGTCAAAGGTTTGACGGGTCAGGTTATTCTGCAAGCTGTCTTTTGATATTAATCCTTTTTGTGCTGCCCTGTCTAACCATGCGCTGTTCGGTTGTTTACCCAAAATAAAGCCAAGTCCCGGAGCCATGCTTCCCCAGTTTTGTCCTAAGTATTTTGTACTGTCCGTATAACCGGGTATAAAGGAAGTGGCTCCTTCACTATAGTTAAAGTTAATTCGTTTAACGGACGTAATGATTTTGCCTATTCCTTTGGCGAAACTGTTTAGTTCAGGCAACTCATTCGGATCCCGCTTTTTCCCGGCAGTAGTGGTATCGGCTTTTTGATTTCCCGGTGGCGGAGGTGGTTTTGGCGTATTCCCTCCCTGTTGCTCCAGGGCTCTCAGTATCCTGAATTTACTGTACAACCGGTTGAAATCAAAGTCAATCGCAGCAGATTTTGCATTGCTGTTTTGTATGGTATTGCCCAGGTTAATGGCCAGCCGGGATGCCCCGATCCAGCTATAGGTTGTTTTATACCCGATGTTGGCATTTGTCCAGTCGAGCAACGGTAATTTAGAAGTGGGTAATGTATAGGTAAGGTCGGTACGCTGGTTGTACAGTACATTTCTGCCTCCTTTGAATAAGTTCCGGAATACCGTATCTTTTTTAGCTTTATTATCTAATCTGCCGGATGGTTCATCTATCCGGGCGTTATTCAACGCTTCATAATCAAAGTTCAGGGAACGGGTAATATCCCAGCGATAATTATAATGTCGGTCGAAGGTGAAGAACTTATCGTAGGTCTCGGGAATTTTGAAAGGACTTGGAGCCGTGCCCGGCACATACACTTCCCTGGGTCGTAATGCTCCGAACTGCCGGTTAATATCCCAACGGATACCAATAAGCGAAGGAGTGAAATTGAGGTTGAAATCACGTATCATTGACAGCCATGCTGTTTTGCTTTTGAATATATTTTTAAAGGGTTCCCATGATTTTGCCCGGCCTGTATAATTGTATCCGATACCCGCTTTGTATTTTTTAATCTCGTTATTTTCAACCAACGGATTGTGTTGTTTAATAGATGTATAAGAATAACTGAGGTCAAAATTGGAAATACTCCACAATCTCTGCCGCTTCCCTTCGGGTAATACTTTTCTTACGTTTGTGAAATTTACGGTTTTAATAGTGGTAATATCAATAGCCGCATTTCTTATAGAATCTTTTATGCTACCCTGCGCTCCCCTCAGCTTATCTTTCAGCTTGATGTCCATGTCGTAAGGATCGTATTCGGGAGTGCTGATCGTTTGGGAAATACCGGCATAGAACGGAATTTCGATACCGGTGCCGTGAGGTAACAGCTTCCCTAATTCCAGGTTGGCTGCTGCATCGAACTGAACAAAATTATCTCTTGCTCTTTCATTCACCCTTTGCTCCAGCGCACCAAATCCAACAGAATGTGTATTACCCGAAAAAGTGAGTGTACCGAGGTCGGCAAGAGCAAGGTCAAACCTGCCCAGGGCAGCCCATCCGCCTTTTTCATCAATTTGTGAAAGGCGGAGCTCGTTTATCCACACTTCGGTACATACCGGCGAACCCGTGCCGTTTCCGGGGTTTTCAATTCCTATTAAAAAGCCTTTTACTTCTCCGAAGTTGGGATTACCGATTACAGAATACATCCGGTTATCCATCGTTTTTCGATAGATGGCGTTAGGGTTAACTAACTGTAGATTTCTTTCCGCTTTGAGTTGTTCTAATATACCCAGGTCAAAATCAAGGTTGTTTTCTTCCGGCCAGATATCGGTATCCGCAGTAGCGCCGGCAGCGGTTATTTTGAGCGGGATTTTTATTTCATAAAAATTGTTAATGAAATCGTTCCCTATTCTGATCACGGCATTGATCCGCCCGTCTGCCAGTGGAGGCTGGCCGTTTACACTTTCTGCATGAATGAACATCATTAACCGGCGGAATTGCCTGATGTCTAAGTTCATGGTTTTAAACACACTTCTGGATTCACCGTTGGGCAGGTTACAGATTTGCAGGTTCATGGATTGCTCATTCTGTAAAATATTAATACCGCCGTTACTGAGTGATTGTACTCTTTCAATACCGGGAGGCATGCGGTAGG
This sequence comes from Chitinophagaceae bacterium, assembly GCA_023957155.1. Lineage (GTDB taxonomy): Bacteria > Bacteroidota > Bacteroidia > Chitinophagales > Chitinophagaceae > Agriterribacter. Next base: position 38,806 of record JAMLHK010000004.1, on the reverse strand, counting down.
GAATAGGTTGCCGCCGGTCATTCTCTTCAATGTTTACGGCTCCTACGTTAAAGCTTACCGGATCTGTTGTACTTAAGGGTTTGTATACCCCTGCTGTATCTAATTCATAGGTAAATTTCCTCCATTGGTTCCTTACCAGCTCCAGTTTTGCAAAACGGAGTACAACAGAATCTTCAAACCCGGTAAGGAACATCCGGATAAATTGTATGGATTTGAAATCGGGGATATTACCGATTTTCTTATCGTAAGCGTCAATGGGGATACGGAACTGGTACCACATCTGGTTTTCTTTATTTCCATTGGCTAATTGTACGGTTACTTCTTTCCGGTCAATAATAAAGTTATTACCAATTTGCATTTCGGGATCGGTAGAAGGCTTAATGTCAAGACGGTATTGAAAATATTCTTCATTTTCGTTTAATGTGTTGTCTTTGTTCAGGTCTTCCGCATCGGGATACATTGTGGCTGCTGATGAAAATTCAGAGCTTCCTGTTGAAATGGGAGAATTACCCTGCGGCCCGTTAAAATTTTTGTAACGGCCGAGTATACCTGTGTTATTTTGATCATAAGCGCCGTCCCGGTAGTAGCGGAAATTATCGGAAGAAGGATCTGCCAGTGCCTGCTGGTAGGCGGGTGAGTTAGTTCCGATAATACTTTGCAGGCTTTGCAGGAATTGCTGGTGGAGCGTACGTTCATCTTCATCCGTGTTCCCGTCAAATCCAACATCCTGATAAGGGCGGTCATCGGGATCATTGCTGAATGACTGGGTAACCTGTATGGGATTAACGGGAACGGTTCCCCATATCGAATTATCTGTTTTGGCCGGGATCTTGGGCGTAGGGAGTCCGTTTTCATAGGCTCTTTTCCCATCTTTCAGGATATCTTCCGACACATTACCTAAGTTGAAATATAGTTGCCCGCCTGCAGGATTTGTATTCTTTATAAACGGGTCCAGTATCCAGAACTCTATGAATTCCACGTTATTCGTTTCAAAGTCCGTTTGGTCAATCGCACGCATCATACCGCCCCATCTTTTTGAAGAATTATTTAGTCTTCCTGATGCGTCAATACCGGTGGCATCATAATTATAGGGTCCCCGCTCTTTGGGATAATAGGCTAAGTCAAATGTAACCAGCTGGTTCAATCCAAAATCGGGAGTACGTAACGGAAATATTTCTGACTGGGATACGGCACGCACCCGCGGATCTGATAATTCTTCAATATCATTTTGGAGCGGATTGTTTGCGTTCCTTCTTTCCTGTAAAATCGGTTCAATATTGTACCATGCTAATTTGGCCCTGTTTTTACCATAATCATAGTTGTTATATAACCCGGCTTCAGGAAACAGGATATTGCCGTTTTTATCGGTCGCGTCCAGGGGGGTACTTGCCAGTGCCCAGCTGATAAGCGGGAATCGTAGATCAATGCTTGCCCTCGTTCCTTCAAAGTCGTCAATGTATATCAACCCGTTTTTACCTTTCCCGATCTGAGGTGCGTGCCCGGGAATAATTTTTGCTGCTTCACCAAAAGCAGTCAGGGTAGAAGTGCCTTCAGGTGAATAAAAAGGTAGCTTATCCAGCAGCCTGTTTAGTCGGGGAATTTCATTCCGGTAGCTGAAATCCAGTCCCAACATGGTATTCCGGATGGGATCCTCACCATACCCCATTTTGGTAAAATAGGGTCTTTCACTGAGCCTGACCGCGGTAGCGCCTAAAGTAAGATTTTTGTTCGCCAGGTAGTCCAGCCGCAGTCCCATATAGTTTCGCTGTTGCATGCCGAATGCCGCCTGGTTTTCAAATCTCACATCAACGGGTATACCCGAACTGAGGATCGCCTGGTTAAGTATTCGTACGGTTCCCAGGCTATAGTTTACTTCATAATCAGCGCCTTCCTGTAGGGTACGTCCTCCTGCGGAAACGGTTACGGATCCCTGGGGAACGTTAAAAGCGTTTAACGATATTTCAGATTGCCCCATGGAAGACGCTTTGGCCATACCTTTCATCACAAACCGGTTAAGGTTGGCATAAGTCTGGGCAATGGCCTTTATGGTGTCGTATAATGGCAGGTATAAGTACTTGTTTTGAAGTGCCGGGTCGCTAAAGGCAAAGGCCAGATCACGGCCAAAAGGCTCCAGTACGGGAAATACGATTTGCGCCTTATCAGACATCACGGTATAACCCTCTATAAAGTCGAAAACCCCATCGGGTTGAGGATCGTTTTGATTGTTGAGCCTGTCAAGGTTTAGCAAAGAAAGTAAGGGCACCCCTGCCTGGTCTCCTTCCGGTAAGTATCTTTTTTGTCCGCCCCCCGGTTCATCATAGAGTACGTTTAGCTGGAACTCACTACGGTCTAAAGAAGAGAGATAATCGCCGTTATCACTTTTAAGGGTATAGATGTTCTTCATCATCAGGTTCCAGATGGGTAGCTGGGTACGTGCTGAAGTAGCTTTTAATAATTTAAGAAATAGTACTTTTTGTACGCCGGAAGTCGAATCTACCGGAACGTCCTGCGAAAATTCTCCTACCTGGTATACCCGCCCGTTATAAGAATATTGAAAAGCAACGGCGAGTACTTCGTTTGGCTGTAAAGCGCCATTAAGCGACAGGAATCCAAGTTGCGAATTGTATACATACTGGCTTGAATCCAGCTTCCGGGCAAAGGTCTTCTCAAAATCCTGTACCTGCCGCAATCCCATGCCGGTAAGGTTACCTACTACTAAAGAGGGGTTCCTGTTTGACTGATTCCCGGTAATCTGCCGGTAGAGGTTGTTGGCCCCGTTGCCCGGCAGTTCCAACGCATTACCCGATCCTCCCCAGGGGCCATAGGGATCAGGTTCTCCCAGGTCCATTAATCCCACTATATCCCTGGTGTCAGTGGTGGTACCTCCCATTCTGTTGGTTACCCACACTTCCAGGCGCATTACCTGCACCTGGGAGCTGACCACCGGCAGGGTTTTCATGGCATCGTTATACTTTTTGTTGAAGTATTGTGCTAATAAAAAGTGCCGGTTTTCATCATAGTCGTCTCCCCTCACGGTAATTTGTGATGTTGATGCCCCCCCTTGCAACGCTCTTGATTGTCGTTGCGATTTTTGGGTGGCAAATACCCCGGTTACCCAGAGTTTACCAAATTGTAGTTGTGTTTTTATACCAAAAAGTGATTGGGCTCCCGGAATTAAAGTGCCTTTAGATGCAAAGCTGGTATTCCCCAGCTCAATTTTTTTAATGATCTCGTCTGTGGTGCCGGTATATTCCAGCTTCAGCTGGTTTTCCCAGTCAAATGTAGATTGTGTATTATAGGAAATGGGCAGTTTTACCTTGCTGCCTATATTCGCAATGACGTTAAGGTTAGCTGCCATATCAAAGTCAAAGCCGCCGTTTTTCCGGGCTCTTTCGGGAAGAGTGGGATTCTTTATATTTTGACCCTGGTAGCCCGCGGTTATAGTAACATTACCCTGCGGGCGGATATCCACCTTTCCGTTTCCAAAAAGCCGGTTGAATAAATCATCTGTAGCGGTAAGTTTGGGACGTAGCAGGCTCCTGTTCAATAAACTGATGGTGTTGGCCCGTTGCCTGAAATAATCATTTTCCTGTTTTCTTGCCTGTATCCTTGTAAATTCTTCAAAACTGAGCGAAGTAGGTTTACGATAATATGCATCGCCTATCTTTTCATAAATATAATATTCTTTCTTCCGGGGATCGTATACAATTGAATCGGTAATATTAGAAGGATCTTTAAGATCGAAGCCCCGGAGTCCCGGTGTCGTGAGATGGTCGGATCTCCGGTCTGAAATAGGAAATCTTAATGTATCCTGTAAAGGCAATGAATCCTGGGGTTGGAGTACCGTATCTTTAAGCTGGAGGGTATTACCTATATACAAAGGATTAGCACATACCACAGTTATACATGTAAATATAAATACTGTGATATATACTATTGTGTGAAGTATAATCCGGTTTCTTAAAGCCAATTTTCCCTTCTTGTTTAATAGGTAGATTTTTCCTCAAATAAACTGTAATGCGTTTTTAATTAATGTTTCCAGGTTTTCAGAAGAGGGAGCGGATGCGGAAGCTTTTTTAATTGCATTTTCCGCTATGTTGCGAACGATGCCAAGTGCTACCAGGGCATTTAACGCATCCTGCTCCAAAGTATTGTATATTAATGCAGAACCGGGGGTTTCAGTACCCGGCCTGCCTAATTTATCTTTTAGTTCAAGCACAATCCTTTCTGCTGATTTTTTGCCTATCCCTTTTATTTTTTCCAGCCGGAATGTATCCCCTTTCATGATTGCCTGTGCCAGTTCATCGGGCTGCATAGCAGAAAGCATCATTCTTGCTGTTGAAGTTCCCACTCCATTTACGCTGATGAGCTGGGTAAAAAGCTTTTTTTCAGCTATATCGAAGAATCCATACAATGTATGGGCATCTTCTTTTATATGAAGCCAGGTATACAATGAACCGTGCTCTAAGGATTGTATTTTTGAATAGGTATTAAGACTTATCTGCACTTCATAGCCTATCCCGTTAACGTCAACATGTACTATAGCGGGAGATTTATACACAAACTTGCCGGTTACAAAAGCTATCATCTTACATTTTAAGGGGGCAAAGATAAAGGTTTGTATTTGCAGAAAGGAGACTTATCGGATTTCCGGGTGCTGATGCTCAATTTTTGGGCCGGAAATTCAAAGCGTTTAATAGGGAAAAAGAATTATTCGAAGAGATGGTTTATTGCGATAATTGTATTTTCGTGCCCAATTTTGAAATACAATTATATGAGTCCAAAAATTACTGCCGCTATCACTGCTGTTGGCGGGTATGTACCGGAATATCGTTTGACAAATGCAGAGCTGGAGAAAATGGTGGATACCAATGACGAGTGGATACGGACCCGGACGGGAATAACGGAGAGGCGGATACTGAAGGGAAAGGATCTTGGAACATCAGATATGGTTGTACCGGCTGTGCAGAAGATTTTAGATAAGAAGAATATGGGAGCCGAAGAGATAGATTGCTTAATTGTAGCCACGGTTACTCCTGATACGATTTTCCCGTCTACGGCAAATAATGCCTGCCATAAACTGGGTGCGGTGAATGCGTGGGGATTTGATCTTGCTGCGGCATGCTCCGGCTTTTTATATGCGTTAACAACCGGGGCTGCGCTGATTGAGAGCGGGCGATACAAAAAAGTAGTTGTAGCCGGTGGTGATAAGATGAGTGCAATTGTTGATTATAGCGATCGTACCACCTGTATTATTTTTGGCGATGGTGCCGGAGCGGTATTATTAGAGCCGTCTGCGGAAGGGTATGGTGTATTAGATAGCATTTTGAGAAGTGACGGGTCAGGGGGACAGCATTTACACATGAAAGCAGGGGGATCTGTTAGACCTGCATCTATAGAAACGGTTACCAATAAAGAGCATTACATATACCAGGAAGGGCAGCCTGTATTTAAACATGCGGTGAGAGAGATGGCAGACGTGAGCTATGAATTAATGCAACGCAATAATCTCAGCGCCGAAGAAATAGCCTGGCTGGTACCACATCAGGCCAATAAGCGTATTATTGATGCAACAGCCAATCGCATGGGACTTCCACATGAAAAAGTAATGCTGAACATTCAAAAATTCGGCAATACAACAGCCGGTACAATTCCGCTTTGTTTATGGGAATGGGGGGGTCAGTTAAAAAAAGGCGATAATATTGTTTTAGCAGCTTTTGGTGGTGGATTTACCTGGGGCTCCACGCTAATTAAATGGGCTTATTAATCGGGGAATATATCCGGGTGGGGGTTGTTATTGAGCCTTGAAGCTCTTTCTTATCTTCTCTATCAGCTCTGTTTCGATTATTTTTATAGCGAGCAATATCATGTTCTTAAATGATGGACCATGTGAAATCCCGTGTCCGATAATGACAGGTTTATTAACTCCTAAAACGGGAACGCCACCGTATTGCTCAAATTCAAAACGGTCAAAATAGCTATCATGAATATTGCGTCGTTTGATAATATCGAATATACTTTCTGCCATTTTTAGGATTATATTACCGGTAAATCCTTCGCAAACAATAACATCTGCTTTATCCAGGAATATATCACGTCCTTCAATATTTCCAATGAAATGGATCAGTTCATTCTGTTTAAGCAACGGAAAGGTAGCCTGTGCAAGCAGATTTCCCTTGCCTTCCTCTTCACCAATATTCAATAAGGCTACGGAAGGATTATCAATATTCCATACATGCTTGACAAACAGGGAACCGAGGATGGCAAACTGATTTAAATTCTCCGGTTTACAGTCTGCGTTGATACCGGCATCTAATAGCAATCCAAGCTTCCCGTTTTCGCGTGGCATGTATGCGCCGATAGTAGGGCGGCTTATTCCCTCTATGGGTTTAATGCTGTATAATGCCCCCACCAGCATAGCGCCGGTATTGCCTGCACTGATGAAAGCATCCGCTTTACCGGTAGCTAATAAATGAAAGCCTATCGCTATGGAGGAGTGCTGCTTCTCTTTTAACGCTTTAGTGGGGTGCTCGTGCATATCAATTACCTGCGAAGCATGAATGATGGTAAAATAACCTGGCTTCAGCGGGTATTGCTGTATAAGAGCCTGAACCCGGGTTTCATCTCCTATTAGAAGAAGGTGAGCCGGATCAGATGCTTCGGATAGGTATGCCATTGCCCCTTTAACGGCTTCATCCGGTGCGAAGTCGCCACCCATCATATCTAAAGCGATATTCATGCAGCAAATTTGAAGAAAATATGAAAAATACAAATCCCAAATCCAAATAATATTATTTATCCGGAATTGGGAAACATATTAAAAAGGAAAGAAGACGCTATTGAATCGGGGATTTTTCGAGAACGACTTTCCCTTTGTAGTAAAGCTTTCCTTCACTCACATGTGCACGGTGGCGTACATGCGATTCACCGGTAGCATTGTCTTTACTTAACGTCACGGTCTCAGCTTTATAATGTGTCCTTCTTTTTGCACTGCGTTGCTGAGAGTGTCTGCGTTTTGGATTGGGCATAACACTAAATTTTAATTGTTTCTGAATTTGTCCAGATCTTTCCAGATCGGGTTCCCATTTTCTATATGGTGTTCGTTGAGCTTCCTGAGCATGTCCAGCGCTTCCTGGTTGCATTTTGAACTGCCATCCGGATTTTCACCACATGTTCGTTGCAATGGAATACTCAGGTTAATAAATTCATACATCCAGCCGGCGATATTAATATGACTTTCTGTTCGGGATATATAATATACGTCAGGATCTTCTTCGGTATCATTCATCTCTTCGGGGTTATCAACCATTTTCACCAATACTTCAAACTCATCCCAAAGATTCTTTTGCAGGGTATTACCACACAGGTCGCATATCAGGGTAACGGCACCTCCGATCTCAAATTTGAGCATGAGAAAAGAGCTTTTTTTATCCAGGGTTAGCTTTACGGTTACCTGTGCGTCTGTAAAATCCTGAGGTTGGTAATCTGCAAAGAACTTGTCATCAATATCATAAACATATTCATGTTTACCCGGCTTAAGCCCTACAAAAGCAATCTCATATTCATGCCGGTTTGCCATGCTTTTTGTTTTAAGGCTTGCAAAGGTAGTGAAATTGGGTGAAATAATACAATGATAAAAAAGAGGGGGTACAAATGATTTTGATAGATTGTTAGCTATTGATATTAAATAATGTTATACATGAATATTTATAATTATGTATTAGGCTGATTTATTTGGTAGGGCAGTTGGAAGCTATTACTGTAAGTTGGCCTTCCCTGCCGGTTGTTGTAAATTTGTATTTTGAATATTATAGTATGAATGGTTTAAAGTTCTTCCTGCCTGCTGTTTTTCTTTTTCTGGTACTGAACGGGCTGTTTGTGCTTTTTCAAAAACTGCTCTGGCAGTATGGATTCAATATGAACGTATTAATTTGGGGCAATGTGTTTTTATTCGGCTTGAGTGTGCTTTCGTTTCTGATCCAGTTGAAAGCGGTAAAATCTACTTCGCCACAGCTGATCGTTCGCTATTTTTATATTTCTTTCCTGGTAAAGCTCATACTGGTAGCAGCGGTGGCTTTAATATATGCAAAAACAGCCGCGAAGGTCAATAAGATATCGGTAATTGCCTGTATGGTGTTTTACATGGTATATACTTTTATTGAGGTAAGTATGTTGCTCAAAGTAGGTAAGCAAAAAAATGCGTAAGAAACACGAAGCCCCCCTTGACACTTTAAATTCCTATTTACCTGCCGGCGCTTATCACACGGTGATGGAATATCTTCAGCATTATAAAGTGCATCTTACCATCACCAAAGAAAGGAAAAGCGTTTTGGGGGATTACCGGTTTGCAGTTCATGGTAAGAATCATCGCATTAGTGTAAATGGCAATCTCAATGTGTTTGCATTTTTGGTTACTTTATTACATGAACTGGCACATCTTATCGCTTTTGAGCAATATGGCAATCGTATTGCTTCGCATGGAAAAGAATGGAAGTTGGTATATGGAGAAATCCTGCAAAAATTTTTATTACTTAATCTTTTTCCGGATGATATCGCTAATGAAATAAAAAAAACGATGCAAAGTCCTGCGGCCGGAAGTTGTGCTGAAGACGGTTTAATAAGAGTGCTGAGGAAATATGACCGGAATAGAGATGATAAAAGGTTGGTAGAGGAAATTGATGTCAATGGGGTATTTCAAACCGATGATGGCAGAATATTTAAACGGGGCGGTCAACTCCGGAAGCGGATCAGGTGCCTGGAAATAAAAACGGGTAAAATATATTTATTCAGCCCGGTATATGAGGTAACCCCGGTGTTACTTGTTTAGTTTCTTTCCTATTGCTTTTGCAGGGTTACCGTATATGTACCGGGGAGCGGAATATTAGTCAGCTCATAAGATATCTTCAATGTAGTGGCATTAACCGTAATGAGCGTTACAACTAATGGGTATCGGTTGTACGGGTAAACTCAATTTTAGTATCACTATTAGTCAGACTCCATGTACCTGATTCAGCAGTGGAGGGATCACATACTACAGCCCCTTCGTCAATAGTGTAGGAATTATCGGCCCGGAGCGTAAAAGTATTATCTTTTAAACATTGTATCTGGTCAATAGGAAGGTCAATATAACTGTTTCCACTTGCGTCCTCTATATTCGAAACTTTCCATTTATTAGCCAGTAACTCTTTTTTGGTTGGCACCTTTTCGTCCTCGGTCTTATCTTTTTTGCAGGAAATCCCTGCAAAAGCAGAGAAAAACAGGAAAATCAATACATACTTTCCAAACAAGAAACTGTTCTTCATAAAAAAGAGTTTACAATAATTAAGAAAAACTTCAAATTTATAGCCAGTAAAACGCAATTAAACGTAGAGGTAATAAGTAAGCAGGGTCAGCTCAGCATCGCCATAACTCCGTAAAGTATAAAATAACTGACAGCTATAAAGGCGAAGAAAAATTTATCTGCGTTTTTCATATTGCTAAGAATTGGTATTTGGACAATGTAAACGGCGTGTTTGTCCGGATGTTGTACCATTCCTGCACTTTTTTACCTCGGGAGGCTAAAATTTTATATTGATCAAAAATGATTCACATTTCGTGCCAGAAATAAAGCAGGTTTTCTTTTTTGTGTTTTCGAAGTGTGAAAAGAAGGTTACCTGGTCAGTGTGGTTGTGCCTGTCAGGTGGAACCTGTGGTCTGTACAATAAGTATTGCTACCCTGCATCTTTCCACAGAGGTTTTTATTCTATTTTCAAGACAATCGGCAGTTTCAAATTCCTTTTGGCTATATATACAATTATGCCCTGGAAATAACATCCGCAGCTTATTGGGAAAGCTAAAGTTTTTTTATAATAAACATAGCCGTTATGTTTGTTATATATGAATTATTTTTTATTCAAAAGTGACAGTTTTACATAGCAGAATGTGATTGATAAATGATAAATAACGGGATAAATACTGGTATCTCGTTCAATATGGCAAATTTCCTGGGGGTATACATTGTAAAATCAAAAATACTTTTATACCTTGCATTCCCTATTTGATGCAGCAAAGGCTGTGCTTTGACATCAATCTTTTCTCCAATCGTCTTTTGACAAACCTCCTGAAGCTTTTTTTCGTAAACAATTTGTAAAAGATCAGGAAGAATTTATTTACATCATTAAGGCAAGTCTGCTTTTTCTAATCCCAATCTCCTCCCTGGAACCTCTATTACCGTTACTGAAAAAAAACTTTATGAACCCTTTCGTACGCAATTTAGTAGTTGGATGTTTCTCATTATTGATGGTGGGAATAGCTATGTCAACCAGGGCACAATCTGTTTTTGATCCTGGAGACCAGATTGTGGTTTATAATCCGGCCAATCCGCCTGCCGAACCCTCGTTTGGGAATGTGGGCAAATGGGTAAAGACGAATCGGCTTACCAGTTGGAATACTTCTTCATTTAAGGCGTATATATATAAAGGAGTACCATTTAGGCTAAAATGGCCTAAAAACTATGATCCTTCAGGAAATACTAAATATCCTTTATTTATTTTCTTTCATGGTAAAGGAGAGTGGGGAAGTAAATATGATAATGAGTATCAGTTATATCATGGAGGAGAGCTACATAAAAATGCAGTAGATAACGGTAAATATAACGGATTCCTTTTATACCCACAAGTTACTAAATCGGAAGGATTATGGTATAATGAGGAAAGGCAGTTTATAATGGAGCTAGTAGAGAATTTTTTAATACCCCAGGTTTATGTGGACCCCTTTAGAATATCTGTTGATGGATTATCTGGAGGCGGGCTTTCGTCTTGGAGATTTTTTGAATCGTATCCTAAGCTGGTTGCTGCTTGCTTACCTATAAGTAATGCATCTTCAAGTTATAACAGTCTCATAGTAAATAATAAGTTTACACCGGTTTGGTTATTCCAGGGAGCATTAGATCAAAATCCCAAAAAGGAAACTTCGCAATATCTTAATGGAGTAGCGGCTAATGCTGGTGCGAACTTTACTTATACGGAGTATCCTGATTTAGGTCATGGTTGCTGGTATTCTGCCTGGAACGAACCAGATTATTTTCCTTATTTAAATCGGGCCAACAAGGCAAATCCATGGCCTCTTGATGGCAGGACCGAGTTTTGTTATACCGGTCCGAATTCTATTTATACTATTATTGGTGTAACCCCAGGTTTTAATAAGTATGAATGGCGAAGGAATGATACATTACTTACCGGAGTAGGCACTTTCTCTAATACACTTACAGTTACGGATACTGGCACCTATTCTTGCCGTATTCTAAAAGGAACGATCTGGTCGGAATGGTCACCTATACCGGTAAAGATTAAATATAAAACCATTACAGTTCCTCCTGCAGTAAAAGTAAGTGGCTTAGCAAGCAAAGTATTGCCTGCTCCGGATGGGAAAACGACGGTGAATCTGGAAGTACCTGCGGATTATGCTAATTATAAATGGGAAAAGACAGGTGATACAACGACCCTGAGTTGGAATAGTGTGGTAAGTGGGGTTGGAGTTGGATCCTATAGGGTAAAGGTTACCGAAAAATTTGGTTGTTCCAGCACGTTTAGTAATCCTTTTACCGTGATCAGTGCCAACGGCCCTAATAAGCCAGACCCGGCTACCAACCTGATTGCTATTCCGCTTTCATATACTTCAATGAAATTGAATTGGAGCAGTAATCCTGGGTCACCATATCCTCAAACTCATTTTGAGATATACCAGGCAACCCAATCCGGAGGGCCTTATCAATTTATAAGCCTCATTGATGGAAACGTATATTCTTTTGTGAAAGAAGGGCTAACTCCGGGAATTAAATATTACTACGTTGTTAGGGCTGTAAACAATACCGCTGCAGCCCCTGTTTCAAATGAGGCTTCTGCCACCACGCAAAAAGATATTCAACCTCCCACTGCGCCAGGTAATTTGCAAGTAATCGGTAGCACAAGGAATTATATTTCACTTGCGTGGGATGAATCTACGGATGATATCGGATTAGCTCATTACGAAATTTATATCAATGGTGTAAAATCTTATGTTACCTCAGAAACAGAGTATACGGTGTATGGCTTAAACTATGGTAGTTCTTATAATTTTACGGTTAAAGCTGTAGATATTGCCGGTAACAAATCTGCCCCCAGCAACCAGGTGACTGCTCAACCCTTAAATAAAGGCCTGACTTTTAAGCACTATATAGGTACCTGGGATAATTTACCTGATTTTAATACACTTACACCGATTTCAACCGGGGTAGTGCCTAATGTAACGCTTTCGAATGCCAGCCAGGCAGAGAATTACGCCTTTTTATGGGAGGGTTATATCCGGATACCCTCTGAAGGTAACTATGTTTTTGGTACTACTTCAGATGATGGAAGCAAACTATATCTCGCTCCTTACAGTTATACAGCTTCGGCACTGATTAATAATGACGGTTTACATGGCTCCCAAACTGTAAATAATAGTCTCAACCCCATCCACCTGTCTGCAGGAATTTACCCTATTGCCATCACCTTCTTTCAAAAAGGAGGGGGGGCAGATATGAGTATATCTTGGCGAAAAACAGGATCCGGCGGATGGTCAACAGCCCCTATTCCAGATTCCGCTTTTGTTGATCCCCCATCTCCTCCCGCCGGGGCAGTTCCTGCTAAGCCATCTAATCTAACGGCTACAGCGGTGTCTTTTAAGAGGATAAATCTTACCTGGACAGATAACAGCAATAATGAAAAATCATTTGAACTGTATCGGTCTACAGATCCTTTGGGTAACTTTGTTACGATAGGATTGCTACCTGCCAATACAACTACTTTTGCAGATACACTTGTAGCTCCGGCTACTACTTATTATTACAAAGTCAGGGCGATAAATCAATATGGAGAATCTGATTTTGATAAAGCAGGTCCTGGTGTAGACTATGCTTATTATGAAAAGACAGGCATGGAGGTAGTGCCTGATTTTAATACAATGACTCCGCTGAAAACAGGCAGAGTAAATACGTTCGGTCTGGGTATGCAAATGAGACAGGATAATTTTGCATTGAAGTTTGAAGGATATATAAATATCATAACTGAAGGGGATTATATATTCTATTTAAATTCCGATGATGGATCACGACTATATATTGATGATAACTTGGTAGTGAACTATGACGGTTTGCATGGGGCAGCTGGTGATGTTGCAGCTTTGGTGCCTATTCACCTTTCTGCAGGACCACATTCCATACGGGTAACTTTTTTTGAGGCAACGGGTAACGAAGTTTTAATCGTTAAGTATGAGGGTCCAGGGGTTACGAAGAAAGAAATACCCGCTAATGTTTTAGGAGATGTACTGGCCAATGCCACAACAATGGCTGCACCTCCCGCTCCGGCTGCACCCGGTAGCTTAACTGCAGTTGGGATCAGTAATTCTGCAATAAAAGTGGCATGGACAAATCATGCAATAGATGCAAATAATATTGAATTATACCGTTCATATAATGGAAATGAAGACTATGTGTTATTAGCTGTATTGCCAGCGAGTACTACTTCATATAATGACGTTGACTTATATCCCAGTTCTTTGTTTTATTATAAAGTAAGAGCTGCCGGAGAAGGTGGTAAGTCTGGTTACAGCAATGAAGATCATGCCAGAACACTGGGTGTGGTACCATCGGTCGTGCCTATTGAAAATGTATATATGCGATATGATACGCAACTACAATTAAAAGTTGAAGCCACGTCAGGCTCCCCTGTAGCTATTGATTTACAGGCCAATAATTTACCCTCATTTGCCACTTTTAATCAAACCGAGAATGGGAAGGGTGTTATTATTTTTGATCCTTCGGTATCTGATGCAGGGGTATATAATAATATTGTTATAACGGCGGCTAATCCGCAAGGCGATATGAATACCACACAGTTTAGCCTTACTGTTAATGATAATTATCTACCCCATATTAATCAAATTCCCAATGCAACAGTTGCAGAGAAAGCAAGCCTGCAAATTAATTTGTCAGCAACTGATCAGGATGCAGGAGATCAGTTGGTATGGTCTTATTCGGGACTTCCGGGCTTCGCGACAGTATCTTCTTCAAACCGGACAGCTACCTTGACTTTTAATCCGCAATATGGTAATGAAGGAGAGTATCGTATAAAAGCGCATGTGAATGATGGACACAATGGTAAAGATACCGCCTCCTTTATTTTAAAAGTTACACACACCGATGTAGCTAATCCTAATGACGGAACGGTTCCGGTTAATCCCCAGAATCTTACAGGTATATTTGTGAACAGTCTGAATGGGGTAAAGTTAACATGGACGAATATGGCATATAATGCGCTTAGAAATGAAATTTACCGTTCAAATTATATGACAGGCGGCTATGTTTTACTGAACCCCGGAGCTAACAATAAGGATGACACCTCTTATGTTGATTTAACGGTTACCGGTAATAAGATTTTTTATTATATGGTTCGGGCGGTAAATGCTAATGGAGGCTCTAATTCTTTAATTGTAAAAACAACTACTCCCAACCGCGCACCTGTTGTAAGTGCTCAGGATATATATGTAAAAAGTGGTAATGTAGTAGACATAAATGTCACGGCTACTGATGATCCGGGAGATGTCATTACATTGAAAGCTTCTAATCTTCCTTCATTTGCTACATTTACGGATAATGGCAATGGCAACGGCATTATTCACCTTGCCCCTACCGGCAGTCATATTGGTACATATAATGGGATAACCCTAACAGCCAGTGATAATTACGGATCCACATCTTCTAAAACAATAAAGCTTATTGTTACGGATAAGTATATTACGTCTGTATTTGTGAACTTTAATAATAAAAACTATCCGATTAGCTTTATGCCTTGGAATAGCTTTGATGCAGCACAAGTAGGAGGTACGCAGGTGAAGGAAAATACCAAAATTTCTAATCTTAAGGATGAAACTGGTGAGGTTACTACGATGAGTGTTCAATTGCTTGAGAGCTGGCCACAGCACTATACGGGACTCGTTACGGGTAATAACTCAGGGATATACCCCGATAGTATAATGATGAGTGGATATTACTTTTACGTACAGGATTTAGTTCCTCAAAAAACAATAAGAATTGCCGGCTTGAATGGAAGTAAAAAGTATAATTTGATATTTTTTGGTAATAGAGGAGCTTATAGCCCGCCTCAGACTACTTACTTTACGGCTGGCGGACAAACTGTCTCGCTGAATGCAACGGATAATACTAGCAGTGTGGTACAAATTAATAGCATAGCATCAACGGGTGGCATTATTGATGTGGTTATAAAAGGAGACACGAAAAAATATGCTGTCATCAATGCCATGGTAATACAGGAGTATGATAATACAATCATCCTTCCTCCATATAATCTCAATATGGTCAAGAGTACAAAAAATTCTATTAGTCTCTCGTGGAAATCAAATACTGCTGGACTTACAACTTTTGAGATATGGCGTTCTGATACACCAAACGGCACTTATATAAAACTGGCAGATAATATATCGGGAAACGTATTTACAGATACCGGACTACCCTCGGGTACCGTATATTATTATAAAGTTAGAGCTGTTTCTGATAACAATTATTCAGATTACAGCGATTATGTACATGCGGCTACTATCTTATATTCCATAAATCTCAACTTTAATGATGCTGCTTCAACGGCCCAATCTGCGCCGTGGAACAATACTAATGCTTTATTGACCGATGGGTATACTCTACCCAATCTTCTGAATGAGTATAATCAATATACAGGTATTAGTATGACGGTATTAGAGAATTTCAGTGGCTTTAATGATTCTTGGGGATTAAGTACGGGAAATAACTCTGGTGCAGTTCCAGACATCGTGATGCAACGACAGTATTATGTAAACTTTGTAGAAACTGCAAGGATTCGCATCAGTGGCTTAAATCAATCATCAAAGTATAATTTTGTTTTCTTCGCAAGTAGTACGGACTTTGGCAGAGGAATGGTCACAGAATATGTTATTAATAATAAGTCTGTACAGTTAGATGCAAAAAATAATACGTCAAATACCGTGCAGTTAAATGATATTGAGCCTGATGCAACGGGTAGTGTAGAGATCAGTCTTTATGGTACTATTGCAGGAGGATTTGGCTTATTGAGTAACCTTACAATACAGGCAGTACCTTCTATTGAATCTGGCAATTATTCTAATCGCCTACAATCCGGTCTTAACATCCGAAGTAATCAGCTTAACAATACAGCGGCATTAAATAATGGTAATGCGACTGTTGGTATAGATGAGAAGGCTAAAGTAGAAAGTAGTAGTATTTTGGCTACAGCCTATCCTAATCCTTTTGTGGACGATGTTGTTTTAAAACTTTACTTAAACAACAAAGCAAATAAATTAGCTGTATTGCTTAAGGATATTTCAGGGAGGTCTATCTATAGTACAGAATTCAAGGGTGTTCCTGCGGGGGAGAGTGAACATATATTGAGATTAAAAGGGAGGTACCTCTCTCCGGGAATTTATTGGCTACAGGTTGCTGATCCGTTTAATGGAGAAAGTACAACAATTAAGATATTGAAGTAGGTGTAAATAATAGATCTCATCCTTTGTCTTATAGTTAATAATAGAATGATATCTAGAGGAATTCCTCAAATTACTTGCCTTACAAATTATGATAAGTTAGTTAGATTGTCGGGCTACTGCATTTCAGGGATATGTGGTAACAATATAAACTGTTTGTAGGTGTAATTAACCTAACAATTTTAAAAAGTCATATTATATTTGATGAAACCTGATAATCACTACACGCCTTTCCTGGATGGCTTCAGGGGATATGCAATTCTTTTGGTCTTAATAGGCCATATTTATCGTGATTTGATCAGGCAAGCTTTTTTGGGAGTTACCTTGTTTTTTTTCGTTAGTGGGTTTTTAATTACTAAATTATTGATTGTTGAATATCGAAAGACGAATACTATTTCATTGAGAGATTTTTATCTCAGACGAGTATTCAGATTATATCCGGCTCTATTGTTTTTTCTTATTGCTACTATTTCTTTTATATTGTTTTCAGGACAAACAATTCTTTTTCCCGATATTCTTTCTGGTTTATTTTATTTCACTAATTATTATCTGGTTTATCTGAAGCCAGCGTTGCTGTCTGCTGATTATCCACTCGTATCTGAAATTTTATGGTCACTTTCGGTAGAAGAACACTTTTATCTATTTTTCCCACTTTTGTTTCTTTTCCTTTTTAGTGATAACGGAAACAAATTGATTTCTGTTCTTAGCGTATTGTTGGTTTTATTCCTACTTTCAAGGTGTATAGCATTTTATCGGGGAACAACCTTACCTCAGATATTTAAGGTGACTTATTATACTACACATAACCGGGGAGATTCAATACTTTATGGGTGTATATCTGCATTGCTGATATACAGATATGAGGCAAAAGCATATATACGGGTCCTTCATTCAAAGTGGATATTTATTTTCTCTGTCCTACTGTTGGGGTTGATCGAATTTGTTCCGTCACATTTATTTCAAAATACGCTTAAGTATTCTATTCAGGGAATAGCATTGTCTATAATAGTGCCGTATTTCCTTTTTATAGAGTCAGGAAGTGGAATCAAAAGATGGTTAGAGGGCAAAGTGATTGTATTTATTGGCAAGCTTAGTTATTCATTATATCTCTTTCATTGGCTTGCAATTAGAATAGTTGAGTTTTATGTACCCAAGAGGGATATAGTGGTCAATCTGCTAATCGTTGTTCTTTCCCTGGCCCTGGCTCTTATTTCTTATTATTATGTAGAGCGTCCTTTCTTAGCGCTCAGGAGAAAATTTGGCTCACATGCAAGATGACGATATGATGAGCATGTGTTGAGCTGAAGTCCAATTGTATCTGATTTATCTATTTTTTATTGTGAGATAGGTTCGTTCAGTACTATCTTTATCATCATGACGGATCCTTTCTTAGAACAAAATGAATTGACTTTACCTGCGCCTCTTTTCGCCGAAGTCATCATTCCTTTGGCCATTCCTAAAAACTATACCTGGCAAATACCTCCTCATGTTAGAGATAATGCTAAAGTGGGATGCCGGGTGGAAGTAGTGCTGGGGAAAAACAAGAAGTATGGGGGTATTATCAGGCGGTTGCATAATCGAAAGCCCCAGGCATTTGAGCCAAAGGATATACTGAATGTGCTGGATAAGGAACCTATTGTTTTTGAGCAGCAGCTGAAATTATGGGAATGGATAGCTCAATATTATATGTGCAGCGAGGGGGAAGTAATGGCTGCCGCGCTGCCGTCATATTTTAAGCTAAGCAGCGAAACCATTCTCATTTATAATGAAGAGTATGGCGATGACTTTTCAACATTGAATAACGAAGAATACCTTGTGGCGGAGGCACTCCATATAAAAAAAGAATTACGGCTTAACGAGGTACAACTCTTACTTGACTCTTCACATGTATATCCTGTTATTAAAAGGCTGATTGAACACAAGGTTTGTTTTGTATGGGAAGCACTTAAGGATTCTTATAGCGCAAAGAAGGAAACCTATGTTATTCTTAATTCAAAATATGCAGATGAAGAAGTGCTGGCTGATCTGATGAACAATTGGGGAAGGGCTCCCAAACAATTAGAACTCCTGCTGAGCTATCTTCACCTGATAAAAACGGAAGGAGAGGTCACCAAATCTGCTTTATTAAAGAAATCAGGTGCATCTGATGCACAGTTGAAAGGCTTGGTAGAGAAAAATATCTTATGGCTTGAAAAGCGTGCCGTTGACAGGATCAGCTACCTTCCACTTCACATCAATGTTGATTTTAGTTTAACTCCCGCTCAGCAGGAAGCACTGGAGAGTATAAACCTATCCTTTAAAGAAAAGCCGGTTTGTTTGTTGCACGGTATCACTTCCAGCGGTAAAACCCAGGTATATATAAAGCTGATGGAGCAGTACATCCACCAGGGAAAGCAGGTGCTGTATCTGTTGCCTGAAATAGCGCTGACCTCTCAGATCATTCGCCGACTGCAAAAACATTTTGGCGGATACATTGGTATTTACCATAGTAAGTTTAGTCAGAATGAGCGTATTGAAATATGGAATAAGGTCAAAACAGGAGAGCTGAAGATCGTACTGGGTGCCAGGTCTGCTCTTTTTCTTCCATTTACCCATCTCGGTTTGATTGTAGTAGATGAAGAGCATGATACATCATTTAAGCAATATGATCCTGCACCCAGGTATAATGCCAGAGACAGCGCTATCTTTTATGCTTCACTGTTTAATGCTAAAGTTTTACTCGGCAGTGCAACACCTTCCTTTGAAAGTTATTTTAATGCATTACAGGGCAAATATGGCTTAGTAGTATTGAATGAAAGATACGGAGGTGTCCGTCTTCCGGCAATTGAAATCATAGATACCAAACAAATTGTGAGAAAAGGGAAGTCGAAGATTATGCTTTCACCACAATTAAAGGAAGCTATAGAACAGGAATTACAGAAGGATAGACAGGTTATCTTATTTCAAAACCGGAGAGGTTATTCGCCGTATCAGATTTGTGCGGTTTGTGGCTGGGTGCCGCAGTGTAAGCACTGTGATGTGAGCCTTACCTACCATAAACTCAGCAATAAACTGATCTGTCATTATTGCGGAACTAATTATCCTAATGTTACAATCTGTGCTGCATGTGGCAGCCATGATTTTATTCAGCGTAATTTCGGGACAGAGAAAATTGAAGAGTTCCTGGAAGAATCCTTTCCAGAGGCAAAAATTGCCCGCATGGATATAGATAGCGTCAGGGGCAAACATGCGCATGATAATCTTATTCAGTTATTTGAACAAAAGCGTATTGATATCCTCGTTGGTACTCAAATGGTAGTAAAAGGTTTAGATTTTGAGCATGTGAGCCTGGTGGGTATACTGGATGCAGACAGTATCTTAAGCTTTGCCGATTTTCGGGTTAATGAACGGGCATTTCAGTTAATGGAACAGGTAAGCGGACGGGCAGGTAGAAAGGACGAGAGAGGAAAAGTTATGATACAGGTAACTAATACCAAACACCCTGTACTTCATTTTGTACAGCAGCATGATTACATCTCCTTTTTTAAATACGAGGCAGAAGCACGGGAGCGATTCTTTTATCCTCCTTTTTCTCGCACCATTTGCATTACCTTCCGGCATAAATTAAAAGAACGGGTGGTGGATGCTGCCCGCCTTTTTACCGATGCATTGCACAAAGAATATGGTAAATACATGGTCGGCCCGGCAGAGCCTCCGGTTAGCAGAATACGCAATCAATACCTTATGGAAATACTGTTTAAAATTCCCAAGGACACTGGCTTTATCAATAAATGTAAAGCGGCGATAAAAGAACAGGTAGTAGTGCTGCATCAAATTCAAAAATTCAGAAGCATGGTAATGGTTGCTGACGTAGATGCGTTGTGAGGTTATGATGTTTTGCCGTGATTGTATAAAGCTGTAATTATAGTGTGATTGAAATAGGGTTAACGTGGTAAGTCATAAATAGAAGAGCTCCGGGCAAATCCGGGTACTCCCGGTAGCACGGATTTTCTGAAAGAATCTTATGTAACTTTGACCAGACCACCCGGTACCACGTGGTATAATTATATAAATCTGTACGAAGAACGGCCTGTTATTCATTTATACTTATTCATACAATGATAGAATTTATTAATCATCATCAGGTGCCCTTACGCTCTGAAACGGACATCCTGGTAATAGGTGCAGGCTCTGCGGGTTGTTTGGCCGCATTGGCTGCAAGGCAAAGCTGGAAATATGAGGTAATGTTGGTGGAGCGGTATGGTTTTCCGGGTGGTACGTCTACGCAGATGCTCGATACCTTTTATGGATTTTTCACACCGGGGGAAGCACCTAAAAAAATTGTGGCTGGTCTGGCGGATACGATTGTAAATGAACTGGATCAGACAGGAGATATTTTTTTACGTCCCAATACCTACGGGGCGGGAACAGGTGTAAATTATAATCCGGAGCGTTTAAAGTATGTGTGGGATCGGAAGATCAGTGAAGCCGGTGTCCGTTTTTTATTGCATACAACGCTGGTTGACGTGGTAAAGGAAGGAGCAGAAAAGCAGACCTGTGTTTTCTGGAATAAAAGTGGCTTTTTTAAAATCAGGGCCAAAAGAGTTATTGATGCTTCCGGTGATGCTGATTTTTGTCATTTAGGAGGATTCTCTTATGAAATTGCCGGTGAGTCAGAGCCTGCACAAAGCATGACCACTACTTTCAGGATGAGCAATGTTAACTTAGATAAATTCAGGCAGGCCGGCAGTAAGAATATGATGAATGAAAAAATGAAAGCTGCTTTTGAAACAGGAAGCTATGCGCTACCCAGGAAAGAAGGGTCGGCTCATGAGATGTGCCAGAAAGGATGTATATCTACTGTTGCCGTAAAAGTAGGCGATTTGAATGCATTGAATGTGGAGGAGCTTACCCTGGCGGAGATAGAGGGGCGAAGGCAGGCATTTGTTTTTGAAGATTTCTTTAGAAAGGAAGTGCCGGGGTATGAAGAATCAAAGATTATCGGTCTTTCGCATCAGATCGGGGTTCGGGAAACCCGGCGTGTGTATGGGGAATATCGTCTCAATAAGGACGATTGTCTGTCCGGATCCATTCCTCCGGATAGCATTTTTCTTTGCGGGGCGCCTATTGAAGATCATCGAAAGGCCAAGAATGGAGAAAATGAAACTTTCTGGCAATATATTCCTGATAATGGAGTGTATGGAGTACCCTATGGAACGATCGTCCCCAAAGGGAGCGAGTTAGCCTGGGTGGCAGGACGTTGTTTTTCTGCTACGCATGATGCCCACGCCTCATGCCGCTCTATGGCGCAAACTATGTCTATGGGACAAGCCGCGGGATTAGCTGCTACATTATCATTAGATGAAGATATGTCGGCTCATACCTTAGATGTTTCTAAATTGCAATCAAAGTTGCAACAAACGGGAGTGCTTCTGGAGGTTCCTCCTATACTGGCCGATACAAGCAGAAATGGCTGGAGAAATAATTTCAGAAAGCAATAAATGATGTAAATATGCAATCAGCCAGGATCCCGTTTGTTCGCACAGTTTTAGGAGATATTTCTCCTGCTGAAATGGGATTAACCTATTCTCATGAACATATTATTATTGAAGAAAGTTACCCTACCCTGCAAAGCCCTTTTTTTCTTTTGAATGACGTAGATAAAGTTTCGGAGGAATTAAAAAGCTTTTACAAAGCAGGAGGACGGACGATGGTTGACACCATGCCTGCTGATTGTGGCCGTAATGTTCTCAAACTGGCTGAAATCTCCCGCAGGACAGGCGTACATATTATAGCACCTACCGGAATTCATCTCGAAAAATATTATTTACCCAATCATTGGCGATATTCTTATACCGAGGAACAACTAACACAGCTGTTTATTGATGATGTGATGTGCGGGATTGATTCCAATGACTATAACGGGCCATATATAAGCAGGACATCTCATAAGGCCGGCATGATTAAGCTGGCTACCGGTGATGAGAAGATCACTGCCCACCAGGAGAAAATATTTCATGCGGTAGTGAACACTCATCTGGAAACCGGTGTCCCTATTTTAACCCATAGTAATTTTGGTAAACATGCCATTGACCAGGTGAATATGTTTGAGAAGCTTGGGGCTCATTTGGAGCATGTGGTAATTTCACATGTTGATCGCTTCCGGGATATTGGATACAACCGGGCATTGCTGGAAACAGGGGTAAAGGTAGAATATGACAGTGCTTTTCGGTGGAAAGAAGAAGAAAACTGGACGTACAAACTTCTGGAGGCTTTGCTGCCTGCTTTTTCCGGCCAGATAACTATGGGCATGGATGCCGCCAAAACTACCTATTGGCAATCGTATGGCGGCAGGCCCGGATTGAATTTTTTGTTAACTACCTTTAAAGATGATCTTCAAAAGATGGGGTTAGCTCAGTATTATGAAAATATCTTTTTTAAGAATCCGGCACAACTTTATTCCTTCTTTTAATACAATTAAAAAAGGCAGGTTTAAAAAACCTTAATTGAAATGCGCTCTCAGAAAATGAAGATTCCGCTACAGTGCTCTGATCCAGATATTGCGGAAACTAACTTCACTACCATGACTTTGTAATTTGATCGCTGCTTTATCATGAGGCTCGTAGCGTGGAATACCGATATATTGTGTCGTTCCCTGAATTTCAAAATGGTTCAGTGTTAATACTCCGTTATGTACTAAAGTGATCGTGGCTGGCTTTTCAACAGTACCATTAAAGCGGAACCTGGGAGCTGTATAATAAATATCAAAGGTATTCCAGTCGCCCGGCTTGCTGGATGCATTTGCTAAAGGGATGACCTGCTTATAAATACTCCCCATTTGTCCATTGGCATAGAGTGGTGTTTCGTTATTATAGGAATCGAATATTTGTACTTCGTAACGTTCCTGTATAAATACACCGCTGTTGCCGGCATTATTGGGATTAGTAGTGTTTTTAACATTGGCCGGGATCCTAAATTCAAGATGCAGCTGGCAATCGCCGAATTTCTGTTTGGTCTGAATATCACCGGCTTCAAGACTAACGGTCATAACATTATCTTTTAACTTCCACACGCAAGGGCTGCCATCCTTAGACATTACCCAATTATCAAGATTCCTGCCATTGAAAAGAATTATAGCATCGGAAGGTGGGGCATTACCTATGCCCGGAGCAACGATTTTAGGTTTAGGCTCCGCTATTTCCGTGGCCTCGGGTTTAGTATAATCTTTCTCAAAAATCTTCTGTGCCTGTATCTTACAACAATAAATCAACAGAAACAGGGGAAGCAATATTTTTTTCATGGTTTTTATTTATAAAGTTAGTAATTATACTTTTCTGATCGGCTTTTGCCTTCCGTCAATGAAATCTCATTTTCTTAGACTATAATAAAACCTTAGCCAAAGACGGACGTTTATTACTTTTTACTGGTAAAGGCGTTGCGTAAGTTTCTGTAAAGGATATTCAGAATCCCCCTTTGTAGAAGCTGCTGTCTTTCAGTGATATCCTAATCTATATTATTTTAGATTGTCTATATACGTATAGAAATCGTCTGTTTCACCAACAAATATTTTTAAAACCCTCCCCTGTTTGTCTATAATTATTTTTGTGGGGGCAGCATAGATGTTAAAAGCCTTTTCCAAATTCGTATTCTGTTCATTATTTATTATTTGGGGCCAAACTATTTTGTGTGTTTCAATAAACGATTTCACGTTGCTCCTGTTATCATTATAAGCAACTCCAACAAAATTTATTTTTTCTTTATGTATCTGATAATACTTTTTCATTCTGCTAAATCCTTTTAAACAGGGGGCACACCAGGTTCCCCAAAAGTCAATAACAGTATATTTATTTTGCTCTTTCCCGAATTCAATGCGCTTGCTATCTAACGCGGTTGCAGTTATAGCAGGCGCTGCTAATCCAACTGTGATTTTTTGAGCAGCTTCGAGCTTTGATTTAACTTCCTTCAGATAAGGGCACTTTAACAATTCCGGTGAGAAACCAGAGTACAGAACTTGCGCTTTATCAACATTCGCCTGTGTGTTGAAGTAATTATTAAAAATATAAGCGCCAACTATATTGTCGGAATTATTACTTATAAACTTCTCAATAACATGTCCTTCAACTTCATTTATAAAATCATATAATTTATTGCAAAGCCCTTTGCCTTCATTGGTTAGATCTTTTGAATAAGAGGTATCTATTACTTTTCTTGCTATACTTACAAGTGGATCAAACCTCTCCCTAAAGTCTTCATAGATCGTATTATATTTTGTATTTGTCATTTGAATACTACAGTCTCCAAGGCTATTAAAATCTGTTTCGAGATGTGCAGTCCCATCATCTGCAAAAAATCTGCGAAGGTTGTATGTTTTTGTATTCTTAATATCTACGGCTGCAATGGTCAGTAATTCCGGGTAATTTATTTCTCTCGTAAAATGAAATTCCCCCTCCGGGCTGATTAAAGTATCGGACTGATGTTTGGAGCCGAATAATATCATTAATGTATCAGGATAATTAATCTTTCCCCTGATATTAAATTCCTGACCATTTATGCCGGCAGTACACGAAAGACAATAAAAGGTAGCTATGAAAATAACTCTTTTCATTTTAAAATATTTTTAGTTTGAAAAATTAATAATCTACCGGTGATAGGCGAATAATTGTTTGATCTGCAGGATTAAACAGCAAAAGGTTCCAATGGCAAGAGACTGCAAAAAAATTAAATTCATTATATTATCTGGTATTTCAATTAAACTAAGACAAATTAGCGCAAAGCAAACCACGGTGCCGGCTAAATAAAACCTGCTGGATATTTTATAATAAGCAGACGGTTTTCTTGTAAGCTGAATTTGTTCATTAACTACCTGCATACACCTTAGTTCGAAATCAGTGTTATCAAGCACAAGCTTAGAATTTCTGATGAGGTTTAATATATCTTTATCTTTTTGATCCATTACTTCGATTTTTAGATTGAATCTCTTTTACGATTTTTATTATTTCTTTTTTAGCTCTGTGTAAGGTGGTCTTTGTTTTGGGGATAGACCAACTCGTCAATTTGGCTATTTCGTTGATGGAATATTCGTCAAGATAAAATAATCGTAGAGCCAAGCTTTTATCTCTGTCAATTAATTTTAAGGCATATTTAATAATTTCAACATCATTGCTTACCTCTTGGCTTTCCTCGTTGCTGATGCAATTTTCGTTAAACTTGTCTTTTAGAATAATATGCTGCTTTATTTGCTTTCTTTTCTTATTTGCCTCGTTAATTGTAATTTTAATTAACCAGGTTTTAAAGCTTGATTTTCCCTGGAATGTTTTTAAATATTTAAAGGCATTTACAAATGCATCCTGGACCGTTTCCTCTGCAAGTTGTGTGTCTGTTAATATTGTCGAAGTATAGGTAAATAAAATGTCTTTGTATTTCGTGATGAGAGGTTGGAAAGATGCCAAATCCCCGCTGCGAACCTTATTCACATGCTCCAAATCAATAGCATCGTCATTCACTTTATGGTCTTTTTTCTTTATTTGAAACTATTAATGAGATTCCGCAACAGACAATAAGTATGGCAAGAGGCATTGAGTTCACCTTAACTATTTTGGGATTGACCCAAACCAATATTGATATAATAAATAAACCGCAGCCTAATCCCACTGCTATTATCCCCATCTTTTTCCAGAGTACGCGACTCCCATCATTTCTTATCATATCTGGTTTTATCCCTTTTTCTATTAGTTTCATTTTCTCTTCGTGTTCTGCTTTGTGCGAAAAAAGCCACCCGAGGAAGATGAAGCTTCCTAAGCTAATTAATAAAATAGTAATAGCTACTAGCATTGTTATATTTCTATATTAGATTAGATAATAAAAAGATGAAAAAGGTTACAACAGGTTAAAAAAATCAACGTAGCTCATGTCGTCTTCACTTGAGTTGCGGGTATTTTCGCCTGGAGGTTGCAATTGCTATCCCCGGTTTGATTATGTTCGGCTGGTTGCAGATTGTGACAGAGCAGCCCATTATTGCAGAAACTGTTTTACAATATTTTTCTGTGATGCAATCAACTGTTCAATCTGCGGGTGGGAATATTTCTTGAGCGCCTTTTCGCGTTGTAAGGCGACAGTCTTACTGGCTCAAAGCTCTATATAAACCAATTGCCAGGGGACTTTGGCCGCAGTGTATCGCGATGCCTTATCATTATGTTGCGCAAGTCTCTGTAAGAGGTTTTCAGAAAACCCTTTGTAGAAGCTGCTGTCTTTCAACGACCGGGTGATGTAAACATAGTAAGCCATAAAATTCAAAAGCCCCGGGTAAACCAGGCTTTTGCGGACCGGACGGGATAGTTAATTCTGCCCGGTCCTATGTGAAGATCAGTTGATTATTTTTTTAGGTCTACATTGGGGTCTACTAAAGAGCTAATTTTAACGCATTTCACGAGTCCTTACATCGCTTAACGTTGACTATCTTTTAAAAATATAATAATGATAAGTGTTAATTATCCGTAGCCAAAATAACAAGATTTATGATTTGACAAGAATGTAGAAATTTCTCAATAAAACCTTTCCTTAACTTGGCTAGCAACCCTGTCATTATCATATTCTTAAGTCCCAGTCCAATAATATTACCTGTAAGCGCTTTAATACCCCTGAGCTTTTGAGTTTGAAAACCCAATCTCTTTTCCTGATTACACAGGCTCTTCGGTTCAATATTATCCAAACGTCCCGGCTTAGCTACAAGACTCTTGGGGAGATGTTTGCTATAGTTTCTTATATAAACCGTAAGATCAATATCCTTCTGGCGGCGATGCAGTAGTATTATTTTCTTTCGTTGTTCTCAATAAATATATCGTCGTTTTTAATGCTCTTGCCTGTCTTCTTAATTCCTTCTTTTAAACGTCCGAAATTATAATTTACCGATATTCCGTATGACCAAAAATAATTCCTGTTAGTTACAACTTGATTGAAGTGCGGGTCCGAAGTAATATTTCTGTTCATTCTAAACTTATTAAACGGATTGTTTAATGACGCAGATATTGTAAGCTTATCATTTAATAGATTTTTAGAAATATTAAATGAAGAACTTGTCAATGCGCTCGACTGCGTTTGAAGCGAAAGGCTTCTGCTCAACACGTTCGCTGATGCACTCGCTCTCCACCCTCTCCCCATAGCATAGCTTACTGACGGCGAAAAATAATAGGTCATACCTTCATTTTTTAACTCGCTATTTTCGTTTCTTCCAATTATCCATGCGTAAGACACATTGCTGTTTAAACTGAAATTCACTTTCTCCGAAGCAGGAATGATAATATTCAGATCAAATCCAATGCCTTTGCCCCTTCCAGTATTTTCATATTGCGTTTTTGTTATCCCAGTCGCCTCATTAAGAAAAGACACTTGTTGTATGAATTTATTGAAAAAGCTGTAGCTCACACTTGTTAAGACCGTTACACGCCTTGTAATGCCATATCCAATTTGAATTGCATTGAGTACTACCGGTTTCAGGTCGGGATTTCCGCTTATCTCCACTTTGGAATTTGTTCTGTCCACAAAAGGATTTAGTTGTTGAATTCCCGGTCGCTTAATTCTCTGCACAATACCCAAGCTAACTATATTTTTGTTTTTCAGTTTTTTGGTAAAAGCGAGGGTGGGTAAAAGATTGAAATACTCCGATTTAAACGAGGCCCCGTTGTTAATCATATCGCCTGTAACGTATGTTTGTTCCGCCCGGACACCCCCCTTAAAACCCCACCCGTTGATAGTGTATTTATACGAAATATATGCCGCCAGGATATCCTGATCATTATCGAATTTATTGCTCAAGATAGGATCTGGCTCGAACATATTGCTGGTTTGATTATAGGTTAAGTTGTTGAAATCGCTGATATTTTTTCTTAATATACCTTTCAATCCAGTTTCCAGATATACCGTCCCCAATAATTGTCCGTAATCCACCTGTGCGGTTTGTTCGGAAGCGCCTCTGTCGTTCGTTTGAATATAATCGGGCATGTTATAGTTATACTTGTCTTCGAATAGTATTCGTCCTTCATCGAACATTGAGTAGTTAGAATACTTATACGAAATCGTCAAAAGGCGTGATGTGTTCTTTCTAAATCCCAATTGGTAATTTATAGAGGCGTCTATTCCGTTTCCGTTATACTTATTATTGTTTCCTAAAGTGAATTCTTCAGCGATCTCACTATTTTTAATAAATGAAGATATCTGTTGGGACTCTCTATTAGTCTTGCCACCATTTATATTAAAATACCCACTTATCAAGCTCATACTATCTACTTGCATACTTATTTCCAAACCCAGATAGCCTTGGTATCCCTTTGATTCAGTAAGTCCAATCTGCTGCAGATAACTTGACATATCAAAGGCGTTTCTCTCCAGGCTGTTTTCTGTTTGAGGATACCTCGAATGGCTTACTCCGCCCAATAAGGACATTCCTATTTTTCCCATTTTTACGGACAACGATGTACCAATCTGTGGACCTTCGGTAGGCCCCTGATGTTTAATATTCAGCGATCCGAGATAGCCGTCACGCAGTTGCCGATTTGTAATAATGTTAATTATACCTGATAGACCCTCGCTGTCATATTTAGCGGGCGGGTTTGTCATAACCTCAATACTTTTGATCATAGACGCCGGTGTGGACTTTAATACCTCTTTGGGGTTTCTTTCGACAAGGCTAGAGGGCTTCCCATCGATAAGTATTTTGTAGCTTGGGCTTCCTTTAAGAAGAATGTTCCCCTCACCATCCAAAGACAAATAGGGCACTTTTTTCATAATGTCCAGAACACTGCTGAACTTGCTATCAGCGTCAGCCTGCAGATTATATGAAATTTTATCGATATCCTGCTTAACAAGAGGTTTGTCTGCGACTATCTCCACAAGAGTAAGCTCCTTTATTACCCTAGTAGTTAATATCGAGCCTAAATCTATTTCGGTTGGAGAATTTTTGCTCACGTTAAGTTTAATAATTTTCGGAGAAAAACTCACACTCAATATGGTTATCTTGTACTCTCCCAATGCTATGCTATCCAGAAAAAAATCACCGTTTTCACTGTTGATGATGGTTTTAATAAGTTTGTTACTACTATCGCGTAGAGTAACAGTCATCAGACCTTGAGTTTCACCAGACAAAGAATCTTTGATAACTCCTTTAACATAGTGATAGTTAGTAGTATCCTGAGAATAAGCCTGTAAATTGACAAGAGCACAGGTTAGAACAATTATTAATGATCTTATTTTCATAGTTAAGTTTTAGCAATGAGGTTCTGATAGTGTTGTTTTAGATGTTATTGCCCCTTCAATAATACTCAGGGTATCTAGTAGACCAAGCCACGTGGTCGAAAGTTTCAATTTTTGAAAAAGACTTTTTCAGCTAAATTAACACAGGCGAAGTGCAGAACGCAAATAGATGAATTGGATTGGATTGATACTTTTATCTGAAAAGTCAGACAGTCACACCCATTTGCTTTTTTATCAGTATAAAATCAAAATAATTAATCAATATTAGTGCCCCAATCCCGAAAATAAAAAGCCATTTAAAGTTCCAGAAATATGGAATGATCGCATTTAGGGAAACTAGGTTTATTTGCTTCATAGCGAAATAAAAAAAAGAGAGACCTACACAAAAACACATTGCAATAAGAAGCCGATTGCCCCACAATCTCCGGCTCCTCTCTATTTTGAGCTTTTTAATAACATTATATTTCAATTGACTGGGGGCCGGCTCGGTCTGAATAGAATTCAATATTCCGTAAAGGCTTTTGTATTCAGCTAACCTAGAGTCGGATCCATCGTCATTTGGCAGGCCGTGAGAGTTTTCACTATCGAGCATGCGCTGAATATCTTCATCTGTAAGTTGTGTCATTAGGTTATGATTTTAGATGTGCAATCATTTGTTCTTTCAGTATCTTTCGCGCTCTATAAAGATAAGTTTTGACTGTCCCCTCCGGCCATCCTGTTATTTTCTCAATTTCGACGTACGAGAAGCCATGTATATGAAATAGCATTACCGCCGTTTTATATTCCTCTCTCAACCCATTTATCAATTTATGTATGTGCGAACGGGAATCTTTGATTTCAAGCAACGAGTCGGGATTCTCCATAACCGGATTATTTTCTTCAACGATATCATCCAGAGTATTTGATTTTCGATGAAATTTCTTTAAATGGCTCAGAGAACTCCGATAGGCGATCTTTGCTATCCAGGTCGACAATTTTGAATTAAAATTAAACCCCGACATCCCCCTATAAACTCTTATAAATACCTCTTGCGAAACATCTTCTATATCTTCCCGCTTCTTAAGAAGCAAGGAAACAATCGAAAAAACCAATCTCTCATAGCGATCAACGATAATCGAAAAGGCTTTCAAGTCACCTTTTAAAACCTTTTCTATGACTTCTTGATCATTCATATTTCAGGTAGGCTGAGGTCGCAAAGAAATTTAGCGGGCAAATGCAGTTTTTTACGCATGGTTTGACTAACTCTTTTTGTTCCGAACCATCAGGTAATAAAGAAGGAATCCGGCGGCTATAAACATGGTTTCAATGCCGTAAGGTAACGGGGTATCAGCAATATCTATTTCAAAAATATCAATAACAATCAAGCCTGCTCCTGCAAAAAGGAGAATCAGACCCCACTTAAGAAATTCCGAGTGAAATTGAGAGGGCTTTAATAATTCAGCCAGTTCCTTATCGTTGATACGATTGGAGTCTATAATGTATTTTTTAAGTCTAAAATTGAAATAATGGATCACCAAAACCGATATAATTACAAAAATTGCTACTAATGTTAGAAATGTTATTAGAGTATCCATGCGCTTTTTTCTTGTATTAGACTGACGATAGGATGCAAAAGTTTCAGCTTTTCAATGTTTTTAAGCGTATTCCTGTTAGCTTTTCTTTTCGATGAAGATGGACGTGATTGAAGGTGAGGTAATCAACAAAATCTTCATAAAAAATAAAATTGAGGCTCACAAAGATAATTGGCACCTTTCTAAACTTTTCAACCTGAATAATTCATTGTTCATCTTTTCATAGCCTCCGGTTGCGGGCGGCAAAAGATTGGAAACAGTTCCTTTCTTTTGATTCTAATATTGAGCTGGACTTGACAAAATTCAGGTTTACTTTTTTAAATTGTTAAGCTGATATAAAGATAAATCCTACTGCGTTGAAAATGTGTTATAAGAAAATGAAAATCAATCTCTTAAAAGTAAAGATGTGTAAAACTAAAAAAGGATCATCAGTACTGATAATCCTTTTAAGCGGACCGGACGGCCTCGAACCCGTCTCTACATCCGTAGAGACCGTGACAGGGCAGCTACAAAAAGGTGTGAATAATATTTTTATTGCTATTGATCAGATTCTGAAAGTAGGTCGTATTACCCCTCTTCAATTTCTTTTCCCGGATAAGCATCTCGGTTTTGGTAGGAAGTTCTTCTACATATATCAATCTCCATGGTCGTTTCGGGCGGGTATAATGGCTAAGTCCGGCATTATGTTGCTGAAGCCGGATAAGCGGGTTTTCGGTGGATCCTTTATAATAGGTGGCATCCTCCATGCTTTCAATAATATAAACATAAAAGGCCATAAAGCACAAAAGCCCGGCAAAAAATGTTATTTCCTTAAGGTCATAAACATGAGTTTTTAGACCCTAATTTTTATCCCACCGTTAACTACGAAATCATCAACAGGAGCATAAATATCTTTTAAGACCGGATTATTGAGGGTGCCTGTATAAATGCGGTCAAACTTTTGAGGTTTCCAAGCGCCACACGTTTTTATGATCTTGTCAATTGAGACAGGCGGGGGAAGAAAAAAAAGACAAAAAATATATTATTATTGAAACAAACTCAATTCAAATTCCGGTACTCATTAGGTGTAACACCGGTTTTTTGTTTAAAGAACCGGGTAAAATGCTGCGGATATTTAAACCCTAAATCATAAGCAATTTCACTGATGGATTTACTTTGGTCAAAAATCCGCTCTTTGGCTACCTTGATCACTTTTGATTGTATGTACTCCTGGGGAGACACTCCCGTTTCTTTTTTGATTAAATCACCGAAATAATTAGGGGACAAATGCAGCTCATCAGCACACCACGCAACAGACGGCAAGCCGATATTTTGAGGCTTATCCGAAGAAAAATAGCTATCTAACAATCGTTCAAACCGTTCTAAAATCCCTTTGTTTACATTATCCCTTGTAATAAATTGACGGTCATAAAAGCGGGTACAGTAATTTAAAAACAACTCAATATTCGATACAATCAATTGCTTACTATGCTTATCAATGGCATGTTGCAGCTCATATTCAATTTTGGAAAAACAATCCAAAATAATTTTCCTTTCATCTTCCGATAAGTGCAGGGCTTCGTTTACGGCATAAGAGAAAAAATGATAACCGTCTATATTTTTCCCAAGCGATGTACCTATCAGCAAATCGGGGTGAAACACCAATGCATTGCCTTGCGGCTGATAATAGTCTTCACTGTTTTGACCAATCACCTGTCCGGGAGCCAGAAATATCAGTGTCCCTTCCTCATAATCGTAATTACCCAATCCATATCTCATGTCGCCACAATAAATTTGTTTCAAAAAGATAGTATAGAACTCATAGCGCAAACGCCTGTTATGTCTTGGAGCAGCCTTATCCAAATGAACCACGCTCACCAATGGATGCAATGTTTTATTGTTATTGAAAACATTGTATTTATGTATCGTGTCAAAATTGAGTACCTCTTCCATCGCTCCTGTGTTTTGTAATACAAATTTACACATTCTTCGACGGGGATAACCATACGCCACAGCCAATCAGTAATATTGGTAGAAAAAGCAGTAATCCATATACTAATACCCTCATTTTTAGTGCGGAACTTTGCAATAGCATTTAAACAACCGGTTTACATAATTGGCTTATCTATAGTTTAAAATTAAAATATTAAAGATGCAAAAGAGATTATTAGGCAAGAGCGGTTTGGAAGTGTCAGCGTTGGGCCTGGGTTGCATGGGTTTAAGTTTCGGATATGGAAAGCCGACTGAAAAAAACGAAGCCATCAAACTATTGCGCTCCGCTTATGAACTGGGCATTACTTTTTTTGATACGGCAGAAGCCTACGGACCTTTCGTCAACGAAGAGCTGTTAGGCGAAGCTCTTGCGCCGTTTCGCAATGAAGTAGTGATTGCTACAAAGTTTGGGTTTAAGAAAGGCAAGCCCGGTTCAGGAATGGACAGCCATCCCGAAACCATAAGATCCGTTGCAGAAGCTGCATTAAAAAGACTGAAAACCGACTATATTGATTTGTTCTACCAGCACCGTGTAGATACCAATGTACCAATTGAAGAAGTTGCCGGAACGGTAAAAGAATTAATCAAAGAGGGAAAAATAAAACACTTCGGTTTGTCGGAAGCAGGTGTATCAACCATTCGTAAGGCACACGCTATACTGCCGGTTACGGCATTGCAAAGTGAGTATTCTATATTTTTCCGTGAGCCCGAAAAAGAAATCATATCCACGTTAGAAGAATTGGGTATTGGCTTCGTTCCGTTCAGTCCTTTAGGCAAAGGCTTTTTGACAGGCACAATAACCAAAGACACAAAATTTGAAAAAGATGATTTCAGGAACATTGTGCCACGTTTCCAACCCGAAAACATAGCAGCCAATCAGGGATTGATTGATTTGGTAAATACAATAGCACAAAATAATAACGCTACTCCGGCACAGGTTGCATTGTCCTGGCTATTGGCTCAAAAGTCCTGGATAGTTCCGATACCCGGTACAACAAAATCGCATCGCTTGCAGGAAAACATTGGCGGGGCAAACCTTTCATTGTCCGGTGATGAATTAAGCAGGATCAATGCGGCACTGGCAACCATCAAAATTTCGGGCGAACGCTATCCTGCACAGTTACAGGCGAGCGTTGGCAAATAGAATAAAATAAAAAACCGTTGTTAAAGAATGAATAGGAGAATTAAGCACAGCAATCAAAAAGACAGCAGTAAAATATGGCTGAATGCCCTTTTAATGTGTGTTGTTGTTATCATGCTTTCATCGTGTGCTGCAACAAAAGAAAACAACTGTGGCAGTCTGGTTATTAAAGAGCAGGGAGCATTTTCGGCAGGTGGCACGGTAATTAAAAGCGAGGGTACATTTGATCCGCTAAAACCGTGGAATGTGCCGCAAGGCGGGCAAACACGGCACGGAGATCACGCCGATGTGTTTTACCAGATTCCCGCAAATGCAAAACACAATGCAATGGTGTTCCTGCACGGCTACGGACAGTCTAAACGCAGTTGGCAAACTACCGCAGACGGCCGGGAAGGTTTTGCCAATATCTTTTTACGAAAGGGCTATAGTGTATATCTTGTTGACCAGCCGGGGCGCGGCGATGCGGGACAGACGACAAAGCCAATACCAATCACGACAACGCCCGATGACCAAACCTGGTTTACGCAATTCCGTATCGGACAATACCCCAGGTTCTACGATGGTGTTCAGTTTCCGAAAGACAGCTTATCCCTAGACAGGTTTTTCCGGATGATGACCCCGAACACAGGCAATGTGGGTGAAGCAACGGTTGTGAATGGGATGTCCGCAGTGTTTGATAAATCGGGAGACGGCATCCTGTTTACGCATTCCGCTGGCGGTGCGCCGGGTTGGAAAACTGCTATCAAGAATGACCATGTAAAAGCTATTGTAGCCATTGAACCCGGTGGGTTTACCTTCCCTGAAGGTGAAACACCGGAAGGCAACCGTGGCGGAGCAGGCGTGCCGCTTGAAGCATTTATGAAGCTGACAAAAATTCCCATCGTTGTTTACTATGGCGACAATATTCCGAAAGAAGAAACCAATGCCGCTTCGCAAAACTTTTGGCGCAATGTGCTTGCCACAGCAAAGCAATGGGCAAAGGTGGTAAACGCTCATGGTGGCGATGCTACTATTGTTCATTTACCCGAAACAGGTATAAAGGGCAATACGCATTTCATCATGTCAGACTTGAACAATAAAGCAATAGCAGACCTAATTGCAAAATGGTTAAAAGAAAAAGGGGTTGAATAAATAATTCTAAAAGCGAATGCAAAAAATGAAAGTAAATGCGATCATACTATTATTAATTGCAACCTGTTGTTTGACCTGTAAGCTGAAAGCGCAAGGCAATGTGAGTACAGGCAAAGGATTAAGCCAAAAGGAACAAAGCATTATTTCCATTGCGGCATTAACTGCAAAAGGAGATCTGTCAGGACTAAAAACGGCGTTGAATACAGGGCTTGAAGCTGGGCTGACCATTAATGAAACAAAAGAAATATTGATACACCTGTATGCCTATTGCGGGTTTCCCCGCAGCATTCGCGGATTACAAACCTTGATGGAAGTCCTTGATGAACGCAAAGCCAGGGACATCAATGATAAGACAGGAGCTGACGTTTCACCTGTCAATGAAAAAGGCAGCAAATATGAGCGTGGAAAAAAGATTTTGGGAGTGCTTACCCAAACGCCTCAACCCGATACACCTACAGGCTATTCGGCATTTGCCCCGGTAATGGACACTTTGTTGAAAGAACATTTATTTGCAGATATTTTTGAACGGGATGTATTAACTTATGCTGAAAGAGAATTAGTAACTGTTTCCGTTCTTGGTTCTATCGGTGGAGCAGAGCCTATGCTTCGTTCGCATCTGGGTATTTGCCTGAATGTTGGTTTGACATGGAAGCAATTACAGCAATTCGTGAACATTATAAAATCAACTGTTGGTAAAAAAGAAGCAAAAGCAGCTCAAAAGATTTTGAATGAAGTAATAAAAGCCAGGAAATAAAATTAAAAGATTTAAACGATGAAAAAATCAACATCAATAATCGCAATAGCAATGTCAATCGCTGCTACAGAAGTGGCGGGCGCGCAATCACAATATCATCAAAAAGCAGAAAAAAATCCCTTTGGTCTGGTCTATGAAGATGCGATTACAGAAAATGTAAAGGGGAAAGTAAACATCCATCCCGTTACCTACAAACTGAACGGAATTGATATTACCGCCAATGTTTATACACCGGCAGATTATGACCCGTCAAAAAAGTATCCTGCAATAACGGTAGCGCACCCCAACGGTGGTGTAAAAGAACAGACAGCCGGGCTGTATGCGCAGCGTCTGGCGGAAGCAGGTTATATAACCATTACTGCCGATGCTGCCTACCAGGGGGCAAGCGGCGGAGCGCCTCGTCATACCGATAAGCCCCAATACCGGACGGAAGATATTCATGGTATGGCTGATTTTATTTCGCAATATCCCGGTGTGGATGCAAACCGTTTAGGTGCTTTAGGCATCTGTGGCGGCGGTGGTTATACGCTAAATGCCACCAAATCGGACAAACGATTTAAAGCAGTGGCTACTCTGAGTATGTTCAATTCAGGTGCTGCAAGACGTAACGGTTACCAGAATTCCCAGCTAAACACCATCCAGGAACGCTTAAAGCAAGCATCGGATGCCCGTGCGCAGGAAGCCACCGGCGGTAAAATAATTTATGCAGGCGTGGCGAGCATCACAGATGAAGCAATCGCGGAAGTTCCAACTCGGTTCTACCGTGAAGGATATACATATTATTATAGAACTCATGCACATCCAAATTCCACCTTTTTATACACCATGAGCAGCCTGCTGGACCTGATGACCTGGGACGCTACTGACCAGATTGAATTAATCAACCAACCGTTGCTGATGATAGCCGGAAGCGAAGCCGGGACAAAGTATATGACGGATGAAGCTTTTGCCAAAGCGACAGGTACAAAAAATAAAGAATTATTTGTGATTGAGGGCGCCACGCATATACAGACCTACTGGAAAGGGGAATATGTGTTGCAAGCCGTGAGCAAATTGGTGAGCTTTTATCAAACGAATCTTTAAAATTTAGGCTGATGAACTTTAAAAACGTCGTTACAGTATTTCTTTTGGGAGCATTGGTATTTTCTTGTAAGCAACAAAACAAATCAGCAAATATGGAAGCAGAAAGAGGATTGGTTTTTGCAAAAGGAGAAAAGATAACCAGCGATAACTTTATTGGCACCGCTTTCCTGAACGCTTTGGTTGAAGCTGACAGTACCAATCCCAATGCAGTAGGAAGCGTAACCTTTGAACCGGGAGCCAGAACTAATTGGCATTCGCATCCTGCAGGACAAATTATACTGGCATTGGATGGAGTAGGTTATTATCAGGAAAAAGGAAATCCTAAAATCATTGTAAAAAAGGGTGACGTTGTAAGGTGTCCGCCAGATATTCCGCACTGGCATGGAGCAAGCACGGGCACCGCATTTGTTCAGATCGCTATAACCGGAAGGGAAAAAGGCGAAACGGTTTGGCTGGGAACTGTAACTGATGAAGCGTATGATCAATGAGCACCGGAAAAGTCAACATGTTAATCTGTTCGGACTGCTCAATTCAAATGCCGGTACTCATTAGGCGTAACACCTACTTTTTGCCTGAACAGGCGGGTAAAATGCTGCTGGTACTTAAAGCCTAATTCCGTAGCAATATCATTGATAGTTTTGGAAGCATCAAACATCTTTGTTTTAGCTTCATCAATCAGCCTGGACTGTATATAGTCCAATGCGGTGCTTCCAGTTTCCTTTTTGATAAGGTCACCAAAATAATTAGCGGAAAGATGGAGTTGTTCGGCACAATAAGTTACCGTAGGCAGCCCTGACTCAGAAGCCTTACCGGATTTAAAATAATCATTCAGCAAACTTTCAAAACGTACCAAAATATCTTTATTGACATTGCTCCGGGTAATGAACTGGCGGTCATAAAACCGCATACAATAATTCAAAAACAGCTCGATATTGGATACGATCAGCGTTTTACTGTGCTTATCAATATTCTGCTCTATTTCCCCCGCTATTTTTTCTAGGCAATCCACAATTAATTTGCGTTCTTTTTTGGACAGGTGCAGGGCTTCATTCACTTCATAAGAAAAGAAGGTATAGTCTTTGATGGTTTTTCCCAAATGTGTGCCTTTTATTAAATCCGGGTGAAAAATCAAAGCATAACCAGATGGTTTTACAGCCACGCCTTTACTGTCAATACCATACACCTGCCCCGGAGATACGAAAACCAAAGTACCGTCCTCATAATCATAAGGCTGGCAGCCGTATGTAATATTGCCACACTTTACATTCTTTAAAAATATGGCATATACCCCCAGGTACATCCTGTAATTGATAACGGTAGGGATCTCATTAAAGTTCACAACACTTACCAAAGGATGGAGTGTATCAACACCCAGATGAGTAT
>JAMLHK010000003.1 GCA_023957155.1 Chitinophagaceae bacterium | reverse complement strand
GAAGTAAGGTGTTCGTTGATTAATCTGGTCTATATAGTACTGCCTCTCCGGCCGGGGTCCCACGAGGTTCATATCTCCTTTGATGACATTCCAAAACTGCGGTAGTTCGTCAATACGCCACTTGCGCATGGTCCTGCCCCATTTGGTGATCCGGGGATCGTTTTGAGAGGAAAGGGCGGGACCGTTTTTTTCGGCATCTGTGTACATCGAACGAAATTTGTACATGATGAAAGGCCTGCCTTTATAACCTATTCTCTGTTGTCTGAACAGGATGGGGCCCGCAGAAGATTTCTTAACCCGGATAGCAGCATATAGAATCAATGGCGATAGCAGGATCAGTGAAAGCACAGAAATCGTGGCGTCCGTTAGCCGAATGAGGTTCAGTTGCCATTCGGGCATCAGACCTGTTTTGATTTCTATAAGAGGAGCGTCCAGCACATTGCGGGTATGTACCGATCCGGTGAGGATATCCAGGTTATTGGGGGTAATCTTGATCTCCAAATCTTTTTCGCTGATGCGGTTAATGATGGAGGTTGTTTCGGCGGGAGAAAGGTTTTCTCCGGAAATGATTACCTGATCCGGATTTTCTTCTTCGAGAATCTTTTCCAGTTGTTCCAGATATCCCAAAGCCGGAAGGAACCTGCTGAGCGAATCCAACGGAGCTGAATGAATATTAATAAACCCGGTGAATTTGTAACCGAGGACGGCTTCGTTCTTTTTTATTTCCTTATATACCGACAGAGCCGTTGGGTTGTTGCCTATCAGGATGGTGTTGAACCGTACGTATCCTTTCCTCAACTGTTTTTTGGCTTTATTAAGAAACAACATTCGTCCAGTCCAGAAGAAACCGAGATGGACGATAAAGAGGGAAAAGAATGCTTTATAGTAATACGGGTAATGGGCTTCTTTATCATCCAGCACCAAAAGAAAGAACAGCACGAGGCTTCCGCTCAGGGTTGCGAAAAAGATTAACATAAATTCCTGTACATACGAACGGGTATAAAGCGAATGATGATAGCTGCCCAGCAGCATGAACAGTATCAGCCAGCCACCCGGAATAAAAATAAGACTGAGCTGAAGTCTGGTGTTGTATAACAGTTCTGTTCCGGCATTGAGTTCGAAATCTGATAAATATTTTCGAATGAAGAACGCAACGATCCACGCCAGGGCGGCCGAGATATAGTCCGATAATGCCAGCCAGGACGGGTTTATCATTCGTTGGTTTCTCATGATGGCTTTTAAACGCTTTAATTATTTAGCCTGCAGATTTGAAAATTGAATTTTCTGCAAAATCTGATGAGCCACCTCCATAGCCATCATCCCGTCCACTTCGGAAACGGCCGTAGGTTTCTTTTCAAGGCTCGAGTGCGTGAAAGCTTCCAGTTCCAGGAAAATGGCATTGGTGTCCTGTATGTGAGGATAGCTCATCGAGATATTCTTTTTTCCCGAAGGTGTGTCAATATCAAAGGTGAAGGCATCGCTGTCCGCCTCATCTTTCAGCTTGATGATCTCTGTTTTTTTCTCCAGGAAATCTATGCCGATATATGCATCTTTCTGGAACAGGCGCATTTTTCGCATTTTTTTCATAGATATCCGGGACGAAGTGAGATTGGCAACACAGCCGTTATTAAATTCTATACGCACATTGGCAATATCGGGGGTATCGGTCATGACCGCAACGCCACTGGCAGAAATATTTTTTACATCACTTTTTACGATGCTGAGGATGATGTTGATGTCGTGGATCATCAAATCGAGGATCACGCTGACTTCCGTACCGCGGGGATTGAATTGCGCCAGGCGATGTACTTCTATGAACATGGGATTCAGCTCATATCCCTTTAAGGCTAAGTAGGCCGGGTTAAATTGTTCTACATGACCCACCTGCACCTTAACATTCGCTTCCTTGGCCAGCTTTACTATTTTATGGGCTTCCTCCATATCGTTAGCCAGGGGCTTTTCAACAAAAACATGCCTGCTTTTCCGGATGGCTTTTTCACACAATTCAAAATGATGTGTAGTAGGGGCAATAATATCCACTGCATCACAGGCTTCTATTAATGCATCCGGGCTATCGAACCGGGTCAGCTTATA
Source organism: Chitinophagaceae bacterium (assembly GCA_023957155.1). Classification (GTDB taxonomy): domain Bacteria; phylum Bacteroidota; class Bacteroidia; order Chitinophagales; family Chitinophagaceae; genus Agriterribacter. Next base: position 404,143 of record JAMLHK010000003.1, on the reverse strand, counting down.
TTCTTTGGAAATGGCTGCTGCAGCTTCGTTACTGGGGTCGTAAAACCCGATAAGTTCAACGTTGTTAATTTTCAGCCAGTTGCTGACATGGAACTTCCCCAGGTGCCCAACGCCAAAAATGCCCACTTTAAGCATAGAAATCAATTTAAGGGTCAAAGATAAGATTTGCAGGTTGGTATTATATCCCCCGTCATTTAACCCTTTCTTTAGGGAAAAGGAGTATACATTTTCATATCTTGCAAACTAAAAGTATAAAATATGAGAAACGGGTTAATCGGGTTGTTTCTTTTCTTTTCCGTACCGGTTTTTGCGCAGCCTACGTTAAGGGAGCAATTTGAAAAAATAACAACGCTGCAGGAGGCGCAAAAATTTGTTGATGCCAACCAGGCGCTCAAGCCTGAATTATATAAATTAACCTACGGCAAGGATTCGTCCCGCGTAGATCAAAGATTACTGAAGCTCACCAAAGGTGATATCCTGTCTATCGGCTATACTACGTATAAGATTATTGAATCAAAGGAATCGGTGAACTACCGGGCCAGCTATATCTTCCTGGATGGCGCAGAGCTTTCTGTTGCCGAAATTGAAAATCTCCGGAAGCTGATCCTCCAGAAAATTTCCGAAGGGGTTCCCTTTGAAAAGCTGTCAGACGAATATACTATGGATGGTAACAATACCCAGGGTGATACCGGCTGGTTTTTCGGGGAAGAAATGGTTCCGAGGGAGCTTCAAAACGGGGTGAAAAATCATAAGCTGGGTGATATCTTTTTTGTGGATGTGCCGGACCGGAAGTGGAACTATATTGTTAAGAAAACCTACGATGACCAGATAGACAAAGAGATCACGGTACTTCGTGCAAACGGGAGATAAAATATAAAAGCGGGTAAGTAAGCGATAACGGTAAATACAGATGCCATGAGATGGAGACTTTTTCATTTTCTTACGGGGTTCCTGTTTTTAGGACAGATCGCCTGTGCGCAGGGCAAAGAGCCCTGGAAGAATAACCAATTGATGCCGCCGGCTGTGCTTGCGGAAAGAATAAACAATAACCAGACGGGTAACCTGCTCATCATAAATATCGGTCCTGATGCCGTAATAAAAGGTTCCGTAGATGTCGGGCCTGCCCAGGAAGCGGGGAATATAAAAAAGCTGAAAGACCAGTTAAAGAAGGTAAAAAAAGATAAGGAAGTGGTGATCTACTGCGGCTGTTGCCCGTTCAGCCGCTGCCCCAATGTACGACCGGCTTTTAAAACCCTGGTGGATGCGGGATTTAAGAATGCTTACCTGTTAGACATTCCCAGGAATATAAAAGCGGATTGGATAGATAAAAAATACCCGGTTGCGGAATAGCTATGAAGTCCCTGTTTGTTGTATCATTCTCCCTGTTGTTTTTTGCTCATGCGTTGCCGGCACAAAATAATACCCTCCGTGTCAGGTCCGTTGCGCCGGAAATTGCATTACCCCGGCCGGACGGGAAAGTGCTGACCTTGTCTTCATTAAAAGGTTCCTTAGTACTGGTGGATTTTTGGGCAACCTGGTGTGCTCCCTGCGTCCAGGAACAGCCCGAGCTGAAAAAGATGTACCGGAAATATGATAAGGAGGTTAAAGCAGGAAAGTTTGAGATATTGGGTGTTTCATTAGACAGGAAAAAGGAAAACTGGGAAAAGGGGATAGCCCGTTTAAAAATTACCTGGCCGCAGGTAAGTGACCTGAAATACTGGAGCAGCCCGGTTGCCGATGCCTACGGAGTAGAAGGATTGCCTTTTAATGTTCTTGTGGACGGGGACGGTAAGATTGCTGCCATAAATTTACATGGAAGCGAACTCTCCCGCTTTATAGAAAATTACCTGGAAAAAAGTAGTCAATAGATATACCGCAGGTATAATACGCAGGTACGTAAATCCAATCTTCTTTTCATTTCCAGAAACGGGCAGGGCCGGAAAGCCGGCTGAGTTAGTACCGGATGCCTGGTAGCGGGTTTACCGGTTTGCGGCTCCTGTTATCGTTCCGCGGTCTACGGTTTTTGTTTTGAATGATGGCGTATTGCGTTGTTTAGCTTATACGTTAACCTGACAAGATAAAGCAGGTGCTGGTAAAAAAATACCAGGTTGCCTTTATATTCTTCATATTCCCCATCGTAGGTAACTACGGCATCCAGCATATCCAGCAGCTCCATTTCAATATAGATGCGATCAAAGGTTTGGCAAAACCGGTGTATAAAACGCACGGGCTTTGCCTGCTCTTCTGTGCCGAGCGTATAGACCATACCCTCCTGTATCAGTATCTTTCTTTCTAACTGTTCCAGCTTACCCGCCGGCTTACTTTTATTCAAAAACTTCCTGATAAAAATGATATGCCAGCACTCCACCAGCTTTTTCAGCGCATCCGTTACCTCTGCCAGGTCTTCCCTTGCACCGGCTTCATCATAAACGCTTCGTTCATTAGATAACGCAATGCGTTGCCAGCTGTCTAAGCTGCGGCTGAAATCCCCGGGTGAAAAATTCTGAAATACTTCCTGTAACCCGGTAGCCGGGCTTCTCCCGGTTCTGCTTAAAAAATGAAAGGGCTTTTGAAACCGTTGCTGTTTATTCATATTGCTTTTCATGTTGTGCTATTGGTAAAGTTAAGGTATGGATTATTTGCTTTCCGGCGGCTGATACCTTATCTGCGATGCTTCTTACCTTTTCGGTAAGCTGCAACAGGTCGTTGTAACGGATGCTATAATCCTTACCGTAACGGGTATCTATATATGCCTTTTGCAATAGCCTGATCAGCCGTTTATCTTCTTCCCGGTGAAGCAAAAACAACCCGGACAATGCGCCTGACAGGAAGCCGCCGTAGCGGAGCAGGCGCTCCACGTTATGCGTATTGGCTCGGAAGCCTGTTGAAACAAACAGCAGCCCCAGCAGGGATTGCTCTGCAGACTGGTGCAGCATAAAGGCAGACAGGTTATATTGCTTTCTTACCCGGTAAAGCTCTGCGCCTGCCAAAAACTCCCTGGCTTTATTGATCGCTGCGTTAAGAACCGCTTCCGTTTCTTTTATACCGGCAGGTTCGGCAGCGACCATTCCGGGATACGTGGTACCGGCAAGCGTATAGATACATTCCGACTGTTGCCATACCTGCCGGGCAAACCGGTCGCCATGCATTATCCATTCTTTAAAGGCAGGTGCTTCCACCACAATCGTAGTGACCGGGATATGAACAGTACAATGCGCTTCTATTTGCTCCTGCCATTCCTGCCGGCTTTTGTTTCCGAAACTGTTGAGCAATACCAGCAGCCACAGGTCGGCAATGTACGCCGAACCGTTGCCTGTGCCACCAAAAATGTTCTCTGCTTTAATATATTGTGTTTTTAATCCTAACAAAAAAATGCTTTCCGGGTGGGCAGCTTTTATAATGCTGTCAACGATCGTGCTTTTTTGATACGTGGCGAAAGGTGTTGCTTTCATAGCCTGGCAGCTTTTACGATAGTTCTCGGGCCGGTTTGCGATGCCTGATAAAGTAATAATAAATATAGAAAATCATACACAATATATAACCATTCCTTCAATTATACAAGTATATACGTATGTATTTATGTATTTTTTTAATTTTATTCAATTAATATTTATAGAAAATCCTAATAATCAATGACAGAGCCGGGAATCTATCTGCAGCGGCTACGCCACTCACTATAGCTGCTGAAGACCCCATGCCTTTAAAAACAAGTGGGAGAAGGAAGAAGTAAAAGGGAGAGAAGAAGAATACAAGATGTAATCAAACCAAATTTCTCCAAAATCCGGATCATGCTTTGGTCGTCCAACCGGAAGATGAAAGTTTTTTTCAGAAATGACCAGTATACCTGTTCACCTTTCGTACCTGGCCATTATATATATGCAGCACTCCGGGGTTGCACAGGATTGTATAGGTGAGTAATATTTTAAATCATATAAAACCAAACAGGATGAAAAAAAATTTGATTGCTAAAATGACCTGGACGATTATCGGAACCATACTGTCCGTTACAGTTATGGCCCAGGAGAAACACGCCCTGCTCCTGCGTTATGGCGTGAAAGCAGGGGCACAGTTAAGTACGATACAAAGGGGAAAGAGCGAAGCCTTTTCTTCTCTCAAAATTAAACCCCTGCTGGGTTATCAGGTGGGCGGTTTCGCTACCCTGAGGCTTTCTGATGATTTTTCCCTTCAGACGGAGCTGTTTTTTTCAAACCAGGGGTTCAAAGAGTTTATGATAATGAATATGGTGGGTGGGGAAAGAGAGGAGTACACCGAGCCTTATTCAATGCGATATATCAAGCTGCCGGTATTGCTGCGTTACAGGGTTGCCAAAAATATTTTTATTGAGGGTGGTCCGCAGTTTGGGCTATTTGTTTCATCTAATATAGAAAGAGACGAATGGTCAGAGTTTAAGAAATTCGATCTCGCAGGAGCGCTGGGCGCAGAGTATATACTCTCTGATAAGCTTAGCGTGCAGTTCCGGTATGCACATAGCTTTGCAAAAGTAGATAATATAGAGGACTACCTGTGGGTGTCCGAGAGGCCGCGCGTGTTTTCACTCGGACTGGCATATACCTTTTAAAATTACCGGGCATCTTTTGTTCCCATTTTGATGTTTTACCTGTGACGCACCTGAAAGAAGAAACGCTTTGCAGGTAAATAACCCGCAAAGCGTTACATTCATTTCCTGTGATCCCGCTGGGGGGGGTCAAACAGCCGAAAATCAATCTTGCTTATTTTTACGTAGTTTAAACACAATTGATTGATTTTACTTAAAACACCAGCTTCCCCTCATAGATCAGCGACTCCACCTGCGAAACCCTCGACACCGCTTCGGCAGAGCAGCTCGCATTCAAAAGCACCAGGTTGGCTTTATCGCCTGCTTTAGGCCATTGCCGGTTACCTTTATCATCTAAAGGCAGCACGCCTGCTGTTGCCAGCCGCAGGCTCCGCGACAAGCCGAACTCCGTGGAATAGCCATACAGTTGCGCCATCAGGTTGGCTTTGTGCAATACGCTTCCTGTGCCGAAAGTATTCCAGTGATCCACAATGCTGTCGTTACCGGTCATCACTTTTACGTTATGCTTATACAGTGTGGGGATAGGCATGATCAGCCCCCCGAATGGAATAGTGGAGTTGATGCCTATCTGTGCAGCGCCTAATTTTTCTGCTATGGCTTCCTGCTTAAGATTATCAATTTTTCCCAGCACAAAGCAATGGCTGATATAAGTCTTTCCCTTCAGCACAGTGTTTTCATTTACTTTGTCTATCAAATATTCCACTGTTTTCAATCCTGATTCCCCGGTTTCGTGCAGGTGAATATCTATACCCTTGTTGTGATCCAGCGCCAGTTGAACCGTGAAGTCAATCGTTCTTTCAATGGCACCGTCAATGCTGTAGGGATCCAGTCCTCCAATGAAATCAATATCCATTTTGGCTGCTTCCTTCATGTAAGGAGCAGAGTTGGTATAGAATACGCCGTGTTGCGGAAAAGCCACCAGCTCAGCGCCAAAGCTGTCTTTCCTGTTTTCCAGGGCCTGCTGAAGATGCTGTAAGGATTCCAGCTTAGAGGTAGGCTCTATATTCACATGACTGCGTGCAAAGCCCGTGCCTTTGGATTGCAGCAGCTCCATCATTTTTTCCGCTTTGTAAGTGGAATTTTTCAGCATTTCAGGAAGTATCTTTTGTTCCAGCGCGATCATTCCTTTCACCCCGCCTGTTCTTTTCCGTACTGCCCGCCAGCTATCGCCGTAAAAGGTTTTATCCATGTGAATATGCATGTCCTTAAAAGAAGGCAGCGCCAGGTAACCCTTTGCATCAATAGCATCGGCATTGGGCTGATTGGGAGATATGGCTGCAATGTTGCTGTTTTCTATCTCAATATAAAACAGCCCGGTGGTGGTTGCCGTTACTTCGCCGCCCTCGTATACAAAGCCGGTTTCCAGGCGAACATTTTTGAGGCTTAATGTTTTTTTACCTGCTGCGGGTGGTTGCCCCGGAGTATTTTTTAAACCCGGCATACCCGGTGTTACGGTCAATCCTGCCATAGCTAAAGCTGAGTTTTTGATGAAATTTTTACGGGAGATATTATTGGAAGTATTCACGCGCTATTCCTTTGCTGCAAAAGTACGCTTCACTTTACTCAAATAAAGGCAGAATGTTATACACAGGTGCTGCAGGGTTTATTGCATACAGTGCCGGGAAACACCGGCATAATATGTTTCCGGCGGCTTTTTTGCGGAAAAAATAACAAAACAACCTTAGAGCTTTATATTTGTAAGGCTGCCCTTTCAACCATTCAACAACAGTATGTATGAACAAATATTTACCGGCAGTGTGCATTGCACTGAACATGCTTTGTATTACAGCATCCGCCCAAACCGGCAACAATAAAAAGAACATTTCAGTCATTGCCTATTATGCAGGAAGACCTGAAATGATTGACAGCTTTGAAGTAGAAAAGCTCACCCATATCATCTTCTGCTTTTGCCATTTAAAAGGCAACCGCCTGCATATCGGCAGCGCACGCGATACCGCCGCCATTCACAAAATGGTTAGTCTGAAAAGCCGCAACCCGGACCTGAAAGTCATCCTGTCGCTGGGTGGCTGGGGTGGCTGTGAAACCTGCTCACCCGTGTTTTTAAAAGCAGCGGGAAGAAAGGAGTTCGCACGTTCTGTAAAAGAAGCCAATGATCATTTTGGTACGGACGGCATTGACCTCGACTGGGAATACCCGGCTATCGAAGGGCATCCCGGTCATCCTTTCGATCCCGCAGATAAGCCCGCCTTCACCCGGCTGGTAAAAGACCTCCGCAAGCAACTCGGCAAAAAACATGAGATCAGCTTTGCTGCCGGCGGGTTTACCTCGTTCATTGACTCCTCTGTTGAATGGAAAAAAGTGATGAAGATAGTAGACAAGGTAAACCTCATGAGCTACGACCTGGTTAATGGCTATACTACTGTAAGCGGGCATCATACACCGTTGTATTCCACGCCGCAGCAAACAGAATCCACAGATCATGGGGTGCAGATGATGCTTGCCAAAGGCGTGCCTGCGCATAAAATTGTTGTGGGCGCTGCTTTTTATGCCAGGCTGTATGAAGTAGCGGATACCATTAACAACGGACTGTACCGGAGCGGCAGGTTTTTAAAGGCTTTCTCCTACAACCAGTATGCCGACTCATTGACCGCCGCCAATGGCTTTACCCTGTATTGGGACAGCACCGCCCGGGCGCCCTATGCCTTTAACCCGCAAAGGAAACTACTGGCATCCTACGATGATACCCGCTCTGTTCAGCTAAAAACGGAATATGTGCTGAAGCACCAGCTCAATGGTATTATGTTCTGGCAACTGGCAGAAGATAAGCTGAGAGACGGGTTATTGGATGCTATTGATAAGGCAAAGCGGGAGGAATAAGTATTTGACCAGCTATGTTTCACGCAAAGCACGCAGAGGAGCAACGATGCAAACTCGTTCGCTGGATAGCAGTAGCTGATGAGTTTTTTCTTTACCCTCTCTTTTCCAACCGGCGCAGACAAGGTTGTCCATAAGATCAAGGAGCAGATACTAAAAGATATATGGCGGTAAATACTCCGCGGTATGCAACAGGATGGCGATGTATTATACCGCCCGCCCCGGTATTTTACCTGCCTTGGTAGTAATGATTCTTATTTAGTTATGCTTTACGAACATTCTATCAACAATACTCATGTGCTTAAGTCGTTAATTATACCAACCCTTTATTATTGTATTTATGGCAGAATTTCTAACTACTCAAGAGACAGTCGCCAAAATCGAAGATATCATTCGGAACGCTCAATCTACATTAGTATTAATCTCGCCTTACTGGCAGCTATCCAAAAATTGGTTTGTTCGCATTAGCGATGCAGCCAAAAGGAATACGCCTGTTACTATTTTAATTGGCAAAGATTCTAAACCTGAATGTGTAGGCAATTTACTTTTACTAAAAAATATTAAAATTAAACACCTGGAGAACTTACATGCAAAATGTTATTTTAACCAAGATTGCATGGTCATCAGTTCCATGAATATGTATGAGTTCTCTGAGAAAAACCGAGAAATGGGCATATATATCAGACGAGATACAGATAAACAATTATTTGAGGTTGCAAAAAAGGAAGCAGAACATTTTTTGCAACATGCAATACCTCTTTCATCGTTGCAATCAGAAGATTCAATCAATTTCAATACGAAGATTCCAAGTATTAGAATGTATGCAAAAAAAGACGGAGTTTGCATAAGGTGCAGTAATAATCTAAAATACAATCCTGAAAAACCTTTATGCACTAACTGTTATAATGCGTGGTCAAAATGGAACGATGAGTTATACCCTGAAAAATATTGCCACTCCTGTGGAAAGAAAGCAGATACAAGCATGGCATATCCAGAATGTTATAGTTGTTACAAAGCAAACTCTAAAATGATTGCCGGTTAGTAAGATATTTTTTTAAAAACCAATGCAGGCAGTCCATTAGTAGTCTCCTGCTAATGCTACCCTATACCAACAAAATATTTGATATTATCAAAAAACATCTTATCTTAAAGTGCATTTTAATCCTTCAATCTTTTGACTGCCTGCCACTACCCGAACCCATATTCAAAAGTTTTAGTGGCTTTAAAAGTGTATGCCGGCACTACTCGGAAGAGTGATGTCTTGTATTTGTTTGGTTTTGCAGGCAACTGTAAATAAGCAGTCAACTAATATAAATTTTTAAAATGACGATAAAGACATTATTACTATTACCCCTATTACTCATTAGTATGTTTTCTTGTAATACGTTTGAAAATAATTGCTTAACTCTTGATGAAGAAAACAAAATTTTAAAATATAAAATAGATTCTGTCCAAAAATTAAATTCAGAGCTGGTAATCAAGTTGCAGATACTTGAGTCAAAGGAGACTAAAAAATCAAAGTCTGGTGTTGTAGTTAATAAACAAGCAAGCCCTACAACGCGAAAAGGCCAATCAGCCACTGCTTCTCAAAAATCTTCCATTTATAGTGGTAGCTCCGAGAGTTCTTCTAAATCCAGTTCATATTCAGGGCAATGCAGCGCCACCACAAAGAAAGGATATAGGTGCTCGAGGAAGTCTAGGTCTGGAGGATATTGTTGGCAGCATGGAGGATAATTAAGACTTGGAAATTAATACAGTAATAAAATCACAGTTATTAAATCTGCAAAATGTATTTAAATACTATTTTCCTATCGGTATGTGTCTTCACATACCGAAATACTCACTCTTTTCTACTGGTATGTGAAGACACATACCAGTAGAAAAATGACATTATAAAAAAATACCCTATTCAAACAGGTTTTTAATCCTCATCTTTTTGATAATCCGTGCCCGGCTGAATAACTCAGTAGGGCAGACTATAACCCAAAGACCCGCAGCATTGTTTTAGTGGCTTTTTGTTTGTGGATTCGGTAGGTATTACGAGGAGCAGGGTTTTGTGAATATCCGTGTAGAAACGACTATAATCCGGGTGCTGAGTTGTATTGTAGTTATGGGGCAAAAAATATTTGTAACGATCGCTTAATCAGGCAACTGATGTTGTTCGAGTAGTGTCTTTTATGGTGTATATTAGTGAAAATGCAAATGTTGTATGCAACCCATTGACCCTCTCATTTTAAATAATTTTGACATGACGACAAGAAGAGTTATTGGAAAAGCCTCTGATGACAACCCAATCGAAGGTGTAATTACCCTGCTTGCAAAAATGATTGGTGTTAATGCTTCTGAAATTCAACTTTCTGAGGAAATGATTGCAAGTATTTACCAGCAGCAAAGTGAAAAGCTGGAAATCAAAAAGATAATCAACCCGTTTTATGAAGAATTGAAATCTCAGGGTACAAAGGACAGCAAAAAAAAGCTTTATGAGTTAATCGACTTAGGTAAATTCATTTATTATTTGGCACAAGAAAATGAAATAGAAATTGTAGAATGTGGCGAACAACCAGACTTTGTTATAAAATATAAAAATGAACTAATCGGTATTGAACATACTGGAATTTATGATGATGATGTAGTAGCTGAAATAAAGACATTAAAAAAAATAATTGACAGATGCCAGAAAAAATTAACTACTGAACATAGTGAAATTACAGGGCTTTTCAATATAATCGTTATCCCTTCAAAGCTAAAAGAACAATTACCATTTAAAAAAGCCGAGATCATTCAAACTATCTGTGATTATATTATTGAAAAACATCAAAATATAGAAACTACAAAACCAGATTTCATTTCGGATGTTATCCGAACACAACACCAAATTTTAGAATTGACTTTAGGGGAAGATTATTGGTTAGCAGAATTAACTCCCGAAGCTATTGGGAAAGCTATTGTAAAAAAAGAAGGCAAAATTGACACCTATAAATCTTTAAAAGAGTTGAGTAAATGTTGGTTACTAATTGTCATCGATGGTGCAAGCTCAGCGTCAAGTTTCAAGATACAACTTGATAGCCTGCCTATGCATCTAACGCCGTTTGACAAAATCTTTATATTTGACAACTTTAAAGGTACGATTATCAAAGGATAAAAGAAATAAACCGACACAAAAGTCCGCATACATCATTGCATTGGTAATATCGCAAGATGGCGAGCATATTCTCAACTTTTTATCCACTTTTGATAGACTATAGAAAGCCAACCTTAATGAGACATCATGTTTCAACTTACATTAAACCAGAATTGTATGCCTGTTTTATTACAAATAACTGATTCTACTACTAAGTCAATAAATATAGTTGAAACGATAAAAGCAATTAGCGGTACGTGGCCATTAGTTTTAATTATAATAGTAACAATATTTGTAATCGTTTACCGCCGCTCCCTCGGTAAGTTTATACAACGGTTTAATAAGGTTTCAGGAAAAACTGGGCCAGTTGAAGTAAATTTTGAGCAAACAAATATACAAGAACCGCCATCGAATCCTGGTATTATTCAAGGTAGCAATACAAATTCAAATTTGAAAGAAACTATGTTAGAAAAAGGTACCGAGGAGGTGAAGAAACCAACTTTTTTTAACATTTATAAAGAATTAAAAAACGGCAACCTAAATAAAGCAGATGAGATTTTTGAAGAGATTCAAACTAAAGTAACTAACAGTGATGAGAGGGAGAAAAATAATTATAGTTACCTATACTTCAAATTTCAATATGCGGGAATTAATACTATCGAAGAGTTAGAAGATTTAATTTCAAAATCAAAAAACAAAACAAACAGAATTACTGGACTTCTATTTTTAGGAGATTGCCTAGTCAAGGCAAAGCAATATTCCAAAGCAGAGGAAAATTTAAGGTCAGCATATATGCTTTGCATAAGCGACGATGAGGATAGAGCAGTAGATATTGTACTCGAAATTGCTAATTGCTTTTCAGAAGCCAGTAAACCAGAGGACGCAATCGCCTATTTAAAAGACATTAAAAAGAATTTTATTAAAGATAAAAATATTGCCAAGCTGTATTGGAAGCTGGCTTCTTTTTTTGACAGTGATTCTAATTGGCTTGAGAGATGCTTAGCTATTGAACTAGCTGTTAAGCATGATCCAACCAGCAAAGAATATCTATTTGAAGCAGGCTACTCTTATAGTAACTTATACAGAGAGACTGAAAATAAAATTCTTCCTCTTTCTTTATTACACTACAAAGAATTAGTTTCCTTTTCAGATAACGCTGCAGGGTATAATAACCTAGGAGTAGCATATAGTGAATTGCAGATGCCTAATAAAGCAGTCAAAAATTACAAAAAGGCAATAGATTTAAAAAATACACTTGCCGCTTCAAATTTGGCTTACAAGTATATTTATCAGGGCTTTTTTGAGGAAGCAAAAACACTATTGGAGCAGGCAAAAAATGAAACAAATGTTGACAAAAATGTTTGGCAAGCCTTAAAAAGGATAGAGGACGATGTTAAAGAGGAAAGTAATAAGGAAAGTGAAGTAATGCAATTGGCTAAAGCTACTCAGGCTTTTATTAGGAAGTTTGGCACTGAATATTTCAATGACCAAAGGAATTCTTCAATAGGCATTTCTGGGAAATGGAAAGTAAATGACTTTGAAGTATCAATTAAACAATTATCTAATCCTATCTATTATGAAATTACATGGAAGGATGACAAATTCAAATATAGTTTTACACTAGATTTGAATAAAAATCGCGCAGTAATATCTTCTGGTAATTATGAAAAAAAAGAGGGAGGATTGATTGGCAAAATTGTTGTTTTCTCAATTCTGAGGGAAAATCAAATAGACGTCCTATTTTATAACAAGCAAGATTCAAAAAGTTTTTTCTTTACAATTATAAGCGAGACTTCAGAATTGTAGTAAAGAAGCTTATAAATTTAAGCTGACGGAATGATCGGTGAGTTTTGATCCGTTGAGTGCAACTATTTGACATAATGTATTGGTACAAATGAATTCAATTAAGCAGACATCGTAAAATATGAATATACAATTACCAGCAAAGAAGGGGCAGCCAAACACAAACCCAACTCTCGAATTTAATCAACTTGTTGTTATAGGTGCAAATGGCGCAGGAAAAACACGATTTGGCTCCGATATTGAAAGCAGGTATTTAGATCAAACCCATAGAATATCAGCCCAGAAGTCATTATCTTTTCCAATGGAAGTAAGCCCTAAATCTAAGAAAAGGGCTGAATTTGAATTTTTATATGGGCACTATCATGAAAATAATGATGACCAATGGCGGTTTCAGGAAAAAGCTATTTATAGATGGGGGGGCAACTTCAATACTTATTTATTGGATGATTACCACAAGCTTCTTGTATTGCTTCATACCGAAGAATATGATGAATCGCTCAATTTTAAAGAAGGAAGGATAGATAGACCTATCACGAAACTTGATAGGATACAAAGAATTTGGGAATTAGTACTTCCCCATAGGAAATTGCATAAAATGGCTGGTGTTATTCAGGCCTATCCATCAGACCAAGAGGCATCAAAGTACAATGCTTCAGAAATGAGTGATGGAGAAAGGGTAATTTTTTATTTAGCAGGAGAAGTTATATGTGCACCGCCGGATGCCATTATAGTTATTGACGAACCGGAGATGCATATTCATTCGTCACTTATAAAACCCTTCTTTGACTTAATCGAGGCAGAAAGATCTGATTGCTCGTTCATTTACTTGACTCACAATATTGATTTTGCTTTCACTAGGCAAAATGCAAAAAAAATTTGGGCAAAATCTTACGAGAATAATGTTTGGGACTATGAGATATTAGATGAAAACTTGCCTATACCCGAGCAACTCTACTTGGATGTTTTGGGTAGTAGAAAACCAATCATATTTATAGAGGGGGATAATAGTAGTATTGATTACGAACTATATGAGCAAGTATACGATGATAAAACTTTAAAACCTGTTGGCAGTTGTGATAAAGTTATGCAGGTTGTTAAAGCTTTTAGAGACCAACAGGGATTTCATCATATTGAGTCATTTGGAATAATTGATAGGGATAGACGACAACAAGCGGATATAATTGTGTTAAATAGAAACGGAATTTGGGTACTTGACGTTGCAGAAGCCGAAAATTTACTTTTGATAGAACCAATTGTAAGAGAAGTTGCAGCACATATGGGCCAAGATGTGGACGATGTTTTCGATCAAGTTAGAAGGAATATTATCGGATTTTTTGCAAATCAAATCGATAGCCAAATATTGTTACATTACAAAGAAATGTTACGCAGAGAGTATTTGACATTATCAAATTTTACTTCTAATACTATTGCTTCTGCTTTGGCTGAAATTGACGCAACATATAGTGGAATAGGCAAACAAGCAATATATGACCAAATCGATACGGAATTTAGAGATATTCTTGCAAGACAGGATTATGATTCAATTTTAAGAGTTTTTAATTTGAAAAATGCTTTGATTCCCAAATCTCGGGTATGTGAATTGACGGGAATTCGAAATAAAAACGAATATAAAAATGTAACTGTAACACTTCTGAAACGAAAGGATGCAATTTCAAACATTATAAAAGCGGGAATAGACAGTAAAATAATAAAAGATGCCGGATAACGGGAATTTATCGAAAGAAAACTATCTCTTAATCAATCTAAAAAACTCCTCAAGCGTTAAGTCTCTTGCAGTACATATTTTTTCTAAAGTGTAAATTGTAATTTTATAGGGTGCCTGCTTCCAATTTTTTATTCGCCTAACGGTCTTCTCATCAATATCATGATTGGTCGCAAATGCACGCATAGATTCGTCACTTGGGCCGATCCATTCCTTGGTAATGAAGTCACATATGATATCGTACGAATCTTGCATTTAACAAATAAAAACGTTGTGGAAAAAAATAAAGCGGACAGGTGTCCGCAAATAGTAAAATCTCTGTATATTTGTTCTGAATAAAATATTTTCGCGATTACTTCATAAAATTATTGAAGCAATTCGCTTTGAATCTCGCTTTTGAAAACTGGTAATTTTTAACACACGAGATGATAAGCAGAATGCCCATGTTACGGCGTGGGCTCTCTTATTCGTGTGTGGGTATACCAGTACCTCAAAAGCGGTAAGTTGAGCGCCACGCCTTTTTTGTGCGGGTGCCAGCCTAAAACTTTTTTGTTATGAACAACGCTGTTGCCACACCTGCACAAAACACCAACATCCATTTTAACGAAACCCAATGGCTGTTCCTGCTGGCAGATACCCAAAGCTGGCTGCAGCAGTTACAGGAGGGGCTTATCTGGCAACTGCCCGTAAAGCACCGTAAAAAGCTGCTGCGCAAAGGCTCTTACCTAAGCAGCAAAGCGCTGGCGCATATACTGGAACGCCATTACTACCACCCGCTTACCGGCAAGTTTACCATACCCATACCGCAAATTGTGGCCTGCATAAGAGATGCTTGCCAGCAACCTCCCCAAACAATGCCGTGCAGCCCTCACCTGCAGCGGGTACTGGATACCGGCACGCCGCTCGGGCAAGATCCTTCGGGCAATACCGTAACCACCATTACCGTCATTACCAGCATCGGCGGAGAGATCATTACTGCTTTTCCCGGGGTAATACCACCGGAGAAAACGCAGTTTTCCTTCTAACTCCGGACCTCTCGCTGTTTTTTCTGCTACTTTTTTGCGGAAAAAAGTAGCGCAAAAAGCCGCCCGAAATCGATTACGGCCGATTTCGGGAACGCCCTGATTAAGCTTTAGTACTACTGTAGCTTCAGCTATAGAACCCTGATAACGTCAAAAAAAACAACAACCATGTCAAGCACCCGCAAACACAAAGACCCGTTCAACACCCAATGCTGGCTCTGCGAATGCATTACAGACCCTTACCAGGTAATTGCCCACTTCTTTGCCGAAGCGCATGTGCACCACTTTCGCAGGCTCATCAAAAAGCTCGTGTGCCATGCCAGCGGGGCAGGTGTGTACAAAGGAGATTCACCTGCCGATATACTTTTATACAGCAAGCTCATCCGCTCACTTATAAAAGCCGCTGATGCTTTGAGGCATACAAAGCACAGCGCTGTTACTATTAAAAAAGAAGAGCTCTTCCATAAAAAATACTATTGCAGCCATTATGTTAGCGCTGATGTGTGGAAGGAGTTTCCGCGCTGCCTGTCTGAAAAAGAATATAGCGATCCCTACCGGGTATTTCAACAGTTTTTCAGCTACCAGTCGCTCAATAGCTGGATGCAGTGCTGGGAGCAGGTAGTGGAGCATGCTTTTTGCAGTGACAGCACTGCTATACCAGCCCCGCTAACAGTATACACCCATTTGATAAAGCTGGTAGAAGCCGCGCATTTGGTTGATGTAAGAGAGATAACGCATGTGGGCGGATGTGTAAAGGGCAGGTCGTTAGCATTATAATGGCATTTGATGCAAGGGGAATGGTTCTGCTTTACACTATTTTCCGTACTGGTGTATGTCTTCACCTTTTCTTCTTTCCGGCACGTGAGACGCGTGCCGGGGCGACGGGAGATAGTAACACGGCGAGGTAGGATCTGTCGCCAGGGCTCGTGTCTCACGAGACTTAAAAATGGGAGAATTGATGAAGTTTTTATGGAAACAAATTTCAAATTTGGTGAACTGAAAAAGAAAAACCTAAAAGGTGTGACTAAAACACTTGCACAATTACCAATTTTTGGTAACTTTGGGGAAAGTTTGATAAAATGAAAAATACATCAATATCACTCGGAGACTATTTTGACCAGTTTGTAAGTAGCCAGGTATCAGCAGGACGGTATAAGAACGTGAGTGAAGTTATTCGTGCCGGGCTTCGGCTTTTAGAAGATGAAGAAAGCAAAATTACTGCATTGAGAGCTGCAATTCAGAAAGGCTTGAACAGCCCACGAGTTGAAAATTTTGACTTTGACGAAAATTTGAAAAGATTAAAATCTGAAAAAAGTAAAAATGGCTAAAGTTATTTTAAGACAGGAAGCCATTGACGACTTAAATGATATTTGGGATTATACTTTTGAAAAATGGTCTGAAAAGCAGGCTGACAGATATTATTTGACATTGAAGTTTGCCTGCATGCAAATTGGAGAAAACCCAGAACTTGGAAAACAATACGATGGAATAAACAGTAACTTACTCGGGCTAAGAACCGGGAAACACATAATATTCTATCAACAAATTGCGGAAGATGAAGTTGAAATCATCAGAATTCTGCACGAACGAATGGACTTAAAAAACAGGATTGACGAATAAAACTGCCGCCCAAAAATATTTCACCAATGCGGATATACGATTTTCGGTGTTTTTCCTGGTGATTCATAACTCACTTAATTTACAAAATGCTGTGTAATGCAATCTATTTGATAAAGCTGCGCACCTGGTGGATGTAAGGGAGGTAACGGATGTGTAAAGAAGGGCAGGTAGTTAGCTGTGAAAACGCTTAAAAACAATTTAATCAGGAAATAATAATTAAATTTCTACTATTGTTGTTTTTTTATGTTTTAGCGCATTAGATAGCTGCTAATTGTCATTTTATAGGAAAATTTCAATTGGGTACATATATAAGCTTTCAGCCGGGGCTGATTAACAGAGCCTGGAGCTGACCGACATGAATGTGTTGCAATTGCTAAGCCAGGCGGACAGGCACATAAGATATTACTGCAAGGGGTAAGAGGCAAATTCAAATCACCGGGAGAGTATCGTTAAAGCCGGCGTATAACCTTATGGCGCTGTTGGAAAGGCTGGAAATAGTAAAAGAAATTACAGGAGCCCAACGTAGTAAGCTATACCTGTTTAACGAGTATGTGCAATTGTTTAAATCCTGATAAGCCGGCGCTTATTTAAAAATTAAATGCTCCACGTGCTCGTTAACCGAAAAGCCGGGGTCTTCCCGGCTCATGATCTTTTTCCCGTTTATGAATACATTGCTGAATACGATATCCTTAATTCGATTAAGAGAAGAGTAACCGGTAAAATTGGAATGCGGGTATTGGTCACCGGTATATTTTATGTTGTTAAACACGATATGCTGTACGGTACCTCGTACGCTATCCCTGCTGTAATTATTCTTCTGTATGTTTATTTCAAAAAGGAAACCCAACTGATCCGGCCGGTAAGATATGGCTTGCTGATGGCTTTGAGCTGACTTCACATCTGTAATCGGGAAATCTTTACTGTCATAAAAAGCATTTTCCAGGAGCGGACCCTCTACCTGTATATTATCGAACCTGACATTACTAATATGCGCCCGGTCGCCGTTTTGGATATCCATGGCGATATGTACATAGTGAATAATATCACTGTTTTGAAAAACAATATCGGAAATAGAATCAATGGCGGTTTCCGCGCCGATCTCTATCGCCCTTCCCCAATCATTCCACAGCACACAACTGTCCATCAGTACCTCTTTCATTACACCGTTAGACGGGGTGGCTCCTTTTAAAACGATACAGTCATCAAATGCCCGCACAAATGAATTCCTGATTGACGCATAGCTGCTGTTCACAATATCTATACCATCGGCATTATACCGCCAATGACCCACTAATTTAACATTATTGATCTCCGTATGCGTTGAATTATGCACCATAAGCGCCCATATATGAGCGTCCCGTAATACCACTCCTTCTACCTTTATGTGGCTGCTTCCGTCAATATATATCATGTTATTGGCATCAAATCTTCCTATCCCGCTTGCATCCAGTATGCCTCTTCCGCGGATAACAACATGGCTTGCGTCTTTTACATAAATAACGCCGTGTACTACCGCACCTCCCGCCAGGTAAATGGTTTGATTATTTTTTGCATGAATAATGCCTGCTTCGTGTATCCCCGGGCCAAAATACAGCAGGTCTGTTCCCCCCCGGGTTACCGGGTGATGTTCTACCGGGTTGGTGAACAGGTGTAATGCCTTATGTGAATCATTCACTTCAACCACGATCTGGCCCGGTCTTGTAATACGGAGTACTATTTTGTTGCCTTTGATCACGGGCCTGATCTGGTATGACGAAGGACGTACAACTACATTCCTGACCGGAATAGAAGATGTTATTTCAACAGTAACCTCCTCATCTGTGTCGAACTGGCAAAAAGAAGCAAGTTCCGTTTGTTCTACCGGGCGCTGGTATCCCGGCCACACCTGGTTAACGGGCATGGCGGAAACGCGTGCCAGGTAAACGGGCGCTTTTTTACCTTTTATCCGTACAATATAGTCACTGGAAAGAGGCTCTCCTTTGGGTGCCGGGTAGATGATCACCCGGGCAAAACTGAGCAATGGAGTAACCGCAAATAATATGATCACGGGTAAAAGAAACGTTCTGTTCATAAAGAGATCTCTTAATCAGCGTATAAATAGTTAATGCAAACCGGAATGGATCACCGGCCGGTACCTGTTTCAAAGATAGGTAAGAATAGCCCTATAATAAATTCCCGGTTGTTGCCGGGGTATGCCGGAATACCTGTTTTTTACGACCTGATTTCCCTGCGCATGAAAAGATAATAGGAGAGGGCAAAGCAGAGTGCTGTTGCCGCCAGAAGCCCGGTAACCTGCGGCCAGACGATCATGAGGCTTTCTTTCAAAGGTAACGGGGAAGGAATGGCGCCTGACATCTGTTCCATAGTTAATGGTCCCAGGCTTCTTACAGAAGGCATCAGCAGGGTGGTAGCCGCATCGGTATACAGCTGGCTGGGCGCAAACCGCAGGAGAGATAAAAGAAGGTTGTTGTACGACAGCATATCTTCGGGCCGCAGCATACCGGAGTCGGGAAGCATGGCGCTAACAACGAGGTTAACAATGATCCGGTAAAATACGGTAAAGAATAACCATATTCCAATGGCGGTCAATGCAGAGGTGGCCGCATTCCTGAACCTGACCGACAGCAGGATGGAAAGGCTCAGCCAGAAGCCTATGTATAAAATGCTTAGCACAATGAATCCCAGTATACGAAGCAGCTCCACGGGTTCCACCAGCACGCCGGTTATGATCATCCCGCCGCCGGTCATCAGCAAAGCGAGGCTCACAAATAGAATGCTTACTACCAGCAGTGCGCCAAAAAATTTTGCCAGCAAAAAATTATCCCGGTACACCGGCTGCGCCATCAGGCGTGCCAGGGTGCCGTTTTGCTGTTCCGCATTTACCGCGTCAAAGCCGAGCGCGATGCCCAGTAAAGGGCCAAGAAAGCTGATAAAAATATGAAAAGTGGGTAATGACCCGTCTGATACGGTCAGCAGCTTAAGATATACGAAAACCCGGTCGGGGTCTTTGATATTGGACACGGCTTTGCCGATATGGCTCAGCGATACGTACAAAGAGCCTAAGAAGGTAAGCACAACCAGCAGCAGCATTACGATAAAACGCCAGCTGCGTATATGATCACCGGCTTCCTTTCGTACCATGACATAAAACGGGTTCGGCGCTTCCCTGTTCCGTTTATCCTTATACGTTATTGCGCCTGAAAAAAGATCTTTGAAATAAACCAGTGGACTTACCATTGGAAATATGCTTTTGATTGTTTTCAAAATAACGGTGATAAATTTCGTCCAGCCCGAATTCTTTTTTGTGCACACTGGTGATATCGAGCCCTTGGTGCACAAGAAAACGTACAATGTCCGGGGTGATATTTTCAGCACAGGATATGTCTATACCGTTCTCCTGCAGGGTTACATTCCTGACACCGGGAAGCTTCATCAGCGCTTCGGTATGTCCCCGGAGCTCATCCGGGTTGTTCCTGAAGGTTACCTGTACGGCAAAAGATGCTTCACCAAACAAATTACGCGAGAGGGTATCCATATTACCTTCCACCACAAGTTTTCCGCTTACAAAAATGCCTACGCGGTCGCAAACCTGCTGTACCTGGTGCAGGTGATGGGACGATAGCAGCACGGTAAGTCCCTGCTGCCGGCTCAGCCGGTGTATAAGTGTAAGAAAATCTTTTATACCTGTAGGATCTATGCCGAGGGTAGGCTCATCAAGTATAACTACTTCCGGCTCCCTGATCAGCAGATCTGCCAGGCCAAGCCGTTGTTTCATACCGCGGGAGTAGACAGAAGTTTTTTTATGCATCTCATCAGCCAGTCCTACGGTCTCCATAGTAGCCTGTATTTTGGGCAACAGTTCATTTTCCGTAATTCCGTTGAGCCTGCCTATATACATCAGGTTCTCTGCTGCGGTCATACCATCATAAAAGCCCACGCTATCGGGCATATACCCTACTTTGCGCTTTACTGCAATAGGATTGCTGGTGGCATTGATGCCACAAACGCGGGCAATGCCGGAGTCTGGTTCTGTGAGTCCGAGCATCATGAGTATGGCCGTGGTTTTGCCCGCACCGTTAGGCCCCAGCAAACCGAAGATTTCACCTCTGCCGATTGTAAGGGAAAGATGGTCTACCGCCTTCACAGAACCGTAGCTTTTTGTCAACTCTTCCAGTTCAATGATAGGATTTTGCATGACGTTTATCTTCTACCGTATTTACGAATCAGGTAATAAACCATTCCTAAGGCAAGCAATATCACCAGGATGCCGATCCAGCCGGAAAGCAGCGATGTTTTTACGGTCATGCGAAATGTTGCATTAGCGCTGGTGTAATTGTTCTTTGCGGTAAATGTGGTCATATAATCTCCGGCAATGGTCTTGTCGGGTACGCTGAGCTTAACCTCAATATCCTGCGACTGGCCGGGGTCGAGCCTTTCTATTTTCGGTAGTGCAAAGCTTGCGCTCCATTGGGTGGGAGATTGTGCCGAAAGCTCCAGGTTATCAAGAGGTAGCGTGCCCGTGTTTTTAGCTGTCAGCCTGAGCTGCCTGCTGCTGCCTTCCGTAATATCATCGCTCAACCTGCCTGTAGGTGTGGTAAGCTCCAGTCCATAGCTGCCCTTTACTACCGCTTCCAGCTCCAGCCGGAGTGTATCCGTGCTGCTGATCGCAGTTACCGGTATGGTATACTTCCCCGGTTTGGCAAATGGTGACGCCATGATCTCTGTAGCAATGTCCTGCGTTTTCCCCGAATCGAGCTTCAAAGCGGCTACCTGGCTGCCGTCTGTACGGAACAAGGCCATCCAGCCATCCGGAGCCTGGGTTTGCAAGGCATAGATCTGCGTGTGGCCGCTACCGTTGTACAGGGAGAGATTGTACCGGAAAGGATCTTTTACCACGGATTCAATATTGATCAGGCGTGCCGTAAAAGTTGATTTCCGTTGTTGGGCATGAGCCGGTGAAAAGAGATAAAAAGACAATAAACAGAAAATAAAGACCCGGTAATAGTTTTGGCGGGTGTAGAATTTGTTCGCTAACATAGCATTAATAAATGTTTACATCCATTAATAAAATAATAGCACCTGAATAAGGTGTACGAAAATAAAAATCCGGGAAAAATGATTTTGTTAAAATTTTTTAAAAAAATGAAAATGAAATGTGAATGGCCGCCGGGATGTCAATGTTATAAAATCCGGCAATACTTTATGGCTGAGGAATGATTATTGTTGTGTCAACCCCCGGTTTTTCATCCCGCAGATTTTGCAGAGGATAGCAGAAAATGCTACCTGCAGGAAATTACGATACAATACTTTATAGTTGAGGTGCTGACCGGATTCGAACCAGTGTGCAGAGCTTTGCCTGACCACTCGACCACAGCACCATTTAAAAAATGGGTAACACTTATTTTATCTTTCCCGAAAAATCAATGGATTTCCCAATATCCACAGAACGGCTGTTAACCGAAACCCGGTGAGAAAAGCCTTTTGCTTCTATTACATAGGCTACGAACGAAAGGTTTTCCTTTTTATAGCCGGCAGGTATATCATAGGAAAAGGTTTTTGAATAGATGGTATTAGCGGATAAAGTGCCGATAGCATCTCCGAAATAATTATCGCTCAGGAAAGTGCGGAGCACGTGAAAATGCCGGTAATCTTCAATCCATTTCAGGGCGCCGTCAACAAGATCGGCCTGCTTATACGGTATATCATTTTCCAATACGGCAACGGCAAGGCGATAATCTGATCCGGCTTCTCCTTTGTTGGATACCTGCACGTCAACCTTTACCGTATTTTCAGCGATCATCGTGGTATTGATCGCGATACCGATCGGGGTTTGTGCTTTCAGCCTTCCTAAGAAAGACCCGGATGCGGCGTCAAATTCACCAACGGCAACAAGATCATCCCGCTGGTCTGTTATCACGCCGGGATACCCGGTAACACCGTAAAAATAATTCTGGAACTGCTTGTAATGGCTGAACTCCATGGGATCTGTTTCATCTAACCGGCCATGCACACTTATTATATCAATTCGGCCGGGATATTGTATTTCGGAAGCCTCCTTCAACCGGTCGGATACCCTGGGACAGTACACGCAATCAAATGAAACAAATTCCATGATCAGCACATTTTTTGTAAATGTGGATCCGGGTGTTTCATCCGGGTTGCCTCCCTCTCCGCTGCCTTTTGTACAGGCGCTCATTACCAGAACAACCGCGCAAGCCGAAAATATTTTAAACATAACGCTCATGGGTATTTGTTATTAAAAAGATGACGTTAAAGAAAGATTTAAACCGGTATAGGCAGGCATATACAGGCAAACCCCTCCCGCACAGATCAGCCCTTCCCTGCTTCTGCCGTAGGTAAGCCCAACGCGCGTGCGGGAAAAGCTATAGCTTCCCCCGAGCTTGTAGTAATGCATATTAGTGTCGCCATAATTATACATATCTCCTATAAAACAGGTAAAGGCGGGAGAAGCGGATAGCTCTACCAGGGCTGCCGCCCAATTCTTCTGGTAATCTTTGCTCCACAGGTGCTGCAGCTCAAACCGGAGAGATTGTGCCTGCTTCAGCTGCCAGCGCAGATCACCTGCAAGGGTATGCGATGTATAGAGGCTGTTTTCTTTGCCGATGACCATGGGATTGAATTGCTGGTTGGCGTAAAATAAATGAGTGAGCACGGAAGCGCTGATCCTTTTCTCCATCTCTATATTAATGTCCCGGAAATATTTTGTGCTTCCCGGTGTAAAAAAAGAATAGCCGTTAACCACATCACCCTGCAGGTTATAGTAGGTAGACGCATTTAGCGACAAGGGTATTCCGTATTTTCCTCCAAGCAGGCTTCCCTGTTTTACGTTATACTGAATATCGAGCTGCCCGCCGGTTTCTTCATTACCCATGGTATTGTGCGGGTTCAGCATGGCCAGCGAATAGCTGTGTTGCTTTGTTAGCGCAGGTAAATAATTCAGGTCGCGCCCAATGCCGGTTATGCCGCGCGTAGTGCCCAACTGCATATATTCTAACCGCCGCAATGTCAGCGAGCTTCCAAAACCGGGTGTGTTATACCCGATTTCCAGGAGCAGTGCGCTTCCGTCTTTGTTCCTGTTATTGGAATAAGTGCTGTTGTCTCTCGATTTATATGCATACTCACCCTGGAAGCTGAACGCATCTATCGTCCAGTCCATGGTGAAAGAATAGGCTTGCACGTTAGGATCAATGGGTTCCTGGCCCGCATAAGCGACATAGCGGTTAATGATATGGATTGCCGCATTAGCGGTGGAACGTTCCAGCCGGAGCGCTGAAGCGATATCTACCGACAGGCTTCCGCCTTTTACATTCGATGCAGCCCGGTCCATAAATTCCCGGGAACGCCCGGCAAAGCCTTTTACGTTAACCAGGTTGCGGAATGAATAAGCCAGCCGCACGCCTTCCACCGCGGTATTGAGACCGATAGCCCTTTCTTCATAGGCCCTGAAGATCAGCCCGTTGCCTAACTGATCATAAAAATCGCCTGCTGTAACTGAAAAATTGCTGTCCTGGAAAGAGGCGTACTTAAAGGTCAATCCGCTGTTACGCAGCGTTGAAGGTAATCCCTGTAATACCGGCAGGTAGGCTTCGTATTGAACTCCTGCGCTGAATTTCTTATAGCGGTAATCTAACTTAAAATAATTATTGGATCCTGTTTTATCATCGGGTGCAATAATACCGGCCCTGCTGTCATTCAAATAATAAACGGAGTTGGTTTCAAAGCTGCCCGACAGGTTGCCCTGGGCAGAGATGGAGATCGTGCCTGTGCATATAATCGCAACAGTTAAGCAGGTGAGGATGATCGCTTGCTTCATCTACAGGCCTTTTAAAATGTCCAGCACTTTTTTCTCACTGCCCGGGGTATACCCGATGTGGGAGTAAACGATTTTTCCGTCAGCTCCTATAATATACAGCTGCGGAATGGTATTCACATTCAATGCTCTTTTAAAATCCTGGTTTTTATCTAACAATACCGTAAATGGCCACTCGCGTGCAGCGGCAAACCCGCGTACCCGCGCAACAGACCTTGCATCATCTACAGAAACCGCAACCATACTGAAGCGCACTTCTTTTTGCCATTTCGTCCATTGATCCCTGAACACATTCAGCTCTTCTATGCAGGGCTTGCATATCGTAGACCAGAACGATAGGACCACCGGCACCCCATCATTAAGCAGGGACCGTGATGATATGGTTTCTCCCTTCAGTGTATGCAGCTGTACTGCCGGGAGCTGTGTTTGTGCTGAAACGCCGGAAATCAAGAGGCATATCAGTCCCAATAACAAATACTTCTTCATGGTATATTTTTCCGGATTAACTACTAATGATCATCATGCTGATGACCGGGATGGGTGCCATCTCCAATCTCAACTGTAATGCTCCTGTCAACCGAGGTAACCTGCCCCTGCTGGTCGGTGACTTTAAGATGAAAGCTGTAGGCGCCAATTCCCTGGCCTTCGGGAACTACAGGATAATCCTGGAACCCACGCAATTCTTTTTTCCCGACATATTCACCGGTATAGGTTTTGGTTATGGTAAAGTTGCCATAGCCGCTTTCCTGGCGGATCTCAA
This sequence comes from Chitinophagaceae bacterium, assembly GCA_023957155.1. Lineage (GTDB taxonomy): Bacteria > Bacteroidota > Bacteroidia > Chitinophagales > Chitinophagaceae > Agriterribacter. The sequence goes on along the minus strand of JAMLHK010000003.1, from coordinate 378,852 downwards.
GATCAATTTTTTCAATGCGCGCCGGTGCGGTTATATTCACTTCAAAATGTCCTTCTTCCCCTATGTAAAAAATATTATCCGTAATGCCGTCATCAATCCCGAGGTGAACGATTTCTATAGTGGGCGCCGCGGGTTTTGCATTCTCTTTACTGCAGGAGGAGAGTAAAAATACATTTACACACAGAAGTGCTGCTATATGCCACCAAAATATTTTGCTTTTCATGTTCAGTATACTTTAAGGGAAATGATCCCTGTTATCCGTCTTTACAGGAAAATACAATATATCACCTGCTTCAGCTTTGCCGGGCAGGTGATATATTGCTGTTGGATGTGTACCCAAAAATACGTTAGTACCCGGGGTTCTGAGCGATCCCTAAATCGTTACCCGACAATCCTTTCGGAATGGGGAAGCGGTAAAATTTCCCGGAAACATTATCTGTTTTTGAATGCAGGTGCTTATAGATCTTCGCAAAAAACGGATAATTGGTTTTCACTTTACCACCGGTGCCGTCACTTTCAGCTCCAAACTTTGCGATCTGAGACGCCACCGAGCTGTAATCGGATTTATAGTACTCAAATTTAGGAACGTCTGTAAGGATCGTACCTACTAACTTCCTCCAGCGCACAAGGTTAGACCAGTGCCTTTGTTCGAAGAAAAGCTCAAGATACCATTCCTGTTCGAGCTGTTCCTGTGTAAGGGTAGCATACTCTTCCACACCGGCTCTTTTCCTTAGTTCATTAACCACCTGTGCCGCTTCTGTTGCCTTGCCTAAGCGGAGCAGCGCTTCTGCTTTCGTTAACAGCACTTCTGCATAGCGTATTTCAATACGGTTCATGTTATTGGGCTGTCCTGCTTCGGAACCGGGGGCAACGTCCCGGTATTTTGCATTACGGTGAACGAACTTACCGATACGCGGTGAGGTAGCGGGAAATACATAATCATACTCCTTATAGTCGGACGCTTTGGTTGCGGGTGATGCAACCGGTTCATCTTCGTTATACAGCTTTGTGAAAAGCGAATAGTGCTTACGCTTGTCATTATCCGAAAAACGTTCCAGCAGAGTAACATCGGCGGGGCCGATATGGTTATCCTGGTACAGATCAAAGCGGAAAGTAAACGGGCAGTGCGTTTGGTGGTTACCCTGTGCATCCCCCAGTCCATCACCATCATGGTGAATGGTAAAGATATGCTCGGATGCTTTGTTTTCGGCAGCAACACCAAAGTTAGCTTCAAAATCATTTTCCAGTTTATAGTTAGTGCTTTTGATCACCTTGTCGGCATATTCAACCGCTTTTTGTAGCTTGGCAGCATCCCATGTTGCTGCTCCGGGATCAGCTTTGCCGCCTGCAATACCAGCCACTTCCGTTTGAGAAAGCGGTTTGCTTGCCCATTGCAGGAAAGCTCTTGCCAAAAGTGCGTTGGCGGCTCCTTTACTTGGGTTGGAACGTGTTGCTTCGAAACTTGGCAAAACGGCTTCAGCTTCAATAAAATCTTTCACGATCTGTGTATACACTTCGTCTATAGATTTACGTGAGGTCTGATCTGCTGCTGAAGGCTTCGTTTTTAAAATAAGCGGCACTTCACCCCAAAGGTTTACCAGGTAAGCGTATGCATGTGCACGGATAAATTTTGCCCGGGCTTTAGCCAGGTCAATGCTCGCTTGTGAAAGGTTACCCCCGGCGCGGCTGGAGTCTGCTTTTTCAATGGTCCTGTTCGCTTCGCCTATACTCACGTACAGGTAATTGAAGATCTTTGTAGGGTACCAGTTATTAACGTCTGTTTTGAACTGGCTTACTAAGGGACCATCGGCATCATCTGCACCTTCAAAGCTGATGGTATGCTCACTTGCTGATTCCAGGAGGAAGGAGAAGGAAGAGCTCAGCCTTTGCCATGGCGGAAAAGCAGCGTTGGCGGTAGCGATCGCTTCCTGGTCGGATTTCCAAACGGATTCACCGGTGATGGGCTTATTGTTATCGGGATCAACCTCCTTTTTGCAGGAGTAACCTGCCAAAGACCCCACTGCAACAGCTACAATAGCTAAACGTTTCAGAGATGTTGTCATATACTGTGTTATTATTTAAATGGTGAAAAAATATAGTGTGTTATTAATTGCATGTATTTAGTAAGAAATGTTTACGCCAAACAAAAAGGTGCGTGGCATAGGAAATGTTCCCAGATCAATTCCTTTTGATACCTCCGGATCGTATCCTTTATACCCGGTGAGGGTTAAAAGATTTTGTGCTGTGGCAAACAAACGGATGTTCAATGCAGGCAGCTTACGGGCTGTCAGCATTGCTTTATTGACAGTATAGCCGAGCGTTATTGTCCTTAGTCTTAAAAAGGATGCGTCTTCAATATAGCGGCTGTCCAGTTCAGAAGAAAAAGGACTGCTGGTGATACGCGGAACCTTATTGGAAGGGTTAGATTCTGTCCATGCATCCAGCAACACCGCGGAAGCATTGTAGGCATCCGTTGGTCTTTCGAGATAGCGGCGCAACTGGTTGTATACACTGTTACCTTTTGATCCCTGCAGCAGTACAAACAGGTCAAATCCCCTGAAATTTACGGAAGAAGAAAAGCCGTAAATAAGCTTGGGTTGTTTGCTGCCCAGTATCACGCGGTCGTTCTGATCAATATGATTGTCGGTGTTTGCATCTTTCAGCCTGGGATCGCCGGGCTGAGGTGTGGTATAGGACGGGCTTGTAGGCAGCTTGGAAAAATCTTCTCCCTGTTGAATTACGCCTTCAAATACCTGCCCGTAAAACGAGCCCAGCGGTTGTCCCACCCTGAGTATTTCCACACCCAGTATTCTTTCCCGGATGTTGTTGTACAGTTTGGTAATTCTATTGGCATTGTAAGCCGCGTTGGCGCCTACAGACCACTGTAGTTTTTTATTATCAATGACTAACCCGTTCACTGTCAGCTCCACGCCTTTGTTCTCCAGGTTACCCACATTCACTAATTGCTCGTTGCTCTGCCCGAGATCCGGCGGTACCCGGATCAGCAGATCGGAAGTTTTTTTATGATATACATCAACGGTAGTCGAGATCCTGTTATTTAAAAAACCGGCATCTATACCCACGTTATATTGAAATGTGGTTTCCCATTTCAGGTTTTCATTACCGCTATTGCCTACCTGGTACGCAACACCCCCGCCGTAATATACCGCTTCTAAGAGCTGCAGGTATTCATAATCCCCGATCTCCTGGTTACCTACCTGCCCGGCGCTTACGCGCAGTTTTAAATTGCTGATCGGGTCATAATGGCTCAGGAAGGATTCTTCATTCACATTCCATGCAAGCCCGATGGATGGAAATACACCCCATTTATGGTTTTTAGCAAAGCGGGTGGAGTAATCGCTGCGGAAATTGGCCGTTAAATGGTACCTGTCGAGCAATGAATAGTTGACGCGGCCAAGCAATGAATGAAGCCCGCTTTCAGTAAGCCCGCTGAATATGGGCCGGCTTCCATAAGGCTTTCCATCCTGCAAATTATTTACGCCCCGGTCTTCATTGGTAAAGTTTGAGCTGAGGGTTGTAATAAAATTTGTTCGGGTATGCTGATAAGTATAACCGGCCAGCACATCAAAAGAGTGAATATCGTTTATGCGCTTTGCGTAAGACAGGGTATATTCCGATAAAAGGATAGCAGATTTTTTATTTCCAATGCCTCCTATTCCATGGGGCTCAAGCCCTATTGCTGTGTAGGAAGGAGAGAAATAATTCTGTGTGGTGTACCCGATATTGGTGCCTACGCTCACTTTTGCGGAAAAGCCGCTCTCTGTTTTATACTGGGCATAAAAATTACCCAGCACAGTGGAATATACGGTTTGAGCGGTACTTTTCAGGAGGTCCGAGATCGGATTAGCGGTTACATCGCCTTCCCTGAGATAGGCATACTCAAAGGGATTATTGTAGTTATACCCGCCGCTGGCAGTATAAAACGGAACAACCGGCGGCATATACAGCGCATAAGTAAGCGAGTTCGTGATCCCGGCAGAATAAGGAGAGCTGTTATAGTTAACGGCCTCAAAGGTGGTAAGCGAGTTTTGCGTACTTTGGCTTCCGGTAACGTTTACGCCTACTCTAAGACCCGGAAATACGGTGCGGTCGTAATTGGCACGGCCAACAAAACGCTTCAATCCCGAATTCAGCACAACACCTTCCTGGTTCAGGTAATTGCCGGAAATAAAGTACTGCGACTTTTCATCACCGCCGCTTATAGAAATGGAATGGTTTTGAGTAACCCCCGTTTGGAGTACGGACTGTTGCCATTGGTATCCCTGGCCCAAATTGGCAATCTCCTGGTCAGTATACCCCGGCTTGTTGAGAAAATAATCTTTCTGCATGCGGGCCCACTGTGTTGCATTGAGCAGATCCAACTGCTTTGCAGAATGGGAAAAACCGGTGGAGTATTGGTAGTCTATTGAATTACTGCTCTTCTTTCCTTTCTTGGTGGTGATCAGGATCACACCGTTTGATCCGCGCGATCCGTAAATGGCAGTGGCGGAAACATCTTTTAATACTTCAATGGATTCAATGTCGGACGGGTTTAAAAAAGCAAGCGGGTTAAGCTCACCCTCTACGCCGCTCAGCCCGGCTTTTGTGGAAGCATTGTCTGTAAAAAACAGGAAGCCGTCAATTACGAACAGCGGGTTATTGCTGGCATTTACAGAATTGCCGCCCCGTATCCGGATGGTTGCCGGTGCACCGGGCTGACCGGACTCCTGTGTAACATTCAGTCCGGCAACCGTACCGCCAAGCAATGCATCTACAGAGGGAGATATGTTGTATTCCAGTACTTTTTTGGAAACAGATGATATTGACCCCGTCAGGTCTTTTCTTCTTTGCGTGCCATAGCCCACCACAACAACTTCGTTTAATACACCGGCATTTTGAGATAAATAAAAGCGTACATCACTTTTTGCCGAGCGCACCGCTTCTTCTGCTGTTGTATATCCAACCGAAGTTATTACTAAGGTTACCGGGAATGTTTTTGAAGGGTTCAATGAAAAAAATCCTTTTGTATCGCTTAATACCTTGTTGGTCGTTCCTTTTTCGCTGATCACTGCATTCACTACAGGCTCATTTGTTTTGGTATCTATAATATATCCTTCAACAGCCTGGGTTTGGGCATGAAGCGCTAAGGAAAGGAGAAAGAATCCGCTTAATAAAAGAACACGCTGTACAGACCGCTTAAAATAAAATTTCATGTTGTGGTGGTTTAAAACAAATCAAATTACTTATATGAATAAAGCAGGTAACGTCAATAATAATACGTTGTAAATATTTCAACTATTTATCGGATATTCCTTAACCCTCCGTTCAAGAAACAAGCTCTAAAATCTATGGTGGTAAATAGATGGAGACATTGGCTACATCAACAGACAGAAAAGAAGTTTTTGCAACACTGCGGGTTACAATTAAAACAAAACATGCGTTGATTATAGCTGTACATCAGGCTGATTTTTATTAGTCCACAAAAGTAGTAGACTAAATTGAAATTCCAAAATTTTATGTGCTTCATTTTAAATTTTTTTTACAGTGTAAATCTTCCCCCCAGGTAAATCATTCTTCCTGTTACCGGCCCCCAGACCAATGAGCCGTCAAAGTATTTGCTGAAAGGATGGGCTGCATCCAGGATCGGGTTTTTTTGCCGGTAACCCGTCAGGTTTTCCCCTCCTGCATATATTTCCCATTTATCATTGAGCTTCCTTGTGACCTGTGCAGTAACCTGGATGTATGCAGGCGAATAGTCGTTTAAGCGTAGTTCCGCAGGATTCGATGCAGTATAAGGGATCCTTTTCCTACCGTACCATTGCGTGGTAAAATCAAACTTCCATTTATCACCCGTTTTATATTCAAGGTTTATGAACGCCCGGTGTTTTGACAGGAGCGGCTTTTCCAGGGTTTCTCCCCAGTAAGTGGTCTTTACATCAAGCCACCGGTAAGCAACACGGACATCCAGCTTTTTCAACAGTTCGTAATTCACTTCAACCTGTATATTATTGGAGTAGGATTTTCCATCTAAGTTATAGAAGTATACCTCCTGCGGACCTGCATCAAAATCAGCAACCGTCTGGTTTATAAAATTTGTCCGGTAAGCATCTATACTTACTATGCCGGAGCGTTGATAGAGTTTGAAGGAATGAAGGAAGTTAATACCTGCTGTCCAGGCTTTTTCGGGGTCGAGACCATAGCCATAGCTATGCGAAGCATTCATTATTTTGAATTGTCTTGAGCTTACGAACGCCGCGGCATTCTCGGCAAAGATATTGGCTACCCGGTAGCCGGAGCCTGCGGAAATACGCACATTGGTATGCTCCGAGAAATCGTATTTCAGGTTAAGTCTCGGAGTTGTTATCCACCCGAAGTAATTGTGATGATCAGCGCGTATGCCGGCAACCACTGAGAGGTTGAAGGGGGTAGTATAGGTATATTCCAAAAATGCGCCGGGTATTATTTCATTGCGGGTATATACCACGGTTTCCCCCGAGCTGCCGGGCGCTCCGTGGTTATGCCCCGGTTCATCGCTGTCACCGGTATGACCGCTGTGATCTGCTGTATAAATTTCATTATAATTTTCATTGCTGAAACTCAGCCCGGTCCTGTATTTGTGAGCTGTGGTACCAATGATGGATTGATAGATAAGATTGGCATAAACATGTTTCTGCTTACCTGAATAGGTATTTATCCCGTATACGGACTGGTTATTATAAGTATTACCGGAAACGATCAGTCCCAGGCTTTTATACTTATGCTGTGGAAATACATATCCTAATTTCCCGGTTACCGCATATTGCTCTGCATGAATATCCACGTGGTAATGGTCGCCTGTTGAATTATCTGTGCCGTGGTGAGAGCCCCGTTGCCCCGCGTATCGGTTATCATTCAGCGCCTTAATGGAAAACTGGGCTATCCACCCGTTATTATCCATATACTTCCAGCGGTTTATGATATTAAACTGCCGTCCTCCCGGCATATCTACAAATCCGTCATGATTTCCATCATGCTGCCATGCTACTGCATCGGTATGAGTGAGCAGTGCCGTACTCCACTTGTCGTTCAGCCTTTGGGTAAGATTAATATTTGCTTCCACACGTCCCATGCTGTTAGCATAAGTGTTGATTAGCAGACGCTCAGTATTATCAGGCTTTTTTTCCTCGATGTTGATTTGCCCTGCTATACTTTCATAGCCATTTACTACAGAACCGACACCCTTTGTTATTTGTATGCTTTCTATCCATGGGCCGGGAATAAATGTAAGTCCGTAGTTGCCCGTAAGACCTTTTAACTCCGGCACATTCTCCGTAAGCAGCTGCGTGTAAATGCCCGATAAGCCCAGCAGCTGTATCTGCCTGATGCCGGTTACCGCATCTGAATAACTTACGTCAACAGAAGGGCTGGTCTCAAAGCTCTCGGAGAGATTACAACAGGCGGCTTTGGATAACTCGGCTGCTCCCAACGTTCGGGTATTATATATATTACGTACAGATAAATAAGCCGGTGCTTTTTTAGAAGTGATCGTTATGGTTTTTAAATCAACTGCAGACGCATTTTTTAAAGTTACCGTAACGATATCTGTATTGGTAATGGTTATTGTGTCCGGTGAAAATTCAACATAGCTGATCACTACGGGAGCAGGGAGGGTAGATTGAAATTGAAAAACGCCTGTACTGTCAGTAATAAAGCTTTCACCTGAATGAAGGCTTTTTACGGTGGCTCCCGCAACCGGGTGAATTTTTCCCTTTATTGTTTCTTCAACGATTACCCCGGATATGCTATGCAGTGTATTTCGTGCTTCTCCTTTTCCGGAGCGTTGGTAGTGGCAGCATGAAGGCAGGGATTTATATATTTCTTCCGATGCTTTAAACGATTCGTTATCGTGTCCTGCCTCAGCAATTTTCTGTTGAACAGCAATTTTGGATATTAATGCGCTGTCGTACTCAATAACCAGTTGCCCGGTTTTAATATTCCAGTTAGCCTGTATCGTAGGCTTAAGCGCAAGGGCAGCGTGTTCTATCCTTTCTTTGCACATTTCACAATTGCCGGATATATGGAAGATATCGGTGACTACGGTAGCGGAGTTCTGAGCGAATACTCCCAGGCTAAAAAGCACACACACCATACCTGTCTGTATATATTTTCCGTATTGTTTCATTATTTACTAACCTATGATGATCATTAATTTTTTTATTTTCTTTTACTGTACTTTTCGGAAGCTCACAACGGGTGGATGATTTTATAAAAAATTTTCTCCTCGTCATCAGCCTGTTCTTTACCGGCGTAAGCTACGATAAATCCTTTGCCGAAAGCTTTTATTACCGGGAAGGAGGCGTAGCTCGTGCTGTCTGTCAAATAGCCTGTTTGCCGTTTTTTCCCATCTGCCGATCTTATCTCCAACCCGATCCTGTTGCCGTGTAAAGCGCCTTCATCCCATACCGTCAGTTGTTCGCCGGTATTTGCTATTGCCAGTTGAGGGTGCTTTGCTGAAGGCACAGCGCTTACCGGCTCTTTTTTTGAAAATGTTTTACCGTTATCTTTTGAGCCTGCATAGAAAACACCACTGCCGTTTCCCTGCGTGTACCATACAAAAGAGAGTCCCCCGGATGTTTGCGCGATAGCCGGCCCGGTATGCGGGCAGCCATTGATGACCCAACCATCGGGGCTGATGCGTTCCGGCGCAGAAAACGTTTTACCATTATCCGCTGAAACGGCATGTACGATATCCCTTATTGAGTCATTGATTATTTTCCGGTATACCGTATGCAGGTTCCCCTGTTTGTCTACGAACAGGTCTGTACGGCAGCACGGGCAGCAGGTAGCGTCAATGGGTTTTTCATTACCCGGTATGTTGTTGTCATCAAATGCAGCAAAGTATAATGATGATCCTTCCCTGTCCGTATTTTTCCTGTTATCGAGCCATATTACACCTACTGTATTATCTTTTAGTATTTCAATATCAAAATAGCGTTGGTCAATGCTGTTGGTATCCCTGCTCAGGGTTTGCGGATCAGTCCAGCTTTTACCGTTATCTAATGACCAGCTGTAATAAACTATGCCGGAATATGGATTTTGGGGATTGGGATTTGACGCTCCCCATGTAGCTAATGTTTTTCCGTCAGGTGTTTTAATGACTCTTGGTAAATTCTCTCCATGCGGATACGCATTATCACTTCCGGGAACGGTAATGGTCGGTCCAAAATCAGCGCCATTTTCTGCAATCGCATAGCATAATACTGCCTGTGTATCTGAAACATCGCGCAACCAGCTGATCAGCGTTGTACCATCTGCCGCCTGGAACAGGTAAGGGCAGGAACCTGCAAATGCGCTATCCTTACTGATGCCCAACCCGGGAGTGGCAAAAGTACCGGTTGTTTTTTCTTTTGTATTGCAGGAAAGAATAAGCGCTGCTAAAAAGCTATAAAGAAAAATTTTCATCATCAATTACCCTGGTTTAATTTCCATCCTATACCTACATTCAATGTTCTGAGCTGTCCCGGTCTGTAGGTTGTACCCCAGGCGCTTTTTTCAACGATAGTAGCATATACCGCGTTTCCCACGTTCAGGCAGTTTACCCAAACTTCCACAGACTTAAACTGGTACCCGGTTCTGGCATTTAAAATGTTGAATCCTTTATAGGTTGCTGTATTTTCCGGGTCGGTGTGATAGCCGCCCATGCCCTGCCATTCTACCGAAATCCTGAATCCTTTCAGGAAACCGGGCTTGTAGCTCAGCTCGCTGTTTACAAAATAGGGCGGGGCCTGGCTCATGTGATGACCGGAAAGGTTTTTGTCGTTCTTTATGTATTGTTTGTACTCATGGTGGGCAATCGTTCCGCCTGCTCTTAACCGCAATCCTTTCAGTATTTCATAGCGCCCGTTGACCTCAACACCATAGTGTGTGGTTTCTCCCACATTCTGGTTCTTATAGGTGCCATCGGTTTGCCTCACGCTCATAATCTCATTTTTACCATCCATTTTATAGAGCGCTATATCTGCATTACCTTTTTCTTCATCAAAGCTTACCCATCCGCCAATCTCATAGTTATTATATGTAGAAGGTTTAAGTGTGGGCACCTGTACGCCGGTAAACAGGTCGGTAATATTAGGTGGTGCAAAACCCACGCTGTAATTGGCGTAAACGCCTTGCGTGCTGGTAAAGCCGTAAGTAAACCCGACTTTGGGCGTGAAATAGGAAAAGTAATTGGCAGCATTGGCGGCTCCCGAATAAGCTCCGGGCGGAAGAAAATTTTTGAAATCATAGTCCATCCTGTCGTACCGGGCTGCTACCAGCACTTTAAATTTTTCAACGGGGTTCAATTCAAACTGAGTATAAATTGCAGAATTCAGCAGGTCCACTTTATAATCAGTCAGTACAGAGTCTGTAGCGGTGTAAGCATAATATACCTTATCGGTGTTCACATCTATATCAATATAGTTAGCCCGGTAAGTGGCGGGGCTGTAATCTACGCTCACTCCTGTGATCCATTTTGCGTTCAGGAAGTTGAATTTCTTCCTGTGCTGGGCAATAATACCATAGCTGTTAAATGCATCTTCATTAATTTGCCCGGTTGCTTTTGCGGGATTGCCGGGTACGGATCCTATACTGTAAAATGGATTTTGCCCGATTGCCGTATTTCTGTGAAACAGGGTTACCGTTGTTTTATTGGATTCATTCCAGCTGTGCTCCAATGCCGCTTTCAGCCTGAGGGCATTTACTTTCCTGTAGGTAAACCGGTAAGCGCTTTCATAATGCTTGCTATAGAAATTGGCACTGTCCAATCCGCCAACCTGGTCTGTGGTATAGTCTATATAATCCGCAGTAAAATTCAGCAGGCTTTTTTCATTAAAGCGATAGTCGGCACGCAATGTCAGCGCCAGTTTCCTGAAGTCGTTATGTTTCCGGTCGTCTTCATTTCTGTCAGCAAAATACCCGCCTGCATAGAGTCCGAGCTTTTTAAACGTGTTGGAAGCAGAAAAATCTGTTCTTTTATATCCCCTGCTGCCGGCTTCGATCTGCACTTTAGCGGTAGGTATCTGCGATGGCGTGACCGTAATAAAATTAACGGCTCCGCCTACGGCTTCGCTGCCGTACAATGACGAAGCAGGACCTTTGATCACTTCCATCCTTTCTATTGCTGCCTGGTTTATTTCAATGAGTGCATTATGGTTAAAATCGCCTACCGTCCGGATAGGAACGCCATCTTCCAGGTAGAGATACATATTGCTGTAGCCCATAGGCTGGCGAATGGACATGGTGTGCTGTTCGTTGCCCAGGTCAACCATAAATACACCGGGCACTTTATTCAGCAATAGATCCAAACGGGTTGCCTTTGTATCATTGATGATGGATTTTGAGATCGTATGAATGGCTAAAGGAGCTTCAGATCGTGGTTGCTGCTCACGATTGGCAGAAACAATAACTTCGGTAAGCTGTGTATCGCGGGGCTGGAGAAATACCCGGATATGGTGGGAAGCAGCAATCTTTTGCTCCCTGTAATTTACGGATGAAACAATAAGGCTGTCTATTGATGCAGATGATTCCAATGCAAACCATCCTGACCGGTTTGTTTTGGCGAATGTCTTTTTGTCTGCAGACGAAATGCTGGCGCCTGCAACAGGAAGCCCGCTCTCCTTATCAAATACGTATCCGCTCAGCCCGTTCTGGGAATGCGCTTCGATGGTAAGCACAGCAAGAAAAAAGATCACTGAAATAAAAGGACGAAAAAACATAAAATTCAAAATTGTTTTGATTGCCAGATCATAATTTTCCTACCCAAAGTTATAACAGCGTGGTACACCATTCATGAACGATGGGTAACTTATAATAATAATATTCCTGAAAAATGAAGGCGCCGGACAACGGCAGTTACAAATATTCTTCAGTGGGGATATGATTATACCCTTCAATTTTGGATTAACATCGTGTGATCTTACTGAACATCAAATGAATAAGTATTGTCCGTGAATACATGGCGTAGTCAATTTATAGTTTCTAAATATGGTTTAGACCAGGTTAGGCACTTATCCGTTTACGGAAGTTGCCAGAAGTTCGCAGAGCCTGACTCTCCCTTCTTCTGTATAAATTAACTAACTAATGGTGGTGATTAATTAGGTGCTGCAAAAGTATAGTGTTCACTAATCAGTTCCAAATTTTTAGTCTACTATTTTTATAGACTTTTGTTTTTTTCCTGAAGCCCCTGGTAACAGGTCGCAAATACATGACCACCATAATATTCTTAACCTGGCAGGGGCTTCAGAAAATCAATGCGTTTGAATACCCGTTCGGATCATTTCGATATGTACGGCAGAATAAATGGTGGTGGTTTATTGAAGCCGGAGAAATTTTAACTCGTTACCTGCGGCAAAGCAAAAGCCGTTTGTAGCAACTCTACAAAGTATACAAAGTAAAGTAAGCCCAATTACTTTTGTAATCAATAGAATTGTTTATCCTACAAAAATAGTAGACTATTAAGATAAAACCTTTTTTTATTTCAGTTTTTTTTAAAATATTTTATTTACGGATGCTAATTGCAAAAGCAGGGCGTATTCAAACCGGTAAGCGGAATCATGCTATACCGGTATTAAAAAAAATCAGCGGGAAATAAAAAACAATGACTGAAAACAAGATATCCTATATAATCAATGGATTGTAATCCCCCCGCAGATAACACAGATTTTCGCAGAAAATATTAAAAAAATCAGCGGGAGTCTGCGAGATCTGCGGGAAATAAAAAATAATGACTGAAAACAAGATATCCTATATAATCAATGGATTGTAATCTCTCCCGCAGATAACACAGATTTTCACAGAAAATATTAAAAAAATCAGCGGGAGTCTGCGAGATCTGCGGGAAATAAAAAGAAGATGATAATCGGAATTACAAGCCTGATCGTGTTGGTTGCCTTGGGAGTATTACTTTTTTAATCTCTAACATCTTTAGAAGCAATCCTACACGAATGCTTCTGCAAGCTGCTCTTTTTTACCTGCCCGGCTTTTGATCTTTGCGAAAGCATTTTCCAGATCATTGATCAGGTCTCCGGCATCTTCCAGTCCTACACTTAATCGTATCAGGCTGTCTGCAACCCCGGACGCTCTTCTTATTGCTTCGGGGATGGATTTGTGTGTCATTTGTGCAGGATGACAGAGTAAGCTTTTTACGCCGCCGAGGCTTTCCGCCAGCTTAAAATAGGTTGTGGAGGTTATAAAAGCATTGGCTGCATCAACGGTATCGTCTTTTAAGGTAAAGGAAACAACTCCGCCGAAACCTTTTGCCTGCCGGGCCGCAACGGTGTGATTGGTGTGACTTTTCAACCCGGGATAGTACACTTTATTTACAGCGGGATGAGATTGTAAAAACTCAGCTACTGCCTGTGCATTGGCGCAATGCTGTTTAACCCGGAGGTGCAGTGTTTCAATACCGCGGATCACCAGCCAGCTGTCGAATGGTGAAAGGATGGCGCCACTTGCATTCTGAATGAATTTTATTTTATCCCCCAGCTCTTGTTCTCTGGTAACAACCAGCCCGGCAATGAGGTCGCTGTGCCCGCCGAGATACTTGGTAGCGGAATGTATCACTATGTCTGCTCCCAGTGTAAGGGGAAGTTGCAGTGCGGGTGAAGCGAAAGTATTATCTACGCAGAGTAAACATTGACGGCTCTTTGCGATCTTGGCGATGGCTTCAATATCAGATACTTTAAGTGTAGGATTGGTGGGAGTTTCGAGCCAGATAAGTTTTGTTTTGGGCGTGATGGCATTCAATACATTTTCAGCAATGGTGGTATCCACATAGCGCACTTTAATACCGAATTTTTGATACACCTGTGTAAATATGCGGAATGCGCCGCCGTAAATATCATCAACCGCCAGTATTTCATCGCCGGTTTCAAGTAATTTCAGCACCGCGTCAATTGCGGACAAACCGCTTGCAAAAGCCGCGCCTGCGGCTCCTTTTTCTATAGTAGCGATCAGGCTTTCCAAAGCTGCCCTGGTGGGATTTCCACTGCGGGAATAATCATATCCTTTGTTTACACCCGGCGCCTCCTGTACAAAGGTGCTGGTTTGATAAATAGGCACGGAAACCGCGCCGGTCAGGGGATCTGTGGGAATGCTGTGAATGAGCTGTGTTGCAATGCTGTTCATCTTTTTTAGTTTTAACGGTGAAAAATACGGGACATTCCTTACCAAAAAAGATCAACGGAGAGCAATAAAAAAGCTCGTCCGATAAATCAGACGAGCTTCAAATATAATTGTACACGTTATTTCTGAGCTGTAAATCTGGCTTATCTTCCACGCTATCAGCGTGATGGAATTGACACCATCCCTTTTAACATTACAGCTAAAAGGAGGTTGTCAAGGCTTCGCAGGGCCATTACCCTCCACCTTTCTTGATAAGTATGCTGCATCCTGTGCAGTAATAAAGAACTGCCGCAAAGGTATAGTGAATATATTTTTATAACCAAATTTTTTTATGTTGTCATGCTGTATGCCCAAATTGATAATATAATTGTTGGTGAATTTGTGTATTTATTTTTTTCCGGATATAGCTTATAATTATCTTTATAAGCGTAAAACATCTCATCTTAAAAAGTTGGATTTGTTTTAAGATATATTTACACTTAAATAAAACGTAAATCAAATACAATGGCTGAAACTAAAACCCAGCAACAAACCGCTCTTGGCGATGTCGCCGCCCGGCAGTTGGCTATTGCCACCCGCACAGTTCCGCAAATGGTAACTATTACTCCCAGGTGGCTCACCCGTCTTTTAAACTGGATACCTGTAGAATCGGGAGTATACCGTTTGAACAAGGTAAAAAATGCTACGCGGATTGAAGTGGATTGCTCTTCGCGGGATGAAAAAGTGCTGCCGCAAACCTTTGTGGATTATATTGAAAATCCCAGGGAATATAATCTTGCTGCCGTGCAAACCATTGTAGATGTGCACACCCGGGTGTCCGACCTGTACAGCAAGCCGTATAACCAGATATCGGAGCAGCTCCGGCTGGCTATAGAAACCATCAAAGAACGCCAGGAAAGTGAGCTGATCAATAATGCAGGCTATGGTTTATTACATAGTGTGGCAGACAGCCAGCGCATTAAAACACGTACCGGTGCGCCTACGCCTGATGACCTTGATGACCTCATTGCCAAAGTGTGGAAGGAGCCGGGCTTCTTCTTGCTGCATCCATTGGCTGTTGCTGCATTTGGCAGGGAATGTACCCGTCGGGGTGTTCCTCCTCCCACCATCTCTTTGTTTGGCTCACAATTCCTTACCTGGAGAGGTATTCCCCTGATCCCTTCGGATAAATTACCCATAGTAAAAGGAAAATCAAAGATCATTTTATTACGTACCGGTGAAGCGAAGCAGGGTGTGGTAGGATTGTTCCAGCCGGGATTGCAGGGCGAACAAACTCCGGGTCTCTCCGTCCGTTTTATGGGCATCAATGAAAAAGCGATCGCATCTTATCTCGTATCGCTGTATTGCTCTTTAGCGGTATTGGTAGATGATGCCATTGCGGTATTGGATGATGTTGAAATCGGTAATTATCATGAGTACAAATACAAATAATCTTCCTCCGGTTGAAGCATTGCAGGCATTGGCTAACCAGCTTTTCAACGCTTTGCCGGAAGAGGCGCCAAAGGAAGTATCATTCGATCCTTACGAACATCCGCGTGCAACGGCGTTTGCCAAATCCATTACGGGGGAAGGCGTTGTTCCGGGGGTGGGTGTTCCGGTTGATGAGGCATGGGTTCAGTCCGGTGGTCCGGCTCCCTTTGCGGTATCTGATCCTTTCAACGGAATAGCTGCGCCGCCTTCTGCAACGGGACTGGGTGCCTCTTCTTCGATAGCCAGCTACGGCAATACAAATACGGCTTTGCCGGGTGCGGGAGAAGGGAACAATTATCTGCCGCCGGGATATGAGCAAACAAAATCTGATCAATCTACATTGAATGGTGGTGTGCCGGCATCTGTAGCAGGTAGCGGCGCATCTCCTTCGTATGTGCACCAGCAGGATAATTTCAGCATTAAAGAACCGGTAACCAGCTTCCCGGACTCCAATATTGATAAGCCGGCAGGCTCAAAAGATATATTTGCATTGCCTTATGCCGGCGAGCAGGCTTATTGGTCGGATGTTGAATCCATTCTTAAATTGATCAGTATAAGTGATGCTCCGTCCGGGATTTCGCCGTTATCTCCAACGGCTGATGTACATACCCCTTCCTTTTACTTTTTACAAAGCCGGGAGCAGCCGGTACAAAATGGGCAGTTGGGTGGTTTTACATCAGGCTTTGATGCGTATAAAATAAAAAGAGACTTTCCTATTCTTAATGAGAAGGTAAATGGTAAATCACTGGTGTGGTTAGACAATGCAGCTACTACCCAGAAGCCTCAATTGGTAATTGACAGGCTGAGTTATTTTTACCGGCAGGAAAACTCAAATATCCATCGTGCCGCGCATGAGCTGGCAGCAAGGGCAACGGATGCGTATGAAGCAGCGCGAAAAAAAGTGCAGCAATTTCTTGGGGCGAAATCACCTAACGAGATCATTTTTGTACGTGGCGCTACGGAAGCGATTAACCTGGTTGCCCAAAGCTGGGGAGATCAATACCTGAAAGCCGGTGATGAAATTATTGTGAGCCATTTGGAACACCATGCCAATATCGTACCGTGGAAAAGACTCGCTGATAAAAAAGGGTTGACATTAAAAGTAATCCCTGTAGATGATGACGGGCAGATCTTATTAAGTGAATATGCGAAGTTGTTAAGCTCCAATACGAAACTGGTTGCTTTTACGCAGGTTTCTAACGCGCTGGGTACGGTAACGCCTGCTGAACAAATAGTGGCTATGGCACATGCCGCCGGCGCCAAAGTTTTGGTTGATGGTGCACAGTCTGTTTCCCACATGCCGGTAAATGTACAGGCACTTGATGCGGATTGGTTTGTATTTTCAGGACATAAAGTGTTTGGTCCAACAGGCATTGGCGTGGTATATGGTAAAGAAGCGTTGCTGAACGAAACGGAACCCTGGCAGGGTGGGGGTAATATGATACAGGATGTAACTTTTGAAAAGATACAATATCACAAAGCGCCCAACCGCTTTGAAGCAGGTACCGGTAATATTGCAGATGCGGTAGGACTTGGCGCGGCAATAGATTATGTAACACAGCTGGGTATGGCTAATATCAATGCGTATGAACATGCATTGCTTGAATACGCTACCTATCATCTTACACAAGTGCCGGGTGTACGACTGATTGGCACTGCGGCACATAAAGCAAGTGTGTTATCCTTTACATTGAAAGGCTATTCGAATGATGATGTAGGAAAAGCGTTGAACCGCGAAGGCATTGCCGTGCGTACCGGTCACCATTGCGCTCAGCCCATTTTGCGGAGAATGGGTGTGGAGACCACGGTGCGCCCTTCACTGGCATTTTACAATACCTGTGAAGATGTAGACCGGTTGATTTCTGTATTGAAGGGATTGGTGCGGTAGTATGAGGAGAGGAGATGGAACGAAGTGGGAGAGAAAAAATGCCTTATACAAAATTCAGACCATGTTCCCTTTCCTTTCGGATGGTGCTGGACAAAGCTGCTACCGTGCCGGAAGCTGTCCATCTTTTGAAGCAATACGATATGAACGCTTCTGCGGGCAGCAATTACCATTTTCAGTTGGCCGATACCCTGGGAAATACCGCGATCGTGGAATATATCAATAATGAAATGAGCGTGCTCGATGGTGCACGGTGTGCGACTAATTTCCTGCTGATGCCCGGCGAATGGAAGGATAGGTGAGAGGTGAGAGGTGAGAGGGCTACGACCGCTATGACACACTCATTACCACTCTGGGAAGAACAAAAAATACGCTAACGGAACAGGAAGGAATGGAGCTGCTGAAAAGTGCGAGGTTGAATGACGAAGAATGGCCAACACAGTGGTCAGTAGTTTTCAATAATACCCGCAAAACGGTCAATTATTGCATTCAAAGGAATTATGAGGAAGTTTACTCCTTCTCTATACGGTAAAAGCGTGTTCCGGGTAAACAGGAGGAAGTATAGAACAATTGATGTTAGAGATTAAAAAAGTAATACTCCCAAGGCAACCAACACGATCAGGCTTGTAATTCCGATTATCATCTTCTTTTTATTTCCCGCAGATCTCGCAGACTCCCGCTGATTTTTTTAATATTTTCTGTAAAAATCTGTGTTATCTGCGGGAGAGATTACAATCCATTGATGATATACGATATCTTGTTTTCAGTCATTGTTTTTTATTTCCTGCTGATTTCGCAGACCTCCGCAGATTTTTTGCAATATTATTCTGCGAAAATCTGCGTTATCTGCGGGAGGGATTATAATCCATTGATTATATAGGATATCTTGTTTTCAGTCATTATTTTTTATTTCCCGCTGATTTTGCAGACCTCCGCTGATTTTTTTGGAATATTTTCTGCGGATATCTGCGTTATCTGCGGGGGATTACAATCCATTGATCATATACAATATCTTGTTTTCAGTCATTGTTTTTTATTTCCCGCTGATTTCGCAGATCGCCGCTGATTTTTTTGGAATATTTTCTGTAAAAACCTGTGTTATCTGCGGGAGGGATTACAATCCATTGACCTTTCTAAAGATAGACCTGTCAATTTGTGTACAATTAAAATTTACAAGTATTCCCAATTTTTTGCCAGATAATTTTAGATAAGTAATTACCTGCTTATGATGAACTTCCGATAAATTTTCGACAGATTTAATTTCAATAATTACTTTGTTATCCACTAACAGATCAATTCGATAACCTATTTCTAATTTGATCTGATCATAAACAAGAGGTAAAGGAACTTGTGATTCGACTTTCATTCCTCTCTTCAGCAATTCGTACTGCAGCGCAGCTTCATAAGCCGATTCCAGGAGACCGGGTCCGAGGTTGTTATACACATCGAATATAGCTCCTCTGATGATATATGATATCTCGTTTTCAGTCATTGCTTTTTTTATTTCCCGCAGATTTCGCAGACCCCCGCTGATTTTTTGCAATATTATCTGTGAAAATCTGTGTTATCTGCGGGAGAGATTACAATCCATTGATGATATACGATATCTTGTTTTCAGTCATTGTTTTTTATTTCCCGCAGATTTCGCAGACCCCCGCTGATTTTTTGAAATATTATCTGCGAAAATCTGTGTTATCTGCGGGAGAGATTACAATCCATTGATGATATACGATATCTCGT
Source organism: Chitinophagaceae bacterium (assembly GCA_023957155.1). Lineage (GTDB taxonomy): Bacteria > Bacteroidota > Bacteroidia > Chitinophagales > Chitinophagaceae > Agriterribacter. The sequence continues at coordinate 359,615 of JAMLHK010000003.1, read as the reverse complement.
TTTCAGTCATTGTTTTTTATTTCCCGCAGATTTCGCAGATCGCCGCTGATTTTTTTGGAATATTTTCTGTGAAAACCTGTGTTATGTGCGGGAGAGATTACAATTAACTTGTGGTATCCTAAAAGATAGTGGTATTTTTTCAAATGTAGTATATTTTAGATACGGTATCAATACCTTTACCGGCAATAATTGGATCAATAAAATGAACATTACCATCATAGGTGCCTCGGCAGGTGTTGGACTCGAAACCGTAAAAAGAGCTTTGCAACGAAATCATAAAGTAACAACGCTTTCCAGGTCAGAAATTTCATTGCCGAACAGCCCTAATTTAATAATGATAAAAGGAAGTGCAACAAATGAAACCGACCTGAAAAGATCTATTGAAAATGCAGATGCTGTAATTGTAGCTGTAGGAACAGGAAAAGCTATGAAACCCACTACGCTCTATTCAGACTTTGCCAAACTTTTGACAGTAGTTCAACAAGGAACAAATACCCGGGTCCCATTCATAGTAGTAACAGGTTTTGGAGCAGGAGAAAGCGGTGCTTACAACTCTTTTTTAATGAAAATATTTTTCAAACTATTCCTTAAAGAGGTGTATGCCGACAAAACTAAAATGGAGGAAATTATTACAAGATCAGGAATAAAATGGGAAATCGTCAGACCCGGAATCCTGAAAGACAAGCCATTGACCGAGAAATACAGAGCAGAAACACAACTTTTTGAAGGCATCAACATCGGCAGCATTAATCGTTCCGATGTTGCCGATTTCCTGGTAAAGCAGGCTGAAAATCCAACTGAGCTGGGCAAATATGTTTCATTGTCAAACAAATAAAAGCAATAAATCAAAATTTGACCGTTGGCACATAAAATTGATTTCAAATATAGTTTTCATCATGTAGGAATTCCGATACAGAACATAAGGCCTAATGAGCGTTATAGCGAAAGTTTCAGAATGTACACTTCGGATAATAATGGAAAGTTTAGGTTTCAGTTTCATCGTTTTGAAGAAAACAGTCCGTTACATCCTGTAATAAAAAACAATCCGCATGTTGCGCTGAAAGTTGAAAATCTGATGAGTGCTATACAAGGACAAGATGTTATCTTAGGCCCTTATGAGCCAATTTCCGGATATAAAGTGGCTATTATAAACGATGGCGGAATGCCGGTTGAATTAATTGAAACTAACTTGACAGATGATGAACTTTGGGCTGATTCAAAGAAACACGATGATTTAAATTTAAATACGGACTGGTTAAACCTAAAATAAAAATCGGTCATCATCATTAACATGGCTCACGTATCTTTTCTTTCATAAACATGCAAATGACAAAATTGATTTGATCAATAAAGGTGTACTATTTGCGTGCATTTACGTTATCTGCGGGAGCTTGATATATTTCACTGATTTTTAAAATCTATTCACTTTTAGAAAGCACCGCAATATCCTTTACCTCCACAACATTTTTACTATACCCGTTCAGGGTTACGTTGATCATCGCTCTGCCTACTTCTTCCAGCGTCAGGAAATATGTTTTGCTGAATATCCTGAAAAAAGGGAACAGCCGGTTGATGAATTTGTTCAATCCTTTTACGTGCTTTGCTCCTTTGGAGGATCTCATAAAAGCCGGACGGAAATGGTAAACGGCTTTGAAAGGCAGCTTTGCCAGGTCATTTTCCGTTTTGCCTTTTACCCTTGCCCACATTTGCCTGCTTTTCCCGGTGCTGTCTGTACCTGCTCCCGAAACATAGCAAAATACCATTTCCGGGTTGGCTTGTGAGAGTGCTCTTGCAAAGTTCATCGTCAAATCATAAGTAACCCGGATGTACTTTTCCTCATTCATCCCTACCGAAGAAATACCGGCACAAAAATAACAGGCATCGTAACCCGTCAGCTTATCCGCTGCAGACGAGATATTGTTGAAATCGCTGTGTAAGACTTCTTCGATTTTGGGATGGGCATATCCGCTTGGTCTGCGGTTGATAAGCAATATTTTTTCTACTTTGTCATTGGCAATACATTCCTGCAGTACGCCTTCACCAACCATTCCCGTAGCCCCGGTAATAATGATTTTCAGCCTTTTCATTGGGTTCATATATTCGTTTTATAGATTATGGTACACACTCGTCTGCCGTACGGGTGGGGATAACGCTTATTTCCTGATTCATTATTTTTTGCTCCTGCTATTTTATTTTTCACTCACCGGTTAGCTTCTGAATGGAGAACTTACTTACTCTGTCATTACCCGATTCTCAACCGTTCTTCCTCCAAATCCAGCTTTCGCAAATACTGTCTTATGATTTCTTCATCAATTTCCGGGTTGTTTTTATTCTCCTTACGCAGCCACTTTCTTTGTTCTTCCAGTGTTTTGAAATAGATTTCCCTGCCTTCCTCAGATAATGTATGAACGGCGTTTTCCTTGTTTTCCTGCTCCAGCCGGTCCATCAGTTTTTGAAAATATATATTTTCTTCTTTCCGGTGCTGGTAGTTTTCTTTCAGGTAGGTAAATGCGGCCTGCTTCATTCCCTTCCTCAACAGATTTTCGGTTTCTTCTTCAGAGAGATAATTGTTACTGCCTGATAGTTTTAATTTTTTGATCAGTGCGGGCAAGGTCAGTCCCTGTACAATAAGTGTTACAAGAATTACGATAAACGTAATGAAAAGAATAAGATCCCGGTGTGGAAATGCCTGTCCGTTGTCCATTTGTACCGGAATAGACAAAGCCGCAGCCAGTGAAACCACACCCCGCATGCCGGTCCATCCCAAAAGTAAAGGCGCTTTTATGCCTGGCGCCCGTTGGGCTACATTGATGAAATTCCGCATGAAAAGAGTAGCTATCAACGCGCCGAAAGCTGCAATAAACCTTATAGTAATGAGCACAGCGGTAACCAGCAAACCATATCCTATAGCTTCTGATAAGCCGATCCCTTCATTGTTCAGTCCCTGCATGATTTCCGGTAAATCCAATCCTATCAGCAGAAATACAATTCCATTGATCAAAAAAGCAAAGCTCTCCCAAACATTAGAGCCTTTTAGTCTCGACCCGGCAGTGCGGAGAAATTCATGCCTCCTGACCGATAAAAATAATCCGCCGCTCACTACTGCCAGAACGCCTGAAGCGTGTACTTCTTCTGCTGCGATATACATAATATAAGGAGCAACGAGGCTTAAAATTGTATCCATATTGACATCGGTAGGAAAGATGCGGTGTACTTTCAGAAAAATAAAAGCCAGCAATACACCTATTCCTACGCCTCCGATGACCATCCATCCGAAGCTCATTGCCGCGTCCTGCCAGATGAACTGGCCTGTGGCAACAGCTACCATGGCAAAGCGAAAAATGATCAATGAAGAGGCATCATTGAATAAACTTTCGCCTTCCAGTAAAGTAGAAATACTTTTAGGTACTTTAACAAATTTCAGGATGGCTCCTGCGCTCACGGCGTCAGGCGGGGAGACGATCCCTCCAAGCACAAACCCCATTGCCAGCGAAAATCCGGGTATATAGCTGTTTGCCACGAAAGCCACGGACAGGGCAGTGAGAAATACAACAACGAAAGCAAAATTGGTAATGATGCGCCTGAATTTCCACATCTCTTTCCAGGAAACGGCAAAGGCTGCTTCATATAAAAGCGGAGGCAGAAAAATAATAAAGATAAGCTCAGGATCAATTTTTATTACCGGCGTTCCGGGAATAAAGCTGACCAGCAACCCGGCTATGACCAACAATATCGGATAAGCGATTTTCAGCCTGTTGGCGAGCATTATAGCCGATATAATAACCAGTACCAATGCTAAATAGAATACAAAATGTTCTACCATATTTATTATTCTTACATCACTATATTGTTCTGTGCCGGAATCGGTTCGGGAAGCCCTTTTTCATCGGGCATGTCCTGCATATGAATGTCTGTTGTCCGGTTGATTTGCATAATGAGAATATCGTTTCCCGGTGTACCTATTCTTTTATTTGAGTTGTTGTTTGATGGTTGGTGAATCAATCCCGTTTGGCCCGTGCTCATCGCACCTTCTTAAAAACCTTCGGAGATATTCCCGTTTCCTTTCGGAAGAACCGGGCAAACCTGGATAATGCACAAAGCTATACATTAAAAAAATACAGGATGGATTCTTTTTAAGGGTAAAAGGATACATCTTACCGATGGCGTTACACCTCTGGCGTACCTCATGAAGATATTGGCAAAGCATGGAACAATTGTAACAGAAGGCGAAGCTGAAATTATTTTAGACTTCGTATCTAAGATATCAAAGATTGTGGTTGACCAGTATTTCAGGCTGAATAAAAAAGCTTTCGAAGATTAATTTCATTTTAAATCAAAAATCCTCTTGGCACTCGAACTTATTATGAGTTCTATATTAGTTGATTATGGTTTTCCGGGTTTGTCAGTATCTATTGATCGAACACAAAAAAGCCTTCAAAATCAGGGACTTTGAAGGCTTCTTATTTTTCCGTGATCCCGCTGGGACTCGAACCCAGGACCCATACATTAAAAGTGTATTGCTCTACCAACTGAGCTACGGAATCAAAGCGCTTTTATCAAATGGCTTAACTTTTAAACTTTAGTCCATTTGATTTTTTAGGAGTGCAAAAATAAGAGAAAAAGGGATATTGCCAAACTTTTAAAAAATAATGTCTTTTCTTCTTTTAAAACGTGCAGACGGTGTCACCTTTATTTCATTTCAACGGGTTAACCCGTTTTATTACGGATGCAGTCGCTTATTTTTGCACGAATAGCGTTATACTTGCTGATTCTACTCATGCCTTTAATAACACTTACATCAGATATCGGACAAAAAGATTACCTCACAGGAGCCATTAAAGGGCAATTGCTGCAATTGGTTCCGGGATGTTCCCTGGTAGATATCAGCCATGAGCTTACTCCTTTTAACTATCCCCGTGCGGCTTACCTGTGCCGGAATGTTATTGCGCATTTCCCTGATTTTGCTTTTCATATCGTGCTGGTGAATCTTTTTGAAAACAGGCATGATCACCTGCTCCTGGCTTTTCATAACCGGCAATATATTTTATGCGCTGATAATGGACTGCTTACCATGATAACCGAAGGTAAGCCCGAGCTGGTCATCGGCCTGCCCTTAGATAAGACGGCCATCAAAAATACTTTACATATAGCCCGGATCTTCGGGAAAAGCATCCAGGCTATTGCCAGCGGTCAGAGCATACATCAGCTTGGTATGCCAGATATTGAAATAGAGGAGAAAAATCCGTTACGGCCTATGCTGGGCGAGAACTGGATGGAGGGGCAAATTATTTTTATTGACCATTTTGAAAATGTAGTGATCAATATTACCCGTGAACAATTTGAGGAGCAACGAAAGGGAAGACGGTTTACCATTGCATTTAAAAGAGATGAGGTCATTGAAAAGATCAGTGAAACCTATGCGGATGTGCCCGAAGGTGAAAAATTAGCCATATTTAATGCAGCAGGTTACCTGGAAATCGCTATTAATAAAGGCAATGCAGCAGGATTGCTGGGGCTGCAGGGATATGTCGAAAGGCAGTCCGCTCATTTGCAAAACCGGTTGTTTTACCAAACTATACGTATATTTTTTGAGTAAAGCCTCCGGATTCATGGTATGGGCTCCTGCGGGTAGATGATTATACCGGTTGGATACCGGTAACGATAATATCAGGCGGTGGTTGGGTTACATTGACCGGAAATTTTTGATAACGATCAGCTTGTGGCGTTATTTCGGTTTCGTTTCTTCGCAATGTATGCTGATGGGAGCGTATTGTACTCTTTCTTAAAATGTTTTGCAAAGTATTTCGGATTACTAAACCCAACTTCGTAGGCTATTTCCGACACCGTCATTTGAGTTTTTTCCATGAGCTGGGCAGCTCGCTTCATTCGGATAACACGTATAAAATCAAGAGGTGCCTTACCGGTGAGGGCAAGCAATTTTTTATATAGTGCAACACGACTCATAAATAAAGCCCTGCTCAGATCTTCTACGGAAAACTCCGTTTCCGATATGTTTTTTTCCACAATTCCGATAGCCTGGCTGATAAATTCTTCATCTACCGGTGTGGCACTGATCTCTTTCGGATTAATTTCGATCTGCTTTTGAAATAAGTTCCGCATAGACTCCTGTTGTAATAACAGCGTTTTTATGCGGGATTGCAGCATTTCAAAACTAAACGGTTTCGTTATATAATCTACCGCGCCGGAATTTAATCCTTCCAGCTTCTGCTCATCTGTTACACGGGCAGTCAGCAGGATTACAGGAATATGAGAGGTATTTGTATCTGTCTTGAGTTTATGTAGTAATTCCATCCCATCCATCTCAGGCATCATCACGTCACTTATGATCATGTCGGGTTGCAACTCTTGAGCTTTCTTCCAGCCCTCCTTCCCGTTTATAGCCTGGTATACGGTATAATCACTTCTGAGATTATCCTGTATATAAAACCGGATATCATCATTGTCTTCTATGATCAATATGCTTTTTTTACGGCTGATCCGGTGGGTGGTTTCATCACTATTGGTATGTACTAATGCTTCTTCAATATCCGGGTGGCTTTTTTGTGAGATGTTGGTAAGTGATCCGGTTAAAGGGAGTAAAACAGTAAAGGTAGTGCCTTCCCCTACAATACTGTCAACCCTGATATCGCCTCCATGCAAACGGGCAAATTCTTTTGATATAGCTAATCCTATTCCGCTGCCCTGATTCAGCATATTACCGGGTACATCATGTTGGAAGAATCGCTCGAATATTTTCTCTTTGGTTTCTTTCGGAATGCCGATACCGGTATCGCTGACTTTTATTTCCAGCATTCTTTTTTCAGCGCTGTTATCCATGATATCTACATGCACCCCGATCTTCCCGTTTTCGCGGGTAAACTTGAATGCATTGGACAGCAGGTTGAACATAATGCGTTCAATCTTATCTGCATCGAAAGGTATATCTGCTGCTTCCACCGTAGATAAGAAGGTGAAGGTGATATTCTTTTTCTCCGCAAGATCAGTAAAGGATAAGGTGATCTCCTTCAAAAAGCTGATGATATTACCCATGAACAATTGTAGTCTTAGTTCTTTCATCTCCAGTTTACGAAAATCGAGCAGTTGGTTGACCAACCCCAATAATCTTTTTGCATTACGGTAGATGAGCTGGTATTGTTTTTTCTGCGCCTCTTTGCCCGATTCTTTGATCAGCTTTTCTACCGGGGTAAGAATCAGAGAAATGGGCGTTCTGAACTCATGACTGACATTGGTAAAAAATTTCAGCTTCATCATATCTAATTCATGAATACGTTCAGCTTCTTTTTGCTGCTGCGCCATCTGGAAACGCATATTGGCCCGTTGTATGATAAGTCGCCTTGCTAAAAGCAAAATACCGGTTACGACAAGAATATAGAGGATGAATGCCGGTACGGTACGCCAAAAAGGAGGTAATATGTGTATGCGTAAAACGGCTGCATTTTCCATCGCTGAAGGATCATCACTGTCCATTCGTATCTTTAATGTATAATAACCCGGGTCAATATTGGTATAGGTGACGGTGCGTTGCCTGCCGTCCGTAGACAACCATTCCCTATTGAATCCTTCAAGCATGTACCTGAATTTATTTTTAGATGACATCCCTATATCCAAAGCGGCAAACGAGATAGAGAAAACATTGTGATTGTATTTCAACGCGATCTCCTTTGTTTCTGAAATAGCTTCAGATAATATCTGGTAACCATTTACTTTTTTCAGCGGTTCAACGGGCTGGTTAAAAACATGCAATCCGGTCAATACGATTTTAGGAAGCTCTCTTGCAGACGGGAATTTAGCAGGCGAGAAAATATTAAACCCGTAAGGCCCGCCAAAAGCCAGCTCACCAGTATGTAGCTTGTATGCTGCTTTATCATTAAACTCCCTGCCCTGCAAACCATTGGACTCATCATAGTTTATAAACCGGACGGTAGTTTCTCCATTTTCGCCTGTACTTACAATGCCATTGCTCAGCCCGTTCGGTGTACCAAGCCATAAATTATGTGCGTCATCTTCTAATATGGTAAGTATGGTATTATCCGGTAAGCCGTCTTCTTTTCTGAATACCGTAAATTTTTTCTTTTCCGCATCTAACAAGTTCAGTCCTTCACGTGTACCGGCCCATATCTTTCCGCGGCTGTCCTGTAATACTGACATTACATTGTTGTTGCTTAAAGAGGAGAGGTCTTTATCATCATGATTGTACGTATACGTGGTTTCCTGGTTTTTATCTAATACATCAATACCGTTTGACGTAGCCAGCCAGAGTTTTTTTTGCCTGTCTTCAATAATTACAGAAACATAGTTAGAATGAAGCATGCGGTTTTCAACATCAAAATGCCGGAAGGTTTGGGTAGCTCTGTCAAAAAGATTCAATCCGCTGGTTAATGTTCCTACCCAGAGCTTTTTATCCGAATCTTCAAATATTTCCCATATACTGTCATCTGAAATACTGCTGTCATCTAAAACATTGTGCCGGTAATGCTTAAATTTTTTCCCGTCGTAGCAGTTTAATCCCCCAAAATAAGTGCCTACCCATAGTTTATTTTCATGATCAATACATAAGCTGACCACCACATCACTGCTGATACTATTCGGATCGGAAGGATCATGCCGGAAACTTTTGAATTTTCCCAGCTTTCGGTCAAAATAGAGCAGTCCCCCGCCATTGGTGCCAATCCATATATTCCCCGCTTTATCTTCAACAAACTTATTGATGTCTTCAAAAGGCAGGCTGTTTGCATCAGATATTTTGTGTTTATACAGGCTGAATAATGCCAGCTCACTACTGTAATAGTTAACCCCCTGCTTGAAAGTACCCACCCAGATAACCTCTTTGTCGTCTTTATAAACACACCATACGCTGTTTTGTGAAATACTGGTGTGGTCTTCCGCATCATTAAGCAGGTATTGCACCTGCATGGTCTTTTTATCAATGATATTAATGCCTCCGTGATCCGTGCCGATCCATATTTTTCCGTCAGCACTTTGAATAATGCCTGAAATAATATTGGAATTGATCCTGGTACCATTTGTTTCTTTAGAAATATAATTAAGCGTATTGGTTGCCGGGGTATAGTGGTAAACGCCTCCGTGGGTTATGGAAAGCGGCACAGTGATCCATAGCTCATTATCCTTATCAATAAACAAAAAATAGTTTTCGTTTTTCCCGTTATTCTTTTTTTGCAGCGCTTCATTTGTAAACCCGGTTTTTCCGGTAGCAAAATCTATTTTTTCAATAACGCCGTTTCGATAAATAATCCAGGTATTATTGTCCCCGTCATGAGTAAGCATGGATACATCTCCGGGCGACACACCCCGGATATCCCCCTGCCGGACGAAGATTTTTTCAGCCTTCCTGGTTGCAGGAGAATACTTATATATACCTACAAGACCCTGGTATACAAACCAGAAATTTCCTTTTTTATCTTTTGAAATGAATGTTACATTACCGGCAGGGAGGGAAAGTGAAGCGAGAAAGCGCTGGTCATTTCTTGAAAAGGATTCTGTTTTAGGGTCGTATATATTATTACCGTTCCTGGTAACGATCCACAGCTTACGTTCCGGCAACTCAAAAATGCCGGCTATATAGTTGTCGCTTAAAGTGGTTGTATCATGTAAATCATTTCTGAATACCTTAAAATCATACCCGTCAAACCGGTTCAGTCCCGATAAAGTGCCAAACCACATAAATCCCCTGTCATCTTTGAAAATGGTATTCACCTGGTTATGAGATAACCCCTGCCTCACGTCTATATGCATAAACTGGTATTCGTTTTTTTGCGAATAGGTATTTAATCCGCAAAAAAATAAGAGAACAAGAAGATGAATGGATTCTTTAACCATATCGGCATTGAAGGGCTACCTGCAATAATAAATAAAATACTTTATGTATGTTTCTCAAGATAGCATAACTGTTATTAAAAACAACAGGGCAAAATGGGAAGGTTAACATTTAATACCCTTTAAATAAACAAATGCTACCCCTGCAGATAACATTTGGGTACCCGATTTTGAACATTTGACTACCCTGGATTTTAAGTGATACTATTAGTTTTGAAGGGAAATTCTGATAACTGAAACGATTGCGGATAATGTTGTTTTGTATAAATAAATATATATATATTATATGGGCGTGTATGCTGTCCTTCCTCTTTGCATGCCATAATGAAAAGAACATCATTAGTTTGGAAGACGGGTTTATTATTAAGCTCCGCCAACCGGTACAGCAGGGTGCAACATCAGTAAGGTTAACGGCTGTTACTCCCCAAATTATCCGGGTTACTGCTATTGCTGGTAATCATTTCCCTGATGCAAAGAGTTTAATGCGAGATGATTCGAACAATACCCCGGTAGCCTGGACGGCACAGTATATGGCAACTGAAGCCGTTCTAAAAACAAGCAGCATATCGGCAACCATTTCACTCCTTACCGGTGAAGTGGTGTTCAGGGACAGCACGGGTAATATTATACTGCAGGAAAAAGCAGGTGGTGGCAAAACGCTAACACCGGTTGAAATAGATAAAAAGCTGCTTTACCAGGTAAGCCAGGTATTTGAATCTCCTTCGGATGAAGGTTTTTATGGCTTGGGCCAGCCGCAAACAGGTATTTTTAATTATAAAAATAAAGATATTGACCTTACCCAATATAATGGTATCGTAGCTGTACCCTTTCTGGTTTCTTCGCATAAGTATGGATTATTATGGGATAATTATTCTATAACATCCTTTGGTGATAATCGTAAAAAAGAAGATCTATCCTCATTGCAGCTTACCGGTGCAGATGGTGTTTCAAAAGGATTGACGGTAACCTATGCCGACAAAACAGACAGCAGCAAAGTATTTTCCAGGCAACAGGAAGATAAGATTGATTATGCCTTTCTGCCTTCTCTAAAAAATATGCCTCCCGGCTTTGCTATGGATAAAGGGAAAGTAACCTGGGAAGGCTTTATTAGCTCAGACAGTAGCGGTGAGCACAAGTTTTACCTGTTTGCATCGGGCTATATTAAATATTGGCTTGACGGGAAGCTGCTGTTGGATAAATGGCGTGAAGGATGGAATCCGGGCCCGTCATTTTTCACTTATGAATTAGAGAAGAACAGGAAATACCCGATTAAAGTGGAATGGATTCCCGGGTCTGCGCAGGCTTTTGTGTCTTTGAAATGGCTAAGTCCTGATTTCCGTTTGAATAACAAAATGAGCATTTCTTCCGAAGCCGGTGAGGGGATAGATTATTATTTTGTTTATGGTGAAACGGCAGATGATATTATCAGCGGTTACCGCTCGTTAACGGGCAAAGCGCCGATAGTACCGAGGTGGGCTTTAGGCTTTTGGCAAAGCCGTGAGCGATATAAAACGCAGGCAGAGGTTGAAAATACGGTAGCTGAATTCAGGAAGAGAAAAATAGGTATTGATAATATTGTACTGGACTGGAGCTACTGGAAAGAAGATGCCTGGGGAAGCCAGGAATTTGATTCAACGAGGTTTCCTGACCCCGATGGAATGATCAGCAAACTGCATAATGAGTATAATGCCCATTTTATGATATCGGTTTGGCCTAAATTTTATGAAGGCATAGAGAGTTATGTATTATTCGATAAAAATAACTGGCTGTATAAACAAAATATAGAAGACAGCACCCGCGACTGGATCGGCAAAGGCTATGTATCTACCTTTTATGATGCCTATAATGCAGATGCCAGGAACGGTTTCTGGAACCTGCTCAATACAAAGCTTTTCAGTAAAGGCGTTGATGCCTGGTGGTTAGATGCAACCGAGCCCGATATCTTATCAAATGTGTCTATTGAAAAACGGAAGGCTTTGATGAACCCCACGGCTCTTGGTCCGTCTGCTCAATATTTTAACGGGTATGCACTGCAAAATGCAAAAGGTATTTATGAAGGTCAGCGCCATGCCCGTCCGGATCAGCGTGTTTTTATTCTTACCCGTTCGGCTTATGCGGGTATGCAGCGTTATGGTACGGCTACCTGGAGTGGTGATATTGCGGCAAGATTTGATGAGTTGGAGAGACAAATCCCTGCCGGCATTAACTTTTCGCTATCGGGTTTGCCTTACTGGACAAGCGATATAGGCGGCTTTTTTGTAGAGGATAAATATGATAAGCCTGACCCCCAGGGTGAAGCGCTTGAGGAATGGAGAGAGCTGAATGCAAGATGGTACCAGTTTGGGGCTTTTTGTCCTTTATTCAGGTCGCACGGACAATATCCCTACCGGGAGATATATAATATAGCGCCCGAAAATCATCCTGCTTATAAAAGCATGTGGTATTATAACCGCCTGCGCTACCAGCTGATGCCGTATATCTATTCCATAGCAGGCAGCACCTATCATAACGACTATACCTTAATGCGGGGGCTGATCATGGATTTTGCTTCTGATCCGAACGTAAGGAATATTGGTGATCAGTATATGTTTGGTCCTTCCCTGCTGGTAAACCCGGTATATAAGCAACATGCAACCGAAAGAAAAGTATATCTGCCCGCAGGTCAGGGCTGGTATGATTTATATAGCGGAAGATATCATGAAGGCGGCCGGTTCATTAACGCCGCTGCCCCATACGAAAGAATGCCGTTGTTTGTAAAAGAAGGTTCTATTATACCGGTCGGGTCTGATATTCAGCACACCAATCAGCCCAACGCGGATAAGATCACCCTCTATATATATACAGGAAAAGATGCCAGCTTCAATTTATATGAAGATGAAGGAGTGAATTATAATTATGAAAAAGGGGCATTCTGTAATATTCCGATCACTTATAAAGAAGCAAGCAGGACCCTTACTATAGGTAAGTGCAGCGGTGACTTCTCCGGCTTATCAAAGAATAAAATCTTCAGAATAGTATGGATAGATAAGGAGAGGAAAACAGATATAGATTTTTCAGCGCAGGCTGATACCGCCATATCATATAATGGCAGTGAACAAACAATAAATATGAATATCAAGTATTAATTATCTATATTTTAAACCATAATTGCACGCATATGAACAAAAACAAAACGGCGGCTAAAGTGAGGGCTCTGTTAAGTTCTCTTTTGGCGCTACTGCTTATTACCTCCCTGTATGCACAAAATGCCAGCCGAACCATAACGGGTACGGTTAAAGACCACAATGGCGCTGCTATACCGGGTGCAACAGTTCAGGTTAAAAATTCACAAATTGTTTCTGCTACAAATACGTTGGGTGTTTTTTCACTCACTATTCCGGCAAATGCAAAAACACTGGTTATTACTTCCATTGGCATGAAGCCGGAGGAAGTAAGCATCGGTACTTCACCGGTTATTGAGGTAACGCTTGAGGCTGCCGCACAAAATTTAAATGAAGTAGTGGTAATTGGTTATGGCACCGCAAAGAGAGCCAATATAACCAGCTCTATTTCATCCGTAAGTGCAAAAGATATTAAAGATCTTCCTGTTGCCGGTGTTGACCAGGCCATACAGGGTAAGGTAGCCGGTGTTACGGTTACCAATAACAGCGGGCAGCCTGGCGGTGGTGTAAACATTAAAGTGCGTGGTGTTACCACCATTAATAGCAATGATCCTCTGATCGTGATTGACGGGGTACCTTTTATGTCTAATACAAAAAGCAGCTCCGGCTATGCCGGTTTAGGTGGCTCTGACGGGCAAACGGGAAATAGTGTGATGGCAACTTTAAACCCGGGAGATATAGAATCTATTGATGTGCTGAAAGATGCTTCTGCACAGGCAATTTATGGCTCTTTGGCTGCTAACGGCGTCATCCTCATTACAACTAAGAAGGGAAAGAGCGGAGAGGGGAAGATCAATTATGATGTATACGTTGGGCAATCGCGTGTTGCCAACCGGTTAGACCTGATGAACCTGCGTGAGTTTGCGCAATACCAGAATGAGGTAGCTCCCCAGCTCGGACTGACACCTTCCGATGAATTTAAGGATCCTTCATTGTTGGGCAGGGGAACCGACTGGCAGGAAGCCATGTTTCGTAATGGACAGGTACAAAATCATCAATTGAGCTTTTCAGGCTCAAAAGACAAAACGAGTTATTACCTGTCGCTCAACTATTTTGATCAAACCGGTATTTTGATCGGCTCGGATTTTAAACGCTATTCAACAAGGTTCAGCCTGGATCATCAGCTGAAAAAATGGATGAAAGTCGGGGTGAGCGCTAATGCGTCGAGAAGCGAGCAGAATGTAACATTAGCCGATGCAGCGGAAGGGACCATTTGGTGGGGCGCCGTACAAAGTCCTTTGATCCCTGTGAAAAACATTGATGGAACCTGGGGTGGTGGCAGTAGCATTGGTGGTTTCCAGTACGGACAGGATAATCCGGTAGCCAGAAGCTATTATCGGGGCAATAAATCAGTGAACTCGCAGGTGTTTGGAAACGTGTATGGTGATATAGAATTTACAAAAGGACTTTCCTTAAGAAACGAAATTTCATATTCATTGGGGTTGAACAATAATACGGCTTTCCAAAAAGCAGGGAATATCGGGAGTACCAGCCTGCGCAGCCAGTTGTTTGATAACCGGGGTAACAGTTACTATTATGCACTGAGAAATTATCTAAACTATAACAGAACATTTAGCAAGCACAATATCTCTGCAACTGTTGGTCATGAAGCGCAATACTCTTATTACGAAGGCATCAGTGGCAAAAAAGTAGATCTGCAGAATAATATTCTTGATCTTAATTCAGGCAGCAGCGACAGAACAACATGGGAACTCGGAGGTGGAAAGAGCCAGTGGGCAATGGAATCATATTTTGCAAGAGCAGGGTACACTTACGATAACAAATATTCCATTCAGGTAAGTTACCGGGCAGATGGATCTTCGAATTTTGGACCCAATAATAAATGGGGATATTTCCCCGGAGCTTCCATAGCCTGGACGGTGAGCAATGAAGAATTTGCACAAGCGCTCAGACCGGCTATAAGCTATCTGAAATTCAGGGCCGGTTACGGTGCTGTGGGTAATCAAAATCTTCCTTCAGGCGCTCAGACTCCTCCATATACTTCAGCTGTCGGCTTTTGGACAGGACCTGTTGGCTTCGGCAATTCAAGCTACCTGAACGGTATTACCAATCCGAACCTTAGCTGGGAATCCGTTGTTACCCAAAACATAGGTGCAGACCTTGGTTTCTTTGACGGAAGAATAGATCTGACGGTAGATGTGTACAGAAAAACAACGACCAACATGCTCCTGTTTCTTACAGGTCCAAGATTAATTGGTGTTGGTGATCAGTGGGATGATCTGAAAGCGCCCATCGGTAATGTAGGCCAAATGTCAAATACGGGTGTTGATATCAGCCTGAATACAACGAATATACAGACTAAGCATTTTACCTGGAAATCCAATATCATTTATTCGCAGTTTAAAAATAAGCTGGATAAAATGGCAAACTCCACCGCAGGGTTAACCGGTAAGCTTTATTATGATAACTATACCGTTACCTATACGAATCCGGGTTTTGCAGTCGGTTCTTTCTTTGGCTTAAAAACTGATGGCCTGTTCCGTACTATGGATGAGCTGAACAACAGCAAACCTCAGTTTGGATACACTGTTGACGAAACGCATACCTGGTTGGGTGATATCCGGTTTAAGGATGTGGCAGGGGAGGCCAATGGAAAACCGGATGGAATAATTGATGCCAGTGATATCACCTATATCGGCAGTCCGCTTCCGAAATTCACTTATGGGTTTACCAATACTTTTCAGTTCAACAATATGGATGTTTCGCTTTTCTTACAGGGAAGCTATGGCGCGAAGATTTTTAATTTTCTTCGCTGGCAGTTAGAAAAAATGGATAACGCATATTACAACCAGCTGAGAACGGTTACAGACAGGTATACAGCAGATAATCCCAATGGCAGGCTGCCCAGGTTTACCAATACCAATACCAACAACGTTTATATGTCTGACCGGTATGTGGAAGACGGCTCTTACCTGCGTATTCAGAACTTTACGGTAGGTTATCGTTTACCGCAGGAGCTGACACGCAAGGCGTTGATTAATAATGCAAGGATCTATTTATCAGTACAAAATTTGTATACGTTCTCAAAATATAGTGGCTATGATCCTGAGGTTGGGGCATTCAATAATAATATAAGACTGATGAATGTTGATGCGGGGCACTACCCTAATCCCAGGACATTTACCGGGGGAATTAATATTGAACTGTAATCATTGCTTCATACAAAAAAAATTAAGATGACACATAAAAAAATATTTACCGTAGTTGTTTTACTGGTGAGCCTGGCATCTTGTAAAAAAACTTTTATAGACCGCCCCTCATTAGATGGCGCCACATTGGATAATTACTACAATACTGCCGAGGAAGTAAGGGGGCTTACCAGCACGTTATATGGGTTACCCTGGACCGGTTATGAAAACAGGGCAATGGATGCCATTGGCGATGTGATGGCAGGCAATGAATATACCGGCGGTGGTGATGATCCCCCGTTTATTAATTTTTCATTTTCCGCTACATCTGTCCGTATAGCGGATGCATGGAAGGTGTTTTATAAGATCGGCGGATGGACAAGTGAATATATTTTTGCACTTGAGCAAAAGAAATCTATGGGTGGTGATGCTTCCTTTATTGATCCTGCCATCGCAGAATGTCGCTTTTTCAGGGGAACCATATACTTTTTCATTGCCCGGATATGGGGCGATGCACCGATCATCACTCAACCTGGAAAAACCGCACTGGAAGGGAATTTCAATATCCCCAAGTATTTAAAAGCAGATGTATTGAGATTTGCAAAAGAAGAACTTGAATTAGCAGAAGCCGGGCTACCTGAATCAGATCCCGAGGCAGGCAGATTAACCAAATACAGCGCTAAAGGCATGCTTGCCAAATTATACCTCTACAACAAGGACTACGATAATGCCAAAGCAAAAGCATGGGAAGTGATGCAATCCGGCAACTACGATCTGTTCCAGGACTATGCCGGGATGTTTATGTCAAGCGCAAACAATAACAATATTGAATCGTTGTTTTCCATTCAGCATCAGCTAACCGGTAACCCCTGGGGATCAGGAAATCAAAAGAATCCGGACAGAGGCCCTGCTAATATGCAAACTGCAGAAGCCAGTATGTGGGAATTATATATCCCTTCAATGGATATTTTGGAGGCATACGAACCCGGTGATCTCCGGCGTAAGTGGTCGGTGATGGAACATGGCTGGAGCCGCCCCGACTGGAAGCCGCAGAGAGATAACAGCCCGGCATACAATGCATTTATGGCAAACGGGTATGTGTATGACACCATTCAGGTAGATACGGAGGGTGGTCAAAAAAACAGCACCCGTTCAAATATAGCGAAGTACGTGGTGGGGCCGGGAAAAGCTTATGGCGGAGAATCTGTTATAGGAATGAATACAGGTATTAATACCATGATGTTACGGTATGCCGATGTGTTATTGATTTATGCGGAAGCCGTGTTAGGAACAAATACTTCCACTACTGATGCAGAAGCCTTAAAAGCATTTAATAAGGTAAGAACGAGAGCCCAGCTCCCCTCAAAAAACAGCATCACCTTAGATGATATCCTGCATGAGCGCAGGGTTGAGTTTGCGTTTGAAGGTGACTATTGGTTTGATATACAAAGGCAGGGTTTTGATAAGGCGAAGCAAATTATTGAAGCGCAAAACAGGGGAACATTTGGCGATCCCCAATATGTAACATTTACTGAAAAATACATGCACCTGCCTATACCGGCCGGTGAAATACTACAGGATCCGGAGTTAGCTGATGATAAAAGCGCGGTTCCTTATTATTAATGCCAATCATAAAATATGTATACAATGAAAACAAGATTAGTTTATAATACAAAACTGCTTCCTGTATTGATATTAATAACAGTGGTATGTTTTAACGCCTGTACTAAAGGCGACAATGATGGAAGCCCCTCGGTTCGCCCGGGCGATCCTAAGTCTGCAGGCATCAGCCCGGATTCTGCCGCTAACGGAGCCATGCTGACCATAACGGGTACAGGGCTGGGTGATATGCGCAGTATTGTTTTTGAAAAAGAAAATGTTCCGGCACCATTTTATTCAACACTGAATACGGAAACAGCAGTCATCTTCCGGGTTCCCGATACAGCCTACGGAGGCGAACAAAATGTAATCCTTACCAATAGCGAAGGCAAGAAATTGGTACTGCCATTCAGGGTATTGGCCTATCCAACGGTGTCATCGGCATCATTATATGATTTTGTGGAAGGAACAGAGATCACACTAACGGGCACCAATCTGCTGGACGTTGAAAAAGTAATTATTACCGGCACTACCGATGAGGCGGAAATTATTTCTACCGACAGGAAATTGCTTACCGTCAAAATGCCGGCTACCACGCTGAGTAAGGGTACACTGGATATTATTAATGCTACAGGTAAATTAACAACTACGCAGGAATTTATTTATATCCCGAACAACTTTGTCGCTTTTGATGATGACTGGGGACATGCTGCTGCTTATGGAGGTGATGTGCAAAGCTGGTCCTGGGGCTGTAACGCCTATCCTTATGCCGATCTCAAAAAAGTGGGAGATAAATCATTGCGTGTAGACTATGCGGACGGGGGCCTAAGTTTATTTCTGGGTTCCGATTGGGGCGACCCGGTATTAAAAGGCTTTTCCGATTACTTTAATGCCAAATTTATCACTTTCTGGGCACGGGGTGAGGGCTCCGATGTAAATATTACCATCGTACCTGATGGGCCCTGGCCCACTGGCAGTCCCCAGGGCAGCGGAAGCTATACTTTTACCGCAACAAAAGATGTTTGGACGTATTACAAGATACCTGCCAGCTTTATAAAAGGCGGTTATAGCCGGTTAAACTTTAAAATTGAAGGAACTACGGATAAGACAGTATACTATGATAATATACTGATGGTAAAATAATTTCAAACACATAGGAGAACAAGCCCGGCACTCGCATCCGATTACGATTGCCCGGGCTTTCCCATCCAGTCTCTCACAGATAACACTCCTGCTGTCAGCAAACAGGGATTTTCGCAGACAGGGGGTGCTTTCTGTGATTATCTGCGGGATCTGTTAGACAGTTCACCCGGCCTGTGCAAGTAAAAAATAATTATGAAAATAAGCCTGAGTATAATATTGTGGTGGCTTACAACGGCGCTGTCTGCTTCCTGTAAAAAAAACAATATACCGCCGGTTGATCCTGATCCCCCGGTACCAAAAGATACGACAACAGTGCGACCTGTTACCGATCCGGCAGTGGCAAATACCGTTGGTTTTTTTCTTAACGACTGGGAGGCAAAAACATTTAATGTGCCGGATTATGCGGAAGCGGCTATACCTAATATCGCCGCTTCTAATATAGTAACGGTAGATGCATCCTCTATCATAACCAAAATACCCCGTACGATTACGGGTCATAATGCCAATACCTGGATGACCCCCATGACAGACCAGCCCCAGTTCATGAATCACATTACCAACCTGCGGCCGCATGTCATCCGCTGGCCGGCAGGTAGCGGCAGTAATCTTTATTTTTGGAACCGGCCGGCAGGTGATATCCCGGAAGATGCGCCGGTGAAACTGATGAATAGCGATGGTGTATTGAAAGATGCCGGTTACTGGTTTGGTAAAACGGATAACAACTGGTCTGCCAGTATTGATCAGTATTATCAAATGCGGGAGCAGAGTGGTAATAACGAAGGCGTAATCACGATCAACTATGGCTATGCCCGCTATGGTACCAGTGCGGATCCGGTTGCGGCTGCGGCCCATCTTGCAGCCGATTGGGTGAGATATGATAATGGCAGAACAACATACTGGGAAATAGGCAACGAAAACTTTGGTGAGTGGGAAGCCGGTTATCGTATTGATGTGTCACAAAACAAAGATGGGCAACCGGAATATTTAACAGGTAAACTGTATGCACAACATTTTAAAGTATTTGCCGACTCTATGCGTAAAGCTGCTGCTGAAACGGGTAAAACCATTTATATAGGTGCGGTAACTTATGATGTAGAAACGCAGGCATGGCAAACCAATACCGTTAAAACATGGAATCAAACCATGATGCCGGAGCTGAATGGAGCCAATGATTATTTTATTGTGCACAGCTATTTTACACCCTATCAAACGAACTCTACCGCTGGCGATATATTGAATGCAGCCCTTACTGTTCCCGAAAAGATGATGGATTTTGTTACCGGGCAAATACAAAACTATGGTGGGAATATTAAACCTGTTGCGTTGACGGAATGGAATATGTTTGCAGAGGGTTCCAGGCAACAGGTATCTAATGTCAGCGGCGTATTTGCTACTATCGTATTAGGGGAAGCCATTAAAAATAAATACGGACTTGCAGCACGCTGGGATTTATTAAATAGTTGGGATAACGGAAACGATCATGGCTTATTCAGTGATGGCAATGAGCCCAATATTCCCAAGTGGACACCCCGTCCTTCCTTTTACTATATGTATTTTTTTCAGAAACTACTCGGAGACAGGATGGTTCCGGTGAATATCCAGGGGAGCAGTAATATAAAAGCGTATGCTTCTACGTTTAGTTCGGGAGAAATTAATACCACACTGGTTAATACGGGTACAACTGCTTTAACCGTTGAGTTGAAATGGAAAAACTTCAAGGCCGGCAATCGTTTTTACTGGTATAGTCTTGAAGGTGGTGAAGATAACGGGGCTTTTTCCCGAAAGGTGAGCATTAACGGAAACAGTACAGCACGGGAAGCCGGTGGTCCCGAGAATTATGCTTCAATTAAAGCCAGGTCAGCTTCTGCAAAAGACGGAATTAAAGTGACGATCCCTGCAGGGGGAGTGGTAATAGTAGCCGTTGATAAAAAGTGACGATTCTCTTTCCTGCGGTTCTCTCATTTAAACTCATAAAACCGTACCCAGTCAATTTCCATTTCAACGGGCAGATCTTCTGTATATACCCTGCCCACCCAGCTGCCGCCTAACTGCATATCCAACAGCAGGTAGTATTTATATTTATCGAAAGGAAATTGTCCTTCCTTATCTGTTTGTATACGGGGGTAAGCAAAAGTTTTATTATTATTAATGAAGAACACCAGGCTGTCGGGATGCAGCTCTACCGCATACGTATTAAAATCGTTGGGATTGATACGCCCGGTTGCTCCCTGCTTCGGCTCTTTCATCTTAAGATTGTAAGTATAGTGAGAATGCACGGTTTGATACGCTATGGAATCGGAGTTCAATCGTTCCATAATATCAATTTCACCCCCATCCGGCCATTTCATACCCTGGGATAATAACCAGAATGCGGGCCAGGCACCACGTGCGCCATTTAATTTTGCATGTATTTCAAGACGTCCAAAGCCAAAGGCCACTTTATCTTTGGTATATACTCCTCCGGTTATGTAACGTGCGGTATCGCCCGGAACACTGTTGTTCATAATTCCCCGTAATACCAACTTGCCATCGCGCATGGCGTAGCAGCTGTCAAAATCACTCATGTGCCTGTTCCAGTCTGAGCCTCCGCGTGGTATTTTGGACCACCGGGTGGTATCAAATGAGCCTTTCTGATCAAAGTTTTCTTCCCAGCTCAGCGCCATTTTTTGGATATGTTTTGTGCCGGCACAGGAAACCAGCAGCATCGCTGAAAATAAAAGCGGGAATAGTGGTATATACTTCATTAAATCAATATAGTTGGTGATCCATTCATCAATGTACCCGTCCTGCCATCAAAAATACGAAAGAACCCACTGATGATTGCAAAAGGGCTGCCAACCTTCAAAAGATTGGTCCCACCTGATATTTACTTCAACTGTAACTCTGCAATAACAGGCATGTGATCCGATGCTTCCTTATTTTGCACCGCCTGATGCGATAAAACATGAAAAGTGGCTTTGGGTCTGAATGCAATAAAGTCTATCGCTCCCGTTTCACCACCTTCCCCAAAAGTAGAGGGGCATTGATAGCAGGTGCGCGTAAAATCCGCGTCAAGAATACGGATCACTTCACTGCCTTCGGTTGCATTAAAATCGCCGGCAACAATAAAAGGCAAAGCAGTTTCGCCTGCAATACGACTGATCTCCTTTATTTGTAACATTCTGCTGGTCTTGTTATAGGCTTCCAGGTGCGTGCTGCCAAAACGAACCGATCTTCCATTGGGCAATGCAGCGGTTGCCGCAGCCAATACACGGGGCTCTCCACCTTTATGCTCCGGCATAGGTAATGGATAGGTGGTAGTATCTGTTAAAGGATACCGGGATAAGATCAAAACCCCATACCCGCCACCATCAAAATCCATTGCCTTCCCGAAATAATAAAAGCGATAACCGGCTTTAGCAGCCAGCTGTTCCGCCTGGTTGATCTTCCCCGACCGGCCGGTGTTTACATCCACTTCCTGTACAGCTACCATATCTGCACCCTGCTGCTTTATAACAGCAGCAATGGCATCTACGTCAATAACACCGGGCTTCCCGGGTGGATTGCAATGAT
The DNA here is from genome assembly GCA_023957155.1 of Chitinophagaceae bacterium. Classification (GTDB taxonomy): domain Bacteria; phylum Bacteroidota; class Bacteroidia; order Chitinophagales; family Chitinophagaceae; genus Agriterribacter. The sequence goes on along the minus strand of JAMLHK010000003.1, from coordinate 337,156 downwards.
GCACATTATAGGTCATTACTTTTATGGCATTCCCGGATATAGCTCCCGATTGCACTTTCCGGGGAGAACAGGATACGGTTAGGAAAATAACAGCTATGAATAATTGTATTAATGATCTGTGCATATTATGATGTTGTAGTTGCCCCTAATATTTTTACGGTACGATCAATTCATCAACCAGCTTGCCTGCCGCATCGAAAATACGGAAACGCGCCTCTTTTTCCGAGATGCCCGCTTTAATAATATTATTATTCGAGTTGACGATGACAGGGAATTGCATTGCTTCAGAAAACTTTTGTATCCGGTGACGATGCTCATGCGCGGCAATAAAAACATGCACACCGGCCTTATTCAAAATGGGCACCCATTTCTTTGTGATCTCCCGGTTGCCATGCCATCCCTCGGCAGGAGGGATATGGCAGATCACTATCCTGTACTTCGACTTCTTAAAAGCATCCGTTTGCACTATACCGGCAAGCCATTCCGCCTGCTCTGTTCTGTAATTGTCCATATCGGTGATGCCGCTGTATTCGATGTCGGAATCGGGCTTGTCTTCTCCCCCGTCCAGCACGATAAAGCAGGCATCTCCCCTCGTAAACATATAATACAGGTGTCCGCCAATGCCCGGAAAATATTGGGGAAATGCAGCAGCAAAAGGCCCGCGGGTTTCATGATTTCCCCTGGCATAATACATGGGTGTTTCACTGGCAAATAAAGCGGTTGCCGTATCCATAAAGCCGCCAAATACCTGCGCTTCGCTCATGGAGGCATTGATCATATCTCCATTGAAAACCACAAAAGCGGTATTGGCCATATCCGCCTGGCTCAGCAATTGCTTCAATACATTATTCCGCTCGTGGATATCATTAACCACTGCAAACTCAAAGGGTCCCGGCTTCCCGGGCGTAGTGAAGGTGAGCGGCTTTTTCCGGTATACGGCCGTTGCGGCTACATTGCCGTAATGAACATATACAAATTCATGCTTTAACACTTCCTGGCTGTACACCCGGTAACGGTAACGGGTAGCCGGCAATAAATTTTTTAAGTGCACCTGGTGAACTGTGCCCACATTTTTCAGGCCATTTGAAGCGGAAAAAAATTTGGGTCGTTCTGTTTGGTAAAAATGGCTGCTGTCATCAGGAGCCAGCTCCACCCAGGCGGTAGCCGGCTTGTTCGTGGTCCATACGATGGATACACCCGAATCGGTCATCGCCTGCAAATAAGGTCCATGCGATATTTTGATCTGTTCCTGCGCATAGCCCCGAAAAGGGCTGACAGAAAAAAGCAGGCAAAATACTATCCCGGGGGGTAGTAGATACTTTTGTAGCTGCATTGTTTTCATTTCTTTCTTATTATTACACTCAATATGTTGTTCCGGTAAAAAAGCATTCCGGCAATTTAAAAAATTTAACGTTTATTGGCTATTGTTTCAGGGTTTCAGGTCCCAGAGGCACACCCCCTGCACCCTGCAACTGGTAACCTGTAACTGATTTACCTTACTCCCTACACCTCTATATAAGCAGTAACATATTCATTCTCAACCTCCCCGTTTTCATATAGCTTAATGATCGCATAGCCGGGTGGAGTTTCCTGGTAATAGTAGGGCTGGGCAGACTTTTCATTACCTTTTCCCCACCAGAATCCGCTCATGGCGCCATTGCAAAAGTAATGCACCCCGTTATACCAGGCCCGGTCGAGCAAATGCTGGTGCCCGCTTAAGCAAACCTTCACCTTATCTTTATACTTATAAAAAAGCTGCTTCAGCTCTTTATGATCCTTATGCTGTCCTCCTTCCCAGGTGCCCGTCACCGTTAGTATGGGATAGTGTGACATGAGCAGCGCATAATGGCCGGCAGGAATTTTTTCAAGTTCTTCCTTTAACCATTGAGTCTGATCTTCTCCCAGCGTAATACCTTTATAATTGCCGTCAAGCACAATAAAATGCCAGTTCTTCCGGGTGAAGCTGTAATAATTATTCGGGATACCCAGCCGCTTTACCACATACGGGATACCATACATTTCATCTTCTTTTGACGGGGCCGACCACCAGGGATCGTGGTTGCCGATACAACTGTACACATCATATCCTTTCAGCAACTGCATGCACTCATCCCACACTGCCCATTGTTCGGTTACCCTTGCGCGTTTTACATTATTATACGAAGCATCATGAATGGAATCGCCACCATTTAAAAAGAAATCAACCTTATGCTGCTTCACGGCTTCGAGACATTTTTTGAACCGTTCCGGCACATTTTCATCCGGACGGATATGTACATCGGTAATATGGGCAATGGTAAGAACAGGCTTTCTGAAATCGTGCCGGCTATTTGCTGCCGGCATGGTATGAATACCTGTGGCGCCTGCAATAGCAAGTGATGAGTTGCGCAGAAAATTTCTTCTCTTCATTGAAATATTTTTCAGGTAAAAAAATAACCGGTGAGAAGGATAGCATCTCACCGGTATATTGCAGCCATAGGCTTAATTTTACTACCAGCCTGTGGGCTGTGTCAGCTTGTCATTCAATACTGTTTGTTCAAGGGGTATAGGAAAGTGGTAAAACTTCGGATCAACAAAGTTGCGTGGACGCACTTTATCATCATTGAACATTACCCTTCCCGATGTACCATTCTGCAGGTAAAAGCTACCCGTATTGATATTGAATTTCGAGATTGAATTCCGGGTGGCTTCGGGCAGTCCTGCAATCGGCGCTTCATCCCCGTTTTGCAGGATGGCGATATCTACTTCACCATCTCCGGTTACGTCATAAGCGCCAAGTGCCGGAATATATATGCCACCGGGATCCTGTGCCAGCAATTCACCGGCTTTCCAGCGATACAGGTCGTCAAAGCGGCGGCCCTCACAGGCAAGCTCTACTCTCCGCTCCCTGCGGATCTCTAATATTACACCTTTATTTGACCCGGTTACCAACGGATATTTACCAGAAAGATAGGGATCGGGTGAAGCGTTTGCATCAGCCATATTTAAAACGGGCATTTCCACGCGTTTGCGCAACAGGTTCACCGTGGCGTCTATATCTCCCTGGGTAAGCGTACCCAGTTCGGCTTTAGCTTCCGCATTGATCAACAATACTTCTCCCAAACGGAAGATGGGTAAATCGGTGTAGTTCAGCTCCCAGCCTCCCCGTAACGCCGGATCACGCGGATAAAACTTGATCTGCAGATAGCCGCCGAAATCCGGGCGGGTCACGTAGGGGTTGCCGTCTTCCGTTGTTTTAAATCCCGGAGGCATAATGGTCTCAGCCAAACGGGGATCCCGGTTAGTGAATATATTCACAAAGGTCTTTGTATCATAACCGCTTTGTGAAGTGAAAGGAGTACCATCAGTCATCAGGAACTCGTTTGCCAGGCTGGAGCTTAAAGCCCATTGCCAGTCGAACACCGTATGGGTATTATTAGCCACACCCAATTCTTTGCTGTTCTTCTGCAAGAAGATCACTTCTTCATTTGCCGACAGGTTATTGCTTGAAAATAATGCCCTGTATACTTCTGCGCCGGTTCCTGTAATTTTAAACCCGCCGTTAGCCATGATCTCCTGCGAAGCAGATACTGCGCGCTGAAGAAAGGTTTGTGCGGAAGATTCCAGCCCCAGCTCACTATGGTATTTGCGGTAAGTGCCTTCATGCAGCGCTGTTCTTGCCAGCAGGGTTAAGGCGCCCCATTTGGTTACATAGGAGTTGTTGGTCCGGCCGGGGAGTACATTTGCGGCAGCATATTCGAGGTCGGCCATTACAGAATCCACTATCAGGGCACGCGGATCTTTGGCTTTATACAGCAACTCCTCATCGTTGGTATTCATTACCTCGCTGTACCAGGGCACATCGCCATAGCGCTTTACCATATTATAGTAAAAATTGGCCCGGAAAAAACGGGCTACGCCGATATAGTGGTTAATTAACGTGGGGTCGCCGGTAGTTTTACCCACATTGTTCAGCATAAAATTAATGCTGCGCAGGTTACTCCAGTTATCCCAGCCACCTACTGTCGCAGGAGTTAATGTGCCCGCCAAAAGGGTTCTCAAATCGGCATTCTGCTCATTATTGCTTAGTGCAATATTATCCGACAATAAATCAGTATAAGAAGCACTCAACTGGCTATACAGTCCGTTGGTATAGGTTTCAAGATCGGTAACTGTATTAAAGAACTGCTTGTCTGTTACAACTGTTTGCGAGCTGCGCTGCAAAAAATCTTTTTTACAGGAAGTGCTTAGCAGCAGAACGACTATTATTATATAGTTAATTCGTTTCATTGATAAAAATTTAGTGCATTAAAGATTCACGTTCAACCCAAAAGTGTATGTCCGCTGGAACGGATACGCCGCCTGCGGCCTGTTGCCGTTGCCCAATGATTCAGGATCCAGCTTTACTTTAATGTGAGAAATTTCGAAGATGTTTTCAGCGCTGAAGTACAGCCGTACCTTATTGAGCTTTATCCGCTGCAATACAGCTTTCGGCAAAGCATATCCGACTGTGACATTCTTCACTCGCATGTAAGCCCCGTTTTGCAGGTAACGTTTATTGGGGATGGTCAGCTGCTGGTAATTATCTTCCGCCGAATATGCACGTACCGCAGGAAAATAGGCATTGGGATTATCGGGTGTCCAATGATCTAAATTCTGCACGGTAGGATTGGTCCAGGGTTGCGCATACACTCCCCAGAAATAAATATTGGAAGCGCCGGGATACCAGTCTCTTTTACCAATGCCCTGCAGGAAAATACGCAGGTCTATTCCTTTCCACCCCGCAGACAGATCTGCGCTGTAAGGGAAGCGGGAGGAACTATTGCCAATAATATACATATCCCCGGGATCATCCACTGTCTTTTTACCCATATTCACTTCCCCGTCTTTATTCCTGTCGGCAAATATCGGGTCGCCCCCGTAAAACTTGTACGACTGGTCATCGGTTCCCATTGCGGTTTGGTTGGGATGATTGGCTATATCGGCATCATCTGCAAAAAAGCCGATGATATCCGCACCCCATATTTCACCGATCTCTCTTCCTACATAATACCTGTCCCAGCCATTGCCGAGAGATTTGGTGGGATTGTCAAAGCGGGTGATCCATGAACGGTTATCAGCCAGTGCGAACGTAAGGTTATACCAGAACGGAGCGCCCGCGAGGAGTCCGTTATCTTTCCAGTTGAGCCGCAGTTCCCATCCCTTCGTTTTTAAGTCGCCTGAGTTTTCCTTTGGCACCGCCGTTCCGAATACTGCAGGAAGTGTTTTCCCTTCAATCAGCATATCGTTGGTATAACGGGTATATTTATCAAAATTAACACCAAGCCTGTTTTGAAGGAATGCCAGGTCCACACCAATATTTACCGTTGTAATGCTTTCCCAGGTAAAATTACCGGAAACCGCTCCGGGTGCATATACAGCCTGTGGTCTTCCGGTTCCCAGTATGCGGTTAACCGGCCCATTGCTCATTATCGGTACATACGGATAGGCATCATAGTAAGGATTGTTGTCATCGTATCTGAACGTTTGGTTCCCGAGGGTACCATAAGATCCCCTGATCTTAAACAGATCCAGCGCCAATGCCTGTTTTACCGGCTCAAAAAATTGTTCTTCCGAAAGTACCCAGCCTGCAGATGCAGAAGGGAATAACCCCCATCGTTTGCCTGCGGGGAAACGGGAAGTACCATCATAGCGGCTGTTCAGCTCCAACAGATATTTTTCCTTATAGTTATAGCCTATCCGGGAAAAAAGACCCTGCACCGCCCAATCTTTGATCATCTCACCGTTTGTTATATTGCCGGTGCCGGTTCCGATAGAAGGAAGGGAAGGAGAAATAAGCCCGTCTTTCCTGGTCCAGAAGCTATTGTAGTAGGAATACTCCTGGTTGAAGCCCACCATAGCCTGTAAATAATGATCGCCGAATTGTTTGTGGAAATCGGTATAGAGATTGTATACCGTGTACCGGGTGGTATAATCATCATTCCTTGCCCATGAATTAGAGAAAGTATATTGTTCCTGGGCGTTCGGTCCCGTTTTATAGGCTGACGGAATATCATACGAGCGCTGCAGGCTGGCTCCACGCCTGAAAGTAGCATCGGCGTTAAAGTCCCATATATCTTTTATCAATGCGGCTTTTGCAGAGAAGGTAGTAAGGAATTCGTTGCCTACGCTATGCTTGCGGCCTCCCTGCTGCAGGGCACCTAATACCTGGGCGCCGGGTCTTGTCCAACTGCCATCGGGATTAAACGGCACGTCTAAGGAATTCGTCCTGTTCACGTTCCAGAAGAAATCGCCGTCTAAAAATACCGGTGCTTCGTAATCGGTGTTGGTAAGCATTGTATTGTTTGAGAATTGCAACCAGTCGGTTACGTCAAAATCCACTTTACCCCTTACGTTGTAGCGTTTGTAAATATCATTTCCGTATTTCAGCAATCCGTCCTGCTGGTAAAAATCGCCCGAAAAATAATAGCTGAGTTTTTCCGAACGCTTGGAAACGCTGAGGTTGGTATTATAGGTCGCTGCCGTATTATTATACGCTTCTTTCAGCCAGTCTGTAGAGCCGGTATACACCCAGTCGTTACCATTGTCTGAAAGTGTAACCGCAGGTAAGGAAGGATTTTGCGAGCGTTGCTTTGCATATTCACGTGCTGACTCGGGATATAAGTTATACAGGGGTCTTCCCGCTTCCGTTTTTATATCCATCACCGTGTAGGGGTCGGTAATAAATTGCGGCAGCTTGCCCAGGGTGCGATACCCTGCTAATGCATTTACCGAAACATTCAGTTTGCTGCCCTTTGCTTTTTTGGTGGTTATTAATACCACGCCAAAAGCCCCACGTGCACCGTATATGGCTGAAGCAGCGGCATCTTTTAACACGGAAACCGTTTCCACATCGTTGGGATTAATACGTGCCACTTCATCCATGCTGTAAGGAATATTATCCACGAGGATCAAAGGATCACCCCCGTTGATGCTGGTAAACCCGCGGATATTGAAGGAGGGGTTGGTGGTAGCCCGCCCGTTGGAGGTAGTGATATTCAGGTTAGGGATCAATCCCTGTAATCCGGAGCCCAGATTGGCTATAGGCCGGCTTTCTAATTGTTTGGCGGTAACCATGTCAACCGCACCGGTAAGATTTACTTTTTTCTGAACACCAAAACCCACCACTACTACCTCATCGAGATTCTTGTCGCCAGGTACCAGTTGTATATTGATCGCTTCATCTTTTTTTACGGTGTATTCCTGTGTAATGTAACCGATGAATGATATCTCCAATACGCTGTTGAGCGGTATTTCAATTGAGAACGCTCCATTGGCATCGGTTGATACGCCTGCCGTACTTCCCTTAACGCGGATACTTACTCCCGGCAGCGGCTGGCCGCTTTCATCAGTTACTTTTCCTCTTATAATATTGCTAAGAATCGCATTGGGAGCGGAATGGCTCAGCACCACCAGGTTATTGTTCAATACCCTGTAATGCAAGGTATTGCGCAGCACATCATTCAGGAGGGTTTGAATAGACACTTTTTCCACTGCCACGTCTACTCTCACGTTCGCAGGTAACTGCTTATCTTCATAGAGGAACCGGTAGCTCGTGCTCTTCTGAAGCATATTGAACAATTTCTTCAGCTCAACGTTTTTCACCGAAATACTCACATCATTCTGAGAATATCCCGTTGCCGAAGCCTGAAGACATACTACAATTAATAAGATTGCAGTTAATTTCATGATAACAAGCAGTTTGTGAAATTTTGGACAAGTACCCCCGTTTGATTGGGATACAATCAATTTTTTCATAATTTTACTTTCTTAAGTTTAATAATAGGTACGGGCGATCCTTCCATGAAAACCCGCACCGGATTTAACTAACAAAGGGAGATGTGGCCACATCTCTCTTTTTCATGTACGTTGGTTTTGATTTATATCATAAGCATGCTATTTTTATATATAGATTAGATTTATTTAATAATTACCTGTCTTCCTGCTATTTCAAAATCAAAATCATTGATGATCTGAAGCGCCGATAATGCCTCGGCAATATTTTCCTTTTCAAATACACCCGAAAAGTTTTTGCTTTCCAGCCGTTTGTTGATCAGGATGATATCCACGTTATACCATTTCTCCATTTTATCTATTACATCCGTAAACCGCTCGTTATCAAACACCAGCCTGTTCTCCACCCACGATACTTCGGGTATCACATCAGCCAGCAGGCTTTGTTTCAGCGAATCAATATGGTAAGATCTTTTATCACGGACGGGTATACCTGCAGGCTGAGCCTTCGGTTTTTCATGACCGTTAGCAACGGCGTACTCTACCGGCACACTGATCGTGATCTTTTCATTTGGCTTCAGGAGTATCTTCTGCTCAGGGTGTTCCGTGGTGGTTAATTCAACGGAGCCTCTGATCAGGGAGGTTTGCACCTTATCGCTTTCGGGATAGCTGCGAACATTAAAGGCGGTGCCTTTTACCAGGATATTGACGGTTTTGGCGTGTACGATCATAGGGATGGCCTCATTATGCGCCACATCAAAAAAAGCTTCCCCGGTGAGGGTGATCTCCCTTTCCGTTTTGCCAAAGTCGGCATTATAGCTGATCCGGCTTTCACTGTTCAGCCATACCACCGTGCCATCGGGCAATATGGTTTTGGAACGGGTGCCCGGCATGGTATTCACTTCATTTGTCGTGTGCTGTGCGATAGCTGTACTTTTCTTTTCCCTGCCTGTTATAAAAAAGACGGTCATTGCCACGGTGATCAGTCCCGCAGCAACAGCTGCCCATTTTCTAAAGCGGGTAGACGTAGATCCGGTATCGGCTAACGGCATCGGAACAACCTCCGGTATGCTGTTAAATTCCCCGTTAAAGCGTTGCCGGAACTGCTCCAGCGACCTTTCTTTTGCTTCCCGGGTACGGTATATTTCACCAGGCGGATGACCAAAATAACGGCAATAGATATCTACTTTATAAGCGAGCTCCGGATCCTCCTGCAACAGGCGCTCCAGCTCCTTCAGCTCATTGAGGCTTATTTCACCGGATAGTTTACGGGCAACCAGTTGCCAGATGATGTTATGCGACATGCAGGTAAAGATGCTTTATATCTTCTAAGGAACCGGCAGCAGCTAAAATCCCCTAAAAGGAATAAAATTATTTTTTTATAAGGGGCCTGAGCGACCGTAGAATACGCTTTGATGCGATAGCCATCTGGGCATCAATGGTTTTAACCGATATATTGAGGATCTGGGCGATCTCCTTATACCTGAGTCCGTCTTCCCGTACCAGCTTAAAAATGAGCTTGCATTTAGGGGGCAGGTCTTCAATAGCGTCATGAATAGACCTCAGCATTTCTTTGGAAACCATCAGGTCCTCAGGAGTTTGGCCTGTACCGGCAACATGCTCCAACCATATTTCGTTCAACCCGAAATCAACCTGTGATTTATTACGACTGAGGTATTTAATGGAAAGATTTTTAACCGATACATACAGGTACACTTTCAGGTTCTCTATTTCCAGCAACCGCATCCGGTTGCGCCACAGGTTAATAAAAGTATCAGAAACAATTTCCTCGGCAACCTGTTCATCTTTTACAAAGGAAAAAGCAAGACGATATAATCCGTCATTAAAATGGAGAAATATTTTTTCATACGCCACCTGGTCGTTAAACAGGGCAACCTGCTCAATCCAGTATTGTAATTGCAGTTCGTGGTGCATGCGGGGAGCAAATTACTACTTTCTGCACAACCGGATACAATAAACAATTTATCTTTTCATTAAGCGAGGGGCTTAGCATCTTTTGAAAAGCGGAGATCTTATTAACGCAAACGATTTCGTAAATTCTGCCCGTACAATAAAAGCCCTCCTGTAAAAAAGATCCCCGCAGTGCTGCTTTTTATAACAAACAGGACAGGGGGATCAGATGGCTGAATGAGCTATCATTTGTTAATTAACACGCTAAAGCCTGTAAAATCATGCAATTGGGAAAAATGAATCCCGTTATTGAACAGCACTGAAAAAATTATATAGTGCATTATTTAAAAACCCAAATCAATGAAAAAAACAATTATTGCAATGAGTGCAATTATCATTAGTTGCACAACAGTAAAGGCCCAAGAGGTATCGTTTGGATTTAAGGCAGGGATACAGCAAAATATCTTTAGTCTTAAGTACACGGAGGATGGTGATTGGAGTAGGCAAAGCCTGTTAGGTACCGGCTTTCATGTTGGAGGTATTGCCGATATTTCTCTCAGTGAGCAATTCTCTATTCAGCCTCAGTTACTTTTCAATTCAAAAACAACCGCGATGAGTTCCGAAATGAAACTCAAAATGATGGCGATAGACTTACCTGTTAATTTCTTATATAAAAACAATGGCTTCTTTGCAGGCTTAGGTCCTAATTTTTCTTACGGGCTTTCTGCTAAGTCGTCCGGAGATAGCGAACAAGACCTGTACAAAAAGTATGCTGGTGAAGACGAGGATGAAGCAGAGGGTGCAATGCTTAAACGTTTCGAGTTAGGAGCCAATCTTACTATGGGTTATCAGTTTGAAAACGGACTTATGATCAGCGCCAATTATGTCCAGGGATTGAGTAATATTGCTGGCGCCGAAACAGCACATACCAAATACAGTACACGCCTTTTAGGGCTGTCAGTGGGTTATATGATCGGTGGCAGAGCAAAATAAATGTATATTCAGTAAAAGAGGTTTCCAATCTTTTGAAGGGTTGGGAACCTTTACTATTTCCTCAATCCTTACATAATCACACTGTTTTTTGCATTACAGGCAGTGTATGGTTTTAGGTCGCAAGGTGCAGGTTGCAGGGGGGCTGCCTGATATATAACTACAAATTTTTAATACATGATTGTATATTGCATATTACAGGTTCCGTGTACCATGTACCTTGCAACCTGTAACCTGTAACCTGAGACCTGCACCCTGCAACTTACTTCCCTTCCACTATCCACCGGTTCAGCATATTTTCCGGCGCTTCAATAACGATTTTATAGAAAGAGGAAGGCATATTGCTTACATCAATAACGGCTTCCTGCTTTGCAAGCGGTACAGTAGCAACTAAACTATATTCATCTTTACCGCCTTCCTTAAAATGATTGGTTGTTGCCAGCCATATTTTCGCATCGCCTTTTTTAGATACCGCTTTCCATGTTACCCGCAGCTTACCGTTGTTCAGCACAGCATTAGCGGTAGTTGCAGATATGCTGCCGGTAAGCGGAATACCATCCACTTCCATCAACTGCGCTTTGGGAATTGTTATATCCAGGAAGGAAGCAAGCGAAGGCATAATATCTACCACACCCGGGTTGCCGGTTTTAAAATAGTTGTTCAGTCCTTTGGCGTTGGTTACGATCCATGTGGCTCTTTCCCTGTCTGACTGTCCGCCATGACCCTTACCATTGTTCGCGCTTCTTCCGTGATCGGTAGTAATGTATATTACCCAATCCTCTTTGAAATTTTTCTCACGATATTGTATAGCTGCCCAAAGCCTTCCTATCTGGTTATCCATTATTTCAACCGCTTTATAAAACTCAGGACTGTCGCCATATAGATGACCCATATCATCCGTATATTCCAGGTATACCCATGAAAGATCAGGCGCTTCTTTCTTTATATAATCAGCAGCATTATCCACCACTGCTTCATCTATGCGGTGCATGAAATCTCTTTTTTTATCGTGGGGATATTTGACAGTATCCAGTTCCAATCCATCAAAATGATAATCTAATTTCAGGTTACCCGTTGCTGCAAGATTTTCGCCTACCAGTTTAGTCCGGTTATCTTCCCAGCTGGAAAATACAGCTGTTTTCCTTTGGGGATATTGCTCTTTTAAAAAACGGAAGATAGTCCAGTAATTATAGTTGGGGGCTGCGATATCATTATCCCAAACATTGTGTTTGTTTACCCAGGTACCGGTAAGCAAACTGTTATAGCCAACAGCCGATATAGTAGGTGTTTGTGAATAGCCGCCTTTTTCCCCGCCTACATGTGCTTTTGTATAGCCTCCCGCTTTCGCAATAGCATCGAGATGAGGGGTGCTTAATTTTTCTATTACGTCAGATGAGATGCCATCAACGATTACAAAGACGGCCTTCTTGTTTTTCTGGGGGAAGGCCGTTGCCGTAATAACGAGAAAAGCAAATGATGCTATGATCGTTTTCATTATGATAAAATTTAACAGGTTGCAGATCAGCTGTTCAAACGTACAGGAAATTTTTCATTCATAAAACCTGCCTGTTCCGGCAGGCATCCATCTGCTAAAATTTGAACTTTTTGTGTCAAAAGTAAATGTCCTTTGTATAATGGATTAAAGGAAGGTACGGGTACCCTGAACCCTATTAAAAAAGAAGTGAAATTCTTTCACAATAAAAGGAAAATCAAAGCGTTAGGTGATGAGAAAGGGAAACCTGTTTTTAATTCTTGTATTCGTAAGCAACCTTGCCTCTTTTTTGATTTGTCTCTTTTTTTCTAATCTTTGTGTATGAGTAAAAGTCTGCCATATCTGTTGCTTATCCTGGTGATACCCCTTTTTTTAAGTTTTTCCTCCTGTAAGAGAGAAGCAGATGCATTTTTGGTGGTACCCGTTACTGATTATTATCCTCTTCAGCCGGGGAGATATATTGTCTACCGGTTGGATTCTACCGTATTTACCAATTTTGAAACGACTAAGGAAGTTCACAGTTACCAGGTAAAAGATATCGTGGATGACCAGATAACAGATAACCAGGGACGCCCTGCTTTTCGGGTTCGGAGGATGATACGGGATGTAGATGGTACACAGCCCTGGCGGGACCTGATCACCTTTTTGGTAACTCCCCTGCCTAATGCGGTAGAATACGTGGAGAATAATCTTCGTTTTATAAAATTGACATCTCCTGTACGGGAAAACTATTTCTGGCAGGGCAATAGTTATATCCATGCCGATGGTGATCTCGATTACATGAAATCGTGGGAATACAATTATGTGAATGTCGGGCAACCTTACCTGGTTGGTGATAAAACGGTTGAAAATACCGTTACGGTTTTACAATCAGACGAAAAGATCGGCGACCCGGTGTTGTATCCCAATAATCTTGCTTCCGTGAACTATAGTGTTGAGGTGTATGGGAAAGATATCGGGCTGATCTATAAAGATTTTATGTACTGGCTCTACCAGAAAAATAATACCCTCGGCAACTGCCGGGTGGTTGTGGCAGGACAACCCGATACCCCATGCCCGTATGATGAAGATTGTAATGTGCTTGCTCAAAATCTTGGCGGTTATATGAAATGCGATACTATTGCCAGCCGCTATTCTTACAATGGCTATGGTATTAAGCTGAAAATGCTTGAACATAACTAAATGGCAACCTGCTTTTCTATGAAAACCATAATTTCTTTTTTTATTTTTTTTACCCTGTTTTCGTGGAGCGATGCGTATGGGCAATCTTCCCGGTATATTATTTCACTAAAGGATAAGAACAATAATCCTTACACGCTGAATAACCCTGCTGCATATTTGTCTGCCCGGTCTCTACAAAGAAGGACAAGACAACATATTGCTATAGACAGCACAGACCTTCCCGTTACGCCGGCATATCTTGACAGCATCAGCAATGCGGGGAGCGTAAGCATATTAAATGTTTCCCGCTGGCTGAACCAGGTATTAATTCAAACAACTGATCCTGTTGCGTTGCAAAACATTAACGGGTTTTCTTTTGTACGATCGGTTACGGGTATTGCTGCCAGGATGTCCGGGACAGGCAGGGGTAAAGAAGACCGGCTCAGGGAAAAAATATCCCCGGTAAAAAGAAGCCAGATCGTACAGGGCAAAAATGATTATTACAGCTACGGTAACATGTTTGAGCAAATCAATATACATGAAGGCACATTTTTGCACAACAAAGGATTCCGGGGCGAGGGGATGATCATTGCCATTTTAGATGCAGGCTTTTATCACTATGATACCAATGCTGCTTTTGATAGTGTACGGCTGAACAACCAGGTTTTGGACACCTGGGATTTTGTTTCCGGTAAAAGCAGCGTTACCGAGGAGAATCTGCATGGCATGATTTGCTTTTCTACCATTGCGGCTAATCGTCCGGGTTTACTGGTTGGCACGGCTCCTAAAGCTAATTTTTATTTGTTCAGAACGGAAGATGTGGCTTCCGAATACCCGGTGGAAGAACAGAACTGGGTGGCTGCTGCGGAAAGGGCGGATAGTCTTGGAGTAGACCTGATCACCTCCTCTTTAGGATACAATACGTTTACCAATCCTGCATTAGACTATACGTATGCCGATATGAACGGACAACATACCATCATTACCCGGGGAGCAGAAATGGCGGTTAAAAAAGGAATGTTTGTTACCAACAGTGCCGGTAACTCAGGTACCGACAGCTGGCATTATATTATTGCCCCGGCAGATGGCGAACATGTACTGGCTATTGGCGCGGTTAATGTTAGCAGGCTGCCAGCCCCGTTTTCGAGCTATGGACCAACTTACGATGGACGGATAAAGCCTGATGTGGCTTCTGTAGGATGGGATGCGGTTATTGCCGGTACGGATGGAAATCCTGCAAGCGCCAGCGGAACGTCTGTTGCCAATCCTAACCTGGCCGGACTGATCGCCTGTTTATGGCAGGCTTTCCCGGAATGTAGTAATGCGGCTATTTTTGACGCGGTGCGAAAAAGTGCCGATCGGTATCACAACCCGGACGATCGCACGGGATATGGCATTCCCAATATGCGCATTGCTTACGAAATATTAGCGGGAGAAAGGGAACTGCGAAATGCCGAACGGATACTGGATGAAGACTGGCTGAAAGCATATCCTGTTCCTTTTAAAGAAGGCTTTGCTGTGTTGGTTAAGCCCAAAATATCAGGCAGGTCTTTCTTTTCTTTATATAACGTTGCCGGCCGGAGACTGGCGACAAAGACGGCAGATATGCAGTCCGGCGTATTTCAGGATGTAACATTCAACAACCTGGGTGATCTGCCACAGGGGGTATACTGGCTGCATTACTCCGATGGTAAAAATAAACGTATTGTGCGGTTGATGAAGTAGGGGGAGGTGCAGGTTACAGGTCTCAGGTTACAGGTCTCAGGTTACGGGTCTCAGGGTTTCAAATCTTAAATCTCAAATCTCAAATTGGCCTATGGTCTAATCATCAGCGCGGCGAACAGGGTGTCAGCTTTTTTATCATAACCTTTCAGTACTTCCATTTTTAAGAGCTGTAATCCTAATTCTTTTTCTATATCATTTACCGTTTCTTCGTTTTCCTTTCTAAAAACCGAACAGGTAATATATAACAGGTGCCCGCCGGGCTTTATAAAGGGAATAATATTACCGAGGATCTTTTTTTGAAGGTTCGAATAATGCGAAATATCGTTTTCCTTCCAGAAATACAATTGCTCAGGTGTTCGTGCCCAGGTACCGCTGCCGGAGCAGGGGGCATCGCAAATAACGAGGTCAAAGAGGGAAGGGTTAAGGGCAGATGGTGAATGGTGAATGGCAGGTAGTGAATGGGAAATGGTAAGATCCATTACTTTGGCAGTATATTCTTTTATTCCCGCTACGGTAAAGCGTTTCTCTAAGTTTACAAGTATGGATTTGCGTATGTCCGATACGGTAAGATCTATATTTTTCAGTACATCTGCTGCCAGTATGGATTTTCCACCGCTGGCCGCACAACAATCCCATACTTTCAGCTTTTTATCTCCTTGCAGCGGCTTTAAGAATGTAGCTACCTGCTGTGAGCTGAAATCCTGGATCACCGCCTCCTTATCTATTTCGATTATCGTATCTAAGGTAGTATTATTGGGAAGCGCCATACCCTGTTCATCCAGGGGCCGGTAGGGTATATGAGCGGTATCCAGCTTTTGCTGTACGATGGCCTTATGATCTGGCCGCACCCGGATAAATAAATCAGGTTGAGCAAAAAATGACCGGCAAAATCCGCCATGGTCTATACCTTCAGACAGGGCTGATTTCCAGGGAAAGACAGACAGGGGAGAAAGGACGTCAACCCTGTTAAGGTCTTGCTGTATAATCGCTGCTTTCTCTCCGGGGGAAAGGAATATCTTTTCATTCCATTCCGGCTTTATTTGTTGTAGCAGGTCATTAGGTTGAGAGCTACATAGAAATAACCCCGATAGTATGTGGTTCTGTATTACAGTATCATCCGGCAGGACGGGTGTATAAAAGATCTTTCCTGTACGATAGTAGCAATAGCACAAATGACTGATCTGCTTCCGGTCTCTGGATCCGAATTTTTTATTTGCGGCAAAAAAAGATCGCAGGAATACGGCCAGCGGTACAGCGCCATCATAGCGCCTGATGATGCCGGTGGATGTGTTGAGATAAGAATGATACCTGCTCACCCTGCAAAAGTGAATAATTAAATGGGAAAGGAGGCGTTATTCATAAAAATAACTGTAGTTGATCTTTTCGTCTGTTACGGGATTTTTGTATATGCCTTTTACCGGCTTATTCAACTCGTTATATTCATAGCTTATAGTCCAGGTATTATCCGGTTCGGTAAGATCACTGACGCCTGTAAGACAATAGGGGGAGCTAAGTCCTTCCATGATAAACCCGTTCAACAAGGCCTCATCTCCGAAGTTCATGGGTGAAAACTTGTCATTGTACTCAAAGTTGAGCACCTGGGGTGGGTCCTGGTCGTTAACATCAAACTGGATTGCCATGGTTGACAGGTTGCCTTTGGCATCATAGTTATAGCCCGTAACCTGGTCGCGTTCATACGTGGAACTGCCGATATCTTTTCTGAAAATGTTTACTAATACTATTCTTCCCTTATCGTTATAGGTATAGGCAATACTATCCGTTATCGGGTCATCGGTGTCCATTGTCAGGGTTCGGATCCCATATTTATACCGGTCGGCTGAAGAAAGGAAAAGGTTCATCGTCTGGGTATATTTCCCCTGAAAAGCATCTTCATCATCATATATCTTCACTTCTGCTATGATCTGTTTGATCATCCCGTTATTGTCGCGGTGAAAAATGTCCTCTTCTATCCCGTAAGCTGCATTCACTTTTCCATCTATGCTTTGCTTTGTTTTGATCAGTTTCTTATTATCATCATATTCCAGCGTTGTTACTATCGTATAGTTTGTTCCGGGTGACTGCATCGTTACCTTTACCAGCAACGACCCGTTGTTCCCGGTCTCTTTTTTTCTTTCAACAGATTCTTCTTTGCTACAGGAAAACGCCAGCATCATTAAAGCCAGCAGGGGTATGATCCGGGAAAATTTCATAGTAATATTTTAAAGGTTTAGAGTACATTATTTATTATAGTAAAATCTATATCCAGCTTCCTGATACTACCATCACTTGAGATAATAATATTTAAGAGTCATTTTTTCACCACTGTTATAATGCCATATTGCCGAAGTTGGTTTATTGTAGTTGTTATAGGTGTATTGCACAGTATAGCCGTCTTCAGGAAGAATAGCATCATCACAGACTGTAACGTTATTAGCCGTGGGCATGGAAACCATGAAATCACCAATTAGCAATATTTCCTGTCCAAAGTTCATCGGGTTGATCTTCTCATCATATTCAAACCTGTTTGTAAACCAGTCTTCCCTGTCGGAATTTCTCGTCATGGATGCTTTCCGATTGGTTATATTCCCCTCGGTACTATATTCATATTCAAATTTATCTCCAAGCTCAGCCATGTTGTTCTCCAAATCATATATAGCCACTGTTTTTATACGCCCATCTGATCCATACACGTATGCAATACTGTCGCTAATAGGATCCGATTCTCCTGTACCAGTTGTCAGGGCATATTTATACATAGAAGTCTCATTATTATAGTGCAGATCAAAGTTTTCGGTCCAATGTAGTTGAGGATCGTTGAACCCACTATAGTACAGGTAAGTTTCGACTTTTATCTTGTCCACAAGCCCCTTTTCATTTCTCTGAAACTTTTCCAGGAAACTGTATAACTGATCATCTGCTGTAGCTACTCCTTCCTTCACTCCTTTTATTTCTGTTATCCTACTGTTGCTGTCATATATAAAGTTGATTACCATAGAATCTTCTTCTCCTTCATACCGGCTCACCAAACGTTTAATCAAACCGCCATTTTCTGCCAGAGGAGTGGTATCCGTTACACGCTGGCTGTCATCCTGCTCTACCGACACTTCTTTTGTGCAGGAACTTATCCAGGCAGCAATGCATAACAGAGGAAGCCATTTTATTTTCATACTACAGTTCAAGCAGTGACCTTACAGGGTCTTTTCCTATTAAAAGCATTTCCGGGTTTTCAAGCAGCTCTTTCACCCTTACCAGGAAACTCACCGATTCCCTGCCGTCAATAATGCGATGATCATAGCTCAGGGCAATGTACATCATGGGCTTAATGACTACCTGTCCGTTGATTGCCATAGGCCGGTCCTGTATCTTGTGCATACCTAAGATAGCTGCCTGGGGTAAATTGATGATCGGAGTACTCATCAGTGAACCAAACACCCCCCCGTTGGTAATGGTAAAGGTTCCTCCCTGGAGCTCTTCCATGCTTAACTTATTATCACGGGCCTTATTGGCTAATTCTATAACTTTCTTTTCTATATCTGCCATACTCAGGCTTTCCACATTGCGCATAACCGGTACAGTTAGTCCACGCGGGGTACTTACTGCAATGCTGATATCGGCATAGTCATGAAATATGATTTCTTCCCCGTCTATCTGGGCATTTACTGCGGGCCAATCGGAAAGCGCAATGGCACAGGCTTTAGCGAAAAAGCTCATAAAGCCTAATCCCACACCGTGTATTTCCTTGAACTTGTCTTTGTATACTTTCCGGATTTCCATGATACGCGACATATCCACTTCATTAAAAGTGGTGAGCATGGCAGTACTATTCTTGGATTCTACCAATCGCCGGCTGATGGTTTTACGCAGGTTAGACATTTTTTGCTTGCGGATATCACGGGTAAACAGTTCCTGTCCGCTGAATGCTTTTTTGCCGGGGTTGGCCAACGCAGCCAGCACATCGCCTTTTACGATCCTTCCGGCGGTTCCGCTGGCTGTTATGGATTTGGGATCAATTTTTTTATCTGCTATTATCGCTGCCGCTACAGGTGTTGCTTTTACCTCGGCGGGAGGTGCTGACGGGGGAACGGCAGCTGCCGTTTTTGTTTCTGCGGTTCCTGTTTTTGATGCAACGGGCTGTTGTTCGGCAGGTACGGCAATATCTGTATCAATGACCGCTATTACCGCTCCGATCTTAATGGTTTCTCCTTCCTGTATGGACGTTGATAATTGACCGGTTTCCACTGCATTAAGCTCAAACGTGGCTTTTTCACTCTCCAGCTCGGCTATCACTTCATCACGTCTTACCAGATCGCCATTGCTTTTGACCCACTTTAATAAAGTAACCTCGCTTATTGATTCTCCCACAACAGGAACTTTCACTTCTATTTTACCCTTACCTGCAGCTTTTGCTTCCTGGTGCGGTTGGGGATCCGGGGAAGGTGTTTTGCTTCCGGTATCACTATGAACAGGAGGTGCATCGGTAACCGCTGCGGCAGCCGGTTTAGCCGCCTGCTCATCAATTTTAGCCATGACGGCACCAATAGCAATATTATCTCCTTCGCTAACCAGGGTCTTTAATATACCTGCTTTTTCCGCATTCACTTCAAAAGTAGCCTTTTCGCTTTCCAGCTCGGCTATCACTTCATCTCTTTCCACGTATGCTCCATCGGGCTTTATCCATTTTAATAAAGTAACTTCACTTATAGATTCTCCTACTGTCGGAACCTTAATATCAATCATGTTTTTTCAGTTTAAGCTGATTTATCCTGGTATAAAGTTAAATGGAAAATGCTGTTTCTATAATTTCTGCCTGTTCCTGCGCATGTATTTTGTTGAAGCCGGTAGCGGGGGAGGCGCTGCTTTCCCTGCTGATGACGCCATAATTCATTTCAGGAAGTCCCAATTGTCTTAACCCCGTATTCAGATTCATTTGCAGGAAGGATGCGGCACCCATGTTCAGCGGTTCTTCCTGTACCCAGTACCATATTGCTTTATGATACTTCGTATATAAGGCCGATAGCTGTTTGTAAGGCAAAGGATACAATTGCTCTACTCTTACTAAGGCTACGTCTTTTCTTTTATCTTTTTGTTGCTTTTCTGCAAGATCGAAGTAGATCTTCCCGGAGCAAAAAATGACTTTCTTTACTGCAGAAGCATCATCCGTGAACGGGTCGTCAATCACTTCCCTGAATTTTCCTGTCGTAAATTCTTCAACGGGAGAATAGCTGCCCGGATGGCGCAGGTTGGCTTTGGGAGAAAAATTGACCAGCGGCTTACGGAAGGGCCATGCTAATTGCCGGCGTAACGCATGGAAGAAGTTTGAGGCTAAGGTAACATTGGTAATCACCATATTCAGTTCGGCGCACATTTGTAAAAACCTTTCTATTCTGCCTGAGCTGTGTTCCGGACCCTGTCCTTCGTAGCCATGAGGCAAAAGCATGATCAAACCGTTCATCCTGTTCCATTTTTCTTCACCTGATGATATGAACTGGTCAATCATGGGTTGGGCTACATTGCAAAAATCTCCGAATTGTGCTTCCCATACTACTAAGGCATTCGGATTGGAGAGCCCGAACCCGTATTCAAAGCCCAGCACGCCGTATTCGCTTAAAAATGAATTGAATATCCTGTATTTCCCTTTGGCTCCCGGTATATTGCTGAGCCGGTTGTATGGTTCATCCGTTTTTTCATCCCACAAAACAGCATGCCGGTGGGAGAATGTACCCCGGCAAATGTCCTGTCCACTCATACGAACATCTTTTCCATCCAGCAATATGCTTCCATACGCCAGCAATTCTCCTGTGGCCCAGTCTAATTTTTTTTCGGTTTCAAACAGCTTTATTTTATCATGAATGATTTTCTCCACTTTACGAAGCGGGGTAAAATTTTGGGGCCATTTCATCATGGCATCAAAGATGGTGCTGAAGCTTTCCCGGCTGATAGCCGTATCCGGCGACTGTTCAAAATCTTCATCGGTAGCTTTGCGTAGCTGCTTCCACCACTTATCGGGCTTCTGGTAAGTATAGGGTAAGGGGTTTTGTTTTACTTCATCCAGGCGGTCCTGTAAATCGTCCCAGAATTTCTTTTCCATATCCTTTGCCAGTTCCTGCGCTTCAGGTTCTCCATGTTCCAGCAGGTATTTGATATACACTTCCCTGGGGTTGGGGTGTTTGTCTATTAAAGCATACAGGGTAGGCTGGGTAAATTTAGGATCATCACCCTCATTATGTCCGTGTTTCCGGTAGCATACCATGTCTATGAAAACATCCGATTGAAATGCTTTCCGGTAACGGGCCGCAATTTCAGCGCACCTGACCACGGCTTCGGGGTCATCTCCGTTTACATGCATTACCGGCGCCTGTACCATAGCGGCCAGAGAAGTACAATAATCCGAACTGCGTGCATCATCAAAGTCAGTAGTAAATCCTATCTGGTTATTAATTACCAGGTGAATGGTGCCCCCGGTATAGTATCCCTCTAATTTACACATCTGCAATACCTCATACACAATGCCCTGCCCGGCAATTGAAGCATCGCCGTGGATAAGGATCGGTAACACTTTTTCGTATTCTTCCTCGTGCAATATATTTGCCCTTCCCCTGGCAAAGCCCACTACTACCGGGTCTACGGCTTCCAGGTGGGAGGGATTAGGCATCAACTTTAAATACATCGGCTTACCACTGGGCGTTTTTACTTCGCTGCCATACCCGAGGTGATATTTTACATCACCGCTACCCATAGTCTGGTCAAGCTTACCCGTTCCTTCAAACTCGCTAAAGATATGCTCGTAGGTTTTACCCATGATGTTTGCCAAAACGTTAAGACGGCCACGATGAGCCATCCCGATCACTACTTCCTGTACATCAAATTCGGCTGCTTTATTAATGATGGCATCTAAAGCAGGAATAATGGTTTCGCCTCCTTCTAATGAAAATCTTTTTTGGCCTATATATTTGGTGTGCAGGAATTTTTCAAACATCACACCCTGGTTGATTTTTTCCAGGATCCTTTCTTTTTGCCGGAGGGATAGCGGCTGAATGAAATTTCTTTCCATTTCAGTGGTCAGCCAGTCTACTTTTTTCTGGTCACTGATGTACTTAAATTCAATGCCGACATGACCGGCATAACAGGCTTGCAGATGTTCCAGGATTTTACGCAAAGATGTTGTCCCCAGCCCGATAAGATTACCGGCAAAAAAGTTTTTATCCAGGTCTTCCTCGCTAAATCCGAAAAATCCCAGGTTGAGATTAGCTCCTCTGTCTTTTCGCTTACGAATAGGGTTCGTGTTGGCTATAAGGTGTCCTTTATTACGGTATCCCAGGATAAGCCGGTAGGCGCCCAGCTCCTTTTTCCAGTCTACTCCATCTGTGGTGGTATAAGGCGCCGGTGTTGTATCCGCTGCCTCATGACCTGCATGCCCGTTTCCTCCTTCCCTGGCATGCGCTACCGCAAAATCAAATCCTTCAAAAAATTTTTTGAATTCAGGATCTACAGTATTCGGATCAGCTAAAAAATTATTATATAAATTTTCTATATATTCGGGATCTGAACTGGTTATATATGAAAAATCCTTCATAAAGCAATCTTTTGAAAACAACACAAACCTACGAGATTTTAGTGATATCAGCGCTTAAACAACGGGTGAAAGCAGCCGGTAATATTCGTATTTGGTAATTTTTAGAATGGCTCGGGAAACGGGGGCATGTTCTTCGGTTTTGATTCTTTTATTGTAAAAAAACTATCGGATGGGATCGTTAAATTTCCGTTTTGACAGATAAAATTTGGATTTGATTGAATATCCGGCTACCTTTGCCCTCCAAAAATTTTTAGAAATGGCTAATCATAAAGCTACGAAAAAGGATGTGCGGCAGGCTGCAAAACGCAGGGACAGGAACCGGTATTATGGTAAAACAACGCGTAATGCCATACGCGATCTGAAAGTGATTACCGAGAAAAAGGCTGCAGGGGAAACCATTCCTGCAGTAGAAGGAATGATAGACAAGCTGGCCAAACGTGGTATCATACATAAAAACAAAGCAGCGAATCTGAAGAGTAAATTGGCCAAAAGGGTAAATGCGCTGGCCTAAGCCCTAAAAGATGTATTCATATTGTTGACTGCATTCTGTAAAAGGAATGCAGTTTTTTTTGTACCTGCCTGCGATGACCGGGGTACCTTCTGCCATCTCTCTCCGCCCACTTTCGGCACAGCAGTTTTACATGTACTCGAAAATTTTAGCACAAATACTAAAATAGCCGTTAACCTACCGGCAAGCAACAAATCAAAAACTTGAGTATAAAGAAAAACGCCTGCTATGTTCCGGGAATAATAATTTTCTTGCTCAAACTGTTTTTAAACTAATTTAGATGCGTTTCTCATGGCCCCGGGACTACCTTGTGTATCTATACATCTATCTGCGTCTTCCAATACCCGGGTACCCGGACAGGCAGCCTTAGATAGAGTGCTTTAAGCTGCCGGAGGAAGAACTATCTGCATTATTGATCCTGTATACAGCCGGTACATTACCCTTTGCATTTCTTACATACCACAGGTAATTCAAGTAAGCCGAAGGTCCAGTATTATGTGGTGAGCTTTCGGCTATGGGTTATTCGCTTGAGTATAATAGGTAAGGTGTAGGGTTTATGTTAAATGGGTTTGTTAGCAATATCCAATAATTGACTTTCCCCGCAGTGCTGGACAGCCTATTACAGAAGGTTCATGGAAGTTGCACGGGTAATATAGTCCGGTAAGCAGCATTAAAGTAGATAGTCATATACAGTCAAACAAATGCTGATTTTGAAATTCTGTATTAATCTTCAGATGTAACTTTTACATAATTCTTTTGGTATTCTAAAGGAGTTTTACCGGTTATATTTTTAAAGCATTTGTAGAAATTAGTAGGGTTGTTAAAGCCGCTTTCGTAGCCTATGTAGGAAATGGAATAGCGGTTTTCCATCAACAATTTGCATGCATGTCCTACCCTTATCTCTTGTACGAATTTGCTGTACGTCTTTCTCGTGTTAGACTTAAAAAAGCGACAAAATGAATTAGGACTTACATTGGAGACCCGGGCTACATCTTTTAACTTAATCGTTTCTTTAAAATGAGAGAGTGTGTACTCATAGATTTTACTAACCCGGTCGGTCTCTTTTAAATGGCCGTTGTGTTGATACCCCTGGGAAGCAATAGCTTTACATTCACGCGAATTACCGATATGATGTAGTATTTCCAATAATAAAATAATTCGTTCTGTTTCTTTGGCTTTCATCATTTCATGCATTTTCCCCACTACATATTCTTTCGTTTTTCCCCGGATAGATACTCCCCTTGATGCTTTCTGCAACAAAGCATTTATTTTTTTTAGTTCAGGCACTTCTAAGAAGGGCCTTCCCCAGAAGTCTTGTCGAAAATGCATTACCAGACCTGTAGAGTTAGTTTGCCTCTTTTTTTTTTCTGCGTCAAAAATTTCATCCCATCGCCAAAAGTGCGGAATATTGGAACCGATCAATACAAGGTCCCCCTGTTCAAACTGCTCTATGTTATCAGCTATAAGTTGGATGCCGCTGCCTTTGTGGATATAGGTCAATTCAATTTCCGGGTGAAAATGCCAACCATTAAAATGATGTTTAATTACGTATTTCCTGATGCTGAAGCTTTCGTTCGGGTGAGTAATAACTTTTAAAAGCCGGGGGTTCATCTCTTTTGTTATGTTTTAAGTGTATTTTATTTACTATATGCCAAAATAGTTTAAAACTATGCCAAAATGTTAGTAGTAACAAGATTAAATTTGAATTTATTTTTGACCAATAATAAGTTAGTTTTTAGTTAGTAATTCACGATTGCAAACTCACATCAAATATTCATATTATGTCAAAGTAATATTTACTATCACCGCTGTATTTACATTAAGCATATAGGTTATTCATTGAGTTAAACAGGTGTTTAGGCTTGAAGGGTATTCTATTGCCCTGATGTAAATACATATCATACACCATTTAAGAAAATACATTTCTTCCTGTTTTAAAATCAAAATCATTGTTTATGAAGAAGTCACAATTATTCCTTGGTTTTCTACGCTTAGATTTCCCATCTGGATTGACCGGAGAGGGAAATTTTAAGAGTGGCATTACAAAAGCTACAATCACTGTGTTGACGATAGTATTGTCGTTTGGAGCGTCCGCCAACTATTCTAAAATCCTACCGGGTCGGGAAGTATTGAAAGAGGGCTTGTACGACCAATCCAAATTAATAAGAGGTAAAGTGGTAGATGAAAATGAAGAACCGCTGGTGGGTGTAACTGTGCAGGTAAAAGGACAGCATGGTTTTGTTATCACCAGTGGAGATGGGGGCTTTTCAATCTCTGTTCCGGATGAAAATGCCATACTTGTTTTTTCATTTACAGGGATGGTAACACAGGAAGTAAAGCCTGGAAATAAAGAAATGCTGTCCATTGTAATGGAATTCAATAAAACTACTTTGTCGGATGTGGTAGTAGTTGGATACGGAACTCAGAAAAAAAGTAATATCACAGGATCTGTGTCTACAGTTTCATCAGAAGTGTTAAACAAAAGAGCCACCACAAATGCATCTGTACTGCTTCAAGGGAGAGTTCCTGGTTTGCAGGTTGTGCAATCTTCGGGGCAACCGGGAAGAGACAATGCTATAATGAATATCAGGGGGCTGGGGTCTTTTGGTGCAAATCCTGCTCCGCTGGTATTGATTGATGGTGTGATTGGTTCACTGCAAAACCTGGCGCCTAATGATGTGGAAAGTGTTACGGTGCTTAAGGATGCTGCTTCGGCATCTATATATGGAGCAAGGGGAGCCAACGGAGTAATTCTTGTAACTACCAAGCAAGGTAAAAAGGGTGCGTCTATAGATTATCAGCTGGATGTAGCAGTGCATAATCCTACGCGGCTGCCGAAACTGGTTACCAATTCGGCTGAATACATGGAAATGTACAATTTCGCAAGGGAGAGGAATGGAGAGGGGGTGTTGTATACCCAGCAGCAAATTGATGCATACAAGAATGCCACTGATCGGGAACAGTATCCCAATTTTGACTGGCTGGATTATTATTTCAATCCCGCTTTAGCTGTTAACCACTACATCGGGCTTTCGAACGCAACAGAAAAAGGGTCGTATAAGTTATCGATGAACTATCTGAACCAGGACGGCGTAATGCCCAATATCAATCTTAAAAGATATAACGCGCAACTGAATTTCAGCAACCAGTTAACCAAAAATATAAAAGTGGGGTCCAACATAGGGTTCATGTACAGTGATAACGTAGAGCCATGGATTAACCCGGGCTTTTCAGCCTCCATTGTACATGGGGCTGTTTATCAAAACGCTCCATTATACAAACCTTTTTTACCTGACGGAAGCGGCAGAAAAACAGCATGGGCTTATCCCAATGAACCTCATGACACACGTGCACCGGTGGTTTTTGATGACGTTAAGAACAGGAGGAATAACTATGCTGTTAATGCGCAGATTTATCTGGATATTAAACTAATGGAGGGATTAACCTGGTCTACCAAAGGAGCTGTAAATTATTCGGATTTCAAATCAAAATTGAGAATAATTGAAACACATGAACGCTATTACTATCATAAGCTTCCGGGAGAAACGGACTATACATTGAATGCTGGGGTGACTTTTGCACCGGAAGTAACGGATAATTACGGTAAAACGATAATACCAACACTGTTAAGTACGCTTAGTTATGAAAAGCAATTTGGAACTGACCATCAGTTGGGTGCCATGATTGGCTTTGAACAACAGGAATCAAGGTATAGCTACATAATGGGATCAAGGAAAGTTTTTCCGACTAATAACCTGGATGAATTAAATGCCGGTGGAACGGAAGGGCAGGTATTAGAGGGATCGGGGAATGAATGGTCTTTAAGAGGTTACTTTGGAAGATTAAATTATGCATACCAGGGAAAATACCTTGTTGAGTTTAATGCACGGTATGATGGCACCTCACGCGTTGCGCAACCCAACCGGTGGGGATTCTTCCCTTCTGTTTCTGCCGGATGGAGGATCTCTGAAGAAAAGTTCCTGCAAAATACCGGATGGCTGAATAACCTGAAAATCAGGGGATCCTATGGTGTACTCGGGAACCAGGAGATCGGGCTGTATCCTTACCAGGACATATTGAGTTTGACTTCTTATACAGCAGATGGTGGGAACAGACAGGCTGTTTTGTACACAAGATTGACAGATAAAAGCCTTCGTTGGGAATCTACCAGGGTACTCGATTTGGGATTGGATGTAGATGTATTTAACGGACTCCTGGGTTTTACTTTTGACTATTTTAAAAAGAATACGTACGACATTCTTACGACCTTACCCGTTCCTGTTAGTTTAGGACTAAGTGGGCCTGTAACCAACAACGGAGAACTGGAGAACAGGGGTGTTGAGATAGAGCTTAACCACAGAAACAAAATTGGCTCAGTGTCGTATAGTGCGAATTTCATGCTGTCAACTTTCAGAAATAAGCTCCTTTCAATTGTTACGCCGACCAAAGGAGTTAATGAGGTAGGGCTTCCTTATAACTCATTTTATTTATATGAAATGGCGGGAGTATTCCAAAGCCAGGACGATATAGATAAGTCTCCCAAGCAGATATATAATAATCCCAAGCCCGGTGATATTAAAATTAAGGACCAGAACGGAGACGGTACAATCGACAATAATGATAGGGTTTCTATCTCTCCCTATCCCGATTTCACTTATTCTATGGGATTCAATGTGGGCTGGAGAGGGTTTAATTTATCCGGGTTCTTCCAGGGAGTTCAGGGAGTGAGAATTTTTCTTAGCGGATGGGGATATGATCCTTTTCATCAAGGTAGCTCACCCGATATACGGTTCAGGAATGGATGGACACCAGATAACCCCACAAGTAATATTCCGGCAGTTTATGTAAATGGTTACCAGGGTATTTCCGGCTATACCAATACGTGGAATCTGCCTGATGCATCTTATTTAAGATTAAAAAATATCAATCTCTCATATACATTACCCAGGAATGTATTGCAGAAGTTGAAATTCAAAGACATTACAGTATATGTTTCAGGAGACAATTTGTTGACTTTTACAAAATTCCCGGGTATAGACCCTGAAGTTACCGAAGCGTCTAATGGCTCTATGACATCTGTGGTGGCAGGAGCTTATCCGCAGTTAAGAATTTTAAACGGCGGTTTAAAATTGAAATTTTAGAATTAACGCTAAAAAAGCATTATTATGAAAACAAGGATGATTAATACAATAACATTGATTGCTGCGATATCATGGTTATTAGTTATTTCCGTTTCCTGTAATAAGGATTATCTTGAAAGGCACCCTCTTGATAATATCTCAAGCGAAACATTTTGGACTAACGAAAATGATGTGAATATGGCTTTGCTGGGCTGCTACCGGAGAATGGACGGATCGTTTCTTTCATTTTTGAGAGCTTATTTTGAAGGGCTGTCTGATGCCGGTTTAGCCTATTGGGGATTTTATGGTTTTGAAGACAATTACAAAATGGGGATTATCAGCCCGGAATCGGGGGGAGGGAAAGATGATCTGTACAGGACTTCATACCAGGGAATTGCACAATGCAATTTTTTCCTTGATAATGTTGATAAAGCCACATCAGTGGATCCTGCTATCATAACGAGAGCAAAAGCCGAAGCGCGATTTTTAAGAGCATTGTTCTATTTTGATTTAGCGAATTGCTTCGGTGATGTGATCATATATCAAACAACACCGGAAAATCCTGACGCTGCTAAAATTGCCAAGAGTCCTAAAGCAGATGTATTAAAATTTATACACGATGATTTAGATTTCGCAATAGCCAATTTGCCCGATGAGCAGTACACAAAAGGACATGCGGTAAAAGGAAGTGCACTCGGTTTAAAGACCAGGGTTTTGATAACAGAACAAAAATGGACTGAAACAGTTGCTACTGCCCAGGAAATTATAGATTCAGGAAAATTTAGTATTTATAATGATTATGAGGGGATGTTCCTGAACCGGGGGCAGGAGAATAATCCCGAAATTATGTTCTCATGCCAGTATCTAAGTCCGGACAGATATCCCAGTTATTATGGATACAATATAGAGTACGCCAAACATATTTTCCTACTCAAGAAGCTTAAAGATGCTTTTGAATGTACGGATGGATTACCTATCTCTGAATCGCCTTTATATAACCCTGCAAACACTTTTGCGAACAGGGATCCCAGGCATAATTACATCATCAGAAATCCTCAGGGCACAGATTGGCCGGGACATTATACCTATGATTTTTACGACGTTACCGGTGTTCAAAACAGGAAGTATATAGACCCTGAGATACCCGGCGATTATGCCAACAATTTCAGGCAGGATTGGGATTATATCCTAATAAGATATGCTGATATTTTACTGATGTATGCTGAAGCAAAGAATGAAATGAGCGGTCCCGATCAGGATGTATACAAGGCTATTAATGCAGTTCGCCAAAGAACCAGTGTAAATATGCCTCCAGTGGATCAGGCAAGATATAATACTCAGGAAAAACTAAGAGAGTATATCAGGCATGAAAGATTCGTGGAGTTTCCCATGGAAGGGATTCGCTACTTTGACCTGAAACGCTGGCATATTGCACATATAGAAATTCCGAAACAATCCAATTTAAGCGGAGTGCCTTATGTATTTGAAGAAAAGCATTATTTATGGCCATTCTCACAGTTTGAAATGGACGCCAATCCAAATCTGGTACAAACGGTCGGTTATTAAGTATTAAAACGAACTGCCGAATTAATATAATAATAGTAAGGAAATAAACAGTGATGGAAAAACAGATACGGCTGGGCATATTGATTCTTATGATGGTGCTTTACCATAACTGTAATAACCGGCATGCCACTCCTGTTAATTTGGATGAAAGAGGTGTCCGCGGATTTCATGGCGAAATATCCGATGTCCTTTATATGTCGAATGTTTCGCAAATAAAGGATTCAGTTAGTATCGTCCGTGGAGATATTGATCTCAATAAAATGGCTCAATGGGCTTTCCGGGCACTCAAAAAAAATCCGAGACCGCATATGAATTATGAGTGCATATTTAGCATGTCACTTTTAAAGTATCCCCCTTTTCCCGGTAAGGACGAACATGATCCTATAGCGAATGGTGATACTGAAAATCGGTTAGACTGGGAATTTGGATATATGAAAGATATGCTGGGAGATCATTCCGGAGATACTATAGCGCAAGGGCTCAGAAAGCGGATCATGGGAAATTTTAAAGACGATGGACTTTGCTGGCTGGAAGGTGATTTTTACAGTTCTCTCCCCGGTGTATATGCTCATCAGTGGACGACTGCGAAATTACTGGTTAGTTTGTCTAACGATTATAAAAGGACGAAAAATGAAAGACTGAGATCTCAGTGCCGTAAGATGTTTGAAGCATTACGAGCACGTGCCGACTGGGTAGATGGTAGAGCATATTATGCTGGTGGCAACAGCGGATGGAACAACAATGGCTGGGTAATTACTGATGCTACGCCGTATAGCCCGGCCATGTTACTTGAAGGTATAGCCACGTATTATGAGGCCTTTGAAGACCGGGAAGCTTTTGATTTTGCCATTGCATTTGCAAAGGGGGAAATTGCCGGTGATCAATGGGAAAACTGGATTATGCGGGATCCTTCTAAGCTTTCAGAAGAGCAAAAAGGACAATTGAAATACACCCATTCTGATTTCTCTATTTGGCCCACAGCGCCGCAAACCATCAATCTGGCGGTACGTTCAGACGGATCTTTCGACCATCATAGTCATATGCGGGGACATAATGGATGGGGAATGGCTCATGTAGGGTACCTTTCAAAAGATACGGCTATTATAGGATGGTCCAAAAGATTGCTGGATTATTTTCTTGCCTATGGAACAGATTTTGGTTGGATACCGGAATCTCAAACTTCTCCCCGCAGATCAGAGACCTGCGCCGTAGCCGGTGTGATCGATATGGCAAAATATATTGCGTTGTGCGGATATCCTGAATATTGGGATGTGGTTGAAAGGTTCGTAAGGAATTATATTCGAGAAGCTCAGTTTTTTATTACTCCTGCATATAAGGAATTATACAGCAAGCTGCACCCGGGTATAGAAGGAGAAAAGGGATTGGAGAGTGTGAAGGATTTACAGGGAGGTTTCCTGGGTGCGATGGGACTTTACGATCGCTGCTGGCAAAGAGATGAACTGGATATGATGGGATGCTGTGTTCCCGAAGGAATGAGAGCACTGCATACTGCATGGTCTAATACGATTGTAAAAGAAAAAGATGGGGTACGGATTAACATGTGTTTTGGATTGGATGCAAAAGCGGCCCGCATAACTTCCTACTTGCCTCAAAAGGGAGGTATGCAGGTAATTGCAAAAACTCAGGATAGATTCTGGCTCCGTCCACCTTCATGGGCTCCGAGAAATAAATGCAAAGTCTATGTCAACAACAAAGAAAACAACTTGGTTTGGCGTGGTGATTACATTTACCTGGAAAATATTAATCAGGGCGATATAATTGAGCTCCGGTATCCCTTAGTTTCTTTTGTACAAAAACAAATTGTAAAGAATGTGAAGGGACAGCCTGACCGGAATATAACTGTTAAATGGCTGGGGAACACGGTTGCTCATCTTGAACCGATAGGGGATCAATTACCGCTTTATCAACAGGGCTATGGATGGGTTCCTGAGGTGCCATTAGATTAAATAAATCGTTCCTTATGAAAAAGAAACTGAACGTCGGGCGTCGTGGCTTTCTAACAAAAATTGCACAGGCAGCTATGGGTACTGTTGCCACTAGTACAATCGGAAGGCGCGTAGAGGCGCAGAATAGCCTGCCAAGATCAGAAGGAGCCCAACGCTTAAGTATAGATAAACTAAAAGAGTGGGAAAGTTGGGGCTATGGTATGTTTATTCACTTTGGATTGAGCACCTATTCCGGTTGGCTCAATTATCATGAAAGAAAATCCGGTAAATTCCAGGCATCCTCGGTTGCTGCATACCACCCAGACAGGCTGGATGTAGATCAATGGGTATCTGTTGCACGAGATGCAGGAATGAAATATATTGTTCTGACAGCAAAACATGAGTATGGTCATTGCCTTTGGCCAAGCAGGCATACAGATTATACGGTGGCTAATAGTCCTAATAAAACGGACGTTGTGGAAAAACTGGTTAAAGCTTGCGAAAAGAGGGGTGTCAGACCTGGCCTGTATTACAGTGCCTCGGATCTGTACCACCGTTTTGGAAGTCTGCCAAGGCCGGATGCCAAAAGAGCATTTATTCGTTCCTTCCCTAAAACTCAGGAGGAAGATTTGCCACCTTATACCACCAGTGTATATCAAACATTTATGACTGCCCAGTTAAAGGAGCTGCTTACACAATATGGAACTATTGACGAAGTATGGATTGACCTTCCGGGCGAGCTTGGGTGGGGTTATCGTACTTTTTTATATAATTATATTGCAGCGTTACAACCACAAACATTCATTGCAATGAATAAAGGAACTCCCGACAGTACGCAGTATGATTATCATTATTCTTTTCCTTCAGATCTGCTTACTATCGAACAGGGATTACCTCCCGCAGATGGATATAGAAAATGGAGGACCGTAGAAAATAAAGGATATTATATGCCGGGCGAGGTATGCGATTCAATCGGCAAGAACTGGTTTTATACTCCATCAGATCCACCCCGTTCCAATCTGGTTGAACAATATGTTGCCTGTCGCCGGCGGGGAGCCAATATGTTATTAAATGTTCCTCCTAATAAACACGGCATCATTGACTCTGAGTACATTCAGGCATTAATGAATCTCAGAAAGGATGCCGGTATGTAGTATCATTGAATAAAGGAGATGCGGCATTTTGGCTATGATAAAGAAGAGACTATGATTAAAAAAAATAATTTACGATTGAGTGTTCAGGTAAAGTTGGTTTTTATTATAATCAGTTTATGCCTGAGATGCATGCATGTATTATCCAATCCGGATCCATCTGCTTTGAATTACAAAGGCAGGAAAGGGGTTACAGTATACGTGTCAAAGCTGGGAGATAATTCAGATGGGAGAAGCTGGAAAAAAGCATATCATTCCATACAGGCGGCGTTGTCTACCGTTCCGGATGATAAAGGGGGGCATACGATTATCGTTCGCCCTGATACTTACGTGGAAGCAAATTTGTATACAGCGTTTAAGGGTGCGCACGGTGCATACAATTTGTTAGTAGGTGATTTGGACGGTAAGTTAGGATCTGGTGCAACAGGACGTATTATTATTGATGGGAGTGATCCTGAAAAAGGGTTTAAAAGCTATGACTGGTGGTCTACTATTAAAGCCACTACACAAGGCTGGAGTGAAAAACATACGGATGTTACTTTTTCAAGTATCTGCTGGGACCGTTGGATTTTACGGAATCTATATACATCAGGGAGTGATGCGGGCTTCTTTTGGGACCTGACCAACAAAAGCGGGGAGGGGTTTACGATAATAGTGGAAGATTGTGTTGGCATTGGGCGGGCTTTTGGAGGCGGGATCTGCTACCCTGTTGTTCGTCCGGATGAACCCAGCGTTTTTCGCAGATCATATTTTTTGGCCCTTGACTGGGTAGGCGATACAGGAGCTGTGCTTGTGGGAGGTTATGAGGAAATGATGCCGGAGCACCCTCATTTAATTATGGAAGATTGCGTACTTGTTCACCCCGATAATGCCCTGGCTATGTCGTATGCCAGCAAACACGTGCGGGTGCAGGCCATACGATGTAAAATGATCGTACTAAATTTTACCCAGCCGGAAATGGGAGGAAAGTCCACAGGAATTATATGTACTGAGAATCATGCACCTGAAGGCAGGTTACATATCGATTTGGAAGATTCTGAGTTAGCCGGCTATAGCGTATTTACGACAGGAGAAGATGGCAAAGCGGTAAGCTATACTACAAAAGGTAAAGTAAAAGCTTATTTGCAGTTTGCGCAGGAATTACCGGAGGGATTTGAACGTATTCGCCTTTGGCCGGTTGAACTATTTGACCACATGGCCATTCCAAAATGATTCACCAAATGTTACCGGGCATTGTTAAACGGTTTTTTAATGAATATTATGAGGAGTTTTTTAAAGGGAATAGCTGTTAATATCATTTTTGTGGCAGCAGTATCGGGAATCGGAAAGGAAGCCTGTGCGCAAACCGGTATGAATGACAAGGATACAACTTCCATTTCTACCGCATTTGATCCTGAAATCAACGAATGGAGCATACAATGGCCGGGCAGAATTTCTCAGTATGATGTTGTTTACCAAAGCCCCCCGATAGACCCTATGCAGGGAATTCCTCTGGGCAATGGCGATATGGGTGCATTGTTCTGGTGTGAAGATTCAAAAATAATAGCAGTGGTCAATAAAAGTGATTTATGGGACGATGCAGAGTTTGGAAGATTTAAAAATCATGGGAAGCAAGAGCAGGATCGCAGCACGACCCAACGGCATGCATTCAGGATCGTTATGGATTTCAAGCTTCCCCTGTTTAGTACGATGTACCTGTCGGATTTTAAAGCTAAGTTACATTTGTCAGATGCAT
Source organism: Chitinophagaceae bacterium (assembly GCA_023957155.1). Classification (GTDB taxonomy): domain Bacteria; phylum Bacteroidota; class Bacteroidia; order Chitinophagales; family Chitinophagaceae; genus Agriterribacter. The sequence goes on along the minus strand of JAMLHK010000003.1, from coordinate 302,526 downwards.
CGTTGACCCTTGAGGCAGAAAGTCCATTTGGAAAAATAAATTTTGTTTCTTTTATAGATCATACCACCGGAGTGCTGTTTTATGATTTTAAAAGTGATTTAACGGAAGATGTGCCGGTTGATATCATTCTTGAAAGGTATGGATCCCGAACGTTTTCTAACTGGTTTAACCAGGTAAACAGAGATGCTTCAATAGGTTTGGTGGGGACAGAAACGATAGTTGGAGCAAGGAATGTTGCCATTACACAAAAGTTATCTGGTGGCACTTTTGCAGGGGGAGGAGCGGTTATCCATTCCAATAATTTAAGTATATCCTGTATAAGGGAACATTCCAGGAGTGGCTTTATCCGTATAGCAGGTTCGAAGCAAAAAGAAGCGAAACTTGCGTTTGGTGTTACTTCTCCGGTTGATGGTGATCCGATACCCCGATTGAACAACATATTTTCCCTAAGTGAAAGTGAAATGAATGCAGCTTATAGCAGGCACGCAGAAACGTGGAGGTCAATCTGGAGCCGGTCGTTTATGGACTACGGTGATGATTATCTTAATAATCTTTGGCATCTTACGATGTATTATTTAAATGCCTCCCAGGGAGGGAAATATCCGGGACGATTTGTTAATGGCTTGTGGGGGTGGAGCAGGGATGTGCAGAACTGGAATTTTTATTATCATTGGAATCAGCAACAGTTATATTGGCCGCTTAATGCGGCGGGGTTTCACGAACTGGTGAAACCTTATCTCGAATACCGTTTCAATTCTTTACCTATTGCCAAAAAAGATGCGCGGGAATTTTTCCACGCAGAAGGAGCATATATTTCCGATGTAACAGAACGAAGAGGATATAACTCTTTAGGAGAGAAATTTAATCATACACCTGTTGCTCAGATTGCACTCGATTTCTGGAGGCAGTACAGGTATACCAATGACAGGGCATTCCTTATTCAGAAAGCGCAGCCTTTCATTGTTGAAGCTGCCCGTTTTTTTGAATCTCTTTTTAAGATAGGAGAAGATGGGTTGTATTATCCGGGAGAAAGCACCGGGTACGAAGGATGGATTGTAATGAAAAAGGGGCTAACTGAGATTTCACACGCAAAGGCAGTTTTTTCTGTAGCTATAGAGGCTTCAAAGGCTGCTGAAAGAGATATGCCTGAGATAAAAAAATGGCGCCATATCCTGGAAAACTTAGCTCCTTTGTCTGTTGTAGAAGCAGATACCGCAATGGTGATCAGGACAGAAACCGACTTTCAACTGAACCGCGGTTTTTTCAAAGGAACGCCAGTTCCTGTAAACAAAATACTTGCTGCCGGCTGGGGGGTAAAGGAGAATAAATGGTTGACTACTTATGAAGCCGGAGATGAGGAGAAAAGGTACCGGCTGAAGCTCGTGGATGGAATATTTCCGAGTGTTCCTTCTGCCCCGGTTTTTCCTGCCGGGATAGTTGGTCTTGAACAAAAAGGAACGCCTCTGTTCGATGAAGCAAAAACAACCATGTTGCTGTATGGATTAGAAATTACAGGCTGGGATCCGGTTCCGGTTACATTGGCCAGATTGGGACTTAAGAAAGCGTTAGAAAAAGATTTGGAGTTTTTTCCGGGACGATGGCAAATTTATAATAACGGTTGGGGACATTGGGGGCTAGAGCATGATGTGTATGGCAAAGACTATCATCAGTTGACACGCGATGCAGAATGGTTTTTCCGCACCTATGAAGTACAGGATATACATAGTGATGAAAGATTTCCATTGCGTATGTGGCCTTTTCGTTATACTTCCATGGAAGCAATGTCTGTGCTTTCAACGGCAATGAATGAATCGTTACTTCAAAGCTATGATGGCACATTACGTTTTTTCCCAGCTTTTCCTGACAACAGAACAGGGCGATTTACATTACATGCAGAGGGTGGTTTTGTTGTTTCTTCGGAAATCAAATCCGGGGAAGTGCAGTGGATATCAGTTAAAAGCTTATCCGGCAATACCTGCCGGTTAGAGCTGCCCTGGAGTAAGGCAACAGCGAGGTCAGTTAAGACCGGGAAAAGCTGGAAAATGAACAAGAAGATCATGGAGATCAAAACAATACCAGGGGAAATCATTCAACTTTTACCGGAGTATAAGCGCTTTGGGTCATTTGTTACGGAAGTAGAAAAGCCTTCCGTCAATGAGCATGTGAAATATCATTCGTCGGGGAAAGTCAGGTTGGGTATTCCACGTATGTTTTAATACTTGATACGCTTTTTAATTTAAATTAGTTTAGAGCAATGTACAGGTTGATTTTTATTATGGCCGCCTTTTTTCTGTATTGCTGCAGTGCACCTGAAAGAAAGGATGATACACAAAAGGAAATAACAGGAATTCCCGCTGTTTCAAAATCCAGTATTTCCTTTCGTATTGCACCGGCTTTGTCATTGCCGGAGAGCAGATTTAAGGAATTGCTTGATCTGTTTGACAAATACAAAGGAGTGACAGATGAAATCACGCTGTTTACGAATGTTACCCATGCTCCGCTTCCATTGGATTCTATCAGGAACCGGTCCGTAATATTTAAACAAAGAATGGAACAGGCAAGAGCCAGAGGTTACAGGGCAGGTATTAATGTTCTTACAACGATCGGCCATCATAACGAAAATCTGGAAAATTCTCTGCAGGGAGTGTTTGAGCATATAACCAATATCGAGGGACAAATAAGTCAGGGTTCACTTTGTCCGAATGATCCCAGCGTTCAGGAATATATTAAAGACCAGTATCGGATAGTGACAGAAGCAAAGCCAGATTATATTTGGATTGATGATGATGTACGATTTGGTCATATGCCTGTTGGGCTGGGCTGCTTTTGCAATAATTGCCTCCGCATTTTTAAGGAAGAAACCGGAAAGGAATATAATAGAGATATGCTTAAAAAGGCTTTGAATACGGGAGGGCAAAAAGAAAAGCAGGAAATACGTGAGAAATGGTTGCAACACAATAGAAATACACTATCCCGGCTATTCAAATTGATTGAGGAAACCGTGCATTCTATCCAGCCTGAAATGCCGCTGGGTTTTATGACCGGGGATCGCTTCTTCGAAGGATATGATTTTGATAATTGGGCTGATTTTCTTGCCGGCACTGCCGGAAAAGAGGTGATGTGGCGGCCTGGTGGAGGCTATTACACTGATTTTAATAACGGCGGTCTTGCGGGGAAATCACATGATATAGGAAGGCAGGTATCCTTATTGCCCCGGCATATTACTTCTATTCAATCGGAAATTGAATGTTTCCCTTACCAGCGGTTACAAAAAGCGGCGGGTATGGTGGCTTTGGAAGCCGCCTCTCATATTGCAGCAGGATGTACGGGTGCCGCGTTTAATGTATTTACTATGACAGATGAGCCATTGAACGAATATGAGCCCCTCATTGCAAAGCTGTATACCATGCGGCCTTTCTACGACCTGATGGTAAAGTGTTTAGGGCGGGATAGTCTCTCTGGTATTCAGACATTTTGGAATAAAAACAGTGCTGTTACTGCGAACCTGGTTGCCGGCAACTGGTTGGATATGCCTTTCCCGGTTACGAACCATACCATATACGATATAGGAATGCCTGCCGCTTATTCAAATAAGGATCCGGCGGTAACAATGCTTTCCGGTAACAGTATATTCGCCATGTCTCGCGAAGAAATTGAAAAACTGCTTTCAACGCCTGTGTATATGGATGCAGAAGCGTTGCAACAAATAAATGATATGGGCTTTGGCGAACTTACAGGATTTGAGGTTGTGAAGTCAGAAGACAAAGATCAGATAGAAAAACTCACAGACCATCCGTTAAATAAAGACTTTGCCGGCAGAGAACGTGATTGTCGCCAGTCGTTTTATAAATCCAGCGCTTTTACGCTAAAAGCAACCGATAACAAGGCTCAATCCTTAAGTCGCCTTATTGATTATAGTGGAAAGGTGACAGGAGTAATTGCAATGGGCATATTTGAGAATAAAAAAGGAGGGCGTATTTGCGTCTCGGGGTATTATCCCTGGACATTCCAGGAAAATCTTTCCAGGAGTGCCCAGATGAAATCAGTTTTCAGGTGGTTGTCCGGCGACCGGCTTCCGGGGTATATTGGTTCCTATCATAAAATAAATCTTTGGGTGCGGGAGCCGGTGGATGGAAAAACTGCCCTGGCATTTACCAATTCTTCGTTTGATCCTGCTGAAAATGTAACGCTTATGTTGCGAACAAAAAGTAAAAAGATCCGGGTATATGATATGGGGGCCAAGGAAACATCTGTTTCATCTTCGGGAACAGATGGACCCTATGAAAAATTTATAATACCGTTTGTAGACCCCTGGCAAATGAGGCTGGTAGTAACTGAATAATTTGCACATAAATAAGGGAACGGACGATTCATTTAAAAACAGTTCAAATAGCGATGCACCCATGAGTATCAGCCTGTCAAAATACAAGAACAAAAACAGTGTTGTTCTTGAGAATAGTAAAATAAGAGCGGAGTTTATTCCCAGCCCCGGAGGAAAATTAATCTCGCTGATAGATAAACTGACAGGATATGAATATATGGTACAACGTTCCAATGGTATTTACAGGGATCAACCGTTTGACGGGATTTATACTGAGGGCGAATGCAGTGGTTTTGATGATATGTTTCCGACTATAGATGCATGTGAATATCAATTACCGCCATGGAAGGGAGTAAAGATGTCAGATCATGGCGAAGTATGGTCACTTCCCTGGACGTATCGCATTTTAGAAAATATGCTGGAGATGGAGGTCAATGGCATAAGATATCCATACCTGTTAAAAAAAATGGTAAGCCTTACAGGAGACAATGGACTTCAATGGACGTATAAGCTTTTTAATAACAGCGAGTCTGATTTTGAATTCCTCTGGGCAGGACACTTTATGATCAATGCAGTGGAAGGACTGCGAATTGAGCTGCCTCCGGATTGCAAAGAAGCGGTATCTGTACTTAGCGCCAGCGGGAGGGAATATGGTGAAACGGTAGGCTGGCCTTTTCAGAAGGACAAAGATAAAAAAGTATACAGGGCAGATATTATGAGATCAGCTTCGGAAAGGGGATTTGAAAAGTTTTATTTTTCTGATAAACTGGAAAAAGGTTGGTGCAGGCTTATATACCCGGATGGGAAATTGCTTACCATTTCTTTTTCCTCTGAAACGGTGCCTTATCTGGGTTTGCTGGTGAATGAAAATGGATGGGATGGACTTTATAACCTCTTTGTAGAACCATGTACCGTTTGTTTTGACCGGCCCGATGTTGCCAGGCAATACGGACAGATCAGTAAAGTAAATGCACGTGGTATCTATACGTGGAGCTTGCAGGTAAACATATAAACAGAGTTGATTATGTCAAAAAAGATGGAAGGAAAAAAAGTGTTGGTAACCGGCGCCGGAACCGGACTGGGCAGGGAGACCGCGTTAGAATTTGCGCGCGAAGGGGCTCAGGTAGTACTCCACTATGCACATAGTGATGAAAGTGCAAACTCAGCAGTGCAGGAGATACGGCGGCTTGGAGGAGTGGCAACTGCAATAAAAGCAGACCTGCAGGGGGCGGAAGAATCCATCCGGCTGGCGCGGGAGGCAGCCGGATTTCTGGGAGGCATTGATATATTGGTGAACAATGCCGGCATTACCATGACGCTGGAGTTTGATAAAGTAACGCCGGAGCAGTTCGACACACTTTACAACGTGAATGTACGGGCTCAGTTTTTCATTATGCAAACTATCGTGCCTGTAATGGAAGCTGCAGGAGGAGGTACTATTATCAATCTGGCATCTGTTCATGGAATAAGAGCATGTAAAGGACATTCTGTGTATGCCGGTACCAAGGGAGCTATCATTGCCCACACACGAGAACTGGCAATTGAGTTGGCACCACGGGGAATTAGGATCAATGCTGTTGCCCCCGGAGCGGTACCCGTAGAGAACCATTATAAGGCTGCAAAGGAAGACGAGTTGACTGGCTTGGGAAAACTCATTCCATGTGGTTTTGAAGGCTCACCGCTTGATATTGCAAAAACTATCGTATTCCTCGCTTCTGACGATGCCAGATATATAATAGGACAAACCATCGTGGTAGATGGGGGAACCACTTCCTGGATGTCTTTCAGTGAAGGATTTAAGGATACCGGTCTGCGTTTGGGCGGAGGATATGTTCCGGGTTTATAAACGACTAGAAAATGATTCCATTAATTGATAAAATAAATAATACGCTGCTTCAGAACGGTGAGCTGGCTCTTTTTTACCTTGGGCAGGCGGGGTTTGCTATAAAAGCAGCCAGTGGTAAGCTGATAATTATCGATGCCTACCTGTCTGATGCGGCTGAAAGAATGTTTGGGTTTAAGCGTATGATACCTCCGGTAATAGAGGCTTCGGCGTGCAACGCGGACTTTTGGTTATCAACCCATTCTCATATAGATCATCTCGATCTGGATATCCTCCCTGTTATAGCCAGAAACAGTAAAACAACGTTTGTAGGAGCTCCTGATTGCAAGGTGCACTATGATGAATCTGGTATTGCTCCGGAACGTTGTGTTATATTAGAAAAAGGTGAAGCCTGGAATACAGGTGAACTGCTTATAACGGCGGTCTATGCAGATCACGGTGAACTTGCGCCTGAGGCGGTTGGATTTCTAATTGAAATCAGCGGCATTAAGATTTACCACGCGGGAGATACATGTTATTGCCCGGCCGAAATACTTCCTTGCCTGCCTTTGGATATAGATGTAATGCTTGCTCCTATAAACGGACAGTTTGGGAATATGAATGCGATAGAAGCCTGTAGGCTGGCTGCACTTGTAAAGCCCCGTATTGTAATTGCGACTCATTTTTGGATGTTCCTGGAGCATGTAGCTGAGGGAGGGTTGGGAGATCCTGCTACTTTTCTTATTGAAGCAAAAAAGCTCCCGCACGAAATACACGCCAGGGTGATGGCGCCGGGAGAGATGTTGATGATTAAAAAATAATGAAGGTAATAAAGAGTTATCGAATGTCTTATCGTATTGTAGTAACAGATAGTGGATTTCCAAGCCTGGATCCTGAAAAAGGAGTGCTGAAGGATTTAGGACGCTTGGAGCTTATAAGTTGGAGTGATGAAGCTGAATTGTGTGAGAAGTCAGCTCTGGCCGATGCTCTGCTTGTTCAATGGGCTCCCATAAACGCCACCTTAATAAGCTGCCTCCGTCAGTGTAAAATTATTGTACGCTATGGAATTGGTGTAGACAATATTGATTTGAAAGCCGCCGCTCAAAAAGGGATTCCTGTATGCAATGTCCCGGATTATTGTATTGAGGAAGTATCCAATCATACGCTTGCATTGGCACTATCTTCTTTACGGCAGGTTACCGAGGTAGACCGGTATGTCCGGAACGGCGTATGGAATATCGTTTTGCCCCGGCCGGTATTGCCTTTTCATAAAATGAACTTTTGTCTGGCCGGTTTTGGCCGTATCGCACGGACAGTTGCGGAAAAGGCAAATGCGCTGGGTTTTCGGGTAAAAGCATATGACCCTTATATTTCCGGGGCCGTGATGGAAGAAGCTAATGTGATGCCGGTGGGGTTAGCCGAGTTATTTGCAGAGGCGGATATACTGAGCTTGCATCTTCCGCTCACCGGCACATCAAGGCATTTTATCAATGATGTTACGTTATCAAAAATGAAATCATCCGCTTTGCTGGTGAATACATCCCGTGGCGGACTTATAAACATGCAGGCCCTGGTCCGGGCATTATCAGCAAATAAGTTGTGGGGAGCTGCACTTGATGTGTTTGAAGAAGAACCGCTTCCGAAAAGTTCCCCGTTACTACACTGTCCCAATCTTTTGCTTTCGTCGCATGTAGCGTGGTATAGCAGCAATAGCATACCGCAGCTACAGCGAAAAGCAGCGGAGGAAATAGCAAGAGGGTTAAGGGGTGAAATGTTGTCTAACCCGGTAGTTCCAAATGAAATCAATGTAGCAATAAAATGAACGAACAGATTTATAATATGTCAAAAGAAACATCCAGTACGATTTTTTCAAAAAAAGAATTATTATCGTTTTATGAAGAAATGCTGCTCATCAGGAAATTCGAGACCGTTGCCCAGGAAAATTTTAAAAAAGGGGAGATCCCTGGATTTATTCATCTTTGTATAGGACAGGAAGCGGTAGCGGTGGGGATATGCCATCAACTTCGTAAAACAGATTGGATTACAAGTACACATCGCGGACATGGACATGCGTTGGCAAAAGGGCTGAATGTAAGCGAAGCACTGGCTGAGCTTTACGGAAAAGTGACCGGATGCAATGGTGGACGCGGAGGATCAATGCATTTGTATTCATTAAAGGACGGGGTTTTCGGAACCAATGGATTGGTTGGGGGAGGGTTGCCGTTGGCAGTAGGATTGGGGATGAGTGAAGTGCAGCGGGGACGGGATAATGTTGCAGTTGCATTTTTTGGAGATGGTGCTGTTAATCATGCATCTTTTCACGAATCAATAGGGTTGGCTGCTATGCGGAATACCCCGGTAATTTTTGTTTGCGAAAACAATTTGTATGCTACCTGTACTCCGTATGCCATAGCCGGAAAAAATATTTCTATTGCCGGGAAAGCCGCCGCTTATGGGATCGAGGGAGTAAGGGTAGATGGGAATGATGTGCTGGCTGTGCATCGTGTTATGGAAATAGCTGTATTGAAAGCTCGATCAGGAGGAGGCCCTACCTTGATAGAAGCATCAACCTACCGTACTGTTGGTCATTATGAGGGCGACGTTGTTGCCGGTGTATATCGCAGTTTGGCAGAGGTAGAAGAATGGAAAAGCCGTTGCCCGATTAAGCGGTATGAAGCGTATCTCCTCAAAGAGGGGATTACACCTGAGGAAATAGCATCAGCAGGCGTTAATATCGAAGACAGGATAAGGACATCGGTAGAATTTGCCCGGAACGCGCCTTTTCCCGATAAAGAAACAGTTAATGACCACTGTTATCAATTCCCGGTAAACCCATCGAGTGCCCTGCAGCAGCCATCTCTAACGGCGGAAACGTCCTTACAAAGCTGGCTGACAGCGGTAAGGGATGGTATTATGGAAGAGATGCGTAGGGATCCTAATATACTTTACCTGGGAGAAGGTATCGGAGAACGCGGAGGAAGTTTTGGTCATACAAAAAATATCTGGCAGGAATTCGGTGATGGTCGTGTAATTGATACACCCATCTGTGAATCTGCATTCACCGGCGCTGCTGCTGCAGCGTCTGCTACTGGTTGCAGAACGGTTGCAGACCTGATGTATGCTGATTTTGTTTTTGAAGCGGCGAGCCAGATTGTTAACCAGGCAAGCAAGCTTCGTTACATAAGTAATGGACAAATTAATGTGCCCATGGTGATCCGGGCAGGAGCCGGACAAATAAAACAGGCGGGACCACAACATAGCGGCACGTTTCATCCCGTATGGGCACATATACCCGGTCTTATTGTGGTTATTCCCTCTACACCTGCAGATGCCAAGGGGCTTATTAAAACGGCCCTTCGTGCCGGTGATCCAGTAATCTTCCTGGAGCCTAAGGCTCTTTTTGCTACCAAAGGACATGTTCCGCAAAAAGAGCATCTTGTACCTTTTGGGAAGGCGCGTCTCGTAGAATCCGGAACAGACATTACAATTGTAAGTTTTGGGCTGCCGGTACTCACAGCCACAACGGCAGTAAAGCAGTTAAAAGAAGAAGGACTGTCTTGCGAACTGCTGGATCTTCGCACTATTGTTCCATTGGACTTAGCAGCTATAAGGATGAGTCTGGAAAAGACGGGACGCCTTCTCATTGTAGAGGAGTCCTATAGCATCTGTTCTTTTAGCGCAGAAATTGCTGCGCAAATTGTGGGGGTTGCTTTCGATAAACTCAAGGCACCCGTTGGAAGGCTTAATCAGGGGTCGGTGCCACAGCCGTTTAGCCCCGCTCTGGAAACTGCTGTGGGGATCAGCGTTGATAAAGTAAAAGAAGCTGTTAAAGATGTGTTGGCCGGAAGACCTAAACCGATGAAAATACTGGCGGTAAGTAATGTAGACGACTCTTCCATTGCCGGTTTATCTTCTGGCGGTGCTGATGAACAGAAATATATTGCACAATCAGATCCTTCCAGTCAATTCGTTGCAGGAGCCGTTCCTGTAGCTATACCCAATATTGGACTGACTATTACAGAGGTGCAAATTACACAATGGTATAAACGTTCGGGAGATATTGTTTGCAAAGGAGAAGAGCTTTTGGAGTTTGAGAGTGAGAAATCAAATGTTGCATTAGAAGCAGAAGTCAGCGGTAAGCTGAAGGTCTTAAGGGAGAATGGCTCAACAGTAGCAATAGGAGAGGTAGTGGGATATATAGCGCCGGAAAATTAGGTCTTCATAAAATAGTTGAACTGTAAAAGGATGACAGCAAAATATAATTTTGATAAGCAGGTAGCTGTAGTTACTGGAGCTGCAGGTGGTATTGGGAAAGCTATTGCAGAGAAGCTGTATGTGGCCGGCGCCTCAGTTGTAATTTCGGATATCAACGAGGAAAAGGGAAAACAGGTAGCTGAAGAATTAGGAAAACGGGCTGTTTTTATCCCGTGCGATATCAGCGATCCTGCGCAGGTGGAGGGTTTAATCAGTAGCACAATCCGGCATTTTGGGATATTACATATTATGGTGAACAACGCTGGTGTAAACGGAATTCTCCCGGAAGAACGGGTAACTATTGACAGGTATCCCAACAATACCTGGCACCGTTTGATAAATGTAGATCTTAGTGGTACTTTTTATTGTTGCAAGGCTGCTGCAAAGACCATGATCTCACAGCGTCATGGAAATATTATTAATATTGCTTCTGTTGCCGGTGTTGTTGCGCTGCGGCTGCAAATTGGCTTTGTTGCTGCAAAAGCGGCTATCATAAAAATGTCGGAAGCCATGGCTTGTGAGTTAGCGCCTTTTGGTATAAGAGTGAATAGCGTATCTCCGGGATCCACTATTACCGATGTTACACGCCAGTTATTTTATGATGATGAGAATGACAAGAGCGATCTGGCAAGCAGGATACTCTCTTTTATCCCTTTGTCCAGACCGGGCGAAGCAGAAGAAATTGCAGACACAGTACTTTTTTTAGCGTCTGACTCTTCCTCCTATATTAACGGACATAATATTGTAGTGGATGGAGGTTGGGTGAGCGGCTTTAACCGAGACTTTTGATGACATACGCTTTATTCATAGGAATGACACTGGTAATAGTGGCCGGGCTTGGTACGGGTACCATTGCATGGCCTGTAAAAAGGATCAGGAATTTTCATTTTGAACATTTTCTGTTCGTATCAATGCTTACAGGACTAATCATTGTACCCTGGTCCGTCTTTCTCCTTAAAGTCCCGTCAGCAGGTGCGATCATACAATCGGTGGGGGTTAAGCCGCTGATAATTGCAAACCTGTTATCTATTAGCTGGGGTGTGGCAAACGTTTTATATCTGGTGTGCGTTATTCGCATTGGGGCAGCTATTACGGGCGCTACTTTGTCTGCGCTCGGAATGAGTGTAGGGGTGCTGATGCCAATGCTGATAAAAGGAAGCGGATTGTTTGCCAATGCGCCTGACCTGTTTTCACCGGTAGGTGGAATAATATTAACAGGGCTCCTGGTGATGATAATAGGGATTGTCTTAATAACAAAAGCAGGTCTTGCAAGAGAAAAGATAATGAAGGGCGAACAAACAAGGCATGAAGGTATAAGCTATAAAGGCGGGTTCCTGAAAGGGTTATTGCTGGCTGTTGTAGCAGGGATACTATCAAGTGGCATTTCCCTTGCGTTCGTATATGGGCAATCACCGGTCGCCAAAGCCGTAGAAGCAGTAGGGGGATCGCCGGTTATACAAAGCTTCTCGGTATGGGCTCTTGCAATAGCGGGTGGAGCATTGATCAATGTATGTTATGCATTTTATTTGATGGTACGGCGCAAAACATTAACCCCCTTTTTTTCAAGTAGCTCCGAAATTTTATATGGAGCTATTGTAGGGGTTCAGTTTATTTTTTCGATAGTATTAATGGGAAAAGGAATGCTGCTTTTAGGTGCGTTAGGAGCTTCGGTAGGCTTCGCTATTCAGCAAACCTCCCAGATTATAGGAAATCAACTGGTTGGTTTTTGGGGCGGGGAGTGGAAAGGAATCAACGGAAAGCCAAGACAGCTTATGTATGCTGCCTTAATTACCATATTGTTAGCTGTTGTTATTATAGCATATAGCAATGTATACACAGCACATTAATTTTTTTTGATAGAAACAATAAAGTATATGATTATCTGTGTTTACTTTTGAGCTTTCGTGGTAAATAGCCCGGAATGTTTTTTACCCGGCAATATATTTCCCCGCTTATTCTACCAAAGCAACCCTCTTCTTCAAAAAAGACAACTACCGGTTTGGTTGAAGATGTTTGTGCTATTGACCATTTAAGCTCCGAATGTTCGGCCGGCGTTGGGGACGAGGCATCTTTTTTTCCGGCTGCTAAACTCCGGCTTGCCGGACGAAGCGGATAGCTTTTTCTTCAACCCGGCATCACTCAAATGATTAGCCAATTTCAAAGTCCGCATCTCTTTTACCTTGAAGTAAAGATCATATATCTCTATATTAATATCTTTGACAACGGTTTGCTATTAAATGCGTTTGCATTCTTCTTTACCTGTATAATCAATCCGTTTAGCTATTTTTATAGTATGAAGTGCGGTATGCTTTTGCTTTTTGTTGTTTCCTTTTTTTACGGACAGGCCCAGGAAACCACCTCCTGTTATTTTGATGAAGAACTCTCCCTGACTACAAAAAAGTTGGGCGTTTATACAGGAACAATAACAGCACAGGGAGACAACTGGGAAGCGGTAGCATTTTACCCTGATGGCAATGTAATCATGCGGGGGCTGTACAAGGATAAAAAATTAAAGGTTAAACAGGGGCTGTATACGCTTTATTATCCTAATGGTAACAGGCGGGCTTTTACCTCCTTTACCGATAACCAGGCAGATAGTATATATATGTCGTGGTATAGCAACGGGCAGTTAGGTGATTCGGGGTTTATCCGGCAACAAGTGCGTACCGGTTTATGGAAAACCTGGTATTCAAATGGTCAGATAGAATCATCAGGCAGTTATAATTACGGGGCTCCCGATGGATTGTGGCATTGGTATCATTCTAACGGTCATCCGGCAACGATGGAATGGTATAAGGATAACAAATTGCAGGATCTTTCCTGCTTTGACACCCTGGGTGTTCAAACGGGAAGTAATTGCCGGATAGAAAAGAAGCCCTGTCCTCAGGGTGCCGATAATTTTGAGGCATTCATTATAGAGCATTTGTTATACCCAAATGAGGCGTTAAAAAAGGAGATTGAGGGAGTTGTGGCGTTTGAATTTCTTATTACCAAAGAAGGCCGGCTTACGAATATCAATTTCACAAATGAAGCTCATGTGTTGCTCCAGGAGGAAGTGGTGAGGCTGCTGAAGACTGTTAAAGAATGGGAGCCTGCTGTTTCGCACAACCGGAACATGGAGTATCTGTATAGCTACAGCGTACCTTTTTATTTGCCGGATTGATATGGCCTGTGATTTATGATTTGGTGGCTTTGGCGAGTGCGGTCAAAATAGTCCATACAGCTTCGTATCAATCTTATGGATGATCTCTCCCAGGTGTTCTTCATTTTCCGGGAATTTATTTTTGTCAATATCAATCACCAGCAGGGGACCTTCCTGGTAATGGTCAATCCATTTATTGTAAAACTCATTCAGCCGTTTCAGGTAATCTAAGCGTATATTCTCTTCATATTCCCTTCCCCTTTTTTGAATTTGCCCTACCAGCGTAGGTACGGATGCCTTTAGGTAAATAAGCAGGTCGGGTGGATTAACCATCTTTTGCAATGTTTCAAAAAAACGGAAATAGTTATCAAAATCTCTTTTGCTCATCAGCCCCATCTCGTGGAGGTTGGGAGCGAAAATATGCGCGTCTTCATAGATGGTTCTGTCCTGTATAACTGTTTCATTACCTTTTTGTATTTCAAGCAGTTGCTTTAGCCGGTTATTTAAGAAATATATTTGGAGGTTAAAGCTCCAGCGGGGCATATCTTCATAAAAATCATAGAGGTAAGGGTTGTGATCTATGTCTTCAAACTGGGGTATCCAGCGGTAATGCTTACTCAGCATTTCTGTAAGGGTGGTTTTCCCTGCTCCTATATTCCCTGCTACTGCAATATGCTTGGGTTTTTTACTTTTCGCCATTACGATAAAATTCAAAATTTGAAATGAGGGACAGCAGAATTATGCGATTCTTCAAGGTAGATAATTTTAATTGTATTAGGCCGGCACCTTGCTTTTTTCTTAAAAATATTTTACTCCGATCGCATCACGTACAAGCTGCATCGTTTTTTTAGCGCTTTCTCCTGCTTTGGCAGCGCCTTTCTCCATCACTTCTTGCATATAGCTTTCATTATTGCGTATGACTATTGCTTTTTCGCGTATAGGTGCAATAAACTGTACCATATTCTCGGCTAATTGTTTTTTCAGGTCACCATAGCGAATGGAACACTGATTGTAATCCGTTACAAACTTTTCATACACTTCGGTGGTACTGACAAGCTGTAACAGGTGAAACAGGTTTTCAATATAATCCGGCATGGGGGTTCCCGGTACTTTTGGTCCTTCATCTGTCTTTGCCTTCATTACTTTTTTCCGGATGAGGGCATCATCATCAGACAGGTATAAGGTTGCGTTCTGGTTTTCACTCTTGCTCATTTTCCCGGAGCCGTCTAATGCCGGTACTTTTACCAGCGCGGCTCCGAAATTAAATGCAAGCGGACCGGGAAATATCTCGCCGTAGCGGTGATTAAACCGGGTGGCGAAATTTCTTGCCATTTCCAGGTGCTGTTCCTGGTCTTTACCAACAGGTACGTACAGTGCACGATGCAACAATATGTCAGCGGCCATCAGGGAGGGATAGGTTAATAATGCCGCATTGATATTCTGCGGTTGCAAACGGGCTTTATCTTTAAAGGTGGTCGTTTTTTCCAACTCCCCTTTATATGCCAGTGTATTGAGATAAAAGTAAAGTTCAGATGTTTCATGTATCGCGCTCTGGCAATATAGAGCCACTTTATCCGGATCAAGTCCGCAGGCTAAATGTTCCGATATTACATGGAGCACATTTGCTCTCAGACTTTTGGTATCGGGATGCGTGGTGAGGGAATGCAGGTCAGCTACCATAAAGTAACATTCATATTCATCCTGCATGCGTATATAATTCTGTAATGCTCCGAAATAACTGCCCAAATGCAGTATCCCTGTTGGCCGGATACCACTCATTACAACCGGTTTCTTTGCACTTTTTTCCATGGCGGCGAAGATACAGAATTTAGATAATGGGGATAATCTTTAAAGATTGGCGAAATTTGTAAAAAATGAATAGTCTAATCTCATAATACATTTGTTATGTCAATATTTAAGGATGCCACCCCGGAAGAGATCAATAGGGTAATGGAACAATCGTGGTCTGCATTTATTTCCTACAGAACATATACGCTAAGACAGAGAGCTGATTTTATGCGTACCATAGCTGCAGCACTCGGAGCGATAAGTACAACACTTATTCCCGTTGCAATGAAAGAGACTAACCTGCCTGAAGCACGATTGAAAAGTGAATTAACAAGAACCCTGTTTCAACTGAACAGTTACGCTGATGCCTGTGAACAGGGTAACTGGCTGGAAGCAAGCATTGATAGACCTATTGACCATCATGATAATCCTAAACCCGATCTCCGGAAAATGAGGGTGCCCCTGGGACCTGTAGTGGTATTCGGAGCCAGCAATTTCCCTTTTGCTTATTCTACCGCCGGGGGCGATACCGCCTGTGCTTTGGCTGCCGGCTGTCCCGTTATTGTAAAGGCTCATCCCGCGCATGCGCGGACCTCTGAAATAGTGGCAGACTGCATTAAAAAAGCGGCTGCGCAATGCAACATGCCTGAAGGAATATTTGCCCATCTGCATGGGACGGGATTTGAGGTAGGAGAAAACCTGGTAATGCATGACCGCACCCGTGCCGTAGGATTTACCGGCTCTTATGCCGGTGGTAAAGCCCTGTTCGACCAGGCTGCCCGGCGTAAGGTGCCCATACCTGTTTTTGCAGAAATGGGCAGCATTAACCCGGTATACCTGCTTCCGGGGAAACTTGCTGAGTCTCCTGTTGAAATGGCTAAGCTATATGCCGGATCCATCACGCTCAGCGCCGGACAGTTCTGTACCAACCCGGGACTGATCATGGGTATAGATAATGCAGATCTTCAACAATTCATAACAGCGCTGGGGAAAGAAATTGAACGGGCAGCACCTGCCACCATGCTGCATCCCGGCATAGCACAGGCATTTGTTACCAACCGCTCGAAGGCACTGGAGCAGGATGAGGTTAATATCATTGCCATTTCACAACAACAACCGGAAGAAAACCAGGCTATACCAACTATTGCTTCGGTAACGGGCCGGGCTTTTTTAAATAACCCGGTGCTTCATCAGGAGGTGTTTGGTCCCTATTCGCTCGTAGTTAAATGTAAAGACCTGCGTGAAATGCTTGCTGTGGCAGCGCAGATGGAAGGGCAGCTGACCAGCACGTTGATGGCGACAGAAGAGGATATACAGGATAACCTGCTATTGGTGGAAACGGTTAAGCATAATTGTGGCAGGATCATAATCAATGGCGTACCAACCGGGGTGGAAGTCTGCCTGAGCATGCAGCATGGCGGTCCTTTTCCGGCAACTACCGATGCACGGTTCACTTCTGTTGGTGCGGACGGGATAAAAAGGTTTTCAAGGCCGTTATGCTTCCAGAACTGGCCAGACAGCCTGTTGCCGGACGAGCTGAAAAATGGTAACCCGTTAGGGATATGGAGGACGGTAAATAATGAGCTGACAAGAGCATAATAAGGATGTATTGGTTATATTTGACAAGGGTTCTGTGTACCCCGCTTTTGTTAAAGCCTATTCAAAAAAATATAAACCATTTTGAACATGAAGCCTTCTTTTTTAAGCGTCCTTGTTTTTAGTTTTATCCTGCCTTATGGCAGCGTCCAATCGCAGGAACATAAGCTGATAAAAATATGGGAAACCGATACGCTGTTAAAGGTGCCTGAATCCGTACGTTATGATGCGCGTAAAAAAATCTTGTATACGGCTAATATTGACGGTCAGCCCTGGGGTAAGGATGGGATAGGTTCGATAGGAAAGGTAGCACTTGACGGAAAAATCATTGCATCCGAATGGGTTACCGGTTTAAATGCTCCCAAAGGGATGGGTATTTATGGTGGTAAGCTTTACGTGGCAGATGTTGATGTGGTTGTGGTGATTGATATTGCAAAAGGGGAGGTAATACAACGCATTGCGATAGACGGAGCCAAAGGCTTAAATGATATCAGCATAAGTCCGAAAGGAGTTATTTATGTATCGGATTCGCAGACTAAAAAAATACATCGTATAGAAAAAGGAAAAGCAAGTGTGGTCATTGAAAATCTGAAAGGACCCAATGGCGTGCTGGTGGTTGGAAGTGATCTGTACCTGACTGATGCAGGGGGATTGTATAAGCACGAAAAAACCGGTAGCTTAACATTAATAACCGATGGGATGGAAGGGGGAACAGACGGTATTGAAGCTGTAGGGAATGGTGATTTTATTGTTTCCTGCTGGGCCGGTTCAATATGGTATGTGTATGCCGATGGCAGGAAAGAACATTTGTTAGATACCCGGGAACAAAAGATCAATACGGCAGATATCGGTTACGATCCGGTAAACAGGGTGGTGTATGTACCCACTTTCTGGAAAAACAGTGTAGCCGCCTATCGTTTGCAATAGCGTAGTAATAAAATAAATGGGGCTGACTAAAAAAGTCATCATTGTGCATGATGTTTTTAGTCGGCCCCATTACACTTTTTACCGGTTGTGCCAGTCCGGGTTATTTCACTTCTTCAAATTCGGCATCTGTAACGTTATCTTCTCCTGCCTGGGCGCCCTGGTGTTCCTGCTGATGTGCGGCGGTGTCACTGGCGCCTGCTCCGGACTGCTGGGCTTTGTATATTTCTTCAGAAGCTGCCGTCCAGGCGGTATTGAGCGCTGCCATTGCTGCATCAATACCCGTAATATCCTGTTGTTTATGGGCTTCTTTTAATTTGTTCAGTCCTTCTTCTATAGGGCCTTTTTTGTCTGCCGGTATTTTATCTCCAAATTCTTTAAGCTGCTTTTCAGTCTGGAAGATAAGACTGTCGGCCTGGTTCACTTTATCTACTTTCTCACGGGCTTCCTTATCTGCTGATTCATTGGCCTTTGCTTCCGCCTTCATTTTTTCCACTTCCTCCTTACTTAACCCGCTACCGGCTTCAATCCGTATTTTTTGCTCTTTTCCTGTGCCTTTGTCTTTTGCGGTAACGTTTAGAATCCCGTTGGCGTCAATATCAAATATCACTTCAATTTGAGGTACACCCCGCGGAGCCGGCGGTATACCGTCTAAATTAAACATACCGAGACTCTTATTTTGGGAGGCCATTGGTCTTTCGCCCTGCAGAACATGAATCTGTACACCCGGCTGGTTATCGGATGCTGTTGAAAAGACTTCGGATTTCTTGGTCGGGATGGTGGTATTAGAATCAATCAGCCGTGTCATTACACCGCCCATAGTTTCTATACCGAGGGAGAGCGGCGTTACGTCAAGCAGCAGCACGTCTTTTACTTCACCTGTTAATACGGCGCCCTGTATGGCTGCGCCTACGGCTACTACTTCATCCGGGTTAACCCCCTTGTTGGGTTTTTTCCCGAAGAATTTTTCTACTATTTCCTGTACTTTCGGAATACGGGTACTTCCCCCAACTAAAATTACTTCGTCAATCTGGGAAGTGCTGAGCCCGGCATCTTTTAATGCCTGTTCGCAGGGTTTCAGGCATCTTTCCAGCAGGCTGTCTGACAATTGCTCAAATTTAGCCCTGGTAATTTTTTTAACTAAATGCTTGGGAACCCCGTCTACTGCTGTAATGTAAGGCAGGTTGATTTCTGTTTCACTGGAAGAAGACAATTCAACCTTAGCTTTTTCCGAGGCTTCTTTTAAGCGTTGTAAAGCCATTGGATCTTTCCTGAGATCAATGTTTTCTTCTTTTTTAAATTCATCGGCCAGCCAGTCTATGATCACTTTATCGAAATCATCTCCACCCAGGTGGGTATCACCGTTGGTAGACTTTACTTCAAATACCCCGTCACCTAATTCCAGGATGGAGATATCGAAGGTCCCGCCTCCGAGATCAAATACGGCAATTTTTTCATCTTTATGCTTTTTGTCCAGTCCATAAGCCAATGCAGCCGCCGTAGGTTCATTTACAATACGCCTTACGGTTAACCCGGCAATTTCGCCTGCTTCTTTGGTAGCCTGCCGCTGGGCATCATTAAAATAAGCCGGAACAGTAATAACAGCTTCGGTTACTTCCTGCCCCAGGTAATCTTCTGCAGTTTTTTTCATTTTTTGAAGGGTCATTGCAGAAATTTCCTGCGGGGTATATAGCCTGCCATCAATGTCAATACGAACCGTATTATTGTCACCTTTTACCACTTTGTAGCTCCAGTGCTTAATTTCTTCACCCACTTCGTCATAACGTCGTCCCATAAAACGCTTAACTGACATTATGGTATTTACCGGGTTGGTAATTGCCTGTCTTTTAGCCGGGTCACCTACTTTACGTTCCCCATTTTTCATAAAGGCAACAACAGAAGGTGTTGTACGGCGACCTTCATCGTTAGCTATAACCACAGGTTCGTTGCCTTCCATAACGGCAACGCAGCTATTCGTTGTACCTAAATCTATACCTATTATTTTTCCCATAATATAAATTTCCTTTTAAGGTTATAAGTCATTACCTGTCTGTCAAGCATTATGCCATCACAACAAAAAGTGCAAAAATGGCAGTCCCTTTTTGGAAATTTCAGATAAAAAGCCGGCTCAAAACACCCGTTGTTCTGCGTGAATTATAAGTGAATCCGGGTGAGGCAATTGAACCTTTACCTATCTTTACGCTCACCATTATGCTGTATTTGTCAATAAAACCATATACGCTTTTCTTTGTTTCTGTTTTATTTTTTACTGCCTGCTCAAAAAAGATTGTCCCCGATAAACCTGTTTTAGGCAGCTCTTATTTTAAGATGGATAGTTTACCGTTTAGTGAAATAGATATACCCCTGCGTATTAACCTAAGGCCTTTATATGAAATGGCGGATAAAAATGTTCAGGCGGTGTATCATTCTCCGGGTTGGCCGAATGATTTTGAAGTAGTGAATTGCGATACCCGCTATATGTATCGTTTTAAGCGTGGGCCACTTAGTATTTCTGCACAGGCCAATACGGTCAATTTCAATTTTACGGGTAGTTATATTATCGCAGGCGCTCAGCGGATCTGTACCGGAACGGGAAGTAACCGGGTGCCGGTAACGCCATGGTCGCCCACCTGTACCTGCGGGTTAAACGAAGGAGAACGCCGGGTAGATATAGGATATAAGGCGGTGCTGGGCCTGAAAGATAATTATAATGTAGTGGTAAATGTACAGCCGCTGGAACCCCGGCCGTTGGATAAATGTACGGTATGTTTTTGGAGACATGATATTACGCCGTTAGTAATGGATCAGCTGAAAATACAGTTAGATGAGGCGGGTAAGGAAATCAGTGATTCATTGAACCGGGTGAACCTGCGTCCTCAGTTCCAGCAACTATGGGATATGCTTAACACGAATATACCCTTGTTCGATATGGGATATTTACAGGTTAACCCCGGGAAGCTCAGGCTGAGCACGCTTTATGCCCGAAATGATACGCTTACCATCTCTGTTGGCATTTCTGCCCGGCCGCAGATCAGCTTTTCACCGGCGCCTTCTTATAAAACCGTGGTACCTCTCATCAGCGATTTCAGTGAGAGAAAAGGGTTCAACCTGTTTGTGGACGCTGTAATGGATTACGATTCTTTAAGTCAGTTACTCACCCGGCAGCTATACCATAAAAGGATAGATATGGAAAAGATCGGGAAGTATATCATTATTGAACGGTGCGAAATATATGGTGTACACAATGAAAGGCTTATTATAAAAATTGAATTTTCGGGGCCGGATCAGGGAACGATGTATCTTACGGGTAAGCCCTATTTCAACCGGGAGAAAAATCATATTGAGATCCGGGATATTGATTACGATATCCGGACAAGGGACATGTTGATCCGGACGGCAAAATGGCTTTTTAACCGGAGAATAATTAATACTTTAAATCACTATTCTGTTTTTGATATTACCGCATACACCGATTCGCTGATGACCAAAGTGAATACACAATTTAACCGGCAATGGCAAAGATCCGTGTCTTCTTCCGGTGCGGTAAATGCTATGCAGGTAATCGGCATATATCCGTTTATGGACAAGTTGGTGCTGCGATGTAATATATCGGGAGAGCTGGCTATCCGGGTAGATGCAATTGATTTTTAGCTATATCTCAAAGATCCCGTTTTTAACGGCATATATTACCAGTCCTACCCTTGACCGGACTTTCAGTTTCTCAAATAAGGCGTTCCGGTAATCTTCCACGCGGCGCGTACTGACATACATTTTTTCAGCTATTTCTTTATATGACAAATCAGAACAGGAATATTTTAAAAATTCCACCTCTTTATCGCTGAGCGCCAGCTCATCCGGGTGTTCCATATTTTTATTCAGCCCGCCAACTATTTTACCGGTGATATATTCGGAGAGGTAAAAGTTTTTTTCCATGACCGAATTTAATGCCAGTTGCAGCTCTTCCGGCTCGGCAGTCTTCATAATGTAGCCCTTGGCGCCTAATTTCAGCATACGGATGATGGTATTTTCATCGCTGAACATGGACAAGGCCAGTATCCTGACCTGGGGATGATTCCTGAACAACCATTCTGCGGTTTCAAAACCGTTCATGCCGGGCATGTTCACATCCAGTAAAATGATATCGGGTATCAGCTTCCGGCTTAGTTTTTCTTTTAATTCTTCCCCGTTTTCTGCCTGAAAAAGAACAGAAAAATCTTCAAATGAGTCAATCAGCTTAGCTAAGGCGTTCCGTAAAAGGGTGTGATCGTCTACAATAGCTACCTCAATTTTTTTTGTGCTGTCTGCCATAATATGATGCGCGTTTTCCTTATGCTTCTTTAAGTGCCATCATGGGTAGCTTCATTTGAACAAAGGTACCGTTTCCCGGTTCTGACGTAAACTCCATTTTTGCCCCGATCAGTTTCGCCCGGTTCAGCATACTTTTTAAGCCCACGCCACTCATAGGAGAAAGTGAGTTTCTTTTTTCCTCCATGTTAAAGCCCATGCCGTTATCCCTGACGGAAAGTATAAAAACATCCTCTGAGCTATAGTCCAGCGAAATGGCTATTTGTGTTGCTTTGGCATGTTTCAGGATATTGTTAACCAACTCCTGGAAAATTCGGAAAATAAAAATTTCCTTTTGCTCACCCAGGCGGTATTCATCGCCCTGCAGTTCCAGGTTTACTTTCGTCAGCCCTGTTTTGCGCAGCGTGTCAAGATCGAACCGGATAGATTCCGCCAGCCCGATTTGTGCTATGCGATCCGTATGCAGGCTCTTCGTAAGGTCTGCAAGATCATATACCGCTTTATTTAACGTTTCCCGTATATGCTGCAGCGGGGCGGAGGCGGGGTGTTCTTTTTCAAGTGGTAACACGGCCAGGGATAGTTTAACGACAGACAATACCTGTCCTATATTATCGTGCAGCTCCTGGGCTATGGATTTTAAGGTGGTTTCCTGGATCTCTAATTGCGATTTCAGTACTTCCTGCTCGTATTCTTCCTTTACTCTTGCCAGCTCCTGCTGTTGCCGGTATTGTTTACGCTGGTATAAAAAAAGGATGGTAACAATAAAACCCACAAGCAGCATTGCTAAAAGACCCCCTATAATAACTACGATAAGAATTTCGTGGTTTTGATTCTGCATAATGCGGCTATGATAAAGGATGAATATAGTAAAATATTCACGATGGCTAAAATGGAACCCAGATTTTTAATGATGATATTGGAAGGATCCTGTAAAAAATTAATAAGTGCGTATAAGGGGAAAGTACAGGCATAATAGAATAATAGCCCGGAGCATATCCAGAATGAAGGTTCGCGGATGAGGTTCACCGGTTCATCCGATTGAAACAATTCAAAAAAATAGATGATCGTTATCATCACGATCAGGAATCCGCCTAAGCTATAGGTAATGCTGTGGAATTGCTGGCCATCCTGCAGAAATAATTTATTAAAAAAAACAAGAAGGGGATAGAGCCATAAGCCATGTATCAATATTTTTTTTATTCTCCGGACCTTTATGATGCAATGTAACATCCAGAACAAAAAGACGAACTGAATAGTAGTATAAATATTATAAAGCATTACGGTTGGTAACCCGTTGTCACTTCTCCATCCGCCAATAAAATCTATGAAGAAGGTTAACAGCAGGTAAAACGAAAATATTTTCAGGTATAAGGGGAACCCTTTTCCTGAGTACACCAGGGTACTTACTATACCGCTTATTAAGATTAACCATATATACACTGCCCAACTCATGTAACACAAGTTAGTTTTATGCTTCCAGAAAGATCAAAGAAAAACCCCTTTAATTTGAAAAGGGGTTTTATAAGATGATATATGGTAATCTGTACCGTTATACAACGGTAAGTCCTTTCTCTCCTCTGTCTACTATCGTTACACCTATATCGCCCCAGTCGTCTGCGCTTGCAGGTTTGGGTTTAGGTGGTTTACCACAAAGCGGCGGGCAAATGCTTCCGGTATTATAGGCCAGTATTTTTGCTCCTTCTCCGTCATGGATATAGATATCCTTGTTCGTTACCCCGGTTTCCAGTTCTTTAGATTTGGTAGCTACCAGTACTAATGTCTGGCGCCCGGCAAACCCCGCCTTTTCGGTGTAATTTTCGGGGTACGCGGCAAAATAAAACCGGATACCATCACCTCCATTCTCCCTCGATTTTGCCATAAATTCTTCGAGTTCTTCAATGCTGTACCATACACTTAAAGAATCTTCTTTTCCGATGCGTTCCGAATTGTGAACCCATCTTTCCTGTTTGTAGGTTTTGATAACCGTGTCAACATGTTCTGTAGAAACGTACTTGCCAACTTTTAGTGATTTCTTCTCAATTGTAAGCATGATTTTACTGGTTTAAAGTGAATGAATAATTAATTCACTATAAAGCTAACAGAAGAAAACTCACGAATGGCTATACAAGTGTCTGTGATATAATTAATTATAAATTAAAATTATTTATATCATAAAGTAAGTCAATAACAAATGGTAATTTCTCATTAAAAAAACCGTCTTTTATTGCTAAAAAAACCGTTAAAAGACGGGGGTAAAATACCGTTAAAAAACGGGGGTAAAAGTACCGCTAAAAAACGGTATTATATACCGTTAAAAATTTTCCTCCTTTTTAGGTATATTTTAGATATTTAATCCGTATTCCATCTGTATCCGTTTGTTACTATCCGGTTCCCGAACTGAATATACTTTTCAAATTTGTAATGGCGTTTTTTGTTGAATGAATATGCATTCAACAGTGTAGATACTGTGAAACCGGAAAAACATATTGCCGTTATACAAAGGCCAAAAAACCTTATCCTCTTTTTCGGGCTGTTGCTAACCTAGCATACACCATCCTTCCTATGTATAAACCGATTTTTGACGGAATAATTTGCTTAGGCTGTAAAACCAAAATAAGCTAAGTGAAAAACACGGTAACTTATTTTCTCTTTAGGCTTCAAAGAGGATGTACTTCGGCTTAAGTGGTTATTCCGTTTTCTGATCTATCTTAAATGTAAAATTTCGTTGTGTCAGGTAGCTGAATGAAATAACAATAATAGTAGCTAATATCTTTGCGATTGTCGGAAAGATATGAAATTCCTCCACAAACAGCTTGATGAATATATAATTCAGGATCACACAAATCACCACCAGCATAAAATACCTGAACAATTGTACCCTGCCTTTCAATGAAGATCCCGGGAATACAATATTTCTCATTAACAGGAAACCGGTGGGGAAAGTTATCATAAAGGATATCAGGAATGCCGCTATATAAGGGCTGATGCTGATTACCGGCGTATGAACGATCTGTTTCTGAAGAATGAAGTGGTAAGAAATAAAATAGATCAAGATATCCATTAGCGTATTACCTCCTCCGCAAACGATATAGCGGAACGTTTGCCGGTCTATTATTCGCTTAAACGGGATGTATAGGAAATCGAGTACTGATATGATAAGTTTCTTCAAAGCGATGAATTATGCCAAGCCGGATATAGCTAATCGTCAAAATTAGAAAAAACAATAAACTATTCCGTGTCGAAAAATAAAAAAGTGCTAAAACATGGGATTAACCCCCGTTTAGAACCTGTCGTTTGAAAAATATTATTTAATTTGTTTTTTTAACATAAAAAGCAAATGCTATGATCAAGTTGCAGGTAATAGGAAATTTGGGTAAGGATTGCATTACCAACACGGTAAATGGTAAATCCGTTATTAACTTCAGCGTTGCACATACCGAAAGGTTTCGCGACTCTTCCGGTCAGCAAAAGGAGAAGACAACATGGGTAGAATGTGCATACTGGACTGACAGAACCGGTATAGCTCCCTATCTTAAGAAGGGCACCCAGGTTTACGCCGAGGGTACCCCGGAAGTCAGAAATTTTACCCGGAATGACGGAACCGCAGGCGCATCCTTAACGATGCGGGTATTCAGTGTCCAGCTCCTTGGCAGCGGAAACAGAGGTGAATCGTCCGAAACGGCCAATGCTTACAGCGATCAGGCTGCAGGTTCCGGTTCACCTGCAGAGGCGATTTCTCCATTGGCGGATGATCTGCCCTTTTGATTGAATTTTTAATGTATCCTTAGGTGGAACATATACGGGGAAAGCCCGGTGTGTTCCACCTTTTTTTGTTCCTTACGCTTTGTATTTCCCATTATCTTTGCACGGCAAAAAAAAACAACAGATCATGAAAGTCATGAAGTTTGGGGGTACCTCCGTAGGTAAACCCGAAAGAATGCAGCAGGTAGCAAAGCTGATTACAACCGGGGAGGAGCCCAAGATCGTGGTATTGAGTGCCTTAAGCGGTACCACGAATGCACTGGTATCTATTGGAGATGCTTTGGCTAAGGGAGATAAGCAACTGGCTAAACAAAAAATTGACGGGTTAGCCGCACATTATGACGTATTTGTCAAAGACCTGCTGAAAAAGGATGCTACATTAAAGAAAGGAGAAGCGATCATTGCGGAACATTTCGATTTTCTGAATATCATCTTAAAGATTTCTTTTAATGAGGCGCTGAATAAAGATATCCTGGCACAGGGCGAGTTGATGAGTACCAAGCTCTTCAGTACCTATCTTGAAGAAAAAGGGATTGATCATGCGCTGTTACCCGCTCTTGATTTTATGCAGATTGATACTAATGATGAACCGTATTTTGATGCCATCAGGGTAAAGCTGAACCGGATACTGCAACTGCATGCCGGTAAAAAATTATTTGTTACCCAGGGATACATCTGTCGTAATTCAAAAGGAGAGGTAGATAACCTGAAACGGGGAGGCAGTGACTACTCGGCTTCATTGATCGCCGCTGCGGTTAAAGCGAGTGTTTGTGAAATATGGACAGATATTGACGGTATGCACAACAATGATCCGCGTATTGTTGCCACAACAAAGCCGGTGGTACAGCTGAGTTTTGAAGAGGCGGCGGAGCTGGCTTATTTTGGAGCCAAAATATTACATCCTACCTGTATTTGGCCTGCACAACAGGAAAAAGTGCCGGTAAAACTACTGAATACCATGCAGCCCGAAGCCCCCGGTACCACCATTACGGAGGACGCCGGATCGGAAGGGGTAAAAGCGGTAGCCGCAAAGGACGGTATCATTGCCATTAAAATCAAAAGCAGCCGCATGTTGCTGGCTTATGGTTTTTTGAGGAAGATTTTTGAGGTGTTTGAGAAATATAAAACAGCTATTGATATGGTTACCACCTCAGAAGTAGCCGTATCCGTTACTATAGATAATGATGCGCATCTTACCCATATTTTAAAAGAATTAGAGCCTTTTGGTACGGTTGTGGCCGATAAAGATCAGACCATCGTTTCTATTGTGGGTAACCAGATAGCCAAAACACCGGATGTATTAATGAAGTTGTTTGATTCCCTGTCGGCAGTGCCCGTCAGGATGGTAAGCTATGGCGGCAGCAGCCACAATATTTCGGTGTTGGTTCCATCTGCATTTAAAACAAAGACCCTGCAATTACTCAATAAGGGGGTGTTCGGACTGGAATAATACCTGCTTTTGCACGTTTGCTGCTGATGTACTAATAAAAAAACAGATATAATGAAGGCGCTTTTATATACCGGGAAGACAAAGAACGTATATGCTACTGAGCATGAAGATCAATATATTTTAAAGTTCAAGGATGATGTAACCGGAACCGATGGGGTGTTTGACCCCGGAGCAAATACCGTGGGATTAACCATAGCCGGTGCAGGAAAGTCCGGGCTAAAAATGACTACCCACTTTTTTCAGCTATTGAATAGTAAAGGTATTCACACCCACTTCATCAGCTCAGATATTGAAAATGCAACCATGACGGTAAGAAAAGCCGGTGTTTTTGGAAATGGATTAGAAGTGATCTGCCGCTTTAAAGCCGTTGGCAGCTTTCTCAGAAGATATGGCGCTTATTGCAGGGAGGGGCAGGACCTGGATGGCTTTGTGGAGTTTACCATAAAAGACGATGAACGGGGAGATCCTGCTATTTCACAGGATGCACTTGCTTTATTGAATATTCTCTCTCCCGATGAATATGAGAAGATCAGGGAAAGTACTATCCGGGTATGCCGGTTGATTAAAGATGAGCTGGCAGGGAAAAATCTTGAATTGTATGATATCAAGCTGGAATTCGGGAGAGATATGCAGGGTAATATTATATTGATTGATGAAATATCGGGAGGTAATATGCGGGTGTATAAAGACGGAATGTATTTAGAGCCGCTGAAGCTGGAAAAGGAGTTTTTGAGTTAAAAAGTATCCCGGTTGCCCGTGAAGGGCAACCTCTTATATTTTTGCTTCGTACCTGCAATATTTCCCGGGAATGCCTCAATCGTCAGGGTCAGGGAAATGATCATATCCCCGGGCGGACATACGCTGCCGCATGGGGATATCGGGGCCTTTCTTACCGGGAGGTGCAATACGCACCCTTAATTAATTCAATACTTTTTCTACAATTTTACCGGATTGCTTTTCTTTCAGGATAAGCTTCTTTGCACCATAATGGGTTATCTCTTCTTTTACTAAGTAGTGATCCTTATCATATTCCACTAAGTGGCTGTCTTTTGTTACGCCGGTTTTCCCTCTCCAGATATCTAATTGTACAGGCTCCCATTGTTTGCTTTTTGCCGAACGGTATGCGGCATCCAGGATACAGTTTACTATATATCCGTCATAAAAAGTTTCCCTGGGTGCTTTTCCCTGCTCCAGGGAATTAAACATGTCCATGAACATGTGGTTATACCCCAGTTCATTAAGTTCGTCACCCACGGGAAACAGCCATCCGCTGTTGGTTTCTGCCTTCTCGGCTACATAATCTGCTCCTTTTCCCGTTGTAAACATATCAAAGCCGGTACGTAAAAAACTATTTACCCATACAGTTCCTTCCGTACCCATCACTTCATCCCGAAGGTCTAATCCGCCCCGGAACGTCCAGCTCACTTCAAACTGTCCGATAGCGCCGTTTTCATATTTCACTAATCCAATGCTGTGGTCTTCAGCCTCAATGGGTTTTACCTGTGTATCAGCCCAGCACATCACCTCGATCGGCCGGATATCTTTACCGATATAGCTCCGGGTAATTTCCACGCAATGACAGCCCAGGTCCAGAATACATCCCCCTCCGGCAAACTCCATATCCCAGAACCAGTTGCTGTGCGGACCGGGATGCGCTTCTCTTGATTTAGCCCACAGTATTCTGCCCAGTGCGCCGTTTTTTACACTTTCATACGCCTTAATAAACTTGGGTGTATATACCAGGTCTTCCAGGTATCCGTTAAAAATACCGGCTTTCTCCACGGCTTCCAGCATACGTTTGGCTTCCCCGGCATTCCTGCCCAGCGGCTTGGTGGTGATCACGGACTTCTTATGTTTACAGCAGAGTAAAACTGCTTCTTCATGCAGGTGATTGGGCAGGGAAATACATACTACATCAACTTCGGGTCGGGCAATAGCTTCTTCGATAGCCGTTGTCCAAAACGGTACATTATAATCCTGCGCAAATTTCTTCGCACTTTCTTCCCTGCGCGAATAGATACTTACGATCTTGTCTTTATTCCGGTATCCCTGTAGTGAATCCGCATAAAACCTTCCGATAAATCCGGAGCCGAGCATAGCAATTTTTTGCATGATATTATATGGTTTGAGATGTTAAGATCAATAGCGTGGAACTGTATGGAGCAAACTGCAGCCTGCCGGCTGTATCGCTCCTTATTTAATTTTTTCATTAAAGGCAACGGTAAAAAATAGCAATACGCCGCCGGCAAATGAAGCAGGTATCCACCAGAAATGCTGCCAATCCAACAGGGAAAGGGATGCTCTGTCGGTAAGAAAACGATTGTACAGTTCTCCTGCGATCTGTGTTCCTATCAACATACCAACGCCATAGGTGATCAGGATCATGAGTCCCTGCGCCTGTCCGCGTATTTCCGGGCTTGCTTTTTTGTCCATATAAATTTGCCCGGTTACAAAAAAGAAATCGTAACAAATGCCATGTAGCGCAATGCCTGCCAATATCATCCAGGTAATGGATTCCGGGGCGGCGGATGCAAAAAGCCCGTACCTCACCACCCAGGCCATCATCCCAACGGCGAGCATCCATTTTACCCCGAGCTTTCGGAAAAAGAATGGCATTAAAAGCATGAATATCATTTCGGAAGCCTGTCCGATAGTCTGTGTTGCCGCTATATTTTTAAACCCGGAATTTTCCAGGAACAGCTGGGTATAATTGTAATAAACAGCCAGTGGAATACATATCAGCAGGGAGCTGACCAAAAAAACATAGAAGGACCGGTTGCCCAGCCGCTTAAACGCATCAATCCCGATAATGGCCCGGGCAGTTACTTTTTTCCCTGCGGCCGGGGGAGGGGTGTGGGGTAAAAAAAAGCTGTACACGCCCAATAGAAGGCTGCCCCCGGCTGTAAGATATAAAGGAAGGGGGGTTGCTTCAGGTTGAATATTCTGTCCTGCAAATGACACCAGTACAAAACTGACGGTTAACCCGGCAGCAATCCAGCCGATGGTACCAAACACCCTGATCGCAGGAAATTGTTTCTCCTGTTGGGTCATCTGGTGGAAGGACAGGGTATTGGCAAGGCTCATGGTGGGCATATAACAAATGTTATAAGCCAGTAATGCCAGGATAAATAAGACCGGGTTATGGGTTAATGACGGTGTGATGAACATAAAAAGCGCACCCAGGATATGGAGAGTGCCTAATACCTTTTGGGTGGCAAAATACCGGTCGGCTATCAGCCCCACAAAAAAAGGAGCCACGATGGCTGCGATGGCATTCCCGGTAAACGGCCAGTGGGTCAGGTTTTTCATGCCGTTTGCCGACATGTATACCGCTATCGCACTATACCAGGCTCCCCAAACAAAAAATTCAAGAAACATCATTAGCGACAGCTGAGCCCGAACCGTTGTTCTCATAATACTATTTTAGTGGTTGATATGAACCCCCGTACAGCACTTTAACCCGTATTCCTTTCCGGAAGAAGCCTGTACCGTTCAAAAAAGGAAATTACAAAAAGATTGATTGCCTGAGCCAAAAAACAAGATGATTTTTTGATGCACGACATCCTGCGGGATACAGAAGCAAAAAAGCGCATACATTCGTATTTGAAAAAATCACTAACGTTGCGATATGAAACTGTATTCCATCAATACCGGATATTTTAAATTGGATGGTGGCGCTATGTTTGGCGTGGTACCTAAAAGTATCTGGAACAAATTAAATCCTGCCGATGAAAACAATCTGTGTACTTGGGCGATGCGTTGCCTGCTTATTGAAGAGAGTAACCGGCTTATTCTTGTAGATACCGGTATCGGAAATAAGCAGGATGCAAAATTTTTCAGGCACTATTATCTGCATGGAGAGGATACGTTGGATAAATCACTTGCCAGGTATGGATTTCATCGTAACGATATTACGGATGTATTGCTCACTCATTTGCATTTTGATCATGTGGGAGGAGCGATTGTAATAGAAAAGAATAAAATGGCCCCGGCTTTTAAAAATGCTACTTACTGGAGTAATGAGCAACACTGGCATTGGGCAACAAAGCCCAACGACCGTGAAAAAGCTTCTTTTCTGAAGGAGAATATACAACCGATACAGGACAGTGGAAAATTGAAATTTATTGAGGTGAGGGAGGATATCGCTTTCTCCGATAATGTAAGTATACGTTTCGTAAACGGCCATACCCACGCCATGATGTTACCGCAGATCAATAATTACAAAGGAAGAACGGTAGTATATGTGGCTGACCTGCTGCCATCTGCAGGGCATATCCCTATTCCATACGTGATGGCTTATGATATGTTTCCTTTGACCACTCTCCAGGAAAAGAAAGCTTTTCTGCAAGAAGCGCTGCAAAATAATTTTATCCTGTTTTTTGAGCATGATCCTGAGTATGAGTGCTGTACACTGCAAATGACGGAAAGAGGGATAAGAATGAAGGATACATTTAAATTAGAGCAGGTATAAAAACCGGACGATCATTTAAAAATCACACATGAAAAAGTCAGCAAGTACCCGGTTTGCCCTCATCGCGCTGGTGATGCTTTCCTGTTCTTCCCAAAAGCATATTGCACGTGTTGCCGGACAGGAAGACTGGATACCGCTTTTTAACGGGAAAGATATCAATGACTGGATCGTAAAGATCCATCATCATGAAATCGGTGATAATTACGGTCGTACTTTTCGCGTGGAAGACGGGCTGATAAAGGTAAGGTATGACGAGTATGACCATTTTAATAATCGTTTCGGGCATTTGTATTTTAAGCAGCCTTTTTCTTATTATCACCTGGTAGTGGAATACCGGTTTACGGGTATATGGCGCGAAGATGCGCCGGAGTATACGATAAAAAACAGCGGGGTAATGCTCCATGCCCAGGATCCGCGGACCATGCCCCGCGAACAGGATTGGCCGATATCTGTTGAAATGCAGTTCCTGGCCGGGTTAGGCGATGGTAAACCCCGGCCAACGGGTAACATGTGTTCGCCCGGGACGGATGTGGTATACAAGGGCAGGATTGACCCGAGGCATTGTATTAATTCTTCTTCCCCCACCTATGAAGGAGAGCAGTGGATCAGGGCTGAAGCGATTGTATTAGGTGATTCACTGATTACACATATTATTAATGGTGATACGGTATTGCAGTATACCCGGCCACAAATTGGTGGCGGCGTGGCTAATAATTATGACCCGAAAATTAAAATAGACGGAAAGCTATTGTCGTCAGGATTCATCGCCCTGCAAAGTGAGGGACAGGAAATTGATTTTCGTAAGGTAGAGCTGCTCAACCTGGAAGGTTGTATGGATCCCCAATCGAAGCATTACAAAAGCTATTACATCAGGAATGTTTCCTCCGCATGTGAATGAGAAACAGATCGGGGAGTTTATAGTTTGGAAGTTTATGGTTTGTAGTTGGGGATGTTGCAGGTTACAAGGTGCAGGGGTCACGTCTCACGCCTCTCGTTTCACGATTAATTCCGGCCTTTGTTTCAGCTATTCACCACTCACCAAATCACAAAAAGCAGGAACCAAAGAAAAACTGTTGTGGTGGATTCAAGTCCAAAGCCGTAAATCCGAAACCCGAACGGATGCAATCTCAAATCCTTCCTACCCTGCAACTTGTACCCTGCAACTTGTTCCTACCTGAACTTAATCATTGAAGTTAAAGGGTAACGCAAATTGCGATAACCCATCATATCGGCTTTTATATTTCCCACTACAATGGGACTTTCGATACGCAGAGGAAGCTGGTTGGCATCATCACTTACCCATACCGTCATCTTTTCGCCTCCCTCAAATACGGTTCCTTTGATCAGGAAAGGTTTGAATTTGATTGCCCTGAACTTTCCGTAACGGGTTTTAACGGTTTCCTTACCAATGTACCGGATATAGATCTCGTGTATCTCATCATCAAGAAATACGCTCAGGTTGATTTTATCATTTGGCTTATATTTTGAGAAGTCAATATTCCGCGCATAATACACGGCGCTGATGATATCCTGAACGCAATCC
The DNA here is from genome assembly GCA_023957155.1 of Chitinophagaceae bacterium. Lineage (GTDB taxonomy): Bacteria > Bacteroidota > Bacteroidia > Chitinophagales > Chitinophagaceae > Agriterribacter. Next base: position 269,148 of record JAMLHK010000003.1, on the reverse strand, counting down.
GGTGTTTTAAATACACCTCTCGTGGTAATCACGCTTTTTGCCTCGTGATTAAAAGTAGCGTTCTCGTATTTCTTATAGCTCCCTTCCTCCACGTTCCGGATAAAACGATAGGGCTTAAGCGTTGCGGTATCCATATAGGTTTCATACCGGTCACGAACTTTGAATATCCAGTCATAGGAAGAATTAGACCGGCCTTCGCCCACCGCATGGTATACCGGCTTTCCATTAAAATTATCCAGTTGTATGTTAAAGGTGGCCGTTCCTGCATCCACATATAACCCGGCTACATTATAAAATACTTTAAGCGTAATGCTTTCCCCGTTGGAAAAACATGAATTTTTTATTTCACAAAAATCACTATCGGCGTTTAGCTGTGCACTGATCAATACCGATAATAGAGTACTAATGATTTTCAGCCGCATTACTTAATATTGTAAGGTTTGTTTTTTTATACCTGTTCCTGATAATGCTACGGTATCAGCAAGTGCTAATATAAGATATAATATATTTTTAGCCGGATATTCATTTTTCGTCCGGCAGTTATCCCGGGCAGGAATATATGCTGGTAAAGGAGTATAAGTTTATATACTTCCGGCAGGGGTAACACTCTTAACAAAATACTAACATGGATTACGGGTAAGATGATAAAAGAGACATTATCATCGTCTCTGTCTCGTCAAATCTACATCATCTTTGGATGGGCGGGAGTTTTAACTATAACCTTTGATTCTCCGCCTGCCGCAGCCTTTCCGGTCGGCACGCGACAGCGTCAGACCGGAAAGGGGAAAAGATGATAAAGAGACGGCTGATCAATTACTTGCAATGACGATTGTTTTGATACTTATGTTGTGTAAATTCGCAGTATCGTTTATTTAACTGTATTATTTGATACATATATGGAGTTAACTACGTTTGGTAAACGCCTCGGTGAAGTAAGAAAAATAAAGAAGAAGAGCCAGGACGAGCTGGCAAAAAAAGTCTTTGCCTTTTAAAATTTATTTTATGTCCGATACATTACACCTGCGTATTAAAAAGCAATATGCTGCCGCTTTGATCGAAGATCTTATTAAAGTGGATGCAGTAGAATCGGTGGAAGAAGATGCTATTGAGCTTACGCCGGTTCAGAAAGCTGCACTGGATAAAGAACTGGATACCATTAAAAACAATCCTGGCTATTTATTAAAGTGGGATGATGTTAAACACCGGTATAAAAAACCATAATGTCTCACTATACTATTTACATTACCCCAACGGTAAGCAACGACTTAGCTGGTGCTGTTGAATATTATAACCTACAAGCCGAAGATCTCGGATACCGCTTTGCTGACCTGGTTGAAACCTATTTAACCCGTATTGCTCTTATGCCTACCACTTCGGCTGTTCGATACCATAATATCCGATGTAAACCTATGGCTACTTTTCCGTATCTCATCATGTTCACCATTGATGAACCCGGTCCGCCGTTTATATCCTCCGGCTCTTCCACACCAGCCAGCAGCCTCTCTGGTAAAAATTTTCACTGCATTAAACATTTTAAGAACTGCGGTCTGACCTGCGGTACCGACCGCAGCCTTTCCGGTCGGTACGCAACAGTGTCAGACCGGGAAGGGTAATGAGATATCATTTTGTATGTTAAAGGTGGCTGTTCCCGCATCTACAACCCCTACATTTACTTGCAATGACGATTATTTTGATACTTTTGTTTAATACAATCATTTTATAAGCTGCTTTATTTTGCAAAACAACAGCCAGATCATCTTGGGTATTGACCCCGGCACATTAGTAATGGGTTATGGTGTTATTGCTGTACACGGCAGGAGTATAGAATTATTGGAAATGAATGCCATAAAACTATCGGCCAAGAAGGATCATTATGAACGGCTGCATTTTATACAGCAAAGGATGGCAGATATTATCAGCGCTTTTCATCCTCATCATTTTGCAATTGAAGCCCCGTTTTTTGGTAAGAATGTGCAAAGTATGCTTAAGCTGGGGCGGGCGCAGGGTGTGGCTATTGCCGTGGCTATGCAGGCTGGTATACCGGTAACAGAGTATTCCCCGCGTAAGATAAAACAATCTATCACCGGTAATGGTAATGCCGATAAAGAGCAGGTATGGAAAATGCTGCAAAGAATAATCCGCCTGCCTTCCACCTCTCCGGTTTTTGATGCTTCCGATGCCCTGGCAGTAGCCGTATGCCACCAGTTTCAAATCAGCTCTCCACTGATGGACAATCAACCGAAAACGCCCCGGAAAGTTAAAAGCAACTGGGAGGATTTTATCGTACAAAACCCGGGCCGGGTAAAATAACCGGAAGGGGAGCGGGGATACGTATATATCGCACCTCCGGCACAACACCCGTATTCAAGCCGTTTAATGGTATACTTCGTCAGGCTTCCACAAAGTAAAGCAGCGTAATTACTTTGTTACCGGGTTAGGACTAAATTAGCAAGGATCTGTTGTTGGGTTTCCTTTAACTCCTCCTGTGATAATGTCAATTTTCCCCGCGTGAAATTCAGATCATCCATGCTGTTGATCGGTACCAGGTGAATATGTGCGTGGGGTACTTCCAACCCTACAACACTCATGCCGCAGCGGTTACAGCGAAATGAACGTTCGATGGCCTTAGCAATAGGCTGTGCAAAGACAAGCAGCTCGCGTAAATAATCCCCGGGCAGATCGAAGAGATTATCTGTTTCTATTTTGGGAATAACTAAGGTATGACCTTTTACCAGGGGAAAGATGTCGAGAAACGCGTAACATTTATCGTTCTCTGCTATTTTATAGGAAGGTATTTCACCTGCTATGATTTTTGAAAAAATAGTCATGCAACAAAATTATACAAAACTTAAAATAAAAAAGGCGGTGTTACCCGCCCTGTATTAGCTGATTGCCGGCAGCCGGTTAAATAGTAATTTCTTCTATTTTGAATTTTAACAGGCCGGCCGGCGCTTTTACTTCTGCCACATCTCCTACCTGCCTGCCTAAGATACCCCGCCCTATAGGAGAGGTAACAGATATCTTTCCCTCCTTCAGATTGGCTTCTTTTTCGGATACCACCTGGTAGGTTACGGTCTTTTTAGTATTCAAATTAGTTAATGTTACTTTGGTCAGTATACTTACTTTACTGGTATCAATATTGTCCATCTGGATGATACGCGCATTGGCGATCTCTCCCTCTAATTTGGCAATTCTGGCCTCCAGTAGCCCCTGCGCTTCTTTAGCTGCATCATATTCGGCGTTTTCCTTCAAATCACCTTTTTCCCGTGCTTCTGCAATAGCTCTTGATGCAGCGGGTCTGTCCACGCTTTTCATCTTTTGCAATTCGCTTTTCAGTTGTTCCAGTGTTTCGTTGGTAACGTACATTACTTCACTCATGGCTGATGCTGATTATAGTTATTAAAATAAAAAAATAACAACGCTCCAAACGGTTGTCTGAAGCGTTGCCATTGAGTATGCTGCAAAAATATACAAAAAAAGGATGTCAGGCAAGCGAATTGCCTGTAAAATTTTGTCTTACAATTTGAGTTTTTCTAATATTACTTTCGACATCTTAAAAAAGGCCTCATGGCTGTATCCTGCAATATGGGGTGTTAAAATTACATTGGGTTGAGCAGCCAGCCAGCTTAATTCTTCTCTTTCCTCCGGCGTGTAGGTATCTAATTTTTCGTTTTCCAGTACATCCAGTCCTGCCGCTGAAATTTTACCTGTTTTCAGTGCATTGATCACGGCTCCGGTATCATGCACTTTGCCACGACAGGCATTCAGGAAATAAGGTTTCTGCTGCAATGAGTCAAAAAAAGCATCATTGGCTAAGTGAAAAGTCTCGTGGGTTAAAGGCACGTGCAAGCTTATCACATCTGCATAACGGGCTATCTGTTCCGGTCCGGCTTCGTGTACTCTGCCGTTCGCAAAGCCGAACTTGTATTTATCGTAAGCCAGGATATCCACATCGAAGGAAGCTAAAAGTTTGGCAAAAGCTCCCCCCGCGTTACCAAAGCCGATGATGCCCACTGTTTTCCCGGTAAGCTCTGTTCCCCTGTTGGTATCTCTTATCCATTTTCCTTCTGCCACTTCTTTATTGCTGCTGCATATTTTATTCATTAAAGCCAGCAGCATGCCGAGAACGTGTTCGCCTACCGCATTTCGATTACCCTCCGGGCTGCTTTCGCATTGTATGCCCCTGCTTTCGGCATATTCCACATCAATCAGCTCCATGCCGCTTCCTAAGCGCCCGATCCATTTCAGCTCCGGCGCCTTATCTAATATAGCCCGATCAATTTTGAGCCGCGTGGTAACAATTAAACCTTCCACATCTTTTATCTGCTCACTTAGCTCTTCATAAGTGATCTGCGGAAGATAGATTACGGTATACTCTTTTTGTTGCAGGGTATCTAAAAGATACGGATGTACTTTAGCGGTAACGATTACTTTTCTCATATATTCCAAGTTAGTGTGTGGCGAGCAACCCGATCTGAATCACTCACCGGGGATCATTTCATCATCAGCTCCAGTGCAGCAAAATCGGCTACACTCAGCTGTTCTGCTCTTTTATTAAAAACCGGGTTTTTCAGTGTTTCCTCATCAAATAAATTTCTGACTGCATTACGCAATGTTTTACGTCTTTGATGGAATGCTGTTTTTACCAACAAAAAAAAGCGCTTTTCATTACCAACAGGCAATGGTTCTGTTTTGGGGGTTAGCCGGATAACCGCGCTTTTTACTTTGGGCGGCGGCGTAAAGCATTGTTCATGTACTTCAAATAAATAGGTTACCTCAAAAAATGCCTGAACCAGCACACTTAATATGCCGTATACCTTATTTCCCGGTTTGGAGGCTATGCGCTGGGCAACTTCTTTCTGGAACATGCCCACCATGCCTTCTATATCCTCTTTCCAGTCTAATATTTTAAAAAGGATTTGCGAAGATATGTTATAAGGGAAATTTCCCACAACAGTAAATTTCCCGGTAAAGGGGCGGTCAGCGTCCAGGATATTCCGGTGAATAATTTTCCCTTCTAACCCCGGCCAGTTTTTTTCAAGGAACCGGATTTTTTCCTCATCCAGCTCTATGGCTTTAAATTCTATACCCGGCAACTGAAAAAGATGTTTGGTAAGCGCTCCGCCACCCGGTCCTACTTCCAGTAGCTGCCGGAATGGTCTTTCCTGCAGTGCAGCTACGATCCTGAGCACCATGTTTTCATCCCGGAGAAAATGCTGTCCTAATGACTTTTTTAGTGTATACATTGAAGGGCCTAAAAATACGAAAACCAGTTACAATACCGTAAATTCGCACCTTAACTTAGTCAAGTATGTCAAATCAGAATAGCAAACCGGCAATTGGTGTAACCTGTGGAGATATCAATGGTATTGGTATGGAATTGATTATTAAAACCTTTTCCGATAGCAGAATGCTGGATATTTGCACTCCCGTGATTTTTGCATCCAACAAGCTGATTAATTTTTACAGGAAAACGTTACCGGAAATTAATTTCAGCTTTCAAACCCTGAAGGATCCCGCCCGGCCTTTTCACCGGCAGATTAATTTATATACCTGCTGGGAAGAGGAAATAAATATCACCCCGGGGCAACTAACGGAAACAGGAGGGAAATATGCCGTCAGGTCTTTGCAGGCAGCGGTACAGGCCTTGAAAGCCAAACATATACAGGCGCTGGTTACTGCGCCTATCCATAAAAAGAATGTACAATCTGCAGAATTCAATTTCAGCGGGCATACCCCGTTCTTAAAACATTTTTTTGGTGCAGATGATGTCGTAATGCTGATGTGTGCGGATAATATGCGGGTAGGGCTGGTTACGGAGCATGTGCCCGTAAAAGATATCGCCCGGTTGATTACCCGGCAGGCCATTCTTAAAAAAATATTCCTGCTAAAGGAAAGTCTTCAAAAAGATTTTGGAATAGATAAACCTAAAATTGCCGTACTCGGGCTGAATCCTCATGCCGGTGACGAAGGACTTGTAGGTAAAGAAGAGGAAGAGCAGATAAAACCTGCCATTAAAGAAGCCAAGCATAATAATATTCTTGCTTTCGGACCGTATAGCGCAGACGCTTTTTTTGCACGGGGAAATCATGAAAAATTTGATGCCGTGCTTGCTATGTATCACGACCAGGGACTGATCCCCTTCAAATCACTGGCTAAAGGTGAAGGCATTAATTATACCGCCGGCTTGCCGGGTGTAAGAACTTCCCCCGATCACGGAACAGCTTTTGATATTGCCGGGAAAAACCGGGCTGATGAAACCTCATTCCGCCAATCCATATTTGCTGCTGTTGATATTTTACAACGGCAATATGAATATGCGCAAAACCGGTCCAATCCGCTGAGACGGATATCCGATGCAGTGTTAACCAATGTGGAAGACGAAAGGATAGAAGAAACGGGCGATCCGGAAAGATAGCTCCAGGTTAAAGGAACTGGTCACTTTCCCTATATGCCCTGATGACCGCGGCTTCTCCTTCTTTTCCCGGTTTGGAATTTCCATGCTCCATACCCATAACCCCGCGGTAACCCCTGTCGTAAATATATTTAAATACATTCCGGTAATTGATCTCCCCCGTGGTAGGTTCTTTTCTGCCGGGATTGTCACCGATCTGGAAATAGGCAATTTCATTCCAGGTTAGTTCTATATTCTTTATCAGGTTCCCTTCATTTTTCTGCATGTGGTAGATATCATACAGGATTTTACAGGAGGGGCTGTTAACACCCCGGCATATCTCGTAGGTTTGGGCAGAAGTACGTAAAAATAAATTAGGCGTATCGCTTAACGGTTCCAGTACCATAATGATGCCGTGCGGTTCAAAAATCTCGGCGCCTCTTTTTAATGCGTCAATGACATTGCCTGTTTGCACACCTAAAGGCAGGTTCCGTTCAAAATCGCCGGGTACAACCGTTACCCATTTTGCGTTAACACGTTTGGCCACTTCAACCGACTGGCGACAGCCTTTTAAAAAAACATCTATATGCTCTTCTTTACCTGCAGCTAACGTATTTTGGCTGTTACCGCCTTTGGGCACTACGAAAACTCCCATTGTCATGCCCAGCCTGGTAAGCGTTTGTCCTATTTTGTTTTGTTGCTCAACACTCCGTCCGGTCATTCCATTGTCTTCTATAGACCGGAAGCCCTGGTCGTACATATATTTGATCTGGTCAATAAAATCGCTGCCTCCGCTATTTTTAAACATGCCGTCATGCGGGGCGTAATTCAGGTTGAACGTTTTACCCTGCTGGTAGCTTCCCTCTTTATTTTCTTTATTCCCTGTGGCAAAAGCCGTTGTTCCTGCCAGGGCAGAAGCACCGGCCAACATTCCTTTTTGTAAAAAATTTCTACGTTGCATAATAACTTTGGTTTGAGGGTTAAATATAAAGTAAACCGCTGTAATATAGTGTTATATTATGTATCCCGGTAAGAAAATTAATTTAAAATATAGATTCTTTTCTTACCTTTCGCACAAAGAAAAAAAGATAGCGTAAAGTGAGAAAACTTGGATTAGCATGTATACTGATCAGCCTGACATTTATTACACATGCGCAAAATGATACACAACAGGGTTTTAGTGCTTACGATCAAAAGGTGCCGGGAACGCAGCTCAATATAAAAATGGTTCCGGTTAAAGGCGGCACATTTATGATGGGGAGCGGAGCATCTGATAAATTAAAGAAGCCGGATGAGATGCCTGCGAAAAAAGTGACGGTATCTTCTTTTTGGATGGGTGCGTATGAAATAACCCACGATATATTTGATGCTTTTTTCCGGGATGAAGCTACTCCTGTAGGTACACAGGCAGATGCCGTTACGCGCCCCACTCCACAATATATAGACCTGAGCTGGGGTATGGGAAAAACGGGTGGGTACCCCGTAAACAGTATGAGCCAGGATGCTGCCCTGATGTTTTGCCGCTGGTTATATAAAAAAACCGGGGTCTTTTACCGGTTGCCTACGGAGGCGGAGTGGGAATATGCCTGCCGTGCCGGAAGTTCTGCTGTTTATCCCTTTGGCGATAGTCCGAAAGAGCTGGGGAAATATGCCTGGTACAAAAAGAACAGTAAAAATAAATATCATAAGGTGGGAGAAAAATTACCCAATGCCTGGGGTTTATATGATATGCTGGGCAATGTGTCGGAGTGGACGCTGGACCAGTATACCGAAAAATATTATGAGCAGCTGGATGATAATGCCTCCAACCCGCTTATACCACCGGCAACCCGTTACCCGAGAAGCATACGGGGAGGAAGTTATTTAGACGATGAGGCGGGGCTAAGAAGTGCAAATCGCCAGCATTCAGAGGCCTCCTGGAATAAAAGAGACCCGCAGATTCCCAAAAGCCGCTGGTGGCTGACGGATGCCATGTTTGCAGGGTTTCGTATTGTGCGCCCCGAAAAACAACCCACTGCGCAGGAAGCTGAAATTTTTTATAATAAATACTTAAATATTAAATAACAAACACTTAGTATAAAATACGCTTTATGGAAAATAAAAATTTTTCTCCCGGTCAAACCACGAGAAGAGAATTTGTAAAAAATTCTTCACTGCTGGCAGGAGGGATGCTGGTTGCTCCGCTACTCTCAAAAGCCAATTACTTTTCCGGGGCAGATGATGCGATCAGGATTGCATTGATCGGTTGCGGCGGCCGAGGAACGGGTGCCGCCTCGCAGGCCTTATCTACTAAGCAAAACGTAAAGCTGGTGGCTATGGCTGATGCTTTCCAGGACAGGTTGGATCATTCCTATAAGTCTATTTCCGAAGAGATAGATGCGAAACGGATTGATGTACCGGAGGACAGGAGATTTGTAGGATTTGATGCATATAAGCAGGCTATTGCTTTAGCTGATGTGGTGATACTGGCTACGCCTCCCGGCTTTCGTCCTATCCATTTTACGGAAGCGGTGAAGCAGGGAAAGCACGTTTTTATGGAAAAGCCGGTAGCTACTGATCCTGCCGGTGTACAAAAAGTACTGGCGGCAGCTGCTATCGCTAAACAGAAAAAGCTCAACGTAGTAGCGGGTTTGCAACGGCACTACCAGTATTCTTATCGCGAATTGTTTAAGCGCAAGGAGGTGATTGGTGATATTATATCGGCACAGGCATGGTGGGATGGTGACGGGGTGTGGGTACATCCGCGTAAGGAAGGGCAAACCGAAATGGAATACCAGATGCGCAACTGGTACTATTTTAACTGGCTGTGTGGCGATCACATAACCGAGCAGCATATTCACAATATAGATGTGATTAACTGGTTTAAAGGGAGCTATCCTGTTAAAGCCCAGGGAATGGGAGGAAGGGAAGTAAGAAAAGGAAAGGATTATGGTGAGATCTTCGATCACCATTTCGTAGAGTTCCATTATGCCGATGGGTCTGTTCTCAACAGCCAGTGCCGGCACCATCCAAAAACAATGAGTAAAGTGGATGAGCTGCTCATTGGTACTAAGGGAAAAATATTTGCCGGCGCTGCAAATATTGTTGATCATAAAGGGAAGGTATTATACCAGTTTGATCGCAAAACGGAGAATAATCCTTATCAGACGGAGCATGATGAATTGTTTGAAGCTATTGCCAAGGGCCAGTTTAAATTTTCAGATGCAGAAAATGCGGCTAAAAGTACCATGACATCTATTATAGGCCGGATGGCTACGTATAGCGGGCAGGTTATTGACTGGGATAAAGCCATTAATTCCGGTATAGATATTCAGCCTAAAGAATATGATTGGGCTGCCACTCCGCCGATTGTTCCTAATGCAGACGGTCTTTATCCTGTAGCCGTACCCGGTGTAACCCGGTACCTATAGCGGTCAGTTCACGTGTCTGTGAAATAATATAATTGATTGGGATTCCCCAACAGTAACAGGATGCTCTCATACAGCATCCTGTTTAGTTAAGGCTGGCTCCGTTCCTCACAGAATTTATTATGTAAGGCTTATCTTTTATGTAAAGGATAGGGTGTATCTGGTCGGATTGTCGGGGACTTCTTTTGTATATGAATAATACCTGTGTGTAACCGGCTGGTATCGTGCTGCTTGCCGGGTAGCAGATCCACATGACCTGTTTATTGATGTATATCAATGAAAAACACACAATAAAATTTACTTTATTCCATTGCATACCCTACTTTTGTTTCACAATCCACCCCCAATCAATATACATCCGAGGGGTTTTCCTTCTTAAAGCCGTGCATCTCCTGATCCGTAAACCAGCTTAGTTGTATTAAAAATTCAGGCTTTAATTATAATCGTTCTTATTACTGTCATAATTCCTATCCTCTGTTAAGCCTTGCATATCCTTATTTATCCTCTTTTTCTTTTCAATATCACAGCTTAAAAACCTGCTCATTCTACCTGTGACCACGTAATGATTTTCAACCTCGAAAATTTTGAAAAATGAAAAAGCTGATTGTATTGATTTATATAACTTTTGCCACCCTTTTATTTGGATATGCTAAAGCCGGGGAGCTTTGTTATGTGCCGTCTTTTGCGGGGATAAACCCTGCCACAATTGATTTTCCTGTCCATTTCGAAAACCTGGCGGTAAAGCCGGTTGGTGGTAAGATAGAGATCAGCTGGGCTACACTGACAGAAAAAAACAATAAACAATTTGAGATACAAAGGAGTACTGATGGGGAATATTTTAAAACCATCGCCATTATATTTACGTTAGACGACAGCAATGAGGTTAAGAATTATGTGTTTCGGGACGAGCTTAAAGGCGTAAAAGAAAGAAAATTGACATATCGGATCAAGCAGGTAGATACCGGCGAAGGATACTCCTACAGTAAAACGGTCACTCCTGTAATGTAAAATATTATAATGAAGAGTTTATAGAGGTTGTGAAATTCCTTATTGGAAGAAGGCCCCTTGTCTAAGGGGCCTTTAAAAAACTTCTTTTTAAAGCAAACGGTTTAATATCCTTTCTTTCGAAATACTATTCTTTAGTCTCTTACCCTAATCCGCCAATTTCTATCTCCTCTAGTAAAAACCGGTAGATAACCAGAAAGCCATCCTTAGTATTTGCCATCTATCAAACTAAAACAAGAGACGATGAAACACATTACCGGATTCTTTACAACGATGATCTGCTGCTCAATGTTATTCATGATGATTACCCCTGCGGTAAATGCAACCGGTGTTAAACTGCAGCAATATGTTGCGGAAATATCAGATCCCCCGGCTTCCGTGGAGGTCATTTCTTTCGGCGGGCAGGCTGTTGCGGATAATAAAAAAATTGATCTCTTCTGCAAAATTAAGAGCAACTGTTGCTATAATATTATAGTTGAGCGTAGCAGTAACGGAAAACGGTTCTCTGCTATTGCTACACTTTCTGATAACAAGCCAATAGCAGAACTTGCGATGTCGGACGATAAGCCGTTAAGCAATACCAATTATTACCGTTTGAAAATTGCGGATAATAAAGGCAACGTAACCTATTCGAAAACGATGGTGGTGCAACTCTATAAGTCAGACAACCTTTCTATGGTAAGTGTAACACCGAATACCGCGTTGAAAGATCTTCATATTAATGTACAACTGAAAAACCGCGCTTATATTGTTATGAAAGTAACTGATGAAAAAGGCAGGGAGATTATTAAAAGAAAAGGAGTGGGCAGCGAAGGCTTAAATGTATATGAGCTCGAAGGCACCCGGCAAATGACCCCCGGTAACTATTTTCTTGAGGTACTTGTTAACAGTAAAGATTTGCTTTCAATGCCCTTGATTAAAAAAGGGTAAACCTATCCGGGCGGCAGGGTGTTATAGAAAGCAAATCCTATAACGCTTTGCCGCTTTTTCTAAATTCCTCCATGATATAGATTTTCAGCAAATGCGGGAGATGATCAGTCCATGATTCCTGCAAGTTCCAGGCTCTTCTTTTTAAGTTTCCTGATTTCAATATCTTCAATAATCGTATCCGGGGTCAGGATCAGCGATACGTTGTTTTCTTTCCACCAGGAATCGTTTTTGAGGTGGTTAAAATGAATAACACCGGTAAGGTATTTCCTTTCACCGGCATGCCATTCTTCAATCCATTCAAATTTTTCCCGCGGTATTCTTTTCCAATCATCGAAGCTCAGGTAAACACGAACAAAAAAATCATTTGTAAGTACGGGCGGCGTATGATAATAGAGCTTTTTATATTCGTAGCGGTACCCGTAACGGAGTGCGGAAATATCGCTCAACACTGCGGAAGCAGTGGGGAAGCTGCCGGCTCCCTTGCCGTAAAAGAATTGTTTGTCCGCAAAGCTGCTTTCAATCACTACTCCGTTAAATTCATTTTTTACAAATGCCAGCGGATCATCGTGCGTAACGAACTGAGGCAGCACAAAAGCGGCGACTTTGCCATTATTCAGCTTTTTTGCCTGGGCTACTAATTTTATTTCATAGTTTTTCTCATGGGCAACTGCGGCATCGCTCAGTTTAATATTCTGGATGCCGTTAAACACAATATCTTCAGGCTTTCCTACAATGCCATAGGCATGAGTCAGCAAAAAGGTCCATTTGTTCAGTGCATCCCATCCTTCTATGTCCAATGACGGATCGGCTTCCGCAAAGCCTAACTGCTGGGCCTGTATCAGGGCTTGTTTGAAGTCAATCTTGTCTTCAAACATTTTAGTAAGAATGTAATTGGTAGATCCGTTTACAATGGCGCGTATAGAATGAAGTAAATCATTGTCGTAATACTCTTCCAGGTTCCTGATGACGGGGATGGAAGCGCATGCCGCGGATTCACATAAAAAAGGCTGGTCATATTTTTTCTGCAGGTCCAGGATTTCAGTCAGGTGTTCCGCAATCATTTTTTTGCTTGCGCTTACTACCGCCTTACCATTTTTAAGGGCAGTTGATACGATCTCGAATGCAGGTTCTGATTCATTGATCACTTCTACGATCACATTGATTTCCGGGTCATCCAGCAATTCAGACTTGTTTGTAGTAAAGAGAGCTGCCGGTGCATTTCTTTTTTTCCCGGGATTTTTTATACACACTTTTTTTATAGTCGCATGTAGTGAAGGTGTTTGTTCCAGTACCTTATACAATCCTTCGCCAACTACGCCAAAACCGAATAACCCGATAGTTAATTGCCGGTGCCCGTTCATATCATTACTGATTTACAATTTTTAAATAGCTCGTCCTTTCTTCTTTTAGGAAAGTCTTCAATACCTGCTCGATTTTTTCATATTCCAGCAAAAATCCGTCATGGCCATATACCGATTCTATTAAATGATAAACTGTCCCGGGTATATGATCGGCAATTTTCTTTTGTTCATCGGGAGGAAAGAGCAGGTCATTGGATATACCGATGACTAATGTCTTGGCGCGTATCCTGGCTAAGGCGTCCTCTACAGAGTGTCTGCCCCTGCCTACATCATGTGCGTCCATCGCCTGGCTGAGCCGGTAATAGCTGAAGGCGTTAAAACGTTTAGCCAGCTTTTCCCCCTGATAACGCTGGTAGCTTTCCGCTGCTTCTCCTCCGAAAGGATGTGAAACCGGCCAGGCCGTTTTTTTATCCCTGGGCTGTGTTAAGTTATACGTGTGATTATTTCGATAACTCAGCAGCGCTATACTCCTGGCTGCTTTCATACCCTGTAAGCCGGCTTCCGGGTGTTTTTCTTTCCAGGTGCTGTCTGTTTCTATACACATTCGCTGGGAAGCATTAAAGGCTATCCCCCACGGGGAATGTTGCGCATTGGTAGCCAGCGCGATAATGTATTCAAACAATTCCGGTTCTTCAATTGCCCACTCTAATAATTGTTGCCCGCCCATGGAACCCCCGATACCGATATGAATTTTATCAATGCCGAGATGTTCTTTCAGTGCTTTGTAGGTTCTTACCATGTCTCTTGTAGTGAACAGGGGAAAATCATGGTACCAGCGCTCGTTGGTTGCAGGATTAATTTCAAGCGGCCCCGTACTGCCATAGCAGCTTCCCGGCATGTTAACACAAATGATAAATTGGGTGGCGGGATCGAACAGTTTCCCTTCTCCCACTAAGCCCGGCCACCAGTCTGCCGGATTACTATTAGCGGTTAGTGCATGAAAAACCCATACCACGTTATCTTTCCTCGCATTGAGCCTGCCCAGCGTGGTATATGCCAGGTGGTATTGTGTAATTGTTTCACCACTTTCTAATGTAAACGGCCCGGTATGCGTATATACCTGTGTAGACATATTTGCAGCAACTTTTATTATTCCATCACCCGAATTCCAAAAGAAAGAAACGTGAAACAAAAGCTTCACGTTTCTTCTTTCCCGGATTATTTTGCAACAGCTTTTGAGGCAAATACTTTATCAAATGCCTGTTCAAAGTCTGCTTTGATATCATCAATATGTTCCGTACCAACGCTTATTCTCACCAGGTTGGGTTCAACGCCGGCGGATTTCTGTTCTTCATCCGTTAATTGTTCATGCGTGGTAGAGGCGGGGTGAATGGCCAGTGTTTTAGAATCACCCATATTGGCCAGGTGGCTTACCAACTGGAGGGAGTCTATAAACTTGCGCCCGTTCTCTTTTCCTCCTTTGATCCCGAAGCCGAGAATACCACCGAACCCGTTACGCAGGTACTTTTTAGCCAGGGTATGATAAGGGCTGCTTTCCAGGCCGGGATACCAAACGTACTCAACCTGCGGATGAGCTTCCAGCCATTGTGCCAGCGCCAGTGAATTTTGTACGTGGCGTTCCATACGCAGGGAAAGGGTTTCCAGTCCTACCAGTCCCAGGAATGCATTAAACGGACTCTGGCAGGTACCCAGGTCTCTTAATCCTTCCACCCGGGTACGGATTGCATAAGCAATATTGGGTAAACCGAGCGGGTTGCCTTCGCCAAAAGTGTTCCAGAAATTCAGACCGTGGTATCCTTCGCTGGGTTCGCTGAATTGGGGGAATTTCCCGTTATTCCAGTTGTAATTGCCGCCATCCACTATAATACCCCCAATCGTGGTACCATGTCCTGCGGCCCATTTTGTGGTAGCCTGAACTACAATATTGGCGCCCCATTCAATCGGGCGGAAAAGGAACCCGGCAGCGCCGTAGGTATTATCAACAACCAGCGGAAGATCATATTCTTTTGCCAGGGCAACGAATTTTTCAAAATCCGGTATGTTCAGCTTCGGGTTGCCTATTGTTTCCAGGTAGATTGCTTTTGTATTTTTGTCAATCTGTTTCACAAAGCTTTCAACATTATCCGCATCTGCAAAGCGGGCCTCTATGCCGAGGCGTTTAAAGGCCACTTTAAACTGGTTGTAGGTGCCACCATACAAATATGAGCTGGTTACGAAATTCTCACCTGCCTGTAAAATATTGTGCAAAGCCAGAAGCTGCGCAGCCTGCCCCGAAGAAGTAGCTACCGCAGCCACACCACCCTCCAGCGCTGCAATTCGTTTTTCGAATACATCGGTGGTAGGGTTCATGATACGGGTATAGATGTTGCCAAATTCTCTTAACCCAAACAGGTTGGCGGCATGTTCGGTGTTATCGAAAAGATAAGAAGTGGTTTGATAGATGGGTACGGCCCTTGATTTGGTTGTAGAATCAACTTCCTGTCCCGCATGCAATTGTAAAGTTTCAAAACGATAGTTACTCATGAAAAATAAATTTATAAAGTAAAAAAATTAAATACTAAAAAGCGCTGTGAATATCGCCGGAGGTATAAGAAACCTAAAATGGGTTATATGTTAAACTGTATGCCGCAAGGCATACAACAATTAACAATACAGCGTACCGTATTGCTACAAAGGGCACTATGTTCATCAATAAACAACATACATTTTCAGGAACGTAAAATTAACAGCCTTTACCTTTGTTCCAATTTTGGGTTTGTTAAATTCAAACTATAATATTCAAATACACCGGATGGTTTCCCGGGTTATCCGGACCGTATTTCCAAACTCCGGAGCATTCCGAAATAATACCTGTCTTATTTAAAATAATTTTTTCGAGAAAAGAGGGCGTGTGCAACCTGCAATCTGCCGGATTTGATCAGTTCCGGTAAATAAAAAAGCCCTTCCGGCAGTAGCGGAAGAGCTTTGATAATATTAAACGTTTTAAAGTAATCAGCTTTTGATCCGACTTATCTGCTCCGCCCGGGGCGGAAATGGAATTGGCACCTTTCTTCATAATGGGAACATCCATTATAAAATAGGTTGTCAAGGCTTCAATGGGCCAGTCCCTCAGCCTTTCTCGATAAGAGAATAAAAATAAGAACTGGCGCAAAGTTAATACCAAAACATTTAAAAAGTCAAAAAAAATAAATTGTTTCTGAAATATCTTGCCGGAATAAAATTCTATGTTAATTTTGTCTACCGGTTTAATAGAGTAATCAGATCGCTTTGATGATATTCAACAAAAAAATACAGTTTTGCTGCTATATAGCCTGTAATGTTTCAAAGCAATCATACAGGAAATAAACGGTTAAGAGGATATTTGTTTGTTATCAATTAAGGTGTATTATGACTCAGCCGATTACTCAGGATGAAATTCAGGATATTCTACAGTTTACGCAATCGCCTGATATAGCGCAGAATCTGCGGGCCTTGTCTGGACATTTTTCCCATGGCGTTGTTTTTTCTACCAGCTTCAGCCTGGAAGACCAGGTAATCGCTCACCTGATCTTTAATGAAGCGCCGGCTATCGGGGTTTTTACCTTAGATACGGGAAGGTTGTTCCCGGAAACCTATAGTACCTGGTCGGTTACACTGGAAAAATATCGGCAGCCTGTTGCCGCCTTTTATCCGGACACGATGTTGCTTCAGCAATTTGTGGGAGAAAAAGGTCCGAATAGTTTTTATGAATCGGTTGAAAACCGTAAACAATGTTGTTATATCCGTAAAGTGGAACCGCTGAAGAGGGCACTGAAGGATAAAAAAGTATGGATTACCGGTATACGTTCCGAACATTCGCCCAACCGGAAAGGTATGCAGCAGGTTGAATGGGATAATACCAATCACATTTTCAAGTACCACCCGCTGCTTCACTGGTCATCATCACAGGTGAAGGCATTTATAAATGACCATGAGATACCCTATAATCCGTTGCAGGATAAGGGTTTTGTGAGCATTGGCTGTGCTCCCTGTACCCGGGCTGTTCAACCCGGGGAAGATTTCCGGGCCGGCAGATGGTGGTGGGAAGATGCTACAAAAAAAGAATGTGGACTGCATGTACAGGGAGAAGTGGTAAGTGATAAGAAATAAGTGATTCGAAAAGTTTGGTTTTGGGTTTGTAGTTAAAGCGTTTTCACCCGATAAAGTGCAGGCAACAACAAACATGACGTAGTTTTTAGTTGAAATGCTTTCACTACAAAGCCAAAAACCAGAAACAAAAAACAAGAAACTAAAATGAGTACATACCGCCTGGATTATTTAGACGAGTTGGAATCGGAAGCCATTCACATTTTTCGTGAAGTAGCGGGGCAGTTTGAAAAACCGGCTTTACTGTTCAGCGGGGGAAAAGACTCCATTACCCTGGTGCACCTGGCATTGAAGGCTTTTCGTCCCGGCAAATTTCCTTTTCCCCTGGTGCATATTGATACGGGACATAATTTTCCCGAAGCGCTCCTGTTCCGGGATGAACTGGTGAAGCAGATAGATGAAAAACTGATTGTTCGTTGTGTAGAAGATACCATCCGCACAAAACAGCTTACTGAGCAGAAAGGAAAATTTGCAAGTCGTAACCAGTTACAAACGTATACGCTTTTAGACACCATTCAGGAGTTTGGCTTTGATGCCTGCATTGGTGGTGCACGGCGGGATGAAGAAAAAGCAAGAGCGAAGGAAAGGATTTTTTCTGTTCGTGATGAATTTGGTCAATGGGAGCCTAAACGACAACGCCCCGAATTATGGAATATGTACAACGGGAAAATTCATAAAGGAGAGAATGTAAGGGTATTCCCGATCAGTAACTGGACGGAATTAGACATCTGGAACTATATACGGCGTGAAAAGATTGCATTGCCTTCCATTTACTTTTCTCACGATCGGGAGGTATTGGAGTATGAAGGCCAATATGTGGCGGTGTCTGATTTTATACGTATTGATGAAACAGACGTTATTGCCACACGAAAAGTACGGTACCGTACCGTGGGAGATATGACCTGTACGGCTGCTGTATTGTCTGATGCTTCTACTGTTGAAGATATCATCAGTGAGATCATTACTACTAAGACAAGCGAACGGGGAGAAACACGTATTGATGACAGATTTTCTGAAGCTGCTATGGAAGACCGGAAAAAAAACGGGTACTTTTAAGGTACAGGCAGGTTGTGTCATGCTGTAAACCGGAAATTATTAAACGCACAAATGGATATTCTAAGATTTATAACTGCAGGAAGTGTTGATGACGGGAAAAGTACCCTGATCGGCCGGTTGCTGTATGACAGCAAAAACATTATGATTGACCAGCTGGCTGCTATAGAGAGACAAAGTAAGCATAAAGAAGATGGGGATATTGACCTGGCATTGTTGACAGACGGACTGCGTGCAGAAAGAGAGCAGGGTATTACTATTGATGTGGCATACAAGTATTTTACCACCCCCAAACGTAAATTTATTATAGCCGATGCGCCGGGGCATATACAATATACCCGTAACATGGTAACCGGTGCATCTAATGCCGACCTCATCATTATCCTGATAGATGCACGCAATGGCGTTGCCGAGCAAACCCGCCGGCATTCTCTTATTGCTTCATTGCTGCACATGCCGCAGGTAATTGTTGCCGTGAATAAAATGGACCTGGTAGCCTATTCACAGGATGTGTATAACAATATTGTTATTGAATATGCAAAGCTGGCTAAGCTGCTGGATTTAGACCAGGTAACGTATATACCCGTCAGCGCTTTATATGGAGATAACATTGTAGAACGGGCTTCCTCCATGCCCTGGTATGAAGGTGAATCGTTGCTTGGTTTGCTGGAAAATGTGGAAGTTCAGAAGCTGATCAATCATGATAAAGCCCGGTTTGCCGTACAGTACGTAATTCGCCCGCAGACCCAGGCATTGCATGACTACCGCGGATATGCCGGTAAAATTCTAAGCGGCATATACAGGAAGGGAGATGATATTACTGTTTTGCCTTCAGGGGCAACCAGTACCATTAAGGCAATTGAAACCGGGGGAGGAACTTCGGTTGATGAAGCCTTTGCCCCGCAGGCGGTTGTTTTGCATACCGCAGATGATATTGACATCAGCCGGGGAGATGTTATTGTCCTGAACAAAGATATTCCGAAAGCTGCCCGGGAATTGGAAATCCTTCTATGCTGGATGGATAATAAACCCTTACTGGCAGGTAATAAATATCTTTTGCAGATTAACAGTACCAGGGTAAAAGCGGTAATAAAAGATATTGTGTACAGTATGGATGTAAACTCATTACAGAAAAATTATCACCCTGAAAAGGGAGAATTAAATGATATTTTAAAAGTAACCTTAAAAACAGCCAGCCCTGTAGTTTATGACAGCTATAAAGATTTACCTGTAAACGGGGGGGGCATCCTGATTGATGAAACCAGTAATGTTACCGTGGGAGCCTGTATTATTCAATAATACAACAGCGTGTACAGGAATTACTATTTCTTATTTGAATCAACCCGGCTTTTTCTTAACATGAATGACTGAACCAACAACCATAGGGGAAATCCATCGCCGCTCTCCGTCTTTTTTTAAGCCCGGACAGCAGAGGCTGCTGATTGTTGGAGCAGGGCCTGAAGAGCGGGATACCCTGTATGTACTGCTGCAAAATTCAGCTTATTATACCGTTACGATTGTTGCTTTTGATGTGAATGAAGAAATCAGGTCGCTGTCTGAAAAATACCCGGGTATAACCATCATAGAGAGCGGCTATGATAAGTCGTTGTTACATGATATGGATCTGGTATTTGTTGCAGCTAAAGACCCTGTTTTTTGTGAGCAGGTAACAACAGATGCAGCGGAATGTGGTTTACCGGTGTATACTGCCGGATCGCCCGGCTGGGATGACTGGGCAGGAGCGTTACCGGTTCGTCATGTAAATGCGGGGGTAAGTGTCGGGGAAAAGCTTCCGCTGCAAAGCAACGGAGAAATACGATGGCGCCGTATTGCCACCTGGTGTTTAATTCCATTCTTTATCCTGTTTGTAGCTCATCTTGTGCTCTATTATTATCCCTTAACAGATATTATAGATTCGGTTAAAGAAGGTGCTGCACATATAGACAGCAGCTTTTACTGGATGATAGCGGCCGGCTTTTTAGCTCAAATGGTGGATGGTATGCTGGGGATGGGCTATGGGGTGGTATCTACTACCATTTTAATGTCGCTCGGTGTCAATATTGCAGCCATCAGCAGCAGTATACATACGGCAGAAATGTTTTCCAGTGGCGCATCGGGTTATTCGCATTATAAATTCGGTAACGTAAATAAAAAGCTGTTCAAAACATTACTGATCCCGGGGATTGCGGGAGCCGTATTGGGTGCTTTTCTCCTTTCCTGGTTCGGTGGCCGGTATGCCGAATATATCCGCCCGCTTATTGCCTGTTATACCATGTTGCTGGGCATCCGGATTTTAATTATTTCATTTAGAAAGAAAACAAAAAAGTCCAGGAGGGTCAGGCGGGTGGGGTGGCTTGCCGGGGCCGGTGGGTTTTTAGATTCATTCGGCGGCGGCGGGTGGGGACCCTTAGTTACCAGCACGCTTATCTCTAAGGGCAGAAGCCCCAGGTATGTAATCGGGTCGGTAAGCATTGCGGAATTTTTTGTGACCTTTGCCAGTGCACTTACCTTTTTTACCATGATAGGGGTTAGCCATTGGCAGATAATTGCCGGGTTAATTATTGGAGGATTGGTGGCCGCGCCCCTGGCAGCCCGGCTTGCAGGTAAGTTGCCAACCCGGGTCATGCTCCTCACGGTTGGTATAATGGTGGTTATATGGAGCCTGCGGGTTTTGCTACAATCTGCAGGTGTTTTCTGATGATAATTGTATGTATTGTTTAATTAACCACCGGTTAATTGATATAAACAATGTAAAAAACCGATTGCTTTGTATCTTCGCACCCAAATTTACAGCACAATGCCATTAATGCAGTTACATCGTACCCAGAATGATTATGGGTTTACAGCCACTGATTCGGGGGGTAACCATCTTTCTATTGATATTCCTGCGGAACAGGGGGGCGATGGTAAAGGTTTCCGTCCTATGCAGCTTTTATTGGCCGGTTTAGGCGGGTGTAGTGCGGTAGATGTCGTGAGCATCTTAAAAAAGCAGAAACAGCAAATAAAAGATTTTTCCATAGGTATTGAGGGAGAGCGGGAGAAAGGAAAAGAGCCTTCGCTTTGGAAAGAGGTGGAGATCGGCTTTCACCTGTCAGGGGAAGTGGATCCGGCGAAAGCCTTTCGCGCAGTTGAATTGTCTATGAACAAATATTGTTCGGTTGCCGCCACATTAAACCGTGCCGGGGCAATCATCAAATGGAAGGTGGTGGTGAATGGAGTTGAGGTGAATCCGGCATAGTATACAACTATAATACATACTAAACCCAGGTACGTATACACGATATATGTGCTGTACGCAACCTGGCCTGTACCTTTGATCCATCCTTCACTTTTGGATAATTATAAAAATCAGTCAGATGAAGCAACATCCTATTACGCGGTCCGTACGTATTCAGACTTCCCGTACCAATGAAAAGGAACACAGCACCCCTGTATTCCTGACGTCCAGTTTTTGTTTTGATGACGCTGAAGAAATGCGTGCTGCTTTTGCAGGAGAAAACGATAACAATATCTACAGCCGGTACAGCAATCCTACTGTCCAGGAGTTTATTGATAAGATGTGTGTCCTGGAAGGTGCAGAGGCAGGATTTGCCACTTCCTCGGGTATGAGCGCTATTTTTGGCTGCTTTATGACTTTTTTAAGCAGTGGTGATCATTTACTGAGTTGCAAGTCTATTTTCGGATCTACCCATACCATTGTTACCAAATACCTGCATCGTTGGAAAATTGATTACAGTTATGCCGATATCAATAAGCCGGAATCATGGGAATCGCTGATCCGGCCAAATACCAGGGTGATCTATGTAGAAACGCCAACCAATCCCGGTCTTGATATTGTAGACATGGAATGGCTGGGTAAGCTGGCAAAAAAGCATGGTATCATATTGATTGTAGATAACTGCTTTGCTACGCCAATCCTTCAAAAGCCGGCTTTATACGGTGCTGATCTGGTATTACATTCCGCTACAAAATGGTTAGACGGGCAGGGACGTGTGCTGGGCGGTGTTGTAGTGGGCAGGGCAGATCTGATCCAGGAACTGTACCTGTTTTGCAGGAATACAGGGCCCTCTTTATCTCCTTTTAACGCATGGGTATTGAGTAAAAGTCTGGAAACGCTGGATGTACGTATTCAGCGCCATTGCGATAATGCAGAAGCACTGGTGAAAGCGTTAGACGGGCACGATAAGATTAACTGGATAAAATATCCTTTTCATCCTTCCCACCCGATGTATGCAATAGCCAAAAAGCAAATGACGCGGGGCGGCGGTTTGGTTACTTTTGATTTGAAGGGAGGTATTGAAAGCGGGAAGAAATTCATGAATGCATTACAGATGCTGTCGCTCACCTCTAACCTGGGAGACACCCGCAGTATTGCTTCTCATCCGGCGTCTACCACGCACTCCAAGCTTAGTGCAGCAGAGCAGGAGTCCGTTGGAATAACGCCCGGGCTGATCCGTATTTCCGTGGGACTTGAATATACAGACGATATTATAGCCGATATTGTTCAGGCGCTTGAAAAAAGTTAACTCACCGTGGTAAGCCGGTTCGGTTGCATTCCGGTATCCGGTGATGTTGTACTTTACTCCCCTTATGAAGTCTGCTTAGGTTTTGCGGAGGAGAACTTAATTTCAATTTCTTAGCCGGGATCGTTTTGATTTTTTACCTTCACGTACCTAATCATCTGTTATTTTAACGTTGTATGGAAAATCAAAAACGATTGCTTTCTGTTGATGCCCTGAGAGGCTTCGACATGTTGCTTATTTCGGGCGGCGGGGCTGCCCTGGTTAAACTTAAAGGTACAACCGGCTTAGCCTGGGTAGATGAGATGGCCCGCCAGCTTAAACATCCGGCATGGAATGGCTTCACCTTTTATGATTTTATCTTCCCTCTTTTCTTATTCACGGCGGGTATAGCGCTGGCCTATTCATTACAGTCCGGGCTAAAGCGGGGTATGAATAAAAATGAATTATACCGCAAGGCATTCCGTCGCTTCATCATTCTTTTTATCCTTGGCGTATTAGATAAAAATATTCCGCTTAATATCTTCGATCCGGGGCAGATTCGCTACGGTACCGTTTTAGGACGTATTGGCGTTGCTACGCTGATCACTACCTTTCTTTACCTCAACTTTTCTGCCCGGCAAAGGCTCCTCTGGGTTGGAGGAGTATTGGTCGTTTATTGTGCCGCCCTCTTTTTAATCCCCGTTCCGGGCTACGGGGCAGGTGATTTATCGTTTGAAGGAAACCTGGTGGGGTGGTTCGACCGTACTTTTATGCCCGGTCGTTTGTTACAAAAAACGTATGATGAGAACGCATTGCTCACCCAGTTGCCGGCACACTGTCTTACGGTGCTGGGTGCTTTTGCGGGCGATATCCTTCAGATGAAAAAATCGGAATACAAAAAATTGCAATACCTCGGAATAAGCGGGATAGCAGGTATTGCCCTGGGTTTGTTATGGAGTACTTTTTTCCCGATCAATAAACATTTGTGGAGCAGTTCATTTATTTTGCTTACCGGTGGAATGGCGTTTCTTTTTCTTGCCTTATTTTACTGGACCATTGATATACTGGGATACCGGAAGTGGGCCTTCTTTTTTAAAGTGATCGGGATGAATTCGCTGGTTATTTACCTGGGCATGCGATTCATTGATTTTGATCACAGCTCAAAGTTGATTTTTGGCGGCTGGTATATGCACGTTGCGGAAAAATGGCACCCGGCTTTAAATGCGCTGGGATCATTGATATTAGTTTGGCTGCTTTTATACTTCCTGTACAGGAAAAAAATATTTGTAAAAGTATGATCGTGCCTGACGGTATTGTCTTTGGCATATCAATTTTCTCATCTCTAAATGCTTTATCATGCGGCCGCTTCCTTCAGATTATGCTCCGTATTTTGAACCCTATATTGAACTGGTAAAAAGTGATGATATTAAACAGGCGCTTTTAGCCAGCCGCCCCCACATAGAAAATTTTCTGCAATCTATTCCTGAGCGTAAAAGCGATTATGCCTATGCTGAAAATAAATGGACGGTAAAGCAGGTATTGCAACATAGCATAGATACGGAACGGGTGTTTGCCTATCGTGCCATGTGCATTTCCCGTGGCGAACAACAACCATTGCCTTCTTTTGATGATAAGCAGTATGCCGAAAATGCCCCGGTTCAGCATCGCTCATTAAAAGATTTGTCGGAAGAATTTTTATTGCAAAGAGCATCTTCCATCCTGCTGTTTAAACATTTTACCGGTGATATGCTGCAGGCAAGAGGAATGGCAAGTGGTAAACCCATCACCGTACAGAGCCTGGGTTATCTTATTGTAGGGCATTGGCTTCATCATCAGAACATATTATCCGAACGGTACGGGGTTGGAGTAATTTAATATTCCCGGCCAGGAGGCAAAGTAACGATAACCTACATTTTAGCGATCGCATCGCGTACAAATACCAGTATTTCCTTTGCCTGGAGAGGGTCAAAATCCCCATGTTGTATTTTTTTTACTCCCAGCCTCGAAAGTTCAACATGTACTGCGGGCTCAATACCATGATGAGAAAGGCATGCTTTGGCACAGGCTAAAGGGCAGCCATCTAATACCATGATCTTTCTCCCTGACAAAGCGGTTTTTACTAATTTTTTTATATTACCTCCCACGCCTGCAATACACGACATTTCTGCATCGCCGGTCCTGTCGGTAGTAACAGCGATATAATTGGCCATTTGAGCTGCGCTTGAACAGCCGGAACAGGAATATATTAAAGGTTTTGTTGCTTTGTCCATGCCATCTAAAAGATCAATGATTGAATTGGCCGCAAAATACATGTTTCGGGCTGGATGTATTTTAACCGCATCATGCTAAGAATGCAGTATTTGCGTTTTCGCATATTTTGAGAATATATATCAAAAGTGCCAGCCGGGATAAATTGAAAAAACTGTTTATACCTTTGGGATGAAACGGATAAGATCCTGATATTTATTCCTGATTTTGAAGTACCTGTAATTCCATGCTGATATTTAAAGATTTTACATTCGATGCGGCTCATTTACTGCCCAGGCTCCCGTCTTCACATAAATGCGCAACGCTTCACGGTCATACGTATCGTCTCCGGGTATACGTGGAAGGCGTTCCTGATGAGCAGATGGGATGGGTTATTGATTTTAGAGATATAAAAGAGCGTGTACGTCTCGTCCTGGAGCAATTAGATCATAAATACCTGAATGATATTCCCGGGCTGGAAAATCCAACCTGTGAATTGATTGCGGTATGGATATGGCAACAGCTAAAACCCCGCCTGCAGGTACTCAGTCGTATAGAATTACAGGAAACCCCTACGAGCGGAGTAATATATGAAGGAAAAT
The DNA here is from genome assembly GCA_023957155.1 of Chitinophagaceae bacterium. Lineage (GTDB taxonomy): Bacteria > Bacteroidota > Bacteroidia > Chitinophagales > Chitinophagaceae > Agriterribacter. The sequence goes on along the minus strand of JAMLHK010000003.1, from coordinate 243,561 downwards.
AAAAGAGCCGTATGCGGACATTTCGGCTTAGCGTAGTATATTGATGCCATGATAAATGTGGGTGTGGGTATCCGAACGGGTAGTTTTTGGTATTTTCAGTTTGTATATATGATTCAGTCAAATCCAAGGTGCAATACCTGTCGTGTAAGGGACTGTTCTGTACTTCATAATTGTTCGAACGAAATCCTGGATATTTTATCGGACAACAAACAGTACCTCTGTTTCCCGAAAGGAAAACAACTTCTTGTTGAAGGACAACATGGAGGGGGCATCTATTTTATCCGGTCCGGCATAGCTAAAGTAAAAGTAAGCGGACGGAACGGGCGTTCGCTGATTCTCCGTCTGGCAGGAGCCGGGTCTGTTTTTGGCAACCGGGTAAGCAGCAGCCTCGATGGACAGCCCTTATCGGTGGAAGCTGTTGAAGATTTGCAGGTATGTTATATCAGCCTTGACCTGTATAAGCAGTTATTGGAAAAGAGTCCTGAGTTGCATGACGGGATGATACAAACTTTAATGACGGAAATACGCCAGGTTGAAATACATTCCATACATCTTACCCATCTTTCCGTAAAAGAAAGAGTGGCGGAAACCTTATTGCATATTGCGGAGGCATATCATTACCGGCCTGGCAGTAACGGTTTTCGTGTACATTTGGAGCGACAGGATATTGCCGATCTTTCCGGTACAACCAAAGAACAGGTATCCAGGATGTTAAGTGAGCTGGAAAATGAGGCGCTTATAAATCTAAGCGGTAAACATTTTAAGTATCTCGACCTTGATGGTTTGCGGCAGATCACTGCGCTTCACTGAATGTATGACCCGATGTTAACCTATGGTCTTTTTAAAATTCCTGTATTTAAACCTGTTCATTTCCGGTGTTTATTTGTATTTTGATCTCTTATACCGGTTGGGCATCAGTGAGCAGTTGGTTACACCGGTATTATACGGCAGAACTTTTGCCTGATATAAAAATTCGTTTTGCATTAATTATTTAAAAGATCCCATGAGTGTTTCTTCTCAACTTAACCGCAGTCTTGGTTTACGTATAGCTGTTATAGTAGTGATGGGTAATATTATTGGTTCGGGTGTATATAAAAAGGTGGCGCCTATGGCCGCCGAGCTTCACTCACCCGGCTGGGTGCTGATTTGCTGGCTGCTGGGTGGGTTGATTACCATGATGGGTGCGCTTTGTAATGCCGAAATAGCCAGCATGTTGGCCGATACCGGTGGCGAATATACCTACTATAAGAAAATTTACGGGCGCTTTTTTTCTTTTTTGTACGGCTGGTCGAATTTTGCAGCTATCAAAACTGCAGCTATTGCGGGAATCGCTTATGTTTTTGCGCAATCGCTGCATAGTATTATTGATATCCCACCCTTGCTTTCATCATGGTCTGATATCAATATAGCAGGAGTGTTTTATCCGTTTGCGGGTTTTAATGTTAAGTTTGCCGCCATCATTTTAATTATCCTGCTGACATGGGTCAACACTACCGGACTGAAAACCGGTGCAGGATTAAGTACCGTACTCATGCTGCTGGTGATCGCCGGCATAACGTTGATTGTGGTATCCGGGTTGAGCAGTCCGCAGGCTCATCTTTCTTCCGCTTTTGATTTGCAAACATCCAATAACGAACCGGTAACGATGAGTGCCGTATTTACCGCCATGCTGGCTGCTTTCTGGGCATACGAAGGCTGGAACTCGGTGGGCTTCTTAGGCGGTGAGATCAAAAAACCTAATCGTAACGTACCCTTAAGTATTACTATCGGACTATTGCTGGTAATCACCTTATACTTTCTGGTTAATATGACCTATCTCGCGGTAGTGCCGGTTTCAGGTATGGAACAGGTCAATACGGCTGCTAATACTATTGCCGCAGTGGAGGTGGTAAGAGCTTTTGCAGGAGGCACCGGTGTGTTCCTTATTTCTGTTTTAATACTGCTGACTACTTTAGGCTGTACCCATGCTACTATTCTGAGCAATGCACGTACGTATTATGCAATGGCAGCTGAAAAGCTGTTTTTCCGAAGAGTAGCCAGGTTAAACAAAGCAAAAGTGCCGGGTGCGGCATTGTGGTTACAGGGGGTATGGGCCTGTTTGCTGGTATTGTCCGGTACCTTCGACCAGCTTACCGACATGCTTATTTTTGCTGCTTTTATTTATTATGGGGCAACTACTCTGGGTGTATTTATTTTAAGAAAGAAGATGCCTGATGCACCAAGACCGTATAAAGTATGGGGCTACCCGGTTGTACCTGCATTGTTTATTTTGTTCTGTATTTTGCTGGTGGGCAATACGCTTATAGAACGGCCCCGCGAAGCGGGGATAGGATTAATCCTGATCTTACTGGGCATTCCGTTTTACCGGTGGTTCAGGAGGGAGAGCAAATCCTGATGTTAGCAGTAAGCCGTTTCATTTATCACACTTATGGGCAGAAAAAGACGGTTATGATTGTGCCAAATGGCTTTTGCAATATGTAACAGGGTACAAGCTTGCACACCCTGAAATGTTTTGTCATTCTATGCACCCTGTTGGCAGGGAAAATCTCCTGATTTTTTTTGAATTTCCCAAACGGTATTCAGTCCGCCTGAACATTCCGGAATATTTTTTACGGCGACACAGTTTGGCGCAGCCGGTCATTAGGTTTGTGTTGCTATAACAAAATAATATTTAAAATGAAATTGTTGAAAAAAATCATTGTCCGCAACCTTGATATGGAATATACTAATGATGTTGAATTCCTCAGTAAATATCTCTCTGACAGTAACAAAGTTCATTTTATAACAGGAAAAGCCAAAGTGGGAAAAACAACATTTTTCCTGAAATTCATCCGGCAAATAATACAGGATAGCAACTATACGGCTAAAATATTGTTTATGTCGCTTGATGAAAGGGCATGGTATTGGACACATATTTTATCCCAAACCCTTGAAGAAAAAGATCCCGGGATCTTCGCCAATGTGAAATTTGTACGTATTTGTAGCGCCAGAGGCGCTCTTAAAATGGTAGTTGAATCCATAAAACACCACACTGACAGTGCGGCATGGGATTTTGTTTTCATTGATGGTATAGATTATGAATTGGAAGGAGCCGGCACTTTTACCTTATGGCGTTTAAAAAAACAGCTTATACGTATTAAAAAAAAGAAGCAATTCCCGTTATATGTTGCATACCGGGAAAAGAAATCTGTTTATATGCGTAAAGCCCGGTTCTGCTCCCGAAAAACCAATCTTGTTTATTTACATTTGGAAAGACCTGGATACATTGATGCTGATATAAAGGTGTTTGGGGACACAAATTTATTTATAGCCCCAGGCAAACATTCATATACAAACAGAGATTGAACCATCAACAATGAAATGCTTAAAAATTACCCCCCAATCAGCAAAAGTGATTGCCTGGCAGAAACAAACGCAAAGCCTGAAAAAAAAGGCACTGAAGAAACAATTAAGTTTCGAAGCTCAAGAAGCCCTTTGAGAGGAAATAAGAAAAGGAAACAAGGATACCATAATTAAATTGGTAGAATCGTCCGAAGCAATGATTTATTCGATACTGGGGCAATGTCCTTCGGATAAATTTACAGTTGAGGAATTGTTTACAGTCGGCAAAAACCGGTTAATCAGTTTTGCCTCCGGGGAACCAAATGCTGAAATGAGGGAGCGTTATTTTCGGTTCGGGGCATGGCATGTGAGGCAGGCGTTTGCGGGAAAAGAAAATGAATATTCTGAAATTAAATTACCACCCAATAAAATTAAAAACTATGGCAAACGTTTATTGTAAATATTGCGGATATAAATCTTCTACGATTGCAGCCTTAACCTCACAATCATGTACCAAACATCCAAACGGAAATAACAAAGGAAGGCATGTCTTATATGAAGGCTCCGAGAAATTGCAATACAATTGTAAATATTGCGGACATAAATCTCCTACGATTTCAACCTTGACTTCACAACCATGTACCAAACATCCAAATGGAAATAACAAAGGAAGGCATGAGCCTGCGTTATAAACTTTAAAAATAAATTCTATGCAATACAAAAACAAATTGAATGGAGATGAAGAATTAATTATTATCCCAATAGTATGGGAAAAGATTCCCTTCGATACTACAACTGCCTTAGGAAAAAAATCCGATAGTGGTTTGTATCAAATTTACGGAAGGCATAATGCTTATGGAAGAGACAGCTTGCTATACATAGGTCAGGCAGGAGTCTTTTCACAAAGACTACTATATGAAGAAAGGTTTTTTAAGGATTTTCTTGAAACAACTGCCGAACCTGATTCAGTCCGGATCGGAAGAATTGTTAAAGCTAATAGTAAAAAATCAGAAACAATACCAGAAGAAAATAATCCCGTGTGGAATGATCTTATTAATTGGGCAGAAAAATTGTTAATCGCAACACATACTCCTGCATTCAACAGCCAATTAGATCATAAATTATACGGTATTCTTGATAATTGGATAAACGACAAGAAACACATTGTTGTTTTAAACTTTGGTGACAGAGGTTGTCTTCTGCCTGAGGTAAGTACATTTAGAAATTCTTATGCTTTTTATGAATATGAAACTCCATTCGGCTTTGAAGAAGAAAAAAAATAATCAATAGCTTTTCAATTTAAAAACTTGTCCAAACAAACCTACATATACCGCTTCTCCCTGATAATAAAAAAGCTGAAAACAAAGCCTTATTCTTCTTACGAAGAATTGGAAGGTTATATCAGCAGCCAGTCGGAATACCTGCAAATGCAGGACGACAGGGTGAATATGAGTTTTTCCAAACGGACACTGCAAAGGGATATTAAAGAAATCCGGAACATTTTCGGGATAAATATTGAATACTCAAAATCAAAAAAGGGCTATTTCATCGGCCAGAGCGAGGCGGAAAATACCAGCTTTGAACGGGTGATGGAAGCCTTTGATATTTTCAACTCCCTGAACCTGGCGCAAGGCCTTCAACCTTTTGTTCATTTGGAAAAACGAAGGCCGCAGGGGACAGAAAATTTATATGCCTTGCTTCATGCGATCAAAAACAGGCTTCAAATCAAATTCACTTATCAGAAATTTTGGGAAGAAAAATTAAGCCAGCGTTTGGTAGAACCTTACGCTTTAAAAGAGTTTAAAAACCGTTGGTACATCATGGCGAAAGACAGCAAAGACAATAACATTAAGAGTTTCGCACTTGATCGTCTGACAAATCTTGAAATTACTAACCAAACTTATCAATATCCCAACAATTACAGCATTGAACAAACTTACCGCTATTGCTTTGGTATCATTAGCCCGAATGACGAAGATCCCCAAGACATTATTCTATCGTTTGATCCTTTTCAGGGGAAGTATATCAAGACACTGCCATTGCATGGCACTCAACAGGTTTTAGTGGACAATGACGAAGAGACAAGAATTAAACTAAAACTTTGTTTAACACATGACTTACTTATGGAGTTGCTTTCCTTTGGCGACAACATGAAAGTAATTGAGCCTCAATCATTGGCTGACCAAATCAAACAGGCACATAAAAAAGCGTATAGACAATATCAGCCCTCGCACAGCTATAAGCACAAATAGAAGGTCTACTACTAATGGCGGCTGGTCAGATATATACTCGACTTTTTGCTATTCGGCTGATACAGTAGTAAGGGGGTATTCCCAATTGTCGCTGCTTATTTAATTGTCCTCATCCCTGTCTGCCGACAGGCAAGCTTTTATTCCCTCTCCACACAGCAGAGAGAAGAGTGGTGTGACAATTTGGAATGCGCCCCAGTAGTAATTAAACTGTATAACTTTTTTCTACTTTTGTTGGATAGATAGCTCTTCGCTGACCTTAAAAAAAATATTACGGACAGACAATCATCTAATACGCCAGACAACGGCTAGTGGAAACAATAATTAACATAGTATCATTTATTCTGCTCATTGGACTTCTCCTAAGCCCGGTTTTTATCGTTTGGAGACTTAACAGACTAAATGTTCGTTACAAGTTTATCATCTATCTGACAATTTGCATATTGACAACAGCAATTATTGCTTTGACCTTTGGGTGGTGGGCTGATACTTCTGACCAAATGCTTTTAAAACATTACGGATACAACTTTGATGCAATGAATGATACTGAAAGGTTTGGAAATGTATCCTCTGATAATATAGAACGAGTAAAAAATCTTGAAAAGAGTATAATGGGGGTTGGCTGGCAATTAAAAGTTATTATTACTTATGTTTTTTACTCTCCTTATTTATTAATTGTATATTTAGTAGCTTATCTTTTCAGCAAAAAAGCTATGAAGACAACTGACGGAATATAATGTATGAACTTTAATGTACAACCTGTTTTAGAGAACGAAAAGGTAATCCTTTATCCCCTGCAGGAAGAGGATTTTGAGCTTTTGTATGCAACAGCCTCTGACCCTAAAATATGGGAGCAGCACCCGAATAAAGACCGTTGGAAGAAAGAGGTTTTTACTACTTTTTTTGACGGCGCGCTACAAAGCAAGGGCGCATTTAAGATTGTGGACAAAGCCGCTGGAAATATTATAGGCAGCACACGATTTTATGATTACAACGGGGAGGATAACAGTATTTTCATTGGCTATACTTTTTATGCCGTATCCTGTTGGGGTAAAGGTGTAAATCGTTCCGTAAAAACAATGATGTTAGATTATATTTTTCAATTCGTATCAAAAGTCTGTTTCTATATCGGGGCAAACAATGTCCGCTCACAAATTGCCATTAGTCGCATAGGCGCAGAAAAAATTGCTGAGCAGGTGGTAACCTATTTTGGGGAAGCGCCAAGGTTGAATTTTGTGTACGAGATCACCAAAGAAAAGTGGATAATAAAAATGAAACCATGAACGTACATTTTATACAGCACGAAGTTTTTGAAGCGCCGGGAGCCTTTCTCGAATGGACAAAACAAAGAACCCATACCGTTACTTTTTCAAAAGTATATGAAAACCAGCCTTTACCCGGAACAGTGGAAGATATTGATTTGCTGATTGTAATGGGCGGGCCTCAAAGTCCTGCCACAACTAAAGAAGAATGTTCTTATTTTGACGGGAAAGCAGAAATAGCCCTGATACAAAAAGCCGCCAAAGCAGGTAAAGCGGTAGTAGGAGTTTGTTTGGGTGCGCAGCTTATAGGCGAAGCATGGGGAGCAAAAACGGAGCATAGTCCGGAGAAAGAGATCGGCGTTTTCCCGATCCAACTTACAACGGAGGGCTTAGAAGATGAAAAAATAAACCATTTCGGTTCGGTTTTACCTGTTGGCCATTGGCACAATGATATGCCGGGAGTTACACCACAGAGCAAAATTTTAGCAACAAGTGCCGGTTGTCCAAGACAAATAATAGCGTATTCTAATTTGGTTTATGGCTTCCAGTGCCATATTGAACTTACACCCGAAGTAATAGAATTGCTTATAGCAGAGGAAAAAGATTTTTTAATTCACAATACGATACACAAATTTGTCCAAAAGCCCGATGATATTAGGCGTTTTGACTATACAGAGATGAATGAGAAGCTGTTTCAGTTCCTTGATAAACTTATAGCTGAACTAACATCAAAAAAGCCAAATGCCGGGTTGCAGTAGGTTCCGGGCAGATTATAAAGTAAGTACCGGTCCGCAGCATGTTTTCCTGTTTATTTCCCAAACATCCGTTCTAAATAGTCCTTCTTGAAAGCGATATAGGTAGGATTTCCTGAAGGGGTAATGTTCGGCTGGCTACAGGCGAACAGGTCCTCTGCCAGCAGTTTCATTTCTTTTTGCGACAGGTTATGGCCGGACTTTACCGCGTGTTGCCAGGCGATACTGCGGATGAGCTTTTCGCGCCTGGAAAATTTTACCTCGCTGTTAAAATGCTTATATTGTTCCAGCATTTGCTCAATCGCCACTTTTTCATTTCCCTGTTCAACATCGGCGGGAGTACCCTGTATTACAAAAGTGTCTTTACCCAAAGGCTCTATTTCATATCCTAATAATCTTAAGTCAGGTAAAAGATCCTCAAGCATTACCGCATCGGCGGCAGACAGGGGGATGGTAATAGGGAATAAGTTGCGTTGCGTTGCAATAGGTTTTTCTTTGGCAGCAGCAGTATATCGTTCATACAATATTCTTTCATGTGCAGCCTGCTGGTGAATCAGTATAAATCCCTGGTTAGTGGGGGCCACAATATAGGTGGCGTGGATATGGAGCAGCTCAGTATTTTCCAGTAATCGCAGGGGCTCGCCTGGGCCGGTATTCCGTGTAATGGCGGAGCCGCCCTGTTCATATTCAAATTTATCCGCTGTACTATCCGGTCTGCCTGCGGGCTGTTTGTCTGATGCAGTGAAGAAATCTTTCCAGTGCTTCAGGTCACTTTTACTTTCTATTAAATGAGCCTGGTTTTTTTGTGTGAAAGTATTATATAAGGCAGAGGCGGCAGTACGCTCTTTTTTTTCTTCGGTAAAGGGGCGGGCAACGGCATCTAACTGCTGAATGCCGGGATCGAGATCAAAGTTAAGCGTAGGCATGATACTGAATTGTGCCAGGGCATGTTTTATGGCAGCCTGCACAAAAGCATAGATAATTTTTTCGTCTTCAAACTTGATCTCCTGCTTGGTGGGGTGTACATTAATATCTATTTGAGCCGGATCCAGGTCAATGAATAATACATACATCGGAAAACTGTCTGCAGGTATCATTTGCTGATAAGCGCTCATTACCGCATGATTCAGGTAAGCGCTCCGGATAAAGCGGTTGTTGACAAAGAAATACTGGTCCCCTCTTGTTTTTTTTGCCGTGTCGGGTTTACCGGCAAACCCGTAAACATTCAGGTAGTCGGTTTTCTCCTCCACGTTTACCAGCTTTGAAGCATAATTATTCCCTAACAAATGAACGATCCGTTGTTTCAGAGAGCCACTGCCTAAGTGGTACATTTCCTGCCCGTTTGCCGTGAGTGAAAAGGCGATATCGGGAAAAGCCATAGCCACCCTGGTAAATTCATCTACGATGTTCCTCATTTCCACGGCATTGCTTTTCAGGAAATTCCTGCGGGCGGGTACATTAAAGAAGATATTTTTCATGGCGATGCTTGTCCCTACGGGAAAAGCAACAGGCTCCTGTTTTTTTACGCGGCTGTTTTCTATCTCTATATAAGTCCCCGCTTCATCTTCCGCCCGCCGGCTTTTCAGCTCCACCTGGGCCACGGCAGCGATAGAAGCCAGCGCTTCCCCCCTGAAACCCATTGTGCGGATGCGAAACAGGTCCTCTATATTATTGATCTTTGATGTGGCATGCCGTTCAAAGCTCATCCGGGCATCTGTTTCACTCATACCGCAGCCATTATCAATTACCTGGATCAATGATTTCCCGGCATCGCTGACAATCAGTTTGATTTCTGTTGCACCGGCATCTACGGCGTTCTCCAGCAGCTCTTTTACTGCGCTCGAAGGCCGCTGAATAACTTCTCCCGCCGCTATCTGGTTGGCAATATGATCGGGTAATAACTGAATACTGTCTGACAAAACACTCAATTTTAACTGCAAAAATACAACTTAGGAAGGGGGAATAAGAAAATGTGGGAAAATGTGCTGAATCAAAGCGGGCGGTAGGCAGCAAACCATGCGTCAGACTGCAATATAGCGCGTAGCAGAGACACGGAGACAGCCAATTTGATTTGTATGAACGCTTCAATGGTAATAAATTCGCCGGAGTAACATTTCCCGGTTATGAAGAAGATCATTACGGCATTAGCAGTTTATAGCATGGGCTTAACCGCTCTTGCCCAGTCCGGTTCCGTCCGGGAGCAGGCATGGGTAGACAGTGTGTTCTCTAACTTAAGCGAAACGGAAAAGCTGGGTCAACTGATGGTCGTTCGGTTATCTGCCATTGATGCTTCCCGTAAAGTTATATTCTATGACAGTGCCGTACAGGATGCCATTCGTCAATATAATATTGGCGGCATCTGTCTTTTCCAGGGCGGTCCGGTAACGCAGGCGGAATACATTAACCGGTTCCAGGCAATAGCTAAAACGCCGCTCTTAATTTGTATTGATGCGGAAAACGGGCTGGGAATGCGGATGGATAGTGTTACCGGTCTTCCCAGGCAAATGATGATGGGTGCTGTACAGAATCCGCAATTGATCTATGAATATGGTAGATGGGTGGGCGAACAATGCAAAAGGGCAGGCATACAGGTTAACTATGCACCTGTAGCCGATATTAATAATAACCCGGATAATCCGGTAATTAATGATCGTTCTTTTGGTGAAAACAAATATAAGGTAGCGGAATACAGTACGATGTATATGAAAGGAATGCAGGATATGGGTATCATGGCCTGTGCAAAGCATTTCCCCGGTCATGGTGATGTGGCAGTGGATTCCCATTATGATCTGCCTGTTATTAATAAAACCCGTGAGCAGTTGGATTCTCTTGAGCTTTATCCTTTCCGTGAGTTATTTAAAGCTGGTGTGGGAAGCGCAATGATCGCTCACCTGTATATCCCGGCAATAGATAACACCGAAAACCGGGCTACCTCGCTTTCGTACAACAATGTAACCCGGTTGTTGCGGGAGGAGCTGGGTTTTAAAGGGCTTACTTTTACCGATGCGCTGGAGATGCAGGGAGTAAGAAAATTTTTCCCGGATGGAAGGGCTTCCGTGGAATCCCTGGTTGCGGGCAATGATATGCTTTGTTTGCCTGGAGATATTCCCGGTAGCATAGAAGAAATAAAAAAAGCGATAAAGAAGAAAAAGCTGAGCTGGGCACAAATTGATGAACGGGTAAAGCATATATTACATGCTAAATACCGGCTTGGACTTGATCGCCGGGAGCCGGTGAATACGCATAATTTAGTACGCGACCTGAATGTTAAAACGGCTGATATCACCCGGGATATAGCAGAAAATGCCATTACCGCTCTGCGCTTAGATGATCCCATTATCCCGCTCATGCCATGGCGTGAAATAAATCCTGCGGAAAAAAGACCGAAAGTTGCTTTCCTGGGATTGGGCCTTAATAAGGACAATGCTTTTGCCCGGCTTATGCGGGGCAACTATAATGCAGATGTTTTTTATTTTAATTACAAAGAAGATGCTTCCCGCGTTGCAACACTGGGTGCGCTGCTGGAAGCCCGTTATGATGTGATCGTTATCGGTATCCATCAATACAACCGGTTCCCCGCCAATAACTTCGGTATGGGCACACCGGCTTTACAATTATTGCATCAGCTGCAATCGCTGAAAAAATCCATCAGTTTTGTTTTTGGCAATCCTTATGCTATTAAAAATTTCTGTGATGCCCGGAATATTATCGCCTGTTATGAAGATGGGATCATTACACAGCAGGCGGCAGCTGATGTTTTAAAAGGAGCCATTGTTACTAAGGGTAAATTACCGGTAACGGTTTGTAATGTATTTCCTTCCGGCAGCGGGATTACTACAATTACAAACCCGGTAAGCTATCCTTCCGGTACGAAGGTGCAGTCTGATAAATTTAAAGCCATAGATTCTATAGCCGAACAGGCCATTCAGCAGCATGCAACCCCGGGGATGGCGGTCATGGCCGTTAAAGACGGGAAAATCGTTTTTCATAAAACCTATGGCTATTATACTTATGACAGCACAACAAAAGTGAGCCTGGAAAGCATTTATGATCTGGCCTCCGTTACAAAAATATGTGCTACCACCTTATCGGTTATGCGGTTATATGACCAGGGAAAGCTTGACCTGAATAAAACCCTGGGCGATTATCTTCCCCGGGTAAAAGGCAGTAATAAAGAAAAGCTGGTCATCAGGGATATCCTGCTGCACCAGGCAGGGTTAAAAGCTTTTATCCCTTTTTATAAGGAAACCACCGACAGCGTTACGGGAATTCCGATGCCTGGGTTTTATCAATCTGCCCGGACTGACCGGTATGGAATACAGGTTGCGGATACCATGTATATGCGTACGAGCTGGGAGGATACCATCTACAGCAGGATATTAGAAAGCCCCGTAGGTCCGAAAAATAAATATATATACAGCGATAATGATTTTATTTTCCTGGGAGAGCTGGTAAAAGCCATCAGCGGAATGCCGTTGAACGAATATGTATATAACGAGTTTTACCGGAAACTGGGGTTGACCACAACCGGCTTCCTGCCGCTGCAAAGATTTCCCGGGCAGAAGATTGTGCCTACGGAAAATGAAAAAATATTTCGCCGGCAGCTGTTGCAGGGTACGGTACACGATCCCGGCGCGGCTATGTTTGGCGGGGTGGCCGGTCATGCCGGCTTATTCAGTGATGCGTATGACCTGGCTGTAATGATGCAGATGCTGCTGGAAGGTGGAAAATATAACGGGTACTATTTCTTTTCACCCGAAACCATCCGGCTGTTTACCGGCTATGGCAGTAAGGTGAGCAGACGGGGGCTGGGCTTTGACAAGCCGGAAAAAGATAACGTCCCCGGCAAAGATCCTTATCCCTGCCGGTATGCATCGCCGTTAACTTTCGGGCATACGGGATATACCGGTACCTGTGTATGGACGGATCCGAAATATAACTTAACATATATCTTCCTGAGTAACCGGGTAAACCCGGATGGCGGAGCTAACAGGAAGCTCATACAGATGAATGTGCGGAGTGATATCCATGATGCGATCTATAGGGCGGTTATGGAAAACGGGAAGTGATGTTTTGAATTGATTTTTCATCTTCACAGTTTGTTTTATCTCAAAAGCTTCATTTAATAAACTGATCATGATATTTTATAGATAAGTCATAAAAGGATATATGGAATTTTATTAAATAGTAAAATCAGTTATTTATCAATTTTCATTGACTAAAGCATGGTCTTTTTGTTTATTACATATTAATACGTTATCGGCGACAATGTAAGAGTTTACTACCTATAATGTGTTGCTTCAAATTCGTTTATTTTCATTCTGGCAAATAATTATCTTTGGAAAAATTTGCTGGCATGGGGAAAGTTAAAGTATATCAGTCAGGTGTTGATGAAACGGTCCATATATCTGAAAAGTATAATATGCTTAGGTGTTCGGATAACCCTGTAGAAAGTGTGGAGGTTGATTATAGTTTTCGTTCTCCTCTTCGTTATCCTGGAGGTAAAACAAGAGGAGTTGAGTTTATTACGCAGTTCTTTCCAAAAAATCTTGATAAGCTGCTTTCTCCATTTTTTGGTGGGGGATCAATTGAATTGGTAACAGCTTCGAGAGGAACAAAAGTTTTTGGATATGATTTATTCTCCCCTCTTGTTGAATTTTGGCAGTGCTTGATGACACAACCGAAAGATTTAGCGGAAGAAGTAGAAAAGTATTTTCCGCTTTCAAGGGACAGATTTTACGAATTACAACAAACTCAAACAAAGTTTAATACTAAGTTGGAGAGAGCAGCAGTTTATTATGTTCTTAACCGTTCTTCATTCTCAGGTGCAACACTCTCAGGTGGCATGTCTCCAGGGCATCCGAGGTTTACAGAAACTTCTATTGATCGACTGAAAGATTTTTACAATCCCAATATCAAAGTTCGAAAAGCTGATTTCAAAAAGTCTCTTGCTGAACATCCGTTTATGTTCACGTACCTTGACCCTCCATATTTAATAAAAAGCTCACTCTATGGTCGGAAAGGTAATGCTCATAAAGATTTTGATCACGTAGGCTTAGCGGATATTTTGAAGAAAAGAGAGCATTGGATTTTATCTTATAATGATTGTGATGATATTCGTGATCTGTATGCTGGTTTTTATATCATAACCCCAAATTGGAAATATGGGATGAGTAATGATAAAACCTCTAAGGAGGTTCTGATTTTCAGTAAAAACTTTAAAGTAAACGAATATTATATCAACTGATGCCATCACAGACCGAAGCAGGAAAGGCATTTGAGTATGCTATACTCAACCAGTCTTACAATCTTCTTTCCGCCCGATGTAATGTAAGTATCAAAGAGGATTCTTCGTTTCATGTAGCCGAAAATTGCTTTAGCCTTTTTTCAAGAAATGAACAATTGAAATACTTAAAAGCTGCTTCTGCTGCTGTCAGGCATATTGTGGATTTGGAGCCAAGGCTTGAAAATCCTGTTTCGTCAGAAGATGTTTTGATGTTACAAATTGTTGCTGATTCCGAAGGCATTAGGGGTGATGTAAGAGATGTATTGTTTATTCGTTCAACACAAAATTGGGAGATTGGAATTTCTGCAAAGAATAACCATAGAGCAGTCAAGCACTCACGTCTTTCAGACAAAATTGATTTTGGAAAAGAGTGGCTGGAACAGAATTGTAGTTCTACTTACTTCAAAACTGTTGTTCCCATTTTTTCTGAATTAAGAAAATTTAAAGAACAAAATGAGCTGTGGAGAGATCTCAAAAACAAACACGAGCGATTTTATATTCCGATATTGGAGGCATTTAGAACAGAGTTACTTCGTCTTGATAAAGCAAATATTAATAAAATTCCATCCAATCTTTTGAGTTATTTAATAGGGAATAAGGACTTTTATAAAGTTATTAAGCGCTCCGGCAAAACAGAAGTTTATGGCTTTAATCTTTATGGGGTACTAAATAAATCAGCAGATAAAATAAGACCGACATTTAAAGTAACAAAACTAAAACTACCTACAAGGATCATCGAGCTTTCATTTAAACCAAATTCAACAGATACAGTTATTCTCACCTGCGATGAAGGTTGGCAAATTTCTTTTCGTATTCATAACGCAAGTAGTAGAGTTGAGCCGTCTTTAAAATTTGACATCAATCTTATCGGACAACCGCAAACTCTATATTCGCATCATTTACCTTGGAAAATAAACGAGAATATTTAGCTCTTGTAATAAGCGGCGGTCTGAAAAAGGGATATTTACAACATGCCCTGGCTCAGGTTTGGTAGCTTTGCTTGGTGGTTAGCCAGACCTGCTGCCTTGCTTTTACTTATCTTAATTTCTTAAACAGGCATTGCATAAATAGCATGGCTATATTATATACAAAAATTAATAAGAAAGATAAAGCTACGTATATGCCAACAATAATATTCCCTTTTAATCTTGCTTTATTGGTTTCGTGAGAATACTTTTCAATTATATGCTCATGTCTCTTTCTAAAATATATAAATGCTACAATTACCATTATCAGGGCAAATTCTGCACCTTAGAAAGGGGAGAATATTTGCCTTAGCTAAGAAACCATTCAATACTAAAACGTTTGCACTTATCACCCCTCCGAAGTACACAGGAGAGACAAATTGTGAGATATCTCGTAAAGAGGATCGCAAAGAGGCTGTATATAGTTTATAATATAAATAGTCTATCATAATTTTAGTTTCGCTGCCGTTGGTGTTGTGTATGGGCTATTGTGCTTCGTCTTCACCAACAACAAATCCATAGTTCTGTTTGTATTAATGAGAACTGCGGTCTGACCTGCGGTACCGACCGCAGCCTTTCCGGTCGGCACGCGACAGCGTCAGACCGGGAAAGGTAATGAGATAAAATTTTCGATTAGCGGTAGCCGTTATATTGCACTTGTATTTTTGGTACCGGATTAAGAACTGCGGTCTGACCTGCGATGCAGACCGCACTGGCGTATATTATTATACTTTAGTTGCGCTCTTCAGGATTTGATTTAAGATAAATAACGGGTCGGTGCCGCTCACTTTTTCCCCGGTATCACCTGCTTCCCGGCGGCCCAGGCCACTCCTCTTCTGATCAATTCTGCGGTACCGGGAACGTGTACGGCCTGGGCATCATGCCCTAAGGCAATATGAAATGTTCGTCCTTTTTTGTACGTGTGTGTAAAAACCATAGGATGGTATTGTCCGGTAACTATTGATTTAGCCTGAGCCAGCAAATGAACGGGCTCATCACCGGTAAGGCAAATGTATAATTCATCATCTGTATCAAAGGAATGCAGTCCTTGTGTAATGGGATGAGTGGTGTCTGTAATTTCCACCCGGAAAGGCCCGCGCGGATCATGGGTGTTCTTGCGGTCCCATACTTTACCGGCCAGTTTCATAAAACCGGGCCAGCTTTCAAATGAGCCGGAAGCGAAGTGTGCTACCACCAGTCCGCCGCCCCGGGCAACAAACTGCTGAAGATTATCCTGGGCTTTAGCATCGGGATCGGGCTTTTCCCAGTTATTGAAATTGAGATATACCACATCATAACGGGAAAGATCAAACGAACTGAGCGCATAAATATCGGTAAGGGTATCCACCCGCATCCTCGGATCTTTACTCAACTCCTCCATGGCAGCCCCTGTGGTTTTTTTCCAGTCATGCGCTTCAATATCCATCCCCGTAACAATAAGCACACGAATAGGCCGGGCGGTTTCTATGCAGGATATATTTGCAGAAGAAACGACCATCAGCAAAATGATCGCCAGTATATTGCGCATTAGGCGTAACGATGCTACGCCTTCACTGAACCGGCGGGCCGGCTGACGAAAAACAATGGAATATGGATATGTGTCCGGCATACCGTTATAGATTTAGTTACTGCCTTTTAATGATACAAGATAGGCAATAAGATCGGTAAGCTCTTTAAGGGTCATGTTATGGTACAATCCATCCGGCATAGGCGATAGATGGCTGGTCGTTCTTTTTTTGATCTCTGTCATGGAAATCGTTACCGGGGGTGCTCCGGCATTACGGATCAGGATATCATTCCCCGCAGTTTCGACCTGGCCGTTATATGTCTTCCCGTCTTTCGTTTCAATAGTTTCCATTTGGTAGCCTGTTTTTAAAACCTTATTAGGTTCCAATATGGATTCGATCAAATACGCCGGCTGGGAAGATGCGCCGATATCAGCTAAGTTAGGACCGATCCGGAACTGGCTGTCGTCAAAATAAGTAGAGTGACAGGTGACACAGGATTCATTAAAGCTCCACTTTCCACGCCGGGAAGAACCCTGCGGTAATTGCGCTGAGATTGCTTTTGACAGGGCTGCTTTATCCACGGGTCGGGCAGGAGGCGGAGGCAATTGTTTTAGCCTTGCCTCATCCAGTCCTGCTTTTTTGAAAGCAAACCGGAATTCTTCATGTAAGGCGGGATATCTTTGCGCAGCTTTTAATGCATCGCTCCATATACTATTTATGAAATCCGGTTCCCGCGGCTGTCTGCGAAGCGCTCTCAGCGTAGCGGTAACTATATTCTCCGTAGAATCATTCAGCCGGGTTAACCAGTCTTCGGCCGGCCCGGGATCGGCAAAAGAGCCAACTGTATATAAAGCCTCAACGGGTAAAAAACGGAAAAGTGTGTCGGGCTTTCGCATAATATCCCGCACGGTCTGTTGAATAGCTTCATCCTGCAATAATCGCTGTCGTACCGCCTGGAGCGCTGCTCCTTTAACTAAGTAGTCTTCGTCCTTTAAACAATCCTGCAGAAAGGAGAGAAGCGATGCGTTGGGAACGCGGGGATGCTCTTCCAGCCAATTTAGTGTGATCAGCCTTTCCGCAGGTTGGTCGGGCTGCTTTTTACCTGCTTCGATCTGTGCAACCAAGTATTTACCGATATCTTCTTCTTTTGAAAAATCCCAGTCCTTTACTAATCCGGCTAAGGCCGTTTGTTCATGTAAGGCGGTTTGGGCTGCTACCAAAGCGGCTCTGTATTTTACGGGATGGGTGGTATCATATAATGACATAATGGTAGCGGAATCACCATAGCGCCCCAATTCAAAACCTATCTGGTAGCGGATACGCTTACTTACGGCTACCTCTAATGCGGATAGGAGTCCCCTGTTAACGGCTTCTGCCGAATTTTGAGATAGCGCGGCTTCCAGGCGCACTTCCTGGTCAGGGTCATTCATCAGGGCGGCTGCCAGGGTGGCTAAGACCGGCCGGCTGAACAATGCTTTTTTTACTGCAGGAAGGGGGGTATCTGACGTGCTAGGGCCTCCGATGGGTTCTCCCGATGCCTGGCGAAGCTGCCTGAGCGTAAGCGCTCTTATACGGGGATCTTTGTGCTTTAGCCCGGCAGTCATTGCTTCTGCAGCCGCACTATCCCGGAGTTGGGTTAAAGTCCAGATAGACTGGGCAGCTTCATACGCGTCTCCTTTTTTCAACAGGCGTTCAAGAACGGGAACAGCTTCGGCACCGGCAAGCACTAAGCGTTCCCGGGCTTCAAGACGAATAAATTTATTAGGGTTACCCAATAAGCCACACAGCTGCTTAATACTCATTCCGGCAATTTTTTCCGGGTCGTACTGGTTCTGCCTGCTGGTATGCCCAATGTAGGATAACTTAAATATCCTGCCGGTAGAATCACTTTCATCGTCCTGCCCGTACCAGTCGGCTAAATATAATCCTCCGTCCGGGGCTATAGCCATTCCAACGGGTCTGAACAGGGAATCAGACGATGATACAAAAGTATCCGGAACCGGCCGGTAGTATTCTCCCACCAAAGGGGTACTGTCGGTGGTAGGGTTCTGTTTCGGTACAAAGCGCTTAATAGTACGATTGTTAGGGTATGCGCCATGACTTCCCCAGTTGGCTATCAGTATATTTCCCCAGTAATCACCGGAAGGAAACATGGAACTGTAGTAATGAAGCGCTACGGTATTAGCACCCGACCCCATTTCTGTAACCGGGGGAGAGAGAGTTGTTTTTCCGGCTAACCACGCATACGGCACCCTGCGTGAATGATAACCATAGTCCATTCCTGGAATTACATCCACATAGATGTTAGGGCTGCTTTCCCCGTTGGAAATAGCCCATAGATGTCCCCATGGATCAAAGTCAAAAGCAAAAGGCGCACGAAATCCCTGCACGATCAATTGCAGATCCGAACCATCGAGATTACAACGGACAAATCCCCCGCTCTGACCACGCAGCCGCAATTCGGTACCATCTGACCCGGTCAGCGTAACCGGCTTGCTGTCCGGGTGATCCGCAATGGCCAGCCACAGCTTCGCATCCGGGCCTACGGCTACCCGGTACATTCCGAAGGGGTTCCAGGGATTGGCGGAATCTTTTACTAAAACCTGCTTGTTGCTGAGTTTTCCATCCGGTTCGATATCCATTACGAACAGCTCGTTCAGACAGGTGGCATACAATTTATTTCTGAAGATATCTATACCCATCACCGGGTTGGCAAATCCCTGTGCAACTACGGTAACTTTTGATAGTCTGCCTGCCGAATCTAATTCTATCCGTTTGATGGGGTTCAGCGTTAGTGTATCCTGCGAGGGAGAGCCCTTTAAACCGTAGCGGTAAGTAAACGACTCGCTTACATAAATAGCCCCTTTGCGGTCAACACACATGGTCATCGGGTTGATGATATCCGGTTCTTTTGCGATCAGCGTAACGTTCATCCTGTTGTTCGTAATGATCCCTGCTTCTATTTCATTACGGGGCTGTTGAGCCAGATATTCCCCGCGATCTTTTAACATTAACCAAAGTACAAAACCGACAATGATGACCAGTAGTAGTGTGGTTAACCCTATATGTTTGGTGTTGAATCGTTTCATTTTATAATCCTAAAGAATATTTTATTATTTCATATTGTTTTGATCTGTCCGGGGCTTTATCAGGCAAGCTACAGGATATTTTACTATACCCTACGATATATGCTCCGGTTAACGGCGGTATAGATCAGTCCGCACAAAATGATCAGTACAACAGGAAGGGAAATATTTAGCATCTGCCAAAATGATCGCTGCTCATCCGTCTTCTTTTTATCCAGCAGCCGGAGGGTATAGTCTTTACCTCTCGTTTCGAGTATCCCCGGGTTGCCTACTAAATATTCCATAGCATTCAGAAAAAACTCTTTATTGGCATACTGGTAATGGGTGAACGGGTTTTCTCCCATTTGCAAAGGCCCTTTTTCCTGGGAGATAAAATTGGTTACCAGGTCGGCATCCGAGATCACGATCATTTTATTGCTGCTGTCGGCACCGGCGCGGAAGGGACTGTGATAGAGGGTAGAAAGACTGTCTTTTGCCGCTGAAGAGATCCGGTGGGTAAACAGTGAGCTGAATTTCCCTTCAAGCAGTACGGCTACGGGCAGATGAACATCGGTAAAGGTTTTCAGGTCTTCTTCATTTTTTACACTGTTTAGCTCTACTTTAGCCGGGGTGCTTAATATTCTTGAATTTACGGAAGTAGACAGTAGGATGGTTTTATGTATACCTTCCGCTTTTACGGTATCAATAGATTGGGGAAACTGCGACAGTACATAATCTAAGTTTTTTGAAATAGGGTTATCATTAGGTGAAGAGAGCAAAGGAAAATATACCCAGGGCATCAGTTGCAGCTGGGGGCGGTCTCCCAGTGATCCCACCGTTAAAGGAATTTGTGCGCAGTTAAGGTCCTGCAACAGGTTGGGGTTAATCCGCACCCCGTATTTAAACAACAGATCATCCAGGTTCAATCCTATCTCAAATGCAATAAAGCTACCCTGGCTGCGCTGCAAACTATCTAAGCTGGCGTACAGCTTATCCACCATCCATACCACCTTACCTCCCCGCATAACGAACTGGTCAATCTTCAGCTTTTGTGATTCACTGAAGCTGTGTACCGGTTTTACAATCAACAGGGCATCAAATACTTCGGGTATCACCGGCACGCTGTCTATAGGCAGTATGCTGAAGCCGTAGTTGGATTTTATTGTTTTTTCAATCAGATCGTATACTTCATAATTCTGCGGCTGGCCATTGCCGGTTAAATAAGCCACAACGGGAACCCTGTCCCGCCTGATCTTATCAATAGCGCCGGCCAGCTTATACTCTAATAAGGCTTCTGCATTGTTTAAAGAATTGATGCCGTCAACAGCGCTTTGTCCCTGTAGCAGATCAATAGCCGTTACCCGGTCTTTGTATTCAAAAATAACACCGGGATATACAAGCCGCTGTTCCTCTCCCTCACCGGCTTTAGCCCTGGCCCGCACATTGGTGGGGTTAATACCCATACTGTGCAGCGAATCTATAAGCTCTGCTTTTAAGCTGTCATGTAATCCTTTCCCGGGCTGGTGAAAATAATAGTGGACATGATTGCCGCTGATCTCTTTAAATTCCTGCAGCATATCACGTGCGCTTCCGGCCAGCTTTTTAAATCCTGCAGGCAGGTTCCCGTCTAAAAGCACGGTAACGGTTACGGGTTCATCTAAGGATTGTAATAATTCACGGGTAGCGGCAGAGATCGTATATCGTTTCTCCGCGGTAAGGTCTAACCTGGTGTGCCATTGTGAAGCGATCAGGTTGATGACTACCAGTCCGGCAATAACAAAGACCCAGCTATAAGGAGATTGCAACAATTTTTTCATGACAGGTACTATCGGGTCAGTAATTTTTTTCGTGTAATCAATAAAAACAATGCAATAATACTCAGGAAATAAATCATATCCCGGCTGTCAACAGCCCCGCGGCTTAAACTGCGGTAATGAAAGTCAATACCAATCATTTCTATAAAATAATCCCATCCGCCCTGCAGAGAAGGTATGCCGCTGAGCGCCGTAAATCCGTTATATAAAATAAAACAGGTGAAGGCGCTTGACAAAAAAGCCACTACGGCGTTATGGGTAAAGCTGCTGCAGCAAATGCCAATGGCGGTAAATGCAGCAGATAAGAAGGTAAGCCCGATATAAGCGCCTGCAATTCCCCCGCTGTCTATTCCATCGGTTGAAAGGCTTTTAATGGTGATCACATATAAAAAGGTTGGCAGAAGCGCTATTACCACAATAATTAAATTTGCCAGGTACTTTCCCCCGATGATCTGCCATTTACCAAGTGGCCGGGTGGCCAGGATTTCGTAAGTGCCCGCTTTAAATTCATCGGCAAAGCTGCGCATGGTAATAGCCGGGATAAGCAGTAATAAGATCCAGGGCGCCAGTTCAAAAAAAGGTTCAAGGGTTGCGTAACCATAATCAAAGAGGTTAGAGTCGGGAAACACGAACAGGAAAAGGCTGCTGAGTAATAAGAAAATGATGATAGCCAGGTACCCGGTCAAGCTGCTGAAAAATTGTCTGAGCTCTTTTTTACAAATTGCAAACATGAAATAGTTTATACTGGATGGTGGAAATACCCCGCTGGCGGAAATCCGCCGGGTACTTCAAAAATACAATTGTGTAGTGATAAGCCTGAAAATAATTAAACAGGTATTCAAAATTTTTCTTAATTTTCAAATGCCAACCTTAAAATTCAATTCCTGTGCGTAGCTAATCAACACGTAAAAAGGAATACAAATGAAAAAACACCTGCTAACCTGCATCTTTGCAGCACCCCTGTTATTGTTTGCCCAGCAAACGTATGTATGGAGCGTAAGCTCCGGCTCCTGGACCGATCCCCTTAGCTGGATCCCCCGCCGGGATATTCCCCAACCTGATGATGTACTCGAATTTTCTGCCAATGCCACGGTTTCTGCCATGCCGGCTGCTGCCAATATTGGCAAGCTCAGGATTTACAATAATGCCGTGGTAACGGTCAGTTCTGACGCTGCCAGTATAATTACAATCGGAGAAGTGGGTGTTGCCGCCCCGCATTTTATAGTGGAAACAGGATCTGCCTTACAGCTTAAAGGAAACCATGCTGTCGTATTTCAGATTGAAACGGGCTATTCGGGAGAAGTAAGAGGCAGCATTGATTGCTTTGACGGGGCACACCGCCTGTTATCGAAGTCGGCCTCTTCGCTTATTTTTAAAAATGCTGCTGTATTTACTGCAAATACCGGCTTTGACGGTAACCCGTTTGGTATTACCTACTTGAATTCAGTGGTATTTGAAAGCGGGGCTGCTTATATTAATAAAGCCGGGGGTAATCCGTTTGGTGCTTCGGCGCCCAATGCTGTCTGTATTTTTGATCCATTGAGTATTTATATATACCGGAGAAATGGTGTGGGCTCATCTCTTGCCGGCCGGACTTTCGGGCATTTCTATATTGATGGCAATTTAAGGTTCAGCGGAATCGGCTCATCGCGGGATTGTATAATTCAGAATGACCTGAGCGTGATATCAGGATGCTTTTCCTTCAAACCCAATACGAACGGCTCTCATACCGGTAATTTCAATATCTATGGTAATGTGATCTGTGAGGACACCGCTTACATAGATATCGGTAGTGATAACATGCCCGGAGCGGTTCAACTGTTGGGTGTCAGCCAGTCTGTCGGCTCAGGAGGAGGCTCCGGCTCCATTGTAATTAAAAATCTGACGGTTAACAATACGACCACCCAGTTGGACCGTGAAGTGACGGTAACCGGTCTGTTGAATATGCAAAATGGTATCATACAGACATCAGTGTCTGCCCTGCTCCGCCTGGGCGCTACAGCTACCCTGCAAACTGCTATGCACGATTATAGTCATTTGCTTTATACTGATATGGGGAGTGATAATGCCTATATTGCCGGCCCGATGCAGAAGCAGGGTTTAGATAATGAAGACTTCGCTTTTCCGGTTGGGCTGAACGGTAAGCTGAGACCTGTTATTCTCCATCATGCCACAGGTGATTTTACAGCAGAATACCACAACAGCGATCCTTATCTCCATATTGGTGCTGCTATGGGTTCGGGTATCCATCATGTTAGTCATATTGAATACTGGAACATTACAGGATCGGGGAGCGGAGCGGTTGAGCTTACTTTTTATGATCCCAATAGCGGAGGAGTGACCGATATGAACGCACTACGGGTAGCCCGGTATACGGGTAGTGAGTGGTTGGAAATGAGTACCGGTCATTATGCCGGCACACCCGGCTCTAATGGTTCGGTAACCAGCGGTACCTTAAATGAATTTGGAAATTTTACGCTTGCCGGGTCAGTCGCTTATCCCAATAATCCTCTTCCCGTGCTGTTAACCGGATGGGAAGCGATACCGGGAGAAAAAAATATTTTACTCAGGTGGAAGATTTCGGAAGAGCAGCATGTAAAAGGATATTGGGTTGAAAAAAGTACCAACGGGATAAGCTTTGAACCGGTATCTTCTTTCATTCCTGCTGTTCATATTTATCCGTATACTTATCAAATAATTGATAAAGAGTGTGTTAGCGGGAATAATTATTACCGGTTGAAGATCATTGATGAAGACCAGGTAGCTTCCTACTCCGGTGTGATAATGATCAGGTGGTCTCCTCCTTTAACCGGCATTTCAGTGTATCCTAATCCGGCTAAGGAAAAAATTTTTATAAAAATCCCGGCTTCAAGCAGCATTTCTACATTGGCAGTTGTCAATATACATAACTCAGTTGTAAAATGGATAGATACCCGTAATCTTACAATTGTGTGTGTGGACATTTTGAACTTATCTCCGGGGACGTATTATATTAAGACTATTCGCGGGCAATCATCATTGGTTGTTCCTTTTATCAAGTATAATCAATAATAGCCCCAAAACCAACTGCAAAAAGGCCTCCTTCCGGGAGGCTTTTTTATTTCTTCAGCAATGCTTTTCGCCGATTTGCCTTATTTTCGGCTAACAGATACCGGCTATGAATAAAAAGGTTGCTCTATTTGGCGAATATTTACTCCGACTGACCCCTCCCCAACAACAAAAGCTGGTTCAGACTCAATCGCTGGAAATGCATTGGGCAGGTTCAGAGGCTAATATTGCCGTATCCCTGTCTGTTCTGGGTGCCCCGGCTATATATATTACGGCGTTGCCGGCTAACGAGCTGGCCCGGGCAGGGCTTGCCGAGCTATCCAAATACGGTGTTCAAACCCATACCATAAGTACGGCAGATACACGTGTAGGAACGTATTATTATGAAAGCGGGCAGGGAGCCCGGGCGGGGAGAATAATTTATGACCGGGAATATTCCGATTTCAGTTTTGTGAAGCCCGGGCAGATCAGCTGGAACCCGGTTTTTGATACCTGCGACTGGTTTCACTGGAGTGGTATTACCCCGGCATTGAATGAAAATTTAGTTGCGGTTTGTAAGGAGGCTTTGGCAGCGGCAAAGCAAAAAGGACTTACGGTTTCTGCAGATTTCAACTATCGGAGTACGTTATGGAAATATGGTAAAGCCTGTAGTGAAGTTATGCCGGGACTGTTATCCAACTGCGATGTTATATTGGCAGACGTAGATACCGCCAAACTTTATTTTGGAATAGCACCGGATGAAAAGAACCTGGTGGACAGCACCTTCGAACTTTTACAGCAACGGTTACCCAAAGCCGGTCACATTGTGATGACCATGCGGGTACAGGAGAGTGCCACCTCAAACCAGTATATAGGATACATTTGGCATAAAGGGAGCATTTACCGGTCAAAGCCATACCGGATCGGGCAGATTGCAGAGCGTATCGGCGCCGGAGATGCTTTCATGGCGGGAGTAATATATGGGTTAAGGTCGAAGATGAGCCTGGAGGACACTATCGAATTTGCAACCGCATGCGGGGTAATAAAACACAGTATAACAGGAGACTTTAATATTGCTTCCCCGGAGGATATCAAAACGCTGATGCAACAGGGTGGCAGCGGCAGAATAATCAGATAATACTTCAATTTATTTAATATGACAGCTCAGGAAATAGCGGACAGGGTAAAGGAAACAGGTTTTATGCCATTGTTCACGCATGCCGATCTGGCAATATGCACGAATGTGCTAAAGTCTGCTTATGATGCCGGTGTACGCTTATTTGAATTTACCAACCGCAATGAAAATTCTTTTGATATTTTTTGTGCATTGCGTACATATTGTAATGAGGCCCTTCCGGGGATGACATTGGGCATTGGTACGATCAAAAATGCACAACAGGCAGAACAATACATTGCTGCCGGCGCAGATTTTCTTATTTCTCCCCTGATATCGGAAGAGATCAATAAGGTAGCAGTACAACATAAGAAATTGTGGATACCCGGGTGTGCAACACCCTCGGAAATTGGTCGTGCAGAAAATTGGGGGATCCGCATCGTAAAAATATTTCCTGCCAGTCAGCTGGGAGGCCCGGCGTATATCAAATCAGTAAAAGCCGTATTCCCCGATATTCATTTTATGGCTACCGGTGGTGTGGAGCCTACCCGGGAGGATATGGCGGGCTGGTTTAAAAACGGGGCAACAGCTGTAGGTATCGGATCGCAGCTTTTCCCTTCTGCCTGGTTGGCCGCTGCACAGTATGATCTTGTGACAGACCATATTAAGAAGATCATTCAATATATCCGGGAGGCGAAAGGATAATATAAACCGGATCAGCTTTTATATTTTGAGTATCTTTATTTTTCTCCATTCAACTTACACTAATGAGAAATTTTCTTGATCAGGACTTTTTATTACAAACCCGAACAGCACAGCAATTATATCATGAGTATGCTGCCGGTATGCCGATCATAGATTACCACAATCATCTTCCTCCTGTAGAAATTGCTGCCAACAAGCAGTTTCGTACCATGACTGAAATATGGCTCAAAGGAGATCATTATAAGTGGAGAGCGATGCGTACACGCGGGATTGATGAAAACTATATTACCGGGGATGCAGATGACTATACCAAATTTAAAGTGTGGGCAGAAACAGTGCCGTATACCATGCGCAATCCTTTATATCATTGGACGCACCTGGAGCTGAAGAAACCGTTCGGTATTACCGGGCTGTTAAATGCAGATTCGGCCGAAAAGATATACCGGCAATGTAATGAGCAACTGCCTTCCCTGCCGGTACATGCCCTCCTGGAACAGTTTAAGGTAGAAGTGTTGTGTACAACGGATGATCCGGCCGATAATCTGGAGCATCATCTGGCCCTGAAGCAGAAAGGGATGGGAATAAAAGTGTTCCCGGCATTTCGCCCCGATAAGGCGATGGCAGTGGAAGACCCCGTGGCTTATAATGCCTATCTGGATCATCTTTCAGCTGCTTCCGATACGTCCATCAGCAGTTACCAGCTGCTGCTTGATGTATTAAAAAAACGCCACGATTTCTTTCATGAAACCGGTTGCCGGGTTTCAGACCACGGGCTGGAGACCATGTATGCGGATGATTTTACCCTGGCAGAGCTGGAAGCAAGTTTTCAAAAAATCCGGAAGGGAGAAAAGCTGGGTGAGCAGGCTGTCCGCCAGTTTAAATCAGCTACTTTACATTTTATCTGCGAGTGGAATGCAGCGCGCGGATGGGCGCAGCAGTTTCATATCGGGGCTTTACGTAACAATAATACACGGCTCCTGCAACGCCTGGGTGCTGATGCCGGGGTAGATTCAATAGGCGATTGGAGTGTGGCACAGCCCATGTCGGCTTTTTTCAACCGGTTAGATAAAGAAAATAAGCTGGCTAAAACCATTATCTATAATAATAATCCTTCGCACAATGCCGTGTATGCAACCATGATTGGTAATTTCCAGGATGGCATTACACCCGGCAAAATACAGTTCGGCTCCGGCTGGTGGTTCCTGGACCAGAAAGATGGCATGGAGCAGCAGATAAATACCCTGAGTAATATGGGTTTGTTAAGCCTTTTTGTGGGCATGATTACGGATTCACGGAGTTTTCTTTCCTTCCCGAGGCATGAGTACTTCCGCCGTATTTTGTGCAATCTGATTGGTAATGATGTGGAAAACGGAGAGCTCCCCCACGATATAAAATGGCTGGGGAAGATGGTGCAGGATATATGCTATTACAATGCTAAAAGATATTTTAATCTCCAGTAATCACGATTTAAACCCCGGTCATGCCCCAAAACTTACCCCATCTTGAGCAATCCATACAAAATGCGTCAGCACCCAAAGGCGTTGGAAACTATCGCTGGATGATCTGCTCCCTGCTCTTTTTTGCTACTACGGTCAATTATCTTGACCGGCAGGTATTGAGCCTGCTAAAACCTTCGCTGGAAGAAACTTTTGGCTGGAGTAATGCCGATTATGCCGACATAGCCGCCGCATTCCAGTTTGCTTATGCTATCGGGCTTTTATTTGCAGGACGGATAGTAGATAAGCTGGGAACAAAAAAGGGGTATGCCTGGGCAATTATTCTCTGGTCTGTAGGTGCGGTTATTCATGCGCAAGCCATTCATATTGGCGAAGGACTGCAATCGGCGCTTGGATGGATAGGGCTGACGGCTATACCGGTTTCGGTATTGGGTTTTATGTTTGCAAGGATTATTTTAGGTATCGGGGAATCGGGAAACTTTCCTGCTGCCATTAAAGCCACTGCGGAATATTTTCCTAAAAAAGAAAGATCTTTTGCTACCGGTATCTTTAATTCCGGTACTACGATAGGAGCTATTTTGGCCCCGCTTACCGTACCCTGGATTGAAAAACAATGGGGATGGCAGACCACATTTATTATCATCGGCCTGATTGGTTTTTTATGGCTGATCTTTTGGTTTATGTATTATGATAAGCCGGAACGCCAAAAACGGTTAAGTGAAACAGAGCGGGCATATATCAATAGTGATGCAGACGAAGCCGAAAAAACAGCAGTAGCGGATAAAGAGAAAAAAGTTTCATGGGTAAAACTGTTGGGATACAAACAAACCTGGTCATTTGCTATCGGGAAGTTTATGACGGATGGTGTGTGGTGGTTCTTCCTGTTCTGGTTACCCGCTTATCTGAAAGATCAGCATCATCTTGAGCTTACTCAAATGGCAATACCTCTTGCGGTATTGTATGGTATGACTATGGTGGGCAGTGTTGCCGGGGGGTGGTTCCCGGTATACTTTATTAATAAAGGATATAATTCCTATGATGGCAGGATGAAAGCCATGCTCCTTATTGCCTTTATACCGTTAGTGGTATTGGCCGCCCAGCCTTTGGGAGGCATAAGTTACTGGATGCCGGTATTATTGATCGGTGTGGGCGCTTCGGCACACCAGGCCTGGAGCGCTAATATTTTTACTACCGTTTCGGATATGTTTCCTAAAAAAGCAGTGGCATCTGTAGTGGGTATCGGGGGCATGGCAGGCGGGCTGGGTGGTGTATTGATCACCAAAGTAGGCGGTGCATTATTCGATCACTATAAAGCCCTGGGGCATATAGAAACGGGGTATACTATTATGTTCAGTGTCTGTGCTGTTGCCTATCTGATTGCGTGGTCTGCGATGAAAGCATTAGTGCCGAAGTATAAATTTATCGCGGATTTATAACGGGAGGAAACCACCGGTCATTTTTTCTCAGGCGAATATTTCAGCTTTCTGCAGCATTCTGTTCTGAAAATGAAGCGAAAGCGAAAAGAAGAACAAAGATTAGCGAATCTTCCTAATTTTGCCACTCTAATTTTGAGTTTTGAAATATTTGACGATCTCTATTGCGCAAACATTATTTACTAAAAATATCGCTTTTTGCCTGTACCGTTTCCCGGCAGAAAAAAACTTTCGTATAGCTATTGAACCGGAATTCCTACCTCATCCAAAAGAAAATACTTTTTGGATCACCCCGTTTTGTCAATATTCAACTGCTAAGGACATCTTGTTAGATGTGCTGAATAAGGATTTTCTGAATGACTCCTTTCTTCAATATGTACATAGCTTAGCACCCCGGGAAAAAAAACAGGATGTTCCCCTTCCTGCAGAAAGCACCAAAGAGGACTATTTTAAAAAGATCCATGCTTTTCTAAGAGATATCCATGCGGGGAAATTAGATAAAGCCATTTTATCGAGGGTGCTTTATGAAGACAAGCCGGAAGATTTCGATATGTTTGATTGTTTTTTAAGGCTATCCGAATCCTATCCCGGTACTTTTGTCCATTTGCTCGTGCATCCCCGTGCCGGTATATGGCTGGGAGCCACGGCCGAACTGCTCTTGAAAAAAAGAGATAAGGAAATCTCCATCATGGCGCTTGCGGGTACACAGTCCCGCAGGGACGGGAAGGATTACCTGTGGAGGACAAAGGAAATGGAAGAGCACCTGATGGTGAGTAATCATATTGAAGCCGTATTTCAAAAATACGGTTGTTTGATGATTAAAAAAGAAGGTCCTCATAATATGGAAACCGGTCGAGTGGCTCACCTGGCAACAGATTACATATATGAGGAACATGCCACTTTTAATTTAAAGTCGTTGCTTGGCGAATTACATCCTACGCCTGCGGTCGGGGGCTTACCGGTAGGCAAAGGGGTGGAGTATATACTGGAACATGAAGGGTATGACCGGAGGTATTATTGCGGATTTATAGGAGAAACAGATTTCACTACTTCAGCAGACCTGTATATCAACCTTCGCAATATGCAAATCGGGACCGACCGGATTGCCATTTATGTAGGAGGAGGTATCACGGCAGCGTCCGACCCCGAAGAAGAATGGCAGGAAACCGTGATGAAGAGCAGTACCATGCTTGAAAAAATTCAAACGGCAAAAACATCCTCTAAAAATGTTATTATCCGATAAAAAAGGAATACAACAATTGGTGCTTTCATTAGCTGCCCTGGGGTTAAAAGAGGTGGTTATTTGCCCGGGTTCGCGCTGTGCGCCCCTGGTTATTTCGTTTAATCGCCATCCCGGTTTTCATTGTACCAGTATCCGTGATGAACGGAGCGCCGGCTTCTTTGCTTTAGGTAAAGCCCTGGAATTAAAGCAGCCGGTAGCCTTACTCTGTACCAGTGGCTCTGCTGCGCTTAATTTTGCACCGGCTGTTGCCGAAGCATACTATCAGCGGGTTCCGTTGATAGTGCTGACTGCTGACCGCCCCGGCGCCTGGATAAACCAGGGAGACGGGCAAACCATTAATCAAACCGATGTATACCGGAATTATATCCGTGCAGGTTATGAGCTGAAGGGAGATGCGGATTCGCCGACAGACCTCTGGCATATAGAAAGATGTGTAAGCGAAGGATTTAATAAGGCAGCCTGTGCAGATAGGGGACCGGTCCATTTTAATATACCGGTCAGTGAGCCGCTGTATGGCGTAGAAGAAGTGAAAGATGCTCCACCCCGGGTTTTCAGGCAGGAAATAACCGAAGAACAATTATCGGAAGAGGCATTATCTAAACTGTCATCGCGGTTTTCTTCCTGTAATAAAGTGATGATTTTAGTGGGTCAGCATCCGGTGGATAAGCGCTTTCAGGATGCCATTGCCCGGATGGCAACATTCGAAAAAGTAATCGTACTTACCGAAACCACTTCCAATATTCATCATCCCCTCTTCATTGAAAATATAGATCGCTGCATAACCGGGCTGGAAGGTATTACGGCGGAAACATTAAAGCCCGAACTCTTAATAACTGTAGGCGGGGCCGTTATTTCTAAAAGAATAAAAACGTTCCTGCGCAAAAATCGCCCGCGGTTTCACTGGAATATTCATCCATACGAATCCGCTATGGATACGTACCAGTCGCTGACCAGCGCTATAGCTATGAAGCCTGTTGCCTTTTTCCGTAATATGCAAGAGGTTATATCAGACGCTTCTTCGGATTA
This sequence comes from Chitinophagaceae bacterium, assembly GCA_023957155.1. Lineage (GTDB taxonomy): Bacteria > Bacteroidota > Bacteroidia > Chitinophagales > Chitinophagaceae > Agriterribacter. The sequence goes on along the minus strand of JAMLHK010000003.1, from coordinate 212,334 downwards.
CCGGGAGCGATGGATCCGGTTAAAAGAAAAGAAGGAAAGATTACATGATGATTTTATGGCTCGTTGCGGGTATAGCGATTTAAAGGTATTTCACAGGATGTATCAGCATATTCCCGGGAATATGTCTCTGCATATTTCCAACAGCTCAGCCATCCGCTATGCGCAGCTGTTTGACAATACTGCTATTGCGGAAACTTCGTGTAATCGCGGCACAAGCGGTATAGATGGTTGTACAAGTACCGTTATGGGTGCTGCATCTGCCTCCCCGGGCAAAGCCTTTTTGCTCATTACCGGCGATGTGGCTTTTCATTATGATGTGAATGCATTATGGAATGAGGAGCCGGTTCGGAATTTGAAAATAATGGTGATCAACAATGGCGGAGGAGGGATATTTCGTATTATTGACGGACCGGATAAGGTAGAAGAAAGAGCCGTTTTCCTGGAAACCGCTATGCACACCAATATAGAGAAGATTGCTGCACAGTACGGCTGGAATTATCTTTCGGCTAAAGATGAAGAAGGTCTTACGGATGCGTTAAAGCAATTCTTCAGGGAAAAGACAGAAAGAACTATCCTGGAAATTTTTACGGAAGCCGGGCAGAATCCGGTGGTTTTAGAGCGATATTGGGAATTTTTGAATACAAAAAATGAATTATGAGCCAGATACAGTGGAAAACCGTTAAAGCATACGAGGATATCACTTTCAAATATTGTGATGGGGTTGCACGTATTGCCTTTAACCGTCCGGAAGTACGGAATGCTTTCCGTCCTGAAACGGTTTCGGCATTATTAGACGCATTGGTGATCTGCCATGAATCGCAGGAAATAGGGGTGGTATTGATCAGTGGTGAAGGTCCTTCGCCAAAAGATGGGGGTTGGGCTTTTTGTTCCGGGGGGGATCAGCGGGTGCGGTCAAAAACAGGTTACCAGGGTGGTGATGGTATCAATCGCTTTAATATTTTAGATGTACAGCGCCAGATTCGTTTTATGAATAAAGTGGTAATTGCCGTTGTCCCGGGATGGGCGGTAGGAGGGGGGCATAGCCTCCACGTGGTATGTGACCTGACGCTGGCCAGCAAAGAACATGCGGTCTTTAAACAAACGGATGTAGATGTAGCCAGCGTTGACGGGGGATTCGGCTCGGCCTATCTTGCCCGGCAGGTTGGACAAAAGCGGGCCAGGGAGATTTTCTTTTTAGGAAAATCTTATACTGCGCAGGAAGCGTATGAAATGGGTATGGTCAATGCCGTTGTTCCACATGATGAGCTGGAACAGACGGCTTTTGAATGGGCGCAGGAGATCCTGACCAAAAGCCCTACGGCCATTAAGATGACTAAATTTGCTTTTAACCTGATTGATGACGGTTTGGTGGGACAACAGGTGTACGCGGGGGAAGCTACCCGGCTGATTTACGGTACCGCGGAAGCCGAAGAGGGCAGAGATGCATTTCTTGAAAAGAGAAAACCCGATTTTCAAAAATTTCCCAAATTCCCTTAGTCAACAATAGTATGGCCTCTGTTTCTGCATGGATAGTAACTTTTCGGCTGCGTACCTTACCCCTGTCGCTATCCACGATTATTTTGGGAGCCTGCCTGGCTGCTTTTCATCATAGCTTTCGGTGGAATGTATTTACCTGGGCGATACTCACCACACTTTTTCTGCAGATCTTAAGCAACCTGGCTAATGACTACGGAGATGCGGTTAATGGTGTTGACAACCCGGAAAGAACAGGGCCGAAAAGGAGCCTGCAGGCCGGACTTATTAACCTCCGGCAGATGAGAAGAGCCGTAGCTATATTCATAATCCTTTCTTTTGTTTCCGGTATATTTCTTATTATAGAGGGAACAAGAGGATTGCGCTTATCCTATAGCGTTATCTTTTTGGTATTAGGCATCGCAGCTATTATTTCGGCTTTGAAATATACGATAGGGAAGAACCCGTACGGTTATGCAGGATTAGGGGATATATTCGTATTTATTTTCTTTGGGATTATCGGGGTAACCGGAAGTTATTTCCTGTTTACCCATAAGCTGACGCTTCCCGAACTTTTACCGGCTGTTTCCATGGGATGCTTTAGCACCGGGGTATTAAACCTGAACAATCTTCGTGACCGGCAAAATGATAAGGCCTTTGGTAAACATACTTTAGTTGTAAAATTAGGTGTCCGCAAAGCAAAATATTATCACGCTATTCTCCTGGCCGCAGGGATGATGGCAGCCATAATATACAGTATGCAGAGCAATGCCTCCGGCTGGCAATGGATATACCTGTTTTCTTTTGCAGGTATAATAAGGAGTATAATAGTGGTATTTAGAAATGAAGATCCTGCACGCCTGGATCCGGAGCTGAAAAAATTAGCCCTGTACACCTTATTATTTGCCGTCTTATTTGGTGTGGGATTGATCGCCTGTTAGCGGTTATCCTTAGTTCCTTATATATCTTTGGTGGCCGGGTTGGAGAAAAGTCCATAGCGATGAACGGTTATTATAAAAAATACACGCTGCATTTCAAGAGACCGGGAGGTACTTCCCGGGGTGTCCTTCACCATAAGGATACCTATTTTATCTGTTTAAAAGAGGGAGAAAAAACAGCAATAGGTGAATGTAACCGTTTCGCTCATCTTTCCTTTGATGACCGGGAAAACTATGAAGAAAAGTTGGGAGAAGTATGCCGGATGCTTCCTTATGAAAAGGAAAATATACTTTCAGGACTTACCGAATGGCCATCAATTTATTTTGGTGTGGAAATGCTGTTAAAGGACCGGGAAAACGGGTCTCGACAGATTATTTTCCCCGAAGTCATGAAAGAAGAAGGCTTTACGGTTCCTGTTAACGGGTTAATCTGGATGGCGCCAAAAGAAGAGATGAAGGAGCAGATCATCAAACGACTGAAAGATGGATATGCTTCGATAAAACTTAAAATCGGCGCTCTTGATTTTAATACAGAGCTGGAACTGATACAATTTATCCGCAGGCAATTCTCTGAAAGGGAAGTGGAGATCCGTCTGGATGCCAACGGCGCTTATTCCTTTGAAGAGGCGAGGGAGAAGATCAAACGGATTGCAGAATATGGAGTGAGCTATATTGAGCAGCCTATTAAAGCAGGGCAATGGCAGGAAATGGCTGCTCTTGCAGAAAATAGCCCGGTCAATATCGCGTTGGATGAAGAGCTGATTGGTATCCTGCACCCGGAACAGCAACAAAAATTGATCCATACGATTGCTCCGCAGCTTCTCATTTTAAAACCGGCTTTGATTGGCGGGTTAAAAGCTTCCGATACCTGGAAGGAGCTGATTGAACATAAGGGGGGAAGCTGGGTGATCACCTCGGCATTGGAAAGTAATATCGGGCTGAATGCTATTGCACAATATGCTGCTTTGGGCGGGTCGTTATATGCCCAGGGACTGGGTACGGGCCAGCTGTATACCAATAATATTCCCTCTCCCTATACTGCTGATGCCCGTGGTCTGCATTTTCATTCAAACAAAAGCTGGGATCTTTCCTCCTTATTATGATGTATAGTGATTGTAATGAATTGACCATTGATGGGCTATCCCTGAAAGAAAAAGAGATTGAAGCCTATTGCCAGGAAAGTGAGTCAGAAAACATCAGGGATATCGGTAAGTTCATTGCCGCGTGGTTAGATGATAAGCCGGTCATCAACGTCCGTACCAGCGGGTCAACCGGTAATCCCAGGGAAATAGAGGTAAAAAAAGAACAATTGCTTCAGAGCGCTTCGGCTACAGCTCAATACTTTGGATTTAAAGAAAACCAAACGGCTTTACTGTGCCTTCCGCTGAGTTTTATTGCGGGAAAGATGATGGTGGTAAGAGCCTTATACAGCAAACTGAACCTGGTTTGTATAGCGCCGGATCATGCGCCGTTAGCTTCCATCTCCCGGGATGCAGTTATTGATTTTGCAGCGTTAACACCTATGCAGTTAAAAGGCACAACCGACACTAAGGCTGTCCGGAAGATATTATTGGGAGGAGGACCGGTCAGTTATGAGATGGAGAAAAGCTTTCAGTCTCTTCAGGCGGAAATTTATCACGGTTTCGGGATGACGGAAACCCTGAGCCATATCGCAATCCGAAAGGTAAACGGGGAAAACAGATCAGATACTTTTCAGGCTTTGCCGGGAGTACATTTCCGGAAGGACGAAAGAGACTGCCTCGTCATTGATGTACCATTCCTGGAAGAGCCGGTAGTAACAAATGATATCGTGGATCTAAAGAGTGCCTGGTCATTTATGTGGAAAGGAAGGTTAGATCATGTCATTAATACAGGCGGTATAAAATGGCTGCCGGAGGAAATTGAAAAAAAACTCTTTCCCCTGATTACAGAGCGGTTTTTTATTGCCGGACTGCCGGATGAAACGCTTGGAGAAAAACTTTGTTTATTTATTGAAGGTGATCCTTATCCGCCTGAAAAGCTGCAGATTGTAAAAAGTAACCTGGTGCAGCATCTTTCCAGGTATGAAAATCCTAAGGAGATATATTTTCTGCAAAAATTTAAAACAACAGAATCCGGTAAAATTCAGCGTAGGCTAAATGTTAACCTGATACAGGGCTAAGCGGAGAGTGCCGGGAACTATTGGTTTTCCTCAAACCGGATTTCCTGCAGGAGCAGCTTCCGGGAACGGTTCTTCAGTAAAACGGTAGTTCGGAAGGTACCATACCGGGTTTGCAGGTTACCTATAAAAAATTCTGATCCGCTGCTGGTTCCTTTGTATACCATCCGGAACGCTTTAACACCGTAGGAATGGAAAAAATCTTTAAGTATTATTTCTGCCTGGCTGCTGCTATACGTATTGCTTCTGGCATGAAGGGTGATGTCTACTACCTTATCAAAATAGCCGGATAGCTGGTTAACATTACCGGTATTGATTGCCGTAACCACGTCTTCCATTGAGTAGGAGCGGCCGGAATCGGAGTAATTAAAGGCTACCCCGCCTACCAGTAAGACAGCTGCAAGCAGTTTGATAATATAGCTTTTCATAGCAATGATTCTATACTACCTTCTCCAAAAATGTGCCAGAGTACAAATATTTGAATCAAATGTTAAAATAAATCTGAATTTTCAAATAGTTTACTTTTGCGCTATGAAAAAGAAGAAAGTTATACTGATCATTATGGATGGATGGGGACTGGGAAAAGTAAAATCCAGCGATGCCATTCAAAATGCCAAAACGCCTTTTGTTAGCTCATTGTATAGTAAATATCCCAATACAACCCTTATTACCTGCGGTGAAGCTGTGGGATTGCCCGATGGACAAATGGGTAATAGTGAAGTGGGCCATTTAAACCTGGGAGCCGGAAGGATTGTTTACCAGGAGCTGCAACGGATCAATGTTGCTATCCGGTCAGGTGAGCTCAGGAAGAACGCCACCTTATTAAATGCCCTACGTTACGCTAAAACACAAAATAAACCGCTACATCTCTTAGGTCTGGTAAGTGACGGGGGCGTACATTCCCATATCAGCCACCTCAAAGCCCTTACCCAAATATGCCGGGAAGAAAAGCTGGACCAGGTGTTTATACACGCTTTTACTGATGGACGTGATACTGATCCCAGGAGTGGGTTGGGATTTATTAAAGATCTCCAGCAGCATCTTGTCCAGACAACCGGTGAGATCGCTTCTGTTACAGGACGCTACTACGCCATGGACAGGGATAAACGCTGGGAAAGGGTGAAGGTGGCTTATGATGCGCTTGTAAACGGATCGGGTGAGCAAACGGATAATATTATTCAGTCAATAGAAGCTTCTTATGCTGCGCATGTTACCGATGAATTTATCCGTCCGATTATTAAGAAGCAAACAATTACCGGCAGAGGCCGGATCCAGCCGGGAGATGCGGTGATATGTTTTAATTTCCGGACAGACCGCTGCCGGGAGATCACGGAAGTGCTGACCCAGATCAGTTTACCGGAATATAATATGGAGCCGCTTCCGCTGGAGTACACCACCATGACGGAATACGACAAAAATTTCAAAAATGTACAGGTGATCTTTCAAAATGATAACCTTACCCATACCCTGGGGGAGATCATAGCTGCAAACGGGCTAAAGCAGATCAGGATTGCGGAAACGGAAAAATATCCGCATGTCACTTTCTTTTTCAGTGGCGGGAGGGAAGCTCCTTTTGATGGGGAAAAAAGGATTTTGATTCCTTCACCGAAAGTGGCCACTTATGACCTTAAGCCTGAAATGAGCGCTTATGAGCTTACCGATGCGCTGCTTCCCGAAATTCAAAATGAAACGGCCGATTTTATTTGCCTCAATTATGCCAATGCCGATATGGTAGGGCATACCGGTGTTTGGGATGCGGTGGTTAAAGCGGTTGAAACCGTAGATACCTGCGTGGAAAAAGTAGTAACTGCCGCGCTGGAGCATGGATATACGGTGTTTCTTACGGCTGATCATGGCAATGCGGACTATATTATTAATGAAGACGGCACGCCGAATACGGCGCATACATTAAACCTGGTTCCCTTTTTTATCATTGATAAACAGTGGAAGGGGAGAGTTCAAAGCGGCAAGCTGGGCGACCTGGCGCCATCCATTTTACAAATGATGGGACTGGAGATCCCGGACCAGATGACGGGTAAAGTACTGATGGAACAGCCTTTGTCTATTGCATAGGAAAGGGGATTATCAAGGATCAAAATTTTTCTTTGCCGGGCAGCATTTCGAATTAAAAAATTGTCTAACTTACGTGAAATCAACATAGGTTTCATGACGGAAGAGGCAATGCTCAAAGGTTGTTTACGTAACCAGACTGCAGCACAACAGGAACTATACTACCGGTATAGTCCGAAAATGTTGTCGGTGTGTTATCGCTACGCAAAAAGCCGGGAGGATGCCGAAGATATGTTGCAGGAAGGTTTTATTAAGGTTTTTGGGCAGTTAAAACAATTTCAAAACAGGGGTGCATTGGAAGGGTGGATCAGGAAGATTATTGTTCATACCTGTATCAATAACCTGAAAAAAAATAAAAAGTTTACGGAGAGTATAGATCTTATTCATGCATCAGGTGTGCATATTCGTGAGGATAATGTTCCTTCGATAGTGCAGGCAAAACAGGTGGTGGAATGTATCCGGATGTTGCCGATCGGGTATCGTACGGTATTGAACCTGTTTGCTGTAGAGGGGTACTCGCATCGCGAGATTTCCATAATGCTGGATATCGAAGAAAGTACGAGCCGTTCACAATATACCAGGGCAAAGGCTATGCTGGAAGAAATACTTATAAAGAAGCATATTTTACCACAATATGCTTCGAAGTTAGAGGTAGCGGCTGTGAACCCGTGATAAAAACGATAAAAAAAGAAAAGTAATTATTATATAAACCGAAGCTATTGTGTGGTAATGATATGCCCCGGAACTGACTATGGAGAGAAATAACCATATTGATGAATTTAGTGAATTCCTGAGGGAGAAGGCTGATCAGTATAAGATGTATCCTTCCGATAAGGTGTGGAATAATATTCAGCGATCAGTTCATCCCAGGAAAAAGTGGCCATATATTTCATTAACCCTGCTTGTACTGCTTGGCACTGCTGTTCTTATTGACTACAATACCCGGAACTCACTTTCTATCAATAATGTGCTCACTTTCGGCAGTAATACATTTAAAAATACAAATACTTCCCCGCTTCCCGGTGAATCCCGGTTCACATCAGAGGTTGCTCTTTCTCCGGTTACGAATGAAAACCGTAATTATAAGGGCAATACAGAACGGGAGTTCCTGTCTGCTCCTGTAGTTAAGCATACCGCCCGCCGGGTAAACGTAGTACCCGCATCCAATGATAATGCGGATAACAGCTATGCAGAATACGATGATCGTGAAGTGGAAGGATCAGATAATATACCGGGTCAGATTAATGCAAAGCCCGGAACAAACCGGGTGTTTAACCGGGTAGTGGATGAGGATAAAGAAGAGCAGAAAGTCAACAAAGTATTATGGGGTGGTGAAGCGTTCAAAAAATCAAAGCTGGAATGGCAGCTATTCTTCTCACCCACTGTTGGCTACAGGAGATTATCCAGCAATATTTCCGAAGTTACCGATGTGTTTACGGGAGAGCCTTATGCCATTACACAGAAGAAGACTTCGGTAAATCATCTGGTTACGCATAAGCCTGCTATTGGAGCAGAAGTCGGTGCAAACGCTATCTATAAATTAAGTAATAACTTTAGGTTAAAGGCCGGTCTGCAGCTCAAGTATTCCAGATATCAGCTTAGTGCGTTTGCTGCCAAACCGGAAATGACTACACTTGCCGTTGTACCCGGCTCATCAGGAGCAGATTCTATAAATGTAATCTCTACTTTGCAGAATTTCAGCGGCAGCGGATCTTCCTGGCTGAATAACGAGTACTTCCAGGTATCTTTACCTGTAGGGTTTGAATGGAGCGTTTTGGGAGGTAGTGTCTTAAACTGGAATGTAGCGGGTAGCGCACAGCCGGTATATAATTTTGCCAATAATGTTTACCTGCTTTCCACCGATTTCAAGCGTTATGGACAGGATCCCTCGCTTGTACGGAAATGGAATATCAATGCCGGTGTAGAAACTTATATATCTTATAACATCGGATCGTTTAAATGGCAGGCAGGACCTCAGCTGAGATACCAGCTCTTGTCGAGCTACAAAAAGGAATACCCGGTTAAAGAATACCTGGTTGATTTCGGGTTCAAGATCGGGGTTACCAAAACCATACGATAAGCCTCTTTTTTACATCCTGTAATACAGAGAACTTCTCTTTGCTTTAAAAATCTGTATTGTGCGGGTTTAAGCAATCATTTTGTTTCATTACTTTTAGCTGATGAAAAAGCAGGTGTTTGTCTTCCTCATTTTATTCTCCGGTACATTTTATGGTTGTAATCAGGCTGCCACTTCTTCCGGCACAGTACGTATTGATAAGGATTTTTACCCGATCGGCAATTTTATACGGAGCCAGCTCATTGCCCTTGACTCTATGCCCCTGGCTGTAATAAAATACACAACGGTTCACCAGGTTACGGATACCTCTGTAGTAGATAAGCAGGACTTTAAAGATGTTGCGGCGCTATTTATGACGCCGGATATCGGCTCACCTGAACTGATTTCTCATTATGATGAAACCTCTTTTATTGATGCCACGCTGGGAATGATGACATTGACCTATAATGCCAAAGACAGGGATGCCGTAGTCAGGAAAGCAGATGTTTTACTGAAGCAGGATAACACCGGTGTAAGTACAATATATATAGAAAAGTTATTGCCGGGTACCGACAGCACGGTAGTGCAAAAACTGTTATGGACCGCTAACCAGAACTGCCAGGTTACCCATATTATCCAGAAGAAAGGTCAGCCGGAAAAAATTATCCTGGAACGGTATGTTTGGGATGACCGGACATTATATTAATCTCCGTTTTGAAGGATTAAAGATAAAAAAATGGGGCCAGGATAGATATCCAGCCCCGTTTTTAAAATCCAATATCCTATGAAAAACCGAGGTAAAGATAGTGTAGCAGATTCATTCCACAATCCCCTTTTTAGGGTATTTTCATTGACGATACGTCATTTTTCCTCCTAATACCCATGCGTACAGGCTGAAAATAAAAAAGGATTGCCGTTTTCGGCAATCCTTTGATCTGGTATATTTTTATTAATTAATACGACCAGAGATCCTGCTCGTAATTAAAGATCGTGGTTTTAATGTCTTCGCCCTGTAATAAGCGGAGAACATCATCTTTTACGTATTGTTTCAGGTAAAGATCGTAGGGGTTATCCAGCGTAGACTTAACGATATAGCTTCCAAAGAAACGGCTTTCAAACAATTCTTCCCAGCTCATACGGGCTCCGAAATTTCTGCCATTGTATACCTCGAATTTAGCGAGGGCAGGCCGCATATCGGGATAGTATACCCAGAATACAGGTGCTGTACCGAGTTCCTTACCGGTATTTTTATCCATATAAGTTTTAACCGGGGCAATACCCAGTATCCTTACATACATCCTGGATGATTCTTTATCAAATACCCATTCTTCTTTGATCCTGAATTTAGTTATATCATCCATATTAAACTCTTCACATACTACAGACTCTTTCATGATCCCTTTCGAAAGTGTTGGATCTTTCTCTGTGTCGGGTACCATAATCGTGTCGCAGGAGCCGGCCAGCTTAGAGCCGATCTGCTCCAGTGTCATCGGGGTAGTAAAGCGATCATCTATAGAGGCATCGAATGCGGTAACCTCACCGGTTTTGATCGTATTGAGTAAAATGGCAATAAAACGCTGGTTCCCATTATCATCATCAGCTTTGTACCGGAAAGGAAGGTTTACCTTTTCACGGATATCAATTTCTCTCCACACTTTTTCCCTGTAAATGGCATCGTCTTCGCGAATGTTTTCATACGCCAACGGAGTACGGTCTTTTACCAGGTTCACTTCTATCGCATTGTCATTGCGAAGTGATTTCCTGATGGTATCCATTTTTAAAGGATCCTGCTTTGGCGGTGCTTTTACGACCATCGTATCCTGCTTAGCTACGCCAAGATTTGCATCAGCAACATTAGCCTGTGTTTTCTTGGCAGTTGTTTTTTTAGCAGGTGCAGCAGTCTTCCGCGTGGTTTTTTTCCGCGTAGTTTGTGCATCAGCAGCATTGACTACCATTCCAAAGGCCACTGCCAGCAAAGCGTATTTCGCAAATTTCCATTTCATGGTTAAAAGTGTTAAGTAACTAAACTAATGATAAAAGGTTATAATAAAAACAGGCATTCTACCTCAGGATGAATGATAACGGTTTTAGTGTGATCGTTCTGCCGTCAGGTCCGCGTGCCTTAATATTATCAATATAAACGCCTCTTCCTGGTTTCAGGTTGTTTACCAAAGTAGCTGCACTTCCATCCCAACGCGGACCATTATTAGCAACCGGGTTGTAATCCGGACTGCTTAAGTCGGCGATAGTATAGCTCAGTACTTCGTATAAAGCTTCAAATTCAGAGTTTTGCAGAATGGCTCTAACACCACCCATTGCTTTAAACTGGGCTGTTGATACCTGTCCGCCTTCAAACGTACCTACCATACCGGTAGCCGGAGGGAGGTATTTTACACGGAAGGAAACTTTTCCTACAGACTTGCCATCTACCATTACGTTTACATCTGCCGTTCCGGGCTCTTTGGGCTTAGCAATATATTTGCTTCCGCCGGCTTTAGAAACGGTACCGTTGTTAACAGATGCACTTACTTTTTCACTACCCGCACCGGCTGTAATGGTTAAGGGGTTTTCCACTCCTACATATAATACGTTCATTTTGTCGGCCATTACGGCTACGCCCGAAGGCTGACCCACCGTGTATTCAAATACTTTGCCGATGCTTTTTTCTTCCCCGGTAGCCGGGTCAGGGTATTTTACCTCAATATTCAATTTGTGACCACCCGATCCGCCTGCAGGCATTTTTACTTCTGCCACCCCGTTGTCGCCTACAGTTACGGCATTACCGTTAATAAACACTTTAGGTTTAACGCTGGCATTGAAAGCGCCTAATCCGGCTTTGATCTCCAACTGCTCACCCGGCATCAGGTATGTAGAGTTGGCGCCGATCATCGGTTCAAACTTGTCGAAGATCACTTTTACATCGCCAATTTTCTTGAAACAGAAAGAAGCGACTTTGTTTTCGGTATTTTTTACATCGTTTTGAAACTTGCTCAGGATAGTCAGCGCAGCGATGGTCGGCGTCATGTGGAAATAAGCGGCAGACCAGCTCTGGTTGGTATTACCTGCTTCAGATATCGGCCTGTCTGTATTGATGGGCAGGCTGTGGTCAAATTCCTTTGCTATTTCCGGGTCAATGGCCAGGATATCTTTTTTATACTTTTCCAATGCCAGGCGGAGCTTTTCTCCTTCTCCTTCGGTGCCCGTACCCATCAGGCGGGTAGTGGCATCTAAGTTATCTACCTTAAAGCTGGTATCTCCTTTTTCAGGAGCATATCCGCTTTCTCTCTTTAAGCTGTCTTTTAAGCCGTCAATATAATTATATAATTGTACAGACAGCTCTTTCACCTGGTCGGCTTTGGGTTTCCAGATGGCTGCTTTTTCGCGGGTCTTGGGTTCTTCCAGGCTGGCCGCGAGGGCATCATAAATTTCGGAAGTAGCTGAAGACAGCGTGCTGTTGGATTTCATCAGGCTGGCGTCAACCGTTTTAAAGGCATTAATGATTTCAGCAGATACGTTCAGTGCCAACAAAGCAGTAAGCACCAAATACATCATGTTGATCATCTTCTGCCGTGGCTCTTTAGGTAGTGACATGATTTTTCAGGATTTAATGTATACGAATCAAGGGTTAATAAGAAATGGATTGAGTAGTCAATCCATCGGTTACACATTATCTGCCCTGCATTGCAGAGAGCATATTGCCATACACATTATTCAGGCTACCTAAGTTTTTAGCCAGTAAGCCGATCTGTTCCTGTGTTTTCTTAGCATCTTCCACACTTCCCTGCATCGTCTGTGAAGCCTGTACCAGGTTACTGTAAAAGCCATTCATTGCTTTTAAGTGATTATTGGTATCCTGTAACTCTAATTCGTAAATCGTATTTAAAGAAGATAAATTTTTTGTAAGGGTTTGCACCTGGTCGTGGAACTGCTTGGTAGATTCAGAGGCTTCACTAAAGGTTTTTGCCGTACCGGCAGCACCAAGATAAGCATCCTTAACCGTTTCCAATGCCTGGGCGGCTGCTTTTGTTTTAGCGGTATAATCACCGGTAACGGCGGTAATATCGGCTATATCAGACATCTTTTCAACGGTTAATCCGAACTTGCTGAAGTTCTCTCCTAAGCGTTGCAGGTTGGCAGGGTTAATAGCTGCATCCTGTAACATCTTGTCCATAGATGCAAGCGCGGGATTTCCTCCGCTAACGGCACCTCCTTTAAACGCCTCTGCAATTTCTTTCATTTCTCCACCGGGAGGCGGTAAAAATGCGTAAGCTAGGAATATTGCCGCCTCTGTTAAGAGTCCGACAGTAAGCATTACATCGGCAAAAGATTTGTGAAGGATTTTGGCCCATGCGCCAAAAATTACGACTGCTGCGCCAACACACACTAAAACGTTAACGAGTCTTTCGGTGGATCTGTTTGTGCCTGCCATAAAAGGGAGTTTTTTTGTTTTTTAAAGGGTTTTTCTTGTTTAGATTTCAAAAGGTAATGATCATGCGATGTACGGTTATATGTTTATATAACATTACAAGAGCATAAAAAGTTTAAACAATTTATCTTGTTTACAAAGCAGTTGGATTGTCCGGCCATCTTGTTTTACCTGCGTTTACCACCGGATGGCGGCAGATCAATTACACAACGGAAACCAATATAGGATTTTGCTGTATCCTGGTATTCGTAAGTGCGGGTACTAACCTGAAGGAAGTAACCTACATCTTTCCAGCTACCGCCCCGTAATACTTTGCGTTTCATGCGGGGAGGATCGCTTTCTTTAGCATTCCAGCGAATATCAGGATTCATGTCATGCTGAAAGTTATAAGCTCCTTCGTAATAAATTGATGAAGTCCATTCTGCTACATTTCCTGCCATATTATACAGTCCGAAATCATTAGGCCAGTAAGCATCTGCACGAACCGGGTACAATCCTCCGTCTTCGGCATAGTTACCGCGTCCGGGCTTAAAGTTGGCCAGTAAGCAGCCTTTCTTATTTCTCAGGTAATAACCGCCCCAGGGATAAGGAGCCTGGGAGCGACCGCCACGTGCGGCATATTCCCATTCTGCTTCAGTAGGTAAACGGAAATCAGATTCCTGTGTTCTTTTCTGGGACTCAAGGAAACTGTTTAAGTATTGTGTTCTCCACTCTGTAAAAGCAACTGCCTGTTTCCAGTTTACCCCAACTACAGGGTAATTACCGAAAGCAGGGTGAGAGAAATATCTTTTGGACATGGGTTCATTATAAGAGTAGGAGAAGTCTCTTATCCAAACCAGGGTATCCGGGTAAATAGGAATATCTTTCTTCGTGATAAATTTAGAACGGGACTGGGTAGCGTTTTCTTTTCTCGCCGCTTCCTTGTAGTCAAAAGTTTCGGAATGATAAACCAGTTTGCCTGCATCAATCTCCTTTTTACCAAATATGCGGTTATCCGGAGATACGATCATTGCATCTAATTGTTCAACGGTTTTGGGATCATCCCATTTTATAGTTTGAATTTTTTTCCAGTCGAGGCTGGTACCGTCTTTAGACTTATACCCCATCTTATCACCGGCAATGGAATCGCGTACCCAGTTTACAAACTGGCGGTATTCATTATTGGTGATTTCGGTTTCATCCATCCAAAAACCATTAATGGTAATTTGTTTATTCCGGGCAGTGAACGCATAATTAATATCCTCATCACTGGCGCCCATGTGAAAGGTGCCCTGAGGGATATAAACCATGCCCGGAGGCTTGGGAAGTGTATATTTCCCGCCTGGTGCTACTCCATGCAACTGACCATCTTTTGGTAAGCCTTTAGAGGATTTCGACTTGCCGCAACTCGCAAATACCATGCTCAGAGTGGCAATGATTACTAGGTTAAATAACAGGCTTTTCATTTTCATACAAATAGCTTAAAGGGTATGAGGACAAATATAGATGAAATATCAAATTAAATTTTCTGCGTCTTAAATATTATATTTTTTTTAGCGTCCGGGCTCAAAATAAGCCGGAAACACAAGTGATATAAACGACACGGAAACCAAGTTATTGTGCTTTTTCTTCATTATCTTTTCCTTTCCTGGTCAATGAGTTGCAATAATTCGCCGCCTGTTTGTACGGGCAGAAGGCATGTATAATTGCGACATAAATAGGCGTAGGTTTTCCCTTTAACATGCCGTTCGGTCAATAAGGGAAACGCCGGGTTATTTTCCGGGGCCGACTGGATTACCTTATTGGGTAAGTACCTTGTTATAATGGTAAATACTTCTTCTTTATAATGGCTTCCTACTACTGCTATTTCATTCAGCCCATAAAAAGAATCATACATAACAGAAGCCCACATCCCGAATGAGGTAGGATATTTTACCGTTATAGTTTGTAAGGATGCACAGATTTGAAGGGCGCGGCGCTTCCAGTCTGCCTGCTTAAAAATAACAGACAGGTAGTGCAAATTCCAGGCCATGACCGCGTTCCCCGATGGGGTAGCCCCGTCATATATTTCTTTTGTTCGTAAAATGATGTCCTGCTGGTTGCAGTGCGTATAAAAAAAGAGACCGGTTTCTTCCTCGCTGAAATTATCAATAATCAGTTCCACGATCCGTTTTGAGGTAAGCAGGTAATCCTGGTTCCCGGAAATTTCCTGTAAATGAATAAGCGCCTGCACCAGGAAGGCATAGTCATCTAAAAAAGCCGGATGCCGGCTTACCCCGTTTTTGTAAGTGTGGAACCAGCTTCCTGTTCCGGGATCGCTGAACTTATCCAGCAGGAATTTCATATTGGTTAAGGCTAACTTTTTATACCGCTCTTTACCGGTGGCCGCATACGCCTTACTACAGGCTATATTCATCAATGCGTTCCAACTGAGCAGGATCTTGTCGTCTGTCTGGGGAGGAATCCTTTTGTCACGCGCTTTGATAAGCCGGGACCTGCAGGTATGAAGAATGGCGGCGAGGGCTTCCGGCTCCAGGTTATGTTGTGCGGCAAATTCCTCCGGCGGTATCGGAACGTTTAAAATATGCGGATCACCATTTCCGGCGACATCATAATATGCGCAAAAAAGAGCGGCGTCTTCTCCAAGTACCGATTCAATTTGTTCTTTATCCCACATATAATACTTGCCTTCTTCCCCCTCGCTGTCTGCGTCCAATGCCGAAAAAAAGCCCCCTTCTTCACTCATCAGCTCCCGTTCAACAAAATCCATTGTATGATGTATGGTATCTGCATATAATGTGTTTTGGGTAAGTTGAAAAGCCTCACCCAATGTTATTACCATTAAGGCATTATCGTATAGCATTTTTTCAAAATGGGGTATTTGCCACCTGTTATCGGTAGCATACCGGGCAAATCCGCCTCCCAACTGGTCGGTTATACCTCCGTATATCATTTTATCAAGGCTGAGCCGGGCCTGGTTCAATGCCTTTTCATTGCGGGTATAGTAAAAATGACGTAAGAGGAATTGTATCGTACAGGTCTGGGGAAACTTAGGCGCTTTGCCAAATCCGCCGTTTATGGTATCGGCAGTTGCCATGATATGCTCAAAAATAGTATCGAAGTGTTCAGATGTCAGGTTTTCATTACCGGAGGGTTTGGATAACCCGAAAGCATTAGATTGTACCAGGTGGCCGGACAGGTTTTCGGCCTGCGATTCAATATCCTTTCGTTTATTCCTGAAGGCGTCTGCAACAGCCTGCAGCACCTGTTTCCAGGAAGGCCGGTCGGCTACCGGGGATGGGGGAAAATAAGTGCCTCCGTAAAATGGTTTCCGGGAGGGAGTCAGGAATACGTTTAGCGGCCATCCTCCGCTGCCGGTCATTGTCTGAACCGCATTCATATAAAGATGGTCGAGGTCGGGTCTTTCTTCGCGGTCTATTTTTATATTAATGAAATGGGCATTCATTATAGCCGCAGTCTCTTCGTCTTCAAAGCTTTCTTTTTCCATTACGTGGCACCAGTGACACGCAGCATATCCGATGCTTACTAAAATGGGCTTATCTTCCCGGATGGCTTTGTTTATGGCCGGGTCGCCCCAGGGATACCAATTTACCGGATTGCGGGCATGTTGCAGCAGGTAGGGGCTGGTTTCATGAATGAGATGGTTTGTAAATGCGCCCATCCGGCAAAGTTCGGGAACAATTATTTATTATGCCGGCTTAAAAACTTTTCCAGCGCGGTTACCATGGAGGGCGCTTCGGGGGCCGGCGCTTTTATATGCAGTGTTAACCCGGCTTCTTCTACGGCTTTAGAGGTATTATTTCCAAAAGCACCTATCCGGGTCCCGTTTTGCTTATACCTGGGAAAGTTTTCAAAGAGGCTCTTTACACCACTTGGGGTAAAAAAGCATATTACATCAAACTCAAAATTTGTGAGTACCTGCTTTACATCATTGCTGATCGTTCTATACATGAACGGAGTGGCAAATTCACATTTATTGGCTTTCAGCCAGTTGATAATTTCGTTATCCTGCTGATTTTCGGAACAGGGGTATAAGAACTGCTCGTTTTCTTTATGCTTATTGATTACATCAAACAGGCTTTTATTGGTGCCATCTGCCCCGTAAAATACCTTTCGTTTCCGGTAAAGAATAAATTTTTGAAGATATAAAGCAACGGCTTCTGTTATGCAAAAGTATTTAGTGTCCTGGGAAACGGCTACCTTCAGCTCTTCGCAGATACGGAAGAAATGATCAATAGCATTCCGGCTGGTAAAGATCACGGCGCTGTACTGGCCAATATCAATTTTTTGTTTGCGGAATTCTTTAGAAGAAAGTCCTTCCAGTATTATAAACGGGTAAAACTCTAATTCAACACTATGTTTACGTGCCAGTTCAAAGTAGGGAGATTTGTCTGAATCCGGGCGCGGTTGTGTTATCAGGACTTTTTTAATAGCCATCGTAGAACTGCTTACTGCCATTTTTTCCTGTTTAGCTATATGTTTATCTTTAGTGGACAATGGTATGCAAAGTTACAAACTTCTGACAAACAAACGTAACAGGAGTTTATAAATAACTAAAACCGGTATTATCTCGAAACCGCCAACATATAGTGCAAGGTGCAACAAACTAATTCTTAGTTCATTGCGGAACCCGTTAAAAGACAGGACAAACCGGTATGCCAACAGGGACAGGATCAGGATAACTGATATGGTAAAAGCCACCTGCTGCTGTATCTCACTTCCGAAAGCCAGTACAAGCATCAGCGGTATTAATAAGATGGAAAGTACTTTATTGGTCAGGAATACAATGAATATATAGGAATCTACAACGGCTTTCTGGTCAAATATCCAGCCGCTTACTTTCAAAATAAAGTATTTGCCCGTATAGATGAGTGCGATGCAGAAAAAGCAAATAGTAAATAACAGCCAGGGCTGCAGGTGATCTCCTGTGGTATACCGGATAGCGAGGTAACCGAACAGCGCCGAGCTGAAAGCAAAGAAGATATTGAAAAGCAGGGTGGTCATTCCGGCCTGCTGAAGCTGATCCCGTATCTGGTTTTGATGGAATGCCGACCGCCAGAACACATTGAATATTCCGTAGAAATATTTAGAAAAGCCAATTTTTAATATCCCGAGGAAGAGCAGCATCGCACAAAAAACATAAAACAATTCATCCTTGCTTTCCGGGCTGTATTCTTTTGAAGGGGTGTACATAACATCTTTGCTGATGCTATAGTAAGGGTGGTTATTAATATAGGGCAGTATGGCGTTACCGTAAAGAGCGGTAGCAGAAAAGGAATCAATAGCCGGGCTGTACGATGGTACGGAATCTTTTGCCGGCTGTACCTGCACTTGCACCTGCTTTATTTGCTTAACCGGGGGTACCTCTTTTTTTACCGGCTTGGGCGCGGGAGAATCGGGGGCGAGGAGTATTGCCGGTGCCTCCGGCGGCTGCACCGCAGATGAATCATCCTGTCCGTATACTTCAACGGCTAAAATGACCTGTATAAAAGTCCATATCAGAATGATCCTTTTCAATGGTTTGGTTTTTTAAGTTGCAAAAATATCTGAATCATTTTTATTGTTTCAAAACTTCTTTAAAACAAACTGATCAGTCCGAAATGTATTTTCGACTGCCTGAAATTTACCGGCATGTCATCCTGCTTACCTACCGCGTAGCTCAGGTTAAATATACCGGCTTTGGTTTCAAACGCCAGTCCCAGCCCAAACCCCAGGAAATTGTGGTTTTTTTGCTGCGCCTGGCCGTAGCTTTTGCTTTGTACCCATCCTCCATCGGCAAATCCAAAAAAATAGGAGTTCAGCCCGATAAAAAAACGGTACTCGGCAGTTAAAACGGCGTAACTGCTGGCATAAATACTTTCTTCATTAAATCCTCTTAACAGCTTATATCCTCCAATCTGGTACATTTCGTTCCTGAAAATATCATGTGTGTACATCCAGGCAGCGTTGACCACTGTTTTTAACACCGCCTGTTTTCCTGTTTTAAAATAATGTGCGCCCGATGCATTAAGCTTTAGCATCCAGGTTCGCAAATCCAGGGTATCATACAAAGTGGAATAGTTAAAATCATTATCCTCCATATCCTTTTTAATACCGGTGATGGCATTATTCGGTTTTATTTTCCGCAGTCCGGCCGACCCGGTTACTGCAAATTCGTTTCCACTGCGGGGATTAAACCGGTAATCGGTATTATTAAAGATGTATTGTAAACCCAGGTTATTGCTGGTTACGTCAATATATGAGGGCAGTCGTTTTGTGGCTTTGATTTGCGCTGTATCTATTCCTCCCGGTAATACATTGGTAAAGAATACCTGGTAAAATACTTTCCCGCTTTGCTTCGCTGTGGATAGGTATTGTATACCGAAGAGCGCATTTAGGTTCAGGAAGGACGAGTCTTTTTTCAACAGGTCGAAATTAAAATCCAGTCCGAAGGGTGAATTAAAAACAAAAGGCTGCTCATATTTCAGGTGCAGTCGTGGCGATTTCACCTGTATCTGCTGCCAGTTTACGCCAATGGTTTCGCCGCTGCCCAGTGCATTTTTGAGATTGATATTTGCTTCCCCGGTAAGTTGCAACTTTGTTTTCCCGGTTCCTTCAGCCGCGGGCAAAAAACCTACCAGCACATCTACCTGGCTGCTTTTTTTGGAATCCATGTACAGGTTCACGATACCGCCTGTGCCGGTCATCGTCATGTCCCATGCTTTAATTTCCCTGAGATAAGGCAGCTCCAGTAATCGCTTGCTGATTAGTTGCAGCCGGTCTTTCCTGTATAACGATCCGTTTTCTATACCGAGGTATTTGCGGAGAAAAGCATTAGAAATTTTTGCATTTCCATACACTCTTATACTATCTATTTTATATGCCGGCCCCGGTATCGTTTTCAGCCTGCTGAATACCCGGTCGTTGTCTATGGTTAAGCTGTCAAACACTACCTGCGCAAATGGATAGCCGTTATTTTCATAATAGTTGAGCATTCGTTCCTGCCAGAACAGCACCTGCTTAAAATCCAGGGGCGTATGTACAAATCCTTTGTTGCTCCATCCTGTTGCAGCGAGCATTTTTTTATCTGCGCTGTCAGTGTTCAGTTCCATCCATTGATAGGCATTCCCGGTGTATATCCACACCTGTGCTGAAGCCGAATCGAAGACCATACTGTCTGCCGATGCGGTTATAAATCCCTTTTGATGAAGCGAGCTGATGGTTTGGTTAATATATTCCCGGCATTGTGCCTCACTTTCAAAGCGCGTTTGTAATGCTGCTGTTTCCGTGAGAAAGCCGGTATCTTTGCCGGTAAAAGTATAATGCAGTGTATAGTTTTTCTGGGCACTGCTGTTCAGCGACAGCAACAGCAGCACCAATACTAAACCTGTAAAACAGCGAAGCCGGCTCATTTCTGACAAAACTAACAGCATAAATCTTAAATCAAAAATCATTTAGCATTGGCAGGCATTTATATCCATATTCCTTTTTGCAGACAGGCCTGCCATTATTGTAATTTTCATTTTTCTACCTCACCCCGGTTAAAAAACGATTTTATAGATGCTTTATTGAAAGAGATTGCGCTAAGTAATGTATATACGGGCAATCCCTGTATTGAAACGATATATTTTGGAGGAGGTACGCCCAGCTTATTATTGCCGGAGGAATTGCAGCTTATTTTTGATGCCCTCTTTCAGAAATTTACCATTTCCTGTGATGCCGAAATTACGCTGGAGGCCAATCCCGATGATATTACCGTGCCGAAGCTCGGCGCCTGGCGGACAATGGGTGTTAACCGGCTGAGTATAGGTGTTCAGTCGTTTTTTAATGAAGATCTGCAATGGATGCACCGGGCGCATAATGCCGCCCAGTCTGTTGATAGTATCCGGCTGGCCGGGGAACAAGGTTTTGAAAATATAACGGTTGATCTCATCTATGGTTCCCCGGGGCTGAGTGACGAAAAATGGCACCGCAATGTACAGCAGGTCGTTGATCTCGGTATTCATCATATCAGTTGTTATGCGCTTACGGTTGAGCCTAAAACGGCCTTACACCGTATGATTGCCAAACACAAAATACCGGATACCGATCCAGCTCAGCAGGCAAGACAGTTTATCCTGTTAATGCAGTGGCTGGAAGCCGCAGGCTATGATCATTATGAAATCTCAAATTTTTCCATCCCCGGTAAAAAAAGCCGGCACAATACGGCGTACTGGCAGGGTAAGTCCTATTACGGATTTGGGCCGTCTGCACATTCGTTCAATGGTACGGATACGCGGAGCTGGAACATTGCCAACAATGCGTTATACATTCAATCTCTTTCAGGAAACATAATACCGTCCGAAAAAGAAGTATTAACACCCGTTCAAAGGCTCAACGAGTATATTATGACCGGCTTACGTACTATGGAGGGTATTGATCTCCTTTACATACAGAAAATTTTTGGAGCGCAGCAGGTCAACCGGATCGTACAGGATGCACGGCGGTATATGAATGAGAAGGTCGTATTAGAAAATAATACCCTTCGCCTGACCCCGACAGGGAAACTTTTTGCAGATGGAATAGCAGCGGATCTGTTTGAAGACTCAAACCCTGGTCAGGTATTTAACCTGACAAACCCGCCGTCAATCGGGTAATCACATCCGGTGATAAAAGAAGCCTCATCGGAACATAAATATAAAGCCAGGTGTGCAATTTCAACAGGTTTGGCCATTCTTCCTATCGGCTGCGTTTTTGATAATTTCTCATACATTTCGGCTTCCTTTCCCGGGTAGCTTTTTGCCAGGTAACCGTCAACAAAAGGGGTGTGCACCCGTGCGGGAGAGATGCTGTTACAGCGAATGTGCTGGTTTAAATAATCCTTAGCTACGGATAAGGTCATAGCGGCTACGGCTCCTTTGGCTGTTGAATACACAAAACGGTCGGGAATTCCTACCAGCGCGGCAACAGAGGCCACATTTAAAATGACTCCGCCCTTCTGCTTCATAAAAGGTATTGTTTCGTGCAGGCAATTATATACTCCTTTTATATTTACAGCCACTATCCGGTCAAAATCTGCTTCTGTTGTATTGTCCGCCTGTCCGATATGGGCGATGCCGGCATTGTTCACCAATATATCAAGAGTGTTGTGCTGCCGGACAATTTCGGCGATCGTTGCTTTTACCTCCTGCTGGTTCGCCACGTTACATTTAAAAAATGCCGCTTTATTACCCTGGTCGCAGATTTCTTTTATCGTATCGGAGCTGCTTTTTTCATCCATATCCAACACGTAAACCTGTGCTCCCTGTGCGGCAAAGACTTCAGCAATTGCTTTGCCTATTCCGCTACCGGCGCCGGTAATGACTGCTGTTTTATTGTCTAACCTGAACATGATCTTAATTTCTGATTTGAGATTTCTGATTTGAGCTCTCCATTTTCAAATTTTCAAATTTCCACACTTTCAAATTATTCTACAAAGATACCCCTCTTTTCCAGGGAATGAAATCATCCTGGTTCAATTGTACTGCTTTCGGAATTACCTCTCCGCTGGCGGCTTTAATGCAGTATTCCAGGATTGTTTCTCCCATTTCTTCAATGGTCTTTTCTCCTTCAATGATGGGTCCGGTATCAATATCAATAATGTCTCCCATTCTCTTTGCCAGCGCCGTATTGGTAGACAGTTTGATTGTAGGACAAACGGGGTTGCCGGTAGGAGTACCCAGCCCGGTGGTAAACAAAATGAGGGTAGAGCCGGATGCCGTTTTACCGGTAGTGGCTTCCACATCATTACCCGGCGTACATACCAGGCTTAACCCGGGTTTGCTTACTTTTTCGGTATAGTCGAGCACATCAGCTACCGGGGAAGTTCCTCCTTTTTTAGCAGCGCCTGTTGATTTTATAGCATCCGTAATCAGTCCGTCTTTAATATTTCCCGGGGAGGGGTTCATATCAAATCCTGAGCCTACTAAATGGGCCATCTCTTCATAGCTCTTCATCAGCCGCATAAACTTCCGGGCGGTAGCCTCGTCTGAACGATCTATCAGTTCCTGTTCTGCGCCACACAGTTCAGGAAATTCGGCTAACAGAATTTTGCCTCCCAGAGCCACCACCAGGTCAGCGCAGTAGCCTACGGCAGGATTAGCAGAAATGCCGCTAAAGCCATCGCTTCCCCCGCACTTCACGCCAATACACAAGTCGGAGAGGGGGGCGGGTTTTCTTTCTGTTTTATTCAGCTCTATTAACCCGGTAAAAGTTTTGCGGATCGCCTCTGCCACTAACTGTTCTTCGCTTTGTGATCTCTGTTGTTCAAAAATATAGAGCGGCTTATCGAATCCCGGGTTTCTTTCTTCCTTGAGATATTTTAGAAAATCCTGTACCTGCAGGTTCTGGCATCCCAGGCTCAGCAGGGTTACTCCACCCACGTTCGGATGATCTGCGTAGGCAGCTAAAACCCTTCCTAAAGTAGCAGCATCCTGGCGCGTACCTCCGCATCCACCCTGGTGATTAAGAAATTTTATGCCATCAATATTTTTAAACAGCCTTTGTTCAACCGGGGAGGGTTGTAGTTGATCAATCTGTACCTGCTCAAGGTCTTTCCCGCTTCTATGGGCGTCTACTAAAGACCTTGTATATGATTTATATTTTTCTGTTACTGCGTATCCCAGCTCATTATGTAAAGCCTCCCGGATTACATCCATGTTCCGGTTTTCACAAAAAACCATAGGGATAAACAACCAGTAATTAGCCGTACCCACCCTTCCATCGCTGCGGTGGTAGCCGTTAAATGTTCTGTTTTTAAATTTTGATACATCCGGTGCGTGCCATTCATATTTTACGCCGCGATAATCATAAGTTCCCGTAGCGTGTTTCGTATTATCTGTTGTCATCCTGCCTCCCCGTGGCACATCAAACTGCACTTTGCCTACCAGTACGCCATACATGTAAACCGCGTCACCGGCTTTCATATCACCGATAAAAAATTTATGCTTGGCATTCACATCATCAACCAGGGTATACGATTCGCCATTGTGCTCAATGACTTCTCCTTTTTTTAAATTAGAGAGGGCAACCAGCACATTGTCTTTTTTGTGAATTTTGAGAACTCTTGCTTTCATTTGTGTAAAAAGAATTAGTGTTATAAGGGGATTAAGATCATAAAACAGAAAGCGAAATTATAGAATTGGCTGCTGATATGCTGATTTTTTTTGAAGACCGGTTTCGAAACAGCTACCCGGCTAACTCCTGAATTGCATCTGCTGATCTGATAAAAGCGTCAGCTTATTTTTATCGTTTTCTGAAGATGGCAGCCAATCTATATGAAACCCAGTTTGATTTAATATTATGGTGCTATGTGCCTTTTACTTTTTCTCTATTTCTTTCCTACAAATATTAAGGCTGCTCCGCAGCTTATCTGCCGATTCTCTTTGTCGTGTTGTTTTGCCTGTCTTTCTCTCTGAACTGAAATTTATGCGCTATTTTTTATAATATTTTATGCGACTCTGTTTATGCAGGTTGTGAATTGCGTTTTATTGAAGCGTGCCACGGCAATACAAGATTACATTATATGTATGCTGCCTGATTGCTTTACCCATTCATTTCGGGCATTGAATCGTTTTTTATTTTGCGCCGAGTCTGCGCAATGTCATATAGGACATCAAACCCGTGCTGAGCAATAATGCATTTTCGTCAACATTGAAAGTAGCGGTATGCAGCGATGAGGTAATGTGCTGTGCTTCGTTCCTGATACCCAACTGGTAAAAGCAGGAATCGGCAACATGAGAATAATAGGCGAAATCTTCGGCAGCCATCCACTGACCCGCTTCCACTACATTTTCCGGGCCAAGATATTCAGCGGCATACCCCGCAAGCTCCCCGGTCAATAATTCATTATTGAAAAGATACGGGTAACCGCGATGGATGATAAACTCACATTTGCCACCCATGCTTTCTGCAGTGCCTTCCGCAATTTTTTTCATTTCATTATGTGCCTTTTCTCTCCAGGTTTCATCAAACGTCCGGAATGTGCCTTCTAGCTCCACCACATCCGGTATTATATTAATTGCGCCATCGGCAATGAACCTGCCAAAAGAAACAACTGTTGGCGTAAACGGATTTGCCCGCCTGCTGACAACCTGCTGCAACGCCACTATAATATGCGAAGCAATTACCACCGGGTCAATATTGTTCTGCGGTTCCGCACCGTGCCCGCCTTTTCCCGTCACCTTCAATCTCAGCTCATCCATAGAAGCCATAAACTTTCCCTTCCTGAACGCTACTTTGCCACATTCAATAGCGGGCATTACATGTTGCCCGATCACTGAGCCGGGAACGGGATCCTGCAAAGCGCCTTCCTTAATCATTAAGGTTGCTCCACCCGGCAAGCGCTCTTCCCCCGGTTGAAACAGGAATTTAACGGTTCCTCCAAAACGATGTTTGAGCGAATCCAATATTTTTACAACACCCAGTAAGGAAGATGTGTGCACATCATGCCCGCAGGCATGCATCACCCCGTTATTCAGGGAAGCATAGCTGACGGCATTCCGCTCCGTAATGGGAAGCGCATCCATATCTGCCCGTAACGCTACCACTTTATCATCTGCCAGATCTCCTGTTATAACAGCCAGTACACCTGTATGTGCTATGGGTTGCCAGCAAACGCCCCAACCATCCAGCACCGATTTTATGAAGGCAGAGGTTTCAAATTCCCGGTAAGATAGTTCGGGATGTGCGTGTAAATGCCTGCGCCATGCAATTACCTCATTAAACAATTTTTTTGCGCGTTGCTGTATCTCCTCCTTCAGCATAAATATTTTGATAAGTTATACAATCGCTTTTTCTTTTTCCAGGAAAGCTTTTACAAATGTATCATCTGTTAAATGAGCATACAACGTATAAACCCGGTCAATTTCCTCCGGCTGCCCCGGCGACAACACTTCGTCAGGATTCAGGCACCATACACCCTCCATCAATCCCTGCCGCCGCAGCACTTCATGGATACCCGCAATACAGCCTTTAAACGCATGCTTGGCATCGAAGATAGCCGCATTCATATCGGTCACTTCTATACCGGTTGACAATAATGATTCAATATCCCTGTTCCCTTCGGCAACGCTTTTTTTGATTGCATGAAAAAGTGCTACCGCTTTTTGCGTCCATACCGCCCAATGACCCAACAAGCCACCCACAAATCTTTTTTCTACCAGCTTCCCGTCTATATGAAAACGGTACGGCGTTATTAAATCAGCAACAATATTATCGTCGTTGCCGGTATACAATGCAATGTCGTTCCGCCTGGCAGAATTACAAACCGCTCTTACCACATCCAGCGTCTGATAGCGGTTAAATGCCGCTATCTTTATTGCCTGCACATTGGGAATAGCTGCAAAATCCCTCCAGAACTCATAGCTCAATATGCGGCCGCCTACTGCCGGTTGTAAATAAAAGCCAAACACCGGAATGATCTCTGCGATCTTTTCGGCTCTTTTTATCAGCTCAGCCTCGGTATATGCATGCAATCCACCCATACTTACCAGCCCCAGGTGATAGCCATACTTAGCAGCCAGTTTCGCTTCTTTTAGCGCAGCATCTGTCGGGCCAACAATGCCTGCTACTTTTATGAACGGTTGTTGCAGACCGGCTTTTTCTATTTCTTCGGCAGCCAGTTTCAATACCGGCTCCAGCAAATTAAATACCGGCTTCCTGATTTCGAATTGCGTGGTATGCACGCCTACTGCCACTCCGCCGGCGCCACTGGCCATATAATATCGGGTAAGCATTCGCTGGCGCTGTTCATCTAACTTTAACTCACTATTCAAAGCCAGGGGATGAGCCGGGATAACCGTACCCTGATGCAATAAATGACGGATGGTTGTATCTAACGATTGCATAGCTGTCATTTTAAAATTGTCCTTCTCTTTCCTGGAAATGGGTGGGCTTGTTGATCGTTTTTCCACCCTGCTTGACCCACTCAGCCAGTAATGTTATCATTTGCTTTAATGTTACGCGCGGGTGACCAAAAATCCTGAACGACTCGGAAGCATTGCTCAACAAAGCCGTAGCCTGTTCTGTGTTGGCAAAAACGGGCGTCTTTTCAAACAGCCTGCCAAATTCTTCCGCTATCCATCGCACCGATGCCGTTTCGGGCCCTGTAATGTTTACTATTTTAGCCGGGTTTTCGCAGTGAAGCAATGCACGAATGGCCATTTCATTCGCATCGCCCTGCCATATCACATTTACATGGCCCATGCTCAGGTCTATCACTTTCCCTGTGTATACGGCTTTGGCAATTTCAAGCAATACGCCATAGCTGACATCGTTTGCGTAATTGAGCCGGTAAATAAACAGGGGCGTATTATACCTGGAAGCGCCGTATTGGAAAAGGCGCTCCCGTCCCAGGCAGGATTGCGCATATTCCCCCACCGGTCCTGTGGCATGATCTTCGCTTAGTCCGCCCATTGAAACAGGCGAAAGCGGGTATACATTGCCGGTAGAAAACACCACGATGCGTGAATCCCGGTACTGTTGTACCACCCTGCCGGGCAAGTACACGTTCATCGCCCAGGTAAGCCACTCCTTACCCGTAGTACCAAATTTTTGGCCGGCGAGGTATAATACATTCTCAACCGGAGGCAGCTTTTTCAACCGGTCATCTTCCAGCAGATCAACCGCATGGGTTTCTATACCCTTTTTTTCCAGCAGTTGCTGCAAGCCCGGCTCTGAAAAACGGGAAGCGGCAATGACTTTTTTTTGAATACCCCCTGTTTCAATAGCGCTTTTTGCCAGCAGGGCTAAAGCCGGCCCCATTTTTCCACCGGCTCCCAGAATCAATATATCGCCGTTTATTTTCTTCATATCTGCAATCAAAGCTTCCGAAGGCCTCAGCCATGATTGGTACAGCTGCTCTATTTCTTTCATACTACATTATTTTACAATAAAGTCTTTAAGGTTGATCAATGCAAGAAGGATAACGATCACAAGCCCGGTTGCCCCGGCTACTTTCATGAACAAAGAATTTTTCTGGCTGCCCATGATTTTTTTATCGTTGGCAATAGCAAACATGGCGATCCCTATAAAGGGCACAATAAAAATGGTAATGCTCTGTGCAAACACAATCAATTGCAGGGGCAGCTTACCAAAAATAATAGCAATAACGGCGCCGGCTACCATCACCAGCGCTATCAGCATCTTTACCGTTTTCGAATTCAGGTTACTTCCTTTCCCCAGGCTGTCCGACAATAAAGTTCCACCTAAAGTAGCATTTCCTATTAACGCGGAAAAGGCTGCACCGAATAGCCCGGTCAGGAAAAGAGAGGCGGCATACGATCCAAAAATAGGCTCCAGGGCGCGCGACATATCCGTAGCGGTATTAACCATAATGCCCTGCGGATGCAACACCGCTCCCGCACAGATCATCACCATCGCGCTCATAACGCCCAGCAATACAATGCCGGTAAAACTATCGCTGCCTGTTTGAATAATCCCCGGGCTGATCCGCCTGCGTTCCTGCACAAGATAGGATTGATAGCAGGCTCCGACAATAGAAACCGATGAAGCAAAAAAAGCAATGATCAATCCGGAAGAACCTGCGGGCGCCGAGGGAATGAAAGCGCCTTTGGCAACAGCGCCCGCATCAGGCTTTATCATTATGAGCGTTGTAACAAATGCAAACAACTTTACAATGATCAGGGATATCATGATTTTCTCCAGCACATTGTAAAATGTTCTGAAAAAAAGCAGGCTGATGCCCACCAGGTTCAGTATTACGATCCATACTACTACGGGGGTATTCGTAAGCTCGGCAACCGCTATTCCCACACCGGCGGAGTTGCCTGCCTGGAAAGAAGTACATACTAAAAAAACGCCTATGCCAACGCCTATCGCTGCATTCTTTCCCCACTTTTGCCGGATGGTGGAAAGTAAAGACTGATGAGTAGCGATCCCGATCCTCGCTGCCATAGAGGTAAAAACAAACATGAAAAAAATGGCAAGTACCACAAGCCACAACAAGGAAAAACCATACAACGAACCCAGCTTGGAAGTAATGGTCATTTTGCTTGGTCCGAATACTAAGGCCGCTGTTATTAAGCCGGGGCCTAATGATTGCAGCCACGATCGTAAGCTCCTGCCGGCAAATGTCCCGGGCGATTTGCTAACTGTTTGCATTTGCTTATTTTGATGAATACGGAATTTCCGTGTACGTAACTGAAAGTAGGAAAAAAATTGAACCTGCAAATAAAAAAATGGATGGAGGCAGATTGTAAGGTGCAGGTCTCAGGTCTCAAGTTTCAGGTTACAGGGGATTTGATGGATGTTGCAGTTTTGGGTTGCAGGTTTGAGGTTTCGGGTTTATCGTTTGTAGTTTTTTGCTGTTATTGGTATTTGTGAGTAGATAATGAGGGGGCACCACCACGAACATGATAAAGTAATGAGATAACCTGTAAAAGATTAAGTGTTGTTGGTGAATCTTATGCATACAAAGCTACGCACACCACCAACAATGGCATAACATGGTGGATTGTTTTTTGATGAATGTTTGCTAATCTTCCGGGAAATTATATATGCTGTTATCTATGGGTTCATTAACAGTTATGCCTGTGACAATGTTTGTTGTAGTCATAGCAGGGGTTTCATTTCCTATGCTGTATGTATTAATTACAACGGAATGAGGAAAAATCACGCCCGATACATTCTTATAATCTTTAAATTGGGTTACTACTTTACCTGCTTCGAGGTCAAAGAGCCCTCCAACTTTTGTTTCATATCTCTCTTCAATTTTACTGATATAAAATGTGTTAATATCAATATAGTAGAGTCTTGTCCAAAAATCCGTTTTTATGCTGATACAGTATTGCCCGTTAAATTTTTTTACAAGTTTCACATCCATTTCACGGGACGGGTAGTTGATAAAAGGATTTCCTATATAGATTTGATCCTTTCCGATATTGTATTCGTATTCAGACATAGACAGGGGTTTAGCGTCCACTGCAGTTTGAGACGGCTCATTCATTTGAAGCAATAACGGAGGAGTAATCCAGCCGCTTACAGGCCCGGTATTGTCTGTATAGCAAATTGTTTGCGAACTTCCCTGCAATCCATCAATTTCTTTGTCAATACGGTATCCCTTTCCGTTAGTTATCCTTGTTAAGGAATTAAAATTTAAGACACTGGCTCCCATATTGGAAGAGAAAGACATGGCTGATGTTCCTCTGATAATTACTGTTTTTTTATTTTTTATTTTTTCTTTACCACCAATCGCCTTAATATGACTGGCAATTATTTGGCTCAGCGTTTGGGCACTAACTCCGGGAAAATTAATTCCGCAGAACAGCAGCAGGAGGAAAAAGTACTTCTTATGTTTCATGGCATTTTTAATTGTTAATGAACGATGTTGCCGGTTGTTTGAAAATATAGACACTAATGGCTTCCACTACTACATAGCCCGTTACCAGGATAAGCGGCATGATAACTATACCCGTGAAAAGGGCAGCTCTTACATAGCCGGGAAATTTTTTAAACTTTGAATAGCCTGATAATCTTTTTTGAAATATTATTCCCGTTAATAATATGGTGGGTGCCTGGAAAAGAAGCAATGAAGTAAGCACCGCTATATAGATATTTGACGGGTCAGGCTCCTGAAAATTTAAAAAAGGGATCTCTATATTTTGCTTTACCAGGAAATACATAATCACGCCGGTAATGAGATTTAATAACTGGTAGAGTGCCGTTGTTTTAAATAAAAGATTAAAGGCTTTGCCGAATGCTAACTTTGGCGACCCCGGCTCAATGCTGTGTATATAGGGTATTAATATCAGGGCAATAAGAAGAGCGGATATAAGAGAAATAACCGCTACCGGTATTATAATTACCGATGCAATTATCCATCCAATTGGATTCCCTCCGCTTCCTTCGTTTCTTTCCAGCCAGCCTGTACCATGGCAGTAAGTGCAAAGGTGCTGATTCGTTAAATTACAATGATAGCATGGAATGCTGCCCTGGCTGGTCATATATTAATTATGATGCGCTAAGTGTATTATCAAACCTCTTACTGATGCTATTGAATGAATTATTATAGGGGTTGCTGTTTTCAACCACTTTATTTGTCCAACCGTATTCTGATCTTACCGTCTGTAATCTTCAGATCTTCCACCTTTTTACCGTAAGGCTCTTTAGCACCTTTGACGGTAAAGCCAAAATTTGCCTCCAGCAGACCGTTACCTCTCGAATCGAAGTATAGTATTTCCATAAATCCTGATTCAATATTATAATAAGATGCCTTTTCGGAACCGGTTGTGCCTATCAGCTTGTAGCGGGTTTTACCATCGGGACCCACCATATCGAATGAAAGCCCGAAATCAACCTCATGGTTATTGCTTACCCTGGGGTTCCGGAAATCGTACATTACCTTTTTTGCATACACAACAGGCTTTCCAAATTCAAATTTTCGTATATCCGGAAAATTGGCCGGGTCGGTCATATCGAATGCAACCAACGCGTAAGGGCTGAATCTCGTAAAGGAAGCAGTCACATTATTCAACTTCCTGGAAGCTGTTAGCTTTGTTCCTTTGATATTGACTCCGGTAATGATGCTGATCTTTTTACCATTCACGGTGTACTCAACATAGGCCTCGCCTTTGCCTTCAGGCGCTTCCGTATTATAATTTTCGGGATTGCTGTATGGCAGGTTGTCATTTTTGTTCATGCTTTGAACAGCACGATCCTTATTGCGCTGTCTTATGCTGTCGGCATGCTCGCCCATTTGGTCCCATACACTTTTTCGTTTGGTATCTTTTGTATCCTGTGCAACGGATAAAAAGGGAATGGTAACAATCAAGAGTACAATTAATAATTTCATGGTGTGTTATTTTAAATTCTACACCTGGATTTTTTATCTGTTTTATTCGATTTTTGCCCTGAATTTCCCACCCGTAAGGGAATATGTGTCAGTGACAGAAAATTGCCGGAAAAAAGCATTTTTTATGGTAAATGTACCTTCTATATAATCGCCTTTGGTGGTGCTGAATTTGGTGATATTGAGCGTGGCAGAACCATCCATTCCTAATGATTGGGTAGTGGGGTTAATCATTCCCGTGTAATTCACCAGGTTCCCCGAAGCATCTTTGTATTGAATACTCCCGGAAAAGCCTACGTTAGTGAGTTCCAAATTGAAGAGCATTGTCTTTTCTCCCTTATTAAAAGGTGTAACATCTCTAAAGGCCAATAATATGGTATTGTAAGAGTTTAATAATATATTGGAAGCACTTTGAATTAAAAGGGTATAGAGTTTTGTTCCGTTGTTGTCATATTCTTCAAATCTGGACGAAACGAAAGCCAACTCATCGACAGATTCATCTATGCTAAGTTTTTTCCCGTTGAGTGTTCCTTCCATATACCCGTTGCCATTTTTTGTTGAGCTTTTTTTAACCGGGTTTTTACTGCGGGGCAGGTAAAACTCACCTTCCGTTATATTGTATTTTACGGCAGGTGATGCGAACTCATCCACCAGCAGTTTTCCCTTAAATGTACCTTTTACATATTTGTCGGTGATTTCACTAAGGGTGATTTCTGCCGACTCATAAGAAGGTTTATCGGGAAGGAACGCAGAAGCATAATAATCTCCGGTCAGGTTAGAATAGATGATCACCGCCTGAACCTGTGTAATATCCCCGGGGGCAATTGTAGTATAAGTTTTGCCTGTAGTGATTGGTTTTCCTGTTCCGTTATTTATAATAACGGAGAGATGATTCATCGTACTAATATTATCTACCCCACCAACTCCAAAACTATAAATACCGTTCTGGGAAGTTGCAGGCAGGTAAGCTGAATCTGTTAGTTTGAACTCTTTTTTTGTACCGTCTATTTTACAGCGCAGGTAATATTCGGTTTCAGGAATCATTCTGTCAAGCGGACTTTTTTTACAGCCTGTCGAAAAACCAAGAAAAGCAATCAAAGAGATAAGCAATACCCACAAATTGAGCGTTTTCATATAATATATTTTGGAATTGATGATCATGGTGACCAACATTTAAAATGCGGTAACCGCTATCAACCCTGTATTGTTTAAAACGTATACCGTACAGATGCCCCTGCATTACCCGCATAAAAGCTACTGTAATAAGTGTAAGGCTTAATAATGGATATGGTTGGTCTGAAATCGGCTGTAACATTCAGTGGGATATTGCCAAATTTATAGTCAACGCCTCCCGTAGGAAATATACCCAACCCAAAGCCTTTAAAATCCTCGTAGCTTGAAAAGGTGTTATATGCTGTAACGCCACCGCCGATAAACCATTTCAGCCCTTCAACGGAGCCGATAGGAAAATGATGTTGGTAAGAAGCAGAAGCCGACAGGTTGAACCAGCTATGGGCAATGCTGTACGACCTGAAACCCAGGTTCAGTTCTATAGCCCCCGGTGAAGTAATAAAAGTTTTATATGAAGCGGAAATCAAATCATAATATCCGCCTCCTACCCGTATACCGATCCCGCTTTTATAGTCCCCGTCATCCTGCGCCGAAAGTTTCGAAACAGAGACCGAGAATACAAAAATTACCGCCAGGCAAAATTTTTTTTTCATTGTTTTGATTGTTTGGGTTGAATAAAACAGCCGTATGATTTTTATTTCCGAAAAGAAGTTCCCTTTTCGGAAATTTTTCTAACCTGCTACTGCTTTGAAAGTGCCTTCTGTTGTTCGGGGGCTGTGTATGCCAGCACAATGCTGTTGTCGTCCATTTCGGCCAGTTCAAAATTTGTTGTAAAGGCGGTGGATACCTTGTCCCACACACTGCTAAGACTGGCTTTCTTTCCCAATTCTATTGTGAGGGTAACAATGCCATCTTTATAGGCTTTGGATACTTTTTTTACATCATCTGTACCTTCAAGCGCTTTTTGCAGGGCAAGCAGGCTGGCATTATCGCTTTTAATGCCGGCAATAAAAATAGAAGGGGTAGCTTTTTCAGCTTTAGATTTGTTTTTTACGCCAACAAGATCTTTAAGCGTACTTACAGTGGTTTTTACAGTGCTTGCGGTAGTGGCAACAGTGTTGGTGGCATTGGAAATGGAAGCATTGGTCTCAGCCACTTTCTGGCTTGCTTGGTTTACGGCCTTTACCTGAGCGTTGCTGTTAAAGGCGGTCATTGCTATGGCAATAACCAGCAGGGGAGGGAATAATTTTCTCATTGTTGTTTGATTTAGTGGTTTTAAATTTTTATTATTTATACAGCTGTGTATAAAATATAAACTGCGTTTTTTCTATACCCTTATATACAAAGTATAAATAGTTGTTGTCATCATCTTTATAATACATCCTGTTTCCCGGAGCCATCATTCGTTCAGCCCCGTTGAATCTTACGGATATCCGCCCATATTGGTCGGGGTTGCCATTGTTCACAAAAAACTGGTTCATTTTGTCTATAAGGGTGACGCTTGTGGTACCGGGGCTGATAGCAAAACTTTTCAGAGGTAAATGATTACCGATGGTGTCGGGGGCAGTAGTTCCCTTCCACTCGGGTTCCGGCACAGTATAATCATGAATATAAAACACAAAGCTCCCTTTTTCTATGCCTTTATACACAAAATAATTCCTGGTTTTAAGGTCATTTGTATAATATAGCCTGTTGCCCGGCGCCATATTGCGTGTAGTTCCGTTAAAGCGGATCGTAATACGCCCGTGCTGGTCAGGGGTACCTTTAGCAACAAAAAACTGATTTTTTGAATCTATAGTAATAGCGCTTGTAGTACCTGTAAATACAGTAAAGCTTTTAAGTGATAGCCATGGGTCGGCTGTAGCTGTTGTATTTGGACTGTTCCGTACGACTGTGGTCGTGGGAGAAGAAGCAGGAGTTGAACCCGTCTTTGGAGCGTCTGAGGCCGAAGTCGGCGTACTGGTTCCGTTCGAAAAGTTTTCAGTTTGCAGGAAAAACACAAACTTCCCGTTTTCTACACCTTTGTATACAAAATACTTCCTGATGTTGTTTTCATCGTTAAAGTTTATCCTGTTACCAGGTGTCATACTGCGTACGCCCCCATTGAAGCGGATGAAGATACGCCCGTTTTTATCCGGCGTACCATTTACAATGTAAAACTGGTTTTTCGAATCAATGACGGTGGCTGCGGTGGTACCTGCGCTTACGATAAACAGGCTGTCCTCCGACATTTTGAGCGTTACTGTTTCCGGCCGTTCCGCAGGTGTTCCGGCATGTACTGCTGCAAGCCCACATTGCAGGACGGCCAAAAGAATCAGGTAGAGTCGAATTTTCATAACTGTACTCTTTAAAAAATAATTTTTAAAACTTCCTTTTACTAATATGGATAAGATGATTTCCCGTGAGATATGGAAGGAACTTTCATGGAGGATATTTGCAATTTTCGATGAGACACCTGTTTACAACAGACCGTTTTTCATATGCATATCGAAAATAGTGATAACAGCTGGCGGATATCATACAGATTTATTTTTCGTATACTTCTATTTATTTTTCGTTTAGGCTGTTTGTTTTTACAGCTCTGTAGGTTAGGATGTATAGTGGGCGTTCTTTAAGATTGACTGCTATATATAGGGTAAATGCAATCATTATTCAACAATAAAAAAGATTCAATTCGGAATAGATTATTTGTAACTTCCCCAACCTAAATCCCTTCCAGCTATGCGTATTTTCCTGCTGTTGTTAGTGTTTGTCCTTTCGCAAACAAATGCCTGCTGGTCTCAGCAAAAGGAATTAGATTCTCTTATACGCGCATTACAGTCTCACCCGGGAGAAGACAGCGTGAAGATTTTGATCCTGAATGAAATTGTGTATGCTTATCGGAATATAGATCCGGACAGTGGGCTGGAATATGCTAACCAGGCAATCGCTTTGGCTACAAAGTTCAATATTCCCGGGCTCCTTGCCTCTGCATATTCCCGCAAAGGGGTTAGTTATGCATCCAGGGGGGAGGATAGCCTTGCACGGTTAATGTACCTGAAGGCATCAGAGATTTATAGTAATATCGGGAATATGACCGGTGTGGCCATCGCAAACAATAACCTCGGACTGTTGGCTTTTAACCGGTCTGACTACAGGAGCGCTGTTGATCATCATACAAAATCATTGGAGTTTTTTATAGCGGCAAAGGACACCTTCAGGATTGCTAATGCTATGATCAATCTTGGGGTAGACTATCAATATCTTTCTGATTTTAATACTGCGCTGGAATATTATTTTAAGGCTTTGGCGCTGTTTGAACAAAAGGGTAATGACCCAACCACGTATGGGATTGGCGTAACTAATAGTTTAGCGAATATCGGCCTTGTATACAAAAATATCGGTGAATATGAAAAAGCGCTGGAATATCATCAACGTGCTTTAGAAAAAAATGAAGAAATACAAAACCCTGCCGGGATCGCAGCTACGTTGGGAAACATGGCGATAGTGTACGACTTACAGGGTCAGCCGGAAGAATCCATCCGGCTGTTGCAACGCTCTCTTGCTATCAATGAAGAAATAGAGAACCCCCGCGGTATCGCATCTGATCTTTCGAATTTAGCCTCCGCTTATCACCGGTTAAAACAGGGCGGCAAGGCATTACAATATATACAGCGTGCCATGAACAGGTATGATGCTACTGAAGACCGGCACAACCAGGCTTCAACGAGGATACAGGCAGCCGAAATATACCTGGACCTATCTGAGAAAGATCTGGCAGAACAGAAAATAAGTGACAGGAAGCGCTTTGAATTAGCTGAAAACTACCTACACCAGGCATTGAAGATTGCCCGCGGGATAAAAGTGATAGACCTGGAAAGTAGTGCGATGGGCACATTAGCTGATCTCTATAAAAAAAGGAGGGATTACGTCAGGGCTTTTAACGCTTTGACTACCTATATGCAGTTGAGCGACAGCGTGATGAACGATGAAAAGAGACTGGATATTGTAAAAAAAGAGGCAGCTTTTGAATTTCAGAAAAAGGAATTATTACATAAAGCGGAAACAGATAAGCAAATAGCTTTTGCCGCCGCTGAAGTTGACCGGTATAAAACCATCCGCAATGCGATTGCTGTTTCCGGATTGGTCATACTATGTTCTGCTGTTTCGGGGCTGGTGCTGTATAAAAGAAAGCGGGATGCCGATGTATTACGGAAGGAAGCCAATTTGAATACGCAGATCACAGATACGGAAATGAAAGCGCTTCGATCCCAAATGAATCCGCATTTTATTTTTAATTCTCTTAATTCTATCCGCCACTATACTGCTCAAAATAATATTAAGCTGGCAGACGAATATCTGGTACGGTTCTCCTTGCTGATGCGGCAGGTATTTGAAAATTCGGATCACAAAAAAGTATCGCTTGCAGACGATCTGCATGCATTGGAATTGTATATGCAAATAGAGGCGGCAAGGCTTGATAATAAATTCAATTACGAGATACAGGTTGACGAAACGATTGATGTGGAAAACACAATGATCCCGCCATTGCTGCTGCAACCTTTTGTTGAAAACAGCATCTGGCACGGGATAACGCCTAAAAAAGGAAACGGCACCATAAAAATAAATATCAGCCGGCAGTCGGAAATGATCTGCTGTGTGGTGGAAGATAATGGTGTTGGAATAAAGAAAGATGTAGCGAAGCAAAAAGAAAAAGAGGAAAAGGAATACAGACCGTCCGGAATCGATATAACCCGCACCAGGATAGATTTATTGAACCGTGCTCAAAAGTCAAGAGCTTCCCTGTATATGTACCCCTTAAACGAAGGAACCCGGGTAGAGATCAACCTGCCGCTTGAATTTACTTTTTAATTTTTTATGTATGTTGAATTGCATTATAGTTGAAGATGAACAGCAAAGCATTGAGCTGTTATCGGCTATGTTAAAGGAACAGTTTGGTGATGATGTAAGCGTAACGAGTACCTGCAAAACGGTAGAAACTGCTATTGCAAAAATCAGGGAATGTACGCCTGATCTGCTTTTCCTGGATGTGCAGATCGGCGACCAAACGGGATTCGACCTGCTTCAGCAGGTAGATTATAAGAACATGAAGATCATTTTTATAACTGCCTATGAAAAATATGCCATACAGGCTTTTAAATTCAGTGCAACAGACTATTTGTTAAAACCGATTTCGGTGGCAGATCTGCACCATGCTGTGTCAAAAGTGCTCAGCCTGAAATATGAAACAGACAGTTACAAAAAAATCGAAACGCTGCTAAAAAATATTTATAGCAAAGACCGGCGGAAATTATGCATTCCCGATATGAACGGGTTTAATATCGTAGAGATCAATGATATCATTCGTTGTGAATCGAACATTAACTATACCACCATTTACGTGAACAAAGGGAACCCGATAACAGTAGCCAAAAGCCTGAAAGAGTTTGAGAAAATGCTTATTGACTTTAATTTTTTCCGGGTTCATAATTCGCATCTTATCAACCTGTCGCACGTAAAAGGCTATAACCGTGCAAAAGGAGGATTTGTGCAATTAGCTAACGGAGAGGAAATAGAAGTATCAGTGAGAAGAAAAGATGAGTTCATCAAAAAAATTACTCAGGTATAAAAAGGTATTCAGGAAGGTAACGGTTAGTAAAGCTGTTTTGAGAGCTTTCAACCGAAGTTCACGGCGGCAACAAAGAGATCGAATAATATAATAACGAGGAAAATTATTGTGTAGCTTAGATCTTTTACAACTTTATCATTTTACGAATGATACAACATTAATGTTGTACAATGCAAATAAAAAAAAGAATTTTTTTAACTATCCCCAAAAAATTACTTAAAAAATGCCCCGCACTGGCTCTATGCGGGGCGTGCAAAACGATTAGTGATGAACACTAATTGAGCCAATTTTTTTTCCAATATCCTTCAGAGCAATGTTTAATGTTTCGATTTGACTCTTTGTAAATTGAGCAGGCTTACCGTTAACTGTTGCACCATTTACCCTGTGGCTTAGCCATTGTCTGGATTTACCGAAATAATTCTTTGCTATATACGACATATTGATCATGTCGGATACGGATTGCAACTGAACTTTAATAGCTAATTCGTTGATTTGCCTGCCCTTCTTGTACAGGCTCTCCTTAAATTCTTTTTCAAGATCGCTTTTCAGTTTCTTGCTTTTTTTAGCTTGCTTAGCGAGATTATCCGTAGCCTTATCGAAAGCAGCCGGATTTTTCATTCCAAGTTTTATCAGATCATCTATTCTATTTTTCATATTTGGTAATTTATGGAGGGGGGATACCCCTCCGTTAGTCATGATTTTTTAATAGTTCCTGCAGGGTGTGTAACGTTTCAAGATACTTATTTACCTGCTTTTCAATTTCGTTTTCCGGAAATTGTAATTTGTCAGAAAGCTTAATATAGAGAGAAAGCTCCCGCTTTACTACCTCTATTAGTTCTTTAATTTCTTTATTGTTCATGTCTAATCGCTTTGCAATACAAATATAATATACATTTGTATATTATGTAAATTTTCGACTAACTTTTTTTGAAATATTTTAAATTAATAGTAGCCCAAAGGCGGAGACGGATGCTTTAGCGGGTAAAAAAATGGCGCATAGACATACACCCCGGATACTGCTTGTATGAAAAAACTATTATGCAAGAATCTTAATTGCCCTATTATACAGGCTCGTTCGTTCTTCGTACCCAATAAGCCCACCATTGATAGATATACATATTTCCTTGAATCGTTTTTTCTTCACCAAGGGTATCAAATACTTTACATCTGTTGTGAATTGCTTTCAACCAAAGTTCGCCACGACAATAAAAAGATCGAATGATAACGTGGCAAATTATTATGTAGCTTAGATCTTTTACAA
The DNA here is from genome assembly GCA_023957155.1 of Chitinophagaceae bacterium. Taxonomy (GTDB): domain Bacteria; phylum Bacteroidota; class Bacteroidia; order Chitinophagales; family Chitinophagaceae; genus Agriterribacter. Next base: position 172,468 of record JAMLHK010000003.1, on the reverse strand, counting down.
CTTCTAATAGATAATAGCAATGAACATCTTTGTTGTGAATTGCTTTCAAATTATTATGTAGCTTAGATCTTTTACAACTTTTGGTCTGGTGGTGCATATTCTTTAATGGTTGTGAATTGCTTTCAAATTATTATGTAGCTTAGATCTTTTACAACCTTGTCTTTGGTTTATAATTCAACCTGGTCGTTGTGAATTGCTTTCAAATTATTATGTAGCTTAGATCTTTTACAACGCAAACCCCTTGTTCTACGCCGTTGCCAGTGTTGTGAATTGCTTTCAAATTATTATGTAGCTTAGATCTTTTACAACCAGGGCATCATTAGTAATAGATGACATATAGTTGTGAATTGCTTTCAAATTATTATGTAGCTTAGATCTTTTACAACGGACATATTAAAGGGGGTGGTTCAGCGGGTGTTGTGAATTGCTTTCAAATTATTATGTAGCTTAGATCTTTTACAACAATATCAATGGTCTCGCTTCAAAATAATCTGTTGTGAATTGCTTTCAAATTATTATGTAGCTTAGATCTTTTACAACGTTGCTGTGTATACCACGTAAGGCGTGTTAGTTGTGAATTGCTTTCAAATTATTATGTAGCTTAGATCTTTTACAACATTAGCCTACGAGGAAAGAATTGCTGCTATGTTGTGAATTGCTTTCAAATTATTATGTAGCTTAGATCTTTTACAACTCCTGCTGTAGTTTTAATATCTGATTATTGTTGTGAATTGCTTTCAAATTATTATGTAGCTTAGATCTTTTACAACCACTTCCGAGTATTTAAAAAGAATTAGTATGTTGTGAATTGCTTTCAAATTATTATGTAGCTTAGATCTTTTACAACGGTTAGGGGTTAATACTACAGCGCCAACTCGTTGTGAATTGCTTTCAAATTATTATGTAGCTTAGATCTTTTACAACATTGCTGCTGATAAGAGAATGAATGCCGCCGTTGTGAATTGCTTTCAAATTATTATGTAGCTTAGATCTTTTACAACGCTCCTGTTACCGTTTCTACAGGTATTACAGTTGTGAATTGCTTTCAAATTATTATGTAGCTTAGATCTTTTACAACGCAGGTAGGCTAATATCAGCGTGAACCATCGTTGTGAATTGCTTTCAAATTATTATGTAGCTTAGATCTTTTACAACTAATCAATCCTGCCGCCTATCATTCTTTTGTTGTGAATTGCTTTCAAATTATTATGTAGCTTAGATCTTTTACAACTTAAACCTAAATCCGATACCTGATACTCCTGTTGTGAATTGCTTTCAAATTATTATGTAGCTTAGATCTTTTACAACGCTATAGCTTCAACAACAATAAACACTTATGTTGTGAATTGCTTTCAAATTATTATGTAGCTTAGATCTTTTACAACTGGCTAAAAGCGTTTCACTTAACCCCCTAGTTGTGAATTGCTTTCAAATTATTATGTAGCTTAGATCTTTTACAACTGTAATGCTTGTCTGACCTGCATCTGCATAGTTGTGAATTGCTTTCAAATTATTATGTAGCTTAGATCTTTTACAACAAGCCTCTCCGGTTACTGGATTAGCTAATGGTTGTGAATTGCTTTCAAATTATTATGTAGCTTAGATCTTTTACAACTCTCCCATCCGCCATATTTATTAAGAAAGTGTTGTGAATTGCTTTCAAATTATTATGTAGCTTAGATCTTTTACAACTTCTTTTTGTTTTCTGACTTGATTGTTTTGTTGTGAATTGCTTTCAAATTATTATGTAGCTTAGATCTTTTACAACTAAATTGGGATTGACAACCCAATTTCCTTTGTTGTGAATTGCTTTCAAATTATTATGTAGCTTAGATCTTTTACAACTTATTTTTTAATGTGAAAACTAATTGAACTGTTGTGAATTGCTTTCAAATTATTATGTAGCTTAGATCTTTTACAACATGTGTCTTACCATATCCATAAGCACACAAGTTGTGAATTGCTTTCAAATTATTATGTAGCTTAGATCTTTTACAACCAACCAGTTGACGAGGTAAGTAAATTTCCGTTGTGAATTGCTTTCAAATTATTATGTAGCTTAGATCTTTTACAACTGCCAAATATGCCAACCTGGTTGAAACCGGTTGTGAATTGCTTTCAAATTATTATGTAGCTTAGATCTTTTACAACCTCATAGTTTACATAAGCACAACGGCACTTGTTGTGAATTGCTTTCAAATTATTATGTAGCTTAGATCTTTTACAACTTGTTTTTATCCTTTTCTGTTGGACATTTGGTTGTGAATTGCTTTCAAATTATTATGTAGCTTAGATCTTTTACAACAAAAACGGCAAGATAATAATATTCATCTGTGTTGTGAATTGCTTTCAAATTATTATGTAGCTTAGATCTTTTACAACTCTATCAGGGATTTTAACTTAGCCCCATGTGTTGTGAATTGCTTTCAAATTATTATGTAGCTTAGATCTTTTACAACGGATACAAGACGGGAAGCCGAAACAGGATGTTGTGAATTGCTTTCAAATTATTATGTAGCTTAGATCTTTTACAACTTGGCAGCCAAAGGCTCCTACCCTTAATGTGTTGTGAATTGCTTTCAAATTATTATGTAGCTTAGATCTTTTACAACCATATTTATCCAAGCGCTCTACCGAGCGGGGTTGTGAATTGCTTTCAAATTATTATGTAGCTTAGATCTTTTACAACGGTCGCATTGTATGCGTGCCGTATTCTCCAGTTGTGAATTGCTTTCAAATTATTATGTAGCTTAGATCTTTTACAACAGCTCAATTTACATCAATGGGCAGATTGTTGTTGTGAATTGCTTTCAAATTATTATGTAGCTTAGATCTTTTACAACTTACACATATATTTTAAACAATACCCCACTGTTGTGAATTGCTTTCAAATTATTATGTAGCTTAGATCTTTTACAACAGCTCTTTTATACGAGCATCCTTAAGAAGTGTTGTGAATTGCTTTCAAATTATTATGTAGCTTAGATCTTTTACAACGTTTCACGTTGCAAGTAAATTGCTTCTGGTGTTGTGAATTGCTTTCAAATTATTATGTAGCTTAGATCTTTTACAACCCTCATCATAAAGAGGCACCTTACCGGCGCGTTGTGAATTGCTTTCAAATTATTATGTAGCTTAGATCTTTTACAACGCTTCAAAAATTGGCGTAGATACTGCCCGGTTGTGAATTGCTTTCAAATTATTATGTAGCTTAGATCTTTTACAACCCTTCGATTACACAGTAGAGGCGGTTCTCCGTTGTGAATTGCTTTCAAATTATTATGTAGCTTAGATCTTTTACAACTATAGCGGAGTAGTTACACAGGGAATGCAGTTGTGAATTGCTTTCAAATTATTATGTAGCTTAGATCTTTTACAACCAACTCATCCGCCTGGCGCGGCTTAACGCAGTTGTGAATTGCTTTCAAATTATTATGTAGCTTAGATCTTTTACAACTTCGCATTTGCCGCCCATTTTTCACCAACAGTTGTGAATTGCTTTCAAATTATTATGTAGCTTAGATCTTTTACAACAATTAAAAACTTTTTCCGTTTACGATTCTGTTGTGAATTGCTTTCAAATTATTATGTAGCTTAGATCTTTTACAACTAGCATACTCATACTTTGGAATACTTAAATGTTGTGAATTGCTTTCAAATTATTATGTAGCTTAGATCTTTTACAACCTGCGCTTCGCGCGGATATCCTGCCCGTAAGTTGTGAATTGCTTTCAAATTATTATGTAGCTTAGATCTTTTACAACTTATCTCCTTTTGCACCGGGAATGCCGGTAGTTGTGAATTGCTTTCAAATTATTATGTAGCTTAGATCTTTTACAACCAGCGGAAATTGCTAACCCAATTATCGCGTGTTGTGAATTGCTTTCAAATTATTATGTAGCTTAGATCTTTTACAACTAACAGTAGTATAACCGCCCTTTGATTCATGTTGTGAATTGCTTTCAAATTATTATGTAGCTTAGATCTTTTACAACAAAGGCAATGGGGTAGGAGGGGGGGTAGGTGTTGTGAATTGCTTTCAAATTATTATGTAGCTTAGATCTTTTACAACTAGATAAGGCTATTATAGCGCAAGCGGAACGTTGTGAATTGCTTTCAAATTATTATGTAGCTTAGATCTTTTACAACCAAGACATAGAAATATACTATAATCTATTTGTTGTGAATTGCTTTCAAATTATTATGTAGCTTAGATCTTTTACAACCTTTGATGAAGTCTGTTAAGACATGCTGCTGTTGTGAATTGCTTTCAAATTATTATGTAGCTTAGATCTTTTACAACAAAGAGTTTGGCGATAACATTCAGGTAGGCGTTGTGAATTGCTTTCAAATTATTATGTAGCTTAGATCTTTTACAACCACGTTCTTGGGATTAAGTCACAATTCAGTGTTGTGAATTGCTTTCAAATTATTATGTAGCTTAGATCTTTTACAACGTAGGCAGCATCAGCAACTGTTAAGAATTAGTTGTGAATTGCTTTCAAATTATTATGTAGCTTAGATCTTTTACAACGATAACACGGGTTTTGCGTCATTGCTGGTTGTTGTGAATTGCTTTCAAATTATTATGTAGCTTAGATCTTTTACAACTGGGTGCCGCCGGGGCTGCAATAGCCGATGGTTGTGAATTGCTTTCAAATTATTATGTAGCTTAGATCTTTTACAACAGAAATCCGGTAAGTGCCTGTTTTTTAAGTATTTGAGCAGGTTTTCAGGATGAAAAAACAGTTGAAAGAATGATTTTTTTAATCCTGGATTACGGGAAAGCTGCATAATAAACCCATAAGGTTTGCCGGGCTGTATGGCTAGGTTTAGCCTTATGGGTTTTTTAACATCAACTGAAATGGAAGCCGGGATATTCCTGCTTTTATCTCTCCAAATGCGCTATTTTTGAAACTTTAATGTCGTTTCCTGTTCGTCCATCGAAATACTTTTTCCACGACCAGGTTTTTTATCGTGGCATGAAAATTAACGGTAACGGATGAAGGATATGGGCAAAGGTATTTTCTGTTTATTCAGTAATTAAAAATAGATGATGAAACGATTTTTTTTCAGTTGGCTTTTTCTTTTCTTAGGTGGCGTGGCAACGGCACAAAATAAGAGCAGTTTACGATTTAATGCATCCGGGGAGTTTAAAATTATTCAGTTTACCGATACGCATGTGAATGTTTCCGGGGGAAAAAACCTGGGTATTTTTGAGTACCTGAAAAAAATTATAGAAACGGAAAAACCCGACCTGGTAGTGGTTACAGGCGATATTGTTACGGAAAATAACCCGCAGAAGGGCTATATGCTGTTTGATAAAGCGTTTAGGGAAGTTGGCGTTCCCTGGGTAATGGTTTTTGGTAATCACGATTCGGAGAATAATTTTTCGAGAAAGGACCTGGCCGATTTTCTGCAAAGTCGTCCCGGTTGTTTAAATAAAGATGCAGGAGAAACCGAGGGGAATTCCAATTTTATATTAACGGTTTCCGGGAAAGACGGAAAAGATGCTGCTTTACTCTATTTTATGGATTCTAATGCGTACAGCACATTAAAGCCCCAGGTTGATGGCTGGGGCTGGTTTACCCATAACCAGGTGAGCTGGTACCGTACAAAAAGTAAAGCATATACAACAGCTAATGGGGGTACACCATATCCTGCCCTGGCTTTTTTTCATATTCCGTTTCCCGAGTATGAGCTTGCCATGCAGCAAAAGAATGCGATTGTAATGGGAAAGAAAAGAGAACCGGTTTGCGCCCCGGAAATTAATACCGGCATGTTTGCGGCAATGCTTGAAAGCGGTGATGTAATGGGAACATTTGCAGGGCATGATCATTATAATGATTATATCGTAACGTATTATGATATAGCCCTGGCATACGGCAGGGCATCGAAACTCCGAAACCAGGAAAATCCCAATTTGGGAGGACGCGTTATTGTTTTAAAAGAAGGGAAAAGGGAATTTGATACCTGGATCCGGGATATGCATGGTGCAAAGGAGCAACCTTGTACCTATCCGGGAAGCTTTACGGTTAAGAAATGATATGATCCCCGGTAACCTATAAGGTTTGCGGGGCTGCATAGCCGGGCGGCAAACCTTATAGGTTTTTTGAGTCAGCTAAAACAATTCCAGTTGCTGCGCCATCGGAGGCGTTTCAGTAAGTTCTTTTCCTCTGAAAACTTCCATCATACCGAACTGCTTATCCGTAATGCACATAATGACTACATGACCTTTGGATGGCAAGATTTTCTTCACCCGTTTAATATGAACATCTGCATTTTCTTTGCTGGCACAATGCCTCAGGTAAATGCTGAGCTGGAACATGTTGAAACCGTCTGCCATAATATCCTTCCGGAACTTAGTATAGATCTTCCGGTCCTTTTGGGTTTCCGTGGGAAGATCAAAAAATACGAGTACCCACATGATGCGATATGCGTTAAGGCGTTGAAACATAATATAATTCCTCCGGTTCCTCCAAAGTAGGAGGTGCTACACACTGCCTTGCGGGTTTAGTGCTTAGCCGGGTATGGAAAAATAATTTTTATGCAGGGTGCGGTAAAACCTATAAGATTTGCAGTGCAGGATAGCCACCCGGCAGACCTTATAAGTTTGGGTATAATATCTTCCTTGCTTTTCCTTCATAACATTTTGCCAGGCTGGCAGTAGTTCGCTGCACCGCATTCATCAAAGGGCTTTTTTGACCGTCAATCTGCACATCCATTGCGGGAATTTCTAATAGTGCTTTCTTCATACCCGGCGTCATTTCCAGAAACTTTCCATTGTCTCTTATGATCCGGCATACTACTTTATCAACAAAAGGGCGGTAAGGTTCCATGATGTCATCCGCCAGGCAATAGGCGTTGTATTGATTGCGGTGATGGATGCCCAGCGTGGGGAGCAGTCCGCTGGACGTTAAGCTCCGTGCTACCAATGCCCTCAGTATGGCATAACCGTAATTGAGCAGGTTGTTGGGTGGCGGACCGTAGCGTTCCCGCCTGAAGTCCAGGAAATCAGGAAAAATGCGTTTCCAGTAGTAAGATGCCGCTTTGGCTTCATGGTTTTCACTGTCGCCGCTCTTTACTTCCTTAGCGTAGGTAAGCAGCAGCTTATATTCTTCCCTTTCCTGTTGCAGGAGTGCCGCCTGGTTCTCTATTTTGCAGGTAACGGTTTGTTGCCATAATTGTTTTTTAAGCGGAGCCGATGCTTCTATCTGTGCCTGGAATTTCTGGCTTTGCAGGGTATGTCCGTCTAAGCTGAACATCATGCCGGTGGGATGGTGTGTATCATCACAGGTAATAACAGCGGTATTATTAGCCAGCAATTTTGCCAGCGTGGATTGCGTAATGGTGATCTGCTGGTGATCCAGTATCAATAACCCGATATCTTCAATCGGCGCCGATTTGGTTTCACCGCTGTCCTGCATCTCAATTACCAATTGTTCGTTCCTGGTTTTGAGATAGGCCGGGTTGCCGAAGTACAGGGTTCGCTTGATCATGCAGCAGGCTTTGCACGATTAAACGTATTAATGATTTGTTTATTATATAATATACCTTATAGTTTTTTATTGTATTCGTATAAAAATCCCGATGGATAAGGAACTCTAATATTCTCCAACTCCGACAATCTGCCCGATATGATTGATACGGACCTTGACAATATCTTTTACGCCATTCAAACTACAACGCCTATATGCCGCATCTTTTAATTCTGATTTCACCTCAACGGTCGTTTCTAAGTGATGTCTAAACCAAAAATCTCCTGATGCCAATTTCTGCACCCTAAACAAATTGGGACTGATCAATTTCCTATTATCGGGATCCAACAAATCAATTTCCTTCGGATTAAATGCTGTTTCTTCGTTAGGGAACACAAAGTATTCGTTTTGTTTCATTGTAAAGAGAAACTGCCAGCCTAAACCTTGATTGTACTGTTTGTCTATTACAGGTTCGCCTGCATTGACCAATTGTACAGCTTCAAATAGAGAAACGACTCTTTCCTGCAAACCTCCTTCTTCATCCCTGTAAATAGCTACGTGATGATTATTACCGGTACTTACAAAATCTACAGGGATTTTCTTGTCGTCTTTATCCAAAACATAATCGCCTTTGTGGTCTTTTTTATAATGCAAAAATTCTGCATTCTTCACACCTGAAATAGTAACTCTTTTTATCGAAATACCTTTTGCTTTGTTCAACCAAATCGCGTTCTTATCTAAATCAGAAAAAGCCTTTTTAGCGTCGTTGTCAAACGCTTTTAAACGCTCTAATAAAATGTTTTTGACTTTTTGGTCTAAAACCTTTTCAATGGCTTTTGCATCTTTAAAGTTTTCCGGCGTTACGTCTTTTCGAATAGAATAATCCTCTTCTAACCAAGTCAGCTTAACGGTTTCGGGTAAGGTTTCTGTTTTCGCCTCATCTAAATAAATCGGATTTTTACTCAAAGCATTTTTCCCTGCAAAAGCCTTTTTGGGGTCGTTGCCGTTTTCGGATAAGCGTTGCAATAAACGCTTTTTGTAAGTTGGATTAGCAACTTTATTAACTGTCTCTCCGTCAAATTTTGTTCCGATTTTTTCTTCTTTGTTTACATAATACCGATACTTGCCATAAACAGTTTCTTTGTGTAACTGTCCTCTTGGTGTCAATTCTGTTTTTACCTTTTCCCCATTTTTCGATTTGGTTTTGTTCTTGTTTTTGGTAACGACTTTATTTTTTGCTTTGTGTGATACCAAAACATTCTCCAGGTGCTCTTTGGCTACTGTTCTGAAGTTAGGCACAGGTAATTTGAACACTCTTTTCTTGTTGCCCTCATCATCAATCTTTATTTCTGTTTCTTTGGTTTCTATAGCAATTATATTGCCATGAAGTTTATGCTGCTCATTCGCCCTTGCATTCAGATAATTGAGATATTGAATATAACTGTGTTTGGTAAATGCAACCGTCAAAGCGTCCATAGCGTGGTGGCGGTGGTCGTTACGCTTTGTCCAGTCTTTGATAACTTCCACTTTTTGTCCAAACTTACGCTCCTGCATTTCTGTTAAACCCAAGGCTCTGTATTTTTCAAGGTTGAGTTCTTTCATAATATTTATCAAACCCCAATCTTCACGCAACCTGTCGGTAATGCTTCCCGAAGTGGAAACCACCGAACGGGTAATTTCCAATAGCATATTTTTAGCTTTTTTGGCTATATACTGACTATCACGCAAGTCTCTTTCAATAAACCCGTCACCAATTTCGGATTCTTGTTTGAGGAGTTTTTGGTATTTGGCTTTCGAAATCCCTCCTTCTTTATTTTTAATCCCCGATTTATAAAGCTCTTCAATCCTACCTTTAAACTCTTCCAATTTTTTAGTACCGAATTTGCTTTCTATATAATCCTGAGCGGTTTTATTTCCTTTATCTAAATTGGTTTGACGATACACAATTGTTTTATTAGAAAAACTGTCGTCAAACAACCTTGACTGCGGAATAATATGCTCAATGTCTACTTGTTTGCTGAATAGAATTTCTCTCGGAATGTATTCGTTCGTGTATAAATCTTTGTAGCCGTTATTTTTCAATTCCTCATACAATCGATATCGGATAATATCATTACGAGTTGGGTTTTTAACACCAAACTCTGTTTGTAATACTTTAATAATTTTTTCGTGAGCGATTTTCGATGCATTAATGTTTGTTGTCATTTCCGCTCTTTCTTTGGCATTCTTTTTCAACTCACGAGCCAATTCAATACGAATTTCATCAAATTTAAAATTGGGATTTTCTTTTCTGTTTTTCTCAATTAGAGCATTCACAACATTGACCAACTGGTTCAATATTTTTTCGACCACAGGATTACGTAAACTATTTTTCTTCAACAATTCCAGTTTGTCTTTTAAAGGTCGAATCTCATTTTCGTCCTTTTCTACCCATTTAGAATGTCTGTACCCTGCCAATTCACAAGCGCTTGGCTCATTTGGTTTTTCTTTTCTTCCGCTATAAGCAAATCCCGTTTTTAAATGTGTAATTATTTTCCGCATTGCTTTGGTGGAAAGATCTCCGTAATCATCACTCAAACTTATATTAGCCAATACCTGAGAATGCTCTTTTTTGAAGCCAAATTTCTTTTCTAAAAGCTCATACAATTTTTCATTGCCACTAAGAGAATCATCTCCTTCGTAAGCATATAGCAAATGCCAAAGCTGATACGATTTTTGCTCTTCAAAAGCCTTGCCGTCCAATTCCGCATTAAATTCAAGGATTTCGGTATTGATACCTAAAGTTTCAAAAATGGCTTTGACCATTGATTTGATTTCAGATGCAGGTGTTTTCAAGTCCGCAACATTGATATCATCTTTGTCTGACAATTTCAACAAATTCTCGTCATAGCCTTCTATCTCCAAAATCTTTAGATACGCATTATACAACGCCTGGTTGGTCCGGTTACCTTCCAATGTGGAATAATTGATTTCCCAGTCTGCAGGCTTGTGTCCTAATAATTCAATGACTCTATTGGCAGAAAGATTGCCTTTCAGGTTCAGTTCTTCAAATAATTTTTCTTTTGTTTCTAAATCGAAAACAAAAACGTCCTTTTCTTCCTCAAATAATGATTGTTGGTTCGTGTTTTTTACCGTTCGCTTTTTACTTCCTTTTTTACGTACCAAAACATTATTCAGCACCTGCCAAATCTTAAATTCCTGAAACAAAGGAGAGGATTTTGGAGCAACGCGCAAGCCGATGGTTTTCTTATTGTCATTAATAATTTTTTCCTGTGATTCAAATTCACAGAAACTGATTAAACCTTTTTGGGATTTGAGCTTACGTTGATAAAAAATAATAATATCCCTGATTTCAGATTTCAATTCATCAGTTAATTCTTTATGGTGCTTCGATTGCGCTGTCCAAATCGTTTCAAATTCATCTAAATAATCCTGACGGTAAAAAACCTGATTTTTCAGTCTTGTATGCGGGTTTTGCTGAAGCTGTTTGTACAAATACTGCCCTACGGTTTCTTTATTAAAATACAATTCTTTGCTTCTGTCGGAAATTGCTCCGAGATAACCGCTCGAACTGTTGAGGTTATTGTTGATTTCGGTAATTACATACGCTGCTTCTTCTTTGCTTAATTGTTTTACAACCGCATCACTTCTCCATTTGTAAGATTGCAATTTCTTTTTCTCTCTCAGATTAAGTTTGATAGTTTTTTCATTTTTTAAACTATCGCCAAGGTCTTTTATATCGGCAGTATTGAATTGATATTTATTCCAAAACAAAGCCGAAGTAGCCCTTTGCCCTTTTCCTTTAAGCTCCTTATAAAAATCAGTGGTAAAAATTTCGGGATAAAACTCTTTTTGTTTATTCCATACTTTATCAAATTCAGCCTGCAAATCCGACCTGTAAAAATCAGGAATATGCTTTTTGCCTTCCTGTAACAATTGATAAACCAATTGCCCGGGCGTAAGGTTTTCTTCATACAGCCTTTTCGCCACAGCTATTCCATCAATCGCCTGTCCTTCGTCCTCATTCTTAGCTTTCCGGCTACTTTTATATCCCCGCTTTTTGTTGATTGCCAATAACGCACGAGCCAATTCCTCTTTTTCTATTTTTTCGCTAACAGATTTCGCTCTCAATCGCCAGGTTTCGTGTGTAGTATCTTTTCCGTCTTCAGTCAGAATAGTATCCGGGGTAATGATATTAGCTTTTATCAAAACATCAATCAGGTTTCCTCTACGCAGTTGATAGCGGTCAAGATTACGACGCATTCCCCGTTTTAAAGTACGGTCGGCATTTACAGAAACTGGTTTACCTTTTTCAAAATTAGTTTGCTCATCTGTAGTTAATGGATTAACCCGAACACCGATTTCCTTGATTTCGGATTTGTTTGGGTTTTCACTTTCTATTATATGGGCAAAACCTATTGAAGTTGTTCCGAGGTCGAGGCCGAGAATGGTTTTGGGCATAACAATCTTTTAAATAGGTGTGAATATAGGATATTTTAAAATAAAAAACTCATACTAATATATGTTACATACATTTGCATTATGTGGGGAATAATACTATATCTAATTAATTTGATATTAGTATGTTGTGAATTGCTTTTATTCCCCACATATTTTAACATTTGATAAATATATGATTTTCAATCTATTTATAGACGAAAGTGGTGATCATGGACTAAGTAGCCTCAACCCGAACTTTCCGTTGTTTTTATTATGCGGAGTTGTTATTTCAAGTGAGGAATATGAATTGTTAAGACAGGATTTTAATGCAATAAAACAAGATATATGGCAAAGCAAAAACGTAATTTTTCACTCCCGCGACATTCGGAAATGCGAAAAAGAATTTAAATATCTTTTTGATTTAACACTAAAAGCAAGTTTTTATCAGCAACTGGACAATGTTATTGCGTCCCGGGATTACAGCATCATAGCTTCAGCAATAAAAAAAGATAATTACATCAAAAAATATGGCAGAATTTCAGACGATGTTTATGAGATTGGTCTATCCTTTATCATTGAACGGGCGATTTTCTTCCTGGACGGTCTCAAAACTAACATCAGCGGGTTAAATATCATTATTGAAAAACGTGGTAAAAAAGAGGATAAAAAGCTGGAAGAACATTTTCAAAGAATTTTGTCGAGGGGTACCGGCTATATAAAACCTGAAAGAATACAAGCCTATAATTTGTCCATTCAGTTTAAATCGAAGAAAGAAAATATTAATGGGCTTCAATTAGCCGACTTGATTGCTTATCCAATAGCCCGGTATGTTTTAGAATCTCATAGGGTCAATCCGTCTTTTGAAGTTTTCGAACATAAATTTTATAACAAGAAGGGGAGGCGTTATGGGTTAAAGATATTTCCATAAAAAATAAAGCCGGATTGCTCCGGCTTCATTCCGATTGGGGACACCCCGATCCAAATAGTTTACCGCAAATATACGAAAGAAGGTTGTGAATTTGAAAGCAAATTACAACCAAAGAGGAGGTATATACTTTCCCATACATTTTCTGATTGCAAACAAATGTTTTACAGTTAGTTGAGTATAATATTATTCTTTATCCTCCTTAAATTTTAAATATCACGAAGAGTATTTATATTTACATTTGAAAGCAATTCACAATAAGGATTATTCCGTTGTGAAAACATTTAGTGCCTCGGCTATCTCCGGGGCTTTTTTTATTCCTTGTCTCATCCTGAAACCACAAGCAACAACTCACAGAACCAACACACCGGGCAACCGGCTTGAGGGGTTAATTTACGAATTTTAGGTCAGTATTGCAGCGGGTTTTAATTATTCCTGTTGTTTTATAGAATAAAGGGCATATCTCTTGCTTTTGTACGCCGGGTTATTATTATTATTGCAGAATATCGGTTCGTATTTATCATTCAAAGCTGTTATTATGAGGCCATTCTTTTATCTGGTTTTTCTTGGAATAATTAGCACAGGATTGTATGCCCAGGAAGCATGGAAACCTGTTGCAGGGAAAATTACAACACAATGGGCTGCAGATATAAAAGCGGAACATCCCTTGCCCGAATATCCCCGTCCGCAGCTTACCCGTAAAAACTGGATGAACCTGAACGGGTTGTGGAAATATGCTATCGTTCCAAAAGTAGCGGATGATACCCGTCCTGCAGGTTATGATGGCAATATCCTCGTGCCCTATCCGGTAGAGTCTGCTCTTTCGGGGGTAGGAAAAGCAGTGGGAAAGGATAGTGTATTATGGTACATGCGTACTATTGAGGTACCCCCGGTATACCGGACAGGAAAAATGTTGCTGCATTTTGGTGCGGTAGACTGGCAGTGTGATGTGTATGTAAATGGCAATAAAGCGGGTTCACACCAGGGCGGCTATGATCCTTTTACGTTTGATATTACCCCGCTCTTAAAAAAAGGAAAACAGCAGGAGATTACATTGCGTGTGTGGGACCCCGGTGATGAAGGATTTCAGCCACGCGGTAAACAGGTGAAGAACCCTCATGGTATCTGGTACACGCCCGTAACGGGTATCTGGCAAACCGTATGGCTGGAAAATGTACCTTCCACCTATATTACTGCAACAAAACAGACCCCCGATTTTGACCGGCAAACACTTGCTGTAAAAGCAAATATCGAAAACCTGCAGCCCGGTGATGTAGTGAAAGTAACGGTACTTGACGAGGGACAGCCCGTGAAGGAGCAGGTATTAAACGGGGAAGGAGAAGCATGGATACTCCTTCAGGACGCGAAATCGTGGTCTCCGGATCATCCGTTCCTGTATGATCTTAAATATACGATTACCCGGAAAGGGAAACGCATTGATGAAGCAGGCAGCTATTTCGCTATGCGAAAAATTTCGGGAAGTGCAGATAGCAAGGGTATTCAGAGAATGTTACTGAATAATGAATTTGTGTTTCAATATGGACCGCTTGACCAGGGCTGGTGGCCGGACGGATTGTATACCGCTCCGACAGATGAGGCCCTGAAATATGATGTTGAACAAACCCGGACCATGGGATTTAACATGATCCGTAAGCATGTAAAGGTGGAGCCTGCCCGGTGGTACTATCATTGTGATAAGCTTGGCGTACTGGTTTGGCAGGATATGCCCAGCGGTGACCTGGGGGGGAATGTATGGGATATGAGAGCCGGGCAGATTTCCGGTAAGAACCATGACAGGGAGCGGAGTGCGGCATCAGAGTCTGCTTATCGTACGGAATGGAAAGCTATCATAGATGCATTGTATAACTTTCCTTCCATTGTGGTATGGGTGCCGTTTAATGAAGCATGGGGACAGTTTAAAACCGAAGAAATTATTGCATGGACTAAGGAATATGATCCTTCCCGCCTTGTGAATGAATCCAGTGGAGGTAATTTCACGTATACGAGTCATATCCTGGATATTCACAACTACCCTGATCCTCAAATGCCAACACCTGAAATTTTTGGCAGCAGGCAAATTTTGGTTCTCGGAGAATTTGGCGGATTGGGACTGCCCTTGGAAGGACATACCTGGCAGGAGAAAAATAACTGGGGATACCAGAGCTTTAAGAATAATGAGGAACTGCTCAACCGCTATACCCGTCTTATGAATGATCTTAAGCTACTGATCCCGCTGGGACTGTCTGCCGCAGTATACACACAAACAACCGATGTGGAGGTAGAAGTAAATGGGTTAATGACCTATGACAGGAAAGTGATGAAAATGCCGGCAGAAAAGCTGAGGCAGTTACATCAGCAACTGTATAATAAGGCGTGGGTACAGATGAAGTAGATTTTATGAACAGGCATTGGTCAAAAAGGTTGTTAACGAGGATAAAGAGAAGCAATGTATAGCATATACGCTGCTGCCATTAATGAGATTGCTTTTCTGCCGCAGGCGGGATCCCATTTTCGCAAACACGTTCAATGACCCTTTTTGTCAGCCCCGGATAAATATAACTTTGGATAATGCTTTCGGATAAATATGATACAGGGTTGTTGAAAAAGAAATTCAGCGCATATTTCGGCGCCGAGCCTTTGCTCTTTCGTTCACCCGGACGGATCAATATTATTGGGGAGCATACGGATTATAATGACGGGTTTGTGCTTCCGGCGGCTATAGATAAGTCCGCCTACGTTGCTATTAGTAAAAGAGAGGATGATAATATACACCTTGCCTCAATTGCATTTAATGAAACCTACACCGGTAAGATAACGGAACTGCGCCCGTTAAAAAGCTGGACGGATTATGTGCTGGGGGTAACAGACCAGCTATTGAAGCGGGGTATGGCCATCGGCGGGTTTAACCTGGCGTTGGACGGGGATATCATAATAGGAGCGGGTCTTTCCTCTTCCGCTGCTGTGGAATGTGCTGTGTTATATGCATTGAACGAGTTATTTGCATTAGGGCTTTCTAAAATGGAAATGGTAAAAATGGCGCAGGCCGCTGAGCATACCTTTGCGGGAGTAAAATGCGGCATCATGGATCAGTTCACTTCTGTGTTCGGCAAAGCCGGTCATGGTGTACAATTAGATTGCAGAAGCCTTGCATACGAGTATGTGCCTTTATCTATGGAAGGAATTAAGATCGTGCTTTTTAATTCCAATGTATCCCATTCCCTTGCATCTTCCGGATACAATACCCGCCGGCAGCAATGTGAGCAGGGAGTAGCCTGGGTAAGAAAGCATATACCTGAAGTGCGCTCACTGCGTGATGTATCACAGGAGATGCTCCGGCAGTATGTGTTGCCCAAAGATGCATTGATATATAAGCGTTGTCAATATGTGCTGGAAGAAAACCTTCGCCTGCTTGCTGCATGCGAGGATCTTAAAAAAGGAGATATAGCGGCATTAGGGCAAAAAATGTTCCGTACACATGAAGGTCTGAGCCGGGAATACGAAGTGAGTTGCAGCGAGCTCGACTGGCTCGTTCAATATGTGCGTAATGAAAAAGAAGTGCTGGGTGCAAGAATGATGGGTGGAGGTTTCGGGGGATGCAGCATTAACCTGGTAAAAGAGAATGCGGTAGATGCCCTGGTTGAAAAAGTGAGTGCACAATACAGGCAGGCTACGGGCTTAACGCTTGACGTTTATGCCGTACAGATTGCCGATGGAACGGGGAAAATAGCATAATAAAAATCCAACGATATCATGATAAAAATAAAAGCGTATACCATAGCCTGCCTTATAGCGATGACAGCCTGTAACCAGGGAACGGGTGAAAAAAGCAATAAAGAGGATGCCGGACCTGCAGCCATACAACCGGTTGCCTGCGTTGGATCTTTAGATCCCATAGCTTTTGCAGATACGATTGACGGCAAATCTACAGCATTGTATATACTGAAAAACAATGAAGGAGCCTGCGCCGCTGTTACCAATTATGGCGGGAGGCTGGTAAGCTTAGTGGTGCCTGATAAAGCGGGTAAGCCGGTGGATGTGGTGGTTGGGTTTAAAAATGTGCAGGACTATGTACACTCCGCCGAACCTTATTTTGGTGCTACGATCGGAAGAGTGGGCAATCGCATTGCCAAAGGAAAATTTAGCTTAGACGGGAAAACCTACACCTTATTTACCAATAATGGACCCAACACATTGCATGGAGGGAAGAAGGGCTACCAGGATGTGGTATGGGATGCCGTTCAGCCCAATGATTCCACGTTGCAGTTGAAATACCTGTCCAAAGACGGGGAAGAGGGCTTCCCGGGAAATGTGGATATAACGGTAGTGTATACCCTCGCAACAGGTAATGCGTTAAAAATAGATTATCATGCCACCACCGATCAAAAAACGGTGATCAATCTTACCAACCATGCCTTTTTTAACCTGAATGGAGAAGGCAGCGGCACCATTAATGATCACCTGCTGCAGATCAACGCAGATGCATATACACCCGTTGATGCTACCTTAATACCTACCGGGCAGTTGGAACCGGTGAAAGGAACGCCATTTGATTTCCGGGAGCCGATCGCTATCGGGAAAAGAATTGATACGGCTAATAACCAACAATTGAAAAATGGCAATGGGTACGATCATAATTTTGTGCTCAATGAAAATGACCCCGCCTCCCTGCATGTTGCCGCAGAAGCAACAGGCGACAAGTCGGGCATTACAATGAAAGTATATACCACTGAGCCGGGGCTCCAGTTTTACGGGGGTAATTTTATGCAGGGAAAGCATACTTTTAAAAGCGGGGCTAAGGATGATTTCAGGACTGCCTTTTGCCTGGAAACGCAGCATTTTCCCGATGCGCCAAATCAAAAGCATTTTCCGTCTGTTGTACTCGAGCCGGGCAGGGAGTATACAACGTCCACCGTGTACGCGTTTTCCGTGCAAGGGAGGTGAGTGTACTGATATGAAATATGGGAGTGCGGTCGGTAATGGCGCGTGTAATGACAACTGTTCACAATGACAAAACAGATACATGCAGGAAGCTTATACGCAGGACAAAACCTTTGACAAAAACGGTTCGCTGGCAAAAGGTGAATACGAAAGCTGCATTTTCAATAATTGCGAATTTTCCGGTAGCGATCTTTCAGCATTCAGGTTTACAGACTGCCTGTTTAATGGTTGCAATTTCAGCCTGGTAAAGCTCAACGATACGGCATTCCGGGACGTGAAGTTCAACGATTGCAAAATGCTGGGACTTCATTTCAATACTTGTAACCAGTTCGGACTTTCTTTTTTGTTTAACGGTTGCCAGCTTAACCATTCATCATTCTACAAAACGAAAATCAAAAAAACGGTTTTCAAAGATTCTCAATTACAGGAAACAGACTTTACCGAAGCCGACCTGACAAGTGCGGTGTTTGATAATTGCGATTTGTTACAAGCCACTTTTGATCACACAATACTTGAAAAAGCAGACTTCCGGACTTCCTATCATTATTCTATTGATCCTGAAATCAACCGGATTAAGAAAGCAAAATTTTCTATCTTAGGTGTATCGGGACTTTTGGACAAATACGATATTGAATTGTTTTAGCAACTAAGATATGCGGTCGGCACCCGAAGGGTCAGACCGCATTGACTTAACCTTCATCTTCAAAAATAACCGCAATGAAATTTTGGGCAATTGTATTCACCGCTTTATTGTTCAGCATGGGTTTACACCAATGTAAGCCGGGAGAGGAGAAAAAAGCAGATCATGAGGAAGCTGTTGATGCAAAGAATGCCTGGACAAAAGAGCAGGCTAATGAATGGTATGCGAAGCAGGGATGGCTGGTAGGTTGTGATTTTATTCCCAGCACGGCTGTCAACCAGTTAGAGATGTGGCAGGCAGCCACATTTGATACGGCTACAATTGACCGTGAATTGGGCTGGGCCGCCTCCCTGGGAATGAATACGGTAAGAGTATACCTGCACGACCTGTTGTACCGGCAGGATGCTGAAGGGTTTTTGCAACGCATAGACGAATTTTTACAGATCGCATCGCGGCATCATATCAGGCCGCTGTTTGTATTGTTCGATTCTGTTTGGGATCCTTTTCCCCGGTTAGGTCCGCAGCGGCAACCCACGCCTGGCGTCCACAATTCGGGCTGGGTGCAAAATCCCGGAAAGGAAGCTTTATTAGATAGTACGCAATACCCGCGCCTGGAAACGTACGTGAAAGGTGTTGTGGGAAAATTTGCAGCAGACGACCGGGTGCTGGGCTGGGATGTGTGGAATGAGCCAGAGAATATGAACAACCAATATTACCGTAAAATGGAGCCGCCGAACAAGGCGGATATCGTATTGTTTTTACTAAAAAGAGCTTTTGCATGGGCGCGGTCCGTAAACCCGCAGCAACCGCTCACCGCCGGCTTATGGTCGGGGGACTGGTCGGCTCCCGGAAAGCTGAAGCCTATAGAAACCCTGATGGTGGAAGAATCCGATGTGATCTCTTTTCATAATTACGGTGATGCGGCTTCCTTTGAAAAAAATATAGTAGAGCTGCAGCGCTATGGACGCCCCATTTTTTGCACGGAATATATGGCCCGTGGCAACAACAGCACTTTTGAAGGGTCACTGCCGTTGGCAAAAAAATACAATGTAGCGGCATACAACTGGGGATTGGTAGACGGCAAAAGCCAGACCATCTATCCCTGGAACAGTTGGGAAAAGGCATATACAGGCGAGCCGGAACTATGGTTCCACGATATTTTCAGGAAAGACGGAACGCCTTACAGGAAGGCAGAAACGGACCTGATCAAGAAGCTGACCGGCAGGTTGGAATAATCCTTCCCTATAGTAACCTGTTAATTTCAAGAGTGCAAAAGCATTGTATACTCATGTTGTGAATCCTGCCTTATTTTTTCCTGTCGCTTACTACCAGGTTGTACCGGATGTAAAACTGGAAAGACTGGTTACGTGCCTGTGTGGGCGGAACCCCGCCATTAATGCGGAAATCAACAAAGCGATTCAGCGCCTGGTTATAGCGGACACCCAGGATAAAGCGGTTGTGATAATAATTGGCATCAAAGAGATAACGCCATTCGGAACCATTGATCCTGGAGGATAAAGAATCATCCTTGAGCTTGATGGTTGCTGAATGTAATAAAGTATTATTCAGCGTCCATTGTTCCCTATCGGCCAGCCCGCTGTTGAATGAGGAGAATTGCAGCCCGCTGCCTACATAAAAATTCTTAACCGGGCTATAGTAAAAGCTAACCGGCATATTGAAGTAATATAATTTACGCAGGTAAATATTTTCGGTAAAGCTGGTATTGCCCGAAGGGACAGCAACTGTTTTTTGCGATAATAAGAGGGACGGGGTTGCCTGCGGTGCATTGAACTGGAACTCACCCTGCATGTAAACCCGGTTGGTTACATGAAACTGCAGGTAGGGGGAAGGGAGATAATCCGTAAGGAGACTTCTGCCGGCCGCTGCATTGTAATGATAGGACTGCTGGTTGGCAACAGCGATATTCTGGTATGGTGCAATACCCGCAGCAAACCAGCGATCGGTATTTTCACCCCAGAAGGGCTGGTAGGTTCGATATGATCTGGCTAAATCTCTTTCTTCCTTTCTTTCCCGGCGTTTCATTTCCCGCGACAATACTTTTTTGTTCACATTTGTTTGCTGAAAAGCAGGCAGACCGGCCGGTATGACCGGTAGTTTTTGTTCTTCAAAAATGTGCTGCCGGTTGCTGTAACCGGTTGGGCTGGTATAAACGGTAGCATATCCGTATAGCTTGTTGAGGGGTAATCCGCCTGAATGAGAAATCCTGGCGGGATTCGGCACCACTTCCTGTCCGCCCCGGTTTTCACGGATTTTGAAATGACCGGCTGCCCCTGTTGAAATATCCTCCGGCTTATCTTTTGTTGTAAGAACGGTGTTGTATTGCTCTTTCCTGCCAGGAGGGGCCGGGGCAGGACTTGTCTTACTATCTGGACGAATGCTGTTTTTAGTACGGTCTTCAGGCTGGTTACCGGTCAGCTCATAATTTATATACTCATTAAGTGCGGTCTGCCGGCTGTTGGCAGGTAATTCAGTCGTGTTTGCAGATTCCGGAGAAATAGGCGCCTGGTGAATCAGCTCCGGTGTGGTAATCGTTTTACTATTGGTTGGGGTATAAACGCCCAGCCATATTCCGGTGGAGATCATAAGGGCAATACTACCCAATACCCACCATTTCCCGTTGCCCCCGGTTTTGCCTTTCCCGGTTGCGGGCATTTCGCGGTCAAGCTTCAGTCTCATTTGCTGCCAGGTTATCTCCTGGTCGGGCAGGCGCAGTTGTTGCAATTTTTCCGCTATTTGCTTTTCGTATGGTAACCTGTGGTTCATTACACTACTTCCGGGGTTTTTAGGAATTTTTTCATCAATCGTCTTGCTTCGCTCAGGTGCCATTTGCTGGTACCTTCGCTTATGCCCATCATCATACCGATCTCCTTATGCGTAAAGCCTTCGATGATATATAGGTTAAAAACGGTTTGGGTTGCAGGAGGCAGTTCTCTTACTAAGTGAAGCACTTCCTGCGCATTTAATTTTTCAACAGCCTCGCTGTCAATATAGGGTTCTCCTGCATAGTCTATTGCCACCTGCCTGTTATGTTTGATGTTTTGCCGGATAAAATCTATCGCACTGTGAACCATGATGCTTCTTATCCAGGTGTACAGGCTGGCTTTATTTGGATCGAACCGGTCTATATGTTTATATACTTTCAAAAATCCATTGTGTAACACCTCTATGGCATCATTTTCATTATGCGTATAGCGAATACATACCGACATCATGGCCACATAGAATTTTTTATACAAATATTCCTGTGCCCTGCGGTCGTTGTCTATACATCCTTTAATGAGGTCAATATCTGCAGGGGTATTACTCAATGCTGTTACCGGTTTTATTGTTTTCTCTTGTATACATGCCCTGCTGTTAAGGCATACGTTGTTTTCATGGGTAAGATAAAAACATTATTTCTTATGCCCTGCCTCCTGACCTGGTTTTGAACGATTATAACACTATTTAAACATAAAGGTATTTTCCCGGTAGCCTGTATGCATATACGGTTAAGCAGGAGAAAAGGATGGGTACGCCCGAAGGGAAGCGCCGGGAATGAGCTATTGACTTATTTTTTCTATGGCCAACATGCCGCTTTTATTTATTCAATATGAAGAGTCCACAATTATATTTATAGAAAACCGGTATTTTTATTTATCTGATATGTGTTTTCATTAAATTTGCGCCTTAATGCTTATGAGAATGAAAGGATATGCTTCATTAACCTTAGTCTTACCGTTAGTATTTCTACTTACTTCTTATGTTGCCAGCGGGCAAAATCTGATCGTGAATCCATCGGCAGAATCAGTGCCTACCGCTAACGGCTGGACTGCTGCGCAAACCATCGGTACAACTTGTTATAATGGAGGCGGCTGGCGTGTACCGGGTAATCAGCAGGGTTTTCCTGCTGCCCAGAGCGGCAGCTATCTTTTTTACCCGGGTTGTGGCGGTCAAAGCACTGGCGCAAGGTATGAGCTATACCAGATATTAGTGTAGCTTCCAATGCAACCGCTATTGATGCCGGCCGGTATACGGTTACTTTTTCCGGGTATATGCGTTCCTATGATCAAACCCAAGCTGATACGGCACAGATGATTGTAGAATTTAGAAATACCGGAGGTACTGTTCTTGCCACCTACTCTACCGGGCGTGCTGCTAATGTTTCAAGCTGGGTGCAATATAATCATACCCGGACAGCCCCGGTAGGTACAAGAACAATACGCATCCGGCTGATAGGAGAATCTTATAACGGGGATTCTGTGGATAGTTATTTTGATAATCTCTCGCTTACCGGGCTGTCTACGCTTCCGGTTACGCTCCTGTCTTTTACAGCAAATGCAATAGCAGGGGAGAGTGAGCTTAAGTGGGAAACAGCCAATGAGATCAACAATAAAGGATTTTATATTGAAAGATCATTAAACGGTATTTCCTGGGAAACAATCGGATTTGTTGCTGCCGCTACGGACAGCAGGAGCAGCTATCAATACCGTTTTACCGATCGTATTCCCGAAACCGGTACAAACTATTACAGGCTGAAACAGGTGGATATAGATGGCCAGTTTGAATATTCCCCCGTTAAAAACCTGCAGTATAAATATTCGGGAGCTACCCTCTTATTCCCTAACCCGGCATCTGATGTGTTGTCGCTCAAAACCAGGACCGGTAAATTTAAAGCGCAGATCATTAATGCAAACGGTAAGACCATTGCGCTATTCCAGGATCAGAGGAATGTAAGAATTCATTCTTTACCTGCCGGTATTTATTATCTGAAGGTATGGTATGATGACAATACCGTAGAAAATCTGAAATTTATTAAGCAGTAGCATTGGGTTTCTCCGCTTTCTTTAAATACCCGGCAGGAGCAGGTAACCGGTAACCGTCTATGCAATCGGCCCGGAGCCAATCACTTCTTCTCCCCGGTACCATGCCGCAAATTGCCCGGATGCAATGCCCCGCTGGGGTTCTTTAAATAAAATATAAAGACCACCGGCTTTGCGGATTAAAGTAGCTTTCTGCAATGGCTGGCGATAGCGGATACGTACATCCATGTCCTGCGTTTCTCCGACAGCTAATGCATAGTCCGGGTTAACATAGTGGATTTCATCCGCATTGATCTTTAATGCATACCGGTTTAGCCCGGGATGATCATCCGACTGACCGGAAAATACGGTATTCTGAACCGTATCGGTTTGCAATACAAAAGAAGGATTAGGTCTGCCCCCGATATGTAACCCTTTTCTTTGACCAATAGTATAAAATTGCGCACCCTGGTGTTCGCCTACTTTAATTCCTTCCGCTTTCTCAAAACTAAAGGGCATAGCCAATTGCTCTACGTGTTCCGGTATAACCGGAATGCGGTGGTAGGCATTGAGCTTTTCCAGCCCGGCGTCAATTTCAATAATGTCGCCGGGATGAGGCGTAAGCTGCTGTTGCAGGAAGGTGGGCAGGTCTACTTTGCCGATAAAGCATAAGCCCTGGGAATCTTTTTTTTCTGCAGTGGGCAGCCCCGCTTTCAGCGCGATTTCCCTTACCTGCGGTTTCTCCAGGTCACCGACCGGGAAGAGGGCTTTAGCTAATTGTTCCTGGCTTAACTGGCACAAAAAATAAGACTGGTCTTTATTCTTATCCCGTCCGGCTAATAAGTGGTGCCGGCCATTCTTGTCTGTTACCTTACGACAGTAATGCCCCGTTACAACAAAGTCGGCGTTTAATTGTAATGCTGATTTCAGAAATACATCGAATTTGATCTCCCTGTTGCAAAGCACATCCGGATTGGGCGTTCGTCCTTTCTGGTATTCAGCGAACATATAATCTACAATACGTTCTTTGTATTCTTTACTCAGGTCAATAACGTAATAGGGAATACCTAAATGTTCCGCAACGGCGAGTGCATCATTAGAATCTTCAACCCAGGGACATTCCTTCGATAAAAGAACCTCATTATTATGCCAGTTGCGCATAAATAGGCCGATTACTTCATACCCCTGCTCTTTGAGCAGCCAGGCAGCTACGCTGGAATCTACACCGCCGGATAGGCCGACAACAACACGTTTCATCCTGCAAAGTTAGCTGATAAATCCACATGTCGTTACGCCCGGCTGGCGCAATCCGGCAGCGTTCACCCGGTCAGTAATAACCCTTGTATCCTGTATCCGGCAGATCGGGGAAAGTAGTTTTTGTTTATACACGAAAGATAGGTATTTTGTGTATACGCCTTTTTTAAATAGCATACTATAAAATAATGTTGCATGAAACTACTCCCGGTACTATCAATAATGTTCTGGATACTATTTTTCTTACCCGGATGTCATCCTGATGCTAAGCCTGCCGATGATGTATGGAATATAGCGCTGTTACGGAAGAATGACCTGAAATTGAGCACTTATATAACGGCTCATACGGTTCAACAAATGTTTTCTACCGTTGAAGGGCGCAGGGAAACGCTTTCACTCCTGCATGCTAATGGAATTACGAAAGTATATGTAGAAGTGTACCGTAGCGGGTTGGTGATTGCTCCGGAATTGCTGAAAGAAAGTGTTGACTTTCTTGAGCAAAACGGGTTTGAAGTTGTTGGTGGAATTGCAACCGTACCGGGTGATGATTTCGGTGTGCAGCAGGATGGGCCGTTGAGCTGGTTTAACTGGCAAAATGAAAAAACACAAAATGATTTACGCCATGTAATGGAAAAGGCAGCTCCGCTATTTGATACCTTTATTATTGACGATTTTCTGTGTACCGCCGATACGAGCCAGGAGTCTAAAGCCGCTAAGGGCGACCGGAGCTGGTCTGAATATCGCCGCGCTTTGCTGACGGAACTGTCCACATCGGTTTTTATCAAACCGGCTAAAGCAGCTAATCCCGGAATTAAAATGATCATTAAATATCCGCAATGGTATGACCGGTTTCACCTGTTCGGTTATGATGTGGTCAGCCAGCCGCCGCTGTTTGACAGTGTTTGGGTGGGTACGGAAACCCGCGGTCAGTATACGCAGCGCTTCGGATTTCTTCAACCCTATGAAGGATTTATTAATTACCGTTGGATATCCACGCTTGCCGGTGATAAAATCGGCGCTGCCTGGTTTGATCACGGCGATTGTACAGATGAAGATTTTATTGAACAGGCATACCAGTCTGTACTGGCGGGAGCAAAAGAACTGGTGATATTTAGCTTTGACAGTTATATTTCAGGACATCCCGGTCACCACCTGCTGCGACAGGATTTTGAAAAATTAGCCGACCTGGCTGTTGCAGTCGCTGACAATCCTGTTCAGGGAGCCGTTGCCTACAAACCGGCTAACAGCGATGCAGGAGGTGATTTATACCTGATGGATTATATCGGGATGCTCGGGATATCTGTTGTGCCGGAATCCCGGTATCCTGAAAATGCAGGTGTTGTTTTTCTGCCTACGCAGGCTGCTAAGGATACGGCAATAGTTGAAAAAGCGATCCGCTCGTTGAATAAGGGATCGAGATTAGTGTTAACTACCGGCTTTCTTGCCCGGGCGAAGAATGGAGAACAGCTTGCTGAACTGGCACAGATTAAATGGCCGCTGCCGGAAAAGAGTGTAATTGCACAGTCGGTAACAGACAACGGGAAAGAAGTTCCGGTTGCCTTTCCTATGGCTATGGATTATCAAATTATACCGGGTAAAGCTACTGCGCTTCTGCAAACCGGCGGACAGCTTAAAGACGTATTCCTTTCCCAAAATGAAGGTAAAAACATAACGGTGATCAATACCCATACTTTTTCCCAGCAGGACTTTGATGCAGTTGGTGAAGTATTGCTTAGCCCCAAACAGCTCGGGCTGCTGGAAATACCGAAGAGCTGGGCAAATACGATTCGCTATAGTTTTCAAAAAGGAGATGAACCGGTTGTGGATGCCCCGGTAAGGGTAACCTTTCAACAACTGGGCGATGGCAGTTTTGTACTCCATAATTATAACCGGGAGAAAACCTTGATTGAGGTTGAGCTTCCCCGGGCTGTTCGTTTAGTGGATGGGTTTACAGGGAAGGAGCTGGCAACAGATGGAAAAATATTAAAATTAGAAATGGCTCCCCGCTCACGGGTATGGTGTGTAGGGAACGATAAGCGGAAAGGTTGACGTGTTGAACGGGGATGGATTTATTCTTCAATATATACCCTCGGCACCCGCTGGGATATCCCTGTCATGATTTCATAGGGAATGGTCTGTGCCCATTGGGCAAGCTGGTGAATGGATAATCCTTCTCCGAAGATGATCACATCATCTCCTTCTTTTACACCGGCAATCCCGGTAATATCTATCATGGTCATATCCATAGCGATATGTCCGATAACGGGTGCAGGTTGTCCGTTTACCCAAACCTGTCCTATGCCATTGCTCAGTATCCGGCGGTATCCATCGGCATAGCCGATGCGTATAGTGGCAATGACGGATGCTTTGTCAACTTTTCCTTTCCGGCTATACCCTACGGTTTCGCCGGCTTTTATTTTTTTTATCTGGGCAATGGTTGTTTTTAATGTGGCGGCTTCTTTAAGGTCAAGTTTTCCTGTTGCGCTGCGGTCTGCGCCATATAAGCCGATGCCCAGCCGAACCATATCAAAATGCAGTGCGGGGTGACGGATAATGGCCGCGGAATTGGCTATATGCCGGAGAAAAGGATAGCCCAATGCCTTTTGCAGCAGGGAACAGGCTTGCATATATTGATCTACCTGGTGACGGGTGAATCCGTCTAATGCCGGGTCTTCGCTGCCGGCAAGATGACTGAATACCGATTGAACGGTGAAATGTGGGCCGGATGTGAGCTGGCGGGCTAATTCATCTGTTTCATCACATTCAAAACCGAGCCGGTGCATACCGGTATCTATTTTCAGGTGTACCGGGTAGTGCTGCAGTCCCTGTTGTTGCAGGAACTCACGGAAAGAAGACAATATCTTAAATGAAAAGATCTCAGGTTCCAGGTGGTGCTCTGTTATTGCCTGGAAGCTGTTTTCTTCAGGGTTCATCACCATAATGGGAAGACGGATCCCCGCCTTCCTCAGCTCAACACCTTCATCGGTATATGCTACAGCGAGGTAATCTACTTTATGGAACTGCAGGATGTTGGCAATTTCATAGCTGCCGCTTCCGTAGGAGAAGGCTTTTACCATTACCATCAGCTTAGTGGAAGGCTGTAGCAGTTGCTGATATTGCTTCAGGTTATGAATAATAGAGCTCAGGTTAACTTCTAATACCGTTTGATGGGCTTTTTGCTCCAGGAGAGTGCTGATGCGTTCCAGCGCAAATGCCCTGGCTCCTTTTAACAGGATCGTTTCATCGCGGAAAGTTGCGCCGTGAAACTGGCTGATGAAATCTTCCGTTGAGGAGAAAAAAGCCGTTTCGGGAACAGCCCGTTTAAATAAATCCCGGTATTGATTGAGCCGGGTGCCGATACCCATAAAACGATGGATATTTTTTTGTTGAAGGGAGCGCGCGATCTCGGTATATAATTTCTCAGGATCTTTTATGTCGGAGAAATCAGAAAGAATGACGGTGTGTTTCGCATGTTGTTGTTGCTGTGCCAAAAAATCGAGCGCAATACGCAGCGAGCTGAGGTCAGCTATATAACTGTCATTGATTACAGCGCAGTTATTGATGCCCCGCTTCAATTCGAGCCGCATCTCTACCGGTTTCAACAAGCCGACCCGTTCGATGATCGTTGCCGTGCTGTATCCCATCATCAATAACACACTACAGCAGGTAATGGCGTTTTCTATGGAAGCTTCATCTGTAAAGGGTATCCGGATAGTGAATGATGAAAAGCGGGGGATAAGACCAGGAGCTGACTCCGGGTGTTGCACTGCCGGCGGATTCATGTCGAGCCGGATGAAAGTTTGTGCTTCTTCTTTTTTAATATCTGCAACCCGGATGGCACAGTGTGGCTGCTGTCCCCAGAATAAGCAGGGAATATGCGAAGCCTCAATAGCTTCCACGATCAGCGGATCATCCCCATTGGCGATCATCTTCTTCACACCGTTGAACAGTAACAGCTTTTCTCTTACTTTTTGCCGTTGACCGGTAAAGTTCTCACTATGGGCATCGCCCAGGTGAGTGAGCACGCCGATAGTGGGACGGATGATCTTTTGCAGCGCTTCCATTTCACCGGGCTGGGAAATACCCGCTTCAAATAATCCCAGGGTATGCGACCGGTTGATTTGCCAGATACTTAAGGGTACGCCGATCTGAGAGTTATAGCTTTTAGGGCTCCGGACGATCTGGTAGTCTTTTTCCAGTAGCTGGTTCAGCCATTCCTTTACTATGGTCTTCCCGTTGCTGCCGGTGATAGCCATTACGGGCAGGGTAAACTGCGAGCGGTGAAACGCGGCAAGCGCTTGAAATGCGATCAATACATCGGTTACCCGGATAAAATTGGCATCGGGATAATCTTTTGTTTCGAAAGAAAGGTCAACAACAAAATTTTTGATTCCCCTGGTATAGAGTTCAGGGATAAAATGGTGTCCGTTCCGCCGTGCCCCTGGTAAAGCAAAAAACAAAGAGGTGGCAGCATGCACTACCTTTCGGCTGTCTGTAAGCAGGTAATCAATAACCGTATCGTTGCTACCGGCCGCATGTAGCTGCCCGTGTACGATAGCTGAAATTTGTTCGATGGTATAATTGCTCATTATGAAGCAATGGTTTTATACGTCTGTTGTTTGTTCCGGTATTTTCCGGTTATGATGAACGGAATATAAAATGGATGCCGTCAGGCATATAACGATCACCGCAAGAGAAATGTATATGGAAATGTGAATATCAAAAAACTCAATCAACATTTTAATACCAATGAATATCAATACTACGGCAATGCCCTGCTGCAGGAAGTCGAATTTGTTTACTGCACCTTTGAGCAGGAAAAACAACGCCCGTAAACCCAGGATCGCGAAAATATTGGAAGAATAGATCACCAGCACATCATCCGGCGAAAAAGGTACATCGGCCCGCTCCCGTACAATGGAAACTACGGTAGGAATGGAATCAAGCGCAAAAACAATATCAATAGCGGCCAGCATAAATACTACAACAGAAAGAGTGGTGAAATACACTTTCCCGTTACGGGTGATCATATACTTTCCCTTAGGCTCCACGGTGGTGAGTCGAAAATATTTTCTTAAGAGCCGGTATAGCTTCGACTCGCCCGGATTAAATTCTTCCTCATCCTTTTTGAAAAACAGCTTGTAGCCGGTATACACCAGGAAAATACCGAAAATATAGAGAATCCAATGAAACCGTTCTATAAGTCCGATACCGATCGCTATAAAAATGATCCTGAAAACAATAGCGAGCAGTATGCCGATCAGTAATGCCCTCGCCGTATCAGAATCTGCTACCTTAAAGGAGGCGAAAATGAGGATGAACACAAAAATATTGTCAATGCTGAGCGATTTCTCCATCAGGTAAGCCGTTAAAAACTTAGTAGCCACCTTTGAGCCGTCTTCAAAGAAAAGAAATACGCAAAAGGCAATGGAGATCACTACCCAGAAAACACTTTGGTAAAAGGCGCTCTTCATGGTTACGTGCGAATTCTTTTTACTGAACAGTCCGAAATCGAAAATCAGCGCAAGCAAAAGCACAATGCCGAAAGTGAGGTAAGATATTTCTGTAGGTGTCATTACAACCTGATATTTTGCTCAAAGATAAGGGCTATTGCTGATGGCTGTCAAATTGTTGGGAGAAGCGGTGGTCTGTCGGCTTTCGGCGATTGGTGCAAGTTCCGGGTTACAGGGAAGCAAGGGACAGAGAGGCAGGGTGCAGGGTAAAAGGAAATGTACTCCCTGAACCCTGTGCCCTGTTTTTTCTTTATCTTCAATGCAAATGATTGTTTCATGCAAAAATATATTCTTGCTTTAGACCAGGGCACTACCAGTTCCCGGGCTATTATTTTTGATCATAGTGGTTTGGTGGTTTCTATTGCGCAAAAGGAGTTCAGGCAAATATTTCCCCATCCCGGCTGGGTGGAGCATGACCCCAATGAAATCTGGAGCACCCAGTTAGGCGTAGCTGCAGAAGCCATCAGTAAGGCCGGGTTAACAACAGAAAATATAGCCGCTATTGGTATAACCAACCAGAGAGAAACCACGGTAGTATGGGAAAGAGCTACCGGCAGACCTATCTACAATGCTATCGTTTGGCAGGACAGGCGTACGGCGGATTTTTGTGATGAGCTGAAAGCTAAGGGAACCGATAAGCTGATCAAAGAAAAAACGGGACTGATCTTAGACGCCTATTTTTCCGCTACTAAAGTAAAGTGGATACTGGACCACCAGGAAGGAGCAAGGGAAAAAGCGAATAAGGGAGAGCTTTGCTTCGGTACCATAGATTCCTGGCTGGTGTGGAATCTGACCCGGGGGAAGGTACACGCAACTGATTTGTCCAATGCATCGCGAACCATGCTGCTTAATATACATACGGGGCAATGGGACGGGGAACTGGAGCGCATATTTGATGTACCCGGCAATATGCTTCCCCGGGTGAGCAGCAGCAGCGAAATATATGGAGAAACACAAAATATCATAACGGCACATCAGATACCTATTGCAGGTATTGCGGGCGATCAGCAGTCAGCCCTGTTCGGGCAGATGTGCACACAACCCGGCATGGTAAAAAATACTTATGGCACCGGTTGTTTCATGCTGATGAATACCGGTGAAAAAGCTGTGCCGTCCCAAAATAACCTGCTTACCACCATAGCCTGGAAAGTAAACGGGGTCACTCAATATGCGCTGGAAGGCAGCGTGTTTATTGCGGGCGCCGTTGTACAATGGCTGCGTGACGGTTTGGAGATCATCAGGTCTTCGGGAGAGGTGGAATCGCTGGCGTTAAAAACGGAAGGTAATGACGGGGTATACATGGTTCCGGCTTTTGCCGGGCTGGGTGCACCGCACTGGAACCAGCATGCCAGGGGTACGATTGTGGGTATGACCAGAGGAACGACCTCTTCTCATTTAGCCCGTGCCGCGCTGGAGAGTATTGCTTATCAGACAATGGATGTGTTGAAAGCGATGGAAGCAGATTCGGGTATTGCCATTAAGGAGCTGCGGGTAGATGGCGGGGCAACGGCCAATAACCTGCTTATGCAGTTTCAGAGTGATATGCTGAATACCAAAGTGATCCGTCCGCATATTATTGAAACCACGGCGCTGGGAGCTGCTTATCTGGCGGGGCTGGCGGTAGGATACTGGAACGATATGGAAGAAATTCAAAAACAGTGGCAGGCAGACCGCATCTTCAGTCCCGCAATGCAGGAAGAAGAGCGTACGCGTTTATCTAAAGGATGGCAAAGAGCGGTGAAAGCAGCTAAAATATGGGCGGAGGAATGAGGAAAATGTGAGTAGGGAGTAGTCAGTGGTGAGTGGTGAGTAGTGAGTTGGGGGTAGTGGATGATGAGTGTATTCAAATATGTTCTTTACTGAGGTTGTAAATAGTACCGAAATCAACTTTTTTATTTTTCATCATAATATTTAACCTATGTTTTTACAATTAGCACATACCCGGCTTAACGTATTTCAATATTCAAAATCTTTAGCTTTGGAATGTTACCGGATAACAAAATTATTTCCTCAGGAAGAACGGTTTGCTATATCTCAGCAAATAAGAAGAGCTGGATTGTCTGTATATTTGAATATTGCTGAAGGGGCTTCCCGAAAATCGTTGGCCGAAAGAAAAAGATATTTTGAAATAGCAAGAGGATCTGTGATTGAAGCGGACGCTGCTATCGGCATGAGCTTTGAACTTCACTATGTAAATTTGCAACAGTTAAAGCCGCTGGAACAATTGATTTTACAATCTTTTAAAACATTAACCGGATTGATCAATCATACTTCCTGATCGTTTAGCATTGACCACTGACTACGGACCACTTACTACTCACTATTGACCACTCACCACTTACAACTATGCAACGGGGCGAATTGATTAACAGGCTGGATACGGAAACAGAATGGGATATCATCATCATAGGTGGGGGTGCTACGGGACTGGGAGCTGCCGTGGATGCTTCTTCCCGTGGGTATAAAACCTTGCTGCTTGAGCGGTTTGATTTTGCCAAAGGCACATCCAGCAGGGCTACCAAGCTGGTGCATGGCGGGGTGCGGTACCTGGCACAGGGTAATATCAAATTAGTGATGGAAGCTTTGCACGAGAGAGGATTGTTATTAAAAAATGCACCTCATCTTACCCGTACCCGGCCTTTTATATTACCTGTTTATTCGTGGTGGAAAAAATGGTATTACGGCATAGGGTTAAAAATATATGATCTTATGTCGGGGAAGTTAAGCATTGGTAAAACCCGTATCATTTCCGCTAAAACCATCTTACAATATGCACCGGCTATCGGGCAAACGGGTTTAAGGGGAGGAGTAGTGTATTTTGACGGGCAGTTTGATGATGCCCGGCTGGCGCTTAATCTTGCACAGACCGCAGTGGATAATGGTGGTGTGGCATTGAATTATATGAGGGTAACCGGTTTACGTAAAGAAGGCGGAAAGTGCAACGGGGTATATGCAGAAGATACGCTGACGGGGAAAACATTTGAAATAAAAAGCCGGTCGGTAATTAATGCAACCGGCGTATTTACGGATGATGTTTTACAGATGGATGACCAGTTGCAGCACCATATCGTATCTCCTTCTCAGGGTATACATCTCGTGGTAGACCGGAAATTCTTTCCGGGCAGTCATGCCATGATGATACCGGAAACAGATGACGGCAGGGTATTGTTTGCCGTGCCCTGGTATGATAAAATTATTATAGGTACTACCGATACGCCTGTTTCGGAAATATCTTTTGAGCCCCGTCCTTTAGAGGAAGAAATTGAATTTATATTCAGAAATATAAACCGCTATCTGAATTCAGGGATTACCCGGCAGGATGTGCAGGCAGTATTCACGGGACTGCGCCCGCTGGTGAAGGTTCCGGGGCAAAAAAATACGGCGGTTATGCCGCGCGACCATACCGTTATGGTATCCAAAAGCAATCTGGTTACGATAACGGGAGGTAAATGGACTACCTACAGGAAAATGGCAAAGGTGGCTGTGGATAATGCATTGTTTGTAGGAAAAATGGAGCGTAAGACCTGTGTAACGGGATCCCTGCCCGTTCACGGGTGGTGTGATGAGGTAAACAGTGATGATCCCTTGCACTATTACGGTGCGGATGCCGAAGCGGTAAAAAGGCTGGCAGAAGAAAATCCGGTGTGGAAGGAAAAGTTGCATGAGTGTTTTCCTTATATCGGGGCACAGGTAATATGGGCGGTGCGCTATGAAATGGCGATGACTATAGAAGATGTGCTGGCAAGAAGGATACGCATGCTTTTTTTAGATGCACATGCGGCTGTGCAATGCGCTCCCCGGGTTGCCCTGATGATGGCAGAAGAGATGGGGAAGGATGAGATATGGCAGCAGGAACAGCTGAGAAATTTTACGGCATTAGCGGAAGGTTATTTGCTGTAAGCAGGAAGGGTGAGCATTTGAAAATACGGAAGCGCGAAAAAGAAAGCGATTGGTACGTGGCCGGGTGAGGGTTGGATCGCGGTTAATAATTTTGATAATTTGTACTCTGCGTTAAGACTTTATAATTATATTTAAAAGTATTTTTCTTCATTATTTGTTATAAAACTGCTTGCGTATGTCTCCATTCCTGGCCGAAATTACCGGAACGGCTTTGCTGATTATTTTGGGAGCCGGCGTTGTGGCCAATGTATTATTAGATAAAACCAAAGGCAATAATGGCGGGTTAATTTCCATTACTTTCGGATGGGCTATCGGGGTATTTGCCGGGGTTTATGCTACTGCCGCTGCCAGCGGGGGGCATCTGAACCCGGCAGTAACCATTGCGCTTGCAGTGGAAGGCAGCTTTAGCTGGACGCTTGTGCCTTCCTATATTCTGGCACAGTTTACAGGAGCTATGCTGGGAGCTGTAGTGGTGTGGTTATCTTATCGTCAGCATTTTGATCAAACTCAGGATGCAGATGCTAAGTTAGCCGTGTTTTGTACGGCTCCCGCTATACGGAATCCGCTATATAATATCGTTACGGAGATCGTAGGGACTTTTGTGCTGGTATTGGGTGCGCTCCTGTTATCAAAGCCGGATATGAAATTAGGTGCGCTGGACGCTTTACCCATCGCATTGCTTGTGTTGGGTATCGGACTGAGCTTAGGCGGTCCCACCGGTTATGCCATCAACCCGGCACGTGATCTCGGCCCGCGTGTTATACACGCATTGCTTCCCATCAAAAATAAACGCGACAGCGACTGGAGGTATTCCTGGGTACCGGTAGTAGGACCTGTTGCCGGCGGTGTGCTGGCAGCGCTGGTTTTTAAATTTATTTTGAATTAGGATCATCTTTCCCGTCAGGTGGTGTAAAGTAATGTTTCCCTTCCCAGTTCGCTGGTATTCCTTGCCGGCAACGGCTTAATCGGATATATTGTGCCGGAAATCGAAGCAAAACACCCGGTTATCGAATAAACTTTAACCGGCGGCGGTTATGTATCATCTTTGTATTGTCAACAGTGATACAAACCTTTGAAAACCCGGTTATCCATCATCCCCTGAAAAAACCGGCACCCTTTAGAAAAACCCGACCCCTGAGAATAAAATCCAGATCCCCTGAAAACTCAAAGGTCCTATACCTGTAAAAAACACATCAACCTATCCGTTACGCCACAAATTCATCATCTCTGGAAAGTCTTGAAAAACGCGATCAGATTTTTTTAAAGCGTCTTAGCATCTTATATTTCACTGACCTCTGATATGATTTCAACTTATTAAGCCACGTTTTTAAGCGTGGCTTTTCTCTTTTTTTAAAATACTCGCTTTTCTAATTGGACAATAATAGACAGCACCTTACCTTTGCCGCACATTTGACCTAACATACCTTAAAATTATCTAATATATGCCTATCAAGGGTAAAGTAAAACAGATCATTGGCGCAGTAGTAGACGTACAATTTACCGGTCAGTTGCCTGAGATTTATCATGCATTGGAGCTAAAACGTGAAAACGGTGAACCGCTGGTACTTGAAGTTCAGCAGCATCTTGGGGAAGACAGTGTAAGAACCATTGCCATGGATGGTACGGAAGGGCTTGTTCGTGGAATGGAAGTGGTTGATACCGGGAAAGCCATAGCTATGCCGGTGGGAGAACATATTAAAGGTCGCTTGTTTAATGTAACGGGTGATGCTATTGACGGGTTGCCCCAGTTAGATAAATCCAACGGACGCCCGATCCATTCCAAGCCGCCGGCATTTGAAAACCTGAGTGTGGCAACCGAAGTGTTGTTTACCGGTATTAAGGTTATTGACCTTATTGAGCCGTATGCCAAAGGAGGTAAAATCGGGCTGTTTGGCGGTGCCGGTGTGGGAAAAACCGTATTGATCCAGGAATTGATTAATAATATTGCCAAAGGATACGGAGGTATTTCTGTGTTTGCAGGCGTGGGAGAGCGTACCCGTGAGGGAAATGACCTGCTGCGTGAAATGATCGAAGCCGGTATCATGAATTATGGTGAGGATTTTAAGCATAGTATGGAGAAAGGCGGATGGGATTTGAGTAAAGTGGATATGGAAGCGCTCAAAGATTCAAAAGCCACCTTTGTATTCGGACAGATGAATGAACCTCCCGGAGCGCGTGCCCGTGTAGCATTAAGTGGGTTAACGGTTGCTGAATATTATCGTGACGGTGATGGTAAAGGGCAGGGAAGAGATATCCTGTTCTTTGTAGATAACATATTCCGTTTCACCCAGGCCGGGTCTGAAGTATCTGCATTGTTGGGACGTATGCCTTCCGCCGCAGGTTACCAGCCCACGCTGGCTACCGAAATGGGTATCATGCAGGAAAGGATCACGTCTACTAAAAACGGGTCTATTACTTCTGTTCAGGCGGTATATGTTCCTGCGGATGACCTTACCGACCCGGCGCCGGCTACCACCTTTGCACACTTAGATGCCACTACGGTATTGAGCCGTAAAATTGCCGACCTTGGTATTTACCCTGCTGTGGATCCGCTGGATTCCACTTCACGTATATTAACACCCCAGATTGTTGGTGACGCGCACTATAACTGCGCCAACAGGGTAAAACTGATATTACAGCGCTATAAGGAATTGCAGGATATCATTAATATCCTGGGTATGGATGAGCTGAGCGAGGACGATAAAATGACCGTATTCCGTGCGCGTAAAGTACAGCGTTTCCTGTCGCAGCCATTCCATGTGGCTGAGCAGTTTACGGGATTAAAAGGGGTATTTGTAAGCATTGAAGATACCATCCGCGGATTTAATATGATCATGGACGGTGAAGTAGATGAATACCCGGAAGCTGCCTTTAACTTAGTGGGAACTATTGAGGATGCAATCGAAAAAGGTAAAAAGCTTATTGCGGCAGCTAAAGGGTAAGATCAAAACTCAATTCTGATGGAATTAGAAATATTAACACCTGAGCGTAAGTTGTTTAGCGGAGAAGTATATGGCGTACAACTGCCCGGCATTAACGGTTCATTTGAGATACTCCATAAACATGCCCCGTTGATCAGCGCTTTAGGTAACGGTAAAATTAAAATACTGAAAGATAAAGCAGGTAGTTCCGCATCCTATACCATTAACGGCGGCTTTGCCGAGGTATTAAATAATAAGGTAGCGGTATTGGTGGAAGGCGCTGCGGAGATCTGATTTTAACCTGTATATTATTTAACCCGGTAAACATATTGCTGTTTACCGGGTTTTTAATTTTTAAGGGTATGCGGGTAATGCAGGCAGAGGCAGCATTTCCATATTTTCCCCCATTTCCCTTATCTTGCAAACTCAATTAAGGTATATGTCTGATAAAAAAGCAAGCGGATTAATGTTCGGCAAACGAAATTATATGTGGATGGCAATAGGCGCCGGAGTAATTGTACTATCGTTATTGCTGATGGCAGGCGGCAAAAGCCCTGATCCGAAAGTATTTAATTACAGCGAAGTATACAGTACGCGCAGGATCACTATAGCGCCCTTCCTGCTGATGCTGGGCCTGGTTATAGAAATGTATGCCATTATGCTTAAGCCCAAAGCAGACGGAAAGTGAAAGAACGGGCAGGCGCCGTTAAAAAGAGGTTGGATAACGTACTTATTGAAGGGTAAACGCGTTTTAGAAGAATCACTTTCTTTGTTTAATTATGAGTATTTTCCAGGCCATTATTATTGCTATTGTAGAGGGTATCACTGAATTTCTCCCCGTTTCATCTACCGGGCACATGATCATTACCAGCTCGCTCATGGGTATTTCGGGTGATGATTTTACCAAAATATTTGAGATCGCTATCCAGCTTGGCGCTATCCTTTCGGTAGTGGTTTTATACTGGAAAAAGTTTTTCGATTTCGCCAAATGGCAGTTCTATGTAAAATTATTTATTGCGGTTATTCCTGCCCTGTTATTGGGAAAGCTGTTTTCGGATAAAATAGATGAATTGCTTGAAAGTCCCACCACTGTTGCCATCGCTCTGTTGTTGGGAGGTGTGGTGTTGTTGTATATAGACAGGGTGTTTAAAAACCCCGTAGTGAGCGAAGAAAAAGAGATCAGCTATGGCAAAGCTTTTATTATCGGTATATGGCAGTGCGTGGCTATGATACCCGGTGTAAGCCGGAGCGCATCCAGCATCATTGGCGGGATGCAGCAAAAGTTAACACGTACCTTAGCTGCAGAATTTTCTTTCTATCTCGCCGTACCCACTATGCTGGCTGCTACGGTGTATAAGCTGTTCCTTAAAGGATATCCCGCCGCAGGCGGTGAAATAAAAGGGTATGAAATCGTATTTGGAAATGCGGCGAACACCACTGCATTTATCATAGGGAATGTGGTGGCATTTATTGTAGCCATACTGGCGATTAAGTTCTTCATCGGGTATCTCCAGAAGCATGGATTCAAATTGTTCGGTATTTACCGTATTATTGTGGGCGTAATACTGCTGATCATGATCTATGCAGGTTATCTGTAAACAGATACTAAATTCATTTTCAATTTGATGCAAACTGCCTCTAAAAAGGTAATTAACGGGTGGGCTATGTACGACTGGGCAAACAGCGTGTATAACCTGGTTATTACTACAACCATTTTTCCTGCTTACTATGTTGGCATTACCAGCAAAGGCAACAGCAATGGTAAGCATTATGTAGACTTTTTCGGAGGACAGTTTATCAACACCTCTTTGCTGGACTATGCGCTGGCGCTGGTATTTTTAATCGTGGCCATATCCTCTCCGGTCTTATCTTCTATAGCCGATTACCGGCGCAATAAAAAAGTATACCTGCGCTGGTTTTGTTTTTTGGGTGCAGCGGCCTGCTGTGGATTGTTCTTTTTTACACCGCAGCGTATTGAGCTGGGTATTATCCTTTTTTCCCTGGCGGCATTGGGATACTGGGGAAGCTTAGTGTTTTATAATTCTTATTTACCGGATATTGCTGCGCCCGAAGACCAGGACCGGGTAAGCGCAAAAGGATATGCCTTAGGTTATGTGGGAAGCGTACTGTTACAGATCATCTGTTTTGTGATCATTGTACAACCGGGGTGGTTTGGATTAGATCAAAGTGATAAGACGCTTGGTGTGCGTATCTCCTTTTTATTAGCCGGTTTGTGGTGGTTTGGGTTTGCCCAGCTTACGCTCCGGGTATTGCCGCTTCCCAGCCTGAAGGAACGAAGAGCAAAAAAGAATGTATTGACCAATGGGTTTCATGAGCTTTCTATTGTATTCGGTCAGCTCAGGCATAAGCCTGTACTTCGCCGGTTCCTGCTCTCCTTTTTCTTCTATAGCATGGGTGTTCAGACTGTGATGCTGGTGGCAGCGGGTTTCAGTAAAAAAGAAATTTTTCCTGAACCGGAAGATGAGCCTAAGTTATTGTTTACACTTATATTGATACAACTGGTAGCTATTGCAGGCGCTATTTTGATGAGCCGGCTTTCAAAACGCGTGGGTAACCTCAAAGTGCTGATCATAGCGGTTATGATATGGATTATGATCTGTTTATGGGGATATTTTATACAAACCCAGATGCAGTTCTATCTTCTCGCGGCATCGGTAGGATTAGTCATGGGAGGGATACAATCCATGAGCCGGAGTACGTATTCCAAATTCCTGCCCGATACAAAAGACACTACTTCCTTTTTTAGCTTTTATGATGTAACGGAAAAGATAGCGCTGGTTATCGGGTTATTTTCATTTGGTTTGCTGGAAGATCTTACCGGGAACATTCGTAATTCTATACTTGCTTTGATCCTGTTCTTTGTACTCGGTCTGCTGGCTTTGTTCTATACTAAAAAAGCAGTAGACAAGCTGAAGCCGGTATCCTGATAGATAAGCCGGTTAAAAAGCGGTGCCGTGTGTTTGTTTGATTAGCCTGTCTGTAAATGAGGGAAAGGCCTGTAAGAAGCGGATGAAATAATGCGTTATCCAGACTTTGCCGGTCAGTCCCTGTATCCATCGTCCGGTTTCCGTTCTTTTTTGAAAAGCCCGGTTCCAGTCCTGCTGATAGGTTGTTTCCATTTCGTAGCGATCCATTTCTCCTTTCAAAAAGCGGTCAATACCATTAAATGCTATCTTGCTTCCATGCATCGCCATACTCATACCGTTACCGCAAAGCGGGGTGATCATTCCGGCGGCATCACCGGTCATTAAGATATGTTGCTCCATGCGGGTCTTTTCATTAAAGCTGATCTGCGCTATGGCTACGGGTGCGGAAAACAAGAAGGTAGACTCCCTGAATATTTTGTCTATGTAGGGGTTTTGTCGCAATATGTTTTGTTCTAAGCGTTCAATGCGGTTGTCACATTGTTGCAGGTTTTTTGCCGTGGTAAGGTAACAGAGGCAATGTTTATCTTCTTCCACCTGTGATAATCCGCAATACCCGTTTTTAAAGTTGTGAAGCGCTATGTGATCCGAAGGAAATCCTGCTTTAATATGGTATTTGACGGCGATGTAATTATTTAATTTTCCGGGCTTTTTCTGAATAAATTCCCGGTTTAATTTAATATCTAAATTGCTGCGTTTGCCAAATGTGCCGCATGCCTGTTTTGCCCGGCAAGTCCCGTTTCCGTATTGTATAAAAAAATAGGGATCCCTGAATTCCACCCGGCTTACCTTAGTTTCTTCTTTTATTTCAACACCCGCATTACGTGCCAGTCCCGCCAGAAAAGCATCCAGCTTATAACGGCTAATGCCAAACCCGCCGAGTGGCAGGGGGCGGTTAATCGCTGTTCCGGATGGAGAGGACAGCAGCAGGTGACGGATATGCGGCAGGTTCCAGTCGCTTAAAGGTACACCCAGTCCTTCCAGGAAATTCCAGCTCTCCATGCTGATGTACTCACCACATACTTTATGAAAAGGATATTTTTCTTTCTCAAATAAAATAACGCGGTGGCCTTCTCTCGCCAGTTGAATGGAAAGACAGAGCCCTGCTAATCCCCCGCCAATCAGCGCTACATCGTATAGGTTGTCTGTTGTCATGAGCGCGTGATGATGAGCAGCCAGCGGAAGGCCCATTTCCATGTGATAGAATAGTCCCGGATGCCTGCAATGCGCATGATTTTTTCCCAATCCTGTCTTTTAAACCCACGTAAAACGGAAAGCGGGGCATCATGCCGCACAAGATAGCTTTTTGAAAATATTGTTGTAATGGCTTTAATCGAATAGTAGGCCATCATGTTGCGATGAAGGTCATTGATGAAAAAACCGAGATTGCTGTTGTTCTGCATCCATTGCATCATGGGCACTAATGCGTCATCGCTGAAGTGATGACAAAAGAGAGAAGAGAAAATGATGTCGGGCTTTTGATGAGAGAAGTCTGCGAGGCGATAATCAGAATGTATCCAGGTGAATGTATGATCCGTTCCTTTTTCTTTTGCAAAGTCAATGCATTCCTTTTTTTTATCAATACCAGTTAAATGAACGGCGATATGCTCTTTCCTGCACCACTGTTCAACAGCCCGTAAATTATCACCGCCACCACACCCCACTTCACAAATATGCAGTGGGGTATCTTTACACTTTGAAAGGGTCAATATTTTTTTTATACCGGCAATGGTACAGGCATGTCCGCCCAGCAGGGAATTGATGAGGTTCAGCTCCTCCATGTTTTGTTTGATATCTTCAAACGGGATATCCTCTTTGTCTAACAGTTCTGTTTGTACCGAGCGTGGCATCCGATCATAATTATATTAACTGAATTCTCCCACAAAGGTTTCCATTGTCAGTCCGGGGCCAAAAGCGGCACCCAATATTTTTTTATAGTGCTTGTGCATCATTTGTTGCAATACAAAAAGGATAGTGGGAGAAGACATGTTCCCGAACTGTTCTAATATGTGCGTACTATGTGTTAAGGCATCTTCTTTAAGGTACAGGCATTTTTTTACTGCTTCCAGGATGCGTTTCCCACCGGGGTGTATACACCATCCGCTGATCTGTTCTTTGGTAACGCCTGCCGATTGCAATGCTCTTGTTATTAAAGGTGCAAAATCTTCTTTAATCAGTTCCGGGATATACCCGCTTAAAGTCATTAAAAAGCCGGAGGAAGACAATTCCCAGGCCATGTCTTTTTTTCCGCGGGGTATGATCTCGGAATAGAAGTGTTGTAGTGTCAGTCCGGGCAGCGGATACTGGTCATGCGTAACCAATGCGGCGGCTGATCCGTCTGCAAAGAGCATACCGGAAGTAATGTTATCTGCTGTAGCTTCTTTTTGAAAGTGCAGGGTACATAACTCTGTGCACACAACGATCACCCGGGCTGCCGTATCATTCCGGCAAATAGAATCCGCGATCTTCAATGCATGAATAGCGGCATAGCATCCCATAAAATTGATGGAAGTCCGGTAAAGGGTATTAGGCAGGTCCATCATTCCGGCTATTTGAAGATCAAGCCCCGGAGCGCTCATACCGGTACAGCTTACGGTAATCAAATGGGTAATTTCTTTCGCCGGCAGCACCCGTTCCATACAATTTCTTATGGCATCAACCGAAAGTGCCGCTGCGTGGTTGTTATATAATGCCATGCGTTGTTCCAGGGAGGGGAATGGTTCCAGGCTTTCACTGCGCGGATAAAATTTCCAGTCATTCAGCCTGCGGCTATAGTCTCCGATAACGGAGTACCTGTATTGAATACCGCTCTGGTGATACAGGAATTTCATTTTACGCTGTTCCGTTGCATCAGCAGCGTATACCCTTTGCATAAACTGCAGGATATCGTCCTGCCGGTGTTTATAATGCGGTAAGGCTGTTCCTATGTTAATGATTTTGCTCAAAATGACGGGCTATAAAAATAAGGATAAAAGCCAGATTAGAACAGACCGAGGCGATGATATTCATCCGTATGGTGTTTGTATAATCGGCGCACACTTCATTCTGCCATACTTTTGCCGCCCATGAAATAAAGTATACGGCCACGGGCAGCATAGAAATACAGAACAGGAAAAAGCCGGTAAGCTGCCTGGTATGAACAAAATACCATCCCAGAACTCCAACAGCAATAGTATAAACCATAGCGCTGAATATAAAAGTACCCCGAAAACCCAGCAGGTAGCTGATGGTTTTAACTCCGTCTTTCAGATCTGCCTGGTGCTGGTATATCTGGGTTAGCGGGTAAAATCCGCCGATAAGCAAACCGGCTGCCAGCATAGCCGGGTATGGAGGAAGCGCTGCTTTATTCATGCTGCATCCGTGGTAGACCAATGCAAAAGTAAGCCCGCCCTGGAAGAGCATAACGGTCAGGTACCCGGTAACGGGATATTTTTTTAACCGGATGCCCCGGAAACTGTATGCTTTGGAAGCCAGTATGTACAGCAGCACACCCAAGACAAAAAAACGGCTGATCAGGCAGCTCAGTAGTATAGCTATGCTATCCATTACCACCGTGCTGTATAGCAGCTGGCGTGTGGGCTGTAACGGGTGCTTAATACCCCCGATACTTCCGGTATCCCTGTCCATATAGCTGTTGTAGCCGTTACTTGCAGGATATACCAGCAGGTGAAGGATGATAAAAGAAAACAGTGCATGAAGCAGGTTTATCGCCGGTACCTGGCTCAGTGCAAACCAGTATACCGGCATCAGGAACAGCGAAAAAGGAAAGCGCAGCAACTGGATGGTAGAAGGCAGTAAAAATTGTGTTTTTGTCAACGGCATATATGAAGCTACAACAGTATCCTGAACGATAAAGAAAAATGGGGATAATTATACTACTGTTGTGTTAACTATAATATGTCGCATCATTTTGTAAGTGGTGAATAGTGAGTGATGAATAAATTCACTACTGATCCACCCCGGACAATACGATATGTTTAGTTAGCACAGCGCTAATGCCGTGTCAGCCCTGGTTTATCGGCCGGAATGTCCCGCAGATCTCGCGGATGATCGCAGAAAATGCTACCTATCAGTGGATATCAGCGCCATCAGCGGGAAATGATGATACGGTGCTTGACAGTTAACGTGACACTAGTTACTTAATATATAGAAGCTGTTTGAACCAATGATGTTTTTTGCTTTATACCTGCTTACCTTCTAGTATGCGTACGGTTACTAAAAGCTGACCATTGTGCCGTTGCGTATGTTCTGCAGCATGCATTAATAATCCGAGTACCGTAGAAGGCAGCTGAGCACGGCCTACACCGCGGAAATCGGTTAGTGACGATTCGTCCGTAGCAGCCAGTTGTGCTAATGCTTTGTCTATCTGCCGGTTCAGCTGTTCTACCAGGTTGTGGGTTGTGCAGGTAAGGAAAGGAGCGTGCTCTTCCTGTTTCAGGTAGTTCAATTGTGCTGCATTAAGTGCTTCGCCTTTAGCATAAGTAAGCAGCCTGTCAATTACACCTGCGATGTGCTGCAGGTGAAAGCCTGGTGAAGCTAC
The DNA here is from genome assembly GCA_023957155.1 of Chitinophagaceae bacterium. Taxonomy (GTDB): domain Bacteria; phylum Bacteroidota; class Bacteroidia; order Chitinophagales; family Chitinophagaceae; genus Agriterribacter. Next base: position 128,175 of record JAMLHK010000003.1, on the reverse strand, counting down.
GCCTGCCGGCTTTTCCCATAGCAGGCTGTCGGGAAATCCTTCCATAAGCGTATTGATCTCTTCTCTTGCCTGCAAAAGTGCGTGTGCTGCCGGCTGCAGCAGGGATGGAATCCCATCCACAGGTCCACGCAGCCATACTTCGTATTTTTTATCTGTCATGGTGATTGAATATGATGTAAAGGTGTTGGTAATTTCTTTTTTCCTGCAGCAAAGCACAGCCATATATATCCGATGATGATTGCTATTACAGATGCGATGAGTACACCCGATTTGGCAATATCCTGTGTGGCCGCATCATCAAAGGCCAGCATCGTTATAAATATGGACATGGTAAAACCAATACCTGCCAGGATACCGATGCCGGTAAGCTGCATCCAGCTTACTCCACGGGGCAGCTCGCCCCAATTGAGCTTTACCAGCAGCCAGCAGGCGGTTACAATGCCCAATGGTTTTCCAATGAATAAGCCTCCCATAATACCGTGGTTTAATGAGCTGTTCAGCGCTGCTGTCAGTTCCGGAGGTATCGTTATGGCGGTATTGGCCAACGCAAACAGCGGGAGTATAATGAAGTACACCGGCACGTGCAGGCGGTGCTCCAGCTTTTCAAGGTAGGGCAGCGGAATTGTTAACGCAAACAATACGCCGGCTATGGTAGCATGAATACCGGAATTAAAAAAGCAGTACCACAATAATATACCCAGTGCAAAGTTCCACCATCCGAATTTAATTTTCAGGCGGGGAAGGAAAAACAATATAGCAGTAATGCCAACGCCCGATAAAAGATACAGCCACTGCACGGCGCTGCCGTAAAATAAAGCGATGACAAGGATAGCGCCGAGGTCGTCTATAATAGCCAGCGCCATCAGGAATGTTTTTAAGGAGGCAGGCACTTTTTTCCCCAGCATGGATGCAATGCCTAATGAAAAGGCGATATCGGTAGCCATAGGGATACCCCAGCCATGCTGGAAACCGGTTCCTTTGTTGAACAATAAATAAATGGCCGCAGGCGCCAGCATACCGCCGATAGCGGCAAACAGCGGGAGCAGCGATTTTTTGAGAGAAGACAATTCGCCTGTAAGCAGCTCCCTTTTTATTTCCATTCCTGCCAGGAAAAAGAATACTGCCATTAAGCCATCGTTGATCCAGTGCAGCAGCGAATGCGGCAGGTGAATGCCTGCGGGTGAATGAACGGAGGTATCCCAGAGCATGGTATATTTTTCCCCAGAAGCAGAATTGGCAATAACAATAGACAGCACGCTGCATATAAAAAGAAGGATACCAACAGAACGGCTGTCTTTTACCATTCGCTGCAAGGGATTAGTGATGGCTTTTCTCAGAAGTGTATTGTTCATGCTATTCTTAGCTGTTTTATGCGGTTATACTATAATCGGGGTGCTGCAGTCCTTACCTCTTTATCCAAATGTCAAATATATTATCATCTGCCGGGTATTGGCTTTATTAATTTATATATTGATATGGAGCGTAGGTAAACCGTGACAGTTTTACGATTAAATGTAATTTTCAAAGTGAAATTCATATCATGTGTATGTACCTGGTTATATTAAATTATTCCTTTTCAAACGGGTGTAATAATTTTTTCTATAGGTTAATAAATTGAAAAATAAATGTTACTTTGTACGTATATTTTATATACGTACTTGCCGTAACAATGAAGAAAGGATCAATGCAAACTCAAAAGCTATGCTTACGAGAATTGTTTTCCCGTATGGCTTCGTCTGACGATGAGGCAGCCCTTTGGGAGTTGCATGCCCAATATTTTCATCGCTTGTACAGGTTTGTCTTTGCATTTATTGGGAATAAGGAAATAACGGAGGAAGTAGTTAATGATACCTTTCTTGATATCTGGCAAAGCCGTCATTTATTACCAAAGGTATTATCGGCAGAGGTATATATTTTTATCTGTGCGAAGAACCGTGCATTGAAACAACTCAGCAAACAGAACAAACATGCTGACGTTTTAACGGCGTTGCATGATATTGAATGTGTAATGGTAAGAACTCCGTATGATATCTTGATAAGTTCTGAAATGTGCAGACGAATTAATCGTGCTATTCGTCTGTTGCCTCCTCAGTGTAAGCTCATTTTCACTCTTGTGAAGGAGAACGGACTTAAATACCGCGAAGTGGCCGGACTTCTTGGTCTCTCTGAAAAAACTGTTGAAAACCAGATGAGTATTGCTTTAAAGAAGCTGAGCCAGTCTGTTCCGCTCTCTTTTTCTTCCTGAAAAAAATATTCTTTGGGGGTAAACGCCCGGCAGAGGTATCCTTCTGTTTATAAACCCTGTAGCGTAATATGCCTGATTCGAGGATATGGGAATTATTAGCCCGGAAATATAACAATGAGCTATCTGCAGACGAGCTTTCCGAGCTGAACCGTTTATTGCAGCAGCCCGGAGAAGCCATTCATTTAAATGAATGGCTGGATGAGCTGCAGTCCATACCGCTTCAGAAAATGACCTCTGAAGCAGATGAGGCAAAGAGTGCGGATATGCTGCGACTTTTAATAAGATCCGAAAATACTGCTGCGGTAAGCCAATGTATAGAGGAGCCCCAGGGGGAAGTAAAAAGAAAAAGAGGAGGGTACCGCCTGCTAACAGCGGCTGTGCTTGTTATAATGATGGCCTCGTGGTTCTTTTTGTATACCAATGAGCCGGCAGCACCGCTAAGCACCTCGCTTAATGAAGTAGTGACTAATAACGAATCCAAAAGTACGATACATCTTCCCGATGGTTCCACTGTCATACTTAATACGGGGAGCAAGCTTTCCTACAATAAGGATTTTGGTGTTGGTACACGCGAGATATACTTAAGCGGGGAAGCTTTTTTTGATATAGCCAGGAATGAAAAAGTGCCATTGACGGTGCATGCCGGCAATGTGGATATCAGGGTAAAAGGAACGGCTTTTAATGTGAAAGCATATGCGGAAGATTCCACCGTGGAGGCTTCGCTGATACGGGGCGCTATAGAAGTATGCTCTAAAAATGATCAGGAAAGGAAAATATTGCTGCGCCCCAACGAGAAGATCGTGATCGGTAAAGTGCCCACCATCAAATCACCGGGGAAAGATGCGCCCGCCCTGCCCGAAAAGGAAGAGCTGTTTATCCTGGGAAAGGTCAGAACAAATCCTTCCGACAGCAGCATCAGTGAGATCGCCTGGATACAGAACAAGCTGGTCTTTAACAGGGAACCGTTTTTCAGCCTGGCACACAAAATGGAACGCTGGTACAACGTGTCTGTACGGTTTGATGATGAAAGCTTAACGAAGATCACTTTTACCGGCTCTTTTGAAAAGGAAAACATCACGGAAGCACTGGATGCGCTAAGGCAGATCACACCATTTGAATACAGGATGGAAAACAGGGAGGTGATCATCGGAAAAGCAGGCCGGCGCTAAAGACTGCTATATTATGTTATGGCTAAGTCAGTGCTTTCAGCCTGTGAGGTTTTTCGTGTTGACAGCAGAAGAGAGCAACTTGTATTTATAGCAGCTAAAAATATTTATTAATACTAAAAAAATATTTATGATCTGAAATTAAAAAGGGAGATGCGCCAACACCTCCCTGTCAAGCAAACGGGAACAGGTATTATGTTCCCTTATTATTCAACTCAACAATTAAAGGTATGCATTTTTCCAAAACTAATTGGGACAGGCAAGGACTGCTTCATTCCCTGAAATGGAAGTTCATTATGAAAGTTTCTTTCATTATTACCACGTTATTAAGCTTACAAATCGCTCTTTTAGCTAATGCGCAAAAAGAAATCTCTCTCTCTGTAAAAAAGGAACCATTAAGAAATGTGTTGACGCTTATTGAAAAACATTCGGATTACCGGTTTTTGTACACCGATGATCCTGTTTTTGAAAACAGCAGGGTTACGATCAGGGTACAGAAGGCGGCTTTAGAAGAAGTGATGAGCCGCATACTGGAAGGCACCGGACTGGGATATACGATTAATAATAATGAGCTGGTAATACTGAGCTTTGCGCCTTCTGCCGGATTGGCTATTATCAGTGGAAGAGTGACGGATGAAGACGGCAGTCCTTTGTCGGGCGTTACAGTGCAGGTAAAAGGTGCCGGTACTTCCGCGGTTACCAATGCGAATGGTGAGTTCAGTATAGATGCCGGTAACAATGCTATCCTTGTTTTTTCGTCTGTAGGATTCATCACACGGGAGGTTGCTGCCGGCAGCAGCGGGATAGCTAATGTGCGGCTCGAAACCGATAAAAAGGGATTGTCGGAAGTGGTAGTGACTGCGCTGGGTATTTCGAGGGAAAAGAAATCGCTTGGATATGCCACGCAAAGGATTGATGGCGCCCAGCTTAATGAATCACCGGCATCTAATTTCGTAAATGGCATTGCCGGAAAAGTGGCAGGGGTACAGATATCAAGCTCGGGAGCGGTGGGGTCTTCCTCGAAGATGGTCATCAGGGGTGAGTCGTCTTTAAACATGCAAAAAAATCAGCCGCTTTTTGTAATAGATGGAGTTCCGGTGGGCAACGATGGAGTGAGCAATACAAGTGCCAACGCAGATTACGGGAATAGTTCGGCTGAGATCAATCCGGCTGATATAGAATCAATGAACGTGCTGAAAGGCCCGGCGGCGGCTGCTTTGTATGGATCGCGTGCAGCCAATGGCGCTATTGTGATCACTACAAAGAAGGGAAGTGCGCGCAAAGGTATGGATGTGAGTTTCAATACTTATTATTTTGCCCAGGAAGTGGCCTGGCTGCCTAAATTCCAGAACCAGTTCGGACAGGGTAGGGATGGGAAATACTCAGGCTCCAATTTCGGTGCCTCCTGGTCCATTTACCCCGGCGGTGTGCAGGATTCTTACGACGAAAGCTGGGGTCCCCGTTTAGACAATAATACATTGGAAAAGCAGGTTACTTCTCCCACTACCGGCGGTTTCCGGGGAGGTGATGTGGCGATCAATAACCGGGGAGATGTGATTGCAACACCCTGGGTTTCCCATCCTGATAATATCAAGGACTTCTTTAATACAGGGAATAAGTTTTATAATAATCTCGCTTTATCAGGAGGTAACGACAAGGGTACGTACAGGCTTTCTCTTACCTCGCTTAATGATAAAGGCGTAATACCTAACAATAATCTCGACCGTTACCAGGTAGGCTTCAACGGCAGCTATAAGCTCACCAATAAATTGAGCTCATCCATCAATTTTAATTACATGAAGCAGAAAAGCCCTAACCGCCCCGATAACGGTTACGGTCGAAATACCTTTATGTATATTTTTACCTGGATGACAAGGCAGGTGGATATCAATGCCCTTCGCGATTACTGGCAGGCTGGTTATGAAGGACTCCGCCAGTTCCAGTTTAATTATGGAGAAAATCACAATAATCCCTTTTTCCTGATGTATGAAAATACCAAGGCCCAGGATAAAGACAGGCTATACGGGAATATTGCTTTTGAATACGCTTTCACCGACCGGCTGAAGTTAAAGCTTCGCACGGCAGATGACTGGTATTATGATTTCCGTCCTATGAAATGGGCAGTCAGTACGGCCGACCAGCCCAAAGGTGCTTACCAGGAAACCGTCATCAAATACCAGGAAAGAAACAGCGATCTGCTTTTAACGTATAACGGAGAAGCGGCAGATGGTGATTTGGGTTATGTATTGTCCGGCGGCGCTAACCGCTTCGATCAAAATGGCAGGAACCTTAACGGGTATAATAATGGACTATTGATACCCGGCATTTATAATTTGTCTAACACCTCCGAACTAACACCTCCGAAAAATTATAGTTACAGGAAAAGGATCAACAGTGTGTACGCCATGGCAAACCTTAATTATAAAGGGCTTGTATATTTAGACGTAACTGCACGCAACGACTGGTCGAGCACTTTGCCCTCCAACAATAATTCTTATTTCTACCCTTCCGTAGGCTTAAATACCAACATTAAAGATATATTAACTCTTCCTGCCGCTATAAGCCAGGCACAGTTGAGGTTTAGTTGGGCGCAGGTAGGTAATGATACAGACCCGTATGCGCTTTATAATACATACGGGTACGGCGCTTTGTGGGGGAGCAATCCCTCCCTGATTGGGGATGCCGTACTGAAGAATGCAAATCTGAAACCGGAGATCACCTCAACCTATGAGGTGGGAACCTCGCTCGGCTTCTTTAATAACCGGTTAGGGTTGGATGTTACCTATTATGATATCCGTTCCAGGAACCAGGTGATTGACCTGACAATGGTTCAAAGCTCTGGTCAACTGAAGCGCATCATTAATGCGGGGGAGATCAAAAACTCCGGTGTTGAAGTAATGCTTTCCGCCACGCCAGTGAGCACAGCAGGAGGGTTTAAGTGGAACTTCAGCGTCAACTGGTCGCACAATGTAGGAAAAGTAATTTCGCTGGATCCAGAAGTAGATAAAATTGTACAGGCCGCACCTGGTGAAGATGCTTCTATACAGGCAAGAGTGGGAGAAAAAATGGGCGCTATATGGGGGCCGGGTTACAGGAGGGTTCCTGACGGGCCTTTAAAAGGGCAGATCGTTATCGGCACTAACGGGAAAGCGATGATAGCACCGGAAGAAATGTACCTGGGTAACATCAACCCCGACTGGATCGGCGGTTTTTACAACCAGGTTACTTATAAGAATTTTCATTTGAATTTCCTGTTTGCCGGGCAGATGGGTGGTAAATTCATTTCCCGGTTTTATAACAAAGCCAATGGATCCGGGCAGTTGATAGAAAGTGCCATGGGACGAGGTGAAAGAGCTCCCGGCACAGAATACAGCGCGCCTTATTACGCGGAGGGTGCAGCGCTGATGCCGGATGGCTCCTACCAGCCCAATTCAACAGGCGATAAAGGTAAGTTAGATGCCGGTGTATATGGTACCGATATCCGGTCAATGGTGAAGGGGCTGATGGATCATATTTCCGAAGCGCAGTTGTTCAGTACCACTTACTTTAAATTACGTGAATTATCTGTAGGATACAGCTTACCGTATAAGTTGATCAGCAGCAGTTTTATTAAAAACGCGAAGATCTCCTTAACAGGCAGAAATCTTTTACTATTCAGGCCGAAGAGCAATCAGCATTTTGATCCTGAAGTTGCTGTAGCCACTACGGGCAGCGGCCTGGTTCCGGGCTTTGAAAATATGAGTGTTCCTTCCATGAGAGAGGTGGGCGTTAGTCTTAACCTGAATTTTTAACATCTCCAAAACTATTCATTATGAAAAAGTATAAACCGGTTATATTCTTCTTCTTCCTTTTCCTTGTAAGCTGTACAAAGGATTTTGAAGAGATCAACAGTAATCCTAACTCTCCTGAAAAAATTACCACCCCGGGTGTACTGTTTACCAACGTTATCCGGGGATCGGTTAACGATAATTTTAGCAGCTCTTATAGAATGGGGGTAATAGTAGGGGATATGAATTATAATAATTTCAGCGGTGACTTCAGTAACTGGGCACGGGCAGATGCGAGCGGGCTTTTTCTGTGGAAATATTATGACTATATCCGCGATCTCAATGAAGTGATCTCGATAGCCGATGCAGGCGGAATGGGTAATTACAAAGGTATAGCGTTGGTATTGCGTTCCTGGATGTTTCAGAACCTTACCGATTTATATGGACCGATTCCTTTCCGGGAAGCTGCAAATGCTAAGTTAGAGGGGATCAACAGGCCGAAGTATGAGCAGCAGCAAACCATATATCAGGGATTGCTTGCCGACCTCGAAGAGGCCAGCACCCTGCTCGGATCAACCACTGAGAAGGTGGAAGGGGATATTCTTTTTAGTGGAGATATCAGCAGGTGGAAAAAATTTTCAACCGGGCTGATGATCCGTTTATTGATGCGCCAGTCTAAACAGGTTGATCCTTCGTCTGCCCTGGCTAATATTTTAAACAACCCGGGTAAATATCCTTTATTTACATCAAATGCCGATCAGGCAGCATTACAGTATATTGCAGACAATGATGGTAATTCAAGTCCGTTATTTACCAGGAGCGCGAGTGATTATGTAACCAGCACCCGGGTGTCTAAAAACCTGGTAGATAATTTAAAACTGCTTAATGATCCGCGTTTACCTGTTTATGCACTCCCTACCCAGGTAAGTGTGGTGGGTACCAATCCCGATCCGGCAGGTTTTGATTATGTTGGAGGAGTGAATGCAAATGGACCGCTGGGAGATCCCCGGAATTTTTCTGCACCCGGAATACTTTGGGCGCCCCGTTCCTATTCTCCTGATCTGGCTTCAAGAGATGCAACACAGGGAATTATTTTAACCTATTCGGAGGAGCAGTTCAATCTGGCAGAAGCCGCTGAAAAGGGATACATATCCGGGGGAGCCGCGGCTGCGGAGGCTTATTATCTGAATGGCATCAAAGACCAGTTTGCTTATTACGCCGGGAGAGTAGGTACAAGATATGCCGCTTCCTATCTCAAGCTGAAAGGAGAGGATGTTATCCCTGGTGACAGCTATTATACTCAGTCAGACGTTGCCTATACCGGCACGCAGGAGCAGAAGCTTGAAAAAATTGCCCGCCAGAAATGGCTATCACTGTATTTTGTAGGCTTTGAGGCCTGGTTCGAATGGAGAAGGACCGGTTTCCCGGGTATTGTGGTGGGTACACAGGGACCAGGTTATATTGCCAGAAGATGCTTGTATCCTGCCGATGAGACACGGATAAATGTGGACAATTACAATCAGGCTGTACAGTGGTTAGGAGCTGATGATTTAAAATCACGAGTTTGGTGGGATAAATAACAAGAGCAGAAGGTTGAAAATATATAAAGCTCACACCCTGTCCATCTGATTCTATTTATTACAGCGGAGTATTTTTATGCTCCGCTTTTTCGTTTTTTTAAAGATGTATTTAATGTCTATTGAAAAAAGGCAGATGTAAAATAGGTTAAAGTACAGTAGGTAAATATTTTTGAGATAATGCCACCTTTTTTTACTTTAATTCGATCCTGGCTTTTCTTCCAAAAAACCGGGAAATGGAGTCGCGGCTGCGAGCGGTATCAGATAAAGGCCCGGTGATGGTGGTATATAAATTGAAGGTTTGGGAGTCTTTAGTGCTGAGTTGCACCTGATGCCCCCATTTTCGTAAAGTATCATACCTGCTTAATGCCCGCTGGCGACCGGTGGTTTCAATGATCACCTTATAGGAAGCGATGCCGGCGGGGGTTAATGCAGTCGTACTGTCGGTGCGGGTTGATAGTGTGTCGGTTGGTACGGTTACCGGGTCGGGCATCACCGGCCGGATATCTTCCATCACATTATGGTTTGTGGATTTATTCCCCTGCCATTCGTGGAAAAAATAATACACAACCCCTCCGATAATGGCCAGTCCCAGGATCAAAGCGAAGATGATCAGCGGTTTCCGGAACATGTTGCCGGTATGGTGCCCGGGCTTTAGATACGTGTCTTTGAATGATATACTTTCTTGTTTTTCGTCTTTCTTTTCAGTATAGCCGGCGGGATGCGGTTCCTGGGAAGCAGCCATTACTATGGCTTCATTACTTTGCCGGAAGCTGTAATTTCCGTTATCGTTTAAAATTAAAGTACCCAGTCCGTCTATATAAAATTGCTTGCTGATATTCAGCAATTGCTTCCCCCCGGTTAAAAAATCTTCCAGGTCGGATGATGCCAGTGATCGTATTTTGGCTGTTTTCTCTGCTATAAAGCTGATGAGTCCCTCATCTTCACCTGCTTTCCTGTCGGGTACAAATTGTATACTGTTTTCAGGAAGCCGGATTTTTCCTTTCTCATTTTCAAACGGGTTTTCGTAAAAATCATCTAATACAAATTCACCAATGCCCTGTAAGCGCATCTTTTTATGTTGAAGCAGGTATTGTCCCAGTAAATATGTTATCTTCAAAATCTTGGCTTTTATAGTATAATGAAATAATATCCCGGTTCCCTGGCACAAGTTACAAAAATATTAAATGTAAGGGGACAGAATCCGGTTATATCCGTTCAGCTTTGGCAACTTACTTATATTTGCAGAAATTTTTTATGTCCATGTTGAGTGAAGAAGAAAAGGCATTTATGGCGTATTGGGAACAAAACCGGTTACGGCAAAAAAAGACGTTTCACCAGTTACTCATCGGACTTCCGCTGGGTTTGTTGATTGCTTTACCCATCATAATAAATTATTTATCAGGATGGCATAAAAGAGCCGTTATGGTTGGCAATGCCCAATCCAGTCCCCTGGTATTAATTATTGCGGTACTGGCCATAGCTGTTTTTTTTGCTATATTTCATAAGCGGCATAGGTGGGACATGAATGAACAGCGTTACCTTGAGTTAAAGCAGGAGGAAAAAAAATTATGATGTTAAAACAAAATAGTGACGCAACGTTTTGATACGTGTATATATCATTGGTTTAAAGAAAAAATATGAGAAAAATTTCCCTTTACGGTTTTGTTCTGTTTTCAGTTATTACGTTGGCTTCATGCCTGAAGAAAGGAGCTGAATGCCCTTACAAGGAGTTGAGTGTAAAGGCTCCCGACAACGAAGTGTCAGCTGTTGAGCAATATTTGGAAAGCAAGGGTATCGTTGCGGAGAAAGATGCATCGGGCTTATATTATATCGTTGAGAATGCAGGAACGGGTACAGTGGCTGATGTGTGTTCATTCATTATCGTAAATTATACCGGAAGTTTTACTAATGACCAGGTATTTGCGGCAACAGACGGCACGCCGGTACAATTTCGTTTGGGCGGTTTGATATCCGGCTGGCAAAAAGGGCTTAAATACATTAAACCCGGCGGTAAAATCAAACTCTTTATTCCTCCCAGCATGGGTTATGGTCAGGTTGATCAGACCGACCTGCAGGGTAATGTCGTTATACCGGCAAATTCTATTCTTATCTATACCTTGGAGCTGCTTGATGTACAGTAGTATGATGAAAGTATACCGGGAGAAGCGCTTAAAGTAAGTATAGGGGTCTTTCCTCTGAGATCGGAGCTAAAAAAAGCAACACGCTTTGCAGCATTTCGTTCATTACTGTCTGAATGAAATTTTCCACATACCTCTTAAGTCTCCCACGGCAAAATCCTTTGCTTTATCATGGGGATATAAAGAGTCAATTATGGTTGCCGCTGCTTGTGGTATATCCCTGCCGCTTGCTCCGTGACAGGCGGTGCAGGTGGGTTGCAGGAATATGGGCTTATAGTAGCGGATTATATTTTTTTCAGTAACAATAGCGGAACGTAAAGAATCGCCACTTTTTTTTGCCGATGCAAAAATATCCCATTGTATGGCATCCATGCTGTCCGGTGCGTTTTGTGGATTTCGGTATCTTTCAGCAACCCGTTTAATACTGATCTTTTCGGAAGCTAATGTAGCCGTAAGCGGATAGGCGTTTTCATTGCAATATTGTACCGCCCCTGCCACACCTTTATTTTGCATGGCAGAAGTTAACGCATTTCGCAAGGTATCAAACGTTGCTTTTATAATACTGTCTCCCATACGGCGGTAATCCTCTTCTGTTGTAATGCTTCCTGCCGGTTGACTGCAGGACGATAGAAGAGCGGAAAAGATGATCAGGGGTATAAAGAGCGGAGAAATTTTTTTCATAACCGAGCCTGTATTGATGTTTCTTTAAATGAAGCGCGTATTGTTTTTTCCGCTTTTATCAGGGATCTCGCAACTGCCGTCTATACATCTTTTCGGGCGAAAGAAACCTGTGACGAAAAATGCGATTCCAAATACAATAGCCGGCCAACCCCCTTCCCGGAAATATATATATCCGACCGTCATAAAAAGAATACCCAACCCCCAACGCAGTATGCGGCTGAACCACTCTACACTTTTTGAGGATATTGTCTTAAACATAGTAATTTATTTTTTGTTACGCAACGTCTTTTGTATGTTTTTTAAATAGGCTGAAGAGTAAAGCGCCCATTATCCCGAAATAAACAGTGCTGTTTCGCGGGTTGGATGTAATGGCACAGGTTCCGCTATTACATCCAACCAGTTTCCAGTAAAAATAACCGCCTATACTCCCGACTATTGCACCGGCTAACCAAAACTTATTATCTGTCAACCATTTTTTCATACTGTAAAAATCGGGAATTACCTTCATTTTATTCGTTACTTATGTTACATTCAACCTGGTCCTGCTTTGATCCATGTTATCCTGAATATGAAAAATTAACTCCGCGCTTTAATTTTTTCTTAATTTCAATGTTTTTCCTATTTTATGATCATTGTTTAAGATAAAAACTATTGCTTTATGCCATCTTCCAAAATCAATGTTGCCGTTGCAGGACTCGGCTTCGGCGCTGAATTTCTTCCTATTTACCAGCGGCATCCCAATGCCAATATGTATGCAATATGCCAGCGCAATAAAGAAAATTTAGATAAAACAGGGGATGCCTTTGGCATTGAAAAAAGATATACGGATTATGACGAATTATTGAAGGATCCCAATATAGATGCCGTTCATATCAATACGCCCATTCCCGATCATGCCATTCAATCTTTGAAGGCATTGAAAGCAGGTAAGCATGTGGCTTGTACGGTTCCTATGGCTACTACAGTGGAAGAGTGCAGGCAAATTGTAGAGGCGGTAAAAGATACCGGGCTTACGTACATGATGATGGAAACCGTGGTATATGCACGGGAGTTTTTGTTTATGAAGGAATTGTATGAGAAGGGGGAGCTGGGGAAAATCCAGTTTTTAAAAGCCAGTCACCAGCAGGAAATGGATGGATGGCCCAACTATTGGCCGGGATTGCCTCCTATGTATTACGCCACTCACTGCGTGGGGCCGGTATTGGGTTTAACACGATCAGAGGCGGAATATGTTTCCTGCTTCGGATCGGGAACCATCCGGGAAGAGCTGCATGCATTTTACCAGTCTCCTTATGCTGTTGAGAGTACACATATCAAGTTCAGAAATTCGGATATCAGTGCACATGTATACCGTTCTTTGTTTGACACGGCACGCCAGTACCGTGAAAGTTTTGAGGTGTATGGTTCAAAAAAATCGGTTGAATGGCCATTGATTGAAGGCCGCCCGCTGGTAATCCATACTGCCAAGCGCCCGGAGCCGGAAATTCCGGAAGAAGTACAATCGCCGGATTATGCGCATTTGTTGCCGGAGCCTGTTCAGCGGTTTACTACCGGTGGGGTGTATGATACCGATGAGCATCAGCACCTGTCTTTTGTACAGGGTGCCGGGCATGGCGGTTCTCATCCGCACTTGGTACACGAATTTATAAGTGCGCTGGTAGAAAAGCGTGAACCCTTTCCCAATGCAAGACAATCTGCGAATATCACTTGTGTAGGTATACTGGCGCATGAGTCGGCAAAGAGAGGCGGCGAAATTATCAGGCTCCCGGAATTTACCCTGTCTTAGTGTATACTGCAGCGATATGTGGAGGATTTGTAACCGTATGAAGATAGTTGATCTTCGCTATAATTGTTCGTCCTTAATCCGGGTTATTGGCTAATATAAAATTGAACAAATGAAACATAATGTCCTGCTGTCCCTGCTTTGTATTGTTTTGGGAGCAGCGCTATTTTATTCCTGTGGACAAGAAAAGAAAGCGGACCAGCCACGCCGTATTGAATTGCTGTTCCTCGGGCACAACAGCAAGCATCATGATTCCGAGCAACTGGCAGAAATATTGATGCAGGAGTATTTTAAGAAAGGGATTAATATTACGTATACCACTGACCCTGATGATATGCTTAACGATGATTTTAAGCGGTATGACGGGTTGATCGTTTATGCAAATCACGATAGTATTTCTGCTTTGCAGGAGAAGGCTTTGCTGGAATTTGTGCGTTCCGGCAAAGGATTTATCCCATTGCATTGCGCATCGTGGTGTTTCCGTAATTCACCGGAAGTAGTGGATCTGATCGGGGGACAGTTTAAAACACATCAGTATGATTCTTTTACTGCCGTTATCGTAAAACCCGGTCACCCCGTAATGAAGGATTTACCTGCCTTTTCCACGGAAGATGAGACTTACGTGCATGATAAGATCAGTAAAGAGATAGAAGTGCTTTCCGAACGGGTGGAAGGAGATCATCACGAACCGTATACCTGGGTGCGGAATTATGGTGAGGGCAGGGTGTTTTATACGGCGTATGGTCACAATGAAAAGACGTTTACTAACCCCGGCTTTCTGCAACTGGTATATAATGGTATTGTATGGGCAGTTGGTGACAGGGTTGCTGCATTGCATAATGCCTATGCTATGCCCGAAGTGAAATATGAAGATGCGGTGATCCCGAATTATGAAAGAAGAGATCCGCCGCCAAGATTCCAGCATCCGCTAACGCCGGAGGAATCCATGAAACTGCTACAGGTGCCGGTTGGATTTGAATTGAAGCTGTTTGCTTCCGAACCTGATATTCATAAGCCTATTTACATGGCGTGGGATGAAAGAGGGCGGCTATGGGTTGCCGAAACAGTTGATTATCCCAACATGGTCAGGGAGAACAAAAAAGAAGGGAGAGATATGATCAAAATACTGGAAGATACGGATGGCGATGGTAAGGCGGATAAGTTTACCGTGTTTGCAGACAGCCTGAATATTCCCACAAGCTTTGTTTTTTCAAACGGGGGCATCGTTGTTTCCCAGGCTCCTGATTTTATTTTCCTGAAGGATACGGACGGAGATGACAGAGCCGATATCCGTGAAACGATCTTTCCCGGGTGGGGTACCTTTGATACCCATGCAGGTCCCTCTAACCTGAGGTATGGCCCCGATAACCGGATATGGGGCACGGTAGGCTATTCCGGCGTGAAGGTGCCGGCAGGGGCGGATACGCTGAGTTATGGGCAGGGACTTTATGCAATCTCAACAGATGGCAGGTCATTCGAGTGGCTGGGTAATACGAGCAACAATACCTGGGGGTTAGGGTTTTCAGAAGATTATGATGCTTTTCTATCTACCGCCAACAATACACACAGCGCAGCGTTTGTTATACCCTACAGGTATCTCGAAAAGGCATCATTAAATAGAGAAACCGGGATTGAAAAAATCGAAAGTCATTACCGGATGCATGTGGCTACTAAAAATCTGAGGCAGGTGGATGTGCATAATGGATTTACTTCTGCAGCAGGTCATAATCTTTATACGGCGAGGAAGTATCCGCGGAGCTTTTGGAACCGGGTTGCTTTTGTGAATGAGCCTACCGGAAGGGTGATACACCAGGTGGCGATTGAACCTGACGGTGCTTCTTTTAAAGAAGGGAAAGATGGCTGGAATTTTGTTACCAGTGCCGATGAATGGTTTGGCCCGATACAGGCTGAGGTAGGGCCGGATGGGAATGTCTGGTTTCTGGACTGGTATAACTTTATTATTCAGCATAACCCCACCCCGGAAGGTTTTGCCAATGGCAAAGGAAATGCGTACATCAATCCTTTGCGGGATTCTGTGAATGGAAGGATTTATTATGTACAACCTGTGCAATCTTCCAAAGCGGCAACACGTAAGCTGGATAAAAAAGATAAGCGCGGTCTCATTAAGGCGTTGAGCGATGATAATATGTTCTGGCGTACTACTGCCCAGCGGTTGCTGGTGGAGAACAAGGATTTGTCTGTTGTCCCGGACCTGGTAAAGCTGGTGAATAACAAGAGCGTTGATGCGATAGGATTAAATCCGGCTGCTGTACATGCCTTGTGGACACTTGATGGATTAGACGCATGGGAATCCGGAAAGGAGGCATTGAATGCAGCCATTGGAGCGCTTTCTCATCCTTCTGCAGGTGTAAGAAAGACCGCTGTCAGGGTGTTGCCTCCCACAGCGGAAACAGCGGAGCTGATACGGATATCCTCTTTGTTTACCGATAGCAACAGGCAGGTTATTCTGCAGGCCATCCTGAAGATCTGTGACCTGCCGGAATCTGAAATTCTCGGTAAGAAATTGTTTGAACTGGCAAGCCATCCTACTATAAATACGGAAGACCGGTGGATCCAGAAAGCTCTGTATATCGCTTCACGTGTGCATTACGGCGGCTTTTTAAAAGCCATGCAGGAGGCGGGTGTGAAGACAGAGCCGGAGCTGGGTAAAGCGCAACTGGTGCATCGCATATTAATGGGAAATAAGATTGACCAGTTGTATTTATCAAAGGGAGAAAGTATCTGGAGTAACCAACTGCCCGATTTGTCACGTAAAGAAATATATATAACAGCAAGAGTAGAACTGAAGCCGGGTATGTATGGAGCTATTATTGCCCAGGGAAATATAACCAATGGTTATGCGGTTTATGTTGATGAAAATAAGGTATTGTATTACCAGGTAAACCAGAACGGTAAATCTACCGTTATAAAAGCTCCGGTGAGTGACCGGTTTACTTTTGTAACCCGGCTGTTAAAAGATGGTACGATGGAGTTAGTAGTAGATGACAAACCTGCATTGAAAGCTAAAGTAAGAGGATTATTTGATGTGTCATTAAGACAAAACGGGTTAAGGGTAGGACAGGATTATTGGTCAAAGGGAGAGAAAAAAGCAGGCAATTACCCGGACAATTCTAATTTAAAAGATAGCGATGTAAAAGATATAAAGCTGGAAACCCTGTTTGCCGAATCGGCGAAAGTGGATCTGGGCAAACCGGACCAGGTTATTGTATTGAAAACCGTTCAGCATGAAATGAAGTTTGCTTTAGACGAGCTTCACGCCAAGGCCGGTAGTGTGCTGGAGCTTGTTCTGGATAATATTGATTTTATGCAGCACAACTTTTTACTGTTGGCGCCGGGCACCACAGAAAAAGTGGGGCTGGCTGCTGATAAGCTTGCTGAAAGCCCCGGTGGCTTGAAGCAGCAATATATTCCCGATATACCGGAAGTGCTTTATGCTACGCCCTTAGTAAACCCGGATCAAAAATTCAGCTTAAAATTCAGGGTGCCGGATATCCCGGGAAAGTATCCTTACATCTGTTCTTACCCCGGGCACTGGCGGATAATGAAGGGGGTGCTGATTGTGGAAAGGTAACATACTGAGGGGCTTTTCAGTGAGGATTACCAGACTGTTTTTTTATTTTGCAGATATGAACCTTTCTTTTGAGCGGGCAAAGGGTGTATTTATTCCATGCTGTGGTGTAATAGTAATGAGAATGTTGGAAATCTTAAAAATGAAAGATTAAATTTGAATGAAGTATTTGAAACCGGGAGGATAGCTTAACGGGTACGTAACCGGTCGTTCATTTCCCTAAACACCATAGTCTATGGCAAACATATTTAACCTATCGGCTGAGCATGGAGAACCAATTGTGTTTGCTAATGGCCTTCCGGGTAATTACAGAGGTTCTGTGTTGGCAGGAGCGGCTTGTTATTCCGCCCGATCTGATCTCTCGGAGCTCATTGTGCAGGAGCTACAGGGTGAGGAATATAATATCCGGTTTATCATTGGGAAATTTCTGCGACAGCTTTTTGCGAAAGGATGGATACGTGCGGAAGGTTTGTACGGAAACCTCATGTTTAAAAATAGTACGTGCAAGACATTAGTTAGTTTGGGTGAAGCTCATCTCGGAGAAGGGCAATATATGTGCTTTTATACACAGCCTTCAGATTGCAGTTCATTTTTTGGAGAAGACAAAGAATTTCAGGTCATGGATGTGTTTTATTCTCCGGTGTTGCTGGAAGAGCTGGTTCCTTTCTTCCCGGAATTAGAATCAATAATCGGTGCTGACCCTGGTGTATTTATTACGCCAAAGTCTTTTCGTATTCCCATCACCATTAAAGAGATAACGAACCAGTTGTTAAAGTGTCCCTATAATGAAACTTCGCGGCAGTTTTATTTTGACCTAAAGGTTAGGGAATTACTCTACTGTATGCTTGAAAATGCTTTCAGGCAGAATGGTCAGCTATCATTTACTCCCTGGGAGATAAGCCGTATTCAGGAAGCTAAGGAAATATTATTGTCACATATTGCCAGTAAACCTCCGTCTATAAGAAGCTTGTCAAAGCAGGTAGCACTAAATGAGTACAAGCTTAAGAAGGGGTTTCGCCAGTATTATAATACCAGTATTAGCCAATGGATACATGAGCAAAAACTACAGCATGGCAGAGAGCTTATTTTAAATACGGATAAACCCATTAAAGAGATATCCAGGTTGGTAGGTTATCCCCTTACTACCAATTTTATTACCGCCTTCCGAAAGCAGTTTGGTGTTACCCCGGGTGACTTACGCAGAAAATAATTCCGGTTGCAAAACTTTTGAGTGTATTTGCAAACACCTTTACTGAAATAATGTAAAAATCATTTTTAAAATTTACGGTATAAATATATCAGTATGCGAACAGCGCTGAGAAATATACCTGTTGCCGGCATTGCTTCCGTTATTTTTATTATCCTGTTTACCTATACGGCGGTGAATAAGCTGATAGATTATCCCACGTTCAGGATTGCGTTGGGGCAATCGCCCATCCTTAAATACCATGCGGATTTTGTCGTAGTAGCCGTTCCGGTTATTGAATTGATAATAGTAGCCATGCTGGTTGTTGCTGCCACCCGTAGGGTTGGGCTTTGGGCATCTTTGTTTTTAATGGTTGCATTTACGCTGTATGTAAGCTATCTGATGTTTTTTGCCGGTGAGCGGCCCTGCAATTGCGGCGGTATTATGAAGGCGTTGTCGTGGAAACAGCACCTCGCAGTAAATATAGCGTTATCAGGTCTTGCCTTTTGGGCAGTTTTAACTGGGGGATTTAATAAAAATACTATTGCAATAGACAGGATAAGCCGAACACCTGCATAAAAAAGTAGGCACATATTGTTTTAATCAAAACACGAAGTATTATGAAAAAAATTGGTTTTGCATTGCTGGCACTGGTGGTGGCGGCAATTACGTTTGCGTTTACAACATCACCCTCGTCACAGGAAGCTCCAACTGCTACTGTATATGCATTTGATGCTTCCGGAAATTTCATTGATAGTGCGTCTGATACAATGACATTAAAAAGTAAGCTTTGCCCAGGCATAAACAGGGTTTTCTGTGCAGAAGTTTGGTCTGCAAAAACGCCCGATAACCAACCAGCAGGTACTCACATAACAGATCTTAAAAAACCTTAAAACGGGTATCACAAAGAGAGGCTGGCTTCAGGAATGAAGCAGCCTCTCTTTTAGTAAAACATGAGAAAAAAGACCTAATCATAAACGGCTAATATGGACCATTTATAGCACTTAGTTGTCATTTATAACAATAACATGCTGCCACCTATCCTCAATGACTACTTCAAGATCAAATTCTTTAAGAAAACGATTAACTTGTTTAATACTTTCAAATTTTTTCGGTAACTGTATGGTCACCCTCCCTCCAAACCCTGTTTCATCTATGAATTGAAATGGGGACCATGAATATTTTCCATAATTGAATATATTTTTAATAGGATATTTTAAATATACATTTTCAAGAAAGAAAGTATCCTTTTCGTAGTATGCATCTCCTCTTCCAGAAGAATCTGCCGAAATAAATCGCCTCTTTGATCCTGCTCGCCTGAGAATAAGGCAAGGAATTTTTCTATTTTCCAGGTAACTTTTCAAATTAAAAAAATGATCCAGTTCTTTTTGCATTTCACCACACGCCTTGTTCCTTGATGTATCACGCCACCAGCTATCATAACAAAAAGTATTTTGTTCGTCTTGAGTTTCCCTTATGCGCTCCACCACACTGCTATCAATAATAAATCTGCTATAGTTAAATCCATTCCCCCATTGGTTATAAGCTATTTGATATAAATTCTGAAAATGAACATTTGTAGCCTGCGCTCTTAAAAAACCATTCTCTGGGCTTATATACATTCCATCAGAGGCTGGTAAGCCTGGCTGATAAGAGGAAATTATCGTGGATTTATAAATCTTATCTATGTCAAGGTTTTGTATAAGTGGATCAGAAAACGAATATCCCATGTTGTCTTTTTTAACTGGGAGATTCAACTTCTTGTCGGCAATAAGGGACTTAATATTATTCCTGGTAACACTTCTGTGGTCGGTTATGGCTTTGATTTTACCATCTTTGCCAATCCATATTTCATGGGGAGCGGAAGTATGAGGGAATACAAGATGCATCAATGTATCTGCTACTACAGATGGTAGCTTTATATGACTTATCCTCTTTAAAGTGCTGAAAGTTTTAAGCACCTTTTCCCTAGTTTCAAAAGTAACCAGCAAAATATTCAGGTCGTCCTTAAACTCTTTTTGAATCGAGTCAAGCTTTGGGAAACTTTCGATACAGGAGGCACAGGCGGTAAACCAAAAATCAACCAGCAGTGCCTTATTATTCGTAAAATCTGTTAATCGGGCTTTATCTGAAGAATAGTTGAGTATTTGCTTCAGCTCAAAATCTGAAATACGGTCACCCACCAGCATACCCTGTGATTGGGTAGTGGAGATCGATAATATCAATATATTTATAATGAATGCATGTATCTCAATCTTATATTTTGTAAACGTCATTTATCGTAAGCTTAATGGTTATATTCAATACCCTTTATTTTGAGTTAAAGAAGGGTTTCTTAATATTTGCTCTGTGGGAATGGGAAACAAGGTGTCCGTTGGTTGCCAACCCGGCTTTAGGGGTGCTAAAACTTCTGCTGCTTTTTGGATACGTTTTAAATCGAACCAGCGATGCCCCCATTCTGCAAAAAGCTCAATCCGCCTTTCATTGGCTATTGCGGTTAATAGTTCATCATTAGTACTTGCTGGTTCAGCAGGCAAGCCTGCCCGTTCTCTTATCATATGCAGATCATTCTTTGCTTCATCAATTTTTCCCTGGTGGGCATAGCATTCGGCCCTGATAAGATATTGCTCTGCCAGCCGAAAAATCATGTAGTATTCTGTTAATGGCTCGCCATATTCCCCTACTTTATATTTGAATGGATAGTAAAAAGTTTGCCCATCCACTATTGTGGATGCAACCCATCTGATTTTTCGCAGGTCACCTTCTTCAAATGCATGGATCAATTGGACTGTTATAGGGAAATTTGGTTGGCCTGCTGACCAGGATGGAGGAATGAAAGCTATACCTTCAGTAGTATTGTATCCATTAGCTATTGGCATTATTTGCCAGATGGCTTCACTGCTTGAAGCGAGAAAGACATTGTTTAGATCGGGCTCAAGTACATAATCTCCACTATTGATGATGGATGATGCTTCCTGCTCAGATAATGCCCACTGTCCTGATGTTAAATATACTCTTGCAAGTAATGCAGTGGCGGTCCATTTATTAGGACGTACTCTTCCATCTGTAGGATAAGAAGTTTTCAAAAGGGTCTGTGCACTTTTAAGATCGGTGATGATCTGTTCATTCACCGCGGTAGAAGGTGTTCTCACCGCTTTTTGATTTTCTATATAGTCGGTCTTTAACAACAACGGTACATCACCAAATAAGTTTACGAAATAGTAGTAGATGAATGCCCTGCTTACATAAGCTTCACCAAGTAGTTGATCCCTTACGGTTGACGATAGATAAGTATTATTTTCAAGCCCCTCAATACAGGCATTTGCATGGTAGATGATATTAAATCCTTTCAGCCAAAAGTCATTTGCTATTACCGAATTGGTTAGTGATATCGAGTTGCTGAAAAATTCCGATGCCGGCACATTTGCCAAATCTGCATTATACAGCTCATCAGCAGCTAAACCTGCATATACCGTTACTCCTCCGGAGGATATGACAGGTATTGTAGTCATCATATTCGCATATATACCTAATACAGCCGAAGTAGCCGTTTCTACATCTGTAAAAACAATGTCAGAGCTCAATTTATTAATGGGTGGGTCAACTTCAATAAACTTCCTGCAATATGTAGTGGAATATACCAGGAACACTAATAGTATTGAGTATTTAATATTTTTCATTTTCAACCCTGTTTAAAAATTTGCATTAATACCGACTGCGATAGTTCTTAATGGAGGTAAAGCATAATAGTTCTGTACTTCCGGGTCGGTACCTTTGTAGTTGGAAATAGTAAAGAGGTTTTGACCTGTAATAAATATTTTAGAATCATAGGTTTTTATAACCTTAAATATGATTGCAGGTAATCGCCATGAAATGGATGTTGTTTTCAATCGCATAAAGGATGCATCGCTATACACTCCGTTTGAATAGAACCTAAACATCGTTCTGGCTGCATATACACCACTATTTGTGACTGTAGTGAACTTTTGCACTTCTGATATATCTCCGGCCTTTTGCCAGCGTTCCAACACATATTTGGGCTGATTGGCGCCAGTAAAGCCCGGAATTTTATTATTGAGGTATAATGAATACAGGTAGTTAATACCCGTCTGCTTTTTAAAGTCAATAAAAAAGTCTAACTCAATCTTTTTGAACATAAGGGTATTCCTGATGCCGCCATAGTATCTGGGGTCTGAATTTCCCTTAACAACAAAGTCGTCCGGAATAGAAACTGCATTATCCTTGTTGATATCTTCAAACTCGAAAACTCCGGTTGCGGGATTAGTGCCAAGAGAGTTTAACTTATATATCACCGCCAATGACCTACCCTCAACATAGTCATTAGAATAAGCTGAAGAACTTAATCCTTCGAATGAAATTAATTTATTGGATGGGATTGTTATATTGGCTGAAACAGACCAGTTGAAATGCTTTGATTGAATGGCACTTGCTGTAATCTGGAACTCAAATCCTTTATTCTGCACCATGGCAGGAAAATTGCTTAAAATATATTCAAACCCGGTTTGTGAAGGAATAACATATTGAACTAATTGATTACCACTCCTGTTATTGAAGTAATCGGCAGAAAGGTAAATGCGGTCTTTAAATAAACCGAGTTCTAATGCAGTTTCAAATTTTTTATTTGTTTCCCAACTATAAAGAGGGTTATATAAGGCTGATGGGTATAGTGCAGGTGTACCCTGGTAATTGTAATAGTCAATTGTCCAGGTATCTAAATACTGATAATTACCGATCTGGTCGCTTCCTGTAAGCCCATAGCTTATTCTTATCTTTCCATAGGTGATAAATGGCAGTATTTTATGCATAAATTTCTCTTGCTTAAACAACCATGCTGCTCCAGCAGCACCAAAGTTTGCGAAGCGCCTCTCCGGGCCAAAGCGGCTTGAGCCGTCTCTTCTTCCGGTAAGGTTCAGAATATATTTCTGAGCCCAGTTATAGTTTATCCTTCCAAACAGGGCAGCGTATTTATAATCGGAAAAAATATTATTGGTGTAAGTTGATGTAGCAGCACTGAGTGAATTTAACAGGTTGTCGCTTTTATAGCCCGAAGCGTCAACCAATACAGCACTTTGCCTGTTTTGCGAAAAGGTAGAACCGATGAAAACATCCAGCCTGCCTTTTCCTATCATCCTTTCATATTCTACTTGTGGCTCAATGATCCAGCTTTTTAAAAAGTTATCAGAAATGCTAAGCGTCCCGGTAGGCTCATAAATGGCAATTTGGGCTGCAATGGGATATATCACTTTTTCAGATACCTGCATTGAATTATAGCCGAAACTGCTGCGAACAGATAAGCCCTTTACAATCTTGTATTCCAACTGCAGGTTGGCAAGAAGATTATCCGTTACGGCATCATATTTTTGCTTTAAATAACTTAATGGATTCGCAAAATAATAGCCATCTTCTTCCCAATTCAATATTCCATCGGCAGTGTACAACGGCGGTGCATTTGGTGGAATGGAAAGAAACGATGAAATAGATGTATTAAAAAGATTATTCTTTGCATTAGAGTAACTTGAAGCTAGCCTTGCCGCAAATTTTTTATCCTTGCTTGTATAGCTGATATTGTTAGCAAATGATATTTTGTTTGCTCCCATATCACCCGGGAAAACAGTACCTTCTTTATTATAGCCGGCACTTAAAAAAAGCTGGATATTTTCATTGCCACCAGAGAGACCAACCTGACCATTATAGGTATGGGCAGTATTGCCGAGCATCATTTTACTGAAATTGGTTTCCCTTGTTGTGTCCCATCTGAACAGATCAGGGGCATAGCCTCGCTGGGATGGATTATTGTTCGGTACAAATCCATCATTAGCAATAGCTTCTCTACGCATTTCTATATATTCTGCCGTGTTCAGCATTTCCGGCAGATTGGATGCTTTGTTCCATCCTGTGTAGAAGTTTGCAAATACTTTAGTCTTTCCGGCAGTACCTTTTTTGGTTGTAATTAAAACAACACCATTGGAGCCCCTGCTGCCATATATGCCAGTTGCATCGGCATCTTTCAGTACTTCTATGCTTTCTATATCAAGTGGGTTAATGCTGGAAAGAGGGCTAAGGCCTGATATTGACCCGGTAGTAAGGACAGAAAACTGAAGATTGACAGGCTGGTTATTGGCAGCAAACGGCACTCCATCCACAATGATCAATGGTACTGACCGCTGGCTAAGAGAATTTTGTCCCCGCACCTGGATAATTACAGTTCCTCCCGGTACGCCGCTTGATTGCGTTACTACCAGTCCCGGCACTTTGCCGTGAAGGGCGGCGAGCGGGTCACTTACCGGCTGCTGGGCAATTTCCTCACTGCTCACTTTGCTGATGCTGCCTGTGTTAAACCTACGGGATGTTTTTCCATAAGCCATAACTAATGCCTCATCGAGCATACTTACTGTCACTTTCATGGTAACCGTTACAAAAGACTGTTTGTGAACGGGAACTTCCACTTTATCGTATCCTACGCTGGTAAATTCCAGCACCTCGTTTTCCGGGATGTCTTTCAAAATGAACTCCCCCTTTTCATCGGTATATGTACCCTTTTTTGATTTAGCAGCGGTTACGGATATTCTTAGCAAGCCCGTACCATTTTCATCCACCACTTTTCCGGAGACGGTTTTTGTGGTGTCTTGTGAGGGAGACGTGCTTCCGGGTTTATTAATTAAAATCACATACTTATCATCTATTGCATAAGATAAAGGCTGGCTTTGAAAACAATAGTCCAATGCATCTTTGAGTGTAGTGCTCTTTAGCTTTGCTGAAATAGGGTGAGTGTTCTTTAACTGTGCCCGCGTGTAAATAAACGTATACCCGGTTTGGCGGGTAATTTCTTTGAATGCCTTTTCTAAAGACTCATTTTTGAGGTTGAGTGTTACGGTAGCCTGCCCGTAGCTATGGGCAGTGGACTGAAGGGTGCCCAGTAGAGTTAATAGAAAAAGTAGCCTCATAGCAATATACTTTCGGTACTTTTTAAAGGAAATGCCTATTTCCATACATTTGCATTGTTTGGGTTTCTGAATACAGTTTGTTTCCGCAAGATGTAATTTGGGTTGCCCAGACGCTTTCCGGAGGTGCTCGTAACACTTCCGGTTTTTATTCGGGGTCAACCGGTGTCAGCTTCATCCGTCAGGGTAATACATAAATGGTATTGTTTTCAGTTTTAAATTTTACATATCCATTCAGCTCCAGCAGGTATAGCAGTTTTGACAGTGGCTCGCTCCTGTGTATGGTAGCATTAAACTGCTGCTTAATGCTGCCTTCGTAAACTATTTTGGCATTGTACCATCTTGCCACCTGGCTCATTATTTCCTCAATAGGAGCATCATGAAATACAAACAAACCATCTTTCCAGCCCGTTACCTCTTCTATATCTACGTTGGCAGTTGTGGCAATACTCCTGTTTTTAATTATAGCCTGCATGCTGGGGTTTAATACAGCCTGATTATGATCGGCCTGTACCATTACTTTTCCCTGCACTAATGTAATTGTCTTTACTTTTTCACCAGGGAAGGCCTGCACGTTAAAGTGCGTACCTAATACGGCTACGGTACTGCTGTCTGCCAGTGTAACCCTAAAGGGCAGATTTGCGTTGTGGGCTACTTCAAAATAAGCCTCACCTGTCAACTCCACGTTTCTCTCGCGATCTTTAAAAGCTACAGGGTAACGTAATGTACTCTGTGCATTCACCCATACTTTTGTACTATCCTGCAGCGTTACCATAAATTGCCCGCCTACCGGCGTGGAGAGGGTATGGATTTCAATGCTGTTATTTCCTGCTTCAGCGTGACCATATACTAATGTGCTGTCATTTTGTATAGACACATTTGCTGTTTTCGATAAAAGAGAGCCGTTTTTAACGGTGGTCAGGTCAATAACGGCGCCGTCCGGTAATGTTAATGTTGCTCTGTTACTCCCGGGCTGCAGCATATCTGCTTTTGTTGTGGCTAACTGATTATTGGGGGAGGGTGTGGTATCTGCAGCACGCCACACCGCAAACAAGCCCAATAAAATAACAGCTACAGCTGCAGCAGACATCCATATCAGCCGTGGTTTCCTCCCTTTTGGTTTTTCAAATCGGCCGCTTTGTTGCAGTTCCGAGAAAATTCGCTCCGACTCCACTTTTTCCATCATCTGCAGGTTAGCTTCAATATTTCTTTCGTCCGTCAGATCTTCAAACAGCTTCATGTTTTTATCACTTGCGGTTACCCAGTCATCTAATTCTTCATGTTCTGTATGGGTAAGCGTGTTACGGATATACCCGGCAATAAGGTAAGCTATACGATGGGCCTCCTTATCCATATGGCTGTATGGATTGTCATTCATAACATTAAATTAGCACATGCTTCTTATATAGAAAGTATATAAATGGGAAAATGCACTACAAAGTTGAAAAGAAAATTTTTGTCAATCCACAGAAGATGGTAAAGACGAACAGGTTCAATATCTTCTGAAGTGCCCGGATACCCCTGAGCTTTTGCGTTTGTACGGTATGCGGGTGAAGGTTCAGTTCACGGGCTATTTCTCCGGTAGTTTTACCTTCAAGGTAGTACATGGTAATGACCCTTTTGTTGCCGGGAGATAATTTTTGCAAAGCCATATATAGCAGGCGATAAGTTTCTGCCCGTACTAAGTAGCTGAAGGGCGTATCATGATCCTCCAGGGATGGATCGGGGTATGTGCCGGGTTTTAATTTCCTGAGTGCCTTATGGCTGTCCCGCCGTACAATCGTATACAGGTACGCTTTAATACCGTTATAATTATCGAATTGATGATGCTTTTGCCAGGTTTTTACAAATGCTTCTGAAGCTAATTCCTGGGCAAGCGGAAAGTCTTTTACCCATTGATTGGCGTACAGGGTGAGGGCAGGATGCAACGTTTCAAAAAACCAGGCAAGCGCCTGCTCGTTACCTTTGCTAAAGGCAAGGGCGTAATCATCCGGCTGGTTGGGTTGCGCCTGTTGCATGAATAGTACATAATAGATGAGTTTGAGCCTGCGGAGTACATGTTAAAAAGATTGGCATGGAACTCCACGAATTGGCTTGGAGGCCCTCGGAGAGCCCTTGAACACAATAAGGGAGCCCACGCCAAAACGTGAGCCCTTGCTTATCATCTCGTGTTCAATGAAAATTTCCGAGGTTTCCAAGTCGAGACTCAAAGCGAAAGCTTCAAATTATTTTATGAAGGTTCGCAAAATATTTATAGCCCTGTAAAAATATTAAAAAAGATACTAAAAGTAAATATTTAAATACATATTGTTATTTTTTGCTTACATCTTGTTTCTATGGCTGTATCTTTTCGTTTTATGATTTTATGGCTAAAGAAGAAAATGACGCACAATACAAAGCCATTCGCTTAATGTTTCAAAGTGGTAGCATTAAACGGATGCGGGATATTGAGAAATTATATCCCACCATGATTGCCAAGGCACTTGGTATTAATCATAGCAGGTATATTCAAAAGTTATATAAACCTGAAGAGTTTTCAGTTAAATATATTGTTGAATTGGCAAATTTGCTTGATATAAACCCGCAATTAATTATAGAGGTTATTTTCAAGCAATTAAGTTCTGCCAATAGAATAAAAAAGAAATCAGGATAGTTCGTAAGTCTTGTTTTGGCACTTGCTGCTATAGTCCTGAACCCCTCCGGTGCTTCCCGGCATATTGGTGAAAATCCGTAATGCCGGCCGTATACTGTATACAGGTATTTGTAAAAACAGCAGTGGTGGAACTGCTGCTGCATCCGGTATGTATACACGGTATGGAACAGGCACACTTCATTGAATTTAAGGTTAGCATGAGCATCTGAAAATAGATGGTATACATGGTATTGCAACAAGAGAAATTTCGATACCAGTAAAAACAGCCATATTTTTGCCGTTGATCATTCGGGCTAAGCAGCTCCGGCAGAGCAGTGTTTTGATAAAAATAAAGGAATTTTATTTTGAAAGACCGGAGGAAACCCTCAACTGGCGGACTGAGACGAATAAAAACAACCGGGGAACTGATGAACGGTAAAACAAAGAAAATAATAAAAAAGATGGCGTTAGGAATTATAGGTTTGGTGCTGTTGTTGGTTTTGACGGTCTTTCTTTTTATGCAACACCCCATGTTTGGAAAGCAGCCCGAAGGGAAACGGTTAGAAAGAATTAAGCAGTCGGCAAACTATAAAGACGGGACATTTCAAAACCAGTCTCCCACCCGCATGCTGCTGAGTGATAAATCGAAAATTCGCCTGTTGTGGGAGTTTCTTTTTATCCGGGTAAAAGACCTGAAACCTGCCGAAAAACTTCCGGCAATAAAAACTGACCTGAACAAGCTTATACCCGGTGAAGATGTTTTGATCTGGATGGGGCACTCCGCCCTGTATATGCAAATCAATGGGAAGCGGATACTGGTAGACCCGGTTCTGGTTTCCGCCTCGCCGGTTTCTTTTGTCAATAAGGCTTTTCCCGGAACCGATATCTACCAGCCTGACGATATACCGGAGATTGATTACCTGGTCATCACCCATGATCACTGGGATCACCTGGATTATAAAACGATGCGCAACCTGAGAAACCGGACGGGAAAAGTAATTTGTCCTTTAGGGGTGGGCGCACACCTGGAATACTGGGGATTTGATCCGGCAGCTATTATCGAGCTGGACTGGAATGATCATATACAGTTAGACGGAGATATTAAGCTAACGGCGTTGCCTGCACGACATTTTTCGGGGAGAGGATTGAGTTCCAATCATACGCTGTGGGCGGGGTACATGTTGCAAAGCCCGCTGGGGAATATATATTTATCGGGCGACACCGGTTATGATACGCATTTCCGTAAGATCAAAGAGCAGTTTGGCACCATTGATTTTGCCCTTATAGAAAACGGGCAGTATAATGAGGATTGGAAATATATACATCTTATTCCCGAAGACTTAGTTAAAGCGGTCGGGGAGTTACAACCCGTACGGCTAATGACTGTACATAACTCGAAATATGCATTGGGAAGACATGCCTGGCATGAGCCGATGCAGAAAATAGCCGAAGCTTCTGCAGCGCATTCCTTTAACCTGATTACGCCAATGATTGGAGAACCTGTTATGCTGAAAGACAGTACGCAAAAATTCAGCGCATGGTGGAAGAAAGCACAGTGAGTGCACCTGAAACAATTTCCGGATGAGTAAGATACGCTTCGCCATGCATCGTGTTAAGGCAATAGTAAGGTGGCATTCCTGGTTTCCTGATCGTTCTCTGGAGGTTCACTATCTCTTGCCCGGCTGAACTTTCCTATTTTTGCATGGTAGGTACAAATCAAAAGAACGTGTTAAGCAGACATGAATAAGCCACTTTATCATTTTTTTACAAGCGATCACCACCGGATTGAGGCGCTTTTGGACAAAGCCACAGAGATTCCGGGGGAGATACAGGAAGTATATTATCACCGGTTTCGTACCGGTCTCCTCAAGCATATCAAAATGGAAGAGAAGATCCTCTTTCCTGCAGCGCAGAAAGCCAATGGCGGAATTCCTTTACCTCTTGCCGCCAAACTTCGTCTCGATCACGGCGCATTAACGGCTTTAATGGTTGTTCCGCCCGCGCCCCAGGTCATAAAAGTATTGCGTCATGTATTGGAAAAACATGATCTTTTAGAAGAAGAGCCGGGGGGCATGTATGATGTGTGTGAGAAATTAACCGGGACTGAAACCCGGTCTTTGCTGGAACAATTAGAAAAAGTTACGGAAGTGCCTGTGCATCCGCATAATCGGGCCGACTTTGCTTTAGAAGCTGCCAAGCGTGCTTTAGAAAGAGCAGGCTTTGATTATGATGCGTTAGCGGGATAACACGGCGTATGGCGTAGCTTTTATTTTTCCTTAACCTTAATCACCCGTACTTTCCATACTTCAGGACCTTTTTCCAGGTATTCCCACCGGAAGGGTTCTTTACTTTCCGCTTCCATCTGGTAGTACAGCGGCCGGGGATCATGGTCGTTTGTAAATTCAAAAGCTTCTCCGGTCTTGATATCTGCAAAAGCCTTATAGAACATCTCATGGCGTTCTGTGGGCGGGAAAGGACGAATATCAAATTCATTCACCACGGAAAAGCCGTCATCGCCCAGCCCGCTTCTGTCTTTTTTGGTAATGTGAACAACATATTCTTCTTCTTCTTTTTTCTTATAGATCCAGCTGTGTTTACCTTCAAATTTCCGTATAAAAATACCATGGATCTCTACAGGGTCTTCTTTGGCAATCAGCTCCATAGTGGTACCCTCTTCCATCATTCCATAGCGGTGAAAAACGATCTGTATCCAGTCTTTTTTATCTGCTTTTCTGAGATCTAAGAGTGTGGCAATGTCGGTGAATTCCCGCGCCTGTGACTCTTCCGTCCGGGTAACCCTCACTTTCCATTCTCTTCCGCCACGGTTTAAATATTCCCAGCCCACCACATCGCCGTAAACTGACCGAAATTCATAGTATAAGGGCAGGGGATCATGGTCGTTTATGAAAACGAAACTTTCGTCTGCGGGTAATTCTTTAAAAAGCAATAATAATTTTTCATGCCGTTTAATAGGGATAAGCGGACGTACATCTAATTCCCCGTTTGAGTTGATTTCAATATTCATGATAATGGATTTATGCGTTTAATAATCTGTTTCATCGTTACATCTTCCTTTTGTTCCTGGAACTCAAATTTCAAAAACAGCGTATCTTGAAATTTGTAAGTTTTCAAAGCAGGCTTTGAGGTACATATTACCCTGTACTTATATATCCTGACAGCAAAATTACTTCATTTTTATTTTGTGGGGATCAGCTCCATTTCTTTCATCCAGTAAACGCATCTGCCAAACCATTCATCAAAAGGAGGAGCGGTAAGAAAACCATGCTCTCCTTTTGCATAAATATGCAGTTCGGCAGTTACGCCATTACGCTGAAGAGCGGAATAAAAAGTAAGGCTGTTGGTTACGGGAACGACCGCATCGGCGTTGGAGTGTACAAGAAAAGCGGGAGGTGTTGTTTTGTTAACATGCAGTTCGTTGGAAAACCGGCGGATCTGTTCATCCGTGATGCTATCGCTCAGTAAATTGCGGCGTGAGCCGGTATGCCCTATACTGTCGGTAAAGCTGATCACCGGGTTGATGAGCAACATAAAATCAGGGCGCAGGCTGACGGCTTTTGTATTGTCAATTAATGCCTCACTGTAATGGGTACCTGCAGTAGCAGCTAAGTGACCCCCTGCAGAAAACCCCATGATGCCGATCTTTATAGGATTAATATTCCACTGACCTGCTTTTTGACGAACAAGTTGAATAGCACGTTGTGCATCCTGCAAAGGTCCAATGGATCGGTACTTCATTGTTTTGTCTGAAGGAAGCCTGTACTTCAACACAAAAGCAGTTATACCCAGTTGATTGAAGGCGCGGGCTACATCGCTTCCCTCGCGTTTGGTGAGCAATACGCCGTAACCGCCACCCGGGCAAATGATAACTGCCGTACCGTTTGCTTTGTCTTTTGGCGGAAGAAAGACCGTAAGCGTTGGAATGGATACGTTGAAAGTGAGTGAATCTACCTGGTCATTGGCTTTCTTATATTCTTCATTGTCCGCACCTGGAATGCTACCGGCATATAATGGTACCTCCTGCTGTGCGAAACAACAATGTCCGGCTAATATAAAAAGCAAAGCAAAACGGTATAACATGCTGTTGTTGGATCAATTTTATTTGAGAATAGTATTCTTATGCAAATGGTTTTTTCTTAGATCAGTCTGTAACTTTCCAATGCCCGCCTTTCGCAGGGCCAACACGGGTTAGTTTTTTAGATTCAACTAATTTCTTTATGTTCCTCGCCACATTGGTTGGGGCTATGCCTATAAGTTTTGATAGTTCTATATAGGTTATCTTCTTATTATCTTTTATGGCATTGATCATTTTTTGCTGGTTGGGACAAAGATTTTCACTCACGTTTTCACTTACGTTTTCCATGTCCGTTCCTGTCTTTTGCTGCCTATAAGATAAAGACACGTGTAAACCATTGGGAAATTCTTCGTATCTCTCACCCTGCATCCTGTAGCCCTGCAACTTGTAACACTATACTTTCCTCCTTTTTCCCCTCACACCAAATCCCACTTTTTCCTTGGTTTTCTTGAGAGCAGTGCATTGGCTTTTTTGTCACCAACGAATTTTTCTTTAGCCG
Source organism: Chitinophagaceae bacterium (assembly GCA_023957155.1). Taxonomy (GTDB): domain Bacteria; phylum Bacteroidota; class Bacteroidia; order Chitinophagales; family Chitinophagaceae; genus Agriterribacter. The sequence goes on along the minus strand of JAMLHK010000003.1, from coordinate 95,854 downwards.
CGTTCCATTGCAGTGGACGACCCAGGCGGTAAGAGATCAGCCCCAGGTGCATGGGAAGTGTTAATTCGCGGGCATAAGCCAGGTTTGATTCGGGCTGTATCCTGTTTTTTACCGCATCAACAAAGTTTTGCTGGTGCCCCGGAGACCGGGGAATGCTTTGAGGGATGCCGGGGATATCGGTAACGGTTTCCCCGTTGATGGTAATCTCTCTGGTACTGTAGTCACAGAGCAGGGTTCCTTTATCCCCTTCAAAATAAGCGCCTATTCCGCGTTTGGCCGCTCCCGGTACATTGGGTGGTTCCGATGTCCAGTGCAGTTGTAATCCGTCAAATTCATAATCTACATTTATCCATTGGGGTGCATCTGCTATACCTGCAGGCGCTTCGCCTTTGGCGCTGATGCTTTTCAGACCTTTGGGTTGTATAGACCAGAATACGATATCTGCAATATGACACCAGAAGTCTGCAAACATCCCGCCGGAATAATCTAAAAAGTAGCGATAGGTAAAATGACATTTGGCGGGAATATAATCGGTATAAGGAGCGGGACCAAGCCACATATCCCAGTTGAGCGTGGAGGGTACGGGTTCGGGTGAAGGTGAGCCGAGATCGGGTGGAGCACCGGTTTTCCATAAGCGAACCGTATTTATTTTCCCTAGGGCGCCGGATTGAATGATCTCTGCCACGCGATGGAAATTCTCCCCTGCATGGATCTGGTTGCCCATCTGGAAAATGCGGTTATAGCGGGTGGCATTCTTTAGCATGATCTGTCCTTCCCGGACATCGTAGGAGAGCGGCTTCTCACCATATACGTCTTTTCCTGCCTGGAATGCCAGTGAAGCGATCGTGGCATGCCAGTGGTCTGGCGTTGCACAGGTAATGGCGTCTATATCTTTCCTGTCGAGGATATGCCGGAAGTCGCCATAGGTTTGTGCTTTTGTGTCCGGGTGAAGCCCCTGCAGTGTTTTAAGCGTATTGCCTAAATGTATTTCATCCACATCACAGAGCGCCACGATGTCCACTTCGGGAATAGCGGCGAACCATTTCATGTGCGCATTGCCCATACCGCCCAGCCCGATATGGGCGATACGCAACTTATCGCTGGGTGCGGCTTTACTGTATAAGGACGGTAGAATAGCAAAACCGGCAGCACTCATAGTGGCTGTTTTAATAAACTGCCTTCTGCTTTGAGGATGAGTCATGACAATATATTTATTTGAAATGAATGAATAAAAATTTTTCTAAACTTAAGAAAGAAATAAGTAAGATCATGTTTATTCGCAAAAAATTTGGGGATAGTATTTCCCAACGGGTTCTGTAAGATCAGGTAATCGGGTGGAGGAAGATGTCACTGCGCTAACTTAGCGCCGCAACAATGTATCCCTTGATTTCATAGCCGGGTCTCACTGCTGAGAATTGTGGATAAGGTGGACTCGGCTGGGGAGGGAGGTAAGATTCAGCATAGGGATTTATCTGTTTTTATCTTTTTCAGCAATTTTAGAAAGCTCTAATCGTAGGCTATCGAATATTTCCGCATCTCCTTTTAAGCTTATCTGCCGATGAGGCATTTGCTTATGAGTAGTCCTCAGCTTCCTCTTGGTATTGAAATATTTTTTCAGAAGTAATATTTCAAGTTCGTCGACGAGCCTGTCACCTGTTAACCATACTTCTGTTTCATCTACGAGAGGATTGAATGATGCAACTTTTATCGGATTAACCAAATTGAAATTTGTTTTTTCGGGGTCGGTATCAAAAAATATATAAGGTGCTTTCATACGCTTTTCGTAATCCTTGTGGTTTCCGCCAAATGGCTCCCGATGGCCATTATTTTTATCAATCAACAAATTGAGATATTTTCTATACTTTTTATACTTGTCATCCTTCCAAATTAACATTCTATCAAATAGCGTTTCTTTTACCGTACCATATCCTACAAAATAATAATCCCAACTTTTGTTCTTTTCCTTACCACAAAAGAAAATCACCAAATCATCTTTGTCAAGTTGCTTTCTAACATCTCGTCTGCATACTCCCCATGTTGCAAATCTAGCGTCACCAGCAAATTCAGTTGCAGCGAAAAAGGAAGGGTCATCTCCCCAATCGTAAAAATTCTTTTCGTAGGTGTCTAAAAAATTTCGAAGTTCCGGGACATTTTTAACCGCCTCCTCGGTTTTTTCCCTTTTACTACCTGGCTCAATGTGCCGGTAAACACAAATAAATGCTTTGTTCATGATAACTGTGGATGGGTTGAAAAAATCGCTTTAATAAGTATAAAAATAATCAATCGTACACTTAAATGCCTGCAAAATATAATATACCGAGCTGTTAAAATATCGCTATTGGGTATTCTGAAGATAAGAAGCTCTTGGCAAATCATTGACGATTAATCTATTCCATTACTTTCGTTACTCCTTCGCATTTTTTTTCGTCACTTCTCACAACCTGGTACTGGCGTTGCTCACTCATATTATGCCAATCCTCTTTCGGAGACTTCGTCCGGAAAAATCGTCTATTTATACGTAGCTGTATGTTAGCTCTAATTTCATAGCCGAGTCTCACCCGCAGAGGATTGTGCATAGGGTGGACTCGGCGCTGTTTACTCACATTACGCCGGGTCCCCTGTGGGAGTCCGGCTGGGAAAGAAAAGCAAGGTAATAGATCAATTTTACCCGGGAGAATTGGTCAGATCAATGTCTGCTAAAGCAGAATAATTAAACACTTCGTACAGCCCCTGCTCCCCGGTTAAATAAAACAAGACAGAGCTATATGGATAGGATGCCGGTTCCTCTGCAAGCTGCCATTTTCCACGGCAGGGGTTTTCATGGATATAATTGAGCTTCTGTTCTATAAATTCGTTACTGATACATTCTTTCCAGTCAAATGAGTCTTCCCACACTTCGTGCTTTTTGTTCCTCTTCCTGTCTGTGGCTTCTACGGCTGACTGTAACAGTTCTATTGTTCGTATGTCATGCCGGTTTACCAGACGCTTAACGATCTCGTATGCCATAAACCGTTTGCCGTTGCCAATAATAGTATTGATGCTTTTGCCGGTATTCCTGAAAGCTACCAGGGCGTGAATGTGATTGGGCATAATGACATAGCCAATAATATAATGCCCCTTGCTTTTCAGATGATCAAACCAGTTGTAGACAAAGTCGTAGCTGTTGGTAATTTCTATGAGATGAAGCCATTGATAGCAGGTGAATGTAATAAAATACACTCCATCGGGGTTGGTGGTTTTTCGTTTTACAGGCATGTTTAAATATACAGATCTTTATGCAGATAAGGATAACGCTTCATAGCCGGGTCTCGCTGCGGGACTTTTTGTATGGGGTGCCGGCGTTGTTCTCTCATGTTACGCCGAGTCCCCTGCGGGAGACTCGTCTGGGAAGGGAAAATACACTCCATCGGGGTTGGTGATTTTTCGTTTTACAGGCATGTTTAAATGTACAAATTTTTATGCAGATAAGGATAACGCTTCATAGCCGGGTCTTGCTGCGGGGCTTTTTGTATGGAGTGCCGGCGTTGTTCTCTCATGTTACGCCGAGTCCCCTGTGGGAGACTCGTCTGGGAAGGGAAAGTATCCCTTGATTTCATAGCCGGGTCTCACCCGCAGAGGATTGTATATGGCGTGGACCCGGCACTGTTCACTCATATTACGCCGGGTCCCCTGCGGGAGACTCGTCTGGGAAAGAAGACAGACACTATCCGGTCGTTGCAATCTATCTCACTACTTTCATTACTCCCTGCATAGTTTGCCAGTGACCGGGGAAAGAGCAGATAAAAGGATATTCACCCGGCTTATCAGGCGCTTTAAAATCAAGCCTGAAATTTTTTCCGCTGTTTACGAGCGGTGTTGCAAATAAAACTTCCGGGATGCTGGGAATGAAGCTTTTTTCATAACCGTCTTTCTGTGCAGCCATTGCTTCTGCCGCCTTACCTGCTTTTTCGATGCTGCCGGGTTTAATGATCACTACGTTATGCGGCATACCGTCTGTGTTCTCAAAGATCAGCGCGATCTCACTTCCTGCGGTAACCGTAATAGATGTTTTATCGAAAGCCATCCGGCCGGGCACGGCAGTTAAACGGATCACTGTTTTACCGGGAATGGAAACTTCTGCTGTTGTTGCTTCTGCGACAGGAGCTTCAAGACTTTTTCTGAAAGCAGTTACGGCTACCGCGTCCTTTAATGCTTCGTAATCCTGGTCGGTTAGCGCTTTATACCCGTATTTTGGCCAGGCGGGGTCATCGGTGATAAAGCCGGGCACCTGTAATTCCTTTTCATTAGAAAGTGAACCCAGCAGGCGGTGAGCTTTCCCGGGTTCGTTGGCCAGGAACTGGTTATTCTCTTTAAACATGCCCATCCACACGGGTTGTAAATGCCTGAACGCCTGTTGTAAGGTATAGTCAATGTAATAGTCTGTTGGCAGCGTTGTTGTTTCCAGCAAAGCGTTAACAGCTTCCTCCGTATTAAAATGGCTTAGCGATACTATAGCCTGCAGTCTTACGCCAGCCGAGCTGTCTTGTGACAGCTGGATCAGTTTGGATGCTGCGTTTTTTATGACATCTTTCCAGTAAAACAAAACTCTTGTAGCGGCTGTTCTTATATGCGGGTCTTTACTTTTCAGCAATTCATCCAACAATTTTTCGTTGGGCTGATTGAATTGCTGGTATACCCATAAAGCTTCCAGCTTGTTCTGCTCATAATCTTTGTCATTAACATCCAGCGCGGCGATCCATTTCTGCAAAGCAGGAATAACAGTTTCGGCAGGTATTTGCCGGAGCCGCGTGCGAACCCTGTACCGCAGCCTGTTCTCGTAGGCTTTAAGCTGGTCAAGCAGTTGTGCTATAGCAAGTTTAGTGAGATCAACAACCGGCGACAGTTTTTTGTTTTTATACGTGATACGCCATATCCGGCCATGCGTATGATCCCGCAAGGGGTCGCGCAACGCTCTTTCGCCGTGATTGATGATGGGATTGTACCAGTCTGCCACATACAAAGCGCCATCGGGACCAAACTGCAGGTCAACCGGCCGGAAGTTGGGATCGGTGGATTGAAGGAGCGGCGTTGTTTCATGAGCGATGATGCCGCTGCCATCTTCGTGTATACGATGCTGTTTGATGCCCTGGAAGCCGATGAAGGTATTAAACAGCACATTGCCCTGGACTTCATTGGGAAAGTTGTTGCTGGAAATGATCTCGGTACCGCAGGTTTTGGGCTTTGCAGCCGATGTTAAAAAATCCTTCATGCCCGTTAATTTCAATGGATACCGGGTAGCTACCGTAAGGGGCGGTGCAAAATAGTTCATGCCGGTAGATACGTCGCTGATGATCTGGGTGCCGTTGCGGGCGAACACGTTCCCCCAGGGATTAGCATAAGGATAAGAAACATACGGTTCTAATTTTTGCGTAAGCGGCTCAAAGCGCCACGTAATACCGTAATCGCCCCGTTGCGGGCCGTAAGGCGTTTCCACCTGCGAGTGTAAAAAGGTGCCGGTATGCCAGTACAGTGCACCATCGGGTCCCCAGGTATAGGTATCTATAGAATGATGCACATCTTCCGTTCCGAACCCGTGCAGAATAATTTCTTTCTGATCTGCTTTCCCGTCTCCATCTGTATCTTTTAAGAACAATATATTTGGCGGTTGCGATACGTATATGCCTCCATTGCCGAGCTCCATACTGGTGGGCACGTATAAGCTGTCTGCAAAAATGGTTTCCTTATCGGCCACGCCATCGCCATTGCTGTCTTCGAGAACAATAATTTTATCATTGGGTTGAGCACTCGGGAGGTATTGCGGATAGGAAGCCATATCTGCCACCCATAGCCGGCCTTGTGGATCGAACGTTATTTTTACGGGATTGGTGAGTGAAAAATCCACTTCAGATGCAAAAAGATTGATCTCGTATCCTTCCGGCAAAATAAACTGTTCTGTGCTTGGCTTTTTTAGCGTAGCTTTATCAATCGGCGTGTACTGGATGGTGTCATTCAATATTTTATTCGCCTGCACGAAATGAGCGATATCGTCTTTTTTACTTTGCACCCATATCACACTGTCTAAGCGGGTAACCATGTTATCTAATTTTGTTAGCTCGCGGGGGTAGGAGATGGGGCCGCCCGGCGGCTGTACCCACGGTTCCTTACGTCTGCCTACAATGTATTCGCTGTTTACCGCCCTGTACAAATAAAAAAACTGCTGATTTTTCTGATCAATTATTTTTTTGAGGTTAACGATATGGCTATCGTCTGTCCATGTGACAACAGGTAGTCCCAGTGATGCGGCCATTATTTCGCTTACCGCTTTGTATCCTGCATCGTTAAGGTGAATGCCATTAATGGTAATGGAATCTGCACCTTCGGACGGTTTTTTTGATGGCTCAAAAAGATTGATGAAAGGGATGTTCAATTGTTGTGCAACTTCCTGCATGCCTTTAGTGTAAAGGCTGAGATTTTTATTATGCGCTGCCGGGTCGGGCAAAAAGCCGCCCAGCTTTTCATGAGCGATGGGAGATACCAGTATGATTTCCGGCGGTGTTTCCCCATTGTACTTTTGCTGCTGTATATGCTGTAAGTAAGCGGCCAGCTGTTGCTTAAAGCTGTCGAGGCTGTCAGCTCCTTTAAATGCCTCGTTCAAACCATAGCAGGCAAAGATAATATCCGCTTTCACTCTGCTCAGGTATTCATCCTGTGAAGGGAAGTTTAACGGGCGGGATTGGATATTGATCTCATCCGCGCTCCATCCTAAGTTCCTTACCGTGATATCCCGGTCGGGAAAGCTTGCATACAATAATGGCTCAAAATAGTTGTAATACTGCAACCGTTCCGCAAAAGTGTTTCCTATGAATACAATATGGCTGTTGGGTTGAGGGTTAAGCCGGTGTGCTACCTTCACTTTTGTAGAGCAGGAAAATAAAAGGGAAGCACAGCAAAATAAAATACGATAATGGAGTGGGAGCATATATTTTTTGAGCATTGGATTAAAGGTGGTATTTTTTCTACTGAGTTTATACGGCATACTGATGGTTTGATGGGAAAGATAGCACAATAGCTGCAAACCGGTATCCTGTACATACATGCTGTTGTTACTCCCCGGTACTTTGGCGAATAGCGGCTACATGTTCTGCTATCTTTTTGTATCCGGCACGCAAAATACCGATATCCGAATCTATAGCCACGCTGCTAAAACCTAATGCTTGCATTCTTTTCAATGCCGAGTAGTCACGCAAAAGGATACCCGCTCTCTTATGATGTGTATTTGCTGCATCTGCTACCTGCTGTATGGCTGATTCAAATGAGACGATTCGCGCTGCAGGATTATGCTCCAAATCCAGGCGTAGATCAGACGGGCCAACAAACAACACGTCAACCCCGTCTACCGCAGCGATCTCCCGGCTATTCTGCACACCCGCCATATCTTCTATTTGGGCAAAAAACAAAGGCTTGATTTTTACAGCTTCAGCAGGAACATCCGTGCCATAACGGTAAGCACGAACTGAAGAAGAATAGCCCCGCGTGCCATGTGGCGGATACCTCATTGCTGATACGCAACGCAAGGCCTCATCGGCAGACCGAACATGCGGCAGCATAATACCATCTGCACCCCAATCCAGTATCCTGGAAATAATAGCAGGATCTAATGCAGCAACACGTACAATTACAGTCACGGGTTGTGATGCAACAGCACGCAGCATTTCCAATACCTGTGCTTCGCCGGCATTACCATGTTCAAAATCAAATAGCAGCCAGTCTATTGAAAAATAGCTGGCCAGTTCTGCAACAACCGGTGAACCGGAGCTGATCCATGTACCGAACTGGAGATGTTTAGCTTTGAACTGATCTATATTTTTCATAACGAACCAATATCTTTTTCCCCCTTCAATCCCCTGTACGCGCTGTCTATCCGATCCAATGTAAATTGTTTAAGGTCATTTTGCCTGGGATTGAGTAAAAAGAAATTCCCTGGCTTATCGAAGTAATCGCCTTTAACCCGGATCACCGCTTTGAAAATGATATTGCGCAGCAGATGAAGCCAGAACCGTTGTTCAAAATTAACCGGCAGCCTGCGTACCCTCTTGTAGCCTTCAATAGCCGACAATACAACCTCACCGGGATGGAAACAGGCTAAAAGCGACAAGTCATCCGTGGGGTCTCCGGATATGGCGTCAGCCCAATCTATAAACGCAATGATTTCAGTATTGGAACCTAAAATATTCCATAAAGCAAGGTCTTTATGTACGAGGCAACCTTCACTTAACTCCAGCAGGTGATCAAACCGGCGAAGGATTTCCCGAAGCGCTGCAACCAACGATTCGCTTATAAAACCGGATGAGCAAAGAAAGTCGAGATGAACATCCCAATTAAGGTAGAAGTAATCCGCATAAGTGCTATGATATCCCTCCAATGTTCCGGTAGCAGACAGCGTGTTGGAATTAAAAAGGCCGTATTTGAGCGGTTTGATATCCTGCCATTTTGCAATATAAGTGCCAATGGCAACCGCTACTTCTGTTGTATCTAACGTACCATATTTGTCAAGCTCATTCAGGTCTTTCGCTACAATCCTTTCCATCACCTGTATCGCAAAAGGCACCTGGCTGCGGGAAGTATCCGTAAGGAATACAGCGGGAGAAGGTACGCCAAGCGCCTTCACTTCTTTCAGAATAGCCGATTCGATCATCATATAATCGTCTTTTTCAGGGCCGTTCTCCAACCGGATAAAGTATTCCCTGTCCGGGTAATGAGCAATGTACGTGATGTGATCTCCCTGTCCTTCCGCAACGGTTAACCGGAGCAGGTCTTTACGGTAGTTTAAATTCAAATATTCACGGAGTTGCGCTTCAATTACCTTATACTCGATGTCCGAAGTATTATGCGTGTTGAGTAAAGTATGCGGACGATCGGACTTCCAATAATATATATGCTTTCTGTTAATCATCGGTTTTCGGAGTTTTTCGGTGCCACCATGAAGCAAGGATAGATCCGGTAATATTCATAAGCGGTCCAAATATAGCCGGGGCTAATCCCATAGTGGCCAACCTGCCCATTTCTTTTGCAATTCCTGAGGCCAGCCCTGCATTCTGCATCCCTACTTCTATCGCCACAGTACGGCAATCGCGTTCACTCATCTTAAACAATTTAGCCGACCAATAGCCCAGAAAATAGCCAATTATATTATGCAGCAGCACAAGGAAAAGAAGCAGCCACCCAATAGACAATAAATTATCGCGACCGGCAGCGGCAATCACTACAATAGAGAAAGCAATACCAAACATGGATACATAAGCCATTGCACGATCCATCCATTTCAATTTACCATGAAAAAAACGGTTAAAGAGCAAGCCTGCCACAATGGGAAGAATAACCATTTTCATAATATCCCACATCATATCAAAAGCATTAATCTCGACAAAAGCCCCTGCAAGCAATTTCATAAGCAAAGGCGTTATTAAAGGAGACAGCATAGTGGAGATGGCGGTAATAGTAATAGAGAGCGCTACGTTTGCCCGCGCCAGATAGGAAATTACGTTGGAAGCCATACCATTCGGTGAACACCCGATGAGAACAATACCTGCTGCGATCTCAGGATCCAATCCACCGGAGCTCGCCAGCAAAAAACCCACCAAAGGCATGATAATAAAATGGCTTACCACGCCAATGAAAACTCCCTTTGGCATTTTTACAACACCGATAAAATCACGCAATCCCATCGTAGTTCCCATCCCAAACATGATGAGCTGGATAGAAGGTGTTATAAGGGTTGAAAGATTAAAGTTGCCCCACGTGGTAAAATATCCGGGATAGCAAACCGCCGCGGTAAAACTTGCCAGTATCACCTGGGTGTAGCTAAATCCCTTCAGCTTCTGGTATCCCTGAAATGCAATAGCGGTGGTAATGAAAAATGAAATTAACAATGGAGGTATATAAATATGACCTATGCCTGTTATCCAAAAAATCAGCATACCCACCAATGCGCCTACAGCTAAAACACCCGCAATTCTTGTAACCGCCATCCTAAATATTTATTAATTGATTCTGTTGCACGTAAAAGTTACTTTTTACTTTTGCCCGGTTGAACCATTATTGTTTGTAGCCTTGATTGAGCGCTTACGATCTCACCATTTAATACGTCATCTTCGGTAAATCTCGCCAATGTAATTTCGCCTGGTCCGCGATTATGCTCGTATGCTATATATATCGTTCCGTCAGGACTTTGAAATCCATCCGGATAAGAAACATTAGGACGGTCATCTATTACAAGCCCCCCTTTCCAGGTCTCACCATCGTCTTCGGAAAGCCAGGCGCTGAAATAATTGCGCCCCTCGTTTTTATGTAACTCCTTTCCATTTTTAATCAGGAGTATACGACCGGATTTCAACCTGCGGAAAAAGAACCTTGAGCTGGGGTGTTGAATATCGGCCCTGGTAAATGCAGGCTCAGACCAGGTGTATCCTTTATCTGCAGAAAACGATTCCATAATCCCTTTTTGTGTTCTGGTCATCATCCACAATATGCCATCATTTTTTTCGATAATCATCGGCTCATGCCAGTCAGGATTTGGAAAAGACCTGACGCCCCGTAGCTTCCAGGTTTTCCCCTCGTCCGCTGAAACTAATATATTCACTCCGCGATAGGGATCCAACTCAGGGAAAACCCTGCTAAAGGGGCCAAACCCATTATTCTGCAACAGGTATGAGGGCAGCAGCCACTCACCCGATGATAGCACAACCGGTTTGTTCAGCATTGAGCCATGAGAGATGCGCTTTGGTTCCGACCATATCGGACTTTCGTCATCAGGGTTTTCGCAGACGATTGACCAAAGTCCGCTTCTACCATCAAAAGCGTTCATCGTCTGGTCAAAGAACAGCCACAGCCTTCCTAAAGGATCTGTCCAAAAGTTGCCGATAATAACAGTTCTTTGTATCGGTATGGATTGAGACCTTGCATCAATAACCAGCCTGGGCTTCGACCAGGTTTCACCATTGTCATCGCTGGTAGCCGCCAGTAAATAGGAGTTCGCACAGTCACATTCGCCTATCCATGCCGCCCAGAGACGCCCCCCGGTTGTTCGCTCAATAGTAAGCGACATCACATAATGCTGGGTATTGTAATCATACTTGGGAAGCGGTGAGGTATTGATCGCAGGTGGTATTAGCGCAAGGTCTGCAACCTGCCGCATCAGTTTACGTTCGTAGCGTTTAACTTCTTCAGCACTCATTTTTTGAAAATGAGTTTCATTTTTTTGTTCGATCCGCTTTATCTCTTTTTTATTCTGTGACAAAGCAGGCAGAGTAGCCAATGCTAGAATAGCAGCAAATAATACCTTCATATAAAATGTTAAAGACTTATTACTTAACAATCGAATAAAAGTTGTCAACATAAAATCCTCCGGAGTCTTTTTCCTTTGCGCGTGATTGAAGATGGAGGTACGATATTCCATTTAGTGTATTATTTATAAGTGGTAATTTAATTTTTTGTTTCTGTCCGTTGATCACAACAGAACAGTCAGAAAGTTTTTCACTCTTATCTAAATAATCCCACGAAACTGTAATACGATACCATTTATTCCGGTCTAACTTAATCTTCTTTGCCAGGTATGCATCTGCTCCTATATCAAGAACAAACATTGCGTTTTTATAAGCGGTTGTATCTACCGGGTTAAACCATCTGTCAATAAGAGAGATATTAGCTCCTTTAAATTCATCCGTTAAATATAAATCTAATGATACCTCTCCCTTCTTACCGGAGGGAAAATTCCAGGTAGCCCCCTGATTTTCTATCACCAAGCTGGATTCCATGGGATTGCAAATCTTAAGAACCTTGTTGTTATTGTCTTCAGGATCCGGAATAATATTAGCCCCGGCTTTTCTATTCAGGGAGCAGTGCCCGACCTTTCCGGAGATATACTGAAAGACACATAGATCATCAATACCGGATGAGAAATCATTTTTCCGCTCTTTTTCATACAACCATGCAACATCAAAGGCAACAAGCACCCGAAATGCACTATTTTGCCCACAGGAAAGAAGGATCTTCCCCTCGCCCAATTCGATACATTGAGACTGATGGACACTTTTATCATTCCCTTCCCCCAAAAGCCCGTAATTTGAACTATTCCTTTGCGTTGTCAGATACAATTCCCGAAAACCTTTCCATGTATTGCCATCATCGTCGGATATAGCTACATGAATTACATCCCTATTGGTAAAAACATCTTCCCTTTTACCTTCAATTATACCATCGCCGAGAAAATATTTCATATAGGATGGCTTTGGAAACTCAGGTAATGGCGTTGAGTTGCACCAAAAAAACAGCAACCTACCATCAGACATTCGAAAGATATTCGGCATTGTATTCGTTCCATAAAAACGGGAAGGAGTGGGAGAACTCCATGTTTCCCCAAAATCTTCCGAGAAGGATTCGTAAAACTGATCATGTGACGTGCGCAATATCATCCATATTCTTCCATCTTTTAATTGAACCAAAGAGGGTTCCACCCCAAGCTGCTGCCAACGCAGGCTTTTATTATCGCCTTCGATCCGCCCGTCGGAAACAGTAATCCAATCTGTGCGTTTCCAGCTTAAACCCTCATCATCCGTATAATAAACTATAGACCCACTTTGATCTGTATTGCAAGGAAAGAGTATCCTGTTTTTTCCCGGGATATAAATAGCTCTTCGCGGCCATAGCCAGGTTCCTAAGGAATCAATTGTTGAAAAAATGGTTTTTCCATTTATGCCACCTTCTGTTTTGGCAAAAAATAACCCCTTATTTCTTACTGAGAATAAACGGTAAAACGCTCCTGTCTTTGGGCTTTGAAAGTCTGCCGAAATTTCGCCCGGATGAAGAAACCCTTCTTTCCAGTGAATCCCATTGTCGATAGAGTATATATAATTAACCCGTGAAACTTCCTGTCCGTAAACTTCGCCTCCATAGTGCCTGATCTCTCCGGTTTTTAGTTTAATTAAGCCACGCCCGGCGTCAGCAGGCGGAATAGCAAGAACCACGGGCTTATATATCTCTCGGAAATCAGAAATATTGTGCTCGACAAAATGATCCTGTGCGTAAATACACACTGATCTAAGAACCGCGACACCAATAAATAAAGCTTTTAGTTTCATAATACTTTGAAATCAAATAAATACCTGAAATTTCATTGTGCAACTTTGAAAATTTTCCTTCTTTACAGGTTCCGAAACGATCAGGGCGTTGCATAGCCGGGATTCTGAACAAGCTGGGGGTTAAGCACTAACTGGGTTATGGGTAAAGGATAAAGATAATAATGTTCTAACCAGCCCGGTGGTGGCGCACAATATATAATATATCCCTCTTTATCCGCGCTTGCTGCCACCGATGCATACCCCTGAATACGCAGGGTGTTATTATATTCAGCATTATTAACCCAACGCCCTAAAGGCTGCTTATTGAGATACGCTCCCTTTTTCCACCTTCGAATATCATCGAATGCAAAACCTTCTCCCAATAATTCAACACGGCGCTCCCGGCGGATCTCCCACAAAACGGGATCAACCTCCTGATCCCTGTTTGGATCAAAGGACCCGTTAATTTCGCCAACATTCATGGAAGCAACACCCGCCCGTACACGTAAAACATTTATGGTTCTGTCGGCTACACCCTGATCAAACGCACCCAGTTCCCATTTCGCCTCCGCATAGTTTAGCATAACTTCTCCAACTCTGAACAACGGCGCATCGGCTGTCGATGCTATTATCGGCCTTGCATTTTTATTATAGTATTTCCACACTTTATAACCGTGCTGACCGCTATGTACGGCGAACCCTTCGGTAAACGTTCTAAACCTGGGTATATATGGAATCGGCTCATTTCCGGTCCATGCCGATGTCGGGAGGTACTTTTTATCCGGCGTTGATATTGTTGTCATTAAGTCCAAGTACTCACGATAAAGCACACTGTCAGCCACAGTTACCTGCTCCGTGATTTTTCCTCTCGTTATGATATCCTGCGTTGTCAGGTACCGCCAATTATTCCTGTCTGGCATAAATACCCGGTACGGTGGAATAGCTGTAAAAAGAAGTCTCCTGTCACGGTTACGGAACTCATCATAGGCTGTCTTGTCACCGTTATACAGCGGGCTGTTGGCTATGGTCCTTCCGTCCGTGCATAAATAACCATCCACCGTTTCTTTCGTCATTTCATAGAAAATTCCGGAGCCTCCTTCAGTTCTTGATATACTGTTTGTCAAAACATCAGCCTCATATCTCTTGTAGAGCAGTATCCCTTTCGTTGCCGACAGGTCTTCGGAGTTGAATAATTCATCATAATTGTGATGTAATACCGGAAAAGCATTCATAATTTTATCTGACGCGTCAGAACAGGCTCTAAGGTAGGTATCGGCATCACTTAACCCATGATATTTTCTCCATGTTCCCTCAAATAATCCGAACCGTGATATCAGAGCCCTTACAACGTTTACATTGATGGTATTTGCCCCATCGCCCTCTGCTTTAATATGTTGTTCAGCAAAATTGAGATCCCTTAATATATTTTTTGCCACTTCATCGCGAGGTGTTCGCTTACCAAATATAATGTCCGTATCTGCTTCCTTTAGCACATGTTCTATCCATGGAACATCTCCAAACTTCGAAAGAAGCTCAAAATATTTCAAAGACCTGAAAAACAGTCCTACACTTCGCCAATGCTCCTTATCTGCCTGGGTCATAGCCGATAAATCAACATTATCCAACAATGTGTTTACCTGTCGTATATACGAAAAATTCCATGCACCACTTTGACCAGCCTCTGTGACTCTTTGGTATGCCCAAAAATTTGAATTGGTGGTGTTAGTCTGTGCCAGGGCGCCACCGTATGCATCAAATTCGTAGCCTGTAGGGCGTTCGTATGCAAACTGTTCAAACAGGGTATAAAAGCCCCATGCATAGGTCTGAAAGTTATCATATGTTTTAAATGCCGTACCTTCAGTTTGCAAATTTTTCGGGGGCACTTCCAGGAAATTATCCGATTTACAGGCGCTAAAGTTTTTCAGGCAAAGTATAAAAACCGTATACTTAAGAATTTTCTTCATAACCGATTATTTGTAAAGATTTTAAAATGAAATATTTATCCCTAATGTAATTTTTCGCATTACTGGATAAATAGCCCCCCCGCCTCTTGATTGAGTAGCGGGATGCAAGCCTTCTGGAAGGTGGTTAAAAGACCATATGTTTTCACCATTAAGATATACCGTAGCCTTATCAAGTTTTAGCTTATCAATTATGCTTTTAGGCACGTTGTAAGAAAAAGTTACACTTTTAATATCTAAATATGCGGCATTCTGCAAATAGCGGGTCTGAACCTGCCGGTTAACAGCGGTATTCAATCCGTTGAGGATATATGAGCGGGCAAAATATGCATCTGTATTTGGATTTTCAGGAGTCCAATAATCTAACTGATGAGCATATACAGCCGTAGTTTGTGCTTGCTCATGCGGGAAAATAAGATTATTACTTAACCACAGGTCTCTCTTTCCAACTCCTTCCAGAAAAATAGTAATGGAAAAGCCTCCATACGCTACTTCTCCTGTGATACCATACAAATACCTTGGCGTATTATTCCCGATAATTCTCCTTGAGCCCGGGTTATCAACTGTACTTGCCCCACTCCAGACCTCCCCTTTTTCATCGGGATATTTATATAGAACATCTCCTACATTCGGGAAAGTTCCTCTCATTTTGGGAATGCCGGGTTTTAAGGTTCCTCCGGTCAAAACGCCATCACCGGTTTCCTTCAAAGTTCCTTCCACGAAATCGTCGACTGTATATAATCTATCTGTAACGTATCCCCATATTTCACCAATTTTTTGCCCCTCGTAATAAGTATTCAAAACCTTATTTTCATTCTTAAATCTTGTGATTTTAGCATAGGCGTCACTTATGTTTACCACCAGTCTGTATGAAACATTTCCCACTTTATCTTTCCATGTTCCTTCAAATTCCCATCCTTTTGTAACAAGATCTGCTGCATTCTGCAAGGGCGATGAAGCCCCTATTATGTTGGGATAATCCATGCCCGGACCTAACATATTTAACGTTTTACGGGTGTAAATGTCAAATGAAGAATAAAGTTTCCCATTAAACATACTAAGATCTAACCCCACATTTGTTGTTTGAGATTCTTCCCAGGTAAAATTGGTTCTGATCAGTGAAGGAACACTTAAAGTTATTGGTCTTAGCCCATCTGTAGTCACCCAATTCGCATTACTACTGGTCATTCCGGCAAGAAACAGGTAAGGCGATATAGCCTGGTTCCCAATACTCCCCCACGATGCCCTCAGCTTAATAAGAGGGAATATTGATTTCAAATTTTGCATAAAATCTTCATCGGATATTTTCCAGGCGGCCGAAAAAGATGGAAAGAACCCAAAGTGATTACCGGGCGGGAACTTTGAAGATCCGTCATAGCGTCCATTGGCCTCAAAAAGATATTTATTTTTATAGGAATAATTTAAGCGATAAAAAACTCCCCTGAGAGAATAGTCTGAAAAATTATCTCCCGATATTATTTGTCCTACTCCCTGACCTATTGAAGGAAGATCATCATTGATCATTTGTGTTCTTTGAGAATACAAAGTCTTCCATTCACTTTGTTCCTGATTAAACCCACCCAAAAGGGTGAATTCATTATTTCCAATGCTATTCGTATAAGAGGCATAGAGATTCAGGGTCTTGTAATCAGTTCTTGCTTCTGAATTGTAATAAATTGAGTTAGTGACGTTCGGTGTAGCTAACTGGTACATTAGTCCATTGGCAATATCCTGTATCTTTCTGTCAAAAGTGATCTGGGAATTGTCATCCTTGTTATAGGCATATTCACCTGTGATGGTTAGTCCGGATACCGGTTTTAAGACTACACTTCCAAACAGGGTCATCCGGTCTTCACGCAGTTTATCCGGAACAGTCCTTTCTATTATGTTCCTTGGGCTATTAAATTCATAATAAGTACCATCAATATCCATACCTCCATCCGTTGGAAAATAGGATGGCAGGTATGACATTCCCGTCCAAACGTTCACTCCGTTGATTGTCGGTCTGTAAGGATCTTTTTTGTTTGAATTAGAATAGAGCGCCGAAACGGAGGTGGTTAGCCACGGTTTGATATCTGTACTTAAAAAAGAAGTTATATTGTATCTCTTATAGCTGTCTTTATTTGAATAAAGCACCCCGTTTTCATTTGTTGATCCTGCCGATAAACGATACGTTGTTTTCGAGGATCCCCCGCTTATTGAGAAATCATTGATTTCTAACAATCCATACTTATCCATTACATCCGCCATCACATCCGTTTGTTTTAAAGGATAGCGTTGAGTATTTATCACAGCATACCCGTCGGGATATTTGCCTGGGTTTGCCTCATATTCTTTAAGTAAATCCAGCCATGCCGGCACATCCTGACCGGTCCAGTAGGTAGTATTCCTGATTCCGGCGTTGTCATGAAGAAATTGAACGTGCTGCAGTGGAGTAGCCCTTTCAGCCAATGCCTGCGGACGGCTCAAAGTTGTTTTATTTGAATAGTTAAACTGTGTTTTCCGATCCTTCTTTGATTTCTTTGTAGTTACCAAAATGACACCAAAAGCAGCCCGCGCCCCGTATATAGCGGATGATGACGCATCCTTGAGTATACTAATGGATTCGATATCAGCAGGGTTTAAATTGTTAATGTCCATTGGCACATTATCTACCAAAACTAATGGCCCTCCCCCATTAATACTTGTAAACCCCCTGATCCTAAGAGCATAATTTGACCCTGGTTCTCCGGAAAATCCAGATCCGGATAATCCCGGCAGATTACCAATCAATGCAGCAGAAATTGAGGTTACAGGTCTGGTATCTGATATATCAGACATTTTTACAAATCCGACAGCCCCGCTTAGATTCACCCTTTTTTGGCTTCCATATCCTACCACCACCACATCATCCAATGATAAGCTATGCGTAGACAGATCCACGTCTATAACTTCCCTGTTACCGACGGGTATTTGCATGGGCGTGTAACCAATAGCACTGATCAGCAGAGTATCGGCAAAACCGGCTGTAATAACATACTTACCTTTTTCGTTTGTAGCAACCGTATTACCGGCAAGTTTAGCCGACACGGAAACGCCTGCCAAGGGGCCGTCGGGCCCGCTTACGATACCTGATACCACTCTTGTTTCTTGAGAAGACACATTCAACGCAGCGATAAGAAGCAGGAAAAAAAATAGCAATAATTTTTTCATACGCAATTATTTATGGTTTGACAAAATATTCTGCTCTGAACAACAGAACTCCGATGGATCAAAATTCTTGTTAAAACAGCTATAATCTGTTCACCATTTTGCCTGCCCTGTATACTAATTTATCATCTCGTTCATCTAAGAAGAATTGCTTAATTATATTTACATTGAAGAAAGATCCGGTGCAGAAGAAGGAACAGTGAGATATGTTTACTTCTTTTATTATTGTAGTATGTTTTTTAAACAGGTTGTTTGTTATGAAGCCCCATTTCCATTTGGTTCCGCGTAATACCGAATACCCCTATTTGTGCAGGCAGCATACGCTTCCCAATTTCGGGTCGGTCTGGCACTATCATCCGGAACTCGAATTGCATTATATTATCCGTGGAGAAGGTGTGCGGTTTGTGGGCGATAATATTTCAAACTTTGAAGAGGGAGAGCTTCTTTTTCTGGGAGCGGGTCTTCCCCACATGTGGCGGTGCAGTGATAAATATTTTGCGGGCGACCCACAAGTCACCGCAGAAGCAATTGTAGTTCAGTTTCTTTCCGACTTTATGGGTAAAGAATTCATGATGAAGAAAGAATCTGCGGCGCTTCACAGGTTATTCGATCGTGCCAGGTATGGATTTGTAATACATGGAGCAACAAAGCGGAAGGTGCTGGCTTTAATGAAACAATCTGTCGGAGTAGAGGGATTCGACAGGCTCGTGTTGATCATGAATATGGTTCATGCTCTTGTGAGCAGTAAAGAAATGACTCAAATAGCATCCGGCGTTGCAGTTGATAATATAAATATGCAAGAGATTAACAGGATCAATAGCATATATTCATATATGCTCAACCACTACAAAGAGGATATATCCTTACAGGAGATCGCTTCTGTAGCTCATTTAACAGTTACTTCTTTTTGCAGGTATTTCAAAACGATGACCAAAAAATCATTTACAGACTTCCTGGTCGAAATCCGCATCAGCCATGCCAAACGCATGCTGATAGAAGGCGGTTCGTATACCACCGAGAGTATTTGCTATGAATGTGGTTTTAATAATCGTTCAAATTTTTTCCGTCATTTTCGAAAACTCGTGGGGTGTACGCCGGTAGAGTACAGGCAACGATATCTTTCTCTGGAAGAGATTATGTAAAACAAACGGAGAAATCATAAAAGAAGAGCGGAGACTTGCTTCGATGACACAGGAACAATTGGCAGAAAAAACGGATACTCAAAAAAGTTTTATTTCCAGAATTGAGAATGGCCACAGCGATATACAACTTTCTATGCACTACAAACTTTTGAAATATGGCCTTGGACGCGAAATATCATTAACTATTCGTTGAAGAAAACGGCTGTTTACATACGGGTTTGTTCAGCGTTGATTATAATGGGTAAAAAAGAAAATGGTTGAGGCTTTCCCGCAAAAAACCTTCTTTTTTCTTTTCATTACCGCGCTCCTTTTACCCATCATTACCCGGCTGTTATAAACAACACATTCTCCCACGGTTTCCCCCGGGAGAATGTGCTAAATGGACTATATGATCTTCAGATCCTACACCTCGTTGGGAACAATATACGGCGGCCTGTATACGCGGGTAAGCAGCTCATCCGCTTCGGGATCATTGGCAAATTTTTCCCTGTCCATATTTCCTCCCATGAATTTCAATCCTCTGTCGAGACGGTAAGAAATATTAGCGAGCAGGGGTAATGCAGATGAAAAGAAGCCCTCATTAATATCGCAGTGCAGCAGATCATTATTATTAGCGCGTATAGCGTCTATAAAGTTGGCGTAATGTTCCGTGCCTCCGGGGGGAGTCCGGGGATCCGGGATCTTATCACTTTTACCTTTTGAGCCGGCAAAGGGTTCTTTTTCTCTCTGGCGGTAAGCTTTCCAGGTGCTTCCCTCAATTTCCATGTAGCCTTCAGTTCCGTAAAAAATATTTCCAATGCGGATATCCAAACCGGATTCTCCGTTTGAATACCGGCCCCGGGTTTCAAATTCCAGCGAGGTTCCGTCACTGTATTTGAAAATGGAGGATTGTGTATTGGGGGTTTCCTGGGCACATTCTTTGGGATCAATACCATACACCGCTCCGCTGGAGAAAATAGAAACCGGGTGCTCATTTTTGTTCAGTCCCCAGCGGGCTATATCAAATTGATGCGGTCCCTGGTTGCCGGTATCTCCGTTACCGGTATCCCAGAACCAGTGCCAGTTATAATGTCCTTTCTTTTCATTGTAAGGGCGCCAGGTAGCCGGTCCCAGCCAGCGGTCGTAATGCAGGGTGGCGGGAGGCGCACTGTCGGGTGTAATACCAAAAGAATCACGGGGCTTGATACATAATCCCCGTGCCATATATACATTACCGATGCCGCCTTTGTGCAAAAACTCGATGGCTTCCATTACATTGCTGATAGAGCGGTTCTGAAAACCAACCTGTACACGTCGGTCGTATTTCCGGGCAGCCTCAACCATCTTGCGTCCTTCCCAAATATCATGCGATGCGGGCTTCTCTACATATACATGCTTTCCCGCCTGGCAGGCCCATATCGTACCCAGTGCGTGCCAGTGATTGGGGGTAGCGAAGGATACGGCATCAATGTCTTTATCATCAAACACTTTTCGCATATCCCATTCCGTTAGGGGCTTTTCCCCGGTTTGGTCAGCTACCAGTTTAGCCCTGGAGGCAAACCATTGTTCATCGGTATCACACAGGGTTTTGATCCGCACATTACGGCTGGTTTTTAGTGCAGCCCAGCTCTTGATATGGGTTTGTCCCTGAGCGTGAATACCTATAACGGCTAAATTCAGTCGTTCATTGGCACCGGGTATTGCAGCGTATGATTTGGCGCTCAAACCCATTGCGCTGATACCGACACCGGCGCCGGCTAATGCCGATTTCCGGATAAACTCCCTTCTCGGGTAATTTTTTTGCATCGTTGTTTTATTTTTTTAATGAATAAATCGTTTAGATAATTTACAGTTGGTATCGTTATTTTTTGCTTCTTTTTGCCTGTTTAATCATTGTATTAAATACCCCGAGCTGCTCTTTCATTGCCAGCACCCTGTCTGCGGGCTCTGTCCGCGCTTCTAAGAGTATCCACCCGTTGTACTTAATGCGGGTAAACAAGCCGATGAGTTGCTGGTAAGGATAATCGCCGATATTCAGTTCCCGTACATGAACCGTATCCCCAAACCATTTTTTCAGTGTATTGAAATTGTCCTCTAACCCCGGGGGAAGAAGATCTTCCGGGTTGCTGTTCCAGCAGATTTTCACATTCGGTTCGGTAACCTGGTCAAATATAGCTTTCATGTTGGGGATATCCTGTGTGAAACGACCATGCACCTCCACTCTTACCAGTTGCCCGAGGTTTTTTGCAAATCTTCCTACCTCGTTAAAAGAGGCAGCTATCTGTGCGATGGTTTTTTCTTTGGGAACAGAAGCGGGCAGGGTATTGGGTTTTATTTTGATACCCGTGGCCCCGATATCTTTACACAGCTGCAGGTAAGCTTTGGTTTGTTCGATATTGTCTTTCAGTTCTGCCGGATCAGGACTGTGATATTCGAAGTTGGAGCCGTAGCCGATACAGGTAACCGGGCTGTCGGCAAACCGTTTCTTCACTTCGGCGCGTTCCGCAGCAGACAGATTGATCTCTACCTTATGTGCATGCTGGGTTCTGAGCTCAACACCGAGTAAGCCCGATTTTTCACAGTTAGCAATTAAGGTGGGCAAGTCCCAGTCTCTGCCCCACTGGTAAGTAACCAGTCCAAAGCGCATCCGGGAGGCTGCAGGACTAAAGCTGCTTAACGTTCCGTTAGCAGCTATTCCCAGCCCCGCTAAAGTAGAAGTACGTAAGAAATCGCGGCGTGTAATATCTCTCATCGTTTGTGGAAATAATGTATTAAAAAGATAATGGGTTATTTATTCTATACTCAATATGGCGATGCTTTATAAAAGTCCCCGGATCAGTTTAAGGTTTGGGGATGATTTAAAAACTAAAGTTAAATGAAAAATAAATTAAAAACAGCAAAGCACCGGTTATGTTTTATTGCCCTGTTGATTTTTAGCGGCATGAGCTAATCTATAGCATATAGTGCACAAAAGGAGGAAAGCAATAGCTGTTCAACACATTCGTTTCTGATTTGCCCGGAGCGGTTAGTCTATACAATGGACAGGTACGAAGCGGAGTAACAGGTAAATGTTAACCTTTATTAACCTGGGTTCTTTTTATAATCAATTCATCGGAACTAACTTTGGCGCATCCGGCGTATATACCGGAATTTAGACATAACCCTATATTACAAAAAATGAAACCCGGCTTCCTGATTTTTCTATTGCTTACTGTTCTTTCCGTAAGGGGTGTTGCACAAACAGGTCACATTGTAAGAGGTAAGGTGTACGACAGCACTCATGCGGTTTTACCTGGTGCAACTGTAATGCTTATTCCGGATACCGGTAAAGACACCTTGAAAACGGTAACCGATAAAGCGGGACAATTTGTTTTTTTACGGGTGGTCTCAAAACGGTTTACCTTAAAAATTACCAATACAGGGCTGGAAGATGTGATTAAAGTGTATGATATTGAAGAAGGTAAGTCTGACTTCAATGTGGGAAGTATTACTATGCTGCCTTCTTTTCAAACGCTGCAGGAAGTGGTGATCAGTCCGCCGCCTGTTGTTATCAAGGAAGACACCGTTGAATTTCGTGCGGATTCCTTCAGGGTAAAGCCTAATTCATCGGTAGAAGACCTGTTAAAAAAATTACCCGGGCTGGAAGTGGATAAGGATGGTAAGATTACCACCCAGGGTAAAACGGTATCGAAGATCAGGGTGAATGGTAAAGATTTTTTTGGCGGGGATCCTAAAACCGCTACCCGGGAATTACCGGCGGATATTATAGACAGAGTGCAGTTGGTGGATGACTATGGCGATCTTGCTGCGGTATCCGGTATTAAGGACGGCGACCCGGATATTGTTATCAATCTGCAATTAAAAAAAGATAAAAATAAGGGTGTGTTTGGCCGTGCATCTGCCGGCTATGGTACGGATAACCGCTACCAGGCTACGGCAAATGCTAATGTTTTCAGTGAGAAAACACAATTATCTGTTTTAGGAAATCTGAATAATATTAACCAGAACCTCTTTAATTTCGGCGGGAATGCAGGCAGCGGTAACAGGGGAGGCGGGAGAGGAGGATCCGGAGGGGGTGATGGAGGTTCTTCCGATACGAATGCCGACCAGAATGGCATTACCGATAATAAATCTATCGGGGTAAATTTCAGAACGGATTTCAAAGAAAAAAAAGGTTCTTTCTACGGGAGCTATAGTTTTGCCAATCGCAATACGGAAATACTGCGCCAGGTGTCGCAGCAGAATTTTTTTGGTTCGGGTTCTTTCGTAAACAATAAGAACAGTCTTTCCGATAACATCAATAACAATCACCGCGTAAATCTTAATCTGGAATATAATTTTGATTCCCTGAATTACATTAAGGTAAGCCCTAATTTTTCTTACGGGTATGCCAACAACAGGAGCAACAGCGATTTCAATTATTGGGAAAACAATGAAGTTAAAACGAGAGAGGGGCGTGACACAGATACCATTCACCGGAAAACGCCTAATGTAAGCGGAGACATCAGCTATAATCACCGGTTCAGAAAAAAGGGCAGGAATATATCCGTTAATGTAGGGCTGGGCACTTCTTCTGCGCTCAGCGATGACGATAAGACCAATTTTTCACGGGAGTTCCTGAAAGCAGGAGGCTATTCAGATACTGACCTGGATCAGCTCATAACACAGCGTAACCGGAACTACAATTATGGTATCCGGGCCACGTATACGGAGCCGGTAGCTGCCAACAGGTTCCTTGATATCAGCTATGCCTACAATCAGTCTTATGCAAAAAATGAGCGCCGCACTTTTGACCGGGCCCCCGTTAGCGGGGAAGTGCATTTTATTGACAGCCTGAGCAATGCGTATGAAAACACGTTTATTAACCAGAGAGCAGGTATTAGTTTGCGTACCGTGAATAAAAATTACAATTACAGCGTGGGTATCAATGTGCAGCCTATGGAGATTAATGGCTATTCTATTACGAAAGACAGCGTGTATACTCCCCAGCGAAGGATCAGCGTAGCTCCTGCCGCCAGGTTCTCTTATCGTTTTTCGCGGACGATGCGTTTGAATATGAATTATAACGCCAATTACCAGCAGCCTTCTTTCGACCAGCTACAGCCGGTAAAGGATGTGTCAAATCCGCAGTACCAAACCCAGGGTAATCCCAATCTTCGCCCGGCATTCAACCATAATTTCCGCACGTTTTTTAATAATTTCAACTATACCAGCGGCCGCACCATGTCGGTAGGTATGAATGCAAATATGATGTATAACCGCATCGTAAATAATAATATGCGGATAGACAGCAGCGGTGCGCAATTAAGTATGCCTGAAAATGTCAAGGGCAACTACAACCTGTCGGGTTTCTATAATTTTTCGCAGCCTTTCCAGAAAAGAAAGTATGTTGTATCACTGGGGGGTAATGTGAATTATAATCATGATGTTGGCCTGGTAGACAGTAAAAGAAATGTTGGTAATAACTGGATCACTACCCAGCGGCTGAATTTTGAATTTAATTATAAAGAATGGCTTGAGCTGAACTTCAGTGGAGCATACAGTCTTAATTCAACAAAGTATACCATCTCTCAAAATGGCAACCGCCTGGGCTCTGACGCCTGGACGTTGAGAACAAATATGCGCATGGATATTCCGGGGGGACTGATATTGCGGTATGATCTGAACTATCTTATTAATAACGGACTTGCTGCTGCTGTAAATGATAACCCGACTTTATTTAACGCCTCTATAGAAAAAACCCTTTTTAAAAAGAAGAATGGGTATATCCGGCTGTCCGGCTTTGATATTTTTAATCAAAATACCAATATCAGCCGGCAAATGACCGGTAATGCTATAATAGACAGCAGGACGAACCGGCTTACCCGGTACTTTATGCTTACGTTTTCTTACCGGCTTATGCAGTTCAAAGGCAGTCAGCAGCCTCCTGAGCAGAACAGGGAAATGCTCCCGGAACGGGGTGGAAGGAGAGGAGACCGGCAATGGTGAGGAATGGTACAGGTCTCAGGTTGCAAGTCACAGGGAAGCAAGGTGCAGGTGGGATGGGGTTACAGGGTGCATGGTAAAAGGAAATTCCCCGCTCCCTGAAACCCGTGTACCCTGCATGCAATCTGTCCACCCTGAATCCTGTGCCCTGTAACCTGCATCCCGGACTATTCTTTCCACATCCACATTGTTTTTTCACCCAATTCAAATACCTTTGCGGTCATTTTCGGATATCTGGTTTGGAATAACAGGTTGTTATTCAACTAACTAATTATCAATCAACTATTTAACTTTTTAATATGGCCGGCGCCTTAAAAGAAGTTCGTAACCGGATTAAAAGCGTTCAGAGTACGCAGCAGATAACTAAAGCGATGAAAATGGTAAGTGCGGCGAAATTACGCCGTGCCCAGGACGCTATAATTCAAATGCGTCCTTATGCCAGGAAGTTGCAGGAAATGCTGAGTAATATCGTAAGTAATATTGAGGGTGACAGTAGCGGGGCGCTGGCTACAGAACGCCCGGTGGAAAAAGTATTGCTGGTTGTTATATCATCCGATCGCGGGTTGTGTGGCGCATATAATGCCAATGTGATAAAACTTGCCCGTACGGTAGCCCGCGAGAGATATGCGGCACAAACAGCAAAAGGAAATGTTACGGTATGGCCGATTGGAAAGAAAGCCTTTGATGTTTTTCAGCGGGAAAATCTTTCCGTCAATCCTGCTTATAAGGATGCGCTGCAGCATATTTCATTTGAACAGGTACAACAGATAGCCCAGGATGCGATCGCCTCTTTTTCAAAAAAAGAATTTGATGTGGTGGAAATAGTGTACAGCGAATTCAAAAATGCAGCTACCCAGGCGTTTACCGTAGAGCGGTTTTTGCCTATTCCCAAGGCTGAAAATAAAGGCGGTAAAGCAACAAAGGCTGATTTTATTTTTGAACCCGGCAGGGAAGTGCTGGTTGCCGAACTGATGCCCAAAATATTAAATACCCAGTTATATAAAGCAGTTCTTGATGCAAATGCCAGCGAGCATGGAGCAAGAATGACCGCTATGGATAAAGCCAGCGAGAATGCCAATGAATTGCTGAAAAGCCTTCGTATTTCCTATAACAGGGCAAGACAGGCTGCTATTACTACCGAGCTGACTGAAATCGTGAGCGGGGCGGCAGCGTTGCAGGGGTAGTACCCGGGGCGTATCGTATACCGATAGGTTGTGCGGGTAAAGAATTTGAATCTTCAGATTTGCATAAGCGGGATGGAAATTTCACAGATCATATTACATATTGAAGCGCTGATATTTGCCAGCGAAAAGCCACTGACGGCTATTGAGCTGACAGACCTGGTGAATAATGCGCTGGGATTTATTGAAGACCGGGCTACCTTAGACCAGGTAGAATCGGCTGTTGAGGGGATCCGGGAAAAATATGCTACGGAGTTCTATCCTTTTGAGATACGGCAAAGCGGCGGTGGATGGCAATTTCTCACAAAAGGAGATTTTCATAAAACCATAGCGCAGCTAAATGGCGATAAGTTTATAAAGCGACTGTCTGCCGCAGCTATGGAAACCCTTGCTATCATTGCGTATAAGCAGCCGATTACCAAAGGCGAAGTGGAATCCATCCGGGGGGTAAACTGTGATTATGTAATACAGAAATTGTTGGAAAAAGAATTGGTGGTGATCACCGGGCGAAGTGAAGACTTACCGGGGAAACCGTTAATCTATGCAACTTCCCGGTCTTTTATGGACTATTTTGGGATCAACTCTCCCGATGATCTTCCCAGGATCAGGGAAGTGCTGGCCGATCAGGCCGTGGTGCCCACCCTCGTAAATGCTAATCATTTTGAAGTAGAAACAGAAGAGAATCTGGTTGTAGCGGAGAATGGAGAACTTGTTCAACAGGTGAAAATATCCGTTGAAGAGTCTGGTCAGCCTCCGGTTCCGGAAGAAGATCTGCCCGTAGCAGAACAAAATGAAAAAGAAGACAAAGAAACGGGTGCAGGTGCGGAAATAGAAAACCAGGATACACCTGGTATAGAATCCGGCGAAAGCAGCCCGGGCACCGGGCCATTCCCGGGTGAAGCCGGGGACGATGAGGAAGATAATGACTTACAATAAACGGGCTTAGTACAACAGTTATCATCCTGCCTTACAAAATTTCCGGTCTGTAAAACAGTAAACCGGGTCTGTTCCCGTAAGCAGATATCTTACCCTATACAATATCAGAGTATTCCTCCTTCGGTCGGGTGTATTTCAGGGTTTCGCAACCCGTGTATATCTTCATGGGTCGTGTTTCACCGCACATGGAGGCCACCCCGTTTGGTGTTTCCAGCATAGCTAAGTACCCGATTAGTGGCTCCTCAATGATTGTGCCGTGATATGTGGGGTCAAACGATGATAAACTGGCGGATATCCTTTATTGGGATAATGTACCAGGGTTCTATAGCTGCGTTTACAGTAGTGCAAAAGCTTAATCAGGGCACACCGGGGAATTGCGGTAATTCCTGCCAGCCGGCAGGCTGGATTCCCCGGCGGCTTTTTGCGCTACTTTTTTCCGCAAAAAAGTAGCAGAGAAAAAGTGGAGGGTTTAGCGCTAAAGGGAAGTCTGCCTGACTGGTAAGCAGGTCTTCGCCAACCCGCGGGAATTTGGAATACGCTCCATTCGGTTTACTGTCCTCTGAAAATCATACTTTCGCTGTTGTTTATCAGTACAACGATGTCCTATTCAATCAATACTTCCTTTCAGCCAAAGCAAACGATAGCATCTGTTCAGGTTAAAAAGTTAGGGGAGCTGCTGCAATATCTTCAGCAGCGGTCTCCTTTTTATAAAGAACTTTTTGCCACGCATCATATTGATATAACGCAGGTAGGATCAATAGCCGGTATGGCTCATATTCCCACCACAACAAAGGAAGATCTCCAGCAGCGCAATGATGATTTTTTATGTGTGAGCCGTGATAAAATAATTGAGTATACCTCCACTTCGGGAACGCTGGGCAGTCCGGTTACCATTGCGTTAACCGAAAGCGATCTGCAGCGGCTGGCATACAATGAGTATGCTTCCTTTATTTGTGCTGACGGCAAGGCTACGGATGTGTACCAGCTGATGCTGACGCTCGACAGGCAGTTCATGGCGGGTATGGCTTATTATTCGGGTATCCGGAAATTAGGCGCAGGCATAATCCGGGTGGGTCCGGGTGTTCCTTCAATGCAGTGGGAAACCATATTCCGATTAAATCCAACGGCAATTGTAGGAGTTCCTTCCTTTATATTAAAGCTCATTCATTACGCAACGGAACATGGGATAGATATCAGCAGCAGCCCGGTAAAGAAAGCGATATGTATTGGCGAAAATATCAGGGATAATGATTTTTCGTTGAATGTATTAGGAAAAAAAATTACCGAAGCATGGAAGATCAGCTTATACTCTACCTATGCTTCCACCGAGATGCAAACGGCATTTACGGAATGTGGTGCAGGCAAAGGCGGGCACCATAATCCTGAGCTGGTAATAGCCGAATTATTGGATGAGAACAACCGCCAGGTGCCTCCGGGTGTGCCGGGCGAGGTAACTATTACTACTTTGGGGGTAGAAGGTATGCCGTTGCTGCGGTATAAAACGGGCGATATCTGTATGTTTTTTGAAGAACCCTGTAGCTGCGGGAGGAATACCATCAGGCTGTCCCCGGTTATTGGACGAAAAAAGCAGATGATCAAGTTTAAGGGCACCACACTTTTTGCTCCCGCTTTATTTGATTTGCTGAATGGAATGGAAGATATAAAAGATTATGTAGCAGAAGTATATTCCAATGAAATAGGAACGGACGAGGTACGGCTTCACCTGTTACCGGTAAATTACAACGAAGCATCTGATCATAAGATAAGAGCCTATCTCCAGGCTAAGCTGCGGGTAACGCCGCATATTAAATATATTACGGCGGAAGAAATGCAGCGCATGCAGTTCCCGGAAGCAGGGCGGAAGGCGGTAAAGTTTATAGACCGGAGATAAGAGATAATTTGAAAATTTGAAAATCTGCCTGCCGGCAGGCAGGTGTGGAAATATGAGGGCATAGCAATGAACAACGGATCATTCAACGGCCCGCTAATGAATAAAAATTTGATACATTTACCAATATTTATTTTTTTTGCGGTCGCGTGTACTTTAAAATAATTTTTGTGTGATGATACATGTTGGAGGCAGAACACTTTCTTTAAAAGACTTTTCTGATATTGTTTATAATGGTAGCAAAATAAGCCTGGATACCCAGGCGCTGGGAAAGATGGAAGACAACTTCCGCTTCCTTACGCATTTCTCCGATCAGAAACTGATTTATGGAATTAACACCGGTTTTGGTCCCATGGCTCAATACCGGGTAAATGCCGAAAATGTACTTCAGCTACAATATAACCTGATTCGCAGCCACTGCTCCGGTAGCGGTAATTATCTTACCCCGGAACTGGTAAGAGCGCTGATGTTAGCACGTATGAACAGTTTAATGCAGGGATATTCCGGTGTGCATACGGATGTGGCGGTAGTGCTTAGGGAGCTGATCAATAATAATATTACACCCTGTATTTTTGAGCATGGAGGAGTAGGCGCAAGCGGCGACCTGGTGCAGCTGGCCCACCTGGCATTGGTACTTATTGGTGAAGGCGAGGTATTTGTAAACGGGGAGCTTCGTCCAACAGATGAAGTGTTCAAACAATTCGATATCACCCCATTGGCTGTACGTATACGGGAAGGGCTTGCCATTATAAATGGCACGTCTGCCATGACGGGTATCGGGCTGCTCAATATTATCCAGGCAAAAAAATTATTGCAGTATGCGGTAATGCTTTCTGCCATGACCAACGAAGTGGTGGAAGCGTATGATGATCATTTTTCTTATGAACTGAATATCGTTAAGAAACACCGGGGGCAAAATAATATAGCATCCATGCTTAGGGAGGTATTGAAAGACAGCAGGCTGATCCGTAGCCGTTCCGAGCATTTATATAATCCCGAAAATATCAATCACGATGTTTTTGAAGACAAAGTGCAGGAATATTATTCGCTCCGTTGTGTTACCCAGGTGCTGGGACCGGTTCTGGATACAATTGAGCAGGCGGAAAACGTATTGGTCGGGGAGCTCAACTCGGTTAATGATAACCCGGTGATAGATCATGAAAATCGCAACATCTTTCACGGCGGTAATTTTCATGGTGATTATGTATCGCTGGAGATGGATAAGATGAAGACTGCTGTTACGAAGTTGTCCATGCTTTCGGAACGCCAGTTGAATTATCTGCTGAATAATAAGCTCAATGAAAAATTTCCCCCCTTTGTAAACCTGGGTGTGCTTGGACTTAATTTCGGGATCCAGGGAATGCAGTTTACGGCTACTTCTACCGTGGCGGAGAATCAAACGCTTTCTTTCCCTATGTATGTCCATAGTATTCCTAATAATAATGATAACCAGGATATTGTAAGCATGGGTTGTAATGCGGCGCTGATGACTAAGAAAGTCATCGAAAATACTTTTGAAGTGCTGGCCATACAGATGGTCACGGTGCTGCAGGCCATTGATTATGCAGACTGTGTGGAAAAATTATCTCCTGCTACAAAAGAAATGTATACCATTGCCAGGGAAATATTTCCCAGGTTCGTTGATGATAAGCCTCCTTACCGGGAATTGAAGCAACTGGCATCTTATTTTCGCCAGCATCCCGTAGTTTTTTTTGAAACACACCCGGCAGAGCAGGCGGTCATTCATTAGCCTTTAATTCAAATACAGTATTTTACAGCAAATTTATACGGATGAAACGGGACGTGATAAGTCTTCTCTATGAGTGGGATGTATACGCGAAGTACCATCCGGCAAATAAAAAATAAAAAACTACGGATGAAACGGAGCGTGATAAGTCTTCTCTACGAGTGGGATGTATACGCGAAGTACCATCCGGCAAATAAAAAATAAAAAACTACGGATGAAACGAAGCGTGATAAGTATTCTCTATGAGAGGGATGTATACGCGAAGTACCATCCGGCAGATAAAAAATAAAAAAACTACGGATGAACTGCGCATTAGTCACGGGAGGTTCACGAGGCATAGGGAGGGCTGTTTGTATTAAGCTGGCGGCAATGGGGTATTTTATGCTGGTGAATTATAGATCCAACCGGGAAGAAGCAGAAAAGACCTTGTCATTGCTTCGTGAAAAAGGCGGAGATGGCGTGTTGTTGCAATTTGACGTAGGCAGCAGGGAAGAGGTAACCCGGGTTTTGGGTGGATGGATAACCGAACATGCGGATAACCATATAGAAGTGCTGGTGAACAATGCGGGGGTCAAAGAGGATGTATTGCTGATGTGGATGAAAGACGAGCAGTGGAGCCAGGTGATCAATACCAGTCTCAACGGTTTTTTCTATGTTACTAAGCTGGTATTACAGGATATGCTCATGCAGAAATACGGGCGGATCATCAATATCGTTTCCTTATCGGGGTTGAAAGGATTGCCGGGGCAAACCAATTATTCGGCTGCAAAAGGAGGCGTGATTGCCGCTACCAAAGCGCTGGCGCAGGAAGTGGGGAGACGGAATATTACCGTAAACGCCATAGCGCCGGGCTTCATTAAAACGGATATGACGGAAGGATTAGATGAAAAGCAGCTCCGTTCGCTTATCCCGGTAAGCCGTTTTGGCGAGCCGGAGGAAGTAGCGCATGCGGTAGGATTTTTCGCATCTAAGGAATCTTCCTATATAACAGGTGAAGTGTTGTCGGTGAACGGGGGGATGTATTCATGAAGCAGAATTTGAAAACCTGCCTACCGGCAGGCAGGTGTGGTAATTTGAAAATTTGAAAATGAACAGACGGGTGGTCATAACAGGTATGGGTATTTATTCCTGCCTCGGGAAAGATTCCGGGGAGGTAAGGGATTCCCTGTATGCCGGCCGTTCGGGGATCATACTGGATCCGGTGCGTAAAGAAATGGGGTATCGTTCGGGTCTTACGGGTTTTGTAGAAAGGCCGGTATTGAAAGGACTATTAGACAGGCGTTCAAGGATAATGCTTCCTGAACAGGGCGAGTATGCTTATATGGCCACGCTCCAGGCCTTACAGCAGGCAGGCATAGAGGAAGATTATATCCATAAACATGAAATCGGTATTTTATATGGTAATGACAGCTCGGCAAAGCCGGTAATTGATGCTACGGATATTATGCGCGAAAAGAAAGACAATATGCTGATCGGCTCCGCCTCGGTTTTTCAAACGCTGAACTCTACCATTACCATGAACCTTTCTACCATCTTTAAGCTGAAAGGGATCAATCTCACTATCAGTGCTGCCTGTGCCAGTGGTTCTCATGCTATTGGCCTGGGCTATCATCTTATCAAAACCGGGTTACAGGATTGTATCGTTACCGGTGGTGCGCAGGAGATCAACGTATACTCTATGGCTACTTTTGACGCGTTATCGGCTTTTTCCGTTCGTGAATCAGAACCTCAAAAGGCGTCCCGCCCCTTCGACAGAAGCCGGGACGGGCTGATCCCCAGCGGGGGAGGCGCCTCGGTGATCTTAGAAAGCTTAGAGTCTGCTACGCAGCGAGGCGCTGCCATCCTGGGAGAAGTGATTGGTTACGGTTTTTCATCAAATGGGGAGCATATCTCTAATCCTACGGTATCGGGGCCGGTCCGCTCCTTAGAGATGGCTTTAAGAGATGCAGGAATGAGCGCAAGGGATATTGATTATATTAATGCCCATGCTACATCTACGCCTGCCGGTGATGCCAGTGAAGCAAAAGCCCTCTGTGCCGTATTTGGCGAAGCCAATGTTCCGGTAAGCTCCACCAAATCCATGACGGGGCATGAATGTTGGATGGCGGGAGCCAGCGAGATCGTATATTCTGTATTAATGATGCAGAACAACTTTATAGCGCCGAATATCAATTTTGAGCATCCGGATGAAGATTCTGCTCAATTGAATATTGTAAAAACTACTACGGAAAAGAATATAAATGTATTTTTGTCGAACTCCTTTGGCTTTGGCGGTACCAACTCGTCACTGGTTGTCAGAAAATGGAGCAAATAGTTGTTTATGAAACAGAATGAAGCAATCATTGAGAAGATCAACCATTTCCTGGCTGAAGAATTTGAGGCGGAAAAGGAAAAAATCACCCCCGAAGGAAACATTAAAGAGGTATTGGAATTAGACAGTCTCGACTATATAGACTTAGTGGTTGTAATAGAAAATAATTTTGCTTTTAAGGTAAAGCCTGAAGATTTCGGGGACATCATCACCTTCCACGATTTTTACAACTACGTTATTTCCCGTGTAAATGCTAAAGAACTGGCATAATGCCGCTGTGGCATGGTAAATCCAGCGGTAACCGGTTAGGGTACAGTATATTTATTGCTGTGCTGAAGCAATTCGGGCTTCGCCCTGCTTATTTTTTACTGCGTTTGGTAAGCGGGTATTACTTTTTATTTGCATGGAAATCATCCCGTCATATCCTGTATTTTTTTAGAAAAAGGTTGGGCTGTTCGTTTGCGCGGTCAATTGCCTTATTGTATAAAAATTACTACAGCTTTGGTCAGAGTCTTATTGATAAAGTAGCCATCATGTCGGGCAGGGCTGATTGCTTTTCTTTTGATTTTGACGGGGAGGAGCACCTGCATCAGCTGGTACGTCTTCAAAAAGGCGGGCTGCTCCTGAGCTCTCACATCGGTAACTGGGAGGCTGCCGGGCATTTGCTGGAGCGCCTGAATACCCGCATTAATGTGGTTATGTTTGACGGGGAGCATCAGAAGATCAGGGATTACCTGGCATCGGTTACCGGTGAGCGTAATGCCCGTATTATTGTTATTAAAGACGATCTCTCTCATATTTACGCTATTCATGAAGCGCTAAAGAATGCGGAGCTGGTTTGTATACATGCCGACCGTTTTGTGGAAGGCAGCAGGACATTCACTACGGATTTTTTGGATAGGCCGGCCCGGTTTCCCGCCGGTCCGTTTATACTGGCCGCCCAGTTCAAAGTACCGGTATGCTATGTGTTTGCCATGAAAGAAGGACCTACGCATTATCATTTTTATTCTACCGGTATACAACGTTATGACTACGGCGATAAAGCGGCGGCTATGCAACAAATGCTTGCTGATTTCACAGCCGAAATGGAAAAAAAAGTAAAACAGTATCCTGCGCAGTGGTATAATTATTATGATTTTTGGGCAGGTGCTGAAGAAGAAAAGCGTTAGTAATAGTGAGCGCGATGGTAGGACATCAGTGTTGGCGAAAATACCCGACGTTCAAAGTAGCTTGTGTTGTGTACGCCGCTCCGCTACGTACGCTGTGAGAGATATTAGAGTCCTCTTGCTGCGTTTACAGTAGTGCAAAAGCTTAATCAAGGCGGAAGTTCTCTTTTCCGGGTGGTATCTCACCAACCGGAAGCGGGAAATACTATGGTGCGGAGTGTCTTGCGTGGCAATTCCTTGAAGAGGGGGGGGGTATTAACTTCCTATATATTTCAACCCCCGGTCTTCAAACCATTTTTTATATTCTACTCCCGGTTCGCCGCCATAATTTACACATATTTCGGTGTGGGCCGGTATATCCTTTATGGCATAAAAACGAATGGTTTTATTTTCACGGTTTATACTATAAGAGGCATTGTTATCGGTTGCATGATTGTATAACGAGCCAAAGCCTAATGCCAGCGCTTCATGATTCTGTTCTCTATTGTAACTAAAGCAATAATCATACAAATGCGATGACGATAGTACATCATAATCTTCGGGAGCAAGCAGTAAGAGCGGGCATATTTCAATATCATCACCTTCAGTAATGGCTGCTGTGCAAAAAACACCACGTCCTTTATTTTTTACATTGCGGAGATAAAGTTTCTTAGCCATTTCATTCACGTTTTAAAATAAACAGGCGATGTATCATTTGGCGTACCGTTATAATTGAGCGTAATTTCTTCGCCTTCCTTTATGGGTTGGGCAGCTTTAATGATGATAATTCGCTTTTTAATATCCATTCTGTATTCGGCATTGGCAGGGATACTGTGATTGTAGAGCGAGCTGTATCCTAATCCTAATGCTACCGATGTTTTATCGTTAGGCACCAAAAAATAATACCGAAACAGGGAAGTGGTTTGCAAATGTTCTTTTTCAGCTGCATTTAATAAAATAGTCGGGGCTTTTTCTATTGTTTCTCCTTTAGAAAAGGATTGTAAGGCAAAAACGCCACGCCCGTGTAAACTACTTTCCTTTACTTCAATTTTTTCGGGATGATAGATTTTCTTTTGAAACCACATTGGTGTCTCGTCCTGGATTTAGTTGACAATTATTTGTGTTTAATACTACGACAGGCTTATATTTCAAATGTTAGGGGAATGATGAAAAAAATATTTTAGTAGCCTTTACCGCTAAGAAAATATTTTTTTCATCGGTGCTATCCGATGACATTTTCAAAGTTTTTTGCTTTCAACTTTGATAGCTTTACTGTCAAGCTTGTCCGATACTTTACTTTCAACCTTGATAGCTTTGCTCTCAACTTTGATGTCTTTGCTTTCAGCTTTGATAGCTTTGCTGCCAGTTTTGTCCAGGTTGCTAATGGTTGAAGTATTAGGTTTTGAAACTACTGTAGGTTCTTTTGCCGTTTCTTTTTTGATAGGAGTTGTTTGGGCTTTTATCCCGGCGAAGATCAGGAATGAACCTAAAAATGCGATTACTTTTTTCATGATAAAAATTGTTTAATGGTTTAGAACTAGGAATACAAACACATTGTAAAGAAATCACCACAAATATGCACAACATAGC
This sequence comes from Chitinophagaceae bacterium, assembly GCA_023957155.1. GTDB lineage: Bacteria > Bacteroidota > Bacteroidia > Chitinophagales > Chitinophagaceae > Agriterribacter. The sequence goes on along the minus strand of JAMLHK010000003.1, from coordinate 59,706 downwards.
AGCAACTAAAAATCCCCTAAAAGCATGATTTTTTACATCCCTTACCCAAAAAACATGGAAAAACGGGGTAAATTACCTGATTTACAGTATTTATTTGCAAAGGTGAAAAAAGGAAGAACGGTAGAAGAAATAATAGTGCACTGACTTCCGCTACCGGCCGGTGTCTCACCGGCCGGGATACCGATACCGGCTAACACGATAATGACTTGTAGCCGGATACAGCTTTGTCAGTCTTGTAACGGCTGCAAACCTTACGGATCATTGAGGATAAGAAATGTCTAAGCTGTTATACGCCTCGGCGAAACTGTTGAAAATGGTGAATGTTTTGCTTTTGTGAGCGTAGGTAATATAATGGGGTATAAAATGAAGCTCAAGGCGATCGAATATCCCGTTTACATCTATAAACTGGGGCCATTTTGCCATGTCTGCTTTATATGCCGACTTTGCTTTCCAGGCATCCTGGTCTATTGACACGGAGATAAATTCAATATGTTTTTTCCGGGCAGAAGGATAGGCGTCTCTGATGGTAAAGCGAATGGCCTGCCGGCACGGGCCGCACCAGCTTGCCCAGAATATGATAACAGCATCTTTATTTTTCAGGCTTTTCTTCCAGTTCTTTTGTGATCCTAAGGGTGAAAAAGCAGCAGAATCCATGATGTTGCTGATATGCGCTTTATTGTAAATTCCCACAGCATTTTTTTTCTTAAAGCTTTCAATAACGGGTAACCGGCTGTCTAATTTTTCCATGGTCTTCTTTATATACGCATCCTGGTATGAATTACCGGTGGCGGTAAAGTATTCCTGCAGGTAATAGACCATGCTATACAAATTGCTTTCTTTGTCCATCAGCCTGGCATATTCAGATCTCTGGTCATTACTGAATATTTTTATCGTGTCGGAATATCTTTGCACTAAGGCTGCCTTTTTATCGTCTTTTGTTTTTTTAAGATTTTCGAGCGCAGACCGGGTCCATTCTTTCATATCTTTTTTAACGGAGCGGAGATTGCTGAACAGACTATCCAGCTTTGTATTGTCAGGAAAGGAAACAGAATAGAATAAGCTGTCGGCATCTGCTGTTAAGGAAAGGGTGGAATGGGGCTGTATGGGTAACAGGATGGTATTATCATGAATCCCGTCCTGGTTGGAACGGTTTGGACCCGATGAAGATACCCTGAACCGGATGATGCGGAGAGTATCGCTATCCATTGTGATAGTACATCGGAAACTTCCATCCGGGCCAATGCTGCAGGAGTCAAAAGCAAATGAAAAAGCGCCAAAGTCGTCTAAGTTGGAGAGATATATCTTAGAAGCAGCTCCTTTTTCACTGTTTATTTTGCCTTCTATAACAGACTGGGATTGGGATAACAGGGGTGAACAGCCCAGGAGAATAATAAATAACAGGTTGGCTAAAGTGTCTTTCATTACATTATATGCTTTTTAGGGTTCTTCTTTTATTATTAATTCGTATATAAAAAGTATCAGGTTGCAGTTTTTCGATGGTTTGTACTTTGTGCTTACCTGTCTTGCCGTGCAGTACCCCAAAACAATTCAGGGTTGCCAACCATGTATAGAGGCCGGTAACCCTGAAGATCATTTTTGGATAAAGAAGAGCGGAGGGACATTTACAACTAACCTTCCTGTGTTTTATGGTTCATCCCCTTCATCCATTTATAACTTCTGTAGATAAAATGAGCGGTCAGTATTGCCAACCCAACCTGAAAACCTATACCGTGAGTACCTTCAAGCGCCGTAGAGTAAAAGCTTCCCAGAAAGAAGGCAAACATGATCAGTCTCACCCCCTCAACCTTATCAGGATCTAATTTGCTCAGGTACCTTTTGCTCAAAAATTGCTGAAGGAAGAAAAGACCAACGATAAATACAACGATCAATACCCATTCAGAGTTGTTCATATTTATATATTTAAGGGTATAAAAAAGATTAATAAAGAGTAAAACTATCCTTTATTAGGGATAGAGTTCTAATGTACCATAAAATACCCGGTTTTTAAAATTTTAATTTTAGAGGGGTTAGTGTTGTAGCATAAACCGGGCACTTTCAATGGATTAGATTTTGTATTCGCCGTTTTGACGATAAGCCATAAATCCATACTTTGCAGCGCAGACTTTATTATTTCAGAGGTAATTTGATTGTTGTAATGAAAGATATCCTGGCATTCATCCCGCAGCGCCCTCCTTTTGTGATGGTAGATGAACTGGTAGCCGCAGACGACCATTCCGGTACAACGAGATTTACCGTGCCGGGAGACCATATTTTTATGGCAGACGGGCTGCTTACGGAGCCGGCATTGGTGGAAAATATGGCGCAAACGGCCGCTGCCAGAATAGGTTATATTTGCAGTGAAAAAAGCGAACCTGTTCCTGTGGGCTTTATCGCTGCGGTGCAGGACCTCCGGGTTATGGCTTTGCCCCGGGCGGGACAGACGCTGGAAACGCAGATCACGATTAAAAACCAGGTATTTGATATTACGGTTATTCATGGTGCGGTACGTTGTAATGGCAGCGTGCTGGCACAATGCGATATGAAGATCTTTATTCAGTCAGCCAATAAATCTGCAATAATATGAAACGGATATTTTCACTCAAATGGTTCTTTGCCCTATTGCTGTTGCTGGCGGTAGCGCAGCCTGTTAGCGCACAGACGTTAAAAGAGTTTTTCAATTCTTCGGAAGTGCCGCTTACGTATCTCGGGGTTGATTTTACCCAGGCTAAAGTGCTGAATGATGCGGTCACTAATGCCATGGATATACGGGACAGGCAGTTTGCTGCAATTAACGGGGTGATTGTAAATGAGCCTAAGAAATACGATTTCCAGAAAGCGTTCTCAAAAACCACGGTAACCAATGATCTCAGCTTTGTAAATGCAAAGAATGCCAAAGTGGATGCGGAGAAAATTATGGGTTCCGGAGATGTTAAGGATGACCGCTTTACGAAAGCGACTATTGAATCCATCGTTAAAGGGTACAGCTTTTCGGGTAAGAAAGGTATTGGACTGATGTTGATCATGGAAACCATGAACAAGGCATCTGTCACGGCTTCCATGTATGTAACCTTTATAGACCTGGCTTCCGGGAAGGTATTGCTTACCGACAGGATGACCGCCAAAGCGGCAGGGTTCGGCTTCAGGAATTATTGGGCAAAAACAGTGGATGTGGTACTGAAAGATATTGCAAAATCGAAATACAAAGAATGGAAAGCCAAAGCAGGCTGATGACCGGGCTATATATTATGGAGAAAACAAATTCTGTAAAAAGATTATCTGGAAAAATTGAAATTAAGGTACGTTTTAATGAGGCGGATCCATTGGGTATTGTATGGCATGGACATTATATCCGGTATTTTGAAGACGGCAGGGAAGCCTTTGGCAGTGAGCATGGCATCGGCTATCTTGATTTTTACAAGCAGGGTTATGTCATCCCCATTGTGAGTGTTCAGTGCGATTTTAAACGATCACTTAAGTATGGAGAAAAAGTGATCGTGGAAACGATTTATGTACCCTGCGAAGCCGCCAAGCTGAAATTTGAATACCGGCTATTCAATTCGGTTACAGGTCAGCTGGTAGCCACCGGCAGTTCGGTACAGGTTTTTCTGCACAAGGAAACATCCGTATTACAATTAATTAACCCTCCGTTTTTCGAAGCCTGGAAATCAAAATATGGACTGGCCTAATCCTTTTACATGTCAATGAAACCGGTTTATATTATTGCAGATAACATGGTATCCCCGATAGGTCAAACTGCAAAGGAGAATTTTGATTTGCTGAAAGCCGGGGTTTCAGGTATTCGCTTACATCATACCGCCTTTTCCTCCGAACCGTTTTATGCGGCTTTATTTGATGAGCATACCGGTTTTGCGGACAATATTCCGCAATCAGGTGCCTATACTAAATTTGAGCAGTTGCTCATGGCTTCCGTACGGGATGCTTTATCTGCTGCCCGGGTGGATCATACGGGAAAGAGAACCGTGCTGATCGTGGCTTCTACTAAAGGAAATGTCAGCCTTATTGAAAAGGGCAGCGTAGATACGGAACTCAAAAAAAGGATCGCTTTGTCTACTTCTGCACGTCTTGTGGCAGATCATTTTCATTTTACAACAGCGCCGGTAGTCATATCACAAGCCTGCATTTCGGGATTAGTAGCGTTGATAACAGGGATGCGGCTGTTACAGTCGGGGCGGTTTGATCATGCCGTTGTAGCGGGAGCAGATGTGATCACTCAGTTTGTACTTTCGGGGTTCCGGTCTTTTCATGCTGTCAGCAACCTGCCCTGCAAGCCTTTTGATGCCGGGCGGAATGGCATCACATTAGGAGAAGCTGCGGCAACAGTGGTGCTGTCTGTTGAAAAACCTCATCGGCCGGGCAGTATAAGATTAATGAGCGGAGCGGTAACGAATGATGCCAATCATATTTCAGGACCTTCCCGTACCGGAGAAGAACTGCACTATGCTATTGAAACTGCGGTGAAGGAAGCCGGTATTGCCAAAAGCGGGATTGATTTTATATCGGCGCATGGAACAGCTACCCTGTATAATGATGAAATGGAAGCCAAAGCCATTACGTTGTCCGGTTTGCAACAAGTGCCTGTTAACAGTTTGAAGGGGTATTATGGTCATACCCTGGGAGCAGCCGGACTGGTAGAAACGGTTGCCTCTGCCCATTCGCTGTTGTCTGGTACTATATTGCCAACCCCCGGATTTGAAATGCCGGGTACATCGCAGCCTCTAAATGTTAACCGGGTATTACAAAGCGGCAGGTATAACTGTTGCCTGAAAACGGCTTCTGGTTTTGGCGGGTGTAATGCGGCTGTTATTTTACAAAAAGATGTATAATTATTGTTTTAAAACCATTATCAAACATTACGTACTAAATGAATTTTTTTAAAAAGGATAAGAAAACCGCCTTGGAGGCAATGGATCTGGCACAGTTTATTGCTTTTGGGCCGGTAGTATTCCAGGTAGCCCGGGTGTTGAGAAATAAAGGTATTTTATCTGTTATTGAGGAAAGGGGCTCTGCCGGAATAACGCTGGAAGAAATTGTGGACCGTGTGCATGTATCGCGCTATGGGGTAAGAGTATTGCTGGAATCGGCGCTGGGTATAGGACTGGTTGTAGAAAATGAGGGCAGCTATGTTTTAACCCGTACGGGTTATTTTATCCTGCATGATCCGCTTACGAAAGTCAATATGGATTTTGTACATGATGTGTGTTACAAGGGATTGTTTGACCTGGATAAGAGCATTGAAACCGGCAAGCCGGAAGGACTTAAAACGCTGGGCAACTGGTCAACGGTGTATGAAGGCTTGTCGCAACTGCCTGCGCATATACAGAAAAGCTGGTTTGCATTCGATCATTTCTTTTCGGATAATGCTTTTCCGGCCGTGCTTAAAAATGTATACCGGGATGGAATAAAAAATATACTTGATATCGGAGGTAATACCGGTAAATGGGCGATTGCTTCGGTTAATTATGCTCCCGATATTCATGTTACCATTATGGATTTGCCCGGGCAGTTGGACATGGCCCGGAAAAAAATAGAAGAGCTGGGACTTAGCGATCGCGTGTCCTTTTATTCAACCAATATTTTAGATGAAAGTCTGCCTTTTCCCAAAGGATTTGATGCGGTATGGATGAGCCAGTTTTTAGATTGCTTTTCAGAGGGGGAAATTGTTTCAATCTTAAAACGATGCGCCGCTTCTGTCAATGAGGAAGGTTATATTCTTATCCTGGAAGCATTCTGGGATACCCAGCGGTTTGATACCGCCGCTTTTTGCCTGCAGCAGACCTCCATCTATTTCACGGCAATAGCTAATGGCAACAGCCAGATGTATGATTCCAGGGTGTTTAAGCAATGTATAGAGGATGCGGAATTAGAAATTGTAGAGCAGGTTGACGGCATAGGATTGAGTCATAGCCTCCTGAAATGCAGGAAGAAGAGGTAAATGCAGTGCGGTCGGTACGCTCCGAAGGAGGCGTCAGACCGCCGTCTGTTGCGCTGATTTAGACAACTGCCGGTCAGTAAGAATAAGCGCGGCCGGTACACAATGAAGGAGTGTCAGACCGCATTACTGATCGCTTATAGCTGACAACCTTTTAGATTTAATTTTTGGTTTTTATTCAAAATATTATGCAAACAGAAAAAACAGATGTGCTGGTTATTGGAGCGGGACCTGCAGGAACGGTTGCCGCCTCCATTATTCACCAGGCCGGTTATAAGGTGCGTATTGTGGAAAAAATGAAATTTCCCCGTTTTGTGATTGGCGAAAGCCTGTTGCCGCGTTGCATGGAAGCCCTGGAGGAAGCTCAATTTTTAGATGCCATAGCAGAAAGAGGCTTCCAGGAAAAAAATGGAGCTAAGTTTGTAAGAGCGGGTAAGGTTTGTGATTATAAGTTTGCTGACCAGTTTACCCAAGGCTGGAACAGAACCTGGCAGGTTCAGCGTGCCGACTTTGATCATACGCTTGCAAAGACCGTTGAAAAAATGGGTGTTCCTGTTCAGTACGAAGCTACGGTTACACAGATTAGTTTTAATGATGACGGGAGGTCGGTAACGACAGTTGAAGATATCAATAGGAATAAGCAGTATATAGAATCCCGCTTTGTTATAGATGGCAGCGGGTATGGACGGGTAATACCCCGTATGCTTAATATGGAAAAGCCATCCAGCCTCCCTCCCAGGAAAGCATTGTTTGCACATACCGTAGATACCAAACGGGCAATGTCTGATGAGCCCAACCGTATAACCATTGTGGTACATAAAGAGTCGGTATGGATATGGATCATCCCGTTTTCCAATGGGATTACCTCGCTGGGCTTTGTCGGTTTTCCTGAATTTTTTGATACGTTTGAAGGATCACCCGAAGAGAAATTCAGGGCGATGATCGCCGGCGAACCCTACTTAAAGGAAAGGTTCAAAGACGTGGAGCTGGTGTTTGAGCCGAGAACGCTACAGTCGTGGTCTACCACAACCGATAGCTTTTACGGTAATGGATTTGTGCTTACCGGTAATGCAACAGAATTTTTAGATCCCGTATTTTCTTCCGGAGTTACCCTGGCAACGGTTTCCAGCCAGTTAGCGGCAAAGCTGGTGATTCGAACACTTAAAGGCGAAAATATAGATTGGGAAAAAGAATACACGGAGGTGATGATGCAGGGCGTAAATACCTTCCGTTCTTATGTAATGGCATGGTATGATGGTACGCTGGGCACGGTTTTCTTTGCCGATAAACAGGATCCGCTCATTAAAAGCCAGATCTGTTCCGTTTTAGCAGGATATGTGTGGGATACGGATAATACATATGTAAGAGAACATGATACAGCACTCCAAAAGTTGGCCAGAATTATTAAGGCGAAGAAAGTGATAGATGAAGAATGATCCAAAAACATATATTACGGCGTATTGCTCCATTTCCGGCGGGAAAGTGTATAAGGATGATAAGCTGATCTTTAAAGAAGATACCCCGGATGAAACAGCTGATTTCCTGCTTTCGGTCTATAAATCTTTCAGTATAGATTATCCGAAGTTTTATAAGATGGATAACCTGTCTAAGCTGGGGTTTTTGGCCGCAGAGCTATTATTGGGAGGCAGGCAAATTGCGGAAGAATACGGGCCGGAACGCATTGGGGTGGTTTTCAGTAATGCCAGTTCGAGCTTAGATGCCGATCTTAAATATTTTGAAACCGTTAAAAACATTCCCAGTCCTGCCTTATTTGTATATACTTTGCCTAATATTGTGATTGGTGAAGTGAGCATCAGGCACCGGTGTAAGGGAGAGAACGGCTTTTTTATCCGGGACCGGTTTGATACGGATTGGATGCAGTTTTATGTTCAGGATTTGTTTGATCGCGGGCGGGTTGAGTCCTGTATTTGTGGTTGGGTAGAGTGCCTGGAAGCACATTATCATGCTGCTGTTTACCTGGTGGAAAGTTGCCCTGGAGAAAAAGCATTACCATTTAATAGTAAGCACATTCATCAAATATACGAGACAGATAATGGAGAAATTAATGGCTGATCTGAAACAACAGATCATAGCGCAACTGAGTCTGAAAGATTTAAAACCCGAAGATATCGGCGATGATCAACCCCTTTTTGTAGAAGGGCTTGGGCTGGATTCTATTGATGCGCTGGAACTGATTGTATTGTTACAACAGGTATATAAAATTAAATTAGCCAATGCCGAAGAAGGACAGCATGTATTTCGGTCTGTCAGAACCATGGCACAATATATTATGGAGCACCAGCCCGGCACGGCTTCATAATGCGTTCAGGCTGGATTAAAAACTAAGGATTGATATTCACCGGGATCTCAAATTTCAACGTCAACAGCATGCGTTCTCCTGTTTTCATTGCCGGCGCCGGTATTATTTCTGCAATCGGGAATGATATTGCGGGTAATCTTGCCGCGTTAGAAAGCGAAGCGGCCGGAATGGGTGAGATGCAGTTTCTCCGGTCCGTACATCGGCACAAGCTGCCGGTGGCGGAGGTGAAGATGAATAATGCCGCGCTTGCAGAAAGAGCAGGAATGTCTGCAGATATCGGCCGTGCAGCTCTGCTTTCGGCTGTTGCTGCCAAAGAGGCCCTCCGCAATGCAGCGATTGATAATCTCAGTACCTGGCGAACCGGCTTTATTTCTGCCAATACCATAGGCGGGATGGATAAGACAGAAGATTTTTTTAAAGATTTTTTACATCATCCCCACCAGGGTCGCCTGCGAAACCTGGTACATCATGAGTGCGGTGCTGTTACCGAACTGGTAGCCGATCAGCTGGGTATAAAAAATTATATCTCTACCATCAGTACGGCCTGCTCTTCCTCTGCCAATGCTATTTTCTTTGCGGCCAGGCTGATCAGGCAGGGTATGTTAGATATAGTAGTAGCCGGCGGAACAGACGCGCTTACCCGGTTTACACTCAACGGGTTTAATACGCTGATGATTGTAGATCAGCAATTCTGCCAGCCCTTTGATGAAAACCGCCGGGGATTGAACCTCGGGGAAGGTGCGGGTTATATCGTACTGGTTTCCGAAAAAGTTGCCCGGACTTTATTGCATCAGCCTGTTTGTACATTAAGCGGCTATTGTAATGCCAATGATGCTTACCACCAGACGGCTTCATCACCCGATGGTACAGGCTCCTACCTGGCTATGAAAGGAGCATTGGAACAAAGTGGTTTACGGCCTGGCGATATTGATTATATTAACCTGCATGGTACCGGTACAAACAATAATGATATAGCGGAAGGCACTGCTATTAAAATGCTGTTTGAAGGATATTATCCGCCTATGAGCTCCACTAAATCGTTTACGGGTCATACGCTGGGCGCCAGCGGCGGTATAGAAGCGGTATTCGCTATGCTGTCCATTCAGCACGGGCTGATCTATCCTAACCTGCGCCTCGAAACGCCAATGAAAGAGCTGCCTTTTATGCCCGAAAAACAGTTTAGGAAAGGTGTTCCCGTCCGTCATGTCCTTTCTAATTCATTTGGTTTCGGTGGAAATTGTTCATCCCTTATTTTTTCAAAAATCTAAATGTATATACAGGCTGCGGCAGGCATATCACCCCAACCTTCATTTGAGCGGCTGTTAACCGCACCGGCGGTATATACCGGTAACCGGCTGAGTTGCGTTGAACCGGATTATAATCAGCTCATTGATCCCAAAATGATCAGGCGGATGAGCCGGATCATTAAAATGGGTGTGGCTGCGGCTATGGATTGTTTAAAAACCGCATCTGTTGACATGCCGGGCGCTATTGTTACGGGTACGGCTTATGGTTGTCTTGCCGATACGGAAACATTTCTCGGCAAAATGATAGAGAATGATGAAGAATTACTGACTCCTACCGCGTTCATACAGTCTACACACAATACCGTAGGAGCACAAATTGCCCTGTTGCTTAAATGCCATAACTACAACAATACGTTTGTACACCGGGGAGCGTCTTTTGAAAGTGCCCTGCTTGATGCCATTACCCTGTTAGGAGAACAGCAGGTTTCAACAGTGCTGGTTGGCGGGATTGATGAGCTTACGGCAACAGGTTATACATTACTCAGCCGGTTCGGATTGTATAAACAGGATGTTACAGATAGTACCTCGTTATACAACCGGCATACCCGGGGAACCATTGCGGGAGAAGGGGCTGCTTTTTTCCTGCTGGCAGATCAACCTGCCGGCAACGATTATGCGCAGCTAAACGGGATATCTGCTTTTTATAAGCCCGGTAGTTTGGCAGAGATTGAAAAACATATCCGGGATCTTTTATCTGCTCACGCGGTGGATATAGATGACATTGATATGGTAATAACCGGTGACAATGGTAATATAAAGGAGGATCGGGTGTATGAACAACTCCGGTCATCCGTTTTCCGGAATACACCCAATGCGCGGTTTAAGCATTTGTGCGGGGAGTATCCTACCGCAGCATCTTTTGCATTGTGGCTGGCAGCGAATATGATAAAAGAGCAGCTTGTTCCTTCCTGCGTCCGGGCTGCTCCGGCTGATGTAAAGCCCCGCCGCATTTTAATATACAATCACTATCAATATACGTATCATGCTTTATACCTGTTGTCTGTATGCTGAATTATAATACCATCAATATTGTTTTTATTACATTGCTGATCGGGATGATCGGGTATCATTTTTTTCACAGTATACCGTTGTATGTTTTTATCATTCTGCTGCTGATTTACGGCTCCTTCTTATTTTACGGCAGTTATAATGTAAGGTCAAACTTTTACCTGAAAACAATTTCTGCTGCCGGTACCGCCCGGAAAGCCATTGCCATCAGTTTCGATGACGGTCCCGTACCTTTATATACACCCCAGATCCTGCAGGTACTGAAAGCACATCAGGTGAAGGCTGCTTTTTTTTGTATAGGAAAACGGATCAGGGAAAACGAGTCCTTATTAAAGCAGGTATTTGATGAAGGGCATGTAATCGGTAACCACAGCTATTCTCATGACTTGTGGTTTGATCTTTTTTCATCCTCAAAAATGAACCGCGAACTGCAATTGATGAATGAGATCGTGCAAAAAGTTACCGGGGTTAAGCCCCGCTTATTTCGCCCGCCCTATGGCGTTACCAATCCGAATTTAAAAAAAGCGATAGAGAAAAATAATTTTACCCCGATAGGATGGACGGTACGTTCTATGGATACCGTAGCAAAAGATGCGCAGAAATTACTGGCAAAAGTTATCGGATCGTTAAAGCCCGGCGCCATTGTATTGTTTCATGATACCAGCAAAGTTACGTTGGATATGCTTCCTGCGTTTATACAGCAGGTAAGGGAAAAGGGGTATGAAATTGTCCGGTTAGACAAATTGCTTAATTTGGAGCCTTATGCGTAAAATCATTTCAGCTTTTCTGGTGTTGACCGTTGCCTTAACGGCAAGGGCACAATACCCGGGGTATAAAGTACTGACTAACGCCGAACATTTTAATAAACAGTTTGCTGCTGCATCCGGTCATATCAATACCATAAAAAGCGATTTTATACAGGAGAAAAACATGAGCCTGCTGGCGGAGAAGATCATATCAAAGGGTAACTTTTATTTTAGAAAGGAAAATGCGGTACGTATGGAATACACACAGCCCTTCCGGTACCTGATGATCCTTAACGGAAGTGCTATATATATCAAAGACAGCCAGAAAGAAAATAAAATATCCGCCAGGTCAAACAAGCTTTTTCAGCAGATCAATAAGATCATTATAGATTGTGTAAATGGGAAGGCATTGCAGGGTAATGATTTTGCCGTGAATATATTTGAAGGTGGTGCGGACTACCTGGCCGAGCTTTCTCCCATTGATAAAAATCTGAAAACTATTTTTAGCCATATCAATCTCATCATTGATAAGAAGGATTTTTCCGTATCACGGATAGAGATGCATGAGCCTTCAGGAGATGATACCCGTATCCGATTTGTAAATCGCCAATTTAATACACCGCTTGCCGATGCGTTGTTTGCTATTCGTTAGTTGTTTGCTCTTGTGTGCCTCCTGTTCTTCTGCCTATAAAAAGTTACAGCGAACGGAAGACAGTGCAGATTGTATTTCCCGTTTCAAGCCTTCCTTTACCCGGGCCTTATATAATGCCCAGGTGAATGTAACCGGTAAACACCTGAGCGGATTGCTGATGATCAAAACGATGCCCGACAGTAGCATAAGAGTGGTTTTTACTAGTGAGGCAGGCCTTACTTTCTTTGATTTTGAATGGAATAAGCAGGTATTCAGGGTGCATTATATTTTCCGCCAGATGAATAAGAAGCCGGTAGTAAAGACCCTGCGAAAAGATTTTGAGCTGGTGCTGATGCAGCACCTGGATGCAGCAGGGGCATATACGTTACAAACGGGGCAGGAATATTACCGGGTATTTCCTGATGGTAAAGACTATTACTATTATATCACGGATCCCGGTTGTGCTGCACTGATCCGGATGGAAAGAGGGAGCAGCAGAAAAAAAGTGCTGGAAGCGATAATGACAGGGGAAAACAAAGGTATCCCCGATAGTATAGGTATCCGGCATCATAATTTTAATTTTGATATCGGGTTAAAACGTTTATATGATATTGAAAGATGATTTTTATACTATTACGGAATTAACGGGAGAAGAGCATGCTGTCCGGGCTACCCTGGAGCTGAATCCGGAGCACAGGATATTCAAAGGCCATTTTCCCGGGCAGCCTGTAGTGCCCGGTATATGCATGATACAAATAATAAAAGAAATACTGCAAACGGTTACCACGAAAAGTCTGATGTTAAAACAATCAGACCATATTAAATTTCTTTCGGTGATTGACCCGGCCGCAGATCAGCAGGTGCAGGCAGATGTGCAGTACAGCTGCAAAGAAAAGGATGAATGGATAGTTGCCGCTACATTACGTTGCGGAGAAAGGATTTGTTTTAAGCTGAAAGCGGTTTTTGTATTATTCCTTTTCCCGGATTAAAGCCCCGGTGTTGTTTTTCGCTCTATCTGAGAGTCTCCGTTCCTGTGTCAATGCTTTTTGTTACGTGCCCTTTTAGGCGGCGTGTCCATGATTTCATCCTCTGTTTTCAGTGTTACGGTATCGGCTGCTTTTTTGATATAAATCGTTTGATGAAGTACCTGTAACGGCTTTTTCCGGTTTTTGACCGTGATGTCTACTTTTTCAATATCCGCATCAAAAGGAAGCCACAGACTGTTGCCGTAAAATTTTCCGTAGGAGGAGCTGAAAATAAGCTGGGTGCTGTCTAAGGGACGGTATTTCCCGTTAGACAGTTTCCCGACTATATTAATGTAATTATAAGTTCCTTTTTTCAGGCTGTCGGTATACAGGTTAAAATAGATACTGTCAATTGCCTGGGCAAAGACCGTATGACAAAAAAGCAATAAAACGGGTGTCAGTAATTTTTTCTTCAAACCGGTTAATGTTGATGAATTGATATAGCGAATATACTGGTTCACCGGAATGGTTATGAAAAAATTAAGCTAAATCTTTGTAAATTGGCAGGGTAACTATTATTGAGCATTTTATCAGGCCGAATGTACGTTAGTTGTGTTCGCCCAACCTTGTTGATGATGGAAATCGAAGAAACATTTACTCCTCCCGTATTATGGCAGCCTTCGGAGGCCGTTAAGCAAAATTCCCGGATAGCAGGGTATATGCAATGGTTAAGGGATAACCGGGGATTAGATTTTAAAGATTATGACGCGTTGTGGCAATGGTCTGTTGAATATGCCCCGGATTTCTGGAAAAGCATTTCAGACTATTTTGATGTCATTTATCATGAACCGTATCAGCATGTTATGAGCGGTGATCCCATGCCATATACAAAATGGTTTGAAGGCAGTACGTTAAATTATGCTGAACATATTTTTCGAAATGCAACAGATGATCGTCCTGCTTTATTATTCCAGTCGGAGCGCCATTCGCTTACTTCCGTCAGCTGGAAGGAGCTGAAGCACAAAGTGGCAGCGCTGCAGCGCTTTTTTCTTCAACAGGGGATACAGCCGGGGGACCGGGTTGCGGCTTATGTGCCTAATATCCCGGAGGCTACCATCTCATTGCTCGCAGCAATGAGTGTTGGAGCGGTCTGGAGCAGTTGTTCGCCGGATTTTGGGTCAGGGAGTGTAATGGAACGTTTTCAGCAAATTGAGCCGAAGATACTGATCGCAACGGATGGCTACCAGTATAATGGAAAGTTATTCAATCGCATGGAAGAAGTAAAAGCCATTAAGGAAAAGCTTCCTTCCGTTGAAAAGTTAATTGTCATTCCTTATACCGGTACCAGTGCAGACCTGCAGTATCTGCCGGATGCCATAGCCTGGGATGAGGTGATGCAAACGCCATACACGGACTTGCGGTTTACTCCGGTTCCATTTGATCATGCGATATGGATTTTATATTCTTCCGGAACAACGGGTATTCCCAAGGCCATCACCCATGGACATGGCGGTGTTTTGCTGGAGCATTTTAAATACCTGACATTTCATAATGATGTGCGGCCGGGCGAAAATTTCTTCTGGTTCACCACTACCGGGTGGATGATGTGGAATTATGTAAACGCCTCCCTGCTAACCGGCGCCACAATCGTATTATATGATGGAAGTCCCGGATACCCCGATATCAGTGTGTTGTGGCGGATGGCAGCACAGGCGCCGGTTCACCATTTCGGTACCAGTGCGCCTTTTCTTATGACCTGTAAAAAAGCAGGTATTGTCCCGGGCGAGTATGGTGATCTTGCCGCTTTACGTTCCGTAAGTTCAACAGGCTCCCCTCTTCCGCAGGAAGGATTTGATTATGTATATGAAAAGGTCAAGCAGGATTTATGGCTGTGTAGTATGAGCGGCGGTACGGATGTTTGCACGGCATTTGTGGGCGGGTGCCCGTTATTGCCTGTATATGAAGGAGAGATTCAATGCAGGGCTTTGGGTTGTGAGCTGTATGCGCTGGATGAAGAAGGCAATCGCCTTTGGAATGAAGTAGGGGAGATGGTAATTACAACACCTATGCCTTCCATGCCGGTTTTTTTCTGGAATGATGAGCAACATGGAAAATATCTTTCCAGTTATTTCGAAACCTATTCCGGGATATGGCGTCATGGCGATTGGGTAAAGATAACACC
The DNA here is from genome assembly GCA_023957155.1 of Chitinophagaceae bacterium. Lineage (GTDB taxonomy): Bacteria > Bacteroidota > Bacteroidia > Chitinophagales > Chitinophagaceae > Agriterribacter. The sequence continues at coordinate 44,597 of JAMLHK010000003.1, read as the reverse complement.
CCGGAATGGCGTGGTCATTCTCGGCAGATCAGATGCCACACTTAACCGGCAGGGCGTGCGGATAGGTACAGCGGAAATATACCGGGCGGTAGATACGATCCCGGAAATTAAAGACAGCCTGATCGTGAATATTGAATTGCCCGGGGGAGGTGACTATATGCCCTTGTTTGTAGTGATGAAAGAGGGGCACAGCTTAAACGGGGAAATAAAAGATACCATCAAAAAAACATTACGTACTACTTATTCCCCCCGTCATCTCCCCGATGAAATTATTGAAGTAAGCGATATTCCGTATACCATTAGCGGAAAAAAAATGGAAATGCCGGTTAAGCGGATACTAATGGGCAGATCACTGGAAAAAGCGGTTAACATCGGCGCTGTCAGGAACCCCGGAGCGTTGGAGTTTTTTAAAACGTTTATGATGGCCCGGGAATTATAGCCGCGGTCGGCACCGGAGGTCAGACCGCTGCTATAAAAATCAGAAACGGGGGAGAGACTGTCGGAGACGGTTATCAGCTATGAACCTCAGGATATGAGCAGGCAATAGTGAGAAGTGAATGGGCAATGGTGAAGAGCGAATTGATCACCTGTTTAGTGAAACAGGAAACATGAGACGTGAAATGGGTTGACAAACCCAAAGTTGAGCATATATTCATCGCGCCGCCATATTGCCAAGCCGAATGTTGGCAGCACGTGGTTGTCATTAGTTTGGTTGTGATATTAGTTCAAAGATGAGTTTTGATAGCTGTTCGATGTCACCATTTATTGTTCCCAACATATAGCGGTTGTAAACATCTTGATTGTCGGGTGGGTTAAGATTGAGAATAAGATTCTTTTCAAGAGCCAGTGTCCGTAAAAATTCTCTTTGAGTTCGTCCGTTGCCTTCTCTGAATGGGTGCAGAAAGTTGACGGAATCTAAAATTTCTGCAAGTTTGTTTGATAATTGTCGTTTGTCGCCTTCCTTGATTTTGCGGTATTCAGCAATCAAATTGTCAACATACTGAAAAGCGGTGTTAAAACGTTCTCCATTAAAAAATGGCTTTCCGCTTTTACTGATATTTACCGTTCGGATTTTTCCCGCCCATTCATATACATCTTGAAACAGATAATGATGAATGGTAAGCAAAGAATCAGCATCTTTGAGTTTTATCGGATTTTCAAATAATTCTTCAACTCTTTTGGAAACCTTTAAACTCTCATAAGCCAACAATACTTTTCCATCTTCGATGTTTGCCAAATTACGCAGAACACCGCTTTTGCCGGTGTATTTGTAATCGGGGTCAATGTATTGATAATCATTTTCCATAAAGGGCATACAAGTTAACCAAAAAATCCGTTTCGGAAATTATGCCCGTTTTCCAATCTAAGTACAACTGTATTAACTCTTTTGTTGGCTCAAATCCTTCAAACATATTTGTTCCAATAGCATTTGCGGTAGCTTCAAGTGAAGCCAAACTGGGGAATTTCACACCCAGCATACTCATATTCTCCCGGTCAATTTTTAAAGGATTATACATAGTTCTGTACTTTAATTTCACTCCTGCAAAGATACAAAATATCATTTTGAAGGGTGAAATATGGGCGATTTTAACGCACAAAAAACCCGTTGTTGCAAGATGAAATTCCTATTTCAAATTTCTAATCTGAAATCCTTCACTCCTCTTCCTTATCCGGCTTTCTTACATGCTTGTTTCTTAACCTTACCGCAGGATTATTCATCGGGCTGAGCCCCGGGCGCTCATCACCCAGTAAAATACCCCAGTGGCGGAACTCGGTAGTATGATCGAAAATAATTTTAAGAATGGCAATCATCGGCAGGGATAAAAACATGCCAGAAACGCCTGCAAGCGAGCCGCCGATAATCACTCCGATGATGCTTACCAGGGCGTTGATCTTTACTTTAGAACCCACAATACGGGGCATCAGAATATTATTGTCTAAAAACTGTACAACGGCAATGACGATCAGTACGGTGAGAACGTGCCACAGTTCGCTGGAAGAAGTGAGGGTAAGTAAAACCCCGATGATATTACCGATAAGGGCGCCCACATAAGGTATAAGGTTAAGTACGGCAAAAATGATCGCGATGAGCATGGCATGCTTGATGCCTACTATCATTAAAATACCTCCCAGCAGCACAGTCATATAGGTTACCTGTATCAGTAAACCAATCAGGTAGCTTTTAACCATTACTTCCGTTTCACGCAATGCCGATTCTACCTGGGGATGATCATCCCGGTTAAACCACAGGAAAATAAAACGCAATAAAAGATTCTTGTAAAAAAGAATAAGAAAAACATAAATAGGCAGCAGACCCATAAATACAAAAACCCCTGTGATGGACACCGCCGCGCCGCTCAGGTAAGAGCCTGCATTGTTCAGCAGCTTACCGCCCTGCTCCTGCAATACTTTGATTTGCTGGTCGGCAGAAAGATGCAGATTTCTGTTGATCCAGTTGCTTAGTGTAGTCCAGTGAAGGTTAAGATTTTTCTCTATTTCCGGAAAATCTTTTACTAATGAAGCTATTTGCAGGGAAAAAAAGGCCAGCACCGCTAAGATGATCAGGGCCGCGGTAAAGATAACTAAAACTATAGCAATGATTTCAGGGATTCTGATTTTCACTAAAATTCTGAACAGGGGCAATAGCATCAGGCTTATAAAAAATGCCATCAGCAAAGGCATGATGATGGTGTTGGCCACGGAAAAGAGCGCGATGAGCAAACACAAGCCCAAAAGCTCTATGGAGCGTCTTACGGTTAAAGGCAATGGATTCATACTTCAGCATTCTATTATAAACAAGTTACGTATAAAAACGTGCCCGAATAATAAAAAGCGGTTACTTTTTCTATGCCACCGCCTTCTCTGAAGTATGGACTGTTATTGCAGGGCTGCTTATATAAGGCTACAGGATCCCGGCTACTTTCTCCAGCAAAGCCTTTGTTTTTTTGATCCCTTCTGCCTCGCTGAGTTTGCTTCCTTCATATTCAATACCTACATATCCCCTGAATCCCGATTCCTTAACGATCCGCATCATCCGGATATAGTCGGTTTCTATACAGTTACCTTTTTCGTCAAAGTCATTAGTTTTGGCGCTGGCGCCTTTGGCAAAGGGCATCAGCTCGGCTACGCCCTTATAGCGGTCATATTCTTCTGCACAACCTTCATTTGTTCTTTTGATGCAGAAATTACCAAAATCAGGCAACGTGCCCACATTCTTTTTATTTACACCTTTCATAACCCCTGCCAGCCATTGTCCGTTAGAGGAATATCCGCCATGATTTTCTACTATAATATTGATACCCACCTGCTCTCCGTATTCTCCCAGCCTGCCCAGCCCGTCAATTGCCGCTTTTTGCACATCTTCAGCGCTTCCCTGTCCGTAGCTGTTTACCCTGATGGTAGTGCAGCCTAAGTATTTTGCAGCGTCTACCCATTTATAATGATTTTCCACGGTAGCTTTTCTTTTGGCTTCGTCCAGGTCGGCAAGCCCGCCTTCGCCATCTATCATGATCAAATGATTTTTTACTCCATTATCCTTACAGCGCTTCAGCAGCTCGTTGAGATAGGCCGTGTCCGTGGCTTTGTCTTTAAAAAACTGGTTTACGTACTCTACCACGCTGATGCCATATTCCTTTTTGGCGATAGCAGGGAAATCCAGGTTGGTGATCTTCTTGCTGAACAGGGTCTTGTGCAGCGACCACTCGGCTAATGATATTTTGAAAAATGCTTTTTTGTTTGTGGCGGCAGCTTCAAAAGGTAAAGCGGAAAAAACGCCGGCGCCGGCAGCGAAGGCGCCCATTTGTTTTAAGAAATTACGGCGGTTGGATGACATCGTTAAATTAAATTTTAATAAGAAAGCAAATTACTTATTTTTAAATAAAGAACACGAATATGAAAAAGGTATTCTCCTGTATCCTTGTATTTTTTACGGCTATTGTACTTGTTGCGCAGTCCGGCGCACCCGGTCGCCTGCTGGCCGGCGCAGCCGAAGCGGTGATCAACCCGCCGGACGGAAGTTTTCTTGCCGGTTATGATCAAAACAGGAGGAGTACCGGTGTGCATGACGACCTTTTTGTAAAAGCCGTAGTGGTGGCAAACCGGCTCAATGCCCTGGCATTGGTTACGATAGACTGTATAGGCTTGCCTTATCCTGTTGTGCAGCAGATAAGAGATGCGGTTGAGTTAAGACTTTCGCCCGATGTATTTAATGCGGATCAGATCATTGTTTCTTCTACACATACTCATTCCGGTCCGGATGTTATTGGTATCTGGGGAATGGATATGGCGCATACCGGCACAGACAGCGCATATAATCGCTTTTTGGTTAAGACTGCGGCAGATGTGATTGAAAAAGCGTGGAAGCAACGGCATCCCGTTGTTGTAAAATATGCTGAAACAATATTTGGAAAAGGATGGGTAGAAAATATTTCGGATAGTACGGAAATTGATCGTACGGCAACGATACTGCAGTTTGCTACTCCCGGTGGAAAAAATATTGCCACACTGACCAATTTTGCCTGCCATCCTACTTTCCTGGGAAGGGAAAATACCCTGGTGAGCGCCGATTTCCCTTCCGGGTTTTATAAGCAGATGAAGAAGAGTACGGGCGGTGTTAATCTGTACCTGCAGGGTGCAATAGGGGGATGGGTGCAGCCTGAAAAAGTAGCGCGTACGTTTGAGGATGCGGAAAAAAAGGGAGCTATGCTTGCCGGCGCAGTTACTACAGCATTACAACAGGCGAAGAAGCTGGAGGGTACGGATATATCTTTTGCTTCACGCCGTTTTGAGATGCCGGTTGACAATAAAACGTTTTTGCAATTAGCCGGTGCAGGAGTAATAAAAAGAGATATGGGTGAAGGAACACCTACCGAAATAGTATGGTTTAATATCGGTAATGCAACGTTTGCTACACACCCGGGTGAAACTTCTCCCCTGTACGGACTTGCCACCAAAAGAATGATGCTCCGAGAAGGCCCGAAATGTGTGCTTGGTTTGGGACAGGATGAATTGGGCTATATCATTAAGCCGGGCTTTTTTGAACCCGGAACAACATTGTATGCTACGCCTTATCTTACCAGTATGTCGCCCGGCAGAGAAGCGGGAGCCGTTATGATGCAGATGCTTAAAGAACTGGCAGAACAGGATAGGAAGTAATGATGATAGCAGTATAGCGTGAATTGCGATGGGAGTACAATCATTATTTATATCCCTGCCAGCGAATAGATCCAACGATTTCTTCAAGGTACCGCTGGTCGGTGGAATCAAACTGATCGTAGGTGCTGCTGTCTATATCCAGCACACCTACCACCGTATTATTCCGGATAACGGGTATAACGATTTCTGATTTTGACAGGCTGCTGCAGGCGATATGTCCCGGGAATTGTTCAACATCTGGTACAATGATGGTTTCCGCTTTTTCCCAGCTACTACCGCATACCCCGCGTCCTTTACGGATACGGGTGCAGGCTACGGGTCCCTGGAAAGGACCTATGACCAGCTCATCAGCCTTTACGATATAAAACCCTACCCAGAACCAGCCGAACTGTTCTTTGAGCGCTGCAGCTATATTGGCTAAGTTGGCTATGAGGTCGGTTTCTCCTTCTGTGAGGGCTTTTATTTGGGGAATAAGCGACTGGTATTGTTCTGCTTTGGAACCTGTGGTAATGATCAAATCTTCAGCCATGCTGCAAAGATAGAAAGTTGTAGGGTACAGTTGGATCTGCCTCCCCTCACGTATAACGGACTTTTATTCGTAAATTTGGCAACGGCAAAGGGCTGATGAATCATGGAATATCATACATCGCCAAGTCATACCATTGTATGCTACTATGATGAGCAAACTTATAATATTCGGACTCGCAGGATTAATGTTCTTTTCATGTAAGAAAAGAAGCACCTATTTACGATTTAGCGAGAAACAATTAGATTTCGTTAACTACTCGGAAGGACAGATTATTAAATTCATAGACACCGCTTCAACGCTGCAAATATTAAAGCAAAATCAATACCGCAGGTATTTTCATGAACAAATTGGGATTTTAGGTAGAACAGGCATTTTTACAGAAGAATATGAGGTTGCTTATCGTGCAGAAAACAACGGTGGACTGGGCTTACAGATAAGTGTGAGCGCCTTGGGCCGTTCTCTCTATGTAGAGATTGAGTCCTATTGGAACTTTTATGCGATAGTTCTTGACTCCCTTCAGTCCACAATTCCTTCTTTGTCTGTTAATGGCAAAATATATAGGAATGTTTATCCGATAAAAATGTACAAGCATGCTCAATATATAGACAACAGTGACACTGCTACGCTTTTTAGTAATAGAGAATACGGTATTATTCAATTAGTGTTTCCAAATGGAAAAAAGATAGTGCGGGCAGATTAACAGTATATATTCTTGTGCAATTATTACTGGAATTGTCAGCGCAATCCAGGCAATAAAACTGTAAAAGTCCCGCCAGTTTCCACGTTTTGCCTCAAGGTTCAGCATTTTAAATTTCGGTCGTAGGAAAATCCACGCTGCCAAACCTGTCAACACGATAGGAATACCAAAGTTTGTGACAATCTCTTTTAGCGAAAAAAGATTAAGCTCAATAAAAAGCGTCCAATGGATTAATGTGTAACCAACGGTCAGAGCGATAAGTGCCAGGACGAATGGCTTAAAAATGATGTTCAGTTTGTCTTTCATTATTTACGCAGTGTCCGTTACTATGGCTGCCAACTTCCTGATTACACTTATTCTATATTTAATGTAGTGGTCTGGCGCGCTTTTGCCGCGTACCGACCACTACATTTTCAAATTAGCACACCTGCCTGCCGGTAAGCAGGTTTCCACATTCTTACAGCGGTCTTATCCAGATATTCCTGTAAGCTACGGGATTACCATGATCCTGCAGGCTGATCGGTTCTTTAGGGCTGTGTGTTTCGTAATTGGGCGTACCAACGTATTGGGTAGAACCCCATATCGTTGTATTATTTTGTACGATCACTCCATTGTGAAATACCGTGATCCTTGCGGGTGTTTTAACGGTTCCATCTTCCTGGAAGGTAGGTGCGGTAAATAAAATATCATAAGTCTGCCATTCGCCCGGTCCGCGCGAAGCATTTACTAAGGGAGGGGTTTGCTTGTATATGCTGGCCGCCTGCCCGTTGGAATAGGTACGGTTATTGTAATTGTCCAGCACCTGAAGCTCGTACCTGTTCATCAGAAAGATACCACTATTGCCGCGTCCCTGGCTATTCCCTTTTACTTCGGCGGGTGTACGCCATTCAATGTGCAACTGGCAGTCGCCAAAGCCCTGTTTGGTTTCTATATTGCCGGCTCCCTTTACGACCACTAAAGCGCCATCTTCAATTTTCCATTTTACCTCTCCCCCGTCTTTTTGTGATTTCCATTTAGATGCGTCTTTTCCGTTAAACAGCACAATGGCATCGGAGGGGGCATCGCTATTGGCATTTCCAGGGGTAATGATACGAACGGGAGGATCCCAGTATTCGGTTAATTTAGGATCGCCATCACGTGGCGCTTTTTGCGCAAAAGCCGAAGAAATTGAAAAGCATAAAAAAGTGATCAACGTAATTTTTGAAAGATGGATCATCATGATTGAAAGTTGTTGCGTTTATAAAAGAGGGTACAATTTATACAATAATTTGTATTTTTTGCTATCGGGGTAGCTTAGAATACCGCCGGAAAATGTTAAACTCGATTTTAAATGTAATTTTATAAATTTTGCCGGGTAAAACTTGTGTCTTATTTTTGCGCCGTTAAAAGCAAATTGATTATGAACTATCGCACACATCATCACCATCATTTCTTGCCCATTGGGTAGGCCGGTGCTGTATGTGCAGATTACGATACAACAGATTAGAGGCTTACCATCCGGTAGGTCTTTTTTATTTTAAATACAATATATCATGCTTAAACTGGCAATACAAAAATCGGGGAGACTGCATGAAGACTCCATGAAGCTGCTCAAAGAATGTGGTATCGCTATTTCCAACGGAGCCAATAAACTTAAAACGGAAGCCACTAATTTCCCATTGCAGGTGTTTTTTTTAAGGGACGATGATATTCCCCAATACGTGGAAGACGGGGTGGCGGATATCGGTATTGTGGGTGAAAATGTGGTTTACGAAAAGAATAAATCCGTGAAGGCGGTTGAACAACTGGGGTTTGGCGGCTGCCGGCTGAGTATAGCCGTGGTGAGAGGAGAGCAGTATCAAAATGTACAATCCCTTGAAGGGAAACGTATCGCTACCAGTTATCCCTACCTTACCCGGCAGTTCCTGGAAAAAAATAAGGTGAGTGCCGACATACATGAGATCAGTGGATCAGTGGAAATAGCTCCGGGTATCGGTTTGTCTGATGCTATCTGCGACCTGGTGAGCAGCGGGTCTACCTTGCTTACCAACGGGCTGAAAGAAGTGGAAACGATCCTGCAGTCGCAGGCGGTGCTTATCCGCCATAACGGCTTTGATGCCGTTCGGCAGCGGGTACTTGATAAATTACTGTTCCGCATCCATGCCGTAAAAAAAGCGAAGAACAATAAATATATTTTACTGAATGCACCCAATGATAAGCTGGATGAGATCATCGGCCTCCTGCCGGGAATGAAAAGCCCTACGGTAGTTCCCCTGGCAGATAAAGGCTGGAGCTCTGTACACAGTGTATTGAATGAAGACGAATTTTGGGATAAAATAGAAAGGCTGAAAGCTGCAGGTGCGCAGGGCATATTAGTAGTGCCGATTGAGAAAATGGTAATGTAGAGGAAGAAAGTTTCAAATCTCAAATTTCAAACCTTCCTGTCGGCAGACAGGTCTCAAATTCGAATCGTCTGATGAATATCATTATCAATCCACCACGCAATGAGTGGCCTGCCTTGCTGCAACGACCGGTGTTGGATCATTCCGTGCTTGAAGCGGCTGTGCTGGAGGTGCTGAACCAGGTGAAACAAAACGGAGATAAGGCACTGATTGAGCTTACACAGCGTTTTGACAGGGTACCACTGGAAGATATAAGGGTATCTGAAGCTGAAATGGCGATAGTAGAGCAGGAATTGACTGCCGGACTAAGGGCTGCCATAACACAGGCAAAAATACATATAGAAAAGTTTCATGCCGTACAGGTGCAGCCGGTGGAAGAGGTGGAAACTATGCCCGGTGTGCATTGCTGGCGAAAAAGTACAGGAATTGAAAAAGTGGGATTGTATGTTCCCGGTGGGTCCGCACCGCTGTTTTCCACAGTGCTGATGCTGGGCATACCGGCAGTGCTGGCGGGTTGCAGGGAAATTGTTTTATGTACTCCGCCAGGCAAAAACGGCTCCATTCATCCGGCGGTATTATACGCGGCTAAAGTAGCGGGAATTACACAAATATATAAGGTGGGAGGAGCACAGGCTATTGCAGCTATGGCCTATGGCACGGAAACTGTTCCTGCCGTGTACAAGATTTTTGGACCGGGTAACCAGTATGTAACCTGCGCCAAGCAGTTGATTCAGCGTGATGGAATTGCCATTGATATGCCTGCCGGTCCCAGCGAAGTGTGCGTACTGGCCGATGATACGGCTAATGCAGCGTATGCGGCTTCCGACCTGTTGTCTCAGGCGGAACACGGGCCGGACAGCCAGGTGTTGCTGGTGAGCACCAGCCGGTCTTTTGCAGAGCAGGTGATCAAAGAGGTGAATAAACAGTTAAATGATTTGCCGCGAAAAGATATTGCCGTAAAAGCCTTAAACAATAGCAAAGCAGTGGTAGTGGGAGATATCGGGGAGGCAATGGAGTTTATCAATGCGTATGCCCCCGAACATCTCATCCTTAGTTGTGCAAATGATGAGGCTGTAGCCGGGCTGGTGATCAACGCCGGTTCTGTTTTCCTCGGTAACTACTCCCCGGAAAGTGTGGGTGATTATGCCAGTGGTACCAACCACACCCTGCCTACTAACGGGTATGCTAAAATGTACAGCGGAGTGAGCGTGGATAGTTTTGTTAAGAAGATTACTTTCCAGAAGCTCTCCCGGCAGGGTTTACATCATATAGCGCCCATCGTAACGAGTATGGCGGAGGCAGAAGGATTGCAGGCACATGCCAATGCAGTGAGGAAGCGGGTAGAGGATCTGGAAATGTGAAAGCCTGCTGCCGGTAGTCCGGTATAAAAAGCCCAACGACCGGAGCTCAATAAGTACGAAATCCACAACTAAAAACAATACACTATAAATTGAAATAACGGCTATGCAGTTTAATATAAATGACCTGTTAAGAGAAAATGTAAAGCGGCTTGTTCCTTATTCTTCTGCAAGGGATGAGTTTAGCGGGGAGGCTAAAATATTCCTGGACGCGAATGAAAACAGCCTGGGATCGCCTACTATAAAATGGTATAACCGTTACCCCGATCCTCATCAGCGCCAGCTAAAGGAAAAGCTAAGTGCCATAAAAGGAGTTTCTCCCAAAAATATTTTTATAGGTAATGGCAGTGATGAGTGCATTGACATTCTGTTCCGCGCTTTTTGTAATCCCGGAAAAGATAATGTGATCATTTGTCCGCCTACCTACGGCATGTATGAAGTAAGTGCGCATATTAATGATGTGGAGGTACGGAAAATACCTCTTCTTGAAGATTTTCAATTAGATTTGGTACACATGGAGAACCGGGTGGATGATTTTACCAAGATCATCTGGCTGTGTTCACCTAATAATCCTACAGGCAATGCGCTTAACCGGGAGGATGTGGAAACCGTGCTGAATAATTTCCCGGGTATTGTGGTTATAGATGAAGCATATATTAATTTTTCGCGGTACCGGTCTTTTGTGCAGGAGCTTACGGAATATCCCAACCTGGTGGTTTTACAAACCTTGTCCAAAGCCTGGGGGCTTGCGGGTCTGCGTTTGGGTATGGCTTTTGCAAGTGAAGAGATATTGGCTGCCTGCAATAAAATTAAACCTCCGTATAATGTAGGACAGGCAACGCAGGAACTGGTGTTGAAAGCGCTTGACCGGCTCGATGAGGTGAATGACATGATCAGGATACTGGTAGAGGAGCGGAATATAATGGCGGAGCAGTTATTATCTGTAAGCATAGTGGAGCGGGTTTATCCATCAGATGCTAATTTTTTACTGGTAAAGGTTAAGGATGCCAGGTCGGTATACGAGGTGTTGGTAAAAGATGGTATTGTGGTCCGCGACCGGAGTAACGTACAACTGTGTGATAACTGCCTGCGGATAACCATAGGTAATCCCGGTGAGAATGAAGCCCTGCTGAATAGTTTGAAAAAAATCAGTTAATATGCGTAGAAGATTAATACCTGTAAATGTGGTAATCGCATCACTATTGTTTATATTGCTGAGCTTTAATCCGGACCAGACAAAACCTCCGCCTGTAGTTATCGAAAAGGGAAAGATGATATATGTGAAAGCATGCCAGAGCTGCCATCAGCCGGATGGACTGGGCATACCCGATGTAACTCCTTCGCTTTCTCAAACGGAATCGGTGCTGAGCGCCAGGAGCCGGCTCATAACTATTGTGCTGAACGGTTTAACGGACACCGTGGTAACCGATGATGTTACCTGTCATAATTCAATACCTTCCCATTTAACTAACCAGGAAGTGGCCGATCTGCTCACTTATGTGCGTAATAGTTTTGGGAATAAGGCCGGTGCCGTTACAGCAAGAGAAGTGAAAAAAGTAAGAATAGAAAAGAAATTATAGAAAGCGGAAGTAATTTTATAAACCCTTGAAATAATCTTATTATGGCAAAACCTGTTTTATTTATTGACAGAGATGGTACTTTAATTTATGAAGCTCCGCCCACGTACCAGTTAGATTCGTATGATAAGCTGACTTTTTATCCGCACATGTTTGAATACCTGACTAAAATTGCCAAAGAATTAGACTATGAGCTGGTGATGGTGAGCAATCAGGACGGGCTGGGAACTGACAAATTTCCCGAAGATACTTTTTGGCCCCTGCATAACCTGGTTATGAAAAGCCTGGAAGGTGAAGGCATCCGGTTTAGCGCGGTACATATAGACCGGACATACCCGCATGAAAATGCCCCTACCCGAAAGCCTGCTATTGGTATGTTGACGCAGTATTTGAATAACCCCGAATATGATATTCCTCATTCATTTGTGATCGGTGATCGTATTACCGATATTCAGCTGGCTAAAAACTTAGGCTGCCGCGGTATCTGGCTGAATAATGATGCGGCGCTGGGTGCGGAAGAAATTTCAGATAAGGTGGCTGCGTTGCAGCATGCCATTGCCCTGGAAACTACGGAATGGAGCCGGATATATGAGTTTCTGAAACAAGGCCAGCGTTCGGTTACGCTTGAGCGGAATACCAATGAAACAAAGATCAGTGTTGCATTGAATATAGACGGGTCAGGGAAGGCGGATATGGCAACGGGGATCGGCTTTTTTGATCACATGCTGGAGCAGATTGCCCGTCATGGTAAAGTGGATCTGACCATAAGAGCCCAGGGCGATCTGCATGTGGACGAACATCATACCATTGAAGATGCCGGTATTGCCCTGGGAGAGGCTTTTGCTGCCGCCCTGTCTGATAAAAGAGGTATGGAACGCTATGGTTTTGCCCTGCCCATGGATGACGCCGATGCCCGGGTACTGATTGATTTCGGCGGACGGAACTGGCTGGTATGGAATGCGGAATTTAAACGGGAGAAGATCGGAGAAATGCCTACCGAAATGTTTTATCATTTCTTTAAATCGTTTTCCGATGGCGCTAAATGCAATCTGAATATAGCGTGTCACGGTGATAACGAACACCATAAGATAGAAGCCATATTCAAAGCCTTTGCCAAAGCCATCCGTATGGCTGTAAAGCGCGACCCGATGAGCAACTATTTACCAAGCACGAAGGGGGTATTATAAACCTGTTGGGCATTTGTGGCAGTTCCGGAACTTCGGAATGAAAAACGTCAAGGTGAAGCTGGGGTGGTGTTGTTCGTCTGCCGACATAACACAAATAGGCAATCTAAAAAATGGTCAGGCTTATCTACTTTTGGATACGAGCTACATTTTAGTTCGTTGAGTGCGGGATAAATAACCGGCAAAAATATATTTACATACAATCAATATTTTTTACAGGTCAGAGGTCTGCATACAACAGGCAGTTTTGCGCAAGTGTGGCTGAACGGAAGTCTGCCGGGCTGATTGCAGTTCCGGACTTCAGTTATCGGCGGACGATTTTTTAATAAAAATTATCTGAACACAAAATTTTTTACACTAAATTGGCATTACGGTATTTCAGCAGACGAATTTCAAATTCCATACCTACGCAAGGCCATTGCCGTTAGCAGCTATGGCAACCAAACACGAACGGAGCTATCATATAAGAATTTAGGTTTTATCATTAGCGCTGCGCTGTTGCTTAAATAATAAATTTATTGTTTTCAAAACATTGATTTTCAATACTTTAGTTGTTTTAAAAATATTTTCAAAAATTCAAATCGTTGCAGAATCAAAATAGCCTACAACTCATTACCAATAAGGGTTTCAGGCGAAATGACTTTTAAACAACGCAACACTAATGAGGTTTTATAATTAATAAAGCAATAGACAATGAAATCAGTAATACAAAAAACACCGTTTCTCTTTGTATTAATTATTACAATTGCTTGCAATAATGGTAAACAGTCAACGAAAACCGGAACAACAAATACGGATGAAATGAAAGTAATGATACCAGCACAAACTTGTTACACTGGCTATTTAATGAAAGACACCATCTTGCTAAAAGTAGAAAGATTCCCCAATGTGGTAACAGGCGTATTGGAATATAGGTTTTATGAAAAAGACCGAAGCAAAGGCGAATTGGATGGCAAAATATATGGTGATACTTTAGTCGCAAACTATACTTTTTCTTCAGAAGGAAAAAAGTCAATAAGACAAGTTGCTTTCTTATTAAAAAATGATTTGGCAATAGAAGGTTTTGGGGAGATGGAAGATAGGAATGGAAAAATGATATTTAAGAATCTCAATGAAATTAAATTTGATGGAATACTTACACTTCATAAAACTAATTGTAATTAATTAAATGCGATACATAATATATGAAAAAACACTTTTTACTATTTTTTTTGCTCATTTCAATTAACGGGTTTGGACAACAATTAAAACCTGGATTTGACAAAGACGAGTATAGAGAATTAATGTTCATTTCAGCAAAAACATCTGCTCTCGACTCTAATTATTATAATAGTTTCCCATTCCCTCAACATTATAAAATGCTATATCGCTCGGCATCTATAGGCCTTGATAATTTATGGGAATTATGGTCAGATGGCTCTGGGAAAGCAGTTATAAGCATTAGAGGGACAACCGAAAAAGAAGAAAGTTGGCTATCTAATATTTATGCAGCAATGGTTCCGGCAAAAGGTGAATTAAAATTAAGCAACGATGAAGTCTTTTCTTATCAGCTTGCAAGTAGTCCTAAAGCTGCAGTTCACATTGGTTGGCTTATTAGTACTGCATATTTATCAAAAGAGATATTACCCAAAATAAATGAGTTATATCAAAAAGGTACAAAAGAGTTTTTAATAATCGGACATAGCCAAGGGGGGGCGGTATCATATCTTATTACTTCCTATCTTTATAATCTGCAACAGCATGGGGTATTAGCCAAAGACATAAAGTTTAAAACTTATTGCAGTGCAGCACCTAAGCCCGGAAACTTATATTATGCCTATGAATATGAGGCTATGACACAAGGAGGCTGGGCTTTTAATGTAGTAAATGCTGCTGATTGGGTTCCAGAAGTACCTATTTCAATCCAAACATTGAAAGATTTCAACTATTCCAACCCGTTTAAGAATGCAAAAGAAATTATCAAAAAACAAAAATTTCCGAAAAACTTGGTGCTAAAGCACGCCTTTAACAAGTTGGACAAGCCTACAAAAGAAGCACAAAAGAACTATGAAAAATATTTGGGCAACTTAGCATCAAAAATGATTAAGAAATATCTGAAAGAGTTTACACCACCACTTTATTATAATAGCAATCATTATGTGAGGACAGGAACAACCATTGTTTTGCTACCAGACGATAATTATTTTAAACAGTATCCAGACGACAATACAAAGCTATTTCCTCACCACTTTCACGCACCCTATTTATACTTGCTGGATAGGACTACCAATTTTAGCAGTTCCGATAATATGGAAAGATTGATTTATACACCATCAAAGGAAATTGTTAATGAAGCAAAAGAAAGTAGGACAATTGTAAATCCCAGGAGAGTATTTATTCATAGTATGTTAGGTGTGCAGGTTTCGGAGTTTTCTGCATTAAATACCGAGCTCCAAAACAACGGATTTATGAAATTGAACAATGTATATTTTTCACGTGGAGGAGGTTTCTATACCATTTTTCCTAAAATACATCTTGCTACTTTATTCAATTACAGCACTTATTCTGCTAATAAATCAGATGGGATGAGCACAAACTCATTAAGAGGAACCACAGTTGGTACATCTTTAGGAATTGTAACCATAAATAATGCTAAATTTCAATTAATCCCATTTGGAGGTATTGTTTACTCGTGGTTTGGGGTAAGGTTATCAAAGAATAACAGTGCTAACCAAACATTCAATAATTATTTGACCAATGGTTTAAACCAACAACATATTGCCACGCAGGGTTATATAGGTAATGTAGGATTGCACTTTGCAACAACTCCATTTATAAACAAAACATTCCTCGAAAATGTGAACATTGGTTTACGTTCAGGCTATTTCTTCCCTTTGGGGAAAACAACGAAATGGACAACAAACAATATACCTCTTCAGAGTGGGCCAAAAATTAATCCGCAAGGTTTTTATTGCAATTTTATTTTAGGTATTACACTATGACAAATTATCCATAGCTGCTAACAAACAAATTGACAATAGGCGGACTGAACGGTTCCGCTTTGAGCGGGATGAAAATTTCAACTTTTGTTCTTCGTATCAGCGTTAGTACTAAAACCACGAAGTAGCATCGAAGGTAATCCCGCTCGAATGCCAAGCCCCCAACCGTTAGCTGATATTTTGAGAAATCATATACACTGATAAATGACCAAATCCGAAATTATACATCTAATACATCTCTAACAAATGCTCCTGGATTTTTAAGGCGTTATTTTAGTCTGATCGTTAACGTCAATCTATCCGGCTTTAGCGGGATCATCCACAATAGCTAATGCGATGCCATCGTGGTATTTATTACCTACGGTTTGAATAATGGTAGCGGTGATCCCCCGGGTTGCCGCCATCAGCTTGATGAAACGCTGTACTCCAATTACATTGCTATCGGCGCTGTTTTCTTCCAGTATCTTACCTTCCCGCACTACATTGTCGGCTATAATAAGGGTGCCGGGACGAGATAATTTCAGCGCCCATTCAAAATATTCGGCATAGGGTTCTTTATCTGCATCTATAAATATAACATCAAAAGGTCCGGTTCCTTCTTCTTTCAGTTTGGGTAATGTTTCCAGGGCATTACCAATGCGGATCGAAATTTTTTCTTTTAACCCGGCATCAGCAAAGTTGGCAAGCGCCACATCAGCGTGATGTTGTTCCAGCTCAAGAGAAATCAAGTGCCCGTCCGGTGGTAAGGCTCTTGCCAGCCATATCGTGCTATAGCCGCCCAGCGTACCGATCTCTAATATTTTTTTAGGATTACAGAGCTTAGCCAGGAGATGCAAAAACTTTCCCTGGTTTTCAGAAATGCTGATGGGGGGAAGATTGCCGTCAATAATGGCTTGTTTGGTTTTTAACAAAGCCGGGTCTTCTTTGACAAAACGGCTATTGATATACTGCTCTACTTCATTAAAAATTGTGCTACTCATGATGTATCGTTCTTTTATACTTTTTCTCAAGATTAATGATTTCGATCTTTCTGAATTCAATCGGGTGGCTCTCGCTTTGCAAAGAGATATAGCCGCTGTTCAGTAATTGCCCGTCTTTTTTAATTAGCGGGTCGTAATGATTCACGGCGCCACCGCCTATTTGCGGCTTCTCATATACCAGTACGGTATCTCCGTTTACAATATGCTTGATCACCTCATCACCCAGTACGAGTACCTCTGCCCTGACCCATTCTTCATTGCGGAATGTTTTTGATTTGGAGTTAACGCAATGCGGGGTAAATAGTTTACCATCCATTTCAACATGGGTTCCCGGGGTACAAAGATTGCAGGTTGTTCTTTCCCCGGTAAGATCACCCCCCAGCAACTGGTCTTCTATAGAAATAGGGAAGTCCTGGTCTTTAAGCATAGTAGATGGCGGCTGGCAGTGAAGCATGATGCCGCTGTTTTTATATGCCCAATTCGGCCCGCCGGCAACCTGTTCTCCCACAAAACGGTATTCTACGGCAAGTAAATAATAGGAATAGGGCTTTTTATAGAAGATATGCCCGTACTGCTCGTTAAAATTGCTATACTGATCGTATGACACTATTAATTTTCCGTCTTCCACGCGAAAGGTGTTGCCGAAATTATCATTCAGCTCATGTCCGCGGATTTTCACCGTCCAGCCCTTTAGGTTTTTGCCGTTAAAGAGCTGTTTCCATTTCCTTTTCTCCTGTGCAAAAGAAGTAACTGTAATTAATGTAAGAGCGAGCAGGAATACATTTTTCATTAACGCAAGTTAGTGAAAAGCTTATTTGCGGGAACCAACTGTTTGGAAATGCCGGGCCCTTTGTAAAAGACATCTAACCAGAAGCCCCCTATATCGTTAAAAAATTCAACTTTAATCTTATGGCGACCGGCATCCAGGCTGATATTCCCTGCCTTTTCCGTTAGTCCGTGGCTGCCGTCATTCTTCACCACTATTGTATTGTTAATATACAGTTTACTCCCATCATCCGACTGGGTAAAAAAGCGGTATTCGCCGGGAGCATCAATTTGTAGGTACCCTTCGTATACGAGCCCGAAAGTTGTATTGTCTTTTTCAAGCAGCGGGTTGATTTGGCTTTCATCCACCGTAAATTCGTAGCTGTTCCATTTTTTTACAGGCGTTAATTTTTCAAAGGAGGGCAGTTGTTTCCAGCCTTTGCCCCTGAAATAAGAAACGTTTAATCCGTTACCCATACCGGTTCTCAGCATCCTGAAATAGGCTGCTGTTGTCATGCTTTCATTCCCTTGGGCGTCAAATGCTTTTGCCTGCACAACGGAAGTGCTGTCTATGGTAAAAGGCTCTTTATATACCGGCGAGTTCCTGTCCGGGATATCGCCGTTTACTGTATAATGAATAGTGCTGCCATCGGCGGTGGCGCTCATTTTAACGGTAGCCGGTTTATTGATATATAATCCGCCGGCCTGCTGGTTCATGTTTTTTGGAGGAAAGATAACAGGTGATGCGATTATTTCTTTGCCCTTCCACAAATTGGCAGGTTCCTCAAAGCCTGTAAAGGCTGCCTTGATGGGGCGTCCGATCCATGCATAGGGTGGGGTGAGTTTAAGCGCAAAGGCAATAGTAGCGGCGAGATCGTAGGTATACACCTGCTGTTGGATCTCGTATCCCTTCTTGATGTCTTTACCGTGGAGGATCATAGTAATTTCTGCTTCCTCCGGCGTTGCCCCGCCATGTCCCTTTCCGAGTCCGCCGTGGTCGGCAGTAATAATAACCAGCGTGCTTTCTTCGATGCCGACTGCTTTAATACCTTTCAGTACTTCTCCGATCAGAGAATCGGCTTTTGCAACTGCTGCATAGTAGGATGCTGTTCCATGTCCGTCATGATGACCGGCATGATCTACATGATCGAAATGTACAAATCCGAAAGTGGGCTTTTTTGTTTTGATGTATTGAATAAAATCTGTTGCCGTTAAGTCTTCCGTAGAAAAGTTTTTATCATAGTTTACGGCTTTTTTTTCAAATAGCCTTCCAAAGCCTTTCCAGTGGTATACTGCGCCGATCTCTGCGTTGGGCCTTTGCTGGCGGAGTATACCGAAGATGGAGGGGAATATGCCTTCTTCCCCGGCAACTACAGGCGGAAGCGTATGATCGTCCCTCTCCCAGTCGTTATTAATTATCCCGTGTTGTTCCGGTCCGGCGCCCATGATCATGGAAGCCCAGTTCTGGCTGCTCGAAGTGGTTAACACCGTACGCACCTTCCGTTTTACGGTGCCACCGGCAATCATCCCGTCCATAACCGGCGTTGTTGCATTACGTATGCCATCGGGACTCATCCCGTCTACACCGATAACTATAACGTGTTCAATGCCTGAGGGATAATGTTCAGATTGTTTCGGCTGACAGGCAACAAGAGAACAAAAGACCAATAGATAAAACAGGTTTGTCTTTCTCATACAATATGTTTTAAATGAAAAGATGTAGTTTATCCAGCCTATCTGGAGGGGAATGTAATAGCTTTCAATCGTTAATAAATACTAATCAATAAGTTTAGTCTTATTAAAGATAGGGATAATTTTGAAAACAGGGATACTCAGCCCATATTATATGGTTGAGCAGTTATTTCCTTTCCGGTTTTAGATTGGGGCTGACTAAAAAGATTCGGATTAAAGATTTGCTACTGAGATTCAAATCTGCCTGCCGACAGGCAGAGGCACAATGTTCTGATTCTAAGGCTTAATTTTCTTTGGATCTTAGCGACTTTGTGGCAAAATATTACTTTTTGGTCAGCCCCAAATGCTACAGCTTAAAAAATATCTTCTTCCTATATAGAAAATAGCAGAGCCCCCATTCTAATGCAAAAATGATCAGGCTGGTAATGAGTCCCATGAGAAGTGGAGGAAAATGAGCCAGGTCCATCAGTCCATTGGTAATGGCACCTGTATAACCGTTAAACCATCTGCGGCCTACAATCTCAAAGAACAAATAAATAAAGATGGAGTTCATCCCTATCACTGTAAACAACAGCAGGTGCTTCCGGTGATTACGGATATCAATCCACCAGTAAGATGCTGCTAATGCAAGCAGACACCAACCTAAAGAAGCCAGGGTAAAGGAGGTGGTAGCAATACGTTTAATGATCGGGGTGATATGCAGCCAGTCTAAACCGAAACCAACCACCAGGCAAACAGCAGCCCATATCATCAACTGCTTTGCTTTGTGGGCGCTATTACTAAGCAGCAGCTTGCCTGCCAAAGCACCGGCTATGGTATGTACGGAGGTGGGGATACAATTTATGGCTACCCATCCGCCACCGTTAATTTTATTCATCAGCAGCAGGTCAACATAATTACCAAAATTTTGCTGATTGGTAAAGGGCTGATCAAACCCGGGTATATTAGTAAGCCGGTATAAGGCCTCGGTGAGCAGCAGGATACCCGCGCAAATGATTATTTGTGTTTTAACACTTAGCCTGAAGATCAGGAAAGCCACCAGCATGGTAAAGGAAAGCTGGGTTAGCACATTCCAGAGCTCAAACGCCAGCCCGTCTTTTTTTACGGCATAATTCAACACCCCCCAGAAAAACAGCCAGCCGCTTCTTCTTAATGCTTTACGAAAAGATTGTCCCCAGGGAATACCGTTCTGTTGTTGTTTATGTAAAGAATAGGCCATTGCAGTACCGGCAATAAACATAAATCCCGGCTGGATCAGGTCCCAGAACCGCAGCCCGTTCCATTTATGATGATTGAATTGTATGGTAAGCGTATGCCACCAGCTTCCCTCCGCAGCGTCATTCAGTACCCGAAATAATCCCGCACTGTCCAAAGCCAGTAATACCATAATCAGGCCTCTCAGAAAGTCAAGGGAGAGCAGTCTTTTTTGTTCCATTTTATATTAGATTCGTTAGGGATGAAATAAAATTAATTATGAAAAACTAAGTCAAAATTTTTTTTTTAGCAAAAAAGCATAGACATTTGTCCCGCAATGATGAAAAATAATACAAATAAATACTGGTGGTGGCATACAAACTCTCGTTGGGGCTTGTAATGCTGTTTCGTATTTAATATATTACAATATTCATGCCCCGGTAACCGCCGGGGTTTTTTTATGAAAAGGAACAAATCAATAATGAAGAAAATTGAAATAAAGACGCGATTTAAAAAAATGCTTTCGGATGTGTATACGCCTGTAGGCATTTATTTAAGGGTAAGAGATCGTTTTCGGGATACGATCCTCCTGGAAAGCACGGATTATCATATTGCGGAAAACAGCTTTTCCTTTATATGCATCAATGCTGTTGCAGGTATGGAGATCACTGATCAGCGTTCGATAGAATTTAAGCTGCCGGGTCAGCCGCCGGAAAATATACCTGTAAATAACCCGGCCGAGGTGCCGGGTATGTTGTGGGATTTTATGCAACGCTTTGATGTGGAAAGGTCGGCAGACAAAATAGTGTCATCCGTACAGGGGCTGTACGGGTACACAACTTATGATGCCGTTCAGTTTTTTGACACTATTGTCTTGTCAGACCGTACCGCAGATAAAAATGACGGGAGCCCCGTACCTGCTCCCATACCGCTTATGCGTTACCGGATGTATCAATATATTATCGCCATCAACCATTTTAAAAATGAGATGTATATCTGCGAAAATTGCATCCCGGGTTTAAGCAGCGAGGTGGATATGGTAGAATCCCTGATCCGGAGTAAAGATGTACCGGTATTCCCGTTCCGGGCTAAGGGATCGGAAACATCGAATATGACGGATGAAGATTATGTGCAGATGGTACAAAAAGGAATACAAAGCTGTTACCGTGGTGATGTGTTTCAGATTGTACTGAGCCGGCGTTTTTCACAGCGGTTTACCGGTGATGAATTTAATGTATACCGTGCGCTGCGTAATATTAACCCTTCTCCCTATCTTTTTTATTTTGATTACGGCGATTATAAGCTGATGGGATCTTCTCCCGAAAGCCAGCTGATCATCAAAAATGCCAAGGCGGTAGTACACCCGATTGCCGGTACATTTAAAAGGACCGGGGATGATGTGACCGACCAGCAAATGGCTGAAAAATTATTGCATGATCCGAAAGAAAATGCCGAGCATGTAATGCTGGTTGATCTGGCAAGAAACGATCTGAGCCGGCTTTGTGATGAAGTAAAGGTGAAGCATTACCGCCAGGTACAATATTACTCGCATGTTATTCACATGGTAAGTGAAGTAAACGGTAATGTAAAGGAAGGGACCAATCCCTTTGCTTTACTGGCTGCCACTTTTCCGGCAGGCACATTAAGCGGCGCTCCCAAGTATAAAGCCATGCAGCTCATTGATGCCTATGAGCCTTCTGCACGAAGCTATTATGGAGGAGCCATCGGTTTTGTGGGCTTTGACGGGAGCTGTAACCATGCGATCATGATTCGTACTTTTTTGAGCAGGAACAATACGCTGGTTTCACAGGCAGGGGCAGGTGTAGTTGCCGCTTCCCGCCCGGAAAGTGAGCTACAGGAAGTAAATAATAAATTAAATGCTTTGAAGAAAGCCATAGAGCTCGCCGGACAGATATGAGTGATCATCATCATGGAGTGGCGGCGAAGCGGTACATAAAAAGCTACAAATTATAAACAGACATGAAAATACTGGTTTTTGATAACTACGACTCTTTTACCTATAACCTGGTTCACCTGGTAGAAAAGATATTACATAGTAAAGTGGATGTGCACCGGAATGATCAGATCAGTCTTGATCAGGTAGATGAATATGATAAGATCATATTGTCTCCCGGTCCAGGACTGCCGGATGAAGCCGGGTTGTTATTACCGTTGATCCGCCGGTATGCACCTTCAAAGTCTATTCTGGGTGTATGTCTTGGCCACCAGGCTATTGCGGAGGCTTTTGGCGGTAAGCTGGTTAATTTAAGTACGGTATATCATGGTGTTTCAGGGAATGCCCGTTTGTATGCCGATAAGGCACCGGGTTTATTTTCCGGGTTGCCCGCGACTATTGAGGTAGGTCGTTATCATAGCTGGGTAGTGGATGATGACAGCTTTCCCGAACAACTGGAAGTTACGGCAAGGGATGAGAATAATATGATCATGGCTTTGCGACATAAACAATACGATGTGCAGGGGGTGCAGTTTCACCCGGAAAGCGTACTCACCCCCGATGGAGAAAAAATGATGCGGAACTGGTTAAATATTAATGTTACGTAGCGGGAAGGGTAATACAATGGTCTGAAAAATAATGAAACCGGGTAAAGGGTATAAAATCACTGTTAAGCATTATGAAAAAAATATTACAATATCTGTTCGAATATAAAACACTGTCTCAGCAGCAGGCAAAAGAAGTGCTGCTGAATATCTCTAAGGGTATATATAATGAAAGTGAGGTGACAGCCTTTGTAACGGTGTACCTGATGCGAACGATAACCATTGAAGAGCTCAGGGGCTTTGCAGACGCGCTGTTGGAATTGTGTGTGCCTGTTCCGTTGGAGGATTATAGGGCTACCGATATTGTAGGTACCGGCGGGGATGGTAAAAACACATTTAATATTTCAACGTTAGCCTGCTTTATTGTTGCAGGAGCCGGGCAGAAAGTAGTTAAGCATGGTAACTATGGGGCCACTTCGGTTAGCGGGGCTTCTAATGTGATGGAGCAATTGGGTTACCGGTTTAAATCTGATGCGGCACAACTGGAAAAAGAAGTTGCGGAAGCCAATATCTGCTTTTTACATGCTCCTCTTTTTCATCCTGCATTGAAAGCTGTCGGAGCTATCCGGAAAAATTTAGCCATCCGTACGTTCTTTAATATGTTGGGGCCAATGGTCAACCCGGCAAGGCCTGCATATCAGCTGGTTGGTGTATATAACCTGGAAATGGCGCGGATATACAATTATCTCCTGCAGCAAACAGGCAAACCGTTTACCATTATTCATAGCCTTGACGGGTATGATGAAATATCGCTTACCAATGATACCAAGGTAATTACACAGGAAGGAGAATCCATTATGTCTCCTGCTCAGTTGGGTAAGCGCCAGGTATCGGCCGCTGATATCTATGGAGGGAATAGTGTTGAAGAGGCTGCGGGGCTGTTCCTGAATATTATAAAAGGCAAAGGAACCTGGGCTCAAAATGCGGTAGTATTAGCTAACGCGGCTATGGCTTTGCATTGTACGGGTGCTTATGTAAGTTATAATGATGCGTATCTTGCGGCGGTAGAGAGTTTGGAGAGCGGGCGGGCGCTGCAGGCATTGCAGAAGCTGAAGGCGCTGCAATAGATAATTTGAAAATTTAGTTCTGTGATTGGCTGTATACATCCTGCGCCCCGGAACTTGTAACCTGTAACCTCGTATGAATATTTTAGAAAAGATAATTGCTCAAAAAAAAATTGAAGTGGCGGAGCGGAAACAGCAACAGCCATTGCATGTGTTGGAGCGTACCGATGGCTATGCGAGGCCGGCTATTTCATTGCGGAAGTTTTTGTCAGATCCGTCTAAAACCGGCATTATAGCTGAGTTTAAGAGGAAGTCTCCCTCAAAAGGATGGATAAATGCAAATGCTGACCCGGCAGTTGTTACCGGTGCTTATACTGCATACGGCGCTTCAGGACTTTCCGTTTTGACCGATGAGCATTTTTTTGGCGGGAGCCTCGATGACCTGGTCAGAGCAAGGGTAAATGATATTCCCATATTGCGGAAGGATTTTATCATTGATGACTACCAGGTTGTGGAGGCTAAGGCAATTGGCGCAGATGTGATCCTGCTGATAGCCGCCAACTTAACACCGGGCCAGGTGAGCGCATTAGCTGCAACGGCAAAAAACCTGGGACTGGAAGTGTTGCTGGAAATACATAATGAAGAAGAGCTGGAGCATATTTGTGATGATGTGGACATTGTAGGTGTTAATAACCGTAACCTCAAAACTTTTGAGGTGAGTATTGCAACATCAGTACACCTGGGTGGATTAATCCCTCCGGATAAAATAAAAATTTCCGAGAGCGGGATCAGTAATGTGGAAGCGATCAGGGAACTGAAATCTTATGGATTTAACGGGTTTTTGATCGGGGAGAACTTTATGAAGACTCCTGACCCCGCTAGTGCTTTTGCCGCGTTTGTTGAACAGCTCAAAAGGTAAAAGCTATGCGTATAAAAGTTTGCGGAAATACACAGTTAAACCAGGTCTATGAATTGGATGAAATAGGAGTGCAGTATGCCGGATTCATTTTTTACCCGAAATCACCGCGCTATGTAGCGGATCATATAAAAGGAGGGATATTGAAAAAAGCGAAGGTTGCGCTCGAGAAAGTGGGTGTTTTTGTTAATGCGGAGTATGATACGGTGATGCATCTTGTAGATGATTATGGATTGCAAATGGTACAGTTGCATGGAGATGAGTCTCCTGAGTTATGTGAGCGGATCAGCACGCAGGTACAAACGATAAAGGTATTCCGGGTTAAAGAAGAGGATGATATTGCAGGGAGAATAAAAGAATACGATGATCTGAGCGGCTTTTTTTTATTTGACCGGGATGATCAGCGTTATGGAGGAAGCGGCCGGCAATTTGACTGGCAGGTTTTAGATAAGGGTTCAGTTAATCGGCCTTTTTTTCTGAGCGGGGGTATTGGTATGGAAGATATGGATGAAGTGAAACGCTTTGCGAGCGGAGACTCCGGGAAATATCTGTATGCGGTGGATGTGAACAGCAGGTTTGAAAGTAAGCCCGGAGTGAAAGATATGGAAAAAGTGCGAAGCCTTGCAGCAGCGTTGAGGTAGCGGTTGGTAGCTGTATGAAGGGCTATGTTCTTCAAAGTTTACAACTTTGATTTATAAACAGCGTATTTAATAATTGCATAATGATCAACAGAACAATAGCGCTTGCCAAATATAAGGGCACCTTTGAGCAGCCGGATATTTTCGGCTACTATGGAACTTTTGGCGGTGCTTATATCCCCGAAATGTTGCATCCCAACGTAGAGGAGTTAAAAAACAATTATCTGAAAATCATGTATGAGGAAGGTTTTCAGAAAGCGTTTAGGGATTTATTGAAGGATTATGTCGGTCGTCCTTCTCCGTTATATTATGCGGCAAGGCTGAGTGAGAAGCACGGTGCCAAAATCTTTCTTAAAAGAGAAGACCTCAATCATACCGGTGCGCATAAGATCAATAATACGATAGGTCAGATCCTCCTGGCTCAAAAGCTCGGTAAGCACCGGATTATTGCTGAAACCGGGGCGGGACAGCATGGTGTGGCTACGGCAACGGTGTGTGCGCTCATGAATATGCAGTGTGTGGTGTATATGGGAGAAAAAGATATTGAGCGGCAGGCTCCCAATGTGGCGAGGATGAAAATGCTCGGCGCCACAGTGATACCGGCAACCAGCGGCAGCAAGACGTTAAAGGATGCGACTAATGAAGCGATCCGTGACTGGATCAACAATCCAACAGATACACATTATATTATTGGCAGCGTGGTAGGGCCGCATCCCTATCCGGATATGGTGGCCAGGTTCCAGAGCATCATCAGTGAAGAAATACGCTGGCAGCTAAAAGTTCATACGGGTAGTGAAGTGCCTACACATCTGGTTGCCTGTGTGGGGGGAGGCAGCAATGCCGCAGGTACATTTTATCATTATCTTGAAGATTTTACCGTGCAGCTGGTTGCTGTTGAAGCAGCCGGCTGCGGTGTACAGAGCGGCAGAAGTGCGGCCACCACGCAGTTGGGTAAGCCGGGCGTCCTGCATGGCAGTAAAAGCCTGGTTATGCAGACGGAAGACGGGCAGGTGGTGGAGCCGCATAGCATTTCTGCAGGACTGGATTACCCGGGTATTGGTCCCCTGCATGCACATTTGTTTGAGTCTGGCAGGGGAACCTTCCTGAGCGCTACCGATGCCGAGGCGCTGGAGTCTGCATTTGAGCTGACAAGACTGGAAGGTATCATACCGGCGCTGGAAAGCGCCCATGCCCTGGCAGGACTTAACCAGTTGAAGCTAACGGCAAAGGATACCGTGGTAGTTTGCCTCAGCGGCAGGGGCGATAAGGATATGAGCACCTATATGGCAGCGATGGAAAAGACGTAAAAGCTGGAAGAAGAAAGGTAAAAATTGATGTCTCAAACCTGCCTGTCCTGTTTACCGGATAGACAGGGGCGAATAAATCTCGAATCTCAAATGTCAAATTTCAAATCCTCCCTCATGAGCAGGATACAGGAATTATTTAAAAAGAAGAGCAGTAGGGTGTTGAATATCTACTGTACGGCCGGGTTTCCGCAATTGAACAGTACAATACGCGTTATGCAGGCTTTGCAAAAAAATGGCGCCGACATCATAGAGCTGGGCATCCCCTACAGCGATCCACTGGCAGACGGACCGGTAATACAGGAAAGTGGGGCAATCGCTTTGCACAATGGCATGTCCATCAAAGTGCTGTTTGAACAGTTGAAAGGCATGCGGGATCTGCATGGGGACTATAGTGCAAAGGTCACAGTGCCGGTGATCCTGATGGGTTACCTGAACCCGGTATTACAATACGGGTTTGAGAAGTTTTGCTCCGATGCCGCAGCGGTGGGAGTTGACGGGCTGATCCTTCCCGATCTGCCTATCCGGGAATTTGAAACGGAATACGGACAGACGCTCAGAAAATATAATTTGGATTTTATTTTTTTGGTTACACCGGAAACATCAGCAGAAAGAATAAGAAAAATTGACAGCTTAAGTACCGGTTTTATTTATGCGGTTTCTTCATCATCTACAACCGGTAAGGATAAGGACTTTCCGGATGTAGAGCGATATTTGCAAAAATTACGGGAAATGGAATTGAAGAACCCGGTGCTTGTGGGTTTCGGAATAAAAGATAAAGCCACCTTTCAGTCTGCCTGTAAGTATGCTGACGGAGCGATAATCGGAAGTGCTTATATAAAAGCGCTGAAAGAAAATCCGGAAGAAGAATCAACGAGTAAAAAGTTCTTAGAAGCGATATTAAAATAAGAGCGGAAAACGGGATTCGAACCCGCGGCCTTCAGTTTGGGAAACTGATGCTCTGCCAACTGAGCTATTTCCGCATAGAAAATAAAGGTACAATGAATCTGGTAATTATAAAATATAATGCAGGTAATATTCAATCGGTTTTGTATGCCCTGGAGCGTATCGGGCTGGAGGCAAAAGTTACCGATGATGTGGAAGAGATCAGTGGTGCCGATAAAGTGATATTCCCCGGTGTGGGTGAAGCCAGTAGCGCCATGCGATATTTGAAAGACAGGAAGCTCGATGAAGTGATTAAAAATCTTACGCAGCCGGTGCTGGGCATTTGCCTGGGTATGCAGCTGATGTGCAGGTTTTCGGAAGAAAATAATGTTCATTGCCTGCACCTGTTTGATGAGGACGTGAAATTATTCCGGAATAGTGAAGCGCCCCGGGCAACTGAAGCTAAAATACCCCAGATAGGCTGGAATACTATTTATGATATGAAATCGGAATTGTTTCATGCCGTTCCGGAGAGGGGGTATGTTTATTTTGTGCATAGTTACTATGCGGCTTTGGGTACGCATACCATTGCAACTGCCGATTATCTTATTCCTTATAGTGCTGCGCTGCATAAAAATAATTTTTATGGTGTGCAGTTCCATCCGGAGAAAAGTGCGGATATGGGGGAGCGTATTCTGAAAAATTTTGTTGAACGTTGTTATTAAAGTTGAAATGTTTTAATCATTTATATGGAGATCATACCTGCCATTGATATCATTGACGGTAAATGCGTAAGGCTGACGCAAGGGGATTATGCACAAAAGAAAATTTATAACGAGCATCCGCTGGAAGTAGCTAAGACGTTTGAAGATGCCGGTTTGCAACGCCTGCATCTTGTTGACCTGGATGGGGCTAAGGCCGGTAAGGTGAGGAACTGGAAGGTGTTGGAAACTCTGGCAGGTAAAACGAAACTTACTATTGATTTTGGTGGCGGGATAAAGCAGGAAGAGGACGTTCGCATTGTATTGAACTCAGGTGCGGCATTGGCTACCGTTGGCAGTATTGCCGTAAAGGACGAAACGGAGTTGTTAAGATGGTTTTCATTATTCGGTGCAGATAAATTTTTACTGGGTGCAGATGTAAAGGAGGAAAAAATAACGATCGGCGGCTGGCTGGAGAAAACGGATATATGGATATATGATTTTATTGAGAAGTACTCGGGACAGGGAATAAAACAATTATTCTGTACGGATGTAAGTAAAGACGGGAAGCTGGAAGGTCCCGCGGTTGATCTGTATAGAAATATCGTTCAAAAATTTCCTGCGCTGCATTTCATTGCCAGCGGCGGCGTAAGCTCCGTAGATGATCTGCACGCCCTTCGTGATGCAGGATGTAAAGGAGCTATCGTAGGGAAAGCGATATATGAGGGAAGGATAAAGTTAGGGGAGTTAGGAGTTTATAGTTTTTAGTTTGTAGTTTTAAGTTATACTAACCAATGAAATTATGCCTACTGTTTTAAAATTTGAGGATCTGGAAATTTGGAGACAGGCGAGAGTACTCTCCTTGCAGGTATTCGAATTTACTCAAAGGGAAAGTTTTACAAAGGAATATAAGTTTAAAGATCAGATAAAATCTTCCGCCGGGTCTGTGATGGATAATATTGCGGAGGGGTTTGAAAGAGCATCACGCCTTGAATTTGTTAACTTTTTAGGGATCGCCAAAGGATCATGTGGAGAGGTGAGGTCCCAGTTATACCGGGCCCTGGATCAAAAGTTCATTACTGAAACTGAGTTTAACGAAGTATATACTCAATACGAAGGATTGTCTGCCGGTATTGCAGCCTTTATGAATTATCTGAACAAATCGGGTATAAAAGGACAAAAATTCCGTGATCGTTTGCCATAACTCCCAAACTACAAATTATAAACTTCCAAACTATAAGAAGCATGCTTTCCAAACGTATCATTCCCTGCCTGGATATTAAAGACGGGCGAACCGTAAAAGGGACCAATTTTGTTAATTTGCGTGATGCGGGTGATCCTGTAGAGCTGGGTGCTTTGTATGCCCGGCAGGGAGCAGATGAGCTGGTATTTCTGGATATAACGGCAACAGTTGAAAAAAGAAAAACGTTAAGCGAGCTGGCTAACCGTATTGCCCATCATATCAATATTCCTTTTACGGTAGGCGGTGGCATCAGCAGTGTGGAAGATGTAAATGTGTTATTACAGAACGGGGCGGATAAGATATCGGTGAATACGGCTGCATTTAAGAAACCGCAACTGATCAATGAGCTGGCCAAAGAGTTCGGCAGCCAGTGCGTGGTGCTGGCCATTGATACCCGGAAAGAAGAAGATGGGGAATGGTATGTATACCTTAATGGAGGAAGAACGAAAACTGAAATGAAATGTGCAGATTGGGCGAAGCAGGCTGTAGACCTCGGCGCCGGAGAAATACTGTTAACATCTATGAATCATGATGGAACGAAACAGGGCTTTGCGCTGGATATCACAAGGACCCTGGCTACCCGGTTGCCCGTTCCCGTAATTGCCAGTGGCGGCGGCGGAACAATGGAGCATTTTTTAACCGTGTTTAACGAAGGAAAAGCGGATGCCGCCCTGGCTGCCAGCATTTTTCATTTTAAAGAGATCGCTATACCGGAGCTTAAGCAATTTCTGCTAAAAAATCAAATTCCTGTACGCATATAGCCCGGGCAAGTGCAATACGGGTTTTTGCACCACTTCATATTTTATATCTTTACAGTTTCAAAAATGAGTATGACGGTTGATTTTAAAAAATATAAGGATGGTTTAGTCCCTGCAATTATCCAGGATAATGATACCCGGAAGGTATTGATGATGGGGTTTATGAACGATGAAGCTTTGCAAAAAACCATGCAGGAGGGAAAAGTGACATTTTATAGCAGGAGTAAAAACAGGTTATGGACTAAAGGAGAAGAAAGCGGTAACTTTCTGGAGCTAAAGTCGGTGGCTGTGGATTGTGACAATGATACTTTATTGATCAAAGCCCACCCGTTGGGACCGGTATGTCATACGGGTGCCGATACCTGCTGGTCGGAAAAAAATCATCACGAAAATTTCCTGTTTTACCTCGAAGAGGTGATTGAAATGCGTAAAGGCGCATCAGCGGATAAATCGTACGTGGCATCATTGTTTGCAAAGGGCATCAATAAAATTGCACAAAAGGTAGGTGAAGAAGCCGTTGAAACCGTAATTGAAGCCAAGGACGATAATGAATCCCTGTTTCTTAATGAAGCGGCAGACCTGCTATTTCATTATCTTATACTGCTCAATGCAAAGGGATACCGGCTGAAAGATATAACCCGGGTATTGCAGGACAGACATTCGGGTTAACCCGATCTGCATTATCGGGTTGTTACAATTGCCGCTTATATAATTGTATGGTATTTTCCAGTCCTAAGTAGAGTGCATCACATATCAGGGCGTGCCCGATAGAAACTTCATCTAACCCCGGTATCTGCTCTTTAAAGTAACTTAGATTGTGCATGTCAAGGTCATGCCCGGCATTAATGCCCAATCCCATTGCTCTCGCCTTTTCGGCAGCGGATTTATATGGAGCAGCCGCCTTTTCCCTGTCGGCATGGTAATTTTTTGCATAAGATTCGGTATACAGCTCTATCCTGTTGGTGCCGGTTGCAGCGGCGCCTTCCACCATTTCAATAACCGGGTCAACAAAAATAGACACCCGGATACCCGCCTGTTGAAAAACCCTGATCGTTTCTGTCAGATAATCTTTATGCCTTAACGTATCCCATCCGTGATTACTGGTGATCTGGCCCGGCTCATCGGGTACTAACGTCACCTGGTGCGGTTTCGTTTCCAGTACAAGGTCAATGAATTTTTGCTCCCTGCAATTGCCTTCGATATTAAATTCAGTATTAATTATTTTTTTTATTTCTCTTACGTCGCTGTAGCGGATATGTCTTTCATCGGGACGGGGATGTACGGTTATCCCGTCAGCGCCAAAACGTTCAATATCCCTGGCTACTTTCAATACATCCGGGTTGTTGCCGCCGCGGCTGTTGCGGAGGGTGGCAATTTTATTGATATTTACCGACAATTTAGTGGCATGGTGCATACCCAAAATTAATCTCTTATTATTTGTTATTTTCACGCCTTCTTCTATTTTTTTATATATTTACTTATACTAAACAAAAGTATACTAAACCTTTTTAGATGGGAATGCTCAAAAAACTACTTGCAGGTTCAAAGGTCTTTTTTGTTATATGGTGTATGATAGCGGCATTTGGAACTTACTTTTGTATGTATGCGTTTCGGAAGCCCTTCAATGCGGGGGTTTATGAAGGATTGTCGTTATGGGGCATCAACTACAAGGTAGTGCTTATTATAGCACAGGTCTTTGGCTATATGATCTCTAAATTTGTAGGCATTAAAGTCATATCCGAATTAAAGGCAGCCAGTCGTACGCAGCTTATCATCGGGTTAATTCTTTTTGCTGAAATTGCATTGCTGTTTTTCGGATGGGTTCCGCACCCGTATAATTTTGTTTTTTTGTTTATGAACGGTCTCCCGTTAGGGATGATATGGGGAATTGTTTTCAGTTACCTGGAGGGGCGAAAATTTACGGAAATACTTGCCATAGGATTAAGCATCAGTCTTATCGTTTCCTCAGGGATATTAAAAACGATTTACTTTGATGTGCATGAATGGCTGCCATCGGTATCGGAGTTTTGGCTGCCCTTTGTTATGGGGTTATTGTTTTTGCCTTTATTTTTTTTATTCGTGTGGATGTTATCTGTAATTCCTGCGCCCACGAAGGACGACATCATAGCCAGGGCGCCGAGGCTACCCATGACCGATGCCGATAAGAAAAATGTATTTCGTCATTACGGCTGGGGACTGGTTGCTTTTATTATACTCTATACCTTCCTGGCAACACTGCGCGATTTCAGGGATAATTTTATGGTTGAGATATGGAATGAAGTAGATCCGGGATGGAATAAAAGTGTGTTCACTCAAACCGAAGCGATTACAAGCATTATCGTTTTAGCGGTGATCGGAAGCCTTTCCGCCATAAAAAATAATTTTAAGGGCTTTTGGGTGGTGAACGGTATTATCGGGATAGGTTTTTTACTAACGGCAATAGCTACGCTTCTTTTTCAAAAACATCTTATTTCTCCTTTCTGGTGGATGTTGTTATTGGGAACGGGACTTTTCCTCGCATATATGCCTATGCAGATTGCACTTTTTGAACGCCTGATTGCTCATTTTCGTATTAAAGCCAATGCCGGCTTTTTTGTATATCTGTGCGACTCTATCGGCTATCTTGGTAGTGTAGTGCTTTTGTTGTACAAGGAGTTTTTTATGAAAGAGCTGAACTGGTCGCTGGTGCTTATGAAATTCACTTACCTGCAGGCGGTCATTTCTATTGTTCTGCTGGCAATAGCCTGTATCTTCTTTTATAAGGCCGCAGTACGTGTAAAAAAAAGAGGTACCCTGCCGGTTACAGCGGAAAGCCCGGCAGCATGACGTCATTACTGTAAAAATATAAAATATGCTCCATAAATCCTTATTGTTCACTCCCGGTCCGTTATCCACTTCTTTAACTGTAAAGCAGTCCATGCTAAAGGATATGGGCTCCCGGGATCATGAGTTTATAGATGCTGTAAAAGATATTCGTAACGGGTTACTGCACCTGGCAAAGGTTAGTAAAGAGGACGGTTATGAAAGCGTGATCATCCAGGGATCCGGCACATTTGCGGTTGAAAGTGTGATCAGCAGTGTGGTAGGCGAAAAAAACAAATTACTTGTTCTTGCTAATGGAGCTTACGGGGAAAGAATAGCAAAAATGGCCGGTATGCATAAGTTGAATTATGAAGTGCTTCGTTTTGATGAAGATACGGTCGTTACACCCGAAGCAACAGCACAGTTTTTACAGCAGCATCCGGATATTTCTCACGTGGCCGGTATTCACAGTGAAACGACCACCGGGTTATTTAATCCTATAGAAGCTATTGGCGCCGTTTGTAAAAAATATGGAAAAGTATTTATCGTGGATGCCATGAGCAGCTTTGGCGGAGTAGCGATGGATATGAAGGCTATGCAGATTGATTTCCTTGTTTCTTCTTCCAATAAATGTATAGAAGGGGTTCCCGGCTTTGCTTTTGCACTATGCAGGCGCACTGAGTTGGAAAAGGCAAAAGGACAGGCGCGCAGCCTGAGCCTGGATTTGTTTGATCAGTGGGCCGGACTGGAAGCCAGCGGGCAATTCCGGTTTACCCCGCCAACGCTTAGCCTGATGGCCTTCCGGCAGGCTATGCGCGAGCTGGAGGAAGAAGGAGGTATACCTGCACGTGAGCGGAGGTATAAAACCAATAAGCAGGTACTGGATGAAGGTATGGAGGCGCTGGGCTTTAAACCTTATCTTAAGCCCGAAATACAGGGACATATCATCTCTTCTTTTTTGTATCCGGCGGATCCCGCATTTAATTTTGAACGCTTTTATGATAAGCTGAATAAAAGAGGGTTCATCATCTACCCGGGAAAACTCAGTAAAGCGAATGCCTTCCGTATTGGTAATATCGGCCAGATTTTTCCGGATGATGTAAAGGCCCTGCTTGCGGGAATCAAGGAAGTGCTGGAGGAAGAAAATGTAAGCATGTAAAAACCTGCCGGATCGCAAACGGGTGCATTTCAAATTGTTGCACCACTTTTCTGCTCTGCTGCGCGGAGAGGGAATAAAAGCCTGCTTGTCGGCAGACAGGGATGAGGGCAATTAAATAAGCAGCGACGATTTGGAATACGTCCTCATAAACCACAAATCATAAATCAAAAAGCATACCTTTAAATAAAAAGGATTGTTTGCTATGGACAATGAGCTTCGGAGTCGCAACTGGTTCGGTAAAACCGGTAAGGATGGATTTATTTATCGCGCCTGGATGAAAAACCAGGGTATTCCTTCTTATGAATTTGAAGGCAGACCGGTTATTGGTATATGTAACACCTGGTCGGAACTAACGCCATGTAATGCTCATTTCAGGGAGCTGGCAGAGTCTGTTAAACATGGTATATATGAAGCCGGTGGATTCCCGGTGGAGTTCCCGGTAATGTCGCTGGGTGAAACCCTGATGAAGCCTACGGCTATGCTTTACCGTAACCTGGTGAGCATGGATGTGGAAGAATCCATCCGGGCCAACCCCATAGACGGAGTGGTATTGCTTTGTGGTTGTGATAAAACCACTCCTTCGTTAGTGATGGGAGCCTGTAGTGTTAACCTGCCTACCCTGGTGGTTTCCGGCGGCCCCATGCTAACCGGGAAATATAAGGGTAAAGATATAGGAACAAGTGATATCTGGCGTTTCAGCGAGGCCGTACGTGCCGGGTCTATGTCGCAGGAAGAGCTTACCGTAGCCGAAGCCTGCATGTGCAGGAGCAGGGGACATTGTGCCGTAATGGGCACGGCTTCCACTATGGCTTGTATGGTAGAATCCCTGGGTTTATCACTGCCGGGCAATGCGGCTATTCCCGCTGCCGATTCCAGGAGAAAAGTGCTTGCCCAGTTGTCGGGTCTCCGCATTGTTGAAATGGTAAAAGAAAACCTCAGGCTTTCGGATATCCTTACCCGGAAAGCATTTGAAAATTCCATCATGGTGAATGCCGCTATAGGAGGCTCTACCAATTTTGTACTGCATCTGCTGGCTATTGCCGGGAGGATAGGAGTGGAACTTAATATGGAAGATTTTGACGTTCACTCCAGGAATATACCGCTTCTTGCCAATCTGCAACCTTCGGGAAAATACTTTATGGAGGATATGTATTATGCCGGGGGATTACCCGCGGTGATGAAAGAAATGGAATCCTGGCTGCATAAAGATTGTATTACGGTGAATGGTAAAACAATAGCGGAGAATTTTTCTGATGCGGAATGTTACGACCGGGAAGTTATTTCCTCCGGCAGCGAACCGTTCAACAGTATATCCGGCATCGTGGTACTTAGAGGAAATGTGTGTGAAAACGGGGCGGTGCTGAAACCCTCTGCTGCAAGCACTCATCTGCTGAAGCATACCGGCAGGGCAGTGGTGTTTGAAGATATTGAAGATTATAAAAACAGGATTGATGACCCGGATCTGGATATAGATGAAACCTGTGTAATGGTACTCAAAAATGTGGGTCCCGCCGGCTATCCGGGAATGCCGGAAGTGGGTAATATGGGATTGCCCAAAAAATTACTGGCAAAAGGAATTACGGATATGATCCGGATCTCTGATGGAAGGATGAGTGGCACGGGTTTTGGAACAGTGGTATTGCATGTTTCTCCCGAGGCAGCAGTAGGAGGTAATCTTTCTGTTATACAGAACGGTGATATGATTACGCTTGATGTGGAGCAACGATTATTACATGCGGAGATAACAGCGGAAGAGCTGGAGAAAAGAAAGTCACAAAAGGTACAGTCTTCTACATCGTATGACCGTGGGTATGTAAATCTCTACATCCGGCATGTGGGACAGGCACACCTCGGCGCCGACTTTGATTTTTTACGGGGTTCATCCGGTAGCGAGGTAACCAGGGATTCGCATTAGCGGGCTTGCGGCAGGGAGGCGTATCGTTATACTTAACGGGGTATTTGTTTTATATTAAAAATGTATAGGTTAGTATGGATCTTTCTCAGGATATATTTAAGAATGAAGTAGCTATAGTTACCGGTGCGGGGCAGGGAATAGGATTTGAAATTGTAAAGCAGCTATGCGCCCGGGGCGCATCGGTGGTATTGAATGATATAGATGAAAAATTAGCGGGTGAATCCGCAGCCGTCCTGGTAAAGGAAGGATACTCCTGTATAACTTTTCCGGGAGATGTATCTGACCCGGACTTTATTACTTCCATGGTGGATACAACCGTGGCAACATTTGGAAAACTCACTATTGCGGTGGCCAATGCCGGTATCACTCTTTACGGCGATTTCCTGAATTATTCTCCCGGTTCACTGTACAAGGTGATGCAGCTGAACCTGGGGGGAAGTTTCCTGCTGGCCCAGGCTACGGCCAAACAGGTCATAAAACAGGGTTCCGGGGGAAGTATCTTATTCATGTCATCTGTTACCGGTCATCAGGCACATAAAAACCTGGCTGCGTATGGTATGACAAAGGCGGCTTTGGAAATGTTGGCCAAAACGCTGGTGATTGAACTTTCCGAATATTGCATTTCTGTAAACGCTATAGCACCTGGCGCCACCATAACGGAGCGTACCAGCGAAGACCCGGAGTATGTAAAAACCTGGAGCCGGCTGACGCCTATGGGAAGACCAGCCAGGGTAGAGGACATTGCCAATGCAGCGTTGTTTCTCGTTTCTCCTGCATCACGCCATATCACCGGGCAAAGCCTGATTGTTGACGGCGGCTGGACTTCTGTCAGTCCTTCACCTTATTAATATGGGGTATCCTTTTCCCGGCATGGTATTTCAGGAATAATTAAGTTTTGAGAACTCCGGTATTCATTGCCTGCCGGATAATATCTTTGCGCTCCTTTTATACATTTTTTATGGTGAACGCCGTTATGGTAGTTATGAAAAAATTAATCCTGTCTTTTACAGTGGCTGCCCTCATGCTGTCCGCATCCTGCGGATCACCGGCAGATCACCCTCCCGTGCAGAATGCCCCGGAAGCGCCGGCTGATATGAAAATGCAAACCGATACCATTGTGAAGATAGCTAATGCGGCAACCATTATGGCTCGTCCCGAAGTGCCGGTATTGTGCTATCACCAGATCAGGGAATGGAAGGGAAACGAGTCAAGAGGTGTGAAGGACGTGGTAGTGCCTCCTGCAGTTTTTAAAAGCCAGCTGCAGTTATTAGCGGACAGCGGCTACCAAACTATTTTACCGGATGACCTGTATGCCTATTTAACGGAGGGGAAGCCATTGCCGGATAAGCCTGTTATGCTGACGTATGATGACAGTGATCATGATCAGTATGCCATTGCTGCCCCGGAAATGAAGAAGCACGGATTTAAAGGCGTGTTCTTTATTATGACGGTTTCGCTGGGACGGTCCATTTATATGAATAAACAGCAGGTAAAGGAATTATCGGATGACGGGCATGTAATTGCTTTGCATACCTGGGATCATCATGATGTGAGAAAGTATAAAAACGAGGATTGGGAAATTCAGATTGCCAAGCCCGCCCGCGAGCTGGAAGCCCTGACCGGTAAACCGGTGCAATATTTTGCTTATCCTTTCGGGGCGTGGAATAAAGAGGCTATACCGGAGTTGAAAAAGAATAATATAAAAGCTGCCTTTCAGCTTTCTGTCCGGCGTGATTCGTCCGAGCCGTTATATACCATTCGCCGTATGATCGTTCCGGGAGACTGGAGCGCCCAGACGATGCATAGAGCCATGCAGAGAACGTTTAAGAACTGACACGGGACGGAAAATTGAAATGTGCTCCAAAATACGCCCGACTGTCTTTATATAATGATCTTTTTCAGTAGGTTTGTAAAAAATAATCATCCCATGAATAAGGTATTGTATGTCATAGCGGCCTTGTTTTTATTTGCCTGTAACGGCAGTGAAAAGGCGGCTGAAGGAGACTCCCCTGAAGCAGGGGCAATAAAGGTTGCTTCTTATTCGGAAGCCTTTGACCTGTCGTTTGAAAATGTGCTTAACCGGTACTATGCGCTTCGGGATGCATTGGTTGCCGGTGATACCGTTGCCGCTGACCAGGCAGCCGGATCATTAATTCAGGCTGTGGATGACCTGAAAATGGAGGAGTTAAAAGGAATGGATACCAGTAATATTATTATACCTACTGCACAAACCTATACCGGGGGAATTAATAGCGAAAGCCGGGGCTTATTGGGCGAAACCGATATTGAAAACAAGCGCAAAGCATTCCAGATGATTTCCGGTAACCTGTTTGATCTCACCAGAACCGTCAGGTATGGTAAAGAGAAAGTATACCTGTTACATTGCCCGATGGCATTTAACGATGCCGGAGCCGACTGGCTGAGCAATACAACGGAAATTAAAAACCCCTATTTTGGAAGCAAAATGCTTACCTGCGGGGCGGTAAAAGATTCGGTGGTGTTAAAATAGTCGTGACTTTTATAGCGTAAGCTCAATGGTATGGCTTGGCGATGTGGCGGTATTCTTAGCACTAAGCGTTCATACGAAGAACGAAAGTTAAGCTTTGTACAAATGTCCAATCGAAGCCATTCAGCCCCGTTTTTGGCAATGCCTTGTTAGCCGTTCGTTGTTTTTTCGTTATAAAATTTATCTCTCAACTTGTAAGCTAATTCATTTATATATTCTCTGTTTGGTGTGTCAGGAAGATTAGAGTTTTCAAAAGCTTCATCCATTTCAAGCTGAAGTTTTTCCGCCATTTTTAACAATTCCTCGTATTCGTATCTACCTGATTTGATTTCTAATAAAAATTCTCTGTTCGGTCGTTTTACATTTATTTTCTTTTCTCTTCCAATTTCACAAGCCATTTCCAGCAGTCTAAAAACGTGCATCATATTTTTTGCATCGTAATTTTTACCGTGATTTTGGGTGTTTTCATAGCGTTCTTCGTTTCGCTTTTCTACCCATTGCCAATATTCTCGATATTCCTTACAATAAGTTGAATAGCCATCTCTATTAAAATACAGTAGAGCTTCTTGTTCTGTTTCTTTTGGTATGGAACTTAAACAAACATCGTTGGCATCTTCACTTCGTATAATACCATTAAAATTAGCTGTTTCATTGTGAAACAATCCGTATATGTCTTTCATATGCGGAATGTTTACGAGTCCGCAATTTTCTTGTTTCCATTGCTTTATTTCGAGAAATTTTAATAACGGAATTGCACCTTGCTCATAATTCACAAAGCAGTAAGACAAAACGCTGTTTCTCTCTTTGCTCATCGGATTTACAATTTTCTTTTTCAATCCTTTGGCTTTTTTTACTTGAGAATAGGCAAATTTTCCAAATGTGTCTTTGCAAAGTTTAGATAGAATTTTCTCACTTTCAATTTCTTCCAAAAAAGGATGTTTGTATATTACTGCATTTTCAGGTGTGTTCAAAAGTTCTAAAATATTGGGATTGTTGTATGAAAGTAATTCCATAAAACGCCCTAATTCATAAAAAACTTCATCATTGGTCTCATTATTGACTTGCTCGATGTAATTCAATCCATAATATTCATTTTTTGGCAGGACAAATACACCTTTTAGGTCTGTGTCAGAGGTTGGTGTGTCTAATCCATAAGCTTTGCTTCCGCTTATACATTCCAAAATAATTAAACCTTTATTTCGTAAATCTTCAATTGTCATTTTAGCGTAAATTCTGTATGAAAAATAAATTCAAGTCTTCAATTTTACCTTTGGAAGATGGCAATGAATTTGCTATTTTTTCAGCATCTTGAATACATTTTTCTATTAAACTGTTGATTTCAACTTCTTCGAAATGAAGATTATCTTCATTTTTTGTTGCTTTCAAATCAATCAATTCATAAATTCTTTGTCTTACATTTTCTTCAATATTGAGTTCTTTCAACATTTTTTGAAAAACAATTGGTGGAATTTCTTCTCTTTCAATAATCCATTTACAAGCAATCGAAGTTCGCAATGCGTAAAACAATTTTTTGAGTTTTACAGTTGGATTGTCTTTAACTTCTGAATACATTTTTTGGGACATACTCAAGTAATGGTGCATTGTTGCAATTTTTGAGTACGAGTGTTGTGCCAAATAATTGATTCCTTTCAAAAATTCTGAATCTGATATATAAATTATAGGTGATTGAATCCTTTCCAACAAAGGTGGATTTGATTTCCACAAGAGATTTAAGGACTTTTTCAAATCCCAACCAGATAAATCAAACTCATTGTTTTCATACATTTTTTCTATGGTATCCTTTTGTTCGTTTAAACTCAAATACCAATCTTTTTTGTGTCGATAAATAAATCGTACATCATAGTCGCTGTCGGGTGAGGGAAATCCCCAAGCTCTTGAACCTGTTTCACAAGCCAATAAAATTTCAATTTCTTTTTCGTCTTGAACTTGTTGTAAATATTGAAGAATTTTGTCTTTCATCTGTCGGTTTATTTGTTGGTCTGTTCGGTTTCTACAATGACGGCTAACGAGCAGGGCTTTATGCAGGTTGGGAACCAGAATTCCGTCCGCCGATAACCGCTGCTGATTGAAAATATATTGATGAAGTTATGTACAAAAAACTGATAGCTATTCGTCTGCTGGAACCAAAGCTGGGATTTGTATTAGGTGATGTTACAACGTCCTGCCCAACTTGCATAAAACCGAATCCTATGTTGTACGCTGCCAAATCTTACTCACTCAAACGATTTTCTATATCCATTCTTTGGTGCAAAACTCTGATGATTTCAATGTTATTCTGCTTGTCTGTAAGTCTGTAAAAAATTATGTGCGATTTGACCTTTGAACAGCGATAATTCTTCCGTATGTGATTAAAATCCTTTCCTGAGTTTGGATTGTCTGCTAAATATTCAATCTCGTCAAAAATCAGATTTACATATCTGTCAGCCTTTTCTAAAGACCAATTTTCAAAAGTATATAGCCAAATATTTTCAATGTCTTCCGATGCTTGAAAACTAATTTTATAACTCATTATTCAAGTATTTGCCGTGAAGATTTTCCATAAATATTTTACGGTCAAATTTTTGAACAAAGCCTGATTTTTCACCCTTCTTGAGTGCTTTAATCAATTCATTTTTCTGATTTTCTTCTTGTTCAAAAAGTCTTAGAGCAGTCCTGACAACCTCACTGGCAGAAGAAAAACGTCCGCTTTGGATTTGATGGTTAATGAAATTGTCAAAATAGTCGCCTAACAGAATTGAAGTGTTTTTTGCCATTGTTACAAAGTTTTTTCAAATGTACCAATTCTTGGTATGTTTTCCAAATTTTAGTGTGTCAAACTGGTAGCGGTTACGGCTTTGCGCAGGTGTGGAATTTGAAATCCGTCTGCTGAAATACCGCAATGCCAATTTAGTGTAAAAAATATGGTTTTCAGATAATTTCTATCAGAATATCGTTAGCCGGTAACCGAAGCCCGGAACTGCTGACCCGTCCTGAAAAAAGTTGACAGTTAAAGATAAATAATCCTGATATAGGTTTACAAATATACAACGTACTGTATAAGGTTGACATCAAGGTGTTATTTGTGCGCAGGTAAAAAATCGTAGCCTTTTCAGCTAAAGATTTTCTTTATGTGCTGGCTGATCATGGAGCTGGCATAAAAACCTCCTTTTTTCTTTTGTTATAATTCTTCCATCGTTTATCCTGTGGTCCTTTTTGACTGTGCACAATATGGGGGATTTGATAATTAATGCTGCTATGCACTCTTCTGTAATTGTAAATGGTAATGCATCTTGCAATATGACTGGAAGCCTCTTTTAAAGTTGGGTAAGAAGCGGCAATTAATTCCGTTTTTAAAATTCCGTTTACCCGTTCTGCCATTGCATTTTCATAAGGGTCTCCATTTTGAGTCATGCTTATAAGTGTATGATGCTGTAGTAGTGATTTTACATATTCATTACTACAGTATTGCATACCCCTGTCGCTATGATGGATTACAATAGCATCAGGCGGCTTTTGCTCAAATGCTTTTTGCAATGCAATTACAGCACTATCTACCCTCATATTGTCACTTACATGAAAGCCTACAATTTTACGGCTATATGCGTCTGTTATTAAATAGAGGTAGGCAAAACGTTCTTCTGCCAGGGGTATGTAAGTAATATCTGCCACCCATAGCTCATGGGCATGCTGTGGCGTAAAACCCTTAATCAGGTTGGGATATCGGTAAAAGAAGTGCTTACTGTTGGTGGTATGTACACTCCTTTTTTTATTTCGCACCAACAGCTTGTGGGTTCTAAGTAAACCAAAGAATGCATCTCTACCAATATGTATATCCTGTTGTTTAAAAGCCGACTGAAGCATGATTAATAATTTACGACCACCACATCTTGGTTGTTGTTTACGGATACGTAAAACTCCTTCAATAATGAGTTGGGTGTTACTGATGGTTTTGAACTGTAATTGTTGATGTTTATAAAAGGCCTGTCTTGAAAAACCAAACAACCGGCAAAGCGACTGCAGGCAAAAACTGTCGTTACCTTGTTTTATTTCTCGGATTGTTTGGTGCCATGCTTTTTTCTGATATCAATATTAAGTTCTCTTTCGGCTACATTTATCATGGTCTCCAACGCATGAGAACGGAGCTTTTCCCATTCCAGTTGTTTCTCCAGCAATGCAATTTTTTTCTCCAACTCATTCTGCTGGATTAGGGGTGGTTGTTTTGATTTTTTGCCCAATGCTTTTTGTTGAAGATCGTAAGAACTTTGCTTTCTGCTCCTGGGAAGGTTATAAATACCCTGGTTTACAAGTACCCACTTGTTGATGGTACTGCGGCTCACTCCATATTTTGCCGCTAATGCCCTGTAACTCATTCCATTTACGAGATACTCTTTAGTAGCTCTTTCTTTGATATCCATTTTAGGTTGTTTTGTGTCAACCTATTTCAGGACAAGACACAATTAGCTGATGATATATTCGTCAGCCCAACTTGCATAAAACCCAATCCTATGTTTACAATTCAATAAATTTATGATTAAGTAATCAAAGAGATATTCGAAAGAACAAAGGGCGGGTTAAGACCGTAAAACCCGATAAGCTTATAGCTTTTACAACATGATAGTCACCGCCCCTTTTCTTACCCGATGCTGAACAGTTCAACAAGCTTTATTAAAAAGCCTGCATTAGGATAGATAGCACAGTGTAAGAGTGTTCTTCCGTTTGCTTTTGCTTACTTAAAGTTATCA
Organism: Chitinophagaceae bacterium; assembly: GCA_023957155.1. GTDB lineage: Bacteria > Bacteroidota > Bacteroidia > Chitinophagales > Chitinophagaceae > Agriterribacter. The sequence goes on along the minus strand of JAMLHK010000003.1, from coordinate 976 downwards.
ATCTCTTCTAGCAAAACAAAGATTATGGAAACAAAAAAATTATGCTGCGGTATAGATGTTTCACACACCACTCTGGATGTGTGCTACCAGAACAACCAGGGTGAGTTGTTTCATTTAAAAGTAGGGAACAACAACAGTGGGTTTCTAAAAATAATGGAACATACGGGTAAAGATTATCACTTTGTAATGGAGGCTACCGGCGTATATTACATCCGTCTGGCTTTTTACCTTCACAGCAAAGGCTGCGAGTTAAGTGTGGTAAATGCAATTGCTATTAAACGCTATATTCAAATGCATCTGGAACGAAACAAAACTGATAAAAAAGATGCACAATGGATCTGCAGGTATGCCATTGAACAAAGACCGGATTACTGGCAAATGCCAGACAGTGCCTACTTTGAAAGCAAACAACTATACAACACCATTCGAGAGTATACCGAGCAAATCAAACGCATCAACAACCAGTTGCACAGCCTTCGCCTATTACCTGTACCCAGCAAAAACACCATAAAATCTTTGGAAAAAATAATTGTTTGCATGCAAAAAGAGATCAAACAATTAGAGCAAAAACTACAGCTACTATTGGAGCTGTGGCAGCCAGATCAATTAAAAAGTGTAAGCAGTGTAAAAGGCATTGGCAAAAGAGCGGCCGCCATGCTTATTGTATTTACACAAGGGTTTAAGCATACCAAAAATCATCGACAGCTTATTAGTTTTTCAGGTCTGGCTCCTACACAATACAGCAGTGGAACCAGCATACAAGCCAAGCCCAGAATATACAAACGAGGAGGTAAAAACCTGCGGGATGTATTGTACATGTGCAGCATGAATGCTATGAAAACCAATCCTGCCTGCAAAGCTCTATACGATAGGTTAAGGCTTAATGGTAAAACAGGAAAACAAGCTCTGGTAGCAGTAATGAACAAACTTTTAAAACAGGTATTTGCAGTAGTAAAACACAACAGCTTGTATCAAC
>JAMLHK010000026.1 GCA_023957155.1 Chitinophagaceae bacterium | reverse complement strand
GTTGAAAAAGAACACCAGGCTTATGCGCCGCTTCAGCATATCAGGGAAGTTTTAAATAAGGCAGTATATGACCTTGCCGATCTGACCAAGAGCCTGCATACCGATCGTATTGCGCAGATCGGGTTGGCTGAATCTATTCGTTTTGACCTCGAAACGCTCCGCAAAACAGGCCTCGTGCAGGTAAATCTTGAATTGCATGGAGAGGAATACCGCCTTGGTGAGCAGAAGGAAATTTTTATTTTTCGTATTTTCCAGGAGCTGGTCAATAACATCCTGAAGCATGCGAAGGCCACTCAGGTAACAGTTCTATTGGATTACCTGTCGGATGAGGTTTTTATATTTTCTGTGAGGGATGATGGTGTAGGATTCGACATGCAGGAGAAAAAGAATTCGCTTTCACCCCTGAACGGTGTGGGCTTGAAAAGCTTATTTAACCGCGCCAAGCTGATAGGAGCGAATATCGTGTTCAATGCGGAACCCGGGAAAGGCACTTTTGTATGTATGGAATTGCCGTTATCGCAACAAACATAGCAGAAAGCTTATAATCAATTATGGAAGAGAGCAACAAAAAAATACAGGTGGTAGTAGTAGATGATCACACCCTCTTACGCAATGCGCTGGCTAAGCTTATTGATTCGTTTGATGGGTTTTCTGTTTTTTTTGAAGCGGAGAACGGGGAAGAGCTGAAAACGAAACTGAAGAATAAGCTTATCCCTGATATTATTCTGCTTGATGTAAATATGCCGGGTATGAATGGCTTTGAAACCGCAGAATGGCTGTTCAGGAACTATCCTCAGATCAAAGTGCTGGCCTTATCGATGTTCAGCGATGAAAATACCATTATACGCATGCTGAAATTAGGCGCCAAAGGTTATATCATGAAAACGGCCGAGCCCGAAGAACTGCACCTGGCTTTGAAGTCGGTAATACAAAAGAACTTTTACCTCTCTGAGTATATTACGGGAAAGATCGTAGGCGGGCTAAACAGGAATATGGAACAGCCCGACGAGCATGTTATACTGACGGATAAGGAACAGGAGTTTTTAAAACTCACCTGTTCCGAGTTGTCGTATAAAGAGATTGCAGAAAGGATGTTCGTGAGCCCGCGCCGTGTGGAAGATTACCGGAATGCGTTATTTGAAAAGCTGAAGATACGCTCCCGGGTAGGGCTGGTAATGTATGCTATCAAAAAAGGTATCTTCGAGATATAGCTAAAAATCAAAAGCGTCTACACGTATGGTTAATTCTCCCTGGATATTGCATCGCAGGATAAGATTTTCCGTAAAGGGGTAAATATCCATTACCTGCAGCGCATTCACCGTGCCCGAGGAAGTTACGGATCTTTGCCATTGCCTGTTCAGTTGCATATTTACTTTTGAAAGTAAGGTATCTGCATAGGTGGTGATGTTGAAGGTGGTATAATGGTTAAGCTCGTTGATGATTCTGCGGTTAAAAAGCCATTTTGCTGTTTTAATCAGTACATCTTTTGTGCGGATATCATAATCAATATCCTTTATCTCAACCTGGTTCTTTTGCTTATTAAAACGGGGTTTGCCCGTAAGGTACATCGTTCCGTTATCAGGTCCTGAAAAGTCAACTTTTATAAT
>JAMLHK010000025.1 GCA_023957155.1 Chitinophagaceae bacterium | reverse complement strand
AGCTGTTATTTTGAATTTGTATTTTGGGAGATGGGAATGAGAAAAGCGGTCTGACCGGTGGTGCCAACCGCTCTTCCGGTCAGCACGCGACAGCGTCAGACCGGAAAAGAGCAGTAAGATAAAAGTTCCAGTTAATAATAGCTGTTATTTTGAATTTGTATTTTGGGAGATGGGAATGAGAAAAGCGGTCTGACCGGCGGTACCGACCGCTTTTCCGGTCGGCACGCAACGGCGTCAGACCGGAAAAGAAAAAAATTCTCTATATACCGGCAGTATTTTATATATAAATATGTGTAATTACATACTTTAAATATAACTTTGACGTTTATTCACACCTAAACCATAAAATTTATGAAAAAGATTATTTTTCTTTCAGCGTTTACTGTTATTGCATCTTTTACCCAGGCTCAAATAAGCTACGGTGTCAAAGCCGGTGTTAACCTTACTAAATTTTCCGGATCTGACGTTGGCGACAATCAGTTCCTGGTAGGTTTCGCAGGTGGTGGATTAATAAACTATAAACTGGCTGATGCTATCAGCCTTCAGGGAGAAGCTTTGTATTCACTGGAAGGCGCCAGTTTCAAGGGTGAGGGTACTTCCAAGATAAAAGCCGGTTATATTAATATCCCTGTACTGGCACAGTATAACCATGCATCCGGATTTTATGCAGAGACAGGCCCGCAGATAGGATTTTTAATAAGCGCAAAACAATCATATGATGGCAATTCAAATGATATAAAAGACGATTTTAAAAAAATCAACTTTTCATGGGGCCTTGGAGCCGGCTACAAGCTTACAAATGGCTTAGGTATAGGCGCCAGGTATAACCTGGGTATCACAAGTATTGCCGATGGTGATGCGAGCGTGAAGTTAGGCGGATTCCATGTAGGTTTATCTTATACCTTTGGAGGAGGCAACGAATAGTTTAAACAAAAATATTACAAGAATAAGCACAGGAAGCTCCGGGATAACCCGGGGCTTTTGTGTTTTATACAATAAGGCTTCTGTACCCCGGTTGGGCAGCGTTGCCTCTGTATTGCCAGGCACTCTGCCGTATTATTACTTTACCCTAATTATCAAATCAATAATACAAAAGCACAGTCCGGCTATCTCACAACTCCGGTACCGCAGAAGGTGCCGGATACATTCTATTCCCATCTGCCACCTGAAGAACAGCATAGGATATTATGTAGTTTTTTTTATGATGACTACAGTTATAGTAGTTTGTGTTCAAATTAAAACCGAAATCGTAAAATACACCGGTAAGCCCCATAAAAAAAGCTGATGAAAACCTGTTACGTTTTCACCAGCTTTACAACATTCAATTCAGATAATGTCTATTTTTTCTCCCACCAAACCTTGGTAAGAAATTCATCAGGACCCTGTCTTTGAACGGCTTCCTTGTAGTTGTCCCCATTCAAAAGAGGCTCACTGGACTGATACTTCAGTCTGCCGGGTCTCTGTCCGTGGGTTTCATTCCCGTTTACCTGGTAATTAGTAGGAACAATAACATCAGGATAATCGGTTCTTCTCCAGTTAGCGAATGCCTCGTAACCATTCAGGAAACAAGCCACCCAATACTGCCCGCTGATCTGGTTCAAAGCCGCTTCAAAATTACCTGTTCCCACAAAAGGATTGCTGGCTAAATAATTGGTAATTTCAGCTCCCGCGATCTCAACGCCGGGATCATAATTAGCATAGTTTTCCATATCTGCTCTTACCCCTTTATCAAAAAAGGTTTTTGCATCTCCCCCCCAACCGCGTAAAGCGGCTTCGGATAACAACAATTGAACCTGGGCGTTGGTTAAAATAAATCTTGGCCCGTCAAACTTGGCAAAAGCTTTTCTGTTCAGGTCAGACCATTGTCTCCTTCCCAGTGGATTAGCCGGGTCATAATTGGGGATACTATTCATTTGTAATTCACCCCAACCGCTTGGCAATCCTTTTTGATGAGCAGGATCGGTATCATCCGATGCGGGATCAGTAGCTGCAGAGGCATAAACAGCACATATTTTAAAGAGTCTTGGATCATTTCTTGCATCCAGGTAATCAAAAAGCGTGGCGCTTATATATGAGCCGGATTGAACGCTGCGGCGATAAGTGCCGGACCAGGGAAGAGTCAGCGCCACATTAGTTCCACTACCATCAGTACCCCGTAAAACCAAATTGTCACTATTGCTGTCCATCAAACCACCACTGCCGTTAATGGCATTTTTAACCCATGTTTCCGCTTCACCGATATTCACTTTAGTTAATCTCATCCCCAAACGCAGCATTAAAGAATTACCCAGCTTTTTCCATTTGGCAATATCACCCTTGTATACGATATCGAATTTGGCAAAATTGTCGCTACCGGCATTCAAATTCGCAACAGCATCTTTCAGCGTTTCCAGCATATCCTTATAAATCAGTTCCTGCGGATCGTACTTGGGTTTGAAGATCTGATTATAGAAAGCTAAGCTGGCTTCCGAATAAGGAACATCTCCATAAGCATCAGTCAATCTCTGGAACAGGATCACCTTCCATATCCGGGCCATCTGGTACAAATTGTCTTTATCCTCTTTCTTGCGCTCGATCACATCCTGCAGCGATTTGGATATGCTGTACGTATTATTCCACAACACATCGTTAGCCGGCTGGTAATACACATATTTATCTCCATGCCATGCGAAGAATCCTTCATCATATAAAGTAGTAAAATGCTGGGCAAAAGTGCTGAAATACGCCAGGTTAGAGCTCATTCCTTCATCAGCAAGAAAAGTTTGCATCTGAACGGTCGTAAACAGGTACCCCGGATTAAAAACATCGGCAGTTGCCACTACCGGGTTCTTGTTGATGGAATCGAAGTTCTTATCACATCCCCAGTTAAGAAGGACTATGAATGATAATATTATAAGATTAATTTTTTTCATTTAATTGCAGTTTAAGATAATAAACGAACTAGAACTTTAATTTAATATTCACACCATAGCTCCGGATCGGAGGAAGATTAGAAGCTTCAATACCCTGAGCATTTCCCGTGGTATAATTTCCATCGGGGTCAATATGTTTTGCATGGGTCATCAATAAGGCAAGATTACTTCCTATTAAAGAAACACTTGCTCCATTGATAAAGCGAACAGAATTGAGCACGCTATTAGGCAGATTATAGGTCAATGAAATATTCCTTAATTTAATAAAGCTGCCATCGTACAGATAATCATCTAATGCTTCCCTGCGGTTGATAACGATCAGCCTGTTGCCTGCCATAGCGGGAGTTACGAAAATATCATTGGGTTTACCGTCCGATTGTTTTACGCCGGGCAAAATCGTTCCTTCAGCTCTTCCCAACAGAGATTTTACGGTCATCCCTCTATGGTCGAGCTCATAGGAAGAAACGGAATACAATTTAGCGCCAAACTTACCGTCAATCAGGAATGATAAAGAGAACGATTTGTAGTTGAACGTATTGGTTATCCCTGCATTCCATTTGTGTATCCCCGATCCAAAGCTTACCAGATTCCCCCTGTTTACAATATTTAATCCCTGATCACTAATAATATCCTGTCCTTCCGCATTCCTCTCGATGGTAGGGCCTACGATCTGTGCATATTCCTGGCCTTCTATTGCTCTTACAGCAGCTTTTCCCCTGGAACCAAGGTTCAAATAATTGGATTGATCAGAGATCTTCAATACTTTACTCTTGTTATAAGAGCCATTCAGGGAAACATCCCACGAGAAGGCTGATGTTTGTACGGGCGTTCCGTAAATCAACAACTCGAATCCCCTGTTCCTCAGTTTACCCACATTAACGGAAGCGCCGGCATAACCCGAAGTAGTGGTCAGGGTTTCCTTCGTAATATCATTTTTAGTCAGCTTATTATAATAAGCCATATCAATGCCCAAACGATTCTTAAAAAACCTCATATCAACGCCCAGTTCAAACTCGCCTACGCTCAACGGCCTCATCAAACTGTTCGGAACATTTTCCTGGGTGATATATCCCAGGGGATGCCCGTCATACTGGAATCCCAACAATTCATAAGACAAAGCGAGCTGGTAAGGATCCGTGTCTCCACCAACAGAAGCATACGCCGTTCTGAATTTTCCAAAATCAATAAAGCTGGGTAAATTAAACACTTCCGAGAATACAAAACTTCCACTGACTGATGGGTAGAGATAATTATTATGATCCTTGTGTAAAGAGGAATACCAGTCGTTTCTTCCGGTTACATTTAAGTATAAATAATTTTTATAGCTTAACTCGGCCGTAGCAAACAACGAATTAATTCTCTTATTTATCTCGTAAAGATAAGAGGTTTTGGTTGAAGTATTATTGATCACTTCCAGTCCGGGAATAACAACGCCATCACCTGCTAATTCATTACCTTCAGAATGCTGGGTCATAATATTTCCCCCGGCATTCACATTTAAGTTAAAATTACTGCCCAGCTCCTTGTTCACCCCAAACATCAATTCCCAGTTACGCTCTGTAAAGTTCGTATTTCTCTGAGTGATCCTTCCCGGTTTTATGAATCCCGTCCCTTCGGGTAAAATATTATCCATCCTGTACACAAATTGATCCTGTCCCACTCTTCCCTGCACAAATAACCAGTCTAAAATATCCCATTTGATTTGGGCTGAACCGATATAGCGGTTCTTTACGGACGTATTTTTTATCCGGTTGAGCGCAAAATAGGGATTGGTAGCATTCAGGTCCGTACCTAATGTCTTTTCGGATCCATCTTCAAGATAACCGGGCGCCAATGCGCTGGTTGGCATATTACTGTTGATCCATAAAATAGTAGACACATCTCCGCCACGACCCCCGTTTGTTACAGGTCTGTCATCAACATTCTCATTTATATAATCAAAATAAGCATTCACCGTCAGCCTGTCAACAATTTTTTGATTCACTCCCAAGCTGATATTATCCCTGCTTAATTTGGAGTTAGGAATAATGCCATGACTTTTCGTGTCGGTCACTCCCAGTCTGAAAGAACCGTTTTTACCGCCGGATGAGAACGATACGTTATTGGTTGTATTTAAGCCATTTCTGTAGAAATCTTTTAACACCTGGTCCTTTACATAAGAATAGGGGCGTTTTTCACCATCAAACTGAACGGTAGGTACTCCGTCATAACGCTCTCCCCAGTGGTTTTGTCCATGACCAGCCGCGAAACTTTGATCCTGGGGTCTTACATTACCGTATCCCTGGCCATATTCCTTTTGCAGTTCCCATATAAAATGAGGTACCTGAACGGTGGTACTGCTATTAAAAGTAACACCAATACCTTTTCGTCCTTTTCCTGATTTTGTAGTGATAATAACCGCGCCATTTTTTGCTCTCGAACCATATAACGCGGCAGCCGTAGCTCCTTTTAAAACCGAGATCTCTTCTATATCATCAGCGTTGATACTCGAAATATTATCTCCCCAGTCGGGTTCCGCATCACCCTGCCTGTCAAAACCGCTGTTATTGATGGGTACACCGTTAACAACATACAATGGCTGGTTATCCCCCGAAATAGAGGTGTTACCCCTGATGGTCATACGGGAGGAACCGCCGAGCCCGGAGTTCATGGCGGTAACATTTACGCCGGCAACTTTTCCCCGTAAGGCTTCACCAAAATTCGCTTCTCTGTTAGTCGTTAATTCAGAGCCGTCTACCTTGGTAACGGAATAGCCTAAGGCCTTGGATTCCCTTTTAATTCCCAAAGCAGTTACAACCACTTCGCTCAACGCCTGCCTGTCTTCTACTAAAATAATGCTTAGCCGGCTTTTCCCCGCCACATCAACTTCCTGCTGATGATAACCTACAAAAGATATAACCAGCTTCGCATTCTCTTCTACATTGTCTATCGTAAAAGAGCCATCAGGTCCGGAGGTGGTACCCTTGTCCGTTCCCTTAATTTTTATGCTAACGCCTTCCAATGGTGTTCCTCCCTGATCAGTAACAGTACCCCGGACAGTAACCGCCAGGGAATGATCTGAATAGCTGTTCCTACCTGACGGGTCGGCTGCAAAAACCTGCCCTTGCAGCACAAGCAGAGCCAGTAGAAATGCTGAAAAAGTTTTTAAGTAGTTAAACTTTGGCCTCATGTTATTTTGTTTTGGATTAAAAATAATTTAGCAAGTTATAAATATTTTATTATACCCGATAAAATTTGACTACAAAACCTGCTGAAATACAGGCATTGGTTACGAAAGACTGTGGGCTGGACTGTGGCACCTACCGCAGTCTTCCCGGTCGGCACGCAACAGCGTCAGACCGGGAAGCGTAATGAGATAACATTTTCGGTTAATAGTAGCAGTTATTTTGAACTTGTGTTATTGTAGTATTCACTGCCGTTGATTTCCATGTACATAGCTTATTGTGCTTCGGCTTCCACTAATAACAAATCCATAGTTCTGGTTATATTAATAATATAACAGTCTCTCAAAATACCTGTTGTTGGTATGCCATTCACATTAACCTCGCCGCATACTCAATTTATCCGCAGAAGGTATGACAACGGAGATGAATTACCTACTCATTAAATATCAACGGCAGAAAAGAAATACAGCTTCAGGCAGGCAAACAACATTTTTATGCTTCTGCTGAAGCAAATTGTCCTTCTGTGAAGCCTTTTTAAATGTGTTCTCAGGGTGAGGTTCTTTCGCTCAATGTGATTAGTACCATAGAAACAAACCTTGTGCTTCTTTTTGTCAATAATATATTGGTAATTGGGAAACCTGTCCGTGTAAATTGATTTTGCTTCCGACATCATTAATGTATCCACAATTACTTTCAATGTTCTATTTGACCTCCCGCCTACGTTAAAGCTCACCACCTGTTTTGTTTTTCTCTCCAGGGCATACACTATCCAAACAGCCTTACCTTTCTTTTTCCAGTAAGTTTTTATTTCGTCTACCTCGTAGGTTCTTCCTTTGCAGATAATGGGTGGCTTCAAATTGTCAGCGATCTGGATGATCTTCCTGATAAGAGTTGTCGGCGATATTTTCAGCACTCTTGCTGTGCTTCGTATTCCCAGCCCTTCTCTGGTGAGTTCAATAATCTGAAGATTAACTGCGGGGTTGCAAGCTTTATAGCTATAGTAATCAATGCACCTCCTACTACAAGACTTACAATAATATTGTTGCTTACCTGTTTTTGTTCTGCCATTTTTTATAATGGAGATTGCTTTACAATGAGGACATTTTCCCGTATCACTAACTCTGGAACACGATACTGCAACACTCAACATATTTTTGCTATTATAAGCCCTAAATTAAAAAGAGACGAACATCCTATCCATCTCTTTTACACCTGCTCTTTACAGGCTTTTATTGATCTTCAATTATTTAACTATTCGAAATTATGGCATCACTAACTCTGAAACATTACCCAATTATTTAACTATTCGAAATTATGGCATCACTAACTCTGAAACATTACCCAGACCTGCGTCAGGGGGGCAGAGGGTGAGCCTTTTACTTTCTTAATAATTTAATATGCTCGACTGGACTTAAAACTTTCCCTCGTTTGGAAATTATAACTTGGACAAAGTTCTTCAAACTATTCCCCTTATCCATTTCCCCAATAATATCACTACGATGTATACTGTCTCCTGGGCTTAACACACATTTTTTTAACATACTATACGTATAATAATAGTTAGAAGATTTGATCGTACACATTATTTCATCATCAACTTCTTTTACATGAAGAACTGTCCCATTGGAAATGGAAAAAACAGAATCAAACTGACTATTGTCACTATATATAATTATCCCTTCGCTAGGGTTTAAGAAAAGAGAATTTGAGTTTGTTTTTGTAAATACAACATAGCCATCTTTAATAGGTATGTTGTTAGCCATTTTAATTGTGTCCGATTTTTGACTAAAGCATTGTCCACTATACAAAAGAAAAAAAATAAAAACACTTAATTTCATAAAAAATTTATTGACTGATAATTTTTTTTCTAAATTCCTCAGCCGCTTTTTCTCCTGCAACTTTTCCATCTTTCTCTACTTTTCGTTCTGATGCAGGTTTATTAGGAGATTCGGGCTTTTTGTATTTTCCAGTTTTAGGATCTTTTTGCTTATAACTGAAATCTACAGAATTTTGAACAGTATGAGTTGCCTCATGGGTTCCCACATTTACTAACGCAACATCAATGCCCTTTTGGATGTCGTCAATTCCCATTACCCCGATCTCCGTCATACCTGCAGCATTTATTTGCGATTCATCAAATGCAATGACCGTATTATCCCATTCCGAGGTTTTATCGTACTCACCTGTTCTTTTATTGAAAGTATAGTTTTTGTCGAAGTTATCTTTTCGATCACCAGCACTCATTTCGTTATAGTCGTTCATTGTCATAGTTGCAGCTCTTGCTCCTTCTTTTCTAATTTCTTTGGCTACATTGTCTTTTCCCTTATGAAAATATATGTAAATCTTCCTGTCGGTTTGTTCCATAGCCTTCCAAGCAGCCGCACCTGTTTTTGTTTCATTCATTACTTTTTGTAACCTTTGGACTTTCGGGTCATTCGGGTTTCCGATTTCATTACCATCAATATCAATATATTTTATTGGATTGTTTATTGCGTAATTGTAAGGACTATAAGAAGTATATTTATCCGCCAATGGATCAATGGCATGCCACCTTCCAATCTGCGCGTCATACATCCTTGCCCCATAATCCAACCATTCTAACCCGCTGCCATCACTAAACTCTTGCCTCTGTTCTTCTTTACCGTTGTATTTGTATCTATTTGTCGGTGCATTATTCAGTACTTTAGAGCTTATTCCCGCCATAGTAAGTCCGAACGGATAATAATGCGTCTCCTCCAGAATTGGACTTCTGGTATGGATCACCTGCAGGTTGTCAAAGAACACATTTACCGGGCTCTCATTGCTCACGTAAATATACACATATCCGTTCTTCGGTGCAAGTTTATTGGTAAGATCGGTATGCGTTTTCACCACACTGTTGCTGCCTGCCTTGCTGAACCCGCTGCTCACCACCTTAAACTGCTCATCAAAAAAGATATAATTGATATACGCTTTGGGCACCGTAGGCGCTCCCGCAGCATCGGTGGTCTGGTTACCGAGCAGAGTCGTAATGCCCGAGGTTACATTACTTATGCCGTTAAGCTGTGATGCCGTTACCCCGCCATGTGCAGCCGCTGCAATGCCTCCCGTGGGACCCCCTAACAACCCGGCGAGAATATCCAGCACGGGTATCGCGCTGTTGGCTCCCGTACCTCCCGTATTGTTCTGAAAATAATAGCTCTTGCCAAAGATATCTATCTTATCGCCGGCTGCTACTTTTAAAGTAATGCCCAGCCCTGTTTTATTAGTGCTGCTGTTGAGCTTGTACAGCTTGGCGCTGTTAGCCGTTACCACACTGTTGGGATTATTGTTAACCGGCGGGTTGTCGTTGTGGTTTTGGTAGGAGGTAATGCCGGTTGCCGTGGCAGACGCCACCACATAGGCGCTGTTGATGGTATAATAGTTCTTTTCAATATAGGCAGCATTGGGGCTGCCATCTGTGGTGAGGCTGCCTTCCAGCGTTGCCGCAGGGTAAATATCCTGCTTCTGCTCCTCGGTAAGTACCATCCTCACATTGCCCAAATGGTCTTTAATAAAATAATCATAGGCAAAACCGGTAAGGGTACTTTATTACACGGCGAGTCCGGCGGCTATCACGCATGGCTATGCGCCGAGACTACGCCTGGGAAGATGAAAGGACACTCGGCAGCGAAAAAAGGCTCCCTCAACTTTTACTTTTGAGACAGCCTCATTATATTATGCAAATGCTTTTGTATTAAAATAATAGGCATCTATATCTAGATTAACTCCTGTTTGAGATATCAGCTTTAAAACTTCTTTTGATAAGTAAATACCAATATTGCTAGTATTATAAGCACGCAATACTAATGTTAATTCTGTTTCATACAGAGTTGATAAACTTTCGATAGCTGATAAATTTTGGGTTATAAACTCATAGAGATATTTCAAATATTCATCTCCCACCGTATTAATATCCCCTTCATAAATTTCTCTTATCCACGAACTAAATTTCCTTTCCCTTATCGGTGTTCTCCTGTCAATCTTATCTCCTTTTAACCATGATTGGGTTGGTTGTAGCCCCATAGCTATTGATATTTCTTCAACAGAACATTCAAATCCATGTATTTTAAAGTATGCTTTTATTTGTACTTTGTCATCCTCCATAGCAACTCAATTTAATTCGTTAACATTATATCCTGTGGGTTCCTCCGACTGGCGCAGGTCTGTAGCATTGCCTTGTGCCTGGTTAGACCTGCTGCCGTGTTTT
>JAMLHK010000024.1 GCA_023957155.1 Chitinophagaceae bacterium | reverse complement strand
TATATGGCTGACCTTAGCCGTTATCACACAAATATACTATTGGTCTCTTTATCTAAAAAATCTTAAAAGCGAAATCCCTGACTTTTAACCCTGTTGTTCAGGATTTAATTATTTTTGGAACTAATTTATTTTACGATGGCAAAGACTACAAAGACAAAGCAAAAAACGATAGTAAACGACAACTCTTTTCGCTTCCTCCGGAATTACCTTAACAATGCCTCACCCACCGGCTTTGAGAGCAGCGGGCAAAAGTTATGGCTGGAGTACATTAAACCTTATATTGATACGCATTTTGTTGACCCTTATGGAACCGCAGTGGGCATTATTAACCCCAATGAAAAATTCAGGGTGGTCATAGAAGCACATGCGGATGAAATCAGCTGGTTTGTAAATTATATTACAAATGAAGGGCTGATTTACCTGAAGCGGAATGGTGGTGTGGACCACCAGATCGCCCCGGGAAAAAGAGTTATCATCCAGGGTAAAAAAGGACAGGTAAAAGCAGTGTTCGGATGGCCGGCTATACATACCCGTTTGGGAGGAGGAGAAAAGGAAACACAGCCTAAAGTAGAAAATTTATTCCTGGATTGCGGAGCCAGAAGTAAAAAAGAAGTGGAAGAATTAGGTATACATATCGGGTCTGTTGCCACGTACGAGGAAGGATTTGACGAGCTTGCCTATGGATATTATATTGGCAGGGCCATGGATAACCGTATTGGTGGCTTTATGATCGCTGAAGTTGCCCGTTTACTGAAAGAGAACAAAGTAAAGATCCCCTTCGCATTATATATTGTCAATGCGGTACAGGAAGAAATCGGGCTAAGAGGTGCGGAAATGATAGCCCGCAGAATAAAACCGGACATCGCCATCATTACAGACGTAACGCATGATACCACCACCCCCATGATCAATAAAATGATTGAAGGAGATATATCATGCGGCAAAGGACCTTCATTAGCCTATGCCCCGGCCGTACATAATAAATTACTCGGGCTGGTTCAGCAGGTAGCCGGTAATAAAAAAATACCGGTTCAGTTGCGGGCTCAAAGCCGGAGCACGGGAACGGATACCGAGTCTTTCGCGTATGCCAATGACGGCTGTCCATCGGTACTTATTTCCATCCCGCTGCGCTATATGCACACTACGGTAGAAATGCTGCACAAAGATGATATTGAGCATACGATCAGGCTGATCTATGAAACGCTGATCACATTAACACCAAAAACAAAGCTGAGCTATTTGTAAAACAGGATAATATACCACGCCGCAATGAATACCCTGTTATTCATTGCGCTCTTTATTCAGGTTCTGCAGGCGTTCAAAATCCCTGTCGTATGCTTTGATGATGGCCTTAACTAAGCGATGACGTACTACATCATCCTCATTTAATTCAATATGCGTAATACCGTCAATATTTCTTAATATACGGGAAGCTTTTTCCAACCCGCTACGCTGATTTTTAGGTAGATCAACCTGGGTAATGTCTCCTGTAATGATCGCTTTTGCATTCGCACCTATGCGCGTTAAAAACATTTTAAGCTGCAGGTCGGTGGCGTTCTGGGCCTCATCCAGAATGATAAAGGCATTATCCAGCGTACGGCCACGCATATAGGCTAACGGGGCGATTTCGATTACACGGGTACTCATATAATAACCGAGTTTGTCCGCCGGTATCATATCGTCCAATGCATCATATAAAGGACGCAGATACGGATCAATCTTTTCCTTCAGATCACCGGGTAAAAATCCCAGGCTTTCCCCGGCTTCAACAGCCGGACGGGTAAGGATGATCTTCTTGACCAGCTTATTTTTCAAAGCTCTCACCGCCAGGGCCACAGCGGTATATGTTTTACCCGTGCCGGCAGGACCAATGGCAAATACAATGTCATTTTTGTCGGCCGACATGACTAACTTTTTCTGATTCGGCGTTCTGGCCCTCACACTTTTTCCGTTAGGACCAAATACCAGCACTTCATTGCTGTTTCGCTCAACAAAATGATCTATTACCTCCGCATCATCACCACCCAATATCTGCTCAAAATAATTCTCACTTACATGCCCGTTACGCTCCAGATACTGAATAAGCAGCACGATCTTCTCCTTTGCAGATTCAATTTGTTCCGGGGCGCCGCTCAGCTTAATCTGGGTGCCCCGGCTGAGAATTTTTAAGAGGGGAAATTTCTTTTTCAGCAGGTCTAATTTTCCATTGTTAACGCCAAAAAATTCAATAGGGTTAACGGTTTCCAGGTTAATAATTGTTTCTGTCAATGCTATTCTTTTTATTTTTCAGCAATGGTCGTCCACTCATTACAAATTACCTTATCCGGGTATATCCAAATTTAAGGATTCGCAGGATATATCATAGCGAATAACTTATTCACATTTGTGAACAGTTTATTAAAACCCGGCCATCACTTTAAAATTGAGCAACCGGGGCGTTAGCCGGTTGGGAATGGCATATACCATATTGGAGAAATCTTTAACAAGCAGGTAAGATATGGTATTGTCACGGTCCAGCAGGTTAAATACTTCAAGGCTTGCCCAGATATTCCTGAAGTTCCGGAAAGGACTATGGCTTCGCCGGTTATTCTTTTCGCCATCTAATAGCAGAGCACTAAACCCTATATCAACACGCATATACGGGTCAATGATCAGCCCGTTCCGATACCGTACGCTTCCCGGAATATTATAAGGCATATTACTCCCGTAAATCATGTTTACATGCACCTTAAAATTCTTATTGGTACTTAAATAATCCTGGAAGAACATCCCAAAAGTAACCATCCGGTCGGTAGGGCGTCTTGTCCATCCCTTATCAAAACGGGTACTGTCTGCCACCACTTGGTCTGCCGTCTGTGCCGAAATAAATTCCCCGGCAGCATTTTTATAGCGGTAATAATAAAAATCATCAATTTTCTCTCTTGTTTGCATTAATCCTAAGCTCACCCAGCTTTCCGCATCTTTAACCAGCTCACTAAACAAACGAATCTCCAGTCCCGTAGCATACGCTTTAGCATTGTTATTACCAAAATACCGGATCCTTACATTATCTATATCGTAAGGATCTACATGAGTTAAATGCTTATAATAGGCTTCTATCGTTATACGCGAAGGACGGCTCCATAAGGTAAAATTATGATCAGCGCCTGCTACGGCCTGCCAGCTTCGTTGTGCTTTTACCGCTGTATTTACCGAACCGTCATACCGTCTCAGCTCCCGGTAAAACGGAGGCTGATTATATGCTCCGGCCGCCAGCTTCAGCACCCAGTCCTTATCCTGATCCGCAATCCATGACATTTGTACCCGTGGAGATAACAGCAGCTCCTTATTCAACCCGTTATAATTAAACCGTATTCCTCCCTGTACCGTAATACGCGAAGCGCTCCCAAACGAAATATTATCCTGTACATAACCCGATAGCTTATTAATATCAAGCGCAGCCATTGATTTTCGTACGGCATATAACCGGAACCGGTCAGAAGGATAAGGCAGGTTATACCCGGCAGAATCCTGTGCCTCCCACTCATTTAAGTGATCTTCAATCCGGGTTTTTTCCGCACTTAACCCCCATTGAACCACATGCTTTTTATTGTCCCAGGTACCTTTATGCGACAGATTCCAGTTTTGAATATCAAGAATGTTCCTGGCATGGTTTACAAAAACGCCGGCGCCTAAGGGATTAATAATTGACCCGTAATCGGGCTGGGATTTATCAAAGCTTCTCTCTCCGAATAAATAGGCTCCGCTAATATCATAAGATTCCTGTTCCTTATTCTGAAACCGGCTCAGCATCCACTTCAATTTCAACTTTTCATTTACCTTCTGCGCCATACTCAGTCCTGCCATATTGGTCAGATAACGGTCCTGCTCATTCCCTTCAAAAAAAATATCAAGCCCAAGATTCGTACTGAAGAGGGGAGAAAGTACCGAAGACGTAAGCTTTGCTTCTTCGGGAATGAACGTGAATCTTGTACCTGATATATTACCCAGGAACTCAAATTGCCAGGCAGGGCTTAGCTGGTACGTAAACAAGGCCTGGATATCGGATGAAGAAGGAATATAATTACCTGTCGTTTCCTGGGCGCTTAGCAGGTTCCTGTTTGACCGGTTACGTACGCCCACCAAATAACTAAACTTTCTTTTTTGGGAGACGCCTTCCAGGTGAAATCCCTGCTCCAATAAACCCATGTATGCAGACCCTGCAAAATCTTTGGGTTTTTTGTACTGTATATCCAACACACTGCTCATTTTATCACCATATTTTGCCTGGAAGCCTCCATTGTAAAAGCTGAGGCTGCCCGTAAGCCCGGGATTAATAAAACTCAGCCCTTCCTGCTGCCCGTTACGTACTAAATAAGGGCGAAAGATCTCAAAGTCATTTACATATACTAAGTTCTCGTCATAATTACCTCCCCTGACCGTATATTGCGATGTGAGTTCATTATTGCTCCCCACAAATATTTTGATCAGCCCTTCCACGCCACCCGTAGCAGAAGGAAGCGTAACCGCATGTTTAGGGTTCAGGCGCACCAGCCCGACTTCGCTTCTTTCTCTTTCATCTTTCACGATCACTTCCTTCAACACCTTTGAGCTACTCTCCAAACGAATAACGATCTTTTCTTCTTCATTTTCGCTAAGATAAAAATTACGCTGAACCGTATGAAAACCGGCAAAAGAAAAAGCCAGCGCTATTGCCCTCACCGCAGGCACCTTTATGGAAAACACACCTTCACCGGAGGTAAATGTTCCGCTTTGCCCGCCTACAACCACAACCGATACATTGGCTAACGGTCTTTCCTCCTCATCTACCACCTTACCCGAAACTACGGCAGTTCTCTGCTGTGCCTGCAATACAAAAGACAACAACAAACCCAACATGATTAATACATACCTGGAAGGAAACATGAACAAAATAACTGTTTTATAAAGACAATATTACATAAATCATCGCCATCCCCGGAAATACGTTCATCATCCGGCAGCACTAACGATAAAGAACGCATTTCATTACGATTTACCCGGTATAACCATACCATTCCAAAAAGACGGATAAATTATACCTGCGGCAGCCGTCCTCTTTCGTTTTCATACCGGTTAAGGGTATACCCGGACCTTATACCCCAAAAAATTAAATGATCCGGAATGCTTCACCCTACTTATAATAAAATTAACTTTACCCTTTCCCGTCAGGGAATTCAACTTTCTGAAATAACATAAATACTTTTATCATTTGCGCTTTACCGAATTTAACTTTCACCCTGATCTGCTGGAAGGGATCCAGTCTTCTAACTACGAAATCGCTACTCCTGTTCAGGAACAGGTAATTCCTCCTATACTGGCAGGGAAAGATATTATTGCTTCTGCACAAACCGGCACCGGAAAAACAGCAGCATTCCTGCTGCCTATCATTCACCGCTTATTGCAAAATGAGAGCACCGGGAATGTTCGTGCACTCATTATTGTGCCTACACGGGAACTGGCCATACAGATTGCCCAGCACCTGGAAGGACTCACCTACTTTACATCTATCAGCTCACTGGCGGTATACGGCGGTAGTGACGCCAATAATTTTGTTGGGGAGAAAAAAGCCCTGCAGATGGGCGCCGATATTATTATTTGCACGCCGGGCCGTTTTATTGCTCATTTGAATATGGGCTATGTTTCTATAAAAGGACTGCAATTCCTGGTGCTTGATGAGGCTGACCGTATGCTGGATATGGGTTTCCAGGATGAGATCAACCGGATCATTACCCAATTGCCTGCTAAGCGCCAAACCCTGTTATTCTCAGCCACTATGCCTCCCAAAATAAGAAGCCTGGCCAAGCAGATTCTTGTTCATCCCGTGGAAGTCAATATCGCCATTTCACGCCCGCCCGAAAAAATTCTACAACGCGCTTTCGTGGTATATGAAAGCCAGAAACTACCGCTAACCAAATATCTGCTCACTAAAACATCCTATAAAAACGCGTTGATCTTTTGCAGCCGGAAGCAGAATGTAAAAGTGCTGGCAAGAATGCTTAAACAAAACGGGTTTAACGCAGAGGAAATGCATAGCGATTTGGTACAATCGCAACGCGAAAATGTATTAAACACCTTTACCAGCGGTCGTGTACCTATACTGGTAGCGACCGATATCCTGAGCCGGGGCATTGACATTGACACTATAGACCTGGTGATCAACTATGACGTACCCCGCGATGGGGAAGATTATGTACACCGGATCGGCAGAACAGCCAGGGCCGAAGCCGAAGGCATGGCTTTTACGCTGGTAGGGGAAAAAGAGCAAAACAGCTTTGCCGCCATTGAATCTTTGATTGATAAAGAAGTTGAAAAAGCGGTATTGCCTCATTTCTTAGGGGCAGGGCCGGACTGGCATCCCCGTAAAAAAAGTACAACACCGAAATCCAAAAAGAAATTTTATAAGCCAAGGCGCGGGCAACGATAATACCGTGATTCATTTCTTTTTCTGCATCCCGCCCCGGTCATTTCGTCTGATGTATTTGTTTACTATTCACCGGTAAGGATGAAAAGAAAATAAAAAAACCGGAGCGTACTCCGGTTCCCTGATTTAAATATGATCCAATTTCTATGAAGCGCGTCGAAGGTAAGAGTTATTCAATCCGAAGCTATTATCTCTTGTTCTGAATCCCGAACGGATCCTGCTCAGGCTTTCTTTTGTTATGCCCAGGAAAGAAGCTAAGTACGTTAAAGGTATACGTTGTAAAGCCTCGGGTTGTTTTTGTGTAAAATAATGATAGCGGTCTGCCGCTTCCATAAACCGGGTAGCAAATAGATTTTCCTGCATTTCCATAATGAAAATACTCATAATGGTACGGTTCAGCTTGTCTATTGCAGCATACTGGCGTCCCAGGTTCAACAATTCATTATAAGGAACTACGCCTATAACCGAATCTTCCAGGATGTGCATGGTTTCTTTAGCCGGCGTATTAAATAGTAAACAATGAAGGGAAGAAATGATATGATCATCATATCCCAGCCAGGTAGTATGTTCCTTTTGGGTAGCCTTATGAAAAAGCCGGTAAGACCCTTTTACGATTACAAAAAGATCGCCGCAAAACTGATCCTGTTCAAACACATGATCATTCTTACGGTATTCCTTTAATGTAATAATCTGTTTCAGCGCCTGCCGGCTGGCATCATCCAATGGAGTATACTGCTGGCAAATGTCTATGACCTTCTCCATAGTGTTGGGTTCAATTAAAGTAAGTTTTTTCACGGGGGTAGAAATTAAATTCGATAAAAATGAAATTATCATACATTAAACGGGTATAGGATACGATTATTATAGAATTTAACATTTTCTGTCACGGCATTACCTTATGCTAACAGAAAGCGGTGAAAACCCATAATACCCAACAAAAAACAGTAGGAGAATGCGGAATTATACGTACAAAGCAATGGCTAAACTACCATTGAACATCAGTGTTTTACATTTGCTTTAGGCGGTGTATGACTTCCCGGGGGTCGGGAGCATTAAAGATAGTGGTACCGGCTACGAGGGCATGTGCTCCGGCTTCCATAACCGCACCTGCATTTTCAAGGGTTATTCCTCCGTCTACTTCTATTATCGTATTCAGCTTGAGCTGATCTATACGCTGGCGAAGGATATGGATCTTATTCAATGTATAGGGTATAAACTCCTGTCCGCCGAAACCGGGATTTACGCTCATCATACAAACAATATCGGTATATTCCAGGATGTCCTGCAGGAACTGAACAGGCGTATGCGGATTGATCGCTACCCCCGCTTTCATCCCCAGATCCTTGATTTGCTGAATATTTCGGTGCAGATGGGGGCAGGCTTCATAATGTACGATGAGATGATCGGCTCCTGCTATTTTAAAATCAGCAGCATATTTTGCCGGCTCTTCGATCATTAAATGAACATCACAGGGCTTATCGGTTGCTTTACGGATCTTCTCCACAATGGGCATCCCAAAGCTGATGTTAGGCACAAAACGTCCGTCCATTACGTCTAAGTGAAACCAGTCAGCCTCGCTTTCATTCAGCATATCACAAACCTCCTGCAACCTTAAAAAATCACAGGCTAATAAAGACGGGGAAATTATAGCCATGACAGATGTTTAATTGGTCATTTATTGACGGTCGGGCAAATTAAATAAAACAGGTGGATTTTCCATTAATTTCTCCACTTCCTTCAATGGTTACCGGGAATTATTGATACGCTTCCCCGTCTTCCTGCTCCCGCCTCACTTCCGCCTCCATCCTAAGATGGTTGATGCTGACATTCAATTCAAACCCGATTAACAGAATGAGAGAATTAAAGAAAAAGGAGGACATCAATATGATTACCGTACCAATGGAACCATATACCTTATTATAGGTTCCAAAATTATTGACCCAGTAACTGAATATTAAAACCATCACAATGATGAGAAAGGTAGCCAGTATAGTTCCGGGAGAATTGACATTCCACCTTCGCTGAACAGCCGGTGCAAAACGATAGATCAGTCCAATAGCATAATAAATCAGGGCGAGTATTATCACCCAGCGCAATACACTGATCAGCCAGCGTATGGTTTCATTTTCAATATTCATCCAGTGTAAAACGGTCCTCAAAATACTTCCCTGGGATATCAGCAACAGGATGGATGCCATAAATATGGTAGCAATAAAAAATGTAAGTTTTAATGCAGTACCCCTGCTCTGCAGGAAATTTCTTTTTTTCCGGTATTTCAGGTGCAAAGAGCGGTCAAAAGAACTCATTATACCCAGCATTGCATTAGAAGCAAAAAAGCCGGCAGTAAGGAAGCCTATGGATAATAAGCCGCTACGGGGTTTTGTGAAATCTTCGACAAAATCTTTCACCCACAGATAAGTTTCCCGGTTGGGCGTAAGATCCCGGATTAACCGCAACAGTTCATTTACAAAATCTTTCTGACCGGGCAGGTAAGGTACCAGTGTAAATAAGAAGATAAGAAACGGCGGAATGGCCATCAGTAAATTAAAGGAAATAGCTGCGGCTCTTATGTTTAACCCTTCCTTCTTTATCTGCCTCAATAAAAATAATACAACGTCATAAAGCGGAAGACCCTGAAATCCCGGCAGGATCAGTTGCTTTGACCTGGTTATTATAAAATCAACGGGCCGTGAGCTTATAATAATACGTTCAAGCTTCGTCATACCATCTAAAATAGTTATTTTATTTTTAAGCGGTTCAAGGCATTTTGATAAGCCCTGGCATTTCTAAAATGTTCCGCATCGGTAGCTGCAAAAACATGGTACCCCGAGAAATCAGGCTTTGCGCAGAAATAAAGATAATTGGTAGCGGCCGCGTCCAGTGTAGCATCAATTGTTTTTATGGAAGGCGTACATATAGGCCCCGGTGGAAGCCCTTTGTTTTTATACGTATTATAGGGTGAGCCGGCGCTCTCGCTGATCATTTTGAGGGTAACTCTTTTAGCAGCAAAATTACGGGAAGCAAATTTGATAGTAGGATCGGCTCCGAGAGGCATCCCTTTTTTCAGACGATTAATATATACACTCGCCATCAGCGGCATTTCATCATATTTATTGGTTTCTTCTTCTATAACAGATGCCAGTATATACACCTGCTGTGGCGTAAGACCTAAGTTTTGGGCCTTTTGAACGCGGTCTTCTTTCCAGAATTTTTTCTCTTCCCGGTACAGCCTGTTAAACAGTGCATCTGCAGAAGTATTCCAGAAAAAACTATAGGTGTTGGGGATAATAGCCGTCATAACCGTATTGGTATCTAACCCTTTAGCATAAAGCGAATCATTATTGTTCATATACGTTATAACGGCAAGAGAATCACATTCCAGCCGCTGGCCGGCAAAACGGGCAAAATCTTCTTTTGTTCTGAACCGGGTTATAACAAGATTTACCGGCGTCTGTTTACCCTGGAGAAGCATTTGTACGATACCCCAGATACCGGCTCCTTTTTTTATTTCATACTTCCCCGCTTTAATTTTTTGGGGCAGATTCATCTTTTTTCCAACAAAAGCAAATAACCCCGGATTGCTGACCACACGGTCTGACCGGAGGGTTTGCATTACATCTTCAAAACTGCTCCCTGTCTTTACATAGAGCACATATTTATCTTCTTTAAAATGTGTATTACTGCTCCTGACCTTCCAGAAAAGGAAAAGAGCGACCGAAAATATTACAACTAAAACAGATACAATCAATTTTTTGAGCATCATTAACCGGAATTACTGGCTTCAATTTAGAAAATGAAAATAAACAAAAAACCCTGCCGGTAAACAACAGGGTCTGTAATAAACTTATGTTAAACGATTCATTAAGGCTGTGGTTGTGCAGGAACTTCCTGGGGAACAGCCTGCGGCGGCGGTGCTACCGGCAAAGTCTGCTGCTGTTGCTGGTTGGTATTGATCCCTTTTATAAACTGGTTGCTATCGCCTGCACCCATAAAAAGAGTAGAAAACAGGCATAAAACCCCGATAATAGCTGCAAATATCCAGGTTCCTTTTTCCAGCACATCCGTGGTTTGCTTAACGCCCATAAACTGGTTGCTGAAGCCGGCAATACTTCCTGACAATCCGCCACCCTTAGGGTTTTGAATTAAAATGATAAGACCCAGCACTACACTGCAAATGATGATCAATATTAAAAACAAAAGCGTCATATCAGGTTTCGTTTAATTTGGAAATTTTGGCTGCAAAATAAGTTCTTTTATCGGGATTGAGCAAACTTAATTTCTGGTACACCTCCGCCGCTTTATTTCTGAGTCCCTGCCGGGCATACACTTCAGCCATTGCCTCTGTTATTACATCTTCCGCAGTATTAGAATGTTCGGCTATGTTTTGTACCACGGCCGAGGTCTGGTTGCTCATCTGCTGCTCTAATTTTTCAGGATGTATCCGTTTCATGGTTTTAAGCCATTCCGTAAAGCTACGCAGCTTCTGACTAAGCCGGTCTTTACCTTCTTCATCGTCTAATTTTATGCCCTGCGATGCAAAATAGTCAATCGTATACAAAGGCTCTATAGGAATCAGCGGCTGATTTCCGGGATCAGATAAAGACCACCGGCCGGATTTAACGAGTTGGGCAGAAGGCAGTTCAACTTCTGATGCTGCCGCTACCGGCTTAGCGTTTTCATCACTTCCTGTTAATCCCGGGGGTTCCGGATTCAACTGTTCTCCATTGCTATCAGATACAAGCGGTTCCCCAGGGGTTTCACGCTCCGGGAGTACCTCCTGTATTTGCACAGGCTCCCCGGGCAATACCATATCGTCCTTCCCCTGTAAATCATCAGCATGGGGTTCTCCGGGTGGAGTATGCGGTAAATTATTTTCGCCATGAACCAGAACCATGTCCTCATCGCCGGAGGACTGTTCAATTTCTGTTGCTATAATACTATTTTCATCACTTTCTGTTATCCTCTCCGTGATCTCCGGATCCAACTGTTCTTCTCCGGTATGGGATATAAGCTCTTCCCCGGTGATCTCACGCTCCGGGAGCACTTCCTGTATCTGTACCGGCTCCTCTGTTACTACAACCCCCTCCTTCCCGGACAGGTCATCGGAATGGGGTTCCCCGGGTGTAATATGGGGTGAATGCTGTTCGCTATGACCCGTGTTCTCGTCAGCATGTAGCAAATCATTCAGCCAATGCGGATTACTGAAAAAAACTGCAGTTTTTGCAATCTGAGGACCATAAGCTGCATGGTTGAGCTGCCTGTATTTCTTTGCCAGCACATACTGGAGCGGGGCAAAATAAGGATATTGTCCGGCCAATTGCTCCACACTCAATACATCCGCTTCCTCCAGCGCTTTTACGCGGAAGACTTTCTGCAACAGATTATCAAAATTGGAGTTCATTGACATGAAGATACTATCCTTTACCAGTTAGAGAATATTTTATTAAAAATATCATCTGATAAATTTTTTAAAATGTCATCCATCAGACGATTTTGTGCATCGGTAAAACTAAGGGTGGCGGAAAAAGGAAAATTCCGGGTAATGTCGGTCTCAAAATTCTTTTTTTCATCCAGCCGGTTTTTAAATATAATATGAACCGTTACATTCAGATTGTTACTGGAGGCTTCTTTTCCCGAAATACCGGATGTATTAACGGAAAAATCAGTTATGTATCCTCCTATATCATAATGTGCATCATCGCCATTGATGATGGTCAAACGCGTTTGTCCCGTTATTTTCTGGCGCAGCTTGTCCGTTAACTGAGGGCTCAGCTGCGGGTTGATATACCTTGCCCGGTTTTCGATATAATTCACACTCACCGTTTTTACTTCAGGAGGTATGCTCACATCCTTAAAAGTATAATTGCAGGTAGCCTGTATGGATACCAGGGCAAACCACAATAGGAATATCCTTTTCAGCACCACTTTATTCATTAATGTCATATTCTTTCAACTTTCGATAAAGCGTTCGTTCACTAATGCCCAAATCTGATGAAGCATCTTTCCGTTTGCCTTTATGTTTCTTCAGCGCTTTTATTATCAGCTCCTTTTCTTTATCTATGATATTAAGCGATTCTTCTATCTCTTCATGATCATAAATAGCACTATTATCTATAAGCACCGGCTGGGAAGTCTGAACCAATGTCGGCGTTAAGCTCTTATCTCTTTCTACCGGCTGGTAATCACCGAGCAATGCTTCCTGGGTATACGCCGCCACCGCACCGGCATGCTGGGGGTTTTGTAAAATATCTACAAACATTTTCTTTAGCTCGGTAACATCTTTTTTCATGTCAAAGAAAAGCTTATACAATATTTCTCTTTCGTTGGCAAACTCAGCATGGGATACGCTTCCGTTACCTGCTGCGAGTACCGGCATCCTGCTGACCTGGTGCTGCTCAGGCAAAAACTGTTGTAATTGTCTTGCGGTTATGAACTTATCCTGCGCAAGTACCGATATCTGCTCTGCAATATTCTTCAATTCCCTCACATTCCCCGGCCAGGGATATTGAATTAACAGCTCTTTTGCTTCATCGTCCAACTGTACGGGGGAAGTTTTATAACGCTCTGCAAAATCGGAAGCGAATTTTCTGAACAAAAGGATAATGTCTTCCTGGCGATCTTTCAGCGCGGGCACGCGTATGGGAACCGTATTGAGCCGGTAATACAGATCCTGCCTGAATTTCCCTTTGTGCGTATATTCTAACAAGTCTTTATTGGTAGCTGCAATCACTCTTACATCTGTCTTCTGTACTTTAGATGAGCCTACGCGGATGTACTCCCCGGTTTCCAGCACCCGGAGCAGCCGGGCCTGTGTGCCCAGGGGAAGCTCTCCTATTTCGTCTAAAAATATGGTACCCCCGTTCACGGTCTCGAAATATCCTTTCCTGCTGTCTACAGCTCCTGTAAACGATCCTTTTTCATGTCCAAACAACTCCGAATCAATAGTACCTTCCGGTATAGCGCCACAGTTTACCGCTATAAAAGAATTGTGCTTCCGGGAAGACAGGGCATGAATAATCTGAGAAAATACTTCCTTACCCACTCCGCTCTCCCCATAAATGAGCACGGTAAGATCGGTATTGGCCACCTGTGCCGCCACCTGCAACGCATAGCTCAATGCAGGCGAATTGCCTATTATGCCAAACCTGTTCTTTATTGATTGTATATCCATCTTATTCAGCTGTTAGAAAAATTGTACTTTTTATATCAGATCTCCAAACAGGGTTGCTTTTGTGCAGCCTGTTACCTTTACCATCACGTAATCGCCCTTTTTGTGCAGATTGCCTTTTTTTGAAAAAACCATTACTTTGTTCTGGGAGGTTCTTCCCATCCAGTCTTCGCTGCTTTTTTTACTGTCGCCTTCAATCAATACTTCAAAAGTTTTGCCGAGATCCTTTTCATTGCTTTTCCCCGACAAACGGTTTTGCAGATCCACAATTTCCTGTAGCCGCCGCTTCTTCACCGCTTCAGGCACATCATCTTTATATCTTCTCTGCGCAAGGGTACCCGGCCGTTCACTGTAAAAAAACATATAGCTCAGGTCGTAGGCGCTGTATTCCATCAACGACAGGGTATCGCGATGATCCTCTTCTGTTTCTGTACAAAAGCCCGCTATAATATCGCTGCTGATCCCACAATCGGGGATGGTCTGGCGAATACGGTCAATTTTTGCCATATACCATTCCCGGGTATAGGTACGGTTCATCATCTGCAGTATACGTGATGAGCCGCTCTGTACGGGCAGGTGTATGTATTTGCAGATATTGTGGTACCTGGTCATCACATACAATACATCATCTGTGATATCTTTGGGATGTGAAGTGGAAAAGCGAACACGCAGCAGGGGAGATATCTTTGCTACCATCTCCAGCAAACAGGCAAAAGTTACAGGAGCAACAG
>JAMLHK010000023.1 GCA_023957155.1 Chitinophagaceae bacterium | reverse complement strand
TTATCTTACAAACAGCACTTTATTTGTCTTCATTAAATGTACAGTTGGAGGCTGGATGGTTAAATACATTAATCAATCTCAACAATTCGGTTTTGCTGAAATATAGTTTCTACCCTATCCTGAAACTGAATTTTTTCCAGTATTACTCCCTCCTTGCCACCGAGCTGGCGCCGCTGCTTTTTATATTGCGGGTAACGCCTTCTCCCTTGTAGTAGATATCACTGGCGCCACTGGCGGTAGCTGTGAGCTCTTTGATAACGGTGATCTGTATGTCGCTGGCGCCGCTGGCTACCGCTTCGCAGTATTCGCTTACCAGGTCGTAGCCTTTCACATCACTGGCGCCACTCACATTTATAGATAGAGAACCGGTTCTGCCGCTGATCCTGGAATCGGAGCTGCCGCTTTGATCCAGCGTAAGTTTGTTTACATCCACCGCTCCTTTAAAATCGCTGCTGCCCGACAACGTAAGCTTTAATACATCGCCTTTGATCACTCCGTTCACATAAATATCCGACGCGCCGGCTGCGCTTAATTTGCTGATGGCACTGAACGACACATACGCCTTCATGTTCTTGCTGCCACTGTTCCATTGCAACCCCTTATCGTTGTAGTAAATTTTGAGGATGCCATCCACCACTTCTGTAACGATCCGGTCGCAGTATTTCGTTTCCGAAGCGCTTACCACCACTACTTCTTCATCGCTTTGCGAGGCGTACAGGTCTATAGAGCCCGAAACGGAAATGCCCGAAAAAGATCCGGATATCTTACGGGGCTGAGCGTTTTTATCATTAACATACACATCCTGCGCGGTTACCAGCATTACCGCCAGTATGCCGCATATCAAAAACAATAATTTTTTCATTTGTTCTATTTTTAATCAATGAACCTGTCAACTGCACAGTTATTTTTTGCTACCATAATAAATATTACGCCTAACGAAGGTAAAAGTTACAGTATTTGGAAATTATTTTAAAACTCCCTTAACTTTGCATCTACAAACAACCGCGGTTAAAGTTTGTTTTTTAACCTCAGTGATTCCCGGGGTGTTCTCCGATCCATATCGGAGGGCTGAGATCAAACCCGTAGAACCTGATCAGGGTAATGCCTGCGCAGGGAAGGACGAGTCCTCACATCTCTCCTTTCCTGTTTTTGTAAACCCGGCCAATAACAAGTGAGTGCAGGATACATATGCACGTTGGCGGCCGACAACAAAAACAGAAATGAAACAATGGTATGCTATTGTAACAGCGTTTTTATTAACATCTATGAGCGCATCCGCGCAATCTTTTGTCAGGGGCAGGATTGTTGAAAAAGAAACCAATCTCCCCGTAGCCGGCGCCACAGTCAGCCTTTCAGCCAACAAGGTAACCGTAAGCAATGAAACCGGCGAGTTCCGTTTTTCGGGACTCCGGCCGGGTATATATACTGTTGCCATATCCGCTATCGGGTACCGGCAAACTACTGTACAACTCAATACAGCAAATACAGAGACCTCTACCATCAGTCTTGAAAAATGGCAGCTCATGCTCCAGCCGATAGAAATAAAAGGTGTAAGGGCCGGTGAGCGGGCGCCTTTCACTAAAAGCAATGTCAGTAAACGGCAAATTGAAAAGCTCAATACCGGCAGGGATCTGCCATTTGTTTTGAATGAACTGCCATCGGTGGTGGTAAATTCCGATGCGGGTAACGGTGTTGGCTACACGGCTATGCGCATTCGCGGCACAGATGCCACACGCATCAACGTAACGCTCAATGGTATTCCTTACAATGACGCGGAATCGCAAGGCAGCTTTTTCGTAAATATGCCCGACTTTGTATCATCGGTAAGCAGCATACAGGTGCAGCGTGGTGTGGGTACCAGCAGTAACGGCGCCGGCGCGTTCGGCGCTACCATCAACATGAGCACCAACGAATTTATTGAAAACGCCTACGGTGAGATCAATAACAGCTATGGCTCATTCAATACCTGGAAAAATACCGTTAAGGCAGGAACGGGATTGATAGACGGGAAGTTTACGGTAGACGCGCGCCTGTCGTCTGTTAGCAGCGACGGATACATTGACCGAGCAACCAGCGATTTAAAATCCTACTATGTATCTGCCGCCTGGTTTACAGGCAAAGCCTCTTTAAGACTGAATGTTTTTTCAGGCAAAGAGAAAACTTACCATGCCTGGAATGGCATACCCGAAGACAAGCTGGAAACTGATCGTACCTACAACTCAGCCGGCACAGAGAAACCCGGAACTCCTTATGAAAATGAAACCGATAATTACAAGCAGGATCATTACCAGTTATTTTACAACCAGGAGATCAACAGCCGGTTCAGCTTTAACACAGCCTTGTTCCTGACCCGTGGCAAAGGGTACTATGAGCAGTATAAAGCCGGCAGAAAGCTGGCTGAGTTCGGGCTCCCGGATGTTGTTATAGGTGACTCTACCATTAAAGTTGCAGATATAGTGCGCCAGTTATGGCTGGATAATTATTACTACGGCGGCATCTTTTCTCTCCAGTATAAAAACAAAGGAACGCAATGGATCACCGGCGGCGGCTGGAACCGATACGATGGCAAACACTATGGCAAATTACCCTGGGCGCAGGTTGCTGTTCCCAAGGATTACGAGTGGTACAATCTTGATGCCTTTAAAACCGACTTCAATATATATACGAAATTACAGCAACGCATAGCCGCAAACTGGGAACTGTTCGGCGACATCCAGTACCGCAGGGTGCAGTACGATATGAACGGTTTTAGAGAGCATCCGGAAATAAAAGTGAACAATACGTACAATTTCATTAATCCCAAAGCGGGTATCAGCTACAGCAACAACAACTGGTCGGGATATTTTTCGTATGCCCTGGCAAATAAGGAACCCAACAGGGATGACTTTGAAGCCGGCGCTGAGCAGCAGCCCCGCCATGAAACACTGCACGATTTTGAACTGGGCGTTGAGCAACGGTACAATACATTTAACTGGAACCTCGCGTTGTATTACATGAAGTACCGCAATCAACTGGTACCTACAGGAAAGATCAACGATGTGGGCGCTTATACCCGCACTAATATCCCCGAAAGCTACAGGATGGGTATTGAGCTGCAGGCAAAATGGCAACCGGTAAACTGGTTAAACATAGCCGGCAATATAGCGCTGAGCAGGAATAAGATTAGTGATTTTACAGCATGGTTCGATGATTATGACAACGGGGGACAGAAATCTGAAAGCTTCAGTTCGGTGGATATTTCTTTTTCTCCTGCCGTTGTAGCCGGTGGCAGTGTAAATATAGCTCCTGTTAAAAACTGGGAACTGAGCTTGTTACCGAAGTATGTAAGCAAACAATATCTTGATAATACCGGCAATGAAAGCAGGAAGCTGAATGCCTTTTATGTGCAGGATTTCAGGACCATTTACACGATCAACAAATTGGTTTTCCGGGAGATCAACCTGGTGCTGCAGGTAAATAATGTTTTCAGTAAACGCTATGAGCCAAACGGTTATACCTTCAGCTATATTTACGGCGGAGCGTTAGTAAACGAAAACTATTATTTCCCGATGGCAGGCAGGAATTTTATTGCGGGTATTAATATAAAATTATAATACAGGAGGCTGAAACCGGTTTTCGGAATGTTTCCCAGCTTTCCAGGGTTTCCAACCTTTAAAAGGTTGGAAACCCTTATACAACTAACGTAAAACTATTGCGGCCAGCGGAGGAAGGTGCAAATTGAGCTCATACAACTTTTCCCCCTCATCCAGTGTCTGGCTTTGTATATCGGGGTTGTATACATCTCCTGTTCCCCAGTAAGCCCTGGCATCACTGTTGAATATTTCTGTCCAGGTTGCCTTATTGTATACTTTTACCTTCCAGTCGCGATGCACTACCGGTGTCATATTCAATACTACCAGCACATCCTTTTCCGGGTCTTTGCCTTTACGTTTATATACCATTACCGATTCCGCCCTGTGACTGAGATCTACCCATTCAAAGCCATACATATTAAACTGGTTTTCGTATAAAGCGGGCTCCGATCTTAGCAGATCATTCAAATCGCTTACACATTTTTTCAGCAACCGGTGCGGGTCATATTGCAGCAGGTGCCAGTCAAGCTCCGATTGGTAATTCCACTCATTCGTTTGTCCAAACTCATCACCCATAAATAATAATTTACCACCGGGATGCGTAAACATATACGAATACATTAAACGCAGGTTGGCAAATTTCTGCCATTCATCGCCAGGCATTTTATACAGCATAGGGCTTTTACCATGCACCACTTCATCGTGACTCAGGGGCAGCATAAAATTTTCATCGTAATAATACATCATGCTGAACGAGAACTTATCCTGGTGATATTTCCTGAAAACCGGGTCCATCTTGAAATAGTCCAGTGTGTCGTGCATCCAGCCCATCATCCATTTCATTCCAAAGCCCAGCCCGCCGTTAAATGTTGGTTTGCTTACTCCCGGCCAGTCCGTGGCTTCTTCCGCTATGGTCTGCACATCAGGGAAATCGCGGAAAATAGTTTCGTTCATATCTTTAATAAACGCGATCGCTTCTATATTACCATCCCCCCCGTATTCATTCGGTTCCCATTGCCCGGTAGTACGGGAATAATTCAATTTCAGCATGGAGCTTACCGCGTCCACACGAATACCGTCAACATGATATTTATCGAACCAGTAACGGGCGGCGCTTATCAAAAACGACTTCACCTCTCCCCTCTTATAATTAAAAATATAACTGTTCCAATCGGGATGAAAGCCTTTGCGCATATCGGCATATTCATAGGTATGCGTGCCATCGAACATAAATAATCCATGCGCGTCGTAAGGAAAGTGCGATGGCACCCAGTCCAGTATCACACCAATCCCTTCCTGGTGAAACGCTTCTACCAGGCTCATAAATCCCTGCGGGTCGCCGAAGCGGGAGGTAGGCGCAAAATAGCCGGTACCCTGGTATCCCCAGGAGCCATCGAAAGGATGCTCCATTACAGGCATCAGCTCCACATGGGTAAACTTCATTTCTTTTACATACGGTACAAGAGTACTCTTTATCTGGTCGTAAGTATTGTAACTTTCTTCATCATTTTTGTCGGGGCGCCTCCAGCTTGCCAGGTGCACCTCGTATACGCTCCAGGGCGCCTCCAGCGAGTTATACTGTTTCCTGTTTTGCATCCAGCCAGCGTCATTCCATCCAAAATCAAGCTCCCATGTTATGGAAGCGGTATCAGGTCTTTTTTCCCAAAACCAGGCAAAAGGATCGCCTTTATCCTGTACACTTCCTTCATAACCTTTTATGTGATATTTGTATACCTCACCTTTGTTCATATTGGGTATAAAACCCTCCCAAATACCGGAATTATCAAGTCTTACATATAAAGGATATGTATTGTTATTCCAATCATTGAAATTTCCTTTAACAGATATATATGTTGCATTAGGAGCCCACACGGCAAAATAGTAGCCATCAGTATCTAATACCTTTACGGCTCTTGATCCAAAGAGGTGGTATAAACTATAATGCGTGCCGGATTGAAAGTTTTTTATATCCTCTTCCGTAAATAAAGAATAGTTCCACACTGCCTTTGTACTATCCACAAAATGGATATCCTCATATTTTGCTTTTACGGATTTATTCACATTTTTACTTTGGATTATTCCAGGTGTCGTTTTTGAAGAATCCACTTTTTCCATTTCTGTAATACTGTTCTTTTTATGTTCGGATTTTGACATATTGCGATTGTTTAAATAAAAAACCACCTGTAAAGT
Organism: Chitinophagaceae bacterium; assembly: GCA_023957155.1. Lineage (GTDB taxonomy): Bacteria > Bacteroidota > Bacteroidia > Chitinophagales > Chitinophagaceae > Agriterribacter. Next base: position 12,982 of record JAMLHK010000023.1, on the reverse strand, counting down.
AAGATAGAAGCTATCATTAATGAATATAGAACAATTTACACATTTACGTAAACTTTAACAACCGCCATTTGTTGCACCCTGCTAATGAAGATAAATTTGAAGATCATCATTTATCGAACGGTATCCTTTTTAACAAGACTAAAATAATAGTTGTAAAACTAAAAATTTAGTTTTACCTTTGATCTACAATTCCATTTAAGGATATTTCCGATTAACTATTTGTAATACTATATATGCAAAAAATACCAAAGCTGATTTTTATTACACTCTGTTTATTCATTTCCGCGCATCATTCTTTTGCTCAAACAACAGCAATCAGAGGAAAGGTTACAGACACTATAAATCAGAAGAATATGCAATATGCAGTCATTTCTTTACTGCAAAAATCTGATTCTTCCCTGTATAAGTTTGTCCGTACTGACAAAAACGGTGATTTTTCACTAACCGGCTTACCTGAAGGATTGTTTACCTTTATCATCTCCTATCCATCCTATGCCGACTATGTTGAAGACATAGAGCTAAAGCCAGGAGCTGACATTAGCTTAGGCAATATTAACCTTATCAATAAGAGTGCATTGCTTGAGGAAATCATTATCCGGCAAAATAATGCCATGCGAATTAAAGGGGATACGATCGAATATGCTGCAGACAGCTTCAAGGTTAGAGCGAATGCCAGTGCGGAAGAACTTCTCAAAGCGATGCCGGGGATACAGGTAGATAAGAATGGTAAAATCATAGCACAGGGACAGGAAGTCCAGAAGGTATTGGTGGATGGAGAAGAATTTTTCAGTGATGATCCTACTGTAGCTACCCGAAATATCCGGGCAGATGCCGTAGATAAAGTACAGGTATTCGACAAAAAAAGCGACCAGGCAGCTTTCACCGGTATTGACGATGGTGAGAAAACAAAGACTATTAACCTTAAACTCAAGGGAGATAAAAAGAACGGATATTTTGGAAAATTAAGTGCCGGTGGCGGATTAAAAGATAAGTTCAACAATGAGGCCATGGTTAACTTTTTTAAAGGTAAACGAAAGATGGCTGCTTTCGGCACTATGTCGAACACCGGGGAAACCGGACTTAACTGGCAGGACAGCCGAAAATATGGTGCCTCTGAGGATAATTTTGAATACAATGAGGACGATGGGTTCATCTACAGTTTTGGAGGATATGATGCATTCAGTTTCAATGGAAACGGGCTTCCTAAGGCATGGACAGGAGGGGCACATTTCTCCAACAAGTGGAACGATGATAAACAGAATTTCAATACCAGTTATATGTATAAAAAGTTTAGCATTACCGGTAACGAACAGATCAAAACGCAATATATTCTTCCTGATACACTTTATTATATTAACCAGCGAAACAGCAGTTTCTCTCAACGTTATCGCAATACCCTGTTTGGTAAATACGAAATACAACTGGATTCTACGTCTTCTCTAAAATTTAGTTTTAACGGATATACCGGGCGTACAAACAATGACAATACTTATTATACGGAGGCACTTAACGAAGACGAAGGCAAGGTAAATGCAAGCACCAGGAAAATATCGGGTTCAACTGATGAATCGTCACTGAATACAAAGATCATTTATAGAAAAAAATTTAAGAAAACAGGAAGGACAATTACTGCCAGTACGGAGCAAAAATACACCGATAACAATTCAAAAGGATACCTGGATGCGCTCAACAGTTATTTTGAGGAAACAGGGGATATCTTTCGAAATGACACGATTAATCAGCAAAAATATAACCATACCCGGCTCTTTAATTTCAACGGGAAAATTACCTATACTGAGCCCATTATAAAGGATAACTATATTGTTTTAAATTATGGAATATCCCATACTTCAAGTTCTGCCGATCGAACTACCTATGATTATGAGAATGGTAAATATGATGTGGTCAACCCGCTCCTTACCAATGATTACGATTTTATTATTACCACAAATGCAGGAGGTATTGCGTACCGAATAGCTAAAAAGAAGTATAATATAACATTTGGCAGCGATCTGGGATCCCAGGATTATACGCAAAAAGATATACTTAAAGGATCAACTCTCCATTATACCAGACTGAATCTTTTTCCCAAAGCTAATATCTCTTACAACTTTAAACCTCAAACAAGCTTATACTTTAACTATAACGGGAATACGCAACAACCCACGATACAGCAAATACAGCCCATTCCCGAGAACGAGGATCCGTTAAATATTTTTACCGGTAATCCAGAGCTTAAGGCTGCATTTAATCACCGGTTTAATATTTACTTCAACGATTACAAAGTACTTAAGCAGAGAGGTATTTATGCTAATTTTAATCTCAACATAACAGATAATGCCATCACTACAAGCAATACCATAGATAAGTTCGGCAAACGTATCTACCAGTCTGTTAACAGTGAAGGTGCCTACAATTATAATTCGTATATCAGCTACAATATGCAGGTACCTTCAATTAAAACATGGCTCTATGCCACGATAAACAATTCTGGAAGCAGAATGATCAATTTTGTGAACAACGAAAAAAATATTACGCACAATACTAGTACTTCAGGCAGGTTAAGCGGGTCATTTGCCAAAGAAGAAAAAATGAGCATCCGGCTGGGTACTAACGTATCTTATAATACTTCGATAAGCTCTATTAACAAGGCAATCAAAACGAAATACTGGGTACATAGTTACACGACTCATCTCTATTTTGCTCTTCCCTTTAAATTAGAGTTTACGAACGATGTAGATTTTAATTTCAGACAAAAAACCAGCGTATTCGATCAGAACCGAAATAATATCATCTGGAATACATCTTTAGGTAAACAATTGTTCAAGGAGACCTGTTCACTGGATTTTTCGGTAAATGATATTCTTAATCAGAATATCGGCTTCAGAAGAGACATACAAAGCAATTTTATTACTGAAAGTACTTATTCCAATATAAGGCGATTCTGGATGTTAAGCTTTACCTGGAATTTCTCTAAAAATACAGCACAGGCGCAAAAGTAATAGTTATGAATATAAAAATATGGATACTGCTTCCTTTCTGTTTGTTTAAAATCTTATTTTCCAATGCGCAATTTATTCTGCAGGGGAAAATTGAGTTTGAGAAAACCGTCAATATACACAAACAAATGGAAGTAGATGATAATGAATGGTACTCCAATTTTAAAAATCAGATCCCGGAGTATAAGCACACTTATTTTAACCTATTATTTACCCGGGAAAAAACACTATATGAACCGGGGAGAGAAAGCAAGGAAAAAGCTTCTCCGTTCATGGAGAGTCCTGCTACTTCCAATATTGTATATAGCAATTTTAAAGATGAAAAAACAACTGCTTCAAAACAGGTCTTTGACGAGTCATTCCTTATTCACGATAGCCTCAGAAAGTATCAGTGGCATATTACTAAGGATACCCGCACCATAGCCGGCCTTGAATGTAAAAGAGCTTTCACCGTAATTATGGACTCTATTTATGTAGCGGCTTTTTACACCGACGAGATTGTTTCACCGGGTGGACCTGAATCCTTTCACGGATTGCCAGGAATGATATTAGGTGTAGTAATACCCAAACTATATACCAACTGGTACGCTACGAAAGTAGAACTAGAACAGGTGAAAGAAGCAGCTATTACCCCACCTCAAAAAGGAAAAAATACAACCTATTCCGGTATGGAGGAAATTATACAAAAAAGCCTAAAACGCTGGGGTAAATGGGGTACAAAATACATCTGGCAGATTATGATATAAAATTAAAAACACAACGGCAGAAACAACAAATACATATATCCGGCACTACTTTCTCTATAACCGCTTATTTACATTCACCCCTTCTCCTGCAATTCACAGCAGCAAACGACTTATACCCCAATTTAGGTAAAAACAAAATAAATTTTAAATCCAGGACAAATTACCGTAAATTTGGGACAAATAACCAGGATGAAACATAAATACAACACCAACAAAGCATCATCCCCTTTGCCGGTTTTAGATGAACCGGCAGTGGCATACGCATTAACTGCACCATCCAGCCCATTCTTTGACCTGGTTCACCGGGTTTTCCACCTGTTAGGATTATCAGGTCATAACATACGTTATCCTGTTCAGAACAATGCAGACTTTATCGGTATCATCAGAGAAGGTATTCCCAGGGAGGCACTTGATCACCTAATGGACAATACAGGGCTCACCGTAACTGAAATATCATCCATAATCAGAACTTCAGACCGAACACTCAGAAGATATACAGCTAAGCACAAGCTTAATCCGGAACAATCGGAAAGACTCATTGAATTGGCCAGGTTGTATACACGGGGAGAAGAAGTTCTGGGTAACATGGAAAATTTTAAACAATGGATGGGTAGTAATGTTATAGCATTGGGCAATAAGAAACCTAAAGATTTTTTAGATACATCACTTGGCATACAATTGATAATGAATGAGTTAGGTAAAATTGAACATGGAATTTTTGCCTAATGAGAAAGGTTTACCGTATTAGCAAGTGCAGATATATAGATGATTTGAAAGGTACCGGCGCTGCTAAGTATTCCGGTCGTTGGCATAGTAAAGGGACTTATATTTTGTATACAGCAGCTACACCGTCTTTAGCATTATTAGAAAGTGTTGTACATCTTGCGGGAATACCGATGGAAAGTTATTGTATGATCTGCCTTGAAATTCCAGAAGGCAATATCTTAACCATAACCAATAAGGAGCTCCCCGAAACCTGGTATATAAATCCTCCACCGGGATCACTGACAGCCATCGGGGATCACTTTATTCAAAAAAATCAGTTCCTGGCTCTTCAACTGCCTTCAGCAATCATGCCGGAAGATAACAATGTGCTTATTAATCCTAACCACAAGGATTTTGGGAAAGTAAAAATTGTCTATAAACGAACTATTCCCATAGATAAACGGCTATTATAAGATCCCGGTTCATCATTTGCCCAATATCTCATGCCCGAGCTTATCTCTTTTCGTTTTAAGATACTTTTCGTTATACGGATTGGGGCAAATATGTAAAGGCACATTTTCGACTATATCTAATCCATATCCTATCAGTCCAACCCTTTTCCGCGGGTTATTGCTTATAAGGCGCATTTTATTAACTCCGAGATAGCGCAAAATCTGGGCTCCCACGCCATAATCTCTTTCGTCCATCTTAAATCCAAGATGTAGATTTGCTTCTACAGTATCCATCCCCTCTTCCTGCAATTTGTATGCTTTTAATTTATTTACTAATCCTATTCCCCGTCCTTCCTGATTCATATACAACACTACTCCTTTCCCTTCCTTTTCTACTATTTTCATTGCTTCATGCAGTTGTTCGCCGCAATCGCAGCGCATAGATCCCAGGATATCGCCTGTAAAGCAGGAAGAATGTACACGGACCAATACCGGTTCGTCTTTTTGCCATTCGCCTTTTACCAGCGCCATGTGCTCTCCACTTGAAGGATTGTTTCTTTCCCGGAAAATAATAAGTTTGAAAAAGCCATATTTAGTAGGCATATCCACTCTTACGATTTCTTCAATAAGAGAATCCGTTTTCAACCGGTATTCTATCAGATCTTTAATTGTAATGAGCTTAAGATTATATTTCTTCGCAATCTCCTGCAATTCGGGCAAACGTGCCATGGTACCATCATCATTCATTATTTCCACCAATACCCCGCCATAAGGAGGATCGAAGCCTGCCAAACGTGCCAGGTCAATCGTTGCTTCGGTATGTCCTGCACGTCTTAATACCCCCCCTGCTTTAGCTTTTAAAGGAAAAATATGTCCCGGGCGCCCCAATTCCGCTGGTTTGGTTTGAGGATCTATGAGTGCCTTAATTGTTTTAGAGCGATCGTGGGCAGAAACGCCCGTAGTACAACCATGCCCTAAAAGATCAACCGATACTGTAAAAGGAGTTTCATGCAGAGAAGTATTATTAAACACCATCAAATCCAGTTCAAGCTCTGTACATCTTTCTTCGGTCAATGGAGCGCAGACCACTCCCCTACCGTATTTCGTCATAAAATTTATGATCTCCGGAGTTGCATTAGCCGCAGCCGTAATAAAATCACCTTCATTTTCACGATCTTCATCATCCACCACGATTACCAGCTTACCGTTCTTTATATCTTCAATTGCGCTTTCAATTGTATTGAACATCATCAAGATTTTTGCAAAGTTACGAATTCGTAACCCGAATATGAGGATATGTCTGGCAACACAGATGTATTAAATATTTTTTATATACTTTCTTCATACCCTTCTATCCTAACTCGCGATCTGACGCTCCTACCGTTGCGTACCGACCGCCACATTTTTTACATTTCCACACTTTCAAATTCCCTTTCCCCACCCCCATTTCAAAAACTCCGGCATTGCCTTTGCCCAGGTAGCTACATCATGCCGGCCATCTTTAAGTTCAAGATATCTAATATCTGTATGCCTGTTGTATCCTTTTCGCTCAAGTTCTTCTATCAATCCTAAAGTATCATCAATCGAATCAATTATACCGTTATTATTCCGATCTTCCGTTTCATCAAGTCTACCGGTTTCAAAAAAGAACTTAAGACCGGGATTATAAGTCCCATTCCGTATTTGCGCGTGCATAATACGATCTCTATCTTCCACATACCCCTCATCCAGTCCTTTTGTTCTCCACCACAATGATCCGCTGAAAACGCCGACTTTTGAAAATATTCGGGGATTATTCCATACTACATCCAATGCAGACAACCCGCCCAATGAGAAGCCTGCAAAGGATTTTTCCCGAAAAGCAGTTACATCACTCTTAGATGTGATGAAAGGAAGCAGTTCTTCTAAAATAAACTTTGTATATAATCCAGCCCTGGCTCCCCTGCCCTTATAATCCTTCACAGAAGCGGTACCATATTCATTTTTTCTGTCTTCCCCGCAATGTATTCCCACACAAAACACAGGACATATATCATTTTGTTGGTATAACTCCGAAAGGATATCAGTCAGCCTGATTTCTTCCATATCCTGCCCGTCATTAATAAGCAATAAGCTCATTTTATCCTGCTTAACCGGAATAGATGGAATAAAGAAACGAACATGTACATCCCGTTGAAGAAATGCAGAAGGAAGAATATGACTTTGTACGGCTACCAAGGTTTGCTTAACGAGCGGCATAGACACCAAATATAGCGGAAAGATTTAAAGAAAATTTGATCTTATAAAACAGTTTTTAGCTATCTTACAAACACATAAAACCTACCTCAAATACCCGGGCAATAATGCACGGTGAAAAGAATAACATGAAAAAAATCGGAATTCTTCACGGAAAAGAAAGATCATTTCCCAATGCTTTTATAGAAAGGATCAATAATAAAAAACCGGATGGCATCATTGCAGAGCCGGCGTCTATCAGTAAGGTAATACAAGGTGAGCCGAGCGGATACGCAGTAATTGTAGACCGCATTTCCCAGGATGTTCCTTTTTACAGGGCCTTTTTAAAAAATTCGGCTATCAGCGGTACCGCAGTTATCAATAATCCTTTCTGGTGGAGTGCGGATGAAAAGTTTTTCAATAATGCACTGGCAACAAAAATTGGCGTACCGGTTCCCAAAACGGTTATTCTGCCTTCAAGGGATTTGCCTGCTGACACTTCTAATGAATCGTTTTCTAACCTTACTTTCCCCTTAGACTGGGAAGGTATCTTCAACTATGTAGGGTTCCCGGCGTATATGAAGCCTTTTGCAGGAGGAGGCTGGAAAAATGTATACCGGCTGGAACAAATGGATGATTTCTTTGACAAACATGGTGAAACCGGCGAATTAGTGATGCTATTGCAGGAAGAAATTGTATTTGAAGAATATTACCGCTGTTACTGTATAGGAGGTAAATACGTGCGTATTATGCCGTATGAACCCCGTAACCCCCATCATCTCCGGTATAAAAGCAGTTTTTCTCCCTCTCCGGAACAATACCGGGTTATGGAGGATATTGTATTACGTATTAATCAATATCTTGGTTACGATTTTAATACCGTAGAGCTAGCTGTCCGGAATGGCATACCCTATGCTATTGATTTCTGTAACCCTGCACCTGATGCTGATCTTAACAGTGTAGGTGAAGAGAATTTTGAATGGGTAGTGGAAACAGCTGCTAATTACGCTATTGAACGGGCACAAGACTGTAAGGAGGGAAAAGATAATCTTACCTGGGGAGAATACATTAAGCGGAGCATAGAAAAACAGCCATTAATATGAGATATACTGCCCCAACCTTATTTAAATAATAACCTAACCAAAATGGCTAATCCGAATTACAAGCAGTTTACATTGGGTGTTGAAGAAGAATATATGGTAATAGACCCCAATACTTTTGAATTAAGAAGTCACGAACAAAAAATTGTAACTGAAGGCCAAAAAATCATAAAAGACAAAGTCAAGGCTGAAATGCACCAGGCAGTAGTAGAAGTTGGTACAGATATTTGTGCGGACATTGACAGTGCATATAATGATGTAGCGCTTTTACGAAAAACTATTGCCGAACTTGCCGGAGGACTTGGCTTTGGAATGGGCGCATCAGGAACCCATCCCTTTAGCTTATGGGAACAACAGTTAATTACAGATAATATCCGCTATCATCAAATTGTAAACGAGATGCAGGATGCTGCCCGGAGTAACCTGATTTTCGGGCTACATGTACATGTTGGCATGGAAAACCGCAGAATGGCGATCCATATTGCCAATTCTGCTAGATATTTTTTACCCCATGTGTTTGCTTTAAGCACCAATTCTCCTTTCTGGGAAGGCAGACATACGGGGTTTAAATCATATCGTACAAAGGTATTTGACAAATTTCCGCGAACCGGTATACCCGATTACTTCGAAAGTATTGAAGCATACGACAATTATGTGAACCTGCTTGTTAAAACGAATTGTATTGACAACGCTAAAAAAATCTGGTGGGATTTACGCGTACATCCTTTCTTTAATACCGTTGAATTTCGTATCTGTGACGTACCATTAACCGCAGATGAAACTATTGGCATTACCGCTCTTTTCCAGGCTATCTGTGCTAAACTGTATAAACTCAGAATGGAAAACATGAATTTTATACAATATTCACGGGCATTAATAAACGAAAATAAATGGCGGGCCAGCCGGTACGGAATAGACGGGCATCTAATTGATTTTGGAAAAGAAGAAGAAGTAAATACCAGGGTTCTGATATACGAGTTACTTGACTTTGTAGATGACGTTATAGATCACTTAGGGTCGAGAAACAGGCTTTCGGCAATACAAAAAATGATTGAAACCGGAACAGGGGCCGACAGGCAATTAGCTGTCTATGAAAACACAAAGAGTATGACAGATGTTGCCGCTTTCATCCATTCTCAGTTCCTGGCAGATTTATAATACTCCATTCGTTTTCTCCGGCAGCATATTTTGAATACATTTTTTCAGGCTACTTTCCCAAAAAGGGATATCTACATTGTATTCCTTCCTGATCTTTGACGTATTGAGTAATGAAAACCGGGGGCGCCTTGCAGCTACCGGATAAGCTGAGGAAGGTACCGGATGTAAGATACAATCAGACCTCGTCAGCTTTTTTATAGCGTATGCAAAATCATACCAACTTGCTTTACCATCATTACAGTAATGGTAAATACCGGATTTCCAGCGAGGGCTACTTATTATTTTTATCAGCGCATGGGCAAGGTCAGATGCATAAGTAGGAGCACCTACCTGATCATTCACTATATTCAACTGTTCTTTTTCTTTCATTAGGCGCATCATGGTCTTTACGAAATTATTACCGTACTCACTATACACCCATGATGTCCGTATAACTATTGTTTGAGGATTGAATGTCAATGCCCACTCCTCACCCTTAGCTTTGGAAGCTCCATAAATATTTACGGGATCAACCAAATCTGTCTCTTTATATGGAACCGGCGACTCACCATCAAAAACATAGTCTGTTGAAAGATGTATGAGTTTCGCATCTACTGTGGCACAAACTTCTGCGAGATCCTTTACCGCATTTGCATTAACAAGAAATGCTCCTTCTTTATCCGACTCCGCCTTATCAACTGCGGTATAAGCCGCACAATTAATACAAAATTGAGGACGGACAGCTTCAAAAACAGTCAGCAACTTTGCTCTATCTTCCAGAGGAAGTTCGGCTTTTGAATAGAACAAAAAATGGTACTGTGAATACAGATTTTGTATATCAGCTATTGATTTAGCAAGTTGGCCACCAGCACCGGTTATTAGTATCGTAGGCTTTTGCATAGATAATAATTAGCCTTCAAATACAAAATGATTGTTACAAACTTCAAACAAAGGGCTTGTTCTGTCTTTTTCAGACAGAATAACCTTACCAGCGGGGATTTTCCAATCAATATGCAAGGCCGGATCATTGTATGCAATGCTACCTTCAAGCGTCTTATCGTACAGATTATTGCATTTGTAGAGTACGGTTGCACTCTCACTTAAAACAGAAAAACCATGAGCAAAACCTGCAGGAATAAGCAATTGCAACTTATTTTCAGCAGATAGCTCTATACCGAATACCCTCCCGTAGGTTGGTGATCCTTTCCGTATATCCACAGCAATATCCCATATCGTTCCCGCTAAAGTGCGTACAAGCTTTATTTGTGCTTTGGGAGGATTTTGAAAATGCAACCCTCTTATCACTCCATAGTGAGAGCAGGATTGATTATCCTGTACCCATTGATAGTCCAGATTTTCAGACTGAAAAACGGTTTGATTAAAGCTTTCGAAGAAGTATCCTCTTGTATCCTCAAATACAAGAGGCTGAAATATTAAAAGTCCTGGGAAATCGGTTCTTGTAAAAGGCATGCAGATTTCTGATTGTATTGATGCAGCATCCTAGAGGATGTAAAACGGCTGCTAAGATACAACTGTTTTTATCGCTTTACATATTGTTCTGCATAATATTGCTGATATTGTCCTGAAGTTACCCGATCAATCCATTCTTCATTTTGCAGGTACCAATCCACGGTTCTTTTAAGCCCTTCTTCAAACTGTAAAGAAGGCTCCCATCCTAATTCCTTTTTCAGTTTTGAAGCATCAATTGCATAACGCAGATCATGACCCGAACGATCTTTTACAAAGGTGATCAGTCGCTCAGATTGTCCTTTGGGCCTGCCTAAGCTATCATCCATTATCGCACAAAGCAGCTTAACCAAATCTATATTTCTCCATTCATTATTCCCACCTATATTATAGGTTTCCCCTATTTTCCCCTTGTGAAGAATAGTATCAATAGCTCTTGCATGATCCTCCACCCAAAGCCAGTCTCTCACATTTTCCCCTTTTCCATAAACCGGAAGTGGTTTATTATGCTTAATATTGTTGATCATTAGCGGAATTAACTTTTCCGGAAAATGGTGCGATCCGTAATTATTAGAGCAATTAGATATTACAACAGGAAGGTTATAAGTATGGTAATAAGCCATTACCAAATGATCGGAAGCGGCTTTGGAAGCAGAGTAAGGAGATCGAGGATCATAAGAGGTTTCTTCAGTAAAGAAGCCCGTTTCTCCCAGAGACCCATACACTTCATCGGTAGATATATGATAGAAAAGTTTATCACTATAATTGTCGCGCCAGTGTTTTCGGCAACTATTTAACAACGCCGCAGTCCCTAATACATTTGTCTTCACAAAACTAAGAGGATCCATTATAGAACGGTCAACATGACTTTCCGCAGCCAGATGTATTACCGTATTAAAACCATACTTACCAAACAGCTCGTCTATATGACGTTCGTCACAGATATCCGCATGTTCAAAAATGTAATTTGGCAGTTGATCAATATCTTTCAGATTTTCCAGATTGCCGGCATAGGTTAATGCGTCAACATTTACTATCCTGTATGCAGGGTACTTTTTAACCAATAACCTGATTACATGAGAACCAATAAAACCTGCACCTCCTGTTATGGCAATGGTTTTTTGATATTCCATTACAAACTCCAGTATTTAAGGTTGTTCAATTTATTCCTGTATAAACCTTTTAGATCTGCAAAAATAGCATTAGGGTTAGTAATACTAAGCAAATACTCCTCTGTTAAATTTTTATATTCATTATGCGGGACAGCTAGTACAACAGCATCATAATTTTTCCCAATAGCCGGTGATAGCGGAAAGCCATATTCATGTTGCAACTCTCCATTGTCGGCATAAGGATCAACAATATCTACATTTAGTGAAAATGCTCTCAACTCCCTGATCATATCAATAATTTTAGAATTTCTGATATCGCTTACATTTTCTTTAAATGTCGCACCCATAATCAGTACTCTTGCTCCAGTGGCCTCTTTAGCATGTTTTATAATGTGCTGCACAATTTTCTTGGCCACATATAATGGCATTTCATCATTAATTACGCGTCCGGCCAATATTACCCTCGACTCATACCCCAACTCGCTGGATTTGTATGTAAGGTAATAGGGGTCTACACCTATACAATGTCCGCCCACCAGTCCGGGCTGGAACTTCAGAAAATTCCATTTGGTACCTGCTGCTTCCAGTACTTCATAGGTATTGATACCGACCATATCGAAAATAATAGACAGTTCATTCATTAATGCAATATTCAGATCCCGCTGGGTATTTTCTATAATTTTTGCTGCTTCTGCAACCTTAATAGAAGATGCTCTGTGTACACCTGCCCTAACTACAATTTCATATACCCTGGCTATTTCTTCTAACGATTCTGCATCGGAACCGGATACTACTTTAATTATCCGGGCAAGCGTATGTTCTTTATCTCCCGGGTTTATACGCTCGGGAGAGTAGCCCAATTTAAAATCAACATTCAGTTTCAAACCGCTTAACTGCTCAATAATGGGAAGACAATCTTCCTCTGTACAACCCGGGTAAACTGTTGATTCATATACTACATAATCACCTCGCTTAATTACCTTTCCAATTGTTTCTGAAGCCTTTTTTACCGGTATAAGATCAGGAACATTATGATCGTCAACAGGTGTA
>JAMLHK010000022.1 GCA_023957155.1 Chitinophagaceae bacterium | reverse complement strand
AGTTATTAAATTTACCAATAACTGTCAGATTAAATCTAAACTTCTACAACTAAACCTTAAAAAATATCAAATTTTATTTGGTTTTTTACACAGTTCATGTTGGCTGCTGTTAAGCAATTTTAGCCTTTTCTTTTATATCTCTTTTTGTACCTAACTCTCCAACCTCCGTACGTCATTTTTAAAGGAATGTTCATAATCCAGCTTACGATAATACCATTTAGTATATAATACAGAATAGTACCAAACCAAATTAATTGACCAGAATAATTGAAATAAACCGGTTCTGAAATAACTAATGCAATCAGTCCATAAATAACTATTAATCCTTCAAATAAATCATTTAGCCCTGATTCGTTTTCAGGAGTTCTGTCTGAGGATGTCCTATCCTTAAAGTTTTTTGCTAATAGAATTATATAAAGCGTTGTAAAAAACAAACTTATTAAAAACATAATTGAGCCAACGATTACTAAATCTTCACTCTCTCGTATTATACCAAATACAATTAAGAATAATGATGAAGAATTCAAAAAAAGTTTTAGATTGTATATAATATTTTGTTTTGCCAATTGAAAAGAAATTTACAGTTAAAATATGGGTCAACCAATTATTGGCTGCCGCATTAATCCGCATACTAAAGCTTTTATTTATTCGTAATCACTTTTCACTTTCCTAAATACCTTTCTTTCATTTCTTGAGTCCAAGTTTGATTAACTAACTCGTTTAAGCTTTCAATAAATTTGTCTAAAAACCTCCAATAATAACCTGTTTTATACTCGTTCCACCTATAAGGAAATTTTTGTTGGCCTCTGTATAGGTTTGCTTCCTTGTAACATTCATCATTGCCATATGGAAAAAGGAAAAGGAAAAATCCTTCTTCATACAAATTGTCTTTTAGTATTGATAGCGACAGCAAGTGTTTACGCCAAAGTTGAAATAAGGGTGGTTTTTTAAAATTGTCAAGATGTTCTTGCAGAAACAAGTCTTCTGTTGCTAATTTCAAATAATCATTTCCATATTTTTTATACGTTTCGGTAGCCTTGTCTGCATCTTCAAGTAGGGTTTCAGCATATTTCACATCGGTTCCTATAAATCCTTTTCCGCCACTATGCGAAGTGTATTCAATAAAAACATCAAAAAAGGCGGTGTCTTCTACGGTATTGTTATTTTTCTTATATGGTGAGTAGTCAAATAAAACAGATGTTACTTTGCTTATTTCTGGAACTTTTTCCGAATAAGGCGATGTTTGTTTTGGAAATACAGTTTTAAATAAATTTGTCGCTAATTCGTGATTAAAATGAAGTTCGCCAAACAAATTGAAGCAAAGCGATTTTGAAGAAAGCAAGTTTTCATAAATATGTTCTTGAACAGTAGCTTTTGTTTCTAATTCTTCAATTACAAGTTTGCGAATATTTTCTGTTAAAAAATTTACTTCTTCATTTATAGCAAAATCTGTCTCAATGAAGTGCCCATACTTGGTTGTGTCATTGAGTTTGGCAATAGGATAACCTTTTTTATCTCGCCACTTACTTTGTAACAATTTTGCGTAATTGGCAAAGTTGCTGTCTTGCGGATTATATGTGTGAAACTTCTCACATTCGTTTTTCTGTTCTTCCGTTACTACTTTTTTCAGCTCTTTTAGAAGTTTTAGAACTCTGCCATCTTCTAAGTCGTGGGCTTGACAAGCAATTCCAAATGGAGATAGCTGTCCTGTTAATTCTTTGTAGTAAAGAATAATTGTAAGTAGTTTGCCAATCGTTAATAAATCTAATCCATTAAAGTCTTGTTCCTTTAAGATTTTCAAACCTTCTTCCCAATTTGTCCAATCAAATGGTTTTAAAAACTTATGCACTCTACCAATAAGTTGCACACTTGCGGATTTGTATTCTACATATTTGAGAGGTCGTGTTCTTGTGCCTTGGTGGTCTGTGAATGTCTCATTTGGGTCAATTTTCTCAATTTTTTCAAGCCAAGGAATCATATCAAAGATTGAATCCCATTCGCTTTTTGTCATTGAGTAAAAATCTATTTCAGGATAATCCTTTACCATTCTCCTTCGCTTTATATGTCTTAGTTGCGTCTTTTGTTAAACTGTCGCTTGATGTGTGGTTGTAATACATTTGCAGCCAACGAACAGGTATTACCGATGGTTGGGAATTTGAAATCCGTCCACCGGAACTGCTGCCGGACTTTATAATAAAGTTAAATATTAAGAACTAAAGCTGGGCTTTATTCGTCAAGCTCGAACCGAAGTACAACAGAATTACCACTGCCGATTGTTCCAATGTCAAGCCCAACTATTGGCAATACCAATGTTACCTGCCGTATTGCTTATGAATGCTGTCTTGCCGATTAAATTAGGCCCAATTCCTCAATTTTGACTGTCATAAAACTTGCTATAAAAAGCAGGTGAATTGTTTTGTTTTTGTCCGGTAGCATATTATTATGTGCTTTTGGATTTCTAATACCTGTCATAGCACCCGCAAAAATTTGCATATAACCTTGTTGAATACTTTTGCCTGTTTCTGTTGTAATGTCCGCAAAAGAAAATACTGGGTTAGCAACTGAAAAAACTTTGGTCATTAAAGAAGCCCCATCTAATTCTTGTCCAGTGATTTTTTTATTTGCGTTTTTAATTATGTTATTTACTTCTTTTAGTGCAGTCTCGACAGCATCTGCGTAAAAACCGTTGTCAAATTTATCTTTACCCATTGCCCTGATTAAAGGATGTATATATTCCCAAAAGGAATCAACTTCGGACGGGGGAACTTCAAAATAACATTTCGCTTTTTTTAAAATACCTAAAATGTCATAAAGTTCTGATTCGTCAAAAGAGTCCAATTGTTTTGATAAAAAGTCTTGCTTTAAATTTAAAGGGTCGTCTTTTAACTTGTCAAAAAATAGTTTGGCTTTTGTTGTAACGTCCAAATAAACATCTTCAACATGTTCTTCATACGCTTCATGTTGATGCATATGAAGCAAGTCTTCTCCGGTCTCAATGATTGTTTCTAAATGCTCTTTCATAATATGGCAGGTAACACACAGAAAAGTATCCGCAAAGCCCCCTGATAAAGCCCCGTCCTTAAAGAAAGTTACGGGGCTTTGTGGTATACTTTTGAGTTGGCCGACATCGCCGTAATGTTTGCCATTAGGGAGAAAGTATCGGTCTTTAGCTTTTCTCGTGGTGGTTGTCTGGTTTTGTTTTTTAGTCTTTACCGCCTGGTATTGCTTTAGCGGAGGAGCAGCTACCGGCTGGCGTCTCTAAAATACGTTTTTATTACTGTTTTTCTGAACGTTTTTTGATGCTGAGGCAATATAGTGCTGTTACATCGCCGTGCAACGTTTGTTTTGATCCATATTTAATTTTCCTGTTCGTTATTTTTCTTACCCATCATCTGCCTTCTTCCACGGAACGTAGACAGCCAATAATTGCAGTGTCTCCTTTTTACAGCAGGGACATTCCTGTATAGCTATACCATACATTTCTTTCATACGTATTTCCAGGGGTATTTTTACCAGCCCCCTGTGCTGTGGGAGCTTCATTGTTTTTAGTATGGCATTGATACACTGGCGCCGCTTCCTGTTGCTCAGGTACCCGTAGGATCTGATCTTGGTAAACCTTTCAGGCAGGATGTGCTGCTCAAAACGCCGGATAAACTCTCCGGCATCGAGGGTCATTTGTTTTTGTTTACCGTTATCAGCATAGTCTTTATAGGTAAAGCTTACTGTTTTGTTTTGGTGGTCAATACCTGTTATCCTGTGATTGCTGATAGCCACTTTATGGGTATATCTTCCCAGGTATTCAATTACAGCCTGAGGTCCTGCAAAAGGAGCTTTGGCATATACTACCCAATCTTTACTGTATAAAAGCTTTATGAGTTGGGGCGTATCTGTATCTGCCGGCTTTACTTCACCATTGCTGATCAGCAATTGCAAGCGCTGTAAAAACTTAGCCCTGTATACTATGCTTAAAGCCTTTACCGGGAACAAAAAACGGTAAATGTTTTTTGAGGCATCCTTCCAGCAATGCTCATCGGTAATACCACCACCACTTACAATACAGTGTATATGCGGATGAAAGCTAAGCTGCTGCCCCCATGTATGTAATACACTGATGATGCCGGGTTGGGCGGCGAGATACTTTTTGTCTTTTGCAAAGCTGAGCAGCGTTTGAGCCGAAGCATCAAAGAGCAGCTTGTATAAAAGCTTCCGGTTACCCATCACCAGGCTGTTAAGCTCATGAGGCAGGGTAAATACTACATGATAATATTTTACAGGCAATAGCTCCTGGGTGCGTGCTTCTATCCATTCCTGTTTTTTTATAGCGCCGCAGTTAGGGCAATGCCTGTCTCTGCAGCTATGGTACTGATATTTTATATGCCTGCATTCCGGATTATCGCATTGGTATATGTGGTACCCCAAAGCGGCAGTGCGGCATTGTTTCAATCGCTCAAGTACGTGCCGGACATGTATATTATCACCTGCCTGGGGAGTATGATAGCTCATCAGCGCCTGCTGCACTGTTGCGCCGGGCATTGTATAATGCAACATGGTCTGTCATTTTAATGAAGAAGACCGTGGTTGCCTGTAGTTGCCCGGTAACCTGTCGTAAGGGTTGGTGATACCGCTGGTACGGACAGTAGTAAGGTGCAGGTATCGCATGGTGGTTTGTATATTACTATGACCGAGCAGTTCTTTTACCGTATGCAGGTCAGCGCCGTTATCAACCAGATGAGTGGCAAAACTATGGCGGATGGTATGCACGGTATAGTGTTTATTAGCCAGCCCCACCTGGGCTATGGCTTTTTGCACGAGGTGTTGAATATTACGCATGCCCATGGGCTTACCCTGCCGATACCCATTGAACAGGTACTCCCGTGGTTTGTAAATGAGGTAATATGCCCTGAGTTCCTGCAATACCTGTTCAGACAAAATAGTATACCGGTCTTTAGCACCCTTACCCTGCACCACTTTAATGCGCATGTTTTTGCTGTCAATATCACAAATACGTAAGTGTGCTATTTCTCCCAGGCGCATACCTGTACTATAGAGCAGTATAATAATGGTGCGGTGTTTTACATTTTGTACGCTGTCAATAACTGTTTTTATTTCATCGGGGTTCATTACTGCGGGCAGAGTGGTGCTTGTTCTGGGATAAATTACCGTAGGTATAACGTATGCTTTTTTAAGCACATGCCGGAAAAAGAAAGAAATGCTTTGCGCAGCCATTTTGCATTTTACGCGGCTGCACCCGATGGTTTTTGACAGGTATAGCAGGTATTGCAATATCATATCCTCTGTAAAATCAAGTGGATCTACATCTGCATAATAAACGAAAACATACCGGAGCTCACTGAGATAATTACGAATGGTAAGGGGGCTGTAGTGACCGATGGATAAATACTGATCGGTTTTCTCCAATGCCGCAACTGCTTGCGGACTTAATGTTTTTTTTCCATAACCTTATAGTTTTATAAATGAATAAATATCCTATAAGGTACAACCTTTAAAACTCATCGCCTTACAGGCGATGTTGGTTCAACTCTCAAATATACGCAATACAATTGCGTCAATGAAGCTATTTCTAAATCATTGATGCAACTAAAAAAGTCCTGATACTTTAAGGTGAAAGTGTTTAAATCCTGACGTCCCTCTACCCAACGCTCAATGCTTTTCTATGGGTATGTGTATTCACATACCGGCATAAAATGCGAATCATGGCTCTATGCGAAATATATTCTTACCTTTCTTCCTTCCCGGTTGTGTGTAGACCGGGTTATCCATTATCGTGTTTTATTGTACAATATTAATCAGCTCCACATCAAAGATAAGCGCCGCGCCTCCGGGTATTGCCCCTCCGGCGCCCTGTTCTCCGTAGCCTAAGGTATAGGGAATGTAAAATTTAAACCGGGAGCCTGCGGGCATTAGCTGTACCCCTTCTGACCAGCCTTTGATAACCTGGTTCAGCGCAAAGGAAATAGGTTCGCCCCTGTCGCGTGAACTGTCAAATTTCTTACCATTAACCAAAAATCCTTCATAGTGTACTTCTACAGTACTGGTATCTGCCGGTTTTGGCCCGGTTCCTAAATGTAATATTTCGTATTGAAGTCCGCTGGAGGTAACTTTTACTCCTTCTCTTTTTTTATTTTCAGAAAGGAACTTTTCACCTTCATCTATAGTGGCCTGCGATTTTTTTCGCATAAATGCCTGGAGTTGTTCTCTTACGGTCATATCTGCCTGTTGAGTGGTTAATAATGTATTTTCATCTTTGAGTACGGCGTTAAATCCTTTGTTCATTAGGGCATAATTAATGGTATCTACTCCCTGTGATTTAAAA
Source organism: Chitinophagaceae bacterium (assembly GCA_023957155.1). Classification (GTDB taxonomy): domain Bacteria; phylum Bacteroidota; class Bacteroidia; order Chitinophagales; family Chitinophagaceae; genus Agriterribacter. Next base: position 30,472 of record JAMLHK010000022.1, on the reverse strand, counting down.
AAAGTAGCGTCAATCATACCCAAAGCATAGCTCATGCTGTCTAACGCATTGGACAATTCCGGTGCTTGCGGCTTGGGTTCGGCAAATACAATATGGGATGTATCGGCAGCCATTTCTTTTATAGAGGAACATGCCGTCATTAATCCGGTGAATGCCAAAGCGCAGGCGGTAGTTATTAAAATCCTGTTGCTCATATTAATTGGTTGGTTGTGTTTTCTGATTTTAGTCATTTCTAAGCGCATACCCGGTTAAATGAATAAATACATCTTCCAGGTTGGCTTTTTTAACTTCTTTGGGTCGCTCAAAGCCTGACGCTACAAGATCGTCAATCAACTGATCGGGGGTATGAAGTGCAATAACTTTTCCCTGGTCCATAATAGCCACCCTGTCACACAGTATTTCCGCCTCATCCATATAGTGGGTTGTTATAATAATGGTGGTGCCTTTTGAACGGATATCCCTGATCAGATCCCACAGGTTCCTCCGTGCATGAGGATCAAGCCCTGTAGTCGGTTCGTCTAAAAAAATGATCCTGGGTTTGTTGATCAGTGTAGTGGCAATGGAAAACCGTTGTTTTTGTCCGCCGCTCAGGTCCTTGTATTTGCTCTTTGATTTGTCTTCAAGATTAACCATTTTGAGCAATTCGGTAGCGTTAACCGGTTCATTATATAAGCCGCCAAAAAGATCAACCAGCTCTGAGAGGTTAAGACCGGGATAAAACCCGGACGATTGTAGCTGCACGCCAATGACCCGCTTGATTTTGTCGGCCTGTTTATCAAGATCGTAGCCGTCAATGATAACTTCTCCACTCGTTTTTTCCCGGAGTGTTTCCATAATTTCCAGGGTAGTGGATTTTCCCGCTCCGTTGGGTCCGAGCAATCCGAATATTTCTCCTTCATTCACACTAAAGCTGATCCCTTTTACCGCTTCAAAAGTTCCATAGTTTTTTACGAGATTTTTTACGGTAATCACTTCTTTACTATCCATGAGCGGCAAGTTAGCACAGTTAAGGATTATGGCAAATTATTTAACACAATGCAGGATAGGGATACGCTGTTCAATTAAAACCGGGGTACGGGACATTGCATTTGACGTAAGCTTTGACTGTACTGGTTATAGTAGCCATTGTACAGTAAAGCAAATTCCGAAGCCCCCCGCATATTATTGTAATTTTTAAGAGAAGAAGTAGTGGCATCATACGAGAACATAAGCCGTACAGATTTCCATTGGAAGCCGAGCATGGGAATAAAAGCATCGCTGCCCCGGTAATACAATCCTCCGATTACCTGCTTTTCTCCATCGCCTGAGAGGTTATAATTGGCGTGAAGTCCCAGTGTGAGTTCCTTTGCCTTGGCCTGCGTGGTAAAATAAGCGCCGGGGCTGACTATTACGCGGTCATTAATCTTAAAAACAGCATCGGCAAAGGCAATATATCTTCGGGCGATCGTATTATCATATCCGGGGGTGTTGCTGAAAAAAGATTCCTTTGGTGAATTAACATGATGCACGGATACGCCTGTATGCAGGTAAATATTGTCTGTAGGGAAATACGCATAATTCAATCCTACCTGCACATCGAGATAGCTGATATTGGTCGCTGCAAAATTTTCCCCGCTTGGGGTGCCTGCATCGAAAAACCTGCCGTTCCACTGGTTGTCGAATGTAAATTTGGTTATATCTATTCTTTTGTTTGCCCATCCTAAGTTAAATCCCGCAGAAAGTAACCCGGTGCTACCCAGCATTTGGTGGTAAGCCGCCGAGCCGTATACTTTGGTAGATGTAAGATTACCGCTACCGGCCACATCCCGTAATATTACGCCGCCCAGTCCTACCCATCCCGATTCAAACCGGTCGCGGAATACCTGTGCATCTCCAAAGATGCTCATGGTTTTAAATTGTGCCGGTATGTTTGCCCATTGCTGGCGATAGTTGGCGCCGAGACGGTAATCATTTTCCGGTAAAAAACCCGTATTGGCGGGGTTGGTAGTTAAAGGAGAATTAAAAAACTGTGAAAAATGCAGATCCTGCGCACCCACAAAAGCAGGATATCCGCTAAACAGGATGATGCTGATCAGCAACAGGAATGAAAAACGGCTTCCGCATTTAGCGCTGCACCGCATATCATCTGTTGCTCCTGCGCCGGCAGCATCGGGGGTTTTGTTGTTTGCTATATGTAAAGCGTGTAATTCCATTTCATTGATCTCTTTTGTTTGCCTGCATTGTGTCAGCTCATAAGCAATTGGTACAAGTTACAGGTTTAAACTCCCTAACTATAAACCATAAACTTTCAAACTTATTTTATCTCAGTAATGTAATGTCTCCTTTTTTGGTTGCCTTGCTTCCATCGGTAAATTCTATTTCCAGGGTATACGCATACGAGTCCATCGGCTGCAGTGTTCCTTTGTATTTTCCGTCCCATCCCTCGTGCCGGTCAGTTGATTCGTATACCAGTTGTCCCCACCGGTTATAGATCCGGAAAAGCATTTTCCCGATAGCGTATCCTCTCACGTACACTTTGTCGTTTACCCCATCGCCGTTAGGTGAAAAGGCATTGGGTACAGCCACTAAGGGAGATACAAGCGCAGATACGATCTGGCAGGAGGTATCGGCACAGCCATATTCGTTATAGGCAATGAGACAGGTATTAAAATCATTGGTTGCATTGAACTGGTGTACGGGATTGGTTAATATAGAAGTATCTCCATCACCGAAGAACCATTTATAGCTGATGGCGTTCAGTGAGGTATTGGTATAGGTAGTGGGCGTATTTTCCTGCGGCGTTACGGGGCTGAAAGTAAATCCTGCTGTTGGCCGTGGCCGTACCGTAAGGGTAAAGGTTGTGGAATCGGAAATATTACAGGTCATAGAGTCTACTACTTTTAGTTTTACGGTATAAGTGCCTACGCTTGTATATTCATGTACCGGGGCAAATTCGTTTGATGTAGCGCCATCGCCGAAATCCCAATAAAAGGATTGTCCTGCTTCCGAAATGTTATTGAATTCCGCCAGGTAGGGCAGACATCCTTCAGGCGGGGTAGTGAACTGCGCTTTTACATTAGGCGCCACGCGCATAATAAGCGTAAATGTATCGGGGGTATTACAATAATTGGTGTCAGCAAGGGAAAGTTTTACATGATAGGTTCCGGGAGCCGGAAATTCATGCTGTACTTTCTCGGTGCCTTTGGTCACGGGCGCTGACCCATCCCCAAAATCCCAGGTAAAAGCCGCGCCCTGGAACGGTTTTGCCGGCGGGGCAACCGATGTATTGGTAAATTCGAAATTAAGGCTGGAGCAGGGAAGCAGCTTGGCGGCGGTAGCACCTATTAGCGCCCTGTCTGTACGTACCCTGATGGTAGTATATGCCGTATCGCTCATAACGCATTTGCTGGAATCTATGGAAATAAGCCTTACATTATAGGAGCCTACAACGTTATAGGTATGGCTGATATCCGGTGTAGTGGTGGTTGCTGTATTACCATCCCCAAAATCCCAGACATATTTTTTCCCTTTTCGCAACGTGTCTGAGAAGTCTACGGTAACGGGCGTGCAGCCGTAATCCCGGTAAGGTTTGCCTTCTATGCTTGTTCTGAGACCGGTGCTTACCCCCGAAAAATCCATTTCGAGTTTAACTGCAGCCAGATTGCAGCTTCGGGGGTTTCCTGTTCTTGGCCGCCATACGCCTGGTGTAACCGGGAGAGGTGTAACCGGGGGGAAATGTTCTATATTGCAGGCTGCACAGATGGCCTGGTAAATCACTCCCTTGGAGTCAAAACGACTTGTACCACCATCTACATGATCTCCAAATCCGCCGAATTGCCCGTAAAATGCCCCGAATAAAATATCCTGGGCATTTTTTCCCAGTACAAAAAAGTAAAAGTCGCTGTTGTCAGAGCTGCACCCGTTGGGTAATATATTACAGTCCTTTGTCGGCATTCCCAGGGTGCCGGCCGTACGAAACGCATCATCACCTTCAGGAGACAACCTGCCACCCCATCCGGATACATATACATTCTCACATTTGTCTACGGCAAAAGCAACGGGTGAGATATTATAGGAGGAGCTACCGCTGCCAAATGTAGTGGAATAGACGCTGGCAGAAAGATCAGGCTGCATCTTTACGATAAATTGTTTCGTTCCCGGGTTATTATACACTCCCGGTGTAACCGGCCAAACCCCCAGGGTAACGCCCATTACGTAAGGGAACCCGCTTTCGTCAAATTTTAAGCCATATATAGCGTCCATGCTGTTTGTACCGAGATAGGTTGCCTTTTGTAACTTTCCCGTATTGTCAAAAATGGCGATAAATCCATCAGATGATCCACCCTGGTATGTGGGGGCGATCACCCCAGAAGAAGGTACTTCGGGCAGGTCCTGGCTTTTTGTTGACCCTGCAACATAAATATCATTTGTGATGGGGTGAAGGGCGAGGACAAAAGTGCCATCATCCCCGTTACCGCCAAAAAGAGTGCTGAAGAGTACCGTACTTACATCAGGGGCTATTTTCATAAGAACGCCATCCTGTCCGCCGGCTTTCGAGGTTTGTGATGCCCCGGTAGTAGTGGGGAAGTTGCCGGATTGCGTACAGCTGGCTACGTAAATATTGTCATCCTTATCGAGAATTACCTCGCTTCTTGAATCATCTCCGTAAAAGACCGACAGGCTGCTGGGTTTTCGCTCAGGAGATATATTTACTCCGTCATATCCTGAGCCGCCGATTTTTTTTGATCCGATGAGCTGGGTTCCCGAAGCATTCAGCTTGGTAACAATGATATCGTAGCTGCCTGTGGTGCCGGATGTGTTATCCTGGGGCTGTAAAGGATAATTGTCCGAACTGGTTCTGCCCAGGATCACTAAGTTACCCCGGCTGTCTTCTATCAGGCTGTGTGGCTGATCGGCACCCCGGCCGCCAAGATAAGTGGCGTACAGCCTGTTTCTACCACTGGAGTTGAATTTCATGATCCCCATGTTGAAGTTGTTTTGACCTGTTCCCCGGTAGTTGGTTTGGAAGGCTCCGGTGGATACCGGGAAGCCTGCTCCAAAAACGATACCCCCGGAATACAGGCTCCCGTCTGCCCCATAGGTTGCGGTAAAGCCCCATTGGTCGGCAAGACTACCCGTAAAAGTGGAAAATATGAGCATGGGATCTATTACTAATGTTTGAGAAGGATCGTATTGTTTTACTTTCAATCTTACTTTATCCTTTCCTTCTAACACATACCGGCAATCTACTTCTTTCCTTCCCTGCTCGCCGGTTTGATAAGAATAAGGAGACAATTCTTTTACATCGCCAACAGAGGTTTTGATATAAAGTTCCCTGTTCCGGATCTGTAATTTATCCACCCCGTCATATTGCATAACAATGTCGTTGATATTGGCCCCGGGATATAATATCAGGTCGTATTTTATTTGTCCCGCATCTGAATAGTAGCGGACGTCTATATTGGGATAAATATTTTTATAGACTATGGATTGAAATATGCTGCAATTGCCTGCCCATTGTGAAGGATCATCACCTATAAAGTAGTTGTTGTACGAGCTAACCGGTTTCTCACCCGTTACCGCCGCATTGAGGTTTGCTCCGGCAAAGCGCATGGTGTATGCATGTGAACGTAAAACCGCGCTGTCGTTGTCATCTGTTTTATCTCCTCGGGAAGGACGGGGATACGCGCCTTTGTTACCGGTTGGTTGAACAGCTTGTTTTTCATCGCTGTGCCCGTGTACTTTTTCCGTGAGCTGCTGCATATCTTCATCGTTATACAGCAATACGGTAAACCCGCTTTTTTGAAGAAAAAGGGCGCCGTTTGTGATTTCACCTTTGAATAAAACGCTGTTGTTCCATTGTCCTTTGTTTTCTGTGAATTCAACAGCCTGTTGCGCGTTCCCGGCCAGTACGCTGCATAAAAGCCAGGTAAGGAATATGTGGGATTTAGATTTCAACTTTAATTTCTTATTAATGACGGATTCAATTAGCGAATTTAGCCTTAATTACAGATTTACGATATCTTACTCCACAGGGTTTGTCCTTTTTGCTGCTGAAGATAGTTTTTTAACTTCAAGTTAACTGCCAGGTTCAGTTCAGGGTCTTCATTTAATAAGATTTCTGCGTGTTGTTTGGCGAAATCTAACAAATGTTTATCCTGCACAATGCTTGCCAGTTTAAAATTGAGCATACCACTCTGCCGCGTACCTTCAATATCTCCGGGTCCGCGTATTTCAAGATCCTTTTCGGCTATGATAAAACCGTCATGGGTCGCACACATGATTTTCAGTCTTTCCCGTGCTTCGGCGCTTAGCTTATTGCCGGTTAGTAAGATGCAGTAGCTTTTATCGCCGCCTCTTCCTACTCTGCCGCGTAGCTGGTGTAATTGTGATAATCCGAATTTTTCGGCACTTTCAATTACCATTACGGTTGCATTGGGAACATTTACCCCCACTTCAATAACGGTGGTAGACACCATGATCTGAGTATCTTTTTGTATAAAACGTTGCATATTGGCTTCTTTCTGAGGAGCCTTCATTTTTCCGTGTACCATGCTTATCCAGTATGCCGGTTCGGGAAAATATGCTTTCACGTTTTCATAGCCTTTCATCAGGTTTTCATAGTTTAACTTTTCACTTTCTTCTATCAGGGGGAAAATGATATAAGCCTGCCGGCCTTTTTTTATTTCCGCTTTAATAAAATCCATTACCTGCGACCGGGCGCTTTCATCCCGGTGAACGGTGGTAACGGGTATCCTTCCCGGTGGAAGCTCATCCATAATGCTATAGTCAAGGTCGCCGTAAGCTGTCATGGCCAGGGTTCTGGGGATGGGGGTAGCAGTCATTACCAGCATGTGCGGTGGCACACTCGCTTTTTCCCATAGCTTTGCCCTTTGTGCCACGCCAAAGCGGTGTTGTTCATCTACCACGGCAAGCCCCAGTTTATTGAACTGCACCTGGTCTTCAATGATGGCATGGGTGCCAATTAAAATATGAAGGTTGCCATTTGACGCTTTTTCCAAAATTTCTTTTCGCTTAGCCTTTGGGGTAGAGCCGGTGAGTAAAGCGGTTTGCACCGGCATATCTTTAAGCAGTTCCCGGATACTTTCATTGTGCTGCCGGGCGAGAATTTCAGTGGGAGCCATCATACAGCTTTGATAGCCGTTATCGGCAGCAAGCAGCATACTCAGCAGGGCCACGATTGTTTTGCCGCTTCCTACATCGCCCTGCAGCAGGCGGTTCATCTGGGATCCTCTTGCCGTGTCCTGCCTGATCTCTTTCAGCACTCTTTTTTGCGCACCGGTCAATGCAAAGGGCAGATAAGAAGCATAGAAGGTATGAAATAAAGTCTTTACCTGCTCAAATACCACACCTCTGGAATAACGGTGCCGGTTAGACCGGATCAGCCCTAATCTTACCTGGGCAAGAAACAGTTCCTCAAATTTCAGACGGGCAAGGGCTTTTTCATAAAACAGAGGATTGGCCGGGAAATGGATATTCAGGTAAGCCTGGTAACGGGGCATTAGTTGCAACTGTTGTATAATGTTTTCCGGGATATTTTCAGGTATATCTTTTTCATGCAGCAGCCCCACAAGTGTATACATCAGTTTGCCGATCTGCCTGCCGTTCAGCCCCCGCACTTTTAATTTTTCCGTAGTAGGATAAACCGGCTCCAGGTAATTTTTCCCTTCCTTCTTTTCGGGTGTCAGTATTTCTATTTCCGGGTGGGTGATCTGGGGGCTACCCATGAAGTAGGAGAGCCTGCCGAAAACCAGGAAAGACTGGCCGATATGGATGGTTTTTTGTATCCAGTTGATACCCTGGAACCAGGTAAGCTCCAGTGAACCCGTATCATCTTGTAATTCAGCAACCAGGCGTCGCCCTCTTTTTTCACCCATGATCTCGCAGGAGACAATTTTCCCTGCCACCTGTATATAATCCAGGTCCGGAGTAAGATCGCCGATCTTTTTTATTTCTGTTTTATCAATATGCCGGTAAGGGAAATGGGTTAGCAGGTCGTTGAAGGAAAAAATGTTCAGCTCCTTTTTGAGCAGGTCGCCTTTTACGGGGCCTACGCCTTTAAGGTATTCAATGGGATTAGACAATATGGAACTGAGCGTACTGATATCACCGGGCTTTAGAGGCAAATGTAAGGAAAGCCCAAATCACACAATCGTTTGCTGTAGTTTAATGGATGTGTTTTCCCTAATTTTAGGCTGTCAGCCATTTAAATGATTGTTCCATGAGAAAGCCTTTGATGATTTTGCTATTTTTTTGCCTTACGATCGTAGCCGGTACCGCTCAACAACAGGCTACCGTAAGGGAGTATATGCAGACCTTTCCTACCTATGTTTTTTCAGACCCTAACCCGATGCCGTTGTTGTCACCGGTATACCCTTATTTCCGTTATGACGGATTTACGGACAAGCCTCAGCAGAAACAGTGGAAAATTGTTGAACTGGCTAACGATTATATCCGGGTGCTGATCACACCGGAAATAGGAGGAAAAGTATGGGCGGCAATAGAGAAGCAATCCGGCAAATCTTTTATTTATTATAACCATGCGGTGAAGTTCCGGGATATTGCCATGCGCGGACCCTGGACCAGTGGCGGGCTGGAACCCAATTATGGCATTATCGGGCATACGCCTTCCAATGCCACACCTGTTGATTACATCACACGTACAAATGATGACGGAAGCGTAAGCTGTATAATCGGCGTGCTGGACCTTTTAACGCGGAGCAACTGGCGGATAGAGATCAATCTTCCCCGGGATAAAGCTTATTTCACCACGCAATCTTTCTGGTACAATTCCACTCCTGTTGAACAGCCTTACTATCACTGGATGAATTTGGGCGTTAAAGCAAAAGGAAATCTTGAATTTATTTTTCCCGGTACGAAATATATCGGGCATAACGGAGAATATGCATCCTGGCCGGTAAATGAAACCAATGGTAAAAAGATCAATTTTTACGAAGAGAACGATTTTGGCGGATACAAATCCTATCATGTGTTTGGTAAGCCGGCTGATTTCTTTGGCGCATACTGGCATGACGATCAAACCGGTATGGTGCGTTATGGTACTTATGATGATAAAGCGGGCAGGAAGATATGGATATGGGGATTGTCCGGGCAGGGGATGATCTGGGAAAAGCTGCTTACGGATACGGATGGGCAGTATGTGGAGATTCAATCCGGAAGGTTGTTTAATCAGAATTCCTCCCCAAGCACATTTACACCGTTTAAGCAGGTAAGTTTTGCTCCTTATGCTACGGATACCTGGAAGGAATACTGGTACCCGGTATCAAAAACGCAGGGTATTGCAAAGGCTAATCCCTATGGTGCGCTCAATGTAAAATATGAAAACGGGTGGCTGAAAATATATTTTTCTGCAGCACAGTTTGTCCATGATACGCTGGAGGTAAAGTCCGGGGAAAATGTGGTGTATAGCAAAGTCGTTAACCTGTCTCCGTTACAGGTTTACTCCGATTCTATACCGGTGAGTATCCGCGAAAAAGATCTCGTTGCCCGTTTGGGCGCCGGCAAATTGGTATATCATGGGGATACCGGTTATGAAAGCCTGCATCGCCCGGTAAAAACACCGGAAAACTTCGACTGGAATACCGTATACGGCTTGTACCTGCAGGGAAGAGCGTACATGGATCAGAAAATGTACGGGAAAGCGGAGGAGATGTTGGGTAATGCTTTAAAACAGGATAGTAATTTTTTCCCGGCGCTGGTTAAAATGTCCGAACTGCTGTACAGGAATATGCGTTACGCCGAGGCTCAGCAACTGGCAACCCGGGCAATAAGCATTCATACCCATGCCGGTGATGCCAATTATTATTATGGTATTATTAATGCGCAGCTGGGTAATACCGCCGATGCGAAAGACGGGTTGAGCATTGCGGCGCTAACACCTGAATTCCGGAGTGCGGCTTATACGGGACTGAGCAGGCTGTACAGCCGGGAAAAAGCGTTTGACCAGGCTGTAGCGTATGCAGCAAAGGCCATAGATTACAACCGGTATAATATAGATGCCCTGATGTTGCAGGCTGCTGCATTGCGTCAAATTAATGCAAAAGCAAAAGCCGAAGCTGTACTACATACTATTTTATCGTATGATCCATTGAATCATTTTGCTTATTTCGAAAAATATTGCTGGCAGCAAACTGAAGAAGCTAAAAAAGCTTTCACCTCGCTGGTGAGAAATGAATTGCCCGCAGAAACTTTTGCCGAACTGGCAATCTGGTATTACAATGCCGGTTATCATGATAAGGCGCTTGACGTGTTTGCTTTAAGCCCGGCAAGTGTTGAATCTGCATGCTGGAGCGCATTTCTGCAAAATAAAAAACTGAATAGTGCCGGGGTAAATCCTGCGCTTGCCTTCCTCTTTAGATCAGAAACAGCTATGGTAATTGAACACCTGCTGAAAGGGCAAAATGACTGGCTTCTCAAATACCAGCTGGCATTAATTTATAAAGACCGTAACCGTAATGAGGAGAGTAAGCAGCTGTTATTGTCTTGCGGCAATGAACCTGACTACGCACCGTTTTATGCAACACGTTTTGCGATCTTTAAAGACTCGGATACCGCTCAAAGTCTTAAGGATATTAAAAAAGCCCTGCAGCTTGACCCTGCGCAATGGCGCTATCATAAGCTGCTTGCCGAATATTATATTGAGCACAGGCAACCTGCTGCTGCATTGTCTGTAGCAGCTCCTTTTTACCAGGCGCATCAGGAACAATATATAATGGGTATGCTATATGCCAAAGCCCTGATGTTGAATAAAAAATATAAGGAAGCAGATGCGCTGCTGGCAAAGCTGAATATTATACCTTTTGAAGGTGCTACGGAGGGTAAGGCATTGTATCGCGAAGCAAAGCTGATGCTTGCTTTACAGGAGATGCGGAAAAATAATTACAGGAAAGCCCAGGGGTATATTGACCAGTCGCGGCGGTGGCCGCAGAACCTGGGTGTGGGAAAACCCTATGATAATCAAATAGACAGTCGCCTGGAAGACTGGATGGAATACCTGTGTAGTATACCGTTAAAAAATGCAAACGGAGCGTTGCTGTTGGATCGTATTTTGAAGTTTACCCCGAGGATTGACAATACGGTGAGCAATTTTATTCCTTCCAACGCATTGGTATCAGCATGGGTAATCGAAAAGAGGGAAAGCCGGGAAAAGGCGGTGGAATGGATGGATCAGCAGATAGCTGCTTATCCCCGTTTTCAGGCTGTTTTGCAATGGAGCAAAGCGGTATTTGAACGTAAGGACACAACGGTTGCTTTACCTGAATCCAATCGGGATGCAGGAGTGTCTATTCTGGATGCCTTGCGAAATATGGAGAAATGACAGATCAGCGCAACGCCGGCTTTTGTTCCGGTTAGCGGTTTTTCACATCATGTTAGAATTTTATGCTCTGATTTTTGCCACAGAACCAGTAGGTTTGTAAAAATCATTGCTATGGGTGATCTGCTTAATATTACTGATTTTTTAAATCCGGTTAACCGGTATCATTTATCGCACGATGAAGATTACCTGGAAGGGCAGATTGGTAACCATATTGCGTTGTATGAAGAAGAATTGCCAGACCTTGATGCTGCCGATGTGGTATTGGTAGGTTGCGGTGAGCAGAGAGGAGAAGGCTCAGACAGTTATTCCGCCGGTCCCGATGTTATTCGCAGCCAGTTCTATGCTTTGTATTACTGGCATAAAGATATCCGGATTGCAGATGTGGGCAATATCAAATCGGGTGCGGGTATAGCGGATAGCTACGCGGCATTAAGAACCGTGGTCAGTGAGCTGCTGCATATCGGGAAAACAGTAATTATTTTAGGAGGCAGTCATGATCTTACCCTTGCACAATACGATGCCTATAAGCTACTGAACCGTATTATTGAAGTTGCTGTAATAGACGGCTTGATTGATCTGAGTATGGACAATCCGCTGCGCAGCAGGAATTTTTTAATGGAATTACTGACCGGCGATCCCAACTTCATCAAACATTATAACCATATTGCTTTTCAAAGTTATTTTGTAAATCCGAACATGCTGGAAACGATGGATAAGCTGCGCTTTGATTGTTACCGGCTGGGTATTGTAAAAGAGCACATGGAGGAGATGGAGCCTGTGATGCGCAATACAAATATGCTAAGCATTGATATGGCCGCGCTTCAATATGCCGCTGCTCCTTCCAATTATCTTTCTCCTAACGGGCTGGATGGAGAGCAGGCCTGTATGCTTACCCGCTTTGCAGGAATGAGCCCTAACCTGAACTCCATCGGTATTTATGGCTATACGGTAGAGAATGATATACAGCAGCTAACGGCAAAGCAGATCGCACAGATGTTATGGTATTTTGTGGATGGAAAATGGCAGGGTAAGCATGAAGCCCTGTTTGCAGAGAAAGATAGCTTCTTTGAATTTAATACCGCTTTTGCAGAAATTGATACGGTGTTTTTGCAAAGTAAAAAAACCGGGAGATGGTGGATGCAACTGCCGGATAAATCCTATATCGCCTGCTCTTACCAGGATTATATTCAGGCCAGCAGTAATGAAATACCCGAACGCTGGCTCAGGGCACAGGAGAGAAGTTAATTTGAAGATGTGTGAATTTGAAAATTTGAAAATGAAGTGGTCGGCACATGACGAAGGAGCGTCAGACCGCAGATGTGGAAATGTGAAGGTGCGGAAACTACAGTGAGCGTATACACTAAGGACGATGGCGCCGGTATGCGAAATGAAGAAGTTGGAAAAGATGTCACATGAGCTCCGGACTACTTACTATTGATCACCCGCTGCTGATTACTTACCCAGGTATATGTTTACATCTCTTAGAATAGTCATTTTGTTTTCCGGAGTAGTGCTGCTCATATCCTGTTCTGTTTCCCGTAAAATACAGAAACTTGCAGATAAAGACCTGTTTAACGATACATTGTTGACAGATGCACATACGGGTATTGCTGTTTTTGATGCAGGAGCAAACCAGTTTCTTTATAAGTACCAGGCTGAAAAATATTTTATACCGGCCAGTAATGTTAAGCTCTTTTCTTTATATGCGGGGATGAAATATCTATATGATAGTGTGGTGGGGCTTCGATATAAAGAAACGGAGGATACGCTTTTTATAGAACCTGCCGGTGATCCCACTTTTTTACATCCTGATTTTAGTCGCCAGCCGGTATTTGAGTTCCTGAAAAAACAATCCAAACCGATTGCTGTTATTACCAATAACTGGAAGTCGGAGTCGCTGGGTGAAGGATGGATGTGGGATGATTATAACCACGCTTATATGACTGAGCGGAGTTCCTTTCCTGTTTATGGAAATGTGATCCGGTGGATGCAGGTACGGGATTCATCCAGTATTGCAGCTATGGCAAGGGGGGAGGCTTTTATTTACTCGGAGCCGGATATTAACTGGAAGGTCAATTTTAGTGACGATACCACCGCGAAGATTTTTTCAGTCCGGCGGGCATTAACCGAAAATAAATATTTCATAACCCAGGGGCAGGAGCTTAATGCACAGCAGCAGGTTCCCTTTATTACAAACGGGTTATATGCAACGCTGGATTTGTTAAAGGATACGCTGGGTAAAACGATGGATACCACGTCAACTGCCATCCGGACGGAAGGGATTGTTTATTCACAGCCGTCCGATTCCCTGTTTAAGATAATGATGCAACGCAGTGATAATTTTTTTGCTGAACAGGTACTGTTAATGGCAGGTAATGAAAAGCTGGGCGTACTGGATGACCGGGAAATAATACGGCACCTGCTGGCAAATGAGCTGGCAGAAATACCTCAAAAGCCGCGTTGGGCTGATGGTAGCGGGTTAAGCCGGTATAATTTGTTTACGCCACAGGATATAGTATGGATGCTTCAGAAAATGAAAGCGGAGTTCGGAATGGAAAGATTACAGCATATCTTCCCCGGATCGGATGACAGAGCCTTAACGTATACGCTCCGGGGTGACCGGGGGCATATCTATGCGAAGTCCGGTTCTATGTCGGGGGTACTGTGTCTCAGCGGCTATCTTTATACCCGGTCAGGAAGGCTATTGATGTTCTCCATATTAGTTAATAACCACAGGCGATCTGCAGCAGCCATCTGGGAAAAAGTGGAATCGTTTTTACACGGGCTGCGCATAGCATACTGAGTCCTGACAAATATAAATTAAGCGGGGATACCCGGGAGGTGATCTGATCCTGCTTATATCATGTACCGGCTGTGTCGGCTATCTTGCTCCCGGCGGGCAATATTGTAATAAAAAATTAGTGAACAGGGTCTTTAGATGTTTGCCTGTTCCTTCCCCTTCATGAATACCATGTGTCCTGTTGGGATACGCCATAAACTGGAATTGCTTATTGTATTTGATCAGTTCATTCAGGAGCATCTCCGCATTTTGGTAATGGACATTATCATCTCCTGTGCCATGTATATATAGCAGGTTGCCCCGGAGGTTTTTTGCGTGTGTTACCGGCGAACCTTTGATGTAATCCGCTTCGGTTTCCTGCGGGGGACCCATATACCGTTCCTGGTAAATATTGTCGTACGTGAGCTGGTTGGTTAAGGCTGCAACAGCTATTCCCGTTTTAAAAATATCAGGATACTGGAATAATAAATTTAAGGTAGAAGAACCGCCGCCGCTCCATCCCCAGCTGGCAACACGTGCTGTATCCAGGTAAGGACGCTGAGCTAAAAGTTTCTTCATCGCCATAGCCTGGTCGCGGATATTAATACCTCCGATATTACGGTAGATGGCTTTTCTCCAGGCTGCCCCTTTTAAGGTTGGCGTACCCCGGTTGTTAAAGGAAACATAGAAATACCCGCTCTGTGCCAAGTTACCGTCAAATAAGCGATTACCCCCGATGGAAAACTGGTCTTCAACGGTAGTTCTGGCAGGCTCTCCATATACATACAGCAGAACGGGATATTTTTTAGAGGAGTCAAAGGATGGCGGCGCGATGATCCATCCGTCCATCGTTATATCATCATCGGTGGTAATAGTGAAAAATTCAACATTTTTTCTTTCTACTGTTTTGATTTTACTTCCGATACTTTGATCTTCCTGTAAGGGGATATGTTCCGGAAGCTCGATCCACTCACCAACAGGAGGTGTATCCCGGCTGGTGAAGCTATGAAATGATAAACGGCCTCCCGGCGAAATATCATAGCTGTGTGTGCCTTTTAAATAGCCGGGAGATACCAGCTCCGGTTTACTTTTGCCGTCTAATCTGGCCCGGTACAGGTAACGTTGTATCGCATTTTCGGGTGAAGCGATAAAATAGACATACCTGTTTCTTTCATCAATGGCGCTGATGGTTTCTATATCGTAATTGCCTTTGGTAAGTAGTGTTTCTTTTTTGCCATCATTGCTGATAAGATAAATATGGCGCCATCCGTCTTTTTCACTTACCCATAAAAACCCGGTGCCATTGTTTATCCATTCCCAGCCGCCGGGGTCATCGTCATTCCAGTAGGATTTTACCTCAATCCATGCTTTATTTGTTTCGGTATATATGTTTTTTACTGTTGCCTCAGATACATGGCAGGTGTACAATCTGCTTTCGTTTTGTTTCCTGTTCAGTTGCTGAACGATGAGGGACTGGTTGTCGGTCGTCCATTCCATGCGGGGCAGGTAATGCTGCTTCGGATCACCGGGAATATTCATCCACCGGGTAGCGCCTCCTGAAGCATTAACCACACCGATACGAACCGATGAAGGAGATTGTCCCACTTTGGGATATTCGACCGGAATCGTAAACGGATAAATAGAATCTGTTGTATTGAGCATAATATAGTCCCGTGTATCACGGGCATCTACCTGCCAGTAGGCGATGTATTTACTGTCGTTGCTCCATCTGAATCCATCCCGGCAGCCGAATTCTTCCTCATATACCCAGTCAAAAGTTCCGTTGATGATCTGGCGCGTCCCATCTGTTGTTAATGCCGTGATCTCTCCGGAAGGGATATCTTCCACATAAAGGTTATGACCGCTTACATAGGCTACCTTGTTTTCATCCGGGGACATCTTTGCATACATCAATGATTGCGCGGGCTTATCCCGTCCTATTTGCTTTAATTCTCCTGAAGTCCTGTTCAACACCCAATAGTCTCCCCTGGTGTTATAGCGCCATACCCTTGCCGTATTCGTAAAGAGGAGTAGCAGATTTTCGCCGGAACTGATGGTAAAGTCTGCTATTTCCAGGGGCTGATTCTGTCCATCGGGCGTAAGCTGTGTTGCGGTAACCAATACCTGTACCTGTTGCGTGGACAGGGGATTGATCTTTAGGATACGGTTATCCTGTATCTGATACCATCCGGTTCCGTCTGCCGTCCATTTTATTTTCCCTGCGTTATGCTGAGCCTGCCCCGATAAAGCAGTACAAGCAAAGTAAAAAATGATTATGCTTCTGATAAGGTAAATGCGGTACATGATCCAAAGCGATTTAATAGTAAATTTATGGGAGAAACGGTTATGATGACTGAAGATTTGATCGTTCCGGAAAGATATGGCATCCTGCTGACAAATCATGCCGGATCGTATTTGTAAAACAGGTAACGTTTAATTATTATGAGTGAGATAAAAGAAAAACTCCGGGTAGATAAATACCTCTGGGCAATCCGTATTTTTAAAACAAGAAATATGGCTTCGGAAGCCTGCGATAAAGGAAAGGTGAAGTTGCATGGAGAGAACGTAAAAGCCTCCCGTAATGTGCATGTTGGTGATGAGTATGAAATTAAGACCGAAGCCAGGCGCTGGCGTATAAAAGTGAGCGGGCTGCTGTATAACCGGGTACAATACAGTGAAGCGATACAATATTATATAGATATCACTCCCGCGGAAGAAATAGAAAGATTACAATACCAGGCGTCCAGCTTTCACACCGGGAAACGGCTGAGTAAAGTAGGGAGACCGACAAAAAAACAACGCAGGGATATTGAAGGTTTCTTAGCGGACTGATCGAAACTGCATTGCAGAGGAAGTAAAGTTATCTTACTCTTCTTCTATTCCGTTAAGAACTTCCTGGGTTACGCCCATTGCTGAAAATCCCCCGTCATGGAAGAGATTCTGCATGGTTACCATCCGGGTAAGGTCACTGAATAAGGTTACACAGTAGTTTGCGCAATCATCTCCGCTTGCATTCCCCAGAGGGCTCATCTTTTCTGCATAGCTGATAAATCCCTCAAATCCTTTAACACCGCTTCCGGCTGTAGTGCGGGTGGGCGATTGGGAAATCGTATTTATTCTTACTTTCTTTTTAACGGCATAGTGATAACCGAAGCTGCGGGCAACGCTTTCTAACAGGGCTTTGGCGTCTGCCATTTCGCTATAGTGGGGAAATACCCGCTGTGCGGCGATATAGGTAAGTGCTACCACGCTGCTCCATTCATTCAGGGCGTCCATATCCCATGCCGTACGCAATACCCGGTGAAGCGACATGGCAGATATATCCAGTGTTTTTTGATTAAACCCGTAATCCAGTTCGGTATATGATTTTCCTTTTCTTACGTTCAGGCTCATGCCAATGGAGTGAAGTATAAAATCAATTTTACCTCCGAAATGAGAAGTGGCCTGTTCAAATAACTTTTTCAGGTCATCCATATTGGTAACATCGGCAGCTATAACCGGTGCATTAGTGGATTCGGACAGTTTATTGATCTCTCCCATCCGTAAAGCAACGGGAGCATTGGTCAGCACCAGGCGGGCGCCTTCTTCGTGGCATTTTAAGGCTGTTCTCCATGCAATGGATTTTTCATCCAGCGCGCCAAAAATAATTCCGTTCTTTCCTTGTAATAGGTTATAAGCCATATAATGTTATTTAAATTGTACGTAAAAATAGGGATTCAAAAATAAGCAACAAATAAATTCAATATGTAGGGTCTCCAATCGGGAATTAAAAGAAGAGGCAGCCATAATTGTTGGAGTGATCATCCTGTAATTGACCTGGTATTTTTCTGTACCCTGCATTTCCCCGTTTATAAATTCATCATCTCTCTTGCGTTTTCGAGTGCTGAAGCGGTAGGTTTTTCCCCGCTCAGCATTTGTGCAATGGTATCCACGCGCTCGGTATCGGAAAGTAATTTTATACGGGTATTTATTTTTTTGTCCTTTTCTTTTTTATATACAAAGAAATGTGCATCCGCTTTGGCTGCTATCTGTGGCTGGTGAGTTATGGCAATGACCTGGTGGGATTTACCAAGCTCTTTCATTAGGATACCTACCTGTTTTGCGGCTTCTCCGCTGATACCTGTATCTATTTCATCGAAGATGAGGGTGGGTAGCTGTACGGAGGCGGCAACTAATGATTTGATGCAAAGCATTAAACGGCTGAGTTCTCCGCCGCTGGCCACTTTCCGCAGGGGTTCAAAGCGGTCACTTTTATTTGCATCGAATAAAAATTCAATGGCATCACCGCCGGTTATGCTTAGGGGTGCGGGGGTAATGCTCACTTTAAGACGTGCATTGGGCATCCCTACACGGGTGAGCAGCGTATCCGTTTTTTTCTCCAGCGGGGCTACCTGCTTTTTGCGGTTTGCCGATAAGGTTTCCGCTAATTGCCGGGTTGCCAGCAGCTGTGTTGCCTGCTCTTTTTCTAACCGGGTGATTTCGGTATCCAGGTCCAGTACATTATCCAGTTGTTGCTGCAGCCTGCTTTGAATTTTCAGCAATTCACCGGTTGTCTGTACACCGTGTTTTTTCAAAAGTTTATACCCCAGTGAAAGCCTGTCATTTACTACCTGTATCCTTTCTTCATCGAAACGTATTTCGTTGTTTACCTTTTCTATTTCACCGGCTACATCGTCTAATTCTATTTGTACGGATTGGAGTCTTTGCACGAGATCGGGGATAGCCTGGTGAAAATGGTGAAGTGCCTGTAATTGATGGCTTAATCCTTTTAACTGTTGTACGAGAGGCTGTTCTCCCTCATTTAGCTCGTAGTTTATTTTGCCGAGGGTGGATTTGATATTTTCTGCATTACTTAATCGCTTCAGCTCAATTTCTAATTCTTCTAATTCCTGCTCTTTCCATTGCGCTTCTTCCAGTTCATTATATAGAAATTTGTGATAATCCAACTCTTTATTGGCCGCAGCCTGCTTTTCCCTGGCGGCGTGTAGTCTTTTTTCGATAGCGCTGTAAAGTGTAAAAGACTCCTGGTAATGTTTCAAAACCATATGGTGGCCGGCGAGTGCATCAATGACAGCCCGCTGAAAATCGCTTTCTCCCAGTTCCTGTGTATCAAATTGCTGATGCAGGTCTACCAGCAATGAGGCAAAATGTTTAAGCTGGGAAAGGGTTACGGGGGTGTCATTAACAAAAGCCCTTGATTTTCCGGTTGAAGCGACTTCTCTCCTTATTACCATTTCTTCTTCCGCATCCAGATCGTTTTTCTGTAATTCCCCGATAATTTCCTTTCGTTCCCGGATGGAAAAGATTCCTTCCACAATACATTTCTGATCAGGGTTGAATAATACCGAACTGTCGGCCCTGTCACCCAGTATCAGTCCCAGGGCGCCCACCAGAATGCTTTTTCCCGCACCGGTTTCTCCCGTAATGATATTGAGCCTGTCAGAAAACTCAATCTCAACTGATTCAATAATGGCGTAATTCCGTATAATTAGTTTTTGAAGCATAGCAGGCCGTTACCCGTGCAAGTTAACCGATAGCCGATTTCGTACCAAGAAAACTATGTCTCTGCGGTCAGAACTTCAGGGCTTTCTGCGTATTTTGCGGAAACCTGATTTGTTCCGGAGAGATTGCTGAGAAAAGGAACTTAACCACTTGATTGTTCAAAGGGTGTTTTTTAGCAGGCTGGTATATGATGAAAGTAAAGCAAACGATCGTATTTATTATGGCTGCCATCCTTATTATGTGCAGGTGTAACCCGGTTGTCCCGGGTGGTGAGCAACTTCCCGGGGCACAAGCCGGCTTACCGCCTGATGATGACCAGTCCCCATCATCTGTGAGGGTGCTTAACAAGGCGGATAAAACTTATATAGACTGGATTATCCCTGAGTATCCTGATGTTATCCTGTTTCATGAAGGCAGCGCTGAAACACTCCGTTTTACGGAAGAAGTGTATCATTATCTTAAATTGAAAAATGCGGGGATAAGCAAACGACCCATCACACAAAAGTATGCCGATAAGCCAAGAGATGGCAGGTTGTATATCGCTGATGTGGGAGAGAACTGGTACGAAGTATATATTTTTGACGAGTGGAAATAAAATATTTCTAAAAGAAAAGCCCGCTGATACTCTTTCGAGCTACAGCGGGCAAAGTGGGGAGGACTATCCCGCAATCAGCGGGAGAACTAGCGACCCACCCTTCCTTAGGCGGGATGCGCTACCGGTTGATACACAAAAAAGGCAATCTCCATAAAAAAACAAGACTACC
Organism: Chitinophagaceae bacterium; assembly: GCA_023957155.1. Classification (GTDB taxonomy): domain Bacteria; phylum Bacteroidota; class Bacteroidia; order Chitinophagales; family Chitinophagaceae; genus Agriterribacter. The sequence goes on along the minus strand of JAMLHK010000022.1, from coordinate 10,089 downwards.
TGAATTAATAAGTTTCCCTTCCTGTATAAATATCGAACTTCTGTTGGGCTTCGCCCAACGAAGCCCGCAAAGGAGAGAGAATGTTATTAAATAAATAAAAAAGCCCGCCTTTGCAGAAGCTACGGCGGGCAGAGTCGGGACGACTAGATTCGAACTAGCGACCCCTTGCACCCCATGCAAGTGCGCTACCGGGCTGCGCTACGTCCCGAACAGATATTTTGGGGTGGCAAAAGTAATTTAAAATTCCAATTTCAAAAAATCAATAAATAGCATTTATCTTCGCTGAACTTTACACAATGACTATCCTCATTCGCAAAGCCATAATTACCGGGGCTGGCTCGCCATTCGATGGACAGCAAAAAGATATCTTAATTACGGATGGTATTATCTCTCGTATAGGAGATAATATTAAAGAAAAAGCTGATTCCGTTATTGAGTACGACGGATTGCAGGTTTCGCCAGGCTGGGTAGATATTTTCGCTCATTTCTGCGATCCGGGGTATGAGTTTAAAGAAACGCTCCAAACCGGGGCAAAAGCCGCAGCAGCCGGTGGGTATACGCATGTATTTGTTTTGCCTAATACCAACCCGGTAATACATAGCAAGTCGCAGGTGGAATATATTAAAGAAAAAAGCAGATCCCTCCCGGTGAATATTCACCCTATAGGAGCTATTTCAAAGAATGCGGAGGGTAAAGACCTTGCTGAAATGTATGATATGTACCAAAGCGGTGCGGTTGCATTCAGCGATGGCGTTAATGCGGTTCAGTCTGCCGGTGTTCTGGTAAAGGCATTGCAATATGTGAAGGCGTTTGACGGGGTACTGATCCAGGTACCGCAGGATAGGAGCATTGGTGTACACGGGTTAATCAATGAAGGAATTGTATCTACGCGGCTGGGCTTGCCCGGAAAGCCGGCCATTGCGGAAGAAATGATGGTGTCCAGGGATATAGAACTTGTGGAATATGCCGCCTCACGGATGCATTTTACGGGTATCAGCACTGGCAGATCGGTAGACCTGGTTAAAAAAGCCAAAGACAAAGGAGTGAAGGTGAGCTGTTCCGTAACACCCTATCATCTTTTTTTCAGCGATGAAAACCTGATGAATTATGATACGAATCTTAAAGTAAATCCTCCTTTGCGTACTCCCGAAAACAGGCAGGCACTTTGTGATGCTGTAAATAACGGATGGATTGATTGTATCGCTTCCCATCATTTTCCACACGAATGGGACGCCAAAACCTGCGAATTCGAATATGCAGGGTATGGTATGACCGGACTGGAAACAGCCTTTGGTGTGGCAGGTGCGGCGGGTGTTTCTCCTGAACGCTGGATTGAATTATGCAGTATGAACCCGAGAAAACTTTTTGGATTACCGGCCGCTGTTATACAGGAAGGACAACCCGCGGATATTACGCTGTTTCAGCCGGGCGAATCCTATATCTTTGAGGAAAGTCAGATCCGGTCGAAGTCAAAAAATTCCCCTTTCATAGGAAAAGAACTTAAAGGAAAGGTAATTGGGATAATTAACGGAGAGGAAGTATTTTTGAATACCTGATTTTTTATCAAAATAATGGTTATGGAAAAAAAGCAAACGGACGTAGGGCTTACCTACGGGCTGATATCCGGATTGGCATCGGTTATATTTAGTCTGATTATGTACCTTGGAGGAGTAAAATGGTTTGTTAGCCCCGTAGCCTATGCCGGCTTTTTTATACCTGTTATTATCGGTGTGCTTGCCGGGCTGAAACAAAAAGGACTGGATGGGGGTTATATTGATTTTGCCGGGGCTTTAAAGGTTATTTTTACAACTTTTGTTATTGGTACCCTGATCAGTAGCCTGTTTAGTTATGTGCTGTTTAATTATATTGATGTTCCTTTTCGTGAAGCTCTGGCGCAGGAAACAGCCGAAAAAGCCCAGCAAATGATGCAGCGCTTCGGAGCTACCCAGGAACAGATTGATAAGGCTACAGAAGATATGATGAAAGCAAACAATTATAGCTTCAGCAAACAAATGCTTGGTGCAGCATTTATTTGTATTTTCTGGTTTGTAGTAAGTGTAATTATATCTGCTATTATTAAAAAGAAAAAGCCCGAGTTTCCCCCTGTTGTCCAATAATCGCGTTAATATTTCTGCATGAATATCAGTGTTGTTATTCCATTGTTCAATGAAGAAGAATCATTACCTGAATTATGCACCTGGATACAAAAGGTAATGGATGAAAACGGGTTTTCGTATGAAATCATTTTGGTGGATGATGGCAGTACTGATCAGTCCTGGACGGTTATTGAACAATTGTGTTCCGGTTATTCCCATATAAAAGGGATTAAATTTCAGCGTAATTATGGAAAAAGTGCTGCACTGAACGAAGGGTTCCGTGCAGCAGAAGGAGAAGTGGTGATTACTATGGATGCAGACTTACAGGATAGTCCGGACGAGATCCCCGGATTGAGAAAAATGATAGTGGAAGACGGCTATGACATGGTCAGCGGTTGGAAAAAGAAAAGATATGACAGCACGCTCGCTAAGAATATCCCTTCTAAATTTTTTAACGCCGTTACCCGCCGTATGTCTAAAATCCCGTTGCACGATTTCAATTGCGGATTAAAAGCGTATAAAAAAAGGGTAGTGAAAAGTATTGAAGTGTATGGCGAAATGCATCGTTATATTCCTGTGCTGGCCAAATGGGCGGGGTTTAAAAAGATCGGTGAAAAAGTAGTTGAACATCGTCCCCGGAAATATGGGGTTACTAAATTTGGCTGGGAGCGCTTCATTAATGGTTTTTTGGATCTTGCCTCCATCATGTTTGTAGGCAGGTTTGGAAAAAAGCCCATGCACTTTTTCGGGTTATGGGGTACGCTTAGTTTTTTAGTCGGGCTATTGCTCACGGCATATCTTATCGTAAGCAAAGCTATTGATCCGGAATATGCGCTCACCAACCGTCCTGCCTTTTTTATGGCGCTCATCCTGCTTTTACTGGGTTCCCAGCTTTTTTTAGCAGGATTTACAGGTGAGCTGATAGCCCGGAATTCTGCGGATAGAAACAATTACCTGGTTGAGAAGAAGCTGGGCGTTTGAGTGTTTATATAGATGCTGATGAAGAAAAAAGTTGTCATTATTGGTCCGGCACATCCGTTGCGCGGAGGGTTGGCTTCATACGATGAGCGCCTGGCGCAGGAGTTTCAACAGAAGGGATGGGATACCATGATTTATACTTTTTCGTTGCAGTACCCGGGGTTTCTTTTCCCCGGCACAACGCAGTACTCGTCCGGGCCGCCACCTGCCGGATTGAACATACACGTTCGCATTAATTCTGTTAATCCGTTTAACTGGTATAGTGTAGGCCGGGAATTAAGAAGAATTGCGCCGGATATTATTGTAGTGCGCTACTGGCTTCCTTTTATGGGTCCCTGTTTGGGAACCATATTAAGGATAGCAAAGAAAAACAGGAATAGTAAGATCGTATGTATAGCAGATAATATTATACCCCATGAAAAACGACCCGGTGATGCGGTATTTACCCGCTATTTTTTAAAGCCGGCAGATGCTTTTGTTACAATGAGCGCTAAAGTGCTGGATGATTTGTACAGGGTTGAAAGCAGGAAGCCCGCCCGGCTTGTTTCCCATCCACTGTACGATAATTTCGGAGAAAAGATATCCGGGGAAGACGCCCGTGTGAAATTGGGTTTAAATAATAACGACAGGGTTGTATTGTTTTTTGGATTTATTCGTAAGTATAAAGGGTTGGATATTTTATTAGATGCGATGCGCATACTGAAAGAAAAAGCAGCAGCGTCAAAAGCACCGTTTGTCCGGTTATTGGTTGCCGGTGAATTTTATGAAAATGATAAGCCTTATCTCCGGCAAATTGAGGAAAATGGAATTGAGGATATTGTGATTTTAAAGACGGATTTTGTTCCGGATAGTGAAGTGAAATATTACCTCTGTGCTGCCGATGTGGTGATACAGCCTTACCGCAACGCAACGCAAAGCGGTGTGACGCCCTTAGCCTACCATTTTGAAACGCCCATGATCATAACCAATGTGGGGGGACTGACTGCTATGGTTCCGAATGGTAAAGCGGGGTTGGTGGCAGAACCTGATGCTGCTTCCATAGCTGCTAAAATTGAACAGTTTTATGAATTGGGTAAAAGCTATTTTATCCCCGGACTGCTTGAAGAAAAAAAGAAATACACCTGGGATAATCTGGTAAAGGCAATTGAAGAATTGAGTGGGGAAGTGGAAAAGTGAAAAATGTAGACTCCTGCCTGTTCGGCGGCGCTGCCAGGAGCGGCTGGTGTAAAATGAAGGGAAAGAAGGGGGAGGGTAAAATTCGGCTTACATTTGTACCTCAATTAAGTATTAATAAAAATGATCTACAGGAGCAAGGCGCCATTACGGATAGGATTAGCCGGGGGAGGCACGGATGTGAGCCCGTATTGCGACTTATATGGAGGTGCTATTCTTAATGCTACAATCTCATTATATGCAAATGCAAATATTGAATTGCTGAGCGAAAAAAAGATAATTTTAGAAGCATCGGACAGAAAGGAAATCGAGCATTATCAATATGACTCTCTTCTTCCTTTAAATGGAAAGCTTGATTTGCTAAAAGGGGTGTATAACCGTATTCAGAAAGATTATGGCTTGCCTTCTGTGGGGTTTAAATTGCAGACTTTTGTAGATGCACCTGCCGGGTCGGGACTGGGTACTTCATCTACCCTGGTGGTAGCCGTTATCGGTGCGTTTGCTGAATTGCTGAAGCTGCCGCTGGGTGAATATGATATCGCACATTATGCTTACCAGATAGAAAGAAAAGATCTGAACCTGGCGGGAGGAAGGCAGGATCAGTATGCGGCAACATTTGGCGGTGTTAACTATATGGAATTTTATGAAGAAGATAAAGTGATCGTTAACCCGTTAAGGATTAAGTCCGAATACCTCAGCGAGCTTGAAAATAATATCGTGTTGTTTTATACCGATTCCAGCAGGGAGTCGGCTGCTATCATTAAAGAACAACAAAAAAATGTACAGGAGAAGAAGGATACTTCTATAGAAGCGATGCACCAGTTAAAAGAGCAGAGCAGGATGATGAAAGAAGCGTTGCTGAAAGGGAGGCTTAATGAGATTGGAGAGATCCTGGATTTCGGATTTCAGCAAAAACGGAAAATGGCAGCCAATATTTCCAATCCTTTTATAGAAGGGATATATGAGGCGGCAAAGAAAGCCGGATCATCGGGAGGAAAAATTTCAGGAGCCGGCGGTGGTGGTTTTATGCTGTTTTATTGCCCGGGAAATACACGTCATAAGGTTATAGAAGCCTTACGGCAATTTGGTGGTGAAGTAAAGCAATATACCTTTACCAAAAACGGATTGACTTCCTGGGTTGTTTGATAATGAATTGATGATTTTTGGAATAATGGTATTAACAGCTTATCATACGATGCTATGTTGAATAAGATAAAAGATATTGTTGCAGATTCTATAAAGGTTAAGCAGCAGATATGGGCTGATGAAATATTACTGCGCAAGGTAGATGCGGTAGTTGAAGTAATAACCAAAGCCTTTCAGCAGGGAAACAAAGTATTGTTCTGTGGTAATGGGGGCAGCGCTGCCGATGCGCAGCACCTGGCGGCTGAATTCAGCGGTCGCTTTTATATAGACAGGGATGCCCTTCCTGCCGAAGCCCTGCATGCCAATACTTCTTATCTTACGGCGGTTGCTAACGATTACAGCTACGATGTTATTTATTCCCGCCTCATAAAAGGGTTGGGAAATCCGGGTGATGTACTCGTGGGCTTGTCTACTTCCGGAAATTCCAAAAATATCGTTTTAGCTTTTGAGCAGGCTAAGATCAATGGTATGATCACCGTAGGATTTACGGGAGAAGGAGGAGGTAAATTAAAAGCGGTAAGTGATTATCTTATTCCTGTGCCATCGGCAGACACTCCCCGTATACAGGAATCCCATATCCTGCTCGGACATATCATTTGCCAGTTGGTTGAGGAAAAATATTTTAGTGAACGGTAAGCATTTGTTTTATTTTTTCCATGTAATATGCCCGGAACGATTAAAGAAGCCATTATACTTGCAGGAGGGTTAGGAACCCGGCTGCGAAGTGCTGTGCCTGACCTTCCGAAATGCCTCGCTCCTGTAAATGGAATTCCCTTTATAGCGTACGTGATCCGGCATTTGCGCGGGCAGGGTATCCGGCATTTTATATTTGCTTTAGGATATAAAAGTGAGGCGTTTGAGTCCTGTCTTCATACTGTTCTCCCGGAGGGTAATTACGGTCTTTCTATCGAGGATGAACCATTGGGCACCGGGGGAGCTGTTCAGTTAGCCTGTTCAAAGGTTGTTGATGAAAATATACTGGTGGCTAATGGGGATACCCTGTTCCGTATCCAACTGCAAAACCTGGTTACCATTCACCTGCAACGAAAAGCACATTGTACGCTGGCTTTAAAGCCCATGCAGGCATTTGACCGCTACGGCGCTGTTGAGTTGAATGAAGATCACTCAGTACAGGATTTTAAGGAGAAGCAGTATTTCGCGGAAGGACTGATAAATGGGGGTATATATGCATTAAATGTACCTGCGTTCAGAGATAAAAAATTACCGGTAAAATCTTCTTTTGAAAAGGATTACCTTGAACGGTTTTATAAGGAAGGGAAGATCTTTGGTGTAAAGGAAGATGCGTATTTTATAGACATCGGTATTCCTGAAGATTATAAACGGGCAGCAGCAGAATTGAAGCTTGGGGATGAGTAACCTGTTTTAATGAGATCGCCGGCTTTCATTAATATTTTATCTATGATTGATCTGAAAGAAATTGATAAAACCTGGACTTTATTTTTAGATCGTGATGGCGTGATTAATTATGAAGAAGTGGGTTTTTATATAACCCGTTGGGAGGATTTCAGGTTTTACGATGGTGTGCTTGAGGCATTGCGTGTTTTTGCAGATCGTTTCGGTCGTATCGTCATAGTGACGAACCAGCGGGGGGTGAGTAAACGGTTAATGACAGAGCAGGATCTGCAGGATATTCATTTCCGTATGCTCGAGGTAATTAAATTGAATGGCGGAAGAGTGGACCGGGTTTATTATTGCATTGATTTGGAAGATGAAAGTCCATGCCGGAAGCCCAATCCGGGTATGGCGTTACAGGCAAAGAACAATTTTCCGGAAATTGACTTTAATCGTTCTGTCATGATCGGCAATACAATGAACGACATGACATTTGGTAAAAAATTAGGAATGTTTACTTTTTTTATATCGTCCAACCGGACTGCACCTGTATTACCCCATGCAACGACTGATGCTGTTTTTGCGTCACTGAAGGGTGTATCTGATTTATTTACACAATAAATACCTGATTTAGTAGTTTTTAGATTTATTATAATCTTAATGTATTCATTCAGTTATCGGGATACTTTATTCGTGTAAGATATTTACAACTTAAAATGTTATAGTAATGAAAAGAAATCTATTTTTCTGGGCGTGTGCTCTTGCTGCCTGCACACTGGTGTTCTCGTGTAAAAAAGATAAGGGTAATTCGGAAGAAGAGGACCCGGATGAAAAACTTCCACCGCTGACTAACGTTGTCGGATACTGGGTAGGAGCGTATGGGGTTAAAGACAAGGATCCTAATCTGGATTATGCTTTTTTAGTTAACCCGGATAATACCTTAATTGTATACAGTCAGAGTGCTGATACTGCAAGTGCGAAAAAGGCTCCTGGTACCTGGACTTTTGATCCTGTTACTAAGAAATTTACCACATATTATGTTTATACACAGGAAGAACGATATTCCACTGAAGGGGTGCTTAATCACAGGAGCCTGATTGGTACATGGGGAACCTGGCTTGAAACTGTTGGAGGAGGAACCTATAAAGTCAAATTTAAACAATAGATGATTATTTTCTTACTTAATATTTAAACAGCCTGTCGTCAGACGGGCTGTTTGCTTTATACCCGGTTTCTGCTATATGAGTTTCTGCCGGTGACTTTCCTGGGTTCAATCGTATACATCCTGCCAAACTGACATTTTTTAAAACTCTTTTGGTTATCTTTGCCTCTTCAAAAGTTTAGAAGATATGTTGGATGTATTGACCCAAAAAATACATGATGAAGCAAGGCAGGGGGAGGCTTATGCTCCTTTTATTAATGACCCGACCCAATATAAAAAAAGATTCTATATAGAAAGCTATGGCTGTCAGATGAATTTTTCTGATAGTGAGATTGTTGCTTCGATATTGAATGGTACCGGGTATGGCGCTACCAGGAATTATGAAGAAGCCGACCTCGTATTTCTGAACACCTGCTCTATTCGTGAAAAAGCCGAGCAAACCGTTCGCAAAAGACTTACAGAGTTCCGGAAAATAAAGCAGGCAAGACCCGGTTTACTGGTAGGGGTGCTGGGTTGTATGGCGGAAAGGCTGAAGTCGAAATTTCTTGAAGAGGAACAACTGGTAGATATTGTTGTTGGCCCGGATGCCTACCGGAGCCTGCCGGCATTAATTGAAGAAGCGGAAGGAGGGCAAAAAGCCGTGAACGTATTGCTTAGCCGTGAAGAAACCTATGCCGATATTTCACCGGTACGCCTGAATAGTAATGGTGTTTCTGCTTTTGTAAGCATTATGAGAGGCTGCAATAACATGTGCACGTTTTGTGTGGTGCCTTTTACCCGTGGAAGAGAAAGAAGTAGGGATGCCGCTTCCATTATAAAAGAATGTAAAGATTTGTTTGACCGGGGGTACAGGGAGGTAACGCTCCTCGGACAAAATGTTGACAGCTATTATTTTACACCAGAGACCGGGAACGGAGAACCCGGGAACCTGTCTGAAGCCGTAACATTTGCCCGGCTCCTGGAAGAAGTAGCAAAAATTTCACCTTTGCTCCGGGTACGGTTCTCTACTTCGCATCCTAAAGACATTACTGATGATGTATTGCATGTAATGGCCCGCCATAATAATATTTGCAAATATATTCATCTGCCTGTGCAGAGTGGCTCATCCCGGATACTACAAATGATGAATCGTACGTATACACGGGAATGGTATATGGCTAAGATTGACCGCATTCGTGAAATCATTCCGGGGTGCGGTATCAGTAGTGATATTATTTCGGGTTTTTGTACCGAAACAGAAGAGGATCACCAGGATACACTCTCGTTAATGGAATATAGCCGGTACGATCTGAGTTACATGTTTTTTTACAGTGAAAGACCCGGTACGCTTGCACAAAGGAGGTATAAGGATGATGTGCCGGAATCTGTTAAAAAAAGAAGGTTACAGGAAGTCGTGGATTTGCAAAACCGGTTATCCAGGGAGAGCAATGAAAGAGATCTCGGTAAGACTTTTGAAGTATTAATTGAGGGTGACAGCAAAAAGAGCGGGGAGGACTGGATGGGAAGAACTTCCCAGAATAAAGTAATCGTTTTTTCGAAGCAGGGTAATACCTGTCAGAAAGGCAATTATGTACATGTTCAGGTCACCGATTGCACAAAAGCAACTTTATTGGGAGAGGTAGTCTGAAATATTACCTTGTCCTTTTAACAGTCCTATAAATATGGATATACAATCAATAAAAAACAGGTTCGGCATAATAGGTAATTCACCTGCATTGAGTTATGCCCTGCAGGTAGCAGCACAGGTGTCCAATACGGATCTGACGGTGCTGATTTATGGAGAAAGCGGGGTAGGTAAAGAAGTGTTTTCACAAATCATCCATGCACTTTCATCGCGTAAGCATAATCCTTTTATAGCAGTAAACTGTGGTGCAATACCCGAGGGAACAATTGATTCTGAATTGTTCGGGCATGAAAAGGGGTCATTTACCGGCGCGGTAGACAGCCGGAAAGGATATTTTGAAACGGTTAACGGGGGTACCATTTTTTTGGATGAAATAGGTGAATTGCCTTTAGGAACACAAGCCCGTTTATTGCGTGTTTTAGAAGCCGGCGAATATATACGCGTAGGTTCATCGAAAGTGCAGAAAACGGATGTACGGGTTATTGCTGCCACCAACAAAGATTTACTTGAGTATACTCATAAAGGGAAATTCAGGCAGGACCTGTATTACCGGCTGA
>JAMLHK010000021.1 GCA_023957155.1 Chitinophagaceae bacterium | reverse complement strand
ATAAAAATATGGCAATTTTTTCTTGCTCTTCTTCTTTAGGAAATGGCACTTCAAATTTTTTTTAAATCACTTCCATTTATTGAGTTGATGGTCGCCCCTAAATTTTTATGTACTTCTTCTTTATATTCTTCTGAATCAAACCAATGGGATACAAATTTATTGTATTGACTTCTATATACAGCCATGAATGCTCCAAATGCTAATCCCTCATTTTCTTTTTTAATGATTACATTTTTTCCAATTAAATTTTTACTACCGTTTCTCACACAAATTAGGATGTCGTTTTCTACAACAGCATTAAAACTATTTACATCTACAAATACATTATCATCAAATGTCAACTTTCCATTTTGGATATTTGAAGACCGAAGTACTAACACACCTTTTTCGGCAATATCATTCGGACTATAAGTTAATCCGTTTACAACTTCTCCAATCTCACCCAACTTCTTCTTTTCCCACTCATCTGAAAATTCATTAAACCGTAATTCTTGAATAAATATCTTCTTAGTTAATACAGCCTTTAATGCAACCAAGCCCTCAATTATTTTGCTTTGGGCGCTTATCCTATCATCAATAAGTGAAAGGAAAGATGCAATTTTTTCTTGCTCAGGAATAGAAGGGGTTGCAATAATAGTATTTGCAAAATCTGTTGAATTAATTGCAGGGTAGCTTGTTCCGGTACATTTTTCGATTATCTTATCTACAAATTTTTGAAAATGTAGATAGTGATAGACAAACTTAGGGTTTTCGTCTGTTCTTAATTGGGCATACCCCGAAGAAGCCACATAGCTTCCGATTCTATCAAAAAAGAAGTTATTTTTTTGATACGGCCTTACCATTTGAAATAAAATGTCATTTCTTTCAAGAAGCCTCTGTGCTCTGCTAGGAGCCTCATATAAGTTAATTTCTTGTTCCTTAACTAATTCTCCATTTACAACACTTTCTAAATCTATATATACAAATTTATTAGGTAACTTTTTAGCGGTAGGGTTTATTTCTCCTATCTCATCCAACTTCTTCAGTTCCCACGTTTCCTCAAAGCCATTAAATCTAAGATTGGGGATATGCTTTGTAGAATTTGGAACGTTGGCTCCTTCATCTCTCCTTCATTCATTGAGGATTTTTTTTGCCACCAATTCAAATACTAACGGACTTGTTTGTAAACATTTACCTTTTGGATTTTAAATCTCAAACAAAACATCATGACACAACAAAAAACAATTGAAGAGACCATCTCAGCCTGGAAAACCGACAAAAAATTGTATGTAAAAAAATCAACTTTTTCCGCTTACATGCTTTTGATTGAAAACCACATCACGCCTGCATTCGGCAGTAACTACAATGTAGAAGAACCGGAACTGCAAGCTTTCGTCTTCCAAAAGCTGAAAGAGGGACTTAGTCAGAAATCTGTAAAAGACATTTTAATTGTCCTGAAAATGGTGCTGAAGTTCGGCGCCAAAAACAAATGGATTGAATATCAGCCACTGGATATAAAATTTCCCACGCATCAACAGAAGCAAAATATTGAAGTATTAAGCCGCACCCATCAGAAAAAGCTGATGACCTATGTACAGGAGCATTTCACCTTTCGCAACCTGGGTATTTATATCTGCCTCAGTGCAGGCATGCGGATAGGCGAGATATGCGCCCTTACCTGGGAAGATATTGATATTGAAAACGGCATTATCCATATCCGCCGCACCATACAACGCATTTATATGATTGATGCAGGCATCCGGAAAACAGAATTGATACTGGATACCCCCAAAACAAAAAACTCTATCCGCGAGATCCCTATTAGCCGGGACTTATTAAAAATGCTGAAGCCCATCAAAAAAATAATGAATCCTAATTTTTATGTATTGACCAACGATGCCAAACCTACCGAGCCGAGAACATACAGGAGCTATTACAAAAAAATGATGCAGGCATTGGATATGCCTCAGCTAAAGTTTCATGGCTTGCGTCATTCCTTTGCTACAAGGTGTATAGAAAGTAAATGCGATTATAAAACAGTGAGTGTTATCCTCGGGCATTCCAATATCAGCACCACCTTAAATTTATACGTACACCCCAACTTAGAACAAAAGAAAAAATGTATAGAGCAGATGTTTAAGGCATTGAAATAGTTGAGTGACATCCTGGCGCTTGTATGAATCTGTAGCATAGTACAGATGCCTCGTGCTTCGGCATGACCTGGCCGGTGAACGTATATTGAACAATAGCACTAAAACAGAACACCGCACAGCCGTTTGTTCGCCGGGCTTACCCATCCGGGCGGAGCACGGGGCATCTATCATATTACTACGCTGTCTGCGAAAATTGAACTGTGCCCTGTTACTGCAGACCATCAGAAAATTACATTATATTAGAACCTGATAAAACAGCGCTAAGCCATCCACATCCTAAACGGAAATGTATAAACAGTATCGCCAATGAATCGTTCCGGCTTCTTAAAACAATTAATCGCATCTATTGCCATCGGTAAGCTTCCTGTTTCAATCACAAAAGATTTCAGGAAAATATACCTGTTGCAATGTTTTGTAGCCGGATTTCGCCATTATGAGGGAATGAAACTGCTCGACAGCATGAAAGAAGGTGATCTATTGGAATTGGTACGGGAACCGGAGAATCAGTACGATGACTGCGCCATCGCCTTGCATTTACAAGGCAGGAAAATCGGGTTTATTCCGGCCTCTGTTAACGAGATGCTGAGCTACCTGCTGGATGCGGATGCCCTTAGCCTATTTGCAGTAATTACACATTTAGAAAAGAATTCCCAGCCTTGGGAAAACGTTGCTATTGCTGTGTATTTTATACAGGAAGTAAACAAAGACCTACCGGCTCATGCCAGCTATTTAACACGGATAGAAGCACCGCACTACCGTACACTAAACAGGGATAAGAAAAGGACAAAAGAAGAAAAAACTTTAACCATAGATAACCTGTTTAATGACACCAATAGAGTTATCAATCTTGACGCTATTCCTGCTGAACAAACAGAAGCTAAGGCTTACTTTGAAAAATACTACTCCAGGTACCCTGTCACAATTAATAAGCCCGGCAGGTTTGTCCACATTAAAGATGATGGTATTTATAGTTACCTGTACGAAATTGCTGACGACATTCAACTCGTGAAGGATACAAATGGGCATGATTTTTTAGAATTTTCCCTTGGTGTGTCAGGTTAAGCCTTTGACCAATTGGCTTTTAAAACACTAAGGCTAAAAACAAATTACTAATTTGTCAGAACCAAACATTGATAGAAAGTTACAGCTATTCCGTTCGCTATTCAAAGGCCGTGAAGATGTATTTGCGCTCCGTTGGGAAATCCATGCCGGATCGCCGGGCAGGGAAGGGAAAAGCGGTTATACGCCCGCTTATTTGTACGACCCTTACCGATACCGGGCGCGTAAAATGAAAGGAGGCACATTTCAATCTTATGCTGATAAAAAGTATTTGCCGCTTACGGATGAGCAGCTTGTTGGGCTATACCCGTTATTGCAGGACAACAGCTCCTGGTTTATTGCCGCCGGAAAATTTCAGCCGCGTTCTCCACGATTATTCCGATGAGCAGAAAGAGCGCATCCTTTGGAAAAATAAAAGGATTACCTCTTTTCCCCGTCAGCTTTAGATGACCTGTACTTTTCATTCAGCAATAGGAAAAACAGCCTGGTTCCGGCAATAAACTGCTTTTCCCGGCTCCCCGGAACGGTGCCGGAAATCATCGGTCTGAAGAAGAAGCTCACTTGACAGGAGCTTTATTTTCTCCCTCCTTTTTTCTTTGGAGCGGCTTTCCGGGCAGGCGATTTTTTGGCGACTTTGGATACCGCTTTTTTCGCAGGGAGGGTTGCCTTTTTGGCCACCCTGGCAACCTTCTTAGCCACCTTCCTGACAGCGGGTTTGGCTTTTTTTGCAGTTTTCACCGCTTTTTTTGCCGCCTTTACTACTTTTTTCTCTGCTTTCACTATTTTTTTCTCTGCCTTTTTAACCGCTTTCTTCACCGGTTTTACTTTCCCGGAAATTTTTTTCCTGATAGCGCCTTTTACTCCTGTAAATTTTTCAGCAACAGCTTCTGTGACTGCTGTGGCCCCGGCAACAATATCAGTCTTCAGTTCTGAAGCGGCTTCGCTTATCTTTTCAAAAAGAGTAGGCTGTTCCTGGTCCTTTGATGTTTTTTGTTTCTTTGATGGCATATAGTAGTTGTTGTGTTTACATAAAGTTATGTATTCCTTCGTCAATAAGTAAAAATTACTGTACTACCGGAATGACATACATTCAGCAATTGTGATGGTATGATCTCAAAAAAAATTCCTGTAGAGCACTACCCCGATCTAACGGACATACTACAATCCACGCTACTCTCCGACAGACTGAAAGAGGATGACATTTTCAGGGAATCGGAAAGAAGGATAGAGGACTTTCTTGCGCGTCAAATCGAAATAACCGGGTCATCACAAAAAAGTATAGCCCGGACATTTATCGCCCAAATGCAAAATAAGGTGTCAGCAGGTGCTTTTTACCCTTAAGCCAGTCAGACACCATTTCCATACCGGTCACGGAGAACGTGATCCCGTTGCCACCGAACCCTAAGACGAAGTAGGAATTTTTAAACGCTTTATGCTCTCCTATATAGGGTAAGCCGTCTTTGGTTTCTCCGAAAGTGCCTGCCCAGGCAAAGTCTGACCGGAAAGGAACGCCCGGCAAATACTTTGCAAAAGATTTCAGCAGCTTTTGCTCTTTCTTGCCGATCAATGCATCGCGCTTCGGCGGGTTACGAAACTCCTCATCTTCACCGCCGATCAGCATCCGGCCGTCATCGGTGGTACGCATATAAACATAGGGATCCGCGGTATTCCAGATCAGCACATCTTTGTATTTCCGGCTTACGGCAGGCGCTACTTCAGATACAATGGCATACGTGCTGATAAGGTCAACGAATTTTTCTTTGATCATTGAAGCGCTTTCATACCCCACGCAATACACTATCTTTTTACACCGGATGATTGCCCCTGTACTTAAAGCAACTTCATTGGTACGACTGCCATACTTTACTCCCGTAAGCTCCGTTCTGTCGTACACCTGCAGTCCTCTCTTTTGGTTATATGCCAGTATCTCATGCACCAGCATAAAGGCATCCACGCTTCCCCCCTGTTTGGAAAGAATACCGCCATAGGTTTCGTGCAGATCGTATTTCTTAACAATGTCCTCCGCTTCCATCCATTTTACCGCGAAGCCTGCTTTTTTCCGGGCGTCAAATTCTTTTTTTAAACCCTCCACGTCTTTTTTCAACGCAGCGAAATAAAGAGAGTCTTTTTTCCGGAAGCCCGCTTTTGATCTTACTTGCTGGGCCACTTTACCCAGTTGGTCTATTGACTTTGAACACGCTTCATAGCTTGCTACCGCACCCTTTTCTCCCACCTTTCCGATCAGTTCGTGCAACGGCGTATCAATTTCATATTGCAGCATGGAAGTAGTGGCTGAAGAGCTGCCGTTGGCGATCTCTCGCTTATCTGCCAGGATCGTTTTGTAGCCATCGCGGACACACTGGTGTGCAATCAGGCTGCCGGTAATGCCGCCGCCCACTACCAGCACATCACATTTCGCATCTTCCTTCAGTGAGGGATAGGTAGCCGGCAGCCCGTTTTTTACCAGCCAGAATGGTTCATTCGATTTTAAGTCCATCGTTTAACGTACAGGTATAAAATATTATAAATTCAGCTCACCTTCCCTGCCGATATCCATTTGCTGCCCCGAAATAGCGCTGGCAGCCACTTTAAGCAGGGTAACCAGCTTGTTGGATTTGTTGTCCCAGTAATGCGCTTCGCCGGGTGTTACTTTCAATACGCGGATATGAGGATCTTCTTTCCCTTTTTCAAACCAGGCTTCGATCATTTTATTCCAGTATTTGTCAATTCGCTCCCTGTCCCGGGAAATTTCGGAGGTTCCGTTGATGCTTAAAAAATTGTAATCGCCTACATGCGCGTAAAGCAGGCTTACTTTGTTGTTGCTTTGAAGATTACGGTGCGTCTCACTTTCAGACGAAAAGAGGAACCATATATTACCTTCTTCATCCACTTCCTGCCGGCTCATAGGCACCGCGTGCGGGTAGTTGCTGCCCGGGGCAAAAGAACACATCATCCCGATGTCTATTTTATTGACCATTTCTTTGATCTTGTCAATGGCTTCCTGATTGTGCAAATTTTCTGTACTCATAAGAAGTGCATTTAACGATAACAGAATTTAATTAAATAAATTATGTATAGCATTACCAGGCTGTTCATCCAATTATGTATTCATAAAATCGGATGCCCTGCCTCTTTACTCTGATACTATAGCAATAAATATATCAATCATCATTCCAAAAAATGTTTCTTATGGTTTGGGGACTGTTTTTAATGTCTCTTATTCCGGCTGAAAGTGAATGGCATTGTTGATATTATACCCTTTCCCCCGCACAACAAAATAAAGATCGTGCTTGCCTTTTAAAGTGGTAACGGGATAGAGTACAGCCTCCTGTTGCGCGTTATTGCCGGGTTTTGCCGCAGCGGGCCGGTCAGACCCTGCGATCAATACACCATCAGGAGAACCCGCGCGTACTTCCAGTACACCATTGCCTTCGCCTTTCCACCCGATAAACGCGATGCCCGTAAGATCAATATCCCTGTAAGCGATATAGGCGCCATCGCCCTGCAGTATTTCTATTTCTCCTTTATTGTTCGGGATCTTTACATTCATACCGCCTTTACGCATATCCGCCGTGGAAGGCAGCAGCCGGGGCTGGCAGAGTACGATAGCAGTCTCACCCGTTGCAGGCGGAAGACTGTTCACGCCTTTATCCGTATAAGATGCATACAGCACATATACGCCTCTCCACGACAGCCTCGCGGGCATCTGGAAGGCATGCCTTCCTTTAAGCGGAAGAGAGGGACGTTCGGTCTGCGCGAGATTAAGAATGAACTGCACCATTTTTCTGGCATCATCGGCAGATAAGCCCGGGTGTGACGGCATGGCCACAGTTCCCCACACACCACTACCCCCGTTGATCACTTTACTGGCAAGCCGTTCCTCTGCGGTCTTATCCGTTTTATACCGGGCGGCTATTTCGGTAAAAGTGGGGCCTATGGATTTTTGATCAATAGAATGACAATGGTAACAGTCGCTTGCATTCACGATCAGGCCTCCCTTGAGGCTGATCCCTCTTTGCGTAGCCGTTGGTTCACCGGGGCGCGGCATTTTGAATCCTTCGGCCGAATAGGTCATGTTAACGAATACTTTATCCGGCGGTATGGTTCCGGGCAGTGTACCATCTTCTGCATCTTTTACCGTCACTTCATATTCAATATCCCGGTCGGGGAAGAAAAAAGTCTGGTTCCCTTTTTTCAGACTGATATTGACCTCCGGCGCGCTGTTACCTGCATAAATGGTAATGGTATCGGTAGCAGCAGCACCCTTGTCATCAGTTACGGTAAACAATACTTTATATACACCCTCTTTGTCGAAGGTCATGGTTGCATCGGGCGTATTAAAAGCAAGCGGAGTGCCGGGAACCTGCCATGAAAAGCTGAGGGCATCCCCGTCAAAATCTTTGGTTCCTTCGGAAGTCAATTGCACGGTCAGGGGTAACCGGCCATACACGCGGTCTGCCACTATCTTCGCCACCGGTGCACGGTTACCGGGATTGTATTCGATCTTTACCAGCTTCGAGTCGTCATTCTGGCGGAACCAGCCTTTACCGTATTCCAGTACATACAGGCAGCCATCCGGGCCGAACTGCAAGTCCATAGCACCGGCAACGGGCATACCCGGCAGGAAGGGTTCCATACTTTTATAGTTGCCCTGTTCATCCATGCTCACTACCATGATCCAGTTCCGCAGCCATTCGGTAATCAACCATTTTCCTTCATAATAATCCGGGAAATGATTTTTTCCTTTGAAATCAGCCTTGCGGAATACCGGGCCGCCAATGGCGGAACGGGCGCCCCATCCCATCAAAGGGAACTCTGTGGACGGAACGGCGGAATACCAGATCATGGCGCCTTTGGCCGGGAGCAGCGCTGTCAATCCCGTATTGAGCCGTGAATGGTTTTCCGGATGAAGAGGGTTAAACGGCTTCCCGGAAACACCGGTTTCAAAATCGTATTCATAATAGGGCTGGTTATTACCACCGAAATAGGGCCACCCGAAATTACCCGGCTCACGCACCTGGTTAAACTCATCATACGCCCTCGGCCCCCTGCCTGCAGAATCTGTAGAAGCGTCCGGACCCACTTCTCCTTCATACAGCCAGCCTGTTTTGGTGTCCATAGAGATCCGCCAGGGCTGGCGATGGCCCATGCTGTAAATTTCAGGTAAGGTTTTATCAGTGCCGGGAGGGAATAAATTACCCTTCGGGATTGAATACGTTCCATCCGGTTCAGGATGAATGCGCAGGATCTTCCCTCTCAGGTCGTTGCTGTTGGCCGCAGTACGCTGTGCATTGAACAGTTCCCTGCCGGGGCGTTCATCCAGCGGAGAATACAGCGTGGCACGAGGACTGGAATTGTCGCCTACCGCTATGAACAGATCACCGCTACCTCTCGGATCGAACAGCATACCGCCACCGGTATGAATGCCATCGGCATTCAGGTGGGGAATTTTCAGCAGGATTTTTTCTGAAGCCGGGTCAAGCATATTATTTTCGGTTATGCTGAACCGTGAGATATGATAATCCCCGATGGAGTCCTGCATCCCGGGGTGGGCGTAAAAAACATAGATCCACCTGTTTTTGTGAAATGCAGGATCTGCGACAAGACCCAATAAACCGTCTTCATACGCGCTCAGTACCGGTATGGTTCCAATCGGTTTCGATGATTTTTCCTTTGCATCATACAATAAAATGGTTCCGCGCCGCTGTGCCACCAATACGTTTCCGTTGCCCAGGATAGTCATCTGCATCGGTTCATCCATTTTGTGCATCAGCTCGTAACGGACAAACCGGCTGTCTTCGGGAACGGACTTTGCATAGTCCAGCTTTACCCCTTTATCACCTCCCATCACCCAATGCAGCCCTTCCCATACCTGGCGCAGGAAAAAAGGTTCGCCCCAGTTTTCTTTGAGATGCCCCCAGGAAGTATAAAAAGATCTGCCGCCTTCAAATTCCTGGCACCACACTGCAGGATGCTGATCGCCCATATTACCACCTTCGTAAGAATGTTCATCAAGGGTTACCAGCACTTTTATATCAGGGCTTACCTGCTGAAAATTGTAGAATTCATCTTTACGGGAAAAAGTATCGGGCAGAAAAGATGTGGCAGGATGATCGTAAGCGGTTTTACGGAAGCTGCCCTGCTGTACCGGCGGGTGGGAGTCGAAATAAGCACCGATCATTCTCCCATACCAGGGCCAGTAGCGTTCGGCATCTGCCGCTGCGTGTATCGCCAGCACACCTCCGCCTGCCTGTACATACCTTTGCAGGCTTACCCTTTCCTCTGTATTAAATACCTCACCGGAGATATTCAGCAATACGACCGCATTGTAACGTTTCAGACTGGCTTCATTGAACTGTGAAGCGTCATCCGTGGTATCTATAAGCACTTCATGGTCCTTTCCTATTTGCAACAGCGCCTGTTGCCCGGCCTTGATGGCATCGGTGTGCCGGTATCCTTCTGTTTTACTGAATACCAGTACCCGCCTGTTTTGCGGCACGGTATTACACGCCGTATTAAAAAGATACGGCAGGCAAATGATCATCCCTATATATATCAGCGCGGTAGTTCTCTTCATTACTTGCCGGAATAAATGTTGTTCAACTTATGCATCAATCAGAGCAAGTGTTTTTTTCATGGCTTCGGCAGTTTTTTGTACAGCCGGTTCGTCTTCCAGCGCATTCAGGGCATCGTCAAAAGGCTCTGCCTGTATAAAACCATCATACCCTATTTTTACAAGCGCACTTAAAAAGGCTTTAAGGTCTATTACGCCGGTTACCGCGGGTAAGCGCCGTTCATACCCGGGCTGGTCACGGATGGGCTCTATACCGGGGAGCGCGTCATTCACATCACAACCTATGATCTCCGCATTGGAACAGTTTAATATGGTTTCAACAGTCTCGCCGGCAGTGAACCAGTGGGCGGTATCAAGATGTATCCCTGTGTTGGGTTTCCCGATAGCGGCTATCAATTCACGCAGTTCCTGCATGGTATGAATAAAAGGATAACGCGCAGCAGCCCAGATGGATCTCGGTCCAACATATTCCAACCCCAGCCGTATGCCGTGATCTTCCAGTATCCCTGCTATTTCTTTCAGCCTTTCCGTATGCAGTTTGAAGTTCTGCAGGTAGGTTAATTCAGCATGGTTAGACATAATATAGGTGCAAGCCCTTGTTACACCCACACGCTGCAGGGCCGCACAACGGGCAGGCAGTATGCTCAGCACATTTTTAAATGCGTCTGCCGACCGCCTGAATTCAAGCGGAAGCTCACCCAGTCCGAAAAGAAGTCCTTTGCTCTTCATTTGCGCGACTAATTCCGAAGCTTGGCTTGCAGTATATTTTTCTAGAAAGGCGGAAGATGCCGAAACACATTCAAAACCGTAGCGGATCGCCAGTTCATTTAATTGCAACTGTGATGCTTTAACACCAATAAGCCCGCCGTTCAGCTGGGTTTTGAATTTTCTTTTTTGAGACAGGGATGGCATACTGAACCATGCTGCCAGGGAAGAAGGCCTGGCAAGGCCGGGGGCGAATAAAATTGCCTGATGTATAAATTTTTTTCGGTTCAATCAATCCCTGGTTTGAATCACAGAATGACCGTAATAAACGTTGCTATCATTTTTCGCTGATCAGCAATTTACCCAATGTTTCCCGTAAAAAACCAAGACTTTTTTCCGCCTGCTCTATTGTGCCACACTCCACGCTTAAAAATATTTCCCTGTCAACAGGTTCCATGATCTCAAAAATCTTTTCCCATTCCACCACACCTTCACCACAGGCGCAACCTACGGGTGTGCCGGTTACCAGTCCGCGTTCGGCTTCCGCATGAGCCATGCTGATGTCTTTGGCGTGGATGTGCCGGACCTTATCTTTCACAAGGTCAAGTCCTTCATAGGGGTCTTCAATACCCGCGAGATAAGAGTTACCGGTATCCCAGTTCACCCCGATCCACGGGGAAGGCACGAGGTTTACAATTTTCAATAATCCCTCCGCGGTTTTGGTATAAATACCGTGCGGCTCTATACATATATGCACCCGGTGGCGGGCAGCAACAAGATTGGCTTTTGTAAGGGTGTATTTCATGGTCTGGTGGGCAAATTCGTCATCCATCCATCCGGGTTTTACCATTTCGTCTGTATTCACAAACGGAGCATTCAACACTGTTGCAAACTGGATGGCCCGGGTAAGACGGCTTACCGCCGCTTCGGGTTTCATAAGAGGACTGTGACCACTGAGACTGCTGACTTTGATATGATAACGATCGCATATTTCCCGCATATAGAGCGGATCCTCTTCCATGGAAAAAGAATGAAAATACTGCACTTCGCTCAACAACTCCCAACCCGTATGTACCATAGGCTCTATATAATCATAACCGATCTCCCTCGCTATTTTTACGCCCTCTTCAAAGCCCTTGTCAGCACTGCGGCAGTATTCCATATTGAGGCTTATCTTAAATGTTGCCATTCCTGAGATATTTAAACTGTTTAAGAATAGTAATACTTCAGGCGTCAATGCCTGAACGTTGGTGTATCATTCAGTTTCCGGCTGTCGAAACACCCTCCCGATACACACACCAATTATAAAAAACAAAACACTCCCACCTCATCTCCGCGATCCCGCCCACTCAGGCGTTTTACTTTAATGAATATCACGGCAGGAGAAACCGTCCTCCCCATGAACCGCACTGGTATCATATAACGAGGATGGGCTCCCTGCTCCGCATTTTTGAAGATCATTAATTATAGCGGTCCTTCATTGGCGTTAGTTGGCCAGTTGGGGTTTTGATAAATGGGTGAACTGGCTGGATTGTTATCACCGGAGGTAATAAGAAAATGCTGTGCCGCAATGGGACTGAGATAATGCGCAATATGCCATTTATAGCCTCCATATACAAGAGAAGTAGCCGTTTTCTCATAAGGCCGGTAATACTCGCTCAGCGTTGGACTGGACATGGTACTTCTGTCGCCGATATCATAGGTAAGGCTTCCTGCAGCATACCAGTTTTGCATCGGACCCCATATTTTAAACCCTTCAATATGGTAAGGTGTAGTGATCATCTGGTCCATTGCCCTCCAGCGGCGCAGATCCATATACCGGAATCCTTCCGCCATCAGCTCCGACCTTCTTTCACGGCGAATATTATATAACAGCGGGCTCACCATATTTCCGCCAGAGTAAACGCCCCAATCGTTGAGCGCTTCTTTGCTAAGATCTGTTGCAGCGATGGTTTTTGCATAGTCCGGGTCAACGCCTGCCCTTGCCCGTATTTGCTGCCAGTAGGTCATGGCGGCGGCGTCAAGAGCACCTGTTTTTTCCACTACTGCTTCCATGTAATTCAGATAAGCCTCGGCTGCACGGAATATAATACTACCTGTCCACCCGCCATAATATACCTGCACCTGTGCAGCATCGTAGTTGATCCCTTTCCGGATGGTATATCCTGTAGAATAATTTGTTTCAAATGAAACATCCAGTATCCGCGGCGCAGGCTCCACAGGAAATGGTATAGGATTAACAGAAGGTATAAGCATATTGCGTTGCCCGGGCTCTTTAAGGAACAGCCACAACCTACCATCTCTCTCTTTGCGAACATCGGCAATCTGGTCATCACCATGATATCCGGAGGCCGGGTCATAAATAGGCAGGCCATTCTTCATAAGGAACCCGTCTACCATACCCCGGGTAAAGCCGGTGGCATAGTTACCTCCCCCGGCATACAATACCACGTTGTGGGCAATGTTCAATCCTTTATCATAGCGCCTCCACAGCAATACCTCGTTGAAATTTTTCAGATCCACACTTCCAAACATGGCCGCATAAGGATTGGTCATGCTGGCCGTTGCGAAATCATCATAAGTGGTCTGGCTCTGTGCCGTCATGGTATTGCTTACCAACGGTACAGCATCGGCTACCGCTTTAGCGGAATTCATCGCTTCTGTCAGGAAAAAATCTATCTCACCATCAATGCTGCCGCTGGGGAATTTGTAATCTTTATTATAATCTTTGGAAGCGCCCGGCCAACCCGGACCCTGTGGTACAAATGCTGTTCCTTTAAAGTATTTCAGCCATGTTCCTTCAAACAGCGCTACACGGCTTTTCATGATCTGTGCGCATATTTTAGACAGTCTGTTACGGGCGCCATCCGGTGCTGCAGCCTGTAAGAAAAGATAAGCAGAATCCAGGTCGGACAGGATAAAACGAGCTACCTCGTTGCGCGGCGATCGTTTGCTGGCTTCCGTCAGCACTTCTTTATTATCCGGGAGCGTGTTATGCAAAATGGGAAAATCACCCAGGCTCTGCAACTTGGTGAAATAGGCATAAGCACGCAGGAAATACATTTCCCCTATATAATGTTTGATCATATTCTGCCCGCCGCTGATCTTTCCCTGGTTGAACCGGGGCAAAACAGTCTGGAGGAAATAATTACATTCGTAAATATCCGTGAATGACCAGTCTCCGCCGGAGGCCGGCACCCTCCACAGACCCGGTATATAACGTTCCGTATAGGACATAAAGGCCATATTGTCTGTATGCGCATCGTTACCGAATGTTCCGAAATTACTTGCGGGTGGTATCGCATGTGATGGAAGTATGTTATAATGCGCAATGGCATACGCACCCAGCTGCGATTCTTCCACGAGGTAATTCTCGGGGGTGATATTGGACAGGGGTTCTCTTTCAAGAAAGTCTTTCCGGCAGGAAAGCGTTGTCAGCGATAATGCCGCAACGATATAAAAATATATTTTATTAGCGCTCATTGTTCAAAGTTTAAAAAGTGATACTGGCACCCAGAGAATATCTCGTAAAGAGTGGATAGATGGCTCCGTTGTAACCGCCGTCAATAGTTTCAGGATCATACACCTTCGACATTTTGGTTTTGGTCCAAAGATTTTCTCCCGATACATATATCCTCAATTTGTTGGCCATGATCTTCCTGGTGATACTTAACGGTATAGTATAACCGAGCTGAAGGTTTTTCAATCTCAGGTAAGAGGCATCCTGCAGGAAGCGGGTCTGCGCTATCTGGTTCTTTACGGTATTGAAAAGCGGCCTGGGATAATAAGCATCGAGATTTTCACCCAACGGATGATTGGGATCATCCCTGAAATAATCCATGTGTGGCTCATAAGCAGTAGACCACCATACCTGTCCCGAAGCGCCGAAGAAAGTAGCTCCGCCACGGAAATAATCCCTCTTCATGATGCCCTGGAAAAAAGCCCTGAAATCAAATCCTTTGAAATTAAAACCAATATCAAATCCATAAGAATATCTCGGGGTAGAGTTACCGATCACCTGTAAGTCGCCGTGATTAGAAAGGGTATTAGCGCCACCGTCTATCTTTCCATCTTCGTTTATATCGGTATACATAACATCGCCGGCTTTCCAGGAATTACCGATGGCATTCTGACCGCCGTTGGGGAGAGACGCAAGATGTTCGTCCATTTCCCCCTGCGTTTTAGCAATACCTTTAGTTACTGCACCCCATATTTCACCTGTTTTCCGCCCTTCGATATAAGTAGCGAGGTTGCCGGTGGCATTGGGGTATTTCAGTATGGTAGTTTGTGCATCGGAAAGCACCAGATGTATAAAATAATTCAACCCGTTTTTTAACTGATGCTGCCAGTTCAGATCCAGTTCAATTCCATACGTTTTAAGATCGGTATTGTTGGATGGCGGAACAGGCGTACCAAGGATTACCGGAAGTTCCATGGCCGGGCCAACCATATCGTTGGTGTAGCGGGTAAAATAGTCGAAGCTGGCTGTTAATTTATTATCGAAGAAAGCAGCATCCACGCCCAGGTTCCAGGTCCTGACCCGTTCCCAGGTAAGCATTGAGCTCACGAGCGAAGGCGCTATGGCGGTATTGGGCCTGCTGCCGTTCACTAACCAGGTACCCTTAGCGGTACCCACCGGCATCACCACATACGTGGGATACAGGTTGGTGGTATTCTGGTTGCCCAGCTCTCCATAAGAACCACGTATTTTAAAGGTATTGACATACCGGCTGATGCCTTCCCAGAAAGATTCCCGCGCTATATTCCAGCCCGCGGAAACAGAAGGAAAATATTTCCAGCGCTTATCCGACCGGAAACGGGAGGTGCCATCATAACGGATATTGCCTTCCACCAGGTAACGTCCCTTATAGTCATAATTGATACGACCGAAATAGCCGCTGGTACTCCAGTCGCCGTATTGTCCCGAAACATCAGGCGGTATCGCCGTACCGTTAGCATCGGTACCTGAAGTGGTTGCCAGTGTAGGTAATGTGGGTACGATGATGCCCTGGCGCAGCGCCGACAGGTTTCTTGTTTTGCTCTCTTCCGACTGAAAGCCAGCTAATACCTTAACGTTGTGTTCACCAAAAGACCTGCCATATTCCGAATACAGGTTCGGACTGAAATAATTTATGCGGGAAGCCACTTCCTGAACGGAAGTATAACCATCTATCAGCATAGGGTCGCCGGCCACATTGTAGCCATACAGCTTCTGGTTATCAATATGGGTAAACAAATCATTGACCCGATAGTTGAGATTACCAAAAATGTTCCAGCCGGGCAGCGGTGAAATGATCATCCGGAGCTGATGGTACATCCAGTCGTTTTGTGTCCTGGCCCTTCCTCCATTGACCAACAGGTTGGCCTGGCTGTCTTTAGTAACGCTGTATATTTTACCATTGTCATCGTATACGGGAACGATAGGCCATGACATCCAGCCGGTAAAATACTGGTTCATGGTAAACTCCGCAAACCCCGGCCTTGAGTTAGGAGTCAAATTGCTTGGTTTTTCAAATTCTTCCCTGATAAACCGTCCGCTGTATTCCACCGAAGCCCATTTGGATAAAGCGGTGCTGATCTTGGCCGTAGCGCCAAGTCTTTTATAGGTGTCAGACGTAATTTTCAGCAGCCCGTTTTCATCGCGGTAGTCTGCCGATAAATAATAAGTTGTTTTACCGGAACCGCCGCTTGCACTGAGGTTATGTTCGTGTGCAAAAGCATTCTTGCCGTAAAAGGCATCATACATGTTGTTATTGGCGTTCCCGAACGTATTGGCCGTAGCCCAAAGCAGCGGGTTATTCGGATCGGGGATATTAACGGTTTTTAATGTGCCTTCCTGATAATCAAGAATGCGTTGTACAATAGACGCATTCAGGAAATCGCCACTGCCTATATTGCGATTGGCATCATTGAAAAATAATGCGAACTTATAAGAGTCTGCAAATTCCGGTACCCATACCGGCTTGCTCCAGCTGAAATTATTATTATAGTTCACCGTTACCTTGTCTACTCTCCCTTTCTTAGTAGTGATGAGTATCACACCAAACGGCGCCCTGGAACCATAGATGGATGAAGATGCCGCGTCTTTAAGAACAGATATGCTTTCGATGTCCTGGGGATTAATGGCATTGATATCTGCTTCCATTCCATCTACCAGTATGAGCGGACTGCCGGTAGAGCCCTGACCGATAGTAGCTACTCCGCGGATATTGATCGTGGGGCGGTTGTCAAGACTTCCCCCCAGGGATCCGCTTTGCGTGATGTTAAGTCCCGGAGATACCCCCTGCAGCGCCTGCGATACATTGGTAACCGGCCGCGATTCCAATACTTTGGGGCTTATTGTAGCAACAGCACCGGTAACTTTAGCTTTGTTTTGGGTACTGTACCCCACCACCACTACTTCGTCCAGTCCTTTATTGGCATCTTCCAGTGTTACGTTTATGGTGGAGGAAGTGAGCGCCACCGTCTGGCTGATATAACCAATATGGGTAAAAGAGAGGGTGCTGCCACTACCGGTAACATGGAGCGTAAATCTTCCATCGGCATCGGTAGAAGTTCCCTGCGCATTTTTACCGGAAGTAACGGTCACGCCCTGTACAGGCTCTCCCCTGCTATCGGTTACACGACCATTAACCGTACGGGATTGCTGGTTTTGAGCATTGCCACAAAAAGGGGTTACTAGAAGCAGGATCAGCAGAACATACAGTATCCTGCGGGATCCGGGGGAGGGGCTGAAAAAAGTTTGCAGCCACAGTTTTGGTTTACGTAGATAAAATAATACAGACATAAAGCAATTGTTAGATTCGGAATCGTTATTACAGGCAAGTTTAGCTAAAAAAAATATTCAGCCTGTTCAGATTTAAGCATTGAAGGAATTTGAACGAAGAAACCTGGCTTACGGCAACAACCCCATATTATTATGATCAGGCTACTTCCCCCTGAAGCATACCGGGCACATATTTGCCGGAACGGTAGTCTGCCGGCGTACAGCCAAACTGTTTACGGAACAACGTGGAAAAATATTGCCCGCTGGAAAAGCCGTGTTCGTAGCAAATCGTGGTGATGGACGCATTGGGCTCGCTGAGCAGTTGCCTGGACGCTGCTTTCAACCGTATAAAGTTCAGGTAGTGCATAGGCGTCATATTGGTAGCCTGTTTAAAATAGTGCACAAAACGGGTGGCACCCAACCCGCAATGCTCGGCCATAAGGTCGAGCGTCCAGGGCTTTGCGTAACTCTCATCCAGGTGATTGATAAAAAGTTCGATGGTGCGGGTGCTTTCGGTGAGTCTTTCATCAAGCCGGTAGCCACCGTT
Organism: Chitinophagaceae bacterium; assembly: GCA_023957155.1. Classification (GTDB taxonomy): domain Bacteria; phylum Bacteroidota; class Bacteroidia; order Chitinophagales; family Chitinophagaceae; genus Agriterribacter. Next base: position 27,620 of record JAMLHK010000021.1, on the reverse strand, counting down.
GCGGAAACAATGCAGCAGCTCCATCAGCAGCTCATTGATATAGATCAGCACCCAGGATACTTTTGAAAACCCTTTATCTTCCTGTATAATATTGCCAATCTTGGAAAAGCATTTCCTGATCTCGTGGTTTGCTTTCCATATCGGCTGTTCATTTTGCCGCAGGATCTTGGTAAGATCATCAAGATCCGGCTTGGTGAGCATGATCCACGATGGCCATACCCATTCCTGGTGAGGCTGGCGTACTCCTACATCCAATATGATCCAGTGATATTTTCCTACCCCGATATTAGGATTGCCCAGCTTATGCGGCTGCCAGGGACGGGTTACTGTAATTTCATTGGGTAAGATGGTATACTCTTTTTCACCTACCGAAAAGGGCATTGAGCCGGTTTCGAGAAAAGTGATCTCAATCCCTTCGTTACGATGCCAGGGCAGTCCCCATTCCTGCCCTTCAGAAGCATTCCAGAACCCTATGCTGTTGATACCCGGCAATATGCCTTCGGGTAAACGGTTACCGGGATAGCCCAGGCGTACCCATGCTTCCAGCTGGATCTTTCCTGCTTGGTGGGCTGCCGTAAGCGGAAGACATTTATCCGGCTTATAGGTACGTCCTGATCCTTTGTAAACGGGGATCTTGGTAGACATATAGCAATCCTGTTTTCTTCTTCAATATTAAGTATAATGCAGGAGAAATAAACCGGCGGGTACATTCAATTTTTCCCACCGATCAAATATCTTTTCATCTCCTGCCGGTATTACTTAAGTCGTACCGGGTGTCTTCATTTAAAGCTAATTGCGGGCAGCCATGAGACCCCGGTGCTTGCTGCAGATTCGCCAGGGTCTCACCCTTCACACAATTGCTCTGGCTGTGAAGACCCCATCGCAACGAAAAGCGCTCAAATACCCCGAATGGGGTTTCATTTGAATAACCATCGGTGCAACCGGTGGTATGCTGGCACAATTTTACATTGAACCCCTGCGGGGTTCAACAAAAACTTCGACATTTTTACCCCCAACTTTGTTGGGGGCTATTCAAACCTGCCTGCCGCAGGCACGGTTCAAGCCCTCCGGGCTTAAGTTGACGGTCATGGTGTCTCACCCACCGGAATGTTCAGCAGTTGATACATACTATACCATAGTACCAATAAGCGCCGGCCGGGGATCGGGATACTGTTTCAGAATACGGGTAACGCTGTTGGCGAATTCAATACGGATATCATCGTTATGAAAGCGGCAGGTAACAATATCATAATGCGCTGTTTCAAAAAAACGCCAGGTCATTACAAAAGTCTTATCATCTTTCCAGCTCCCGAAAGCAGCTATTTTCCATGTTGATTTTGGAAGCTTTATAGGTGCAAGCGGGTGTGGAGGACTGCCGGGCAGGCTGGTTTTTCCTATATGCCAGTCCTTCAAACCACAGGTGATCTTAAAAACCTGCTTTTCTTTCTTTATTGTGAAGAGCAGTTTTTCTCCCGCAGCGCTGAGGCTAACCTCCGTAAACCCCCAGCTGTTTTCAGCAAGCCGGTACTTCCTGTTTATACCGGCACTTACCATATTCTGATGTGCAAATGCCGGCGGAGCGAGCTGCAGACTGCCCAACTTTTCTTTCAGCATACGATGCGCCGGTTTATCAGGTGGCAGTGAATGCGCCTTCATGGCCGGCAGCAGCTTATACCAAACCAGATCCATTACGCGTTTGGTGCTGATGCCTTCGGCGGTGATCGCCACAACCGCGTCTTCTTCCGGCATTACAATACTATACTGGCAAAAAGCGCCTTCTGCCCGGTAGGCGCCATTGGCTACAGGACGGCTCATCCAGAACTGGTACCCATAGCCCTGCTTGATGTCATCATCTTCTTTTTTGGTGGGCGTACCGGTGTCATCATTCCTGATCTTGAAGCTGGTGGCTTCTTCTATCCATTGCCCGGACAATAATTGTTTGCCGTTCCAGCTTCCCTTTTGCAGGTAAAACTGTCCGAACCGGGCAATATCTTCTGTTTTCAGCCATAGTCCGACAGCACCCACATTAATGCCCTGCGGATCGGTATCCCACACCACATCTGTAATACCCAGCGGCTTAAAGAACCTCGGCTGCAGGTACTCAGCCATAGTAATACCCGTACGTCTTTGCAGGATGGCGGATAACATATAAGTACAACCGCTGTTGTATACAAAACGGGTTCCCGGCTCATAGGTAAGCGGAGCAGCGAGGAAAGCCTTTGCCCAGTTCCCTTCGGGATGGCCCAGCAATAAACGAAGGGTATCTTCACCGTGACCGCTCGCCATGATCAGGAGATCGCGGATGGTAATGGCTGCTGTTCTTTTATCCGTAATGACATTTTCCAGTTCAGGAAAAAAAGAAATGACCTTATCGTCCAGCCGCAGGATATTTTCCTGTATGGCAAAGCCAATGGCTGTGGAAGCAATATTTTTGCTGAGGGAATATAACTGGTGACTGATGCCGGGCGCATAGGGAAACCACCAGCCTTCGGCTACTACATGACCATGGCGGACGATCATAAAGCTATGCAGGCCAGCCTGTTGCTTTTCCGCTTCTCCTATAAATTGTAAAATGGCTGAAGAAGAGATACCCTGCGATTCCGGATCGCTGCGCGGCAATGATGCTTTGATTTCCAGCGCTGCCGGTACAGCTAATGAGGGCATGGCTGAGCCCACAACCAGCAAGCCCGCCTGCCACAGAAATATTCTCCTGGAACTGGTCATCTTTCAGCAATGATATCTTTTGTAATTTAGGATACCGCTTTTCTAATTCTGTTCACATTTTATCAGTGATGTAAATTGAACAGTATTTAGCGGGGTAATCCCTACTTTAGTTTATAACAATCTTAACCATTTCATCCAGAAAAAACTTGCCATTTTTATGAAAGGTCTGATGATGCATTTCCCACTTACCGTTCCCTCTATTCTTGAATACGGGAACAGGGTATTTCCTTCCAAACAGGTGGTGACCCTGCTTCCCAACGGGAGCCTGCACCGGTACGCTTTTGCCGACCTGTACCGCAGGAGCCGGAGACTGTCTGAAGTACTCCGGCTGCGCTGGAATATTGCACCCGGTGACAGGATCGCCACATTCGCCTGGAACCAGTACCAACACCTGGAATTGTATTACGCTATTCCCGGCGCCGGCGCTGTATGCCATCCCCTGAACATCCGGCTCAGTGTTTCGCAGATAGCATGGATCATTAATGACGCGCAGGACAAAGTGATCTTTATTGACGCCAGCCTGGTTCCTGTGTTTGAAAAAGTCATTCCTATGCTGGATCATGTACCGGATTTTGTGATCATCAACGCGGATAAGGATTTTAAGGCCGGCTTCCGCTTTATGCATTATGAAGACCTGGAGCTCGATACACCCGCCACACAGGACTGGGTAGCAGCAGACGAAGATGATGCCTGTGGGATGTGTTATACTACCGGTACCACCGGTGAGCCGAAAGGTGTGCTGTATTCCCACCGTTCTACTTACCTGCATGCCATGTCCATCATGTCGCCCAACGCATTCAATATATCCATGCACGACACCGCATTGCTGATCGTACCGCAGTTTCATGTAATGGCATGGGGATTCCCGTATGTGTGCATACTTGCCGGAGCCAATATGATCATGCCATCCAGTCATTTGCAGTCGCAGGCTATTGTACAACTGATCCAACAGGAGAAAGTAACCATTGCCAACGGCGTACCAGCCATCTGGCTGCAGGTGCTTGACTATCTGAAAAAGAACCCGCCTGCTGAAAAATTAACGCTGCGCGAATTCTTTGTGGGCGGATCGGCAGTGCCCGAGAGTTTGCTGCAGGGCTTTGATGAACTGTTTGGCATCCGGGGCGTGCATGCGTGGGGTATGACGGAAACCTCACCGCTTGGTACAATATCACGCCTACAGCCACATCATGAGCGCTTATCTCCCGATGCGCAAAGAAAGATCAGGAGCAAGCAGGGTATTGAAATGCCGGCGGTGGAGTTGCGGTTGATAAAAGAAGACGGCACAATCGCAGCACGCGATGGCGAAACGACAGGCGAATTTGAAATACGAGGAGCATGGGTGGCAGGCAGGTATTACAACAGTGAAGCACATTCCGACCAGGCTTTTGTTGACGGGTGGTTCAAAACCGGCGATGTTGGAACGATAGACCCTGACGGGTATATGCTGATCACCGACCGGAAAAAGGACCTGATCAAAAGCGGGGGCGAATGGATCTCCAGCATAGCGCTGGAAACCGCGCTGGTAGCACACCCTTCCATAAAGGAGGCCTGTGTGATAGCCGTACCGGACGCGAAATGGGCGGAACGGCCCCTTGCCTGTATCGTTATTGAAGACGGGACAACCGTATCCCCGGATGATCTGAAAACGTTCCTGAAAGGATCATTCGCATCGTTCCAGGTGCCCGACCAGTATGTGGTAATGCAGGAGATCCCCAAAACCAGTGTAGGCAAGCTGAATAAAAAAGCGCTGAGGAAGCTATACCAGGAAGGAGAGCTGAAACCGGTAAAATAATTTGAATACCCTATCCTGGGACGTATTCCAAATTATCGCTGCTTATTTAAATGTCCTCACTCTTTTATTCCCTCTCCGCCCAGCAGAGAGGGAAAAGTGGTGCGATAATTTTGGAATACACGCTTATCCTGTTGTAATATAAACATCATCATCAATTATGCGTATACTATCACTCTTCCTTTTTCAACTGTGTTGCGTAAGCTTTGTTATTGCCCAGCAAACATTTCTGCCGGCGCAAAAAAAATATGATATTCCCTATGGCAGCTTTGCTTCCAGCAAGATGGATCTGTATCTCCCTGTTAACCGCACACCTGCCACTCCATTCGTGATCATTATTCATGGCGGAGGATGGGTGGCAGGCGATAAGCAGGGCGACCGTGGTTCGCAGCAGATATTGCTGGAGCAGGGTATCGCCTCGGCAAACATCAATTACCGGTTTGCCGACAGCCTGGGTACACATTACGAACAGTTGCTTGCCGATATTGACAGCGCAGTTGCCTACTGCATGCAGCATGCCACGGTGTGGAATACACGAAAAACCAATTTCGTATTAATGGGTGCGAGCGCCGGCGGCCATCTTTCTTTGCTCTATTCCTATACTACTAACCGGAAAGTAAGCGCGATCATAGCGGAATGTGCGCCGGCAGACCTTACGGATACCACTACCTTACACTACGAAGCCTCCATTGGCCTGCTGCCCCTGATCTTCAAGATCGCCGGGGCAACCTATACGCCGGGAGGCAGCATTGACAAACGGTTTTTCGCGGTAAGTCCCATTCACCACGTAAAGCACATCCCTACACTCATCATTCATGGTACCGGTGATAAAGTGGTGCCCTTCTGGCAGGCGGAAAAACTGCAGCAAAAGCTTGCAGCAGAAAAGATCACGCACCAGCTGCTTCCCATACAGGGAGCGGACCATGACCTGGGTATGAGAGACATCCCTACCCGGGAGATGATCTATGCCGCGATCACGGAATGGATATGGAAGCATGGGAGCCGGTGATCAATATATAAATAAAGTACACTATCCTGTATATAAGATATATTATTGTCCGGTAGTCTTTGCCTTCCCTTCTTTTGTCATAGCAAAGTCTGTTCTCCGGTTCATCGTCCTGATAAATTCTACTTTTCTAAAACGCAATGCACTCCAATTGTCATCTATCGCAATTTGCCTTACCGCTTCAAAGCCTGATTTTCCAAGCATGTCCCAACCTTTATCCCTGTTTATTTCTGCTTTATATTTCCCGGATGTTCTTTTGGGATAGGCAAACCAAACAATCCCGTCCCTGACCAGTTTCTTGTCAATAAGTGGTGTAAGTGCGTCTACCCCGGCTTGTGTCTTTATGAATGTCAAAACAAATTCAATATCGCTAATGCTTTTGATGTCCGTTTTGATTGTCGTGCAGCCCTGCATTGCTTTTAACTCCGCTTCAAATTCTGCCGGGGAGTTTAAAATAAGAATTTCTTTATTTTGTTTGAAATTCAGTTTCTTAAATAACGGTGTTACGGTCATTTTATTCTTCACATATTTCCTTCAATTTGTCGAGGGCTTTTGGATAGGTCTGGTTCATATAATCTAAAAAATCTTCTGTAGTATCTAAGTCAACCGTAACAGTAGTAGTCCCATTATTTTCTTCGAAAGTATAATTTTCAAATCCATTTGCCCATTTTTCTACTTCCGGTCCTTCTGTGATTTCCACATTTGCTTTTAAAAGTCCGTAATGCCGGATCGAAACAAAACGATTGGGAATGTTGTCGGATATCTCTGAAACCATACCACCCTTTTCTCCTTTTTCGTCAGTTCCTATAAATTGTATTTTGCTACCTTTTTCCCAATTCCCGTCATAGGTAGATGTCGGATTGAACAATGCCGTCCATTGCTCATAGGTTAACTTATTGCTAATACCCAACATTATATCATAGACTTTGCTAACAGGAGCATTAATGCTTACTTTGAATTGCATTTTTTCCATAACTATCAATTGTTTAGTTTATTTGTTCACTATCATCCTGTTTTGCCTGTTTACTGTCATTTACCATAACCTATAACGGTTGGACGTCACGCCGGGAATCCCGCCATCAGGCGGGGCTGAATAAAGATATTAAAAGTTCATGGTTAATTCTATAGCCCGATTTATAACGTCCAGCGGGAACTACAGATGATAAACAGATAATAGCTGATGTTACGAGACCAAGCCCAACTTGCATAAAACCCAATGTTAGCAGCCATTTTGAGTCAATTGTGCTATTAATTTGTCTATCTGTTTTAATATTTCAATATCGCTGATAAGTTTTAGTAAGCCGTCTTTGTTATTCTCATCATCTAATGATTTTGCTAAATTTTCTATGTTACTTAACTCAATAGAAAATTTGTTTTTAGTATCGTCTGATAAGCATTTCAATTGTCTGCTTGCAATGTCGGAATAAGTATCTTTAGATGCGATTTTGCTCTCAAAAGGGTTGACTTCTAAAATTAGTGGAATATGGTCACTTTTATCTATCCACTTTTCGGAGGTTTCAAGTGTTAATTTATAACCGTTCTGTATTATGTTTTTAGACGCAAAGACATAGTCAATGTGATATGGTTTTTCAACATTCCTATACATAAAAAATGTCTTTAAACTTTCTTTGCCATGTTCTTCGTTAAATTGTTTGTGGTAAAGACTTTCAATGTCATATTGTTTTAGAAGGTTTACAACATCAGTATGATTGCCTACTCGGTCTTTTTCATCCCAAATCTGATTACTATTAAAATCACCAATTAAAATTGAGTTGTCGTGTAAAATTGTTTGGTAATAATTTACAGCATTCCAAACCTGTCCAATGTAGCTTGCCAATGGATTTTGTTTATTGTCCATAGCCCAAACTGCAAAGAGTAGAAAAGATTTTCTTCCGTCTGTTACTTCTAAGGGAACAATGTATCGAAAGTTCGGGTTAACCTCTTTTAAAAGTCTGAACTTAAAATTTGAGTATGAAAAAATTGCAATTCCCTTTTTGTCTGTGTCGCCATACCAAATAAAATCATTAGGTTTTGGGGTCAGGCGTCCAAAGTGCAGCTTATGCTCTTGTTCACATTCTGGTATGATTAAGATATCTGGTTTGAACTCTAAAATTTCCTTGTTTTTCTGTCTGAATGCACCTTGGCAATTCCACTCAATTATTCTCATTCTGGTCTTACGGGTTGTGTCGGTAAAATGGCTGCTAACCCTCACATTACCACAACAACGTTGCAGCAATGCACTAAAATTACTATTATTTGCGTAATCAGTTAGAAATGAGTGCATTGGGAATTATGCTACTGAAGCCGGAGAAGCCCCCGGCACAACCTCAAACTTCAGGTGCTCACGCTGCCGCCGCCTGAGCATGTATCAAAAAAGTATTTCTTTTTTTGTTGACCTTTTGAGGGTTTATACGATTCTATACATACAAATCAAAAAAATGAAACAGTATCTGAACATCAGTATGACAGCCCTGTTGGGCATATTCCTCCTCAATGCCTGTAAAAAAGAAAATCAAGACCCTCAGGAAGGCCCGGGTGGACCAAGGATAACCATTACCAAGGCGGCAGCTGCTAAAAGCGATTGGACATTGTATATAGAGGCCGCCGAAGCCGACCGATCGGAGATATGGGTGGATCTGAACAGCAACGGGACTAAAGATGATGGCGAAGCTGTTACCAAATTTGGACAGAAATACACCGACCGGAACGTTTTTGCCCTGGGCACCTCCAAAACCATTATCCTGTACGGTAAGGTTACCGTATTGCTATGCCAAGACAGTGAGTTGGCGAAGCTGGACGTATCCAAAAACACTTCGCTAAAAGAATTGAGTTGTCTAGGCAATAGGTTAACGGAGCTCGATGTTTCAAAGAATATTGCTCTGGAAAAACTGAATTGCTTCTCCAATCTGCTCACAGCACTCAACCTCTCCGCCAACCTGGATATCAAAAATATCCAGGTGTACAACAATAGTATTTCGGCTGCAAATATGACACAGCTAATCAGCAGTCTGCCTGCACGTACAACGGCGGATGCCGCTGCCCTGTATGTGCGACAGGTAACAGACAACAACAGCCGGCCTGCCGCAACCGATATCACCGCCGCCAAAGCCAAAAACTGGAAGCTGTACGAATTTGTAGATGGTATCGGCTGGACAGAACTGTAGCAATCATTCCCTTTGTTGGCGCACGAACCCTTTCGTGTACCATAAGATATAACTTTAAAATACAGATCGGTTTTACGATGTAAAAACCATAATAACTAAAACAACAAATCATGCAAAAATTGAAACTACTCCCGCTAAAGATAATCCCGGTTTTACTGGCTGTTATGATCACGTTCTCCTGCAGCAAGGACAGTAAAGACAACGATGATGACGATTACACATGTACTTCCTGCTCTCCATCGCCTGTAGCCGTTACTGCGAATAACACCATCAACAAAGGGATTTATAAAGGTGTGCTGATCGGTTCCTCCGGAACCCTGATCTTCAATATTCAAAATACGACCAATACCATCACTGGCACTATGGTGATTGACGGGTATGTGGTTGACCTGACCTGCGAAGCTGTCGACCTGGATGTAAATGCCGATTTTGAAGCCTCTTTCACCGGAACATTGAACGGCTATCTTGTAATTATACGCTTTCATGTAGAAAAAGGCGGAACCAACCCAACCATCGTCTCAGCTACCATACCCGGACATCCTGATGCTGTTTTCATTGTGGCAAAAGAAACTTCCGATACTTTACTGGAATGTTATGAAGGCACCTACACTATTACCGGCGACTGGACAGAAGAAGGAACGTATAACTTCCTGGTGGCAAGAAAGAGCGGAGCAGGAACATGGAAGGCTATTGCAGCAGAAGAGGGATTCCCTGATGAATTTACCTCCGGTAAAGGATATATGTCAGGCAACAATGTAGTTGACCCTAACCGTCTCGGACAGGGTGCGGATGTTGTTATTGCTACCATTAATGGTCATACGATATCCGGTAATTTTGTGGATACCGATGGTGGTGAAAAAGCTACGATCAATCATAAGGGTAAGCGTACGCTATAATTAAAAAAGAGGTTGTCTGAAGAAAATCTCCCCAAAAATGTCCGGGAGATTTTCTTTTCCTTTATTCATTCCTGTTAATAAAAAGAGAACGGGGTATTGAATTTATTTATTTGCTTTTTGCAGGTAGGATACCAGGTCAATAACCTCCTGATCTGTTAAATTATTTAAAAGCCCCTGGGGCATCAGGGAAACGGATGTTATCTCTTTAGACTGAATGGCTGACTTATTTAGCACCACATCATCCTGTCCCACCACCCGCATCGTTATCTGACGCTGGTTTTCTCCAATCAGATTCCCCGAATAGGTTCTGCCGTCATGCGTGGTAACCACAACCATTTTATAATCATCCTGAATTTCTTCACTTGGATAAAGTATGTTAAACAACAGGTAATCCAGGTTGGACCGGTTGGAACCGGTTAGTTCAGGCCCTATCTCTCCACCCTGGCCATACATCTTATGGCAGCTTCCACAGGTCTGCAAAAATATCTTTTGTCCATGATCTAAATCCGGGGCCTTTGCCTTACTTCCACTTAACATATTTTTATACCTGGCATATTCTTTATCATCGCGTGGTGTATCATCAATAGGGCCCCATATTTCTACAAAGCCGCTTCCCACAACTCTTCTCAGTTGCCTGGCTACATTTGCAGACACTTCTTTTTTAGGAATACGTTTGTCTTTAAGCGCCTGGCTAAGTATCCAGCCGTAAACAGGGCGGGAAGACAGGGTTTGAATAGCAGCCGATTTTTCAACATCATTAAAATCCCCGTACTTTTTAATCAGCAAATTACCCAGGTCTTTAGCATCAAAGGCGGCAACCGACCTGATGGCATCTATTCGCAACGGCGCTTCCTCAAGGAGCGAATAAAGCTCGGGAACCAGCTCTTTTCTTTGCTGTGCGGTAAGCGCCTGGAGCGCTTTTTTTCTCAGCGCCGGATCCGCAGTCTTATTTTTAAGAGTAGCCAGTAAACGTTGTATCGCTTCCGTATCTCCGAAAAGATCTGAAATTTCCGCAGCCAGTTGTGAAGCCCTGTCGTTCCTGCTTTTAATTGCTGAATACACCTGCTTCCATTCAGGAGGCATATTAATGTCCGTATGATTCTCCATCCCGTTACGCATTCCTTCCAGCATGCTAACGAGGTTTTTGGGCCGGGAGCCGATCATTGTAACCAGCTCATTCATTGCACCCCCATCCACCGCACGCCGTGCGGTATAGCTGGCAATTAGCGGTATATTTGATTCAGCGGCAATACGTAAAGCCTGGCTGGGATCAGCCTTAAACATCGGTTCCAGCCCATACCAGATCATTTTAGGCAGATTGTGATCATTGATGTCTTCTCCGTGTTTGACTAACTCAGCGCCAATTCTCCAGCTTATATTCTTTTCTAACCGTTGCATGGCAGAAGCGAGGTAAAGTCTTACAACAGGTGAACGATCCCGGTCAGCCATCACAATAAATTTTTCAGCGGCCTTAGAAGACGGCGATTGATCTTCACATAATAATTGTATAGCCCAGGCCCTGATATATGCCTCTTTATCATCAAGCGCTTTCAACAGGGCATCTTCGCCGAGCTCTTTTGTTACATGCAATGCCCACATCGCTTTCAGCCTGCAATCGGTATCCCGGTTGTTCTGATAAGTATCGAATAATATACCGCGTGCTTCCGGATCGAGCTTCTTTTTTACCGTCCTGCCCTGGAGTATGATCCTTGCACGGCGGGCATGCCAGTCACTTTTACTGGTTTGTAGCTTCGCCAGTTCTTTATCGCTCCATTTTGTAAGATCACTAAATCTGCCCGGCCAGTTTTCCGCCTGTGATTTTTCCGGCATGATCCTGAAAATACGCCCGGTTTCGGCATTCAATACTTTTTGTCCGCAAATATCCGCATCGTGCCAGTCTAATGCATATAAGCCGCCATCCGGCCCGATTTCCATGCTAAATCCAACCCACTGCGCATTATTGGCTAACAAAAAATCATCTCCGTGACTACCGCTGAATCCCGAACCCCGTGGCTGTAAAATATCAGAAAGTACAGCATGCTCATGAATATTAGCCATGAAGATCCTTCCCTTTTCTGACGCAGGAAACGCATCGGACTGATAAATACGTGCCCCTCCGTGAGCTGATCTGTGGCTGTGATTGGTTATTGTTTTAATATCATCATATACATAAGGATTGAAATGCTGCCCTCCCTGCCGGTGATAAATTCCACCGGGAATAATATGCCACAAATGAGGTATAACACAGGCAGTGATGAAAAGCTGTCCCTTAGCATCATAGTCAATACCCCAGGGATTACTGAACCCGTGCGCTACTACTTCAAACCGGTCTTTAACCGGATGATACCGCCATACTCCGCCGTTGATGTCCGTCCCTTCTCCTTCCAGTATGTTTTCGGGAAAAGGATCTTTATGTTTATATAAACGGCCTTTACCTTCCGGTTTCCTGACTTTAGAAGGAGTGGCAAATCCCTGGCATCCGTATAACCAGCCATCGGGTCCCCAGTGCAGGCTATTTAATGTTTCATGCCGGTCGCGTATTCCCCACCCGGTTAAACGCACTTCAATATCATCCATATCTGCCACGTCATCGTGGTTGCGATCGGGAACAAAAAGCAGGTTGGGAGGCGCACCTATAAAAACGCCATCAAATCCAACGGCAATAGCTGCAGGAAAAGCGATCCCTTCCAGAAAGATCTTTCGGGTATCGGCTATGCCATCGTGATTGGTATCCTCTAAAATAACTATACGGCTATCGCCCGAGTTGGAGAACCCGTACCCTCTTGACTCATAGTCCCTGTTTTCTGCTACCCATAAGCGGCCCCGGTTGTCCCAGCAAAAAGCCATGGGCTGGGTCATCAGCGGCTCTCCTGCCCATACATTTACTTTATAGCCATCCTTCACTGTCATTGCTTCAGCCGCTTCTTCCGGAGTCAGGAACTTAGCCTCAAGCCCCTCCTGTTGTGCAATTTTCCACATTTCCGCAGCAGCATATAACGGGTTTCCCCCGCCGGAAAACGAAACCCATTGTTCATTAAGTTCTATATCATTCAGATCGCCGGTATATACGACCAACCGGTGACGAAAAACTGCTGTTTCCCCGGTTTTGATATTCCAATCGGCTTCCCGGGAAGGTGCCGGCCCGATGCCGAGCTGGGGATCAACCCGCCAGTGCTGAGGATAACCTTTATTTTCAGGATGATCAAATACCGCAATATGGGCAAAGTCTTTTCTCCCGTCTATCTGCATACCCACATCCACCCAGTTTGCACGCTGACCCTCTGCATGTTCATTGCGTTGCCTCGCACTATTTATTACCTCCCCCTTAATTCCTTCTTTCCAGGGCATCCTGATAAATAATCCCCCATAATCATATTTCCCCATCGTAATATCTGTTTTTGCTTCTCCCCGCCATTCCAGCGAAAGAATAAATCTTCCTCTTACATTTTGCATCACCCATCTCTGGGTTTCGGTAAGTACCGGGTTCCCCTTCTCATCTAAGAGATCATATACGGTTTGCCATGCCACCTCATCTCCTTCCTTTTTTGTGATATACGCCGATACTTTTTTCCAGTAATCGGCGCCGGGATTATGAAAAAAATCACGACCGTTAACACGGGTAAATCCCCAGTATATCCCCGTCTGATGTTTATGATGGGAAGGACTGTATTCCGTTAGTACACCATTACCGTCCGGGGCGTTAAGCGGATGGAGGTAGGGGCGAAAGCCTTCTTCCGCATGCTGCACCAGCACCGGTTCCTTTGCATCTTTTATGAAGATTGAAATAGTACCCGAAGACTCATCCTGGCTTAAAAAAAGATCACTGCTCCCCGTAGCCAGTGCTTCCTGCTTTGCATTTTTATCCGTATTAACGCAGGACATAACGCCTGCCATAACCAGGGACAGGATCAGGCATCTGTAATTTTTTTTCATATCGAATAATACTTCTTATTTCCAAGATAAATAAAATCTACCCGCTATCCATAACCGGAATTTACGGTATCAAATACCATAGCATTTGATTAAGCCAAAGAGTGGACAGCTTTACTCTCCTGGCTCAAAAGAGCCGGCTAACAATTCAAATGACCGTTTCCGGTCAATTGAATTATCTGCAATGGTTGTTACCATAATTTCATCCACATCAAAATCTTCTGCCAGTTTGGTTAATTGCTCCTTTACCTGTTCTTTCGTTCCCGAAACGACCCTGCCACTGTTGTAACGGATGCGTTCCAGCTCCACCGGTGAAAAGGTATACTCTTTAATAGCCTGGTAACCGCCGAAGTTCTGATAGTTCCCTTTTTCAAACTGGAGGTGAATATAATTAAGGTACTTGCGCATTTGTGCCGCTTTTTCCTCTGTTTCGCCACAAAGCACGGCAACGGCTAATATCACACGCGGCGCTTCAAGCTGGCCGGATGCTGCAAAATTTTTACGATAGGTCTCCACTATATCCGGCTGTGCCTGTCCGTTGATAAACCGGGCAACCGCGAGCCCCATACCAAATTTCGCCGCTATTAAGCTGCTTCCGCCGCTTGAGCTGAGTATCCATTGCTGCGGTATGCCCGGCGCCTGCGGGCCGGCAATGACGGGACCATGCTGTGTGGCGGCCGTATCCCTGAAAAAATGTTGCAAATGCTCCAACTGGCGCAAATAGCTTTCTTCACTAAAATCATTAGACGGATTAAGAATAGCAGCCGTAATACGATCACCACCGGGCGCCCTTCCCATACCCAGGTCAATGCGGCCGGGGAAAAGCGTCTCCAGCATCCGAAAATTTTCTGCCACTTTAAATGCACTGTGATTGGGCAACATAATACCTCCCGAGCCGATGCGGATATGCTTCGTTTCATCAGCCAGCTTTACCATCAGCACCTCAGGTGCAGTACCTGCTATAAAAGTGGAGTTATGATGTTCAGATACCCAAAACCGGGTGTATCCCAACCGGTCAGCCATTTTTGCGGTGGCTATCGTTTCATCAAGCGCCTGTTTTGCGGTGCTGTTATGATAAATAACTGACTGGTCAAGAATACTGAGTTTGATCTTTACCATGCCGGGGCTTTATAGAATTTTCTCTTTGTTGTGAAAAGGCAGGGCTGCTTAGTTTTTCCCGTCTACCACCGCTGTTTTATCAATCTTTACGATCATTCCCTGCAATACTTTTCCCGGGCCTGTTTCAGTAAACCGTGAGGCGCCATCAACAATCATTCTTTGTACGCTCTGCGTCCATCTTACGGCACCGGTTAGCTGGGCCACCAGGTTCTTTTTTATTTCCGCAGGATCCGTAACAGGCAAGCCGGTTACATTTTGATATACCGGGCAGGAGGGCGTTTCAAAAACCGTAGATTCAATAGCGGTTGCCAGCTCCGCCCTGGCAGGCTCCATCAGGGGAGAATGAAAGGCTCCGCCAACGGGTAGCTGTAATGCGCGTTTAGCCCCTGCTTCTTTCATTCGCTGACAGGCTATTTCTATACCTTTTACTGAGCCGCTTATAACCAACTGCCCCGGGCAATTATAATTAGCCGGCACCACAACCTCACCGGTTTCTTCCCTGACAGCTGCACATATTTCTTCTACTTTTGAATCCTCTAAGGCCAGCACGGCGGCCATCGCCGAAGGCTGGAGTTCACATGCTTTTTGCATAGCCTGCGCCCGCACGATCACCAGCTTTAATGCCCCCTCAAATGACAGGGTTTTATTGGCCACCAATGCAGAAAACTCACCTAAAGAATGACCCGCAACCATATCCGGAGAAGGCGTGTCCAATGTTTTAAACTGTATTACCGAATGCAGGAATACGGCGGGCTGGGTCACTCTGGTCTGTTTCAGGTCTTCGTCTGTACCGTGAAACATAATATCGGATATACGGAATCCGGCTATCTCGTCAGCTGTTTCGAATAATGATTTTGCAATACTGCTGCTTTCATATAGTTCCTTTCCCATTCCGGGAAATTGCGAACCCTGTCCGGGAAAAACAAAGGCATGTTTCATGTATTGATATTTTACGGGTTTGACCGGCACAAAAATAGCCGGTATTGCATTCCTTTTACTTATTTATTTTACCGGGGCTGCTAATGTAAGGAAGATCCGATCAGCCTGATAAATTCACTGCGGGTTTCACCTTTTTCAAACTCACCATAAAAAGCGGAGGTGGTGGTTACCGAATTTTGTTTTTGAACGCCCCTCATCATCATACATAAATGAGAGGCTTCAATTACTACGGCAACTCCTAAGGGTTGCAGGGTATCTTTAATGGCATCCAGGATTTGTGTGGTCAGGCGTTCCTGTACCTGCAACCGGCGCGCAAATACATCTACCACCCGTGCTATTTTACTCAGCCCGGTTATCCATCCATTCGGTATATAGGCAACATGGGCTTTACCAAAAAAAGGAAGCATGTGATGCTCACACAGGCTGTACAACTCGATATCCTTTACAATGATCATTTCACTGATGTGCTCATGAAACTTAGCCGAATTCAAAATGTTTTCCGCGCTGAGGTTATACCCCTGGGTAAGATACTGCATAGCCTTTGCCATCCGTTCCGGTGTCTTTAACAGCCCTTCTCTCTTCGGGTTTTCCCCGAGTAATTTAAGAGTGGTCGTATAATTCCTTTTTAACAACAAAGTGGACTTTTCATCGTATTGCTCAATTTTTTTATATGCCATACATCAGTTTGAAAAATTAATAAAATTAAAACCGGGTTATCCGTTACGCCGGGTATTCTACAAAATTCCGGGGTGTTTCATACAAACGGACCTGCAGGCTATATGCGTTATCAATATGGGGCCTTAGCAGGTTATATATTACCACGGCAATATTTTCTGATGTGGGATTCAGGTTTTTGAATTCCTTCGTATCAAGATTCAGATTTTTGTGGTCAAAACGCGCAACCACATGTTCCAGGATAAGATCTGATAAAACTTTCATATCTATTACAAATCCCGTATCCGCATCCGGCTCGCCCACCACCCTAACTTCCAGCTCATAATTATGGCCGTGATAATGCGGGTAACTGCATTTACCAAATACACAAAAATTGGCAGCATCATCCCACCGGGGATTATATAACCGGTGTGCAGCATTAAACCGCTCTCTTCTAAAAACAGCTACTTTATTGCTCATGTTCCGTATTCATTCGCACCAAAAGTACAGATATCGTACAAATGATCATATACCATCAGGCTATCTTCCGAAATATTCTACGTAAATACTGGGCGTTTCATACAATTTTACCACATGCAATTGTACAGCTGCCGGAAGAAATTGCTCCAATTGTTCCCATATAGCTATTGCGAGGTTTTCTGTTGAACACATTTTTCCTTTCATAAAATCTACATCTTCATTCAGGTTAAGGTGATCCACCTTTTCCAGGATATGTTCTTTTATTATCTCACTTAACTTTTTAACATCCAGCACAAAACCGGTATCGGGATCGGGCTCTCCTTTTATGGTTACGTAGAGCTCATAATTATGACCATGCCAGTTTTCATTGGCACATTTTCCAAATACGGTTTCATTTTTCTGTTTGCTCCAGCGCGGGTTAAACAATTGATGTGCGGCATTAAAATGTTCCACACGGGTGAGGTACACCATACTCTGCATTTTGGCAAAATTAATACTTAACAGGAAAGCCCGGCAAAAATCCGTTATTCCGGCGTATATCTTCTCCGGGAAACAGAGCGTAGTATATTGAATATGCCGGCACTGCCGTAAAAATCACAACTGTATACAACCAGTATACGTTACAAGGCAAAACATATTACCATAAAAATTCCGGAATTTTATTCCCGGTACAGCTATTAGCAGGATAACCTATATTTTTATACCCTCTAATCTCCATACATCAAACTGAGCTTCAAGTGAACCATTTTTTTGACGCCAATACCGAGTTTTTTAATATACTGGGATATGCAATGAGCTACATTGAATTTTTTGGAGTTCTTTTCGGACTGCTGGCGGTATGGCTTTCTGCGAAGGCGATTATATGGAGTTGGCCAATAGGTATCGTAAATGTTGTACTGGCCTTTATACTGTACTACCAAGTGCAGCTTTACCCGGATATGTTTTTACAGGTTTTCTTTCTGGTTACTAATATTATTGGCTGGTGGCGCTGGGCTAACCCCCGCCCGGGTGAAGAAGACAGCAAAAAAGAGCTGAAAGTGAGCTATATGCAAAGAAAACAGTTGCTGCTCACCATCGCTATCGGTATTGCGGGCACTCTTATCATAGGTAAATTTGCAAGCGAACTTCATCTTTTGTTCCCGGTTATTTTTACTTTACCCAGCGCCTATCCTTATACGGATTCATTTATTATGGTGATGAGTATAGTAACTACCTTTTATATGATCCATAAAAAGATTGAATGTTGGGTAATATGGATCGTAGTAGATGTGGTAGCCACCTGCCTGTATTATATCAAGGGGGTCAAATTCTACAGCCTGGAATATTTTATCTTTACCTTAATTGCTTCTTTCGGATTATGGCATTGGATCAGGGCGTATAAAAGCTATGCGTTAACCGCTGAAAACCAAAATGAATAATTCTTCTTTATTTCCAGTTCTCCAGGAATAAATGATTAATTTCTTTTGTAAGAGAAGATGAATAATGACGGTCTCTGCATTTACCAACCGAACGTATCCCCCTGACTGCATTAGTAAGAAATATTTCGTCTGCATCCAGCACATCATCCGGGGTGAGCGGCTGCTGATGCACCACATATCCGGCAGAAGGTAACAATTGCAGGAGGAACCTTCGCGTAACACCTGCTATACATCCTTCTTCCAGGGGAGGTGTATAAATTACCCGGTCTTTAATCAAAAAAACATTCGCAATGGTTGCATCGGCGATCCTGCCATACTGATTTTGGACAAGACTATCCCCCAGCCTGTTTTTCCTGGCGTGTATAGCTGCCATTACATAAAGGAGAAAGTTATTCGATTTCACCTCCGAAAAAGAGTTACAGGCCTTTGATCCTCCCGTATATATATCAACAACAAGCCCGGCATCATCTGCCGGAGATATGGCATATTGCTGTAAGGCCATACTTTGTATAATATAATTGGGGCGCATGTCTTCGAGATCATAAAGCCCGCCATCACTTCTATATACCACCAGCCTGATAACCGCTTTATCCTCAACCCTGTTTTTTTTACACAGGGATAATACATCCTGTTCAAGATGGGAAGGGGTAAAAAAATCGGGAATATCAAATTGCAGCAATTTCATTCCCCGCAATAACCTTTCGAAGTGCAATGATTTGAGCAAGATATTACCCCTGATAATTCGCATGGTCTCAAACAGTCCGTCACCATAGCGGAACGAACGGTTATCAGGTGTAATAACAGCTTTCCCTTCTCGAAAAAGCTGTCCATTATGAACAAAATAACCAGGCATAGACTAAATCGGTTAAGTAGGTATATTCTAAAGTAATATAAAATTACTTATTCTCTATGATACCTGACTTAACCGCATACATAATCAGTCCGGCCATGGATTTTGCACCCGTCTTAGACTTGAGCTTATCTCTTATGGCTTCCACTGTGCGGGGGCTCAGCGAAACGAGATCGGCTATCTCCTTCGTGCTTTTTTCTTCACACATCAATTTCAATATATGCTTCTCCTTTTCGTTCAGCTTTACATCGGACGGAGCGAAGCTGTCTGTGCTCCGCCTGGTACGTAACCCATCCAGGAGCGCCTTGTTGGTAAGATCATTGAAATAATACTCGTTAGTATAACAGGTACGGATAGCTTCATAAATGACCTCGGAATCGGAGTTTTTGGTAAGATAGGCATTAGCGCCGAGCTCCATCAGCCTTGAGATCATGGAATGATCATTATGCATGGTGAGCATAATGATTCGGATACCCGGGTATAATTTTTTGATTTCCGGAAGCGTGGTAATCCCATCCATCACCGGCATTTGGATATCAAGCAGGATAACATCCGGCTCCAGATGTTTAAGCAGGTGTAACAACTGCTGGCCATTATCCGCTTCACCGATTACGCGGATATCTTTTTTTAGACTAAGCGCTGTTTTTACTCCCGCTCTAAATAAAGCGTGATCATCAGCAATAATTACACTCAGACTGTTACCGGGGTCCAGGGTTTTCATCAGAATATTTCTTTTACTTCATTTATTTAAAATTGCGGGTATATATTACTTATGCAATTTCAGGATAAAAAGAGAAAATACCATAGTAGAAATACCTATTTATCCTGATCGTAAATTTACGGATACTACTCCACCCGCCTGCGTGATTGATATGTTCAATCTATCAGCCTGTTGCGCATTCCATACATCACCAGACCAGCTATGGTACGGGCGCCGACTTTTGTTTTCATGTTTTGTCTTACGGTTTCAATGGTCCGTGGGCTTAGATATACTTCTTTCGATATTTCTTCAGTAGTCTTATCTTCTGATATGAGCTTCAATATCTTCAGTTCTTTTTCATTGAATTTAACCGGGTTGGGATAATATTGTTTCACCTGCTTTTTATGCTGCAGCTTCAACAAAACAGCCTTATTAACCAGGTCATTAAAATAAAAATCATCATTCATACAGGTTAATATGGCATTGTAAATCTCTTCCGGATCAGTTGTTTTGGTAAGATAGGCATTGGCCCCCATTTCCATCATTTTGGAGATCATTTCCTGATCATCGTACATGGTAAGTACAATAATTTTTATTGTCTCATACTCCTTCCTGATCAGTGATATGGCATTTACGCCATCCATTTCAGGCATTCGGATATCCATGAGCAATACATCGGGTAATTTAATCTTTATCTTATGCATCAGGTCTTTCCCGTCTTCCGCTTCCCAGATTATCTTAAGATAATCCTTCCCGCTCATTGCCATTTTGATTCCATCCCGGAATATTTTATGGTCATCAGCAATGGCTACCTTGATCTCATAGTTGTTGGTTGCTGCCATGGATATTAAATTGGTTATAAGTTAGTTTTATTAACGACTGATACTGAATTATATTACATACAAACTTCGTCAATCATAAGAACTATACTACAGTATTTTTACTTAGTTAAATTACTAAAAATACTGGTTTTCCACACGTATCCACACTCAGGGATAACAATCATTAACTGAGTATTTACTGAAAGAAATAAAAAGGGCAAAACTGCGCTTGCAAACAAAATATGATTGCTCTACTTTTGTTTCGAAGTTGATTGGCGAGGATTCAGCAACCTCAAATTAAATCCAAATGTCCTGAAACCGTCCAATAATTTATCCCAATAACTGTGAAAAATCGAAAGCGAAATCCAATGTCAGTCAACTTTCTTTTTTTCGGTAAAGAGCAGCCCCGTTTTAAATCCTTTATTTTCCTTAAGTAACCGGCTTTTTTAATTTTTCCATCTTTCTTCCGTTTCCGTCCTTTGCTTCTTTCAAACAGGAGTTTACCCTGTTATTTCCTCAATTTTACCATAATTTTTGCAAATTCAGGCTTCCAAAAGGAAGTTTTACGCTCAAGATCATAGTAAAAATACGAACTTGCAAAAGTAAATTTACCTTATTTTATAGAATTATCCCTTAGGGGTTTTCCACATGAAATTCAGACTCTTACTGGATTACAGCAAAAAATAAGGATTTTGTCCCCGCTAAAGCCCTTGTATATCTGCTAATTACCTACCATTTTTGATATAAGTCAATTTTACACTTCTTTAAACCACAAAACTTTAAACTATGACGAAAAAAGATGTACTTGTAAAAGACGACCAATCTCTGCACGAAAACATTGGTGAAGACATTGGTTTCGAAATGGGCGCCAAAATGATAAAAGACTATTATGACTGCTTTGGTGAAAACCAGGCTCATTTTGTTGGTCGTAATATCATTGAAAAGATCCTTTCCCAGCCTGACTGTACGGGTATAAAAATGTACAAAGCGCTTAATGCAAAAGGGCAGCCCACCTATGTGTTCGTAGGCGTTGATAAAAGAGGCAAGGCCATTCTCGAATATACCGTAGTAAACGATGATGGCACCCTTTCTAAAAAAGCAGGTATTGTAGCCAAC
The DNA here is from genome assembly GCA_023957155.1 of Chitinophagaceae bacterium. Lineage (GTDB taxonomy): Bacteria > Bacteroidota > Bacteroidia > Chitinophagales > Chitinophagaceae > Agriterribacter. The sequence goes on along the minus strand of JAMLHK010000021.1, from coordinate 6,014 downwards.
CGGTTTTTACCGCCCAAACCGGGAGAAGGTTGGTTTGAATATGCCCTGTAGTTTTTAATTTATCAGTTTTAGTTGTTATATTTGGAAAAATATTACTATTATAACAACTATCCTGCGAAATATTGCAATTTTATCTGATCTACTACCCTTCATTCTATTCATTTTTTTTGCCCGGTCAAAAAAAAGTATAGGATTGAGGGTAGTTTTTTTTATTGTCGTTTACAGTATTATTATCAATTTTTTTATTCTGCCCAATAGAAACTGGTGGGCGCTTTCTTTTGTAATAGGACGTATCAGTACCCTTGTTGAATTTTCTTTATTCTCTTTTTTCTTTTTTAAAGTAATAGAATCCAGGATTTTTAAAAGAGGAATATTTATTGTTTTCCCGTTGACGAGTGCATACCTGATTTATTCCCTTGTCACTTCTTCTAACCAATCTTTTGGTTCAGGTCCGTCAGGACTAACCGCAACAATATTTTTCATTTATTGCATTTTTTACCTTTTTGAAAAAGTAAAAGACCCGGCATCTCTCTTTTTATACGCTTCACCCGATTTTTGGGTGGTTGTAGCTATCATTATTTATTCGGCAGGTACTTTTTTCTTATTCATTTCCGCACAGAATAATATAAATAACCCGGCGTTTGAACACGAATACAAGCTGATTCACTCACCTCTTTATATTATCAGGAATATTTTGTTTTGTATAGCCATACTAATAAAAAGCAAAACAACTAAACCAGCTTATTTAATGAAAAAAAGGTAAAGCAATTTTATTCTTTAATGTATGTTGATTGACAAATGATGCTCCTACAGATTACAACCCAGTCCAACCCCCTGAGTGTTTCCAGTGTGTTATTTTTTGGCACTATGGGAATGCTGGCCCTTGCCATAGGTCTGGTGCTTTTTATTATCTTCCATCAGCGTCGCATTATTCGTTACCAGTTGCAGTTGAAAGAGATGGAAGAAGAACAGCAGAAAATATTACTCAACGCTTCTATCCGGTGGCAGGAAGAAGAAAGACAAAGGATAGCTGCAGATTTGCATGATGACGCCGGCCCATTACTGGCAACAGCCCGGTTATACTTAAATGAAAATCTCGTTAAACAGGATATCAGTACCCAGCTACAGGCTATTTACAACGCCAAGCAGATCATTGATGATACGATCCAGCTTATTCGAAACATCTCACACAGCCTGATGCCGCCCACTTTAAAGAATTTTGGATTAGAATCGGCCGTTAATGATCTTTTCCAGAAAATCAGCGGCTCCGGAACCATTAATGCCAGCAGCCGCTTTCATGATTACCGGCAAAGGCTAAGACCGGAGCAGGAACTACTTGTATTTCGCGTTATCCAGGAATTGGTGAACAATATTTTAAAGCACAGCAATGCCAGCTTTATACACGTCACTCAAAACTACAATGAAGACAAGTTCTTTATCCGCCTGCACCACGATGGCAGGGGAATAACTCAAACGGATGTGGAAAGACTTAACAAAAGCGCCCTGGGATTGGGCTTAAAGAATATTCAGAGTCGCGCGAAGGTGTTGCATGCAAAGATTGATTTTGAAAAAGACATATCACAAACCTACTATAAAGTAACATTGGAGGTTCCCGTTGAAGAATACGAAATGATAGATTAGCATACATATATCCAGTATCTTAAAAACATAGCAGGCTATGAGTAGTGTTATTAAAGTTGCTATTGCCGATGACCATAAAATATTCCGGAAAGGTGTTATCCTTTCTTTACGACCCTATACCAACATCAAATTTGTTCTGGAAGCGGAAAACGGAGAAGAACTGCTGACAGACCTCCCCGCAGCGGAACCTGATGTGGTGTTAATGGATTTGCGCATGCCGGTAAAAGACGGAATAGAAGCCACAAAAACAATCAGTAAGCAGTACCCGCACATTTATGTTATTGTCCTTACCATGTATGAAGATGAACGATTTGTATCTCATCTTATGGAAAACGGAGCCAACGGATACCTGCTCAAAAGCGCCGATCCGGCTGAAATAAAAAAAGCTATTACAGAAGTAGTGGCTAAAGGCTACTACCTTAATAATTTCGTAAATAAAATACTGCTAAAAAAATCTCACGCCCGAACAAAGCATATTCCCTCGCTAACCAATGAAATAGTAATTAACGACAAGGAAAAAGACGTGCTTCGGTTCATCTGCATGGAGTTTACCGCTACGGAAATTGCCCAAAAAATGGAAATCAGCCCCCGAACCGTGGAGGCCATTAAAGACCGGCTGATGGAAAGATACAACGTTAAGAATACCGCAGGACTGGTATTTTTTGCCGTAAAAAATAACCTGATAGACTAATTGATGACGTTATTAAGCTCTCCCTGGCAATTGCTATAACGCATTATAGTAAAGTCCTGCCGCGCCGAGAATCCCGCTATTCTGTAACTCAGACAACTCAATACGAAGTTGCTTTAATGATTTTGAAAAAGCAAAGCCATGAATCTGTTTCCACATGGTTTGCTGAAAATAAGGATACGCATGACGCACGGAGCCGCCAAAAACAATCAGCGGCGGATCATAGGCATATAAAATCATCTTTATCGCATTGCCCAAATGGGTTCCCATTTCAGCATACCACTGCTGTGCCTGCCGGTCGCCAGATCTTGCTCTTTCAAATACCTCCTGTCCGTTTGTCTGATATACATTTTGAAAGAATTGCCCGCTTGCATAATATTCATAACAATGATCCAGATAATCAACCATTCCAAATTCCCCGGCACCGCAATTGGGACCTGCATATAAATGACGGTTTATTATTATTCCTGCACCGATACCCGTACCTATGGTTAACCCAATCATCTGGTCAGCACCAATACCCTTGCCAAAATAAAATTCCCCCAGGGCAAAACAATTGGCATCATTATTTACAAAAACAGGCACACCATACCGCTTTTCAAGAATATCTTTTAATGGCACTTCTTTCCAGGAGGGAATATATTGTACATCATAAACAATACCTTTTTCGATATCTACAACACTCGGCACGCCAATGCCGATTCCTGCTACGGCTTCATTCTTCAAAATATCAACGATATCAAAAATATCCTGTAGCACCTCTTCTACAGTCCCCCTACTCCGTATCGGCTTTTCGTGAATGCCCGTAATCGTTTTACCCGTTACCCGTCCGCCGCGAATATTCGTTGCCCCGAGGTCAATCCCGATAATCACTTCCTGGTTCATCGTATAGCTTTTATATTGCAGATCAATGGCTATTTTCTTTTGCGGGAAATCGTTTTATTAGTAATAATGGGCCTTGCCCAAAAACCAATACTCAGAATATAGATAAGAGGAATATAAACAAACAGCATTCCATAGCGTAACCCCGCCAGGTCTCCCAGTGAACCCACAATAAGCGGAACCACAGCTCCCCCTACAATTCCGGTTACCAGTATACCGGCAAAAGATCCATGATGCTCTTTCACGGAATTTAAAGCAAGGGAAAAAATAATAGGATACATTACAGACGCAAAAAAACCAATCAGGGGGAAAGCGACCAATGCTATTTTCCCGGACCCAAACAGTCCCAATGTTAAGCAAACCAAAGCGAGGGTGGTAAAAAGGATCAATACTTTCCGGCTGTCCATCAACTTAATCAGTAAAAGTCCCAATACACCACCTGCCGTCATTAATCCCCAGAAATAAGCAACTATTTCAGCACCTGTACTTTGCGGGTCATACCCGTGGTAGGTATAGAGGAATTGTGAGATCCAGTTTGCTACCCCCTGTTCAAGACCCACGTAGCTGAAAAGTGCAATAAAGTAAAGGATGACCACCCGCTTTTTTAAAAGATCAATATAGGTTTGAAAGGTACCCGCTTTTTCTCCCTGGCTCAATTCGACTCTGGGAAAACGGGACACCAGAATAACAATAATCATTCCTATAGCAATCAGGACAAAGAGCCAGTAGAGGGATATCCAGGGCAAATTCTCCGGCGTAAGCTGCTTGAGCAGCCCCATCAATCCCCCATGAATCTCCTGGTTCTGAAGCTTATTCACCATACCGGAATAAACCAATGGACTAACAAAAGAGGCAAGTCCAAAAATTAACTGGGCCAGGATGGAATTGAATGCATAATTTTCCTCTCCGCCTGCAGTACGAAGCAAGGGATTAATAACTACCTGTAATACAGCCATGCCACAGCCAATCAGGAATAGCGACAATACAGCATTAAGGTAATTGGGTGAAAGTGCAAGGATCAGCGATCCGAAAAAGGCGATGGCAAAAGCAGCAGTCATCATCTTTTTCTCATTGTATTTTTCAAGGAGTATTCCTGACGGAATGGACATTACCCCGTAAGCTATAAAAAAAGCAAAGGGAAGCAGCGCCACAAGCGTAAGGCTCAGGTTAAATCCCTGTATTATATCAGGAATCAAGGGCCCGGTAATATTCGTCAGGAAAGAGATCACAAAAAAAGTGAGCATGATCAGTCCCACTGTATAACGGCTACGATTCATTTCAGGCATTTAAGGTTGATAAAGATTTGACTTGCAACTTACCGAGAAATCTCAAAGTGAACAAACCATTTTTGTAACGTCCCTTCGCTAACAACCTACTCCCTCCGAATTAATACCTGACGGTAATCGGGACCTACCTTTTATTAATTGGAACGATGTTTGTTTTACTGACAGGCAGGCAGGAATGCCTATCCGTTTTTACTTAAAAATTACAATGATGAAAAAATATTTTTTCCTGCTTTGTGCAGCCGCATTTATGGCCTGCAACAATACCGGCAATGATGCTGCAGATCAAAAGTTAAAAGAGGGCGCAGAAAAGATCAAAGAAGGTATAGAAACAAAAGCCGATACTGTCGGCGCTTACCTCAACGAACAAAAAGAAAAAGCCTCAGACGCCATAAATAAGCAAAAAAAGGAAATAGACGAAAAAATAGAGTCCCTGAAAAAAGACGGCTCAAAGAAAAGTGAAGAAGCACGGAAAAAACTGGAGGATACCCGCTCCCAGCTCGACAAGAAATTAGAGGAGATCAAAAACAGCACAGCGGAAACCTGGGAAGAAACAAAACAGGGCGTGGATGAAGCGCTTGACAAGGCGGCCAAAGAATGGCAGGAATTTAAGAGCAATTTTAAAGATCTGTTCAAATAAAACAGGGAATAACCTACTTTTTAAGGGGTGCTTTTGCAGCTTTTTTTATTGATCTACGTTTTAGGCTCCGGGTCGTTTTCCTGCTTAGACTCTTCCCGCTCCACGGTAATGGTACATTCACCGATCAGTGCTGCCAGTGCACCTATAGCTGCAAACACGGGAGCCAGCAGGGCACCTACCACACCTATTGTTAGCGGAAAAGTAACTAATTCCTTCCCGGACTTATCGGCAATGGTGATTTTCCTGATATTTCCCTCTGCTATCAGTTCCTTTATTTTTTTCAGCAGGTTTTCGCCATGCAGGATGAAGGTTTCTTTTGTTGTCATATAACGCAATTTAAGATGAGGTAAAGGTAAAAATTCCCGGAAAATTTCCGGGATGCAAATCATATATATCGGGATAATTGAGCATAACGCATAACTGCCTGGCGGAAACCGATGATCCTGCCCGGGGACTGCGGCAACTTTTAAAAAACTTTTTGGTAAGAAGCCAAAAATCCTATCTTTGCCGTCCTGAAAAATAAAGGTAGAAATACCTGATTTGGAAGGATCGGTAGTTCAGTTGCCTGCCTGCCGGTAGGCAGGGTTAGAATGCCGCCCTGTCACGGTCCCAACCGTAGGTCGGGACGGGTTCGAGTCCTAAAAGCTTAAAAGTTCTTTTACTGTTATATCTAATGATATAGTTTGGATCGGTAGTTCAGTTGGTTAGAATGCCGCCCTGTCACGGCGGAGGTCGCGGGTTCGAGTCCCGTCCGGTCCGCAAAAGCCTCGGTTTATCCGGGGCTTTTGAATTTTATGGCTTACTATGTTTACATTATCCGGTCGTTGAAAGACAGCAGCTTTTACAAAGGGTTTTCTGAAAACCCCTTACAAAGACTTGC